>NZ_WQGO01000009.1 GCF_013034685.1 Ruegeria lacuscaerulensis | reverse complement strand
CTGGTTCGGCGGGCAGCTCCATGCCGCTTTCGGCGGCGTGGTCGGCATAGTTCAGGCCGATGCAGATGAACTTGCCGACCTGGCCCACACAGGCCCCAATGCGCGGGTTGCCCTCGACCAACGGCAAGGTTGCCGTGTCGATCGCTCGCAAAGCATCAAGACCGGCATCGGACAACACCTCGCCCGAGATGTCTCCAATCGTGCCCGACAAATCACGGATCGCGCCGTTTCCATCCAGCAGCCCCGGCTTTTCCTGACCAGCCAGGCCATAACGCAGCAGTTTCATCTAAGTCTCTCCTTGCTTACACGGTCCAGCCGCCGTCGATGGCGAAAGTCTGTCCAGTGGTAAATCCACTTTCATCGCTGGCCAGATAGGTCGCCAGCGCTGCAATCTCGTCTGCGTGGCCAATCCGCCCCATCGGTTGCCGCGCGATAAAGTCTTTCAGTGCCTGATCGTAGTCACCAGTTGCCCGCAAACGGTCATGCAAACTGGGGCTGTCTACGGTTCCGGGGCAAATTGCGTTGCAGCGAATGCCCTGTGTTACGAAATCCGCTGCAATTGACTTTGTCAGCCCGATCACCGCAGCCTTGGACGTGCAATAAGAGAACCGGTTCGGCACACCCTTAATCGAAGACGCAACCGAGGACATGTTGATGATCGACCCCCCGCCGGCCTCCAACATGCCCGGCAGCACCAGCTTGGCCAGCCGGTACATTGCCTTGACGTTCAGATCAAAACTGAAATCCCACTGGCCCTCGTCACAATCCAAGATCGAGCCCGCGCCCACAAAGCCTGCGCAGTTGAACAGAACATCCAGAGGACCGGTTTGCTCCACCGCTTCTGTCACTGCATCCGCGTCTGTGACATCCAGCTTCAACGCGGTGACACCTTCGAGTTCGGCCAGTTCAGCCAAGGTGTCGTCGTTGATGTCGCAAGCTATCACCTGAGCGCCCTCAGCCACGTACCTCTCGACGCTGGCGCGTCCGATGCCTTGCCCCGCAGCGGTAACCAAAGCTTTTTTTCCGGCCATTCGGCCCTGAGTTGGGTTCATATCGATCTCGATCATTAGTTCAGATGTTATGTGTTGGCCGATGTGAGCGATCAAAGCCAGCCGTCTTTAGCCTGAGTTTTACATTGGACTTCAGCCTCGCTCAGACCAGCAATGCGTCAGCGCTCTGGAATTTGGCTTGGGCGGTCTTTTCTACCACGATTCCTCCCCACTATATTATTTAAATGCAAATCATACTTTCATTTATAAATCAACATTGACTTCTGATTACGACCCAAGCGATGATCGAACGCTCAGACTCATCGGCCTGACCAGGAGGGCAAAGTGGCAAATTCGTCCGAGAAATACCGCGCTCCAGCGTTAGAAAAAGGACTTGATATTATTGAGCTTCTTGCCCTTCACGGCGACGGAATATCACAAGGTGAAATTGCGCGAGCCTTGCAACGTTCGCAAAGCGAAATTTACCGAATGCTATCCACATTGGTGCGGCGGGGGTATGTCGTTCGATCGAAGGACGGTGATCTTTACTCCCTAAGCCTGAAAATGTTCGCAGTGTCCCAGGGGCATCCACCAATTGAACGCCTGATGGAGGTTGCCTCCCCCAAAATGCGCGCAGTCACCAGACTTGCCTGGCAGTCTTGTCACCTTGGTATGGAAAGCAATGGAGACATCGTCGTCGTTGCTTCGGTTTCGGCCCCAGGAAATTGGGTGTTTTCGTTGCGCGTGGGCACTGTCATTGGCCTAAGCAACACAGGTACTGGCCGCGTTTTGGCTGCGTTTCGAAGTGACCAGCAGATCGAAGAACTTCTGGATATGCATCGGTTGGCACAGGGAGAACCGGAAATCGACCGCAGTGAGTTCCTAGAGCATGTGAGCCGTATTCGGGAAGTTGGTTACGAGCGTATGCCATCTGCAACAGCAGTGGGCGTCACGAACCTTGCCTTTCCCGTCTTCGACCGTGAACGTGTGCCAATTTGTGTCGTGAACTGCCCCTATGTCGAGCGTATCGACAAGTTAGACGTGCCATCGTTGGATGAAGTACATCTGTTGTATCAGTCTTTGGCCGACGAGCTTACCAATTTCTACTCAGGCGAAAGCAGTTTACTGACCGAGCATTGACGGGAAAGGTCATGTGGCCCCATTGAAGCTCCGCTGACCCAACAACGGACGCAGGATATCCGGTGCATTCATTGGCGGCAGCCCTCGGATAAATGCCGTTGGCTTATTCCCGGCTCATACCGGTGCACAGTTCCCTTAAGTTATCGCTTAGAAACGCGAATGCTCAGGCCTTTTTGTTTCTGGGGATATGGACACTGACGTCGGAGACGCGGCTACCCCACTGGCAGCCTCAGCGTGGGGGGCGCTCTCGCGCATTTTAATGCGGACAACGGTGAACATACCAGCCACCAACATCAGCACCCAACACATCCATTGGACAGCTCTGTCACTGCCAAGAAGAGATCCGATCCCCCCAAAAATTGGCCCAACCACACTGCCTACGGTGTAGACAAACAACAAGGTGACAGCTGTGGCGCCGACATAAACAGGAACTGTGCGGTCCATGGCATGCGCAACAAGGACCGAATAGAGCGGCATGATCAGTCCTCCCAGAAACACAGAACCGATGATCATAACAACTTGCAGCACGAGCCCGCTTTCCCCGGCGATTGTAAACCCCTCGTTGCGTGAGGCAATGGACAGGATCATGACGGTCAAGGCGGCGCTCAGTGACATCGCCGCGATCATATAACGGCGGTCCATTCGATCTGATGCGTGGCCGATTGGAAACTGAAACAGAATACGACCCAAGTAGAAGGCTGCTACGACAAACGCGATCATATTTGCGCTCATCCCGGCGACCGAAGCCTGGTAGGGCAAAACGGTCAGCAGCAGCGCCAACACGAAGCCGTTCACAAACACTCCGATGAACGAGGTTGGGGATTCCCGGAAGGACGCGATAAGGCGCAACTGCGCGTGCGCAGGTACACTGGGTGGAGAGGTTCGGGTCGGCACCAGAACGATGATCGCAATCGAATAAAGTGCGGACATCATCACAAACGCTTCGGACAAATCGCCCGAGAACAGTATGATAAAGGCCTGGCTTGCGACAGACGTCACACCCAAAACGATGTAGTAGATGGACAGGATGCGCCCTCTGCTATTTGCGGGTGCAGAGTCGTTGATCCACGCATCCCCAATGGAATACAGGCTGGCCGTCGCCAATCCTGTCGCAAATCGCGCCGCAATTAGGACCAAGGTGTTTTCTGAGATCGACAACAACAGGGCACACAGGCTGCACAATGCCGCCGAGGCTGCAAATGCCCGTATGTGACCAATCCGGGCCAAAGGCCGAAAGATAAAGAAACACCCAAGCAAGAAACCCATAGAATAGCTTGCAGCGACGAAAGACGCTGCCTCTTGGCTGCCACCGGAATCCGCAATGCGCAATGACACCAAGGTGCCCAAAGCCGCCGTCGACAGGTGGATCATTCCAATGGACACAAACAACGAACGCAGAGACACAATGGATATTGTCATTTCAGCCTCATATTGGTTTGCAAGCTACGGCCCCGACGACAGTTGTCGTTGTCTACAGCTTGAATTTCACTCCAATGAGCAAACCGTGCTGTTCAACGTCATAGACGAACCCGTCTCCATCCTCGCGATCGACAGAGAAGTACCGGTAGCCACCGACCACATCCACGGTGTTACTTACCCGGTAGCCGAAACCGCCGAACACATCCGAGGTGAAATCCGACCCCCCACCTCCGACAAATGCCCAACCAGTCACATACCAGTCTTCTGAAACATATGATTGACCGCGAAGACCAATGATACCATCGAACCAATCGTCCCCTCCGCTGACCTCACGGCCCGGAACGGTCCCGGCACTGAGCGAACCGTCAATGGATACGTCATAATACCGAAGGCCAACAGCCAGTTTCAATTCGGATGCTTGAGTTGCTAGTGCCACGTATTCTGTGCCAAGCGTTGCGATCAGAATATCCGTGTCGATAACGGCTGAGCTAAATGCCGGGCCAGGTGTTGAAGCGTCCGAGTCGAAATCGAAATATTGTAGATCACCGAAGATACCGAACCTGTCCTTTGTTGCTGATCCAGCAATCATGAAACCGATTTCCAGCTCGTCCAGCAGGTCACTGAAAGACGCATCGACACCCAATGTCGGCGCTCGCGGCCCCGGAGATACATCGCCATTCAGACTGGGCATCCAAAGATATGGGGTCAGCGCGAAATCCCACCCGGATGCCGCCTCCTGAGCCTGTCCGGAAAGAGGTGCAAAAGTCAGCGCCAAGGCGACAGCAGGCTTCCATGCTGCGATCTGGGTACGTTTTCCCTGATGGCTACTCCGTTGTGTTTCGGACAAATTTTTCCGATGCATGTTTCAATTTCTCCTCAACCAGCGTCATTTTGCATGTGACGGACTATCTGCGCCGCGGGTCGTCTGCACCACGCGTTGGCCGGGGTTGTGGCCCCGATCGTTTCGGTCCACTCGGTATGTGCGGCCATTTTCTTCAGTGTTTCCGGGAATGCGGTGGCCAACACTGTCACGTTGCCATCCCAACCCTGTTCTTCGATCAGCGTCTTGCGGGCGTCCGGCTGTTGGCCCGCGTTATCCTGAACAAACTGATCTGCCTTGGACACTTCAAGCGGGTAGGTCGCCGCGACAAGCATCTGAATCAGCAGCGTACCCGGATAAAGCGCAACCGGAGCGGTAAGTTTCTGAAGCTCTTCCGCCGCAAACTGGGCCTCGTCCGCTGTTTCTGCCGCTTGCTCGGTCGTTGTGTTCTGCGCCGTTGCTCCGACGGGTGCAACCAACACGGCAGCGATCCATAGAAATGCCAAAAGAACGGTCGATCTTGTGCGCATCTCAGGGATTCCTTTTCCGAAATTCGCTAAAGCCGAGAACAAGGCAGTTACTGAAGCGACTGGACGGTCTATTCATCCGCCCACCCTCACAACTTGCAGCAACCCGTCGATACCGGTGCCAATTTTGCGACCCACAGGAAAACTGACATCCGATTCAAAACTTGAGTTTTCACTCAGGGCAGTGCCGATCAACTGCGCGATTTCGGGCGAGTCCTTGAATTTCGAATGTGCCAATGAGCCCGTATTTTTGACTGCGCTAAGGTCGATTGCATTAACGCCCAGTTCGGCCAAATCCTCGGCTGGGATCTGTCCCAGACGCGAGACACCGCCGGCGACCCGTTGGCTGGCCCTAAGCGCCTTGTCATCCTGAGACACAAGCACGACGAACCGTCGATACTGTTCCGGAAACCTGCGAATTTGCGTCAGAAACAGATCTATATCTATATCGGGTGCGGCCAGAACGACGTTTTGGGCCTTCCCCGTCGGGTTCAGCCCGGTCGTCATTGAAATCTGCCGCCCGGCCTCCATGACCAGGAATGTGCCCATCGAATGAGCCACTAGATCGTATCCTTCAATGTTGCTGCTTTCCATGACGGAAAACATGCTGACCAGGTGATCTCGAGCGATCAGGGCGCTGTTTATGTCGTAGACATATTTGACGGTCTGCCCGCTTGAAGCCCAGGTGAACAAGATCGGGACCCCCTTGTATCCGGAATCTTCGACGAATTGGGCCATTTGCAAAACCGCGCTGGTCAGGTTCGTGTTATAGCCATGCACGAACAACAGCACTTCGTGATCATTGCGGGGCAAAGCTCGCACCGAACGGCTGACTTCTTGCCGGAATTGGGTTCCGTCACTGAACAACTGCGGTGCTGTGATCACGAAATGCTTGCGTGGGTCGGCAGGCAGGGATGACGGTCGTTCAATATTCCCTTTCTGATGATCCGGGGGGATGGTGACGTCGACAGCAGCAAAGCTCATGTCAGAGGCGCGGTCGCCTGAAAAGAACTCGGTTGGGTCGTCAGACAGAGCGCGCGGCGTCGCAATGTAGATCCTATGGCGGGTGAGTTCCGGAACGCTGGAAACCGGTATTGCGGTTTCGACGCCCACAAGGTTTTGGGGCCCGCCGCACCCCGCGCAAACACTTAGCAGCATGACGATCAAAAAGCGCATTGAAACCAGTCCTGTTACAGGTCTGTCGAGTGGGGCCGCTATATTGGGCGCCCCCCGGAGGCGTCATTGGAACTGAATCTTTATGGATTGTTCGACCGGGGCCGACAGCTTTACACCCGTGGATTTATGGCGCGCAACGATCACTACGCACGCAGCGTTGACCAGCGTAATATCACCAGCCGATTGAACCGGGACAACACCACCGGCCACTCCGAAATATTGCCCAACAAAATCCAGCGGGTCGGTCAGACCATATACCTCACCCTCAATCTCGCCCACGCGAGCACCCGACTCCAAGGCCTTCACGCCGTTGGCCGAGAAGGGGATCTCTTGCCCGTCATTCAAGGTCAGAACACCTTTGCCCCATCGAACCCCAACAAGGATCGAGAAGCTTTGGCCGTTAAAGGTGATCTTTCCGGAAAGCGGCAGGTTTTCTCCGCAGGGGGCATTGGCCGTCTGCGCTGTGGCCGCAGGTATCTGAGTAAAGGAAAGCGCCAGGATGGCAACGGTATTGAGTGCTGTTTTCTTAGAAATAAACGGGATCATTGCGGTCTCCTACTCGGAATAGGGTTTCAAAGGATGTGTCTCAGGGGACTTATTGTTCGGGTGTTTGCCGCATGAAGAAGAACTCCTCGACAACAGCCTTGGTTTCGGGACGTAGGTTGACGATCCCGTCATAAGGGACACCGGTGCCCGGAGGCGTATCGGGGTATTTCTGTTTGCGTAGGAAATGCCGCTGGATCATGTTGACGAATTTCGCGCTGCCCCAGGCACCGATCTCGGTCGAGACGGGATATTTTTCCTGTGGGTCGCGAAACAGGTCGTAGAAATCCGCGAGGATCGCGTTTTCGATGTTTCCGCCGGGGATCGCCAGCTTGTATTGCTCTTTAACCACGGCCTCCAACTTGTCGATGTTGTAGAGGAACACGTAGTCCCGGCGGCCATGCGCCTCGCCATTCAGCAGCAGGGACGTCTGGTCAATGCCGTCGATAACCCGATCCCGCGGAATTGCATCGGTGGCCCCAGCCACACGCGCTAGCGTTGTGAACAGATCGGTGACATGGACCATATCGCCAACAACCGATCCGGCCTGGATCATCTCGGGCCAGCGAACAAAGGCGTCCACGCGAACGCCACCCTCGGTCGTGGCACCCTTGCCGCCCCGGAAGATCATGGGCGTGTAACCTGACTGAGGCGCGTATTTTGTGAAATGCCCGTTGTCACCCATAATGATGACGATGGTGTTGTCGGCGACGCCCAACGTCTCCATCTCGGCCAAAAGGTCGCCGATCCAGGTGTCCACCAGCTTCATTTTCTCGACATAGTGACCGCCATTGGGCGTCGTGTATTCGCTGGTTGTCGTGCGCGGTCCGGTTAACGGATAAAGCGGCCAGTATTGCAAGAAGAACGGCTCGTCCTTGGCGGCAAGGCTACGTAGCTGTTCCATTGCCTGCTCTTGATATCGCACGTTCATTTCATGGTACTTGGCTTCGTTCCAACGTTCGCCCGGTTCCATATGGACCTCGCGCACGTCCTCGTTGCGCACGCCTTCCACTCCAGTGGCCAAACGCGAAGCGTCAGTGCGCAACCAACGATCCATCGTATAGAGATCGTCATAGTTGTTGTCGCCGATCCCAATCGAGACCTCCTCGTCGGCTGCATCGTCGTGATAGATCGTCAACTGACCCTGCTGATGGATCGGAAAAGCCGCAAAATCGAAACCTTGGTAATTTGGCCAGGACTCGCGGATATCGCCCATGTGCCACTTTCCGATATGGGCGGTGTTGTATCCGGCATCTGACAGCAGTTCGGCCAGTGTCACCTCATCTTCAGCTAGGCCGAAGCCCGCTAACTCGACCTGCGTGTTGCCCATCCCATTCCGATGCGGCTGTCGGCCGGTCATAAAAGCCACGCGGGTTGGTGTGCAGGAAGGTTCCGTATACATCCGCGCCAGCCGCATACCTTCGGCGGCGAATTGATTGATCGCGGGGGTCTTGTAGCCACGGATCATGTTCAGGGTTTCACTGCCCAGATCGCCAAAGCCGATATCGTCAATCAAGATATACAGAACATTCGGTGGCTTGCCGTCATTGGCGTCCTGAAATTGGGCCAGTGCTGCGTCGATTTCCTGATCTTCGCGCGCCCATTCTTCGCCGTTCTGCGCTTCGAGAATGTAGTATTCGGCGTCCCTGACGATCGGCCCGCTCTGCGCGCCGACTTGCGTGCCGGTCAACACCGAAATACCTGCGATCAGCGCGGTTGCGAGGGTGTGGCTATTGCGCGGCTCTGTCATGCTATCATCCCGTTTTCTGATCCAAGAACCCTGATCGCCCTGCGGGTCGGAAACTTCCGAAACAGCCTGAACCATCAGATGGTTGTGCAGACAATTGGATGATGCAAAACGCAACCGAACAATGTAACTTGGGGCGTGTAACCGTTACAGATTGTCTGTGAGGCGACCCGCCTATGGCTGAGACCGAAATTGACAGAGAGGAAAAGCAAGCCGCTCTGCGTCGCGTTGTTGAAAGCGACGAATTCGGCGGGGCCGAACGCCTGAGGGCTTTCCTGACCTACGTGGTCGAACAGGAACTGGCCGGGCGACCAGACATGATTTTGGGAAAAAGGATCCTGGAAGAGGTGTACCACAAAGGCCCATGTGCCGATGGTGCGCCAGAAAACGTGGTCAGGGTCGATGCCACCAGATTGCGCCAAAGGTTAGATCTTTACTATGGCACCGAAGGTCGAGAGGACCCGGTGCGTATTTATATCGACAAGGGGGGCTACACCCCACGTTTCGAACTGAGGTCTAAGACGACCGAGCTGGCCCCTCGGGCTCGTCCCGCATTTCGGGTAAAATGGGTTCTGGGAGGCACTCTTGTTGCAGGGCTTGCGGCAGCGGTCTATTTTAGCTTCTTGCGCACGGACACAACCCCTGAGGCGCTATCGCCTGAAGCACGATCCGCGTTGTTCGAAAATAATCCCACCAACCTGTTGGCCAGAAACATGACCCAAGAGGCGCGGGGCTTGCTATTCCCAGCGCCCGAACTGGTGCGCGTTTCAGCCGCGCTGGACATGTTTGAAGAGGCAATGCGACTGGACCCGAACTACTATGGCAGCTACGCGGGGGCTTCGCAGGCGTCGACCATTCTTGCCGGGCTGTCCCCCAACGCGGAGATGCGTCAGGCCTATATGCAATCAGCTAATGAATTGGCGGAACGCGCGCTCGAACTGGATTCGACCAAATCCTGGAGCCATTCCGCCAGGGCCTTTTCGCAAATGGTACGTCGCGATTTTGCTTCAGCGCAAACCTCCAGTCGCCGTGCCTTAGAGCTTGAGCCCGATGACCTATACGCGCTTGAAATCGATGCCATAATTTCGGTGTTTTCGGGCGATTTCGAACGGGCGATAGCCAACGCAAACCCAAAACTTCATCAACATCGCCCCGGACGGGGACTGCCTTGGCGCAACACGTTGGGGAATGCGTATTTCCACGCGGGTGAATACCAAAAGTCGATCACTCACCTGACGCAAGCGGTCCGTTCTGGAGGTCCCATAAGCGAGATCAACACCGCCCATCTTATCGCTGCCTATCAGGCATCTGGACAGCATGAAAAAGCTAGGGAAATGGTTGTTGCGTTTCAAACGTCGTGGCCGGAAAGCCGTGTTTCGCAGGTCCTAAAAGCCCTGTTCGAGGACATAGCCGATGCAGAACGTGTTTTGCGACAATTGGCGGCTGCTGGATGGATCGATCCGGTCTCGCGATAAGTCCATTCGATTGTAGTATTGTTTCCTTTTTTGATTGCGTGGGTTGGGCTGGCGAGCGGAGACGTGTCGCGGCCAGTTACGATCACGCGGACTCCGCCTACATGCTTCGGAGCTATGTCGATCGCGCAAACATGGTTTGGGCTTCACATAGGCAACAGCGGGCACACTTTTTTGCCGAAGAACAATAGGGATGACCGAGATCGGTAGAACAACCAGCATCCGCTGCAAACCCAAAGGTTTAACTCCGCCTTTACTTATCGATTTTGCTGATCTTTGTCCCCTTAAGACTAGTTCCCGCCATCAAACCTTCCTGACCGAACACTATTGGAACGATATCTCCTTGAAGGTCATTGGTGCCCATGGAAGCAGACCAGCCTTGATCACCACCAACCAGTGTCGGTCCGGTGCCTGCCTCCCAGCCATTGTTGTTGCGAAAATATTCAAGGGCAGCGTCGTTCATGAAGAACATTGCATATGAGAATTGCTGAACACCCGCCTGAAACCCGTATGAGGCACCCGCAATATTGTAGTAGCCCGTTGTGACCCCATTCTCTCGCATGGCGCCTTCACCGAATTGACCTCCGACGACCAAGCCACCTGCAGTGACTTTCGGAAAAATCAAAATGGCTATCGCTTCTTCGGACAAGTCTCTGGCTTCGGATGAGTTGCTGTACAATTGATCAAGTGCGGCACTTGCCCCATTGTCGATTTCGGACGCGGTCAAACCACTGGTCGTGTCCAAAACAGCCTCGCTTGCAGTTTCAGCGACATCACCTGCCTTTTTGGCCGCGTCGGAAACGCCTTTCGTCACCTTGTCCAGAAGGTTTTCCGCATATGCGGATTGCTCGGTGGGAAACCCTAAAATGCCAACAAACAAAAATGCGGCGAAAAATATGAAACGCAACATCTTATCCTCCCTGTTCATCCGAAGTGACTTGGCAAAAAAGCACTTGCTGTCACAGATAGCATAGCTGACTTCGGATTAGTTCAAGTATCTATTGCGCAGCTTTTCCAGATCCTGATCTGTCAGCCCAAGGCCCTCATGCAGGTAATTGTCGACCGAACCGTAAGTCTCGTTCACACTGCTATAGAAGTTATTCAAATACTCCATTCGAACACCCAACGAGGGCCAGACCGCTTCAGGGGTCATGTTCGTGCCGCGTTCAGCGTTCACTTGATCAGCAATTTTCACGGATGCGTTGCGGGCATCCTTGAGAACGTTGCTCATCATGAAATCTGCCTCGATGTCTTCTTGGGTGACGCCCAACGCGCTCAACACCAAGGCAGTGGCAACACCGGTTCTGTCTTTTCCACCCGAGCAGTGATACAGCACAGCCTCCCCCTCCGGTTGCTCGATCAGGACGTCAAACAAAGCACGAAATTCTTTTGTGTAGTCAGTGGCGATATATCCGAAGGCCTCGAAAAAGAGAGTGTCCGTTTGCGTCTCGGTCGCCGTCCCTGACTTGATGCTTGCACGCATGTCTTCGATCATCTGAGCCTCTTGTTCCATGACCGGGAAATTGTAGCGTTCAGGCCCTTGTCCATCCGGCCACAAAACAGGGTCAGCGATCGATTCCAACGTGGTTCTTAGGTCCACTATGGAAGTAACCCCCAGATCCTCGACAAGAGCCATTCCGTCGGCACCCATACGATCAATTTCACCGGAACGAATAAGTTGCCCGGTTCGAATGCTGCGCCCGTCTTTGGTCTGCAATCCGCCTAAGTCCCTGGTATTGGCCACGCCTTCAATCGGGATGGCGCGATCCTCGGAGGCTTGCGTTTGCTCAGCATCCCCCAACCCGCATAAGGCGAGAGCTACGATTGCCGCGCGTACAATGGTCATTTGTTTCTCCTTCCGGGTGGTCTTAGGGTGATGATGGGAATGACCGTCAAGGGTTTGGTGAACCTCAGGTTTGGGTCACGTTTCGACCTTAGAAATCAAACCGAGCGCCGACGAAGGGACCGTCAAAGGTCAAATCCGAAATCGCCTGCGAATTACCGATGTTCCAATCGAGATACCGATAGCCCAGCACCAGGTCCCAATTGTTGATCTTATAATTTGCAGCCAAGCTAAGCTGAGTTGTCAGGTCACTTTCTCCGGCACCGATATCCGCATAGTAGGACATCCCCCAACGATCACTGAACTGGCGTGTTCCACGCAGACCGACCACAACGTCCCAGTTGTTGATCTTACCCGACACACGTTGCGAGCCGCCGGAGACTTCGATGTCAACGGTATTGTCTAGGTTCAGGCTTCTTACCCCGCCTAAAACTGTGAAAAGGGTGCCTGGCGCATCAACCAAATCGTATCCAACCGAGCCCGTAAATACGGTCCCTTCGACATCGACATCCGAAGAGGCAGGGATACCCGGACCGACGGCACTATTTTGATCGTTGCTCAGGTTGAGATACAGTGCATCGACAAAGACCGAAAGCTTTGCGCGTCGCGCTTTGACAGCGCCCATCAACCCGAAGTCGAGATTGTCCAGAATGTCGCTGAAACTTACATCGATGCTGTTCCCAGTGGTTGTTTCACCGCTTAATGCGGGCGCCCAGAGATACAGGTAGGCGGTAAAATCCCAGGTCGGGTTATCTGCCTTCGCGGGCAGAGCAAATCCGGCCCAAAACGCGCAGGCAATCGCAGACAAGCGCCATCTCTTTCCGGCGAAAAAGGTACTGTTCATTTTCAGGGCCTTTGTGAAATTTCTAAGTGCGTAGGGGCGCAGAGGTGCAAGCTCTGCGCCCGGCTGAGTGGTTTATTGCCAGCTCATGAACACGTCGCGTGTTTCCTCACTTTCAGGACGCAAGTTCTCAATACCGCCGTAGGGAATGTCTTTACCAATTTCCGAGTTGGGATATTTGGCCATCATCTTTTGATGTCGCTTGACCATGTCCTGGAACGAGGCGCCGGCCCAAAGAGAATACCCAACTAGCGGATGTTCTTCGCGCGGGTCCCTATAGACATTGTAGGTCGGCGCAGCAGCCCCCGGAGCACCCGGCGCAGGCAGATGCATCTTGAATTCCTGTTTGACGATCGACCGCAGCACGGGGCCTTCGTAGACGTAAACATAATCACGCCGCCCATTACCTTCACCCTCCAGCAGCAACGCTGTTTGGTCGACCCCGTCAATTACTCGGTCCCGCGGAATGAATTCTGTCGCCCCGGCAATGCGCGCGATCGTGGTGTAAATATCCGAGACGTGGAAAATGTCCCCTGCAGCGCTGTCAGCTTCGATCACACCGGGCCAGCGAATAAACGCATCCGTGCGCACCCCGCCTTCCAGATGCTGAGTTTTGCCGCCGCGATAGATCAATTGGTTCAGGCCAGAGGTTCCTTCGTAGTGATACATCAGGCCATTGTCGGCCATGATCATGACGATGGTATTGTCGGCCTCACCTGTCTCCTCTAGCTTGGCCAGAACGTCTCCGATCCATTCGTCCAAAAGCTGCAACTTGTCCGCATGAAACCCGCCGTTGCGCGAGAGGGCTTGATCCGGGTAGACAAAGTTCAACGGGTAAAGCGGCCAGTATTGCAGAAAGAATGGCTCATCCAGCGCCGCAACGCGCTCAAGCTGCTCCATCGCTTGCGCCTGATAGCGCTCATTCATCTCTTCATATTTGGCCTGTGTCCACTCTTCGCCCGGGGCCATTTCAACCTCGCGCGCGGGCCCGCCTGCTTCGGCCTCAACCCCTGTCACCAAGCCGTAGGGTTTAAAGCGCTCGTCCAGCAAAAATTGGTTGTTCTGACCCGAGGCATGGTATCCCAACATATTGTTGGCCTGCATTGCCTCGCGGGTCATCAGGCTTAGCTGCACCTGTTGGTGCAGCGGAAAGGCTGCGTAGTCGAAACCCTGATTGTGGGGATAGGCCTCTTCGATATCGCCCTGATGCCACTTGCCAACGTGAGATGTGTTATACCCCACCTCTTTCAGAATCTCGGGAAGCGTCACTTCGCTGGCAGGCAGACCCTCACCAACCAGAGCGACCTTGACCTCTTCAACCCCGGCCCGGATCGGATGCCGACCGGTCAACATAGCTGTACGTGTCGGCGTGCAGGACGGTTCAGTGTACATCCGCATCAGCGACATGCCTTCGCGGGCAAAACCGTTGATATTGGGTGTCTCGATCCCCATCACATAGTTCATCTTTCGCTCGCCCATCTGGCCGAAGCTGATGTCGTCAATCAGAATATACAAAAAATTCGGAGGCTTACCCCCGTTGGCCTCACGAATTTCAGCAAGTTTGGCGTCGATCTCGAGATCCTGCGCGTCCCACTCCTCTCCAAACTGAGCACGCAAAAAGCTGAATTCGCCGTCGTGTACAATGGGGTCGCTTTGCGCAACAACCTGCCCCCCGGTTAGGAATGTAAACATGGTTGTGGCCAACGCCATATATCTCAAACTAATCGTCACTGCAGGCTCTCCAGTTGGTGGTTACGTCTTGCAACGCCGCCACAAGAAGGTCGTGGCATTGGGCCGATAATGATTGATCGGACTGATGTGCCAGCTCTGTTAGGCGTCGGTACTCGGGCGGGGTGACAAAGGTCACAACCCTTTTGGAACGGGCGTCGGCATTTGGCAGACGTGGTCTGCCCATGCGAGACTTGGAAGCTTGACGCGACACTTGACTTGGCCCCCCTCCAGTTTGTTTTCTTTACCGGTAAACTGTCAGGATGCTGAAATGGACCACATCAAAAATCGGCCAAATCCTCAGGAATACGATGCCAAGGCCGCTGAAGCGACCCCTTCTGCGATCGTGCTAGATCTGATGCATCCCAATGACCTTGCCGCGATGACGCCCTGGGAACTGGATTTTCGCCAGCTTGACCCCGGCCCTTTGTCCACACAAATCGCGGTGCGCTCTAGCCCGACATGTTCTGTTTTGAACATCTCGCTCAGCGGTGCGGTTCACCAACGCGGCGTCTCACCCGACGGGTGGAGCACATTCGGCATTTCCCGCAGAGGTACAATAGATTCCTGGCAAGGATGTGCGCTCGACGACGACGCCTTTCTAACTTTTGGTAACAAAGATGGTTTCGACGGCGTGTCTACGGGACGTTTCTTTGGCAATGTCGTTTCTTTTAACACCCGGCGGTTCCAGAAGCTCGCCCAGTGTTGCGGATATTCTATCGCAAGCGAAGGCCCGGCGCTGCGACTACAGATTTCCGATGGTAATGCGCGCAGAATGGATTGGCTGGAACGAGAAATCGCAAATCTGTTGAAACACTCGGATGAGCCATGGAACGAAGATGTTGAAGAAGCTCTGATGATCAAAGTGTTAGCCATCCTGACCAGCAGCGCAGTTCATCAAGACAAGAGTTCAGCCCAAACCAGACGCCGCGCCCTTAACCGGGCTTTGGAGATGATGAACGACAATGCGCTGGAGCCCGTTTCCATCGAAGACCTGTGCGCAGCAACCGGCGCGTCATTGCGCACCCTGAACCGCGCTTTCAACGAACGCTTCGGGTATGGTCCAAAAGCATATTATATGCGACTGCGATTGGACGGTGTTCGCGAAGATCTACTGAACGGGGCTGGAGCGAAATCAATTGCCGATATAGCCAACAAACATGGGTTTTGGCACATGGGGCAATTCGCCCGAGACTATCGGCTGTTTTTTGGCGAATTGCCGTCAGAGACGCAGAGCGTGACGGTCTTCAAGCACCTCGGAATAAATTGTCCTATAAGAGCTTGAACACACGGGCCCGGCGATACCCACCACCCGACATCCAGCCCGCGACGCTCTAAAAGGGACACCATGAACATGTTTCCGGTGGCAAGCACCAACAGGGGAATTCTGTGCGCTTTGAACCTGTCAACTTATTCGTCCGGCTCGGCGGGTGGGGGCAACAGGTTCATCTCGGTTCCGGTCAGTTGGGCGATCAGGCTTTCAAGAGCAAAGTCGCCTGGGTTGGCGCGACTGGCAGCCGCGATGAGTTCTTCGACCTTTTCCTGCTGCCCGGAAACCGCTGCGATGCGGATACGCATGATCCAGGCGTCGACCAGCATGGGGTCCATTTCAACGGCGCGGGCAAAGGCCTGATCGGCGGCGGGAAGGTTGCGGGTGGTCAACGCAAAACCGCCCAGTTGCAAATGGGTTTCGGGAAAGTCCAGCCGCGCAGCCATCGCGCTTTGCCACTCGCCAATCGCCGAACGGAACGCGGCCGCAATCTTGTCAGGCAAATGCGCGATGGGCGCATTATAGAGCCCACGCGCCGCCGCAATTCGGACATTGCGTCTGGGATCATCCAGCATGGGCAACACTCGCTGTACCCGCTCATGACCGGGCAGGCTGTGCATGGCTTCGACAGCGGCGGATCGGATCACGGGGTCTGCCGCGTTGACCATATCCGAAATGCGCCCGATCTGTTTGGGGTCGCCGGTCTGGCCGATCAGCCAGATGGCAGTCGCCCGGATCAGTGCCGGGCTGCTGGCACTAAGGGCCAGGTCCACCAGATCGTCCGAGGCCAATGTGGGATTGATCTGCGCCCGCGCCAAAACCTGCCCGAAATGCGGCCCGCGGTTGGAACTGTCTGGGAACCAGTCGCGCAGCCGTGCTGCGGCCCAGTCCGGGGTCTGATCGGTGTGGCAGCTGGTGCAGGCATCCGGCACGCCAGTCTCGGCGCTCAGATCCGGGCGGGGGATGCGGAAGGAATGATCGGCCCGCCAGTCATTGCCCATATAGACCTGCTCTGTCATGTGACAGGACCTACATTGCGCCCCGGCACTGTCTTCTGGGTGATGGTGATGGGCGGGGCTGTCGAATTCGACCGGCGGCAGGCTGGGAAAGCGCGGGTTGCCATCGGGGTTATGACACTGTGCGCAGACGGCGTTGCCATCAGCTATGACTTCGGCGCTATGGGCATCGTGGCAATCGGAACAGGTGACGCCCTTTTCATGCATTTTCGATTGCAGGAACGACCCGTATACATAGACCTCATCCCGGATCTGACCATCGGTGTAATAGAGGCCGGGCCGCAGCAGCGATAGGTTGTAGGCGTCGTGATAGGCGGTGCCCGGTTCAGGGTTGCCATCAAAGAACGCCTCGCGTCGGGAATGACATCCGGCGCATTGTTGGATCAGCCCTTGCGGTGTCGACAGGTCAGCCGACAATCCAAAGTTCAAGGGGGGCTCGCCAGCGCTCTGAGCCCATCCCACATGATCACGACCGGGGCCATGGCAGGCCTCGCAGCCGACGCCAATCTCGGCCTGAGTGGTCTGATATGTATCCGAGGCCGGGTCGTATCCGGTGTCGTACCCGGTGGCATGGCAGACGCCACAGCGCGCGTTCCAGCTTTTGTACGGCCCCGTCCAGTGCAGCGCGTCCGAGGGTGGCACGTTCTGATCCGGGTAAAGGTGGAACCATTCGGACTTTTCCGTATCCCAGACCACGTCGAAGCTCTGCAACCGGCCGGGCTCGGTTTCCAGCAAGTATTGCTGCAGAGGTTCGACACCGACAACTGAATGCACCGGGTAGTCGGTTGTCACACCGTCGCGCTCAGTCACGGTAACGTGGTGGGTGCCGTCTGCTTCAATCCGAAACCGCGCGGTCATGTCGCCCAACGTGAAAGTTGTCCCGTTGAAATCCGCGCGGATGTTGTCGGGTACGGCCTCAGTCCAGGCCCCCGCGTGGTGCGAGCCTTTCCAGGCATCAGCCTCGGCGCGGTGGCATTCGGTGCAGGCGTCCGAGCCGACATAATCTGCGCTTTGAGCGATAGCCGGCACAGCAGGGCCAGTAAGGGTTAACAGGGCAGAAATGAGCAGGCGCATCAGAGTCCTTCGGTCGGTCAGGCAGGGCCCGTGGGATTCAGCGCGGGCAAAGGCTGTGCCGCGCGGGTCAGAGTGCCCGAGTGCCGGGCGGCGGACAAGGCCCTTGCAAGCGCAGCCCAGGCTGCCCCCGGCTCGCTGTCTTGCGGGCCATAGGCGGCGGCACCGATATTGGTCAGGGCAAGCTGGACGTCTGTGTGTCGACGCGGGTCGGCACCCTGTGTCATCGCCGCCCATCGGTCCAATGCGCCATAGAGGGTGTGAAGATCCCGTGCCTTGACGGTGTGCATCAGGTCGCGGAACAGGCTGGCCTCTGTCGGGGGCGGTAGGGACGCGTCACGCTTGCGGGCTCTGTGGCGGATCAATCCTATGGCGGCCAGAGTTCCCAGAAGCACGGTTAAAGCCATATAGATCAGAGTCGCCCGGTCGGCATCGGCCACGCGCGGCAAGATCGGGCCATCGACGTTATAGGGGATGGCCTCGACCGACGTGGTTTCGATCTGTCCCGTGTTTGTGTTGAACCAACGCAGCTTGATGACAGGCAGGCTGCTTTGAGCGCCGCTTTCCGCCAAATAAACCGTACGTTCGGAGCGGGTGCCGACGGTCTTTCCCCGATTCTCCCGGTCCTGCACCGTCGAGCTGTCAGGATAGGCCGCCAAACCGGGCAAAGCGCCCGTGGGCGCAAGCGCGGGCAGCAGAATAGCGCTGCTTCCCGTAATTTCAGCAGTGATAGTGCGGGTCAGAGTATCGCCGGGTTCCAGAGCCTCGGCTGATCCCTCGACGGTCTGCGTCAGAC
This sequence comes from Ruegeria lacuscaerulensis, assembly GCF_013034685.1. GTDB lineage: Bacteria > Pseudomonadota > Alphaproteobacteria > Rhodobacterales > Rhodobacteraceae > Ruegeria > Ruegeria lacuscaerulensis_B. The sequence goes on along the minus strand of NZ_WQGO01000009.1, from coordinate 104,245 downwards.
TCAGCGCTTCAGCGGCAATGAAAGGGTCAAGCGACTCGGACCCACTAGGCACCGTGGCAGTGAAGCTCTGCGCAGCCAGAGAGAGCGTCGTTTCAACAGGCGCGTTGGTCTCGGGGTCGGCCCATGTAACCGTGATCTCCAGCGACGGAATCCCAAAATTTCCCGCCACCATCGGCGTCACCTTGTAGCGTCTGCTAACACCCGACCAGTTGCTGGCGCCCACACGCTCAGTCACGGGGCCCGACCCGCCTTCAGGCAACGAGATCATCAGGTTCGGCTGATCAAAGGTCGGAAACACCGGAGGGCTGGGCATGTAGGTCGGCACCAAAACGGTCACCCGCATATCCAGCGCCTGACCGGGCACGACGTCCATGGCCGACATTTCGACCCGCGCGACGGGCTCGGTTGGCGTGGCGGCTTCACTGCCGTCGCGGGCGTCTTCCTCGGCCTTGATCTCGGCGTTGGATTTGAAACCTGGAAACGGGTCTTGCGCCGCCGCGACATCGGGTACAATTGATGTGCAAAGAGCCGCTAAGACAGGCCAGAGTTTCATTGCTCGCCCTCCGCAGCCGCCTGCGTCGCTTCCAGCAAGAAGCGACTTTTCAGGAAATCCCCAGTCTCGGTATCAACAGAGTTCATCCATTGTTCGGCGCTCTGCAGCCCGGCGGCGGCGTCCTCTTGCGGCAGGTCGACCTGAAGCTCCTGACCTTTGTTTTCCTCGTTGTCATAGGTCACGTCATCGGCGCGCAGCTCGGTCTGGTCCTGCGTATCCTGCGCCTCTTGCGCGGCTTCGACATACGCGACGATCTGTTTTGCGATCTCCAGATTTTCAGCAGCACCAGGATAGTCCGGGTCGCGCGTCAGAGCGGTTTCGAACGACCGAACCCCGTCACGGTAAGCCCGATTTCGGATGTTTGACAGACCCTGGATCATGGCAGCCTGTGCGGTATCCACACGGTCCAGCACCTGCACGGCTTCGGCATAGCGGCCCGCCCGGTACATGGCCCATCCGCGCCACAGCGGGTCACCGAACAGTTCAGAGGCGCGCGTATAATCCTTGCGATCATAGGCACGCTGCCCCTGCTGGTCAGGCGTCCAGAACCAGTCAGCCAGGCCGTCGGCGCGCGCCTGCCCGGGCGCCATCAGCATAAGTGCAAAGACCGCGGCACCCCAATGCATAGTCCAGCCCCGCCGAAACCACAAAAGCAGCAACAGTGCCGCAGGCCACGCCAGCAGCGGCCCACGATCCAGCCATGGGTCATCAGAGTTTTCCAGCAGACTTTGCCGGTATGAGGCATTCAGCGTCCGGTCCAGACGCCGGATATCGCTGCCATCGGGCTGCACAGCGATCACCCGATTGCCGAGCGCATCAAGCCCTCGGTCGCGCGTGCCTTCGGGCAGCATGGACAGAACCGCAACCGGCATCGGGGCGGTTTCGACCGCACTCACATCCGCCGGATCAAGACCATCGGCAACCAGCAACAACGCACCACCGCCTTCGTCCTCGATCAGGGCTTGAGCGCGGCTCAGGGCTTGTGCAAAATCCGCGCCCTCCTTGGGCATCACGTCTGGCGAAAGCCCTTCGAGATAAGGCAGGATGATCGAGGCATCCTCGGTCATTGGAACCACCACATGCGCGCTGCCTGCATAGGCCACCAACCCCGATCGCCCCCCTGCCCTCAGGTCTAGAAAATCGCGGATCTTTTGCTTGCCGCGTTCCAGACGGCTGGGTGCAATATCGATGGCGTCCATCGATTTGGTGACTTTCAGAACCACTGCCACCGGCGCGGATTGCGCCACCAGAGGGTTGGGTTGCCGTGACCAAGTCGGTCCTGCAGCCGCCGCGGCGAGCAACAACAAAGTCAGCGCAACCCCATCTATGGGCCGAATGCGGTGCGCCTGATTGCGTCCGACTTCCATCGCAGCTTGCAGATGCGGCGCGATGCCCTGAGACAGGGAGCTACGCCCGGACCGACGTCGTCGGGTGAGCCACCATAACCCGACGATCACTGGCACCAGCAGCAGCCAGAGCGGCCGTAGGAAATGGAACACCGACATGGCCAGTAGCAGATCGCTCATGCCTGCGCCCTCCCACCACGGTGGCCCAACGACAACCATCCCATCGCGGCGCAACCCAGCAGCGCAGCCAACCCCAGTGGTATCCACGCCAAAGACTGGCGCGGGCGATAGGACAGGGTTTCGACCTGACGCGGGCTTTGTTCGTCGATTCGGGCATAGATGGCGGTCAGGGCGGACTGGTCGGCGGCAAAGAAGTACTGACCACCGGTGCGGCGAGCGATGTCTTCAAGCGTTTTGACATCCACCTTGTCCTCGCCCGAAGCTTCGGGATCGCCAACGCCGATGGTCATGATGGTCACGCGGTTGTCTTTGGCAATCTCGGCTGCGTTCACCGGGTCCATCCGGCTGGAGGTGTCGCTGCCGTCGGACAACAGGATCAAGACGCGTTCGTCAATCTCACTGGCTTCGAAGGTATGGATCGCCAGCCCGATAGCATCGCCAAGCGCCGTTTGGGGTCCGGCCATGCCAACCTGCGTGCGGTCCAAAAGATCGGTGATCGTCTGCAAATCCTCGGTCAGCGGCGCCTGCAAATACGCCTTGGACCCAAATACGATCAGCGCCACCCGGTCGCCTTCTCGCCCCTGCACAAAAGCGCGTACAACATCCTGAACGGCCGAGAAACGCTGCCGTTTCTCGCCTTGTGCATCCGTGAAATCCACAGTGTCCATCGAGCCAGACACGTCGATGGCAAGGATCATGTCGCGGGCTGATTTTTCGATCTCGACGGGGCGACCGACCCGTTCTGGCCCTGCCAGTGCGATCACGATCAACCCCCAGCAGAACGCTGCCGTGATCATCTGTATCCGCGTTCGGGCCAACACCACAGATCCGGCGCGTGGTTCCTGCCCCAGCGCATGCGAGACCTGACGGAAGAAGGGCACCCGCAGCGCCGTCACGCGTTCTCTGTGCGGTGGCGCGAAACGCCAGATCAACCAGGGCAGTGGCAGAAGCAGAAAAGCCCATGGAAACGCCAGTTGGATCATGAGGCCACCTCGCGCTTATGTGCCTTGATCCAGCGGGCGACGCGCGCGGTCAGATCCGGCGAGGCTCCGGTGTTGCCGTGATAGGGTGCATCAAGCAAAAGCGGGCGCAGAGCGTCATTCCACGATGCACCCTCGGTGCGTTCCAGAAAGGCGATCCAGTCCATTCCCTGTAATCCGGCTACCAAGCGCCGGTCATAAGCCACCAGCGCCGTGCGACGCAGGATTTCGGCGACCTGCGCGGGGTCATCCGCGGCCTGCGCCAGCTCTGCCAGCGCTGCGCGGCGATAGGCGTTGACGCGGTACCGGGTAATCATGCGCCACAGCACAAGTACCGCCATCGCTGCTAGAAGCGCGCCCACAACGGCCCAGCCGACCGTTTGCGGCATCATCGACACGGGCGGCGGCGGATCTGGCACAACCAGTTGATCCAGCAGGTCGACCAGCGAAGTGCCGGTGGGGATTTCCGTTTCGTTCATTTCGGTCCCAGCCCCATCAGATGCCGGATCTGCGGCAGGGTTTCCTCGGCCGCTGTCAGCGGCAGAACGGGCACGCCGAACCTGCGCTGCCAATCCAGAACCTGCGCCACGCGGGCGCTGGCGAATTCTCTCAGCGCCGCATGTTGTATTGAGTCGGATGTTTTGATTTCAGCCTGCAACGCTCCGTCCGAGATGATCAGTGACAGATCGCGAGGCAGGTCCTTGGCGAAGGGATCCGTAATCAGTCCCAAGATCAGGTCGTTGCGCCGTGACAGGCCTGAGACCAACCGTTCGGTTTCTGCATCAATCACATCGAAATCACTAAGCACCACAATCAGATGATCGCGCGGTGCGATCCGAGCGACGGCGCGCAGCACGTCGGTCAGGCGGATCGGATCGGTCTCGGGGGCCTCGGCGTGCAATTGTCCGTTCGCCTCCGCCAGAATGGCCATAAAGCGCGACAGCGTGGCCCGGCTGCGCGCGGGTTTGATTTCGGCGATCTTGTCGTCGGTAAAGACGATGCCGCCCACCCGGTCGCCCTGATCGAAAATCCGATAGGCCGACAAGGCCGCAGCCTCAGCCGCGGTGACCGATTTCATGTTCAGGACCGAGCCGAAGAACATCGACATGCGCTGATCCACCACGATCAGCGTCGGACGGTCGCGTTCCTCGGTCATGACGCGGATATAGGGCTCACCGGCGCGGGCGGTGACTTTCCAGTCAATCGCGCGGATGTCGTCACCGGGCAGGTAGCCGCGCAGTTCCTCGAAATTCAGCCCGCGCCCGCGCAGGCGCGAGGCGTGGCGGCCATTCAGCACCGAGCGCGCAGGCTGGCGCGGCAGAAACCGCAGCGCCTTGGCGCGCGTCTCAAGCGCCCGCAGATGCGCGATATCAACCCGAACGCGCGGGTCGTCGGTTTCGGCGGGCCGGGGTTTGACGCGCCCCAGCCTGAGGGATGCGTTTCGGTTCAACATCTGCGCCTCACGGCAGTGCGACCTGCATCAGGATCTCGGCAATCACCTGATCGGCGCTGATCCCTTCGCCATGGGCCTCGTAGGTCAGCCCCAGCCGGTGCCGCAGCACATCTGGCGCAATGGCGCGGACATCCTCGGGGTCGACATAATCGCGCCCGCTCAGCCAGGCATGGGTGCGGCTGCATTTATCCAGCGCGATCGAGGCGCGCGGGCTTGCGCCGACCTCGATCCAGCGGCGCAGATCGTCGCCATAGGCCTCGGGCGTCCGGGTGGCCTGCACCAGATCGGCGAAATAGCGGTCGATAGCGTCCGAGACATGGATTCCACCGATCTGGGACCGGGCGTCAAAGATTGCCTGTTGCGGGATTGGGGCGGTTTTTTCGCCTTTTGCTTTGCTCTGGGCGGCGATCTCTTCTGCGCGGACCAGCCGCACGACCTCAACCTCATCCTCGACCGGAGGGTAAGTGATGAGCACATGCATCAAAAACCGGTCCAATTGCGCCTCAGGCAGGGCATAGGTGCCTTCCTGCTCCACCGGGTTCTGGGTCGCCATGACCATGAACAATGGGGCCATCTTGTGCGTGGTCCCGCCCACCGTGACTTGCCGTTCCTCCATTGCCTCAAGCAAGGCGGCCTGCACCTTGGCGGGGGCACGGTTGATCTCGTCGGCCAGCACGATATTGGCAAAGATAGGCCCGGCCTCGAACCGGAATTCGCCGCCCTTTTCGGTCTGGTAGTAGACATCCGTGCCAGTCACGTCCGAGGGCAACAGATCGGGTGTGAACTGGATGCGACTGAAATCGCTTTCCAGGTTCTTGGCCATCGCCTTGATCGCGCGGGTCTTGGCAAGCCCCGGCAAACCTTCGACCAGCAGATTGCCATTGGCCAGCAAACCAATCAACAGGCGCTCGATGACGTCGCGCTGGCCGATAATGGCCTGACCCATGCGTTCGCGCAGGGCGTCAATATGCGTACGCGGGTTGGGAGTGTCATTCATTCCGGCCATACTTTCGCCCAATCCTCTTTCATGTCGATGATGACCCAGCCGCGGGCGTCCGCCTCATCCAGCCCGTGCACCAGCTTGCCGATATGGCTGTCGCGGTCATAGGCGTATTCGCGGTCGGCATCCGTATGATGCACGATCACGCCAAGCGCCGGGCCGTCGCCTGCGGTGGCATATTCCAGCATCTGGAAATCGCCGTCCGAGTTGCCGCCCACAAAGATCGGACGCCGCCCGATATGCGAGTCGATCCCCACCGGTTTGCCCGCCTTGTCATCCAGAAAGGCGATGCCGGGGCCTTTCATGACCACTGGAACGCCATCCACGACCTCATAGCTGGTGGGCGTGACCGAGCCGACGATGCGGTTGATCGGGATGCCATAGGTCTCGCTGGCGAAGGCGCGCATGAAATGCAGGCCACCGCCCGAGACGATCCAGGTCTGGAACCCTTCGGCCTCGAGGTAATCCAGCAACTCGAGCATGGGGGCATAGACCATCTCGTTATAGGGCCGGTTGGTGTCCGGGTGCCGGGCGGTAGCGATCCAGTCGGCCACATCGGCCTGAAATGCGTCCACCGACAGACCCGAATGGGACACGTTCAGGATTTCCATTAAACCAGCCTCTCCCCCGTCGGCGACGGCGGCCATATCGCCTGCAGCGGCAGCCTTTAGGACATCCGAGGTCAGGATCGATGGGTCCGCCTCAGCCTTTTCCTTCAGGCGGTCGAGTGCGTAGATAAGCTGGAAATAAACCGGCTGTTCACCCCACAGCGTGCCGTCATTATCAAAGGTCGCAATGCGGGCCTCTTCGGGGACGAAATCGGAAGAGTTCGGATCGCTCACCCGTTCGACAAAGTCGATAATGGCGGCTTTGGTGGCGGTGTCGTTCCAGGACGCCAGCGGATCGGCCAGCGCGGGAAAAGAACCAAACGGCAAGGCAGCCACGGCAAAAACATAGCGTTTCATGAGAAATCTCTTTTGTTGCGAAAATGGCGCGGCATCGCTCCGCGCCATGAAGTTTTGTCCGGTCTAGGCCGTTACTGACTGCCGGCTGTTTGCAGGCTTCTCAGGACCTGATCAATTGAGAAGCTGGCCGGTTCCTGACGTGGCGGGTAGTCCTGGAACGTGCCAAGGAACTGCGCCACAATGGCCTGCGCGGGTACCAGCAGATAGGTCCGGTCCAGACGCCAGCGGGAATAGCCGATGGATTCGTCCTGCGCCCGCTCGAACGGGTCGGAATACAGGTCGATGATCTTGGGTAGACGCAAGAAAGTCAGCGGTTCCTGCCAGACGTCGAACCCATGGGCGCGCTGTTCGGCAAAGACCACTTTCCAGCGGTTGTAACGCAGGTTCACCAGATCGCCGCCATCCGAGAAATAGATGAACTCGCGCCGCGGGCCGACCTCAGTTTCCCCTCGGAAATACGGCATGAAGTCATAGCCATCCAGATGGACGGGCTCGTTTTCTTCGCCAAAGGGGGCCTCGGTGAGCATGCGCTCCTTCATGTCAGGATCGCCCAGCGCGGACATGAAGGTCGGGAACCAGTCCAAATGGCTGATGATCTGGTTTGACTTGCGACCGGGCTCAATAACGCCGGGCCATTTGATCATCATTGGAACGCGATAACCGCCTTCCCAGTTGTCGTTCTTTTCACCTCGGAACGGCGTAGTGCCACCATCGGGCCACGAGAACACCTCGGCCCCGTTGTCGGTTGAATACATTACGACGGTGTTGTCGGCGATGCCAAGCTCATCCAGCTTGTCCAGCATCTGGCCGACCATGCCGTCATGTTCGACCATGCCATCAGGATAGACGCCCAGCCCGGTCACGCCCTGACTTTCTTCCTTGAGATGCGTGTGGATATGCATCCGCGTGGTGTTGTACCACAGGAAGAACGGCTTACCCTGATCATGGGCGCGCTGCATGAAGTCCAGTGCCCCGGCTGTGACTTCCTCATCTATGGTCTCCATCCGTTTGCGGGTCAGCGGGCCGGTATCCTCGACCGAACCGTCCGCTGATGACCGGATCACACCGCGCGGGCCGAACTGTTCGCGGAAGGCCGGATCTTTGGGATAATCCTCGTTTTCAGGCTCTTCTTCGGCGTTCAGGTGATAGAGGTTGCCGAAGAACTCATCAAATCCGTGGTTGGTGGGCAGGTGTTCGTCCAGATCACCCAAATGGTTCTTGCCATATTGCCCGGTCATATACCCCTTGGAGCGCATGTATTCGGCAATGCTGGGATCTTTCGGCGACATGCCTTCCTTGGCCCCCGGCAGACCCACTTTCAGCAGACCTGTGCGAAACCCTGACTGACCCGTGACGAAGGCCGCACGCCCTGCGGTACAGGACTGTTCCCCGTAGCTGTGCGTGAACAACATCCCTTCATTGGCAATCCGGTCGATATTGGGGGTTTCATACCCCATCATGCCCTGATTATAGGCGCTGATGTTCCAATACCCGATATCGTCGCCCCAGATGACCAGGAAATTCGGTGTGTCGTTCGCGCCCTGGGCCAACACCGGCGCGCCCAGAGCGGCCAGCGCCAGAACCCCACCGCTGAGCGGACGGGCGGCCCGTTTGACTAATTGTCGGAATAAAAGCAATGTTTGTCTCCCTGAACTCGAAATAACCGGGGGTAGTGCCTTCGGCTTGTGGACATGGATACGATGTCACGCCCCCCGGCTGCCCAAGACGCCTCGGGCTGTGTGATGACAACTTACATCCTGTCCACGCGTATCAAGTGATAGCACATTTCACTTGTCATTTCACGCCAGAGCCGTGCAAAAATTTATATACCTCAATAATTTGCTCCGTCTCCAAAGTAATACATAGATAAAATCAGCATTAACGATGTCAAAACTAAAAACCGCCACCACGACCGCAGCCGGGATGGGACATTTGCCGGACCGGCTGCAAAGCTGCGCCGGACCGGCAGCGGTTGAGCGAGTCTTTGAACGGGCCAACATTCCGATTGATGTGCTGAACGATCGGTTTGTGCGAATCCCGCTATCGGCAATGGTCGGTGTTTTTGCCGAGGCTGAACGCGTGTCGGGCCACCCGTTTTTCGGATTGCATGTCGGGCTTGGCATGTCCGGGGCGGAAATTGGTCCGTGGTTCGAATTTGCCGGTCAGGCCCCTACGTTGCGTCAAGGGATTCATCGTCTTGCGCGGGCCATGCCCCTGTTCCAGAACGGCCCCCGCGTTTGGTTGGTTGAAATGCGCAGCGGCGGAATCATGCGCTATTTCGTCCCGCGCGGTGATGACGTCCCCATCTGCGCCCACAGCGACCACAACATCCCATTGATGCTGGGATTTGTCCGACGCTTCCTTGGTCCTAGCTGGCGACCGCGGTGGATCGAAATTGACTACCCCGACCGAGGCCAAGGGGATGAATTACGCGATTTGTTGCAGTGTCAGCCGCTTTACGGCCGCTCGGCGCTGTCCCTGCCGCTGACCGCTATTGAGTTGGATACGCCGCCATTGCAACACAGCATGGCTGAGGCGTCTATGTGCTGGGCGGATGTTCAGGCAAAAATGACAGCGCCCGGCAGCGACTTCATTATCGCGTTGGAGGCCTGCATCCTGCTGGATATGTTTGAAGGCACCCCTGAACTGGACTCCGTTGCACGTCGCATGAGCATGAGTAAGCGCACTCTTCAACGGCGCCTGACGCTTGAAGGGCAGTCCTTTCGAACATTGCTGAGCAAGGTCCGTCATCGCCGCGCCTTAAGCTTGTTGCGCGATACGGATTTGGGCTTGACCGAGATCGCCCACAGGCTGGGGTATAGCGACATGGCCAACTTTACCCGAGCGTTCAAAACTTGGGTGGGATACGCGCCATCCATTGCCCCGCGCACCAAGGCAACTACGGGCACCAATTCATAAACGACAAGGGGCAATCGGAGCGTTCGGCACGGCTGATACAATTGATACAACATGCGACACAACCCGGACACTTGGACCACATAGCTTACCGCTATTGAACGGCAGATCGGCTCAGTGGCGGCCTGGTTGTGCATGCACCCGCGGGAGGATGGCGGGAAGTTGCCCTCTGATCCCATTTTGCCAGCTGGATTGGAGAGGAACGCTTCGTGATTTGGATTTCGCATAAGGCAAAGGACGGCGGCACGCTGGCCTCGATCGTAAAGCAATATAAAATCAAGGATCAAAACGCGATCCTGAAATATTCCAAGAACAAGAAAGTCTCGGTGCGTCTGAAGAAAGGTGAAGCGCTCAAAAAGGGAGAAGTCGTTTGGGTTCTTAACCCGAAAACAAAGGCTTATGTGGTCTCGGACGGTAAGCGCAATGTTCTGCTGGATGAACGCGGTTACAAAGCTACGGTCAAAGAGGTCCATCGCGTAATGGACCGCGCGCTGGAACATCAGCGGATCAATTTCTACGCTGCCTGTGATCGTCACAATGCCCAGATCGAGATCAACAACCAACAGCGCTATGTCTACACGTTCATCAACGCGGTAAGCCGCGCCGAAGATCCGCGCCCCTACTACACCAAAGCAGCGGCGGCCTACAAAACATTGGCCAAAACCGTCAGCGGGCGCGACTACAAGGGGTTCAAGAAAGCCCTGGTCGCCTGCGACGCGGCTGTCGTGAATTACAACAATGCCGTCATCGCATGGGTTCATGGCCTGATTGATGCCACGGCGAAAAAGATCAAACAGGCGGGATATGTGCGAGCGGCGGGTGAATTCGCGACCTGCGCGCTTATTCTGACCGCCTGCCCTCCGGCCGGGTTGGGCGCAGGGATCGTTCTGAACGCCACAGCCGCCACCGTTACAGGGTTGGCCTTTGACGGCTACGACGCCATTGGCCGTGAAATCGCAGGCGAAAAGCAGATGTCGACAAAAGAAATCAGCGAAAGAATGGTGAAGAATGCGATCACGGGGGCTGCTGCAGGGTTGATTGTGGGTGGGGTAGTCAAACTTGCGCGCCCCTATATCACAACCAGTGCCCTTAGCCCGGCCTTTTTGAAAACGTGGTCGGAACGCGCGGCAACCAGACTCGTGCCCAAGGGCATAATCAACGCCGAATTGAAGATAGCGGCCAAGGTTCTGGAAAAACGCGGCGGGCAGCTTGGCCTTGAAGTCTATATCCGTTCGGTCGCGCCCGAGCGTCTGCTGCCTCTGGCATTGCGCCGTTTTGCAACCCAGCTTGGAACGTCAGCAATGCTGAAGGTTCTTAGCAAAATGGAACTTGAGAAACTGCTTCTGCCATGGCTCAAAAGCGGCCCCAAAGAGCTTATGGGCGAGGACAACGTCAAATTGGGCAAGGCTGCGGCGAAATTCTTAATGGACGCTGGCCTGGGTAGTTCGTTGATGGAAACCTTGCTCAAACGGAACATGGATAAGTTCCGCGAAATCCTGCGCGTGCTGATCATTAAGGAAATGGAAAAAGCCGAGAAATCCGCGGCGTGATCTTTGTTCGTCCGCGACAAATCACTTAGGCTTGGCTACCAGCCCAAAGCGGACTGGATGCATCACATCAGAACGGAAACGTAGTTTTCGACACTGGCTTTGTGCAGGCAATAGGCCAGCAACAGAAAGAAAACAGATGCAGGAACAGCCAGTTCCAGCCCTAGCCGGATGGACTTAGAAGAGCCGTCTCCGGTCGTTTTCAACCCCGGAATAGAAGACTTCCATTCGACCGGAAACAGCTCTGTCAGATATTTGTTCAGCTTAACCATGCTCAACTCTTTAACAACTACACCTGCAATTTACCGGGGGCCAAATTAACCCAATGTTAATCCGTGAACTTCCCCCGTTTTCGGCTATTTTTTGATCCAAATCTGCGGATAATTTTTTGAAAACGGCTTGAATTGTTCCGCTTGGCGCGACGATCAGCACCTCAAACATTGCAAATTACCCTCAAATTCCCGCATGCACGATTCAATAAAACTGTCAGCGGGTATTTTTTAGATCGTCAAGCTGAGGCGGCCAGTGCATACTGACCGCCTCATTGGATTTTGCCTTAAACAATTGAGAATACGGAGTCTTCGTCGGTGCCATCCACGTATATCGTGAAGCTTGCCGGGCTTCCGTCTGCCACGTCACCGTCACCGGTCGGGTCGACGCCATCCAAGGCGTCTTCCCCTGCCGCCAAGGTAAAGTCCAAATCAAAGTCATCGACTTCGATTGTTGTCAGCGTCTGGAAGTTGTTGATCCGTAGCTTGTCGTTGTTGTCGACGCCATCAAACGCGAGGTAGAGCGTGTCATAGGTGCCACTGGGCAGAATCGCGACATCTTCGACCGTCTTGTCGGTTGTGGTCATCTGGGTCAGGTCAATCCGCCCGCTGTCGATCAAGACGGGTGGAACGACGCTGGTATCCCAAGCCTCCCAAACCAGATCCAGTGGATCATTGCCTTGTACGCCACCGCCATTGCCGGTCACGTCCAGCTCGAACCCTGTGGTTGTTGCCGAGTTGATGTTGGTGATCTCGATGACCTCGTTGATCTCGATATTCCCGTCGCCCATTCCAAAGCCACCGCCACTGTTCGGGTTCAAGCGATAGTCGCCATCGCCTGCTTCGGTATTGAAAGAGGCCCCCAGATTGTATGAGGTCTGGCCATTGGTCATACCTTCAACAACACTCCCGGAACCACCGTCGAACGTAAGATTGCCGAGGTTAGTAAAGATAAACTCATCTTGCGGCGCACCGGCGCTGACCGCGTCAAAATCGAGGTCCAGCAGGTCCGAGGGCGGATCAAGAAGCATGGTGAACTGGTAGGATCCGGTATTCGAACCAGCACTGTCGTTCAGTACCAGAGTGTACAGATCCTGATCATCCAGCGTTCCGCCGTCTATCGTCCCCGTGACGGTTTGTGTCATCGGATCATAGACCGAGTCGACATAAACCTCGCCGCCCGGCGCATCGGGATCGCTGTCGTACAACATGAAACGCGCGGGAACGGCTGTCACCGACAACGTCGCCTCATCGGCACCTTCAAAATAGTCGAACGTATCCGACGTGGTGTTGTTTGTGTCGGACGAGAATGAGACCGGAGCACCCACTGTGTTGCCTTCGACGTCATTGTCACTGGCTTCATCCGCAACCGGGGAATTGCCCAGATAGGGGCTGTCATCCTTGACGTCAATTGTAACCGTCAGCGCCTTGGAGCCTCCATTTCCGTCCAGCACATAGACGGTGAACATTTCCTGTTCGGTTACGCCGTCCGTGTCATGTTCGGCAGAGCCGGTCAGCGTATACGTCACCGTTCCGTCATTGTTGATCGCCAATGTCCCATAGAGCCCCGCGATCTCGTCGCCAGGGGTATAGTTCATCGCGGCTGATGTGCTGGACAGAAACGGCATGTCATTTGTGTCCGGGTCGCTGATGTTCAGGTCAATCGTTTGGACAATGTCTGAATTGCTCCCCGAGTCGGGTATTGTGTTCGGTTCGGGCTGTGTTCCAGTGGACAAGCCACGTTCATAAACCGTCGCCGACCCGTTCGAACCGTTCGGGCCGTCATTCTGACCCTGAACCTCAATCGTGACCGTCGCAGAGTCCGAGGCGCCCTCTCCGTCATAGGCAATGTAGTCGAACTCGATATAGGCGGTTTCGCCAACACCCAGGCTTTCAAACTCAGCATTGGGGTCATAGTCGAAGGTGCCGTCTGCGTTGAAATCGACCAAAATACCGGTGTTGCCCGCAATGGGGTTGCCCATGTCATCCACGCGCGTCAGGGCGCTGCCGATATCTGTAGACAATTCAGCAGCAATCAACGGCGCGTCATCGACATCTGTGTCATTGCCCAACACAGTTGCCATACTGGTTTCACCCGCGTCTTCGCTGATGGTCCGTGTGTCGTCCACAGCGTCGGGCGCCTCATTGCCGGGCAAAACAGTGACGCGGACAACGCCCGTATCTTCACCGCCATTGCCATCGCTGACTGTGTATTCGAACGTATCGATGCCAAAGAAGCCTTCAGCAGCGGTGTAGACCAACTCGCCAGTGCCCGCATCCAGTTGAACTGTGCCACCGGTATCGGTCGTGATCATCAACCCGTCGCCCAGTGAATTGTCCGAGCCACCTGCCGGGCCGGCTTCATCCGCGATGTCTGCAATTCCGATGACCTCAAGGTCAAGCTTGTCAGCCGTGGGCCAGATATCCACATCCGTGTCGTTGAACACGACATCAATACTGACATTGTCGGTCGTGTCCTGATCGAACTCGACCGCGTCATCGACCGCGTCCGGGTCATCGTTTTCGCCGAGGATCATGACGCTGACCGTCGCCTCATCCCCGTCCTGGCCGTCATTGGCCTCGTAGGTGAAGGTGTCGTAGACGATGGCCCCTGCCCCCAACGAGTCGAACCCGTTGGTCAGCGTGACGTCACCATCAGTCATGTCACTCAGCGTTGGGTCGGTGCCATCGGTGTCTATATACAAAACGCCATGATAGCGGGCGTCATAGGTGAACGTTCCATTCGTCTTAAAGTCGAACAGCGGGTTCTGAGGATTGCCGGTGATACTGGCCGCCAGGCCATCCCCATCGGTATCCGTATCGTTGTCCAGAACACTGTTGCTTGGATTAACCTTTAGAACATCGTCTTCGCTGACAGAGAATAAACCGATGTCGTCCATTGCGTTAGGAATAGCCATTATTTTGCCCCCAAAATAAAAACAAAAGCAGTCTTGGCCGCACAAGCTACCAAGCCGTACAGCGCGCAATTCGCCAAACTCGTGACGCGCAAATTTTGTGACTGTGCCGTTCAACATCTGACGCGATGTCAATAAACTCCAGTAAACGGCACCCTGTTGGCTCTTTAGGTCTAATTACCCAGCCTCGCCCCGAGAGTATCAAAAAATCCATTTCAATTCAAATGATTGAAAGCGCAGGTCGAGTTGACAGGCCTTGCAAATAACGCTTGCTCTATACGTTACAAACCATTCAGGGTTCAAATAGGCCCAATCTGAATACCAAGCCAAATTAGGCGCTTACCCCAAACTTCCCGTATCAGACCATCTGCAATTTCGCGGTGCTTCTCAATCTATCCCCGGTTTAGGACTGCCGAACCTATAGCCTAATTATTGCCACAATTTTGCCCAATTTTTGCCGAATTTCTCGAGCCCATAGTCTCAAGTTGATTCGAAACACTGCGCGTTACTTTATGCCTTTCACACGTCGTGAAATGTCTGGTCAGTATTGCTGTAAGCCGGGCCTATTTTTCGCGAATTCAATTCGGAATTCTGCCCCCATATCTGAAGGCTCAACCTTCAGCGTGGCCCTATAGCCTTCGAGGATCGCGGCAACGATCGCAAGACCCATTCCAGTGCCGCCTTCTTCGCGACGCGTTGTGAAGAAGGGCTCGGTTAGCCTGTCTGCGTCGTGTTGTGAAATCCCTTCACCGTTATCCAGAACCCGCAGGACACTATCAGAATAAGACAAGATCACCTCGGTAGCACCGTGGGACCTTGCGTTCTGAGCCATGTGCAGCAAAACAACCTTCCCGTGTTCCTCTGACAACGGCAGCATCAGGTTCTGACCCTCGGCAATCCGAATTTCCAGCCCTTCCACAGCGGGCAGCATGGCAGGCAACAGACCCGGACCCGATTTCGGGGCTTGCCGCAACTTGCTTAGCTCACGCAGCCGGCCCAGTAGAGTGTTCATGCGCGCAGCTTCGGTCTGGATATTGTCCAGCAGCCCGGCGCGATCTTCAGGCGACAGCGCAGGTTCGGACAAAAGCTCAGCGGCTCCAGCGATCGAGGTGACTGGGGATTTCAGTTCATGCGTCACGTGATCGGTATAAATCGCAATCTCACGTGATCGGGCCTGCAACGTATCGGCCATCGACAACATGCTTTCACCAAGATCGGCCAGTTCCCGCATCCCGTAATGTGCAAGCGGGTCCGAGACAGGGGTATCCCCCGAAGCCACCCGGCGCGCCTCATCCCGCAGGCCCCGAACCGGACGGGACATCAACCGGTGCAAAAGCCATCCGATCAATGCAGCACCGCTTAGCGTGAACAGCGCCATTATGATCAGCGCGTCTCGTTCGCGGTACAGAAATTTGCTGAGGTTCAGCGGCGTGCGGGACAGCAGCACAACCCCGATCACACGATTCTGTGCCAGAACGGGATAGGCCACGAACACCCGAAACCCCGTATCCCGACTGATCGAGGTCAGCGGATGGCGGTCAAATTCATCTGCACGCGCCCGCAACGCCGTACCGACACGACCAGTCAATGCTTGCTGCACTTCGGCCAAATCGGCGAAAGCACGCAACCCCGCCTCGCCGGTGCCCTGCCCCTGATGGTCCAGAAAAATCACCCCGGCCAGTGTGCTCTTGCCCGCAGACCGGGCCAGATCGGCCATGCCCGGCAAAACTGTTTCATGACGCGGATCGGATATCGCCCCGACCTTTGGTCCCTCCGGCAGTGGCGGAAGAACCCGGTCGCGGCGCACGTTTATCTGGGCCCGGATGGGGCGGACCTCGGCGGCCCAAAACTCTTGCATTTCGGGCGCAAGTTCAGGGCCGATCTCGGGTCCGTCCATGGCCTGAAAGCGGGTGCGATAAATCTCTGCGTAGACTGCAGCCTGTTTCAGCAGCACCTGTTCGGTTTCCCGCACAAACTGGTTCGAGGTTAGCTGCACCGTCATCATGGCCGCCAGCGGAATTGAGACCAAAGCCACACAAACCAGCGCGACGACAAACGCCATCGACGGGCGCCATTTTCGGCGGATCGTGCCTATCTGTCGCACGTACATGCGCCCAGCTTGATACCGACGCCGTGGACCGTCTGGATGATATCTGCGCACCCGGCCTGAGACGCTTTGGCCCGAATGTTACGCACGTGGCTATCAATCGTGCGCCCGGACAATTGCGTGCCTGTCCCATACAGTTTTTGGGCCAACGCATTTCGGTCATGCACCTGATCGGGACGCTCGGCCAGAGAATACAGCAACTGAAACTCGGTCGCCGTCAGATCGACCGGCGTGGTCTCGATGCGGCAGGTGTGACCGGCCATGTCCAGCTCCAACCCGCCCGTGCGCAAAGGGCGCGAGGCCGAGCGGCGGCCACGGGACAGAATGGCCTTGATCCGCAGCACCAGTTCACGCGGGCTGAAGGGTTTGGCGACAAAATCATCGGCACCCAGTTGAAAACCCAGAACCCGGTCGATTTCGTCATCCTGCGCGGTCAGGAACAGGATCGGCAGGTCCGATCGCGCCCGAATGGCCTTGCAGCATTCAAACCCATCCATCTGAGGCATC
The DNA here is from genome assembly GCF_013034685.1 of Ruegeria lacuscaerulensis. Lineage (GTDB taxonomy): Bacteria > Pseudomonadota > Alphaproteobacteria > Rhodobacterales > Rhodobacteraceae > Ruegeria > Ruegeria lacuscaerulensis_B. The sequence continues at coordinate 87,507 of NZ_WQGO01000009.1, read as the reverse complement.
CCGATATCCAGCAGCACCAGATCGATCGGTTCACGTCCGACATGGGTCAGCGCAGCCTGCCCGTTCGCGGCTTCGGTTGTACGCATACCCGCCCCTTTCAGGGCGATGCGGATCACATCGCGGATCTTGGGGTCATCATCAACAATCAGGATATGCGCTTCCATAAGAAGGTTCTGACAAGCGATCCGGGCGATGTCCATATCAACCTGCACGATCAGCGACCTCATACCCGTCGCGCCCGCCGAGGACGCAGACCCAATACGGTCATGGCCGCGACCATGATCAGACCCAAAATCGCCTGCGGCTCGGGCGAGGATGACCCGGCGAAGCCCTGCGAGGGATAGGCCGCGGCTGTCACACCGGACACCATCGGCAATGGGACATCGGCCTGCACAGCCATCTGCCCGCTGTCATTGACGATTTGCTGCGACACGGCCACGAATGAGGTGTTCCGGGTTTGCAGCGAATAGGCCAGCCCCAGACGTGTGATCTCGGCCTCGGCCTGCCCGGCGCGATCCCCGACCGCGATCTGTCGTTCCAGCACGCCGATCCGGTCGCGGGCCCAGATCAGCGGCAGTGCGGCATCGCCCTCGGTTTCGGTCAGTGACAGCTTGACCGGCATCTGCGCGGGGCGGCCTTGCACCAGCCCTTTCAACGTGATTTCGCCCTCAAAAGCACCGTCGTAGCGCGCCATCAAGCGTAGGCCGTTGCCCGCAAACAGATCGGGCAGACGTGCTGGCGTAACATCCTGCACCTCCAATCCGCCCCAGTCGATCTCAAGATCTGTCAGCAGAGGCGACTTGAGGTTTGCAGCCAGAGTCTCTGCCACTTCAAGCGCGTCTTCGTCCAGCGCGACATAGCGGGAATAGCCGCGCCCCTCTTCCGCCATGGAGTCCAGAAGGTAGCGGTTCACGGCGTTGCCCACCCCGAAGGCATAGATACGGACCTGACCGATTTGGCCACGAATGGTTTTGAGAACCCGCGCCTCGTTGCCGATATAGCCGTCGGACAGAAAGACCACGATGCGGATCGCGCCCTCGGGCGAGTCGGTCGCAAAGGCGGCGCGAACCGCATTGTCGATCTCGGTCCCACCCCCTGTGGACAGGCCGCGCACAAAATCACGCCCCTTGCGGATATTCGACGGGGTTGCGCGGGTCGAAGTGTTCGAAAAATGCCGTGCCGTGTTGGAAAACGGGATGATGCGGAAATGATCCCCCTCCCGCAGCCCTTGCAAGGCAGCATCCATGAAGCGTTTACTGGCCTTCATCGGCTCCCCGCCCATCGAGCCGGAGGTGTCCAGCACAAAGACCAACTCGCGCGGGGTTGCTGTGGCCTCGTCCGGGACCGCCGGGGGTTCGATCAAAACCGACAGGAAGCCACCGCGCTCGTCATGATGGGACAGGGTTGCCGCCTGCAACTCCGCCCCACCCAGCGTATAGCGCAGCACCAGATCGCGGTTGTCCATGACTTTGCCATCGGCAAACCGGGCAGTCAGGCTTTCTTGGTCCTGATCGATTTGCAACGGATGGGTCGGGCTGTGAAACCCAGATAGCTCAACCCCAGCAGTCAGAGAGACATCCAGCGAGACCCGCTCGGACGTCACAGTATCGGGCAGGTCCAGCCCCGCGACCGGAGGATAGGCGGGGATCGGGCTGACAGACCACGTGGCGTTTTCCAGCGGAATGTCCTCGGCACTGGCCAGCTCAGGCCGAGGAGTGTCTAGCGGGCTTTGATAGCGCGGGCCGACGATCAGAGGGATCACCATCTCATGCTGGCCGTCGATCTTGGGCACCATCTGGACGTAGCGCAACGTTACCTCGACCGGACGCCCCGGCATCAGGTTGGCAATCCTCTGCGTGAACATGTTGGGGCGGTGCTGGGTCAACAGCGCAGCCGCCTTGCCCTCGGACGCGGCCTGATCGAACTCTGCCTCGGCCTGTGCTTTTTCACGGATCACGGCCCGTACCAACTCATCGCCTACGCGCATCTCCATCCCGTAAACGGCGGCTTTTTGGTTCAGGGGGAACAGGTATTCAGCCTCGACCGGAACCATCGCTGGGTTCTGGAACGTCTGCCGCAGTTCAACTGTCGCCATATCGCCCTGAATGGTGACATGTAGGGCGCTGTCCAGCAGGGGCAGATCGAAAACCCGGTCGCCAGCATGGGCGACAACGCGCCCGGCCACGTCGGCGGGGTCGGGTTTGGCCGCGGCCACCATCGGCCAGACAAGTAGGATCATCACAGGGAAAAGGGCACGCATTTGGATCTCCTGAGCAAGGGTTACAAATCAAGGGCGGCTAGAACCGCAGCCTCATAGGCGGCGCGGTCCGAATCTGACATGGATTTCGGGGTAATGCGCTGGATCGAGCGCCATTCGCGGGATGAGCCGTTCAGCCAGCTCCAGACGGCTTCGCCCACGCCAGCGGTGCGCTGACCATCGCCCGAGACAAAGCTGACCGCGACCGTCCAGACCTGCCCGTCCGGGCCCGTTGCTTCGTAAACCGAGCTGGGCAGCGGATCGAACCGGGTGCCCAGAAACCGCACTTGATAGCCCATACCAAGCAGGCAGGCGGCCGGAGAATGCAGGTGGCGCAGGGGCGAAGTCGTGCGTACGACATTCACCCCCATGGGGCCGAACTGTACTTTGCGCGCCGTGCCGCCATAGGTCGCGAAATAGGCGCGTTCAACGTCAGAGAGTGCGACCTCTTGCGCGGGGTGTCCCAGCAACTGACCGGGCAGTTCGGTCGGGGGCACCAGAGCGGATTGATCGACCGGCGCGCGCGGGGCACTGACGATTGCCAGCGACAAACCCAGCGCCGATACAACCGCTGGGAAATGCAGGACGCGCGGCAGGGAAAACGTTGTGATCCGCGCAGGTCTGGGCCGGGCGGGTTTCGGACGGTACAGCAGCACAACCGTCAAGGCGATCAGCGCCAGTGTCCCCAGCCCGATCAGGCTGTGCAACGTGGGGGCCATCGTGTCGACCCCTTGCGCCAAACCCGCCGCCAGCAGGGTGATGCGCAGGCCATTGCCCAGCACCGTTGCTGCTGCGATTAACAGACCTTCGCCCAGTGCGGGCAAAAACGCCGGACGGTAAAACGTATTCAGGCAGGCCCAAAGGCTGACAAGCTGCAACAGACCCACCGCGCCCGAGCAGGGCAGATCGACCAGAACATCCACGCCGCCCACACGCAGCCTGACACCTTCGCATAGCAGGTCCGGGAAAAAGGGCGACAGCATTGCGCACGCCACGTGGGCGGACATCACCTGCAACGGAAACCCTGCCACCCGCTCAAGGATCGGTCCAAGCGGCAGGCAGAACAGAAACAGCGCCGCCAACCACATGGGCGACAGCGCAATGCGTCGCTGATCCAGTCGCAGGAAAACGGCCAACGCAAAGACATCCAACGCCAGAGCCAATGCGCTGAGGATATTGATGGCCAGCACCTGCCCCCCCAAGCGAACGCAGGCCGCACCCAGGAAGACGGCAAAGACCCGCCCGCGCCGGTCCGGCCCCTGCGGGCGAGAACTTGTCAGAGACAGAAGCACCAGACCGGCCAGCAGCAGGCCGTACAGCGCGCCATAGGATTGGTAAGACGGATCGCGCCAGCTTTGGATCAGCCACAGGACGGGCTCGATCGCCAATACGGCGGATGCAAGGGCCAACCCGGCCCACAGTAGGTAAGATCGGTTATGTTCCATACCGCCTTGTCACACCTTGATGTGCAAACCAGCGGCGGATGTTGTGCAGGATTTGTGCAGATCAGGCGGGGGTGCCGCCTTGGGTCATGACTACGCCCGACGCTGGGCGCCAACCCAAACAGGAACTGGTTGATCGACCGCTGTGACTGCCCGCATGGATTGAACCGCAAAGGTGGCCCAGCTACGCAGTTGCAACAAAACCATTGCACCTCCGATCACAATGGTCGCGCCGATCAAGGGTGAGGCCGCAACCTCGTAACTTTGCGTGCCGGCGACCCAAACGGCGAAACCCAGACGCGTTACTGCGACAGCATCTGTCACGCGGGCTAGTTTGGGCAGAAAATACGTAGACACAGCCGTCGCGAACACGATCATCGACATATATAGCAGCCCGGTGAACACCGGCAGGGGCATCCCGAAACGTGTCACCTCGATATGGGAGTACAGGACATATCCGGCAGAAAACGCCAGAAACGCAATCGCGTAGAGTCGCCTTTTCTGACTGTCGATATGTCCAATGATGCGCTTCACAGCAAAGACCCCCTGAACCTTCATGAAGATCTTTGTGCGCCCTGATTTTGCGGATCATCTGACCGAATAAGGGCGGAAATTTGGCTTTGTGCCGCAAACCCTGCGAAACCGCTAATAGGATGCCGAGATCATGTCCGCGTAGTTGTCTGCCAGCATTCGCGCATCGGTGCGGTCGAATTTCACCGTCGGCAGGGCTTGCATATCAATCAGCGCCGCGTTGTCGAACAGTTTGGCCAGATCGACATCAAGATTTATCTGCGTCTCCCCTGCCCGCGTCATGTCTGCCGGAACCAGAACCGAGACCTCGCGGGCGTTCTCGGAGAACCCAACATGATAAACCAGTGGAGAAATGGCTCCATCCACATCCAATGCACCCTCGAAGAGAACGAATTTATACCCGACCTCCCAGTTCCACGCCATCTGGCTGTTGGGGTCCAGATCGCCCCGCGCAAGGATCGACCCGTTGGCGTCCGGGTCCACGCCGATCAAAAAGCGCAGTCCCTCGATCCGGCGCAGTGGCACATCGGACAGAGTGATCACATAAGATCTGTCCGCATTGTCGAACCGGGCAAGGTAATAGCTGTCGGGCTCCACGAACTCTTCATCGCCAGAGGTCAAAACCAGATTACTGAGGTAAAACCGAAAATCTCGTACCCGAAACGCGCCGGGTCCAGCGGGGTTGTCATACATGAACTGGTCGAAGGTCAGCGGGGCCCCGTTCATGGTCGCCCGCAGCGTGACGGTGACATCGGTCGTGCGTTTGGGGCCAGGGACGAACACAATCCATCCGATGGCAAGCAACACCAACAGACCGAAACCGGACATGGCTTGCAGGCGGGACATCATGAGCCTCCTTCAAACGGATTGGAAAAGGCAGGGTCGGTCAAAAAAACTTCGTCGGTCAGCGTATGTAGAAAAGCGATGATTGCGTCGATTTCCTCAGGTGTCATGCGCAGGCCCACCGTATCCGACGGGGTGTCAGGGGCGTTATCGGCTTCAAGGATCAACGGGCTGAGCGTGTCGCTGACGACAATGCCGTCATTATAGTGATTCATGACATCTCGCAGCGTCTCGAACCGGCCGTCATGCATATAAGGAGCGGTCACGGCAATATTGCGCAGGGTTGGAACCTTGAAGAACCCTTTGTGAGCAGGGTTTCCCGTGACCGCCATCAAACCAGGTGCCAGCGTGTCCTCTGGGTCGAGCCCATTGTTCGAGAACCCGTCCAGCGCGTCCCGAAACCCCGAGGTCAGGAACTGACTGTGGCAATCAATGCAATTCCCGCCGCGCAGGGACACTTTGGTGTCAGGATGGGCCATGAACAATTTGCGCCCATGTTCTTCCTGCGCGTTCAACCGCACCTCACCGCGCAGGTATTTGTCGTATTTGGAATTGTCCGAGATCAGCATCCGCATGAAACTGGCCAACGCCCGGGCGATGTTGTCGGCGCTGACTTCACCATAGGCGCGGCGAAACATGCGACGATAGCTAGACGAGCTGGACAGCTCTGCAACCAGCACGTCGATATCCTGCCCCATCTCTTCGGGGTGCTGGATCGGCATCAGCGCCTGCTCTTCAAGCGAGGTCGCACGGCCATCCCAAAAGAACCTCTCCTGCCCCCAAAGCAGATTGACCAGGCTCATGGCGCTGAACTCCAGCTCACCGCCCGATAAGGCCGGAGATCGGGAACGCCCGTCGGTGAAAGCCATCGCCTGAATGTGGCAAGTGGCGCAGGACACTTCGTTGTTCGCGGATAGAATAGGGTCGTAGAACAGGTGCCGCCCCAAGGCGAAACCTTCCTGAGTCAGCGGGTTATCAGGCGGCACGGCAAACCGCCCGAACACAAACGGCGCCGAGAAGTCGGCGATGGGTGTCGCCACCGGATCGCGGATGAAGTCCCGGATCAGCCACCCCGCCGCGACCAGAATCGCAGCGGCGGCCAGCAGAACGATCACCCGAGGCATGGGCCACCCGATCCGTTAGTGGTGATGCACAAAGCCCGAACCAAACAGACCCTCAACGTTGTCCACGCCCTTGTTGTAGCGTTCCTTGAAATTGACTGTCCCGATACGTTCACCGGTTTCCAGATCATGCACCGAAATCGTGTGCGCGTTCAGAGAAGCAATGAAATCCACATCGGTCGGGTCATTGTCCGCACCGTTGCCCAGATTGAGCAGATTGTTCTGAATCGCGATCAACTCGCGCCCTGAGGCGGAGGTGAAAAAGATCATGTGATGTGCACCGGGATCGGTCACGATGTCGGGGCCGCTGGACACCAGGTCCGGCAGTGCGCCCAGTTCGTACCGTTTCACCACACCGGGCAAAGCGTGCGAAATGAACAGCTCATCCTCGGTGCCATAGAATTCCAAGGGCACGGCAGTGTCATTGGCGACACCGCTATAGATGACCTCGGGCGCGCCAAAGGTCTTGGCCTTGGCGTCATAGGGGATTTTCCACGTCTCGAACCCGAACATTGTATTGGCCAGAATGGCCGGTTCGATATCGGGGTGAATGCTGGGCCGCGCGAACAGAACCTCGACCGGAGAAGACGGGAAGTTCAGCGGCTTTTCATTCTCGACGGTGATGTTCTGGATAGGCTCCAACGTGTTCAGATCAATGATCGTCAACGCGTTCCCAACACCAGTAGCCAAGTCAGGATGCACGGTCGATGTCACCACCATACGGTCGTCAAACGCCGAAATGCCGTGCGGGTACATGATATACGGGGCACCTTCGCCGATCTGACTTTTGCGGGCTTCGATGATTTTGACCACGGCGTTGGTTTGCGGATCAAACACCCCGACCGAGCCGCCATCATCACCACCAGTGCCCCCCATGAAGGTGACAAACATGTATTCCTGCCCGTTCGAATTGGCCCACATGATATCTTCGCCCACGATCTGGCCCTGCGTGTCCAGACAGGTGATGCCTTCGATCACCGGCGCACCGCCAGCGTCCCTCGACAAGCCAATCTCGGCCAGACTGCACGCCGGATCGAGCCCGGTGGAATACAGCCTGCCGTTCGGGCTATAGTAAAGGTGATGCAGAGGGTGCTCGATATCGGGTTGCTCAACCTCGCTGAGAATTTCTCCAAAGCGATCAGATTCCGGGTCCAATTCAACAATGGCAACGCTGTGATGGGTATCCAGCGTCGGCAACCCGCGCAGCAACACCATGCCATGGCTTTCTTCACGGGTCTGCGCGTAACTGGCTGAAGTGCTGACGACCAACCCTGCCGCAAACAGAATGGTTGCTCCAAATCCCATGTATTTCATAGCCTTCCCCCTTGTTGCACAGCCCTAAAAAGTTCAGGGTTAGATGTATCTTACGTAACGTCATATCACAGTGAGACGCCTGCACCAAACACCCCGGCGCTTTACCGGAAATCAGTATGCGGCAGTAAGGAAGTCACTGTGTTTCAAAACAGTTTGACCACTGCGTGAGCATTCCCCAAGCGTGGCCCGAAACCGCGCCTAGGGATCACCGAAAACCCCGCGCAGAATTCGGCGAATATCCTGCGCGAACGCCTCGCGCGAAGACGCAACAACCAAAGCGCCCCGTGTGGCGGTTATCAAAATATGCGCCAGATCCTGCGCCCGTTCCGGCGTTGCAGCCAGGTCGTGGCGCAAGATAAATGCCCCCAGCTTCTGGGCATACAGGCTGGGCCAATTTTCGGGCTGGGCGCTTGCGACGGCCAGAGCATCCTCGAGCAGCTCGGACCCGTGCCTGGATTCAGCCAGTTCGACCGAATCTCCGACGACAGAAATCAGCGCCGTTTCCACTACAGCCATCGGCGCGTTTTCAGCCTGATCGAGCATCGCGAAAACATGCTGGTACAACGCTTCTGTATAGGCCCTCAGCGCCCAAGCGTAACACGCGTCCTTCGATCCGAATTTCTTGTAGATCGACTGGCGAGACAGACCCACCGCGCGCGCAATGTCTTCCATTGACGTTTTGCGAAATCCGTACTGGGCAAAGGCGGTCATGATATCTTGTGGGTTCACGCCGGAAATTGTGTTCGCAGTCGCCAAAAATACCCCACTTCCCGGTCAGGCAGGGCACAAACACAAAGTACCGCCTTTGACCAATCAATCACATTTTTACATTTCTGACACTGTTCGTGAAAAATGACAACTGGCCAGCCGCAGCCAATAGGGAACGCCCTATCCTTGGGAACCACAGCGTTGACGTGACGCTAAGCGTTTTCCGCCAAAATGATCTTCTCGGTCGCGCGAACCAGGTCAGGAAACCGTGATCGTTCGTGGATATATAGGAATACCTGCCTGTGATCTGGCAAGTCGCGGATCAGTCGAAATGCGGTGGCTTCCGGAATGAACCCTGTCACCGTTTGTGGCAAAACCGTCACCCAATCACCGGTCCGAACCATCGCAATCAACGAATGCGTGTTGTGGATGGTCACTCCCGCCCGGTCAATCGCGGCGTGAAACTGCGGCGACTCGATCAGGTCGCACAATGCGTTGCGAATGAATGGAACCGAGGCGATTTGGGCAAGGGTCGGCGGCGCCTCTTGCGCGATCAACGGATGCTCTGCAGAGCAGACCAGCCCGAATCGGTCCCGCAACAGCGGCACCGCGCGAATACCATTCAACGCATGATACCCCGAGGCGATCCCGATATCGGCTCTGCCTTCGACAAGCGCGTCAAGAACCTGCTGCGTATCGGTGTCGCGCAAATCGACTTTCACGCCGGGATACTGCCGCGCAAGATGCGATAACACGCGTGGAAAAATCAAAGCCGCAACCGACGGCACCGAGGCAATGCGCAAGAGCCCCTGCTCGGCGATCGCGGCCTCTTCGATGTCCTGCACGGCCTGATCGAACTGACGCACTTGTTTCAGCGCCAGTTCAAACACTTGCGCTCCCAATGGGGACAAACGGCTCTTGCGCTCACCTTCAAACAGCTTTCGACCCAGATGGTCCTCAAACTGTTTCAATGTCATCGATACCGCCGACTGCGTGCGCCCCAAGCGATCCGCGGCCTCGGTCAAATTGCCGGTTTGGGCAACGGTGCAGAAACAACGAAGGGTTTCAATCTTGAGTGCCATATTTCAGTTTTCCTGAACTTTTGTTCATTCGTTTGAATTTGACTGATATACGGCGGAAAAGCCATCCTAAGCGCGACTCTTATTTTGCTCTGGGGCGCATTGTGACCAAACTGAACCTGATCGCTGGCGAATGGCTGGCGGGTGATTCTGAAATCGAAAACCGCAACCCTTCGGATCTGAGCGATCTGGTCGGCATCTTCGCGCAGGCCAGCACGGATCAGCTTGAGGCAACACTGGATCAGGCGCGTGTGGCGCAGGCCGAATGGGCCGCTTACCTGCCCGAACGCAAACAGGCCGTTCTGAACGCCATTGGCAATGAATTGATCGCCCGCGCGGAAGAGCTGGGCACGCTCTTGTCCCGCGAAGAGGGCAAACCGCTGGCCGAGGGCAAAGGTGAAGTCTATCGCGCCGGTCAGTTCTTTACCTATTACGCCGCTGAATGCCTGCGCCAGATCGGTGAGAATGCCGATAGCGTTCGACCCGGTGTTGAGATTGACGTGCGACGCGAGGCCGTGGGCACTGTTGCCATCATCAGCCCGTGGAACTTTCCGACCGCGACCGCTTCGTGGAAGATTGCACCAGCGCTGTGCTACGGCAACGCCGTCGTATGGAAGCCTGCGAACATAACCCCGGCCTCGGCCGTAGCCCTGACCGAGATCATTGAACGTCAGGACATCCCCAAGGGCCTGTTCAGCCTGATGATGGGCTCGGGGCGCAGCATCGGGCAGCGTCTGGTGGAAAGCCCCAAGGTGAACGCGATTTCATTCACCGGGTCGGTTCCGGTGGGCAAGGGGATTGCGGCAGCGGCCATTCAGAACCTGACCAAGGTACAGATGGAGATGGGATCCAAGAACGCGCTAGCCGTCATGGACGACGCCGATCTTGATCTGGCTGTGACGCTGGCGCTGGGGGGCGCGTTTGGCGGCACTGGGCAGAAATGCACCGCCTCGTCACGGCTGGTTGTTCATGCGGGCATCCATGATGCATTCGTCGAGAAACTTGTCGTTGGTGCGCAAGCAATGAAGGTCGGGCACGCGCTGGAAGACGGCACTCAGATGGGGCCGGTTGTCAGCGAGCAGCAGTTGCAGGAAAACCTCGCCTATGTCGATCTGGGCAAGTCTGAGGGCGCTGAGCTAGCTTGTGGCGGCGCGCGGTTGGAGATGCCGCATGACGGGTTCTACATGTCGCCCGGAGTGTTCCTGAACACCACCAACGACATGCGCATCAACCGCGAAGAAATGTTCGCGCCGCTAACCAGCGTCATCAAGGTCGGCAGCTATGATGAGGCGCTGAGCGTCGTCAACGACACCAAATTCGGCCTGACTTCGGGCATCGTGACCCAAAGCCTCGCCCGCGCCACCCATTTCCGCCGCAACGCGCGCACTGGCGTAGTCACGGTGAACTTGCCGACAGCGGGCACCGACTATCACGTACCCTTCGGCGGACGCGGCGACAGCTCATATGGCCCGCGTGAGCAGGGAAAAGCGGCAGCTGAGTTCTACACCACCGTCAAAACCGCCTATATCAGCGCCGGGACGCCGGTCTGATGCGTATCGACGGGCTGCAATATGCCAACTGGTCGGAAAAGATTTTCCGGCAACTGCGCGAAGGTGGCGTGGATGCAATCCACGTCACCATCTCTTATCATGAGAACTTCCGCGAAACCGTCCTGAACTTTGAAAAGTGGAACCGTTGGTTCGAGCAATTCCCCGACCTGATCATGAAGGGTCGTTGGGCCAGCGACATCGACACAGCGCGCGAAACCGGGCGGACGGCGGTATTCTTCGGCTTTCAGAACCCCTCGCCCATCGAAGACGATATCGGTCTGGTCGAAATCCTGCACGATCTGGGCGCCCGGTTCATGCAGTTGACCTATAACAATCAATCCCTTCTGGCCACCGGCTGCTATGAGGCCGAAGATACCGGCATCACCCGCATGGGCAAGCAGGTGATCAAAGAGATGAACCGCGTGGGCCTTGTTGTGGATATGAGTCACTCGGCTGACCGATCCACAATCGAGGCTGTTGAACTGTCCGAGCGTCCCATCGCCATCACTCACGCCAATCCGCATGACTGGTCGCCTGCGCTGCGCAACAAGCGCGACGCAGTGATCCGCGCGGTGACGGAAAATGGCGGGATGCTTGGCTTTTCGGTCTATCCGCATCATCTGAAAGACAAATCCGCCTGCACGCTGGATAGTTTCTGTCAGATGATCGCCCGCACCGCCGACAAATACGGAGTCCAACATCTGGGGATCGGCACTGACCTGTGTCAGGACCAACCCGACAGCGTGGTCGAGTGGATGCGCGTCGGGCGCTGGACGAAAGAAATCGACTATGGTGAAGGCTCGGCTTCGGCGCCCGGTTTTCCGCCCATGCCAAACTGGTTTCAGGACAACCGCGATTTTGGGAATATCGAATCCGGACTACGTTCCGTGGGTATGAACGAAGATGAGGTCTCAGGTATCATGGGCGGCAACTGGTATCGTTTCTTTGCTGAAAACTTCGGACCACGCGTATGATCGATCTGTACCGCGATATTGCACGCCGGGACCCCGCGCAGGTCATGCGACTGTCGCGATTGGGGTCGCTGCACCAATGTCGCCTTAGTTTCATGCGGCAATTGACCCGGCGGATGGCGCGCGAGAACTGGCGTTTTACCCGGCCCGTTTTTGACATCGACACGAACGGGGTGGGTCATGCGGTCTATACCGCGCACGGCCCCGAACGCGCTTATTCACTGGTTGCTTTCGCTCATGACCTGCCGCCCGAGCAACGCTCCGACCGCGTGATAGCCGAGGCTTGGGACGCCACATTTACCCTGTTCGATGGCATCCCCACGGCCGAAGACATTGACCGCCTGTCTCAAAACGTCCCCTTGCAAGAGGCCGGGCGGATCAGCGAAAGCGAGTTGTCTCTGTCTCGCGCCAACCGTTCGGTCCGGCTTTGGGCGCATGTGGTCGACGCGCTGGCAGCAGGCACACAGCCGGACCCCGAGCAGATCTATCAGGTGGGCTACCTGATGCGCACCACGGCCGTTTATGGATCGGGCAAGTTCGGGGCGGCTGATCGTGAGAAAACTGCCGACCGCCCGGAACTGAGCGCCCCTTTCCAAACCGAGATGCTGTCGGTTTATCTGACCCGCACCTTCGTGCGCGATCTGGTGCAGCACATGGCGCAGGCCAAAGGGGGCGACCAAACCGCTAGTCTGGACCCAACGATTGCGCAATGGCTGGGCATCGGCAATTCGACCGGTCTGGGCATGGCGCCCTTCATCGTCAACCATCCCGTGCTGTTCAACAACTGGATCATGGTTCGCGAAGAGGCCATCGCGCGGGTGCGGTCCGTGCCCCAAGCCACACCTGACCGCATCGCGCAGTTCCGCGCGATTTTCGAACGCAGCAAGCTGTCGGTGTCGTGGTGGCGCTCGGATCATCTCGTTCAAATCGACAAGCTGGCCGTGCTCAGGGCTGATCTGGACACGCTCACCGCCGAACTGGCCCAGCGCGACCTGACCGAAAACCTTCCCTGGGACGCCCTGATCCGCTGGTCCGAAGATCATCTGAGTGAAGAGGGGCAGGAATTGCTCGCCTCGCTGATCCTCGAACCTTACGGCGATCTGGTCGACGGTTTGGTCGATTGCATGGCCGACAGCAACGCCGGGGCGCAGGTGATCGACGGCAATATGAGCGTCGCACAGGTTCGCGCGCTGATCCGGCAGAGTTTTGACTGGGCGCTTGATCTTGATTGGAAAGCGCAGGCCAACTGCGCCCGCGCCTGGTACGTGTCCGAAGAAAAGCTGGAACCCCGCCTTGGCGAACGGTTCGAAGAGCCCATCGCGGAATACGAACAACCCTTGGCCCCGGCCCGCGATGCGGCAACGGCCTATGACGCCCTGTCCCACTGGCCGGACACCACACACATTGCCGCGTTTCTGTCGCAGCACCCCGAACATCGCCACACGATCCGGCGCGCGCAGATGGGACAGGTCGCACCCTATGGTGAAATACGCGACAATACGATCGGCGCGGATGTCATGCCCATCGACATGCTGCGAGCGAAACTCTCGTTCTTCGGTGCCACGCATTTCGATCCCCGCTCGGACCGTTGGGTGCGGATTTGCATGTATGCCGGTGCCCCCTACCCTGAGGATCTGTCCGCAGATACCGCTGATCACTGGGTCTACCCAAGGGCAATGACATGAGCTTTTCATTAAACGAGGTCGAGGCCACCGCCAAACGCGCCACGCGCGGCGCGGGCTATGGCTGGGGCCTGTCCGAAGAGGCCGGAAAGGCCTCCCGCTGGCTATGTGCCGCGGGACTGGACGGCGCGCAGATTCTGGCCGATCTGTTGGACCGGGGCTTGGCACATGCGCCGGGCCGGCACCGCCCGGCATGTCAGGGCAACGAATGGCGCGGGGATGAAATCCTTTGCCCTCTGGCCACCGGGGCAGCCTTGTCCGACCATATGGGCTCGCTGCGGACGGGCGAAATCACACTGACCAATGTCGCCGCCCCTGCCCTGTTGCTGCCATTCGCCGCGAACATTGCGCGCAATTTGAAAACGCCCGTCACAATCACCGTGGATGGCGTTGAGGTCGTCACAGATGGGCCTTCTCTGGCCATGAACCCAGCGCTGCCCAGCGACGCCACTTTGGTGAAGGTCGCGCTTGGCGGAATCTTGACCGCACCCGCTGCCTGCGCCTCACGCGCGGTGCCCGATCCGGCCGCATGGGCCGTATTGAACCGTTTTGCCCACCGCACCTATGCCCCCGCGACCGAGGCCTCTCGTCTGCTTGGGGCCGGGTCTGGCCTGTCCGACAACGATTGATGAAAGCGACACGATGGAAACCCGCACTCTGACCCTGACCGAAATCGAAGACCTGGCCTTTCGCGCCCTTGTTGCCGCTGGCACGACCGAAGCCAACGCTCGCCCGCTGGCCGTTGCCACGGCGGCAACCGAAGCGGATGGGGTGGCCAGCCACGGTCTGGCCTATATCCCGATCTATTGCGAACATGTGCAATGCGGAAAGGTCGACGGTGCCGCAAAGCCCGTCTTGGACCGGCCTCGCTCTGGCCTGATCACGGTTGACGCGGCAACAGGGTTTGCACATAGCGCAATTGACATGGGGTTTGACGCCCTAATCCCAGCCGCCAAGGAACAGGGCATCGCGGCCTTGGCCATCCGCAACAGCTATAATTGCGGGGTCCTGGGCTATCACACGCACCGGTTGGCGCAGGCGGGTCTGGTTGGGTTGGGCTTTACCAATGCACCTGCCTCAATCGCGCCATCGGGCGGGTCGAAGCCGGTTATCGGCACCAACCCGTTCTCGGTCGCGGTACCCGGCACAGATGGACAGCCCGCCGTTCTGATCGACCAAAGCGCTAGCACCATCGCCAAGAGCGAGGTCATGAAACATGCCCGCGAAGGCAAACCAATCCCTGTGGGCTGGGCGCTGGACGCGGATGGGAACCCAACCACGGACCCTAATGTCGGGCTCAAGGGCTCGATGGCCCCATCGGGGGGCTACAAAGGAGTGGGCATCGCTTTGCTGACCGAGATCATGGCCGCAGCCCTGACCGGCGCGACGCTCGGCATTCACGCCTCGCCGTTCTCGGGCACAGCTGGGGGGCCTCCCAAAACCGGTCAATTCTTTATCGCCATCGACCCGGCCGCTGCGGCGCAAGACATGTTTGCTGAGAATATCAGCGCATTGGTTGGCGCGATCCATTCTCAGGACGGCGCGCATCTGCCGGGCGACGGACGGCGCGCAAAACGCATTGCCGCCGAAACCGAAGGCGTCGCGGTCAACACGGCGACCTTGGACAAGATCGCGGCTATCCTGGCCTAACGCTGCGCACCCCCTACAGAACGAAAAAAGGGCGCCGTATTGGCGCCCTTTCTCGTTCTCGACCACATTGGGTTATTGGATCAGGCGCAGTTTCTGGATCGAGCCTGCAATCGACACGAAGGTGTCGATGATCTCTTCACCGGTCACTTCATAGTAGTGCGACCAGGACGAAGCACAGGTTCTGATCTCGGATGCGGCCTGCTCCGTGGTTTCGAACGCGACGGTATAAACAACGGCACCTTTCGTTTTGGCCAATTCACACTGTTCTTGGAACAGTTGCAGGTTGGTCAGCTGCGACGAGGCGATGGTCGAGTCATCACTTGGACGCGCAGTCAGCTCCGTCAGGCCGTTTTCCTCTTCCATCTCATCGGTGGGGCGAACCTGCGGGGTGGTTTGTCCATCGGTCATGATCACAATGATCTTTGAGCTGTTTTCGTGATCCCAGCTCAGCGGGCGGTCTGCGAACTCGGCGGGAACTTCCCCAGCTTGGCTGAGATAGGCAAACTCATCCTGACTTGACGGGTCCAGCAGGGCCAGCGCGTATTTCAGGCTGTAGTTGGTGCCGGTTCCATCGAACAGGCGCAGACCGTCGATGAAATTGTGCAGTTTGGTTTCATCGTTCTGGGCGTATTGGATGCTCATTTCGTCTTCCGGGCACCAACCCCAATTCTGGGTAGTCTCATCATATTCCCAGTTCACGAAATAGGGCGTCTGATCGATCGAACCTGAAGGCAGGCTTGTATTCAGGAAATCCGAATAGGTCATTTCCAGGCAAGACGAGGTATTGTTCGGAATGTTGCCCACATAGCTGTGGAAATCCGAATACTGAAGCTCGATGTCGACGTTATTGAACTTGGTTGGGCCCGAAGCCTCACTATAGACCGTCGTTGTCCGGTCAATGCTGTAATACATCGTCTCCTGCTTCCCGCCCTTGATGGATGCACCCACCAGTTCGGCGCTCTCAGGCAGCTGGGACGAGTTGTTGATGATAAAGTCCCGGACATAGTGATAGTACGTGTCGACGTCATCCTTGTTGAACAGATCGGTTTCGTTGTCCGGGAAGCTGTCGATCTTGACGGAAAAATCGGGGTCAGCATTGCCGTCTGTATCAAACCAGAACACGACGTTCGAGATATCCTGCTTCCATTCCGGGAAGAAATCGTCGTCGGTGGTCGTGCCAAACCGCTCGCCGCCCAAGTATTCGAACATCACCGAGCCTGGGTTGGTTTGACCTGCAAACGGGATAACGCTGACCGAGGTCGCGCACTCGGTGCCTGGGTCGTTGTTATGCTCCAGAGTTTTTGTGACAAATGCTTTGGCTGCGGTCTGCATTTGGGTCAGGCGTTGATTGTTCCCCATACTGCCTGAGATGTCTAAAACCATGGAAATCTCGGTGCACGGTGCCGCCTCATGCGCGGCGGAATTCACGCCCAATGAAATCGTCTCAACACCGCTCAACCGCATGAAATTGGTGTCAAAACCAGATGTCAGGCTGGCACGGACAGTGCGGTCCAGATATTTGTCTTCAACAGAAATCGAACTTGCGTACTCGCCCAAACCGGATGCCGCCAGATGTGCTTCGACAACTTGGGCAGGATCGAGGGTTTGCTCAAGGCTCGCGGCAGAGAGGACAGCGTTGTCCAGAGCCCACTGCAATTTCGCGCGGTCGCGCTCATAATTCATTACATCGACGGCAATACCCGCCGCAGCCAATAATAGAAAAAAGGCAAACAACGCGAAAATCGTCAAACCACCTTCTTCGCGTTTCGCAAACCAACCAACATCCGCAACCGAATTTCGGAGAGTTTTTGAAACGGCTTTCTTCCGTGAATTCAGATTAAACATTTCTTTCTCCAGACATCCTTATTCGCGAATAAGATGCCCAAAGAAGTTGTCTCTATTTTGCCGTAATGTTGCTATTTGGGTTACCGGAGGTGAACCCATTTTTAACTCAAAATGAACGCGCGGGTGACGTGGAAAACACGGAACTGTCACGAATTCGAATAAAAATATTTAAAATCAATATGATATCACGCATCCGTGAAAACGACGCTTTGCACGAGGACCACTGACCGAAAATTAACAGACCGAGTGACCCTGGGTAACCTTGCCACATTCCCTTATTTTTAGGCCTCCGAGTCGCGAGCCTGGAAATTTCATCGCGGACACCTCACGTCAGGCCTTGCCGCCCAACGGTTCCACTCGGCCCACACACACGCCTAAAATTACCGTGAAAATAGGCCTCTCACTACTCGTCTTCATACGGAAAACCGGACCAGCGCATGGCTTCTTCCTCGGCTCGGGACAGGTCCAGTTTCTCCATCCCCATGTGCAAATGATCCAGAAGTTTTCCGCACAAAATTGACATATTCAACGCAAAATCCGCGCGGTTGACCGCCGCCGTCACAACATCCTCAGGCGCATTTTCTAGGACATCCACGGTGGCCCGCACATCATGAGAAATAACCCATTCTGCACAGGCCTGCCCTCCGATGACCAAGCTGGAGACACGTTCCAACTCTCGACCGGACCGTTCATCATACCATTGATAAAGCGGCAGGACCGCAGCAATTGCCGCGCCTATGACCGTGCCTTTTTCAATGATGTCCAAAGTTATCCGCATATGCCCCACTCCAAGCTATCAGAATGAGCCAAGATTACTTAAGAAAAGCCGTTTGCCCTAATTGCACCCAACCGACGCAATCTAAGGTCTTTTCCAGCCCGTCGGAATAACGATACGACACTCCAGCCCGCCCAGGCTCGTTGAACGGCCAAGGTCGAGTTTTGCCCCATACGCGTTCAGCAGATCGACCGCAATCGCAAGACCAAGCCCGCTGCCGGCAACCGATGTGTCCAACCGCCCGCCCGAGCGCAGGGCCTCGCGCCGGTTGTCCTCGGGGATGCCCGGCCCATCATCCTCGATTAGAACCTCGACGTTGCCTTTTCTAACCTGCGCCACAACCCGAACAGTCTTCTGGCACCATTTAACGGCGTTATCCATCAGGTTGCCCAGAACCTCTTCGATATCCTGAGGGTCCATGCGCACCCATAATCCGGTTTCGCGAGTGACTTGAAATTGTTTGCCTTCCCGTTCGGTCATTCTCGAGAACAAGCGCGCAAGACGGTCGACCGAATTTGAAAGATCCGTACGGGAATGGGTCAGTTCGGCCGTATTCATCGCACGCATCCGCGCCAGTGAGCGGCTGAGCTGCGCATCGATCCGGTCCAGTGCCTCTTGCGCCGTGTCTGTCGTGGCACCTTGTTCGGAAAGACTGGTTAGTTCATTGCGCAATATGGCCGTCGGAGTCTTGAGGGCATGAGCCAGATCAGCGGTCTGCCGTCGCGACCCGAAGACGATGTCCCGGTTGCGTCGCGACAATTGATTGAGATCCTCAACCAGCGGCGAGACTTCTTCGGGGTAGTCATCCGGCTTCAACCCCTCATCCGTGTCCCAGCGATGGGACACATCTGTGCGTAGTTTGCGCAGCGGCCCCAGAATAGCCGACATCAAGAATAGCGACCCAGCCACCCCGATGAGACCGACAAGCGTAAAGACCGGCAGAAGGTTCCGCTGGGCCGCGCGCCGTTCGCCCATCAATTCCTCGCGGCTTTCAGCCACGCTGACACCCCAGACCGTTCCGTCTTCGTAAGAAATTTCCTGGTAGATACTGCGCACGGCCTCATTTTCGGGGCCTTGCGTGTTCCAAAAGGTAGGCGCGTTGGGAAGGCCCCGGGGCTCGGCCAGC
This sequence comes from Ruegeria lacuscaerulensis, assembly GCF_013034685.1. Taxonomy (GTDB): domain Bacteria; phylum Pseudomonadota; class Alphaproteobacteria; order Rhodobacterales; family Rhodobacteraceae; genus Ruegeria; species Ruegeria lacuscaerulensis_B. The sequence continues at coordinate 68,613 of NZ_WQGO01000009.1, read as the reverse complement.
GTTTCATCGAATAACGAGGCCGAGGTATATACCGACCCATCGCTACCGGTGACCTGCCAATAGCGCCCGGAAAACGGTGTGCCATAAGCCGGGTCGAACATTAGGTTGCCAAGCGCATCGGGATTGTCTGTCGTGACGCTCAACCCTACCACAAGCTGGGTGTGGCGATCCCGCAGCGCGGTGTCAAACTGGTCGGAGACCCTTGAGTTGATGTAGGAAAACACTGCCAGAGTCCCCACGCCAACCGACACCGCCCCAGAAGCGATCCCCCCCAGCAATGCGCGCTGACGCAGGGAAAGCATCAGTCCGTGTCAATCATATAGCCGCGTCCACGTACCGTCTTGATCAGGTCCGATCCCAGCTTTTTGCGCAGGCGTGTAATGAAAACCGCAATAGTGTTGGAATCCCGATCACCGTCATATTCATAGATATGCTCAGAGAGTTCGGTGCGTGAGATCAGCCGTCCGCGATTGTGCGACAGATATGTCAGAACCGCGATTTCCTGCGCGGTCAGGTCCACCGGCACATCCTTGACCGTCACCCGCCCGGTCTTTGTGTCCAACGCCACATCGCCCATTTCGATGACAGCGCTCAGCTGTCCGCTTTGCCGGCGCAATATCGCGCGCACCCGCGCGGCCAGTTCAGGCATATGGAAGGGCTTGATCATATAGTCATCCGCGCCTGCATCCAGCCCGTCGACCCGATCGCTCCACCCATCGCGCGCGGTCAGGATCAGGACCGGCGTCGAAACCCCGGCCTCACGCCATTCCCGCAAAACTGTGATACCATCGCGTTCAGGCAGGCCGATATCGAGAATGATCATATCGTAAGGCTCGGTCGACCCCAGATGCAGGGCCTCCAAGCCGTTTTGAGCGGTGTCCACGACCCGCCCTTCAGCATTCAGCAATCTCTTGATTTGAGCGCTCAGATGCGGCTCATCTTCTGCCAGAAGTACTCTCATAACGCGAATTTACAGCTATTCAGTTGCGTATTCATCTAGTTTTTCTTGCCGCCGCCGCCATTTCCGCCGCCGCCGCCATTTCCGCCGCCGCCACCGTTGCCGCCGCCACCGCCGTTGCCACCACTGTTGCCGCCGCCGTTGTCACCACTGTTGCCGCCGCCATTGTTGCCTGAATTTCCGCGGTTCCCGTTATTGCCATTGTTGCCGTTATTGGACTTGGCATTGGAAGCACCGTTGGACTTGGCCGTTGCAGAATTGCCCGGTGAAGTCTTCGCTGCCTCTTTGATCTGCCGCCCGATACTGGACCCGTTTGAAATAACCGCGCCTGTCTGAGCATCTACGATCACGCTAATGATCCGGCCGTTCGGCTTTTTCACCAGAATGCGGTAGTAAACCTTGTCATCCTTAAATGCGCGGGCATCCACAGGGGTGCCGCCAAAAACTTTCTCAACGCCCTTGATGACTTTCTTCAGGCGAATCGCCCCGCCTACAAGCGTCGCTTGCCGCAATTCGGACTGCTTGAGTTCGCGCACAGCAGAATGCCCTTCTCCAGTCAGGAGAAGGGACGCCACAAATGCCGTCGCCAAAAGCTGTCTCATCACTGTCAACTCGTTCTCGCGCGAAACGGTCTAAAGCCTAATTTATTCTATGTGAACCAGTGATGAACAAACGGTTTTTCGTGTGTTCAGGGTGCATCAGTTCAAATGAGGTCGTGGGGTGATTCTGTCGCGCGTTTGCCGTGCCGGAAAACATGGATGCAAACACATGACCCGTGAGGACTGATATGAAGACCAAAACCAACATCCTGCTGAAAGCTACGGCAGTCGCAGTCGCTTTGGTCGGCTCCACCGCAATCGTGACGACACTTGCTGTCCCTGACGCGGCCTATGCCAAAAATGGCAATGGTGGCGGCAACGGGAATGGTGGCGGCAACGGGAATGGCGGCGGCAACGGGAATGGTGGCGATAAAGGCGGCAATGGCAACGCCAACAAAGGTGATGGCGCAAAAGCCAAAGGCAATGCCGGTCGCGGCAAAACTAAGTCCGGCAGCTCCGGGAAAAAATCCGGTGGCGGTTTTTCCCTGAAAGAGCTGTTCAACGGGAACAAGTCGAAAAAGAAATCCGCCCGCGTGGCCAGCACGACGACCTCAACCACCGAGGTAGAGGAATCCGTCCGACCAAAGGGCCGCAAGAAGGGCAACAAGGCTTCGGCTGAATTTGGTGCGCACCCGTCCGAGTTGGGCGCGTTGAACGCCGCCAACGCCAGCGAGACGGCCCTGCAAAACGCATCGCCGAATTCACGTGTGGGTCGCATCGCCACCTACCGTGACACGGTTCTGGCCGGTCAGGCACTGAGCGAGGAACTGGAAGAAGCCCAGGAATTCCTGGATGGCTTGGAACCTCCTGCTCGCCCCACCGAAGACATTGAGAACGACCTGACCGATGCTCAGCAACAAGTTGAGGAAGATCAAGCGCTTGTGGATGATCTGACCGAGCAACTTGAAAATGCCCCGGACGACGAAAAGGAAGCGCTTGAAAATGAGCTTATGGAAGCTGAAGAGGCGCTTGAAGCCTCGCAGATGGCCGCGTCCGAACTTGAAACAGAACTCGCAGACGCCGAGGAATATGAAGACGCTGTCGAAACGGTCGACACCCTGACGGAACAGGTCGAAGCTCAGCCCGAACTGGAACGTGAAGCGTTGGAGGCTGCGGCGAACAAACCCGTCACGGATGAGGTCGAAGCGACCGTAAGGGCAATGTTGGGTCTCGACCCGGTTGAGGAACCTTTTGAAGAAGAAGAGGTATCCGAAGTCGAATAAGAACCAATCACCGATCTCGGTGCCCTTACACTCACGGAGGCATGGGGGGCCGGGCCAGCCATTTCATCCACCTACATGAGCCTTTGGCTGGCCCGGAACAAATTCACAGAACCCCACGACGTTCTGCCCAGTACCAGGTATCGCGCACCTTTTCTCACTCTAGCCGCGATAAAAGCCCGCTCTATTTTGAGCGGGCTTTCCCTTTTCACCGTACCTATTCCGTATGTCTTGTCCTGATGCGTTCTACTTTGCCGGAACGCTTCTTTTTGCCTCGATAAGCCGCATCTCATCGATGATAGAAGACAGTGTAATGTTAATCGGAGGAAAGCGGTTTCCGCGCGTCTTATCGCACGGTGTTTTTCCGTCACGCTGAACCAAATTCCGGGACCGATTAGCAGCGGTGGTCCGAGGTCCGGCAATCAGGATGGCAGACTTTGTCATGCGTTTCCCCTTTGCATGAATTCGGGTAAATGCTCACTTTCGTTAAGAATCGATGCCGCGATTATGCAGATTTCCGTTGAACACACAGCAAATACATTGTTCAGCTTGCGTTAATGTTGTCGCGAAAATCGCAACAAAACCAAATAGGGCGCGCGAATCGCCTCGGGTCAGATCCTTGTGTTTTCGAGCCATTCATCCGTTCTGCACCCCTGCGAACCCAAGCCCGAGTTGACAGTCGGCAGCGTCTCGGATAACACCCGCCGCAACATCCGGAAGCGTCTGATCTTCCGGTCCCTTGAGTCGTTCAGGGATCGCCCCCCACCAGCGAGTTTCGCCCGTGGGGGCAATGCCACTTGGCATGACCCCCACGTCAAATTCAGTGGGAGGGGGCGTTTGTGCATTTAACCGACGCATCCTATCTAGGAGGCGCCACCAGATAACCGGCTAAGGAGGCCGAAGGCATGTTTGAAAATCTATCCGAACGCCTTTCCGGCGTCTTTGACCGGCTGACCAAACAGGGCGCGCTATCCGAAGAAGACGTGAAAACTGCCCTGCGTGAGGTTCGCGTGGCCCTGCTTGAGGCCGACGTCTCGCTGCCCGTCGCCCGTGCTTTCGTCAAGAAGGTGCAGGAACAGGCGACCGGTCAGGCCGTCACCAAGTCGATCACCCCCGGCCAGCAGGTCGTCAAGATCGTGCATGACGCGCTGGTTGACACGCTGCGCGGTGAAGAAGACCCCGGCAAGCTGAAGATCGACAACCCGCCTGCGCCGATCCTGATGGTCGGTCTGCAAGGCTCGGGTAAGACGACCACGACCGGTAAGCTGGCGAAACGCCTGAAAGAGAAAGAGGGCAAGAAGGTCCTCATGGCCTCGCTGGACGTCTATCGCCCGGCGGCGATGGATCAGCTGGCCGTTCTGGGGACGCAGGTAGGCGTCGACACGCTGCCGATAGTGCCCGGTCAGAAGCCGGTTGATATCGCCAAGCGCGCCAAACAGCAGGCGACTTTGGGCGGCTATGACGTCTACATGCTCGACACCGCGGGCCGCCTGCATATCGACGAAGTCCTGATGGACGAGGTCGAGCAGGTCCGCAACGTGGTTGACCCGCGCGAGACCCTGCTGGTCGTCGACGGCCTGACTGGTCAGGTTGCCGTGGAAGTGGCTGAGGAGTTCGACGCCAAGGTAGGCATCTCGGGCGTGGTCCTGACCCGTATGGACGGTGACGGGCGCGGCGGTGCGGCGCTGTCGATGCGCGCGGTCACTGGCAAGCCCATTCGCTTTGTCGGTCTGGGCGAGAAGATGGACGCGCTTGAGACCTTCGAGCCGGATCGGATCGCCGGACGTATTCTGGGCATGGGTGACATTGTTGCTCTGGTCGAAAAAGCCCAGGAAACGATGGAGATCGAACAGACCGAGCGCATGATGAAGCGCATGGTCAAAGGTCAGTTCAACATGAACGACCTGAAAATGCAGCTGGAGCAGATGATCCAGATGGGCGGTATGCAGGGCATGATGGGTATGATGCCCGGCATGGGTAAAATGGCCAAGCAGATGGATCAGGCCGGTCTGGACGACAAGATCTTGCGCCAGCAGATCGCCATGATCCAGTCGATGACCAAACGTGAGCGTGCCAACCCTCAGCTGTTGCAGGCCAGCCGCAAGAAGCGCATCGCCGCCGGTTCGGGGATGGAGGTCAGCGACCTCAACAAACTGCTCAAGATGCACCGGCAGATGTCGGACATGATGAAAAAGATGGGCAAAATGGGCAAAGGCAAGATGCTGAAACAGGCCATGAAGGGCATGTTCGGCAAAGGCGGCCCATCGCCCGAAGACATGGCCGCAGGCATGGACCCCAAGGCGCTGGAACAGGCCGCAAAGGCCATGGGCAAAATGCCCGGTGGCATGCCTGGCATAGGCGGCGGCATGGCCCTGCCTCCGGGGCTGAGCGGGTTCGGTAAGAAAAAGTGAACCTGATCGCCGATCATATCCCCCGGCTTGAGACCGAGCGCCTGATCCTGCGCGCGCCGTCCGAAGCTGATTTCGAGGCCGAGGCCGAGTTTTTCGTGTCGGACGCGGCTGCGTTTCTCGGTGGCCGCAAAAGCCCTGATGAGACATGGCGCTTCATTGCGCAGCTTTTGGGCCATTGGGCGATGCGCGGCTATGGCTTTTGGGGTGTCGAGGAAAAGAACACCGGGACGTATGTGGGGCATGTCGGCCTATGGTATCCGCACAGCTGGCCCGAACGCGAAGTGGGTTGGACCCTGATGAACCACGCCACCGGCAAAGGCTACGCGACCGAGGCCGCAATGGCCGCGCGCGCTCACGCCTATGACGTATTGGGCTGGGACACCGCGATTTCGCTGATCGACCCCGACAATCACGCCAGCAAGGCCGTGGCCAACCGGCTGGGGGCCACGCTCGACTATCACTATGACCACCCGAAATTCGGCAGGACAGAAGCTTGGCGGCACCCCGCCCCCGCCGATCTGGTGAATGGCGGCATGGAGGCTTACGCATGACCGACCCCGTGACACAGGCTGCCACGCTGCTGAAAGAACATCGCGAAAGCATCGACCGGCTGGACGCGATCCTTGTCTACACGCTGGGCGAGCGGTTCAAGCACACGCAAGCCGTTGGCAAGCTTAAGGCGCAACACGACCTTCCCCCGTCCGATCCCTCGCGCGAGGCTGCGCAGATCGCTCGGCTTGAAGACCTGGCGAAAGAGGCCGATCTGGACCCCGACTTCGCCAAGGCTTTCCTGAATTTCATCATTCAGGAAGTCATCCGACACCACCGGAAACATCAGGAATGACCCGTCGTTTCCACCAATAAGAATACCCGGTCCGTGACCGGTCACGCCATCTTAAGGAGATACCACCATGGCAATGAAAATTCGTCTCGCCCGCGGCGGCTCGAAAAAGCGTCCCTTCTATCGCATTGTTGCGGCTGACAGCCGTATGCCCCGCGATGGCCGTTTCATCGAGAAACTGGGCACCTACAACCCGCTGCTGCCCAAAGACAGCGAAGAGCGCGTGAAAATGAACATGGAGCGCATCCAGTACTGGCTGGATCAGGGCGCTCAGCCCACCGACCGGATCGCACGTATGCTGGAAGCCGCTGGCGCCCGCGACAAGGCCGAGCGCAACAACCCCAACAAGGGTACTCCGGGCAAGAAAGCCCAGGAACGCGCCGAAGAGAAAGCGGCCAAGGCTGCTGAGGCGGCAGAAGCTGCTGCGGCACCGGCTGAAGAAGCGGCTGCAGAAGAATAAGCAGGCAAGCGCGTGCGGGATCAGACTTTCACCGACGATTTTCGCGCGCAGTTTGACCTGTTGCTGCGACTCCGACGCGATGTGCGTCGGTTTCGCACCGACGCGATTGACGAGGCAGTGCTGACGCGCTGCCTCGACGCGTTTCGGCTGGCCCCTTCGGTGGGGCTCAGCGAACCCTGGCGCGTGATCCGCGTCGAAAGCCAGCCCGCGCGCGACGCGGCGCTGCGAAATTTTCAAACCGCCAATGCGCAGGCATTGGGCGGGTATTCCGACGAAAAGGCGCAGCTCTACAGCCGCCTGAAACTGTCGGGGATGCAAGAGGCCCCGGTGCAACTGGCCGTGTTCTGCGACGACACCACCGACAAGGGGCAAGGTCTGGGCGCAGGCACGATGCCCGAGATGCGGCGCTATTCCGTGGTCTCGGCCATCACCCTGTTCTGGCTGGCCTTGCGGGCCGAGGGTCTGGGGCTGGGTTGGGTGTCCATTCTGGACCCTGACCAGATGGCGCGCGATCTGGACGTTCCCGAGGATTGGCGCCTGATCGGCTATTTCTGCGTTGGCATGCCGGAAACGCAATCGGACACGCCTGAACTGGAACAGGTCGGCTGGGAATGCCGCAACGACAGCTTGCCGATCGAGGTACGATAGGCGCATGTTTGGACTGTTACGCCTTCCCATCCTGCTGATGATCGCCTTTATTGTGGGCGTGTTCTTCGAACGCTCGAACCAACGCGAGGCGTGCGAAGGCATCGGGCAATGGGATGACGGGCTTTGTGTGACGGATGGGGCAAATGAGTGATCTGATCTGCGTCGGCAGCATTGCGGGATCATATGGCGTGCGCGGTGAGGTGCGGCTGAAAAGCTATTGCGCCATCCCCGAGGATATCGAAGCCTATTCCCCCCTGACTGATGAGGCCGGTGGAGAACGCTATCCACTGATCCTGACCCGGTCGATCAAGAACGGCTTTGCGGCGCGTTTGGGAGGAGTTGAAACCAAAGAACAGGCCGATGCACTGAAAGGTCTGCGACTGTTTGCGCGGCGCGATCAACTGCCCTCGTTACCCGATGATGAGTTCTATCACACTGACCTGATCGGGCTTGAGGTCTATGACACAGGCGGCACCCTGCTGGGCCGTGTGAAGTCTGTGCAAAACCACGGCGCTGCCGACCTGCTGGAACTGCACGGGCCGGGGCTGAAGGCCACCGTTCTGCTGCCCTTCACGCTTGAGGCCGTCCCCACGGTCGATCTGGACCAAGGCCGCATCATCGCCGACCCGCCCGAAGGGCTGATCTGATGCGCCGCGCCCTGCTGCATTTGGGCCTGCACAAGACCGGCACCACTGCGGCGCAATCCTTCCTCTACGACAACCGCGAATTGATCTGGCCGCATTTCGCGCTGGTTCTGCCTTATCGCACGCGCAATTCGGGATTGTCGCGGGCAGCAACTAACCATTCCGTTTATGGCACCGTTGGCACTTTGTCCGAATTCGGTCGCCAGATGCGCGACTTCCTCGATACGCTGGATTTTGGAGAAAAGCGCGGCTTGATCCTCAGCGAGGAAAACTTCGCGGGTCTCCGCCCCAGTCGCAATCTGGAACAGGGCTACGCGGCGGCTCCCGATCTGGCCGCCTGTCTGGTAGATTCGATCCACCAGAGGTTTTCAGGGCAGGAGGTCGAGATCACGCTTTACCTGTCTTTGCGCCAACGGGGCGGTTGGCTGCGCAGCCTGTGGGCGCATGATTTGCAGCGGATGCGGCAGGTGCAAGATTTCGACACGTTCCGCGACAGCATCGACCACTTACCCGCGTTGCAAGAGACCGTTGACCAGATCCGTGAGAAACTGCCCTCGGTCACCGTGACCACGGAATGGCTGGAGGAACTGCAATTGCGTCAATTCGGGCTGGGTGCGCCCTTTGCCGAGTATCTGGACTTACCCTATGACAAGGCGCAACGGCTGGTTCCGCCCTCCAAATCTAACACGCGACTGCCCGAGAACGTTTTGGCGGAATTGCTGAACCTGAACAGATCACGGCTGGACGAAGCCGCCTTGGTCGCGCAAAAGGCCGCCGTAGTTGAACGGGCGCAGCAGGCGCTGATGGGTGCGACATGACCGAAAAACCATCGAAATCTCATGGGCGCAAGGCGATCCGCCCGACCCTGAAACCGCGTGAGTTGCTGACCCCAACGCCCGACCTGCACGGAGTGTGGAAGGCTAAGATCATCACTCTGTTCCCTTCAGCTTTTCCCGGTGTGTTGGGCGAGAGCCTGACGGGTAAGGCACTGCAAGAGGGCCTCTGGCAGTTGGAAACCGTCGATCTGCGCCAATTCGGCGTCGGAAAGCACCGCAATGTGGACGACACGCCTGCCGGTGGCGGCGCGGGCATGGTGCTGCGCGCCGATGTACTGGGCGAGGCGATTGAACACACGATGACGGGGGTGCGGGGTAACTGGCCACTGATCTACCTCAGCCCGCGTGGCCGCCGGATGGATCAGCTCATGATGCAGAATCTGGCGCGCTGCGACGGTATGACCCTGTTATGTGGCCGGTTCGAAGGAGTCGATGAGAGGGTGCTGGAGCATTACGGCGTACAAGAGGTCAGTCTGGGCGATTTCGTCATGACCGGCGGCGAGATTGCCGCGCAGGCTTTGATCGACGCCACCGTAAGGCTGATCCCCGGCGTATTGGGCAATCAGGCCTCGGCTGAGGAGGAGAGCTTTTCCTCAGGTCTGCTGGAACACCCGCAATACACACGCCCCGCCGACTGGAAGGGCCGCCCGATCCCGGACATTCTGATGTCGGGCCATCACGGGCGCATTGCCAGCTGGCGGCTTGAGATGTCGGAGCGGATCACACAGGAACGCCGCCCCGACCTGTGGGACGCCTACTCCAAAGCAAAGTCCGAAGACTAGCCGTTCTTCCACCGCGCCCAGATCTCGGGCGGGCCGTTGAAGGTGTTGATGTCCACAGGTCCCTGCACGCCGGGCACCAAACCAGTGCCGGTATATTGCCAGAACCGCCAAACCGCCTTGGGATAGACGTTGCGGGGGTGGCCTGCCACTGACCTCAGCCAGAACTCAGTCTTGGGCAGGCGCCCTATGTCCGTGTCGCCGTAGAAATCCACGGTGGTGTAGACAATCGGACGCCGCCCGTAGTGACGTTCGAGAATATCCAGAAACCTCTTCGCCTCGGCCCGGACGGTCGCGCCATCGGGGCGTAGGGTGCAGGTCTTGGAATGCGGCGTCCATTCCATATCCAGAACATGCGGCAGGTCCGATCCTTTGGGAACGTTCTGGATGAACCACCGCGCCTGCTCGCGCGCTGGGCGGCAGAAATAGTAATAGTGATAGGCCCCCCAAGGCACTCCGGCCGCCTTTGCTCCGCTGCTGTGACTTGCAAACATCGGATCAGCTACATCACCACCCTCGGTCGCCTTGATGAAGACAAAGCTAACTCCCGAAGCCTTGGCCTTGTGCCAGTCAATCGGCCCTTGCCAACGCGACACGTCCAGACCGTGCACCGGATAGTGGCCCGGATGGCGCCCCTCCCACGGGTGCGGATCAGCATCGCCGAAAGCCGGGAAAATCACCGAAGGTGAGGTCGTGTCCAGAAACGCGTTGGCCTCGACCTGTTGCGGCGGCGGGCTGCTGCGACCGCAGGACAGGATGGCAAAAGCCGCGATGGCAAGCATCAATGCAGTGCGCATGTTCTGTTCCTGTATGAAATGACTGCTCTTGTAATTGCCCTCAGAATGCCTGATCGATGGATCAAAGCAATGATGCTGTTTTGAGGCGGCGGAATCCCACCGTTTCACAGCATTTTGGGCTTGATCCCTGCACATAATGCCTTTAAACGACCGCAATCCGGTGCCGCGTCATGCGACTCCGGTGTTTTGGTTTGGTCCATGTCGTGACGCCCGGCTTTCTTCGGCCACGGCGCGGCGGAACAAACTGGACTAAGGAACATTCGATCTGACCTCTGGCGGGCTGCATGCAGGACCCGGTGAAGACCAAGAGCTCTCAGCCCGTGCCCAAACTTCGTGGACCAACCACGAGCAGATAGGAGTGAATGCGATGGACCTGATCGCACAGCTTGAGGCGGAACAGATTGCCGCCCTGGGGAAAGACATCCCCGATTTCAAAGCCGGTGACACTATCCGTGTTGGCTTTAAAGTAACCGAAGGGTCGCGTACCCGTGTGCAGAACTACGAAGGCGTCTGCATCGCGCGCAAAGGTGGCAGCGGCATCGCCGGTTCGTTCACCGTCCGCAAAATCTCGTTCGGCGAAGGCGTGGAGCGTGTATTCCCGCTGCACTCGACCAATATCGACAGCATCACCGTTGTCCGCCGTGGCCGCGTCCGTCGCGCCAAACTGTACTATCTGCGCTCGCGTCGTGGTAAATCCGCGCGTATCGCCGAAGTCACCAACTACAAGCCCAAGGCTGGCGCCGAGGCGTAAGGAGCGGAAAGATGAAAAAAGACATCCATCCCGACTACCACTTCATCGACGTCAAACTGACCGATGGCACCGTGATTCAGATGAAATCCACCTGGGGCAGCGAAGGCGACCAGTTGGCCCTGGAAATCGACCCCTCCGTGCACCCCGCATGGACCGGTGGCGGCGCGCGCCTGATGGACGCCGGCGGCCGCGTGTCGAAGTTCAAGAAAAAATACGAAGGTCTGGGCTTCTAAGCCTGACCCGGATCAGATCCGAAAGGCCGTCCCTTGGGGCGGCCTTTTTCTTTGGGCTGGCGCCATCAGATCCAATAGGACAGCGCCACAGGCAGAACCAGAATGGTTGCCAGGGTCGAGACAAGAATGAAACCAGCCACGTCAGGGCCGTATTCCGGCAGATGCTGGTCGACAAACAAATAGGTCGCCACCGAGGACGGCATCAGGCAGCACAGGATCACCGCGCCACGCTCGCCCCCCGTAAACCCAAAGACCCAGACGAGGCTCGTTGAGATGGCAAACGCCATACCCAGATGCAATGCGGTCAGGCTCACCGCACGCCCCAGACTTTGCACCCTTAGGCTGGCCAGCGTATGGCCCAGCGTCAGCAGCATCAGCGGGATCGACAGCCCACCGAGGATGTCAAAGGACTTCGCCACGGGTTGCGGCAGGCTGTACCCGGTCGTCATCAGGATCAGTGAGATGACGACTGCATAAATAACCGGAGAGGTGAGAAGCTTTCTGGCCGAGAACTCTCCGGCCGGGATCCACATTCCCAGGGTAAAAACGCTGATCAAAACGACGACTACAAAACCCATCGTATAGGCCATCCCGGCATCGCCCAGCGCCAGCAGAGTAATAGGCAGGCCGATATTGCCTACATTCCCATGAATCAATGGCGTCAAGAACGCCCGAACCGGTAAGCGCATCGCCTTCAGCGCGACAAAGCCCAAAACGCCAAACGCCGCAATCGCCAACGCTGCGGCGGCCATGACGTCCAGAAAGGTGCCAACCGCGATCTGGGTCGTCGAAAGATGCGAGATGATCAGGGTCGGATACCCAACGCGCGAAACCACCCCTCCGATGACCTTGTTATCAAAGGGCGCTTTTGTCAGCGCCAACACATACCCGATCCCGGCGCAGATCAGAACTGGCAGGACCACGTTCAGAACATTCAGGAAAAGTTGCTCCAATTCACGCCCTTCCAGCGTAGCTCTTCAAGCAAGAGTGAAACAGAGGACCGCTTTTGGCAACCGCCCCCTCGGCCCAGGGTCTGAGTTTTCGCAACAGCGCCCTAGAATGGCGTTTCGGGTCCTTCCCTTCCTTCGCTCCACAACATATAGTGGCACGCAACAAACTGTGGTCAAACACGGCGGGACTTGGGAATACAGGCATGGCACATATTATCGTAGTGGGGAACGAGAAGGGCGGCGCAGGCAAATCGACCGTCTCGATGCATGTGGCCACTGCATTGGCCCGACTGGGACACAAGGTCAGCACGCTGGATCTGGACCTGCGACAGCGCAGTCTGGGACGGTATTTCGAAAACCGGGCCAATTTCCTGAAAAACTCGGACCTGACCCTGCCGACCCCGCGCCACCACGACCTGCCCGAGATTGACGCAAGTAAGCTGAAGCCCGGCGAGAATATCTATGACCATCGCCTCTCGGCCGCGGTGGCCGAATTGGAAAGCGATAGTGACTTCATCCTGATCGACTGCCCCGGCTCGCATACCCGCCTCAGCCAAGTGGCACATTCGCTGGCCGATACCCTTGTCACGCCGCTGAACGACAGTTTCATCGACTTTGACCTGCTGGCACGGATCGATTCCAAGGGTGAGAAAATTCTGGGCCCTTCCGTCTATTCCGAGATGGTCTGGAATGCCCGCCAGTTGCGCGCGCAGGCCGGGTTGAAACCGATCGACTGGGTCGTCGTGCGCAACCGTGTCGGTACACAGCGCATGGTAAACAAGGAAAAGATGCAACGCGCGATCGAGATGCTGTCGCAGCGCATCGGGTTCCGCGTCGCTTCGGGATTTTCCGAGCGTGTGATCTTCCGCGAGCTATTCCCCCGTGGCCTGACCCTGCTGGACCTAAAGGATATCGGGGTCAAACAACTCAACATCTCGAACATCGCTGCGCGACAGGAATTGCGCGACATGATGAAAGAGTTGAACCTGCCGGGTGTTGAGATCGACTTTTAGGTCGCCGTCGCAAGTCCGCTATGCGGGACGAAGCTGATTTTTCCGTCAAGGCAACTGAGAGAAACTGGCCCGTCCGAAGACAGGCCAGCAGCCTGATAAGTCAGTTTAAGGACTTCCAGAAGACGATTTTGTCATCTCCTGTCGCCCAAAAATCCCTGATACGGGCTTCCTCGGTGTAGCCATTCTTTCGGTAGAATTCGCGAGTCTGCTTGAACTCTTCCGTGCCTGACGTGTCAACTATTAGGATACGCTGCCCACGCTCTTTAAGCTCGGTCTCCAGATGCCTTGAGATTGCACTACCTAAACCGCCTCCTTGCTGCGTGGGCAAAACTGCAATGGCGAGCATATTCCATGCCCCTTCTGCAAGCTCTTCTGGAACTGCGTAGCAAAAACCAACTGGGTTTCCGTCCACTTCGCATGCTAGCCAAATTTCAGAGCTTTCTTCATCGGATAGAAAACTGTTCACCATGTCAGGCAGCATCTCACTTGGGAAAAGTTCGGTGCCGTTAAGTACTTCCTGTAAAGCGGCGACATCGTCGCGCATTGTTGGTCGTATTTTCATTGGTCCTTCGTCTTTCGTTGTATCGCCAAACGAGCAAAAACTATCGATATGGCGGACGCAGAACCCGTGCCATTGTCATTCAGAGTTATGGTTGTTTCGACTGTTCACGAGCCATACGTCATTGGAAGCCTGAGAAATTATAAACAGGCTTTATTTGGCTTAGTCGTCCTTCCGTTCAGGACTCAGCGGTTTCCCGCAATCGCAAACATAAAATCTCCATCGCCCTGCGAGCATGCCGAGCGTGCAACTGGGGTATCACTGCGACGACTTACGTACAAGGACAGGTGTATTGCCGCACCCCAATACCTAACCCCCCGCCCGATAGACCGTAAACAGCTCTTTCGGCTCTGGCACACCGCGCAGCATGTAGCGCCCGACCGAGATCAGGTCTTGCCCACAAGGCTGTGCCGCCTGCGCAACATCGTCCGAGATCAGGATGCGCTGGCCCAATGAACGGTGCATCCCAGCAATCCGCGCGGTCTGGTTTACCGCTGGGCCGATGACGGTGAAATCCAGACGGCTTTCGGACCCGATATTGCCATAGAGGATTTCCCCCGAATGCAGCGCCAGCGTGAAATTCGCCACGGGTAGACCGTCGGCTTTTCGCGCAGCGTTCAGCTCTTCAATACGCGATTGCAGCATCGGAACCGCCTTTAGTGCAGCCCGCGCGTCCTCATCAATATCGCCGACATCGAACATGGCCATCAGCCCGTCGCCCATGAATTTCAGGATATTCCCGTCATTGTCATGGACCACCCCAACCGCCACCGCCAGATAGTCGTTCAGCATGTCGATGATCTCGTTGCCGGGCAGCTCTTCGGACAGGCTGGTAAATCCCTCAAGGTCGAAGTTCCAGATCACCGCGTCGATCTGCTGCAACGACCCGCGCCGGATCTCGCCCGACAGCACGCGACGGCCCGCATCGCGGCCCAGATAGACGCGCATCAGGTCCTTGGATATCCGCGCGTTCGAGGCTGATTTCAACGCCAACCCCAGATGCGGCAAGGCCGTATTGATCAGGTCCAGATCGCTGTCCTGAAACCCGTCAGGCGCGTTGCTGGTCCAGGACAGCAAGACCCCATCTACCGCCTTTTTCGCATCGAGTGGGATGTTGTTGGTCGGCATGTCAAAGGGCACACTGGTGGCATAATAGTCGGTCGCACCGACCTCGCGCAGGTCGTTGATCAGAGGATATCGGCTGGGTTCGTTCTGATCGACGATCCGTTCATGCACGAAATCGAGGTCTTCGTTGAGGATCGCGTATAATGGGCTGTTCTGCCAATCCTCACTGACATCTTCCGAGTATTTGAATTTCTGATAATCGCCGCCCTGCCCCTGATACCAGCTATAGCCGGTGCCGCCATAGACCGGGTGCAGGGCCGATTGGGCCGCATGAAACCGCATCAGCGGCACGCCGAGCTCAACCAGCCGAGTGCAATACCCGTCCAGCAATTCTTCTTTGTCCGCGCCTTCAAGGCCGCGGGCAACAATCCAGTTGATCAAATCTGTTGATTTCGCCGCGTTCTTTTCCGGGGCTGTCATTCTTTGTTTCCTATGTCCGCTCTGAACGTCATCTGGGGTCAATGGATGACAATTACCAGAGTTCACCTCATCTCGGCCAGTTTCTGCAGCATCTTGCGCAGCAGGGCGGCTTCATCCTCATCAAACATTGCGGCCAGTTTGGCATCATATTGCCGGGCGATACCGCAGAGCTCTCGGTAGGCAGCCTTGCCCGCTGGGGTCAGTTTCAGATGCTCGACCCGGCGGTCGCGTTCGCTGGGCGTGCGTGTCAGGAACCGGCGGAGTTCAAGCTTGCTGACCGCCCGACTGATCTTGGTCTTGTGGATACGCGCTCTTTCCCCGATCTCTTTCGCGGTTATCTCACCATAATTTCCCAGATGAAACAGCACACGCCATTCCGTGCGCAACATCCCGTAGCGGTCCTTGTAGGCACGCTGAAATTCCAATGAGCTTTCCTCGGCTGCGCGGTTCAGCAGATAGGGCAGGAAATCCTGCAAATCAAACGCATCATTTTTTGCGGTGTCTGTCTTTGTCATGCTTGTTAGTTACAAAATCAACTATTATCCCACAAGCAGCAAAACAGGAGGAGTACGGGATGAACCGTCCGGCTGATCCGCATCAGATGACCCAGGCCAGCAGCTCTGTTGGCACACACGAAGGCTATATGCCTGGCTGGGCAAACGACTTTGAAACAGAAGCTTTGCCCGGCGCGCTGCCGCAAGGGATGAACAGCCCGCAACGCTGCAATTATGGCCTCTATGGCGAACAGCTGAGCGGTACTGCGTTCACCGCCAATCCGCCGGAACGGACGTGGTGCTATCGCATCCGCCCCTCAGTCAAGCATTCGCATCGATATGAGAAAATCGACCTGCCCTATTGGAAATCGGCCCCCTGCGTTGACCCGGATGTCATCAGCTTGGGTCAATACCGCTGGGACGCGGTTGCCCATTCCGGTGACGGCCTGACCTGGCTGACTGGCATGCGCACCATGACCACGGCGGGGGATGTCAATACGCAGGTGGGCATGGCCAGCCATATCTATCTGGTGACGGACTCCATGGTGGATGACTATTTCTTCTCGGCCGATTCCGAGCTGTTGGTGGTCCCTCAGGAAGGCCGTCTACGCTTTGCCACCGAGCTTGGGATCATTGACGTTGAACCCAAAGAGATCGCCATCATCCCACGCGGTCTGGTCTACCGGGTCGAGGTTCTGGAAGGCCCTGCGCGCGGCTTCGTCTGTGAGAACTACGGGCAGAAATTCGAACTGCCGGGCCGAGGTCCGATCGGCGCGAACTGCATGGCCAACCCGCGCGACTTCAAGGCGCCCGTGGCGGCGTTCGAAGACCGCGAGGTCCCCTCGACTGTCACCGTAAAGTGGTGCGGCCAGTTTCATACCACCAAGATCGGGCAAAGCCCGCTGGATGTGGTCGCCTGGCATGGCAACTACGCGCCTTACAAATATGACCTGCGCACCTATTGCCCGGTCGGCGCGATCCTGTTCGACCACCCCGATCCGTCGATCTTTACTGTCTTAACAGCGCCTTCGGGCCAGCCCGGCACGGCCAATATCGACTTCGTCCTGTTCCGCGAACGCTGGATGGTGGCAGAAGACACGTTCCGCCCGCCCTGGTACCACAAAAACATCATGTCCGAGCTGATGGGCAATATCTACGGCCAGTATGACGCCAAGCCACAGGGATTTGTTCCCGGAGGGATGAGCCTGCACAATATGATGCTGCCCCACGGGCCGGACCGCGAAGCGTTTGACAAAGCGTCAAATTCCAACCTCGGCCCGGACAAGTTGGACAACACCATGTCCTTCATGTTTGAAACCCGTTTTCCGCAGCACCTAACGGCATTCGCCGCCAATGAGGCCCCCTTGCAGGATGATTACATTGACTGCTGGACCTCGCTTGAGAAAAAGTTCGACGGAACACCCGGCAAAAAATAAACACCTCGCGGGTCCAAGATTTTTCGACGAAAAATCTCGACCTGCACAAAAGGTCTGGAGAAAGAATGTCCTTGATGAATTCCTGGGTGGCTTCAGCTAACGCCGCCAACCATCCGTTCCCATTGAACAACTTGCCTTACGGTGTGTTTTCCACCGAAGACGGTGAACCGCGCTGCGGAGTGGCGATTGGAGACATGATCCTCGACATCACCACGGCCGAGGCCAAAGGCCTGATCGTCCTGACGGATGAGCCCTTGTTTGACCTGCCCTTTTGGAACCCACTGATGGAGCAAGGCCCGGCCGTCTGGGCTGCCCTGCGCGCGCGCCTGAACAGTCTTTTGGCCGACAGATCGGAAGAACAAGGGCAAGTCGAACCCCTGCTCGTGGCTCAAAGTGATGCCGAGATGCACCTGCCTTTCGCAGTCAGCGAATACACCGACTTCTACGCAGGCCGCCACCACGCACAGAATGTTGGCACCATGTTCCGCGGGCCCGAAAATGCGCTACCACCCAATTGGCTGCACATTCCCATTGGCTACAACGGCCGCGCCTCGTCCGTTGTTGTGTCCGGTACAGATATCCGTCGCCCGTGGGGCCAGTTGAAATCTCCCGATCACGACCGCCCGGCCTTCCTGCCCAGCCGCCGCTTTGACATTGAGCTTGAGATGGGCGCCATCGTGGGCACGCCATCGGAAGGCCCTATCTCGGTGCAGGAGGCGGACGACAACATCTTTGGTTATGTTCTGCTAAACGATTGGTCCGCCCGCGACATACAGGCCTGGGAATATCAGCCACTGGGTCCGTTCCAGGCCAAGGCCACAGCCACCTCGATCAGCCCCTGGATCGTGACCAAAGCGGCGCTGGAGCCGTTCCGCTGTGACACCCCAGCCCGCGATCATGAGCTGCTGGATCACCTCAAGGATTGCGGACCCATGCTCTATGACATCGACCTGTCCGTGACAATGGCCCCCGCTGGCAAGCCTGCCACCACGATCGCGCGTACGAATTACAACCAGATGTACTATTCCGCAGCCCAACAACTGGCCCATCACACGACCTCGGGCTGCCCGATGAATACCGGCGACCTGCTTGGATCGGGCACGATATCTGGCCCCACAAAACCCGAGCGCGGCTCACTTCTGGAACTCAGCTGGGGCGGTAAGGAACCCCTGACCCTCGACACTGGCGAGACCCGAAGCTTTATCGAGGACGGCGACACTCTGACCCTAACCGGATCCGCCATAGGCGACGGCTACACAATCGGCTTCGGAGATTGCACCGGCACCCTTCTGTCCGCATTGGACGACCCCTATAAAAGGTGAACCCAGCCCTTCTTCTCGTCAAAAATACGGCCGCCGGAGGCGGTGCAACACCGCAATCCGCACACGGCTCGGAAAAAGGAACCCAACATGGCCAAGGCTTTCGCGTCCCAAGGGGACATGTCCGAAAAAAAGATCAGCTTCACGGAAATCGGCGAAGGGCTCTATGCCTTCACCGCCGAGGGCGATCCCAATTCCGGCGTCATCATCGGCGATGACAGCGTCATGATCATCGAGGCCCAGGCCACCCCCCGTCTGGCGCAGAAGGTCATCGACTGCGTCCGCTCGGTCACCGACAAACCGATCACCCATGTGGCGTTGACCCACTACCACGCCGTGCGCGTGCTTGGGGCCAGCGCCTTCGGAGCGCAGCAAATCCTGATGTCGGATATGGCCCGCGCTATGGTCGTGGAACGCGGACAAGAGGATTGGGACAGCGAATTCCAACGCTTTCCCCGCCTTTTTGAGGGGCATGAAAGCATCCCCGGCCTGACGTGGCCCACCACCACCTTCAGCGATACGATGACGGTCTATCTGGGCAACCGCCGGGTCGACCTGATGCATCTGGGCCGCGCCCATACGGCGGGTGATATCGTCATCCATGTGGCTGATCAGAATGTCATGTTCACAGGCGACATCGTCGAATACCACTCGGCCTGCTACTGCGGCGACGGGCACTTCGGCGACTGGGGCGATACGCTGGATGCGATCAAATGGTTCGACGTGGACGCCATCGCGCCGGGACGCGGTGACGCTCTGATCGGCAAGAACATGGTCAATGCCGCCATCGAAAACACCCGCGATTTCGTCGGAAGCACCTACCTTCCTGCTGCAAAGGTCGCGGCGCGTGGAGGATCGCTTAAAGAAGCGTGGGACGCCGTACGTGCCGAGTGTGATCCGAAATTTGCCGATTACGCGATTTATGAACACTGCCTGCCCTTCAACGTCGCCCGCGCCTATGACGAAGCCCGAGGTATTGACACGCCGCGCATATGGACCGCCCAACGGGATCTGGAGATGTGGGAGGCCCTGCAAGCCTAGGGACATAGCGTCGCATTTGATCCAGATCGTTTTGCGGCCGGAGTTTCGATGGAACCATTCGGGAAGACCCTCTGGCCCAGTCCCGCCAGAGACACGGAGTTTCGCGCCAAGGCACCGGGGAGAGAGCCTATGAACAAGATCTTCGAAACACCCCTTTATGCGTATGATCGCAGCCCGGATCAGGACACTGCAACGCCTGTGCGCCACAAGGTGATCGTTGTGGGCGCCGGTCCCGTTGGCCTGAGCGCCGCCATCGATCTGGCGCAGCAAGGGGTCGAGGTCGTGGTGCTGGATGACAATGACAAGGTCAGTTTCGGCAGCCGCGCGATCTGCTTTTCACAACGTACATTGGATATTGCCGACCGGCTGGGCTGTGGCAAACCGATGGCAGAATCCGGGGTTCAATGGGAAGCAGGCAAGGTCTTTTTCGACGACCGCAAAGTTTATGAGTTCGACTTGCTGCCCGAAAAAGGCTTTGCCAACCCCGCCTTCGTGAACCTGCAACAATATCATCTTGAGAATATTCTGGTCGACCGCGTTCGCGCCTTGCAGGCCGAAGGTGCCCCGATCGAAATCCGGGGCCGCAACAAGGTCGAAGCCATCGGCACCCATGACGACCATGTTAAACTTGAGGTCGAAACGCCAGAAGGCCCCTATAACGTCGAAGCCGACTGGCTGATTGCGTGCGATGGCGCGCATTCTCCCACCCGCCGGATGCTGGGGCTGGATTTTGACGGGCGGGTATTCGAAGACAATTTCCTGATCGCGGATGTGGTGATGGAGGCCGACTTCCCCACCGAGCGCTGGTTCTGGTTCGACCCCCCCTTCAACCGGGGTCAGTCTGCACTGCTGCACAAACAGCCCGACAATGTCTGGCGCATCGATCTGCAACTGGGGTGGGACATCGACAAAGAGCGCGAGAAACGCCCCGAAAACGTCATCCCGCGCCTCAAGGCAATGCTGGGTGAGGATGTGGTGTTTGAGCTTGAATGGGTCTCGATCTACACGTTCCAATGCCGTCGGATGGAACGGTTCCGCTATGGCCGTGTGCTCTTTGCAGGGGACAGCGCCCATCAGGTCAGCCCGTTTGGCGCGCGCGGGGCGAATTCGGGAATTCAGGACACCGACAATCTGTGCTGGAAGTTGAAGCTAGTCATCGACGGACAGGCACCCGAGCTGCTATTGGACAGCTATAGCCGCGAGCGCGTGCAGGCGGCGGATGAGAATATCCAGAACTCCACCCGCTCGACCGATTTTATCACGCCAAAATCCGAGATGTCGCGCCTGATGCGCGATGCAGTTCTAGACCTGAGCGAGCACTACGAATTCGCACGCCCGCTGGTCAATTCCGGGCGGCTGAGCACGCCGTGTACCTACGAGGGATCGTCGCTCAGTTCGGCTGATGCGCTTAGCGGGCCGGACCTGACCTGCCCCGGCGCGGCCTGCCCTGATGCGCCATTGGGCGACGAATTCCTGTTGTCAAAACTGGCGGGCAAATTCACTTTGCTGACCATCGACGCTGACGCTCCCGACCGGATCGAGGAAGACGGAGTCGAGGCCACACGACTCGCACTTTCGATCAAGGATGACCTGACGCTTGAGCTGAAGCGCCGCTATCTGGGCGATGCGACCAGCGCCGTCTATCTGATCCGCCCAGACCAACATGTGGCGGCGCGGCGGGACAATTTCGAAGAAAACGCGTTCCGGCAGGCGATGCGCCGGGCCACAGGAAAGGAGTAAGCAGGATGGCTGATCTGATCCTCACCCCCAATTTCGACAGCGCGGACGACTTCTATGCGCAGTTGCTAGCCTCGCATGAAGGGCTGGGAAAGGACGAAAGCGACGCGTTGAATGCGCGGCTGATCTTGGTTCTGGCCAACCACATCGGTGATGCCGAGGTGTTGTCACAAGCTTTGAAAACGGCCACGCTGCCTGGGGATTGATCTAGTAGGGAGATCCGGATGAGTGTGATCCTATATGATTATTGGCGGTCCTCGGCCAGTTATCGGGTGCGTATCGCGCTGAACCTCGCCGGGATTTCGTATCAGGCAGTTTCGGTCGACCTGGTGGCGGGCGATCACAGGTCCGACGTGCATCTGGCCCGCAATCCGCAAGGTCTGGTACCTGTTCTTGAGATAGACGGGCTGCGTCTGACCCAGTCGTTGGCGATCATCGACTATCTGGACCAGACCCGCGGTATGGGCTTGCTGCCTGCCGAGCCAGCGGCCCGCGCGCAGGCGTTGGCATTGGCGCAATCCATCGCCGTAGATCTGCATCCGGTCTGCAACCTGTCGGTCGCGCGCCACGCAACGACATTAAGTGGCAGCGCCGAAGGCATGCCGGGCGATTGGATGCGCCATTTCATCCGTCCCGGCCTACTGGCGTTCGAAGCATTGCTGAACGGTTTCGAACAAGCCCCCTATTGTACCGGCACTCAGCCCGGTTTGGCCGATCTGTGTCTAATTCCGCAGATGTATAATGCACGTCGCTGGCAGGTCGATCTGACCGGGCTACCCCGTATCCTGAGTGTCGACGCTGCCTGCGCAGACCTGCCCGCTTTTGCGCAGGCTCACCCGGACCGGCACGCGCCTGACTGACCGCACAGGGTCTGTGTACCCATGCGGATAGGGAAAGACGCGACGCTGGCTTATTAAGATCGTCTCAGCAAGGATGGAGACCCCTATGCCCGAAATCATCGGCTATCACGCTCATGTCTATTTCGATGCTCATTCTCAAACAGTCGCGCAACAGCTTTGCGAAAAGGCGGGCCGCTTGTTCCCTGTTGAGGTCGGCCGAATGCACGCCAAGAACGTTGGCCCACATCCGCGCTGGAGCTGTCAGCTGGCATTTGCGCCCGACGCGTTTGATCAGGTTATTCCATGGCTGATGCTGAACCGACAAGGGCTCACCATATTTACGCATCCCGAAACTGGCCAGCATCTTGAGGATCACCGGGATCGTGCCATCTGGATGGGCGAAATGCTGGCGTTGGACCTGACGATCTTTGATCGAACGGGCACTTAGCCCAGAGCCTTGGCCTGATCGCGCAGCTTGAACTTTTGCACCTTTCCCGTCGAAGTCTTGGGCAGCGGCCCGAACACCACCGTTTTGGGTGCCTTGAAATGGGCCATGTGATCGCGACAGAAGGCGATAATCTCGGCCGCGTTTGCCTGCGCGTCGTGTTTGAGTTCGACAAAGGCACAAGGTGTTTCACCCCATTTCTCGTCGGGGCGGGCAACCACGGCAGCCTCCATCACAGCGGGGTGTTTGTAGAGGATATCCTCGACCTCGACCGATGAGATATTCTCGCCTCCCGAAATAATGATGTCCTTGGACCGGTCCTTGAGCGCGATATAGCCGTCGGGGTGCATCACCCCCAGGTCACCCGAGGCAAACCAGCCGCCGTTAAACGCCTTGTCGGTGGCATCGGGGTTCTTGAGATAGCCCTTCATCACCACATTGCCCTGCATGAAGATCTCACCCATGGTCTCTCCGTCGGAAGGGACCGGCTCTAGCGTTTCAGGGTCGGCCACCATCAGACCGGACAGTGCCGTGTAGCGCACCCCCTGCCGGACCTTCAGCGCAGCGCGCTCATCGGCCGGTTTTTCGTTCCACTCATCTTTCCAGGCGCAGACGACCGATGGACCGTAGGTTTCGGTCAGGCCGTAGACATGTGTAACCTCGATCCCCATCCCTTCCATATTCGCAATCACGGCGGCAGGGGGCGGGGCGCCTGCGGTCATCACCTTGATCTTCTGGTCGAAATCCTTGAGTGCCTCGGGTGCGTTGGCCAGCATGTTCAGCACGATGGGAGCGCCGCAGAAATGGGTGACTTTTTCGTCGCGGAAGGCGGCATAGATCGGTTCGGCCCGCACCGCGCGCAAACAGACCGAGACGCCTGCATTGGCCGCCATCGCCCAAGGGAAACACCAGCCGTTGCAGTGGAACATCGGCAACGTCCACAGATAGGTCGAATGCTTGGGTATGTCCCAATCCAGCAGGTCCGACTGTGCGTTCAGGGCCGCACCCCTGTGGTGATAGACAACCCCCTTGGGGTTGCCCGTGGTACCAGAGGTATAGTTCAGCGTGATCGCGTCCCATTCGTCACCCGGCAGAGACCACGCGTATTCGGGATCCCCCTCGGCCAGCAGAGCGTCATAGGTCAGCGCACCCAGCTTCTCGCCCCCCTCATAGCTGTCATCTTCGATATCAATGATCAGCAGATCGTGATCGACCTGCGTCAGCGCCTCTTTCACGACGCCCGAAAACTCGGGATCGACCAGCAGTACTTTGGATTCCGCGTGGTTCAGGATGAAGGCAATGATCGGGGCATCCAGCCTTGTGTTGATGGCGTTCAGAACGGCGCCGGTCATGGGGACACCGAAATGCGCCTCGTACATCTCTGGGATGTTAGCCGCGATGATTGATACGGTGTCGCCCTTGCCAATCCCCCGCGCAACCAAAGCACCGGCCATTCGGCGACAGCGCGCGTAGGTTTCCGCCCAGCTATAACGTCGCGCGCCGTAAACGACGGACGGGTAGTCTGGGTAGATCTGAGCCGTGCGGTCGATGAAGCTCAGCGGTGACAGGGGCGTGTAGTTCGCCCTGCCCTTGTCCAAATGACGCTCATAGATATTTGCCGCGGTCATCAGCGCATCCTCCCTCAGTATCTGTCGCGCGACTTGATCACAAAGACGCGCGCCTGACAAACCCGTATGAATACGACATAGACTGGCAATACGCGATAGTGCAATCTGGCCCTATCTACCGGTGGTCTTTCGCGGTGATCTGAGCCATCGAATAGTCAAGGGCCGGGGCTCCTGCTCCGCCGCTTACGCACCCACACTTTGCGAAAGGACATGTCATGGACGGCACGTTCAACGAAAACGATCTTTCCCGCGTGGTCGAGGCCGACCGCGCCCATATCTGGCACCACCTGATCCAGCATAAACCGTTTGAAACCAACGACCCGCGCATCATTGTCGAGGGCAAGGGAATGCGCGTTTGGGACCAGAACGGCAAGGAACATCTGGATGCCGTATCCGGCGGGGTCTGGACGGTCAACGTGGGCTATGGCCGCGAATCGATCTGCAAGGCGGTCTACGACCAGCTAATGAAGCTGTGCTATTTCGCCAACTCGGCCGGGTCGATTCCGGGCTCGATCTTTGCGGAAAAGCTGATCAGCAAGATGCCGGGAATGAGCCGTGTCTACTATATGAACTCAGGTTCTGAGGCGAATGAGAAAGCCTTCAAAATGGTCCGTCAGATCGCCCACAAGAAATACGGCGGCAAGAAGACCAAGATCCTGTACCGCGACCGCGACTACCACGGCTCGACCCTGGCGGCGATGTCGGCGGGCGGTCAGGACGAGCGCAACGCGCAATACGGCCCCTTTGCCCCCGATTTCGTGCGCGTGCCCCATTGCATGGAATACCGCAAGCACGAGCTAGACGGCGCACCTGAAGAGAATTTCGGCGAATGGGCGGCTGATCAGATCGAAGAGGTCATCCTGCGCGAAGGCCCCGATACTGTTGGTGCCCTGTGCCTTGAGCCTGTGACCGCCGGTGGTGGCGTCATTGAGGCCCCCGAAGGCTATTGGCAGCGCGTGCAGGAGATTTGCGATAAATACGACATCCTTCTGCATATCGACGAGGTTGTCTGTGGCATTGGTCGTACCGGCACATGGTTTGGCTATCAGCAATATGGCGTGAAGCCTGACTTTGTGACCATGGCCAAGGGTGTCGCCTCGGGCTATGCGGCGATTGCCTGCATGGTCACGACCGAGGAAATCTTTGACATGTTCAAGGACAATGCCGACGACCCGATGAACTATTTCCGCGATATCTCGACCTTTGGCGGCTGCACCGCTGGTCCGGCGGCAGCGATCGAAAACATGCGGATCATCGAGGATGAGAACCTTCTGCAGAACTGCACCGACATGGGCGCGCGTATGATGGGCAACCTGCAGGGGCTGATGGAAAAGCATAAGGTCATCGGCGACGTGCGCGGCAAGGGCCTGTTCCTTGGTGCTGAGCTGGTCTCGGACCGCGCAAGCCGCGAGCCGGTGAACGAAAAGATGGCGCAGGCCGTGGTCGCCGACTGTATGGCGCAGGGCGTGATCATCGGCGTCACCAACCGCTCGGTTCCGGGCCGGAACAACACGCTGTGTTTCTCGCCTGCGCTGATCGCGACGCCGGACGATATCGACCAGATCACCGATGCGGTGGACGGCGCGCTGGGGCGTGTCTTCGGCTAAAACCTGTGAAAGATGAAAACCGGCGCACCCTCGCGCCGGTTTTTTTGTGCCCGAACAAAACCTTGCCAAAGCCCGCAACTCGGATAGCCTGTTTCTATTCCAGACAGGAGACCACCCGATGTTCCGCGCATTTTTCACCACTTTCCTTCTTGCCTTCACCGCGCCAGCCTTTGCCGAACAAGGCAGCGGTTTCCCTCAGATCGTGGGCACATGGCACGGCACCTACTTGGTGGGTTTCGCCAAATCGAACCCGAACCACGCCAAGGGCCTGCAGAAAACCGAGATGGAGCTGGAGATCACCAAGCTCGACGGCAACCTGATCACCGCCACCAACCGCTGGCGGCGGATCGGAGACACCGACTGGATCGTCGAAGAGGCGATGGGCACGTTTTCCCTGGACGACCCCACCCGCTTTGTTCTGGCCGAGGCAGGGATATCGGGCGATGACGTGTCCGCGGGGATATTCAACGGTGTCTATCTGGATGACGTCATCATGGTGACCTACGCAGGTCCGGGGACCGGCGTGGCCTTTGCGGCGCAGTTGGTGAAGAAAGAAGATAAGTAGTTGTATGGACGAAATTTCTGCGAGTTTGTTGCAGACGACAGTTCAGAACTGCCGATCAGTACTACCTACTAATTCCAAGCCACGTTCAAATCACACGAAAACACCTATGACTCAAAGTGACTACAGGGTACTACCCGCTCAAACAAATGAAACATCAAAGGAATATGCGGGCCGACTGCAAGACATGGGCTTTGAAGAAATGTTCATTCGCAAAGCTCTACGTTACCACTTCGACATTGATACGGAGCAACTTCCTTCCTTTTTTGAAGACTTTGAAACCGCGCGTCTGAGGCACATCTCTTTGATCCAGAGACTTAAGCCGCAGAGGACCAAACGCTCAATGATTATGAAAATCGCCAAAAACTTAGGATGTTCTGATGAAAGCGCGGAGCTCTGGTTTGAGCGGTTTCAGGAGCAAAGCGAAGACCGATAGCTTAGTGGGAAACGATGGTTCATCGGCTGGATAAGAACAAAAGATTATCTAACAAACCCAGACGAAAAAGGCCGCCCCAAAACGGGACGGCCTTTCATTCACTGTCTCTGTAGCAGAGGATCAGGCAGCCAGAGCGGCCTGGGCTTTGGCGACGATCGCGCCGAACGCTTCCGGTTCGTGCACGGCCAGGTCGGCCAGAACTTTGCGGTCCACTTCGATACCGGCCAGGTTCAGGCCGTTGATGAAGCGGGAATAGGTCAGAGCCTCGTCGTGCGAACGGACAGCAGCGTTGATGCGCTGGATCCACAGCGCGCGGAAGTTGCGCTTGCGGTTCTTACGGTCGCGGGTTGCGTACTGGTTGGCCTTGTCGACGGCCTGACGGGCAACCTTGAAGGTGCTCTTGCGGCGGCCATAGTAACCTTTGGCGGCCTTGATGACCTTCTTGTGACGGGCGTGAGTTACGGTTCCACCTTTAACGCGGGACATGTTGGTATCTCCTCTTAGCGGTCGTAGGGCATGTAGCCCTTGACGATCTTGGCGTCGGGGGCGGACAGGGTGGTGTTGCCACGGGCGTCGCGGATGAATTTCTTGGTCCGCTTGATCATTCCGTGCCGTTTGCCGGCCTGGCCAGCAAGGACCTTACCGGTCGCAGTCACCTTAAAGCGCTTCTTGGCGCTCGACTTGGTCTTCATCTTAGGCATTTCCGTCTCCTATTCTCGGGTTCGGTTTCAGACGCGACTCGGCATGCCATCTCGGCCGGTCACGCGATCAGAAGCGCCGTTTACGCAAGTTCGATCATACTGGCAAGGGGGTTTGGACCAGAATCTGCTTATTTTGCGGCTGGTCAGGCACCGGGGCGACGCGGGCCGCCCCGGTGAAAGGTTTTAGTGACCGAACTTGCGGATTTCGCCGCTTTTCAACCGAGCCGCATAGCTCGCCAGCTCCTGACGTACAATCTTCATCAGGAAATACAGCGCGAAGACGTTCACAACCGCCATGGCAAAGATCGCCGCATCCGAGAAGTCGATGACCGGGCCAAGGTTGGCCGCCGCACCGATCACTACGAACACACAGAAGATGATCTTGAAGACCAGCTCTTTGGTGTGACCCTCACCAAACAGGTAGGTCCAGGCCTTGAGGCCGTAATAGGACCAGCTGATCATGGTCGAGAAGGCAAACAGTACCACGGCAATAGCCAGAATGAACGGGAACCAGCCAAACGCACTGCCGAAAGCTGCCGAGGTCAGGCTGACGCCGGTATTGCCATCGACCGTGGCAATCGCGTTGCCCGCTTCGTTCAGCATGTAGTTGCCAGTTGCCGGATCGACGATCAACTGCTGAGTGATAATGATCACCAGCGCAGTCATGGTACAGATCACGACCGTATCAATGAACGGTTCGAGCAGTGAGACAAAGCCCTCTGTGATCGGTTCCTTGGTCCGCACCGCCGAGTGCGCAATCGCCGCAGAACCCACGCCTGCTTCGTTCGAGAACGCCGCACGCCGGAAGCCCTGGATCAGCGCGCCGACCATGCCGCCAGCCACGCCGAGACCGGTGAAGGCACCTGCGAAGATCTGACCAAAAGCCCAGCCGATCTGATCCGCGTGCATGATGATGATGACCAACGCGGCCAATACATACATGACACCCATGAAGGGCACGACCTTCTCGGTTACGCTGGCGATGGATTTCAGGCCGCCTACGATCACGGCAAAGACGATACCCGCAAAGACCAGACCTGTGATCCAACCCGGATAGTCTCCGACAATGCCCGCGATCTGCTGGTGCGCCTGATTGGCCTGGAACATATTGCCCCCACCCAGCGCGCCAAGAATACAGAAGATCGAGAACAGAACTGCCAGAATCTTACCGCCCGGCAAGCCCAGTTCACTGAACCCCTTGGACATGTAATACATCGGACCGCCCGAAACGGTACCGTCCTCGTATTCGTTGCGGTACTTCACACCCAGCGTACATTCGGTGAATTTCGAGGCCATTCCCAGCAGACCTGCGACGATCATCCAGAACGTAGCACCCGGCCCGCCGATACCGATGGCCACCGCCACGCCGGCGATGTTTCCAAGGCCGACTGTACCCGACAGCGCCGTTGCAAGCGCCTGAAAGTGGCTGACCTCGCCTGCATCATTGGGGTCGGAGTAGTCACCTTTGACAAGGCTGATCGCGTGGCTGAAGAAGCGCAATTGCACGAAGGCAAAATAAACTGTGAACACCGTGGCGGCGATCACCAACCAACCTACGATCCACGGGAAACCGGTTCCCGGAAACGGTGCGAAGATGAAGCTGACGAAGGGGCCGGTGAAATCGGCGAACGCCTGATTGATCTTTTCGTCGAGACCCGGAGCCTCTTGCGCCAGGGCAGGACCGGCGGCAAAGGCCCCAGCGGCGAAAGCGCCAAATTGTTTGAGCATTCTCATTCTTGTCTCTCCCCTCAGTTCACGACCGTGACCGGCACATCGGCATGCATGACCAGATTTTGGGTCGAGCTGCCAAACAGGCGTTTCTTGAACCCATCGGCGGAGGCGCGTCCTACGATGATCTGTGTGCCGCCGTTTTCGACGGTGATCTTGTTGAGCGTTTCTGCAACGTCGCCGTGACGCACGATACCATGTGCCTCGAACCCGGCGGCTTTGAGCGCATCGACCGCAGGCGCGATGATACGCGTCGTGGCCAGTTCAACCTCTTCCTCGCGGCGCTTGTGACGTAGGGCGTTTTCTTCCGGTGTCTGAAATGTAAACGGGGACCATTCGATGACATAAACCACCAGCAATTCACACGTCCCGATCCGCTCAGCCAAATCTTTGGCAAATGCGATCGCGCGTTCTCCGGTTTCTGTCCCGTCCAGTCCGATGACAATCTTGGTTGTCATGGTGTTCCTCCAATTTTGTTGATTATACCGAGGCCCGTGCCCCCGGCCGGGCAGTCGGGGTCTGGAACTTTTTAAATTGACCGCCCACGCGAACCAGTATCCGAGAAAAACACCAAAAAATAGAGGGGAAACTGAAAGTTTCCCCTCCTATTTTTCTATATATATGTTTTTTATATTCTTTTTTTGCCCAAAATTAAGGCAAATCACCTATCACCCGGGATCCGTGTTATAGATCAAACGCTCATCACACGGTGCAATCCGCAGAATATTAGTCGTGCCCGGAACGTTGAATGGCACCCCTGCGGTGACCACGATCTGGTCGGTTTCAGCTGCGAACCCACCCGACCGAGCGGCGCGGGCCGCGTTCACAACCGCGCCTTTGAACCGCTCCAATTCTGGTGTCATGACGCAGTGGCAGCCCCAGCTGAGGCACAAGCGGCGGGCAGTGCCCTTCGCGGGGGTCATGGCGATGATTGGCACTCCAGGACGCTCGCGCGCTGTCAACAAGGCCGTGGTCCCGCTTTGAGTAAAACAGCAGATCGCTTTGATATCCGTCTTTTCCGCAATCTCGCGGGCCGCCGCCACGATACCGTCTGCAATAGTCGTGCCTTTCGCGGTCCGCGATGACGCGATGATCTGGGTATAGGTCGGGTCGGCCTCAACCTCGATGGCGACCTTGTTCATGGTCTGGACCGCTTCGACCGGGTAAGAGCCCGCCGCCGATTCCGCACTGAGCATGATGGCGTCAGTGCCCTCATATATCGCCGTCGCCACGTCCGAGACCTCGGCCCGCGTGGGCATCGGGCTTTCGATCATGCTTTCCAGCATCTGCGTGGCCACGATCACTGGTTTGGCCGCGCCCCGGCACTTGCGCACCAAACGTTTCTGGATCGGCGGCACGGCAGAAACCGGCAGTTCGACCCCCAGATCGCCGCGCGCGACCATGATCCCGTCAGACGCATCGAGGATGTCGTCAAACGCCTCAACCGCCGCTGGCTTTTCGATCTTCGACAGGATCGAAGCGCGCCCATCCGCCAGCCCGCGGGCTTCGAACACATCCTTGGCACGCTGCACAAAGCTCAGCGCCAACCAGTCGACACCCAATTGGCAGACAAATTCCAGATCGTCACGGTCCTTCGCCGAAAGGGCCGCCAGCGGCAGCACCACATCGGGCACGTTCACCCCTTTACGGTTCGAGATCGTGCCCCCGACCTCAACCGTGCAATTGGCGAAATCCTGACCGCAATCCTGTACGATCAGGCGGATTTTACCGTCATTGACCAGCAGACGCGCGCCCGGTTCCAGCGCCGCGAAAATCTCGGGGTGCGGCAGGCAAACGCGGTTGATATCCCCAGCCTCGGGGTCAAGGTCCAGCCGGAAGGCCGCGCCCTCTTCCAATTCCTCAGAGTCGTTGGCGAAGACGCCGACACGCAGTTTCGGTCCTTGCAAATCGGCCAGAATGGCGATCGGGCTGTCCAGATCCTTTTCAACCTGACGGATGATCCTGTGCCGCTCGCGGATTTCATCATGGCTACCGTGGCTCATGTTTAGGCGGAACACATCCGCCCCGGCCTCGTGCAGAGCTCGGATCATGTCATAGTCATTCGACGCCGGACCCAGCGTCGCCACGATTTTCACATTTCTCAGGCGTCGCATTGGTGGTGCTCTCCTCACGTTTTCTTTAGGTGTCGCGTAAATGTTACCGCAAACATCACTTCAAGCTGCTTATTGCGCAATTCCCTTTTCAAAGCAACTGCCCTACACCTGCGACAAACAAGATGACAGGCTTATGACGTATTCTCCGTTTTTTATCCACGGCGCTGATCGCCCGTCGCGCTGGCTAATCACATGTGACCATGCCACCAACACCGTCCCGCCCGACATCAACGGCGGCGACCTTGGCCTGCCGCGCGAAGATATGGAGCGCCATATCGCCTATGACGTGGGTGCCTATGAGGTTTCGAAACATCTTGGGGAAATCCTGAACGCGCCCGTGGTGGCTGCCAATTTCTCGCGCCTGGTGATCGACCCGAACCGGGGCGAGGATGACCCGACCCTGCTGATGAAGCTTTATGACGGGTCGATCATCCCAGGCAATCGTTACGCCGACGCGGCCGAGCGGGAGCGGCGGCTAAACATGTGTTACCGCCCGTATCACAACGCTTTGGCCGAGCTGGCCGCCTTGCCTCATGCGGTGATCATCTCAATGCACTCCTTCACCCGTCAGTTGCGAGGGCGCGAGCCGCGTCCGTGGCATGTTGGCGTGCTGCACACCCCGGACGAGCGTTTTTCGCGCCCGCTGGTCGACCGGCTTGAGGCCGAAGGGGACCTGTGCGTCGGCGTCAACGAGCCCTATACTGGTGTTCTGCCCGGCGATGCGATTGATAAACATTGCACCGCCTTTGGCCGCCCCAATGCCCTGATCGAGCTGCGCAATGATCTGATCGCCGATCACGCGGGACAAAGGGCTTGGGCGGAACGTTTGGCCGTTGTGTTACAGGACGCGCTGGATACTAGCGACCTTTGATCACACGTCATTGTGAGGATACCACCTGATCCCCATATATTCGTCGAAAGGGGATCGCCATGACCCAGGAATTCGCAACCTCTGTTTTTGGTTGGATGGCCGCGCTGAACATCGCGGTGCTGTTGTTTACAGCATTAATGGTCCTGTTGCTGCAGGAGCAGATTGCGGGCATTCACAGCAAGTTATTCCAGATGGAGCGGTCGGAAGTGAAACGAGCGTATTTCCGGTATCTGGCCAACTACAAGGTCCTTACATTGATCTTTTGCATCGTGCCTTGGCTGGCCTTGAAACTGGCCTGACATCCTGTTTGTTGAAACATCGCCTCCGGGCCGCTAGGTCAAGGACAACGATACTGTCATCCGGAGTCAGCACATGGACAAGCAAACCGAAATCGAACTTCAGGCCGCAGCCTTCCGCCGGTTGCAAAAACACCTGATGGAAGACCGCACCGACGTGCAGAACATCGACATGATGAATCTGGCCGGGTTCTGCCGCAACTGCCTGTCGCGCTGGTATCAGGAAGCGGCTAATGAAAAAGGCATCGAGATGGGCAAGGACGAAGCCCGTCAAATTTTCTACGGCATGACCATGGATGAGTGGAAAGCCAATTATCAGACCGAAGCCAGCCCCGAAAAACAGGCCGCCTTCGAGGTCGCCTTTGACGAAAACGTCACCAAAAAAGGTTGAACGCTGAAATCAAAAAGGCCCGCCGGTTTGGCGGGCCTTTTGCTTAGATCGCCGCCTTGCGGCTTTCATCCAGATAAATCTCACGCAGACGCTTGGCAATCGGCCCTGGCGTGCCATCGCCCAGAGAAACCCCATCAATCTCAACCACAGGCATCACAAAGGCACTGGCCGAGGTGGTGAAGGCTTCATCCGCCTCTTTCGCCTCATCGATCGTAAACAGGCGTTCTTCGACTTCCATCTGCGCCTCGGCTGCCATACGCAGCACAGCCTTGCGGGTGATCCCGTGCAAGATGTCGTTGGACAGCGGACGGGTCACGATCTTGCCGTTTTTGACGAAATAGGCGTTGTTGCTAGTGCCTTCAGTGACATAGCCATCCTCAATCATCCACGCATCATCGCATCCGGCGGCCTTGGCCATCATCTTGCCCATCGACGGGTAAAGCAACTGCACTGTCTTGATATCACGGCGGCCCCAGCGAATGTCATCAATCGAGATGATCTTAGCGCCCTTCTGCGCCGCCGGGCTGTCGGCCAGGCCAGGCTTATTCTGCGTAAACAAAACCAGCGTCGGCTTGGTGTCAGCCGCAGGGAATACAAAATCCCGGTCCCCGTCGCTGCCACGCGAGACCTGCAGATAGATCAGACCTTCTTCGATTCCGTTCAGCTCAACCAGTTTGCGGTGAATTGCCAGAAGTTCATCCTTGCTGCAGGGCTCGGCCATCTGCAGCTCGTCCAGCGAGCGTTTCAGACGCACCGCGTGGCCTTCAAAGTCGATCAGCTTGCCGTCCAGCACGCTGGTCACCTCATAAACGGCGTCGGCCATCAGAAAACCACGGTCAAAGATCGAAACCTTGGCCTCGGTCTCGGGCAGGTACTCTCCGTTCACGTAAACGGTGCGGGTCATGTCACTCTCCTCAGCCCCAGAGCGCCGCTTTTGGCGGATGCACTCCGGCGTCATCAAAAATCAGCGGGTTGGTGCGGTCTTCGGCCAGAAGAAGCGGGCCGTCAAGGTCTGTGACCATCGCACCCTGCGCCAATAAGGTCGCAGGTGCCATCGCAAGCGAGCTGCCGACCATGCAACCGACCATGACCCTATAGCCCTCGGCCAGCGCCTGCTGCCGCAGCGCCAGAGCCTCGGTCAGACCGCCGGTTTTGTCGAGCTTGATGTTGACGACATCGTACTTGCCTTTAAGACCGGGTA
Source organism: Ruegeria lacuscaerulensis (assembly GCF_013034685.1). Lineage (GTDB taxonomy): Bacteria > Pseudomonadota > Alphaproteobacteria > Rhodobacterales > Rhodobacteraceae > Ruegeria > Ruegeria lacuscaerulensis_B. The sequence goes on along the minus strand of NZ_WQGO01000009.1, from coordinate 34,523 downwards.
GGCTGCTGCGATCATGACAGGACTCGTCGGCGCACACGGGCACCGGACGCTCCATTCCGATCAGCGCGTCATCTTCACCGGCAGGCAAGGGTTGCTCGACTAGAGCCACACCCAAACGCACCAGATGCGGGGCAAGGTCGGCATAAACAGCGGCCGACCAACCCTCATTCGCGTCGACGATGATCCGCGCGTTCGGCGCGCCCGCGCGAACGGCTTCAAGCCGGGGCATGTCATCCGGCGTGCCCAGCTTGATCTTAAGAAGCGGGCGATGCGCATTGGCGGCCGCTTGCGCCTGCATCGCCTCGGGCGTGTCCAGCGACAGGGTATAGGCGGTGATCTCGGGGCCGGGCACCGGCAGACCGGCCAAGTCCCAAGCGCGTTTGCCTGCACGCTTGCACTCCATATCCCACAGCGCGCAGTCCACGGCATTTCGCGCCGCCCCAGCGGGCAGCAGGTCCATAAGCGATTGCCGGGTGATGTCTGCAGGCAGACCCGCGATCTCAGCTTCAACCGACTCCAGCGTTTCATCGTAGCGCGCGTAGGGTACGCATTCTCCCCAGCCCTGATGCACCCCGTCCGAGATCCGAACGGTCAGCACCTTGGCCTCGGTCCGCGACCCGCGCGAGATGGTGAACACCTGCGCCAAACGAAACACATCCCGCGAAATGTCTATCCGCATCACACACCTTTCCCCAGCAGAGCGACCAAGATTTTTCGACGAAAACTCTTTGCCAGATCGTGTTACAGCGCCGCCAGCGCGTCAACCAGCTTACCCGCGCCAAAGCGGTACGGGTCAGTGGCGGGCAAGCCTAACTCGGCCTCAACCTCGGCGATATAGGCACGCGCGTCGTCTTCGCTCAGGTTCTGGGTGTTAATCGACACACCGACAACCTGACAGGCCGGGTTGGCTATCCGAGCCAGCGGCAGCGCCGCGTCACGCAGATCCGGCAGCGACGGCAGGGAATACTCGGGCAAGCCACGCATATGCGTCCGCGTAGGCTCGTGGCACAGGATCAGCGCATCGGGCTGACCGCCGTGGATCAGCGCCATAGTCACACCGGAATAGGACACATGATACAGTGACCCCTGCCCTTCGATGTGATCCCAGTGATCGGCGTCATTCTCGGGCGTCAGGTATTCGACCGCACCGGCCATGAAATCGGCCACGACCGCGTCCAGCGGAACCCCCTGACCAGTGATCAGAATCCCCGTCTGCCCCGTGGCGCGGAAAGTGGATTTCATACCCCGCTTGCGCATCTCGGCATCCATCGACATGGCTGTATACATCTTACCCGCCGAACAATCGGTCCCGACGGCCAGACACCGCTTGCCGCTGCGCTTTTTACCATTGGCAATCGGATAGCCAACAGTCGGCACACGTACGTCGTGCAACGTGCAGCCATGGGTTTGCGCCGCGGCCACCAGATCGCCCTCATCGCGCAACAGGTTATGTAGGCCCGAAGCCAGATCAAAGCCCATCTCAAGCGCCTCGATCAACACTTTCTTCCACGCTGCACTGATCACGCCGCCCCGGTTGGCAACGCCAATGACCAGCGTTTTCGCGCCGGCGGCTTTGGCCTCGGCCAGAGTCAGGTCGGTCATACCCAGATCGGCCTTGCAACCCTCCATCCGGTACTGGCCCACGGCGTTCTCGGGACGCCAGTCCCGGATGCCGATGGCGACTTTTGCGGCCAACTGGTCGGGCGCATCGCCCAAAAACAACAGATACGGTGTCTCGATCATTGCGGTGCACTCCTTTGATTCCGACGCAGGCTAGTGGAGCCGGCAGGCGAGAGTTTCGCGAATCCTTCTGTCAACGTCAGTTGGGTTGGGAGAATTTTGCGCAGTTTGTCGAAAATGCGCAAAGACTTTTCAAGTTTCCAAAGTGATTAAACTTTAACCGCCCACGACGCAGCGTATTTTGGAGAATGCTGCGAATGCATTGCCGCGCCTGCACAAAGACGCTTGCGCAGCGTTGCGCAATTTAATACCAGATAAGCCAACAAAATCGCAATTTCCTTTCCCGCACGAGGTCCAGATGAGCTTTCGCCTTCAACCCGCCGCCCCTGCCCGCCCGAACCGTTGTCAGCTGTTTGGTCCCGGTTCGAACACCAAGCTGTTCCCGAAAATGGCCGCCTCGGCCGCCGACGTGATCAACTTGGACCTTGAGGATTCCGTTGCACCCACTGACAAGGATGTGGCCCGAGCCAATGTGATCGAGGCGCTGAACACAATCGACTGGGGCGGCAAATACATGTCCGTCCGCATCAACAGCCTCGACACGCCCTACTGGTATCGCGACGTGGTTGATCTGCTGGAACAGGTCGGCGACCGTCTGGACCAAATCATGATACCCAAGGTGGGTTGTGCGGAGGACGTCTATGCCGTTGACGCGCTGGTCACGGCGATCGAGCGCGCCAAGGGCCGCACCAAGCCCATCAGCTTTGAGGTCATCATCGAATCCGCCGCTGGTATCGCCCATGTCGAAGCCATCGCGGCCTCATCCCCGCGCCTGCAGGCCATGAGCCTTGGGGCAGCAGACTTCGCGGCCTCGATGGGGATGCAGACCACCGGCATCGGCGGCACGCAGGAAAACTATTACATGCTGCGCGAGGGCGAAAAGCACTGGTCCGATCCGTGGCATTGGGCACAGGCGGCCATCGTCGCCGCCTGCCGCACCCATGGCGTGCTGCCCGTTGACGGCCCGTTCGGCGATTTCTCGGATGATGAGGGCTATATCGCGCAGGCCAAACGTTCTGCCACGCTGGGTATGGTGGGCAAATGGGCGATCCACCCCAAGCAGATCTCGCTGGCCAATCAGGTCTTCACCCCTTCGGACGAGGCGGTTACAGAGGCACGCGAGATACTGGCGGCAATGGAACAGGCCAAGGCCAATGGCGAAGGCGCAACCGTTTACAAAGGACGTCTGGTCGATATCGCCTCGATCAAGCAGGCCGAGGTGATCGTGGCACAGGCCGAGCTGATCGCTGCAAATGGCTGACGAAAAAGGCGCCCCGCGGGGCGCCTTTCTTACCTGCCGAACACGTTGTTTGGCGTCCAGGTGAACCGCTCGCCCTGCTTGCCCCATTTCATCATCAGGCAAGAGGTTCCGTATTTCTGGAAATACTTGATGTTGAGCGGATACCAACCGGCCTTGGGCACCTCAACCTCTGTGCGTTGATTGGCTTCACAGCCCTGTCGACCATTCACATAGCCGATCTGCTGACCGCCGACCCAAGCGTCAATGCCGTCATTGGACCATGTTTCCAATTCATAGATTCCAGGCGAATCGAACTTGATATAACCGGTGACTTCAGCCGCCACATTGAACGCCTGATTGTAAGTCAGAACCGGGTCCCCTTCATTCGTGTCGCGATAGTCGAGCCCAATTAAAGGCGGGCCAGGCTCGGCCTTTTTCAACAAAAACTCAACTTTTGACAGGTTTTGGATTTTGCGCGGCGGGTTCCCCTCCCACGCATATTTCACATTCAAACCCGCTTTTGGGCTTGGCTGAGGATTGGCAGGTTGCAATTTCAGCGGCGCGGACACAGCCATCCCGGCGATCATCGCCAGGGTCACGGCCAGCGCTCCGGTCTGAGCGAATTTCATGGTCTTCTCCCTGAGTGTGGTCCCATTGGGGTTAATCCCCATTTTGGTCAGGACATTGGATAAACACTAGTTGGATAAACACTAGGATGTGAGAATTAACCTCGCAAGACAGTTAAAATTCACATTTGCGCTGTTAGGCACGCAAATCCTTGGGCGAATCCATCACCACATAGGACGTGATCGAGGTCACATGCGGCAATGTACCCAGCACTTCGGTGTGGAACGTTTTGTACGAGGCAAGGTCCGCGCACTCCACCCGCAGCAGGTATTCAATCGTTCCGGTAATGTTGTGACATTCCACCACTTCAGGGGCACGCTGCAAAGCGCGTTCGAACCCTTCTTGTGCAGCTTTGGTATGCTCGCCCAGACCAACTCCGATATAGGCGACGAACCCAACACCCAATGCCGCTGGGTTCAGAACCGCCCGATAGCCTTGGATGACACCCACGCGCTCCAACTCCTGCACCCGCCTCAGACAGGCCGAGGGAGACAGGCCCACCCGGTCGGCAAGCTCCAGATTGCTGATACGCCCGTCGCGTGACAGCTCGCGCAATAAATGTTGGTTTATTTGGTCAATCTTCGCCATTCATTGCGAAACTTAGAAAAACTTGCGCGATTTCGCAATTTCATTTGCTGTGGATCGGACAAATATCCTGCAATGACCTATGATCTGCTTTTCGCATTGATGATGTTTGCTTTCGTCTCGTCCATCACGCCAGGGCCGAATAACCTGATGCTGATGGCCTCGGGTGCGAATTTCGGGTTTCGCCGCACCGTCCCGCATATGCTGGGCATCGGGATCGGGTTCACCGTTATGGTTCTATTGGTGGGAGCCGGCCTGGCGCAGGTCTTTATGCGGGTACCCCTGTTGCACAGCGCACTGAAAATTCTGTCCGTCGCCTATCTGCTTTGGCTTGCATGGAAAATCGCCCACGCCGCGCCAGCGACCAGGGGCGAAACCGAAGGAACGCCAATGACATTTGGGCAAGCCGCCGCTTTCCAGTGGGTCAACCCCAAAGCGTGGACAATGGCCTTGACGGCGACGACGGTCTACACGCCCAACCACACGATGGGCGCGATCATCACTGTTGCTTTGGTGTTTGGTGCGGTGAACCTGCCCTCGGTCAGCACATGGACAGTACTGGGACAGCAGATGGCCCGGCTGCTGACAAACGCACGAAGGCTGGTGGTGTTCAACTGGACAATGGCCGCGCTTTTGGTCCTGTCGCTCTACCCGATCCTGTGGCCGGGCTAGACAGCCTTTTGGTGCGGAAAACTGCTGTTGAGTTGCATCCCTCGCGACGTCAGGTCATATAGCAATGAATTTCCGCGTTGAGAGGCGTCATGACCCAATATCTGGATTTCGAAAAACCCCTGGCCGAGATCGAAGGCAAGGCCGAGGAATTGCGCGCCTTGGCCCGCGCCAACGAAGAGATGGACGTGGCCGAAGAAGCCGCCGCGCTGGACGCCAAGGCTGTCAAACTGCTGGATGAGCTGTACAGCGATCTGACCCCCTGGCGGAAATGCCAGGTGGCGCGTCACCCCGAACGCCCCCATTGTCAGGACTATGTCAAAGAATTGTTTACGGAATTCACCCCTCTGGCGGGCGACCGGAACTTTGCCGACGACCTGGCCGTGATCGGCGGGCTGGCCCGCTTCAACGACCAGCCTGTCATGGTGATCGGTCACGAAAAGGGGTCCGACACCAAATCGCGGATCGAACGGAATTTCGGTATGGCGCGCCCCGAGGGCTATCGCAAAGCCGTGCGCCTGATGGAGATGGCGGGGCGTTTTGGCCTGCCGGTGATCACCCTGATCGACACCGCTGGCGCCTACCCCGGCAAAGGGGCCGAGGAACGGGGCCAGTCCGAGGCTATCGCGCGGTCGACCGAGATGTGCTTGAAGATCGGCGTACCGCTGGTCTCGGTCATCATCGGCGAAGGTGGATCGGGCGGTGCGGTTGCCTTTGCGACGGCCAACAAGGTGGCGATGCTGGAACACTCGGTCTATTCGGTGATCTCGCCCGAGGGCTGCGCCTCGATCCTTTGGAAGGACGCTGAAAAGATGCGCGAAGCGGCCGAGGCACTGCGCCTGACGGCGCAGGATCTGTATAAGCTGGGCGTATGCGACCGGATCATCTCGGAACCTAAAGGCGGTGCCCACCGCGATCGTCCGGCCACCGTGGAATCGGTGCGCGCAGCCATCACGGACATGCTGAAAGAGCTGGACGGCAAGGATGCCGCCGCGCTGCTTCAGCACCGCCGCCAGAAATTCCTGGATATCGGCGAGAAAGGGCTAGCCGCGTAGGCTTAGCCCCCCAACCGACGCAGCAACGCGACCGAGGGCGTGCCCGTCACCGAAAGGCCGTTGGCGCGTTGATAGGCGCTGATGGCGGTTTTGGTGTTATTTCCAACCACTCCATCCGCGCCCTGCGTGTCATAGCCCGCCGCGGTCAGGCGACGCTGCAACTCTTTCCGATCCTCCAAAGTCAGACCTGTCTTGTCCGGGCCGAATGAGGCCTGAAAGGGTGCGCCGCCGGCAATCCGGTCGGACAGGTGCCCAACACCGATCGCGTAGCTATCCGAGTTGTTATAGCGCTTGATCACCTGAAAATTGCGGAACACAGCAATGCGCGGCCCCGGCACCTGCGGTTGCAGCACCGCGACTGGCGTGCCGGACACAGTCCCAACCTCTCCCCCCCAAGGCTGGCCACGCACCCAACCCGAACGGGCAAGGTAGGCTGCGGTCGAAGCCAATGAGTCTGCCGGGTCATCAGACCAGATATCACGCCGTCCATCGCCGGTATGATCCACCGCGAAGGCCAGATACGAGGTCGGAATAAACTGCGTGTGCCCCATCGCCCCGGCCCAACTGCCGGTCATGCTGGCAGGGGTCGTGTCGCCCTCCTGTATGATCTGAAGCGCCGCGATCAATTGCTTTTCAAAAAAGGCGCCCCGCCGCCCGTCATAAGCCAGCGTTGACGTCGCCGAGATCACGGGAATATCGCCTCGCCGCGCGCCATAGCGGCTCTCCAGCCCCCAAACCGCGACCACAACCTCTTTGTCGACACCATATTGCGATTCAATCTGCGACAAGGTTCCGGCGTGACGCACCATCATTTGCTTGCCGGTCTCGATCCGTTCGTCCGAGGCGGCGATGGCCAGATAATCCTCAAGCGAGCGCTTAAATTCGACCTGATTGCGATCACGCTCGATCACGCCCGGCAAATAGCCCGCCCCCTGAAAGGCCCGATCGAGTGTGCTTTGCGAGATGCCCTGCGCCGCAGCGCGGTTTTTGAAGCTTGCGACCCAAGCGTCCCAACCTGCATTCGGAACAGCGCGCATCCGCGATGCGGGGGCGGTTGTTTGCGCCCCTTCCGTGCAAGCTGTCAAAAGGGACGCCCCGAGGCCGATGGAAAATACCCGACGATTGATCATGGCTGAAATCTGCTCTTGTTTTGATTGGAACCAGACTACAGCAGCGGCCGGACCCAAGCCAGCAAAGTGTCATCCATTCGCCCAGCAACAGGCCCTTCGGCGGCAAGCCGCCTAGCTGACCAGCATCCGCAGCCCCTGGGTCACGTCCGACCGCACAGCTAGACGCAATCCCGGCTCGTCCCCTGCTTTCAGCGCGGCGATAATCAGCTTGTGGTAATGCGGCGGCTCGGTCCGGCGCAAACGCCCATAAAGCGCGCGCATAGTCGGCCCCAACTGCAACCAGACCGTCTCGGCAATCGCCAGCATCGCCGGCGCTTGCGCCCGCAGATAAAGCGTGCGATGAAACTCCAGATTGGTGCGAATATAGCCCACCGCGTCCCTTTTCGTGACCATTTCGGCCACGGTCATGTTGATGCTCTGCAACCGGTCGATCAGGGCAATATGGGCACGCGGCAAGGCGCGGCTAGCCAATTCGACCTCTAGCAGTGCGCGCAGGGCGGCAAGTTCTTCGATCCGGTCATTGGTCAACTCAGGCGTCGAAACGCGCCCGGACGAGGACAGGAACAGCGCCCCTTCGGCTGCCAACCGCCGCACCGCCTCGCGGGCGGGCGTCATGGATACACCAAACTCTTTGCCGATCCCACGCAAGGTCAGCGCGTGGCCCGGTGCAATCTCGCCATGCATGATCCGCGCGCGCAGCGCCCGATAGATCCGGTCATGTGTCGCGGTCTGCGAGTCGGAGGAACGAGGGCTCTGCATGTGCCCATGTGATCACATCCAGCCCCGCCGTCAACTCGGCGGGCTATCAAATCTATAGTGATGAAGCTGCGCCCCGTTGTCGCGCAGCCAGCGCCTTTGATCCCGGTAGTCGCCGAAAATCCTTTCCACCTGCGCCCAGAACGCTGGAGAATGGTTCATCTCGACCAAATGTGCCACCTCGTGCGCGGCGACATAATGCAGGATCTCGGACGGGGCGAGGATCAGACGCCAGGAAAACATCAACCCGCCCGCCGAACTGCATGAGCCCCACCGCGACCGCGTGTCCCGGATGGTCAGGCTAGAATAGTCCCGCCCCAGCATTGCCGCATAATCATCACAGGCCTCAGTCAGCCGGTCGCGTGCCAATTCCTTGAGGAACCGAGCCAGCCTGCGCCCCTCCGACCCTTTGGGCACCGCGATCTCACCGCCCACCAAGGCAACGCGACGCCCCTGTGCCTCAACGATTCGCCGGTCAACCCCTTCCACCGGTATGCTCTGACCGATCTGAACCTGTTCGGGGTCAGGACGGTCTTGCAGGTGCTGCCTGATCCAATCCTCCTTGGCGCGCGCAAAACTCAGCGCTTCGGCCTCGGGCACCCCTTGCGGGTAGGTCAGCGTAACCCGCCCGTCCAGTTGGGAAATCCGCAGGCTGATCCGCCGCGCACGCGCCGATTTTCGCAACGTCAACGGGACCCGAGGCGTTCCCGGTAAGGCGTGATCCCCCATGGGTCGGTTTCTCCTGCTCAAAGGCTTTGACAGTGCCCGCTGCATGTGGCACGTGACCTGAATCGTTATTACGACTCACCTGATATCAAGGGGATTTCACATGCCCAAGGAAGAATGGGGCGTAAAGCGCGTTTGCCCGACAACCGGCAAGCGGTTTTACGACCTGAACAAGGACCCGATCGTCAGCCCCTATACCGGCGAGATCGTGGAACTGGACACCGGCAAAAGCCGGATGATTGCTGCTGACGCGGAAGATGCGGCATCGGCCAAAGCGCGCGAGAAAGCGTCGGACGAAGACCTGGTTCTGGACGATGACGACAATGTCGATGTCGATCTGGACGATGACCTGCTGGATGATGATGACGACAGCAATGATGATGTTTCGCTGGACGACATCACCGACATGTCGTCGGAAGACGAAAACTGATCCCGTTCAGAGGCGACCCTGCGTCGCCTCGAACCATCCCGGATATTGGGGCGAAAGTTTTTTCCAGAATTCCTTTTTTGGACTTGCACTCATCGCCGCCGTCTCATAAACGTCCGCCCACTGCTTAAGCAGTACCTTGATGGGGCCTTAGCTCAGTTGGGAGAGCGCTTGCATGGCATGCAAGAGGTCAGGGGTTCGACTCCCCTAGGCTCCACCAAAACCTAACAATACAACTAGATAGCAAGCATTAGAGCGGTGTGACACACAGGTGTAACACAAAATGAAGCTGCATGCGTACCTTTCGCTGTCCAGACACGGCATCTACTACTTCCGTTGGCCCCTGCCCGACACAAGACCAAATCCCTGCACTAGACCAAGTACCACACGTCGGACCCTTCGCGTGTCGTTGGGCACAAGATGCCCTAAAGAGGCTGGTACTCTGGCACGGCGTCTTGCAGTGTGCGGCGACACAATAGCAAAGCACATAGAAGCATCGGGCATGAACCACGGCGAACTGCGCACCAAAGTGCGTGAGCACTTCAAGGCAATACTGGAAAAGGCAAAGACACGTAGGGATGAGATCGGCCCGTATACCGAGCTAGAGAAGGAACGCATCGTTGACACCATCCGCCTTCATGAGACGGACAACGAAGAATACTGGGAATTGCTTGGCAGAGACCATGCTCGTTCAGAACTTGATAAGTTTTGTAACGGCACAGGGGTCAAACAGCCCAAGTCGCGTGAAGACGCTTTTCTTATCCTAGGTGAAATCAAGAAAGCTCAATTGGCGTTAGCCAAGACCCTGCTGGAACACAATAAGACCTTCGAGAAGTACGATTTTGATGAGCCGCCCAGCGCTCCTGTGAGCCCCGCTGAAAGCGTTCAACCTAGTTCCGGCGACCTCAATCAAAGTTTCAATGAAACCTCCAGAGGCGGCTTCTGGCCCGCTACTGTCTCTCCTGTTTGCCGGGAGAAAAGCTGAGGCGGAACAGACAGGTCAATGGTCAGCCAAGCTGCTGAACGACTATCAGGCTTGGACAGACCTCTTCATAGAATTACAAGGCGACCGGCCAATTCTCGACTACAAAAAAGCTGACGCGCGCGACTTTAAGAACGTGCTGCTTGAGCTACCCTGCAACAGGAACAAACTGCCGCAAACGATTGGCCTATCTCCTAGAGACGCCATACAAGCCGCCAAAGACCACGGGTTGCCAAGACTATCTGCAAGTACAGTCAACAAAGCCTTGGGAAGGCTGCAAGGGATATGGAAGTGGGCGGACAAACAGTTGGACGAAGAGGTAGCAGACATCTTTGGGCCGATGAAGGTAGATGACAACCATAAAGCCAGAAACCAACATGACCCGTTTAGCAAAGAGCAACTGCACACCATCTTCAACAGCCCCCTGTACACCGGATGCAAATCGAGACGGTTCCGCACGGTGCCGGGAGATACAGACCTCAGCGATACCAGTTGGTATTGGCTTCCTTTACTGGGCCTATGGACAGGCGCAAGACTGAACGAACTGTGCCAGTTGCGCGTTGACGATATCGACCAAGAAGAAGGTGTGCCCTTCATCCGGGTCCACGAAGGCAATGAGGATCAGCGCGTCAAGTTCGGAAAAAGCAGACTTGTGCCCATACACCCCGAGTTAGTCCGGCTTGGCTTCCTCCGCTTCGTAGAGGCTCAGCGAAAAGGAGGCCACGAGCGGGTATTCCCTGAACTAAAGCTAGGAGCGACTGGCTACTACTCAGATCAGGCCAGCAAAGACTTTAGCCGCTACATTGACAGGATCGGCGCGAAGACGAGCAAGACATCTTTCCATTCGTTCCGACATAACTTCAAAGATGCCTGCCGTCACGCAGGGATAAACCCTGACATCAACGACATCCTACTGGGTCACGCATTACCCGGCATGGCTGGGCGTTACGGTGATGGGCATGTACCACTACCAGTCCTCCATGAAGCGGTACGAAAATTGACTTTTTTTGACCTTGCGCTTGATCACATAGCAGTCACCCATAGGCTTATACACCAAGCCAATTCAGCCAACAGCGAGAAGTATTCTGGCAAACAAAACTGCCATTTAGCTTTTCAAGCAAAAAGGGAATTGATTAAACCATGAATAACCGTAACGGGAGTTGACGTGCTAGTTGTGGCCGTTAAAGGTAGCGGAAATATTTGGGAATAGCTCATTTGATCATGATTGATTACGTTACTGCAGTTGAGTATTTGCGCGCGGCAACATCAGGCAGGACAAGCCCAGCGATTGTGTTGTGTGAAAATCAAAACGAATACGACTTAGAAGTGTTCTGCAAAATGTCTGACCGTTGTGAGCTGGGGGTGAAGCATCTAGCCCGCGAAGTCATTGCAGCGTACTTGGCAGCGGATTTAGGCCTACCGGTTCCCAAGCCGTATTTAGTCGAACTGACGCGTGAGTTTATTCAATCCGTTCCTGATGTCGAGATGCGCGACAGAATGGCCAAGAGTTGTCATATCTGCTTTGGGTCGACCAATGTTCCCACTCAGTTTTCCGTTTGGCCAAGAGGTGGTGAAGTCACTAAAGAGATGTTGAGCACCGCAGCCTCCGTATTTGTGTTTGATGCAATCACTCAAAATAGCGATCGCCGTGACACCAACCCAAATTGCCTGACCAAGGGTGATGAATTGAGAATTATTGATCACGAACTGTGCTTTTCGCATGGTCTTGTCCTTTTTTGGACACCTCCTTGGATGACCGGCGGATTGGAAGACCTAAGGCAGTCCGGAAATCACATTTTTTACAAACATCTTGCAGGTAGAGAGATTGACTTCACTCCTATCACGAATGCTTGGAGGGCCTTGTCAGATACTCGCATTGACAGCTATGAAGAAGCAATCCCAGAAGAATGGGAGGCCGCAAGTGATGAAGTTAAGAGCTCGTTACAACTCATTAAAGATGCTCGAGACCATATTGACGACTGCTTAGTCGAAGTTCAGAGGGTGTTGGCATGAACAAAAGACAGCCTTACAGCTACGTTGTTCTCCGCTACGTCCACGACGTGGTATCAGGGGAATTTGTTAATGTTGGCGTTGTGTTGCTTGCGCCAAATGACGCACAACTACATTTCAAGACCAGGAAGACGATAGGCCGAATAAAGCACCTCTTCCCAGATTTGGATCGTCCAGCATTTCTAAGCACAATGCGTTCTATCGACCGTGGCCTGCGCTCCCTCAAAAAGCACGTTCAAACTGCGGGTTTGTTTTCCAAAGAAGAAACTGCGGAGATATATGCAAAGAAAGTTCTTCCCTTTGACGATAGCTCCCTTCAATGGTCGGAGTGTGGCTCGGGTATCAGCTTCGACATGGAAAGCACTTTCGATCGCCTATTTGAAAGACATGTTATTCGATATGACACAAAGCAGAAAGCGCGGCGCACAGATGAAGACGTTTGGCGACCAGTTAGAGACAGCTTGAAGGAACGTGGCGTTAACTTGCAGCTCGAGACCAAGGTTGTGACTGGATCAACTGACACGATTGAATTTGGCAAGGCATGGAAGAATGGAAAGTGGCATGCATACGAAGCACTTTCTATGGATTTGGCTGACGCTGAGGGCATCAAGGATAAAGCCCGCCGTTGGAGAGGGCACTTGGATGCTGTGGCGGATGGAGCAACGGAGGATTTTCACCTTCACTTCCTCCTAGGCAAGCCAGAAAACAAAGCGCTCTTACCTGCTTATGAAAATGCAAAAGGTATTTTGCAAGGCTCCTCTTTTAGCCCCGAGGTATTCGAAGATGCTCAAATTGATGAGTTGGTCAATGAGATTGAAGACGAATACAGGGCCCACATAGCTGGCTCAGCGTAACCCTGGCTGGATGCACAATATGAGCCTATAAACTTGGGTCTATTAGGTGGTGAAAAAATAATACCATCAACGGCGGTTGGCTGATCTCAAATTTCTGACAAATTTTTGCGTAAGGGCATCTAAGTAGCGCCACGCGTGCATTCCCCCATACCCCCTGCGGTTTGATGGGAATACACAGAATGCGCGCGAACTCTTTGATTGCCTCACTAGGCCCTGCCCCAGCGACACAACTGGCACACAGGCAAAGTGTGTCTCACAGGTATTGACTTTGCATTTTGAGACAATATGTATCTCAATATCTAAGACTTTGAGAGACGGATAAGATTATGCTTGTTGGCTATGCTAGGACTTCCACTTTGGATCAGACGGCTGGACTTGATGCTCAACTACGGGAACTGGAACGAGCTGGGTGCGAGAAGGTATTTACCGAACAGGTATCCTCAGTGGATGTCAGAGCGCGTGAGAAGCTCACAGAGGCGCTGAATTTCATCCGTGAGGGCGATCACCTAGTAGTCACCAAACTGGACCGTCTTGCACGCTCTATGGCCCACCTAATGGAAATCCGCAGTCAACTTGAGGGCGTTGGGGCGCATCTAACAGTTTTGGGATTGAACCTCGACACCTCAACTGCTCAAGGCAAGCTGATGTTAAATCTATTGGGAAGCGTTGCCGAGTTTGAGCGGGAGATTATGCTGGAACGTCAGCGGGAAGGAATTGCTAAGGCAAAGGCTGCAGGTAAGTACAAGGGTCGCAAACCTACGGCAAAGGCAAAGTCGGGTGATGTGATTGCTCTTGCGAGTGAAGGGATCGGCGCTACGGAAATCTCTCGTAGGCTGGGTATAGGTCGGGCGTCCGTGTATCGGATACTTAGTGCTCGACAATAGCTTTTCTTCGAGATGTATAAAGGCTCTTGTTTGGTGCGCATTGCTCAAAACAATCTATCTTCTTTGCACTTTGCGTGCACCAGATTTGTCATAATCTAACAACCTTTTGGCGCCTGCTAACAAGCGGTCGCACTTCAAAAAACCCAAGTAACAAGAGGTCCATTCAAATTCTGAGCCTGGTGCGCAGCAGTGCAGCGTTAGATCAACTTCAACAAAGGAATGGTTTGAATTGTTATGCTAAAATTCCTGTTGAAATCCGCTTTTTGGGCACTTGAAGCAAGTTACAATACACCTGAAAGAAAAGGCGCCAGAGGTGAACGTCGGGTGCATTCAGCACTCACATCAGTATTGAATGAAGAAGACTATCAAGTCTTGTCCGATTTAACGCTTCCCGTAGCCGGTGGCACTACTCAGATCGACCATCTCCTGATCTCTCGCTATGGCATCTTTGTTATTGAGACAAAGAACATGTCCGGTTGGATTTTTGGCAGTCCCGACCAACGTAGTTGGACCCAAGTGCTAAAAGGCGGCAAGCGCCGCAGTTTTCAAAATCCGCTTCGGCAGAACTATGCCCACGTGAAGGCCGTCCAAGTCATCTTGGGTATTGAGGAAAGTCTTTTACACAACTTTGTGGTGTTTACAGGCTCGGCCCGACCAAAAACGGCGATGCCAGAAAGCGTCGCTTGGGGACTGCAAGACCTCGGAAGGCTAATTGCAGTCGAGAAGAAGATTGCACTCTCGGACGTACAAGTGACCGCGTACGTAGCGAAACTACGCAACATAGCCTTGGAAAACAGCAGGGAGACCAAGAAAGAACACCTGCAAAACCTGGAGAGGATGGCTGCTTCCAAAGTAAAAAGCTCGACAGACAGGCCTAGTGGGCGAATAGGCCGAACATCTTGCCCGAGATGCGGCGCTAATATGGTCAAACGCACTAACAGGAAATCGGGTAGTGCTTTCTTTGGGTGCGTGGAATTTCCCAAGTGCCGGGGAACACGAAAGGCTACTTAGAAGTTTGGAGAAAATGCTGTCCGTTTTTCGGTTCAGCTTAAGCCCTCCCTCAATTGAGCAAGTAACCGGCCAGACAGATTACAAAAAGCGTGATCTGTCTGCCCCGCTGGATTATCACCAGATGCGTATCAATACCTCTTAGTTATAGTACATACATTATATATATTATTGATATTATGCTGATTGATCTTCTAGACTAAACAAACAAACCACTACCTAGTGATTGATCCAATAGAAATATTATAATAAACAAATACTTAATATCATACTATGGCCGGTAGTATGTCCAAAAAATTGTCTATCGCAATATCGCATACATCAATTAACTGATGCACAGTGCAAAGTACTTCGATGGCCGGTCCTTTGTCAGCACTAGTGACTAAAACTATAGTGAATTCAGTTTGAACATTCAGACAATCTATCCATTTTCAAAGTCATTCGGTTTGCTTGCCTACAGGCGCCACTAGCCATGGCTAAGAACTACAGTATCAACTTTGCCTAGTCTCAAACTACAACCAACAGAGAACAGTCTGTTTTGAACACTGGGCCTCTTATGCAGATGGCGCATCACCCAAAGCATACAATAGAAGAATTGCTAACAACGGTGACCCTACGATGGAGATGAGCACCCAGATCAGACCAGACCGGTTTCGGTTCTGCGCCATATTCATAGGCACGATGATCCAGAGCCAAATCACAAAAGCCAGTGCAAGGGCGCTTGCCACAATAGCAACAATTGTCTCCACTATTACTGCTCCTCCTTATCTGGTGAACTCCATTGCCCACACTCAGGTGCAGACAACTCCACTGGATCTGCAGAGACCACTAGCTTAGGGTCCACCCGACACATTCGCATTTGACCAGTTTCCGTATTGGTTTGAACCAACAAGATACCGGACAACATGAGGGTTTGGTATTTACCCTCGTCTGCATTTGCTAGTGACGTGGTAGCAAGCATAAAACCCAAGGCAGTCGCAGTCCGTTTCATGCGCGTTGCTCCATATCAATATACCTATCAATGAGCACCGTGCCGCATGTAAACAAGACAGTAAAGAAGTCCTGCGTTCAGGTCATAGTCAACTAGATGCCGAGGATTATGCACTTCTAAGTGTGACACTTGATTGAGACACACTATAAAACTAAACACTACAATAGTGTTTATTATCAATTCACTAGGTCACAGCGGACCAGCACTTGAAACCATCGTCTATAAGAACCAGAAGCCTGTCGCGAGCTAACAAGTAAAATGGACCAATCAGATTAGGCTAGCCTAAAATGCTCACTAGCGACACGCTCACTCAAATGCCTCACAATGAACCTCGCTAACAACATCATGGTGAGGTCCATAGCAACCTTCAGCGCCCCGGCGATGCCAACCACCATGGTGATGCCCGCCCGTGCATGCGGCGACAGCTATTAGTACGGTTAAAAACGTCACCGTTCTTCGAGAGACTATTATGCGATGGCTCTCATACATATGCGAACCACACTACCAACAACTCGGCAAAAAATGCTTTGACGCAGGTCAAGGCTCAACTGCAATATTGCCCACGTCAACGCAATTAAAGGGTCGGTATGACGGTCCTTCTCCTATTGTTGGCTTCGAAGAATGGACAGCTTCAAAAACATCCCAAACCAAAATTCGGTCGTGATCCTAAAATCCAGAGGTGCTGGCGTTGCCATACTCATTCACCTGCAGTAGCGTCCTGAACCATGCTCATCCGTCGATACTCACTTGTGCTACTAATCGGCCTTCTGGTTACTCTGACTGGTTTTGGCAATGTTGCACATGCGCTATCGAATGGCTGCGTTGGCCTTCACTGTGAAGACCACATGCAATCGGCTGAACACGCTGTCGCGGCGAGCGACGTCAGCGAAATCTCGACCTCAAGCAGCCACCATGACACGGAGAGTTCAGGAACCGGAGAGTGCAATTCCCTTATTTGCCAAGCAGTTGTATTGCTCCCCCAGTACGGTGAAGCCGCGCAGGGTCAACGTGATATTGACCCAGAGTTCCACGTTGGAGCCCAAGCCAAGCTGAATGAACCAGATAGCCCGTACAGGCCCCCTGACGTTTGAAGCAGCGTAAATCCTTGCGGACGTAAGCGACAAGCACGTGCGGCTGTTCGCAATGTCTCGCAGCGTTACCAGCTTACAGAATGTCAGGACCAATCTATGAAAAAAAGATACTTAACAATAGGCCTATGCACCGTCGCTGCTGTCGCCGCTTTCACAACTCTTCGGCCCGGTTCAATCGAAGAGGCCGCACCACAGGAACCACTTGAAGGCGATGCTATGGTCGCAATTCAGATGCCGCCCATCGAGGGTAACGCTGAAATCGGCCAGCGTGTCTTTGAGGTCTCCTGCGCCTCTTGCCATGGTGTCAATGCGGTCGGTGTGGAAGGCGCAGGACCGCCTCTGATCCACAAGATCTACGAACCCAGCCACCACGCGGATGAAGCCTTTCAGAGGGCAGTTTCACAAGGTGTGAGAAGCCACCATTGGCAGTTTGGCGACATGCCGCCCGTGGAAGGTCTGACGCGAGGTGACGTTGCCATGGTGATCGCGTACATTCGTGAAATTCAACGTGCCAACGGGATAAATTGAGGACAGGACCATGAAAAAGTTCATAACACTCGCACTCATGGCTGCCCTTCCCAGCGGCGTACTCGCGCATTCCAAGATCGAAGAAACAACTCCTGCCGACGGAGCCACAATAACCACTGTGCCCGCTGAAATTGGCCTCAACTTCTCTAAGGATATCCGGTTGACACGGATACAGATGGCCCATGAAGAACACTTGGCCGTAAGCCTGGATTTGGGCGACCAGACAAATTTTGGTCAGGAGTTCACGATCCCACTGCCGAGCAATGGAACGGGCACCTATGTCATCGAATGGCGTGGTTTAGGTGAAGACGGCCATGCGATGCAGGGTGAGTTTTCCTTTACCGTGGAATGAGCATGCCAGACATTTGGGGTATTGCCTCGATCCTCGCAAAGCTAGGGCTCTACATCGGCTTTGCGGGGTCCACCGGGCTTGTGATTGTTAGTTACCTCTATTCCGGCTTTGTCGCACCGATAAGCCTCGGGATAAAACGCCAAGCTAGAGCCTTAGCGTGGCTTGCTCTCGCCGCAACGGTTGTTGGTTTCCTGCTTCGTGGAGCCGCCTTAACAGGCGGAGTTGACGGCATGGTCGATCCAGAAATGCTTGGTCTGCTTTGGCAGACATCCGTGGGAGACGCCTTTGTCTACCGCCTTATCGGCGCAGTGTTGATCCTTGTGGGGCTGTCTATTCCTCACTTTGGTCTATGGATCGCATTGTTGGGTGGCACGGTGGCTTTGTGGTCCTTTGCACAGATCGGGCACGTACCCGAACAAGAGAGTATTGGCATCCAGCTCTTGCTGCTATTGCACCTGCTATGTGTAGCCTTCTGGGTGGGCATATTTAGCCCGCTGCGGAGTTTGGCTCTCATGCCTGAACATCTGACAGATGCTGCTGGACTGGGGCACAGGTTTGGACAAGCTGCTGCATTGATTGTTCCGACTTTGATCGTGGCAGGTCTCTGGATGGCTTGGTTGCTTGTTGGCAATCTCCAAGGGCTCTTGTTCACTGGCTACGGGCAGGCACTGTTGTTCAAAGTGTTGCTGGTGGGGCTTTTGTTGATACTCGCCGCAGCGAACAAGCTCCGATTTGTTCCGTCCATGCAAAGCGGAGATGCTAAAGCAGCGCGACACCTCGCCCGATCTATCGAGGTGGAGGCAATAGTCGTATTAGTGGTTTTGGCGACAACAGCCACACTCACGAGCGTACTAACGCTTCCGAGTTAAGGTAGGCAGAGATGAACAAACACCTTTTCGCACTTGCTATATGCTGCATTGGTACCAGCATCGCTGCAGACCATGAGTTGTTAGATAGAGACCTCGCGAATGGGCAGGAACTCTATGCAGGGCACTGTGCCTCATGCCATGGAGGTAATCTGGAAGGCCAACCCAACTGGCAGACACCCGACGACGACGGAGTGTTGCCTGCTCCACCACATGACGTGACAGGGCACACATGGCACCATGATAACCAGCTACTGTTCGAGTACACCAAGCTAGGTGGGGCGGGCGCATTGGCAGCACGTGGCATTAAAGACTTCAACAGTGGCATGCCCGGTTTTGAGGGCATCCTGACTGACGAAGGTATATGGGACGTGCTGGCCTACATACGCTCCACTTGGCCTGACAATGTTCAACAGATGCCGGCCAGCCGCAACCTGCCGCACCAGTAGAAGGCAGTAGTCCGGTGTAGGTTTGGGCATGCACAGTTCGACGTAGCAGGTTGCGCACTTCAAAGTGTGACACTAGGGTGAGACACACTACAAACCAACACACCACAATAGTGTTTACTATCAGTGCATTAGGCGTTCGGCGGCGTTTCCCCTAGGCTCCACCAAAACTTCAAATCTATTGTTAGATAGCATTCGCTCGGGTATTTCGACGAAATCTGTTTCGCGATTCTACGGTTGCAGGACTAAAGAGTATTTTTCTGGATCTTTGGGCTAAGAATGCGGGAAATTCCACTTCGGACAAGCTCCTAAACGAACCGAAAAGAGTTGCTCTCTTTTGAGGGAAAATGGTGCCGGGGGCGGAATCGAACCACCGACACGAGGATTTTCAATCAAGTTACCTGACTTGATTTCAATAGGTTACAATAAATTGCATCACTTGGTGTATAACTTTTTTGAATTGGACGATGTAGCTTGAGTCTAAGGTTTTGAATTTTATAAGATATTCTCAACAAAGAATACGGCACCGTCCCCCTAGGTGTCTGACCTCAAACCTTCTTCTTGTCTCATCCATTGTATCTCGTGTTCATTTGTCATTGCCTATATCCTGCAGCTTATTCACGAGCACGATGCACATAGGGCGACACGGCTGGCGCACAAAAAGGAACCTCATGGTAGACATAGTCACACCTCAAGTTCGTTCCAGAATTATGTCACGCATTCGAAGCCAGAACACAAAGCCAGAAGTCGTATTGCGGAAAGCCCTGCACAATAGAGGGTTTCGCTACCGTCTAAATTCCCCAAAGCTGCCCGGCTCTCCGGACATCGTGTTTCCAAAGTGGCGAACCGTTCTGTTTGTCCACGGCTGTTACTGGCATCGACATGCCGGGTGTCGGAAAGCCACGAATCCATCCAGCAACATCGAATTCTGGAAAGAGAAATTTCAACGAAACGTGGAACGTGACGCACGTAACATTAGAGATCTTCTTGCTGCAGGATGGCGAGTAGGAATTGTTTGGGAATGCGCAATTGGTCGAGAACCGCCATATAACTTGTTAAAAAGGCTGGCAGAATTCATTGTTTGCAAACAACCAAACTGGATGGAGTTTGAATCTTGATCAACGCATCAACGACCCACTCCACGGCACTGATACTTGCTGTACAAGGGGTTACCCGCAAAGACGAATTCAGTGATTTGTAACATTGTCAGAATGCAGCGAGCACTCAGCTGCAATTGCTCTGACGGTCACCGCTGGTGACGGCCACCCGTGCTTGCCTCAGGTACGTCAAAATCCTACTATCGGAAAAAACAGGTTTAAACCGAGAGCAGCATCGCATGTATGACAACAAGCACATTCCTTGGGATATTTCAGAAGATCGCAGGCGCGAATACGCCCTTTCATCGAAAGAATCTCAAGCTGCTCGAAAACGTGCCGATGCTCTCGCTCAGAAGAGTCCAGAGAGCGCTCTGTCGGTTCGCTATGACCCAAATTTGGCCATGCCCCAAAAGAGAAAGAATGGCCTAAAAGTACTCTCCCTCTTCAGTGGTGGAGGTGGCCTTGATCTTGGATTTGATCGGGCAGGTTTCGGACACTATGCCTCTTATGAAGTTTTGCCATTCGCCGGGGCGACGCTCAAAGCAAACCGGAAAAAATGGAAGGTTCTTTCGGGATCGGATGGTGACGTCCGTCGTGCCAATTGGAAACACCTCAATGGCAAAATTGACGTAGTTCACGGTGGCCCGCCGTGTCAGCCTTTCTCTATCGCTGGTCGACGTGAAGGAAAGGCTGACGACAGAGATATGTTCCCAGAATTCATTCGGGCCATAGAAGAAATTCGCCCTAGGGCGTTTCTTGCAGAGAACGTTCTTGGCTTCATGTCTAAAAAGTTTGAATCTTATCGCGAAGAGGTTCTGCAAAAGTTAGGAGAACACTATAACGTGGTAGTATTTTCGCTCTCGTCAGCGGACTTCGGCGTACCACAAGTCAGGAAGAGAGTGTTCATTGTTGGCAGCCGCAAATCTGAGGGGCGAAAATTCGATCAATCCAAAATCGCAAAACCAAAAAAGAGATGGTCGGCGAGAGAAGCGCTTGGCTTGAGAAAAATCGGTACTGACGGCCCCGCTCCTACATTAAGATGTACCTTGACCGGACCTCGGCAAACTACGTCAATCGCCAATAGCACGGCATCAGTCATCAAGTGGACAGAACTCGGAATTTGGCCGCATGGAGTATCGCCAGATCGATCTATCGCCGACGCATTTCCAACAAAGAACCAAACCTACAGGCTTTGCGTGGAAGAATGTCAAATTCTACAAGGCTTTCCTTTGGATTGGGAATTCAAAGGGGCAACCTATCAGCGGCTAGGCCTTATTGGGAACTCGGTTTGCCCACCCGTTGCATACGCAGTTGCAAACTCCATACATGATCAACTGCTCAAAGACTGTTGAACCAAATCACGTAACGTTTCAGCGTGGTCCTCTGTGATTTTTGGAAACTTCTCTAGGACATTCTTCGGTATGTGCGGGTTGTTCAGCGTACTTCCCCGCTCAACCACATAAACGCACCTCATCTTTAGTATTTCCAACATTCGCTCCTTGGAATAACCACTCGGACGGTCAAGGAGTTCAATGTATTCGGCTTTGCTCAACTGCTTCTTGTGAAGAGCTTGAGCGTCTTCTAGGCTGTAGCAGTTCTTATCGCCGACCAATGCTGTAAGATCATCCAACGTGAGATTGGCGGCAGCAGATTGTGCTAGCTGAAAGTCGACTTCTATGTACTTCCGTTTTTCCTCAATCCAAGGCGCCATCATTTGCGGGGAAGCATATCTTGTGTAGCGCAGAGCATTGCCTTGCTTGGTATAGAACCCAAACAGCCAGTGTTTGTCCTTCCACTTCCTGATGTGGTTCATACCGAAGTCTCGAACAGTCGTCACAGAGTCTTTTGTGGTGCTTTTTAATTCGAACTTCAGCTCTCTCCCGCCGATCCTCAAAATTCCATCGGTATCTGACCTTGATCGCTCAGAGGATTGTTCCAGCTCGAAGAGCTCAATTTGCTCCAGCTCTCGCCTATCATCTTGTACTGCCATAATTTCTGTAACTTTTTTCGCAACGAGTATTTCTCCAAAGCGGTAACAAACGACGCTTCATCAAGCCAGAAAAAAATGGGTGGCTCCGTGCTACCGATCAGAAAGGCTGGCCATAGAGACGAGTATAAACTCCAACTGCCACTGACATGGCAGACGCGGTCATACTGGGTCGTGGAAACAACGCCAAAAAAATCTTCATGCGACCTCGACACCACTTGAAAACAATGCACTTATCCGAAAGTGTCCGAACACCAAAACTACCATGACTTGTGTCGTACAGCATCAGAGGGATTACCTTCGGATCGCTGGCAAGACCAAGATCAATGCCCCAACGTAAAGGTCTTTAGGAATAAAATGGCTAGCCTTCAAAAAATTGCACTCTATATTTTTTTTGACTCAGTTGAATCCGATTTGATTCAAAATATTCGAAAATTCACCCCTGAAAACAGAGAAAAGCTTCTCACACCACAGGAGCGAGAGAAGGCTATAGACAATCTGTCTAGAAGAGAAAGCTCACACAATTTGGAAGATGAGCTTGAGCTTCTCAAGGGTTTAGACCTTGGGGAGAAATACAGCATCCTAATGCGCCTAAAAGACATGATGGTCAACGACGCACGCCAACATTTTTCAAACATCAAAAAACACTTCGATCAATGTGTTTCAGTTAGAAATACCGTCATGCATGGCCGCCCTTTGACCATCGACGAATACTCAAAAGCCTTTGCGCTAACCAGTGAGCTGATCAAATATCCCGTCTATTGGCCCAAGCTTACAGAAGTACACAAGCGATATTCAAAAGATCCAAATTCAATTACAGAGGCCGCCATACAATATTTGGACGACTTTGGCTTTAGTGATACATTTCATAACCTTCCGCTTCCTGATTATGAAGATACCGGGTTCTTCCCAAGGAAGAAATTGGAGGCAGAACTGAAAAAGAAGATTTTAGGACGGCATCCAGTAGTTACAGTTCTAGGTGATGGAGGGGATGGTAAAACGGCTGTCACGTTGCAAACACTTTATGGCCTTTTGTCAAGCAACGATCACGACTTTGATGCCATTATTTGGGTCTCAGCAAAGTCCTCTCGACTAACTGCTTCTGAAATAGAACGTATTGAAACGGAAATAACAAACTCCATGGCAGTTTTTGGAGAAATAGCTGGACTATTTGAAGAAAACTCAGGGGACCCAATGGAAAGGGTTCTTGCACTTATGGGGGAGAACAAGATCCTCCTCGTCATTGATAACCTAGAAACAATCATTGACAAAAAGATCAAAAAGTTTGCAGAAGATATCCCCGGTGAAAGTAAATTAGTATTAACATCTCGTATTCCCCTTGGGTCAGATTTGGCTGTGCACGTTGATCCCTTCGGTGACAGCGAGGCCATTTCATTTCTGAGAGTTCTAACTTCCACATACAATATTAAGCCACTGAAGAAGGCGGGCGATGAAGAGTTGAAACATTTTGCAACTAGGTTGCACAACAAGCCGCTTCTCTTGAAATGGTTTGCATTGGGAGTTTTGTCTGGGTTAAACCCCTCAACAATTGTTAGAAACCCCCAGAAAGCGCTTAAGTTCTGCCTAGAAAATGTATTTGATGCGCTGTCGGCGCAAACAAAAAGGCACTTATCCGCATTGGTTTCACTTCCAAGAGCAGCGTCAATTGCCGTTCTGGAGCACGTAACGGAAGACGATGTTTTGTTACTCGAGGCAAGTCTAGCGGAGCTAATGCGCTTTGCAATTGTCGAGCAAGTATCTGAAACGAAATACGAAACAGCATTTCAAATTAAACCTTTAGCGAAGGCTTACTTGGTTCGCGTGTTAAAGGCCTCCTCAAGGGATTCAGAGGAAATCTTGAAGCGTTACAGGCAAATTGAAGGCATATATCAAAACGAACGGGGAGCCAAAGCACACAATAGGTATAATCCGAACCACTATACAGTAAGATCAAAATCCGAGGCCCTTGCAGTAAAAAAGCTAAAAACTGCTGTTCACCTAGGTAGACAAGACGATTTTTTGAAATCATTTTCTATTATTGATGACTTGAAAGTAACTCACCCAGACTATTTCGAAGTCAATAGAGTTGAGGCTTACATGGCCTCACTGAGTGGTGATAATGCTCGTGCACAGGATGCGTATATATCCGCTATCGAAATCGGTGAAAAACAACCACAAGTTCACCTACTATATGGCGGCTTCCTATTGAGAAAATTTGGAGATTATGAAGCCGCGCTTGAGCAGTTTCAGAACGCAATTGAATTGGATGGAGAAAGCTCGACATCGTATATAGAAGCAACCAGAGCGTCATTATACTTGTTCGACTTTGAGGGAGCTCAAAAATATTTGGACAAAGCTAGGGTCCATGCCCCTGCTGATCAAAAAACCCAATGCATCCTTTGCGATATGCAGGTTCAAATTCATTGGCGCAGAATGGAACATAGCTTAAGGCAAGGTGAGCTGAATGCGGCCTGTGGTTCTATCGACTCACTAGCAACATTTCTTCAAGGAATTGGATTTGATAGCATTGATTCAGTTTTGATCGAAAGATTAAAAAAATATCTTGGAACAATTCCTTCAATAGGAAGTAAGCTTAATGATGATTCAAACATAAAGCTAGAAAAACTAACGTCACAACTTAAGGACTTGTTGGCTTTGTCAGGCATATCTGAGCGCAAGGTAGGTGAAGGGGTAGATAATTATGGTCTGACAAAAGTTGGTGAACTTAAGAAAGCCGGTCTTCAATCAAGCTATGGATTCCTTGTTGATTTAGAAGGTGCCGAAACCTTTGTATATAGAGGCTCAACTGAGACGGAAGTCTGGAATGCAATGCTGCGTGGCGTGAAAGTAAGGTACGAAATTGAAACGGACAGCGATGGAAGAACGCGAGCGGGAAATGTCGCTTTGGCATAGTAATTCATTGATGGGAATCACGGTCATTCGCGTCACTCAAGGCAGCTAAGATCTTTAGTACTTTGGGGTGTTGTCCACCCATCCGAAAAATCTGACCCCTTCTACGACAAACCAACGTTTGTCGGTGACGGAGGGATGAAGCATGGTCGAGTATGTCGTCTATTATCGGGTTTCGACCGAACGGCAGGGGCGTTCCGGCCTCGGGCTGGAAGCGCAACGGGCGATGGTCGAGCAATTCCTCACCCCCGCCGATCAGGTGATTGCCGAGTTCACCGAAATCCAGTCCGGCAAACGGGACGACCGAGCCGAACTGTGGAACGCCATCAACCTTGTGAAGAAGACCCGCTCCAAACTACTGATCCCAAAGCTGGACCGGTTTTCACGAAAAGTGTCGTTCATCTCTGGGATCATCGACCAAGGGATTGAACTGGTCGTCTGCGAACACCCGAATGTCTCAACGTTCTTCCTGCACCTGCTGGCCTGCTTTGCAGAGGAGGAGCGCCGACAGATATCAGAACGTACCAGAGCCGCACTCAGAGCGGCAAAGAACCGGGGAACCGTCCTTGGCCGGAATGCACATGCATTGGCAGAGCAACGGCGGTCCGAGAAGCGGATATTCTTCGAAACGATCCGCATCGAATTTGAACGTGCGTTGGTCGAGGCTGGAACATATTCGGGAGCAGCACGACTGCTGAACGAATGGGATGTGAAGACGAACAAAGGAGGCTGTTGGCACCCACAGACGGTCAAGAATTACACCTGCTTTCGCAACAGTCTTGAATCAAAGTAATCTGTGATATGGGGCCCCGAGTGCAAAAAGCTCAAAGACTTAAAAGTCTGTTATTGGTTCTTTCATACTTCACGTCCAGCGGCACCTTTTGAGCCCATTGATTCAATTGGAGCACCCACAACCTTTCTAGCGATCACTGACATTGTGTACTTTCCCAATGGGAGTTGGCTCTTTCCATTGTTATCAGAAAGCTCTTCTTCAAAGTACGTGGCCTCAGGAAATAGCACCCCGTTGTAGATACCTGCGAGCCTCCACTCATTATCGACCCTTGTTACAATAGGGCCGCCAGACATACCTTTGGCTCCCGGACCATCAAGTAAGATATATCCGCGAGGGGCAAACAAGCATGCAGGAGATCGCCTCAGAAAAATTGGGTCAGGGCTGTTTTTATAGGGAGAATAAGCGTAAGGGTAGCCGACAATAAAGGCATCCTCAGGTACATCGAGGCGGTTCCTTATATCGTCCTGAGGTTTGAATGCGCCCGGCAACAAGTGTCTGTGGCTGCTAACATCGAACCTTACACAATCAAAAGTTGGAGGGGGCAAATCTACTGCGTCCAAACCTTCTTGAGAAGGCCCTTGGAGCCAAGTTGGTTTGCCACCTTTATCGTAGAGATCAAAATCGAACGTCTGAAGACCACCTATCGCCGTAATTTCTGGCGTTCTTTTTTCTATGCCTTGGGTATGAACCCTAATCACGTGTCTTTTCGGTGGTGCGTTCGAAGGCAGGTTATGCGGATCAGCCCCAGACACAACATGCCAACAAGTGTAGATGGAAGGAAAGTCCATCTCATCAACTACAATTCCAGACGCCCAACTCAAAGTATTATTGTTGGCATCCAAGGCCTCCAGCCGAACTACAGCATACGAAACGTAAGTAGAGTTCGAACGTACCGAAGTTGTAGGTAACAATTAGTCTTCCTTTTTTGACCGCTGCAATATTTTTTGTTGAAGCCAGAGCAAGTTGCCCCTGTTTTCATCAACCGCAACCAATGTTGAAATCGCGTACACTGGGTATTCATCACTTCGGTAGGGCTGACCTTCTTTGGCTATCTGCGATCCGAAACTACGGCAACACTTCCAATACCGTCTCGACCTTTTATCTGCAACTGACGCTGCAACGTCATATCCGCTTCTTGCACTGTCAGATCGAAGGCCGCTTTCGGTGTCAGAAACTGCTCGATGTCCAATTCGGGGAACAGTTTCAGCCTGATGCTTCTCAATACAGCAACGGATTGTGCCGTCCGGGGCACCTGATGCGGCACAAACGCCTTTTTCTTTCGGGCATTGTCCACATCTGATTTGTTGCAGGGGATGCCAAAACCATCATTTAGGATTTCCGCCAGTTGCTGCGCCCTGAGCTTGTAGGTTGGGAATATCTTCGTGTTCCCCATTGCATGTGGCTTAAGCTCATGCGTGCCCGCTTTCCGCAGCTTGTGCGCTATGATCAGGTCCCGGCGCAGACGTTTCAGCACACCATCTTCTTTGGCAATGTAAGCCCCAGCGGGACCCTGCGCTGCCAGCTTGCCTTCAAAGTACTCAGCCCATGTCCGGTAGTCGCTCACGCTCTTCAGGCAATGCCCGGACTGCTTGTTGTAGTCTGCCCAGATCGCCCGAGTGGTGTTGAACTGATTCACGGTGTCCCACGGCTGCGTTGAGAATGCCAAGTGATTGCGGCATTGCCCGTGTTCGGTTGCGACAGTCACATCACCAGCCGCCTCTGGTTTGCGCTTCCAGTCAAATTCCATCGACAGCCGTTTGGTCATCTCTTTGTCGACGAAGTCCATGCCCTTTTCGTACATTTCCCGGATGCCAGCACCCATTGTGACTGTCAGCGTGTCGGTTGGTTTACGATCAAAGAACAGATCAACGATTTTGCCATTCTGCTCCGCCTTCGACAGTTTGGCGTTCAGCTTGATACCTCCCTTGGCCAACACAACTCGTTCGTCTTCCTTGGGCACCATGCCAGTGCCATCCCAGTCAGCGGTTTCGGAGGGCCGCAATGTCGCTTGGCCTCTGGTCCGCCATCCTACGGGCTGACGGATGACATGCTTGACCTCATAGATGCTCCACTGCGCAGCCAACCCAATACGGGAAGTCAGGTATCTCCGGCCCAGCGTTCCTTTGGCAGCTTCCTTCATTTGCTCGTCAGTGGCCGTGGTCAAAAAGCCATCCGTCGTGACGCTGAAGATTTGCACATCTTCAGGCAACGCATTCATGATCTCACTCAGCACACCCCGACAGAAAGCCGTAATGAAGGCAGCATAGACCGGGTTGGTGATTGGGCTGGGCTCCAGACGCTTGGTTTCGGCATCCCGCAAATCGTATATCCGGCGCTCCCGCAAACCCTGTGCAGTCTTGCCGTATGTTGAATTGACTAGCTCCTTCCAGAACAGATTGTGCAGGGTCTTCTTCGGATGCTTGGCACGCTCCTCAATGCAGTGACGGGCAAACTTCAAAAAAGGTTTCTCAGCAGGGCCGTATTCCCTGCCGCCATCTTTTCTGCGGCTGAAAACACGGTCAGAGTCGATCCGCCGCCCTTCCACTAGTTCGATCTTAGCCCCTAGTTTCTTGGCCAGCAGGATTTCACTGATATGGGTGGTGCTGTTGCCCTTGCGGGGAAACAACAAGCCGTTCTCTGTGCGCACTGGCAAGACCGGATAACGAACGTCTTCCGGGAATTCAAAATTTACATTGGCAAAGGCCAGGTCTTCGACAGTCAATTCCCCGCCTAGCAGTTCGTCGGTGCTGGAGATGTGCGTGATCGTATCCCAATCAGGTTCACCGATCAGCGCCATGGCTGATGGATACGCACTGGTCAGATCATAGTCATACCAGACCCCTTCGGGTGCTGGACCAAACCAGAACTGCTCATTGCGGCCCCCATGATAACACTCGGTAAAGAAGTCTTCGCTCCAGAAAAGCTTCTGAACAGTCTTGGCTTCAGTCTTTGTCACATAGCGACCGCTTTTGTTGCTCCAGTACTTCTCCGTCACTTTCTCCTTGCCAACGATTTCCAGTGGATCGAGCCCTTGGGACAGCCAATGCTTCTGAATCAGGTCAACTCCAATCGAAGTCAGCGTGACGGGCAGCTTGAACTTACCCGTTTTTTCAAAATAGAGCCGGATCATGAGAACGGTGTATTGTGCCCACACCTCGGCATCCCGAATGGCATAATCCCGGAACAGCGGCCAATTGGTGTCCAGCAGTTCCCCCATATTTTCTTTGTAATATTGTTCCTGCTTGAGATCGTCGGACAGCTTCATCTTCTCAAAGCCAAGGATTTCGCCCAGCTTGGCAAGGCTTTTGGCTCCTGCTGGCGCAAGGGCAATCGTGTCCCGGATTTTGACATGCAGCCTGATTGGCTTGAGATTTTCACCCCGCTTCAGCTTGACCACTATTTTGTCGCTGACATTCATGAACAGGCTGCGGACATTCTCCAAGTTCATGGCTTTCCGGGACTTCTCGTCTTTGAAGTCGGAGAACCCCGGCACGTCCGCACGGGTGAAGTGGGCCACCAGATACACATCCACCGGCAGTTTCAGATTGGGATGCTGGGTAAAACCATCCCGCAATGCATGTTCCAAGAACTCGGCCAAGGTCAGCCGGTCGTCGTCAGATGGTCCATCGGGCCGCACAATGCCCGACCAATGCTGTTCTGCCTCTGCTTTGTCCGGCGTTATGACACGACAGCTATACTGATAGGACAGCACCTGATTGCGGACCACGGCCAAGCCATCCGCATTCTCAAATCCCTCTCGCTGGTACTCGGTATCAAAGCCGATCACGAGGTAACGCACGTGCTTCGAGTTCTTCTTGTTTTGGGGATAAAACTGATCAGGTCGAATAGTGAGTTTGGCTTGCATGGAACCCCGAGTTCAGATCAAAATGCTGGAACGTGCCACGCTGCGATAGCGGCAAAAATGGTAATTGTTAATCCCCTACACCCACACGGCACATTTACTATTTCGCAAGTGAAGACAACTTACTGTGCACCGCGTATCACGCGCTCTCGGAGTGGATTAGCGAACAAATAAGGCGCCCCTCAGCGCTGGACATTTGGTCACCAACACTTCATTTTTCAAAGAATGTTGCCAAATGATTTTCTACCGCCTCAACATTTCACGCCACCAAGCTGCCTGACATTTCCGGGCGCTCATTATCGCAGCGTTGAAACTATCGCCGACTTCTTCGAACTCATCAATCCATACCTCGGACCTGCTTCACGCTGGTGGTTTCGGGGCGAAAAGAAGGTTTACAGCGCGCCTTCATTGCCTGGGTTTGCGCGAGATTACGTCCAAACTCCCGGTGGGCAGCCGCCGACCAAAGACATAAATGATCTCGAACTGGTAGAACCTCCTGGTCAAGATGCAACTGGCCAACCTGTGTTGCTTACTTGTCTAACACGGCAAGAGCTTGACGTAATTAAATGTTTTCAGAACTCAGCGCCTTCCGACGAATACTACGAGAAGCTAGTCGGAGATGATCCAAACCATGCTGGGTGGTTAATCTTTGCTCAGCACTACGGTATGAAAACGCGCTTAGTGGATGTATCGACGGACCCTCTTGTCGCGCTCTACTTCGCGTCTGATCCATCAAGTGATACTGACGGGCGTGTTTGGATGTACCCCGATCCACCGAGTATCCACGGCATTCACCCGCCGAATACTATGCATGATGCCTTTGAGCCAGCAATCGCGGACAAGAAAGGCCTCGCATTTGCCCAAAACGGTCGCTTGCACGAATATCATAAGAGTCATGCGGGCAACTTATTAATCTCTTCAACATTCCTGTTTAACTTCGAGGCTCCGAACAGACGTGTAATCGCACAAAGAGGAAAATTTCTTTGGTCTGGCAGCCCCCTGCACCCCCTAACGCAGGGGGGTATCGGCGTGAACATTCCAGCAAATAGCAAAATCGGTATTCGCAACGCGCTTTCGGCCATGAGTATTAATGAGGACGAACTGTTTCCGCTCTAACAACAAAGCTGGATCATTTCGAACTGCAGCAATCGACGGCTGAGGCCTCATTTGCATGGGACCCCGAGTTCAGATCATGATGCTGGAACGTGCCACGATGCCATAGCGACAAAAATGGTGATTGTTAATCCCCCACAGCCATACGGCTCTTTTACTATTTTTTTCGCTGCGGATCACATGACCGTGGGAGAATTTGCCCCGACCCCTGCATAACGTGGGACATTCTCCCGAAATTGCGTTGACCCCGATTTAATCACAGATTCACGACCAAGTTCCGATCTGTTCCCCCTAAATAGACCATACGCAGACACACACCGCACACATCACCACATTGAACACAGCTCGTAGCTCTCTTGCATCAGGACCGCGATGCAAACCACATATAGACAGCCCGAAGCGTCATGCGATCAGAAGGTACTTTCCGCCGGATGGTGACGAACCGAATTCAGTAGGCCAGCAGACATGACGTCATCGAATAGTAGGGTCAGGAAACAGCGAAAGCGGGGGAAGGATGAAAGCCCCCATGATAGAGCCAGAGCAAAATAATTGTCATCACGAGACGGGGAAGTGCCGTCGCCGAGCTAGCCCCGCTGCCGTCCACGCAAAGCTAGCATATCGGTCCGCTGTTTAAGCAGCACGTAGGCTGAGACCGGATAACCGCCAGCCGTGCTTTGGAAAAGCAATCGTGTGTGGATGGTATGACAGAACCAACAGGTTCTTTCGGACTTCTCCTCAACGGATAGGAGAAGTATGTTCAAAATCCAAATTGACCCCCAAAAGGGAAAACATTCGCTCAGCGAATGTCTTGCGAAGCAAGAGATTGATCAATCATAGCCAGACGATTGCCAAAAGGTCGTTAGCCAACTTCACTGCGTGAAGTGCTTCGCATGTGCTAGCTTGTTTCAACCGGTTGGTTGGGCTGGCCGGGGAAAGTATTTGGTCCCATGGCGTTCGATCTGGTTTCTGTCAGGACCATGATTGAATGACGATTGCTACCTATCACCATCTACCAGCAAATGAATAGCCATCAATTTCACTTCGTGAAATGCTTCGCATGTACTTGATGATCTTGGTTCGATGATTGGGTTGGGTGGTCGATGCTCTTGATCCCATTGCCATCCATATTGGACCTGACAGACCTCGATAGGATCAACGCTTGCCAACCATCCCAATCGTCCAGCTACCGTTTCGCTATCAACTTCACTTCGTGAAGTGCTTCGCATGGTTTTGGTTTTGTCGCTCGTGGTAGATGCAAATCGGAAAGCAAAAGGTCCCATTGCGTTCCATCCGAACCCAACGGGACCATGTGAGTGTTCCAAGCAACTGGCTGATGTCACTTTCCGAACCGGCTGCGGATTGCTGTTGCAGCGGTCTCAAGGACCGCATCCAGCTTGCCATCGCTCGTGAGGGATTTCAGTTTTTCAAGGTTTTGCACAACGTCCTCTGTATCCGTGCACTTGATCGCTGACAGGCCCGGAGCCAGTTCGAGAGATGCTTTGCCATACCTCGGCGAAATGAACCAATCCCCTTTGCTCGACTGCCAGACCCAAGTGCTTTTCGCAGGGTTGCTGCTCTCACCTGCTGCTATTCCGGCCAACTGCTTGTCGATGGCTGCGATGAATTTCTGACGACGCTGATGGGACGGCTGGGTCGTCTTGGGCTTTTCTGCTGCTTCCAGATTGAATTGCTTCTCAAGTGCCATTGGGGGATCTCCTTTGCTACCCCAACGGCGTCTTATGGCTCACAATGGCAGACAACGGGCTTCGAGTTTGCACACCATAAAACTGACAACTCAATTACTCTAAGTCAGCCAACCCATCCCACGACAGCCGTATATTCTTCGAATCTCTTCTCGGAAGGTTTGTACGTTTGATCAAACGCCCTGAAACATTGAAGTCAGCGTCGATTTTGACGACAAGCAATGTGCTGAAGTGCCGATCATCCAGACGAACACTGGTTTGTTCCTTGGTATTGGTCGGGGCTATCGTTTTGATCTCCACAAAATCATCACCCATTCTTCCATCAGAGCCCTTGGCATGATTGTTGTGAAGCTTGATACCGTACATGATGGCGCCGAAAAGTTCACCTATGTCGCCATAAACATTGAGATGTTGTCCGGTGTCATTGAAGTAAGACTGCGCCAATGCAAGCAAGTCATGAAAATATGGAACTAGAGTAAGGTCGGCCTTTGGGTACCTGTGCCGAAGTTCTGCTTCCCGCTCTAATTCAGCTAATCGACTGTACCTGACCTCATCAGGATCAATAATACTGTCCCAACTGATCCACTCTCCATCAATCCAAAATGCGTTGTCTGGCCCCAGTACTTCCATTGATCCTCGTCCAAATATTCTTTTAGTATTAAAATCTTATCGTCCAAAAATAGAGTCTCACTCCCAAAATCCAAGTGCCGCCGACTGGAAACACCGACAGCGACAGAAGCACGACGTTACCTGCCCCTCACTCCCTGTGCTGCAAGTTCTCAATCAACTCTTTGGTCGGAGCCATGTTCTTCAGATAGAACCGCTCCAACTGATCAACCGACGTTCCAGCATTCTTAGCCAAGATAAGGTGCCCGACTTTTCCGTTCGATGACCTCAACCTAGCTTGGAAAGCATAGTGCCGTAGCGAATAGGGAGTCAGCTTCCGATCATCGTCCCACGGACCTGCCTTTTCCAGAATATGATCGAAGACAAAACGAGCCTTGTTTATCGCTGTTTGTCGATTTGGATACTCAGGCATCCACACATAGTCATTTTTGTCAGGGCTCTCATCACCATTGAAAGGAAGCGTTGACAGGTAAAGCGGAACTGCAATGGGCATTGTCACGCTGACACGTTTGCCAGTTTTCCCACTTCTAATATTCAGTTCCAGACAAGAAGGGTCAGTCCGAACCTGAACATCCTTGTGTTTTAGCCCGAATAGTTCACCCCGAGTAGGCCGAAGGAAGCTATGGACAGCGAACCGAAACATCTTAGCGTGGTGACCGGTGATCGTGACACCACGGACCCTGTCGCCACGTTTGGCACATTCGCCAGCCACCTTAAGAAACTGCCTGTATTCATCATCCGTGAAAGCGTGGCGGGGCGTGTCTTTGGTTTTCTGCCTAGGCATAACTGGCAACACGTTCAACAAGCCATCTTCGACGGCTAACGTAAGAACCTTACTGATGATGTAAGTGTGCTTCGACTTCGTGGAGTCTGCCAATCGCTTTGGCCGATTTTCATCGAGGTGAATTAGGTAATCCCGAACCATTCCTGTCGTGATCTTGCTGACATCGTATTTACCGAAATAACAGATGAGACCATCCTTGGATCGGTTCAGCAGTTTGTTGTCACCATGTGACCATTTGGACTTACCCTCCTGAACAGACATCAACTTTTTGGCATAGTACTCAAAGCTGGTAGCTTTCTTCTTGGCATGGTCACTATTGGCCTTGCTGCGGAACGTATCTGCAAATTCCTCAGCCGCCTCACGGGCTTCGACCCGTGATGTTTCTTTCGTGGAACGTAGAACATAACCACCTTTTATCGGGTCTCGAAGGCGAACATACC
Organism: Ruegeria lacuscaerulensis; assembly: GCF_013034685.1. Classification (GTDB taxonomy): domain Bacteria; phylum Pseudomonadota; class Alphaproteobacteria; order Rhodobacterales; family Rhodobacteraceae; genus Ruegeria; species Ruegeria lacuscaerulensis_B. The sequence continues at coordinate 240 of NZ_WQGO01000009.1, read as the reverse complement.
AATAGGGGCTACGGGCATACATTAGGATGGCCAGCCCTTTTCGCAGGTGTTTTATTTTGAGTATTCGATTTTTGGAATCTTTGGCCATGTCGGAACCGTTGGAGGAGTGCATACCCGTGCATAGCTTTTACGGGCAAAAATCCAAAGGCTCAACGCTCGTAATTTATAAAATATTTCAGATATTTAATGGTGCCCGGGGGCGGTGTTCTATTCCCGTTACAGGCACCCTCGTCAGGTCTC
>NZ_WQGO01000008.1 GCF_013034685.1 Ruegeria lacuscaerulensis | reverse complement strand
TATAGACAACGCAGAACACCAAGACGCAAAAACGAACGACTTTTTCAACGACATCGGCTCATTCCTGCCATTGGTTATAGCACGCCGACGCTGCGCTGCGGCCCATCAAACCTGCCGTTCGCCAAAGGATCGAAATTCTTAGGCGGCCGAACTCACAGTCCACGGAAAGAGCCCTCATTCGCTGCCGTCGTGCGAATATCAGGTTCCGGGCTAATCATCAGAGCCCGAGCGCCCGTGTAGTCGCCGAACTGCCTGGCGGATATGGCGAAGCGTATCGGGCATCCCAGACTATCTGTAGCAGCATGCAACTTAGTGTTCATGCTGCCTTTGGTTTGCCCGATCAACTGACGCCGCCCCGTTAATATCATGTTGCCAATTCCACAAACACCGCCCTCCAAGAAGTTTGCGACACAACGCCCACAATCAGCTTCACGTTCAATTGAATGGTCGTTGGCGAACTTGCCTGTTAGCTGCGCCACAGATCAACAGCAGGAGAATCCATGCAGGTTTCGGCAATTATTGCTCTATTCGGTGCCGTAATTCTGGCAAGTCTCTGGGTATCACCCCGGCGTGCTTCGGTTTCGGGATTCTTTGGTGGGACAACCACCGAAGGAGCCGCGCCAGGCCTGTGGACGTTGGTGCTGAGCCAAGTCACAACTTGGATTTTTGCCCGCTCGCTCATGAATTCTGCCATTCTGGGCTATTTCTACGGCATCGCAGGGGTTTTGGCCTATGCCGCGTATTACGGCTCTTTCCTGACTGGTGGTTTTGTAGTGCAACGGTTGCGCGCGCGGGGTGCACGGTCGGTTCAGGATTGGCTCCGCGACAGTTTCGGAACAATGGGAACAGGGTGCTATAACCTCGTGATTGCCCTCAGACTCTTGTCTGAGGTCTTTGCCAACCTGATCGTGGTCGGTCTGATCTTTAGCGCACTAGCACCTGACAGCGCCAATATCGGCACGTGTTCGATCCTTTTGGTCGGGCTATTGGCGCTGGCCTATTCGGCCTGGGGCGGGCTCAGCGCAGCGCTTCGGACGGATGTTCTGCAGATGGCGGTCTTTCTTGTGGTCTTCGCCTTGGCCTTTGTCGCGCTGGTTCTCAGCCCCAACTTTGATCTGGGCGCGGTTTTGACCGCCGAAGGCACTTCGGGCCCGCACAATGGCTGGGTTTTGTTGGTCGTGGCTTTTCTGCAGGTGTTCTCCTATCCCGTGCATGATCCGGTCATGATGGATCGTGGGTTTATTGCGGACAGCGATACAACCCGGAAGAGCTTCTTGCACGCGTTCTGGATTTCCTCGCTTTGCATCGTGGCATTTGGGTTCTTTGGCATTCAGGCGGCACTGGATGGGGCGGCATATGAGGGCGAGCTGATCAGCACCTGGGCGCGATCCCTGCCGGGCTGGGTTTTTATGGCGCTTTTGGTTTCACTGCTGGTTTCGGCGCTCTCGACGTTGGATTCCGCGCTGTCTTCGGCCGCGCGACTGGTGGTTGAGGAACTGCGCTTGGCCCCCCGCACCCTAACCGGTGGGCGCATTGCCATGGCTCTGTTCGCAGTCGCGGGTGCGGCGCTGACGCTCTGGGGTAACCAGACCCTGTTTGATGCCGTCGCGGTCTCGGGTACCGCTTCAATGTTTTTGACGCCGATCCTGCTGGCTGGGCTTATTGGCGGTCGACAGGTGGCGCTCTGGGCGTATCTTGTCAGCTTTACCGCCGCCATGCTTGGTGCGATGGCTTACCTGTTCCGCGGGAAGGCCTTTGTGGCGGAGGTCCTCATTGATGGGCACAAATACGAGCAGCTTTTGCAAATTTGTATCTGTGTGTTGGTCGTGGGATGTATCGCTGTCTGGATCGGGTCGCAGCGCGAGGCGGGCAGGGTTGCGGGCGAATAGCTGACCAGCGCGAAAGCTTGAACGGCCTATAAGAGACACTCGTCACGAAGCTCTGACGCCGCGGCCGCGCCCGCATTGCCGTCGTTCGCGGCAATCGCGCAATCTGGAAATGATCGTACTCGCAGATTGCAGACAAATCTGTGGTTCGCTGCAATCACCTCAACGGTCCCGACCAATGGCTTTCTCGCTTAATCCAGCGAATTGCCCAATTTCATTTGGAATGTCAGTTCCAAGCGCAGAGCTTCAGCACAATTTCTATCATTCTGACTACCTTGTAGAATGGATGCAGCTAAGGCTTCCAATGAAGACAAACAATCCTCCGCGTCTCACCGGCCTCTTCAATTGGTGTTGTTTTAATTGACACATTGCTCTGCATGCGATCCGCTGAACCAGGTCATCTATTTTAACGCAAGGATTTGATGTCATGCCAGAATCGCTCAACCTGCATAAATTTGAAAACCTAAGTCCTTTCCAAATAAAAGACGAACTTATCAAGTTGGCGCAAAAAGAGGCGCGGCAGATGGCTCTGCCATACCTAAATGCCGGTCGAGGGAACCCCAACTGGATCGCCACCAAAGCACGGGAAGCATTTTTCCTTTTGGGACAGTTCGCCATGACAGAAGCTCAGCGCCATCGGAATGAGCCGGAGGTTGGTCTGGCTGGGATGCCACAAGGGCCAGGATGTTATGACAGGCTAAAGACGTATTGCGCCAAATCGGTTGAAGGAAACGGCCCTTCTGGTGCGGATACTTTGGTGGCCACAGTTGATTTTGCGATTGAGAAATTTGGATTTACGCCTGACGATTTTGTGCTCGAGTTGACCGACGGTATTGTCGGCGACCATTACCCGATGCCCGACCGTTGCATGGAACACAACGAAACTATTGTCCACGAATACATTATGTGGGCGATGTGCGCGGGGCACCGACCGGATGCGAAGTTCGATATCTACGCGGTTGAGGGCGGAACCGCAGCGATGTGTTACATCTTCAAAGCGCTCAAGAACCAGCGATTGCTGAATGCCGGTGACACCATTGCGTTGGGCACACCGATTTTCACGCCCTATCTGGAAATGCCCGTCCTTGAAGACTATGGGCTAAATACAGTGGATGTCTCTTCGAAAGAAGAGGACCACTTTCAACTGAACGACGAAGACTTCGAAATTCTGTCCGACCCGAAGGTCAAAGCACTCTTTCTGGTCAACCCGGGCAATCCGTCTTCCGTCGCTATCAGCCCAGAGGTCTCGGCGCGGCTCGTCGAGTTCGTAAAGACCCGCCGCCCGGACCTGATCATTTTGACTGACGATGTTTACGGGACCTTCGTTCCAAACTTTCAGTCGATTTTGGGGCATCTGCCCGAGAACACCATCGGGGTTTACTCTTACTCCAAGTATTTTGGTTGCACCGGGTGGCGTCTAGGCGCGATTTTGGTGGCCGAGAACAACATCTTCGACAAGATGATTGCGGATGCTCCGGATGAAACCAAGGCCATCGTCAACGCACGCTACGAAACGTTGACGCCTGATCCATCCTCGTTCAAGTTCATCGACCGGATCGTCGCCGACAGCCGCGATGTTGCGCTGAACCACACTGCAGGTCTATCGCTGCCGCAACAGGTGATGATGACCTTGTTTTCACTCGTCGAGCTTATGGACGAAGAGAAGGCCTATCAGAAATTCTGCTGGGGTATTCTGAAACATCGCTTTGACGAGCTGGTCGAAGGGATGGGCATTGAAGTTCCCGATAGCCCGCTGTTCGACAAATACTACGGTATTATCGACTTCGAATTCTGGCTTCGCAAATACGTCGGTGAAGAGGTCGTCGAGTGGATCAAGGAGAATGTGCACCCGTTGGATATATCCTTCAAACTGGCTCAGGACCACGGGATCGTGTTGCTGAATGGATCGGGCTTTGACGCGCCTAACTGGTCGGCGCGGGTATCGTTTGCCAATTTGGATGATAGTGCCTACCGCCAGATCGGAAGAGCGGTGCGAGCAGTGGCCACTGGCTACGTGCAGGCCTACCGTGCCTCGAAAGGACTGCCTTTGCACGGTTGAGGTCTAGCTGCAGCGCAGAGCAACGGTTCAGCATGATGATTGGTAATCATGCTGATCTCACCCTTCCAAGCCAGGACTCTGATTGTTGTGCGGTCTGACTTACGGAACAAAAGCCACAACCAAAGGCCCCCAGAGTGTCAGGAAGATATTGGCCACGGCATAGGTCATGGTGAAGGCTGGCGTTGGTGTCGAGTTCCCGGCTTTTTCCAAGAGTGTCGCAAAACCGGGATTACCCGAGCGTGATCCGGTCACAACCGCACAGGCCTCAACCGGGTTCTTGATACGCAAGGCAAAATAGTTGATCGGGAACTGCACGATCATGGGCATCAATGTAACCACAACGCCTAAAAGCAGAAGCGTGATCCCATATTCCTGAATCGCCTCCAGTGCGGGTTTGCCTGCATTTAGGCCAACCACACCAACAAACACGGCCAAACCGAAACTCTGAAGGAAATTCGCGGCCCCACGGTTAATACCGCCGATCTTGGGTTGCCGGATGCGCAAATAGCCGATGATCAATCCTGTAACCAGGCAACCGAGGCCGGACCCCAAAGCCACCTTCGTTCCTGCGATGACAAAACTGATCTCTCCGATCAGATAGCCGATGGCCACCCCGATCCCCAAGGCAATGAAATTGGTGACCGAGGCCGAAGGCGGCACATAGCCTGCAACTTTGGCAACTCGGTTCAGGTCGTCCTTGTGACCGACAATACTGATCTCGTCACCTGCGTGAATCTCGGTGTTGTGCAGGACGGGGACATCATGGCCCATGCGGGTGATCTTTGAGATATGAACACCGCGCCTTTGATCTGACGTCAGAGCCTCGCGCAGCTCCACCAAGGTTTTGCCGGTCAGTTTACGGTTGGTGACCACGACGTTGCGACGCTCCTCTACAACCGTCAGTTCAGGGGGATACTCTCCGATTTCACCACTGGCGCTCCCCTCGAACTGGGTCAAAGTCGTGACGAGGCCGGAGACGACCACAACGTCTCCGGCGTTGATTATCGTTTCAGGAGTCGGATCCACAGGAGCGCCATCGTGGAGCAACCGTTCGACGATCAGATCACCATCATAGCCATTTTCGATGTCCTTGACGGATTTTCCGGCAATGCTTGCATCGGCATCTACCTGATAGGCGCGGGCGTCGAACCGATTCATGGGAAGGAACTCACCTTCCTCTAGTTTGGGACCACCGCCGCCGAGTTTCTGAGCCAGCTTAATCGCTTCTTGCCGCAGATCGACACGCATGATGATGGGAATGATGCTAACTGCCAATATCGGGCCGATTGAGCCGAAGATGTAAGTAACCGAGTATCCTACGGCGATGTTGGTTTTCAGCTTTTCCGCCTCATCAGCGGCGAGCCCAAGCAGATCGATGGCGTTTCCAGCGGTGCCAATGATTGCAGATTGTGTCAGACCGCCAGCGGCCAGTCCTGCGGCCAGCCCTTTGTCCAAGCCCGCCAACCGAGCAACAACGATAACAAAAAACAACCCCCAGACGGTCATCATAAACGCGGCCAATAGCTTGGTCAGCGCAGTTCGGTTCAAGGCCGCAAAAAATTGAGGCCCCCCATTGTAACCGACCATAAATATGAAGAGGGAAAAGAATACATTCTGAACATCGGTACTAAGATTGATGCCGCCGATCTGGCCTATAAAGACCGCCACCAACAACGTGCCAGCAATGCCCCCTAGTTCGAACTTGCCGACCCGAAACTTTCCAACGCCATATCCCAGGCCCAGACAAAGAAACAGAGCCATAATCGGGAAGGCGCGAAGTTGTTCTGTAATCAATTCCATTTTGAAATCTCCAGAGTCCAAACGCTGGTCCTTTCCCCTAAAGATACAGAGCCTTACTGTATTGAAAACAAAAAATTTAAACACCCGAGGTCGTGCGGTCGTTTCGAAACTACTTGGAACAAACTCTTTTAAAGGGCAGGTGAACGTGAAACCCAATAGCCGTTTTTAGAATGCAGGTCACACCATACACTGTTCGTCTTTTAGGGTCAGGTCTCATAGCCAGTATATGGCAGCGCTGCGAGTGCGACGGCGGACAAGAAGAATTTGGGGCACCTGTCGTAGCGGGTTGCCACACGCCGCCAATCCTTCAACATTCCGAACATGATCTCGATCCGGTTGCGCCGTTTGTATCGACGCCTGTCGTACTTTACCGGTTTCTTCCGCTGCTTCCGGCCAGGGATACAGGCTCGTTTCCCTTTGTCTTTCAACGCTTCCCGAAGACGCGCCATCTGCGCATCTGTGAGCCAGAAAAGATCAGACACGGTCATCGCTCGTTTTTCGAACCGTGACTCATGCACCAACGCGGAAATCAATGGGTCCTGACCCTAAGGCGCACCAGGTAGAACGGTCTCTCTGCGATGAAATGGGAACGTGCTGTAGACGCGTCTCAGAAAATGTCGATTGTTAGACCAGAGCAACCAAGCTGCCAAATAAAACGTCGCGAACCGGCACGCGCATGACGTTTTTTTAGGCGGATGGTAGAGCGAACGTTCTACACTATGTTTATGATTGGAACCAAACAAAAGATAGCTCGTGCCCTTCACCAACAATTCTCGGAGTTGGGTTTCGCGGGACTAGGGGTCGAGGCATTGCGTGCAGGTGCAGATGTTTCGATCCGCACGCTCTATAAGCATTTCCCGAGCCGTGAAGAGATGATTGTTGGCGCGTTGGAGCATCGGGACGCTGCATATTTCGAGTGGCTTGCGGGTGGTCCGAAACAGGGCATTGACCATGTATTGTACCCGCTTGTGCGACTGGGTGACTGGTTAAGTGATGTATCAAACACTGGGTGTCTATTTTTGAATGCACTGGCGGAGCACCCCAACAGCGCGCCGATCTCCGAACTGGTTAAGGCGCACAAGCTCAAATTGGCGAATGAGTTTGAGCTCCGCTTAGAACGTATTGCTCCAGACCAGAACACGCGCCACGCAGCCGAAACCTTGTTTCTTTTGCACGAAGGTTTGACTGACGTGGCCCGCTTAAGGGGTCCTGCGGCGGCCACCCGATCTGCGCTTCTTGCAGCCCGCAAAGTGCTGGAAACGGAAGGCTTCACATGAGTCACGGTCCTATAATCGAAGAGATCCATATCTATCAGCACAATCTGCCGGTAAAGAATGGATCCTATACGATGGCCAATGCCGAAGTTTGGGCGCTGGACACAACACTGGTGAAGATTGTAGCGACCGATGGGACAGAAGGGTGGGGAGAGACCTGCCCGGTAGGCCCCACCTATGCCGAAGCGCATGCGCTTGGCGCACGCGCGGCTTTGATACATATGGCACAAGATTTGATCGGTAAGCCGCTCTGGCCATTGGTGTTGCAACGAAAGATGCACAGCCTGCTCAATGGCCACAACTATGCAAAAGCGGCGATAGACATCGCAGCGCACGACCTGTTGGGCAAGTTGCTTGAGATAAGAGTGGCAGACTTCCTCGGGGGTGCTGTGACGGAACGCGTACCCTCTTACTATGCGACAGGTGTGGGTGCTCCGGATGAGATCGCCCGGCTCGCTGCTGATAAGCGCGATGAGGGCTATCCGCGCCTTCAGGTGAAGGTTGGCGGGCGTCCGGTCGAGCTGGATATCGAAACGATCCGGAAAGTATGGGAGCAGATCAAGAACTCAGGAATGCGTCTTGCGGTTGACGGCAATCGAGGTTGGACAACGCGCGATGCACTGCGCGTGAGCCGCGAATGCCCTGACATTCCGTTCATTATGGAACAGCCCTGCAACACGGTCGAAGACTTGCAAAAGATCCGCCCGCAAGTCACCCACGCCATCTACATGGATGAAAGCAGCGTTGACTTGAATACCGTGATCAGCGCAGCGGGGGCCGGCCTAGTAGACGGGTTTGGAATGAAGGTCACGCGCATAGGAGGACTGACCAACATGCGCAGCTTCCGAGATATCTGCGAAGCCCGCAACCTGCCGCATACCTGCGACGATGCCTGGGGCGGCGACATTATCGCGGCGGCTTGTGTCCATGTTGCAGCAACCGTGCGCCCCGACCTTTGCGAAGGAGCATGGGTGGCCGCACCTTATATCGACGGGCACTATGACCCCGAAAACGGTATTCGCATCGAAAGCGGGTTTATCGCGCTACCCGAAGGTCCGGGTCTCGGCGTTACCCCAAATCCCGAGATATTTGGTGATCCTGTTGCCAGCTTCCAAGCGTGAGGATGGATATGAGATTTGTAGGCAAAAAAGCACTGGTCACAGGCGCAGCTGGTGGGATCGGGGCGTCAATCGTTTCCAACTTGAGGGCCGAAGGGGCGTTGGTGGCCGCGGCGGATCGAAATGTTGATGGCATTGATGCTGACGCTCACCTGCCGGGTGATCTGTCGCAGGCTGACTATGCAGATACCCTCCCTCAGGCTGCTAATCTTGCGCTCGGCGGCCTGGACATCGTAGTCAACAACGCAGGCGTTATTACACGCGGTGCCGTGACAGAGACGACAGACGCAGATTGGGATCTCTCGATCACGGTTAACGTCGAAGCTCCCTTTCGCATTTGTCGGGCAGCAATCCCGATAATGGCCAATGATGGCGGTGGGGCGATCGTAAACACAGCTTCGTGTTGGGGTGGAAAAGCTCCAGGCCCGAACCACGCGCTATATTGTATGACCAAGGCGGCAATCGCATCTTTGACCCAATGCATGGGAATGGACCACGCGCATCAGGGCATTCGGATCAACGCGGTGTGCCCAAATGAAGTGAACACGCCCATGCTGCGTAGTGGCTTTGAAAAGCGCGGTTATGACCCCGACACTGCCGTGGCTGAACTAGGGACCACTGTCCCTATCGGCCGGATAGCTGAACCCCAGGACATTGCGGATGTCGTTTTGTTTTTGGCTTCTGACGCAGCGCGTTACATGTGCGGCGCACTTGTTGAGGTGAATGGTGGAAAGCCAGTCTCATGAGGCGATTTGAAGGGAAAGTCGCACTGGTCACCGGTGGTCGATCTGGCATCGGCCTCGCCATTGCAGAACGACTGCGGCAGGAGGGCGCGCGTGTATTCACGGCGCAACGTCAAACCGATGAGGTCTTTGAAGGCATTGTCGCGGACCTGAGCGATCCGCAGCTGCCCGCCGAGGTCGTCAAGACAGTGGTTGGGCGTGCCGGTCAACTGGACGTGCTCGTTAACAATGCCGGTATGATGCAGGAGGCCAAAATCGAAGACACGAGCATTGAGGATTGGCAACGTAGCCTGGCATTGAATCTAACGGCTCCGTTCTTGATGATCCGGGCCGCGCTCCCCCATTTGCGCAAAACACGCGGGAGCATTGTCAACACTGGGTCGATTGAAGGTTTGGGATCCAATCCTCGTCACGCGGCCTATTGTGCCGCAAAAGCGGGCCTGCACGGCCTGACTAGGTCTGTCGCTGTGGATCACGGAGAGGAAGGAGTCCGATGCAACGCTGTAGCACCCGGATGGATCGACACGGAACTCAACGAAGACTTCGTGAATTCGATGGCAGAGCCTGATGCGTTCCGACGTAAGATCGGCGGCATTCATCCGGTTAACCGAACCGGGCGACCCGACGAAGTGGCCGCACTGGTCGCATTTCTGGCGTCAAGTGAAGCCAGTTTTGTAACAGGGCAGGTCTACACGATCGACGGTGGTAGAATGAGTAAACTCAGCCTGCCTTAAGGCTTGCTGATCCGACTATTGCCTAAACAAATTTTCGCATTTCAAACACTCTTTCAACCGCACTTTAAGCAGCGGACCTTTATGCGAACCGCAGTATCTAGCACTTTGGGTTCATTGCCAACCCCGGATGCCGCGTAGCATCCACGCCTTCGGCAAATTTGCCAGAAATACCTCACGTCCCAAACGTGTCATTGGTCGAGATTTCCAATCGCTGCGGTGCTGCTCACCCGACTGGCCCTTCGCGGCGCGAGCAAAGTGCTGACTCTCACGGACTCACATATCGTGGGACGAAGCGGGCGATCGCCAATCAAACGTCCGCTTTGTAGTGCGCGAGGAACATAGCAACACAATCGTCCAAAACATTCTTTGATGTCGGGTTCTGACCGAGGAAGAACTCTGGCCAGAAGAAGAAGTTTTTCACCAGCCCCAAAAGCTGGTTGGTTGCGAAGGCCGGATCAGCTTTTCGGATGACGCCTGCGTCCATAGCTCCACTGATCAAGCCTGTCATTGGGTAGTCATGGGACTCGGTCTCAGTGAAAAACCGCCGGGAACGATCAAGGTCACGGATCAGCTCAGATAGAACCATTCGATTAAGTCCAATAGCTGTTTCTTCTGTGATCACCTCGACGTAGCGCCACAAAGCATCCTTCAGTTGCTGGGCAAAGTCGCGAGCAGGGTCATAGGATACCGGCTCCATGCGCCGGTTCTGTTCCAACATGATCTCTGAGATTGCATCGAACAGCGCTTCTTTGCTTTCGAAGTGATTGTAGAGCGTGCGACTCGATACGTTCGCTTTTTTGGCGATTGAAGTTGTTTTTGCCCCCAGAAACCCCTGCTCTTTGAACTCATCGATGGCCGCATCGATAATATCTTTTCGTTTTTTTTCAGTACGTTTCACGGTTTCAACCTCAAAAGTAAAAAGACGTGTTTACAAACGTCATCTATTCACCATAAGTAAACACAACGATTTACTTTAGCAAGGCGCAATGATGCCTGATCCCGAAAGGAACAAGACCATGACAACCCAAAATTTCACCGCGGGCAAAAACGAAGTCACCTTCAAATCCTTTGGCGTGGATTTGGCGGGCGATCTGTACCTGCCCGAAGGCTTTGAAGAGACAACGACCTATAAGGCTATCGTGGGTGCCAGTCCGTTCCCGCAGGTCAAGGACCAAATCCCGGCAACCTACGGGCCGGAGATGGCCGCGCGCGGTTTCATCTACCTTGGCTTCGACTATCTCGGAATGGGCTCGTCCCCTGCACTGCCCGGGGAGCACAAGCAGTCTCGCTACATGTTCCGGCTGATTGAAAACACCTGGGACGCCGTGTCCTACCTCGGCACACTTCCGTTCGTGGATGAAATCTACGGACTGGGCGTTTGCCAAGGCGGCTCGATCATTGCGTCGGCGGCAGTCACCGACCATCGCATCAAGAAAATTGCAATGGTGTCGGGCATGATGGCGGCAGACGATTTTCAATGGACCGACCGCAACATGGTCAATCAGCAAATCGCGGCCTCGAACGCCTCGACGCAGAAGATGTATGAAACCGGCGAGCCCGATTATGTCGCACCATTTGGGCTGAATGATGAGCAAACCCGCGAAGACTTTGTCGGATCAGGCGTCAATCCGATGGCCGGAGAATCCTATGACTACTACGGGCGTGATGGTGTCAAAGGCCCGGTCGCGGTTCCGACCTACACCAACATGCATATCGGAGACCAGGGCATGCAGTCGCTGATCTCCATCGGCGAAGCCTATGCCGACAAAATCGTGCAGCCGTCACTGACCATCTACAGCAAAACGGCTTTCACCGCGCCTTGTTCAACCCAGTTTGTTAAGAAGCTGACAAATGAACACGAGGAACTGGCCTTTGATGAATTCAGCCACGTGGACTTCTACTACAAACCTGAAGCTGTAAAGACGTCGACTGACGCGGTCGCTGAGTTCTTCAGCAGATAAACTGTAAAGGCAGAGGCCCTTTCGCGACCGCTGCCTTTTCGATTGACGAGTTGCGGGATCGCGTGAACGGTCCCGCAGAAATCTCATCGTCATCCCGTGCGGTTGCAAAAACCTCGATCATCGTTTCGGGATTTTCCGCGAAGAAGTTGCAACCATTGAAGTGACGCGTGTTGCTGTTTTCAATCCCGCGTAACCTCAAGTTATAAAATAGAATATTTTGGTTTTCACGTCGACCGATGGCGTCAAGCGACAGCTTTGACATGATATCTGTGGACGCAGTTTTCGCGCAAACAAAGCCGTTCGCTTGGTCTTCGCCGTAGCTCGACCAGCTTGGGATTAATCATTTGCCCGGTTCCAGCCCGCACCATGTTCACAAGGAATGTGAAAGTAGCGTCCATTGACACATCAGGCTCCGTCCGCTTCGTGCGATCACCAGGACCGATTTAGTAGGTCGAATGTTGCGGCGATCATCGGGTTATCTTTGCGCCGTTTTAGCGTCACAAAGCACAGGCACGCAGGAACTGAAACAGAATTACAGACGGCAAGTCCAAAGGATTGTTTTTGATGGAGCGCGATGGAATCGCGGCAGAGGCTCAGGCCAATCCCGGATCTCACCATTTCAAGCATCGAAGCTTCTTGATCCACCAATGCGACCACGTTCGGGCGGCTGGCCTGATCTTCGAAAATCTTGGCCAGCAAGCGATGGTGGACAGAGGCTTCGGGAGTGCCAATCCAAGGCAAGGCTGCAAGCGAAGGCCAGTCGGACTCTTCCACCTGCTTCTGCCAGCCTGCTGGCCCGATCACGCGATACATAAAATCGGCCAGCTTTATGGCGTGCACAGGATCACCGCCGTCCGACCCAATACTGGAAAGGTCGTCGGGTCCACACAGGTAGAACCCGGCATCGGCGCGACCCCGTCTGAGCCATGTCAGGATGTCCCCGCTGACCCCGTGTACCAACTCGGTTTCAACATCAGGATGCTCTGATCGCAGATGCGCCAACAGACGGCCCAAGCGAATGAACTCCGGATCGACGATCGTGCCGATCGTCAGTTTTCCACTCAAACGACCAATACGCTGGCGGGCACTGCGTTGGAAATCACTGACTGCATCGAGGACTTGTTGCGCCTTTGCCAAAACCGCAGCGCCGTCATGGGTGATCTGCAACCCAGCTGCGGTTCGGTTGAACAGCGTCAGTCCAGTCTCTTCGCTAAGACGCTTGATCTGATGGCTGATGGCCGGCTGGGTAAGGTTCAACACTTCGGCTGCGCGGGAAACGCTGCCTTCACGGGCCACCGTTACAAAGGCCAGAATGGTGTTAATATTCGAAAACCGGTCCATATAAAATTTACTAATATGGCATTGTGCGAATTGTCATTAGATTTTTGTGTGCCTCTCGCGCAGAGATCAGTGAAGCCAATGATGCGGGGCCAGGTGAACAGCCTCCCGAACTTCGGAGGTAAATGAAAGGGTCGCGTACAAGAAAATCGGAATCCATTTCCTTTCCGGTGCGCATAAGGCGAAGCAACGACTGAATAGGTGGACGACACGGATGTCTGACGGCGCAAACAGGTTCGACTATATCGTAATTGGTGGCGGATCGGCCGGGTGCCTGATGGCCAACAGGCTGAGCGCCGACACCAAGAACCGAGTTTTGCTGCTTGAGGCGGGTAAGGCCGATACCTATCCTTGGATACACATCCCTGTTGGCTATCTCTACTGCATCGGCAACCCGCGCGCGGACTGGATGTACAAAACCGAACCAGCCAAGGGGCTGAACGGTCGCAGCCTGCTGTATCCGCGCGGAAAGACGCTGGGTGGATGCTCTTCGATCAACGGGATGATCTATATGCGGGGTCAGGCCCGCGACTATGACAATTGGGCCAAGCTCACCGGTGAAGAGGCCTGGAGTTGGGACAACTCGCTGGCCGACTTTAAGGCTCATGAGAACCACTACAAGCTAGACGATGGCGCCGACCCGAGCACTGGTGACAACAGCCGGTTTTCCGACCTGCACGGGCATGGTGGCGAATGGCGGGTCGAAAAACAGCGGCTGCGCTGGGATGTTCTGGACAGTTTTGCCGATGCCGCCGTTGAGAACGGCATTCCCAAGACGGATGATTTCAACACGGGCGACAATGCCGGGGTGGGCTATTTCGACGTCAACCAGCGCTCGGGCTGGCGCTGGAACACGTCCAAGGCGTTTCTGCGCCCGGCCAAGTCACGCCCAAATCTGACGATCTGGACCGAGGCGCAGGTCGAGAAACTGACCTTTGAGAAAGGCAAAGACACCGCGTTGCGTTGCACCGGCGCGGTTGTCCACCACAAAGGGCAGCCCGTAACGGTCCAAGCCTCAAAGGAGTTCGTTCTGTCGGCGGGTGCCGTGAACTCTCCGCAAATCCTGCAACTGTCTGGAATAGGCCCAGCGGCGCTTCTCAAAGAGCACGGGATAGACGTAGCAATGGATGCGCCCTTCGTTGGTGAGAACCTGCAGGACCACCTGCAAATACGAGCGGTATACAAGGTAAAGAGCACTCGGACGCTGAACACCTTGGCCAATTCTCTGGTAGGCAAAGCCAAGATCGGTTTGGAATATGTGCTGAAGCGGTCTGGCCCGATGAGCATGTCGCCCAGCCAGCTGGGGGCTTTCACTCGATCCGATCCTCAGCGCCCTCATGCCAACCTCGAATATCATGTCCAGCCGCTGAGCCTTGAAGCCTTTGGCGAAGACCTACATGACTTCCCGGCCATTACCGTCAGTGTATGTAACCTGAATCCGACCAGTCGCGGGCATGTCCGTATTGCGTCTTCGGACTTCCGTCAGCCTCCTCAGATTTCGCCCAACTATCTTGACACAGACGAAGACCGCATAGTTGCCGCCCAAAGCCTGCGGCAGGTGCGCGAAATCATGGCGCAGCCCGCGATGGAAGCTTACGAGCCGGAAGAATTCAAACCGGGTATCCAATATCAAACCGACGAGGAACTTGCCCGGTTGGCAGGCGACATCGCCAGCACGATCTTTCACCCTGTCGGCACGATCAAAATGGGGCGCGAGGACGATGAAACAGCCGTTCTTGACCCGCATCTACGCATGAAGGGGGTGGCTGGTCTGCGTGTGGTTGATGCCTCGGTCATGCCAGAGATTACCAGCGGTAACACCAATTCGCCCACTATCATGATCGCAGAAAAAGCCGCGGGCTGGATGCTGGCGGGTCAATAAGACCTGTCAGCATCCGGACGTAAAAGTTTCCCGGAGGATCCATGCGCAATTCGTTTTCCAATCTTCCGCTGACCGGTGTGAAGGTCGTCGATTTCGGCCAGTATATCGCGGGCCCTGCCGTCGCAATGTTGCTGGGCGATTTGGGGGCAACCGTGGTGCATATTGATCCGCCTGGCGGTCCGATGTGGGACAGCCCGGCAAATGCTGCACTGAACCGGAACAAGGTGATCGTTAATTTGGACCTCAAGACGCCAGAGGGGTTGGAGAGAGCCAAAACGCTCTGCGCCGAGGCCGATATTATCGTCGAGAACTTCCGCCCGGGTAAACTGGCCGCGCTTGGAATAGACTTTGCTGCGATGCGCAACCAAAGGCCCGAATTGATCACGATCTCGATCCCCGGTTTCGCATCGAATGACGCAGAACGGCGCGAACTTCGGGCCTACGAAAGCATCGTCGCGGCAAGTTCGGGCGTATTTACCGACATGGGGCTAAACCGAGTGCTAATGGGGCTGAACCCGTCATTTTCTCCCCTGCCACTTGCCTCGGCTTATGCCTCGCAGATCGCCGCGTCGGCTACGGTATTGGCTTTGCAATCACGGCAGGTAACAGGTCTTGGCGACCAGATCGAAGTTCCGCTGGCAGCCGCCGTGATGGAGGGGCTCTGTTACAACTCGATCAAGGTAGAAAACATGCCCGAGCGCTATCTGACCCAGCGCGAGGTCGAGATTGAACGTCGGCGTATCGAAGGTCTGCCGATGAACGTTGCATATGAAGAACTGCAGGAATTGTTGGACCCGTTCTTCCGCAGTTACATGTGTAAGGACGGGCGCATGTTCTACGTCGTTTGCCCCAGCCACAAGAACCACGCCCGTCGCTGTCTGGAAGTACTCGGCATTTATGACGAGTTGGTTGCTGACGGGCTGACTTCGGAAGAAGACACATACAAACCTTGGTCGGAATGGTCGCACGACACCTCACTCGGGGTCTATCCGATGCCCAAATTCTGGGCCGATAAAATCGCGGCGCGTATGAAAGAGGTCTTTATGACCCGCACATCGCACGAATGGAAAAAAATGTTCGGCCGGGGCCTGATCCCCGGAGCGCCGCAGCGCTGGCTGCAGGAATGGATTCATGACGAATACGCCGAGACTTCGGGTCTGATGATCGACGTTCACGACCCGATTTATGGTGATATGACGCAACCCGGCCCAGTGGTCTGGATGGAAGAGAGCGGCGAAGAGGCATTGCAGCCGGAGCCCCGTCGATGGGTCGATTTCGACGAAGCGTTGAAAATATTGAAGAAACACCGCACCGAGATCCCAGACCCTTCTGAAGAAACCGCGAAAGTAGGGTGGTTAACCGGCGTACGGGTTCTGGACCTATGCAATGTGATCGCGGGCCCACATTCGGCCAGTTATCTGGCGCGGTTCGGGGCCGAGGTGATCAAGCTCGACCCCTCCGTGCCGATGTATGACAGCTGGAACACCGTCATCTATGGCATGTCCCAGATGCGCGGCAAGCGCTCCATTCTAGCAGATATCACCTCTCATCACGGACGCCGGGTTTTCGAGGATCTTGTTAAATCCGTCGACGTTATCGTTTGGAACGCACCGGACAATCAGATCAAGAAAATGGGTCTTGATGCTGACAGCCTGCGAAAGCTCAACCCGGATGTACTGTTCTGCAAACTCGACTGTTTCAGCGGCGTGCGCCGTGGCACGCGTACTGACTACATCGGCTACGATGACTTGGTTCAGGCGACAACCGGTATCATGCTGCGCTTTGGTGGTGCTATGGACCGACCAGAGGAACACGCCCATGTGGGCACGATCGACGTTATGTGCGGATTTGGTGGCGCACTTGGAGTGGCCGCAGCACTCTATCAGAAATACCGCTTCGGTCGGATTGGGCGCGGTCGCACCTCGCTCAATGCTAATAGCGGTCTTCTGCAAATCCCCTTTGCTTTTGATTACAAGGGGCGAGGGCTTTTCGACGAACCGTCGGGCCCCGAGGCAAATGGCTATGATGCTCTGACACGGTTCTATAGTACCGCGTCGGGGCGCTATGTGCTGCTCAGTGCCTACGAAGCCGATCTGCCGCGGTTCCGAAAAGTCGAGGGCCTAGAGGATCTGCCTGATCTGCCAGAAGAAGACCGTGCCGCCTATCTTGCGACTGCATTCCAATCCCTTCCTGCGTCGGATTGGGTGGAAAAACTGCAATCGGCTGATATCGGCGTGGCAATCTGCGAAAACCTCGACGCTTTGCGCGCGCGGAATTCACGCGAGGCGGATGGTACACCGGGCACTGAAAATGGCAGCTACTCTTTCTCGATTTACCCCGACCACCCCAGCGGTCATGAGGTAACACAACTTGACCCCTACGCAGTGCGCCCAACCCGTGCAAAGGTATTTGCAGTCGAGCCATCCGAGAAGTTTGGCACTTCAACCCGCATGATCCTCGGTGAACTCGGTTATGTGGAGGAGGCCATCGAAGTGATGATCAAATCTGGCGATGTTGCAGAGTCGTGGAGTACGGAATATTTGCCGAGCTAAACGAATGGCAAGGTCGCTTGTGGCAGGGCACAGGGGCAAGCTTGCTTTTTGCGATTGGCGGCTCTGGGATGACATAGAGTACAGCTAATTTTGCGACCGTTGCAGCGCGCATTTCTTCCGAAAGAGTTTCGCAAGCGATAGAGCCGCGCAATGCGCAGGAAAACAAGAAACTTAGTTTGCGGGTCGTTGATTAAGGAGCTTGACTGCTTCAATCACATCGATCGTAGTCTCACCTCCAGCAATCCCATCCAAAGCAGTGCGAACATCAGATATCGCCCTATGCGCCTGTCCAAATAGTTTGCATTGTTTTGCGAAATCTACGGATGTTCGAAGTTCAAGCATCTTTGCTTTCTGTTCTCTTGCAGTAGCTAGTGCCCCACGAAATTCTTTTTCTGCCAATTCATTGTCGCAACGTGCCAGCGCGTAGACTCGATCCGTCTCAGATCGGGCCCATCCTTCATTTGTGTACTGCTGTTGTTCACGAGCCTGAGCCAGAAAATTTAGGGCCCTATCTCGGTCACCTATGTTCAATGTGAGTTCCGCCAAAAGTGTCAGAAAGAATGGTTTGTAGTTTCCCGCACCACTCTCCCACCACGCTATCGACGCTTCGTGTAACGCATCGATTGATTCTTGGTTTGGCGAAACATGGGCTTTCACCCAGCTTCGCCACAAGGTCGCAGTCAAAGACATGAATGTGAATGAGTGCTTGGCTGACAGCCCGTCAAGCTGCTTTGCGATCTCCAGCACTTTTTCGGGTTCACGGCGCAACAGATGAAGCATGCATAGATAGGTCAGAGACTGCGCGATACTGTGAGCATGCTCCAGCTCTTTTGCACCCGAAACCGCCAGCATTTGCACCTCAAGTGCTGTGTCTGGATCCCCGCGCATCCACATTGCCAAGCTTAGGAAACACGACGTAATCGCCGCATGGTCGGATCCATAGATGTAAGCCAGATGTGCATCACGTTCCCGGCTGTAGAGTTCGAGTGCTTTGCTTAAATGCTCGTATGCGGGCTCCAGATCACCAATATGAAACAGTACTGCGCCCATTGCGCGATGCGCCACCATCTGATGCTGCGTCTCACGAGTCGAGGTCGACAGATCCAGCAATTGCGCCGCGACGTTCCTGGCCAAATCATACTCGGCGCGCACCAAATGGAAGGAATACAAACCATTCAGAACTGGAAATAGCTGCTCTGTTTCTTCAACGCGTTCACACAAGTCGCGTATTCTTTCGTAAACAGAACCGGTTTCGTCGGCGGCTATTCCGGCGGTCGTTCGTAAGACACCGGCCTTGAGAACCTGAACCTCAATTTCCTTGCGGTCCCGCTCGATACTTTGATCCATTTCGCCAAGCTGCTCAATCGCCAGGGACAATTGCGTGCCTGCTTCAATGTTAGCAGACCGCTGGACTGCTCGCTGACCTGCAAGATAACGATAGTCCACAGCCTCCTTACACATGCCTGCCATGGTGTAGTGATGAGCCAGAATTTCCGGGCTTGCATCACCCGTATGAGCCGACTTTTCTTTCAAATATTGCGCGACACGAGAGTGCAGAACCCGACGTTCCCGCTTAAGAAGGCTGTTGTAAGCGGTATCACGAATAAGGGCGTGACAGTAGCTGAAGGTTTCGAAACCCTCTGAACGAGACGCTGTTACTATGCCAGCCTCGACCAAAAGCTCCAGCCCTGCGCGCAACGCACCATCGCTTACGTTCGCCACTTTTGAGATCAATTGATAAGTAAACTGAGGGCCAATTACAGCGCCAATCTGGGCGACCTCTTTGGCAGAGCTCAGGCGATCAAGGCGTGCCATCAATGCATCATGTAACGTACTGGGCACCGAGTTTGCCGGCGATGCCCCGCCCATCGTGTAGGTGTCTCTTCCCCTGGTCAGGACGCCAGATTCAAGGAGATCTTTCGTCACCTCCTCAACGTATAGGGGCACGCCGTTGGATCTTGCCGCGACCACGTCATACATCTCATCAGCGACCATCTCGCCTTTGGCGACTTCGTCAACAATGCTCTTTACTTGTCGAAAGTTTAGCTGCTTCAAATCAACCTTCGTAAGGTTCGATTGCAGTGTCCAACCTGGATCGAACTCGGGCCGGAATGTCATGACGACCAGCACCGGAAGGTTGTGAATTCGGTCCACCATCCGATCAAGCAGCAATTTGGTTGTTGGATCAATCCAGTGGGCATCTTCCAAAAGGAAGAGAACTGGAGGACCGTCAGCCTCTGACGCAAGATTATCCAGCAACAATTCCAGCGACTGTTCCATGATCTGCTGCGGTGTCAGATCTAAAGGTCCCAAATGATCTTCAAACGGAACAGACAAAAGGGATCCTGCCAACTTCAAAGCATCGTCCGATTGATCGCTCAACACGCCGCGGATTTTTTCAAGCTTAACGTGATTTGGCTCGTCCGCGCGAAGATCAGCTGCATTCTCAAGTTGGCGAATGATGGGGTGCAGGGAAGTCGCAAAATGATATGGAGAACACTGATATCGCATTTGCTTGTGGGGCAAGTCCGAGATGTTCTGCCGAAATTCTTCTACCAGACGCGACTTGCCAATTCCCGGCTCACCTGACACCAACACAACCTGACCCTGGCGATCACCGGCCAAAGCCCAATTGTCGTTCAGCGCCTCCAATTCCGCGGTGCGACCGACCAAGGGCTTGAGCAAAATATTGTCGATCGCCATAAATCGGCTGACTGTTTCCCGCTCCCCGGTTACTTGCCAGGCTTCGACTTCCTTAGCAAAACCTTTGAGTTTGAACGCACCGCGCAGAACGTATTTAAAAGCATCACCCGCCAGCTGATGAGTGGTTGGGGCGATGATCATCGTACCCGGATCCGCCATCGCTTGAAGACGCGCGGCCAGATTGGGTGCCTCACCCATCGCCGTTCCGTCTTCAAACATCTTTTCGCCGCGCAGATCGCCGACCACAACCAACCCGGTTGCTATCCCAATCCGAACGTTGAGTTTCGCGTGGGTGCGAACATCTGGCATCTCATCAATGATGCGCAGACCGGCACGAATAGCGCGCTCCGGGTCGTCTTCATGGGCGTGGGGAAACCCAAAGAAAACCATAATGCCGTCGCCATAGTAGCTGGCAATATGGCCATCAAATGCTGCAACGGCCGCAGCACAGGTTTCCTTGAAAAGTCGAAGTACATCAGCCAAATCTTCCGGGTCAACGCTTTGCGCTATTTCCGTTGAACCGACAAGATCGATAAACATTACAGTAAGTTGTCGCCGCTCAGCCACGATCTCGGCGCTGTTGCTATTGCTGGGCCGGCGCTGCCCCATTTCCATGCTGGCGCGAACGGCTTTCAGAAAACGCCTTCTCGGCCCCAAGGGAAGTCCGATGGTAATAAGGTCTTCGTCAGTTAGTTCAGACAGGTCGCAAAGTTCAATTTCATGTTCGGCAAAAGCGGCGGCATACTTGGACAAACCATGTTTATTTAGCCAAGACGCTGTTTCGGACATCAATTGGTATTGCTTGCGTTAGGAGTAGGATCTCTGAATGCGCACTGCCAGCAAGCATCTCCTTGTTAACTTAACCCGTCAAATGACCGGTGGCTCATTTGTCCAACAGTATGATCAGTTTTTTGTTTAGTGAAGACTACCGTTTTGTAAGAGGTCAAGGGCTTCATTGGCTCTCTTGACGTGTTACTGGATGCAAAGTCGGATTCAAGCGAACCGCTTCAACTGTTCCCAATGTGGTCGATGATTTGGAACTCTACCTATGCCATCGCACCGACGAATGAACTCTTCTCCCATAAACTGCAGCCATTTACGGTCGTTTGTCATGTAATGTCGTGCTGCGATTGACGCTTAATCACGTGAGAGTCGATTCTCAGATAAACTCCAAATTGTAAGTAGGAAGCTTTCTCGGGCGTCAAGAACGAGATGACCGTCCAGTCTGTTTTAAGGAAATCGACCAGCAACGTTCCAACCATATAGATTGGTAGGATAAAGACCTTAGTTTGTTGGCAAACTGTCATTTGAACGATGTTAGGAAAGGGGTCTTTGGCCTGTCTCATTTCTAGCACCGTCACAACGAAACAAGAATCTTTCCGAAGAACAAAATCAATATGATATAAAGAAATGCGAATATTAGTCCGATGCGACGTAAATCACCAACGCTGCCGGGTAAAAATTGATTTGGGAGGTCACAATGTTTCGTATGCTTCTAAGCTTAACAGCTCTAGGATTGACGCCGGTTAGCGCCTTCGCCGATGCTGTCCCAAGTGAAGAGGCTGCCGAGGGCTTGTTCTCGGAGCAACCCTATTCTCCCTATGCCAACAGATCCTTCCCGGAACGCCCCTTATGGGGGGACACTCACCTTCATACGGGACTTTCATTGGACGCCGGAGCCTTTGGCAACACTCTGCTGCCGGACGAAGCCTGGCGCTTTGCCAAAGGTGAGCAAGTCATTTCTTCGACGGGCCAGCCTGTCAGACTGGCCCGGCCATTGGATTGGATGGTTCTTACGGACCACACAGACTTGATGGGATTCGCTCCTGATCTGCAGGCAGGCAAACCCGGTGTTCTCGCCGATCCGAAAGGATTGGAGTGGTACAAAGGTTACAAAGCGGGTGGAGAAGAAGCTGGCAAGGCTGCATTCGACATTATTACCAACTTCTCACAGATGACTCTGCCGGAAGTTTTGCTTGAATCATACAGCCCGGGCGCTGATGCTTTTGCCTTTACTTGGGAAAATATCGTTCTGGCGGCTGAACGACACAACGACCCTGGCAATTTCACCGCTTTCATTGGGTTCGAGTGGACGTCGGTTCCGAAAGGCTTCAACCTGCACCGGAACGTTATGCTGCGCGATGGGCCTATCAGGGCGCTTCAAATGGTACCTCCGGTCACGCAACCCCCTTATGGTGATACAGATCCAAAGGCGCTTTATGCTTGGCTTGAAGAGTATCAGCAGAAAACAGGCGGGCGCGCGGTTGCATTCGCTCATAATGGCAACTTGTCAAATGGATGGATGTTCCCAACCGAAGACACCTATCACGGTGGAAAGGTTGACGAAGAATACGTCGCTGCCCGCGCTAAATGGGAGCCGCATTATGAGGTCACTCAGATCAAGGGCGACGGCGAAGCGCATCCCTTCCTGAGCCCTGATGATGAATTTGCGGATTACGAAAACTGGGATGTCGGCAATCTTGATATCTCTGAACTTAAAACCGACGACATGCTGGCTGGTGAATACGCGCGCGAGGCATTGAAGCGCGGCTTGATGTTGGAAGAAAAGTTCGGCGTGAACCCCTATAAGTTCGGCATGGGCGGCGCGACGGACAGCCATACATCTCTGGCGACAGCCGAAGAAGATAACTTCTTCGGAAAATCCGTCAGCGTTGAGCCTTCGGCCACAAGGATCAAGCATCCTTTCATAGCCAATGATCTTGGCGAAATTCCCGGCGACCTCCTCGTCGCGTCCGGCTACACGGCCGTTTGGGCGACTGAAAATACGCGCGCGGCGATTTTCGATGCATTCAAGCGGCGCGAAACCTACGCGACCACGGGGCCACGGATTGGTCTGCGCTTCTTTGGTGGATGGGATTTCAATGACGCCGATGTTGAAACCCGGTTCATTGCAAATGTTGGCTACACGAAGGGCGTTCCAATGGGTTCCGACATGCGCCCTAATGAGGGCGACGGAGCACCCTCATTCCTGATCGCTGCATTACGCGACCCGGTTGGGGCCAATCTGGATCGTGTGCAGGTGATTAAGGGATGGCTGGACTCCGAAGGTGCTTTGCAGGAGAAGGTCTACGATGTGGCATGGTCGGACGATCGAGTTGCTGATCAAAACGGCAAAATCCCTGCGGTTGGCAACACGGTGGATACCGAAACCGCAAGTTGGACCAACACAATCGGGACCGCCGAACTTGTAACCGTTTGGTCTGATCCTGATTTCGATCCAAATGCGCGCGCATTCTACTACGTACGTGCGCTCGAAATCCCGACGCCACGTTGGATACTGTACGACAAATTGAGGTTTGGTGCCGAGCTACCAGAGGATGCGGTGCTTACGCATCAGGAACGCGCGTACTCTTCGCCGATTTGGTATACACCGGCAGAGTGACGTTTCTTCGCACGCGTTTGAAGAATGAGGCAGCAACCTTTGCCGCGTTGCTCTCACCTGAGCTGCAAAACGTCGTGGGCTACGATTCCTTGGAAAATTTAACTGACTGAAGCCAGCATAAAACATATCGCCAGATGGCGTTTCACGCAGGAGCCTTCATGCGAATAGTGATAGAACCTCTATTCCATTTCTTCTTGATCGGAGCTGCCATATTCATTTGGTTTCACATTGTTTCTCCGAATGACGAGTTGATCGCAGATCCAGAGGCCATAGCAATAAGCGAAAGCGATGCCGCGCGGTTAGCTGAACAGTTCGCAGCCAGGTGGAAACGTCGGCCCAGCAATGCCGAGCTTCAGGCTTTGGTCGATGCATCCATCCGCGAAGAGGTTCTGGTTAGGGAAGCGAGAAAGCTTGGTCTGGATCGCGGGGATAGCGTGATCAGATCGCGCCTGAGCCAAAAGATGGATTTTTTGACCGAAGCCATGGCCACGTCAGTTGTACCTGCAGACAAAGATCTAGAAGTTTTCCTCCAGCAAAATGCGGACCGCTACGCGACACCAAAAAAGATTGCCTTCACTCAGGTTTTTCTTGGTGAAAAGCCAAGTGACGCCGACATCGAAAGGGCATTGTCCGCGTTGCGAGCGGAACAAGAGGTATCCGACTTGGACCGCGCGACATTGCTGCCTGCGTCGATGCCGCTGACCGCGACGCGGGTCATCGACTCTGTCTTCGGAACAGGGTTCTCCGATGGTTTCGTCAATCTCGAAGAAGGTCGATGGGTGGGGCCAATCCAATCAGGCTACGGGGTCCACCTGGTACAGCTGCTGAAGATCGAGCCAAGCCGGATACCTCCATTGTCAGATATCTACGATGAAGTGCTGCGGGATTGGCGCCGCGTCATGAGCGAAGATCTGGCGCAGGCGCAGTATGAGGCTCTTGCCGACAATTATGAGATCATTGCACCCGATTTCACAGGTCAGGCCAAATGAAATTCATACTTGGCCTATTGTATGCTCTGCTGTTTGCCTGGTCTGCCGGCAATGCAGCCGCACATGCGCTTGATCCGGGATATCTAGAAATTCGTCAAATCTCACCGGATGCCTGGAGTGTTCATTGGCGTAAGCCAGACGTGAACGGTCAGCCAATGGCGATCGACGTGGTGCTACCGGATAGCTGTACACCTGCCAGCGGGCCTGATCCAATGTCCGATGGGCGAGCATGGGTTTCTAGCTGGATTGTGGAGTGCCGCGCGGATGTCGCGGGTCAATCCATTACAATCGAAGGGCTGGAGACCCAAAAAAACGATGTATTGTTCCGCTGGCATCCCCTTCAGGCCGAGTCTGCTACACTCCGTTTCACCTCAGATATTACCGCCCAGAGAATACCCTCTGAACAGACAGCATGGTCTGTTTTCATCGCGTATTTTCAGTTGGGTTTTGAACATATTCTGGAAGGCTGGGACCATCTGTTATTTGTCTTCGCGCTGTTTATTCTAGTCCGCGATCCCTGGAGGCTGGTGGGAGCCGTAACAGCCTTTACGCTTGCCCATTCGATTACACTGGCATTGGCAACACTCGGAGTTTTAAATGTTCCCGGGCCACCGGTCGAAGCCGTTATCGCGCTTTCCATCGTTTTTTTGGCGATGGAGATTGTAAAGGGCGGCGAAGGTCGGTTCCGACTTTCAAAACAGAAACCCTGGATCGTATGTTTCGGGTTTGGGCTTTTGCATGGGCTTGGATTTGCAGGCGCTTTGGCCGAGATAGGGCTTCCCTCTAACGACATTCCTGAAGCCTTGCTTGCATTCAACCTTGGCGTCGAGGCCGGACAACTAAGTTTTGTCGGGGCTTTGGCTGTTCTGGTTTTGGTTTGGCGGTTCACAGCACTTCCGATCAGCCAAACCGCAACGCTTGTTACCGCTTATGGCATTGGTTCAGTGTCGATGTATTGGCTCATTGAACGAGTTGGTGGTTTTTAGATCGTGATGATGTTCCAAAGTTCGCTGTACCAGTATTGTTCGTTAGATTCTGTGTTGGAGAGGACAATGCCGTTCCAAGGGCGAAGATGAAGTTGCGCCGCGGCTGCTTGATTGGAGTTGTGGGAAGCTAATGGGATAATGAGTTGTGAGAGACAAATTCGGCTAGAACCGCTTTGCTCCCATTTTTCCAGATCTCGTTTAACCACCGAGCAAAAGCAGCCACAAACTGCGTGTCATGGTCAAAATCGCCACAATACAGGTCCTGTTCAAGCCAAAGTCCAGGATCAGTTTTGGCCGCCAGCGCCGTTTTTCTCAGATTTTCCCAAACAGGATCGTTAGGGGCGATTTCTGAGCCATCCTCGCGAACCCCTGCGCACATTCTGCACCAAAAAGCTTCTGCTAGAGCAAGCCCGTTTATGAAAGAGCCCGAAGCAATTGCATCGCGTATCGAGGGCAGCACAAACCCAGGGTGTCGCGCTGATCCGTCGAACGCGACCCGGCGCGTTGTGTCGTGAATTGCAGTGTTCTCAAACCGACGTTCAACCAACCCAAGGTACTCTTGCGGGGTCGTTCCAGGAACAGCGTCGACATGGGGTAGAATTTCTTCGATTTGGACTTTTTTAAAAAACGCCAATATGTCAGGGTCTTGCATACAAGCAGAAATCGTCGGGACGTTTAGTATCTCTCCAACATTGGCGAGCAGTTGGTGGCCTCCGTTCAATATGCGCAGCTTCTGTGCCTCATATCCGTGAACATCCTCGGTTAAGGTGGCTCCAACTTGTTCAAGTGATGGTCGTCCGGCACAGAAGTTATCCTCGATGACCCATTGGCGAAAGTTCTCGTGTGAAACCGGGGCGCGGTCATCAATACCAAGTGCGTTGCATTGTGAAATCACCTGATCACCCGTTGCTGGCACGATGCAATCCACCATCGAATTGGGAAATGCGCCGTTTCGGTCGATCCAATCGGCAAGATCAGGGTCCGACAGGCGCGCTAACCCAACGATACAGTTTCGAAGGATAGTGCCGTTGCCCTGCAGGTTATCACAGCTTAGCGCGGTGAAGGGGGTCAAGCCATTTGCACGACGTATCCCGAGCGCTGCAACAATGGCGCCGAAAGCGGTGCGGGGGTGATTTGGGTTTGCCGCATCGTGGAGAATATGATCGTGATCCGTGTCGAATGCGCCGGTGTTGGCATCCAGAAAATAGCCGCCCTCAGTTACAGTTAAAGATACAATTCGGATAGACGGATCAGCCATCCCGCGGATCAATGCAGCGTTGCCAGCCTCAATCGGTAGATAGTCGATCATCGGGCCTATGACCTCTGCGGATATTCCTTGTGGATCCAGCTCAATCAACGTGGTCAGGCAATCTTGCGCCAGCAACTTCTGGCGCATCCCGGCGTCATAGCTGCGTACTCCTGCTCCTATAATGGCCCAATCACGGGCCTGGTCCTGCTGCATAAGCTTATGAATGTACCAAGCCTGATGAGCGCGGTGGAAATTTCCAAGGCCGATGTGAACGATACCGGGCGTCAAGTCCGAGGGTTGATAAGCAGGGGTTCTGACGGTTGCTGGCAAGTCTGCCAGCCTGTCTCGCCGCAGCTGGATCGGAGGGGTTGCGTGTGCCACAGGGTTCATCAGCTCATCCAATTTCCGCCATCGACATTATAGGTTTGTGCAACGATGTATTTTGCCTCGTCAGAGGCGAGAAACACGGCCATGCCGGTCAGGTCTTCGGCCCGGCCCATGCGACCATAGGGTACGCCAGCGGCCACTTCGCGTTTCTTCTGTCCGAGGGGTTTTCCTTCGTGTCTGGCAAAGAACGCATCTACACCGTCCCAGTGTTCGCCATCCACCACACCCGGAGCTATCGCGTTTACATTTATCCCATGTGGGATCAGGTTCAGGCCTGCAGACTGGGTCAAGGATATGATCGCGGCCTTGCTGGCGCAGTACACGGCAACCAGAGACTCTCCACGCCGCCCAGCTTGCGATGCCATGTTGATGATCCGACCTTTAGTACCATGGGCGATCATATGGCGGGCGACGGCCTGCATGGTGAACAAGGCACCGGCAACGTTGATGTCGAAGACACGCTCATAGTCGGCACGATCAATTTCAACAATCGGAGCGGCAGTGAAGATCGCTGCGTTGTTGATCAATATGTCGATCGGCCCGAAATGTGCCGTCGTGCGGGCGATGGCGTTGTCGATGCTCGGCTGGTTTGTCACGTCCATTTCCACGGCAAGAGCAGATGCGCCGATCTCAGTCGCGGCTTGTTGCGCGCGCTGGATGCCGATATCGGCTATGGCGACACGGGCTCCCTCCGCAACATAGGCCTTTGCAAAGGCCAGCCCTATGCCGCGCGCGGCCCCAGTAATCAGGGCGGTTTTACCAGCCAGACGTGTCATCCGATCCGCAAGCCTTTCGCGTCGAACCGGTGGATCACATCAGCGCGCGGTGTCAGGTGAACGCGGTCGCCATGGCGGAAACCCACCTCGCCATCCGCGCGGACAGTGATTGTGTCGGCCAGCCCGGTTTCGTGGACATGGAAAAATGTATCCGAGCCCAGATGTTCAGAAACGCTCACCACCCCGGACCAGTCCCCTTCGGTGTCTGAGACTGTGATATGTTCAGGCCTTATTCCGATGGTCTGAGCACCGTATTTCGCGGCCTCTTCGCCCTCGATGAAGTTCATTTTGGGGGAGCCAATGAAACCCGCAACGAACAGGTTTCGAGGTGTCCGGTATAATTCCAGCGGACTGCCGACCTGTTCGATTACTCCGGCCTGAAGGACGACGATCTTGTCGGCCATCGTCATGGCTTCGACCTGATCATGGGTCACGTAGATCATGGTGGTCGCGAGGCGTTCGTGTAATTCGCTGATCTCTAGCCGCATGCCGACCCGCAGCGCCGCGTCGAGGTTCGACAAAGGTTCGTCGAACAGAAATGCCGCTGGTTCGCGCACAATCGCGCGCCCGATGGCAACCCGCTGGCGTTGGCCGCCCGATAGTTGTCCTGGACGGCGGTCCAGATAATCGGTCAGGTTCAGGACGCTTGCCGCGCCTTCGACGCGCTTGTCGATCTCGGCCTGATCCAGTTTCGCCATACGAAGGGGAAAGGCGATGTTCTTGCGCACGGTCATATGGGGATACAGAGCATAGGACTGAAACACCATCGCCAGCCCTCGTTTCGCGGGCGGGACATCGGTGGCGTCCGCGCCGTCAATGTCGATAGAGCCCGAGGTGATATCTTCCAATCCAGCGATCAGACGCAAAAGGGTGGATTTACCGCAGCCCGAGGGGCCGACGAAGACGGTGAACTCGCCATCTTCGATGGTCAGGTCCAGCGGCGGAATGACCTGCACATCGCCAAAGCTTTTGGTCACGGACTTGAGTTGAATACGTCCCATGTGTCGTGTTCCTTATTTCACAGCGCCGAAGGTCAGGCCGCGGACAAGTTGTTTTTGGCTAAACCAGCCAAGGATCAGAATTGGAGCGATGGCCATGGTCGAGGCAGCGCTAAGCTTGGCAAAGAACAGGCCCTCGGGGCTGGAATAGCTGGCGATGAAGGCCGTCAGCGGTGCCGCGTCGACAGCGGTCAGGTTGAGGGTCCAGAATGCCTCGTTCCAGGCCAGGATGAAGTTCAGCAAAACGGTTGAGGCGATGCCCGGAATGGCCATAGGGGTCAGGACGTAGAGGATTTCCTCTTTCAACGTCGCCCCGTCCATCCGCGCGGCTTCCAGAATTTCGCCGGGGATTTCGCGGAAGTAGGTGTATAGCATCCAGACGATGATGGGTAGGTTGATCAGCATCAGGACAACCACCAGCCCTCCGCGTGTGTCCAGCAGGCCCAGACGGATAAACAGCAGGTAAATCGGATAGAGCACGCCAACGGCAGGTAACATCTTGGTGGACAGCATCCACAGCAGAATGTCCTTGGTGCGCTTGGACGGCACAAAGGCCATGGCCCATGCTGCGGGTACCGCGATGATGACACCCAGAACAGTCGAGCCACCGGCGATAATGACCGAATTCCACAAAAACCGCATATAGTCCGAGCGTTCCTGCACGATGGCGTAGTTTTCCAACGTCCAGTTGAAGTTCAAAAACAGCGGTGGGCTGGCGATCGCCTGTGCCTCGGTCTTGAAGCTGGTCAGGATGGTCCAGAGGATCGGGAAAAAGATCAGCAAGCCAACGGCCCAAGCGAGGGCGGTATTCAGAGATTTGCGGCGGGTTGTGACAGCGCGGGCCATGGTCTTACCTCCTCACGCGTCCAGGTTCTTGCCGACGATGCGCATCAGGAAGATCGCAACGATATTGGCTAAGATGATTGCGTAGACACCTCCGGCTGATCCAAGGCCAACATTCTGGCTTTCCAGCACCCGCTGGAAGATCAGGTAGGTGAGTGTACGGGTGCCGAACGCGCCGCCGGTGGTCACGAAGATCTCGGCGAAGATTGACAGAAGAAAGATTGTCTGGATCAGGATCACGATGGTAATCGCGCGGCTCAGATGCGGCAGGATGATGTGGTAGAATCGCTTCAAGACGGGGGCACCATCCATCTCGGCCGCTTCCAACTGCTCACTATCCAGCGACTGGATCGCTGTCAGCAGGATTAGGGTTGCAAAGGGCAGCCACTGCCAAGACACGATCATGATGATCGAAGTCATCGACGCCTCGGACAGCCACGAGATCGGCTCGGCCCCGAAAAAGCGCCACAAATGGGCCAACAGGCCGTTCACCGGGTCCATGAACATGTTCTTCCAGACTAGCGCAGACACTGTGGGCATGACGAAGAAGGGCGCGATCACCAGAATGCGGACAACACCTTGCCCCCACATCGGCTGATCTAGCAGCATCGCCAGCAGAATGCCTAGGACGACGGTGATAACCAGCACCCCCCCGACGATCACAAGGGTGGCTTGAACGGCTGGCCAGAAAGAGCTGGACGATACGAACCGGATGTAGTTGTCGAACCCGACCCAGCCCAGATCCCCACCGCGCAGCGGCAGATATTTCTTGAAGGAAAAATACAGCGTCATCGTCAGCGGCACGAGCATCCAGCCAAGCAGCAGGACCACTGCAGGTGCCATCATCAGGCGAGCAACGGATCGGGAATGTTGAGTAGCCATAACGCAAACCCTCTCTGTTCAGGCGTAACCCAGCCTGCGAGAAAAACGCGAGTTGTGGAAGGGGGGAGCGGGGGGCAGATTACTGCCCGCCCGCGGGGAGAAAACCTCAGTACCCTGCGGCTTCCATTTCTTCGGCGGTGAAGGCCTGCGCTTTGGCAAGGGCTTCTTCAACCGTTTGCTGTCCGGCATAGACTGCCGAGAACTCTTGGCTGACCTGGGTCGCGATGCCTGCAAATTCCGGGATGGCAGCGAACTGGATGCCAACATACGGAACCGGCTTGACCGTGGGGTTGTTCGGATCAGCGGACAGGATCGAGTCCAGCGTCATCTTGGCAAAGGGAACCTTCTGGTATTCCGGGTTCTCATACAAAGAGGTGCGCGCACCAGGCGGAACATTCGCCCAACCTTCGTTTTCGGCAACTAGCTCAATATAGTCTTTCGACGTTGCCCATTCGATGAACTGTTTGGCCGCGTCTTCCTGCTGTGTACCAGCCGGAATGGCCAGTGCCCACGCCCAAAGCCAATTGGAGCGTTTCCCCAGTCCGGTATCGGGGGCCAGTGCAAATCCAACGCTATCCGCCACGGTCGAGTCAGTGGGGTTGGTCACAAATGACGCCGCAACGGTGGCGTCGATCCACATGCCGCATTTGCCCTGCTGGAACAGCGACAAGTTCTCGTTAAAGCCGTTGGTGGCATAGCCTGCAGGGCCAGATTCCGACATCATTTCAACGTAGAAGTTCAGCGTATCGGCCCATTCTGGCTGGTCGAACTGAGGCTTCCAGTCTTCGTCAAACCAGCGCGCGCCAAATGAGTTGGACATCGCAGTGATGAACGCGCCGCCTTCACCCCAACCGGCTTTGCCGCGCAGGCAGATACCGTTAATGTCAGCGTCACGGTCGGTCATGGCCGCCGCGGCCTCTTTGATGAATTGCCAGCTTGGCGCTTCGGGCATTTCCATGCCTGCTTTTTCCATCAGGTCGGTGCGATACATGATCATCGAGCTTTCGCCATAGAACGGTGCCGCATAGAGCGTTCCTTCATGGCTCAGACCACCCGACATCGCGGGCAGGATGTCACCGACATCATAGTCTTCGGACAGACCATCCAGCGGAACCAGCCAGCCGTTCGCACCCCAGATCGGGGTCTCGTACATACCGATCGTCATGATGTCGAACTGACCACCCTTGGTGGTGATGTCGGTGGTCACGCGCTGGCGCAAAACGTTCTCTTCCAGCGTCACCCATTCGACTTCAACGCCCGTCGCTTCGGTGAATTTGTCGGTATAACCCTGCATCCGGATCATGTCGCCGTTGTTCACGGTTGCGATCGTTATGGATTGTGCGTGGGCCGCTGCCGTTGCGACGAATGTTAGCGCAGTCGCCGCACGAAGTGCGTGTTTCAAGTACATCCCTGTCCTCCCTGAGCTTGGATGCTGTGCAGAGAGCCTAGTTCAGGATTTGTCGCGCCGTCAATAAAAACTTTACGCGCGTTAATTTTAGATCGTTATGCAGATTCCCTCAGGACCAATCGTGCAGGGAAGAGAGTTTCTGTTCGGCTCTCGAATTTCCCACCGTTTTCAATGAGTTCGAAAAGTGTTTCAACACTTCGCGCGGCCACATTGTCATAGTCATGCGCGGCGGTCGTCAGTGACGGGCAGGTGAATTTTGCAAACGGATGATCGTCGTTCGACGCCACCCGCAGTGTACAATCGTCTTTCCTACCAACGCGAATCCCCTGTTCGAAACACGCCGCCAGAAAGCCGATGGCCAATCGGTCATTGCTACACAGAACTGAATCCGTGCGCAGCTTGCGTTCATCCAAAGCCTTGAGCGCACCCTTTCGGCCGATCTCTTCAAAGGCCCAACCTGTGCCTTCGATTTTGATCACATGCGGCTCAAAACCCAGCCGATCCATTACGTCGACATAAGCCTTGCGTCGCTTGTTGGCATTGGGGTTCGCAGGTGTCCGCATTTCGAAAAACGAAGGCGGCTCGCCGGTGCGAGTCATGTATTCTACGGTCTGAGACACAAAGCTGAAATTATCGGACCCGATAAACGCTGCGCCCAATCCATCGAGGTTACTGTCGAACAGAACCGTTGGCACACTGGCGCAGAATTTCTCAATAGCGGACTTGTCTGAGATACGTCCCAAAGGCGCCAACAAAACGCCCGCGGGTTTCAAGGATTGTAAGCCGTCCAGGATTTCGTTTTCCAGTTTTTGTTCGCCA
This sequence comes from Ruegeria lacuscaerulensis, assembly GCF_013034685.1. GTDB lineage: Bacteria > Pseudomonadota > Alphaproteobacteria > Rhodobacterales > Rhodobacteraceae > Ruegeria > Ruegeria lacuscaerulensis_B. The sequence goes on along the minus strand of NZ_WQGO01000008.1, from coordinate 135,160 downwards.
TGAGAGCTGAACAGAAACGGGCGGTACCCGGCTGCGATACAGCTTTGTTCTAGATACCGCGCGATTTCAGCGAAAAACGGATCGGCCAGGTAGGGCACGACGATGCCGATATTCTTGGTCAGCTTGCGGTTCTGGTTCACAGCATAGATGTTCGGGCGATAGTCGAACTGTTCCAGCGCTTCTTCTATGCGTGCCCGTGTAGTTGGGCGAACGCTGTCTGGGTCGTGAAAGTACTTGGACACCGTGGGTCGCGAGATCCCGCTGAGGGCTGCGAACTCTTCCATATTCTTTATCTTGGTCATGCCAGTCTGCCTGCGTATCTCAGCCGCCTTGATCTTATCCTATTTTTACATATTCTTTGCGCGCGCTAAAAAGATCAATAGCAAGACAAGTTCCGGACTTTTGTGCAGGTAAGGGGTTTGAATGTATCTCGGGATCGATATCGGTACGTCAGCGGTCAAGCTTGTCTGCGCGGATTCCAGTCGAATTCTTTCAACGTCTTCGGTGAGTATAAAGACTTCCTCTCCTAAACCCGGTTGGTCAGAGCAGCACCCGGATCTTTGGTGGCAGGCGACACGCGACGCCTTAGGCCAAATTTCTGGGCAAGTTACGCTGTCGGAGGTGAAGTGCATCGGGTTGTCAGGTCAGATGCACGGGGCCGTTTTGCTGAGCCGCGATCTGCGCCCAATCCGCCCGGCAATCCTGTGGAATGACAGCAGGGCGGCGCGGGAATGCGACGATCTGCGACAGGCCTTGCCGCAGATTGGTCAAATCGCTGGGGTCCTTCCTTTGCCGGGTTTCACCGCGCCCAAGATTACATGGCTAAAACAGCATGAGCCAAAGCACTATGCCCAACTGGCCCACATCCTGCTTCCCAAGGACTACATCGGTTTACGGCTGCATGGCGAATTGGGAACTGATACGTCCGATGCCGCCGGGACAATGTGGCTCGATCAGGCGTCGCGTGGCTGGCACGCCGGTATTGCCGAAACCACAGATGTAGCTTTGGATTGGCTGCCGCAGGTATTCGATGGTCATAGTGTGGTTGGGACTGTGACACCACAAGCGGCGACTGAGACCGGCTTGAAACCCGGGACGCCAGTCGTTGCAGGAGGTGGAGATGCAGCAACCGGGGCGGTGTCTTTGGGCGCCACCGAACCGGGCCGGGGGTTTATCTCTTTGGGGACTTCTGGACAGCTGTTTGTGGCAGATCGAAGCTACAAGCCAAACCCTGAACGCTATGTGCATGCTTTTGCGCACACACTGCCCGACCGATGGTACCAAATGGCGGCGATGCTGAACGGCGCGCGACCAATTTCCTGGATAGGTGGCCAATTGCGGCTTTCCGAAGCCGAAGTTGTCGCGCTTGCCGAAACGGTCAGCGGGGACCGTGTGCCAATTTTTCTGCCTTATCTGACGGGAGAACGCAGCCCTCACGGCGATCCGCATATCCGAGCCTGTTTCTTTGGCCTGGAGGATTCCACAACGCGCGCAGACATCTGCCGTTCCGTGGTGGAGGCGATTGCTTTCTGCTTTGCCGATGCGGCGCAGAGTTTCGGTGACACTATAGAAGAATTGCCAGAGCTCGCAGCGATAGGAGGAGGCAGCAAATCAGATCTTCTGTTGAGATTGATTGCGACTGTGACCGGAAAGCCAATTGTGCGATCGACCGGAGCTGATGCCGGTCCGGCTTATGGTGCAGCTCGGTTGGCAGCTTGTGGTGATGGGGCTTTGGATTTAGCTGATCTTGCGCTTCAGCCACCAACATCGGACAGGTTCGAGCCCGCAGATATGCCACTATTGTTCAAGCGGTTGGCGCGGTTTCGGAAGCTTTATCAGGCAGTCAGTTTGGCGGAATAGGAGCCGTGTACTGTCACCAAAAACTCGGCCAACTGCCTGCGCTGCGGTGGGCTCGTTCCGATATCATCGAACAAGAAACGCATCAATGCGCAGGTAGCTGATGTTCTCATTCCCGACGCGCAACATAGGCATCCAGTTCTTTACAAACGACGCCGTCCAAATAAGGCGCTGCGAAAAAGATCCAATGTAAAACGGTCGCTGAGATAGCGCGCAACTGGTCCGACCCGCCGCATGGGCTGAAGCGCCTCATTGAACCGGTCTACTGATGTCCCGTCCGCATGTCGCGCCATCAACTGGTTTTGTGCGTCCTTGGCGATGAACTTGCCATCGCAGATGGCCAGCCGACCCGTATCCCTGCCTCCGGAATGCAGCACCAGGTTTGGCCCCGAGACGCAAAGGTTGTAGCCGTTTCATAGCCCGATTGCGCGTCAAAAGGACTTCGGGGACACATGGTTAGAAAAGGTTCGCCAAGGCACGTCGAGTTTGCATGCAGGCTGACCGATTGCTGTCGTGATCAAAGCGACCTCGGGGATGCCTGTCATTAGTGTGCTGGATTTTTTCGAGATCGAGTCGGTATATTGCCCATACATCGCAGGGGTTCCGAAGCGGTAGTGCTGAAGATAGGCGATCGCGTCAGGGTCCAGCACTTCCAGCGGTTTCAAACACGCATGCAGCTGGCGCAAGGCGTGTCTGCACTGCTTTCTGGTCCAATACCCGTGTGGCGCGCCTTGATCGTCCCTCTACACGCGGCATGAAACGCCGCCGTCGACGGTAATTTCAGTGCCGGTGATATAGGACGCATCATCACTGGCCAGAAACACGGCGGCGTTGGCCACATCCCACGGGGTGCCCACTCGGCCCAGCGGGATGCGTGCTGCGCGCTGCTTGTCCAGCGCATCCCAGTCAATTGCCTCGGGGTCTTCCGCATTCTGTTCGGTGATATCGCGCGCCATTGGTGTGTCGATAAAGCCCGGCAGAATCGCGTTTGCGCGGATTCCATGTGGTGCCACTTCTGCTGCCAGATTGCGGGTGAAGGAAATGATCGACCCTTTGGTGGCATTATAGCCAATATAGGGCGTGCCCAGATAACGCAGCCCGGCGATCGAGGAAATGTTGGTCACAACTCCCCCCTTGCGATCAACAAAATGAGGCAGAACATGCTTTGTTGGCAGAAAGACCGCCTTCATGTTCACATGCACCAGCATGTCCCAATCCTCGACTGTGCTGTCCATGGCGCCGCCGGTTTTCAGGATTCCGACATTGTTTTGCAAAATGTCGATCTGGCCGAATTCGGACAGGCATTGAGTAATTGATGATTGAACCTGATCTTCCTGCGTGACATCGGCGGCCAGCGCAACGGCGCGGCCCCCTTCGGCACGGATCATTTTGCAGGTTTCCTCAGCCGCGGCCAGATGCAAATCTAGGGCACAGATCCGTGCGCCTTCCTGCGCGAGACGAATGGCGGTGGCTTTGCCGTTGCCCATGCCACCCTTCATGGATCCCGCACCCGTCACCAGGGCGACTTTTCCTTCCAACCGTTTCATCAGTCATCCCTCATTGGATTGCAAAAAGGCATTCATACCGCCGTCAACGGCGATCAATTGCCCGTTGATGTAAGAGGCGGCCTCGGACATCAGAAAAGCCACAGGTGCCGCGATTTCCGCTGGATCCGCCCACCGCGCTGCTGGTGTCCGGTTTTCAATTCGGCGCACGAAACCTTCGTCGCTTAGGATTTTACGGTTCATCTCGGTCAGGACATAGCCGGGTGCGATTGCGTTGGCACAGATGCCGTCCGTACCGAAATCCGCCGCTAGCGACCGAGTCAAACCTGCAACGGCCGCTTTGGACGAGGCATAATTGCCGACCCCCGGTCGCGGATGTGTGGCGGCAATGGACGAGATCGAAACGACCCGCCCTCGCTGAGGCCCTTGATTGGCACGCATCACTCGGCCCGCTTCACGCGCCAGTACAAAGGGTGCAAAGACATGCAGATCATAGATCGAGCGGTAGTCACCAACCGTCTGGTCCAGTACGTGCCCGTGATTGGTGATTCCGGCATTGTTAATCAGACCCCAGATCGGGTCGATACCCTGCACCCAATCGGTGCAGGCGTCGAAATCGGTTAGGTCAAAAGCGGCCGTTCGGACAGTTGCTCGATCCGCGCGTAAGCCGTCTGCTGTGGCTTCGAGGGCCTCGCCGTTTATGTCTTTTAGGCACAATTGCGCACCTTGCGCGGCGCAGGCATGTGCCATCGCCGCACCCAATCCGCGTGCGGCCCCGGTGATCAGAATGGTTTTGCCAGCCAGCGAGAAATTCGGCCCGCTCATGAGGCGAGCGCCGCCTTATCCGCCGCGAGCGCGGTATTCACCGCAGGCATGACCTGATCGCAGAACACCTCGAGCGAGCGCAGGGTGTTGGCAAAGGGGATCGAAGCAATCTGCATGAAGACGCTTAGATGCGTGATGCCAAACTCGCGCGCTTCGGCCACGAGACGTTGCGTGACGTCTTCGGCATCGCCAATGATGGCGCGCTGCAGAACCGTGTCGATATCCGGTTCGTTGTCGAAGGGCACGATCTTGAGGTCCGCGCCCTCCATCAGCGGCTCGGGGCGGCGCATGTTGTTGGCCATGCGGGCATGGATCAGCACCTGCTCGGCTGCCGCACGGGCATCGTCTTTGTCTTGAGAGACATAGATATAGCGCTGCACCGCAAAGGGGAAATCATCACCCGTCAGGCCGTTCTCGGTGCGCGTTTCCTTGTAGAGCCGCCGCGCGGTCCCCACGATCGCGCTTGGCCCAATGGCCGGCGTGGTCAGCGTTTCGGCCCCGTAGTTGATCATCTTCTGGCGCATCTCTGGTGCGTTTCCGACGGCAAAGGTGCGGATACGATCCTGAACCGGAGCGATGGACAGGGCCGCGTCGCTGATCTGAATGTGGTCGCCCTGAAAGTCGATCACGCCGCCATAGACGCCCTGTTCGATGCAATCCCAGATTTCCAGCCCGCGCATCAGACGGTCGTCGATATCGAATCCGAATTTCTTAAATTCGCGGGGCTGATAGCCAGTGCCCAGACCTAGAACCAGACGGCCCTCGGTCAGTTGATCTGCTAGGCAGATATCTTCGACCAAACGCAAGGGTTCGTAGAAAGGCATCACCACCACCGCAGGGCCGACCTTGATCCGTTTGGTGTGGGCAGCCATATTCGCGGCTGTCATCAGCGGCGAGGGCGAGATGCAATAGTTCGATAGGTGATGTTCGGCGAACCAGGCGACATCAAAGCCTGCCTCATCCACCATTTTCGTCATGGTGCGCATCTGGTTGAACACATCCGCATGCGACGAGCCATCAACAGGCTTGGTCATCAGGTTGAACAACGAAAATTCCATGTCGTTGAGGCTCCGGTCTGGCTACATCACTTGGTCTGTGCAGTTTGTCGGAAAGCTGGCAAAGCACCAAATGTTGAATCCTTTACCAGTGGCAAAGAAATTCTTATGGAGATTGTGCCTCCTTCCGCAACCAAGTCAGAAAGGCCTGAACGCGCGGTTGTTCTACCCGCCGTTCGGGGCAGATAAAGTGGTAGGAATACGGCCCCTTGACCGGTTCGAATGGCAATTGCACCAAAGCCCCCGAGACCAGCAGATGCCGGGCAATCACATCGCGCACAACGCCAATGCCTTGACTATAGAGAATGGCGTTCACCGTGGCACTGCTGTCGCCGAAAAAGGCCCCCCGTTCGAACGCCGCAGGATCACCGCCATTTTTCTCGATCACAGCGCGCCACTCGCTGTAATTTGTGTCGTGCAGAAAGGGGCGATCCGCCAGCGCATTGATGTCCGACATGTCGCGCAACGTTTCGGCCGTTTGCGCAGAGGCCACAAGTATGTGCTTCTCGCCGAATAGGCGTTCCTCGTACCCGTCCTCGTACCCGCCTGGCCCCCAACGAATGGCGACATCTGCATCCTCTTGGCCAAAGCCTGTCTTTGCCACGGTCGACAGAGTGATCAAGTCGACCGTAGGGTTGGCCGTCACAAACCGGTGCGCCCGCGCGGCAAACCATGTCGACGCAAACGAGGGCAGCAGACTAACCGTCAGCGTCGTCCGCCCGGCGTCCGGGGCCAGGTTCTGTACGCTTTCCCCCAGCGTATTTAGGATCTCGGCCACGTCTTCGGCAAATTGTTCACCTTGTTCGGTCAGCAGGATCATGTTGTTGCGGCGACGGAAGAGTTTGACGCCTAGTCGATGCTCCAACAGCTTGACTTGCTGGCTGACAGCCGGTTGTGTCAGGTTTAGTTCCGCCGCGGCCAGCGTAAAGCTCTGCAGCCGCGCGGCGGCTTCGAATGCGATCAGGGTCTGCAACGGCGGCAGCGGGCGACGCATTCGGTTGCTGTCAAAGCCAACAGGTTCCAGTTTCGACAAAGCACCGGGGCGAAGATGATCCAGTTTGTTTCGAAGGGCGCGTCGCATCACAGGCCTGCATAAGTTTTTGTTAGGCAAAGCTTAAGCAATTCGTTCTTGTATTCAAGGCGGTCGCCCCCACAGAAATGCCTGAGACCGAAGGAGGCGACATGCTGGACCCTACTGAATTTACATCCGCAATGCGCAAGGCGGTGACGCCTGTGTCAATTGTCACTACCAGCGGCGAGCACGGCCCGCATGGCGCGACCGTCAGCGCAGCCTGCTCCCTGACGGCAGCACCACCTGCAGTGCTGATCTGCATCAACAAGAAAAGCCGCATTCTGGGCATGATTGAGGAACACGGGATCTTTTGCGTGAACTATGTCGCGCCTCAGCATGACATGCTGGCGCTTGCGTTCGCCGGTGCCCCCGACCTTACGGATCCGCGTAGTTTTACCTCTGAACATTGGACGATTGACCAACGGACGAGCCTGCCGGTCCTGTCAAATGCTGCCGCAATCTTCACATGCCTGCATATTCAGACAGTCTCATTCGGCACGCACCGCATTCTGATCGGCAAGGTCGAACGCGCCGAAAGCTCTGAGACTAAACCGCTGGCGTATTGGAATGGCGATTTTCGTGAGCTGACCTATCCCAAATAGACCGGCGACCGAAGGAATTGGAGGTTATGCCTGTGCAATACTGTGCAATCCTTTGCGTTGTGGTCAATGTCCGCAATGCGGGCAACGTCCGCAGCGTTGAGGTACTCTGGCGAATGACCGAAATGGGCCGATCCTTGATCCTAAGGGGCAAAGTTATCTTGGCCATTGCTATAAACCCTTCAGGCCAGCAACGATCCCAAAGTAATTGATATTGTGGTTCGTACGAGTGTCCGACCACATCCCCCGGTTTTGTCCGATCAGATTCAAGTTTCGGTGTGGAGCCTGTCAGATACACAACGGTCTTACTCGCCGCATCCACCAGCACCCTCGGTGTATTTATCACCGCATCTTGTCTAGTTTGACTATTCCGAGACCTCGTGCGTCGAAAAGGCATCCGCGTAGTCGGGATGCCAACGTGAAAGAGCCGGGCGATTGTTGATGATATCGCCCATGGCCCATTCAACCCGTTTGCGGTCGCGTTCTTCTGACACATCGTTGTCAGGGCAGAGGATATAGAAGTCCCCGTCCGACATGCGCCTCAGCAGATAGTCAACGGCCTCTTCGCTTGTCCAGGCTGCGGCAGGTTTTTCCGGCATAAACTTTTCAATCATACCGGTAAAGGTAAATCCCGGCACAAACAGATGGGCGGTGATATCCGCTTCGGCCTGCCGCAAATCATGCGCAAGCATTTCTGTCATGACCTTCACAGCAGCTTTGCTGGTATTGTAAGCGGGGTTTCCGGGTGGTGTGGTGATGCCCTGTTTTGACCCAGTGTTTATCACTACTGCCGGACGCGCCGCCTTAATCATACGCGGAAGAAAAGCATGGACACCGTTCATGACGCCAAAAAGATTGACCTCAAACAATTTGCGCCAGTTTTCCGCGTTTTCCCAGCTGCCGGACGGCACTGCGATACCGGCATTGTTCATCAGGACAGCCACCTCACCGAGCGCAAAGACCTGATCTGCCAAGGCATTCACAGCTTTGGCGTCGCTAACATCCGTCGGAACCGCCTGAACAATTGCGGACGCCCCGGCCTGTTCGCGCAATTCTGCCTCAGCTCTGTCCAAGGCCTCGCCCGCCAGATCGACCAGCACAACCCCCAAGCCGTCTTGAATAAATCGTTGGGCCGCGGCCTTGCCGACACCGCTTGCGGCCCCGGTTACAACAGCCAGGCCACCTTTTTCGATTGCTTTTCGGTACATGGAGCATCCCTTTTTTCTGCGAATGACTAAAGGGTCCTTCAGGGCGCCATCTTTTGCTTGAGGCCTTCAATGAACGTCTCGTCATCCTGTTGTTTGCGCGCGTTCAGCAATTCTTCGGCATCGGGCCCTGCGCGAAAACGCAGGCGGTTTCCGGTCTCGTTGGCCGCATCCCAAATGACTTGCGCGACCGTTTCTGGTTCAGAAGGGTTCGCGGCCAGTTTGCCAAAAAGACGCCCCATGGCTTCGGCCATAGGCGCGTAATCCGACAGGTTCTCATCCATCGCGAAATCGAAAGAGCTGCCGCCGAAGTTCGTCCGTATCATGCCTGGTTGGACAATGCGAACTTGGATGCCAAGGGGTTCCAATTCGTAATGCAGCGCCTCGGACAGCCCTTCTACTGCGAACTTGGTACCATGATAGAGCGCGCCAAGCGGAAATGTAATCTGTCCTCCGATGGACGAGATATTTATGACCGTGCCTGACCGGTTCTGGCGGAAATGAGGCAGAACCGCTTTGGTCACTTCCATCAACCCAAGCACGTTGGTGTCAAACTGACGTCGGATGCGATCCATCGAAAAGGCCTCTAGTGCACCGTAGGCGCCGTAACCCGCATTGTTCAACAAAACATCAATCTGGCCAAACCGTTCGATGCCATCGCGAACGGCCGTTGCAATTGAGCCCGCATCCGTCACATCCAGTTGGGTCAGATGCACGTTTTCCAAAGCCCCAAGATCGGTGCTGCCTGCAGGGTTGCGCATAGTGGCGACGACATTCCAACCATTCGCTTGGAAATGTCGGGCGGTTGCTGCGCCAATACCGGATGACGCCCCGGTGATCAGAATGGTTTTCACATTGTTGCTCCGCAAGTTTATAAGCATACAATAGTCACAAAAAAGAGGATGTATCTTTCTATATCTTCCAATTTTCTTGCCTAATTCTCCACAAGTAAGCGTTTTCAGTAATAGTCATTTTTGTTCCGTGCTAGCGATGAGGGCAACGACTGGAGGCATTCATGAGACCTCATACACTATTGGACTATGTTCGGGATCTGCTTGACCACGCGGGCGTCGCGCAGGGTGTCCTGACACATAAGGAAAGCGGGGCGGTTTTTCTCACCCATCCTTCGACCACTCAACATGACGCAAATGTCTACCGCCCGCTGTTGTGCGCGGTTTTACAAGGCGCCAAAGAGGTTGGGACCAGTACCAGAACGCTCTCCGTACAGGCAGGGCAGTCGCTGATCGTCAGCAACGCACTGCCGGTTGTCTCAAGGATTACCGAGGCCACACCTGAACGTCCCTACGTTGCTCTCGTGTTCCCCCTTGATCTGGATCTCGTGCGCGGTCTGGCATCCTCACTGCCTCAATCTTCTAGTAAACGCGTGTCGGATCCATTTTCGATCTGCCTGGCTGACACCGATGATGACATGAAAAGCGCCCTGTTGCGGTATTTTCAGCAGTGCGAAACCGAAGAGACGCGTCACATGCTGTCACCGATCACGGCTAGGGAAATCCATGCCCGCCTGCTGATCGGGCAGCATGGCGGCACGCTTCAAAAACTGGTGTGGCACGAAAACACGTCTAGCAGGATTCTCGCGGCGACACACGAAATCCGGTCAGATCTGGCCAATCCTCTTGTTGTCGGAGAGCTTGCCGGGCGTGTAGGTATGAGCAGTTCGGCCTTCTTCGAGCAGTTCAAGGCGGTAACGGGAACATCACCGCTACAATACCAGAAAGACCTGCGTCTGCTTCATGCCCGCAATGAGCTTCAATCTACCGGAGCAAAGATATCAGAGATTGCCTACGGGGTTGGATATGAAAGCCCGGCTCAATTCTCAAGGGAATATGCCCGCAAGTTCGGGCGCTCTCCAAGACAAGATCGGGTTTTCGAAACTGTTCAATAGCCCTGCAGGAAAAACGCAAACGCCAAGCCATGTAACGAGCCAAACTTTTCGGGCCGGTCAATTTCCGAGAGCGGTCGTTTTAGTTACCGGCGAATTGGCAAGTTGTCCGCAATTCGGTCATTGGCTGATATTGCGCGCGCAGCATGCGGTTGGTTTGCTAGGCCGCGCGCATTATGGGGTCTATGGAGTGAAGGTCTGATTTGGACGGAAAGCTGACATTTGCTGCGTCTGCTAAGAGTAGGGGCCGTTGAGGTGAAGCGAACACTTAGTCTGAACCATGACAGCCAAATTGGTTAGACTATCAGTAGGGCATCCACTGTCGAGATTTCGCGACATCCGTTAAACTGCGAGCAGGAGGGTCCTATGCAGCGCCGACTCGCCGCGATCATGGCTGCCGATGTCGTTGGGTATTCGTCGTTGATGGGCAGCGACGAAACAGGGGTATTGTCCGCTCTCAAGACGTTGCGCATAGAGATTTTTGATCCCGCAATTGCGAGACATCACGGGCGCCTCGTCAAGTTGATGGGGGATGGTGCTCTTGTCGAATTTGCTTCGGTTGTCGATGCTGTATCCTGTGGCGTCGAAATCCAGCAGGCATTGGCAAAGGCTGCTCCCAGCCTCGCCAACGGGTCGCGGTTGCAGCTTCGGATTGGGATAAACCTTGGTGATGTCATGATCGCTGATGGGGACCTCTATGGAGACGGGGTGAATGTTGCCTCCCGCATCGAAGGTCTGGCTGACCCGGGTGGTGTCGCGGTTTCTGAGAGTGTCGCGCACCAGGCAATGGGCAAGGTAGATGCCGAGTTTGAGGATCTCGGTCTGAAAAACCTGAAGAACATCGCTGAACCGGTTCGAGTTTTCCGGGTCATGTCCGACACAGCGTCCGCATTCAAACGGCGATCAAACAAGCTTCCATTGATGACCGGTGCCTTGGTGCTGGTTGGTCTGGGCGTTGTAAGCTTATTAACGTGGTGGATCGGCTTTGATCACGAGCCGTCCGATGCCATGACCTTTGATGAAGCCGCTCTGTTGTCAGAGCCAACAGGTCCGACCGTTGCGGTTCTGCCGTTTCAAAACCTTAGCAATACGGACGCCCGCGATTTGTTGGCTGTTGGCATTGGCGAAGACATCATCGTTGAGCTGGGGAGCTACCAGGACCTCAATGTATTGTCCCGCCAATCCACCCATTCTGTTGGGCCGGCCGAAAGTGACCCGAGCAGCATCCGGCAGAAATTCGGCGCGGACTATGTGCTGGAGGGTTCCGTCCGGCAGGTTGCAGATCGTCTGCGCGTGACGGCAAGACTGATAGACACAACCTCGGGGCATCAGGTCTGGTCTGGGGCGTATGATGAAAGTCTTACGACTTCAAACATTTTAGACGTTCAACTGAGCATCACCGAAAAAGTTGCCTCTGCTCTGGGTGACGCAGGCGGGGCGATCAAGCGCATTCACGCAGGTCATGCGCGTGCGAAACCTCCGGAACTTCTCTCGTCTTATGAATGTTCCTTGCTGCGCGTTGGCTTTCTGAACCGACGAGATATGCAAGAGCGCGTCCGGGGCTGTATTGTGCGGGTTGTCGAGGACGAACCCGAGTATTGGCGCGGGTGGGCGCAATTGGCCGAGGCACTGCTGACCGATGTGAAGCTTTTTACCGGGCTTTATCCAGGGACACAGGACCAGAAAATCCAACGCGCGGAAGAGGCCGCGCGGAACGCGGTGTCGCTGAACCCGTATTCTGCGCGCGCTCATTTCCTTCTGGCGCTTGTGCTTCAGATTCAACGCGATCTTGACGGGTTCTTCTCGTCCGCCGATGCAGCACTGGCATTGGGAACCGATCGTTATCTGCAAGGGCAAATCGGCTATGAGTTCATATGGTCCGGTCGTCTGGATTTTGGGGCTGCGCTTGTCGAAAATGCAATCGCGCTAGACCCAAATGCAGCAGACCCAAACTGGTATCAGGCGCTGGCCGAGTATCATTTCCTGAACGGAGATTACGAAACAGCGCTGAAGACCTATCGCAAGGGTGCACAGCCGGACGTCTGGTGGTCGGTTTCTATTGAGGTTGCAATTCTGGCTGAACTGGGTCCTCGAGACGCAGCCATTTCCGCGCGAGAAAGGCTCTACAAAATTCGTCCGGGGATAAAAATTTCTGACATTGTCTGGATGTATCGGCGCTTTGCGCGCCCGGATCAACATATCCTGCCTTTTGTCGAAGCTTACAGAACTGTGGACATGCCCGAGGGACAGTTTGCCCCGCTGCGGGAGGATAGTGCAGGCTGACCGCTACGATGCGGTCCTGCATGGAGTAGCATCAAGCTTGGCGCACCTTCTCATTCGGGCACCCCAACCCTTTGTAAACTTGTGAGCCAGATCCATTGGCTTTCGAGGTGACTTTTTTCGCGAATTACCTGTTGCCAACGCGCCCAACTGCCGGGCTGCGCCCAATGCATTCTCACAACGTTCCACATTAGACTCAGATGAATTCGCACCGAGGTACCCCTTGATTTGCAAAATCATCTCGCCTTTCTGGAGCAAGAAACTGGTAGTCCGTTTTGCGCGACGCTTCCGACAGATCAGTACGGAATGATCATGGCTGTCGTCCAGAGCGTGGACATGCTGACGTGTGCGCCGCGCCACTTGCTGAAGCCATACGTGACCGACGGTCGGTTAAGCATACTGGAAACGGACGATCATCGTCCCACATGGCGGGTGGCTGCAGCTTACCGGGCCGTTTCGGCACTGCTGGACATGATCGAGGACTGGTTTGATCAGCAACGACAAAAACCGATCGAAAACGGGAATTCTTGTTGAAAAATCCCAAATTCAGGGCTCAAAAAGAACCGGGCCAACTCAGCAGTGCCAGTTGTCGAAAGTGCCAAATTCAGTTTGGCAGCACTCATAGTAAGCGCCGTTTTGACAATATTTGAGACTCATGTCGATTTCGCTAAAGGCACCCAAATATTCTATTTTCCAGATGGGCGCGAAAGGTTAACTTCACCTTTCAACTGATCCTGAAGTCGCCGCTATTGGGTTAGAATTAAGTGACACGATTTCCTACTTGTTAAGGAAGCTGCAGTAGCCCAGCACCACGGACCAAGCCGCCAGCCTCCTTCTTGCGTCCGCCTTCGAGACATCTCCGACAGCCAAGATACACCATAGGTGGGCGTCGGTTATTCTCTTCTGAGTCGACGTAATAGTTCAACTTCACCTCAAACTGGCATTCGTATTGCAAACATAGTCAGAGGCGCGAGGCCGTCGTAAGCTCTTCTCTATCTTGTGTTGACCCGGGTAAAAGTTCAGAAGTTCCCACTTGTTCAGCGCAAACGAAAATTTCTTTTGATCGAGGCGATAACAGTGGTCGCGGTCACCGAAAACCTGGCTTTGAAAAAGCTATTCTCGGACCTTATACGCCTCGATTTCATTGGATAAACCGCGGATTGAGTGACAGCCGGCTGATTGCATATGGTGTGGCATATGTTCTGCGACGCTCTGCGTCACTAGTAACTTTTCATCCAAATTCTTACATAGCTCCTGAACACGACTGGCCACATTCACAGCTTGTCCGACAACTGTGAAATCCAAGCGATCCGGACTGCCGATGTTGCCAAAGGTGACGCGACCGAAATCAATGCCGACTACGAATTCTATTGGCTCTTTTCCCGTGTCGGCGGCTGTTTCGTTGTAGTTTCCCAGGATGGTCAGGGCTTGTTCTGCAGCTAGCACAGCAGATCTGCACGAGGTTTCCGCGTCGTCATCAATGTTGAAAACTGCAAGTATGCCGTCCCCCATGAACTTGAGAACGTCACCGCCCTGTTCTTGGATGGGCGACACGACCATTTCGAAATACTCACCCATCATGGCAAGCAAAGCTTCTTCGGACCAGGATGAGGCTTTGCTAGTGAAGCCACGCAGATCTGCAAATAGGATCGCGGCGGAGACTGTTCTGTGTTCTCCGCGCTTTATGTGGCCCTGATCAATCTCTTCGGCGGGACCGTGCCCCAGATAGGTTTGCAGAAGGCTTTTTTGCGAATGACGCATTGCGATGGGTTCCAAAGCAGCGGCAAGTGCGTATCGCGTGTCTTCGATGTATCGGATATGCGCGTCCGAAAACCCAACATCTGCGTCCGAGGTGAAGCTGGTGCCCTGAACCGAACCGTTGCCGTGCTCCAGCGGGATGGCCAGAAAATCTGTGGCGCCTACTTCGGCCAGCTCGGCATAGACCGGATGTTCTTCCAGAACGTCAAGATCGGTCAGGCGTTTGCGCAATGGGCGCCGCTGCGTGACGACATATTCAAACGGGCTGCCGTGCCATGCACTTGTTGCCAGAACCGTGGTCGGTACGGTGTAGCGACGGGTTTCTTCCGGCGTCCAGATGATGCCCCGCGCGCTAAGCAAAGGGTTCGAGTAATTCTGGGCGATCCTTGCGCGGGCCAGGGGTACGCCAAGCGCCACCAATCCTTCGCAATACCCTTTGACAATGAGACCCTCGTCGCCCAGCAGGCGACCATCGGAAATCAACCAGTGTTTCAGGTGATCAATCTCGGTCATCGTGGTCTCACACTCTTGTTCCGCGCTGATACTTTAGCTGTCATTGGTCACGAAAGAACCCACGCCGGCTGAAAAACTCATGCCTTTCTGCCAGACGCGGGATCCGTCGGCTTCAGCTCACCGCCGCCGCCAGCGAGGGGTCGTCTTCTAGTTGCTTGAGCAATCGGGCTTGTCTCACTCTTGGATCCAGTTCGGGATCACTCAAATAAGCCAGCATATGGGGCACATTCTCGTCAATCTGATCCTGAGTTGCCACCGCCATGCCGTGAGCCACGAACGGGCGTAGATATGTCATGCCTGCCAGGTTCGCCGTCTGTTGGAACGGTTTCAGAAACTCAGCCATGGAGAAGTTGTTGTATCCACCTGCGTGATAGCTGTGCTCCGGGCCACCGGTTGAGACGAGGATCAACAGCTCGCGCCCCTTCAACCGGTCCCCGCCCGGCCCGTAAGCGAACCCATAGTTCAGCACCTGATCCATCCAAGCCTTCATCACCGGCGGTGCGGAATACCAGTAGAATGGAAATTGAAACACGATCCGGTCATGCGCCAGCAAGAGGGCCTGTTCGGCTTCTGTGTCAAAACGCATCTCGGCACCACCAATGGCGGTTAGATCTCGGGTCGTCACGTTCGAAACATCAGAGAGTGCGTCGAACCATGCGCGGTTGATTCGCGATTTGCTCAGGTCCGGATGGGCGGTCAGTACGAGGGTTTTCATGTATCAGCCTCTTGCAAGAATTTTGCGGAATAGTGGGTGATCAGCGGGCGGCCATCGGGTCGGGTTTCAAAGCGCCAGTCTTCCTGAACGCTGGCTTCAATGAGGTCGCCCGCAACGGTCGTGGCGCGAAACAGAAGTTCGAACTGTGCGGCACCGGGTTTGACTACGATCTTGCTGACGTGATGCTCGGTCGGGCGCTGCAAGGTTTTCAACACGACCCGATACCAGGCCCGCACCCGGTCATGTCCGCCAAGTGCGGTGTCGATGTCAGGCGTATCCCACTCTACGTCTGGATGGAGGTCAGGCAGGAACGCGTCGATCGGATCCAGCCTGTCGAACCGGGCAAACCAGTCGGCGATGAAACCGCGGATTTCGGGGTAATCGGTCACTTGAATCACCTGTTGATAGTTCACTTGGCCAGCCGCTCAGGGACCGGAGCCAGCGAGTACTGGGACCAGAAAAACGTGTTTGCCGCATCCTGATCGGCGGACAGGTTGGTTGCCTCGACGATCTTGCCATTCTCGATCCTGTAGACGAGCGCCCAGGTCGTATCGACATTCGGTTTGCCGTCGGCGTTCGACCAGCCGCGGTGGATATCAACCACATGGGTCTCATCCGCTCCGAAATAGATGGGTTCGGCCTGAAATCTGGCGGTGCCCAGCTGTTCAAAAAACGCCAGTACTTCATCCCGACCGGTCTTGGTTCCGGACAAGGGATGGCGGCCCGGGATGTGCCATTTTACGTTCTCGTCCATCACGGCTGCGATGCCGTTCAGATCGTTGGCGCCATAGGCGGCGAAGAAGTCCTGTACGACCTTGATATTGTCTTCGGGGGATGCGGCCATGGCGATCTCTCCTGTGATCAGAGCAGCGGTGAGGGCAGCAACTTTGGTCAGAGTGTTCATCTTGTGTCCTCCTGAATACGTGGTGACACAAAGTTAATAATTTTCATAGCGCGTGATAATTAACCAAACTGGCATTACTTTCATGTATCATATCGAATAATGAGGTAGCTCGGAGATATGATGCGCCTGCCACTTGCCACGCTTGAAATCTTTACGGCCATCGCGCGCCACGGATCGCTACGTGCTGCGGCCGAGGCGCTGGGTATCAAGCCGTCAACCGTTAGCCATCAATTGAAATCGTTGGAAGATCAGTTGGGCACCGCGCTTTTCATTCGGACAACACGCTCGATCAGCCTGACCGAGGCCGGACGCGCCCTGATCCGTGGCGCTGGGCCTGCCTTTGATCAACTCTCTGAGGCCGTCGAAAGCGCGCGCAGCACCGGTCACGCCGCGCGGGGCACGTTGAAACTGGCGATGCCGGAGTTTGCCTATCACCTCTTTGTTGGTCCGATCCTCAACAGTTTCTGCGCCGCGTATCCCGAGATCGAGTTGGAGCTGTCGCTAACGGATGCGCTGTCAGACATACTGGGCGAAGAGCTGCACGCCGGTTTCCGTCTGGGGGATCGTGTGGCGCAGGATATGGTGGCAGTGCGGTTGACGCCGCCGCTTCCGGTGACCGTTGTCGGCAGTCCGGACTACTTGGCGGCACGAGGCATCCCGGACACACCACGTGATCTTCTGGGGCATACTTGTATCCGCTACCGGTTTCAATCCTCGGGCCAGATTGCGCCGTGGAGTTTTCAATCGAGCGAGGGAGGGTATGACGTCGATGTGCAGGGCAACCTGATCGCCAACGCCCTTCCAGCCTCCGTCGATCTGGCTAAGCGAGGGCTGGGCCTCGCCTATACATTCAAGGCCTATGTCGGCACCCAGATCGCTGCGGGAGAGTTACAACCGGTTCTGGACGACCACTTGGGACCCACCCCTGGCTTTTTCATGTATTTCCCACGCGAGTATAAATCCATGATGCCCCTAAGGCTGTTCATCGACCACATAAAGCGCCAGCAAAGCGTTTGACCCTGCGCGCGCAGACCCCACATATCGAATAGTGCCAGCCGGAGCCGCTCTTTGCCCCTAAGATACGCTGATATCTACCCGTCAGAACCGTTGCTGAACAGCGATGCGATGCAGCGCCCTTCGGCGGCAGGTTTGATGTCAGTGCGGTATTTTCGCGCCGAACCCGATCGGATGCCGGAAGAGGTGTTTTCGGAACACCACGTCCTTCTGAACCTGCAGGAAAAGGGGCATCGCGTGCAAAACTGGCGGGACGGCACGCTGCGGGATTTCACCTTTTGCAAGGATGAGGTCATCGTGACCCCGGCAGGCATGCGGTCGGGTTGGCGGTGGTACGGGCAGTCCGACGTGATCGTGATTACTTTGCATCCGGACAAGGTTCAGCGATTTGCGCAGTCTGAACTTGGTATGCTGCTGGCCCCGGAGCAGTTTCACGACCAGCCGCAGTTTTCTGATCCTGACCTATGTGCTGCGGGCGTCATCCTGCGCGACGCGCTTGCGACCGACGATATGTCCTCGGCGGTGATGTTCGAAGCCATGAGCCGGGTTTTTCTGGTCAAACTGCTGCAGAAATACGGCAAACGCCGCGCCGAAGAGGTTGAGCTGTCCTCGCGCTTTACCTCTCAGCACTACCAACGGGTGCTGGCCTATGTGCAGGACCGTTTGGACCAAACGATCACCGTCGATCAATTGGCGTCTGAGGCAGGCATGAGCCCCTCGCATTTCGCGCGGGTGTTCAAGGAAACGCTGGGCTCGACCCCCATGCAATATGTCATGGCCTACCGGGTCGAGCAGGCGATGAAGATGATCGAAGACCCAGCGCGCCCTCTGGGCGACATCGCTTTGGCCTGCGGGTTCTCGGATCAGGCGCATTTCACGCGCAGTTTCAAACAGGTGGTGGGCCAGACCCCGCGCGCGTTCCGTGCAGCGCGGGCTCTCTGAAGCAGAATCTTTCAAAAACGCGGCAGTCCGGTGCAAGTATCCCTGCCGCCGGCGTCGTATCTCAGGTGTCATTGGGCGTATGCCCATCCAGACAGATTTTGGGAGATACCGCTATGAACACCCTTGCTATGAACACTGCTGCCGCGTTGATGGCGTCGACAGCCGCCGTTGCGCAGGTGGAAACCCGCACCGTCACCTTTGAGAACGAAGGCGCCACCATGTCCGGCACATTGTATTTGCCGGAAGAGCGCGGAACCGAGCCGCTGCCGACCGTCGTCGTGACCGGGGCCTGGACCTCGGTTCAGGAACAGATGCCCGCCAACTATGCCCGCGAGATGGCCGAACGCGGTTTTGCGGCCTTCACCTTCGATTTCCGCGGTTGGGGCAAATCGGGTGATCTGCCGAACAACGTGCGCTTTGTTGAAAGCCCCGAGGCCAAGACATCGGACATCCAAGCCGCGATTGCATTCGTCGCGACCTTGCCCGAAGTAGATGCCGACCACATCAACGGTCTGGGGATTTGTGCCTCGGCCGGGTACATGGTCGATGCAGTCTCTGGCAATCCGCTGGTTCAGCGGCTGGGTCTGGTTGCACCTTGGTTGCAGAACGCCCAGATCGTTGAGGCGGTTTATGGCGGTGCAGAAGGTGTCGCAGGGCTGATTGAAGTGTCCCATGCCGCCGAGGCCGCTGGCGGCCAGATCATTCCTGCCGCAGGGCCCGAGGGTGCCGAGGGCGTGCTGATGCCAATCGGCGGATACTACTATGAGGCCGACCGTGGCGCGATCCCCGAATACGATGACAAATGGAACAATGCGGGCTGGGAAGGTTGGCTGACCTATCACCCCGCCGACAATCCGCAGCGTTTGGATAAGCCACTGGCCATTGTGCATTCGGAAAGCGCGGCGATCCCACAGGGCGTGCAGACCTTCCTTGCCGGCTTTGCAGGCGAGGCGACCGCGCAATGGCTGGAGGATGTCACGCAGTTCGACTTCTACGACAACCCTGAGAATGTCACTCACGCGGCGGATACCGTCGCTGACCACTTCCGCGCCGGTTCGAGCAACTAAGCCCTGTCCGGACGCCGAGCAATCGTTCGGCGTCCACCCTCATCTATTCGGAGCATCCTCATGCGTAGAAAACTCACATCGACCCTTGCGGCCGTCTCTATGATCGGATCCGCGGCTTTTGCTGAACAACAAGCGGATATCTCGACTGCCATTACCGACATCGCGGCAGGTGCTGACCGCCACGACTGGGCCCGCGTGCGCGGCGCGTTTTCCGATACCGTCACGACGGATTATACCAGCCTCTGGGGCGGAGACCCAGTAACACAACCCGCCGACGAGCTTATAGCTGGATGGTCCGCCTTTCTGCCCGGTTTCGACGCGACGCACCATATGGTGACCAATCACACCGTCACCTCCCTGTCCGATACATCTGCGACGGCACAGGCGGATTTCACAGCAACCCATCGTCTTGATGACGGCTTGTGGGTTCTTGGTGGTCGTTATGACTATGAGCTTGAGAAGTCGGACAACCGCTGGGTTGTCACATCGATGACCATGACGGCAATCTGGGAATCCGGTGACCGTGGGCTTGTGGCACTTGCCGGCCAGCGCGCGGCCGAGGCGAATTGAAGGAGTAACCATGACCAGTCAGCGTATCGCACTCGTGACCGGAGCCAATCGCGGTATTGGTAAAGAAGTCTCCCTTCAATTGGCCCGAGACCATGGGATGAAGGTCCTGATGGGTGCGCGCGATCTGGCAAAAGGGCAGGCTGCTGCGGATGAGATCGGATATGGGGCGGAAGCGTTGCAACTGGATGTCTCTAATCCGGACTCTGTTGCTGCCGCTTTCTTTTTGACGATTGAATCGGTCTATGGTCGCCTTGATGTTCTGGTGAACAACGCGGGCGTGGATTATGACACCGACCAACAGGTTCACCACGCCGATCTGGACAGGGTCCGGCAAGCATTCGATACGAACCTTTTCGGCCCATGGGAGACGACGATCGCGGCGGTGCCACTGTTGCAACGAGGTGCGGCAGCCCGGATCGTCAATGTGTCCTCTGGCGCGGGGTCGCTGACCAGCATGAGTGCCGGCACACCCGGCTATGGCGTGTCCAAAGCGGCGTTGAACGCGTTGACCCTCAAGACCGCCGCTGAGTTGAAACCTCAAGGCATTCTCGTCAACGCCGTGTGCCCCGGTTGGGTTGCCACGGATATGGGCGGCGGGGGACGTCCGATTTCCGAAGGGGCCAAAGGAGTCGTCTGGGCAGCGACCTTGCCGAAAGGCGGCCCGACCGGAGGGTTCTTTCGCGATGGTGTTGCAATTGATTGGTAGGTTCAGCCGGGTGTCATGAAATCAATTAGCTTCCTGATCCGTGCGGGCAACAGACGGCGGCTGGGATAGACTGCGAACATGTCCCGCGTCAGAGGGACGGTGTCTATAACCTCAAGCCGTTTTAGATCGCTGTTTACCATATCCGAAGGCAGCATCGCGACACCCAGGTTTCGACGGGCGGCCTGCGCAATGACATCAAGGTCGGTTAAGTTGTGTGCGGTTTGCTTCGGGTGCAGTGTTTCCCCGCTCTCTAGCACCCAGGGTTGACCAGCTGTCAGCGCGGGCAAAGCAAGAAAGTCCGGTCTGGAAATCAACCCTCTTAGCCCACGCTCTCCAATAAACCCTTGTCCGGCACAAAAGCAGTAGGGAACCGACCAGAGCCGTTTCGCGACAAGGCTGGAGTCGGTGAGTGGGCCTACCCGAAAAGCCACATCAATATTGTCGCGAAAGAAGTCCAGCATGATGTTGGTGGTGGTCATCTCAAGCGCCACATCCGGATTCTGTTCCGCAAAATCCAACAGCCGAGGGCCAATCGTTGTGCGTGCTGCCAGCGGAGGTGCCGTGATGCGGATACTCTGGCGTCTGGTATCGTCGGTAAAGCCTGCAACACCCTGCAACGCCTCGATCGGATCCTGGCATCGGTCCAGAAGGCGCCGGCCCTCCTCCGTCAGGCGAACCTGCCGGGTTGTCCGCTCGAACAGTTTGGTGCCCAGATGGTCTTCTAACTCTGCAATCCTGCGGCTGACCCGGCTGAGCGGTATGCCCAGACCGTCTGCAGCCTTGGAAAAGCTCAGATGGTTTGCGACGACAGTAAAAAGGGCAAGGTCGTTGTAGATCATTATTCTATTTTTGAGATTATAACTCCTGATATCAATCATTATCATTGCTTGATGTGACCTCTACCTTCTGCGCAACAGAAGGAGATAGCTGATGCCTTTCGCCATGGAAATCACCCAAACCGGCAAACCGGACGTCTTATTTAAGACCAACAAGGCGACCCCGACCCCCGATGCCGGGGAAATCCTGATCCGCAACTCAGCCGGGGCGGTCAACTTTATCGACACGATCATCCGACGCGGTGAGATGCCCGAGGGGATGATGCCCGATCTGCCGCATGTACCAGGGGTCGAAGGTGCCGGTGTGGTCGAGGCGCTGGGTGAGGGTGCCGAAGGCTTTTTTGTTGGGGACCGTGTGGCTTGGATGGGACCGATCGGGGCCGGTGGATACGGTACCCATTCGCTAATCGCTGCGCCCTACGTCACTCGGCTGGCCGATACCGTGGACTTCGAAACAGCCGCTGCAATCCCCGTCAACGGGATGACAGCCTATCAGATGCTGGTCAATCTGGGCGGCGCGGCGGCTGGCAAATCGGTATTGGTTCACGCGGCAGCCGGGGGTGTCGGCACCATGGCCCTGCATGTTGCCAAGCATCTGGGCATGACGGTAATCGCCTCGACCAGCACTGCCAAGGTTGTATATGCCAAAGATCAGGGCGCCGATCACGTCATCGACTATCGCACCGAGGATGTCACCGCGCGGGTGATGGACCTTACCGAGGGGCGCGGTGTGGATCTGACGCTGAACCCGATCTGGGGCGATACCCTGAAATCAGACCTCGATGTACTGGCACCTCTGGGCACAACCGTTCTATTCGGGTTTCTTGCCGGTCCGCC
Source organism: Ruegeria lacuscaerulensis (assembly GCF_013034685.1). Lineage (GTDB taxonomy): Bacteria > Pseudomonadota > Alphaproteobacteria > Rhodobacterales > Rhodobacteraceae > Ruegeria > Ruegeria lacuscaerulensis_B. Next base: position 112,997 of record NZ_WQGO01000008.1, on the reverse strand, counting down.
CACAGGCAGTTTTGCCGAAGACTTGGCGAAGCACTTCCAAAAGTCCGTCTCGGTCCGTGTCAGCGACATATACACCTATTTCATCAATCGACCTGATCAGTTTGGCGCGGATATGGCCACAGTGTTTGATCTGCTTGAGAGGGGCGTTCTGCGCCCTAAAGTCACCTCCCTGCCCATTATTCAAGCTGCCGAGGCGCACCGCCGCCTAGAAGCCGGTGAAACAACCGGCAAGCTGGTGCTGAGCTTCGACTGACCCATCCAGTAAAAGAGGAATCACAGCAATGAACACTGTTTTCGAGACCGCCCTGAGTGGCAAACACATTGTCATCGTTGGTGGCAGCAGCGGCATGGGGAAAGCAACAGCAAAAATGGCTACCGCCCTCGGGGCAAAAGTTACAATCGCCAGTCGCAATACTGCCAAGCTTCAGGCTGCCGCGGGCGAAATTGGGAGCGGGGTACGGATCGCGCCCGTGGATACGACTGATGGAGCAGGAGTGTCCTCCTGGGCCAGAGGGCTGGGATCGGTTGACCACTTGGTGATCTCTGCTTCAAGTGCTGCGCGTGGGGCGTTCACCGACCTGCCCATCGACGATCTGCGCGCTATGTTCGAGGCCAAGTTCATCGGCCCCTATATGACTGCACGTGAAGTGTTGCCGGTGTTGGTCAAAGGCGGCTCCATCACGTTCTTTTCCGGCGTGCTCAGTCGTCGCCCATCCGCCGGAGCTACTGGCCTGGGCGCAGTAAACGCGGCGGTCGAAGCGCTGGCCAAAGGGCTGGCGCTAGAGTTGGCTGGTCGGGCGCGGGTGAATTGCATCAGCCCTGGCATGGTTGCAACCGAAGCCTATGCCGCAACGCCGGAAGAGACACGTGAAGCCATGTATGCGCAGGTTGGCAGCAGCCTGCCCGCAGGACGGGTTGGAGAGGCCGAGGACATCGCACAAGCCGTTGTCATGGCGATGACAAACGGGTTTCTAACGGGCTCGGTCTTGGATGTGGATGGCGGTCACCTTGTGCGTGATTTACGTCTGCCACAAGTCCAAAGGCAAATAGGCAGTTTGCCCAAAACGGACTTGTTTAGGGTGGCGGTTCTGGCTTCATCAAAGCAGATTATGGGTTTGGAGGCAGCGTCCAAGTTGGGCCGAACGCGAGCGCAGGCGCAGCCTGCATTGCTGACATTCAATCGGTCTGCAGTGTTAGGCAAATTGGGCTCCTGAGTCGCCGCTCACTGTCTAGCCGCGTGTTGTAGCCCACCGAACGTCCGATTGGCGGACAAACCAGACATTCGAACTGCATAAGAAAAGGGCTGACTTGGCGCAACAAGCGGTCATCCGAGTTCAGGGGGGCTACCTGCTAACTGTCATGTTATTTCAGCCACCGACTGTCGCAATTTAAGAGTAACATCAATCAACTGTGAGTCAGGGCGGATGCCGTCCTCAATCCATCGGATGACCGCGTTTGCGGTCTTCTTTCCCATTTCAACCACCGGCAAGTGAACCGTTGTAATGCCTGGTACCGATTGACCGGATACGGGCAGGTCATCGATGCTAACCAAAGAGACGTTTGATGGAACCACCATGCCTTGCCGATGTAGCTCAAAAAGTACGCCCTGCGCGAGAACGTCCGACGTGCACATTACGGCGGTGAAGTGAGTTCCAGCGCTCAGGGCGTTTTGGATGGCTGTTGCGCCGCCTTCCAAAGTGATTTTAGTTTCAAATTTGAAAGTCTCCAAACCCGGCATATCGACAAGCAGGCCTGAAAGGCGCGCCCGCGTTCTGTCGTTGTTGTCCGCTGGGCCGTGAATAACGGCAATTTGGCGGTGCCCCGCGTCGATGAGGTATTGCAGTGCCATGCGGGAAGCGCGCGCATTGTCATAGCCGATGGTAGGCAGTGAATATCCGTCGTCGTAGTAAGATGTGGCTATGGTTGGCAGCCGCGTGCGAGAAATCAGGTTGTCGAAATCAGGGCTATGGGTAATTCCGGAAACGATTAGCGCTTCTGCACCAATGTCGATCAGACGTTGCGCCTTCTCGGCTTCGATTCCCGGGTCTCCTGCGGTTGTTGCAACCACCAAGGATAACCCGAACTCGCCGAGTTCATATTCGAGTGCAGAGAGGAATCTGGCGAAGATCGCATTGTCCAGTGTCGGCACCAAAGCACCCACCACCCGAGTTCGCCCCGAGTTTATGGCCCTGGCAGCTGCGCTGGGGACAAAGTGAAGGGATTCGATTGCCTGCTGGACGCGGTCGCGCGTGTTCTTGGATACAGCCTCAGGTGTGTTTAATACACGCGAAACCGTGGCGACGGAAACACCGGCGGCTCTGGCCACGTCCCTGAGGTTGGCTCGTTTCTTTGTCTCTTTTTCAGTCATTTACTTTCTTAATCGAGGCTGTTCAGCAAGCGCTATAGAAATAAACTTGACACATGTAACTAGTTTCATCAACTTATGTAACTAGTTACATTTGGCTGCGGCTGCAGGTTTCCATGACGTCCCATTCGGTCATTCACGACTTCAGCAACATCGGGTGGACTTCTCCCGAGCGATCCTTCTTTGGCTTTCCGAAGGCGCAAAGCGGGACAACCCATCGGCTCGCGGCACGAGAAGCTAAACGGTTTGACATGCAGCCCGGGGACCTGCTTTCACTATCGGGCCGCTGGCTGACGTCCGATCTGCAGATCGGTGCATTCGACTCAAAAGGCAAAGATGCTCTCGCGGCCCTCGGGGTAAATGCCACAGGCAAGCTGGACATGAATGCTGCTGATTGTCGGGCTTTGTTGGGTTGGGTGACTACAATGGGTGGGAATGCATCTTGTGACATTCCCGTCACCAATGTTCCGGCGTCGGAAGATCAGGTGGTTTTCAGCGTGAAAGCGCGCGTCACTGTCTGGGTGGTGCGCTTGGGCAATAACGAACAACTGGTATCTGGCGCTCTCAACAGCTGGGTCACGGCATCCTTTCAGCCCGCCAAACGCAATACGCCAATCTTGCCGCCTGAATTGGGAGATGTGCGAGACGAGTTCACCGTCGCACGGGGTACTGGCGTGGCCTATGAATTGGCCCCCGGCGAAGTTGTTCAGATCATTGATGTCGAAGGACAGCAATGTTCGGATTTTCTTGCTCTGCGCACCGACGGGCTGGACAGGGGCGAAGAGCTGTTGATTGACAATACGGCCACGCGATCTCTGGTTCGGCGCAGCTATCCGGGACCCGGATCATTGGACAAATTTTTTGATCAGGACATGAACCCGCTTTTGAATGTACTTCAGGACACTTGTGGGCGTCATGATACCTTTGGACTGGCCTGCACCGCACGGGGGTACGAAGAGCGCGGTTTTCCAGGCCACGTAAACTGCTCGGACAATATTTCGGCGGCGTTGGACCCATTCGGAGTACGGCGGCGTTCAGCCTGGCCTGCGATCAATTTCTTTTGGAATACCTGGGTTGATCCCCACACCCATGATCTCCGGACTGCGGAGAGCTATTCGCGACCTGGTGATTATGTGGCGATGCGAGCGATGGAGCGGCTCACCTGTGTGTCAACCGCCTGTCCGGACGACATAGACCCGATCAACGGCTGGAATCCAACAGACGTACACGTCCGGATTTACACGACGAACACCCCAATTCGCCGCGCTGTTGCTTATCGTGAAAAGGAAGATGCCCCAATGTCGCTCAGTCAGGAGTCTGCATTCTTCAAGCGGTTGGAGCCTTTGACGCAGGACTTCGCACCTGCGCGGGATCTTTGGGCACCTGTCAGCTTTCCTTCAGTCGGTTCGATCGGAGAATATTGGGCGTGTCGCGAAGCCGTGACCCTTCAGGATATGAGCGGCCTAAGGAAATTTGACATCATCGGGCCGGATGCTGAGAAGCTTTTGCAATTGGCCACGACACGCAACGTTGCAAAGCTGTCGGTTTGGCGCGGATCGTATACTTTGATGTGCGATCAGACGGGGGCTGTGATTGATGACGGCACGCTGTTCCGGCTAAGCGATCACCTGTTCCGCTGGTGTTGCGGCACTGAAGAGAGTGCCCGCGTGCTTGAAGCTTTGGCCTTGGAAAACAACCTTCATGTGCGCATTCATGCGATGCGAGGGTCTCTTCCCAATCTGGCGCTGCAAGGGCCGCGTTCGCGGGACCTGTTGCGCAAGATTGTGTTTACGCAGCCGCATGTCCCGTCTCTGGAACAACTAAAGTGGTTTGGTGTCACAATCGCCCGGCTGCACTCCCGCGACGGGGCGCCGTTTATGCTGTCACGGTCGGGGTATACCGGCGAACTCGGATATGAGGTGTTCTGTTCTCAGGTCGATGCGCTTTTGCTCTGGGATGCTCTTATGGAAGCCGGGCAAGAGTTTAACATCACGCCAATGGGGTCGGCCGCGCTTGAGACCATTCGGATCGAAGCGGGGCTAGCTGCGGCCGGTGCTGAATTCACCCCAGGCGTCGATGCGTTTGAAGCGGGGCTGGGCTTTGCGATTGATCTGAACAAACCCAAATTCGTCGGCAAGGGTGCATTGACGCGAAATGCCGAAAACCCACGTCGGGTTTTAAAAGGCATGACGCTAGGCGGCAGCGATGTTCCCGCGCATGGCGCCCCGATCTTTGCCGGAGAACGGCAAATCGGCGAGGTAACCTCTGCCACGTATTCGCCCACGTTTGAATGCGCCATTGCGATGGTACGGCTATCGATCGAATTTTCCGAGACTGGCACCCGCTTGGAAATTGGACAATTGGACGGTCGCCTAAAACGTCTTGGTGGGGTGGTTGTGGATATCCCGTTTGTGGATCCGCAACGCACGCGCGCCAGAGCATAAATCAAAAAAAGGAGAACCAACAGGATGAAAACGTTAACTAAAATTTCAACAGCCATTGTGCTAAGCCTCGGCGCAACCAGTGCATTTGCGCAAGAAAAGGTAATGGTTGGTGAGCCGAGCTGGCCCGGAGCAAAGATCATGGCCAACGTAATTGGCCAGATCATCGAAGGTCGTCTGGGCGGCGAAGTGGGCTATGCCCCCGGTGCGAATGCCGTCATTTTCGCCGCGATGGACGGCGGGCGTGGTGACATTGACGTGCACCCGGATGTCTGGCTGCCAAACCAGTCGTCCTTCACGGATGAGTATGTGGATGAAAAGGGCACGGTGTCTCTTTCGTCTGGTTCATACGAAGGTAAAGCCGGCTTCTGCACCCCGACTTACATGGCCGAAAAGCACAACATCAAATCCATCTTTGATCTGGCGACCCCGGACGCTCAGCAACTCTATGACGCCAATGGTGACGGTAAGGGTGAGATCTGGATCGGTGCTTCGGGATGGGCGTCGACCAACGTGCACCGGGTCAAAGTGCGCGACTACGGCGTCGAGACATTTCTTGAGCCGAGCACTGAAGACGAAACCGTCTTCTACGCACGCTTGAAGGATGCAGTGTCGAACGAAGAGGGTGTCGTCTTTTATTGCTATAAACCGCACTATGTTCATGCGCTTTACGATATGACGATGATCGAAGAACCGCCCCACAACCCTGATGAATACACGATTGTTCAGCCCGGTGATGACGCGGATTGGTATGCCAAATCGAAGATCACCAGTGGCGACGTTGTTAAAACCGTCAAGGTTGCCTACTCGAACTCGTTGAACGAACGGAACCCTGCAGCCGCGTCGCTATTGGCAAATATCGACATGGATTCGGATGCGCTGTCGGAGCTCACCTACAAGGTCGTTGTTCAGGGTGGCGACATTTCCGAAGTAGTCGCCGCATGGATTGCCGAGAATGGGGACACCGTGGATGGATGGCTGGGCCTAAACTAAACCGGGCTTGATCGAAATCGCCGACGGCGGGCAGCGCCGTCGGCACGCACTATCATTTTCTGGGTGGAGCCATGGCCAAAGATATAGCCATCGACGCGCGAGGCGTGTGGAAAGTTTTTGGGGATCGTTCAAAAGAAGCACTTGCGGCCATTCACGCGGAAGGGTTGGGAAAACCTGAGGTTCTTGAACGATTTAACTGCGTTGTAGGTGTCGCCGATGCCAGCTTTGAGATCGAACGCGGAGAGCTTTTCTGCGTCATGGGGCTGTCTGGATCGGGCAAATCGACCTTGGTACGTCACGTCAATCGGCTATTGGAGCCGACTGCAGGTGAGATCCTGCTTGATGGCGAAGATGTCATGGGTTTGGGGCCCGAAGGATTGCGGGACTTGCGCAATCGTCGCGTCGCCATGGTATTCCAGAATTTTGGCCTGATGCCGCATCGGACCGTGCGAGACAATGTGGCGATGCCGCTTGAAATTCGCGGTACAGGTAAGGCGCGGCGCTGGGAAGAGGCCGAGCGCGTTCTTAACCTGGTGGAGCTGACCGGTTGGGAAGACAAATATGCGCATGAACTGTCGGGCGGGATGCAGCAGCGCGTCGGGCTGGCCCGCGCCATTGCGTCGGATCCGGAAATCCTGCTGATGGACGAGCCTTTTTCTGCGCTTGATCCATTGATCCGCAAACAGTTGCAGGATCAGTTCATGGCGCTGAGCCGCGAGTTGAACAAGACAACGATGTTCATCACCCATGACCTAGACGAGGCAATTCGCATTGGTCACCGAATTGCAATCATGAAGGATGGGCGCATCGTACAGGTAGGCACCCCGGAAGAGATCATCCTTAACCCCGCAGATGATTATGTTGCGGACTTCGTCGCCGGAATATCAAAGCTTCACATGATCTTTGCACATTCCGTAATGACACCTGTTGATGAACACGAGGCCCAGAACGGTCCCATACCCGATGACCCTCATGAAGCGCATCCTGAGATGGATCTGGACGAACTCATGAACCTGTGCGTTGAAGGACATGGGATTGTAGCCGTCGTCGATGATGGCAAGACAGTCGGAGTGATCAATCGCACCGGCCTCATCCGCGCAATTCAACAAAATCAGGCGTGAGGACTGGCTATGTCGGATATTAAACCCGAAACCGCCGAAAGACTGGGCCGTCTGGTCGAAGAATTTGTTGGCAACGGCGCGGATTACTACCGCAAAACATTTGCCTATATGATGGAAGCCCCTGGCTATCGCTTCACGCTGAATCTGGCCGCTGCAATCCTTGGGCCGCTCTGGTTTGGCGCGCGCGGTCTTTGGTCGTGGTTTCTGAGCTTTATGGTGCTGGAAACCTTTGCCTATATTCAGATTGGCAAAGGTCTTTTTGGGGATCTTGGCCGCGAAGCCCGGCAGCGCGCGGAAAAAATCGGAGAGACGCTCGACCTTCGTCGTGAACAGATCGCAGTCGCTGAGCAAACAGGGGCATCATCTCTGGATTCCTTGAAACGGGCTGCAGAGTCACTGGAAACAGCTCTGGCACAAGCTCAGGACGCGGCGGTTCAGGCGGATGCGACTGGACTTGGATTCATTATTGTTGGGCTGCTGTTGTTGGTGGCGTTCAAATTTATCCAAGCCGCTCTTGCCAACTGGACGCTTGAGGGCCAGTTCGCGCGGTGGCGCTCGGACCGAAGCGCAGCGAGTGGGTGGTCACCCCAGCGTCTGCTGGTCGCGGTGTTTCTTTTTGGCAGCGTTGTGAGCCTGTCCGTAATTAAGTTTGCCCAGCCTGATGCGTTTGCTGTGCTGAAGTCCTTTCCCACGGATCGCACCTGGAGATTGACCGTCGGCGATGGCGTTCAGGCCGTATTTGATTGGACCAAAACCACTGGACGCGGTTTTTTTGACAGTCTGACATTCGGCATGAGAACCCTTCTTGACTGCATAGAGGTTATTCTTGTGCAAACCCCGTGGCCCGTAGTCGGGCTTGTCATCGTGTTGCTGGCCTATCTCACTGCCGGTGCTCGCGTTGCCATCTTCACCGGGGCTGCGCTCGCATATTTGGGTTTGCTCGATTTCTGGGAAAAAGCAATGACAACCATTGCATTGTTAGGGGCTGCGGCGTTGATCTCGATCACGCTTGGCATCCCACTTGGGATCTATTGCGCCCGTCGTCCCAAGGCATTTGCAATTGTTCGTCCGATCCTCGATTTCATGCAGTCCATGCCAAGCTTTGTTTACCTGATCCCGGTTGTTGCATTTATCGGATCGGGCAAACCCGCGGGTGTCGTCGCGACCATGATCTTTGGCAGCCCACCGGTCATCCGTTTTACTGTACTCGGGCTTCAACAAGTGCCTGAAACCGTACGCGAAGCCGCATTGGCGTTTGGTGCGACACCGCGCTATTTGCTGTGGCGTGTCGATCTTCCGCTTGCGGCGAAGACCATTATGGCAGGCGTGAACCAGACTATTCTTCTGTCTCTGGCGATGGTGGTTGTGGCCTCACTGATCGGTGCCAAAGGGCTGGGTGAAGATGTGCTTGAAGCTCTGCAATACGCGGCAGCGGGACAAGGCATTCTTGCCGGTCTAGCGATCTTGTTCTGCGCTCTGATCCTTGACAGGATTGTCGCCGGAAAACGATAGCCGCCGCCTTTGCGAAGGGAAGTCGGTCTAGAGCAGAAGCTGTTTAACGCAAGTAAATGGTCAAATGTGCGCCAAACCGGACACGCTCATCCGGCTTAGCGCCAAGCCAAGTTTGCGGGTGCTAACCTCAGACCGTTTCCGGCTCGGTTGCCGCCATGAGTGTTGGCAGGCCTCCGATCCGAGCAAGAAGAGACACGATATCATCCACCCCTTTGCGATGTCGAAGTGACGCAAATACGAAAGGTCTGCCGCTGCGCATCCGTGTCGCGTCGCGGTTCATGACGTCCAACGATGCGCCGACATGCGGTGCCAGGTCGGTTTTGTTGATAATCAGAATGTCGGATTTGGTGATCGCGGGGCCACCTTTGCGCGGGATTTCCTCGCCAGCGGCAACGTCGATTACGTAAAGCGTCACATCCGCAAGTTCCGGGCTGAATGTGGCTGACAGATTGTCGCCACCGCTTTCGATCAGCACCAAATCGACCTCCGGATGGCGGTCCTGCATTTCGGCCACGGCGGCAAGGTTGATCGAAGCATCCTCGCGGATCGCCGTGTGGGGGCAGCCTCCGGTCTCGACACCGATGATCCGGTCCTGCGGCAGGATCTGCATGCGCATAAGCGCTTCGGCATCTTCGCGGGTGTAGATGTCGTTGGTGATCACGCCCACCGAAAGCTTGTCGCGCAGTGCCTCTGCCAGAGCGGCGGTCAGGGTGGTTTTGCCTGCACCCACGGGGCCTCCGATGCCCACGCGTAGGGGGCCGTTCATACTGGTCATGTTCGGAACATCCTTGAATATTGGGTTTCGTGTTTCATCGACGCGATGTCGGACAAGAAGGCGGTCGCGCCAAGGTCGTCCATTTTAGCTGCAAGAGCACCCGTTGCGACGCGTTGGCACAACGGGGTCAAATCCCGGATCAACCGCTGGCTTTCTGTCTGGCCCAACGGCACAAGACGTGTCGCGCAAGCGACCAGGTTCGACATGAATGCCTGAAGGTACATCTGCGCGGTCAGCGCCAAGGGCAGCCCCCACAGTCCGGCGGCATGGCCCAGCGCGACAGGATAGGTCAGGGGTGGCAGGTCAAGCGACCAGACATCGGCTGTAAGCCCGCTGAACGCCTCACCCAGAAGACGTGTTTCCCGCAGACGCTCGGATGAGGGACAGAAGGCGCGTGCGGTTTGATCGATTTCGGCCAGAGCAACTGCCGGAGCGGCATATGCCGCCGACAGCAAGATACAATCGTTGCGCCCCGTGCCGAACTCGACGACATCGGCAATCCACGCGCCTGTTTCGGCGACCGAGGAAACGCTGCCGCTCTCGATTTCCCATTCCAGCCCATGCGAATAGGCAAATCCGCCTACGGGGTAGGCAGGTGAGAGCCATTGCGCCAGCGTCAGTATGTCGGTGTCAGTGGGCGTGGCCATGGGTCCTGCCGTGGCCATAGGCCCCACCTTCGGGGGTGAAAGGTTCGCGCACCTCTCGCACCGTGGCGCCAAGCTTCAGCAACATATCGCGAATGACGTGATCGATCTGAATCAGCAGACGCTCGGTTTCGACCTGGCAGGGCGTATGACGGTTGCCGATATGCCAGGCGATGCGGGTCAGGTCAGGTGCGGTGACTTCCAGCAATGCTTCGGGGGCGGCCTGAATGACCACCTCGCGCCCATCATCAAGGACAAGCGCGCCACCGTGATCCAGCGAGGTGGTCTGGGCGAGGTCGATCAGAATTTGCTCGCCGCTGTCGCAGGTCAGAACCTTGCGGCGCAGAAAGCGGTCTTCATAGGTCAGCGACAGATGATCGGCCGGTTCACCATGTGAGTGGTTCGAATATTGGCGCGCGGTGCAGAGTAGGGCGGTCATATGCTTGCCCCCTCTGCAGCGGAGATTTTCAGAGCCAGATCGAGTCCGCGAATACCCGGTGAACGATCCGATCCCGTGTAAGTCCACGTTTGCGAAGTTCTTCGTCGCTGAGCGATTGCAGGAATTCGACTTGCCGTACGCGTGTCTGGGCTTCGGCCACGCGGATCAATGCCGAGTAGATTCGCGATGTGGTGGATGCGATCAGGCCGGACAGTGAAACCCGTGCCGGAGTGTGCGTTGCTGAATGTGCCATTTGGACCCTCGTTTCCGTTGGTCCTCCCATGAGCTTGAAAATGTGTCATGTCAGCCTCATTGAGTAGTGGGTTTTTGGTCATGGCCGCGTTGCAAATGCAGCAACGCAGCACAATTTTTGGTCAAAACATAAAGTACCGCTGGGCCATCGGCAGAACCTCGGCCGGTTGGCAGGTCAGCAATTCGCCATCGGCGCGGACTTCGTAGGTTTCGGGATCAACCTCAACCTGCGGCGTGGCGTTGTTCAGCAGCAGGTCGCGCTTGCCGATATTGCGGGTATTTTCGACGGCAACGGTTTGCTTCGCCAGCCCGAGTGTATCGCCAATCCCCGCAGCCTGCGCCGCGCCCGAGACAAATGTGATCGCCGAATGCTCGACCGAGCGCCCATAGGCCCCAAACATCGGTCGGCTATAGACTGGCTGCGGCGTGGGGATCGAAGCATTCGGGTCGCCCATCTGCGCGCAGGCAATGGTGCCGCCCAATAGAACCATCTCGGGCTTGACCCCAAAAAAGGCGGGGTTCCACAGCACCAGATCGGCGCGTTTGCCTTCCTCGATGCTGCCGATCTGATGGCTTAGACCGTGGGCAATCGCCGGGTTGATCGTGTATTTGGCGATATAGCGGCGCACGCGAATATTGTCGTTTTTGCCGGTTTCCTCGGGCAGGCGACCGCGTTGTTTCTTCATCTTGTCGGCGGTCTGCCACGTACGGATCAGAACCTCACCCACGCGGCCCATGGCCTGACTGTCGGATGCGATGATGCTGAACGCGCCCATGTCGTGCAGAATGTCCTCGGCTGCGATGGTTTCACGCCGGATGCGGCTTTCGGCAAAGGCCACGTCCTCGGGGATGGATTTGTCGAGGTGGTGGCATACCATCAGCATGTCTAGATGCTCTTCGACCGTGTTCACGGTGAAGGGGCGCGTCGGGTTGGTCGAGGAGGGCAGAACGTGGTTCTCGCCACAGATCTTGATGATGTCCGGGGCATGGCCGCCGCCTGCGCCCTCGGTGTGGAAGGCATGGATCGTGCGGCCCTTCATGGCGCCCACGGTGTTCTCGACAAAGCCGGATTCGTTCAGCGTGTCAGTATGAATCATCACCTGCACGTCCATCGCATCGGCCACCGAGAGACAGCAATCGATGGCGGCAGGGGTTGTGCCCCAATCCTCGTGCAGTTTCAGGGCGCAGGCACCTGCGTTGACTTGTTCTTCCAGCGCGGCGGGCAGCGAGGCGTTGCCTTTGCCTGCAAAGGCGAGGTTCATCGGAAAGGCGTCGGCGGCCTGCAGCATCCGCCCGATATGCCAAGGGCCGGGGGTGCAGGTGGTGGCCAACGTCCCATGTGCCGGGCCAGTGCCGCCGCCCAGCATGGTGGTCAGGCCGGAATGCAGCGCATCTTCGATCTGTTGCGGGCATATGAAATGGATATGGCTGTCGAACCCGCCGGCGGTCAGGATACGCCCTTCGCCTGCAATGGCCTCGGTGCCGGGGCCGATGATGATGTCGACACCGGGCTGCGTGTCGGGATTGCCGGCCTTGCCGATCTTGGCGATGCGTCCGTCTTTCAGACCCACATCCGCCTTGTAGATGCCCGAGTGATCCACGATCAGCGCATTGGTGATGACCGTGTCCACGGCCCCCTCGGCCCGCGTGGCCTGAGACTGCCCCATCCCATCACGGATCACCTTGCCGCCGCCGAACTTGACCTCTTCGCCGTAGAGCAGCGCATTGTCGCCCGTTCCCCCAGTCGCGGCAGCGCCGGCGCGTTCGGCGGTCAGGTCGCGTTCAACTTCGATCACCAGATCGGTATCTGCCAGCCGCAGCTTGTCGCCGGTGGTGGGGCCGAACATGGCGGCATAGTCAGAGCGTTTGATTGTTGCTGGCATCAGAGCGACCCCATGACCTTTTGATTGAACCCGTAAACCTTGCGCGCCCCCCCGATGGGGATCAGCGAGACTTCGCGCGCCTGACCGGGTTCGAACCGAACGGCGGTGCCCGGCGCGATGTCCAGACGCAGGCCATGTGCGGCAGTGCGGTCGAATTCCAGCGCGGGGTTGGTTTCGGCGAAATGATAGTGCGAGCCGACCTGAACCGGGCGGTCGCCGGTATTGGCGACCATGAGGGTGATTGCCTCGGCATTCGCGTTCAGGGTGATCTCACCCTCGGCTGGGAACAGCTCTCCGGGGATCATTTGTTCAGCTTTGTCATCACGACCAAAGCTGCCAGCGCGACAACCGCCAAACCGACGCCCAAAGTGGCATAGTCTGTGGCATGCGCGTGGACATGTGTGCCGTTGTGGGCCGCAGCGGGGCCAGCGAGGATCAGGGCGGGGAAGAGCATACGGGTCATATCAGTTTTCCTTTGTTAGCGAATAGGGTTGTGGACGGTCACCAGTTTGGTGCCATCAGGGAAGGTGGCTTCGACCTGAACTTCGTGGATCATCTCGGGTAAGCCTTCCATGCATTGCGCGCGGGTGATCACTTCGGCCCCGGCTTGCATCATGTCAGCCACCGATCGGCCGTCACGCGCACCTTCGACCACCGCGTCGGTGATCAGGGCGATCGCCTCGGGGTGGTTCAGCTTGACGCCGCGGGCCAGCCGTTTGCGGGCGACCTCGGCGGCCATGGCGACCAGCAGTTTGTCTTTTTCTCGGGGGGTCAGGTTCATGTCAGATCATCCAGCATCTGGGAAGCGTGTCATTGTTCAATCGCCGCAGAACCGGCATCAGCGTGCGGCGGAGGGTAAAGCTGTTCTCGGCCAGCACCCGGATTACCAGCAGATCGTCTTGGATCAGCGAGGCTCCGGCGGTTTCGGATAGCATATCGCGGATGGGGTCGAGTTGGCCCTCGGCTGTGGGAGAGACAAAGGCAACCAGCGCCATTGCCCCAGCGCCGCCTGCGATATGCGGTTTGGCCAGATGCGCGTGCAGATCACCGTCGTATTGCATCGCGTCCAGAAACAGCGGTGTGCCATCGCGCAGGATCTCGACCTGGTCGCGCAGGCGGATATCGGTCAGGGTCTCGCCCATCGCCATGCGGCCAAAGACCAGCGGTTCTACCATCAGTGCGGTTGCTTCCGGGGCAAGGTCGATCTGCAACCGACGCTCCAGCGCGCTGCCGTCAAACAGGATGGTTTCCTGCGGCAGCCAGTTCAGCCGCGCACCCGGAGCGACGCTTAGGTGGTTCACGATCTGGCCCGAGGGACCAGGTTTGGCTTTATACGCGCGCTCGCAGGCCTGAGTTGTTAGCGTCAGGGTGGTGTCGTCGCCCGCATGGCCGTTAAAGCGGAAATTGTCGCCGCCGGTGATCCCGCCAGCGGTGTTCAGCAGCACCGCATCCAGTGCGTCGCCATCGGTGCGCGGAAACAGGCACTTGAACGAGCCCGACTGCCGGAACCCGTCCAGAACCGAGGATGTGCCCAATCGTTTGGCACTCAGCCGAATCGCACCTTGCGCGCGCGGCGGGGTCGCGGCTTGCGTGGGCAATATCGAGGCATGATGTGTAATGGCGCACCTGCGGATCACTTTGTTCTGCCGCTTGTTTCGCCGTTTGGACGTCGGAACTCTATTCTGCCTTGTCGGAATTGGGCCAATATCCGGCGGATTGGATTAATTTTTGAGCGAATTGGTTAACGACTGCCTGAAAATTAAACAAATGAGGCGGATTGTCGGAAATGATCTGTCAACTATTTGCCAAATTCTCTGCGATGCAGAAACGGTATGGGTGCCCGCCACGGGGACGATCCCCGAGGGTGTGTGACGGCTGCGCGAATTGGACCTCGGACACAACCGCCACACGGATCGCAACAACAGTTGCGGGGATCAGGTAGAAGAAGAGTGCGTATCTGCGCAAGCCCTCTCTCCCGGCCCCGCCCAGGAGAATCATATGACATCTCTCAAATCCACGCTCGCCGGATCTCTTGTCTTTGCCGCCATGGCGACCGCTGCACTGTCTGCCGAAGACACGATCAAAGTCGGTGTATTGCACTCGCTTTCTGGCACCATGGCGATTTCGGAAACCACGCTGAAAGACACCATGTTGATGCTGATAGACCAGCAAAACGCCAAGGGTGGCCTGCTGGGCAAACAGCTTGAGGCGGTTGTCGTCGACCCCGCATCCGACTGGCCGCTGTTTGCTGAAAAGGCGCGCGAGCTGCTGACCGTGCATGAAGTGGATGTGATCTTCGGCAACTGGACCTCGGTCAGCCGCAAATCGGTTCTGCCGGTGATCGAAGAACTGAACGGCCTGCTGTTCTACCCGGTTCAGTATGAGGGCGAAGAATCGTCCAAGAACGTCTTCTACACCGGCGCCGCGCCGAACCAGCAGGCAATCCCTGCGACCGACTATTTCCTGGAGGAACTGGGGGTCGAGAAATTCGCTCTGCTCGGCACAGACTATGTCTACCCCAGAACCACCAACAACATTCTGGAAAGCTATCTGAAGGGTAAAGGCATCGCGGACGAGGATATCTTCGTCAACTACACCCCGTTCGGTCATTCCGACTGGTCCAAGATTGTTGCTGACGTTGTCGCGCTGGGTGCGGATGGTAAGAAAGTCGGCGTGATCTCGACCATCAATGGTGACGCGAATATCGGCTTCTACAAAGAACTGGCGGCTGCGGGCGTCTCAGCCGATGACATTCCGGTCGTAGCCTTCTCGGTCGGAGAGGAAGAACTCTCGGGTCTGGATACCACCAATCTGGTCGGCCACCTGGCCGCGTGGAACTACTTCCAGTCGGCAGATACCGACGTGAACGCCGAATTCGTTGAGACGTGGAAAGCCACCATGGGTGAAGACCGCGTGACCAACGACCCGATGGAGGCGCATTACATCGGCTTCAACATGTGGGTGAACGCCGCGACTGAAGCCGGCTCTACCGAAGTCGACGATGTACGCGCTGCGATGTACGGCCAGGAATTCCCGAACCTGACCGGCGGTACAGCCGTCATGCTGCCGAACCACCATCTGGCGAAACCGGTTCTGATCGGTGAGATTCAGGAAGACGGTCAGTTCGACATCATCAGCGAGACAGACGTTGTGCCGGGTGATGCCTGGACCGACTTCCTGCCGGAATCGGCGGTTCTGATCTCGGATTGGAAAGAACTGGGTTGCGGTATGTACAACACCGAGACCAAGACCTGCGTTCAGACGCTGTCGAACTACTAAACGACACGCAAGGCGGGTGTGATCGCCCGCCTTGCCCCTAAGACACCTCGGGTTTCACCACATGTTACGACTATTCCTTGCGGGCCTCGCAATCCTGTGCGCCTGCCTGACGGCCAACGCGCAAGAGGGCGGTTTGCAACCGATTCTGCAAGAGCATCAAGAGATCATTGCCAAAAGCTCGCGCAAGACGATCGGGCCTGCGATTGACGCGATTGCCAGCAGTGGTTTGCCACAGGCACAGGTGATGTTGGAGACTTGGGCCGCCAAAAACGTGTGGATGCGCAAGTCCGACGGCCTGTTCTTTGCTGGCAAAAAGGCCGAGGGGCGGTCTTATGAGCTGGCCGATTTCGACACCGGCGAGATCATCGGGACGTTTGAGAAATCCGACCTGAAACAGTTGAAACCCAATAGTGGCATCCGCGCGATGATCGGCACGGCGCTGGTGCAATTCCAGTTGACCGACCCGGATCGTGCAAAACGACTGGCCGCTTTGACGTCTATCCAACGCGATCCAGAGGGCGCTCTGCTTGAGCCGCTGCGCGCGTCGATTGATGGCGAACCCGACGCCGATCTGAAAGCGCAGAAGCAACGCCTCGAGCGGTTGCTGACCATCGGCTATGACGAAGATACTGCAGCCCGTGTGGCCGCGATCGAGGAGATGTCCGACGATCTGGGTGTGGACGTGCGCGCGGCTTTGAACCCTCTGGTCGTGACCAGGCTGCAGACGGCGGTGGACCTGCCTTCGGATGTGAATATCGCCGGTGTTGTGCAGCCCGGCTCGGATGACCTGTCGGGTGATACGGCCTATGACCTGTTGGTTGCCAGCGATTTGGCCGCGCCGCGTGTTTCAGCGGATGACATCCGTGCGGCGTTGGCTGCCAATATCAACGGAGGCCGCGTGGGCGGTGTTCCGGTCGCGCAACTGAACTCCGACGCCGCGCGTGCGCAGGCTTACGCGGTATTGGCTGAAGCCGGAACTGTCCCCGCGTTGATCACGCAGACTGACATCGACGCAGCGCTGGGTGCGCATGTGTTCTTTGAAACCTATGCAGAGCCGTCGGGCGAAGTCACAGCCGCCGCCGAAAAGGCGTTGGACCAGATCGAGCTAAAAGTCGGCCTGAACCAGACCCTCGACCTGACGCTGGACGCGATTTCTCTGGCCTCGATCTATTTCCTCGCGGCCATCGGTCTTGCCATCACCTTTGGTGTGATGGGCGTGATCAACATGGCCCATGGCGAGTTCATCATGATGGGCGCCTATACCGGCTATGTGGTGCAGCAGTTCATCCCCGACCATACGCTGTCGATCATCGTGGCGATCCCGATGGCCTTTGCCGTCACTTTCGCCATGGGCGTCGCGATGGAGCGGCTGGTGATCCGTTGGCTTTATTCTCGCCCGCTGGAGACTCTGCTGGCGACGTTTGGTATCTCGATTGCGCTGCAACAACTGGCCAAGAACATCTTTGGCACGCAGGCCCGCCCACTGACTGCACCGGGCTGGCTGGACGGAGCATGGGTGCTGAACGATGTGGTCTCGATCAGTTACATCCGTATCGCGATCTTCGTGCTGGCGATGATCTTTCTGGGACTGTTCCTGTACATCATGAAACGCACGCGGCTGGGGCTAGAGATGCGCGCGGTGACGCAGAACCCGCGTATGGCCGGTTCGATGGGCATCAATCCGGGACGGGTGAATATGCTGACCTTCGGGCTGGGTTCAGGCATCGCAGGAATCGCCGGGGTCGCGATTGGTCTCTTCGCGAAGGTCACGTCGGATCTGGGTAGCGATTACATCGTCCAAAGCTTCATGACCGTGGTAGTCGGGGGTGTCGGCAACATCTGGGGTGCTCTGGCTGGTGCGGGCATGATCGGCTTCCTGCAAAAGGGGATCGAGTGGATGAACCCGTCGAACACTCTGGCCGCGCAGACCTACATGATCATCTTCATCATCATTTTCATCCAGTTCCGGCCAAGGGGCATTATCGCCCTCAAAGGTCGCGCGGCGGGGGATTGAGCCATGGAACGCAGCTTTGTCGCCAAAAACCCATCGGTGCTGGTCTTTCTGGCCATCCTGTCCCTGTTCACTCTAGGCGTCACCGTCCTGTCCGAAGGGTTCGGGATCGGCGTGATCTCGACCAGTTTCGTCAAGACGCTGGGAAAAACCCTGTGCCTGTGCCTGATTGCCGTGGCGATGGATCTGGTCTGGGGTTTCACCGGCATCCTGTCCCTCGGCCATTTCGCCTTTTTCGGGCTGGGCGGTTACATGATCGGCATGTGGCTGATGTATGAACGCACGCGGCTGATCGTGGTCGAGTCACTGTCGCAAGCCGAAATCCCTCCGACGTCATCCGAGGTCGTGGACGCCATCGGCACGCAGATCTTCGGTGTGGTCGGGTCGTCCGAGTTCCCGTTGATCTGGGCCTTCTCGGACAGCCTGTTCCTGCAGCTGGTACTGGTGGTGCTGGTACCTGGCCTGCTGGCGCTGATCTTTGGTTGGCTGGCGTTCCGCAGTCGGGTGACGGGCGTCTACCTGTCGATCCTGACCCAAGCGATGACTTTGGCACTGGCGCTGTACCTGTTTCAGAACGACAGTGGCTTGCGCGGCAACAATGGCCTGTCGGGCCTACAGAACCTGCCGGGTGTCACCGTCTCGCAGGACGTGGTGTCGATCTGGTTCCTTTGGGCCTCGGCACTGGCCTTGGGGCTGGGCTATTTGCTGGCGGCATGGGTGGTGTCGGGCAAGTTCGGCTCGGTCATTCGCGGCATCCGCGATAACGAGGCGCGGGTGCGGTTCCTCGGCTATTCGGTCGAGGTCTACAAGCTGGCCGTCTTCACTCTGACCGCCTGCATCGCCGCCATCGCGGGCGCACTCTATTATCCGCAGGCAGGCATTATCAACCCCGAGGAAATGGCCCCCATCGCCTCGATCTATCTGGCCGTTTGGGTCGCCATCGGCGGGCGCGGTCGCCTGTACGGTGCCGTCATCGGCGCGGCGTTCGTCAGTCTGCTTAGCACATGGTTCACCGGCGGGCAGGCCCCGGACATCCCGCTGGGCTTCTATACAATCAAATGGGTTGACTGGTGGCAGGTGCTGCTGGGCGTGTCCTTCGTGCTGGTCACACTGTTCGCCCCACAAGGGATCGGGGGGCTGTTCGACCTCTGGACCAACCGCAGGGCACCGCAGCGCCACGGTGCGGCCCTGGGGCCTGATGAAAGCGCGTTGCGCGAAAAGGAGGCCACGGAATGAGCACTCTGCTAGAAGTCAGCGGCGTTTCCGTCACCTTTGACGGGTTCCGCGCCATCAACAACCTGTCGTTCCAGATCGGCAACGCGGAACTGCGCGCCGTGATCGGGCCGAACGGTGCGGGCAAGACCACTTTCATGGATATCGTCACAGGCAAAACCCGACCCGACGAAGGCCGCGTCATCTGGGGCGAGAAATCCGTTTCCCTACTGCGCATGAGTGAGGCCACGATCGCGCAGGCCGGGATCGGGCGGAAATTCCAGAAACCCACCGTGTTCGAAGATCAGAGCGTGCAGGAAAACCTGCTGATGGCGTTGAAGAACAAACGCGGATGGTTGGGCGTGCTGTTCTACCGCCCTTCAAAGGGCGATCTGGAGAAAGTCGAGGAACTGGCCGCCGAGATCGGCTTGAAGGACGAGTTGACCCGCAAATCGGGCGAACTCAGCCACGGGCAGAAGCAATGGCTTGAGATTGGGATGCTTCTGGCACAAGAGCCGCGCTTGCTTTTGGTAGACGAACCCGCTGCCGGGATGACCCCGCAGGAACGCGAACACACCACCGATATTCTGGTGCAGGCCGCCAAGACCCGCGCCGTGGTTGTGGTGGAGCATGATATGGAGTTTGTCCGCCGTCTGAACTGCAAGGTGACTGTGTTGCACGAGGGCTCGGTTCTGGCCGAGGGGTCCTTGGACCACGTGACATCAAATCAGGACGTCATTGACGTCTATCTGGGGCGCTAGGCGATGCTGAAACTGAACGATCTGACCCTGCACTACGGGCATTCGCAAATCCTGCACGGTGTTTCGATGCAAGCCGCGCAGGGTGAGGTGACCTGCGTGATGGGCACCAATGGTGTCGGAAAGACCAGCCTGATCAAGGCAATCTCGGGCACGCATCCCCGCTCTGGCGGTACGCTGGAGCTGAATGGTGAGGCCCTCCCGCCCTTTCCGGCGCATAAAATGGCGTGGAAGGGGGTGGCATACGTTCCCCAGGGGCGCGAGATCTTTCCCCTGCTGACTGTGCGCGAAAATCTGGAAACTGGCTTTGCCTGCCTGCCGTCCAGCGAACACTTTATCCCCGATGAGATTTTCGACTTGTTCCCGGTTCTCAAGAAAATGCAGAACCGCCGCGGAGGTGATCTGTCAGGTGGCCAGCAACAACAACTCGCCATCGCACGTGCCCTGATCACCAAACCCAGCCTGCTGCTGCTGGATGAACCTACCGAGGGTATTCAGCCCAACATCATCCAGCAGATCGGTGAGGTCATTCGCCATCTGCGCTCTAGAGGTGAGATGGCGATCGTTCTGGTCGAGCAGTATTTCGATTTCGCCTATGACCTCGCCGACCGCTTCGTTGTTCTGAGGCGCGGTGAGATTTTGATGCAGGGATCGCGGCAGGAGTTGTCGCGCGAGCAGGTCCTGCAAGGCGTGACCGTGTAGCACACCCAATCCGCGAATTGGGGGCAAATGTGGCCGATCTGTGTCCTCAGATCGGCCATAAATGTGTTTGCGGTGTGAAATAAGCGGGAATCACCGGTCGAATCGCTGATTCAACGCAAGAGCAAGGTCACAAATCCGCCTTAAACGACAAAAAATTCCCGTTATACGGGAAAACCTTTTCGTTTGTGGGGAGGCTCTAAAGGTTCACGGCTGGTAAACATTCTATTAACGGGGATGCTGCCTGGTACCTCGTAAGCGTGCGGATTTCGCACTTGGTAAAACAGTCTGGAGTAAAAATTATGTCGAATACTATTCGCAATTTCTTTCTGAAGCTGCGCAAAGACGAGCGCGGTGCGACCCTGGTCGAATATGGCGTGGCCCTGCTGCTCGCCGTTATTGTTGGCGGTACTGCACTGATTAGCATCGCGGAAGACACCTCGGCCAACTTTGATGATGCGGCAAATGTTCTTAGCGATGTTCGCGCGGTGGTTCCGGCACCCTAATATTATAGTTTGTTCTGCAGCAGTCACGGTAGTTGGTTGGGCTATGTCTTGTTACATTTTGTCACGAGATACCAAGCACACTTGTTAGGAAGTAAACTAAGCGCCGCAGAGCTGACGTTAGTGAAGTTGCCCCCGCCTTTTTGAAGGGGCGGGAGCAACACGTAGATGGTAAAATGCGTCAGAGTGAATGCTAAACTGCTCAGTCTTTTTGAACACCGCCCAAACCTGACAGCCATTATTACTTTCGGAAATTGGAGGGCAAAATGCGCGTTAAATCTCTATTAATGTCTATCTTCGGTATTGGTCTCGCTGGAGGCGCTGTGCTCTGGACCCAAGACCAGCTTGAGCGAAACCAAGCAGCAGCTGTGGATGCGAGTATCGTGCGGGTTGTGGCTGTATCAGAAGACATTCCGTTTGGAAGCCCGATTGAAAGTCATAAATTGACTACGATCGAGTGGCCAGCCGAAGCAGTGCCCGTTGGTGTCTTTACCAATTACAACGATGTTCTTCCCACGGCGGGTGGAGAACCGCGCCGGGCCAAACGCGCATTGGCCCAGGGTGAAATTCTTCTTGCTTCGAAAGTATCAGAATTTGGCGAAAAAGTTACCATCGTGCAGACGCTTGGCGAAGGTAATCGTGCCATGGCGATCAACGTAAATGCGCAAACCGGCGTCGGTGGGTTTGTAACCCCTGGTGACTATATCGACATTGTTCTGACGCGCGGGCGAGATGAGGAGTTGCGCGCCATTACGATCCTTCAAAATATCCGCATAATTGGTGTCGACCAGCAAGCCGATGAAGAAATTGACAGACCTGGCATTGCGCGGACCGTTACCGTCGAGGTGACTCCGGAACAAAGCCAGCGATTGGCCCTGGCACAGAAGGCCGGACAGCTGAGCCTGTCTCTGCGTTCACTGGATGAGACTGAAAACAAACCTCTTGAGGCTGTACGTTTGAGCGACATCCTGCTGGAAAAATCACCAGTCGAAGATGGTACCCCGCAACCTGTTGTGAAAGTGCGTCGCGGTATCTCGGACGTTCAGGAAGAGAAGGTAACTATTACGGCAACCGACGACGAGGTTCCGCTTACGGACACATCCAGCACCGTGAATTGATGCTAGTCAGGGTCAGGGAGGGTAAACGATGACTTTTGTTTCCAAGTTCCAGAAAGAAGAAGACGGAACGATCCTGATTTTTGTGGCACTTAGCCTGGCCATGATCCTCGGCTTCGCCGCCTTGACCTTTGACCTTGGCCGTATGGCCTCGACCCAGACCGACCTGCAGTCTTATGCCGACCATGTGGCATTGGCCGCGGCAGGCGAACTTGACGGCAATGCCGACGCTATTACCCGCGCGCGTGCAGCCGCCGAGAACATGATCGCGGATCGCCAGTTCTTTGCCGATGGGGATCAGACGCTGGACTCGGCTGCCGATTTCAGCCTGCGCTTTCTGACCGGTTTGCCGGACCCTGCTGTCGACCCGGATGATGATGACGCGGTAGACGGGTTTTTGACCAACGATGCGAGTGCAGCCATCATGGTCGAGGTGCAAGCAACGCCGCGAACCGTTCTCCTGCCCTTTACACGTGGTTTGGCTGCGTTGTTGGGGGCCCCTGCTCCGAATGAACAAGTCGGTGCCACAGCGATTGCTGGGTATACAGGATTTGCCTGTGACGTGACCCCCTTGATGTTTTGCATTCCGGGCGGCTGGACGGCTAACGCAAATGTCGGTCAGGCTATCCAGTTGCGTACCGGTGGCAACGACTCGGCCTGGGGTCCTGGAAACTTCGGCTTTCTTGACCCTCAAGATATTGGGATCAATCCCAACGGCCCCTGTGCGGGTTTGAATGGATCAAGCCTTTATATCTGTCTTATCGCCGCCGAGGGCAACTTGACTAAGTGTGTGTCGCAGCGTGGGGTGGACACGGAACCGGGGCAACGGAACGGTATTGGTTCGGCCATCTATAACTCTCGTTTTGATTTATTCCTCGCAACGATGAACAGCTTGCGGAATGATCCGGCCTATGCCCCTGGTCCTCAAGTTATTGCTGGGTGGGAGAATCCGACCGGCCAGTGCTTGAAAAACAATCCAACGATTTCAGATGACACCATGCCGTTCCCGCGCGACGACTGTTTTGATGCCGGAAACTGCGCCACATTGGTGCCCGAAGGTGCCGGCCGCTTCGGTGATGGGGACTGGGATGATGGGAGAGCCGCCTATTTGGCGACGAACTATGGTACTGGAACAGACCCTTTAAACCCGCTGCAACCGCATCCGCTGATTGCTGATGGGACCATAAGCTTGCCTACCGGCAACACGCGCTACCAGATGTATCTGGATGAGATTACCAAGTTCGCTGGCCGTGACATTCTTGAGGGACGCAGTGAAACGGGTCGTCGGCAATGTGCGAGCACAACGAACCCTGACCCTGATCGCCGCACATTCATCGCCGCCGCTATCGATTGCGATACCAATCCAGTTGTAGGTCGCGCCGTAGACGTGCCGGTGCAGGAATTCGTAAAAGTCTTTCTGATCCAGCCACTGGAGCAAACCTCGGGAACTGATTTCGATATCTACGTCGAAGTGGTCGAACAGGTCGGTGGCGCCGGAACCGGTATTGACGAAGGTATCTTCCGTGATGTCGTGAGGTTGTACCGGTGAAACGTCTGATGTCCCTTATCTCACGACTCAAGCGCTGTGAATCCGGTGCTCCGATGGTCGAATTCGCACTGGTCATGCCCCTGATCTTGCTGTTCTTGGCGGTGATCATCGAAGGGGGCAGGATCACATGGATACACCAATCCACATCCGCCGGGGTCCGCGACGCTTCGCGAATGATTGCGCGTATTGCACCATTGGATCTGTGCGAGACGGGGACCCCCGGCGATTTTCAGGATTTGGAAGATTTGGCGACTGATATTGTTGAAACACAATTGGATGGGTCGACTGTAATTCCGGCAGGCGCAATTTTGTCGGATGTGTCTTTCGCTTGTTTCGAGCGGGCTGGTGACTATCGTTTGAATCCCACCTCGGTGGTCGAGGTTACGGCCGATGTACGCATTGATTTGATATTTGGTGGAATTTTTGACTTTTTTGGTGACGGGGTTGGCGCGTTGAATTTCCAAGTTGCGGATCAAAGCAGGGTGTATGGCGTATGAACCAGGTTCTTCATATCCTACAAGCGTTTGCCCGCAATCAGCGTGGTGCCGCTTTGGTCGAGTTGGCAATCGTCATCCCGCTTTTTCTGTTCCTGATTTTCGGGGTCGTAGACTACGGGCGTCTTTACTGGTCGACGACGGCGTCGCAAAAAGCGATGCACACCGCTGCCCGTTTGGCGACGGTTGGCCCACCGCAATGTGGAGCGTTGCCGGCAACTCACACACTGGGCCCTGGTGGAGATGCGAATACCCGTTTTGGGGCCTTGTGCCGAAGCAATGGTGGCATTTGCGCTGTCCCCAATCTTCCGGCGCCGTGCACGCTGGATACTTCGACCCCGTACGGCGCGCGCATCTGGAACCAGATCGGTCCTCTGTTGCCGCCGGGCACAGGACCTGCGAATGTACAGTTCACTTATTCACATGATGCCCGTCTGGGATTCCTAGGTGGTCCCTATACCCCGGTCGTGACGGCTGATTTGATCGGTGTCGATTTCAATTTCGTAATGCCGCTGGCTGGTCTGGCTGCGTTGGCCTCGGGCAATCCGGCGGTCACGTCCAATACCCCGAACAGTATTTCCCTTCCCGCGATGAGCACTTCGGTTCCTGCCGAAGACCTGGCTGTCGGGGCGGTAGAGTAAGGAGTAAGATAATGAATTCCAAGCAGATTTCAGTGTTTTTGATTTCGCCCGATGAAGAGATTTACTCGGCCATCGAAGGATCTCTGGCGGATCAGGAGAATTGCAGCTTTACCGGTCGGAAAGAAACGGTGTCCGGCGTCAATGGAAAGGCCGCAAACCTTGCGTCTTTGCATGATGTTGTCCTGTTCGATGTCGAAGATGACGCCGATGGTGCGTTGAAGACGGCGCAGAATATCTGCGATGCGCGGATGCCCAATGCCATTATCATCGCGCTGGCCCCCGAAGATCTACCGCTGGAAAAAGCGCGGCAGCTTACGAAACTGGGCGTGGACGAGGTATTGCCCCGAAATGCCATCAACGAAGAGATCGTGCCGCAGGTGGATGCGATCCGCAACCGCCGTCAGGCGCAACTGCCCACCGTTTGGAGTGGACATGCAACTCTCGGCAAGGTGATTGCGGTTGCCAAGTCGCGTGGCGGGGTTGGGTCCTCGCTGGTGGCTGCGAATATGGCAAACGAGTTGCAGGCCAAGGAGGGTTTCTTCAAGAAGAAAGCGACCAATGAGGTTGCGGTTGTGGATCTGGATTTCCAGTTCGGGTCGATCGCGGCGCTGATGGACGTGGAAGAAAGCGACGCGATGTGGCGCATGGCGATGGATGAAAGCATCCCAGACGGTGCGTTTTTGGAACAGGCCATGGTCAAGGCACCCTGCGGTGTCGACGTTCTGGCCGCACCCTCGCGCTATGGCCCGCTGTCGGCCATTCAGGAAGACCAGATCACGGCTATTCTGGATAACCTGAAGCGGACCCATGATTATGTGGTCGTCGACCTGCCACGGGCGCTGGTGGAATGGATCACTCCGGTGCTGACGCAGGCCGACAGACTGTATCTGGTGACGGATGTCGCCGTCCCGTCGGTGCGATCGGCCCGCAAATTGATGGATTTCTATCAAAGCGAGAACCCCGCCATCGATATCCAACTTGTGGCGAGCCTTGAAAAGAAACCTCTGCTGCCCGCAGCTCATCACCGCGCAGCGGCCAAGTTGCTGGAACAGGATTTTGCCCATTGGGTGCCCAAGGACGACCGCACGGTCCGTGAATCGGTGGACCGAGGCATCCCGTTGCAAGATGTTTCCAACCGTGCGCCTGCAACGCGGGCGATCAAGAAACTGGCCGATGATGCCCGCGCTGCCATGCCGCCGCGTGTTGGCAACTCGTAACCGTATATCCGCAGACGTGAAGTAAAAAGTAGTAAAGGTTTAAGAACATGTTTCGTGAATTTGACAGGACAGGTCGCACAACTTCGAACGCCGCGAAGGTCGTTCCGCTGGAAACGAAGCAGGTTTCTGAAAAAGCTTCGGATACGGTTGTGTTTGAAGCCGAGAAAAAGGCGACCAAGCACGCCAGAGAGATGGATCGCATCGACCTGAAAGCGCGGATGCACAATTCGCTGCTGGACAAGTTGAACCTGGCGGTGATCGACAAGGTTGAAGAAGACACGCTGCGCGGTGAGATCGGCAAACATGCCACCGAGCTGTTGCGCCACGAAGGCCGCGCCATGCGCAGCGAAGAGGTCAAACAACTGGTCGAAGAGCTGATGCATGAGGTTCTGGGCCTTGGCCCGCTTGAACCTTTGCTGGCCGATCCGACAATCAACGATATCCTTGTGAACGGCCATCAGCAGATTTTCGTAGAACGCGCCGGTATTCTTGAGAAAACCCCGGCTCGGTTCCGTGATGAACGTCACCTGTTGCGTATCATCGACAAGATCGTCAGCCGCGTTGGTCGCCGTATCGACGAACGTCAACCTTGGGTGGATGCGCGTCTTGAGGATGGCAGCCGTGTGAATGCGATCATCCGGCCTTGTGCGCTGGACGGGCCCGCGCTGTCTATCCGTAAGTTTGCCCGCGTGCCTCTGACTATGCAGCGCCTTGTGAACAATGGCGCGTTGAATGATAGCGCGGCGTCGCTGCTGCGCGGTCTGGTCGAGGCCAAGATGAACATTCTGATCTCGGGTGGCACCGGCTCTGGTAAGACCACGATGCTGAATGCACTTTCAACCTATATAGGTGGGAGCGAACGCATCGTGACCATCGAAGACGCGGCCGAATTGCAGCTGCAGCAGGAACATGTACTGCGTATGGAAACCCGCCCGGCAGGTCTGGACGGAACCGGTGCCGTTGCACAGCGTGATCTGGTCCGCAACGCTCTGCGGATGCGCCCTGATCGCATCGTGGTGGGCGAAGTGCGCGGTTCTGAGGCGTTCGACATGCTGCAGGCGATGAACACTGGCCACGATGGTTCAATGACTACGGTCCACGCCAACAGCCCTCGGGACGCCCTGTCTCGTGTTGAACAGATGGTTCAGATGGGTGGTATGGAGCTGCCGCACTCGGCCATTCGTGCAACTATTGCCTCGGCCATTCACTTCGTGTTGCAGCTGAACCGCCTGTCCGATGGTACCCGCCGCGTAACCTCGATCGCCGAAGTCACTGGTATGGAGGGCGAAATCGTCACCATGCAAGACATTTTTGTCTTCAAACGCGAAGGCAAGGACGAGAACGGCAAGGTTAAGGGTCGCTTTATGCCGACCGGCATCCGTCCGAAGTCCAGCGATGCTCTGGCCGCTGCCGGGATCGACATGTCCTCGATCCAGTTCAACTAAGGAGGGCCAGCGGTATGGAACAGCTTCGCGCTTTTATAGAAAACCTGGATCTAAGCACGATCGTCGGCCCCGAAATGGAAGTCGCCGGGTTTGATGTCCGCTTTATTATCGCACTAGTGATTTTTCTTGGCGCTCTTATCGCTTTTGAAGGTATTCGTCAGTTTTCCCGTCGCGGTGAAAACCGGGAAGAAGCGATAAACCGCCGTATTCAGATGCTGAACGAAGGCAAGACTGGCGAAGATGTTCTCAACCTTCTCAAACCTCAGGAGACGCGCCCAATCCTGCGCAAGTTTCCCTTTGTGGGTGATTTGCCGGCCGCTTTGAAGGCAGCTGGGTTGAACATGGTTCCGGAAATGTTTCTGATCGGGTGTGGTGTTGCGTTTCTGATTAGTGCCATCGGTGGCACAATGGTTGCAAATCCACTTCAGGTCATCCCGATTTCTATCCTCTTGTTCATAATCGCTCCTTTGATTTTTCTCGGATCCGCGCTGAGACGGCAAAAGGCAGCATTGATTAAGCAACTGCCCGACGCGTTGGATTTGATGTCGAGAGGTCTAAAAGTTGGTCATCCGTTAAACACGACACTTCAGAGCGTTTCTGAAGAAATGCCTGATCCTATTGGAACAGAGTTCGGTCTCGTTGTCGATCAGGTAGCCTTTGGCGAGGAATTGACCGAGGCGATGAAAAATATGGCTGATCGAGTTGACGAGGAAGACGTCCGATATCTGGCGGTTGCTTTAATGATGCAGCATGGTTCCGGCGGCGATCTAGCCGGAATCCTTAAGACCCTCGCCCAGGTGATCCGAGCGCGCATGTCTTTGCGCCGTAAGATCAAGGCCATCTCAGCCGAAGGGCGTATGACAGCTTACATTCTATCGTCTATTCCGGTGGTGATTGCGGTGGCCATGACGATCTTGTCGCCGTCTTACTACGGAGATGTAATGGACGCACCGTCTTTTTGGCCGGTGATGGGAGTTATCGCAGCTGCGATTGTCCTGAACGCCATCGTTATGTTCAAACTCGTGAATTTCCGGATATAAGGAGCGTTTGCGATGCAACTTTTAGACTCTTTGCTGCAAAATGAGTTTGCCCTTCAAGCTTTGATTTTTCTTCTAGTGATTGCCGGGGCGTTCATTGCTTTCTTTGGTATTTCGTCTTCGCTGAACGAGCGCTCGTCGGCAGCAGACCGTATGGTGCCAAGCCGACCGAGGCAAAACTTGGCACGCGTCAATATCGATAGAGGTGAAGACCCAGCTCCAACTGGTCTGACTGCAGCCTTAATACCCGCTGATGCCAACCTGCGATTCGAAGTGGGGCAGGTGTTGGCGCAATCTGGATTTCGTGGCAAGAACGCGATAGCAGGATACTATGCAGTTCGCCTGGCGCTAGCGACGTCTTTGCCCATGATCTTTTTGGCGTTATTGAGTTGGCAACTTCCGACGAGCATTGGGGCGCGGATCGCAGACTATGTGTCTGGGCTGGATGTGCTTTCTATCCTACGCAATGTCGTGATCCTTTGTGCCATTGGCTTCTTCGTTCCGCAGCTTTGGATGAACTCGCGTATCAAAGAACGCCGCCGTTTGATGGAAAACGCTTTCCCAAATATGCTGGACTTGCTTCAGATTGGTGTCGAGGCTGGAATGGGGTTCGATCAGGCTTTGCTAAAAGTGGCGGTAGAGTTGCAGCTTGTTTCGCCAGAATTGTCGGAAGAAATTCTAGTTGCTCTGAGTGAAATTCAAGCGGGCCGTGACCGTGATGCAGCCTTAATGCGCATGGCGCGCCGAACCGGAATTGAAGAAATGAGTTCCTTTGTCAGTGTTGTTCTGCAATCGACGCGATTTGGTGTGCCACTTGCTTCCGCATTGAAAACATACGCTGACGAGATGCGGGAACTACGCGAACTCAGAGCGCAAGAGATGGCAAACAAGCTGCCGGTCAAGATGTCTGGCGTAATGGCAATGTTGATGCTACCGGCTCTTGCAGGATTGATCCTGGCCCCGGTTGTTATCCGCTATTCTAGCTCGTTAGCAGCAGGTAACTAAGCGACTAGGACAATTAAAACACAGACAGCGTAATCATGACCAGGCCTGACGCCCCTATGGCGACGCCCATTGGAAACTCTCGTGATTGCGCTGTCGACTCAAATTTAGGGGATAAACGCTTGGCGTAGCGCCGAAAGAGCGACATCCCGATCAAACCAAGAGCCATGGCTGCGGAAAATACAATCATATACAATGGCACGGCGCTTGGGGGCATGGCCAAAAAAACAACAGGCAACATCTTGGCGTCCCCACCTCCCAACCAGTTCAGCGCAAAAAGCCCTAGGCAAACCACAAAACATGCAGCGCCGATCAGCAGCCGGATCAGCAAAGTATTCCAGTCCAGAAACGGGGCCGCGACAAGGCATAGGCCTAGGCCAATCAGGCAATACAGATTAGGGATGCGAAGCTGGGTGAAATCGGTCCAGGCCGTTGCCACGAACAGAGGTGCGAACAGCCAAAGCGAGATCCAGTTTTGCCAGTCCAGTTGTGGCATTAAGCCCTTGCTTGATGCTGCTTCCCATGCAGAGCTTCACGCTCTTCAACGGATACTAGCCGACGGGCCAGCATATGGAAGTTGTCCAGACCTGTTTTGGAATAGATATGCTTGAGGTGTGTCCTGACAGTAGCAGCGCCAATGTCCAACTCGGCGCCAATAGCCTGCGAGGACAATCCTCGAGATACCAGTACACAGACCCGCCACTCAGCCCGCGTCAGGCCAGTCGGGTTGTCGGTGCTGAGAATCGCAACGTTTTCCGTGCTACTTTTCCGAATGGTCGCAACCGACTGGCGCGACAGCGCTTCGGTTACCAGACCGGGACGGCGACTTTGGAATGTTTCGGACAATTGGGGTGCAATTTGTTCAATTGCCTCTTTGAAACCCGGTTCCGGGTTGCGCCCGAAATGCAGCTCTAAGAAGTCAATCTCACCGCCCTGGTGATCAAGACAGACAAACAGAATGTCCGAAAGGCTGCGATGTGAAATCCACTCGGTCAGGACGGGGGAAAGATCGCTCGGGTCTTCGCCATCTTCAACCAGACTAAAGACCGAGGCCCGCTTGGGCATATTGCGAAACGGCCCCAACGCGTCATTCGCGAAAGACAGGAATAGAGGACGGCAATGGGCAGGATCTCGGGTGTCAGCCCTGGCGGCAACGCGATGAGAACCCTTGTTCAGCCACAGACGGCTGATTACGGCGCATTCGGCGCCAAATGCTTCGGCAATACCATTCAGCGCGGCGTCCAATACAAGACCGCCCTGACTCCAATGAATGAAATTGATGATCGCTCTGGCATGTTGCGCGTTTGGCAGCCACGCACCGCTATGAGCTTTCCCCCCAATCATGAGTTACCGTTCCACACTGGTTAAAACAACTTACTGGCTAATGGCACGAATTGTATTTTCGCCTCAACCGATTCTTCAATAGTCCAAAAATCCTACCAATCGTACATGAACCGAAAATTAACATTACATATATCCTAGCGGTGCATCTAATCATGTGTCTTATTGGTCGAATGTCGGAGACAAACGGTTGTAAAGTATCGAAATGTATCTTTAGAAGCCTTAATCAGAGATGCGTTCTATGCCCCAGATATGGCGGCTCTCGCGTTAAAATCTGAGCAAAACGGCTGCCGTGGCGTCGTTTCTCAAAGCGAAAGGCAGTTGGTGTAAGCCTCGATATTTTCAATGGAAATAGTGTGATAGGTGCGCTCCAATCAGAAAATCCTGCTGGCCCGATGTGTCGTCATAGGCGTAGGTGTGTTGCGATTGAAGCCCGATGCTTTGAAACTGTTTTCTTGCACAACCCTACGGTTACCCTCAGTTTCGGCTGTGACTGGATAGGTTTGACGGCATGACACGGGGAATGGAAAGAGTGGATGAGTAGCAAATCTGTCACACGTCGCTACTCGCTGACCGGTGGAGTCGTAGCGAGCACCGGCCTGGCGTTGCCGATGATCTTTCCCACTTCGTCCTCTGCTGGTTTCACGAATGCACCAAACGGAAGCACGGTTACGTTTGGCTTCAATGCGGCTTTGTCAGGACCCTTCTCGGAAGAAGGAAATGACCAATTGCGCGGGCAGAAACTGGCCGTCGAGCATCTTAATGGCCAGGGAGATGGCGGGTGCCTGAACGCGTTTTCCTCGCGGGCGCTGGCCGGGAATGGTGTTTTGGGCAAGAAAGTCACGTTTGTCGTGGCAGATTCAGAAGGCAAGGCGTCCAAGGCGCATTCTTCTGCCAAGGCAATGATAAATTCCGATGGCGCGGTGATGCTGAATGGCGGGTCGACGTCGGGCGAGGCCATTGCGGTTCAGAACCTGTGCCAAGACGCGGGCGTGATCTTCATGGCTGGCCTGGCGCATACAAATGACCTCACGGGTAAGGAGAAGAAAGCCAATGGTTTCCGCAATTACTTCAATGCCTATATGACGGGTGCCTCCCTTGCTCCGGTTTTGGCGGCTGAGCTGGGCACGGACCGCCGTGCTTATCATCTGAGTGCTGACTACAATTGGGGCTGGTCCCAGGAAGAGGCGATTGTTGCCTCGACCGAAGCGTTGGGATGGCAAACAGTCAATCGGGTTAAAACCACTCTGACATCGACGGAATTTACGACACATATCGCGTCGATTCTAAACTCGGGAGCGGATGTTCTGATCCTGAACCACTATGGTGCCAACTTGGAGGATTCGTTGGCCAGCGCGTTGCAATTCGGTTTGTTGGACAAGGTCGCGAATGGCAAGGATTTCAAGATTGTCGTCCCGGTACTTTCCGATCTCATGGCCGCGAGGGCGGGTGCGAGTATCAAGGGCGTGCTGGGTTCGATGAATTGGAACTGGCAGCTTCAGGATAAGGGGACCAAGGCGTTCGTGTCGTCATTTCAGGAAGCATATGGCTTCCCGCCTTCGATCGCGGCACAGACCGGCTATTCACAGATTTTGCTCTATGCCGATGCCGTCGAACGGGCGGGGACCTTCAACCCATGTGGCGTTGTCGAGGCTCTCGAAGATTTCGAGTTTGACGGTTTGGGTAATGGGCCAAGCTGGTACCGTGGTGCGGATCACCAGTGTTTCAAAGACGTACTTGTTGTGCAGGGACGTGATAGCCCGACCGACCCTTATGACAGGCTGGAAGTCGTCGATGTTACCCCAAGGGCGCAGGTCGAATATGACCCTCAGCATCCGATGTTTTCTGGTGGCCAGTTAGGAAAGTGCAATCCGGGCGCATAATTGACGCACAAGAATTTTCGACGAAAATTCTCTGTCTCGCCGAATACGGGAAACCCCCAATATCTTCGGAGGGCGCGGGCGGTTAACTCTAGTTCATCCAAGGTTACACCGAGGACAATCCACTTCCCCGGATGAGGGGCTGGCTACTTTCCCCCTCGGCCGGCCCTTCATTTTCGGGTCAGGCTGTTTCTTCCAACATCGTCAGCGACGCCCTCACCGCTGACGGCAATTCTATCGCTTGGTCATAGCTGAGCATGTGGGGGATCTCGTCAATCGATGATTTGCGATAGCCTTTCGTGAATAGCAGGAATGGAACCTTTGCGCGTTGCGCTGTTTCCGCATCGACCTCGCTGTCGCCGATGAACAAGCGCGGACCGGTTTGAGGGATCGCGTCAAAGCTGGCGTGCAGATGGGCGGGGTCGGGTTTGCGGGTGTTCAGCGTATCGCCGCCGAAAACGGTATCGAAAAATTGCGACAGCCCTAGCGCGTCCAGGATGTGGCGAGCCGGGGCCTCGGGCTTGTTGGTGCAGATGCCAAGTACGCAGCCCATTTGCTGCAATTGGGCCAAAGCCTCCGGTACGCCCGGGTAGACAACGGTCTGCGCACTGGAGGCCGCCCCGTAGTAGTCCAGAGTTCGTTTTGCCAATTCGCTGTGGCGGTCTAGCGGTATGTCGCAGTGGCCCATCACACGCTCAACCAGTTTCGGCAGGCCGTTGCCCACGAATTTCTGGATGATGTCCTGCGGCAGCGCGGGTTTGCCTTCGTCGCCCAGCATCCGGTTCGCCGCTGCGGCGATATCGGGCAAGCTGTCAATCAGCGTACCATCCAGGTCGAACATCAGCGTTGCGGTCATTGAAACCTCGGTCGTTGAAATTGTTCAGTCAGACCTAGCCTTTTCGCAATTTCAGCGCAATTCCACACTCTTGGTTGCAGCGTATAGATTGCCACTTGACATACCTGAGTAAAATAATCAGATTATCCAGCAAGACACACAGCCAACCCGAAATCGGGTCAGCCATCCCAAAAAATGAGAACAGAAATCGGCCTTTCGCCCGTGACCCTCTGGAGTTGACCTGATGAATGTGCAGAACCCGAACCCGACGCAATCCTACCCCGTATCGATGCTGCCGGCACACAAGGCCGAAGAGCTGACCAAAGGCGGGAACCTTGCTCATATCGCGTTGGGCGACCAGCTTTACACCCTGCGCATTACACGCACGGGCAAGCT
Source organism: Ruegeria lacuscaerulensis (assembly GCF_013034685.1). Lineage (GTDB taxonomy): Bacteria > Pseudomonadota > Alphaproteobacteria > Rhodobacterales > Rhodobacteraceae > Ruegeria > Ruegeria lacuscaerulensis_B. The sequence continues at coordinate 79,158 of NZ_WQGO01000008.1, read as the reverse complement.
GATCCTGACTAAATGACCGCCTCGTTATCACGCGGAGGGGCGGCGGTTGGAAAGCTGTCCGATCTCAGCCCGATCGAGGCCAGCGCGGTCCTGTACCTGCGGCTTTGGGGCGACGCCACGGCGCGCAAAGATATCGCCTGCAAGATCGGGGTCGACCTTGGCACCGAACCTGAAGCTGTTGCAATGATGACCATTGATCGACTGTGCGCGCTCTGTGCGCATCACGGGCGACGCCCTTTGATCCGTCATCAGGTTGGGTGTTCCTGTCTTGGCGCGGATGAGAACTGTTTTGCGCAGATGATCGCTGCGGCCTCGGAAGGGGCGCGCGAGGACGCGATGATGATGGCGACGCTGATTGTCCGGCCGGACTTTGCCCCCGCACTTACCGCCTTGTCCGAAGAGCTGGGTCTGGCGCTGCGCCAGATGACCGCGCCGCAACCTCTGCCCTCAACCGGGCATTTATCCCCCTCGGCCGCGTTGCATTGACAGCGATGCCGATCCAGACCTCTGGTCATTTCTGGTCAGAGGTCTGCTCGTTCAGCAGCACCCGCAGCCGGCATGGTGGTGATCATGATCACATGTTGGGGCAGGGGCATAGTCGCCCACCTCGGCCAAAACATTCCCCAATGCCCACAGGATCATGTCAACGTCCACGGCCTCGATTGTCAGAGGCGGTCGGATTTTGAGGATATTGTCTTTGGGCCCTTCGCTGCCGATTAGAATGCGATGATCGCGCATCCGGTTCTTGACGTATTTGCAGATCTCGGTGCCCTCGGAGCCGTCTGGGTTGATCAACTCGACCCCCAGAAACAGGCCCATGCCCCGCACATCGCCGACACAACCAAAATCGGCCTCGATCCTGCGTAACCCGTCCATCAGCCGTCCGCCCATCACGCGGGCATTGTCCTGCAGCCCCTCGTCATCGACGATGTCCAGCACCTCTTTCCCGATCCGGCAAGACAAGGTCGATCCGCCGAAGGTCGAGAAGAACTCGATCCCGTTGTCAAAGCTTTGTGCGATTTCCCTGGTCGTGACCAACACGCCCAAGGGGTGCCCGTTGCCGATCGGTTTGCCCATCACCACGATATCGGGCAGCGCGCCCTGGTGCTCAAAGCCAAAGTAGTACTCACCCAGACGCCCCAGTCCGGTCTGCACCTCATCGGCGATACACACCCCTCCGGCGGCGCGGATTTTTTCGTAGACTGCGGGCAGATATCCTTTGGGAGGGATGATCTGACCCCCGACCGAGGGGAAGGTCTCGGCGATGAAACCGGCGATGCCGTGGCCCTTGTCCTGCAAAGCGGCAATCGCAGGGTCCACAAAATTCGCGAATTTTGTGGCGCGGTCGGGATCGTCGCGCTTGAACGATCCACGATAGTCGTTGGCCACTTCAACCAGTTCGACCCAATCCGCCTGACCCACGCCACCAGGCTTGTTGAACTTATAGGCCGAGATCGCAACCGCCGCATTCGTATTGCCATGATAGCCGTGATCGGGTGTCACGATCCCTTTGGCCCCGGTATGAGCGCGGGCCAAACGCAGCGCCAGTTCGTTCGCCTCAGTACCGGAATTGACGAAGAAACAGACCTCCAGATGATCCGGCAGTTTCGACAGAATCTTATCTGCAAAAGCGGTTTGCGCCGGGTGCAGATAGCGGGTGTTTGAATTCATCCGTTTCAACTGATCCGCCGCAACCGCCTGAATACGGGGATGAGCGTGGCCCACATGAGGGACGTTGTTATAGGCGTCCAGATAAGGGCGACCCCATTCGTCAAACAGATGATGTTTCCACCCCCGCACCAGCATCACCGGATCATCGTAGGTCAGACTGAGATTGCCGCCGAAATGGTCGTGCCGCCCCTGCAGAATCGCGTGTTTGTCGGTCGGCTGATAAAACACCTTGTCATCGGGCAGGTTCAGTAGCGCCGCCGGGTTGGGGCAAACCGCGTGCCACAGTTCCATCTCATCGGGATCACCGACACCGGGCCAGTCGCTTTGCATCCCGTCGGTGGTCATTGCCAGTTGAAAATGCACATGCGGGGCCCAGTCGCCGTTTTGTGTGGCATCCCCCAGCCGCGCGAACGCCGCGCCCTGTGCCACCGGATCACCGGGTTTCAGCCGATCACATACCTCGGGGTCCAGATGACCATACAGCGTATAGAACGCATCCCCTTCGGGCGTTTCATGATGCAGGATCACCACGCCGCCGTAGTCCAGATGGGTATCGCGGTTCTCGACCGCCTCAACCCGCCCGCTGACCGGAGCATGCAACACGGTGCCCGCCGGGGCAAAGACGTCTACCGCCAGATGCACCGTGCGCCGGTCCGAGGCCTTCCACGGCCCCTTGCGGAACCCGGGTTCGGCATAGATCAGGCGCGGCTCGTTATAGTAGCCCAGCCACAGGCCTTCGCCATATTCCTCACCTACGCGCGCGGCCTCGGCCAAGGGCATGTGGAACGGGTTTTGCGGCCAGACGCAGTTTTCAACAGACAGCGACCCCATCGGCACATCACTCAGATCTTGTCCGAACATCGGGGCGAACTGCCCTCGATGTTCGGTTAGGTAAGCGTGGATCCGTTCGGCCCCATCGGTCACAGGCAACCCGCAGGCCACGCGCAACCGCGCCGCCATCAAGCCGCCATTGACCGTATCATTTTCCAGAAACCGCCAGGCAGGGGCCTGGCTAATCGTCACATAGGGATCATCTGGATTCTCAATTGCCATCAAGGTCGAGTTTGCAACCGACACCGCCAATCGCATCCGCAACAGCGGCCAGATCAGATCGACCTCATCTGCCCGCAATCGATTGGCCGCATGATACCCTCGTACCAAAGCGGCCAGCGCTCTCTGAGGCTGTGGGTGGTCTAGAACGATATAGGCACCAGCGATCGCCAGATCACAAATCCGGGGTGCCGCGCACATGTCCCCAAGATCAATTAAGCCCGAGATAGATTGGCGCTGCCCTAATTCTCCCTCAACCAAAATGTTGTAGTCATTGGCATCGTTGTGGATGGCTTGTCTCGGAAGGTCGTTCAAAACCTCCCGGACAGTGTCGAACTCTGCGCAAATGTCGGACAATAACACGCGGCGCGCGGGGTCATTGACCGTATCCAGATGATCCGCAATCCAACTGGCTTGCATCAGGTCCCATTTGAAACCCGCGCGATGCAAACCTGCGTGATCGAACCGTTCAAGTGCTCGGTCGGTTGCTCCCAGAACGCGGCCCAGTTTCAGGATCAACTCCTCGGATTTAGGCGCGGCGTTGGCGTAACACGAACCCGGCAGACATTCGAGCAGCCACACCAGCCGGGGGTTTTCGTCCTGATCCGTAATCTGGGGCAATAACCTCCCATTCAAATCGCCAAACACCTTGGGAAACGGCAGTCCAGGCGCTTCCGAGGCCAGATGCTCCAACGCTTTGATCTGCAAGTCCACCAGCTCGGCCTCGCATCCTGGCCGCATAACCTTCAGAACATAATCCTGCCCATTGGTCGCCCGCGCCAAGAAGTTCAGATCATATTCGCCATCCAGCCGGGTCAGCTTGGCGTCCAATCCCCATTGCGTCCGCAACGCGGCCGCCCAGAACACAGTTATGTTGTCCATTCCAAACCCTGACCCGCGCAAAACGGGATCCTCTTCATCTGGCCAAAAATATCCTCGGGGGGAATCGCGCCCTGGCGCGATGGGGGGGCAGACAGCCCCCCTTTCCCGATCACCCCAAAGCGCGCAACCGCTTGATCAGCGAGGACGTATCCCACCGCCCCCCGCCCAGTTTCTGCACATCCTTGTAGAACTGATCGACCAAGGCTGTCACCGGCAGCGAGGCTCCGGTCTCATCCGCGGTATCAAGGCAAATCCCCAGATCCTTGCGCATCCAGTCGACAGCAAAACCATGGTCGAAATGATCGTCCAGCATCGTCTCATAGCGATTGGCCATCTGCCAGCTGCCGGCCGCCCCCTGGCTGATCACTTCAACAACCGATCGCCCGTCCAACCCGGCCTTTTCCGCGAAATGCAGCGCCTCGCTCAGACCTTGCACCAATCCGGCAATGGCAATCTGGTTGCACATCTTGGTCATCTGACCTGCGCCGCTTTCGCCGATACGGCGACAGATTTTGGAATAGACCTGCATCACCGGTTCTGCCGCATCATAGGCCGCCTGATCTGCGCCGCACATGATCGACAAGACCCCATTCTCAGCCCCCGCCTGCCCGCCTGAGATCGGAGCGTCAACAAACGCAATACCTGCGGCCTTTCCGGCCTCGTAAAGCTCACGCGTGACTTTGGCGGATACGGTTGTGTGATCAACAAATATCGACCCGTCGGACATACCATGAAACGCGCCGTTCGGACCATTGCAGACCATGCGCAGATCGTCGTCATTGCCCACACAAGCCATGACAAAGGCCGCGCCCTCAGCGGCTTCGCGTGGTGTCGCCGCCATCGAGCCACCATGCTGGGCGACCCAAGCCTCAGCTTTGGCTGTGGTGCGATTATAAACGGTGACGTCGTGACCGGCGGCTTGCAAATGGCCGGCCATCGGATAGCCCATTACACCCAAACCCAAAAACGCGACTTTTGCCATGTGGAGATCCTCTCTGCTGTCCGATACCCACTTAGTGCAGCAGATCGGAATGTTTAGCAGAGACAAAGCAAAGCTGCGCGAAAAGGGCAACCCTGCGCTATGGTTCGCCACCCAAATCTTGCAGGATCGGACAATCTGGACGGTCGTCCCCGGCACAGGCCTCTACCAGATGGCCCAGCGTATCCCGCATGGCGTTCAGATCGGCGATCTTGGCCTCGATCTGCGCGAGATGTGCCCGGGCGACCTTTTTGACATCCGCGCTGGCGCGGGTTTCGTCCTCATAAAGTGCCATCAGGGTTCGGCAGTCTTCGATGGTGAACCCTAAGGCGCGAGCGCGGCCCAGAAAGTTCAGCTTGTGCACGTCCTGGCTGCGAAATACCCGATACCCGTTGTCGTCCCGCAGCGGTTTGACTAGCCCGATGTCTTCATAGTACCGGATCGTTTTGGCGGGCAGGCCCGTCTGGGTCGACACGTCTCCGATATTCATGAGGCCACCGCCTGAGTTTGGTGTTTCATGTCCCGTTCGGGCAGGCTGGCCCGCACCCGTCGCAAGCGCAGGGCGTTGGTGACGACAAAGACGCTGGACAAGGCCATCGCTCCTGCTGCCAAAGCCGGGGACAGCAGCGGTCCGCCAAGGGGATACAAAGCGCCCGCCGCCACCGGGATCAAAAGGGTGTTGTACCCGAAGGCCCAACCCAGGTTCTGACGGATGTTGCGCATCGTCCGGCGGCTGATCTCAACGGCATTGGCCACACCGCGCAGATCGCCGGACATCAGCACGACATCGGCGGTTTCAATCGCCACATCCGTGCCGGTTCCAATCGCCACGCCGGTGTCGGCAGCGGCCAGCGCAGGGGCGTCGTTGATGCCATCGCCCACAAAGGCCAGCGCGCCAAATTGGTCGCGTAGAGCATTGATCGCCTGCAACTTGCCATCGGGCAGCACCTCGGCGGTCACGTGGTCGATGCCCAGCTTATCGGCCAGCGCCTGCGCTGTGCGGGCGTTGTCCCCCGTGACCATGGCAAGTGTCAGGCCCATCGCGTGCAGCCTGTCCAGAGCCTCAATCGTGCCGGGTTTGACGGGGTCCGACACCGTCAGCAAAGCCGCAGCCTGACCGTCAATCGCCACAAACAAAGGCGTGGCCCCTGCGGCGGCGCGCTGATCTGCCTCGGGCGTCAGGCCCGACAAATCCACCCCGTTCCGGTACATCAGCCGGGGAGAACCGATCACCACCTCGCGCCCTTCAACCACGGCCCGGACGCCCAGCCCGGTCTGAGATGTGAATTCTGTTGGCTGCGGCAAGTCCGCAGGCCCGGCGCGCGTGATGGCGGTGGCGACGGGGTGCTCGGACCGCGATTCCACCGCAGCGGCCAGGCGCAACACGTCGTCGCGATCGAACCCGTTGACGGTGGTGACACTTTCCAGCTCGGGCCGGCCCATGGTCAGGGTACCGGTCTTGTCCAAGGCCACAACTTTGGCCTGTTGCAACTGTTGCAGCGCATCGCCCTCACGGAACAGAACACCCAACTCAGCCGCGCGCCCGGTGCCGACCATGATCGAAGTTGGCGTCGCCAGACCCATCGCGCAGGGGCAGGCAATGATCAGGACCGAAACCCCCGTGACCAGCGCCATCGGCAGGGCAGGTGCTGGTCCGAAGATCAGCCAGATCGCAATGGTCAACAGTGCAACAGCCAGCACGGCAGGCACAAACCACGCGGTAATTTTGTCGACCAGCCCCTGAACTGGCAGCTTGGCCCCCTGCGCCTGTTCAACCATCCGGATCACCTGCGCCAGAACCGTATCGGCCCCGACCCGCGCCGCACGCACGCGCAGTGCGCCGGTGCCGTTTACCGTGCCGCCCACCACCTGATCGTCGGGGGCTTTACCAACCGGGACGGGCTCGCCGCAGATCATGCTTTCATCGACATAGGACGTGCCGCCCAGCACCACGGCATCTACCGGAACCCGCTCGCCTGGGCGGATTTGCAGGACGTCGCCGACGTTGATCTGGGAAATCGGGCGGTCCACGGTGGTGTTGCCCTGTTCGACGCGCGCGGTTTTTGGCTGCAGGCCTACCAGCTTGCGGATCGCAGCGCCGGTGCGGCCTTTGGCCCGCGCCTCCATCGCGCGGCCCAGAAGGATGAGGACAACGATGACCGAGGCAGCCTCGAAATACACATTCGCGCTGCCTTGCGGTAAGAGGCCCGGCGCGAAAGTGGCGATGACCGAGTACAGATACGCCGCGCCCGTACCCATTGCAACCAGCGCATTCATATCCGGTGCGCGCCGCAGCAGCGACGGAATACCCTTGACGTAAAACACCCGGCCCGGTCCGACCAACAAGGCCGAGGTCAGGGCGAATTGGATCAGGTGGCTGGCCTGCAATCCTATGGTCTGATGTACCCAATGATGAAAGGCGGGGATCATGTGTCCGCCCATTTCAAGGACAAATACGGGCAAGGCCAGCGCTGCCGCGATCAAAGTCGTGCGGGTCAGTGCCGTGGCCTCATGTGCCTTGTCGGCGGAGGTCTCGTCCGTCTGGGCGATATGCGCCGGATACCCTGCATCGCCCGCCAGTTTTGCAAGCGAGGCAGGGTCTGTCGCGCCCTCTACATAGCGGATCGTTGCGCTTTCGGTGGCCAAGTTCACATCCGCTGCGATCACGGCGGGGTCGGCGCGCAACACACGCTCGACCCGGTTCACACAAGAGGCGCAGCTCATCTGGTCGATTTTCATCGTGACATCGGCTGTTGCAGCCGGATACCCCGCAGCCTGCAGCGCTTGCGTTACATCGCTGAGGGGGCCGTCGTACGCGACCTGCGCCGTCCCGGCCGCGAAATTCACCGTTGCCTCGGACACGCCCGCGACGCCTTGCAAGGCCGCTTCCACGCGCCCCACGCAGGATGCGCAGCCCATTCTTGTGATGTTCAATCGGGTTTCATGTGCGGTGGTCATCCGACTCATCCTGATCTGCTGTTGCCCTCTAAGTGGGGGTTCCAGTCACGGGAAGGTCAAGGGTTTATGCCGCATACCCGCCATGCATTGTGGCTCAGCGCTGGGGCAAGGCTTGCAACAACAGCGAGTTATACTGCGCAGGCGGCGCTGCGCGCACCGCTTCGGGCGAGGCAAAAAAGCCCAGCATCAGGACCGATACGCAAGCCAGCAGGCCCAAAAGGCACAGGCCGGTGAGGTTGAGTGTCGTGCGTAGCATTGACAGTTTTTCCATTCCTAAACTCACTGAGACCTTACGGGTCGGTTCAAGATCTTTGTGCCAGCTCTTGCCTTAACTTTTCGTTCTCGACCTGAAGCTGCGCCAGTTGCTGACCAAGCGTGTTCAGATGCGGGCGCAATTCGGCCTCGGTAAAGCGCGGCGTGATGTGTCGGGGGCAGTTCCAGTCCAGCCCCTCCACCCGGATGATCGCGGCGCGTTCGGCTGGTGCTTCGGCCCCATCGGGATAGAGGCTGGCGGCGGCGGCTTCGCCCTCGGTGAACTCTACCCGACCCAGTATTTTCAACCGGCGTTGGTTGGCGTAGTCCATCAGGATCATCGCTACCCGGTCATTCCCGTCCAGATTCCCGCGCGAGATATATTGCTTGTTGCCCGAAAAATCGGCGTAGCCGATAGTCGTGGGCCCCAGCACGCGCAGGAACCCAATCGGCCCGCCGCGATATTGTACATAGGGCCAGCCGGTCTCGGACACTGTAGATTGGTAAAACCCGTCCCGCGCCTCGATAAACGCTTTCTCTGCCGGACCGATCTGGTGCCCTTGCTGCGGCCCGTCTTCGATGAACTTGGCATAGGTCCTTGCTGATCCCATCCGTTCCTGATGGGCCAGAACCGCCGGGGTGAAGGTCAATTCGGAAAAGGCGCGGGGCATGGGCGATCCTTTCTACAGGCCCAGATCAGACAGGCCGGGGTGATCTTCGGGCCGTGGGCCTTGAGGCCAGCGGAACAACCGGTCTTCCTCGGCAATCGGCAGGTCGTTCAGCGACGCATGGCGCTTGGCCATCCGGCCATCTTCGGCAAATTCCCAATTCTCATTGCCATAAGACCGGAACCATTGGCCGCTGTCGTCGTGCCATTCATACGCATAGCGCACAGCAATCCGGTTGCCGGAAAAGGCCCAAAGTTCCTTGATGAGACGGTAGTCCAATTCTTTGTTCCATTTGCGGGTCAGGAAGGAATGGATGTCTTCGTGTCCCGATAGGAATTCAGCGCGGTTTCGCCATTGGCTGTCCTCGGTATAAGCGGGCGTTACCAGATCGGGGTCGCGGCTATTCCAGCCATTTTCAGCCATGCGCACTTTTTGTGTAGCAGTTTCCAGGGTGAAGGGGGGCAGAGGGGGTCGGCTCATGTCTTGATCTTTCAGGTCAGCGCGGCGGCAAGCATCGCAAGTGTCAACAGGAACGGGACGTACTGAGGGGAAAACGGGCTGGTGCGGCGTTTCATTGTCAAGCTCCTAAGTTTACTGATCGGTACATCTTGAAGAGAATGTGTACTGATCGGTAAACTTTTGCAAGTCTCAAAGTGAAAAAACTTTGCGACCGACGCTAAATCGGCTTCTTTTCAGGGCTGTTGACGTTGGATTTCGTGTAACCTTGTCGCGGGACGCGGCTACAATTATGTACTGATCAGTACACTCAGGAGCCGAATCATGCGCCCCAACAAACGCGACGAACTTGTCCGCAATGCGCTGCAGGTCTTTTACAGGGACGGGTTTCACGCCACTGGTATGGACAAGCTGGTGGCGGAAACTGGCGTTTCAAAAACCTCGATGTACAAACACTTCCGGACCAAGGAAGAGTTGATCGTCGCGGCCCTGCAGCTGAGGGACGAGAACTTTCGCACTTGGTTTTATCAGCGGATCGATGCGCTGGGCCAAACGCCGGCGAAAAAGCTGTTGGCCAGTTTCGATGCGTTGGCTGAATGGTTTCAGGAAGACGGATATCGCGGCTGTATGTTCATCAAGGCAGGGGCTGAATATCAGGATAAGGATCACCCGATCCACGTTCAGGCGGCCGAGCACAAGCGCCTGTTGTTGGAGTATTTCACCGACCTGGCCCGCGCCGCCGGGGCGGCTGATCCTGAAAAGCTGGGCTGTCAGATATTGATCTTGAAAGAAGGCGCTATCGTGTCCGCTGTTCTGTTGAAAAGCTGCGATCCGGCACGTGATGCAAAAGACGCGGCGCTGACTCTATTGAAAGGCGCGCTGCCTGGATGGGAAAAAGCCTGAAAGACGTTACGTTGTGGCGTCTTTTGGCGCATTGGATTGCAGCGAGACGAAGAGTACCTTCCGGAGAAATTGAAACGGGAGGACACTTGATGTCTTTGTTTACAAGCTCTGCAAGCTGGGTCACTGAAGAACACCGCATGTTCGCCGAAATGGCGGATCGGTTCATGCAGGACGAACTGGTCCCCAACGAAGAGCGTTGGAATGATCAGGGGATGGTCGACCGCGCATTCTGGCAAAAAGCCGGTGAGATGGGCCTGATGGCTGGCTCGATCGCAGAGGAACATGGCGGCGTTGGCGGGGATCTGGGGTTTGATGCGGTCACTCTCTATGCCCAGTCGTCGCACGGCAATTGCGGCTGGGGCTATCCGATCCAGTCGATCGTGATCCACTATTTGATGGCCTACGGCAGCGAAGAGCAAAAGCAGAAATGGCTGCCGAAACTGGCCTCGGGTGAGATGGTCGGCGCACTGGCCATGACCGAACCCGGCACCGGGTCGGACGTGCAGGCGATCCGCACCACCGCAGATAAGGACGGCAATTCCTACCGCCTGAACGGGTCGAAGATCTTTATTACCAATGGCCAGTCGGCTGACCTGATCCTTGTGGCGGCCAAAACCGACAAGTCGCAAGGCTCTAAGGGTGTGTCGCTGATCGCGGTCGAGACCAAGGGCGCCGACGGTTTCCGCAAGGGGCGCAACCTCAAGAAGCTGGGCATGAAGGCCAACGACACGGCCGAGCTGTATTTTGAGGACGTCAAAGTGCCGATGACCAATCTGATTGGTCCTGAAGAGGGGCAGGGCTTTTATCAGATGATGAAGCAGCTGCCCTGGGAGCGGTTGACGATTGCTCTGATCGCTCTGGGTTCGATTGATTTCGCCATTGCCGAGACGGTGCGCTACACGCAAGAGCGTAAGGCCTTTGGTCAGCGCGTGATGGATTTTCAGAACACGCGCTTCAAGCTGGCGGAGTGCAAGACCAAAGCCGAAGTTCTACGCAGCTTCCTCAACGACTGTCTGGCTCAGTTGCAGGCGGGTACGCTAGATGCGGCCACGGCGTCGATGGCGAAATACTGGGGTAGCGAAATTCAGAATGAAATCATGGGCGAATGCCTCCAGCTGTTTGGCGGTTATGGATTCATGATGGAATACCCAATTGCGCGGCTTTACGCGGATGCGCGGGTACAGACCATCTATGGCGGCACCAATGAGATCATGAAAGAACTCATCGCCCGCTCCCTGGACAAATAAGAACGACAGGGCGCTCCCGCCCGTCGTCGACGTTTCCTGCGAAACATCTCCTCCCGTTGGGCCGGGCAGGCGCGGGCAGAGCCCGCGCCTGCCCGGCCCCCTGCCGTCCGCAGGACGCAAGGCCGAAGGCCGCGCAGTTTGCTACTGTTGTTACGCATGCTGGTTTAAGGTTTGGGTTACCCGACCTGTCCGCGTAGCCATTCAACAAAGGATTTCAACGGCTCGGATTCGGCCCTGGATTGAGGCCAGACCAGATAGAAATCCCCCAGACTGACGCCCGGACCGTGCCAAGCGGGAACAAGACGCCCTGTGCGCAGATCGTCTTCCACAAGGTAACTTGGCAGCAGCGCCACGCCCAACCCGTGAACGGTTGCCTGCCCCATGGTCGAAAACTGGTCGAACAGCATTCCGCCCAGCCCTGACACCTCTTTGCCCTGAAACGCAAACCATCTCTCCCACGCATCCGGGCGAGTTTCGAGATGCAGCAAAGGTGCGCTGAGCAGCCAGTCGATACGATCCGCCCGCTCTGGCAGGATCGACGGGGCGCAGACTGGTACGACATCTTCGCGCATGATGGGCAAGTAATTGACGCCCCTCCAATCCCGTTGTCCAAAATGGATGGCGGCGTCGAAATGCTCGGCCTCGAAATCAAAGGGTCGGAGCCGTGTGTTGAGGTTCACCGTTACCTCGGGATGGCGGCGTGCAAAATCCTGAAGGCGAGGGGCCAGCCAGTGCATGCCGAAGGCGGGCAGGATCGACAGGTTCAGCGACCCGCCCTTCGGGTTTGCTTTCAGCTTGACCGACGCCTGCGCCAGTTGATGCAGCACGGTGCGTGCGACCTGAACATATTCCTTGGCTGCCGGGGTTAGATGCAGGCGCATCTGGCTGCGCTGGATCAGATCGACGCCCAGTTGTTCCTCCATTGTTTTGAGTTGGCGACTGATTGCGCTTTGTGTCAGCGACAGCTCCTCGGCCGCTGCAGAGGCGCTGCCAAGGCGGTCCACGGCCTCGAGCGCCAGCAGGGACGGGATGGAGGGCAGGAAGCGTCGGGGGGCGATCATATGATTATTCCTCATACCTTTCGGATGGATTATCACTGGCATTTCGATTGCACCAGCCTGATAGATTGATGCGTTTTAACGCGGTCTTCGGCGGCGATGATCCGGCAGAGGTCTTGCCCGCCAATCGTGGGCGCGATTATTGCTGTAACAGAAGACCCGGCCGTTCATAGGCCACAACGGGGATCACAGGGCACGGCAGCGCCCATGATCCGACAACAATAGGACGGAGGCGCAGATGGATCGCGCTCAGATCGTGCATGAGAACTTCCTCAAACGCGTCGCCGCGCGCGATTTTCCCGAAGGCAACGCGCCCCGGTCCGGTCTGAGCGACGCCGATGCCGTATCACTGTTCCGCTCGCAAGTGCTGAGCCGCGCGTTGGATCGCACCAGCCGCGCCATGCAGAAGGCGGGGCAGGGGTTCTACACGATCGGCTCATCCGGGCATGAGGGGATGGCGGCCGTGGCCCATGCGCTGCGCCCAACGGATATTGCGTTTCTGCACTATCGCGACGCCGCCTTTCAAATCGCCCGCGCTGAGCAGGTGCCGGGTCAGCAGATCGCCTGGGACATGCTGCTGAGTTTTGCCTGTTCTTCCGAAGACCCCACCTCGGGCGGACGGCACAAGGTGCTGGGGTCCAAAGCGCTGACCATCCCACCGCAGACCTCGACCATTGCCAGCCATCTGCCCAAGGCGGTCGGCGCGGCTTATTCTCTGGGCGCGGCGCGGCGTCACGCACCTGAGCATCGCGAACTGCCCGAGGACGGGATCGCCATGTGCTCGTTCGGCGACGCCTCGGCCAATCACTCTACCGCGCAGGGGGCGATCAACACGGCGGGCTGGACCAGCGTGCAATCGACGCCGCTGCCCTTGTTGTTTGTGTGTGAGGACAATGGAATCGGCATCTCGGTCAAAACGCCAAAGGGCTGGATACAGGCGTCGATGGAGCATCGCCCCGGTATTCGATATTTTCAGGCCAACGGGCTGGATATCTACGAGACCTATGCCGTCGCGCAAGAGGCCGCCGACTATGTGCGCACCCGCCGCAAACCCGCATTCCTGCACCTGAAGACCGTGCGTCTCTACGGCCACGCAGGGGCTGACGTACCCACCACCTACATGCCTAAATCCGAGGTCGAAGCGGATGAGGCCAATGACCCTTTGCTGCATTCTGTGCGCCTGTTGGATCAGGCCGGGGCACTGTCGCCGGATCAGGTGCTGGAGATATATCAGGATACTTGCGCCCGCACCGATCGCATCGCTGCCGAGGCCGCTACGCGCCCGCATCTGGGCGGCGCCGCCGAGGTGATGGCCAGCCTGATCCCGCCCAAGCGCGTTTGCAAACCCACCAATGGCCCTAGTGCCGAGGCGCGCGCAAAGGCGTTTGGTGGCGATATGCGGGCGATGAAAGACCCTCAGCCCATGAGCCGCCTGATCAACTGGGCGCTGACCGATCTGATGCTGGAACATGGCGAAATCGTCTGCATGGGCGAGGATGTGGGCCGTAAAGGGGGCGTCTATGGCGTCACGCAAAAGCTGCAACAAAGGTTCGGGCCGGACCGGGTGATCGACACGCTGCTGGATGAGCAGTCGATTTTTGGGTTGGCAATCGGCATGGGGCACAACGGATTTGTGCCGATCCCTGAGATCCAGTTTCTCGCCTATCTGCACAATGCCGAGGATCAGATCAGGGGCGAGGCCGCAACGCTGCCGTTTTTCTCGAACGGTCAGTTTACCAACCCTATGGTCGTGCGGATTGCTGGCTTGGGCTATCAGAAGGGGTTCGGCGGGCATTTCCACAATGACAACTCGCTGGCCGTGCTGCGCGATATTCCAGGGGTGATCATCGCCTGCCCTTCGACTGGGGAAGATGCCGCGCAGATGCTGCGCGAATGCGTGCGGTTGGCGCGCGAAGAACAGCGGGTGGTGGTGTTTTTGGAACCCATTGCGCTCTATCCGATGCGTGACCTGCATGGGGCGCAGGATGGCGGATGGATGACCCCCTATCCCGCGCCGGATCGGCGGATAGCGCTGGGTGAGGTGGGCGTGCATGGCGACGGCACCGATCTGGCCATCGTGACCTATGGCAACGGGCATTACCTGTCGAAACAGGCGCTGCCCGAGTTGGAAGCGGCGGGGCTGAAGGTGCGGATTGTGGATATGCGCTGGTTGGCCCCGATGCCGATGGATGCACTGCGCGCGGCCACCAAAACATGCGCGCATGTTTTGGTCGTCGACGAATGCCGCCGCACCGGCAGTCAGTCCGAGGCGCTGATGACTTTCTTCGTCGAAGAAAGTCCCGCCACTCCAATCGCCCGAGTTGTGGCCGAGGACAGCTTTATCGCCACCGGTCCCGCCTATGCCGCGCCCTTGCCGTCGAAAGACGGGATCGTCGCCGCCGCACTGAATTTGACCGGAGGTCGCGCATGACTCGAACTGCTGTCGTTATCTGTCCCGGTCGGGGGACATACAACAAACCCGAATTGGGCTATCTGCATCGCCATCATGCTGACCGGATGCAGTTGTTCGCCCAATTTGATGCAATCCGCGAGGAAGCCAGTCAAGAGGCGGTCACGGCCTTGGATGGTGTAGGTCGGTATACGGTCCGCACGTATTCCCGTGGCGATATCGCGTCGCCTTTGATTTACGCAGCCTCGCTGGCCGATGCGCAGGCGTTGGCGGATGATATCGAGGTCGTTGCCGTCACCGGAAACTCGATGGGGTGGTATATCGCTTTGGCGGCGGGCGGCGCGGTCACGCCAGAAAACGGATTCCGCGTGGTGAACACCATGGGCACGCTGATGCAGGACCACCTGATCGGTGGGCAGCTTGTGTATCCGTTCGCCCGAGAGGATTGGTTGAACGACGCCGCGCGCAAGGCTGAACTGTTGGCCGATGTCGTGCGGATTGACGCTCTGGACGGGCACGAGCTGGCACTGTCGATTGATCTGGGCGGTATGCTGGTTCTGGCGGGCAATGAGGCCGGTCTAAGCGCGTTTGAACGCGCGCAACCAACTGTGCAGGATCGCTTTCCCATGCGCTTGGCAAACCACGCCGCGTTTCACACTGCGCTACAAGCGCCGGTTGCCGCCGAAGGGCGGGCGCGTTTGTCTGCGGACATGTTTGACCAGCCTGAACGCCCTCTGATCGATGGGCGTGGAAAAATCTGGTGGCCAGGGGCGACGGACACCCAAGCGCTGTGGGACTACACGCTGGGACATCAAGTCACCGAGACCTTTGATTTCACCCGCGCCATCCAGACAGCCGCGCGCGAGTTTGCGCCTGATCTGTTCATTGTTACCGGACCGGGGACAACCCTGGGTGGGGCGGTGGCGCAGTCGCTGGTTCTGGCTGATTGGCGCGGGATAGGGGATAAATCCGCGTTTCAGGCCCAGCAGGACGCACAGCCCTTTCTGATCGCCATGGGGCGAGAAGATCAGCGCGCGCTTGCAACCGGCTGACACAGCCCTGATGATCCGCGCATGCGCAAGGAGCCCGATGTGAGCGACCATGACCAGTCCCTCTGGCTGAACACCTGCCGCGAGCATGTGGCCAGAACCCCTCTGACCGACGATCTGACAGTCGATCTTGCCGTGATCGGTGGCGGCTATACGGGCTGCTCTGCGGCTTTGACGGCGGTACAATCGGGGGCGTCGGTGGCGCTGCTAGAGGCGCACGAGATCGGGCATGGTGGGTCGGGTCGCAATGTGGGCTTTGCCAATGCGGGGCTATGGCTGCCACCGAACGAGATCCGGACGCATCTCGGGGCCGAGGCGGGCAATCGCCTAATCGACCTTTTGGGCGCTGCACCGGGGGACGTGTTCGACCTGATCGCGCTGCACGGGATCGATTGCGAGCCTGTCCGCAACGGCACCCTGCATTGCGCGCATTCGGGGGCGGGGTTCAAGGACTTGCAAAACCGCCATGCGCAGCTCAAGGCGGCAGGCGCGCCAGTGGAGCTGTTGAGCACCGATCAGGCCGGGCAACGCACCGGCAGCGCAGCCTTTCACGGGGCGCTTTTCGATCCGCGGGCGGGAACGATTCAGCCACTGGCCTATGTGCGGGGCTTGGCCCGCGCCGCGACTCAGGCCGGGGCGCAGATCTTTACGCATAGTCCGGTTCTCTCTCTGTCCCATGATGGCGATGTCTGGATCCTCACAACAGCCCAAGGCTCTGTCCGGGCGAAGGCTCTGATACAGGCCACGAATGCCTATCACCGGGGCATGCCGGATACCGCGCCCGCCTATGTGCCGGTTTATTACTTTCAGTTTGCCACGGCCCCTTTGTCGGACAACCTGCGCGCCAGTATCCTGCGCGGGGGCGAAGGGGCGTGGGATACCGGGTTGATCATGACGTCTTTCCGGCTGGATCAGGACGGGCGGTTCATCATCGGCGCGATGGGGGATCTTGGTCATGCAGGAAGCAGTGCCCATAAGGCGTGGGCGAAACGCAAGATAGCGGCGCTTTATCCGCAGCTGGCCGACCAGCCTTTGGTGCAAGGTTGGCACGGGCGGATCGCAATGACCTCGGACCACATTCCGAAAATCACGCGGATCGGCCCGAATGCGCTGGCGGCGCACGGGTTTTCAGGGCGTGGGATCGGGCCGGGGACTGTTTTTGGTCGCCAGATGGCCGACAGTTTGCTACGCGATGATCCCGCCCTCCTGCCCGTTCCGCCAGTTGAGGGATACCGCGAAAGCTGGACCGGGCTGCGGCGCGCATATTTTGAGACCGGTGCGGCGCTGACGCATCTCATCAAAGCCCGGTTCTAAACCGCCCCCTTCATAGTGCGGCGGCAATCCGTTCGATCCGGCCGCGCAGCCAGCGATGGGCCGGGTCATTCGCCGATCTCTGGTGCCAGACCATGTAGATCGAGACCTCCTCACACGTGAAAGGCAACGGCGCGCAATCCAGCGCCGCCAACGGCCCGCGTTTCATCAAGGCGGTGTCGGTCGAGATTAGGTCGCTGCCTTTCACAAAGGACGGGATGGCGTTGAAATGGGGCAGGGTGACGGTGGGCGGTCTGATCTGGCTCTGGTCCACGCCGCGCATCACCGCGCGCGAGCTTCGACCATCGGCGAACCGCACCTCGACATGTTCGGTGCTGCAATAGACGTCCCAACTGTCCGGCGGTTTGCGCTGTGCGGCGTCATAGAAGATCATCAGCGGGCTGCTGAGGATGCGTTTTTGAAAAATGTCCGGCCCGTCGGGCGGAAGCGGTGTCAACATCAACTGGCATCGGTCGCTGCGCAGAAGGTCCGGGTCCGGCACGCCCGATGGGATGAACCCCAGATGCAGGCCAATGCCTTCAGATCGCGCGGCCCGAAGCAGAGTGGGAAAGATCAACTCGCGCGGCATGTCGTTGGTGGCGATCTGGATCTGCATCTGTTCGGCTTGCGGATCAAAGGGGCGGTCTTCGGTCAGGGCGCGCATCCCGTCCAGAACATGCTGAACCGGGTCTTTCAGCGCCAAGGCGCGCTCGGTCGGGGTCAGGCCCTGGCCCGAGCGCACGAATAGCGGATCGCCCAGAACCTGCCGCAGCTTAGCCAGCGTATGGCTGATGGCCGATTGCGTGACGCCCAACCGGTCGGCCGCCTTCGAGACCGAGCTTTCCTCGAGAATGGTCAGGAAGACACGAAGGACCTTGCCGTCCAGATCGGTAAAATCAATATTACTCATACCATCTATGATTATTCATGAATGGTTTTGAGGTCCATGGCGGATTAGGGAAAGCTGAACCCAACAGGAGGCACAGGATGGCAATCCGCTTTTTCTCGGACAAGAACAGGCCCGTTCACATGGGCGGCTATCCGTCAGAGCGGCTGGCACGGCAAGCGGAAATGCCTGATCTGTCGGCGGTGCCGCCGATGCAGTCGCTCAGCTTTCATCGCTCCAAGCGCCCGGAAAGCATCGTCAACGCGATGGGGGAGTTTCAGGCGATGCTGGACACGATCCGCGATGGGTTCGTGAATCCTGTGGTCTCCGAGGTGCCTGCTGACGTGACCGAGCGCGCCAACCATCTAAAAGCGTTTGGCTATTTCAATGATGCCTCGATGATGGGGTGTGGTCCTCTGCCGCGCGAGGCATTGTTGACCGAACCCCGCCGCAACTCCGATATTGACCGTCTGGCCCATGCGCTGAAGACACGGCAGACCAAGACGCTGGCTTCGGGGATCGACCTGATCATGGCCGATCTCAAAGAAAGCATGGAGGCCACGCCGCGCCCGATGGACACCCATCGCCATGCAATTGTCTTTCTGTACGAACACAACCGCGACCCGGACCCCAACGAGACCGGCGCGGATTGGATCATGGATGCGCAGGATCACCGGGCCTGTCTGCTGGCGACCGAGAATGCGGTGGTCGTGGCCAACTACCTGCGCGTTCTGGGCTTTGATGCGCGGGCGCATACGGTCATGTCCTCTGAGGTTGATCTGGGTAAGCTGGCCGTCGCGGCGGGGCTGTGTTCGGTCGAAGACGGAGAGCTGGTCGCGCCGTGGCTGGGTAAACGGTTCGGACTGGCTGCCGTCACAACCGAGATGGAGATCGCCCACGATCAACCCTTGCGGTCCATGAAAGATCAGCCATGGTTCCGCACTCAGGGCCCTTCATGGTGGCTGGGCACGGGGTTCGCCAAGAACGCACTGAACCGCGATCCTTACGCCGAGCGGCGCTATGTGGACGGGGCGCATCCGTTCGAAAACCTCAAGCGGGTTGATGCGCCCACCACCTATATTGATGAGGAAAACGTGGCCCGCGTCCCCAAGCGCGCTGACATGTTTGCCCGCGCGCAGTTCGGGGATATGGGCAAGCATCTGCAAGACGGGGCCAAGGGCGGGTATTATGTACGTAAGGCCGCGCCCAGTACCGCGCAACGCCGCGCGCTGGGCGCGTTTGTGCTGTTGCAGGATGGGGAAAGCGCCGATACCGCGCCACCAACCGATGCCGCGCGCAATGCGGCGAATATCAAGGCGGCCACGTATTTTCTGGGGGTCGATGCGGTGGGTCTCAGCCCGTGTCCGGACTGGGTGTGGTATTCCCACGATGCAACGGGCGAAGAGATCACACCGCCGCACGATCAGGCCATCAGCATGATCATCGACCAGGGTTATGAGACGATGGAGGGTGCCAGCGGCGATGACTGGATCAGTGTCGCGCAGTCGATGCGCGCTTATCTGCGGTTTTCGTTACTGGGTGGAGTGATCGCGCAACAGATCCGCAATCTGGGCTATAAGGCCCGCGCGCATACGGTGATGGATGGCGAGGTGTTACAGCCGCCACTGCTGTTGTTGTCTGGGCTGGGTGAGGTCAGCCGGATCGGAGAGGTGATCCTGAACCCCTACCTCGGCCCGCGTCTGAAATCCGGCGCGGTGACGACCGATATGCCAATGGCGCATGACAAGCCGATCGATTTCGGCCTGCAGACCTTCTGCGAAAGCTGCAACAAATGCGCCCGCGAATGCCCTTCGGGTGCGATCACGGCCGGGCCGAAGCTGATGTTCAACGGCTATGAGATCTGGAAGTCTGACAGCCAAAAATGCGCCACCTACCGGGTGACCACGCCGGGTGGGGCGATGTGCGGGCGGTGTATGAAGACCTGCCCTTGGAACCTTGAGGGCATCTTCAAGGAACGCCCCTTCCGCTGGGCCGCTATGAATATTCCCAAGGCCGCTCCCGCGTTGGCGCGGTTGGATGATGCCGTGGGCAATGGCGGGCTGAACGACGTCAAGAAATGGTGGTGGGATCTGGAGCTGCAACCGGACGGGGCCTATCGCCCGACCGACCAACCGCTGAACCGGCGCGATCTGCAAACCGATCTGGACCTGAAATATGAGGATCAGACTCTGGCCGTTTACCCTGCCTATCTGGCTCCGCATCCCTGGCCCTATCCGTTCGCCATGGACCGCGAGGCTGGGATCGCAGCCTATCAGGCTATGGTGACGGCCGAGGAATACAAAGCCCGCAAGGCGGCGGGCGATCTGTCGGTGATCTACCGCTATACCATCGCGGGCGATGCCCCGGTTATGCGCGTCGCACTGACCAAGGTCGACAAGATGACTGCGGATGTGACCAAGTACGAATTCTCGACGCTGGACGGCTCGCCACTGCCCGAATGGACGGCGGGCGCGCATCTGGACGTGCTGGTCGCGCCGGAATTCCTGCGGCAATACTCCATGTCCGGCGATCCGTCCGACCGCGCCACCTATCAGATTGGTGTGTTGCGCGAGGATGAGGGACGCGGTGGCTCAGCCCTGCTGCACCGCATTTTCAACGAGGGGCGGAAAGTTTTCATCTCGAAACCCATCAACCATTTCGAACTGGACGAGGGCGCAACGAAGACCTTCTTGATGGGCGGCGGGATCGGCATCACTCCGATGATCGCTTTTGCCCACCGTCTGCATGCTTTGGGCAAACCGTTCGAGCTTCACTATTCCGCCAGTACCCGTGCCGGGGCCGGGTATCTGAAGGATCTGGCAGCGATGCCTTGGGCGGATCACGTACACTATCATTTCTCGGACGAAGGCACACGGGCCGATTTGGATGTAATCCTGCAGGGGTATCAGGATGGATGGCATGTCTATACCTGCGGTCCTGATCGCTTTATGGACGGAGTTATGCAAGCAGCTAAGCGTCAAGGATATCCCGACGAGGCGCGGCATCTGGAGTATTTCTCGGTTCCGGAACAGCCGGACTATGAGAATCACGCTTTCACCCTGCGGCTGGCAAAATCGGGCCGCGATCTGACTGTACCCGCCGACAAAGACGCCGCGCAGGTGATGAACGAGGCTGGCATTCACGTCGATGTGAAATGCGCCGATGGCATCTGTGGAGTTTGTAAATGCGGCGTGATTTCGGGTGAGGTCGAACACCGCGATTTCGTTTTGTCCAAAAAACAACGTGAGAGCGCTATCATCCTATGTCAAAGCCGGGCGGCACAGCCGGATGGTGTGATCGAGATCGACCTCTGAGCCAAGGTTGGGAAACGAAATTCTGAAACGCAAAAATTGGTCGCTCTGGCCATGGACGTTACGGCACGGCTGCACTAACGTCCCCAGCGAACCCTAGTGAATCCTGATCAACAGGTGCGAGGTATTTTCATGGATTATCACAGCCCCGCCAGTTTTGCCGAGGCGTCGGCTCTGGCTGCAAACGCAACGGGGGTCACCCGCTTTTTGGCCGGAGGCACGGACGTTCTGGTGCAGTTGCGCTCGGAACTGGTCACGCCCGATACGCTTATCGACATCAAAAAGATCGACGGCGTCAGCGATATAACCCGCAACGCGGACGGCAGTTGGACACTGGGTGTTGCTGCCACAGGTGCCGAGATGAGCGAGCACCCTGAGTTGGGCAGCGACTGGCCTGGCGTGGTCGAAGCGATGGACCTGATCGGATCGACTCAGGTGCAGGGACGCGCGACGCTGACCGGAAACCTGTGTAATGGCTCTCCGGCGGCGGATTCGGTGCCTGCGATGGTTGCCGCTGGTGTGACCGTTTCTGTCACAGGCCCAGATGGAACGCGTGATGTGGCTGTCGAGGAAATCCCAACCGGACCCGGCAAGACCTCGCTGTCCAAGGGTGAGGTGATCTCGGCTGTGAAAATCCCCGCACGCGGAGACAACGCTGGCGACGCCTATCTGCGGTTCATCCCGCGCACTGAGATGGACATCGCCGTTGTTGGCGTAGGTGTCAGCCTGCGTCTGGACGGTGATACCGTGACTGAGGCCCGCGTCTCGCTGGGCGCGGTTGCGCCGACTGTCCTGCTGGTTGAAGACTGTGCCAAGGCCATCATCGGCAGCACTCTGGACGATGCTGCGCTGGACGCGCTGGCGGCTGCGGCATCGGCCGCCTGTAACCCAATCGACGACAAACGCGGCACGATCGCATTCCGCACCGAGGTCGCTGGTGTTCTGGCCAAGCGCGCCGCGAAGATCGCCTATGCCCGCGCGAAGGGAGAGAAAGCATGAGCAAGCTCCACGTAACGACCACCGTGAACGGCGATGAGGTCGATTTTCTGTGCGACCCGCGCGAAACCCTGCTGGACTGTCTGCGCGACAAGCTGAACCTGACCGGCGCGAAAGAGGGCTGCGGCACCGGCGATTGCGGTGCCTGTTCGGTCACTGTGGATGGCCGTCTGGTCTGTTCCTGCCTGATGCTGGGCGCTGAGGCCGAGGGTAAGACCATCGAAACCGTCGAAGGTATCGCCGATGGTGACGTGCTGCACCCGCTGCAACAGAAGTTCATCGAACATGCCGCCCTGCAATGCGGCATCTGCACGCCGGGCATTCTGGTGGCCGCCAAATCGCTGCTGGAGAAAAACCCCAACCCGACCGAGGAAGAAACCCGGTACTGGCTGGCGGGTAATCTGTGCCGCTGCACCGGCTATGACAAGATCATTCGCGCCGTCATGGAAACGGCAGAAGAATTGCGGGAGGCTTCGTAATGGCTCTGGACGATCGTAAAACGGATTTCACTTTTGTCGGCACCCGCCCGAACCGCCCCGACGGTTTGGACAAGGTAACGGGCCGCGCCAAGTTCGGTGCGGATATGTCTGCGCCCGGTATGCTGCATGGCGCGATCCTGCGCTCGCCCCACGCCCATGCGCGGATCGTGAAAATCGACACCTCAAAGGCTGAGGCGCTGAAAGACGTCAAAGCCGTGGTGACACGCGCTGATTTCGCCGACGTGCCGTTCAAACCCGGTTTGGCTGGCGAATTCTGGAACGTGCTGGAAAACGTCATGGCGGGCGAGAAAGCTCTCTATGATGGTCATGCGGTGGCTGCGGTGGCGGCGACTTCGGCACTGGCCGCGCGGGATGCGCTGAAGCTGATCGAGGTCGAGTATGAGGTATTGCCTCATGTAACGGACGTGGACAAAGCGATGGCCCCGGATGCGCCGGTCATCCGCGAAGGTGCGGCAGATTATTCCGTGCCCGAAGGGATGCACCCCAACGTTGTGCGGTATCACGAAAGCGGTCATGGCGATGTCGACGCGGGCTTTGCCGAGGCAGATTTGGTCCTCGAAGACAGCTTTGTCACCGAGGCGACCCATCAGGGCTATATCGAGCCGCACGCCTGTCTTGGCCTGCTGGGCAATGACGGCAAAGGTGAGCTGTGGTGCACCACCCAAGGCCACTGGATCGCGCAAAAGACCTGCGCGGCGTTGCTGGGAATTGAGACCTCGCAGCTGCGCGTAACTGCGTCCGAGATTGGCGGCGGTTTTGGCGGCAAGACCACGGTC
Source organism: Ruegeria lacuscaerulensis (assembly GCF_013034685.1). Classification (GTDB taxonomy): domain Bacteria; phylum Pseudomonadota; class Alphaproteobacteria; order Rhodobacterales; family Rhodobacteraceae; genus Ruegeria; species Ruegeria lacuscaerulensis_B. The sequence goes on along the minus strand of NZ_WQGO01000008.1, from coordinate 55,795 downwards.
TTCATCGAACCGGTCGCGCTGGCGCTGAGCCGCAAGGCGAACCGCCCGGTCAAGCTGGTCATGACCCGATCCGAAGTGTTCCGGGCGACAGGGCCAACCGCCTCGGCCTCGATGGATATCAAGATTGGCATGAAGAATGACGGCACGATTACCGCAGCATGCGGCGAGTTCCGTCTGCAAGGCGGCGCGTTCCCGGGTGCGCCGGGCGATATGACCGCCATGTGTGCCTTTGCGGCCTATAATCTGACCAACGTCAAACAGATCGGCTATGACGTAATGGCCAACCGTCCCAAGCAAGCCGCTTATCGCGCGCCGGGCGCGCCGATGGGGGCTTTTGCGGTCGAGTCGGTCATTGATGAGATGTGCAACAAGCTGGGCCTCGACCCAATTGAGGTGCGTTTGAAGAACGCCGCGCATGAGGGCACCAAGGCCAGCTATGGCCCGCGCTATGAACGCATCGGTCTGGTGGAAACGCTCGAGGCCGCCAAGGCGCATCCGCATTATTCGGCGCCGTTGAAGCCGGGGCAGGGACGCGGCGTCTCCTGCGGCTTCTGGTTCAACCACGGGGGTGAAACCTCGGTAACCTTGGCGTTGTCCGAAGACGGATCAGCCCAGTTGATGGTGGGCACGCCCGACATTGGCGGCTCGCGCGCGTCGATGGCACTGATGGCGGCTGAGGTGCTGGGCATTCCATATGAGAACATCCGTGTCACCGTCGCAGACACCGCAACGCTGGGGTATAATGACGTCAGCCACGGTAGCCGGGTGACCTATGCTTCGGGTCTGGCGACGATCAAGGCGGCGCGCCATGCTGTCGAAAAACTGTGCGAACGTGCAGCGGCCAAATGGGATATCCCGGTTGAAGCCGTGAAGTGGGAAAACGGTTGCGCCGTGCCTTCGGGCCCGAACGCGGGCGACTTTGACCCGATGCCGCTGGCAGATATCACTGCCAAAATGGGACGCACCGGGGGTCCGATCTCGGGCCATTTTGAGGCGACGCCCGAAGGCGCAGGCGTGTCCTTTGGCACCCACATTGTTGACGCCGAGGTCGACCCGGAAACCGGCAAGACCACGATCACCCGCTATACGGTCATTCAGGACGCCGGTAAGGCGATCCATCCGACCTATGTCGAGGGCCAGTTCCAGGGCGGTGCCGCGCAAGGTATCGGCTGGGCGCTGAATGAGGAATATATCTATGGCGAGGATGGACGGTTGCAGAACTCGATCTTCCTTGACTATCGCATTCCGGTCGCCAGCGACCTGCCCATGATCGACACGGTGATCGTCGAAGTGCCCAACCCCGGCCACCCCTTCGGTGTGCGCGGCGTGGGTGAGACGGGCATCGTGCCGCCCTTGGCCGCCATCGCCAATGCTGTGTCCAACGCAGCTGGCGTGCGGATGAAGCAACTGCCGATGTCCCCGCCGCGCATTCTGGCGGCGCTCAAGGACAATGGTTGAGGTCCACCTCTGGTCCGGCCTCCGGTCTTTGACCGGGGGTCAGCAGGTGGTGGAGGTCGAGGCCAAAACCACCGGCGATCTGTTGCAGGAACTGATCCGGGCGCATCCGCAACTGGAAGGCCCAATCGAGGCGGGAGTGTCCATCGCCATCGACGGACGCGTCATCGCAACCGGTCTGACCGAACCGATCCCTGAAGGCAGTGAAGTTTACCTGATGCAGCGTCTGCGCGGCGGTTAGGACGGCGACCAAGGCTCGCGCCCAACCATGCGGTCGGCCTCGGCCGTGATGTCATTCATATGTTGTTCAAGGCTAAGGCGCAGGGCCTCAATCTGCTCGTCAGACGCTTTGCGCGGCACGGTTTCCGTCCATTCTCGGCACAGAAACACGCCCTTGTTGCGCCAGGGGCGCGGCATCAGCAACCGGTCCCATGTGCCTGCCTCGCGACCATGTTCCGCGGAAAAAGTAATCCCGAACACCCGCTTGCCCGAGGTCCTCGCCCAGACCAAAGGCACCGTGGACAACACCCTTTCCGGCCCGCGCGGACCGTCGGCGGCGATGCCGATGGAAATGCCGTGCTTCATTTTGCCGATCACTTCGCGCGACACGGCAATGTTGTTCGATTTCTTGCTGGTCATGGCAATCGTGTCCATGCCGAACAATTTCTGCACGCGACCAACCATGCTGCCGGCTCGAGCAGACGAGGTGATGGAGCAGATGGGCCCCTTGTCCAGCGGGTAGAAATAGGGCGATTGCGCCAGCCTTTGGTGCCACAGCACCACAATGACCGGTTCGCCCTGCTCGGCCAACTGGTCCAGTTCCTCATAGCCAATACGCTGCCATTCGGTGTTGCGATTGACCAGCCGGATATACCACGCAATGCGCCGCGCAGCCCAGTTCAACAGGGCTTCACTATCAGCGATCTTCTTGCGGATACTCACGAGCGGGGTCCTTCTGCCAAGCAAATTGTGTCTTATAGAACTCAACGCCATGCGCAACTTGTTTGTCGCATGGGTTTAGAGCGACGGAATCTGAAAAAGCCTCTTGAGTCCGCCGCGCGGCTGGCATATCTGATGCGCACCTTAGGGGTATAGCTCAGTTGGTAGAGCGACGGTCTCCAAAACCGTAGGTCGCGGGTTCGAACCCTGCTGCCCCTGCCATTTCCCAATGTTGCTGACATCCACGCTCCATTTTGGGCCATTCCTTTGCATTCCGGTTTCCTCGGCCCGGCGATTGGCATATTGTCCGGCGAAACACCCAAGGACCGGATGAGGATACATGTCGCGTTTCGATGGATATTTCCTGCGGCAATTGCTGATTCTGTTCGGCTTTTTCACGTTGGTTCTGGTGGGGGTCTTCTGGATCACCCGTTCGGTCAGCCTGTTTGATCGTGTGATCAGCGGCGGTCAATCGGCGATGGTGTTTCTGGAATTCACCGCGCTGACCCTGCCGACCCTGATCCGAACGGTGATGCCCATGGCTGTGTTTGCCGCCGCCGTTTATGCCACCAACCGCCTGAGCCGCGAAAGCGAGCTGACGGTTATGTTGGCGACGGGCTCCAGCCCATGGCGTCTGGCGCGGGCAGTATTTCTGTTCGGGCTGGTGACAGGTTTGATGATGGCCGCGATCAGTGTGTTCCTGCGCCCGGCTTCGGTCGAACAGCTTGAACAGCGACAGGCCGAGGTCGCAGGAGATGTCACCGCGCAGCTTCTGAACGAGGGTGAGTTTCTACATCCTGCCAGCGGCGTAACGGTTTATATCGGACGGATTGACCTGGATGGTACACTATACGAAGTCTTCGTCTCGGACCGCCGGGATCGGGCCAGTACAGTCACCTATTCCAGTAAAACCGCTTATCTGGTCAACAATGGCAGCGGCATTCATCTGGTTATGGTGGACGGGGTGGCGTTGCGCTTGGATCAGCAGGGCAGGACCTTATCATCGACCCTGTTCGAGGATGCTTCATACGACATATCCGAACTGGCTCATGGCAACGATATGAGCCAACGAAGTCTTGAGGCGATCCCGACCCTTGAATTGTTGGAAAACCGTCAGGCGTTGACCGCAAACGAAGGGTTCAGCGAAGGAGAGCTGGTGGATGAACTGCACCAGCGGTTCTCATGGATTGCCATCTGCGTAGCGGTGGCCATGGCGGGATATGCAACCCTGATGCTGGGCAGCTTTTCCCGTTTCGGTTTGTGGCCGCAGATTTTTGGGGCGTTTACTATTCTCGTTTTGCTGGAAGGTGTTCGGGGGTTCGTGTCGCCTATTGTGATCGACGATCCCGCGCTGTGGGCGGTTCTCTACCTGCCCGCCGTGATCGGCATCCTCATATCCTGCCTGTTCTTGCTGATTGCGGGGCGTCCACTATTGCGGAAAAAGCCGCGAGAGAGCGATCTCGCCTGGCCGCAGGCCTAAGCCGTCCGCAATTCCTGCAGGCAATTTAGAACATCACTAAATGCTGGGCTGTCGCGGCGCGTGACCAGATAGAGCGGCAACATCAGGTCATAGGCATCTGCAACGGGCGTGACCTCCCCAGAATGAAGGTGTTCCGCGATGACATAATGTGGGAAATACCCCAACCCACCGCGCCGCAGGACATAGCGTAGGGCCATCATGCAATTGCCCAGAAACACCGTCTGGCCCGAAGCCCGATGCGCGGTGGATCGAATGTGATTCTGATAGACCTCCCCCAGTTCCAAATTGACGAAAATCGGGTCAGTTCCGGCATCAGGGGTCTGGACCAGCACCAGTCGCTCGGGTGGCACTTCGTGAAACATGACCCGTCTGTCCGACGGTTTCTCATGGGTCAAGGCCGCGTCAAGAACATGGGTGGCTACCGCATCAACCATATTCAGGTCATGATCATAGTTGAGCGTCAACAGCAGCTGCCCCAGGTTGTCCTCATAGCGGATTGCCAGATCGACCAGCAGCGGGTCCCAGATGCTCAGTTGCGCGCCCAGGCGCAGGGCGACCCGGTTCTGCGACTGCACGGGCAGATCGCGTGAGGCAAAGGACCAGAGCGACAGCATCTGTTCAGCATAGGGCCGGAACTGCCGCCCGAATTCGGTCAGGCCGGTCCCGCCTGCACCACGGGTGAACAGGGCTTTGCCGGTTTCATCCTCGATCAGACGAATGCGGGCGCTGACAGCGGTTTGCGTCACGTTCAGCTTGCGGGCGGCAGCGTGGAAGCCTCCGGTCTCGGCGACGCACAGAAAGGTCTCAAGGGCTTTGATTTGCATATTGAAAGTATTTTTTGATCGAAGTGATAAAATCAATTCATTTTTTCGGTCAGTTTAGGTGCGGTAAGCTTTCGTAAACGGATCGATGAAAGGACCGCTTCCATGCTGGACAAAAGCCACAAACCCACTTGGACCAGTTTCGAAGAGGCGACAAAGGCCGATTGGGATGCGGTCATGGACTATGAAGAGGCGTACAACGCCGCTTTGCCTGACCGTATTCTGGACGCTATCCGGTCGCTGGACGAGGAGTGGACGCCATACCCGGTCAACCGCTATCAGCATAGTTTGCAGGCCGCGACCCGCGCTTACGAAGATGGGGCCGATGAGGAACTGGTGGTCGCTGCTCTGATCCATGACACCGGCGATATCCTGTCGCCCTACAATCACGGTGAGCTGTCAGCGGCGATGATGAAGCCCTATGTCAGCGAGAAGACCTATTGGATTTTGAAACATCACTGTGTGTTTCAGGGCTACTACTATAACCACCACCTTGGCGGCGATCGCAACGCCCGCGACAAGTACCGCGACAGTCCTTATTGGGAGGACTGCCGCTATTTCTGCCATGAATACGATCAGAAGGCGTTCGACCCAGACTACGCGACCAAACCGTTGGAGTTCTTCGAGCCCATGTTGCGCCGCGTGTTGAACAAGGGCGAAGGGCACATGGAGCTGAACGAAACCTCGGAAAGCTAGCAGGCCGCCATCAGGCGATAGACGATCTGAGCTGCAGTGAAGTCCCAGGCGGCATTGCCGTCGGGGGCCAGTTCGACCACGTCAAAGCCCACGCATTTGCGGTCTTTCAGAGCGTGTTCGACCAGCCGCAGGGCTTGGTAATACCCAAGCCCGCCCGGAACCGGGGTGCCGGTGGCCGGCATCAACGAGGGGTCCAGACCGTCCACGTCAAAGCTGACATAGACCAGTTCGGGAAAATCCTCGGGCAGGTCGACGGCGTGGATATTGCCTGTGACCAGCTCCTCGGCATCCACATGGAAGACGTGGTTTTTCAGACGGCTGTGCGCCTCTTCGGTGGAAAAGGCACGGACGCCGAATTGGGCCAGTTTGATGCCCTCTTCGGTCAGCAGATGCATGACTGAGGCGTGCGAGTGTTTCTTGCCCTGATAGGCGTTGCGCAGGTCCGCATGGGCGTCGATCTGCACGATGCCGATGGGTTGGTTCAGCGCCCGCGCCACGCCCATCACCGCGCCGTAGCTGAGGGAATGCTCTCCGCCTAGCGTTACTGGAACTTTGCCTGCGCGAATTGCGGCCTCGGTGCGTTGGGCGAGGCGCTCCATCACGTCAGGGAGGGGGCCTTCGCAATCCAGCGGGTTTTCGGTGAAAATGCCCTCGACGCAGGGCTCGGTATGGCCGGTGATACGCTCCAGTTCGTTGCTGGCTTCGATGATGGCTTCGGGGCCTTTGGCGGTGCCCGCGCCGTAGGACACGGTGCGCTCCAGCGGTACGGGGATCACGCGGAACCGGGCGTCTTCGCTGCGCTCAGCGGCGGTCAGTTCACTGTCGAGGAAAATGCTCATGAGAGGCGGTCCTTAAAGTCGTCATAGCCGAATTGTTTGATAATCTTCAGCGCGTCCGTTTCGCTGTTCCAAAGGGCGATTGTGGGCAGGGGTACCCCGTTGAACGTGTTGGTCTTGACCATCGAGTAATGCGCCTGATCGAGGAAGGCAAAGCGCTGCCCTATCTCCAGCGGTTTGTCCCATGTGTAGTCGCCAATCACGTCACCAGCCAGACAGGAGGGGCCACCCAGACGGTAGGTATGACCTGCTTCGGCCTCGTCCATCAAGGCGGGGCGATAGGGGGCCTCGATCACGTCGGGCATGTGGCAGGTGGCCGAGATATCGGTGATGGCGAGGTTCATACCATTGGTGGGCAGATCGAGGATTTCGCCGACCAGAATACCCGCGTCCAGCGCAACGGCCTCGCCGGGTTCGAGGTAGATGGCGACATCGTATTTCGCGCGGATGGATTTGATGAAAGTCACTAGCCCATCCCGGTCGTAGTCATCGCGGGTAATATGGTGACCGCCGCCGAAATTCAGCCATTTGAGCTGTTTGATGAACGGTTTGAGCTTGGGCTCGACCGCTTCCCACGTGCGTTGCAAAGGTTCGAACCCCTGTTCGCAAAGCGTGTGCATGTGCAGCCCGTCGACTCCGATCAGTGTGTCTTCGGACAGTTGGCTGACGGGTGTCCCGAGGCGCGAGCAGGGCGCGCAGGGATCGTATTTGGGTATCTCGCCTTCGGAATGTTCTGGATTGATGCGCAGACCGACCTGCACATTGGCCGCTTGGGCTTTTGCCAGGAAGCGATCTTTTTGCGCAGGCGAGTTGAAGATGATGTGGTCGGACAGGGACAGGATTTCGTCGATGTCGGCGCCCTTGTATCCGGCGCAAAAGGTGGCGACCTCACCGCCGTATTCCTCGCGGCCCAGCCGCGCTTCGTAGATGCCGCTGGCGCAAGTGCCGCCGAGGTGGTGGCGGATCAGAGGGGCTAGTGAGAACATCGAAAACGCTTTGAGCGCGCTGAGGACATGTGCGCCGGACCGGGTGCCGATCTCGGAGAGAATGGTCAGGTTCCGCTCGACCGCTTTTTCGTCGACCACAAAGCAGGGTGTGGGGACGCGGCTGAGGTCGAAATTGCGGAAGGCGCCGGCGTCTCCGGCTTGGGTGGTCATCATGTCGGACATGTCGGGCGTCTCCGATTTTGGAGAAGCCGGGGGGCCAGCCCCCCGGACCCCCCGGGATATTTATGGCCAGATGAAGTTCTGGATCTAGAATTCGACCGGGCCGTCAAGTTCGTGGACCTGCCATGGCAGGCCGTGATTGTTCAGCATGTCCATGAAGTCGTCCGGGTCGAGCTGTTCCATGTTCCAGACGCCCGGCTCGGTCCAGTTACCTTTCAGGACCTGTGCCGCGCCGATCATCGCAGGGACGCCGGTGGTGTAGCTGACGGCCTGGGAGCCGACCTCGGCATAGCATTCCTCGTGGTCGCAGATGTTGTAGATGTAAAAGGTCTTCTCGCCCGAGCCGTCTTTGGCCTGACCCGTGGCGATGTCGCCGATGCAGGCCTTGCCCTTGGTTTCCGCGCCCAGATCGCCGGGGTCGGGCAGTAGGGTTTTCAGGAACTGGATTGGGATGATTTCCTTGCCGTCATGCATCACCGGGTCGATGCGGGTCATGCCGACGTTTTCCAGCACCTTGGCGTGGGTGATATAGGCGTCGCCGAAAGTCATCCAGAAGCGGGCGCGCTCGATCTCGGGGAAGTGGGTGCTGAGGCTCTCCAGTTCCTCGTGATACATGAGGTACATGTTCTTGGGACCGATGGCGGGGAAGTCAAACTCGACCTTGTGGGTCATGGCCGGGCTGGTTTTCCATTCGCCGCCTTCCCAGTGGCGCACTTCGGCCAGCACTTCGCGCAGGTTGATCTCGGGGTTGAAGTTGGTGGCGAATTCCTGATCGTTGCTGCCGCCATTGGCGTCTAGCACGTCGATCTGGCGGATTGTGTCCAGCTTGTGTTTCTTGAGCCATTTGGCAAACACGCTGGTCACGCCCGGATCAAAGCCCGAACCGAGGATGGCGGTCAGGCCCGCCGCTTTGAAACGTTCCTGATAGGCCCATTGCCAGTGGTATTCGAACTTGGCCTCGTCCTCGGGCTCATAGTTCGCGGTGTCGATGTAGTGGATACCGGCCTCAAGACACGCATCCATCAGCACCAGATCCTGATAGGGCAGGGCGAGGTTTACGAGGATCTCGGCCCCGGTTTCCTTGATCAGTTTGACCGTGTCTTCGACCTTGTAAGCGTCGAGTGCGGCGGTCTTGATCTCAACGCCGACGCGTTCTTTCACGGCTGCGGCGATGGCATCGCATTTCGATTTCGTGCGGCTGGCCAGAGTGATCTCGGTGAAGATATCCGAATTCATCGCCATCTTGTGCACGGCTGCGTGGGATACGCCGCCCGCGCCGACAACCAGTGTTTTGCCCATGGTCTGTCTCCTTCTTATTCGTAATAGGTGTAGCCGTTGATGGAGTCGCGATAGGCGCTCATCAGGGTTTTACGGTCCTTGGCTTGCAGAGTACCGGTCGAGATCGCCTCGTCCACCATTTTGCGGAAGGCGGCAACACAGTCTTGTGGGTCGAACTCGACATAGGACAGGACCTCGCTGATGGTGTCGCCCTCTTGCTCGTGCAGCAGGTCAAAGCCGCCATCGGCACGCAGGTCGATGGTGACGACATTGGTGTCTCCGAACAGGTTGTGCAAATCGCCCAGCGTTTCCTGATAAGCACCGACGAAGAAGACGCCCATGAAGTACTCGCCGTCCTTGGGCAGGGAATGCACAGGCAGGCTGGGTGAGACACCGTCGGCCAGAATGAATCGGTCGATCTTGCCGTCGCTGTCGCAGGTGATGTCTGACAAGACGGCGCGGCGGTCGGGGGTTTCGTTCAACCCTTGGAGCGGCACGATCGGGTGTAGCTGGTCGATCGCCCAGACATCGGGCAGGGATTGGAACAGCGAGAAGTTGCAGTGGTAGATATCGGCCACTTTCTCAAGCTGATCGTCTACATCCGTGTCCAGATCATCGCTTGCGGCCAGCGCCTTGAGGCGGGCCATCAGCGACAGATAGATACGCTCGGCGCGGGCCATCTGGCGCAGGTCGACATAGCCGCGACGGAACAGGGCGCGCAGTTCGTTGCGGTAAAAGGTCGCGTCGTTCCAGCATTCTTGCAGACGATCTTGGCTGAGGTATCCGTGAACGGCAGCAAGGTCCGAAACCAGATGGTTGTCGTCAGGTTCCACATCCGGTGCGGTCGGTGCATCGTAAAGCGTGCTTTCCAGCACATTGAACACCAACATCGAGGATGTCGCCACCACCGCACGACCGCTTTCGGTGACCAGCGTTGGGTGGGCGACTTCGGCCTCATCCATCGCGTAGGCGACGGTCTCGACGACGTTGGCGCAGTATTCCTCGACAGTGTAGTTGATCGAGTTCTCAGCGGCCTTTTTCTCACCGGTATAATCCACGCCCATACCTCCGCCGAGGTCCAGATGGGTCAGCGGTACGCCCTCGCGGGTAAGTTCAGTGTAATAGCGGCAAGCTTCGCCGACGGCGCGGCGCACATCGTTGACGTCTTGCACCTGAGAGCCCAGATGCGAGTGTTGCAGCTTGAGGCAGTGTAACAGGCCCGCCGCTTTTAGTTTGTCCACCGTGGCGACTAGCTGGTCGGTGTTCATTCCGAAGGCCGAGCGATCGCCCGAGCTTTCTTCCCATTTTCCGCTGATCTGGTTGGTCAGTTTTACCCGCACGCCGATCAGCGGTTCGATGCCCAGATCGTTATAGACCTCGATCACCGTGTCGGCCTCTTTCGGGCTTTCCAGAACGATGACGGTGTTGAAGCCGATCTTGCGGGAAAGAATGGCCAATTGGATGAATTCGGCATCCTTGACGCCATTGCAGACGATCAGTGCCTCGGGGGCCAGACGATGGGCCAGCGCCACAACCAGTTCGGGCTTGGAGCCCGCTTCCAGCCCATAATTGTATTTCTTCCCGAACTCGACGATCCGGTCGACGACCTGTGCCTGCTGGTTCACCTTGATGGGGAAAACACCACGATAGGCGCCCTTGTAGTTAACGCGCGCGATGGCATCGCGGAAGCTTTCGTTCAGATGCGCAATCTCGTGTTCCAGATACGAGGTTACGCGCAGCACCATCGGGGCCTTGATCCCCCGGTCGTCCAGATCGGACAAGATACCGGGCAGGCTTATTGCGGCGGCTTCGGGGTGTATCGGGTTGCGCAAACCGATCTCGCCCTGCTCTGTCACCTCGATGAGGCCCTTGCCCCATTTTTCAACCCCGTAGATGGAATGCGGTGCGTCGGGCGTCTGTTTCAATCAAGTCAGTCCTTAACGTAGGGTGCCGGTTTAGCGCCCGCCAATACGGCAGCAATTTGATTCGTCCAAGTGTAATCTATGTATCGCGAATTGCCGAATTTAGGCCAAGGTGCGGATTGGGATCAAGTGGTTGTCCCAATGGCATTTGGCGCGCGCCATGATGTGGGCACCCTCGGTGATCTCTCCGACCGCGCCGGTGCCTGTGGTAAAGACAAATCCCTGCTCGGCAGAGCCGATGCCGCAGACATCCGTCAAGGAATAGGCCGCAGTCAAATTGCCGGTTTCGACATCGAATTGATGCAGCGCGTTTCCTCGGGGGCAGGTGATGGCGACGGTTTTGCCATCACTGGCGAAAGCGATGCTGCCCGCGTAGCCCTGAAGGGTGCTCTGTTCTCTCTCGGGCGCGGTCAGCAGGCGCGGGGCCGTGCCGGGCCGGTGCAGGCCCAGCAACGGCGGGTGCCGTGTTTTGTCCCCTTGCCATTGCAGCGCAAAGGCCACCAGGCCGTCGGGCCGGACAGCCAGATGGCGGATCGAGTTTCTGTGCAGCGCGCGCGGCAGTTCCATTTGTTCTATAACCGCGCCAGAGTGGTCCAGATAGGTCAGGTTGGGGCGCATGACGGGCAGGTTCAGCTTGGTGCGCCCTGTTTCGGGATGGGTTTCGATGCCGCCATTGGCCACAACAAGTGTTTGGCCGTCGGGCATCAGGCGCATGTCATGGGGGCCGATGCCGCCCGAGGGGAACTCACCCAATCGCGCGTAATCTCCGGTATTCCAGACGCCGATCACGCCTTGGCCTGCCTCATAGTCGTTTTCTGTGGTGTAGAGCGTCGCCCCATCTGCCGAAAACACGCCGTGGCCGTAGAAATGGCGGTCTTCTGGCGCGTCCAACCGGGCGGTTTGGGCTCCGGTTGCGCAATCGATCACCAACGCAAAAGTGCCCGGTCGGCGGGCAAATGCCACCGCCTGCGCGCGCTGAGGGTGCGCGGCCGCCGCGTGACCCCTTGCTGGCAAGGGTAACGTGAACAGAATATCTCCCTCGGCACTCAGCCCCGCCAGCCGGTAAGAGCCATCGGGAAACAGCGCCGCCGCCAAGTAGTCGGGCGCGCCGACCGCTGCCCAACCGCCTAAGGGTGTCATGCTGGCGGCGGCAAGCCCGGCAAGAAAATGGCGGCGGCTGGTCATGGTCAGTCACCGTCCAGTGCGTTGAACCCGGCGCTGATGCCCAGGGTCGGGCCCAGATCATTTGCGGCAATCTGGCGGATATCGTTGATCGACTGTTGCAGCGCCTCGATGCGTAGACGGCCCAGCGGGTTGGCCACGCCCGCAAATGCAGGGTCGTTCAAGGCTTGCGCGCGGGCGATCGCATTGTCGAACGCGCCGTCCATGTCTGCCGCAATGGCAGGATGATCCGCAGACAGGCGCATGGCCAGATCACGCAGAGTGATCAGCGACAGTTCCACATGGCGCAAGGACCGCGCAGACCGGCGCGCCTCGGCCCTCTTTGGACGGGGGCGGTCGAATGTGCCCAGCGGGCGTCCAAGGCGGGTCTCGGACGTGAATTGAAGGCCGGTGGACAGTGCCTTGTATAGCTCTTGCAGGGCTTCGTTTTCAGACCGATAGGGGCTGTTGCCGCCGGAGTGTGTCACGTGTTCGGCAAAGGGCTGCCAGTCCTCGGCGATGGCCTTTGCGTTGCGGTCGATGTCAGTTGTGATCGCGCGGATCAGGGCGCAGCGATAGGGGGCTTGGCCCTGATCAGCAAAGGCGGGATCAAAGAGCATCATCTCCAGCGCGAAAAACCCGCGCCCGGCGATGGAGGTTTCGGCAAAGGCCTTGGGGCTTTCTACAACGGGGTCGCTGGTCGAGATCAAACCGCTCAGGGCCTTGGGCGTGAATCCCTTGGTGTCGGGCCAAAAGGCCAGCGCAAAGGCGCGGTCGTCCCGTTCAGACGGTCCGAACCGAAGGTGACTGACCAAGATCCAATCGTCGAATGCGCCATGGAATGCGGCCCGCAGGTCAGGTGATGCAGGATCGCATCCGGCCTGCGCGGTCGCGGCCAAAGTGGCGGTCGTCTCGGATAGTCTCGCATAACCGGGCAGAACGTGTGCTTCGACCACGTCCGTCAGAATCGCAGCACTGTCCTGCGCTGTGGCGGGCAGGGGCAAAGCCAAAGCAAGGGCAAGAAACAGCGGGCGCATCAGAGGCTCTCCAGAAAGCGGATCAGGGCGTCTCGGTCAAGCTTGGGCATCGACACAACCGTATCGCGCGCCGCTTGCGCCTCGCCCCCGTGCCACAGGACCGCCTCCAGCAGGGATCGCGCCCGCCCGTCATGCAGGAATTGGGTATGACCCGAAACCTGCTGGGTCAGGCCAATACCCCACAGCGGCGGCGTGCGCCATTCCCGGCCCGTTGCGCGCGCCTCGGGGCGATGATCGGCCAGACCTTCGCCCATGTCGTGCAGCAGCAAGTCGGTATAGGGCCAGATCAGTTGGAAACTGTGTTCAGGCCGGTCCTCCATACGGTGCGTGACGTAGGCAGGGGTGTGGCACAACGCACAGCCGGTCTGGTGGAAGACCTGCTTTCCGCGCAGCACTTGCGGGTCGTCTGCATCTCGACGTTCTGGCACCCCAAGATTGCGGCTGTAGAAGGCCACAAGGTCCATACCCTGCTGATCAATCTCGAACACACGGTCGTCGCCATCGCCATGCGGGGCATTCACGCAGTTCTCCTGCAACTCCGTGCAGTCACCATGGGCCGCAGGGAACAGAGGGCTGGATATCCCGATGTCTCCGGCAAAGGCACCTGCCGATTGCTCCAAGATAGTCGGCATCCCAGCCTTGTAGCCGAACCGCCCCATCATCGGCGCATCGAATTCGGTCGACCACACAATGTTGGGGCGGCCTGAGATACCGTCCCCATCACCGTCTTCTGGGTCGGCCTTGGCCAGTATATCCCCGACCGGGATCGCTTCGAGCAGACCCAGCCCGATCATCTGCGGTGCCACGCGTGGGCTGAGCATCGCCTGCGGGTGCAGCGGCCCATAGCCCAGATCAGCGGCGGTATAGGTCGGTGCGCGCAACGTGACCGTCTCACCATCCAACAGTTCGACAGGGACGTCCGTGTAGGTGATGTCCAGCCGGTATTCTGCCGGGTGGCCGGGCAGGGCGAGGTCCTGCATCTGACCGCCGTAGTTTGGCTCTGGCTGCGTGGCGACATAGTCCGCGATCTCGGACTGGCCCGCCCCGCCAGGGATTGAGACGCGCAGGAACATCGACACCGCGCTGTCCTGTGGGCCATTCGGCGTATGGCCGCGCCCGTCCTTGATGTGGCACCGCTGGCACGACCGCGCGTTGTAAAGCGGCCCCAACCCGTCCGAGGCCAGTGTCGATGACGGCGACGAAACCCAAATCTTCTTGAACAGCCCGTTGCCGACTTTGAAATCCAACTCCTGCTCAAACTCCAGATTGCCCGATGGTTGCGAGAACGCATCCGCATCCGCGCGCAACCGCACTGTGGCCTCCCCTGCCGGCAAGTCCTCGAACCGTTGCGGCACGCTGAAATCCTCGGGCGCGGCGGTGACATCCGCGATCCGGGCGGCCTCGTCTTCGGTTCTGGGCTGGAAGTTGAGGTGCAGGTCCTGCAACTCGGTCGGGAAAGAGGGGGTGGCCGCCAAAGCCGCCACCGCCACGATCGAAAGCTTACTCGCCTTCGTCCATTTTCGATGCATTGAGATGCGCATAATTGGCTTCGCCAATCCTTTCATACAGATCAAGCTGCGTTTCGAGGAAGTCGATGTGACCCTCTTCATCGCTGATCAAGCCTTCAAACAGGGACATGGTCACATAGTCCCCCGCCTCGCGGCAGTATTCGCGGGCCTCCACATACAGGGCGCGCGCGTCGTGTTCGGCTGCCAGATCACATTCCAGAGTTTCCTTGGGTGTCTGCCCGATGCGAAGTGGGTCCAGCTTTTGCAGGTTGGGATGGCCTTCCAGAAAGATGATCCGTTCGATCAGCTTGTCCGCGTGGCCCATCTCCTCGATGCTTTCCTCGCGACTTTTCTTGGCCATGTGACCAAGGCCCCAATCCTCCTGCAAGCGGTAGTGAAGCCAATACTGGCTGACCGCCGTCAGCTCATGCCGCAGGGATTTGTTGAGGTATTCTATGACTTTGGGATCGCCCTTCATGTGCTTTCTCCTGTGATGCTGCGGACCGCAATGTCCGAAGCTGCATGGGGATTTCCAGCTTATCGTTGGACCGCATCGTGTCTAGGAAAAGTGGCATGCATCCGCCACAATCCGCTGATTTTCCAAGGGCATGATAGATCTTGCCGGGGGTGATCACCGCATGGGAATCTGATGCGCGCATCCAGTCGATCGCGGCGCGGATGTCTGCGTCCGAGATGTTGGTGCAATGGCAAACGATCATGGCAGAACGCCTTTAGCTGCTTATTCTGACTATAATAGTCGGTTAATTGCTGAATGTCCTGCGGCAAACCGTCTACCAGCCCTCAAAAACCTGCGAGGCGACTATGAGATGCCGCCTCACAGGTGCGGGATCACTGGAAGACTGCGTTGGGGTTGTCCAAACTGTCCGAGCCTTCAAAATCAATCTGATCCAGCTCCAGCTTGGTGACGATGCGTTCGATGGTCTTGGTCTGATCGATCAGGCCGTTCACGCCGCCCATGATCAAGGCTTCGCCACCTGCATTGCCGCGTTCCAGCATCTGGTCATAGGCGAACCCAGCCTCGGCCGTCGATTTGATCCGGCCTAGCGCTTGCATCGTGTTGGCCAGCTTCACCTTCATCTCGGCATCCAACGCCGGGTCGGTCGCGGTGATAAGGTCGGACAGTGACGCGCCCGAGATCGGAGTACCGTCGATCCGGGTGTAGCTGCCCAGATAGACATTCTGGATGCCCAGACCGTCATAGTAGTGGCTGTTATGGGTGTTGTCCGAGAAGCAATCATGTTCCTCTTCCGGATCATTCAGCATCAGGCCGAGGCGCATCCGCTCACCGGCCTGTTCTCCATATGACAGCGAGCCCATGCCGGTCAGAATTGCGCTGACGCCTGTGGCCTCGTTCTCGGTCAGTGCCAAGCGCGCATCACCGCCTTCAACCCATTGTGCAACCATCCAGTCTAGATCGCTGACCAACAAATCGGTCACAGCGCGCAGATATTCTCCGCGACGGTCACAATTCCCGCCGGTGCAATCGGCGCCGGAGGCATAGTCCGTCCACGGGCGGTTTCCGGCCCCGACACCGTGGCCGTTCAGGTCCTGCCCCCAAAGCAGAAACTCGATTGCATGATAACCGGTGGCTACGTTCGCTTCGATCCCATCAGCCTCGTGCAGGGTTTCGGCCAGCAGTTCGGGGGTGATCTGGCTGGCATCGATGGTTTGGCCCGACAGGGTAAAGTTGGGGTTCGCGATGACGTTCAGCGCGGCGAACTCGTTCTCGTCCGATGGGCCGCCATAAGTGGCATCCACATAGTCGATCAGCCCTTCATCCAACGGCCACGCGTTCACTTTGCCTTCCCACTCGTCGACAATTGGGTTTCCGAACCGGTAGACCTCGGTCTGCTGATAGGGCACGCGCGCGGAAATCCACGCCGCCTTGGCCGCCGCCAACGTCGCGTCCGAAGGGTTCGCGATCAGGGCATGCACCGCCGTCTGTAGCATTTTGGCGGCGATCAGGCTGTCATCGTATTTCGCTTGGGCGATATTGGCGTAGGTGGCGAGGATGTCGGCTTTCGAGGGGGTCTCGGCCGCGGACGCATTGGTTGCAACGCACAGCGCCAGCGCGCTGGCAGCAGCATGGAATCTGGTCATGGGATCAGGTCTTTTTTGTTAATTCAGAGTGGTCGGCGCACCTGATTGGTGCTGGCTGACAAATAACTGAGTGAATTAGTCTCCTTTGTCAACCTGAGTTTTTTAATCAGGTATAAACTCCGCGCAAATACCCAAGACAGATGATGCACAGATACTGGTCGGTCGAACCGAACGCAGCGAGTCTGTGGTCCAAAACTGTTTGGGGAACGAGAAAGCTGAGGAGGGGCTTGAACCCCGTTGCGCGGATCATGACCGAGTTCTGGTACGGTCCGAGAGTTCGCAGGCCGCTACATCCGACATCGTAAACTTATTGGCGACGGTGAGTTTCTGGCGGGCAAACCACCACAAAGCGCCACACCCAACCACACGGGATTTGTCACCCAAACGCTACCCAATCCCCAAAAGCGGACAACTATATTCCGCATTGCGAAATCAAACTTTCAAGGGGTTTTGGGTGATACTGCGCAATGTTTGCAGCGGATCGCTGTCAGCCGCTTCGAGGGATTGTGACTTTATATCCGGTCTTGAATTCATTCGGCATACGTGTCGGACGTCCAGTTGTCAGATTGGTACACACATAGTCTGATCTGGCGCGCAATATCGTTCTGCTGTCACCCAATCGGATCATCTGAAACAGGCGACTGCAACGCAAACGCTCATCATTCACCGAGAGCCAGTTGTACACGACGATCTCATCATCCAAAAAAGCGGAGGACAGATAATCGATCTCGTGGCGCACTGCGGCCATACCGCGATTCAGGTCGAGGCAGGCTTGCTCGGTCAAACCGACATGCCGCGTATGTTCCCAAACGGTAGCATCCATCCATTTCAAATAGACAGCGTTGTTTACGTGGTGGAAGCCGTCCAGATCGCCCGCCGTGACCTTGAACCGTTTCCAGAAGGAGTTTGGATAATCTGCAAGTGAGGAAATGTCTTCGTTCATTGCGCGAAATACACCATTGTGAGTCTAAAATGGAGAACGTGAAGAGGCCTTTGACGAGCCTACTCTGACAACCATAAGGAACGTCCTATTGTCCATTGATCCCTTCAAAGAACGGCAAGACATCTATTTGATTGCCTGAGTTTGGTTGCGAAACAACCACGGCTTTAGCAGCAGAGTTATGATTGGCATTATCAGATATGTCATCGACACAACCTGAATTGTGACGATGCTGAGCGTCTGTGCCCAACGTGGCCAACCAGTCATGAAAGGAACGAGGAAAACCTGAAGCGCAAAGACAAGGGCAAAGATCACAACGATCAATACAACAGCCATTTTATGGCGTGGTGGTGGAACGGCTGCAGGGATCTCGGGCATATCGAACCACACTTCGAGACCGGTCTCGCTTTTGCGATCTGCATCGCCATCGGATATCCCTTCCAGCTTGGCAATCCACTCGGATCGCTCGGGCGAGGTTTCCCAGGCAGCAGCATGTTCGTAATTATCGAAACGATAAATCATGACGTAGCGTCCGCCAGTCTTTTCGGAAGGGCGCAAAATGCTTAAACCTTGTTGCCCCTCGAAATGCGATGCAGCCTCGGCTATGCCTCGGATCCAATCCTCGAATTCGGCCTCGCGCCCCGGTACGACGCGACGTGAAACAGAGATCGTTACGGGGTTGTTGTCCGTGTCTCGGTGATGTGTCATGTGATCAGTCATTGTGAGCCAAGTTTCCTGCTATGAGGCGCGTGAACGACCTTTGATCAGCCGAAACGCAGCGCCTCTGCGGTTTTCCTAAACCAACATCAATCTGTGTAATTGCAAAGTGGACCCTCGCATCGCTGAAGATCCCTGATGTCTTGGTTTTCAAGAGCTCGAGATGCTTTCAAGCTCTCGTTCCACGAGATCCAATCGGTCCTTGCCGAAAAACATTTCTTCTCCGACAAAGAAGGTGGGGATGCCGAAGACACCACGCTCGACAGCTACGCTGGTGTTGTTTTTCAAGCGCTCTTTGACCGCATCTTCATTGGCACGCTCCAACAGATTTTGACCGTCGAGTCCTGCATCGTTCATCGCCGAGACAAACACGTCCGGATCATCCATTTTGAGCCCCTTTTCCCACATTGCGGCCATCCCTGCCGTGATGTAGTTGCCTTGGAATCCGTCAACCTCAGCGGCTGCCGCCGCCCGCATCATAAGCAACGTGTTAACCGGGAAATGGGGGTTCATTCGGAACTTCGACAGCTTATGCCGGCGAATAAACCGTTCGAACTCCACGCGGTCGTAATCCAGCTTACCTTTGACGTCCCGGAACATGAGAAACGGAGACTGATTGCCTGTCGCTTTGAATATCCCGCCCAAAAGACAAGGAATGTAGTTGAACGACGCGCCGGTTCGGGTCTCGATGTCATTGACCAGGCAATGGGCCAGATAGGCGTTGGGGCTGCCGAAATCGTAGATGAAGTCTACCTGAGCTGTCATGGTTCGCTCCAGTTACCAGGTTTCTTTCCAGGGACGCAGGTCCATCTCATGCGTCCAGGCCGTACGGGGTTGTTTGTGCAGCATCACATAATTCTGCGCGATATGCTCGGGATTCAGGATACGGTCTTCATCGCGCATCTGGTCCACATCCGGGAAATGTTCGCGGATAAAATTGCTGTCGATGGCCCCGTCGATCACCGTATGGGCGACGTGGATGTTTTTTGGCCCCAACTCGCGCGCCATGGACTGCGCCAGCGCCCTCAGCGCGTGTTTCGCGCCCGAAAAGGCCGAGAACCCGGCATTGCCACGCATACTGGCCGATGCTCCGGTGAAAATGATCGTCCCGCGTTCGCGCGGTAGCATCCGGGCGGCGACCTCGTGACCCATCAAGAACCCGGCGAAAGCGGCCATCTCCCAGACCTTGCGATAGACGCGCGGGGTGGTCTCGGTGATGCCAAAACGCACATTGGCCCCGATGTTGAAAACGGCGACCTCGATTGGGCCAACCTCCTCCTCGATCTTACCGATCAGATTGTGCATCTCGGTCTCATCCCGTGCATCAGCGGGATAGGCTCGGGCCTGATGACCCTCGTCGCGGATTGATTCCGCCAGCGCCTCAAGAGCATCGGCATGGCGGTCGCGGCGAACGACACAAGCGGTTAACCCCTCGCGGGCAAATGCCCGGGCGATAGCAGAGCCTGTGTCATCGCCAGCTCCGATTATCAAACATGCACCATTGGGGTTCTGCATCTCGTTCTCCTCAGTAGCTCAACATCCGGTCAGCCGTCACCGCGAAACAAACCGCGCAGCAGATGGATCGTAAATCGAGCCTGGCTGGGCAGATAGCCGCTGGATTTTGGCAGATCGTCCTGCGCTTCACGGACCCGGTGATTGTAAAAGATGTGGAAATCGGGTGAAGGTAGGTCTGCCTGTTCGACGATCCGGGCCGAGGGCACCAAAATCAGTTTTGGAAACAGCGGCACGTTCAATTTTTCCAGTGCCGGGTTGCCGCATGCTGTGCATCTGCCACGCGCCAGCAAAGGCGGCTGCTTCAGGCTTTCGTATACAATTTCACCACACCCGGCCTGGTCCACGTCCGCAGCACGAAACAGCAGGATATCGCCATATTCGGCATCGTTGAACCGCTGGCAAATGGTGCAGTGACAGATCGCCCTAAACAGCGGGCGACCTTGTGTTTTGAAGTGAACCTGCCCGCAGCTACAGGTGCCGTTGGAATGCGTCATCTAACTTTTCCTTGTTGCGGGCAGGGTTCCGTGAGATCAGGCGCGGACCTTTTTGACCGCTTTGCCGTTTTTCCAGAACCGGTACATCACGCGCAGCGCCGGCCAGACACCGTCCGCTTTGGTCTGCACCTTCTTACCTTGCGAGATGCGTTCGATCTGCATGGTGTACCAGCTGATCTCCATGATCGCCATTGCGTCGATCTTCTTCAGACCCGAACGGATGGGCGCAACATGCGATACGTGCTTGGGGTTCTGCAGAACATGAGTGCCGAACTTGGGATCGACGGCGAAGGGACGGGCCACACCGGCCATATCCAGAGCGCCGGTTGCCAGAGCTTCGCTCATGCCCTCGGACGAGCGGAAACCGCCGGTCACGACCAGAGGGGTCGAGATCTGGCTTTTGACCTTTTCGGCATATTCCAGGAAATATGCCTCGCGCTTGAGGGTGCTCTCCTTTTTGACTTCCTGCTTGCCCTTGCGGTTGACGGGGTTTTCCCAACTGCCTCCCGAGATTTCGATCAGGTCGATGCCCAGACGGTCCAGACGCTTGGCCACTTCGATCGAGTCTTCCTCGGTGAAACCGCCCTTTTGGAAGTCGGACGAGTTGATCTTGATGCCAACGTTGAAACCGGGGCCGGTACTGGCGCGGACGCGTTTGTAGACCTCTTCGACAAAGCGGAAGCGGTTGTCAAAACTGCCGCCCCATTTGTCTTCGCGGCGGTTGTGATGCGGCGACAGGAACTGGCCGATCAGATAGCCATGCGCGCCGTGCAGCTGAACGCCGGTGAAACCTGCCTCTTCCAGACGGGCGGCGGCTTCGGCGAACCGGTCGATGATGTCCTCGATCTCGGAATCGGACAGCTCGCGCGGGGGGGCGAACATCTCATTCGGGATTGGCACGACCGAAGGTGCAACCGGTGCGTCGTTGACCATTTTGGGCGACTGCTTGCCCGGGTGGTTCAGCTGCGGCCAGATATGGGTGTTGGTCGCCTTGCCGGTGGCCGCCCATTTGCGCAGCAGGTCCATGTTGCTGTCCAGCAGCGCATCCACGACCAGCGGTTCGTTCATGTGCTTGCCGTCAACCATCATGTTGCCGGTGATCAGCAGGCTCGCGCCGCTATGGGCCCATGCCTCGTACAGCGAGACGTGAGCAGGTGTGACTTTACCGTCCGGAGTGGCCAGAGCTTCGTTCATCGAAGCTTTGCAGATCCGGTTGCGCAGAACCGTTCCCGATTTCAGCGTCAGGGAATCCCCAAGCGTTGCCATTTCTGTGTTTCCTTGATTCGTCGTTTCGATTTTCTGAGCAGCAACCATTGGTCTTTACTCCTGAATATTGCGGCGCCGGAAGCGCATCGCCTGAAGCTTTTTCAGGCTGTTGAACATGAAGTTGTCCCAGGGCGGGGCAACAAATGCGGTGGCATTGATGCGGCCCTTGCGGACCACGCCTTTGGCCTTCGAGAAATTGCGGAAGCCTTCTTCACCGTGATAGTGACCCATGCCCGACGGACCGATGCCGCCGAACGGGATGTCATCGGCCATCACATGAGACATGGTGTCGTTGATGCAGGCACCACCCGCATGGGTGCGGGCCAGAATGTCATTGGCGCGGCTCTTATCCCAATCGAAGTAGTAGAAGGCCAGCGGACGCGGGCGGTCATTGACGTAAGCCACAGCTTCATCAATCGAGTCGTAGGGGATCACCGGCAGGATCGGGCCAAATATCTCTTCGCGCAGCACCAGCATCTCGTCAGTCGCGCCCAGGATCAGGGTCATCGGCATCTTGCGCGTGTCGTTGAAATGCTCACCCTTGGGGTTGATGGTGATCAGCTCGGCACCTTTTGCCTCGGCGTCTTTCAGATAGCCTTCCAGGCGGGTCTTCTGACGGTCGGTGATGATCGCCGTATAGTCCTGATTGTCGCGCAGGGTCGGGTAGGCTTTGCTCATCGAATCCGCAAACGCGGTGCAAAAGGCGTTCACCTTGTCGCGCGGGCACAGGATGTAATCGGGCGACACGCAGACCTGACCGGCATTGATGCCTTTGCCGAATGCAATCCGGCTGGCGGCTTCATCAATCGGGAAGTCCTTGTGGATGATGACCGGCGATTTGCCACCCAGCTCCAGCGTAACCGGCGTCAGGTTGTCGGCAGCGGCCTTCATCACGATCTTGCCGACCTGAGTCGAACCGGTGAACACCAGATGGTCGAACGGCAACTTGGTGAACTCAGTCGCGACCTCGACACCACCGGTGACAACGGTTACTTCGTCCTCAGAGAAGATATCTGCGATGATTTCTTTCAACAGATCACCCGAGGCCGGTGCGAATTCCGACGATTTCAGCATCGCGCGGTTGCCCGCGGCCAGCGCGCCTACCAGCGGCGACAGGGCCAGGAAGATCGGGAAGTTCCACGGCACCACGATGCCAACCACGCCCACGGGCTGATATTGCACCTGAATGCTGGCAGGCATCAGGGTCAGCGGCGCGTGGCGGCGCTGCGGTTTCATGAACTTGCGCAGGCGCTTGCGGTAAAAGGCGATACCGTCCAGCAGCGGCATGATCTCGGCCAGTTCGGTTTCAGCCGCCGAGCGGTTCGAGAAATCCTTGCTGACCGCCGCGATGATGCGCGCCTTGTTGTCGATCAGCGCGTTGTGCAGCTTGTCCAGACGCCGCACCCGAGCCGCCCGGTCGGGCATGGGATCGGCCAGATAGGCCTTTTTCTGAGCCAGAAGCAGAGCCTCGAGATCAGGCGTTTCCGATTTAACGGGTGTCAGGTGCGGTGCGGACATTGTTAAACCCTCCTGGATTTAAATGTAATCAGTTACGGGGCCAATCCCCATTGCGGCATGGGTGGCGTTCTTGCGCTCAAGCCAGTCGGCTTCGTCGCCTGGGAAGGGCAGAACCATACCGCCTTCGACCACCCAGTTAGATTCGATGCCGATCAGCGTGACCAGCACCTTGCTTTTTTCCAGCTGGGCCGCCTCGGAGATACGCGTGTGCATCTGCTCGTTCAGTTTTTCATAGAGACCAGCGGTCCGGTCTCCGCCCATGCGGACGTTGCCGTTCACGCCCAAAACAGTTCCGCGTCGCATGCCGTAGCCGGTCATGAAAACGACGTTCACGAACTCGGACGGCGCGCCAGTTAGGCCGCAATGCACATCGGTGATGACCTGCGCGATGTCAAATCGGATCTGCTCGGGGAAAGGTTTCTTGGATGCAAGAGTATAGAGCGGCATATCAATTCCTCTCCTATTGATTGAATTGCGTGATCAGCACGCCGTGGCGCATTTTTGAGATCATCGCGCGCGAAAACAGTTTGAACAGATAGGTAAAGCGTCCCCAAGGCGACAAGCGTGTCAGGTTGCCTTTCAGAATGTCGCCATAACGGGACTGGTCGAATGCACCCACAGACACCTGATCCGGGTGCTGACCGGTGATTTTGCGCCAGCATCTATCGACCTCCAGCATGAAGGCTTCGCGGCGTTGCGTTTCAAACCCGTCCGGCACTTCCATCGAGACAGTCGACGAGCGTGACCAACGGCGATCTGTGATCGTGTGCTGTTTGGCAGCGACGTTCCAGATGATCGTCAGTTTGTCGTCGCATACGTGCTCGACATAAAGCTTGCGCACGACTTCCTCGAGCGCTTTGATCTGCTCGAGTGAGATCTGACCTTCCTGAATGGCAATGAGTGATCGCATAACATCCTCCTGCCCGGTAATTTCGGTTTTTGGGGATCAATTTTCGATGATGGCAGCGGACATCTTTTTGACATTATCGGCCACAGTGTTTAGGTTCAAAACATGCAAAACGCGTCCCTGAAACGATCACCGGGCAGCATCCGCATCCTGTGCGAGGAAGCAGCAAAATATGGTGTAACTCCCGAACAATGCCTGGAGGATACCGGGCTGGTCACTTTCGATCTCTACCAGAACGAGGCGACTGTGACGCTTGGGCAAGAAGTTGCGGCGATAGAAAATTTCATCAAGTACGCGCCTGACCGCCCTGGAATGGGAATTGAAATTGGTCGCCGCTACAGACCCGAAGTCTTTGGCATTTGGGGATATGCTATTTTGAGCAGCCCAACTCTTCGTGCTGGACTAAAAACGGCTATAGATTTCGCGAACCTGTCGTTCGTGATCGCCCGATTGCGTCTAAACGAGCTCGAAGATCCACCTGCCCTAAATTTGGATATCAGCGGTCTGCCAAAGGCAGTCGAGAGTTTTGTGCTGGAAAGGCACCTGACGGTTGTTAGCAACTTCACCTCGCAGTTTCTGCCCAGGTTTTCTATGTCGCGCGTGGTCTTTGAAACCACGCTGGATAATCCGGCGGTCGCGTCCGCAATAAAAACTGAACTCGGAATCAGCGTCACGCTGAGTTGTCGGAGAAACTCGATCATCCTCCCCCAAAAGCTTCTTGATATGCCCTTGCCGCAGCACAACCCAGCAACGATGGAGAATTGCCTGAGGCAATGCCGAAGCCTACTAAACCTGGAAAACTCCGATATTCCGGAAATGACGGCGCAAGTCCGCGAAGCCACTTTGTTGGAAATCAACAACGATCCAACAATCGTTTCAATCGCTTCAAAGCTAGGGACAAGTGAACGCACGTTGCGCCGTCGTCTTGCCAAGGAGGGGACAAGTTTCAGAAAGATCCAGACAGAGGCGAAACTGGCAATTGGGCATGAGTTACTGAGCACGGCCGGCCTGGATGTTTCAACCGTCGCTTGGAGAACCGGCTATTCGGAGCCATCCAGCTTCGTAAGAGCCTTTACCAAAAAATACGGCTACTCGCCCGGCAGTTTGAAACATTCATCCCGATATGGAGACAACAAACTGACGTGCTAACAGTGGCAACGTCAATTGTTGGTTTCTGCAAGCGTTGCCGCTGATCGCGCCAGTAAGTCTACAAGCCACCCGTGACCCGGATCAGTGTTTCGGCTTTTGTGCCAGTATAGGCGCACCTCGATTTCTGGATAGTCGAACGGAAGGTTGTGCGAAACCAGCGAACCGGCGTCGACCAAGGGTCGGGCCAAACGGGTGGGGACTACAGCAATAAGGTCGGTTGCGGCAACGACTTCAGGGATGGAAACAAAACTCGACATTTGCAGAGCGATATTGCGAGCCGGAAGCGAGTTTCCCAACAAAAACTCCAAAGGGGTAGTTCGTCGACTGTTCTGGCTGCGAACAATACCAAACCTTCGCACCAGCGACACATGTGCCAGCGTTTGAAACTCTTCCAGCGACACTCCTGTTTTTGCGCATGGATGATCGGCGGCACTGATAAGCGTAAGCGACTCACGCAATATCAGCAGCGAGTCAAAGTGGTCTTCCGGCATAGGCGTGTAGTCAACCGCGTATCCCAATCTTCCATCCTTGAGACGCACAGGAATTTCATCCAGGTAATCTGGATGTACCCTCCACTTTAGATTTGGCGCCTGCTTTCGGGCTTCCCTCATCAATACGGGCCCCCAGATGTGTTCGACTGCATGATTCATCGAGACATCGATGGTTCGGGAAAACGTCTCTGCAGAAAACTCCTGGTCTTCGAAACTGCTTCTGATCTGTACGAGCGCAGGGGCAACCTTGGCATGCAGATCAAGTGCGCGTTGCGTCGGCTTTAGACCTCGACCGGTGCGTACAAACAACTCGTCATCGAATCCCTGTCTCAGTCGTTTGAGCGCGTTGCTGACAGCAGGTTGACTCATGTTCAGACGCTCTGCTGCCTTGGACAAGTGCTGTTCTCGCATCAAAATATCGAAGACTGGAAGCAGATTCAGGTCGTGATTTCTTAGCATTAGCTTAGTTATTTCCCAGAGTGATAATATCCTTAAGTAATATAAATTAGAAGCTATATCAAATCTGCATATTCTGACTGGCAACTTTTGGTTAGGGAGGACCCAGTTATGAATGATGAAGCAAGAGAGAAGTTTCGAGCCAAGTACCGCGCGGGCGTAAGCCCAAACTACAGCGGTCTGCTGCACCTGTCTGTCGTTGTGATCGGCGCAGGATCTTTGATCTGGTGGGGTACGACCAAACTGGTGGATTTTAAGCTCTACCAACTTTGGTTCGTTGTCGCGACCTATGTCGCCTATAATCTGGGTGAGTGGGCATCTCATAACTATTGGGGGCATCACAAAACAAAGCTTTTCAAGCTGTTTTATCAGCGTCACACAGGCGACCATCACACCTTTTTCGTGGATACGGACATGGAATATCAGATGGTCCTGGATTGGCGCGTCGTGATCTTCCCGATCTATCTGCTCGTTCTGACCACGGTGGCAATTTCAATCCCCGGAGGTCTGGTGTCCTACTTCCTCTTTGGGGGTAACTACGGCTATCTGTTCTTCATCACGATGACCTCTTGCTATCTGCTGTATGAAGTCCTGCATTTTAGCTACCACCTGCAGCGTGGTTCGGTCACCGAACGCATTTTCCGACTTATCCCCGGCTGGACGTACCTGCGTTTGTTTCACACTGTGCATCACAATCGCGACGTGATGGTTGAGGGCAACTTCAACATCACTCTGCCCTTGTTCGATTGGATTTTCGGCACGCTCTATTTCGACGCAAATGACCAGCAGAAACCATCGGATAGTGGTGCGAACCCGCAGCCTCAGTAACCGAGCAGTCGCAGTTTAAGGCGGCGGGGAATTGCCCGTCGCCTAAGTATTGCTGAGCGTTTGAAAATTCAGGATCTCCTATGCCTAAATCAGACCCGCGCCCTTTTGGTCAACGGGTGGCCATGTGGCTCATCAAAAGTCCAACGGGGCTCAAAATCTCAGCCCGCGGCAGAAAGAAAGCAGCGGAAAAACAGCTTGAAAACGCGGTCAACGAAACGGTCATGATTCCGCGCCGGGATGGAACCGGTGAAGTTCGTGTACGTATCTACAAGCCCACCAATTGCAAGGGTCCGCTGCCCATTGTGGTGTTCTTCCATGGTGGTGGATACGCGACAGGCTGGCCGGAACGCCATCATGCACTATTTCAACGCCTGATGGCGTCGCGCCCCTGCATCATCGTAGCACCAGCATTCCGGCTATCGATTGAGGCACCTTACCCAGCAGGGCATGACGATTGCTATGATACGCTGCTCTGGGTGCGTGATCATGCCAAGCAATTGGGCGGCGATGCGGACAACCTCATCCTGGCCGGGAACAGTTCGGGCGGTGGGCTGGTCCTGTCGACGGCGTTGCGCGCGCGGGATTCCGGAGACGCAAAGATCGCGTTCATGATGCCTTTTTATCCAATGATCGATGACCGCGCATCCAACTGGACAAAGCTGCCAAAGAACAAGATCACATGGACGCGCGAACACGGGGTGCTCGCCTGGCATTTGTTGCTGCGAGAACTACGAACGCAAAAGCGGTACGATATCTCGCCCTACGCTGTTCCGGCGCGCGCCAAAGATGTGTCCGGTCTGCCACCTAGCCTTGGTTACGTGGGTGATCTGGACATCTTGCAGGCCGAAGCCGAGGAGATGGCCGATCGCATGAAGCGAGCGGCTTGCAGCGTAACTTTCCGCACATTCCACGGTGTTTTTCACGCCATGGAAGACAGCGCTCCGCAAACGCCCCAAGCTCTCGAACTCAACGATTGGGTTTCCACTGAATTCGCTCGCATGGTGGATAGCTACTGCTCGGAATAACCAGCAAATCAAACGCCGATTGTTCATCAGGGCGCATCTTTGGCCGAAAGTGTCAAACAATTGACCGATGCGACGCTATTGCGAAGCGAGCCCTTTGGCCATTTTGGTGACAGGGAGGAATGCGATGCAGTTTGACTACGTGATTGTTGGTGGGGGATCAGCAGGGTGTGTGCTGGCCAACCGTCTGTCGGAAGATCCGAATGTAAGCGTGTGCCTGCTTGAGGCGGGCGGCGGCAACGGAGACAGCATATTGGTTCGCATGCCGGCCGCTGTTGTGGCCATGCTTCCGGGTAAGCCATTCAAGATCAACAACTGGACTTTTGAAACCGTCGAGCAGCCGGGGCTGAATGGCCGTAAGGGGTATCAGCCGCGCGGTAAGGTTCTGGGCGGGTCCAGCGCGATCAACGCCATGTTGTACGTGCGCGGTCAGCGCGAGGATTATGACGAATGGGCGAATCTGGGCTGCGAAGGCTGGGATTGGGACAGTGTTCTTCCCTATTTCAAACGATCAGAAAATAACGAGCGTGGCGGCGACGATATGCATGGTGGGGCTGGTCCGCTGCAGGTTTCGGACCAGAAAGAATCTCGCCCGGTGACGCGGGACTTTATCGAAGCCGCTAAGCAATTGCAGATTCGCGAGCGCGAGGACTTCAACACCGGCGACAATGAGGGCGTTGGCTATTATCAGGTCACGCAGTTCCACGACAAAGCCAAGAATGGCGAGCGGTGCTCGGCCGCGGCGGCCTATCTGTTCCCGATCATGGACAGGCCGAACCTGACTGTGATCACCAAGGCGCATGCCAAAGGTCTGACCTTTGACGGCAAACGCGCGACAGGTGTGGTTTACAAGGAAAATGGCAAAGGCCGCGATATCGAGGTCAAAGCCACGCGCGAGGTCTTGCTGTGCAGCGGTGCGCTGAAGACACCTCAGTTGCTGCAACTGTCCGGCATTGGTGACCCGGCAGATCTTGAAAAGCACGGGATCGAGGTGCGACACAACCTTCCCGGTGTGGGCAAAAACTTGCAGGATCACATGGACTTCACGCTGGCCTACAAATCGGCTGATACCGACAATTTCGGCATTGGCCTTTTGGGCGGCATGAAGCTGATGGGTCACATAAACCGCTGGCGCAAAACCGGCGTGTCGATGGCAGCCACCTGCTTTGCAGAAGGCGCGGCTTTTCTGAAAACCTCGCCTGATCTGGATCGCCCCGACGTGCAGCTTCATTTCACAATTGCGCTGGTCGATGATCACTCGCGCAAGCTGCACTATGGCTACGGCTTCAGCTGCCATGTCTGCAAACTGCGCCCCGAAAGCCGGGGCTCGGTCACGCTGAACAGCGCCGATCCTTTTGCCATGCCCGCCATTGACCCTGCCTTTTTGGCCGATGACCGTGATCTCGAAACGATGATCAAAGGCGCGAAACTGACGCGCGAGATTCTTGAGACTCCGGCGCTGGCGAAATACCGCAAGAAAGAGATGTTCGGCACCGAAAACGCAAAGACAGACGCGGATTGGGAACAGCACATCCGATCGCGCGCAGACACGATCTATCACCCGGTTGGCACCTGCAAAATGGGCACCGATGACATGGCCGTGGTTGATCCGCAGCTGCGGGTACGTGGGCTTGAGGGGCTGCGCGTAGTCGATGCGTCGATCATGCCGAACCTGATCTCGGGCAATACCAATGCGCCAACCATGATGATCGCCGAAAAAGCCGCCGACATGATTAAGGCTGCAAGCTAACGCAAAACTGCGCGCCGATCGCGGTGCGCAGGAACAAGAGGAAAGAAGATGAGCACCAACGTTGTTCTGAAAAACATGGATGAGATTCTGGCGTTCGAACAGACACCTCTGCAGGATCGCACTCTGCCGCAGACCACCTATGAGGCGCTGCAAAAAGGGGCGGCCATCAACCCTGACGCGCCTGCGCTCAGTTTTTTCCTGAGCGCGGCCGCGATGCGCACGCCCTATACGCTGACCCACGGGCAGCTGCTGGCGCGTATCACTCAAACCGCCAACGCGCTGCGTCGGATGGGTTTGGGTCGTGACGATGTGGCGGCCTTTATCCTGCCCAACATGCCCGAGACGCATTTCGCCATCTGGGGTGGCAGTGCGGCTGGTGGCATTCTGGCAATCAACCCGTTGATGGAAGCCGATCAGATGGCCGATCTGCTGAAAGGCGCGGGCGTCAAGATTCTGATCACGCTGGAGCAAACACTGGGCGTCGATATCTGGGAAAAAGCCAGCGCTGCGGCCAAGGATGTGCCCTCGCTGGAGCATATCCTGCTGGTCAACTTCGCCACCTATATGAAAGGCGATGGCGTGTGGCCCGATACACTGCCGCTGCCGCCCGTCTCGGCCACCATCGAAGGCCGCGACGATGTCACCCTGACCCGTCTGCTGGACGAGATCGCAGGTGAAAATGCCGATGGTCTGGATTTCGAAGGACCCGGACCCGATGACACCTCGACCATGCTGTGTACCGGTGGCACCACCGGCCTGCCCAAGATCGTGCGCCGGACCCATTTCGGCGAGGTTTATAACTCGTGGTGCCCCAGCCTGTACGTTGGTGCCGAGAATGTTGGCCCCGGCACCGCTGCGCTGTGTGGTTTGCCGCTGTTTCACACAAACGCTATGCTGGTGACAGGTCTGTTGCCCTGGATGCATGGCGGCCACGTCGTGCTGGCCTCTCCCTCAGGCTATCGCGGCGATGGTGTGATTGCCGGGTTCTGGGACATGGTCGAACATTACGGCATCAGCTCCTATTCTGGCGTGCCGACCATCTATGGCGCTCTGCTGCAAGTGCCACATAAGGACAAAGACCTCAGTTCGTTGCGCTTTGGGGCCTGTGGTGCCGCACCGATGCCGGTCGAATTGTTCAACACCTTCGTCAATGAAACCGGCGTCAAGATCATTGAAGCCTATGGCATGACCGAGGGCGTTCTGGCCTCGTCCATGAACCCGATCATCACGGACAATCCGCGTATCGGCTCGATCGGTCTGCGCTTCCCTTATCAGGACATGAAGATCGGCATCCTGAACGACAATGACGAATTCGTTCGCTGGGCCGATGTGGATGAGGCCGGGGTGATCTTTATCACCGGACCGAACGTGTTCGACGGCTATCTGATCGAAAGCCAGAACAAAGGTATCTGGCTGGAGCAGGACGGCAAGCGCTGGTTTAACACCGGCGATCTGGCCCGCTGCGACGCCGAAGGGTACTTCTGGATGACCGGCCGGAAGAAAGAGCTGATCATCCGCGGCGGCCACAATATCGACCCCAAGATCGTCGAAGAGGCGATGCACAAGCACCCTGCAGTGGCCATGGCTGCCGTAATCGGCCGTCCCGACGCCAAGGTGGGAGAGGTTCCAGTGATGTACTTCCAGAAGTCCGCGGGGATCGATGTGGATGTGTCCGATCTTGCCGCCTTTGCGCAAGAGCATGTCTCGGAACGTGCGGCGGTGCCGAAAGACTTTATCAGCCTCGACGCCCTGCCAGTGACTGCTGTTGGTAAAATCCACAAGGTCACGCTGAACATGATGGAAATCGAACGCACCATCCGTGAACTGGCGGGTCAACACGCAGCCGAAATCGGATCACTTGAGGTGGTGCAGGATTCGAGCCGCGGCATTGTTGCAAAACTGGCCCTTTCCAGCGGTGAAGACGCCATGCGTCACGCTTTGGGGCAGTTCACTTTCACCGTGGATATGTAAACCACTCACCCAACGGGTCCGTCATAGCGTCGTGGGAGGCGAAACAGGCGGGCCCGTTTTCCTAAAGAGGGAGGAAAACAATGGATTTCGCAATCAACGTGGTGGTGCCTGCGGCGCAGGCTTTCATCATGTTCTCACTGGGGCTTGGTCTGGAGATCGACGACTTCCGCCGTGTGTTCCGTCGCCGCACCGCTTTCGCCATCGGTGCCATTTCGCAAATCGTCCTGCTGCCAATCGCGGCGTTTTGCGTCATCATGGCGTTTAGCCTGCCGCCTGTCATGGCGGCTGGTCTGATGTTGCTCAGCTTCTGCCCCGGCGGCGTCAGCAGCAACGTGATCACCAAGCTTTCACGCGGCGATCTGGCCCTGTCGGTGTCGATGACCGCTGTCACCAGCGTTATGGCCTTCCTTACCGTACCGCCGCTGGCCACCTGGTCGGTGCTGTATTTCATGGGGGAAAGCGCGCCTGACTTCTCGTTCTTCGAGATCGCGATCTTTACCTTCCTGGTGACAACGCTGCCTGTTCTGACCGGTATTATCGTGCGCCACTTCTTCAACGGTTTGGCCCGTCGCCTTGAAAACCCTCTGCAGAACGTCGCCGTCATCTTTTGGGCCGTTCTAATTCTGGCGCTGTTCGCAGCCAACCGCGAGCTGATCATCACCTACATGCCGACGCTGGGCTATTCGACAATGACGCTGCCGCTGGTGCTGATGTTGCTTGGTCTGGCCTTTGGTAAAATCCTTGGCCTCAGCAAGACCGAAGGCAAAACGGTTGGCATTGAAACCAGCGTTCAGAACTCGCCCTTGGGCATTACGCTGGCGATTGTGATCACCGGTACCAGCACATCGCTGAGTGACGTGCCGATGGCGCTGCCATCTGCGCTGTATTCGATCACAATGTACCTCGTAGTTTTGCCGTTCATGTTCTACTTCCGCTGGAGAAGTCGCGGAGATGTACGTCAAAGCGTGGCTGCAGAGTAAGCCTCTGACCAAATATCAGAGTATGCACACGCAAATTCTGATCACGAAAACCTGCCCTTTTTGGGCAGGTTTTTTTTGACGCTGCCTTTCCAATGGGCGAGCTTTCAACGAGTGTTTTCTGCGGCTTGGATCGAGAAGTAATTGCCAGGCTGAGGTGCCCGGGAGTTCTGATATGAGAACAGCAAACACTGAAATGTTCGGCAGCGGACGTCCCGTCATTCAGGGCGGACTGCACCACGTAGGGTTGGCTGAATTGATTGCTGCTGTGTCGAACGCGAGTCGGTGGGCACAATCACTGGTCTAGCCTAGCAGGTGCCCGCCGACCGCGCCAACGAACTCGCAAGGTGCAAGGACATGACTGGCAAACAAATCGCGGTTAACGCCAAAGAAGCGCTCGCTGCGTGATACAGAACGCGTTCCGCCTGACGCAATGGTTTCGCGGGTCCTGGTCACAGAGAAAAGAGACGCGGTCCAGTTCGCCAACATCATCGATGCTGTCATTGGCGTGTAAGCGCCTTCATTCCAAACAGAGAATCTAGAGTGGGGGGGTGTGGTAGCGGAGGAGGGACTTGAACCCCCGACACGCGGATTATGATTCCGCTGCTCTAACCAACTGAGCTACTCCGCCATGGGTGAGAGGCGATTTAAGGGAGGGGCCCGAGAGGGTCAAGAGGGAAATCTCCCTGAAACCGGATTCTTTTTGTGCCGGGCCTCAACCGGTTTCGGAAGCGGATTGGTTCGCGTTGACAGCGCCTTCTGCGATGCTGCGGATAAAGGTGGCGCATGCATCGGGCGCGGTGATCAGGATCATGTGGCCCAACCCTTCGATCTGTTCGTTGGTCAGACCATATTGCGTCATCGGCGCGCCGTGGGCAGTGGGGGACAGGATGGCGTCCTGTGCGCCGTAAAGAATGCCTCCGGGCACTTTGAGATCCGGATAGCGGACCACTTGTGCTTCAAGGCTGTCGTCTATGCCGACAACGTCCTGAGAGGCGGTGATGAAGGCTGATGGGCGCAGACCCAATGCTCCGCCAGCGCGGTCCAGGAAATCATCCGGTGCCGGTTCGGGGTCGAAGACAGCGCTGAGAGCATGAGGGGCGGTCTTGGCGGCCATGGGGACGGCAATCGTATTGCCGATGAAATTGCGCAACCATTCGGTCCTAATTTCGAGCGGTTTGAACACGGGCGGCGGGCCGGACATCACCTGTGTCAGCGGAGCCAGAAGCGCCAGTGCCTTGACCTTGTCAGGATAGTCCAGCGCCATCGCCAGCGAAACTGCGCCGCCCAGCGAATGGCCGACCAGAACGGGGTCGGACACGCCTTTGATATCGAGAAACTCCTGGATCATCCGGCCCTGCTCGGGCAGACGCCCCAAATCGGCGGACTCGCGGGTTGAATACCCGCATCCGGGCCGATCGACAGCGATGACATGGTAGTCCTCCGCGAGCATATCCACCAACGCATAGGTATAGTGCTGAAGCTGCCCGGTGAGGCCGTGGATCAGGACAAGGCTCTGATTGGATGGATCGCCTTTTTCGACATAGTGGATGCTGCCGCCGCGCACAGGTTGGATCTGCCCCAGTTGCGGGACACGTCTGCTGCCGTCCCGGGTCAGCTTACGGGTCCACAGGTTCATCGCGCCAAAAAATACAGCAACGAAAAGAACGATAATCAGAAAGGTCATCTCAATGGTCTCCGCTTTGGGATGGGAGGGGGTGGTAATGCTCCAGACCTGATTGGGCCATGCGCTTTTCAAATTCGGACACGGTGCCGGGCCAGAGGGTTGTGTTGCGCCCCTCGGCATCCTGATACCACGAAGCGCAGCCGCCCGTCTGCCAGACACTGTCTGTGTGTCGGTCCTGCATCTCTTGTTCAAAGGCGGCCTGTCTGGAAGCGTCAGGGGTGATTGCATGCAGACCACCGCGCTGCATCTCGTCCAGAACGCGGCCAATATGGCGGACTTGCGCTTCGATCATCAGAACGACCGAGTTATGCCCCAGCCCGGTATGCGGCCCAAGCAGTATGAAGAAGTTCGGGAATCCGGCAATCGCAGTCCCCAGATTGGCCTGCATCCCCTCGCCCCAGGCGTCGCGCAGGCTCAGCCCATCCGCGCCGGAGATGTTCAGATAGTCGACCATATCGGTGACGTGAAACCCCGTGCCCCAGATCAATATATCAGCCTGCGCCTGCGATCCATCGGCGGCGGTGATCTGTTCGCCCTCGATTTTGGTCACGCGATGCGGCACCACCGTAACGTTGTCGCGCGCAAGGGTGGGGTACCAATCGTTCGAGCTGAGGATGCGCTTGCAGCCGATTTGATAAGCGGGGGTCAGCTTTTCGCGCTCGGCCGGGTCGGTGATGGCTTTTTCAAGCGCGGTGCGCCACATCTTCATGGCGAAATTGACGGCTCCCTTTTCGCGGCGAAAAACACGGTGGCGGTATTCGAACACCATGTAGATCAGCTTGCGCCGCAGTTTCGGCAACAAGGGCATGCGCTGGTACAACCTGCGCACCCATGGTGCGATGGGGCCGTCTGGTCGGGGCAGAACATAAGGCGCGCTGCGCTGGTAGATGGTGACCTGCCCGGCCATTTTCGCAATCTCGGGCACGAATTGAACCGCCGAGGCCCCGGTACCAATCACCGCGATCCGTTTACCCGACAAAGGTACTTCGTGATTCCATTGGGCAGAATGAAAGCTGGGGCCAGGAAAACTGTCTGCGCCGGGAATATCGGGGATGCTGGGTACATGCAGCGCGCCGATGGCCGAGACCAAAATGCGCGCGGACCAGATGTCCCCGCCTTCGGTTTCAACCTGCCAATGGCTGCCATCCCACCGGGCGGTTTTCAGTTTCTGCTGGAACTGGCAAAGGTCGTACAAACCTTCATTCTGCGCGACCTTGCGCAAATAGGCTTGAATTTCGGCCCCACCCGCATAGGCGCGGCTCCAGTCCGGGTTCAGGTGCGTGGCCATGGAATAAAGATGCGAAGGGACATCGCACGCGACGCCGGGATAGGTGTTTTCCCGCCATGTGCCGCCGATATCGCTCGCTTTTTCAAGGATCGTGATATCGGTGATCCCGCGCTTGCGGGCCTCAATCGCCATAATCAGCCCCGAGAACCCGGCGCCGACGATCAGCATATCGGTTTCATGTTCCACGCGCCCCGCCCCTCCCAAAACGATCCAGATGGTTGTTTCAGGATATAGGCAGGGTGGGGCGCGTGGATAGGGTCTCGTTAGGTCAGGGGCGGATCACGGTTTGATCAGGCGCGCAGTTTCTCACCTTTTGCGTCGAACGGGGGCTCTTTCAAGATAGTGGCCTTGTGCGGTCGACCCAGCACCATCACCTCGACCTCATCGCCGGGCTGGGCGTTTTTGACATACCCAAGCGCCAGCGACATGCCGACCGTGTAGCCATAGGTGCCGGACGTTACACGACCGATGCCTTCACCGTCTTTGAAGATCGGCTCACCGCCGGTCGCGTCGGCGTTGGACGCGGTCACGTCGGCCTCATCCAGATGCAGAAGAACCAGCCGTTCTCGGGCGGGGTTTTCAAGCACGTTCTGCGCGGCCTCTTTGTTCAGGAAATCCTTGTCGAACTTGCACAGACGGTCCAGCCCAACCTCATGCGGCCAGTATTCGGGGCTGTATTCGCGGCTCCACGAGCCGTAGCCCTTTTCCACCCGCAGCGACATCAGCGCGCGGCTGCCAACGGGGCCTGCGCCGAAGTCTTTGCCAGCTTTCAGCAGCGCCTCATAAAGCTGCGCCTGATCTTCGGTCTTGCAATGCAACTCCCACCCCAGGTCACCGGTGAAGGACACGCGCAGGGCCAGAACTTCGACGCCTGCAAGCTCGATCATCGCCGAACGCATGAACGGGAAATCCTCGGTTGCCAGCGAGGTGTTAGTCAGGCGGTGCAGGATCTCACGTGATTTCGGACCGGCGACGTTAAAGCCGCACATCGCTTCGGTGTGGCTTTCGAATGTGGTGCCTTCGGGCAGTGGAACCTGCTTGAAAAAGCGTTTGTGATACCGCTCGGCCATACCCGAGCCGATGATCCAGAATTCGTCCTCGGCCACGCGGGTGACAGTAAAGTCGCCTGCAATCCCACCGCGTTTCGAGATCAGAGGCGTCAGGCAAGAGCGGCCAACCGCCTTTGGCATAGTGTTGGCAAAGACTGCGTTCAGCCAATCCGCCGCGCCGGGGCCTTTGCAGATGTATTTGGCAAAGTTCGAGATATCGATGATGCCCGCACGCTCGCGCAGCATCTTGCATTCTTCGCCCACAGGGGCCCACCAGTTCTGGCGGGTAAAGCCGTTGGTATCCACCGTGCCCGACTCATCCGCGAACCAAAGCGGATGCTCCCAGCCGACATTCAGGCCAAAGACCGCACCCATGGCCTTTTGGGTTTCGTAGATCGGGCGCACGCGGGCAGGGCGGCCAGCGCCGCGCTCCTCGTTCGGGAAGTGAATCGCAAAGCGGTGGGCGTATTGGTCCTGCACCTTGGCTTTGGTGAATTCCTTTGTCGCCCAGGTGTCAAAGCGGGCCATGTCCCAGGCGAACATGTCGTATTGGGTTTCGCCTTCGATGATCCACTGCGCGGCCATAAGGCCCATGCCACCGGATTGCGAAAAGCCGGGGATGATGCCGTTGCAGCAGAAATAGCCATCAACTTCGGGCACCGGCCCCATCAAGACATTCGAATCCGGAGACCAGATCATCGGGCCGTTGATGACGCGCTTGATCCCGGCTTCGCCCACGGCGGGAAGGCGCTCGATGGCGTTCATCATGTTCTCTTCGATCCGCTCCAGATCATCGGGGAACAGGTCATGGGCGAAGTCCAGCGGCGTGCCGTCCTCG
This sequence comes from Ruegeria lacuscaerulensis, assembly GCF_013034685.1. GTDB lineage: Bacteria > Pseudomonadota > Alphaproteobacteria > Rhodobacterales > Rhodobacteraceae > Ruegeria > Ruegeria lacuscaerulensis_B. The sequence goes on along the minus strand of NZ_WQGO01000008.1, from coordinate 18,512 downwards.
GCCCAGAACTTCATGTCTTTCTCATAGGCCCCGACCAGCAAACCGTTGCCTTCCTGACGCAAATAGTACTCGCCATCCCGGTCCGAGACCGAGGGCAGGCGGGCGCCATGCGCCTGCACATCCGGCATAGCTTCGGTGACGAAATACTGGTGCTCGGTTGGTTGCAGTGGCAGTTCGATCCCAGCCAGTTTGGCGACCTCACGACCCCACAGGCCAGCGGCATTCACCACCCAAGGGGTTTTGATGTCGCCCTTGGGTGTGCGCACGATCCAGGTGCCGTCTTCCTGGTGTTCGGTCGCGGTGACGGGGGTAAAGCGGTGGATCTCGGCACCGCGCTGACGCGCACCCACCGCATAAGCATTGGTTACGCCCGACGGGTCCACATTGCCACCATCAGGTTCGAACATAACGCAGCGGATACCATCGTAATTGACCAGCGGGTTCAGGCGTTGGGCCTCTTCAATGCTGATCTCATAGAAGTTCATGCCATAGAGCTTGGCCTTTGCGGCCTGCAGGCGAAGTTGATGTTCGCGCTCTTCGGTCTGCGCCAGATACAGCGAGCCGGGCTGGAACACGCCGCAGCTTTGGCCCGTTTCGGCTTCCAATGCATTATAAAGGTTCATTGTATAGTGCTGAATGCGGCTGATATTTGTGCTGTCATGCAGCCCGTGGATGTTCGCCGCCGCGTGCCACGTTGAGCCCGAGGTCAACTCATCCCGTTCCAACAGGACGACATCCGACCATCCGAGTTTGGTCAGATGATAGAGGATCGAGCATCCGATCACCCCGCCACCAATCACCACTGCCTGTGCATTCGTTCTCATGTGCCTGCCATATCCAAGTTGGGTTCTTTGCGCTTTCTGTCACCAAGGACGTCGCGCGGACAACGGAGAATAATTTCAATCTGGGTTGAGCAGGTTTAACCTGAGGCTAATCCGAAAAATCCAACCGGTGCGCGCGCCCATGGGCGGCCAGTCTTGCGTTCAGGGTATCTGCCTCGGGCGCGCCGGATTCCAGCGCAAAAACAAACGCATGGGTCAGATAGAAACAGGCCGCGTCGGTATCCCGCGCGGCCTCGCGTTCGTCTGCAGCCAAGGTGTAATAGCGGATCAGCGCGTCGTGATCATCGCGAGCATGGGCCTCGAGCAGCAGGTGATCCAGCTTGGACTTGTCCATCGAACCTCCGTCGGGACCGGCCATTGAAAACCGACCGGTCCGCAGTTTCAATCCGCGCGACCGTTTTCGATCTGCGTTGCGACCCAATGGTGGAAATTATGCGTCGGTCCGTCCATCGCGGGCGAGAACCGTCCGCCGTCAAACAGAACACCATGGCGACCCTTTTGCATGCCTTCTACAACAAAGACATCCTCTTCGAATACCGTCTTCCAAAGCTGCGCGTTCGAGGCGCGCAACCCGTCATGCTGCGGCGTATCTTCAATGCTTTTTGCGTAGTACAGTTCAATGTGTTCGACGGTGTTTTCCTGATCGACAGGTTCTAACACGATGGCAAAAGCGTGGTCGCGCTGCACGCCCAGCAGAACATTGGGATAAAGAGCGATATATTCGGCACCCTCGTCCCATTTGTCGCTGAGGCCCGGAAAATCTTCGAAAGTTGCCCCATCCTGATCGGTGAGTTGGCGATAAACCAACGTGCCCTGACCGGAATAGTGCCCGCGTGCTTCGATGTTGTAGTGATCTTCCAACCGGGAATAGCTGTTCAGACCGGGATGAACCCACGGCAGGTGATAGCTTTCGCAATAGTTCTCGACCGCCAGCTTCCAGTTTGTCTTGACCTCTAGCTTGAACGAGGACGTCTCGCCGCCGTGATGCACGGGCTGATCGAACTCCTTCCAGCGCTCAAGAAGAGCGGCGTGGGCGTCTTCGAACGCTGGGGCGTTGCCGTCGACGTTCACAAAGATGACATCGCGCCAGACATAGGACCGCACGCGGACCAGTCCCAGATCACTGCGGTCAACGTCTTCATGGGTGTTGTGACCGGGTCCGCCCACATGAGGGGTTGCGCGCAGCTCACCCTTCAGGCTGTAGCACCAGCTGTGATAGGGGCAGCGGATCGCGCCTCCGATCTTGCGAGGAGTGTCCACCAGGATCATGCCGCGGTGACGGCAGGTGTTCTGAAATACGCCGATTTCGCCGTCGCGATCGCGTACGATCAGCAGGGGCATGCCCAGAAAGTCCACAGGTTTGGCATCACCCTCCTCGGGTACGTCCTTACCGAAGCCAACTCCGGACCAATTCGCATAAAGAACCGATTTCCGTTCCTCGGCAAAAATTGCAGGATCGACATAATGTTCATTCGGCAGACCGTTGGCGATATTCACTTCGGCCAGAACGGAGGACAGAGGGCTATGCTTGTTCATCGGGCTCTCCTAAGATTGGTTTTAACCGTATTGGGGAAGGCGTGCGGGCGTCTCAATATCAGAAAACCTCATCAGAGAGTGATCTGATCTAAACCGAGCCGTCCTCTACCTCTTGCAAGATCCAGTTCTTCAGTGCGCGAGCGCTCTCGGACAACTCGTTATCGGGGCGCCCAACAAGGTAGAATTGGTTGGGTGCGGTCAACCTATGAGGGCCGATGATGACCAATTTACCCGATTGCAGCATCGGTTGGATCAGCCGTCGCCAACCCAGCGCCAGACCAGCCCCCTTGCGGGCCAATTGCAACGCAACCGAGTAGCTGTTCACGCGCGAGTCGATTGGGATCGCACCATTGTGACCCATTTGATGGAACCATTCCGGCCATGTGGTCCAGCTGCGATCATCTGAGTCCAAATGGATCAGGCGCTCGGCGGCGAGATCTTCCAGCGATGCGTCAACCAGGCGTTCGGCGATGTCCGGGCTGGCTACGGGCACAAGGTGGTCGCGAAACAAGGGGGTGTGTGAGAGGCTTTGATCGCTGTCACGACCATAGCGTATGAAGAAATCAATATCGGGTCTGTCGCGAAAAGGTCGGTCCTGCGATAGTTGGTCGACATTTATCTCAGGCATCTCGCGCCAAAACCGGATCACTGCTGGTGAAAGCCATAGTGCAGCAACGGCCGTTGTTGATCCCACTGTCACCTTGCCGATTGCGGCCTGATCCCGAATTGTTGCCAGTGTCTTGGAGATTTTGGTGAAGGACGACGACAGAGTCTCATATAGGGCTTTCCCGTCTTCTGTCAGATCCACACCCCGATGCTTGCGTTGGAACAGGACGGCGTTCAAATCCCCCTCGAGCGCTTTGATCTGATGGCTGACCGCGCCTGGGGTGACAGACAATTCTTCGGCTGCGTTTTTGAAGCTGAGATGCCGTGCGGCGGCTTCGAAGGCGGATAAAGTGGTAAGGGGCGGAAGGTTATAGTGGCGTCTGGACATGTTGGCTTAAGAATCAGCTTTCGTGGTCGCGTTAGATCATTTCAATCGAGTATTAGTTTATTTGGGGTTGAATGCCAGATTGCCTCGCCAATTAGATGAATTTTACGGTCACGATTTCGGTGGATGTCGCCAAAAACGACAAAAATGTCGGTTCTGTCTAATGTCCCGCACGGGGCACGCTATAGTCGCATTCACCAAATTTATTGGGTCATGCACGCGGTTTTGAGTGTTCTTAAAGGGGGCTCAGACAGGCGGGCGAAAAAACAACAGCGAATGCTGACAGTCGGAAAATGGCCGAAAGGGAAATTGATGGATTGGCATAGCCTCACCCCCGATTGCCAGATTGAACCACAGGTCAATAGCGATCTGCGGCGTGTTCCACACAACGCAAATCGAATTGTCGGATCAACAGGTGGCGATTGGTGGAAAGCGTGCGGCACGTCCGATCTGGAAAGTTCATTTATCACATAATTGCGAAATCTCTGGGTGAAGCGCGCCGGTCGCGGCAGCTTTCCCCAAAAACGAACGACAACACGGAGGAAGTAGATGTCGATAAAGGACCCGTTTACGGACTTGGACATAAAAACGGCGGATAGCGGTTTTTATGAAAACAACAGCGTACCGATTGCGCTAATCAGTAAAGGCATCATGGTTGCGCTGGTGCTGTGGGCTTTGGTGTTCCCGGCCAATGCCAACAGCACTTTGGGCAGCTGGAACTCTCAAATCCTGGAAGTTTTCAACAGCTTCTACATCATCATCGTCGGATTGTTCTTCTTCTTCCTTGCGGTTGTTGCGATTCTACCTTCGACGGGTAAGCGCGTAATGGGGCAGCCGGGTGAAAAGCCCGAGTTCTCGAACTTCTCGTGGTTCTCGATGATGTTCGGCGCCGGTCTGGGTGTGGGTCTGATGGTGTTCGCCACGGCTGAGCCTTTGGGCCTGTGGGGTTCGAACCCCGTTGTGGTTGCGGGCGATGTTCCGGGTAACGTGCCAGATGCTGTGCAGTCGGCGTATCGCTACACCTATCTGCATTATGGTTTCCACGCGTGGGCTATCTATGTGGTGACGGGTCTGTCGTTGGCCTACTACGCGTATACACGCAACATGCCATTGACCATCCGCGCAGCTCTGACGCCGCTGTTCGGCAAGCTGATGAACGGCTTCCTGGGTCACGTGGTTGACGTGCTGGGCGTGGTTGCAACCATCCTGGGTGTGTCGGTGACGATCGGGTTCGGTGTGAGCCAGTTCATCGATGGGCTGTACGCAATTACCGGTATGGAATGGATTATGGATTTGGGCGGCGAGGTTCCGACACCATCGAAAGTGGGTCTGATCTCGGGTCTGGCTGTCATCATGGGGCTGTCGATCATCTCGGCGGTGTCGGGTGTTGGCCGCGGCGTTAAGTATCTATCGAACCTGAACCTTGTTCTGTCGATCATCCTTCTGGGTACGTTCGTTGTGTTTGGCTCGTTTGTCTTCGCAATGACCACCTATGGTACGGCCATGGTCGACTATATCCTGCACTTCGTATCGCTGAGCTTTGGTGCCTATGGCCCGCTTTCGGCTGAAGCCTTTGCAGCGGCCTTGCCGGCCGAGGCGCAGGCCCATGCGGATGCGCTAATGGGTGGTGCGACGAATGCTTGGGGCAGCTTTGACGGCTTCAAGAGCGGTCTGGAAGGCGCAGCGGCTGAGCTGGACGAAGCGACGCTGGCCGCAGCCTATGCTGCAGGTGAGCAGGGCCGTCAGTTCGGCTGGCAAGCCGGCTGGACCACGTTCTACTGGGCTTGGTGGATCGCCTTCTCGCCCTTCGTGGGCCTGTTCCTGGCGCGTATCTCCAAGGGTCGCTCGGTGCGTGAGTTCATCCTGGGCTGTGTGTTCGCACCGGCGCTGGTGTGCTTTGCATGGATGACCGTTCTGGGTGGTACCGCGATTGATCTGGAATTGGCTGGTGCAGCGGAAGGCGCGATCATCGGTGCGTCGAATACCAACAAGCTGTTCGTGACCCTGTCCTACATGATTGACGGCGGTCTGCTGTCGATGCTGAACGTGATGTGCGTAATCCTGATCATGACCTTCCTGGTGACCTCTGCGGACTCGGGTATTCTGGTTATGAACACGATCATGTCGGGCGGCAGCCAAGAGACTGGCATTAAGCACCGTATTATCTGGGGTCTGATCCTGACGGCTGTGATCGGTACGCTGATCCTGGCGGCTGGTGACAACAACCCGCTGGATGCGCTGCGCAACGCAATGATCATCGGCGCGTTGCCCTTCACCATGGTGATGGGGCTGATGATGGTGGCGCTGGCCAAGGCATTGTTCCGCGACGGTCTACGCGACAAGAGCGAAGTGGCGCAGGCGGCTGAATAAGCCTCCATTGCTCAAGGTAAGACGCGCCGCCCCAAATTGGGGCGGCGTTTTTCATGTCACGACCTCACTCAAGGCCGTGAAAAAGTGGAACGAAACAGGCGGATGTGCCTGTCGTTGACAGGCGATCTGGCAAAGCAGCGACCTCTGTGGTGCAGCTTTTCAGACGGTTTCTGAAACTGATGAAAGATCTGCATGCGGGGGGAGCTGGCCTGCCCTTGGGCGAGTCGGGCTTGGCAGGCGCTCACCCCCTATTCCCGCTCGTACCCCCTCGTTACAACAATACTGGTCAACTGAATTGCGGGATTGATCATCAGTATCCGGCGAAATGGGCAGAACTATTGTCAGAACATGTCCATTTTAAGAGCCAATTTGGAAACAAATTGCAGATTTGCCTTAATTTGTTGTGCGACATGAAATCTACTTGGTGGGAATTGACCGACGTCTGATGCAGCTAATGTTTGCGTTAAATGCCTTTCTGTGACATTTTCGTGAAGACAGTCATTTAACACTTTAGGGAATTTTTGGCGAAAAATCACAATCGAATGTTTTTGGATGTACCCATGTCTTCAGCAGGAGTTAGAGCTGGAGGACGATTATGAACTTAGGAACCGCTGGTACCGCTGTCCCGTCTGCTTTGATCGCTGCGTCTGTGACGTCGCGCGAGGCACAGATTTGCCGAGCCTCTCAGGCGGCTGAGGCAGCTTTCGAACGGATTGCACAGACAGCGAGGGTCACCCAAGAGCACCCGACCGAGTTCCAGGATCGGGTGTTTTCGATCTTTCGTTGGTATTTCCTATCGGCCTTTTGTACCCGGCTTTTGTCGGGCGCGGCGCACAGGATGGAACATCAGACTCTTCAGATGTCGATGGATATCATCAGCGCTGTCAAAATGGTTTTGTCCGATCACGAGGTCGAAAAAGCGGTGACCCTGGTTCAGAAGGAACAGACCTGCCCGACCGAAGTGCGCGCAAATGGCATTGGTGCACGAGGCCATATGGTGGGCTGGGTCGCGGCAGGATTGCATAAGAAAGGCCGTGACTTTCCCAAAGAGATCGAGAGCGCTCTGGCCGGTGCTTTGGCCGCATCCGGGCGCTTGAACTAGACTGGTTCTTCAGGTCCGGGTTGCGGTTCCGAACGGCAGAGAAAGCGTGCGGTTCAACACTCGATCAGGCACTTTGATCAGCCATTGGAGTCTTGATCCTGTCAGCACTTTACAGAAGACGATTCCGAACACTAGCGCCGCCAGAACCGAAAGCGGGATCACCACCAGCGGCTCGGTAATACCCAAAATTTTGGATAGAATGATGCGCGTCCCTGCCACGGGAAGGAAATGGGTGAGGTAGATATACAGGCTGAAACTTCCGATTGTAACCAACCACTTGGCCTTACCCGCGTTCGAGGCCAGAACTACCGTTCCAATGATTGCCGAGGCGGACAGGGCCGATAGGGAAAAGTAGACCAGAGGAAGTTTCTCGAATCCTCCCGACAGCGCAGCGATGCTGAGCCCGAGGAACCCGATCCACAATGCGATCACCGGTAGCGCGCGCGCCTTGACCGCCGAAGATCTGATCCATTCAGACGCATATACTCCGATCGCGAAATAGACGAACAGCTTGGCCAGTTTATCGGCGATGACGACCACGCCTTCGGGCCAGACATTCAGCAGGAACTGCGCCTGTATGATGGCCGCAAACCCGACAATATAGACCGGGGGAACGCCGCGCAGCAGGCGCAATATTACGAAAGACAGCATGAGGGCGTAGAGAAACCAGATCGTCGGCAGCGGGTCCCAGGGGATTATCAGGATTTCCCACCAATAGGTGGTCGAATTGGTAATAGCGTTCAGTCCAAACCGAAAGGTGAAGATGATCATGGACCACAGAAGGTAGAAATAGAGGAAATAGATCACCTTGCCGCGGATGAACTTGTCTGCGGGGCCGTCGATAGCCTTTTTGGCAAACAGCCCGGCTACCAGAAAGAACAGGGGCATGCGCACGGGATCGAGGCTGTAGTTGAAGGTTCTGATCCATTCGGGGAAGGTCGGGTCGAACCGGAACCCGGCGATAGAATGGTGTAGAACCACGAAAATGATCGTCAGGCCTTTTACCGCATCAATCCAGCCCAAGCGCCCTACCAAGGGTTGCGTTGGGGCCGCGTTGCTATTGTCGGAACGAATATCAGTCACTCTTTAACTCCCGAACCTGCACACAAGGTTACAGAGAAATGCCACCTGAAATGGGAAGCTTATGAACACAATGGCGAAGGGTCCCATGCCGCGTTGGGCCGAGTCAACACTGTTGGTGCCGAGGGCAATTGGCCAGCGGTGCCGCAGCAGCGAGACGAGTATTGAAAATCAGTAATTTGGGAATGGTGCTGCTGGAGAGAATTGAACTCTCGACCTCTCCCTTACCAAGGGAGTGCTCTACCTCTGAGCTACAGCAGCGCTGTGGGCGGGTGATTAGACTCAAACGAAACGCGGCGCAAGGGTGTCTGGACGGTTTTTTTCGCCTCCTGTAGAGAAAGATCATGACGGAAAAAAATTCACCAAAAAAACAAGGCAAACCCAGTGATGCGCGCGAAGAGCGGCTGAAGGCCGCGCTGAAGGCAAACATGGCGCGGCGCAAGGCGCAGGCCAAGGCGCGGGCGGTCGCTGGGGGCAAGGCCGATAAGGACGAGGGATAAGAGCAAATGGATTCGATTCTGGTAACGGGTAACGGGCCGCTAAACGGTCAGATCCCGATTGCAGGGGCTAAAAACGCGTGTTTGACGCTGATGCCCGCAACGCTGCTCAGCGATGAACCGCTGACGCTGACCAACGCGCCGCGTCTGAGCGATATCAAGACCATGACCGCCCTACTGCAATCGCTGGGGGCCGAGGTGTCGTCGTTGCAGGACGGGCAGGTGATTGCCATGTCCAGCCATGATCTGACCAGTCAGACGGCGGATTATGACATCGTGCGCAAGATGCGGGCCTCGAACCTTGTGCTGGGACCTTTGCTGGCGCGGTTCGGGCAGGCGGTCGTGTCGCTGCCCGGTGGCTGTGCGATCGGTGCGCGCCCGATGGATCTGCATGTGGAAGGGCTTGAAGCGCTAGGCGCCGAGATCGAACTGAAAGACGGGTACCTGCACGCCAAGGCCCCCGGTGGGTTGAAAGGCGCGGTGCATGAGATGCGTTTTGCTTCGGTCGGGGCGACTGAGAACATTGTGATGGCGGCCACGCTGGCCAAAGGTACCACCGTCCTGAAAAACGCAGCGCGCGAGCCCGAGATCGTTGATCTGGTCGAATGCCTGCGCAAGATGGGCGCGCAGATTTCAGGCGAGGGGAGCTCGACCATCGAAATTCAGGGCGTCGACCGTTTGCACGGCGCGACCCATCAGGTTGTCACTGACCGGATCGAACTGGGCACCTATATGCTGGCCCCGGCGATCTGCGGCGGTGAGGTCGAGTTGCTGGGCGGGCGGATGTCGCTGATTGCGTCTTTTGCCGAAAAGCTGGAAGCAGCGGGTGTCAGCGTGACGGAAACCGCAAATGGTCTGATGGTCGCGCGCAAGAACGGGCGTGTTCGGTCGGTGGATGTGGTCACGGAACCCTTCCCTGGTTTCCCCACGGATTTACAGGCGCAAATGATGGCGCTGATGTGTACTGCCGAAGGTGTGTCCGTTCTTGAAGAGCGTATCTTTGAGAATCGCTTTATGCACGCCCCTGAACTGGTACGAATGGGGGCCAATATCGAGGTACATGGCGGCACGGCCACGGTAACGGGCGTCGAACGTTTGAAAGGCGCGCCTGTGATGGCGACCGATCTGCGGGCCTCGGTTTCGTTGATTCTGGCCGGTTTGGCGGCCGAAGGTGAGACGACGGTTAGCCGGGTCTATCATCTGGATCGTGGCTATGAACATGTGGTGCGCAAGCTGGAAGGCGTGGGTGCAAAGATTGAACGGATCAAAGGCCAATGACAGACGCAAGTTTCCATGACGGGCGCGAGGCCCCGCTGAATCTTGGTGCCGAGGATGCAGATGACCTGCAGGTGATCTCGACCCTGACACAGGACGCGGTGTTTCCCATAACCGAGATGACTTGGCGGCCATCCCAACGCCGCTTTGGCCTGCTGTTGAACCGCTTTCGGTGGGAGGACAAAGACGCCGCCACCCTGCGCGACCGCCCGTTTGAACGGGTACAGTCGGTGCTGGTGTTCGACTCGGTGCTGTCGGTGGCAAGTCAGGGGATCGACCGCAGCGACAAGGATATGGTGATGTCCCTCTTGTCGATTGATTTTGAGCCCGGCGAAGATGGGGCAGGCCGCGTGGTACTGACTCTGGCTGGGGATGGCGCGATCCGATTGCTGGTCGAGGCTGTGGATGTGTCCCTCAAGGACGTCACGCGGCCCTATCAGGCACCGTCTGGGCAGGCGCCGCATCATCCGGAATAAACGGGGCATAGCGCAAGCGTTTTCCGGGCCTTCCACAGGCCTGGTTTTGCGCCGTGCGACCGTGTTCGATGTGTTCCAGATGAGCCGCGCTCTGATCCGCTCGATCACCTATCTTTGTGCGGCAGACCATCACAAGCAGCCCGCGCTGCTGGCGGCCTGGACGGCCAACAAGGATCCGCAGACGATCCGGCGCTGGATACAGTCCGGCGCGCAGCTTTGGCTGGCCGAGATTGACGGACAGGTGGCCGGGGTCGGCGGGCTGCACAACCGTTCGGAAGTGTCGCTGCTCTATGTCGATCCAGCCTATGTGCGGCGCGGCGTCGGTTTGGCCCTGTTGATCCGGCTGGAAAGTGAATTGGTCGATCAAGGGTGTGCGGTGGCCCATGTTTATGCCACTGCGACGGCACGGGAATTTTATCGCCGGTTCGGCTGGAAGGATGCGGGTGAGGCCGAAGAATGGCAGGGCGTCCTGCAATATCCGATGCGCAAATCGCTGCACCCGGCCGACGAAGGGTTGAGGCCCTTCCCCTCGGGCGATATGTCCCGATGAAACGCCCCGGAGTGCAAGACGATGCCAGTTTTCCTTGAGACAAGCTCGACCGATTTCGAAACCGCCTTTGCAGCGCTGTTGTCGGCCAAGCGCGAAGACAGCCCCGACGTGGATGCGGTTGTGGCCGAGATCATTCAGGACGTGCGCGCGCGCGGCGACGCGGCGGTGATTGAGCTGACGGCCAAATTCGACCGGCTGGAACTGACCCCCGATACTTTGGCGTTTTCGGCTAATGAGATCGCGGCGGCAGTGGCTGAGGTCACGGATGAAGATCGCGCCGCGCTGGAACTGGCTGCGGCGCGCATCCGGGCCTATCACGAAAAGCAAATGCCCGCCGATCACGAATGGACGGATGAGGCCGGGGCCACGCTGGGCTGGCGTTGGTCGGCCGTGTCGGCGGCCGGGCTTTATGTGCCGGGCGGGCTGGCCTCTTACCCTTCGTCGGTCTTGATGAATGCGATTCCGGCCAAAGTGGCGGGGGTTGAGCGTCTGGCGATTGCCGTGCCCACGCCGGATGGGGTGGTGAACCCCTTGGTCCTACTGGCCGCGCAGCTGTCGGGGGTGGATACGATTTATCGCGTAGGTGGGGCGCAGGCGATTGCGGCTCTGGCTTATGGTACTGACAGCATCGCCCCGGTGGACAAGATTACAGGTCCGGGCAACGCCTTTGTCGCGGCGGCAAAGCGGCGGGTGTTTGGCAAGGTGGGCATTGACATGATCGCGGGCCCCTCTGAAATTCTGGTGATCGCCGATAAGGATAACGACCCCGACTGGATCGCACTGGACTTGCTGAGTCAGGCGGAACATGACGAAAGTGCGCAGTCGATCCTGATCACTGATGATGCAGCTTTCGGTCGGTCGGTTGCCGCTGCCGTGGACAAGCGCCTTGAGACGCTCGAGCGCCGCGCCATCGCAGGCGCAAGCTGGCGCGATTTTGGCGCAGTGATCACCGCGCGCGATCTGGATGAGGCCGCCGCGCTGTCGAACCGCATCGCCCCCGAGCATCTTGAACTCTGCGTTGCTGACCCAGTGGCGCTGAGCGCAAAAACCGTCCACGCGGGCGCCATATTTCTGGGCCAATACACACCCGAGGCCATCGGCGACTATGTTGGCGGCCCCAATCACGTGCTGCCCACCGCGCGCTCGGCGCGGTTTTCTTCTGGGTTGAGCGTGATGGATTTTGTCAAACGCACCACGCTGTCCCAGATGACCCCCGCCGCGCTGCGCGCCATCGGTCCTGCTGCGGCGCAACTGGCGCGGTCTGAAAGCCTTGAAGCTCATGGCCTGTCCGTCACGGCCCGTCTGGATCGTCTGAACGACTAAAGGCGCGAACCAACAGATATCAGGTGGAGGGCAGTTTGGAACGCGTAGCAACCTTGTGGATCGGCAAACGGTTCAGCTTTCTTGAACACCTGTGCCTTAAATCCTTCGCGGATGTGGACCAGACGCCCATCGTCTATCACTACGGCGATCTCGAGGATATCCCGGACTATATCGAGGCCCGCGATGCGCGGGAAATCTTTGACACACCCGAGATCTACCGCGACCCGATCATGCGCTCGGTGGCAGTCCACGCCGATCTGTTTCGCCTGAAACTGATGCAGCAGACCGACTATATCTGGGTGGACGCGGATGCCTATGCGGTACGGCCGTTCGAGACCCGTGACGGGTATTTGTTTCCCAAAGCCAATCTGGCACGGCAGCGGATGATGAACGGGGTTGTGGCTCTGCCCAGCGACAGCCCGGCTTTGAAGAAGATGTGCGATTTCGCTTTCGACAGCGACCTCGTGCCGTTCTGGTGGTCGGATGACAGAAAGCACGCCTATCGGGACATTTACGGGCAATCCACCTACTGGAGCCTGCCTTTGTCAACGCTTGGGCCGCCGCTGTTTTTCCACAGCCTTTATGGGACGCCAGAGCATGACATGAGCTTGGCGAGAGTCGAGCTTTACGCCGTTCCACTCCGGCATCGCGGTCTGTGGAACGAGCCTGATATGTCCAAGCTGGAATTTCTGGATTGGCAAAGCAAAATGTCCATCCATTTCTTTGGGTCGTGGTTTCGAAAGATATTCAAGGACCGGGAGATCAATTCCGGATCTTTGGTCGACACCTTGTTGCGCAAACATGCGATTGACCCGTCCCTGTATCCGCTGTGACAAAAGCCACAGGGCCGCGTTGCTCATTCAATTTTCTTGCGATAAGTCTGACCCGACCTGAATGGACCACGTACGCATGACCCGCATTTCGCACATAGAACTGGATGACCGAAACCTGCCCCCGCCGACACCCGAGATCGAGCAGGAGCGCAAGGTCGCGATCTATGATCTGCTGGAGGAGAACTCCTTTGCGCTGCCCGCGCGCGACGATCGCGTGGTGCCTGACGGCCCCTATCATCTGCAACTGTCCATCCGGGACAAACGGCTGGTTTTCGATATCGCCACCGAGACCGAGGAAAAAGCCGCCGAATTCCACCTGTCGCTGGGCCCGTTCAAGCAGGTGGTAAAAGACTATTTCCAGATATGCGAAAGCTATTTCGACGCGGTGAAATCGCTGCCACCCAGTCAGATCGAAACCATCGATATGGCGCGGCGGGGCATTCACAACGAAGGCAGCCGGGTCCTGCAAGATAGGCTGGAAGGTAAGGCCGAAATTGACACCGACACCGCCCGCCGTCTGTTCACGCTGATTTGCGTATTGCACTTTGGGGGCTGACGGGTGACGTCTCTGCCGCAGTCCATTCTGTTCTGTTGCGACCACAACTCGGTTCGGTCCCCGATGGCCGAAGGCATCATGAAAAAGTTCTACGGCACCGGTACCTATGTGCAATCTGCCGGTGTCCATAACGATCTGGAGATCGACGGTTTCTGCGTCGCCGTCTGCCAGGAAATCGGCGTTGAGCTTTCGCGACACAGGTCGCGTTCCTTCGACGAGATGCAGGAATGGGGCGATGACCTCAGCTCGTTCGACCTGATCGTCGCGTTGTCACCCGCCAGCCAAAGGCGAGCGTTGGATTTGACCCGTATTTTTCATCTGGATGTCGATTATTGGCCAATAATGGACCCTACCGGACTGGGCGAAAGTCGTGAAGACAAGCTAACGCACTACCGACAGACCCGCGATCAGATCATCAAACATCTGAAGGACCGCTGGGGCGAACCAACGGAGTGACCATGAACCAGACCGTCGAAACCTATTTCAAAGCCTTCAACGCAGGTGACGTTGATGGCATGCTGGCCTGCCTGTCCGACGACGTGGCCCACCATGTGAACGAAGGCCAGATTCGCGTCGGCAAAGAGAAATTCGCCGCCTTCTGCGCCCACATGAACCGCTGCTACCGTGAAAACCTGACCGACATCGTGGTGTTCGACGCCCAAGGCGGCACTCGTGCGGCGGCCGAGTTCATCGTGAATGGTACCTATCTGGAAACAGATGAGGGTCTGCCCGAGGCGCATGGTCAGACCTACCGCCTGCCCGCCGGATCGTTTTTTGATCTGCAAGACGGCAAGATCACTCGCGTGACCACCTTTTACAACCTGGCCGACTGGACCAAACAGGTGTCCTGTGGCTGAGGTCACAGACGTCCGCCCCCTGACCGGAGCGGCGCTTGAGGCCGCTCTGGACGATGTGGCCCGGTTGCGCATCAATGTGTTTCACGCGTGGCCCTATCTCTATGATGGGGATCTGGGCTATGAGCGGAAATACCTGCAAGCCTACCGCGACAGTGCCCGATCCATCGTGGTAGGGGCCTTTGACGGCGACCGTCTGATCGGGGCCTCAACCGGTGCGCCTCTGGCCGATCATGCCGAAGATTTTGCTGCGGCCTTTGACGGGTCAGGTGTGGGTTTGTCAGATGTTTTCTATTGCGCCGAATCTGTTCTGCTGCCGGACTACCGGGGGCAGGGTGTTGGTCATAAATTCTTCGATCAACGCGAAGCCCACGCGCGCGCTTTGGGCTTTACGAAATGCGCCTTTTGCAGTGTGCAGCGCCCTGTCGACCATCCGATGCGACCAGAAAGCTATAGGGCTTTGGATGCGTTCTGGCGGGCACGCGGGTATGAACCCCTACCCGGTGTCGTGGCGCAGTTTTCGTGGAAGGATATAGGAGAAGACGGCGAGACGCAGAAACCGTTGCAGTTCTGGATCAGGGATCTGAACGCGTAGCTGCCCCGTTCGGTCTCAGCGTGTCTGTTTGCGGCTGAGAAGGCCGTACTTCACCGCCCATCCGCGAAAGGACCGGCGTTTGGGTTTTTCCAGTCGAACCTCGGATTTTGTCTGTGCCCCGCCTTTGCGATTGAATTCGAACACGTCAATGACACGCTCAGCGCAGCCGCAGGCCTCGCCCATACCGACCTTGGCGAAATAGAACTTTTCGAAGCTTTCGGGGTTTTGCATGGTGATCCTCCTGACCCTATTGAACCAAGTCTGGGCCGGTAAGCCAATTCACTTTCCCGTCGGATCTCGGCCGGGTCTATACATATCGCGCGATCCTGTCCTAGGGTCGCTCCAATCCAATGCTGAAGGACGCAGCCCATGAAAGTCGCAACCGCCGCCTATGACCTCGACTGGCTCGACAGTTGGGCGCAGTATGAGGACAAGCTGAACCGCTGGGTCAGCGAGGCCGCCGGGCAGGAGGCCGAGTTGCTGGTCTTTCCAGAATATGGCGCGATGGAGCTGTCGACATTGGACGGGGCCGATGTGGCAGGTGATCTGGAACGTTCGATCCGCGCGGTGTCGGACCGGATGGCAGATGCGCAGGCCCTGCATCAACGGCTGGCGCGCGAATATGGCACCTATATTCTGGGCGCGTCTGCGCCGGTTGTGGATGGGCCGGGCCGCCCGGTGAACCGAGCGGCGCTTTTTGCGCCTGATGGCCAGCAGGATCACCAAGACAAGCAAATCATGACCCGGTTCGAGCGTGAGGCTTGGGATATCGCCCCCGGCGGCCCGTTGAAACTGTTCGACACCAAGCTGGGCAAGATCGGCGTTCTTATCTGCTATGACAGCGAATTTCCCCTACTGGGTCACGCGCTCAATGACGCGGATCTGATCCTTGTACCTTCATGCACCGAGGCACTCTCGGGCTATTGGCGGGTGCGGATCGGTGCGATGGCGCGTGCGCTGGAAAACCAGTGTGTGACGGTCATGGCGTCGCTGGTTGGTAAGAATGAGTGGTCCGAGGCCGTGGATATGAACACAGGCACCGGTGGCATCTTCGGCCCGCCGGACAAAGGGTTCCCCGGCACCGGCGTATTGGCTGAAGGACAGTTGAACCAGCCCGGCTGGACTTACGCGGATATCGATCTGTCGGCCATTGCAGAGGTCCGCGCCGATGGCCATGTGCTGAACCGAACCCATTGGGATGAGCAAACGCCCCGAGTCGAATCGGTCACAATCTCTGCTCTTTCGTGATTCCGGCCTTGAAATAAGCCCGAAATAGGCTCATTTAAGCGCACATCCTCGCAGATTCTGCGAGTGCAACGTAAATGTGGAGACAACATGGCCAAGGAAGATACGCTCGAATTTCCCGGTGTCGTGAAGGAACTCCTGCCTAATGCGACGTTTCGGGTCGAGCTGGAAAACGGCCATGAGATCATCGCACATACGGCAGGCAAGATGCGCAAGAACCGCATCCGTGTTCTGGCTGGCGACAAAGTTCAGGTCGAGATGACCCCCTATGATCTGACCAAGGGTCGGATCAACTATCGCTTCAAGTAACGCCCTATCTCATGGCGTTTATCCTCGGATCGGGCAGCCCAAGGCGGCTGGACCTGTTGGCTCAGCTTGGCGTGCAGCCCGATGCGATCCGCCCCCCTGACATCGACGAAGCGCCCCTGAAGGGCGAACTTCCGGTTCCCTATTGCTGCCGCATCACGCGCGAAAAAGTGCAGGCGGTGCAGGCGGATAGTGACGATATCACTTTATGCGCGGATACAACCGTGGCGCTGGGCCGTCGAATTCTGGGCAAACCCGAAAACGCAGGCGAGGCGGTCGAGTTTCTGCATGCACTGTCCGGGCGTCGTCACCGGGTAATCACCTCGGTCGCGGTGCGACGCGGGGATCGGGTACTGCAACGCGACGTGGTCTCTCAGGTCAAGGTCAAACGCCTGTCGGATGTTGAGATCAACGCCTATCTGGCGACCGGAGACTGGCAGGGAAAGGCGGGCGCATACGCCATCCAAGGCCCCGCTGGCGCATTCATCCCGTGGATTTCGGGATCGTTCACCGGTATCGTGGGCCTGCCCTTGTCTGAAACCGCCGCCCTTTTGCAAGGCATCGGCTATCCCCTGTATCGTGAGGCAACATGAAGGGTCGCACCATCGTTCTGGATCATATCAAGGGTCGTGAGGCTGCGGCACTGATGGTCGACGGCAAGCTGGATGATTTCCTGATCGCCGCCGATGCGCCTGCACCGGGCACGATCTACCGCGCCCGCGCGGATCGGCCGGTAAAAGGGCAGGGCGGCATGTTCCTGTCTACGCCCAACGGCCCCGCGTTTCTGCGGCAGGTCAAGGGGCTTGCCCCCGGTGCGCTGCTGCTGGTGCAGGTGACGGGCTATGCCGAACCGGGCAAAGCCTTGCCTGTGACCGACCGTGTTCTGTTCAAAAGTCGCTACGCGATTGTCACTCCGGATGCGCCCGGTCTGAACATCTCGCGCTCGATTCGCGATGAGGATGAGCGTGACCGCCTGCTTGAGATAGCGCATGAGGTGATGGAAGGCAGCGATTACGGTCTGATCCTGCGCTCGTGCTGCGCCGGTGAGGACGCGGGCGAAATTGCCGAAGATATCAGCGCCATGCTGGCCCACGCGGACGCAGTGGTGAACGACCCTGGAACCGAGCCGGAACTGCTGCTTGAAGGCGACGGCCCTCATGTTCTGGCCTGGCGCGACTGGACCGACCCGGCCGAGGTCGAAACCCGCGCAGGTAGTTTCGGCACCCATGGCGTGCTGGAGGCATTGGACACGGCCAGCGGCATTTCTGAGCCTTTGCCCGGCGGGGGGCACCTGTTCATCCAGCCCACCCGCGCGCTGGTCGCCGTTGACGTCAATACCGGCGTTGATACATCCTTGGCAGCTGGAACCAAGGCTAATTTCGCCTGCGCCAAAACGCTGGCCCGCGCCTTGCGTGTGCGAGGTTTAGGAGGGCAGATCACGCTCGATCTGGCACCAATGCCCAAGAAGGACCGCCGAGGGTTCGAGTCCGCTCTGCGCGCCGCCTTCAAGTCCGACCCGATCGAAACCACACTGGCAGGCTGGACGCCGTTAGGGCATTTCGAATTGCAGCGCAAACGGGCCCGGCTGCCGCTGAGCGAGGTTTTGAAATGAGCTGTCCGATCTGCGGTGAAGACACTGTTGCCACATACCGCCCGTTTTGCTCGAAGCGCTGCGCGGATGTCGATCTTGCCAAGTGGCTGAACGGTTCTTACGCTGTGCCGTCGCAACGTGAAGAGAACGCTGAGGCGGATACCGAAGTCGACGAAACCGGTCGTTCGCGTCCGCATTGAAAAAATGTAAAAAAGGCTCTGGACACTGCCAGTGGCAAGTCATAGAACGCCTCCACCCAACGGCAGTCGCCGTTCCCGTGCCCGGGTAGCTCAGGGGTAGAGCAGTGGATTGAAAATCCTCGTGTCGGTGGTTCGATTCCGCCCCCGGGCACCATTCAAGCGATTGATTTTTATCAATATTCAATTTTGAGCCTTTCATGGTTTGACAGTTTTTTTGAAGGGTTTGACAACTCTCGATCTGCGTTCGTTCTCCTTTTCTAGTGCTTCCATCGTGATCCGGTTGCGGTCCG
>NZ_WQGO01000007.1 GCF_013034685.1 Ruegeria lacuscaerulensis | reverse complement strand
GAGAATTGAATCAGCAGCTTGCCTCTCAATCAAGGAAGAGTTTTTCAACGACATCAGCTCGAAGCGGTCCTTCGCTGCACCAAAATCGAACGTCTGATAATTAGCGCCAATTTTCGAACTTCTCATTCTGAGCACAAAAGGAAAGAGGCTGAACTCTCAGCCTCTTTCAACATTTACCTATAGGGTCTTGCCCGGCGGGCCTCCTTTTTCGCGTTTACATACAAATTTGTGAACTTTACAAACAATCCGCCTAGGTTCGCTTAAACCCGACTGGACCCGATAGTTATTAATAACAAATGGTTAAACGACCCTAATCGAACGGCAGGTGCCTATAACCTGCCCTCCGAAGGCAGAGGCCAGAGGTTCGAATCCTCTCAGGTGCGCCATTTTCCTTTGAATTTTCCTGTTCGCGCTCTGGGTCGATTGAATCTGGATAGGGGACGCGCGCACAAAAAAACCGCCGGGTCTTGGGGGCCGGCGGTCGAGAATACGGGTTGGTTTTGTATGTTGGTGCTTACCCGCCCCAACTACGGATATCGCCGCAATCCATGTGCACGAAATTCGAGCGATAGTATTTGCCCACCCCGCCCGCACGGCAGGATATGGCGGCCTTGGCCATCTGCGAGACTGACCGGGACGACAAGCGCAGGTCAGCGGCCTGACCCTTCATATGAAGTGAGTTCTTGGCCACGCGGCGCGACCGGGACCGAAGCATCGCGTTGGTCTGAGGTGAGCGGTAGCCAGACAGCAGCGTGTAGGGTTCGTCAACGTCCAGCAGATTATGTGAGGCAGCCATGATGTCGATGGTGCGCAGGTCCATGTCCTTGACTTGGTCCGTCCGCCAGTCACGCATGAAGTGGTTCACTTCTTTGACAGCGTCCTTGATGTATTTTCCATCGACCCAATATATCATATCGATACGCTCGCCGGTGCGCCCGGAATACATCCGGATACGGCGAATGTCGCCGCCGCCGCGGAGGAAACCTGCTGCGTTGGAATATGTTGGTGCTGCAACCACTGCCGTTGCCGCAAATGCGCCCAATAGGGCCCGCCGGGTCATACCCGAGGAACTGCTCGTCGTCATTTTATGTTCGTCCCGTACTGTTCCTGCCTGCACACGATGTTACGTGCGCGTTCTTAATTTTTTCCCATCCCAAGTACGGGTTTTATGGCACAGACGCAAAATCCAGCCAAGAAGTCTTTCATATTCATCTTTTCAAGCGGGAATTTTCGGCAGTTTTTTGCGCAGATGACACAAATGCGTATAATTTTCAGGCGCCAAGGGTGAGCGGGACTGTGGTCGATGCAAACGCGCATCAGGCGGGTAAAGAAGCATCGATGTGATGTATTTGTGAATGGACAAGCTCGTCGACCGGCCAGCATATTTGTTCGGCGTGGATACAGGCGCGCGTAGAGTGTTGAAGAATAAAGGTTATCCCATGCGAGCATTTTTTCGTGCATCCAGTGTTCTCGCTCTTGCTGCTTGCTTGGCGGCAACGACCGGCGTGGCCAACACTCCCGACAAACCTGCCACTGCCTTTCAGATGGCCGTGGCCGAATCTGCGCCGTCCGGGTCGGAGATTGCTGATTTTTACCGCGCGAACGGGTTTACACCGATTTGGGTGGGTGAGACGCCAGAACATGCGACGCGTCGTGCGAGCCTGATTCAGGCGTTGGCCACTGCCCATATGCACGGCCTGCCCGATGCCTATAACGTCGAGGCGCTGTTGACCAAGATGCAAGAGGCCCGTTCGGTCCGGGATCTGGGCGCTGTCGAAATGGCGCTGAGCCGGGCCTTTATCGCATATGCAAATGACCTTTATTCCGGAGCGCTCCGGCCTGCGGATATCGATGAGGGGTTGGTGCGCAAGGTACAGCGCCGCTCGACCGTGGATCATTTGCAAGGGGTCGTGTCCGAGAACGCGGCCTATTTTGATCAACTTGCGCCGCAGACCGCCCAGTATCGGGCATTGATGAAGCAGAAAGTGTCCTTGAAAGCTTTGATCGATCAGGGCGGATGGGGTGCGACTGTGCCTCAGGACAAGCTGGAACTTGGTGATACCGGTCCCAATGTGATCAAGCTGCGCAACCGGTTGGTTGCCATGGGTTATCTGAAACCCACCGCCAGCCCGCGCTTTGATGACGCGATGCTTGCCGCTGTGAAGGACTTTCAAACTGCGCACGGATTAGCCTCGGACGGGGTCGCGGGGCAGGGGACGATTACTGAACTGAACCGCTCAGCCTCAGACAGGCTGCGGGCGGTTTACGTGGCGCTGGAGCGGGAACGCTGGTTGCCGCGCGAGCGGGGCGAGCGGCATATTCTGGTCAATCAGGCTGATTTCTCGGCCAAGATCGTTGATGATGGCTTGGTGACGTTTGAAACGCGTGCGGTCATTGGAAAGAACGTTCACGATCGCCGCAGCCCGGAATTCTCGGATGAGATGGAGCATATGGTCATCAACCCTAGTTGGTATGTACCACGCTCGATCATCACAAAAGAATACCTGCCGCAGCTGCAATCGAACCCGAATGCGGTGAACCATATACATATCACTGACCGCAGTGGGCGGCAGATTGACCGGGGCGCAGTGGACTTTACCCAATTCACCGCGCGCAACTTCCCGTTTGCGATGCGTCAGCCGCCCAGCAAAAGCAATGCGTTGGGGTTGGTGAAGTTCATGTTCCCCAACCAGTACAATATCTATCTGCATGATACGCCCCAGAAATCTCTGTTCGCGCGCGAGTCGCGGGCGTTTTCGCATGGCTGTATCCGGCTGGCGCAACCCTTTGAGTTCGCCTTTGCGTTGCTGGCCAAGCAGGAGGAAGACCCAAGGGCGTTTTTCCAGCGGGTTCTGGCAACCGGCAAGGAAACCACGGTGCCTCTGAAACAGCACGTCCCGGTGCATTTGATCTATCGCACAGCCTATATCGGCCCCAAAGGCGAGGTTCAGTATCGCCGTGACGTCTACAGCCGAGATCAAAAAATCTGGGACGCTTTGCAGAAAGCGGGGGTGGTCCTGCCGGACGTTCAGGGGTAATCACCGGATTAGGCCTTAATCCGGGGAACCCGACATGCACTATACCATTCAGCAGATTGCCGATGCCCTTGGCGCGGAATGTCAGGGCGATGTCAGCCTGATCATCGCGCGCGCAGCGGAACCGGCGGATGCAGGTCCTGATGATCTGGCGATGGCAATGTCCCCCAAATATGCCGAGGCTTTGGGCAACGGCGCGGCCCGCGCGGCCGTGTTGTGGGAAGGTGCGGATTGGCAGGCCATGGGGTTGCAGGCCGCGATCTTTGTTCCGCGTCCACGGATGGCAATGGCGGGGATCACCACGATGCTGGACCGGGGGCAGGGGATTGCGCCCGGCATTCACCCGTCAGCCGTTGTCGACCCAACGGCAGAGATCAGCGAAGACGTCTCGATCGGCCCATTGGCGGTGATCGGCGCTCGGGCGAAAATCGGCGCGAGGTCGGTTATCGGGGCGCATTGTGTGGTCGGGATGGATGCAGTTCTGGGTCAGAACGCCGTGCTGCGCGAAATGGTTAGCATCGGTGCCCGCGCACAGATCGGAGACCGCTTTATTGCTCAACCCGGCGCGCGTATCGGCGGCGACGGATTCAGCTTTGTCACGCCCGAGGTGTCGGACGTCGAAAACGTGCGCAAGACCATGGGCGACAAGGGCGACGCACGGGCCCAAAGCTGGTTGCGCATCCACTCACTTGGCGCGGTCGAGATCGGTGATGATGTCGAAGTTGGCGCTAACTGCACTGTCGACAATGGTACGATCCGCAATACCCGGATCGGCGACGGCTCGAAATTGGATAATCTGGTCCATGTGGGCCACAACACACGCGTGGGGCGTGATTGCTTGCTGTGCGGACAAACCGGTGTGTCAGGCTCGGTCGAGATTGGAAACAACGTTGTTTTGGGCGGTCAGACCGGTGTGGTCGACAATATTTTTATTGGCGATGGCGTGATCTCGGGTGGCGGCACAAAGATTCTGTCCAATGTGCCGGCAGGCCGTGTCATCATGGGCTATCCGGGTATCAAAATGGAATCCCATACGGACATTTACAAAGCCCAACGCCGCCTGCCGCGCATGGCCCGTGACGTAGAGGCGTTGAAAAAGGCTGTTTTCAAACAGTCGTCGAGTGATTAAATCACCCTCAACGGGATAATCAGAGGATCGACATGAGCATCACCGATCGCGTCATCGCCATCATCGCCGAACAGGCCGTGCTGGACCCTTCGGATGTGACGCCCGAAAGTACGCTCGAAGATCTGGGGATCGACAGCCTTGGGTTGGTCGAAAGCATCTTCGCCATCGAGGAAGAGTTCGACATCTCGGTCCCGTTCAATGCCAACGAACCGACAGCCAGCGATTTTGACATCTCAAATGTTGCCGCGATCATCGCCGGTATCGAAAAGCTCGTGTCGGAAAAGGTCTGACGCAGGATCATGAAACGCGTTGTAATTACCGGTGCGGGCACGATCAACTCTTTGGGCCACTCCGTTCCGGCGACGCTTGAAGCGATGCGCGAAGGGCGCTGCGGAATCTCTGAACTTGATTTTCGAGATGTCGAGCGCCTTGCCATCAAGATCGGCGGTCAGGTGCGCGGGTTCGAGGCCGAGGGCCGCTTCAACCGCCAACAGATGACGCTGTATGACCGGTTTACGCAGTTCACCCTGACGGCGGCAAAGGAAGCAATCGAACAGTCTGGGATCGAATTTCATGGCGACCTAGCGGCGCGCTCAGGCGTTGTTTTGGGAACAGCCGGTGGCGGCGTGTCGACCTGGGATGACAATTACCGCTCAGTCTATGAGGGCGGCAAGAACCGGGTTCACCCCTTTGTCGTGCCCAAGCTGATGAACAACGCGGCCGCCAGCCACGTATCTATGGAACATAACCTCAAAGGGCCCAGCTTTACGGTCTCGACCGCCTGTGCCTCGTCAAATCACGCGATGGCGCTGGCGTTCCAGATGGTGCGCAGCGGCGCGGCCCCGGCGATGCTGACGGGTGGAGCGGAATCCATGCTGTGCTTTGGCGGCGTCAAGGCGTGGGAAGGGCTGCGGGTCATGTCCAAAGACGCCTGCCGTCCGTTCAGCGCAAACCGCAACGGTATGGTTCAGGGCGAAGGCGCAGGTGTTTTTGTCTTTGAAGAATACGAACACGCCCGCGCGCGTGGGGCCGAGATCCTGTGTGAAGTGGTGGGGTTTGCCATGACTTCGGACGCCGCAGATATCGTGATGCCCAGCAAACAAGGCGCGGCTCGGGCAATTTCGGGCGCTTTGGCGGATGGTGGGATCAATGCCGATCAGGTGGGCTATATCAACGCGCACGGAACCGGCACGGCGGCCAATGACAAGACCGAATGCGCGGCTGTGGCGGATGTCTTTGGTCCGCATGCGGATGATCTGATGATATCGTCCACCAAATCCATGCATGGACACCTGATCGGCGGTACCGGCGCGGTAGAACTGTTGGCCTGCATTATGGCACTGCGTGACGGCGTGATTGCGCCTACGATCGGCTATGAGGAACCTGACCCGGAATGCGCTTTGGATGTGGTTCCGAACGAAGCCCGCAAAGCCAAGGTAGAAGTCGCGCTGAGCAATGCGTTCGCCTTTGGTGGCCTGAATGCTGTTCTTGCTCTAAGGCAAGTCTAAAAGGAACGCGCTGTCTTTTGACAGCGCGCTCCGGCGGTTCGGTTAGTTTTGCGCTGGCTCAAGCGTATCAAAACCAGCGGTGAATCCGGCCAGCGACACTTCCATTTCCAACAACTGAGTCGGTGCCAACAAAGACACCAACGACAGCGTTGCCGTTGTTCCTGCTTTCATTGCGTCAATGTCACCTTGAGTGAACCCAAGCTGTGCGAGGCATCCGACCGGGTTGCAATGGTGATAGTTGTACCGCTTGCCAGGTGCGCCGTCGATGGACAGAGCAAGCTGTGCCTGCAACAGGATTTCAAGCGGAACTACAACCGTTGCTCGGGCGGCAGCGGGAGAGCCCTCGGGCAGATTCTGAATAGTGATGTCGGCAATGGGTTGCCCCTGGTCACCGGCCAGAATTTGGCGGAGGAAACAGGGATCTTCACCTGCTTCAGTCTTCACACACGAGATCATCCAATCACCGTGCTCTTCTTTGATGTAGCGGCTACCTACGCGTGGTCCTTCCTCGCCAAGATCCAAATCCGCACCAGCCTGAGTCTGCGGAGCAGTTGTAGTGTCGGCTTGATTTTCCTGCGCCGCGACCGCCCCGGCCCAAAGCATGGCGGCAACAACATTGAGAGTGAGAAGTTTCTTGATCATGAACGCCTCGGTTCTGTGGATACGCTTTTTGCACGGTCTAACATTGTTCCGGCAGGGTGTCAGGCACTATGCCAAGAAAATGCGTTGATGTGATCGGATTTTTGCCTGTCCACAGATGAAAACTATCGTTGGAGCAACAAAAAAAGGGAGCCGGTGGAGCGGCTCCCTTTTCTATAATTTTCTCCCCGTCGGACTGGCCGACTTAGTTATGGGCAGACGTTACGAAAGGGAATCGCGGCGGTCAACTGCTAACCTGAAAAATTGATCACTTCGGCGGTTTTCGTGAAAAAAGCCGCGCCCAAAGGCGCGGCCAGTCGACAGGGAGGAAGTCTGCCGCCTCCTTCCGGTTTGGTTACAGGCGGCGAATAGACTATCGCAGTTATTTGTTAAATTTGTATGCTGCCCTCAGACCGGTGGAAATTGGGGCAAATTTCATATGCAAAACAATATCTTTTTGGGCGGAGCCGGGGATGGCTACAGCGAACCGGAAAACCTGACGCTGAAATACGCCAACCGCCACGGGCTGATCGCAGGTGCGACCGGGACCGGAAAAACAGTGACTCTGCAAATTCTGGCAGAGGGTTTCTCGCAGGCCGGGGTGCCCGTATTTTTGTCGGATGTTAAGGGCGATCTTTCGGGGTTGGCCAAGGCGGGCAGCGCAGCGCACAAACTTCATCAGGCGTTTCAGGATCGCGCCCAGACAATCGGGTTTTCGGACTATAGCTATGGCGCTTGTCCGGTCACGTTCTGGGATTTGTTCGGAGAGCAGGGTCATCCCGTCCGCACCACTGTAACCGAGATGGGTCCGCTGCTGTTATCGCGCTTGATGGACCTCAGCGAGGCGCAGGAAGGTATCCTGAACATTGCCTTCCGTGTGGCTGATGACGAAGGGATGCCACTGCTTGACCTCAAGGACCTGCAATCGCTGCTGGTTTGGGTGGGAGAGAACCGAGGCCAGCTTTCATTACGGTTTGGCAATGTCTCGACATCTTCGATTGGTGCGATCCAACGGCGGCTGCTGGTGCTAGAAAATCAGGGCGGCGCGAACCTGTTTGGTGAACCCGCACTGGAACTGGCTGATCTTATGCACACCGACGCGCAAGGGCAGGGAGTCGTGAACATCCTCGCCTCGGACAAGCTGATGGGGTCGCCCCGGCTTTATGCGACGTTCCTGCTGTGGCTGCTCAGCGAATTGTTCGAAGAACTGCCCGAGGTGGGCGACCCCGACAAGCCTAAACTGGTATTCTTTTTCGACGAAGCGCATCTTCTGTTCGAAGATGCACCCAAGGTTTTGGTGGACAAGGTGGAACAAGTCGCACGCCTGATCCGGTCCAAGGGCGTGGGGGTGTATTTCATTTCCCAGAACCCCGCCGACATACCCGAAGATATTCTGGGCCAATTGGGCAACCGGGTTCAACATGCGCTGCGGGCCTTCACCGCGCGCGACCGCAAGAACTTGCGTCTGGCGGCGGAGACCTACCGAGAGAACCCCGCTTTCGATACCGAAGCCGCGATCCGCGAGGTCGGCGTAGGCGAGGCGGTCACTTCGATGCTGGAGAAAAAGGGCGTACCTGGCGTGGTCGAGCGGACTTTGATTCGTCCGCCGGGGTCTCAGTTGGGGCCAATCACGAAGGCTGAGCGTCAAGCCATTGTTGCCGCTTCGTCGATGGAGGCGAAGTACCGAGAGCTGAAGGACAGAAAATCGGCCTTTGAAATCCTTCAGACCCGCGCAGATGCGGCCGCTCAGGCGGCAGAAAAGGCCGAGGAAGAAATCGAAACCCAATCCGTGGCCGAGCGGGAATTCGCAACGGCACGCAGATATTCCGGCAGCCGGGTTGGGCGGTCATCCTCACGCGTGATGCGCAAGAAGGACAGCTTTGCCTCCGCCATGAGCGAGGCGGTCATCAAAGAACTCAAAGGAACAACAGGCCGCCGCATCGTGCGCGGCATTCTGGGCGGGTTGTTCAAAAGCAGGTAGGGCCGGGGACAGTCGCGGACCGCTCCGGCGACGGGCTTATCCCTTAAGGCGGCGCTGGCCTTCTTGCTTGCAATAGGCGTCCGCCTCGGGGACCGTCATTTTGGTGGCCGGGAAATCAATCGCGCGGTCCCAAATGACGCGATCAGGGCGGTACAGTTGGCACGTAACTTCACCCTTCGGAGTTTGGACTTTGACCGGTGTGGTTTCAAAATCTTCCGGGCTTGGAACGCAAGCTGCCAATCCGGCGATCAGAGGAAGCAGCAGCAGTGATTTGGTCAGCGTCGAAGTCATGTGAACTCTTTTATACTCAACAGGGTGGTCGCATCATTCTACGGATTTTCTAAATTCCCGTAAACGCGTGGGATTTCGGCCAATGCCAAACTGGTTGTACCCCGTCTAGACGGACAGTGCGCTTAGATCAAGAAACCGCGCCTGAAAAGAGGCACGGTTTCGTCGCTTTTGAGATAACTGTTACTTTTCTGGTATCAATCCGCGTGGGCTGAACCTGAGGACGATCAACAGTATCAAACCCATGGTGAACAGGCGCATATGGGCAGCGCTGTCGATCAGATGCGCCTTCAATGCGCTGCCTTCGGGCATGGTTGAAGTAATCAGGTTCATCAGCCAAAGGCCCATCGGCTCGACCTGGACCCACAGGAACCAGATCAGGAACGCGCCCAGAACCGCGCCGAAATTGTTGCCTGAGCCGCCGACGATCACCATCACCCAGACGAGGAAGGTAAAGCGCAGCGGATTGTAGGTGCCCGGCGTCAGCTGCCCGTCCAGTGTGGTCATCATCGCGCCCGCAATACCGCAGATCGCGGAACCCAAAACGAAGATCTGCAAATGGCGGCGGGTGACGTCCTTGCCCATCGCCTCGGCCGCAACTTCATTGTCGCGAATGGCGCGCATCATCCGTCCCCATGGGCTTTTCAATGCCATCTGTGCCATCCAAAGCAGGACCAGCAGCACTATGGTGAACAGCAGCGAATAGCCCAGCTTGACCGAAAGCGTCGAGGCCGTGACGGGATCAAGACCCAGCCATTCGGCGCGGGCGATGAATCCGGGATCTGCTTGCAACTCGACCTCATAGCCGACCACAGGCGCAGGGCGCGGGATGCCGTAGACATTCTTGACGCCGCGGGCCAGCCAGTCTTCGTTTTTCATGATGGCGATGATGATTTCGGCAATACCCAGCGTCGCAATCGCCAGATAATCCGAACGCAGACCCAGCGCGGTTTTCCCGATCAGCCACGCCGCACCAGCAGCCAGCAGACCTCCGGCGGGCCAAGCAAGCAGAACGGGCAGGTTCAGGCCTCCGATATTACCCGCGACCGCAGGGTCAATGGCCTCTATCGCGGCGACGTTGGGGTCGAAAATGGCTCGGTAGACAAAGAATCCGACGATCAGAATGCCGATGATCGCCAAGGTTTGCACCCGCCCTTTGGGCATCTTCTGCGCGGTGATCACAGCGGCTACAACCGTCGCGGCGCCCAGAAGCAGCGCGAGGATGACGCCAAAGCCCCCGCCGGTCCACGCGCCCGGCGTCGGCGGCGTCGAGACCAGTACAACCGCCAGCCCGCCTAGCGCGACAAAGCCCATGACGCCGACGTTGAAAAGGCCCGCAAAGCCCCATTGCAGGTTCACCCCGATGGACATGATGGCCGAGATCAGCCCCATGTTCAGGATCAGGATCGCCGCGTTCCAGCTTTGCGTGAACCCGGTCAGCAGGATTAGGCTGCCGACGGCAACGAAAAGCAGCGTATTCTTGACAGTCTCGGTCATACCGCTTTCCCCTTGAACAGGCCCGTGGGTTTAAACAGAAGCACAATCAGCAGGATCACGAAGCTGACGGCGAATTTGTAATCAGTGGACAGAAATTGGACCAGGCCAGAGGGCTCAAGGTTTTCAGGGGCCAGATAGGTCAGTACCTTTTTCCACGCGTAGGTGATGGTCACCTCGGAAAAGGCGATGATGAAGCCACCCGCAATGGCCCCCAGCGGATTGCCAAGCCCGCCCACGATGGCCGAGGCAAAGATCGGCAGCAGAAGCTGGAAATAGACGAAGGGCTTGAAGCTTTTGTCGAGGCCATAGAGCACGCCCGCCGTGGTCGCCAGCGCGGCAACGATGATCCATGTGATCATCACCACGCGTTCCGGGTTGATGCCGGACAGTAGGGCCAGATCCTCGTTATCAGAGTAGGCCCGCATCGACTTGCCGGTGCGCGTTTTGTTCAGGAACCAGAACAGCAGCGCAACGGCGACAACGGCCACAATTACGGTGATGCCCTGAGAGGTCTTGATCGCCAACCCCTCACGCAAGCCGGTCATCGCTTTGAAGTCGCGCGCCGAGACGATGAAACGCTCTCCGTCCGAGAAGCGCTGGTCATCCGGGCCGATGATGAACCGTACGATCCCGTTCATAATGAACATCACACCCATCGACACGATCACCAGAATGACCGGCTTGGCCTTTTGTTCGCGGTAGAACCTGTAAACCAGTCTGTCCGTGACCAGCACCAGAACGATACAGCCCAGAATAGCAAAGGGCAGGGCCAGCAGAGCGGTGGGCAGCGGCCCGAAACTGACCCCTGCGGCTTGCAGACCCCACGTGACCAGAACGGCGATCATCGCGCCAAAGGCCATCGTGTCGCCATGGGCAAAGTTCGAGAACCGCAGGATGCCATAGATCAGTGTCACCCCCAGAGCACCCAGCGCCAACTGGCTGCCATAGGCGATTGCGGGAACAAGAACGAAGTTGGAGAGCGCCACAAGGGCGTTGAGGAAGTCCATTAGTTTATCACCGTGCAGGCGCCATCATGGCTATAGCAAGTGTAACGCGTTGGAAGATCATCCATGCGCCACATGGCACCGCCTCCTGAAGACATTGAATCGAAAACGAGCAGCTCCCCTATTTCGCCAAATTCTGCTTCTTGTTCGTGAGAATTTAGAGCGTCGAACAATTTATACTGATCCTCAGATTTGTAGTGTCTGACGATCATCCAGATATCGTATTTTTTGCAGTCCTGATTGTCTCTGGTACACTCAGGTCCGAACTTACAGGAAAACAGAGAAGATAGGTTTTGAGCCTGATCGGCAAAAGCGACTGTGTTTGCCGTAAACAGAATTGCTATCGGAGCAACCGGGTTGAACTTCAGAAACATCCTCACCCCCCCAAGAAACTCTTACGCACTTCTGGATCGGCCAGTAATTCCTTGCCCGTGCCGGTATAGGCATTCCGCCCTTGAACCAGCACGTATCCCTTGTCCGCGATCTCCAGTGCCTGACGGGCGTTCTGTTCGACCATCAGGATTGGCAATCCGGTGCGGGAAACCTCGATGATCCGGTCGAACAGCTCATCCATCACGATGGGCGAGACACCGGCGGTCGGCTCGTCCAGCATCAGCACCTTGGGCTGGGTCATCAGCGCGCGGCCCACGGCGACCTGTTGGCGTTGACCGCCCGATAGCTCTCCGGCCGCCTGATTGCGCTTGTCGCGCAGGATGGGGAAGAGGTCATAGACCTGCTCCATCGTTCCCGAAATATCGTCGCGTCGGATGAAGGCGCCCATCTCAAGGTTCTCTTCTACCGTCATTGACGTGAAGATGTTCGAGGTTTGAGGCACAAAGCCCATACCGCGCATCACGCGATCCTGCGGGGTGAGCGCGGTGATATCTTCTCCGTCCAGTCGCACCGCACCCGACCGCACGTCCAACATCCCGAACACGGCCTTCATTGCGGTCGACTTACCAGCACCATTCGGGCCGACGATCACCGCGATTTCACCCTTGTCGACGGCTATGGTGCAATCGTGCAGGATGTCGGGGCCCTTGCCGTAACCGCCTGTCATAGTGTCGCCGATCAGGAAGGGGCCGCCCTCGACTTTATGCGTTTCACCGCTTTTGCGACGGGCGGGGGTCATGGTGCCCATGCCCTTTGGGTTGGTGATCGAGGCGTCCTTGTTGCCCTTGTCGTCGTGATAAGGGTTATCACTCATGCCAGCGGTCATGTTTGGGCCTCCAGCTTGTCTTTGTTCTTGAGGCCGGTGCCCAGATAAGCTTCGATCACCTGCTCATTGGCCTTGATCTGCTCCAGAGTGCCTTCGGCCAGCACCTTGCCCTCGGCCATACAGATGACCGGATCACAGATCTTGCCGATGAAATCCATGTCATGCTCGATGACCACGAAAGTATAGCCGCGTTCCTTGTTCAGGCGCAGGATGGTGTCAGCGATGGTCATCAGCAAAGTGCGGTTCACACCCGCGCCAACCTCGTCCAGAAACACGATTTTGGCGTCGACCATCATGGTGCGGCCCAGTTCCAGCAGTTTCTTCTGCCCGCCCGAGACCTGACCGGCCTTGTGATCAGCCAGATGTTCGATGGTCAGGAACTCCAGTACTTCATCGGCCTTGGCCTTCAGTGCACGTTCTTCATCGGCAATCCGTTTGCGCCCGAACCACGTGTTCCAAAGCGATTCACCCGATTGCGCGCCGGGCACCATCATCAGGTTTTCGCGGCAGGACATCGAAGAGAACTCATGCGCGATCTGGAAAGTGCGCAGCAGACCCTTGTGAAACAGCTCATGCGGGGGCAGGCCGGTGATGTCTTCACCATCCATGAACACCTTGCCGCTGGTCGGCGGCAACACGCCCGCGATCACATTGAACAGAGTGGTTTTTCCGGCCCCGTTCGGTCCGATCAGACCGGTGATCGAGCCCTTTTGGATTTCCAGCGATGCCCCGTCCACCGCATGAAACCCGCCGAAATGCTTGTGCACGTCTTCGACGACGATCATCTTTTCCCCTAGCCGCCGTTTTCCGGCGTTATTGCCACATCCCTGTACGAATGGTGCGGGCTTTTGTCATTGAAACAGCCCGGACACAAGGCCCGGGCTGCTTGTTTTTATGACTGTTAACCTTGGATCAACGGAAGTTGACGGTTTTGTTCTCGCCGTCGGTCACTTCGATCTCGCGGTACGAACCCGCGCTTTCGCCGGGGCCGATCAGCTCAACGCCGGACGCGCCGACATAGTCGATGTCCTGACCTGCGGCCAGCAGTTCCAGACCCTTGGCCAGCTCACCTGGGTAGATCTTTTCACCCGGTGCGTTGGCGACGTCCATGATCTTGCTGCCGTAATCGGCGGGGCTGGTCGAGCCTGCGGCCTGCATGGCCAGCATGAACAGCGCAGCTGCGTCATAGGCTTCCGGCGAATAAGGCGACGAACCGTCGAAACCGGCGGCTTCAGCCATCGCAAAGTACTTCTCGGCGCCCTCGCCACCCGAACCGGCGATCTGACCGAACGAGCCGTTCAGGTCGGGGCCAACATTGTTGGGAAGCGAGTCACCGATCATGCCGCCGGGCAGACCGAACGTGTCAAACGCACCGCTGTCCAGTGCCGACTGGATGATACCCAGACCACCTTGGTCGAGATAACCCGCGACAACCAGAATGTCGCCACCGGCCGAGGCCAGCGCGCCCACTTCGGCCGAGTAGTCGGCCTTGCCGTCTTCGTGTGCGGCAACGATGGTCACTTCGCCACCTGACGCCTCAAACGAGGACTGGATCGCGTCTGCCAAACCCTTACCGTAATCGTTGTTGGTGTAGGTCAGTGCAATCGAGCTGATGCCACGGTCATTCAGGATGTCCGCCATCACCTGACCTTCACGCGCATCCGACGGCGCGGTGCGGAAGAACAGGCCGTTGTCTTCCATGGTCGACAGGCCGGGCGAAGTCGCCGATGGCGAAATCATCACCATGCCGTTTGGAATAGCGACGTTCTGCAGGATCGCGCCGGTCACACCCGAGCAGTCGCCGCCAATGATGCCAGCAACGCCATCTGCGATCATACGCTCTCCGTTCGAGGTCGCCAGGCCATTGTCGATACAACCAGTATCGGCGCGGGACGCGCTGACTTTGGTGCCGTCCAGCAGCTTGCCGGATTCGGTGACTTCGGCCATTGCCAGTTCCGCACCTGAACCCATCGCCGGGGCCAGTGATTCAATCGGGCCGGTGAAGCCGAACAGGACGCCCAGCGTGATATCTTCGGCCAGAGCCGGACCAGCCAGCAGAGCGGATGCCGCAGTTGCAGTAAGCAGCTTTTTCATATGGTTACTCCCTATTGTGAACGTATTCGTTCTGGTCACGACCCTAGGCAAGCTGCTCGGAAAAGAAAAGTCCTAACGCAAACGTGTTTTTGCGCAAAGGAAAGCTATTTGGTCTCATAGGGCTGACGCAGTGATTTTGAAGGGAAAAATGATGGTCCGAGCATTTGCGCTTCTTCTTTTGACGCTGCTAAGCGTCCCGCTGCGTGCTGAGGTCTTAAGCACCCCTTCGGGCTCAGTGCAGGTTGAGCCGATGGTTCAGGGGCTGGATACGCCGTGGGCCGTCGGAATTATGCCTGACGGATCGTTTCTTGTGACAGAACGGGATGGAGAGTTGCTGCATGTCTCGGATGGCAAGGCAAAGAAGGTGCGCGGTGTCCCAAAGGTTGCGGCAAACGGACAGGGTGGGTTGCTGGATGTGACAATCGCCCGTGATTTCACGCAAAGCCGGGAGATTTTTCTGACCTTCTCAAAGCCTCAACGGGGTGGGGCCGGTACCGCCCTAGCCGTGGCGCGGCTGTCTGAAAGCGGGGATCGGCTGACCAATCTGCGGGTCCTCTTCGAAGCCGTTCCCGGAGGGTCCGGTGGTCGGCATTTCGGTTCGCGTGTGGTCGAGGCCAACGACGGCACTTTATTTGTCACTATTGGGGATCGCGGCGACCGTCCCCAAGCGCAGGAAACGTCCAACCCTATAGGTTCAGTGATCCGCGTGAACCGTGACGGAACAGTTCCTGCGAATAACCCGTTTGTAGGGAAGCCGGATGTTCGGCCCGAAATCTGGTCCTATGGCCATCGCAACCCACAGGGGGCCGGTTTAGACGCCCAGGGCCGCTTGTGGACCGCAGAACACGGCGCGCGCGGCGGGGATGAGGTGAACCTGATCCAACCCGGACGGAATTACGGCTGGCCGATCATTTCGTACGGTCGTCACTATTCGGGTAAGAAGATTGGCGAGGGCACATTCAAAGATGGGCTTGAACAACCGAAATTCTATTGGGACCCGTCCATCGCACCCTCGGGTCTGTTGGTTTATTCCGGCAAGCTATGGCCGCAATGGGCCGGCGATATACTCGTTGGCTCCCTGAAGTTTGACTTTATTGCCCGTCTCGCAGGATCGCCCCTGACCGAGGTCGAAAAGATCGAGGGTTCAGCGACCGAACGAGTCCGCGATATTGTGGAAGCGCCGGACGGGGCGATCTGGTTTATCTCTGTCGGGCAGGGCGCGGTTTACCGGATGACACCGGGTTAAACAGACAGTTTCCCGCCTTGAGCGCCTCGCTCGCGATATGGCGTGGTGTTGTAATGGGCGCGGTAGCATTTCGAGAAATGCGACGGGCTGGCAAAGCCACAGGCCAGCGCCACGTTGATCACGCTCATATCGGTCTGCATCAGCAGGTTTCGCGCCTTGTGCAGCCGCAGCTCCATGTAATACCGCTTGGGTGAGCGGCTCAGGTAGCGCCGGAACAGCCGTTCCAGCTGGCGCGTGGACATGCCGACATCCTTGGCCAGAATCGAGGGCGAGATCGGCTCTTCGATGTTTTTTTCCATCATCAGGATGACCTGGCTGAGCTTTGGATGCCGAACCCCGATCCGGGTGGGGGTCGACAGGCGCTGCGTGTCCTGATCGGTGCGGATCGACGAATAGATCATCTGATCCGCTACTGCATTCGCCAGATCTTCACCATAGTCATCCGCGATGATCTTCAACATAAGGTCGATGGACGAAGTCCCGCCCGCCGTCGTCATCCGGTTACCGTCGATCTGAAACACGGATTTCGTCAGTTCGACCTCATCGAATTCCTCGATGAAGCTGTCCGAATTCTCCCAGTGGATTGTCGCGCGTTTGCCATCCATCAAACCAGCCTTGGCCAGAGTGAAGGCTGCTGTACACAACCCGCCAATTTTCAATCCCCGCCGCGCCTCGCGTCGTACCCAATTCAGCACCTTCTTGGTGGTGGCGTTCTGAACATCTACGCCGCCGCAAATCAGGATCACGGCATCGCGCTGAAGTTCAACGAGATCGGAATCAAGTTTGAAGTTGGCCCCAGCCGAACATGTAACGGTGTCACCGCCTTCACCGGCAAAGGTCCAGGTGTACAGCTCTTTATCGGCCATACGATTGGCGATGCGCAGGCTGTCCAGTGCCGACGCAAAAGACAGCAAAGAGAACTTGTCCAAAAGGACAAACACGAAATTCTTAGGGTTGGCCGCAGTGTCTTGCACCGTGACAACTTGGCGTTGCTCTTGCATGGCGAGGTGTCCTTGATTCGCCGCCAGGGGACGATAGGTCCGGCGGCACGTATTAAAACCACCATGATCAAAGCTTGTTTACGACGTCAAGGGGGCGCAATTGGGATATGGTCACTCTGTCACGCATTTTGTATAGAGACGACCTGAATACTTCAGCGGAGATCAAAGCTATGACCGAGTGGCAAAAAACGAACTGGCGCAACAAGCCCCGAGTTCAGATGCCAGATTATACCGACGCGGCCGCGCTGGCCAAGGTCGAGGCCCAGCTTGCCCAGTATCCCCCGCTGGTTTTTGCGGGCGAGGCACGGCGGTTGAAACAGCACCTGGCTGCGGCTGGACGGGGTGAGGCGTTCCTGCTTCAAGGCGGCGACTGTGCTGAAAGCTTTGAACAATTCAGCGCGGATGCGATCCGTGACACGTTCAAGGTAATGCTGCAGATGGCGATGGTTCTGACTTACGGTGCCAAGGTGCCGGTGGTCAAAGTTGGCCGTATGGCTGGTCAGTTCGCCAAACCGCGCAGTGCCCCGACCGAAGTGGTGGATGGTGTGGAACTGCCCAGCTACCGTGGTGATATCATCAACGAGTTGGCCTTCACTCCCGAGGCCCGCATTCCGAATCCGTCCAAGATGCTGCAAGCCTACACGCAGGCGGCGGCCACGCTGAACCTGCTGCGTGCGTTCTCGACCGGTGGTTTTGCGGATATGACCCGCGTGCATTCCTGGACGTTGGGCTTCACGGATGAGCAGGACGTTCAAAAATATTCCGAGATCGCCGACCGCATTCAGGACACGATCGACTTTATGGATGCTGCCGGAATCACCGCCGACACCACGCACGAGTTCTCGACCGTCGAATTCTACACCAGCCACGAAGGGCTGCTGCTGGAATACGAAGAGGCGCTGACCCGTCTGGATTCGACCTCTGGCAACTGGCTGGCTGGCTCGGGTCACATGATCTGGATCGGCGACCGTACCCGTCAGCCCGACGGCGCGCATGTTGAATTCTGCCGGGGCGTACAGAACCCGATCGGTCTGAAATGCGGTCCGACCACGACTGCCGAAGACCTCAAGGTTCTGATGTCCAAGCTGAACCCCGAAAACGAAGAGGGTCGCCTGACCCTAATTGCGCGGTTTGGTGCAGGCAAAGCGGGTGAGCATCTGCCGCGCTTGGTGAAGGCCGTCAAGGAAGAGGGTGCCAATGTGACCTGGGTCTGCGACCCGATGCACGGCAACACGATCAAGTCGGCCACGGGTTACAAGACCCGCCCATTCGATTCGGTCCTGCGCGAAGTCCGCGACTTCTTTGGCGTCCATCAGGCCGAGGGCACCGTCCCCGGCGGTGTGCATTTCGAGATGACCGGTCTGGACGTCACCGAATGCACTGGCGGCGTGCGCGCAGTGACGGAAGAGGACCTCTCGGACCGCTACCACACCGCTTGCGACCCGCGATTGAACGCGTCGCAATCGCTGGAACTGGCGTTCCTTGTGGCCGAAGAACTGACGAACCTGCGCCGTAACCGCACCAAACGCGCGGTTGGCTAAGGCGGCGCGCTTCTTTACGCGAACCCAAAAGGGGCCAAGTTGTTTGGGCTGAGCTTCCTTTGGGCACGTTTGCGCCGTCGGCATTCTCGTAAGGCGTCACAGAGTTTCTACTGCCTGACGCCTTACTTGCAGTATCTCGACCCGATCGAGAATCCAAGAACCCGTATGCGCGCCGATGGCCGGTTCGAGCGCGAGGTTGGGCGAGACAAAAAAACCGGCAAGACGATCTGGTTGCCGGTTTTAAAATAACATCGGGTTCCGAACTCAGTCGTCGCGCGACACGACCAGTCGCAGATGCGATCCCGGACGTTTGAAATCTGTCTGATCCTCGGCAAAACCAACCTCAGACGGCCGTGCCGGTTTTTGAGGGGCCTGAACATCTGAGACGGGGCGCAGTTTCTGATCCGAGACGTCAAAGCGCCGTGGGGTTGCACCGATCACACCGTCGCTGACCATCACGCCCAGAATGCGGCTGACATCACCCAGATCGCTTTTCAAAGGCAGCAGGATCATCCGTGCCTGCATTCGGGTGCGACCCAGTGCGCCGGACGAGATCAACCCAAGCTCCGCAATCGCGGGCTTGGCAAAGACTTCTTCCAATACGTCGGTGATTTGAGTCCGCGCACCGGGTTCGAAAAACGCTGTCAGAGGCATTCCGCGTACCTCCATACCTGCCAGGTTGTTCAGATGGCTGCCCGCAAGGCGAAACCTTGCCAGACCGGGTGCGATGCGTTCCAGGATGAAGGTGTATTCCAGAATATTCTCGAGTCCGCGCGGATCAATCTGCGACCGCATGGGCACACCGTCGCCCGTCAGCAACGCTGTCCAATATGCCTCAGCCTGCCGGATGGGGGACAGGCTGCGCCCACTGTCAAAACGATCCATTGCGACGATCTTTCCAAAGTTTGACCCGGAACTGTTCCCGAAAAACGTCTTCATTTTCATCACCCTAGCGTCAATCGACCGTCATTTTCATAAAATGCCACATATCGGGGACATCACCGGCTGACCACCCCCGACAGCGACCAGATTGACACGGGTCAATACAATTTTGGAGGAATTCTTTAATGAATGGTTAACCGGGTGCTGGATGCGACAAACTCAGCAAACTCTTGCCCTGCGCTGGTGGTTGGCTTTAGGTGCTGACGGAACAGGGCCACGGGCTAAAAGGAAAGGTCGGCTATGATCAGATCCATGACTGGGTTTGCCTCGGGCAAAGGCACTTTGGGGCCACATAGCTGGACGTGGGAGCTGCGCAGCGTCAACGGCAAGGGGTTGGACATGCGCATTCGCGTCCCCGATTGGCTGACCGGGCTGGAGGCGGCACTGCGGGGGCAGATGTCCAAGGCGCTGAGCCGGGGGAATGTCACCTTGTCGCTGCGCTTGAACCGGGACGAATCCGCGCCTGAGATCGTGTTGAACGAAACGGCCATGGCCGCAGCCCTGGCGGCGGTGAAGCGCACCCAGCAGATGGCGGAGGAAGCTAGCGTAGCACTTGCAACGCCAAGCGCTGCCGATTTGGTGGCGCTAAAAGGCATGCTGGATGCAGGGGCCGATGTGGATGATCCGACCGCTCTGGTAAAGCAACTCAGCACCGAATTTGCGACCGTTCTGGCCGAGTTCATCGCCATGCGCGAGGCCGAGGGGCAAGCGCTGGCCAAGGTTCTAGACAGCCAGCTGGATCAGGTGGCAGCTTTCACCGATCAGGCCGCCGCGCTGGCCGAACAGCGCAAGGACAAGATGGCCGATGCCTTACGCGAAAATCTGGCCCGCGTGCTGGAAAACGCACAAAGCGCAGATCCGGACCGGGTCGCGCAAGAACTGGCGCTGATCGCGGTCAAAGCGGATGTGACCGAGGAAATCGACCGCCTCAGAACCCATGTCACGGCCGCGCGTGACTTGCTGGCACAGGATGTGGCCGTGGGGCGCAAGCTGGATTTTCTGATGCAGGAATTCAATCGCGAGACAAATACCTTATGCTCCAAGGCGCAAAGCGCCGAACTGACCTCGGTAGGGCTTGAGTTGAAAGCCGTAATTGATCAGATGCGAGAGCAAGTGCAGAACGTGGAATAACGACAGGAACACCCTTATGGCGGATCGACGCGGCCTACTCATCATTTTGTCTTCACCTTCGGGGGCGGGCAAATCAACTTTGGCCCGGCGGCTGATGCAGTGGGACAGCGACCTTGAATTCTCGGTCTCGGCCACAACGCGCGCCCCACGTCCGGGTGAGGAACATGGCCGTGAATACTACTTCCTCAGCGAGGATGCGTTCAAACAGCAGGTCGCCGACGGTCAGATGCTGGAGCACGCGCATGTATTCGGGAATTTCTATGGCTCACCCGCGGGGCCGGTGCGCGAGTCGATCAACAGCGGCAAAGACGTGCTGTTTGATGTGGACTGGCAGGGCGAGGTGCAGATTCGCAACTCAGATCTAGGCAAGCACGCTTTGTCGATTTTCATCCTGCCGCCCTCGATCCCCGAACTGCGTCGTCGGCTGGAAAGCCGGGGTCAGGACGCCGCCGACGTGATCGCCAAGCGGATGCTGAAAAGCTGGGATGAGATCAGCCACTGGGGCTATTACGACTACGTTCTGGTGAATGACGATCTGGACGCGACCGAGGAAAAGCTAAAGACCATCGTCAGCGCCGAACGCATGCGGCGTATTCAGCAACCGGTGCTGCAAAACCACGTTCGCACTCTGCAAAACGAATTTGAGGAGTTGTCATGACGGTCTACGCCCTCGGCCCGCACACGCCGCAAATCCACGAGGACACATGGGTCGCGCCCGATGCGAACCTGATTGGGAAGGTGGTGCTGGAGCAGGGGGCCTCGGTCTGGTTTGGCTGCACCATACGCGCCGATCATGAAGAGATCCGGGTAGGCGAAGGCAGCAACGTGCAGGAAAACTGCGTGATGCATATTGATGCGGGCTATCCGCTGACGATCGGCAAGAACTGCACCATTGGGCATAAGGTCATGCTGCATGGATGCACGATCGGGGAAAATACTCTAATCGGGATGGGCGCAATTGTCCTGAACGGTGCGAAGATCGGCAAGAATTGCCTGATCGGGGCAGGGGCCTTGATCACAGAAGGTAAAGAAATCCCGGATAATTCGCTGGTGATGGGTGCACCGGGCAAGGTGGTGCGAGAATTGGATGCGGCTGCGGCGCAAAAGATCACGTTCAGCGCGCTGCATTATCAGGAAAACATGCGCAAGTTTCGTGAAACTTTGACACCCGTGCCCTAGAACGCCCTCGAATATCACCGAGTACCAACGATGTCAGACGATCTGCTTGCCGAAATTGTGTCGGCCATTCCCCTACCTGCCCTGATGGTCGATCAGACCGAGCGGATCATAGCGGCCAATACAGATGCACGGACGTTGCTTGGGCAAAATATAGTCACCCGTCATTTTGCCACCATCCTGCGCCAGCCGCAGGTGATTGAGGCTATGGAGCAGAGCCTGCGCGACAAGGGGCGGGCGAAGACGCGTCACCTAGCAAATGACGGCGCTCAGGACACCACGTTCGAGGTCGAGTGCCGCTATATGAACGGTGTCGGCGCTGTCTCAGGCGGGGCTGTTCTGGCTGTTTTTCAGGATGTGACCCATCTTGAACAGGCCAGTCAGATGCGGCGCGATTTTGTCGCCAATGTCAGTCACGAACTGCGCACGCCGCTGACCGCGTTGATGGGCTTTATAGAAACCCTGCGCGGCCCCGCCCGCGAAGATGCTGCCGCGCGCGCGCGCTTTCTTCAGATCATGACGGATGAGGCCAACCGCATGAACCGGCTGGTAGGGGATTTGCTGTCGCTGAACCGGGTCGAAAGCGAAGAACGGGTGCGGCCACGAGAGGAGCTGGACCTGTCGGGCTTGCTCCAATCCACGATAAATTCACTGCGGCCACTGGCCGAGGATGCGGAAGTAGAACTTCGCCTTACCGATGATCCCCAGGGACCGGTGTCCTTGATCGGTGACAGCGATCAGTTGCGGCAGGTTTTTACCAACCTGATCGAGAACGGAATCAAATACGGCGGTAGCGGCGGCTTGGTTGAAGTACGAATTCAGTCTTTCGAACGGGACACCGCCATGCGCGGCCCGGCTGTGCGGGTTCAGATTTCGGATAAGGGGCCGGGTATCGACCCGACTCACCTGCCGCGTTTGACCGAGCGATTCTACCGGGCGGACAATCACAGGTCCCGGCAATTGGGTGGAACCGGTTTGGGGCTGGCGATCGTAAAACATATCGTCAATCGGCATCGCGGGCGCTTGCGGGTGGAAAGCGAGTTGGGCAAAGGGTCTGTTTTCACAGTGATTTTGCCGCAGCAAAAACCGGAAGAGGCTCAGGTTTGACGCCCGACATACCGGGATTGTCACAAAGTCATAGCTGAATCTGCCGGTTTGTCATGAAACCGTTACAAACCTGTCACAAAAGGCTTACGCACGGCTCTTAGGGGTGCCGGCAAGATCATCATGGGGGTGATCAAAAACAACCATTCTCAAGGAGACTGAGATGTCCTTTGTAAAACTGTCGGCTTCTGCTCTGGCGATTGCTGCCGTTTCGGCCACTACCGCTGCTGCACGTGATCAGGTTCAGGTTGCCGGTTCCTCGACCGTTCTGCCTTACGCTTCGATCGTTGCCGAAGCCTTCGGTGAAAACTTCGACTTCCCGACCCCTGTTGTTGAATCGGGCGGTTCCTCGGCTGGCCTGAAGCGTTTCTGCGAAGGTGTTGGCGAAAACACCATCGACGTTGCCAATGCTTCGCGCGCCATCCGTGAAAAAGAAGTAAAAGCCTGTGCCGAAAACGGCGTGACCGACATCATCGAAGTTCAGATCGGTTATGATGGCATCGTTTTCGCCTCCGACATCAACGGCAACTCGTTCGAGTTCACGCCGGAAGATTGGTACAAAGCCCTGTCCGCACAGATCGTTGTTGACGGTCAGCTGGTCGATAACCCGAACAAAACCTGGGCCGACGTGAACCCTGCTTTCCCGGCGCAGCCGATCGCAGCTTTCATCCCGGGCACCAAGCACGGCACCCGTGAAGTGTTTGAAGACAAGGTGATCCTGGCCGGTTGTGAGCACCTGGGCGACTTTGACGTTTACAAAGCAGCCAACGGCGACGACAAGAAAGCCGCCGAGAAAGCCTGTATCGCCCTGCGTACGGACGGCGTTTCGGTCGACATCGACGGCGACTACACCGAAACTCTGGCGCGTATCGACAGCAACAAAGACGGCATCGGCGTCTTTGGTCTGGCCTTCTACGAAAACAACACCGACAAGCTGCAAGTTGCAACCATGTCCGGCATTGTTCCGACCACCGAGTCGATCGCAACCGGCGAATACCCGGTCTCGCGTCCGCTGTTCTTCTACGTGAAGAAAGCGCATATTGGCGTGATCCCCGGCCTGAAAGAATATGCTGAGTTCTTCGTCGCCGACGAGATCGCAGGCCCCGATGGTCCGTTGGCTGAATACGGCCTGGTTTCGGATCCCGAGCTGGTCAAAGTTCAGGAAGCTGTTGCGAACGAAACAGTTCTGGGCGGCGGCTCCTAATCACCCTTGCTTATGGAACCGGGGCGGTTTATGCGCGCCCCGGTTCTTTTTGACTCTTCTCCAGCCATTCCGACGGAGTTCCCATGGCACTATCCTGGCTGTTGCTCATCTTGCTTGCATTCGCAGTGATCGGATATTTCGCAGGGCGGTCCCGTGCCCTTGCAAGCGCAGGAGGAGACGCGCGGGATCTGCACTCTCTGCCGTCCTATTATGGCTACAATGTTGCGCTGACGGCGCTTGTGCCGGCGCTTGGCATTCTGGTCGTCTGGTTGCTGGCGCAGCCGATGATCGTAAACAGCACAGTCGCCGGCATGATCCCCGACCACGCGATCCCTGAAGGCGCTGACCGCGGCCTGATCATGAGCGAGGTTCGGCGCGTTTCGAACGGGTTGGCCGGGGCCGTTGCGACCGGCGCGCTGAGCGAAGCGCAGGCTGGGAATGCCGATGCCGATATTGCCGAGCTGACCCAGACGTTGAAAGACTCAGGTCAGGTCCTGACTCAGGAGATTACCAAACCTATTCTGGTCGCGGCCCAGAAATACCGCAGCATGACGTCGACCGGAACGATAGCCATGCAGGTGATCGTTGTGATCGTCGCGCTGTTTGGTGCAGCCTTTGCCTATATCCGAACGCACAAGGAATTCCGCGCCCGCAACGTAGTGGAACAAGGCGTTCTGGCGCTGTTGCTGCTGGCGGCCTCGATTGCGATCCTGACAACGGTGGGCATCGTTTTGTCCATGTTC
Source organism: Ruegeria lacuscaerulensis (assembly GCF_013034685.1). GTDB lineage: Bacteria > Pseudomonadota > Alphaproteobacteria > Rhodobacterales > Rhodobacteraceae > Ruegeria > Ruegeria lacuscaerulensis_B. The sequence continues at coordinate 163,523 of NZ_WQGO01000007.1, read as the reverse complement.
TTCGAGACGCTGAACTTCTTCCAACTGCACTCGTGGAAAGACTTCTTCTTCGGCAGCACATGGGCCCCGAACTTCCGTGGCGGCTCGGAACTGTCGATCCTGCCGCTTCTGTGGGGCACGCTCTATATCTCGGTGATCGCGTTGTTGGTGGCGGTGCCGATTGGCCTATTCGCCGCGATTTACCTGTCGGAATATGCCTCAGGCGCGACCCGCTCCATTGCCAAGCCATTGCTAGAGATCCTCGCCGGTATCCCGACCATCGTTTATGGTCTTTTTGCCTTGCTGACGGTTGGTCCTGCGCTGGTATCGATGTTCGGCGAAGGCGGGGCGCTGGGAGTGGGCTGGATGGCCAGCTCGAACGCGGTGCTAACGGCGGGTTTGGTTATGGGCATCATGCTGATCCCGTTCGTGTCGTCGCTGTCCGATGACATCATCAACGCGGTGCCGCAGTCGATGCGCGATGGCTCTCTGGGGCTGGGCGCTACGCATTCCGAGACTGTCCGTCAGGTGGTGCTGCCGGCCGCGCTGCCGGGGATCGTCGGAGCGATCTTGCTGGCCGCCAGCCGCGCCATCGGTGAGACGATGATCGTGGTGATGGCTGCCGGTGCAATCGCCAAATTCTCGGGCAACCCGTTCGAGGCAATGACCACGATCACCACTCGGATCGTCAGCCAGTTGACCGGCGATACCGACTTTGCCAGCCCTGAAACGTTGGTTGCGTTCGCGCTGGGTCTGACCCTGTTCATCATTACGCTGGGGCTGAACATCTTCGCCCTCTACATCGTACGCAAATACCGGGAGCAGTACGAATGACCGATATTTCCCAAACGCCCGCTGCTGCTCCGGCTGCGAAACCCAAAAAGGGGTCCTTGTTCGAGCAAGACGCACGGACCAAAAAGCGCAATGCAGCCGAATCCCGGTTTAAGATGTATGGGATTGCTGCCATCGGTATCGGCCTGCTGATGCTGATCGTGCTGGTCACAAACATAGTGACCGCAGGCACCGGCGCGTTCCAGCAGACGTTCCTTGAACTGAATGTTGAGCTGAAAGAAGACAAGCTGGACAAGAAGGGCAACCGCAATATCGAGGATATCAAGAAGGTCTCGACCTTTGGCTACGCGCCGCTGATCGCCTCGGCGATTGAGACGGAAGTGCAAGAGCTGGGTATCCAGACCGATCTTTCGCCCAAGGAGATGGGCAAAATCCTGTCCAAAGCCGCACAGGCCGAGCTGAGGAACTATGTGATCGCCAACCCCGATGAGATCGGCAAGACGGTCAGCTTCCGCTTTTTGGTCAACAGCCGTGTCGATGGCTATATGAAGGGTCGCGTGACCCGCGAATCCATCGCCAATGACAAAAGCATCACGGTTGCCCAGCTGGATTTCGTAGATCAACTACGGGACGCGGGTGTTCTGTACAAGGCATTCAACCCCGATTTCATCTTCGGCTCGGACGCGTCCGACCAACGGCCCGAGGCTGCGGGGATCGGTGTTTCGATGCTGGGCTCGCTGTTCATGATGTTCGTGGTGCTGGCTTTGGCGCTGCCGATTGGTGTGGCCGCCTCGATCTATCTTGAGGAGTTTGCGCCGCAGAACCGGCTGACCGATATCATCGAGGTGAATATCTCGAACCTGGCCGCCGTGCCGTCGATCGTGTTCGGTATTCTGGGTTTGGCCGTGTTCATCAACTACATGCATCTGCCGACCTCGGCACCGCTGGTGGGTGGTCTGGTTCTGACGCTGATGACTCTGCCGACGATCATCATCTCGACGCGTGCGTCGTTGAAGGCGGTTCCGCCGTCGATCCGCGATGCCGCACTTGGGGTAGGGGCCTCGAAAATGCAGGCGGTGTTCCACCATGTCTTGCCGCTGGCCGCGCCCGGTATTCTGACCGGCACCATCATCGGTCTGGCGCAGGCGCTGGGGGAAACCGCGCCGCTGCTGCTGATCGGGATGGTGGGCTTTATCGCCTCGAACCCGCCCGACGGGCTGGTGGCGGGCTTCCTGTCACCGAACTCGGCCATGCCGGCGCAGATCTACGAATGGTCCAAACGCGCTGACCCGGCCTTTTACGAACGCGCATGGGGAGGGATCATCATCCTGTTGATCTTCCTTGTGACAATGAACACCATCGCGGTCATCCTGCGCCGCCGCTTTGAACGCCGCTGGTAAGGGGCTTATTATGAACGATATGACACGAGTGGAGAGAGCCGTGGACTCCAAAGCCATCAAGATCGCCGCGAATAATGTGCAGGTCTACTACGGTGAGACGCACGCTATCAAAGACGTCAACGTCGAGATTGAAGACAAGACCGTGACCGCCTTTATCGGCCCGTCGGGCTGCGGCAAGTCTACCTTCCTGCGCTGCTTGAACCGGATGAATGACACGATCGACATCTGCCGGGTTCAGGGCGATATTCTGCTGGATGGCGAGGACATCTACGACAAACGCGTCGACCCGGTGCAGCTGCGCGCCAAGGTGGGCATGGTGTTCCAGAAGCCGAACCCGTTCCCTAAGTCGATCTATGACAACGTAGCCTACGGCCCTCGCATCCACGGCCTTGCCAAGAACAAGGCGGAACTGGATGAGATCGTTGAGAAATCCCTGCGTCGCGGTGCGATCTGGGATGAGGTTAAGGATCGTCTTGACGCCCCCGGCACCGGCCTGTCGGGCGGTCAGCAGCAGCGCCTGTGCATCGCCCGCGCCGTAGCGACCGAGCCCGAGGTTCTGCTGATGGACGAGCCTTGCTCGGCCCTGGACCCGATTGCAACTGCGCAGGTCGAAGAACTGATTGACGAGTTGCGCTCGCGTTATTCGGTGGTGATTGTGACCCACTCGATGCAGCAGGCCGCGCGAGTCAGCCAGAAAACCGCATTCTTCCATCTGGGCAACCTCGTCGAGTTCGGCGAGACGGGTCAGATCTTCACCAACCCCGAAGATCCCCGCACCGAAAGCTATATCACCGGCCGGATCGGCTGAGGACAGGTATCTGATCATGACCGAACAACATATTGCATCCGCCTTCGACCGCGATCTAGAAGCCATTCAGGCCCACATCATGAAGATGGGCGGGCTGGTCGAAGCCGCCATCATGGGTGCGGCCCGGTCGCTGGAAACGCGCGACGAGGAACTGGCGCAACAGGTCCGCGCAGGCGACAAGGCCATCGACGCGCTTGAGGAACTGATCGACGAGGAAACCGCCCGCCTGATCGCGCTGCGTGCGCCAACAGCCAGCGATCTGCGTCTGGTTTTGTCGGTTCTTAAAGTCTCTGGCAACCTTGAACGCATTGGCGATTATTCCAAGAACATCGCCAAACGTACCACGGTTCTGGTTAATGCGGGTGAAATCAACGGTAGCGCCGCAGCCTTGCGTCGCATGGCGCGTGAAGTCGAGCATATGCTGCGCGACGCGCTGGACGCGTACATCCAGCGTGACGCAGAATTGGCGACCGACGTGATCAACCGCGATGAAGAAGTGGACCAGATGTATAATGGTCTGTTCCGCGAATTTCTGACTTTCATGGCAGAAGATCCGCGCAACATCTCGTCCTGTATGCATCTGCATTTCATCGCCAAGAATATCGAGCGTATGGGCGATCACGTCACCGCAATCGCCGAGCAGGTCGTGTATCTGGTGACCGGCGAACGCCCCGCCGAAGCGCGGCCAAAGGCCGATGTAACCTCGCAATCCGTCTGAGGAGATTTCTGAGATGTCTGCCGATCAACCCACAGTGCTGGTGGTCGAGGATGAACTGGCCCAGCGTGAAGTGCTGGCTTATAATCTTGAAGCGGAAGGGTTCCGCGTATCCAAGGCGGCTAGTGGCGACGAAGCCATGTTACTGGTGGACGAAGACAGCCCGGACATCATTGTCTTGGATTGGATGATGCCCAACCTGAGCGGGATCGAAGTCTGCCGCCGCCTCAAATCACGCCCTGACACACGCTCGATTCCGATCATCATGCTATCGGCCCGCACTGAAGAGGTCGATAAGGTGCGCGGTCTGGAAACCGGTGCTGATGACTATGTAGTCAAACCCTATTCGGTGGTTGAACTAATGGCACGGGTGCGGACGCAACTGCGCCGCGTGCGCCCGGCGACGGTTGGTATCCGATTGGAATTCGACGATATCATTCTGGACTCTGAAACTCACAAGGTCAGCCGAGGCAGCAAGCCTTTGAAACTGGGCCCGACTGAATTTCGGCTGCTGAGCACGTTTATGGAGAAACCGGGCCGTGTCTGGAGCCGTGAGCAATTGCTCGATCGGGTTTGGGGTCGCGATATCTATGTCGACACCCGAACGGTGGACGTCCATATCGGTCGCTTGCGTAAAGCTTTGACGCAACATGGCGGCGACGACCCAGTTCGAACCGTTCGCGGCGCGGGATACGCGTTGGGGTAGGGCGCGCGCTACCCTATGAGTTTTACTCATGAGGAAATGCAAAACTCTTTCTGTCCTTTGGCGCATCACCGGGTTAGGTTGCGCCGAAGCTGACAGAGCGGAGAAGCCCCATGAACGCCCCAGATACCAAACCGACCTTGCGTGCCAAAGATGCGCCGGACCTTGGGCGATTTGCGTGGGAGGACCCATTTCGCCTGTCTGATCAGTTGACTGAAGACGAACGGATGATCGCCGACAGCGCGCGGGCCTATGCGCAGGAGAAACTGCAAACGCGGGTTCTGGAAGCGTTTCAGAACGAGGAAACCGATCCCGGGATTTTCCGCGAGATGGGCGAAATGGGCCTGCTGGGCACCACGATTCCCGAAGAATATGGGGGTATCGAGGCAGGGTATGTCGCCTACGGTCTTGTCGCGCGCGAGGTTGAGCGTGTGGATTCCGGCTATCGCTCGATGATGTCGGTGCAAAGTTCATTGGTGATGTACCCGATCTATGCCTATGGCAGTGAAGAACAGCGCCGCAAATACCTGCCGAAACTGGCCAGTGGTGAATGGATCGGTTGCTTTGGCCTGACAGAGCCCGATGCGGGCTCTGACCCGGCGGGTATGAAAACTCGAGCGGAAAAGATCGACGGCGGCTACCGTTTGACCGGTAGCAAGATGTGGATTTCAAACTCTCCGATCGCTGATGTTTTTGTCGTTTGGGCCAAGTCCGACGCGCATGACGGGAAGATCCGGGGCTTTGTGCTTGAAAAAGGCCTGAAGGGCCTGAGCGCGCCGAAGATCCAGAACAAGATGAGCCTGCGCGCCTCGATTACCGGCGAAATCGTGCTGGACGGCGTTGAGGTTGACGAGGGCGCTTTGCTGCCGCACGTACAGGGGTTGAAAGGACCGTTTGGCTGCCTCAATCGCGCCCGATATGGTATCAGTTGGGGCGCCATGGGGGCCGCGGAATGCTGCTGGCATGCGGCACGTCAATACGGTCTGGATCGCAAGCAATTCGACAAACCCTTGGCGCAGACGCAACTGTTCCAACGCAAACTGGCGGACATGCAGACCGAAATCGCGCTTGGTTTGCAAGCCAGCCTGCGTGTTGGTCGTTTGATGGATGACGCTGCTGCCGCGCCCGAGATGATCTCGATCGTTAAACGCAACAATTGCGGAAAGGCGTTGGACATCGCGCGGATGGCACGGGACATGCATGGGGGCAACGGTATCTCGCTGGAATTCCAGGTGATCCGCCATATGGTCAATCTGGAAACCGTGAACACCTACGAGGGGACGCATGACGTGCATGCGTTGATCCTGGGGCGTGCGCAAACGGGCCTGCAAGCCTTCTATTGAATTTCGCGTAATTGGTATTATGGTAAAATAATGCCTGCGCGTGATTTGAACTTTGCACAGTTCCTCAAAGCCTTACGATGCACTCCTGATAACCACTTCAGGAGCGCAAAATGCAATTGAACGGAAAAACCATCGTCATAACCGGCGCCGCTGGTGGTATTGGTAAAGGTCTCGCCGAACGGTTTGCGCAGCTTGGTGCAACGGTCATCTGCTCGGATGTTGACCTGGACGCAGCGGAACGCGTTGCGCGTTCTATCGGTGGTCACTCTCTGCACTGCGATGTGTCCAGCGAAGATCATGTGAAGGCTTTGATCGATACCGTTGAAGATCAGATCGCGCCAATTGATCTGTTTTGCGCGAATGCCGGGATTTTGACGCTTGGCGGTTTTGATACACCCGATGCGGATTGGGATCGGACGTGGAAGATCAATGTCATGTCCCATGTCTGGGCCGCGCGACATCTGGTTCCAAAGATGCTGGCACGCGGCGGCGGTTATTTTTTGATGACCGCATCGGCTGCCGGGCTGTTGAATCAACCCGGTGCTGCGCCGTATGGCGTCACAAAACACGCAGCCGTTGGTTTTGCCGAGTGGCTGGCGCTGACATATGGGCGCAAGGGTTTGAAAGTTTCGGTTCTGTGCCCACAGGCGGTGCGTTCAGACATGACCAAGGGACATGAAGTGTCTGTCGCGTCGATCGACGGTATGTTGGAGCCGTCCGAGGTCGCGGAAGCCTGTGTTCAAGCCATTGAAGCAGAGCAGTTTCTGATCCTGCCGCATCCGCAGGTTCTGGACTATATGCGCCATAAAGCGACGGACTATGACCGGTGGCTGGGCGGAATGCAGAAGTTAAATCAAATGTTTATCGAGGATAGTTGATCGGTCTACCGCGCCCGTCGCATCAACCCTTCCTGTGCGACAGATGCCACCAATGTGCCGTCCTGAGTATAGATTGAGCCACGATTGAAACTGCGGCCGCGGCCGCCCCAAGGCGAATCCATTGAATACAGATGCCACTTGTCGAAATGCACTGGCGCGTGGAACCACAGGGCGTGATCCAGGCTGGCTCCGTTTACCTCACCGGTGAACCAGCTCAGTCCGTGGGGCCTTAGTCCCGAGCTGAGCAGGTACATATCCGAGGCATAGGTCAGCAGCAATTGCTGGGTGATCTGGTCCCTGCCCTGTGCGGCGTTCATTCGAAACCAAATGGCGTTTCGATCGTCGGACTTGTCAGGCGCGAACAGGTCCAGATGGTGGACTTCGCGTACATCGATCGGACGGTCGCGCATCAGCTCGGATCGCAGACGTTCGGGAACACGATCCAGATATTGTCGTCTGACCTCGGACCGCGCGGGCAATCCCTCGGGGCCGGAGATGTCGGGCATTGGATGCTGGTGGTCCCAGCCGTCATCTGCAATATGGAAGGACGCCGACATGTTGAGGATTTGTTTCCCGTGTTGGATCGCAATGACTCGGCGGGTGGTGAAAGAACCTCCATCTCGGGCCCGATCCACTTGATAAATAACGGGAATAGACGGATCACCGGGGCGAATGAAATAGGCGTGCAAAGAATGGCACAGACGGTCTTCCACAGTTCGGTATGCAGCAGACAGGGCTTGGGCGACGACTTGTCCGCCAAATATCCGCGTGGGCGTTTCACCGCCGGATCCTGTGCCACGAAACAGATCAACCTCAAGCCGTTCCAGAGATAGCAAATCCAGCAGAATGCGCTCGGCTTCGGTCATGTGGGGCTCTCCGATTGATCTGCGCCATGACGTAACAGGCTGCTGAAGGTCATTCAATCATTGCCCCGAGGACAAGCGCCTTGAGTTCCGACCGCGACGGATAGGAACTGGAGGGTGAGAGTTGGGTAAAGAAGACGGCTGTCACGTCATTGCTGCGGTCGACCCAGAAAAAGGTCGAGGCCATGCCGCCCCAACTGAAATCGCCCAAAGAGCCCGGAGTGGCCGTTCGACCCGGATCAATCACCACCGAACCGCCAAGACCAAAGCCGGTACCTTCCATCGGTTGTTCCGCAAAACTACTTGGACCCATCGAGGCAATGTCGCCCGCTAAGTGATTGCGCATCATGAATTCTACCGTTCTGCTGCTGAGCAGACGGTGTCCATTCCCCTGCCCTTTATTTCGCAATATCTGGACGAATTTAGCATAGTCGTCGATTGTGCCGACCAAACCGCCGCCCCCAGAGCACATGGTGGTGTCGAGAAAGGCGGAATCTTCGTAGCTATCTGTCAAACGCAGGCTGTCACCACCGGTCTCAGCCGAATTCAGATCCATCGCATTGCCAGCTAAGGGCGTGTAGAGTGATGCAAAACGGTCCCCGGCATCTTTGGGAACAGTAAATCCGGTCTCAGACATACCCAGCGGGTCAAAAATCTCTTCCTGAAAGAACTGATCCAGCGTTTTGCCAGACACGATTTCCACGACCCGGCCGATCACGTCGATGCCCACCGAATATTCCCAACGACTGCCGGGGTGGAATGCCAGCGGCAGGTCAGCGAGCGAAGTCACTCGGTTCGCTAAAGGACCCTCACGCGGGCCAAAGACGATGGATTGATCTTCCATCGCACTCGGCAGCAACCCAGGGTTAAACGGATAGCTCAAGCCACTGGTATGGGTCAGCAATTGATGCAAGGTCGGGGTTGTTGAGGGTTCGGTTTGGTCAATCCGACTTGCGCCCGGCACAAGGGCATGCATATTCGAAAACTCTGGAATAAAGTCAGATACCTGCGCGTCGAGGTGAAAGTTTCCGCGCTCGGCAAGCATCATCAATGCCACAGACGTCACTGGCTTGGTCATTGAATAAATTCGGGCAATCGTGTCGCGCTGGAAAGGCAAGCTCTGCTCCACATTCCGAAGCCCGCAGGCGTGGAAGAACGCCTCTTGACCCTGATGGTGGATCAGGACGGAACTTCCTGCATACTTCCGCTCATCCACATAGCGTTGCATCCACATCGGAATGCGCCCGAGGCGGGAAGGGTCGAGCGTGGTCTGACTGCACATGTAGACGTCCTGACATTGCCTATCAATTCCCCGGATTTTGCCGGGCGTGGTCACCTAACGCAATGGGGATGCAGCTATTTCCATATGGCTGTTACACTCAACGGGTTAAAGAATCGACGAGTCGGGATGGAAGGATCAAAATCATGTCACAAACTCTGGATTTTATATATGATTTTTGCAGCCCGAACGCATTTCTGGCTCATAAGGTGATGCCAAAGCTGGTGGCGGATCATGGGGTGCAGATCAACTATGTGCCAGTTCTTCTGTCGACAATTTTCAAAGCGACCAACAACCAAAGCCCGTTTCAGGCATTCTCGGAAAACCGTCAGAAAACTGCTTATCTGACCCATGATCTCCATCGCTATGCCCGTCGGCGCGGCGTAAGTTTTCATATGAGCCCCCATTTTCCGATCAATACCAAATTCGCCATGCGCGGAGCGGTCTTTGCCTCTGGAAAACAATGGGAAGCCAAATACATAGACGCGATCTTTGATGCTATCTGGGTGCATGGTCAAAAAGCAGATGAGATTACGGTGCTGATGGATATTCTGCAAGACAACGAACTGCCTGTCCGAAAACTGCGCGAAGCGATGACAGAGCCGGACGTTAAGCAGCAACTAAAGGATCAGTCCAAAAATGCGGCCAAGCGCGGTGTTTTTGGTGTTCCCACATTTTTTGCAAGCTCCGAGATGTTTTTTGGCAAAAACAGCTTGCCCAATCTGGAACTTGAATTGTCACGTAGTGTGTGAGTTTGCGCCCTCAAGCGCTTTCAAGCCATACTGGGCAAACATCGGAACATAACCACCTAATTTTCTAGCTCTTTCCGGGTCCGAGGCATTACCGTCCAAGGCGCGTTTGTAGACACCTTGCAGGATACCGGCCATGCGGAAAAAATTGAAAGCAATGTAGAATCCGAAGTTGTCGATGCCGGGCAGTCCGCGGCGCTTGCAATAGGCTGCAATGAACTCGGCATCCGATGGAAGACCGAGGCTTGATCTGTCTACACCTGCCAGCCCCCGCCCCTCTTTTCCCGGTGGCATTTGCCACTGCATGATCACCGCCGCCAGATCGGCATAGGGGTGGCCGATCGTAGAAAGTTCCCAGTCCAGAACGCCAATACAACGGGTGCCGTTCTTTTCGAATAGCATGTTGTCGATGCGATAGTCCCCATGAACCAGCGTTCTCTGGCCGTCATCAGCAGGCATTGACGCGTCGAGTAAAGAAATCAGTTGGTCCATCTGAGCAATGGTTTTGGTCTCGGACGCGCGGTATTGCTTGGTCCAGCGTGAGATCTGCCGTTCGAAATAATTTCCCGGCGGTCCAAAGTCGGAGAGGCCCACGGCCTGGATATCGACCATGTGGAGCTCGGCCAATACGCGGTTCATCTCGTCAAAAACACCGGCGCGCGTTTCCGTGGTTTCGCTTGTCATAGTCGGCTCAAGGAAGTTACGGCCGTCCAGGCGCTCCATTACGTAAAAGGCCGATCCAATGACGGTGTCGTCCTCGCACAAAAGGAACATTTCGGGCACCGGCACTCGACTGTTCGACAGGGCTTTTTGAACCCGAAATTCCCGGTCCACGGCATGAGCGGATTTTAGGAGTATGCCAGGAGGTTTACGCCGCAAAACATAGACTTGCGTCGGTGTCTTCAATTCAAATGTTGGGTTGGACTGACCGACGGCGAATTTAGTGGCCTCCAACGGGCCTCGATAGCCGTCGAGATGCGCGCTGAGATAGGCATCAACGGCCTTCAGGTCCAATTGCGTGTCCGTGGACATATCAGTCTCCTTACCGCTCACAGGGCCTCTGCGAAGATATTTCCCGCGGTCACCACATTAATCCCACCCGAAACCGGGATGACGGCTCCGGTGACATAGCTGCCGCCGCGACCGCACAGAAACAGCATGCAGCCCGCAATATCCTCATCCGCGCCGACCCGACCCAGCGGAACCGACTTTCCGACTTTGTCGCGGGTGGTTTCATCGGCAGTGGCAAAGGCGGTCATACGCGACACAAACGGCCCCGGTGCCAAGGCGTTGACTGTGATGTGGTAGGGCGAGAATTCCTTGGCCATGATCTTGGTCAGGTGCAAAACCGCTGCTTTAGAGGCTGAATAGCTGTAGGCGCCGTCGCCCATCGGTACCTCACCCATGACCGATCCCACATTGACAACACGGGCCGGATCATCGGCCGAACCTGATTTCATAAGCGTTGGCAACAGTTTCTGGGTCAATTCGAATATACCTGTTACATTCACCGACATGACCTTATCCCAGGCCTCATAAGGGAACTGCCCCATTGGCGCACCCCAAGACACGCCTGCGTTATTCATAAGGATATCAAGCTTGTCCGTGCGGTTGTGAACCTCGTCCACCAGCGCGTCCACGCCCTCTTTGCTACCAACGTCACCGGCAAACCCCTCTGCGCTCCCCGGCGCGTCTAGCGCATTGAGTTCGGCAGCTACGGCCTCGCACGCGTCCTGCTTGCGCGAGGCGATGAGAACCCTTGCGCCGGCCCGCACCAGGGCTTCGGCGGCCATGCGGCCAATTCCCGTGGCGCCGCCAGTTACCAGGGCTGTTTTTCCCTCTACCGAGAATAGGGATTCGGGTGTCATCGGGTGCTCCTCGTGTTTGTTCATTTGGCGCTGGCATGGTGTCTGCATACCCGGGCCGCTGCACCGTCATATCCTTGACAACGTATCGGGCTGCGCCAAACTTCCTCCTGTAGGAATAACAGGGATAAAGGGGTCAACATGCAAGCTTTACTCAGCGTCGCTCCGGGTGGACCAGAAACTTTGGAACTGACCACCCTGCCCGATCCGCAGCCGGGCAAGGGCGAGTTGTTGGTGCGCATCAAAGCCGCCGGGGTGAATTTTCCTGATACGCTGATGATCCGGGACCTCTACCAGATCAAACCGCCGCGCCCTTATGCTCCGGGTGGCGAGATTGCGGGTCAGGTGCTGGCGGTAGGTGAAGGTGTCGCTGGGTTCGAAGTCGGCGACCGTGTGTTGGCGCTGACCGGTCATGGCGGCTTCGCAACACATCTGACGATTCAGGCTTCGACTGCGGTGAAGTTCCCGGATTCCATGCCCTTTGAGGATGCCGCGTGTTTCATCTTTACTTACGGCACCTCTTATCATGCTCTGAAGGATCGCGCGGCGCTGAAGGCTGGCGAAACCCTGTTGATTCTGGGGGCTGCGGGTGGAGTAGGAACCGCTGCCATCGAATTGGGCAAGGCAATGGGCGCGCGTGTCATCGCCGCCGTGTCATCGGAAGAAAAAGCCGCGTTCTGTCGACAAGTTGGGGCGGATGATACAATCGTTTACGCGACCGAAATGGATCGGGACACGCAAAAGGCTTTTTCATCCGATATCAAGGCGTTGGCTGGGCCAGTTGGTGTCGATGTTGTCTATGACGCGGTCGGCGGAGACTATGCGGAACCCGCATTGCGTGCGATGGCGTGGGGTGGTCGTTTTCTGGTGGTGGGATTCCCGGCTGGGATTCCCAAAATTCCGCTGAACCTGCCACTGTTGAAAGGCTGTCAGATTGTCGGAGTGTTTTGGGGCGCTTCGGTCTTCAGAGACCCTGCAGGACACGCGGAGAATGTGCAGGAACTGTTCCAGTTCTACGACGCTGCCAGGATCAAGCCGCAAATCAGCACGACGTTTCCACTGGAAAAAGCCGCTGAGGCTTTGTCCTTACTATCCGGGCGCGGTGCCTTGGGTAAAATTGTCGTGACGATGCTCTGACAACCCTACAATAAGAGCGGGCCGGTGTTGCGTTGCAGCACTGCGTTCGGGCAACCAGGAAAGTGACGCAGCGCTGGCGGTGGACAAGGGGACCCATTGGCGTTTAAGAACCAAAAAAACGGGAACAGTGAAAAAAATGCGTAAAGCTCTGATTTTAAACGGCCCGAACCTGAATCTGCTGGGCACGCGTCAGCCAGAGGTATATGGTAAAACAACCCTGAAAATGGTTGAGGAAATGTGCGTAACGCACGGAGAAACAATCGGTTTCGAAGTCGCGCATATGCAGTCGAACCATGAAGGTGCCTTGCTGGACGCGATCCACGCAGCCAAAGGGACGCAGGACGGCATCATCCTGAACGCCGGTGCCTATACCCATACGTCTATTGCGCTGATGGACGCTATCGCCTCGGTCGAGCTTCCCACCATCGAGGTGCATCTGTCAAACATCCATGCACGCGAGAGCTTTCGCCATACCTCGTATATCTCGAAAGTCGTCGTCGGCCAGATTTGTGGCTTTGGTGCGCAAAGCTACATCCTGGCGTTGGACGCGCTGGCTGGGTTCCTTGACCGTGAGGGCGCTTAATGAGGCTGAGTGAGTATCTTTATTTCCTGAGCTACACCAAAACGCTTGAGGAATTGTGGGATGCCCACTGCCGCCAAATGGCTGAATACGGCTTCGACCGGCTGTTGTACGGGTATACGCGCTACAAGACCCCGACCTCGTTGGGCGACCCGGAAGATTTTGTCATTCTCACCAACCATACCAAACCCTATCTGGATGGGTTCCTGCGCAGTGGGCTGTATTTTCATGCGCCGATGCTGAAATGGGCGCTGGAAAATGAAGGTGCGGCCAGTTGGCAGATGACGCAGGATATGATGATGTCCGGCGCTTTGACTGCGCAGGAGTTGGAAGTGCTTGAGTTCAACCGCTCGAAGGGTGTTGTTGCCGGGTATACGGTTAGCTTTACGTCAGTGTCGGCGCGGTCGAAAGGTGCGATTTCTCTATCTGCCTGTGGCGCACGGTCTCAGCAAGATGTGGATGCAATCTGGGCAGAGCACGGCGAAGATATTTTGCTGATGAACAATATGGCACATCTCAAGATCCTGACCCTGCCTTACAACGCTCCAAACAGAGCTCTGACAAAGCGCCAAAGAGAGGCGCTGGAGTGGGTCGGAGATGGAAAAACCACGCAGGATATCGCGCTGCTGATGGGCCTGACAGCAGCCACTGTTGAGAAACATTTGCGTCTGGCGCGTGAGTCGCTGGCGGTCGAAACCACAGCCCAGGCGGTTCTGAAGGCATCTTTTCAAAATCAGATGTTCGTGATGGAGGCCTAAGCCCCAATTTTTTGACGCTCACCTGCGTCAATTTACCTAGGGTAAGGAAAACATTACTTTTCGATTCTGACCCGTAGTTGCAAAATGAGAGCGTTCCGTGAGTGGTGGCTTTAGCCTGGGAACATTTGGTCGGATCTTTGTGATTTCAGGGCTCTCCGGCCGCTCTGACACAGGGGCGTCTATTCGTCCACGTACCTATGTCGGAAATCCGGGGGGCCTCGACCATCCCCATCATGCGGGGCCCCCCAACCCTATCCTTCAATGCCAGGCGCTTCGGCGTCTTTTTTTGTGCGCGCAAGAAAAAACCGGCCACGCCTTGCGCGACCGGTTCTTAAAGTGTCCCGGACCCCAAGAGGTCCGGAAAATCGCTTAACCCTGGGCTGCTTTTGCAACTTCGGCGGCGAAGTCTTCTTTTTCCACCACGATGCCTTCGCCAACTTCCAGACGGATAAAGCCGGTGATGGTTGCGCCTGCTTCTTTGGCGGCTGCTTCAACGGTCAGGTCAGGGTTCACAACGAACGACTGGTTCAACAGAGTCGATTCAGCCACGAATTTCTTCATACGGCCTTCGATCATCTTCTCGATCACCTGCTCCGGTTTGCCGGATTCGCGGGCGATGTCCATCTGAACCTGCTTTTCCTTCTCGACGACCGCCGGGTCCATGTCGGCCTCGGACAGAGCTGCCGGGTTCACAGCTGCGATGTGCATCGCAACCTGCTTGCCGATCGCTTCGTCACCACCGGTCAGAGCAACCAGAACGCCGATTTTGCCCATGCCGTTGGTGGCTGCGTTGTGGACGTAGGACACAACGGTGTCGCCCGACAGTTTCGCCATACGGCGTACCGACATGTTCTCACCAATGGTGGCGATCTTGTCGGTCAGAGTGTCGGCAACGGATTTGCCACCCAAGTCAGCCGCCAGCAGAGCGTCAACGTCTGCAACACCTTCGGCTGCAAACGCGATCTTGCCGACCATTTCCTGGAACTCAGCGTTCTTCGCAACGAAGTCGGTTTCCGAGTTCACTTCGACAGCAACACCGTTGCCACCGTTGACGTGAACAGCAACCAGACCTTCTGCTGCGGTACGGCCCGATTTCTTGGCCGCTTTCGCCAGGCCTTTGGTGCGCAGCCAGTCAACGGCCTCGTCCATGTTGCCGCCGGTTTCGGTCAGGGCTTTTTTCGCGTCCATCATGCCTGCGCCTGTGCTGTCGCGCAGTTCTTTAACCATTGCTGCTGTGATTGCCATCTTTTGGCTCTCCTCAATTCAAACGGAATTGGGGCAGGTCATACCCTGCCCCATGTGTCAATTACGTGACGGGCAGCTTACGCTTCAGCCGGAGCTTCAGCGGCTTCTTCTGCAACGACTTCTTCAACCGGTGCTTCTTCGAATGCACCCAGGTCTACGCCAGCAGCACCCATCTGAGCGGTCATGCCGTCCAGAGCGGCGCGAGCGGCCAGGTCACAATACAGACCGATGGCGCGGGCTGCGTCGTCGTTGCCGGGGATGATGTAGTCAACACCGTCGGGCGAGCAGTTGGTGTCGACAACAGCCACAACCGGGATACCCAGCTTGTTGGCTTCGGCGATGGCCAGTGCTTCTTTTTTGACGTCGATGACGAACAGCAAGTCAGGAACGCCGCCCATCTCGCGGATACCGCCCAGCGAAGCCTGCAGCTTCTGTTGGTCACGCTCCATGCCCAGACGCTCTTTCTTGGTCAGGCCTTCTGCGCCGGCTTCCATTGCTTCGTCGATCTGGTTCAGACGGTTGATCGACTGGGAAACGGTTTTCCAGTTGGTCAGCGTACCGCCCAGCCAGCGGTGGTTCATGTAGTACTGAGCCGACTTTTCAGCCGCTTCGGCGATCGGGCCAGCGGCCTGACGCTTGGTACCAACGAACAGAACGCGGCCACCTTTTGCAACGGTGTCACGAACAGCCTGCAGAGCCTGATCCAGCATCGGAACGGTCTGGGTCAGGTCCATGATGTGGATGCCATTGCGCGAGCCGTAGATGAACGGGCCCATGCGGGGATTCCAACGCTGTGTCTGGTGACCAAAGTGAACGCCAGCTTCCAGCAGCTGACGCATGGTGAACTCGGGAAGAGCCATGCTATTTTCCTTTTCCGGTTTACGCCTTGGCGGGGGTGAAAGAAGCGGATGCTCCAACCGGCGGGCCTGATGAGGATGTCTCCCTGCAAAAGACCCAAACCCCGCCTGCGGGTTTGAATGGCGCGCGTATACGGCAGGTTTTGGTGCAACGCAAGAGGCTTTCGCCCCTATTTTTCAAGCCGCGCCAAGCTATGGGCATGACGCACGGCTTCTTCGCAATGAGCAGCCAACGCTTTACGGTTTTCAAAGTCGCTGACCTTGGCGGGTATGTGGTAGATCAACTCGACCCAGCCTTGCCGACGGGCGCCCAGCGTTTTCAGCAAATGCGGACCGAAATCCATATCTCCCCACCACCCATAGAACCTGTTGGGTTGCCCAGCAGGAGCGTGATAGATCACCGAGACCGGCTGCACATACATGAATTCGCGCAGTTCATCGGTAAAGAATGCAGCAAAGAGTGTTGTTTTAAAGGGCAAAACCCTGATTCCATCGGTTGAGGTGCCTTCCGGAAAAAACACCAACTTATGACCTGCGGACAAGCGTTCCTGAAACAACAAGGTTTGCTCGCGCGCCTTTTTACGGTTGCGTTCGATGAAGACCGTACCCGTGGCCCGGGCAAGCCAGCCGATACCGGGCCATTTCGCCACTTCGGCTTTCGAGACGAAATAGACCCTTTTGCGGGCGTTTAGCGCGAAAATATCCAACCACGAGGAGTGATTGGCCACCACTGCTCCACGTTGGGTCATTAACTCTCCGGAACTGCGGAATCCCATTCCTAGAATGCGAAAAGCGTTGCGACAGACAAACTGTGTGATGAAGGGCGTGATTGGGCGGCGGACGCCGTAAATCGGTCTCTCGATCAGGCGGAGGGTCAGCAGGACGATCAGCCCGCCGAAGACTAATACCGCCAGAGGCAGACCTCGCAAAACGACCAGAATCCAGCCGACCAGGCCCAGTTCAATGGGATCAGGCGCGTCTTCGCTGTGCCAGGATGCGTCGCTCAAGGGTTACGCTCCGCTATAGATGCGCCGTTGGCGCTCGTTCATGCGCGCTGTGTCTAGGATCAGGCACACGTCCGTTGTGTTGAAGGCATGGTCGATGAAAGCGCCCTCGCCCACAAACCCGCCCAGCCGAAGATAGGCCTTGATCAGCGCCGGAACCTGCACCATAGCTGCGCGGCGGTCCAGCGCATCCACGCCCACCAAATCCATCGACTGAAACACATCGGGTTGCGCCCGGACCCTCAGGTCTGGCGGCGCGAGGTGGTTGTGATGCAACATAGACAAAGGCTGCACTAGCGCCTGAACATCGGTGCCGTGAAAGCTGGCGACGCCGAATAGAACTTCAATCTGGCGCGCGTTCACATAGGCGGCCAGACCGTTCCACAGATGATACATTGCCGTGCCGCCGCGATAGTCAGGGTGGAGGCAGGATCGCCCCAATTCCAACAGCTTGCGACCGCTGTCTTTCAGAACGCTCACATCATATTCGTCTTCGGAATAAAACTGCCCCAGATCTGCTGCACGTTCACCCGGTAACAGCCTGTAAACGCCGACAGTTTCGCCGGTCTGATCGTCGATGGCCAGCATATGGTCAAAATACGGGTCGAACCGGTCCTGCTCTAGCCCTGCGTCGTGGTCCACCATCTCTCCGCCACCGCCCAGTTCGCGCACGAAAACGTCATAGCGCAGCCGCTGCGCGGCACGCAGTTCGGCCTCGGTCTCGGCGAGTTTGACGGTGAAGGATGGGCCTGTACCCGACATCAGAAAGTCCCTGTGGTTTCAGGGCTGATACCGCAGGTGTCGGGGGAATGGCAACATCGCCTGAACCGGTTGGATGTTAACCTTTCCTAAACCAGTTTCACGGATCAAAGACGGGCATCAGGGCGATGCGCGATCCGTCAATCACCACTTTCCCCTGCTCGCGGAAGTTCACGGTGATTTTGCCGCCGATATTGGACTGCACCTGTCCAATGCCCCAATCGGGGAAATCGGGGTGGCGGACAAACATGCCCGGTGCAAGAATGGCATTGAGTTCTGACATGACTGGGCTCCGGGTCCGGCGGCAGATACAGCAGGAGGTACGCATGAGCGCAACAGACGTCAACCTGGCCGAGCTGATCGGCTCGCGGATCTGTCATGATCTGATCAGCCCGATCGGCGCGATCACCAACGGGTTGGAGCTGCTGGAAATGGTTGGCGGCACCCAAGGCCCGGAGATGGAGCTGATCTCGGGCAGTGTCGGCAGCGCAGGCGCGCGTATCCGCTTTTTCCGGGTGGCGTTTGGATCGGCCAGCGATCAACCTCTGGGCCGCGCCGAAGTCAGTGCCTTGCTGAAAGATGTCGAAGCCGCAGGTCGCGTTCGTGTGAGCTGGAACCTGACCGAGGCGGTGCCGCGCAATCAGGTCAAACTGGCGTTTCTGGCGCTGATGTGCTGCGAAAGCGCGATGCCCTTTGGGGGTGCGGTGACGATCCGCAACGATGTTGATCAATGGACCGTGACAGGCGTGGCAGACAAGCTGAACATAGAAAACGATCTGTGGAATAACCTGCCCAAAGGCCGGTTTGCCGATAAGGTCACCCCCGCCAAGGTGCAATTCGCCCTTCTGCCGGAAACGGCGCATGCGATGCGGCGGCGGATTACGGCGGAAACCACCGCAACCCGCGTCGAGATCATGTTTTAGGCGCGGACCGTCCCGTTGCCCCGCACAAGGTATTGAAAACTGGTCAGTTGGGCGGCCCCAACCGGCCCACGGGCATGCATTTTGCCCGTGGCAATCCCGATCTCGGCCCCCATTCCAAACTCGCCGCCATCGGCGAACTGGGTTGAGGCGTTGTGCATCAGGATCGCGCTGTCCAGCCGTTCAAAGAACCGGGCCGCAGCTTGCGCGTCCTCGGTCATGATACAGTCGGTGTGGTTCGAGCCGAATTGACGGATATGCGCGATGGCCTCATCGATATCTGCTACGGGCTTAGCGGCGATGATACTGTCGAGGAATTCTTTACCCCAATCCTCATCCGTCGCTTTCAACACACCGTCGAGAGCCAAGGAGCCCTCGGCGTGAACCTCAACTCCGGCGGCCAGCAGCGCGGTGATGACATCCCGCCCCAGCGTTTCAGCAATGTCCTGATGGATCAGCAGGCACTCGGCGGCACCGCATATCCCCGTCCGCCGGGTCTTGGCGTTCAGCACGACCTCAAGGGTTTTCGCGGGGTCTGCCGCCTTGTCGATATAGATATGAACAATGCCTTCGAGATGAGCAAAGACAGGAACGCGGGCTTCGCGCTGAACCAATCCGACCAGCCCCTTGCCACCACGAGGCACGATCACGTCTACAAAGTCCGTCATGGTGAGCAATTCCTGAACGGCTGCTCGGTCGCGCGTCGGCACCAGTTGGATTGAGTCTTCAGGCAGGTTAGCGGCCTTTAGACCCTCGACCAAACAAGCATGGATCGCGCCAGACGAATGGAAGCTTTCCGAGCCCCCTCGCAGGATCACCGCATTGCCCGATTTCAAGCACAGCGCACCCGCATCCGCTGTCACATTCGGGCGGCTTTCATAGATCACTCCGATAACCCCCAGCGGCGTGCGCACGCGCTGGATATGCAGCCCCGAGGGCATGTCCCATTCGGTCAGAATCTCGCCCACCGGGTCGGTCTGATCGGCCACCGTGCGCAGCCCATCGACCATCCCCTGAATTCGGGATTCGTCCAGCATCAGGCGGTCCATCATCGCCGGGCTAAGGCCCTTGTCGCGCCCAAATTCCAGGTCCTTCTTGTTGGCTTCGATAATCTCAGCGCGGCGAGCCCAGACGGCCTCGGCCGCGGCGATCAGAGCGGCGTGTTTGCGTTCTGCACTGGCAAAGGCCAACTCAGCAGCAGCAGCCTTGGCGCGCGCGCCCAAATCGGCCATCAGGGCGGGAATGCTGTCGAAATCCTTCATCTTGGGTGCCTTTCCTGTTGTCCTATAGCGCCAGATCGTCCCGGTGGATCAACACGGCGCGACCAGGATAGCCCAGCGTTGCCTCGATCTCGGATGATTTACGCCCTTTTATCGCGTCTGCTTCCTGCGCGGTATAACGGCTGAGACCCTGCGCCAAACGCCGCGCCTGCGGGTCGATGATGGCCACTGGATCGCCGCGCTGAAAATCGCCGGTCACTTCGACAATACCAGCAGGCAGCAGGCTTTTGCCATTTCCAAGCGCACGCGCCGCGCCGGCATCCACCACAATCTCGCCACGTGGCTTCATCGCCGAGATCCAGCGTTTGCGCGCCGCGTGCGGATCGACGGTGGCCGTGAACCACGTGCAGTTCGCACCATTCTCAAGCGTATTCAACGGGTTCAAGGGCGATCCTTCGGTAATCGCCATATCGCAACCCGCTGCCGTCGCCATCTTGGCCGCCAGCAATTTAGTCTTCATCCCACCCTTGGAAAGGCCCGAACCAGCGTCACCGGCCATCGCCTCGATCTCGGGCGTGATGTCCTTAATCACATCATAGCGCGTGGCCGAGGCGTCCTCGGTCGGGTTCCCGGTATAGAACCCGTCCACATCCGACAGCAGGATCAGTTGATCGGCGCCGACTGTAACAGCGATTTGGGCCGCGAGGCGGTCATTGTCGCCATATCGGATCTCATCTGTGGCGACTGTATCGTTTTCGTTGACAATCGGGACAACACCCAGTCCCAACAGGGTCTCAAGCGTCGCGCGCGAGTTCAGATAGCGGCGGCGATCAGAACTGTCCTCTAGCGTGACAAGAACTTGCGCCGTGGTGATATTGTGCGGCGCAAGAGCCTCCTCATAAGCGCGGGCCAGCCGGATTTGACCGACGGCGGCAGCGGCCTGAGATTGTTCCAGCGGTAAGGTAGCCATCGGCAGGCCTAGAACCCCACGCCCCAGAGCAATCGACCCAGAGGACACCAGAATAACATCCGTCCCCTGCCCCTTTAGCCATGCCACGTCCTGCGCCAGCGAATGCAGCCAGTCGGACCGCAACAACCCAGTATCCCGATCCACTAGCAAGGCAGATCCGATCTTCACCACCAGACGTTTGGCCGAGGTCAGGGTTGCCAAGGCGCGGCCTCCTCGGCGGGTTTGTGGCGGAGGCGATTGTCGTCAATTTCCGAGCGCAGGGCGCGCAGAACCTCGGTCACGCCCAAATGTGCGACGCCAGACATAGTCATGACGGGTCCGCCTACGGCCTCTTCCAACTCGGCCTTAGCCAATTCGCGTTCCTCATCATCCATTGCGTCGACCTTGTTCAGCACGGTGATCCGGGGTTTCTCGGCCAACTCACCGCCGTAAGCCTCAAGCTCGTGAATGATGGTGCGGTAATCCTCGGCCACGGTTTCCGAGGTGCCATCGACCAGATGCAGCAAAACCGCGCAGCGTTCCACATGGCCCAGAAAGCGGTCGCCGATACCGCGCCCTTCATGGGCGCCTTCGATCAGGCCGGGGATGTCGGCCACAACGAATTCGACGCTATCCACGCCCACAACACCCAGATTGGGGTGCAGCGTGGTAAACGGATAATCGGCAATCTTGGGCCGTGCGTTCGAGGTGGCTGCCAGAAAGGTTGACTTGCCCGCATTGGGCATCCCCAGCAGCCCCACATCGGCGATCAGTTTCAGCCGCAGCCAGATGGTGCGGTCGATCCCCGCCTGACCCGGATTGGCCCGGCGCGGGGCCTGGTTGGTGGCCGATTTAAAGTGCAGGTTGCCGAAGCCGCCATTGCCGCCCTTGGCCAGCAGCACGCGCTGCCCGACCTCGGTCAGGTCGCAGATGACGGTTTCTTCGTCCTCGTCCAGAATCTCGGTCCCAACAGGTACGCGGAGGACAATGTCATCGCCATCCTTACCGGTGCGCTGCTGCCCGCGGCCGGGCTGGCCGTTTTTGGCAAAGAAATGTTGCTGATAACGGAAGTCGATCAGCGTGTTCAGACTGTCTACAACCTCAACCCAGACGGAGCCGCCCTTGCCGCCATCGCCGCCATCCGGACCGCCATATTCGATGTATTTTTCGCGCCGAAAGCTGACGCAGCCGCCACCTCCGGCCCCGGACCGGATGTAGACCTTTGCAAGATCGAGAAATTTCATAGCTGTCCCCTACTGCAAAGGCCCCATCGGCCACAAGTCAGAGTTTCTTTGTATATGTCCAGGTGGACACGTTCGCGTCACGCGCCACCGAGTATGTTTCGGCGTCGCCCAGATATTCGAACCCGCAATGGGTCAAGACCCGCGCCGAGGCCGGGTTGTCCTGAAACACGCTGGCGAACATCGTGGCGTTTTCCAGCGGGTTCGCAGCAACCAGTGTTTCCACCGCCATCGAGGCGATCCCGGTATTCCAATAGACCGGCGCAACCCAATAGCCCACCTCGGACTGGTTGCGATCCAGCCGTGTCAGCGAGATCAAACCGATCAGTTCCGGCCCGCCGTCCTTGGTGGCATCCATCGCCCAGACGTCTTCGTCCCTGTCCTCGGACATGGCGCGGTTAACAAATGCCTCGATCGAGCCAGGCGGCAATGGATGCGGAATAGACGACGTCATCCGCGCCACGCGCTCATCACCTGCATAATGTTCAATGAGACCCATATCCGACCGGCGCAACGGGCGCAGGTCGAACCGCTCGGTTTCAATCACCGGCTGGTTTATTATTGTCTCAAGCTTCATGAGTGCGGTCCTCCTCCGAACAACACGTAAATTGCGGACGCAATAGTAAAACCAATTACAGTCCACATCAGATATTTGCGGCCCAGACGATCTTCAACCGCGTGGGCAATCCGTCCCTGAAACAGGGGCGGTATTGTGCTTGCTGCGTGTGTCATCGGGCTCATAGGTCAAAACTGTGTTAAAAACGAGAAAAGGGACCGGCATTTTCTGCCGGTCCCCCATTTATTTCTAAACCTTTAGGGTTTCGGCTTACTCTGCGGCCTCCGCCACTGGCAGGACCGAAATAAAGGTGCGGTTCTTGAGTCCCTTGTGGAACTTCACGGCGCCATCAACAGTTGCAAAAATGGTGTGATCTTTGCCCATGCCCACGCCTTCGCCCGGCCAGAACTTGGTGCCGCGCTGACGTACGATGATGTTGCCTGCGATGGCCGCCTGGCCACCATAGAGTTTCACGCCAAGGCGGCGACCCGCTGAGTCGCGACCGTTACGGGAGGAACCGCCAGCTTTTTTATGTGCCATTCTCTCTCTCCTTAGCCTTGAGCCAGCTCTTTGGCTTGCTCAACCCATTCGGGCTTCACTTTGATGGTGTCGATAGCAGCAATCTGCTCGTCCGACAAGGCGGCCAGAGCGGCAAAGCTCTCGATACCTGCGTCGTTCAGCTTTTTGGCAGCGGCGGGGCCGACACCGTTCAGCTTGGTCAGATCGTCAGCAGCAGCCGCAGCGGCGGCGGGTGCTTCTGCCTTGGCTTCAGCTTTCTTGGCAGGCTTTGCAGCAGGTGCCGCTACGCCAGCCGGTGCAGAACCGGTAGCTGCTTTGATGCCCGACTTGTCAGCGCCCGACGACAGGATGTCGGTGATTTTGACCAGGGTCAGTTTCTGACGGTGGCCAACAGTACGCTTCGAGCTGTGCTTACGACGGCGCTTGACGAATTTGATGACCTTGTCACCTTTGATCTGTTCGATCACTTCGGCCTGTACGCCTGCGCCTTCAACGAAAGGTGCGCCAACAACCGGAGCGTCACCGCCCAGCATCAGAACATCGTTGAATTGAACTTTTTCACCTGCGTCGGCAGCCAGCTTTTCAACGCGGAGGATATCACCCGCCTGAACCTTGTACTGCTTGCCGCCAGTCTTGAGGACCGCAAACATGCGTCTTTCCTTTGTCTAACCGCGTTCTGTGGTCCCCTGCTGGGTGTTGCTGGCGTTCGCCACCTCGAACAGCGCGCCCTTTTCGGGCTGTGTGACGACCCGTGGGATCAGCCCCTTGGGTCAATAATAACGATACCCGGCGCGGAAGAACCGGCCGGGATGCGCGCTTATCCATAGAATGCGAGGGAAAGTCAACATCAAAAGCAACTCAAAGATCCGAGCCGCGCAGTACCTGTGAAACGGCAAGACCCAACCGGTAATAGATCTTGTCATAGGTGCGGTCGAAACTGTCGAAAAAGGCCTCGTTCACAGCGCGGCCGGTCTGGGTCCGTGAAAAGGCGATGTTCTCGCGCAGTTGCGCCTCGTCCAGCGGTTGATAAGCCATCAGAAGGAAAGAATACAGCCACGTACGCGTTTCTTGCGTGATGGCGTCTTTTTCAGCGAGAAGCTGGGCCAGAACCTCGCCATCATCGCCGCCAATTTCGGAATTCAAGCCTCGGAAAAAGTTATAATCTGCGCTCACGGCGCTTTTAACATTCTTCTCGATCAACTCGTTGACCTCGATATACTCATCCACAAGTTGGAAGAATGTGCTGTCCTGATCCTGTGCGGAATACGCGTCTTGCGCCATCTCTTCTATGGTTTCGTCCTGAAAAGCCTGACGGGCAGAGTTTTCAAGCAGCACAACGGTCTGTCCCAGATCGCTTTCGAAAAACAGCACGGCGCGTTCCATTTGGCTGTCTGACAGCGTTTCCACAAAGGCAGTGGAAAACTGGTCGCGCATCCAGTCGGGGTCGTAGATCATGTCGACCTGTGTTGCGAAATAGGCTCCGCCTGCCCCGTCCAGCATCGTTGTGTTTATCTCTTGCGCCTGCATCTGCCCTTCGTGGCGCAGCAGTTCGATCACCTCGTCCATGTGCAGGGCCGTCATCAAACGGTCAATCTGCTCGGCGACCGCTGGGGTCACACTCAGGGCAAGTGAAAGGACGGCCGCCAGCAGTCGCATCAGATGTCCTGTGCTGGGTGAAGATCGGCCATCCGCGCGGCCAGAACCTCGAATTTCATCGCCATGATTTCATATTGGATGGCATTGAGCAGCTCATAGACCTCTTGCATCAAGGGTTGTTCTAATGCGTCAGCATAGGCGGTCACGTCGGCATCCGAGAAATCCTGATACGTGTAGGCCGCGCCAGCCAGTGCCGAAAGCTGAATGGCTTGCCGCATGGCGCCTTCGTTCTGTTTCATCAACTCACGCAGATCGCCCGCATCCATTTGCAGGTCGATCACACCGGACGCGCTTGCGGCCAGCAGAAACCGGATCTGGATTTCCTGCAGCGCCCGCAGCGCGGTGCCGCTGGAATCGATCGCATTGTTCATGCGCTTCAACTCTTCGACCCGCTGTGACCCTTGCTGAATCAGGTCGGCGACAATCTTCTGGCCCTCCAACTGCTTGGCATCTTCGTCTTCGTGGATATGAGCGGCGTTTTCCGCCACGACCAGCCGCTGCCCCAGATCCGAGGCATAGAATTCGACCGCGTGTGTCAGCGCCTCATTGCTGAGCGTTTGTTCCAGAATAGCCACTGCGGTTTCATGCATATCATCAGTGTCGAACACCTCTTCGGTCAGACGCGCCCAGTCCGACCCGAACCCTTCGGGATCAATCCCCAACATCTGCGGAGCCGAGGCCGAGGCCAGCGCGATACTTTGCAGCGCGACGTCAAAGCCTGTGGTGGTCAGAAACGCTTCGATCCGGTCGCGATCCGCTGTGGCCGCATGGGACGGCAACGCGGCCAGCGCGAATAGAAGCAGTGAAACGGGCAATGCGAAGAAGCGAGCGATATGTGTCATGGACATAGACCCTAGGTGATTTACGCCATCAGGCAATGGAAAATCCCAGAAGAGTGAATTTGGGGAATTTTCTGCTTGCACCCCTGCGCGTTCCTCACTAAATCCCCCCCTCACAGACCCCCGCGGAGAGGTGCCGGAGTGGTCGAACGGGGCGGTCTCGAAAACCGTTGTGGGTGCAAGCCCACCCAGGGTTCGAATCCCTGTCTCTCCGCCACTTTCCCTAGTGACGCCCAATTCCGAGACACCCGCCGGACGGCGTGTTCTTGCCTGCTGGTTGGGCCGTATCGGCACAAGGTAGCCCAATTCGCTTGGGTGACGCTTGGCGCACGTATTTCCCCTTGGGCAATGCATATATTCAAATCATCTTAAGTTTATAAAACTAAAGGAGATTCGTAAGATGCAGAAACTAATTCCAGCCATCCTTGTGGCAGCGATCGTGGCGGGCGGTTATTATTACCTCAATACGTCAGAGGCGCCCGAACCGGCAACGGCGACGGCCCCGGATGAGACACCATCTCAGACCATTGGGGAAACAACCAGCCAGCTTGTTGATCAGGCTGGTCAGGAAGTCGCCGCTCTGGCCAATCAGGGGCAGGACTTGATGAACCAATGGATCGAAGAAGGAATGCTGACCGTTCAGAATTTCGACTACGATACCCTTATGGCCTCGGTTCAGGACAGCGATCTGGCGCAGGACATCAAAACACAGGCCACAGCTATCTTGGAGGAGATCAAGGCCTCGCCCGAAACGCTTGCCGCGAAAATTCAGGAACTGCGAGAGTTGTTGAACGCAAATTGAGTTCTGCAATTGCCTGCGCCGTTGCGCGACGTAAGCTTTGCCCTGCGTTGACCCTTGCCGGATCACGTGATTGGCTGGCCTGAGGGTTACAATGCCAACAGACGTTTTTGTATCAAACCATACACGGGATGCTTCAAGCTGTTGTTTTCAGGGGATTGAAATGAACACACCGCCATCAACCATGTTTGCCGTTGTTCAGACACAGGACGGGTATTCGGGAACGGCCACCGGCCCAGTATTGGAAGACGCCGCAGAATGGTTGAGTGAAGCGGAGTTGCCGGTGCCCGCTCCGGGCCCCGGTCAGGTGTTGATCAGGCTGCGCGCGGCCTCGGTAAATCCGTCGGATATTCACTTTATCAAAGGCGAATACGGCCAGCCCCGCGTTAAGGGAGCTGCCGCAGGGTTTGAGGGATGCGGCGATGTGGTTGCGACAGGTGCCGGGGCCGAAGTCCTGAACGGTCAGCGTGTGGCCTTCGTTGCGGCGGGCGCCGGGGCGTGGGCTGAATATGTGGTGACACAGGCGATGATGTGCATCCCCCTGAGGCCCGAGATTTCGGATGAGGACGGCTCGGCCCAGATCGTGAACCCGATGACGGCCATGGCGATGGTGGATATCGCGCGAAATGCCGGCGAGGCTTTCATAGTCTCTGCCGCGACAAGCCAGTTGGGCAAGCTGATGTGCCGTCTGGGTCGCGATCTGGGCCTGAAACCCATTGCCATCGTGCGCCGGGCGGACGCGGTAGACAGTCTGAAGGATCTTGGCGCGCATGAGGTTCTGGTGACGTCTAACCCGGACATGCCGAAAAAACTAACCGACTTGTGTCACGCGCTGAAACCGCGCGTTTTCCTGGATGCGGTGGCCGACCAGATATCCGAGCAGGTGTTTTGTGCAATGCCAAATGGCGCGCGCTGGGTGTGCTATGGCAAGCTCAGCCCCGATCTGCCCAAACTGACCCAGATGGGCCAGATGATTTTCATGGGTAAGCAGATCGAAGGCTTCTGGCTAACCAAGTGGATGACCACCACCCCGCCCGCCGATCAGATGCGGGTTGTGGCCGAGGTTCAGGCGCGTTTCGCCGATGGTCGGTGGAAAACGGATGTTGCAGACCGCCTATCGCTCAGAAACGTGGTGTCAGATCTGGCCCATGCGCTAAAAAAGAGTGACGGAAAGGTGATTATCACCCCATAGTAGAACAAAGCCCTTTGGCCATCGTGGCCGAGGGGGACGAAGAATGCCGGGCGAACCGGTATTGGGAGGTGAAGTTGGATAACGCGCAGCTGCTGATTAGCGGGCTGGCGAATGGCTGTGTCTACGGCCTGATCGCACTTGGTTTTGTTCTGATCTACAAAGCGACCGAGGCGGTGAATTTCGCGCAGGGCGATTTCATGATGCTGGGCGCGTTCGTCACCATCGGCCTGACCAATACCGAATATATGGGGCTGCCATTCTGGTTGGCGCTACCAATCTCATTGGGGATCATGGGAGCGTTGGGTTATCTGCTTGATCGGTTGATCATCCGACGGCTGTTCGGAGAAAGTCAGACGGCTGTGGTAATCCTGACCATCGCCTTGGGCTTTGTGATCCGGTTTGTGGCCGGGTTGATCTGGGGGCACGAGCCGCAGACGCTTCAGAACCCGCTGGCTGGGAAAGAGGTGCGGTTCGGCGGGCTGGTGCTGGGGATGGAGGATGTGGCCGTCATCATCGTCACCATCCTGCTGACATGGGCGCTGTATGTTTTCTTCAGCCGGACCAAGTTAGGGCTGGCAATGCAAGGCGCCTCTCAAAACCAGTTGGCCGCTTACTACATGGGCGTTCCGGTCAAGCGGGTGCAAGGGTTCATCTGGGGTCTTGCGGGCGTGGTCGCCGGGATCGCAGGTATCCTGTTTGCCGCCAAGGGATCGGTCGATCCGACCACGGGTCTGCTGGGGATCAAGGCGTTTGCCGCCGCCGTGATCGGCGGGTTCGGCAGCCTCCCCGGCGCACTGGCCGGAGGGTTGATCGTCGGTGTCATCGAACCCTTTGCCAGTCGCTATATCGCAGCAGGCTACAGCCAGATTGCGCCGTATGCGCTGTTGCTGGCTGTGCTGATCTTCCGCCCCAACGGGCTGTTTAGTCAGGTTCGGGTCAAGAAGGTTTAGGCAGATGCGGATTGTATTCAAAACCGACTACATGCAGGATATCCGACCATGGAAAGATGGCCATCAATTGGTCCTTTATCTGATCCTACTGGCGGTGGTGGCTGCGGCCCCGTGGTGGTTGGACGATTTCTATCTGGGTGAACTGACAAACGTCCTGATCTGGGCCATCGCAGGTCTGGGCCTGATGGTTCTGACAGGCTACACGGGGCAAGTCAGTCTGGGTCACGCGGCTTTCCTGGCCTTTGGGTGCTATGCTAACGTCATCCTGCTTGAGGCGGGCGTGCCCTTCCTGATCGCCTTTCCGCTGGCTGGTATCCTGACCGGTATTGCGGGCGTGACTGTCGCGATCCCTGCCCTGCGGTTGCATGGCATTTATCTGGCAATCTTTACCATGGCCCTGTCCATCCTGATGGATGATGTCATCGTCTTGGCCGAGCCGATCACTGGCGGCGTTGGTGGCAAGTTCATCGGAGGCGTCGACATCTTTGGCCTGACGATCGACCGCTGGGGCACTCCGGTACATTTCTTCTGGCTGGTGCTGGTGGTCGCCGTTCTGGTGACGCTGGGCTTTATTAACTTGCTGCGCGCGCCTTTGGGACGCAGTTTCATCGCCGTGCGCGATTCCGAGGTTTCGGCGCAGGCGATGGGTGTCGATATCGCGCGCACCAAGATGATATCTTTCGCTTTGTCCTGTGCCGTCACCGGATGGGCGGGTGCGCTGATGGGCATGTTCTCGGGCGCGTTCAACAACGAGACGTTCAGTGTCGTGATCTCGATCCAGTTGCTGATGATGATCGTGATCGGCGGGCTCGGGTCGATCCACGGTGCGTTTCTGGGCGCGATCATCGTGGGGTTCCTGCCGCAATTCTTGTCGATTTCAAAGGAATATGTGGGTGCCCTGTTCGGCGGCAACACCGTTGCCATTCCGGGGCTGGAGTTTGGCATTTTCGGCATGATCCTAATTGCCTTCATCCTGTTTGAACCGATGGGCATGTATGGCCGCTGGCTGAAAATACGCACGTGGTTCGAGCTGTTCCCGTTCTACCGCAAGGACATGTTCAAGCGTCAGAAATCCTACCTCAAGACGGAGCGCCTGAGATGAGCTTGCTCGCGTTCCAGAACGTCACCCTGAAATTCGGCGGCCTGACGGCGGTGAATGACCTGTCCTTTTCGGTCGAAGAAGGCGAGGTCTTTGCCATTGTCGGCCCCAATGGCGCGGGTAAGTCGACGGTATTCAACCTGATCTCACGCTTCTACGACCCGATTGCGGGCTCTATTCGGTTTGACGGACATGATTTGCTACAGGTCAAACCCTCTGGCGTGGCAGCCTATGGCGTGGCGCGGACGTTCCAGAATATCGAACTGTTCGAACATGCCACCGTGTTGCAGAACCTGCTGGTCGGACGGCACCGCCATCGAAAAACAAACCTGATATCAGAGGTTCTGTTCCTGCCCTCGGCCCGGCGGCAAGAGCTGGAAAACCGCGAAAAGGTCGAAGAGATCATAGATTTCCTCGACCTGCAGGCCTACCGCGACAAGATGATCTCTGGCCTGCCTTACGGCGTCCGCAAAGTGGTCGAGGTTGCCCGTGCACTGGCCACGGAACCTAAACTGTTGTTGCTGGACGAACCTGCATCCGGCCTGTCGGTCGAGGAGACGTCGGATCTGCGCTGGTGGATCGACGATATCCGCAGGCAGATGGGGATTACGGTGCTGATGGTCGAACATGACATGGGGCTGGTCTCGGGCGTGTCTGACCGCGTGTTGGCGATGGCTGATGGTGCGATGCTGGCGCTGGGAACACCGGCCGAGGTGCAATCACACCCGGCTGTGGTCGAGGCCTATCTGGGGAAGGCCTCATGAGCGCGCCGATCCTGACCATCCGCAATGTCGAAAGCTTCTACGGCCCGATCATGGCCATTCGCGGCGTGTCGCTGGATGTGCATCCGGGGCAGATCGTCTCGATCCTGGGCGCGAACGGCGCCGGCAAGACGACGCTGATGAAAACCGTGTCCGGCGTGATGGACCCCGAAAAGGGCAAGATCACCTTTGATGGTGAAGAAATCCAAGGGTCCGAGCCGCATAAGGTCGTACAAAAAGGCATCGTCCATGTCCCGGAGGGGCGCGAGGTGTTTCCTCTGCTGACGGTCGATGAAAACCTCAGCCTTGGGGCCTATACCGCAACGGACAAGGGGCAGATCGATCACGACCGCGAGCTGGTGTTCTCCTACTTCCCGATCCTGAAAGAGCGTCGCACCCAAGAGGCCGGAACCCTTTCGGGCGGACAGCAGCAAATGCTGGCCATCGGGCGCGGGCTGATGGCGAACCCCAAGATCATGCTGTTGGACGAACCCTCGCTGGGTCTGTCACCGCTGCTGGTGCAGGAGATTTTCGGCATCCTCAAACGCCTGAATGACGAACAGAACATGACCATGATGCTGGTCGAACAGAACGCCAATGCCGCGCTGGAACTGGCCCATCATGGCTATGTGATGGAAGTCGGCCGTATCGTCATGGACGGGACGGCAGATGTGTTGATGCAATCCGAGGACATCCAGAATTTTTATCTGGGCGTGCAGGAAGACGGCGCGCGGGAAAACCGCCGCTGGAAACGCAAGAAAACCTGGAGGTAAGCGGCATGAATATCAGCACCCTGCCCCCTCAGACCAAGATCAACGGCATCCAGTTCAACGCAACCCCCGGCCAACGCCCCGTGCTGGTGGATGAATGCATGACGATCTGCGGGTTGTTTCAGAAACGCTGCGCCGATTTGGGCGACCGCACTGCACATCGGGAAAAGGATTTCGGCATATGGAAGTCCTATTCCTGGGCCGATTACTGGCAACATGCCAAGTGGATCGGGCTGGCCTTACGGAAGCTGGGGCTGCAACGGGGCGAGGTTGTCTCAATCCTGTCCGAGGACCGCAAGGAATGGGCGTGGTTCGATATGGGCATCCAATGTGTGGGCGGCATTGCTTCGGGCATCTACACCACCGATTCTGCCAAACAATTGAAATACCTTGTGAATGACAGCGACAGCCGCTTTCTTGTGGTCGAGAACGAAGAACAGTTGGACAAGTTCTTCGAGGTCGAAACCGAGCTTCCCGGTCTGCTGAACGTCATCATCCTCGAGGATGAGGGCCTGCATGATCTGAGCCACGACCGCTGCTTGATGATTGGCGATCTGTATGACATCGGACGACGGGCTGAAGCCGAAGAGCCTGACCAGTTCGAAGCCGAGATCGCCCTGGCCTCGCCGCAGGACACGGCTCTGTTGGTCTACACCTCGGGCACCACTGGGGCGCCTAAGGGCGCGATGCTGAGTCACGAGAACATCCTGGCCGCGATTGAATGCGGTGCGCACGCCCTGCCCTCGCTGGAAACGGATGAGCAGCTTTGCTTTCTGCCGCTGTGCCATATCCTCGAGCGTGATGTATCGGTTTACCTGCCGCTTGCGTCGAAATGCGTGGTGAATTTCGCCGAAAGCCCCGAAACCGTGTTTGCGAACCTGCAAGAGGTCTCGCCCAGCACCTTTACCGCTGTCCCGCGGGTGTGGGAGAAGATCTATTCTCAGGTTCAGATTCTGGCGCAGGACGCCACCCCCGCAGGGCGCGCTGCCTTTGGGATGGCCGTGAAAGCGGGTATGGCGCGGGCCGAGTATATCCTGGCCGGAAAGCCGGTGCCCGCCGCTGTGAGCGCGCAGTTCTGGCTGTGGGACCGGTTGGTTCTGCGCAATCTGCGGCGGATGCTGGGGCTAGACCGGATGCGGCGCGGCGGCACCGGAGCGGCGCCCATCTCGGCAGACCTTCTGAAATGGTACTGGTCCATCGGGGTGCCCATTGTCGAAGGGTTCGGGATGACCGAAACCTCGGGTCTGGCGACGCTGAACACGACCGAGCACAACAAAATCGGCACCATTGGCCGCGCGGTGCCGGGCAATGATGTGCGTATTGCAGTTGACGGAGAAATTCAGATCAAGGGTTTGAATGTTTTTCAGGGCTATTGGCGCAACAACGCCAAAACCGCCGAGACCTTCACCGCGGATGGCTGGCTTCGCACAGGCGATATGGGGCAGATCGACGGAGACGGCTATGTGACAATAACCGGGCGACTGAAAGACATCATTATCACGGCCGGCGGCAAGAACATCACCCCGGCCGAGATCGAAAGCCGCCTGAAATTCAGCCCCTATATCTCGGACGCTGTCATAATCGGCGACCAACGCAAGTTTCTGACGGCGCTGATAATGATCGACCAGGAGAACGTCGAGAAGTTTGCGCAGGACCGCAAAGTTCCGTTTTCGAACTTCGCGTCACTCTGTGCCGCGCCTGAGGTACGCGATCAGATCGGGGCAGAAGTCGACGCGGTAAACAAGGAATTTGCGCGGGTCGAACAGATCAAGGATTTCCGCCTGATTAACGTGTTGCTGACCGCCGATGACGAAGAGCTGACGGCCACTATGAAGCTGAAACGCAGCTTTGTGGAAAAGAAACACGCAGATCTCATTGAAGATATGTACAATTAGATAAGGGTTTACCCAAAGGGAGGAGAAACATGAGGAACGTGATCAAACGGCTGGCCACCGCCACCGCTTTGACGGCTGCGGCAACTGTTGCAGGTGCTGAGACACAAGGTGTGAGCGATGATGAGATCGTCATCGGCTCGGTCAACGATCTGAGCGGTATTTTCGCTGCCGTCGGAGTTCCGGCCACCAAGGGCGCAAATGTAGTGTTTGACCGCGTGAATGCCGAAGGCGGCGTGCACGGGCGCAAAATCCGTTTCGTGGTTGAGGATAACGGCTATCAGATGCCGCGCGCGATGCAGGGCTATAACAAGCTGCTGAACCGCGACAAGGTGTTTGCCATGCTGCAGTCACTGGGCACGCCGATGAACGTGGCCGGATTCAAACTGCTGGACCCGAAAGGTATTCCCAACGTTGCGCCTCTGACAGCCGCACGGCAAATGCTGCAAGAGCCGATGAAGAATAAGTTTACCTCGTTCTCGACTTATTTTGATCAGGCCCGGATAGGGGTGAAATATCTGAACGGCGAATTCGGATCACAATCCGTGTGCACCATGTACCTGCCCACCGATTTCGGCGAAGAAATTCTGGAAGGCAGCAAAGCAGGGGCGGAAGAGGCTGGTATCGCATTTGTCGCTGAAACCACGCACAAACCGGATGAGACGGATTTCGTCGGCTCTCTAAGCAAGCTCAAGGAGGAAGGCTGCGATATCGTCACAATGGCTTTGGGAGTGCGGCAGGCCATCACCGTGGTTGGCACGGCCAAAAAGATGGGGTTAGCGGATATGAAATTCCTTGGTACTTCGGCCAGTTTCCTGACCGTGGTTGCGCAAGTACCCGGTGGCGTAACCGATGGGTTCTATGCAGCGGCCTCCTGGCTGGACCTCTGGGCTCGCGCGGAAGAGCCTGCCCCGGCCGCATTCATCGCCGAATACAAGGAGGCCACGGGCGAAGACCCTGTCGGTTTCTCGATGCTAGGCTATTCGGCCGCCGAGATGATGGTCAAAGCGCTAGAGGCCGCAGGCCCTGACCTGACCCATGACAGCTTTATCGCGGCGATGGAGACCCTGAACTACAAGGATGATCTGGTCGGAAACCAGATCACCTATGGTCCAGACGACCATCAAGGCGCGGATACTGTCTTTGTCAGCGTTGTCGAAGATGGGGCCTGGAAACTGGTCTACGAAGAATAAACCAAAGAAAAAGGGCTCGCCGAGGCGAGCCCTTTCCAATTCGGAGTCCGTCTCGATTAACGCTTCGAGAACTGGAACGAACGACGCGCTTTGCGCTTCCCGTATTTCTTACGTTCCACAACGCGGCTGTCGCGGGTCAGGAAGCCAGCGGCTTTCAGCGCGCCACGCAGAGAGGGATCATAGAGCTGCAGCGCTTTCGAGATGCCGTGCTTGACCGCACCGGCCTGACCGGTCAGGCCACCGCCTTTGACGGTTGCAACAACGTCGAACTCACCTTCTACACCGGCAACCTGGAACGGCTGGCGCAGGATCAGCTGCAGAACGGGACGAGCGAAATACTTGTCCTGGTCCTTGCCGTTCACGGTGACTTTGCCGGAACCCGGCTTGATCCAAACGCGTGCAACAGCGTCTTTACGCTTGCCGGTGGCGTAGGAACGGCCCAGCTCGTCGCGCACGGGTTCACGCACGATGACTTCTTCGGCCACGGTTTCAACGCCTGCGACGGCGCTCAGCTCTTCGAGAGTATTGATCTGATCAGCCATCGGTCATTAGCTCCGGGTGTTTTTCTTGTTCATGGACTTAACGTCCAGAACTTCGGGCGCTTGCGCCTCATGGGGATGATCGCCACCGGCGTAAACGCGCAGGTTGGTCATCTGCTTGCGCGCCAGACGGTTGCCCGGCAGCATGCGCTTGACGGCCTGAACGACAACGCGCTCAGGATGTGCACCTTCCAGGATCTGCTGTTTGGTGCGCGACTTGATGCCGCCCGGGTGGCCAGTGTGCCAGTAGAAGTTCTCTTCGCGCTTCTTGCCGGTCATCTGGATTTTGTCAGCGTTGATCACAATAACATTGTCGCCCATGTCCATGTTCGGGGTGAACGACGCTTTGTGCTTGCCACGCAGGCGCATGGCGACGATCGAAGCAAGACGACCCAGAACAACGCCCTCGGCGTCGATCAGGATCCATTTCTTGTCGATGTCTGCAGGTGTTGCAGAAAAGGTTTTCATGGCAGGATAGTCCTGTTTGATGTGAAAGACCGCCCCCGTGTGGAGCGGCCCGAATTCGATGGAGCGTATTTAGAGGGGAGCGTTGCGCAGGTCAACTGCAGTAATCTCTTTTAAATGTTGTAAAAACAGTAACTTATAAAATAGGTATTATTTTACCCCAATTTAAACGCTGATTTGCTCGGGCGGGTTGTCCAACAGATTGCGCAGGCGCTGCATTGCATCTTCGAACCGTTCAAGCGAGACATGTCCATTCATCGCAATGCGCACTGCATTCGGCGCGCGTCCATCGCGCAAAGCGAACTCATCGGCGGATCGCAGTTGGATTCCTTCCCGCTCAGCCGCCCGGCTAAATGCAGCAGCACGCCAGCCCGAGGGCAAGTTAAGCCAGACAAACGGCACATCAGGCGCCCAGTTCAGGTCAAACCCACCCAAAGAATTTACAGCCACGCGCACATATTCCCCCATCTTCTCGCGTACATCGCGGGCAATTCGCCGGGTGCGCGGGTCGGACAGCATGAGCCGGGTCAGTTCCGCCAGCGGTTGCGCCAATCCGAAATACCCGTATTCCGCCGACCTCCGCAGATCGACACTGCGCTCACGCGGGGCAATCGCAAAGCCCACCCGCAGCGCAGGCGTCAAAGTTTTGGAAATGGACGACACGTGCCATCCACGCTCGGGGGCCAGGGCGCGGTAGCTGGGCTCGCGTGCGTCGCCCATTCGGTAGCAATCATCCTCGATGATTTGCAGGTCAAAGCGACGGGCGACCTCGACAACTTCTTTGCGTCGCTCCAGGGGGGTATGCGCGCCAGTCGGGTTCTGAACTTCCGGAGAAACGCAGACAGCCTGCGCAGGGTTTTGACGTAGGACGTGCTCCATCGCGTCGGGGTCAATGCCCCATTTGTCCATCTTCACACCGACCACCTCGGCCCGCATCAGCTCTCCGGCGCGGCGGAACCCGGCATAGGACAGGTCCTCGACCAGGACCAAAGGTTTGGGACAACGCAGAATGGTTTGAAACACAAGGCACAATCCGTTCTGCCCGCCATGTGTCAGTACAATATCGTTTTGCGACAACGGCCCCAATGGAAGATCGGATAGCCAGTCAACTACGGCCTGGCGCATCGGTATATACGCGTCGCGGGTAGGATAATTCAGAAACAGCCCCGGATCGGATTGCGACACCTTTTGCAAGCACTCCCGGATCAGAGCCACCTGCCCTACATCCGCCAGTCGCGGGCTAAACAGGCTGACGCTGGCATTGTACTTGTCGTCGCGCAGATGCAACTGCCGCGCCCAGACATCATCCAGAATCGGCGATTTCGGCGGGGCCACGAATGTACCACGCCCCACCTCGGCTTGTAACAATCCCTCATCCGTCAGAATCGTATACGCACGCGCAACGGTGCCCGGCGTAATTTGTAACCGATACGCCAGTTCTCGTACCGGAGGCAGCTTAGTTCCGACCTCCAATAATTTGTTATCAATAGCTTTTCGAATTGTATCGGCCACAAGCGTATACTTGGGCCCCTTGGATTTCGGCAGAGACTCCGGCCAAATTGTATCCATTACAATTCTTCCTTTGATTTTGATACAATGTCGAATGTATCAATCATATATACCGAACATATTTCGTTTGTGTCAATACAATTTGAAAGGATACCCAAGATGACACGCGCAATGCACACCCCCGCCCTTTTGCTGCTGAACGACAGCCCTCGGCTGCCGCTGATCGCATCGCTGGCCGTGCGGTTTGCGGCGACTGTCACAAAGTGGGAGCGACAGCGCCGCAGCAGAGTCAATTTGTCGAAACTGGATGATCGGTTGCTGCGTGATGTCGGGTTGACCCGAGATCAGGCCAACCGCGAAATCGAACGCCCGTTCTGGCACGGGTAAGATATCCCCAGTCCCTTTATTGGGACCTCTTCCTTGGCCGGGCTCGTCCCGGCCATTTTTTATCCGAATGCCGCGGCGGCAGACCCCTCGGGCGGCAGCGAATAGGTCATCGTGGCACGTGCAACGGGTTTGTCAGAGCCTTCCGAATACATCAGCACATCGCCTACGGCTAAAGCCTTTCCCAGCTTCAACAGGGTGCAGCGTGCGATCATGTCCTGGTCTCCATCGGGTTTGCGCATGAAGTCCATCGAACAACCCGTTGTAACGGCCAGAGATTGACGACCTTTGCGCGCCAGAATGATTGCATAGACACAGACATCGGCCAGACCGAACATGGACGGCCCTGAAACCGTACCACCCGGCCGCAAGTGCCGGTCTTCGACCACCAACCGCATGGTGATCGTGTCCTCGGTCAGGTCCTCAACCACGAAGTCCCGATGCACCTGCGGAAAGACCTGTTTCATATAGGCAGTCAATTCTTCCCGGTCTAAGGCCAATGACATGCTTCCCCTCCTCGATTTGCCGACCTAGAGTTGGCCTCACATCAGATCGGAGGGCAAGATGGGAATTCTGGAACGCAGCGACACCGGAGCGGTCGCAAGGTTGACGATGAATGCGCCGGAACGCCTGAATGCTCTCAGCGACGAAATGCTTGCGGCGCTGCAAACCGAGTTTGATGCCCTGCGCGACGACCGGACTATCCGCGCGGTGGTCTTGTCGGGCTCGGGCAAAGCCTTTTGCGCGGGCCACGATCTGAAGCAGATGACAGCGGGGCGTCAAAGCGAAGATGGCGGTAAGGCCTATTTCCAGGACTTGTTCAGCAGATGCGCACAGATGATGCTGACAATTCAGTCCTTACCTCAACCTGTCATCGCTCAGGTTCATGGCATCGCGACGGCCGCTGGATGCCAGCTGGTTGCCACTTGCGATCTGGCCGTGGCGGCAGAGACGACGCGGTTCGGCGTCAATGGCGTGAATATCGGCCTGTTTTGTTCGACACCCATGGTTGCGCTCAGCCGCAATATTCCCCGAAAACAAGCGTTTGAAATGCTGACCACAGGTGATTTCATAACGGCAGAACGTGCGGCAGAACTGGGGCTAATCAACCGGGCCGTGCCGGAAATGCTGCTGGAGCATGAGGCACAAGCCCTTGCGGAACAACTGGCGGAAAAGTTGGGATCGGCAGTGAAAATCGGTAAGGAAGCGTTCTATCAGCAGCTCGATATGCCCATTGAACAAGCCTACGCACATACCGGCGAAGTGATGGCGCAGAACATGATGCACCGGGATACCGAGGAAGGAATCTCTGCATTTATCGAAAAAAGAACGCCAAATTGGGAACAATAACGCAATTGTTTCTTGGGAATTCTGCCCGATTCCGCATTTTGGGACTTTTCAAAACGGCGACACTGTGGCAATGCTGAGACAAGGCTATGGCCTGAAAACCGATTTTGGGTCGCCGTAGGCGGAAGGTCCCTCCAGCTGGTCTCTCTCACCGGCGTTGACATTCCCGCAGCGGCGACCCCAAAATTTCCCTTCTTCAGACAATCTGACCCAACAGGTGTTTGCGTTGGCGCGCGCTCTGCCCTATGTGGCTGCGCATGACACAGAAACTGCATATCGTGGGCGGCGGCATGGCCGGGTCCGAGGCTGCCTGGCAGGCGGCGGAAATGGGCGTGGATGTTGTGATCCACGAAATGCGGCCCAAAGTGGGCACCTTTGCGCACCAGACCGGTAACCTGGCCGAGATGGTTTGCTCGAACTCCTTCCGTTCGGATGACGATGAACAGAACGCCGTTGGCTTGCTGCATTGGGAGATGCGCGCCGCGAACGGGTTGATTATGACAACCGCTGATGCCCATCGGCTGCCGGCAGGCGGCGCCCTGGCGGTGGATCGTGATCCCTTTGCCGAATCCGTGACAACCAAGCTACGGGCCCATCCACGAGTCGAGGTGTCCGAGGAGGAAGTAACCACCCTGCCCGATGACGGCCTATGGATTTTTGCAACCGGGCCACTGACTTCGGCTGCGCTGGGTGAGGCGATCCGGGCGGAAACCGGCACCGACTCGCTCGCCTTTTTCGATGCAATTGCACCCATCGTCTATGCCGACAGCATCGACATGAGCCAGGCCTGGATGCAGTCGCGCTATGACAAGGGCGAGACCGAGGAAGAGCGCACCGCTTATTTGAACTGCCCGATGGACCGCGACCAGTACGAGGCATTCATTGATGCCTTGTTGGCTGCTGACAAGACCGAGTTCCACGAAGGCGAAACCGCCGGGTATTTCGATGGCTGCCTCCCGATCGAGGTGATGTCGGAACGCGGTCGTGAAACCCTGCGCCATGGTCCGATGAAACCCGTTGGCCTCACCAATCCGCACCAGCCCGATGTGAAGCCTCATGCCGTTGTGCAACTGCGCCGCGACAATGCATTGGGCACGCTATTCAATATCGTGGGCTTTCAGACCAAGATGAAATACGGCGCGCAAACGGATGTTTTCCGTATGATTCCGGGGCTGGAGAAAGCAAGTTTCGCGCGGCTGGGCGGGATTCACCGCAATACGTTCATTAACTCTCCAACCCTTCTGGACGCACAGATGCGGTTGAAGTCCAGACCCAACATTCGTTTTGCCGGGCAAATCACCGGGGTCGAGGGCTATGTCGAAAGCGCCGCTATGGGCCTGCTGGCCGGGCGGCTGGCTGCGGCGCAGATTCTGGGGAAAGAGTTGCCAAATGTGCCGCAAGACAGCGCCATGGGCGCACTGATCCATCACATCACAGGCGGTGCTGAGGCCAAGACCTTTCAGCCGATGAATGTGAATTTCGGCCTGTTCCGCCCGGTCGATGGGCTGAAAGGTGGCAGACGTGGCCGCAAGGACCGCTACAAGGCCTATACAGATCGGGCCAAGGCGGCGTGGTCAGACTGGCTGGCGCATTGCTGACTGGACGCAACGCGCTCTACCGGCCTAACATGGGGGCATGAGCGACGAATACATGAAAGACGTCTACGGGCTGGACACTCCCGAGGCGACCCGCGACCACTATCAGAAATGGGCATCCTCATACGATAGCGAGGTCGCATCGCACGGCTATATTACCCCAACCCGTGTGGCCGAGGCGCTGTGGTCGAAACTCCCCGAACCTCAGACGCCGATCCTTGACTATGGCTGCGGCACCGGGCTGTCTGGTCAGGCGTTGCGGACCGCCGGGTTCGAGGTTATCGACGGCATAGATCCCACACCCAGAATGCTGGAAGAGGCCGAATCCAAAGGCGTTTACCGGCAGTTGTCCTCATTCGAGATTTCCAATCCCAATCCGGTGAACGCAGGGGCCTATAAGGCGATTGCAGCCATCGGTGTTATCAGCGTCGGAGCGGCACCTCCTGAGACTTTCGACATGCTGATGAAGGCGCTGCCCAAGGGTGGATTGTTGGCGTTTTCATTTAATGATCACACGCTTAAGGATTACAGCTACACCTGTCGATTGAACGATTGGCTTGATATCGGGGCCGCCCGGCTGCTTTTTCGGGAATACGGTCCGCACCTGCCGGGTATGGACCTGAAATCTGACGTCTACATTGTTGAAAAAGCGTGATTTTCACCACTCGGTTTGCGCCATCCCCAACCGGCCCTCTTCATCTTGGTCACGCTTATTCGGCTTTGCTGGCCAGCGACTTGGCGCGGCAGCACGAAGGTCAGTTCTTGCTGAGGATCGAAGACATTGACCGCACCCGCGCTCGTTTACATTGGGAAGAGCAGATTTACGACGACCTCTCATGGTTGGGTTTGACATGGCCCGAACCCGTCCTTCGGCAGTCGACGCGGATGGAGGTATATGAGATCGCGTTGCAGCAATTGTGGTCACGCGGCCTTCTGTATCCCTGCACCTGCAACCGGCGCGATATTGCCGCGGCGGCCAGCGCACCACAAGAAGGCGCGTCTTTGCTGGGACCAGACGGTATCGTTTATCCCGG
The DNA here is from genome assembly GCF_013034685.1 of Ruegeria lacuscaerulensis. Taxonomy (GTDB): domain Bacteria; phylum Pseudomonadota; class Alphaproteobacteria; order Rhodobacterales; family Rhodobacteraceae; genus Ruegeria; species Ruegeria lacuscaerulensis_B. Next base: position 122,380 of record NZ_WQGO01000007.1, on the reverse strand, counting down.
TACGTGCCGCGAGAAAGCAGATCGCTCAGGTCCGGTGCCACGCGATACTCCGCTGCGTCTGGACATGCAGAAAGCCGCCCAAACTGTTAAGGTCACAAATGAATTTCAGTTCTTTGAAACCGGTTGCGGACCATGTGGAAGCACGGGCTGTGTCTTCTTCTCGGATCGGGAACTGACCGACACAATCGGAGATGTCGTGCTGTCCCGGCGAGATATGGGCACGTCGTACCACCTGTCGGTAGTGCTGGACGATGCCGCTCAGAATGTGACGCATGTGGTCCGTGGGCAGGATTTGTTCGACGCCACCCGCATTCATGTGGTTCTGCAGGCGCTTCTGGATCTTCCCCAGCCCATCTACCACCACCACAAACTGATCCGCGATGATGCTGGCAAGAGATTGGCCAAACGCGACGATGCGCGCGCCATCTCGAAATACCGCGACGAGGGCGTTTCGCCCGCCGATATCCGCGCTATGATCGGGTTAGACCATCGGTGACATCAGTTCTGTTTCGTCACCGTCGCGCACAGCGGTGTAGAAACAGCTACGCCGGTTCGTATGGCAGGCCGGTCCTGTTTGCCGAACAATTACCAACAGGCAATCTCGGTCGCAATCCACGCGGAAGTCGACCAACTCTTGTACGTGGCCCGAGCTTTCGCCCTTTGTCCAAAAGGATTGTCGGGACCGGGACCAATACGTCACCCGACCGGTCTGCAACGTTTTGCGGATGGCATCTGCGTTCATCCACGCCATCATCAGCACTTCGTTGCTGTCTGCGTCCTGCGCGATGGCCGGGATCAGCCCAGCCTCGTTGAACGTCAGGGTCAATGGGTCAAAAGTCGCAGGGGTCGTCATCGTAAAAACCTTTTGCATCCGGGTGGATGCTTACTATGTATGGGGAACACGAACCGAGGGAAAGCCATGTCCGGCGACAATGATCTGATCAAGCTGTATTCCGGCCGTATTCTGGCGCTGGCGGCGGATATTCCGCATCTGGACCGCCTGAGCGATCCCGACGCGACGGTGAAGAAACGCTCGCCCTTGTGTGGGTCGACGGTGACTGTGGATGTCAAGCTGACGGACGGTCGGATTTCAGAGTTTGGGCAGGATGTGAAAGCCTGTGCTTTGGGTCAGGCCTCGGCCGCTGTTGTTGGCGGAGCGGTGATCGGTGCCACCCGTGCTCAGGTCGAAGCCGCGCGGGATCAACTGGCGGCCATGCTTAAGAAGGACGGCCCTGCCCCCGATGCACCATTTGACGGGCTTGAGGTGCTGATGCCTGCGCGTGACTACAAAAACCGGCACGCGTCGATCCTGTTGGCTTTGGATGCGACCGCCGAAGCAATGGAACAGGCCGAGCAAGCCAACTGCGCCTGAACATGGCGTTTTTCGCGCATCCGGTCTAACCTTTTGGAAATGCAGGGGGCGCGGTGAACAATCTGCTTGAACATTTTGTAACGCTGTGGGTCGTCATTGATCCCATCGGCACCATTCCGGTCTTCATAGCGGTGACAGCTGGACTGGGCGCTGCAGCACGACGAAAAATGGCGCTGTTAGCCTCGGTGATCAGTGCCGGAGTTTTGTTGTTCTTCCTCGTCTTCGGTCAATTGTTGATCGAGGCGTTGGATATCGGTCTCAATTCCTTTCAGGTCGCAGGTGGGATCATCCTGTTTCTTTTTGCGCTGACTATGATCTTTGGCGAAAGCAAACAGGATGTGGAACAACGCGCCGCTGAAGATGACGAGAAAGATACGTCGCACCAGCACAATCCGGCGATCTTCCCACTGGCGGTGCCGTCTCTGGCCTCGCCCGGCGCCATGCTGGCCATCGTGATTCTGACCGACAACAACCGATATAGCATTGCGGATCAGGGGATTACGGCCCTGGTTATGATCTCGGTCATCGCCATTGCGTTTGTATTGATGCTGCTGGCTGAGCCGATCATTCGCCTAATTGGCCACTCGGGCGCTGCGATTATCAGCCGGGTCATGGGGATGATCTTGGCTTCGGTCGCTGTGAACTCGGTCTTGTCGGCAGTGCTCGAGATTATTCGCACTGGACAGCTCTAAGAAAAAAACCGCCGCACCTTCCGGGCGGAAAGGGCGGCGGCAGGTTGTGCGTGTCTCATGTGGGGTCCGGTATACCGCACGGGGCCGAGGCATGGCCCCTTCAAGGGAATTGGGACAGGCAGGTCACCCTTGACTGAGATGGGGATGACAGCGCGGCGTTGTCGGCATGAGATCGCAGGCAGAAAGGGTCAGAACGTTCCGGGCACGTGCAGGGCAACCATCAGGATAACCACCAAAGACACAGCACCGGCAGCATCTTGCAGCAAAGTGGCGTGCGAGCGGCTGATAGCGGTTTTGATCTGGGTCAGCATGAGGTCACCTCCGGTCAGAGCTTTAATCCTTTGTTGACCTTTTGTTCTCATATTTTACCGAGTCGGTAAAGAACTTTTTAAGAACATTTGTGAACTTGCGCGAACTTTCCGACTAACCCACTGAAATTAAACGGATCGCCTGATCCTGCCGCATCATCCACAAAAGAACACGAACTGCCCGGCCCCGATCCGAGGTCAGCTTGGGGTCTTTGGCCAGCAGCGCGCGCGCATCCGTCTGGGCCGTTGCCATCAACCCGGCTTGTCGCTCGATATCCGCAATTCTGAATTTTGGCAGGCCTGATTGGGCGGTCCCGATCAAATCGCCCGCACCGCGCATCTCAAGATCGGTTTCCGAGATGCGAAATCCATCTTCGGTTTCGCGTAGAATCTCCAGCCGTTTCCGACCGCCGTCCGTTAGCGGAGGTTGATACATCAGCAGACAAGTCGAATCCGCTTCACCCCGCCCGACCCGACCGCGCAGCTGATGCAACTGCGCCAGCCCAAAAATCTCGGCGCGTTCGATCACCATGATCGACGCGTTAGGTACGTTTACACCAACCTCGATCACCGTGGTCGCGACCAAAACCTTTGTCTGACCTTCCTGAAAGGCTTTCATCGCGGCGTCCTTGTCGGCTGGGGGCATCTGGCCATGGACCAGCCCCACGACTCCTTCCCCCAGAACCGCGCGCAACCGTTTGAACCGTTCTTCCGCGGCGGTCAGATCCGACACTTCGGATTCGTCGACCAGCGGGCAAACCCAATAGCACTGCCGTCCCTCGTCGATGGCCCGCTGCAGATGGGCGATGACCTCTTGCATCCGTTCCGTGCTGATCACCGCCGTTTTCACAGGCTTTCGCCCCGGTGGTTTTTCGTCCAGAACCGAAACGTCCATGTCTCCATACTGCGCCAGCGCGAGACTGCGTGGGATCGGTGTCGCCGTCATCACCAACACATCCGCGCCCTGCCCCTTTTCCGACAACTCCATCCGTTGCCGCACACCGAACCGGTGTTGTTCATCCACGATGGCAAGGCGCAAATCGCGGAAGGCGACATCAGATTGGAACACCGCATGAGTGCCGACGAGGATATGGATATTGCCCTGTTGCAGCGCTTCAAGCTTTGCGCGCCGCTCTGCGCCTTTGTCGCGCCCGGTCAGGATCTCCAGCACGATCCCCGCGCTTTCCGCCAAGGGGCGCAACCCTTCCAGATGCTGGCGCGCCAGAATCTCGGTTGGGGCCATCATGACCCCCTGCCCGCCCGCCTCGACCGAGACCAACAGTGCCATGAAAGCCACCAGCGTTTTACCAGCGCCGACATCGCCCTGAAGCAAGCGGTTCATCCGCGCGTCCGAGGCCATATCCTCGGTGATCTGATCAATCGCCCGCATCTGCGCGCCGGTGGGTTTGTAGGGCAAATCTGCCAGAACCCTGGATTGCAACCGCCCGGTCGCCACACTGACAATCCCCCGCGCCTTGCGTTCCCGTTGACGCGCGAGGGCCAAAGTCACCTGATGCGCAAAGAACTCATCATAAGCCAATCGCGCCCGCGCCGGGGCATGAGGTGACACGTCATCCGCCCCCAAAGGGTTGTGCGCCGCAGTAACCGCATCGAACCAGTTAGGCCACTGCTCTCTGCCGATCTGTGACGGATCTATCCACTCTGCCAGTTTCGGTGCCCGCGCAAGCGCACTGCGCGCGGCCTTATAGGCCGTTTTCTGGGTCACGCCCTGCGTCAGATGATAGACAGGTTCGAATTCCGGGATATCCCCCGCGCTTTCGACCGGCAGCATGTGGTCGGGGTGTACCATCTGCGCCATTCCGTCGAACAGCTCCAACTTTCCCGAAACCACGCGACGAGCGCCCTGCGGCAATACCTTTTTCAGGTAGTCCCCGCGGGCATGGAAAAACACCAGTTGAAATTCTGTCTGCGCATCTTCGACATGAACGCGATAGGCTCCGCCCTTGTTTCGTGCGGGCCGATGCGCGCCGACCGTAACCTCTACCGTCAGGGTCGAGGGTAAATCTGCCCCTTGGATCGTGTCCCGCCGTCGCCGGTCGATCACAGCGTAAGGCAGACCGAACAAGACATCACGCGGCGCTTCGGTTCCGCTTTGGGTCAAAAGCTGCGCCGTCTTGGGACCAACCCCATCAAGCGTTTCCAACCCGGCAAACAGGGGAAACAGGATTTCTGGTCGTCCGGTCATGCCGAGCCTATCAGCCGCAGCCAGCCATCCTCATCCAACGTTTCGATGCCAAGCTCGGCGGCCTTTATGGCCTTCGACCCCGCGCCGGGCCCCGCCACCAGCAGGTCGGTCTTTTTGCTGACCGAACCTGACACCTTCGCCCCTAGCGCCTCGGCACGTGCTTTCGCCTCGGCCCGCGTCATTTTTTCAAGCGTGCCGGTGAAAACCACGGTCTTTCCGGCCACCGGACTGCCATCGGTGTCGGGCCGTTTGGCTGGTTGAACCTCAAGCTGCGCGACCAGAGCGTCAATGCTCGCCCGCTCGGCCTCTTGTGCGAAGGCGGACACAAGCGCGCGCGCCATCACCTCGCCGACGCCGTCAATGCTCAGCAATTCATCCCATTCCGGCCCTTCGAACCCGGAGGCGGCCGTCACCGCCCGCTCAAATTCAGACCATTCTCCGTAATGGGTCGCCACCAGGTTCGAGGCCGCCTCGCCCATGTGGCGAATCCCAAGGGCAAACAGCAGCCGCCCAAACGGGATAAGGCGTTTTTCGTCAATCGCAGCCCAAAGGTTGCCCGCGCTTTGCGAACCCCATCCCTTGCGATTGGCCAGCTTATTCAGATTTGCCGCGTCGCGCGTTTGCAGTGTGAAAATATCGACGGGCGTTTTGACGGGCAGATCAGGGTCGTCATAGAACATCTCGATCTGCTTAGCCCCCAAGCCTTCAATGTCGAAGGCCTTACGTGAGACGAAATGTTTCAGTTTTTCAATGGCCTGTGCGGGGCAAATGATGCCGCCCGTGCACCGCCGAACGGCATCGCCTTCCTCGCGGATTGCCTGGCTTTGGCATTCCGGACAGGTTTTCGGAAAGATGAATTCGACCGCATCGTCAGGGCGTTTTGAGATATCAACATCTGCAATTTTTGGGATCACATCCCCTGCGCGATAGACCTGCACCCAGTCGCCGACGCGAATATCTTTGCCGTCCCGGATGGTCCCGCCTTTGGCGTCGCGCCCGGCAATGTAGTCTTCATTGTGCAGGGTTGCGTTCGAGACGACCACACCGCCGACCGTCACCGGATGTAGCCGAGCCACAGGACTGAGCGCTCCGGTACGACCGACCTGGATGTCGATGGCCTCCAACCGGGTCCAGGCCAGTTCAGCGGGGAATTTATGAGCGATCGCCCAACGTGGCGTGGTCGACCGGAACCCCAATCGCGCTTGCAACGCAAGATCATTGACCTTGTAGACGACACCATCAATGTCATAGCCAAGCGTTGCCCTCTGCGCTTCGATCCCACGATAGTGGTCCAGCATATGATGCGTCGTCTCACACAGGGCCGTCAGGGGGTTGGTCGAAAAGCCGTACTGCTTAAGCCGTTCAATGGCGCCCATTTGCGTCTCGGCCAAGGGCGCGGACAACTCTCCCCAGGCGTAAGCGAAAAAGCGCAATGGTCGTGCCCGAGTAATCGCCGAATCCAGTTGCCGTAGCGATCCTGCAGCCGCGTTTCGTGGGTTGGCGAATGTCTTCTCGCCTGCCTCCGCTTGCCGCGCGTTCAACTGATCGAAATCCGCGTGCGACATGTAAACCTCGCCCCGCACTTCGAGCACCGCCGGAGCATTCTCCAATCGGTGCGGAATGTCCGAGATGGTGCGTGCATTGGCGGTGACGTTTTCGCCAACCTCGCCATCTCCACGCGTTGCGGCTTGCACCAAGTGGCCGTCTTCATACCGCAAGGACAGGGACAGGCCGTCAATCTTGGGTTCAGCCGTAAACGCTAGCGTAGCATCGTCGCCAAGGCCCAGATATTTTCGGATTGAACGGGTGAAGTCGCCGACATCTTCATCATCGAACGCATTGCCCAGCGACATCATGCGTACGGCGTGGGTCACTTTTGAAAACCCATCACCCGGCTTGGCGCCGACCTGGTCGGATGGGCTGTCTGCGCGTTTCAGATGGGGAAAGCGCTGTTCGATCTCGGTATTGCGACGTTTGAGATCATCATATTCCGCGTCCGAAATCTCGGGCGCGTCCTGCGTGTGATACTGCGTATTGGCCCGCGCCAGCAGTTCGGCCAACCGCGCAAGTTCTGCGCGCGCGCTGTCTTCTGTCAGCTCTGAAACCGGAAGTGAATCGCCCATAGCCCCGCCCTGTCACGTCTTCTTGGACCTCAGTGATAGGGCGAGGCCATGGTCAGGTCCAGATGTGCTGTTCAGTGAGTGAGGGAGCCGCCCCGGACCAAAGCGGCAGATCTGTTTTAGGCCCCGACGGCCATGCGACGTTCATCGACGCTGTTGCTTTGCGGGTCGCGCAGCACATAGCCCCGGCCCCAGACGGTTTCGATGTAGTTGTCACCACCCGTTGCATTGCTGAGTTTCTTACGCAGTTTGCAGATGAATACGTCGATAATCTTCAGCTCGGGCTCATCCATTCCACCATAGAGATGGTTCAGGAACATCTCTTTGGTCAGCGTTGTGCCTTTTCGCAGGCTCAGAAGTTCGAGCATCTGGTATTCCTTGCCGGTCAGATGCACGGTCTTTCCTTCGACCTCGACGGTCTTGGCATCAAGGTTCACAGCGACCTGACCGGTGTGAATGACCGATTGCGAATGCCCCTTGGAGCGTCGGATGATTGCGTGAATGCGGGCCACCAGCTCTTCGCGGTGGAAAGGCTTGGTCATATAGTCATCTGCGCCAAACCCGAAGCCCTTGATCTTGCTTTCGGTATCATCTGCACCTGACAGGATTAGAATCGGCGTTTCAACCCGCGCAACGCGCAGTTGGCGCAAAACCTCATGGCCGTTCATGTCCGGCAGGTTCAGGTCCAGCAGGATCAGATCGTAGTCATAGAGTTTTGCCAGATCGATCCCTTCCTCACCCAGATCCGTCGCATAGACGTTCAGGTTGGCGTGCGTCAGCATCAGCTCGATGCTTTTCGACGTGGTGGGGTCATCCTCGACAAGAAGTATACGCATTTACTGCTCCAATTCGGTTCAATTTACCAATTCAAACTGAGCCTGATCAAAAATGGTTAATCTGACGTTACCGTTGAATCATTTATTTACGTTCTACTTTAGGTTGTCGATATTTTTTTATTGAAGTTGCCTTCAGAGCGTCCGTTCCATGCTCTGCCACGGCTGAAACCCACGAGTTGAACTCCTCATCGCTTAGCCCATAGCGTTTCTTGGCATCCGACAGGGTGATCAAACCATATATTACCCCGCGCACCACAATTGCCTTGCGGGACGCCACCCACCGTGTCGTGTCGTCCGGTGGCAGGTCTGCACGCGATAAAACCGTTCCATCCGGCAGGGTTACGGACCGTGGCCCTTCAACTTTGTGCAAATACATCTTTCGAACCTTTTCTGCTGCGACAAAGCTGACACCAGCCTACTTAATGTGCGGTGAAACCGCCTCTTGAGAGTGTGTAGAATTTTCCTATATTCTGCCGGTCTTTCTTAACCCGCACTGGAATCGTCATGGCCCTCGATACCGAGACCCCGCTGAACTCGCTTGGCTTTGCCAAACCGCCCTCGGAAACGCGGGTGGTTGTCGCTATGTCAGGTGGCGTGGACAGTTCCGTTGTGGCAGCGCATCTGGCCGATCAGGGCTATGACGTGGTCGGCGTGACCTTGCAGCTCTATGACCATGGCGCGGCCTTGGCCAAGAAAGGCGCCTGCTGTGCGGGTATCGACATCCACGATGCGCGGCGTGTGGCGGAAGAACGTGGCTTTCCCCACTATGTCCTGGACTATGAGAACATCTTCAAGGACGCAGTGATTGACGAATTCGCCGACAGTTACTTGGCCGGTGCCACCCCGGTGCCCTGCATCCGTTGCAATGAGCGGGTGAAGTTCAAGGACCTGCTGGAAACCGCCAAGGACCTTGAAGCCGACTGCATGGCCACCGGTCACTATATTCAGCGCAAGATGGGCCCCAACGGTCCCGAGTTGCACAGCGCCGAGGATGCGAACCGCGATCAGTCCTATTTCCTGTTCTCCACCACGCCTGAACAGTTGAACTACCTGCGCTTTCCTCTGGGCCACCTGCCCTCGAAGGATGCGACGCGCGAGATGGCAGCACAGTATGGCTTGGCTGTGGCCGACAAGCCGGACAGTCAGGACATCTGCTTTGTGCCTAACGGCAACTATGCCAGCGTTATCGAGAAACTGCGCCCCGGCGCAGCTGAACCGGGTGAGATCGTGCATGCCGATGGCCGTGTATTGGCGCAGCATGACGGAGTGATCCACTACACAATCGGTCAACGCCGCGGCCTGGGCATCGGCGGGCTGACCGAGCCGCTTTATGTGGTCAAGTTGGATGTGGACAAGAAACAGGTCGTCGTCGGCCCCAAAGACATGTTGGCCACCCGCACGATCCCGGTGCGCGAAATTAACTGGTTGGGTGATGAACCATTTACGTCTCGTGATGAATGGCATCTGAAGGTCAAAGTCCGCTCGACCCGCCCCCCGCGCGAGGCAATCATTCGTCCCCTGTCCGACACCACCGCCGAGGTTGAACTGCTGACGCCCGAGGAAGGCGTCTCACCCGGTCAGGCCTGCGTGTTCTATGCATCTAAGGGCAGCCGCATCTTTGGCGGCGGCTGGATCTGGCGCGGCTACTAGGCCGAAACGGGCGTGACCTCGGTCTCGATCTCGACTTGCAGCGCATCGTTGAAGCGGTTGAACGCGCCGGTCAGGGCAATGCGCCATGTCAGCTCCACGATCTGAGAATCGTTGAACCATGCGCGCAGGTCCGAGACTTCGGCATCGCGCATCCGGCCTGACCGCGTCGTGACCGCCTCGGCATAGCGAACGACCGCTTTGTCGCAATCGTCCAGTTCGGGGTGATTTTCGACATCCGGCAGACGCGCCGCGCCTTCAGGGCTTAGCCCGGTCACGGTCAGTTGTGGTGTATGATGCGATACGCAATAGTCGCAGGCGTTCAATTTGGACACCGTAACCATCGCCAGTTCCAATGCACGGCGCGGCAGGTTTTCTTGCGCCTTGAATGCCGTCAGCATCTCAGCCACATGTTCCAACACCGTAGGGCTATGGGCAGCAATGCGCGCCCAATTGTCGAATGGCCCATACGCCCCAAGCTGGGCCCGAGACGCGCGCGCGGCCTCGGTCATGTCGTCGTCGACGAGGGGCGGAATTCGGGACATCAAATTTCTCCTTCACCGGAAATGGCTGGTCTTGGCGGTGGGCCATAAAGACCTGATGAGACCGATTTGGTCAACGCATCACAACAGATCGGTGGGCGAGTTGAACAGGATATAGAGCCCGACGCACACCATGACATAGGGCGCGATCCGGTCCAGGCGCGCCACTTGCGGCCCGAGGCTTTTAGCCCGAGGCGCCCCCCAAGCCGCCACCGCGACCAATAGGAACGCGGCCACTGCAGCACCCAGCAGGGCGGCCAGTCGGAAAGAAGGTGTGGAATCCGCCAGTAGCGGGGTCATGACGGCAAAGCTGTCGACCGACAGGCTGAGAAACAGGGTTACAACCGAACTGACAGCACCTTTCGCGCTTATGTCCTCGCCCGCGTCCCCGCGATATTGCTGCCAGATGCCGCGCAAGCCGAACACCAAGGGGATGACGCCCAGGTATCCAATCCACTCGGGGATGCCGCTTTGATCCAACCCGATTGCCACGATCATTGCGAGGGACAAGACCATGGCCTTTGCAACCGCAAATCCTGCGATGGCGCGGCGTTGCTCGATAATCAGGATCAGGCCCAGCAGCACCGCCAGATTGTCCAGATTGGTCGAGATCATGGCCAATCCGGCCGAGGCCGCAAAAAGAACGTGGTCGAGCATCAGCCTGCCATCCGCTCCAGCACGGCGCGGGCAGCGCGCAGGCCCGGCGCTTCGCCACCCCGGCCCAGTCGCTGCATTGTCTCGGCCATCGCCTGCTGTTGAAGATCGGGCGTTGCCGCCACTTGCCCCAACGCCTCGGCGATCTTATCCGGCTGGCAATCATCCAGCAGGCATTCGGGCACGGTGCGGGTCTCGGACACCAGATTGACCAGTGTGACGGTATCGAGTTTGACCATCCGCTCGGCCATCTTTTGCGTCAGCCAGCTCAGACGATAGGCGATGACCATCGGCGTCGCCTGCGCTGCCAGTTCCAATGACACGGTTCCAGAGGCAGCCAGAGCCAGATCGGCGGCTGCAAAACCCGCGCGTTTTTGTGCGGTTGCCTCATCAGCGGGCAAGTTGCGGGGATCCACAACAACTGGATGACCGGGCCAGTTTTCCAGATGCGCCTGAACCGTCTCGACCATATGAGCTACGGCAGGTACCACTATGCGCGTATCGGGGTGATCGCGCAGATAAAGGTCAAGTGCCTGGCCAAAGACCGGGGCCAAGCGATCAACCTCGCCCCGGCGCGAACCAGGCAAGGCCAAGAGGATCGGCGCATCCCCCAGATCATAAGCGTTGCGGAACGCGGCAATATCGTCCTCGGTTGCTATGGGTTCACTTGCGACGGGATGGCCGACGAAATCACATTCCATCCCCGCGCGTTCCATATAGGGCGGCTCGAACGGCAATAGCGCCAGAACGTGGTCGATGACCTTGGCCATCTTGTCCGCCCGCCCCGGTCGCCAAGCCCAGACGCTGGGGGCCACGTAATGCACCGTACGAATGTTGCTTTGCGCTTTTACCAGCTTGGCGACGCGAAGCGAGAAATCGGGGCTGTCGATGGTGATCAGAACATCAGGTTGCATGTCCAGAACTGCCTGAGCAGTCTCGGCTATGCGACGTTTGAGATGAAAGAACTTAGGCAGGACCTCGACCAGCCCCATCACCGAAAGCTCGGACATGGGAAAGCGGCTGTTTAATCCTTGCGCCTGCATCAGAGGGCCGCCGACCCCGTCGAACTGCACATAGGGTTGAAGACTGCGCAGCCCTTCCATCAGTGCGCCACCCAAGCGGTCGCCTGACGGTTCACCGGCGACCACGAAAACGCGCATCAGTTCGTCCGCTCGCGCACGTAAAGAAACAGTCCCAGCCGGTCACATTCGGCGATGACTTGCGGCCGTTGCAGCACCATCACCCCACCCTTTTCAATGACGATACCAGACAGCCCGGCGGCCACTGCATCCGCGACGGTATCCGGGCCAATCGCAGGCAAATCGGCACGTCGATCCTGATCGGGTTTGGGGGCCTTGAACAGGACGCCTCCGCCCGCATCGGGCCGTTGTGTCAGCGATTTCAGCATCCAGGCGGTCCCGAAAATCCCCTCGACCGCCAGCGCTTGCCCCTTCGAGACGACGCAAGCTTGCCCGATATCCGCAGCACCCATGGCGCGAACGATCCCAGCTGCTCGATTGGCGTCAGACAGGTCCGCGTCCGATGGCTGAGCCTCGGTCAGCGGTCCAAGAGCTGGCAAAAGGGCTGGCACGATTTCATGGGCGGCACGGACCTGTAGGCCCGCATCTTCAAAAATCCCGATCACCGCTCGCAAGGCCCCATCGTCGCCGGACATGATGGCCTGTTGCAAGATGGGCACCAAAGGCATGGTCGCGGCATCAATCCGGCTTGGATCAATTGCAGGGCGCCGCACCGCGCCTGCCATGCAAATCTGCGTTACGCCGCGTGCTTTCAAATCCGCGATGAATGTCCCCAACTGCTCAAGCGGGAAGGTCATATCCACGTCCAGAGTGTCGGGCGCGAACCCTTCCATCGCGCAGATCACCGGGCGGTTAGCCAGTTGGTCGACCACCTCGGTTGGCAAAGCGCCGGTTCCCGCAATCACGGCCAGCATGGGCTTACTTCCTCGGTGTCAGGAAAGAGCGGTCGGTCTGCCCGGTTACGAAGTCCACGATCCGCTGGACATATTCGCTTTCATTCTTGGCTCCGACGCGATGGGCGCGCTCCATGAATGTACCGTCGCCGGTCGAAAGTTCCTTGAACGCCGCCCGCAGGGCCGAGATGTCTTCGCGCGACACACCTTTGCGTTTCAAGCCGACCAGATTCAGCCCGTCCAGTTCTCCGCGCGGAGCCTGAACAAGGCCATAAGGGATCACATCATTGGGGACCATGGTCAAAGCACCGATGATTGCGCCACGACCGACACGCACCCATTGGTGCAGACCCGAGATACCGCCAACGATCACGTCATCCTCGATGATGCAATGCCCAGCGGCACCCGCATGGTTTACCATGATCACACGATTACCGATCTGAACGTCATGAGCCACATGGACGCCTGCCATCAGCAGACAGTCATCGCCGATCCGGGTCACGCCACCACCGCCTTCGGTGCCGGTGTTTACCGTTACATGCTCGCGAATGCGGTTGCGTTTGCCGATCTCCAGCCGCGTGTTTTCGCCACCGAATTTCAGGTCCTGTGGGATTTCACCGATGACCGAGAAATTGAAAACGACGGTTTCATCGCCGATCACCGTATCGCCGGTGACCACAACATGCGACTTCAACTCGACCCGGTCGCCCAGCTTGACCTGAGAACCGACATAGCAAAACGGTCCGATGACACAGCCTTCACCGACTTGCGCACCGTCTTCGATGATCGCGCTTGGGTGAATGCCGCTCATGTCGTTTTTTCCATGTCCCAGTCCACATAGGCAGAGAATTCGGCCTCGGCCGCAACTTCGCCATCAACGGTCGCGCGGCCGGCGAATTTGAAGATCTTGCCGCCCTTCTTACCGCGCACGGTTTCCACATGCATTTCCAGCACATCACCGGGTACGACCTTGCGGCGGAATTTGCACTTGTCGATATTCATGAAGTAGATCAACAGCTCGCTGTCGATCACGTCCATGCCGACACCAAGCATCACACCTGCGGTTTGCGCCATCGCTTCGACGATGGTGACACCGGGCATGATTGGGGTGCCGGGAAAGTGGCCCTGAAAATGGGGCTCGTTCATGGTGACATTCTTGATGCCTACGGCGGATTGATAGCCCGAGATATCGACAACCTTGTCAACCAGCAAGAACGGATAGCGGTGCGGCAAAATCCGTTGGATCAGCTGAATATCTGCGCTTTTTGTTTCCGAGGTCATCTTTTGCTCGTCCCGTTCTGGATTTCTCTTGGACGCGTGGTTAGCAACACAGCGCCGCAAGGGCAAGCGAACCTATTCTTCGCCATTTTTTTCAAGGGCGCTACCATCGCCAATGGCCGCGTTGATCCGTCCAATCGCGATCTCGGTCACATCCGTCCTGTCCGAGCTTAGAAAGACGCTGGAGCGTTCAATAATCACGGTCGCGCCAGAGTCGCGCAACAGTTCGATGAGAACCGGCTGGATCATTTCAAAAAACAACTGTTGCGCCTCATCGCTGCGGCGCGCCAAGGCATCCAACTTGGCCCGTTGGCCTTCTCTGTGGGACTGAACCTTGCTGTCGAATGCCTCGGCCAAGGGACGGAACTCATCTGCTGGCATTTCAGCCCGCTTTTCGGTCAATTCTTTTTCTTCGCGGCTTAACTCTGCCACGATGCGCTCGTTTTCATCTGCCAGCAAAGTTCCTTCAGCCTCAATCTCGCGCAATATGCGCTGACCGAAGGCGGAATCCGAATACAAACGGTCGCTAGAAATCGTTAGCACGGTCGTTTCCGGCACACCCAGTTGCTGTGCCTCAAGCGGTAGCGCTAAGGCATGGATGAAAATGAAATACAGGGCCCAGATAGGGCCCTGTAGATACGACTTGCAGAAGCTCAGCATGAACGGATCAGAACCGTGCCTGAATGGTCAGGTCAAAGTTCTGTTCCTGGTCAAAATCTTCTTTCACGATCGCTTTGGAGAAGTTGAAGCGCAGCGGGCCAAAGGGTGTCGTCCAAAGCACGGATACACCAACAACGTGCCGGACCGACCCGTCCTCGCCCACGATATCCGCGCCCGCTGTGTTCACATCGTCCAGATTGTAGAGGTTGCCGACATCATAGAACACACCGCCCCGCAGGCCCAGTTCTTCAGGCAGGCCCAAAGGAAAGTCCGATTCGAACCGAGCGACCCAGTAATAGTTGCCACCAATGGCGTCATCCTGACCATTCGACAGGTCACGCGGACCCAGACCGGCAGGTTCAAAACCGCGGAATGTGCTGGGGCCAAGAACAAAACGGTCAACTGTGCGGCTGAAATCATCACCCGTCCAGTGCAATGCGCCCAGTTCGAAAGAGGCACGCAGAACCACCTCTTCGCTCAGGACGCGGGTTTGGGCGATCGCGCGGGCCGTCGTCTGGAAGAACTCATTGTCACCCCCCAGACCTGCGGCATCAACGCCAACCTCAAACAGCACACCGGCATTGGGATTCAGGCCACCGCGACGGCTGTCATACACATACGAGACACCAAGAGCGCTTGTTGTCCGTTTGCCCTGCGCAATCTCAGACGCGACGACAACACCGTTAACTTCGTCGTCCTGCTGAGTCATCTCACTGCGATCCCACTCATAACGCAGACGCAGAGAAGACAGTTCGCCAATGGCGTAGCTCAGCTGAGGGCGGAAGAACAGGCTGTCGGTGTCAAAGCTGGCAAAGCTCGAGTTTGTGGTCGCCAGGCCCAGACCCACATCGAATTGCAGTCGGCGTCCCAGAAGGAAGGGTTCGGTGAAATTCAACGAATACTGTTCAGAATCCTGCGCCGTCGACAGGTTCAGCCCTAGGGTTTGTCCGCGACCCAGAAAGTTCGTCTCGGTCAGGCCAACCGCGATACCGAAACCATCCGAGGCGGAGAAGCTACCGCCGAGGCTCAACGAGCCAGTAGGCTGTTCCTCGACATCCACATCGACGATGACTTGACTGGGGGTTGAGCCTTCGCGCGGTTCGACTTCAGCGTTGGCAAAGAAACCCAGAGCCCGAATTCGCTCAGCGGCCTGACGGATCTCGCGTGGATTGAACGGATCACCCTCGACTGTATCGAATTGGCGGCGAATGACACGGTCAAGCGTGGTTGTGTTGCCCTCGATATCGATCCGTTCAACAAAGATGCGCGGACCACGGGTCAGGACAAACTCGACGTCCAGGGTCAATTCGCGCGCATTGCGCGTCACCCGTGGCTCAACCCGCAGGAAATCGACGCCTTGTTTAAGGCCCAACCGCTCTTGCCGGGCGATCGAATTTTCCACCAAAGACGGGGTGTAGGTCACCCCAGGTTTGATTTTGAGCGCCGCTTGGTACTCCGCCGCGTTCACCCCTGGGATTTCACTGACTGTTGTGATGTTCCCGAACGAGAATTTCTGCCCCTCGGTAATGTTCATAACCAGGAAAAAGGCGTCGCGCTCCTGAGTGAATTCAACATTAGTGCTGTTGACGCGGAAATCGACATAGCCACGGGATAGGTAGAAATCCCGAATGACCTGTTTGTCGAACTCAATCCGGTCCGCGATGAACGTATCGCTGCGAATGAAAGTCCGAAGGATGTTTGCCTGCTTGGACTCCAGCACGCGGCGCAAGCGACGGTCGGTGAAGGCGCGGTTACCCACAAAGCTGACGCGCTCCACCTCGATCGTGGTGCCTTCGGACACTTCAAACACAAGGTCGACGCGGTTGTCACTGCGTCGGATAATGCGCGGAATAACCGTCGCTGACACCCGGCCCTGCGCCGAGTAGACTTGTGCGATCAAATCTGCATCGGCTTCGGCAGCCTGAGGGGTAAAGACACGTCGGGGTTCTGACGAAATCGCCTCGAGCAAGACATCATCTTTGACCCGGCGATTCCCTTCAACGCTGATCTGGTTGATCGTCGGATATTCCTGAACCTCGATCACCAATGTATTGCCGCGCGGCGTCAGTTCGACTGTTTCAAAAACACCACTGTCAAGCAAACGCTGAAACGCGTCATTCAGTTCACCCGCGGTGACAGTCTGCCCCGGTTCGATCCCTGTTCGGGTGATAATCGTGGACGTTTCGATCCGTCGGTTACCCTCAACCTCGAAGGAGTTGATGATGAAACTTTGCGCCTTTGCCGATTGTGGCAGGGCAACTAAACCCACCAGAACAATAAAGGAAAAAACGGATAGCGCCCGCCACAAAATCTTGTTTGCCAGCGTCTGCCCTCCGCAGGATGTGCCTGCGCCTCGCCGATCAGTCATATTTTTCTCTACCCAAAATTATAGGACTTAGAAGCTGAGTAACGGGATTAATTATTCTTGTCAAAAGCCCAAAACAGAAAGCGGCCCAATGGGCCGCCAAACACTTTTCAATTTCGGTGCTTACAGAATCACATGCTGATCAAATAGGCCCAGCCTGCCATCGCAATTGCCGTCGCCGCAAAGAACAGGATCGAGTCCCAGTTCAGCATGAACAGGAAGCTGAAGCTTCGATAGGATTTTTTCAGCGCCTTTGCCATTGTAGCCTCTGACTCAGTTTGGATTTGGTCACAAACCTACAGATTGAATGCGGCGGAAATACGGCTTTTCTGGGCGGCTAAGGCCACATTCAACAGAAGAGATCGTTTGTTACAGAAAATACCATAAGACCAAGTATCAACGAGACCCCGATCCCCATCAATATCCGCAACGCGCCGTCGCTGGGCGGCTTGCCTGTCACGGCTTCATAAGCGTAAAACACCAAATGCCCACCATCCAGTGCAGGGATCGGGAACAGGTTCAGCAACCCGACTGCTGTGGACAAGACGGCAATAAAGAAGATGAAACTTTGCGCGCCCTGACTGGCCATAGCGCCTGACGTTTCCGCAATTCCGATGGGGCCCGAGATGTTGCACGTGCTAATTGCACCCGTCACCATGTGCCACATGCCCGACAGGGACGCGTCGATTATACGCAGGGTCTGACGCGTGCCCCCTGTAACAGAGGCCCACAGGCCGGCCGGTTCAGTCGCCGGTTCCAGCATCATGCCGCCCACAATGCCGATCCGCCAATGTGTGACGTACCCGCCATCAGGCTGCGGCTCATCCGTCCGACGCGGGGCTAGTGCAAAATCCAGCTCGGCCCCTTCACGCCACACGTTCAGCAACAGGACTTTTCCATTCGAGCCTTCGACATGCTCTTTAAGTTGTTCAAACGCAAAGATCGGATCGCCATCGACTGCAGTGATTACGTCACCCGGCTTCAGATCGATGTCATAGGCTGCGCTGCGTGGGGCAAGTTGTTGGATCAGAGGCGGGAACAACCAAGGGCCGGTTACGTCCTGCGTCTGGCCGTCCCGCAGGACAGTATAGTCCAAAACGGGCTGCACGGGTAGCGCATCGGTGAACTGCGTCCAGGCGTCCTGTTCGTCGAATTCGGGCACCTGAATACCGGCGATCGACAAGATCTCATCGCCTTCCCGCAATTGCTGTTCGGTGCCCGGTAGCGGGTGCAGGCTGCCGACGGTTAAAGGTTGCTTGGTCACGCCTTGCGATAGGAAAATTGTGCCAAAAACGATGATCGACATGACGAAATTGAACACCGGTCCAGCCGCAACTGTTGCCGAGCGTGCCCACAAAGGCGCGCCATGCATGGTGCGGCGTAGTTCTTCGGGGCTTTTCTGGGTGATTTCGTCCATCGCCGCCTCATCCTTGCCGGATGCCGCATTAGAATCGCCCAGAAACCGCACGTAGCCGCCAAAAGGCAGCGCAGCGATTTGCCACCGCGTTCCGCGCTTGTCCACGCGGCTCAGCAGCACGGGTCCGAACCCAATCGAGAAAACCTCGGCATGGATGCCTGACCAGCGGCCGACGATGTAGTGTCCATACTCATGCACCGCGACGATCACCGACAAGGCGATGACAAAAGCCACAATCGTATACAGCAAGTTTCCAAACTGAGGGATCAGCGAGAGTATGTCCAAAATTCTATCCTGCTCTTTGGCCTATGGCTTCATCGACCCACTTACGTGCCAGATGGTCCGTTTGCAGCACGTTATCAAGGGTCAAAGGGGCATCAATAAGGCTGCTTTGGGCATCAAATCGGTCCAAAACAGCGGCAACGCAATCGGCCATCGACAAAAATCCGATCCTACGCGCGATGAAGTGATCAAGCGCGCGTTCCTTGGCGGCGTTGAATACGGCACCAGACAAGCCGCCACGTTGCATCACGTGCCGGGCCAGTTTCAGCGCAGGATAGCGTGCATTGTCGGGCTCGCTGAACCGCAACTGACCAAGCTTGGCCAGATTGAGCCGTTCGACCGGCAAGTCCTGCCGCGCGGGCCAATGCAGCGCGTATCCGATGGCGTGGCGCATGTCGGGCGCACCCATATGTGCCATCAACGCCCCGTCGTTGAACCCGACTAGCGCGTGGACGATGGACTCGGGGTGAACCAGAACCTCAACCTGCTCAGGTGAAACCCCGAAATATTCCTTGGTTTCAATTACCTCCAACGCCTTGTTGAACATCGAGGCGCTGTCGATAGTAATTCGTTGACCCATGTTCCAGTTCGGATGGTTGGACGCCTGCTCGACCGTTGCGTTGGCCAGATCACCTAACGGCCAATCGCGGAATGCCCCACCACTGGCTGTGATGATGATCCGCTCGACGGCGCTCATATCCTCTCCGGCCAGGGCCTGAAACACAGCGGAGTGCTCGCTGTCAACCGGCAAAAGGGTAGCATTGTGTTTCCGCGCCGTATCAAGGACCAGGGGACCAGCGCAGACCAAAGTCTCTTTATTTGCCAGGGCAAGCGTCGCGCCCTGCTTCAAAGCTTCTAGCCCCGGTGGAAGTCCGGCAGCCCCAACTATGGCCGACATCACCCAATCCGCTGGCCGCGCGGCCGCTTCGGTCAGGGCCATAGAGCCAGCCGCTGCCTGTACGTCGGAACCCGCCAAAGCAGCCCGCAGATCCTCCAGCCGGTCCTGATGGGCGGTTACAGCCACACTGGCGCGCAGGCGTTTGGCATCCTCCGCCAGTTTGTGGATATTCGCCCCACCCGTCAGTGCCACCACGTCATACGCATCAGGGTTCCGGTCGATCAGGTCGATCGTGTTCTGCCCAATCGACCCGGTGGCGCCAAAAATCGAAACCCTGCGCATCACATCGGTCCCGGTGCGTATAGCAGCCCAGCAATCAGAACGAACAAAGCCGCACCCATCATCCCGTCAAACCGGTCCAGAAAGCCGCCATGGCCCGGGATCAGGTTCGAGCTGTCCTTGACGCCAAACTTCCGTTTTGTCGCGCTTTCCACTATGTCGCCGGCTTGACTGGCCATCGAGGCTGCGACGGACACCAACACGAACAAAAATCCGAACCCAGCGAAAGCCGCAAAAACCCCGCCGACGATCGCGGCCGCGACCCACCCTCCGGCGGTGCCCGACCATGTTTTCTTTGGGCTGACGCGCGGCCAGAATTTCGGCCCACCCAGCGCCTTGCCCACGAAATATCCCGCAACATCCGTCGCCACAACTACCGAGATCAGCCAGACCATCCAGCCAAACCCCATGTTTTCACGTATCGAGATAAACCCAAGCCCCGCCGCTGCAATCCACACTGCAAACAGCAGATAGGTACCCTTGGCCCGGCTTACCTGCCCCGCCCCAACCAGTGCCGGAGCCAGCAGGAAGGGCAATTTATAAAGCGGCGGAAGATGATAGCTGAGGACAACAGCAACCCCGGTCAAAACTGCAAGCTGGATAGCGACCCCAGTCCGGTCCGGGTCGATCATCCGAACCAACTCCCAGGTCATCAGGCCGCAGGCGATAGCGATGAAGGCTTCGAACCACAGCCCGCCCAGCCAAACCTCAACCGAGCCGACGGCCACAAGCACCGCAGCCGACAGAACCCGCGCTGTCAGATCAGACCATCGGCTGTCGCTCATGCTGGGACAGCCCCAAACCGACGTTCGCGAGACCCGAAATTCCGGCACAAGTGCGCCAGTTCATCGGCAGTGAAATCCGGCCAGAGCGTGTCAATGAATTCATATTCCGAATAGGCCGATTGCCACAAAAGAAAGTTCGAGATCCGCGCTTCACCGCTGGTGCGGATGACCAGATCAGGATCGGGAAGAACGTGCGTATCCAGATACTTGGGCAGCGTTTCTTCATCCACATCCTCAGGTCGCAACCGACCTTCGGCCACGTCACGCGCCAGCCGCTTGGTGGCACGCGCAACCTCGTCCCGACCGCCATAGTTGATAGCAATGGTCAGATGCACCAGATCGTTATCCTTGGTGGCATTTTCCAGCGTGTCCATCAGGTCGATCAGCTTAGCGTCCAGACGCACCCGATCGCCAATGAACCGAACCCGAACCCCGTTTTTTGTCAGGTTCGCTGTTTCCTTAATGATGTAGCGCCGGAACAAGCTCATCAGCCCGGCCACTTCGGCCTGTGTCCGCTTCCAGTTCTCGGTCGAGAAGGCAAAGACAGTCAGATACTTGATGCCAAGCCCCGGGCAGGCCTCGACCACATCCCGCACGCGCCGCGCACCGGCCTGATGGCCAAACAGGCGCGGCCGTCCACGCGCCTGAGCCCAGCGACCGTTGCCATCCATGATGATCGCAACATGCCGAGGCCCATCCTGAGGCGCCGTCTGTGGGGTGTCAGGCATATCCGGTCTCAGACCTGCATGATCTCGGCCTGCTTGGTCTCAAGCGCGGCATCCACGGTTTTGATCATCTGATCGGTCAGGTCCTGAACTTCGCTTTCCCAGAACTTCTGATCGTCCTCGGACATCCCGTCTGCCTTGGCCTTTTTGATCTGGTCCATCCCATCCCGACGCACGTTACGAATCGAGACGCGCGCATGTTCAGCATACTGACCGGCAACCTTGCCCAGCTCGCGGCGACGTTCTTCGTTCAGCTCCGGGATCGGCAGCATGATGATCGTCCCGTTTAGTTGCGGATTGATCCCCAACCCGCTTTCGCGAATGGCTTTTTCGACCTTGCCGACCAGACCTTTGTCCCAGACATTGACCGTCACCATACGCGGCTCGGGTACATTGACCGTGCCAACCTGATTGATGGGCGTCATGGAACCATAGGCATCAACCATCACCGGCTCCAGCATCGAGGCCGAAGCCCGCCCGGTCCGCAACGATGCGAATTCGGTTCTGAGGTTGGACATCGCGCCTTCCATGCGGCGCTTCAGATCATCGGTATCCAGTTCGAAATCGTCAGCCATTCTGCTCACTCCCCGTCTTCAGGTGCTGTTGGGATGGCTCATAAGCCATCACAATTGGGATGTATAGCGATGATGATCTGGAATTGCGCCAATGACCAGAGCTGTTTGCGGCATTTTCACGGTCGTTCAAGGGCGCAGGAACCGGTCCGGGCAGCGCCGGACCGGTGCGGTGTTCTGACATGGGTTCAGGCGTTTACGTCCACAACCACCCGGCCTTTGACCTGCCCCTTTAGGATATCAGCGCCCAATTGTGGCAGATCACTCAGTGTGGCCGGGTGAACCATGGCCTCCAACTTGTCCATGGGCAGATCGGTCCCAACGCGTTTCCACGCCCGAACGCGGTTCTCGTAGGGCTGCATCACGCTATCGATCCCCAACAGGTTTACACCACGCAGCAGGAACGGAATGACGGTTGCCGGAAGTCCGGCGCCACCTGCCAAACCAACAGCCGAGATCGACGCACCGTATTTCATCTGCCCCAGAACACGGGCCAGCATGTCACCACCAACGGCATCGATACAGCCTGCCCATGTCTCGCTTTCCAGCGGACGCTTGGTCGTCTCGTTCAACTCATCACGAGGAACAATGGTCGTAGCCCCCAAAGACTTGAGGTAATCGCCCGCTTCGGCCCGGCCCGTCACTGCTGCGACCTCGTAGCCCAAGTTTGCCAGAATCGCTGTCGCAACCGAACCAACACCGCCCGCAGCACCGGTTACAAGCACCGGCCCGTTGCCAGGCTTGAGGCCGTGATCCTCAAGCGCCATGACGGCCAGCATGGCGGTAAACCCAGCGGTTCCTACAGCCATCGCCTGACGCGTGTCCAACCCATCGGGCAGCGGTACCAGCCAGTCGGCTCTTGCGTTGGCCTTCTGACTATAACCACCCCAATGGGCCTCACCCACACGCCAGCCAGTTAGCACAACCTTGTCGCCGGGCTTGTAACGATCATCCGCGGACGCCTCGACCGTACCAGCATAATCAATGCCCGGCACATGCGGGTAGCTGCGCACCAGACCGCCACCTTTGGGCGACATGCAAAGACCATCTTTGTAATTGACCGTCGAATACTCGACCGCAACTGTAACCTCACCCGTAGGCAGGTCATCGGTTGACAGCTGTTTGACCACGGGGCTGGCCAGACCGCTCTCGTCGTCTCTCTCCATCACCAACGCATTAAACATCTGAACGTTCCTTTCATCTCATGGTGCCAGGCCCCGTCCTTCACCTGGCAAAAAATATCCCGGGGGAGTCGCGCAGCGACGGGGGCAGAGCCCCAACCACGCCTAAGTCCAAAAATGCGCCTGTACGATTGCGCTACGCATCCCATCAGGTGTTTCAACCTCTACCTGAGTGCCGGCTTCCCAATGGCTCAACCGCAACATCCCGATGGAAACATTGGTGCCAAAATCCGGAGACCAAGCAGCAGACGTCACCTGCCCCACCCGTCTCCCATCAACATAGACTGGCCAAGGCCGATCGCAGGGCGGTACCGCCGCGCCGTCAATCGCAATCGGCCGGATTTGCTGAACCGGCCCTTCCTTGGCCACGCGCAACAGCGCATCCCGACCGATACATCCAATTGCTGTGTGCGTATTACAGAACTTGCCCAACCCACATTCATGCGGCGTGTTGTCGTCGGTCATATCGTTGCCATAAGACAGCAAACCACCTTCGATCCTCTCGATCAGGTTCGGGCATCCCGCCCGCACATTCAAATCCTCCCCCGCCGCAAACAGCGCGTTCCACAGCGGCATGCCGATATCCGAGCCCTCGACATAGATCTCAAACCCGCCCTGTTTGGAATAGCCCGAGCGTGCAACGGCCAAGTCGCGGCCTTCGAACGCGAACATGTCGAACTTGAAAAACCGGATATCGCGCACGCGGTCGCCGAATACACGCGACATCAGCTCATCGGCTTTGGGACCCTGCACTGCCAGAGGGGACACGTCCGGTTCATCCACCAGAACATCCAACCGATAGCCATTGGCGATACCCTTTACCCACAACAATAGGTCGCTATCGGCAATCGAAATCCACCAGCGGTCCTCGGAAAGCTTCACGGCCACCGGGTCGTTCAGCATCCCGCCGGTTTCGTCCACGATGGGCACATAGAAACACTGACCTGGCAACATGCCGCGCAGGTCACGTGGGGTCAGCATCTGCATCAAACGCGCTGCATCCGGGCCGCGCAACTCGACCTGACGTTCGCACGACACATCCCATACCTGCACATGTTCCTTGAGGTGTCGGTAGTCGGCCTCTACCGACTCGAAAACGGTGGGTAGCAACATCCGGTTATAGACTGTGTAGGCCTTGACCCCCGCCGCCTCGACGCCCTCAGAGAAAGGGGTCCGGCGCAACCGACGTGAAAACGAAACCTGAGCCATTCATCCCTCCTGCGGTAAGAAGACCAGATCGCTGACCGGCGCTGCCGATCCGGTCTCGGTCAACATTTTATGAATTTGACCCCGGTGGTGTGTCTGATGGTTGAAGAAATGCATTACACATTGCGCGTAGGGCTTCGTGACATCGGCTTGTTTTGCCGCTGAAAACCATGTGAAGGGCCCTGACAACGCCTCATCCTTCAGGCTGGCGACCCAACCTTCTATCCGGGCATCAACAACGTCACGCAACACCACCCACTCATCGTCATCAGCACAGATCGCTGTGCTTTCCGGAATGCCACCGTCGGGTCCTTCGCCTCCGTCGAAACGTGACATCCATATCCAGTCACCCCAAAGCAGATGATTGGCCGTCCCAAGAATCGACCCAAAAAACGCTCCGCGCTCACGGTTCAATTCCTCGGTGGTGAGTGCGCTAAAGAACTCTTTCAACTGACAGTTCTGCCAGCGATTATAGCGCGCCATCTCCTGCGCATAAGCCGCGGTGATCATCACTTGGGTCCATGCCAGTCGATTGGGCAAATCTCGGCCGATTTACCACCAAAATCCCACACCCGGCCATAGTCCCGCACCTTGGATTTGGTGCCACGCGCCACAATGATGTCCGGCCCCATCCAGTATTTCGAGTTCGAGACCATCACTGGGTGATCCGGATCCTTGCCCGCCATCATTTCAATTTCGCCCTGAATTTTTCGGCCGATCACGATACGCCGCTTGGTGCCGTCGCGTTCGATGACGACCGGAGCGCGCTCTGCCCCGATGATCTCACTGACCAGCATGGTGAACAGCCCGGTGGTGCCGCCCGCCTGCCCGCTGAAGATTTGCAGCAAACCGTTATAGGCTTTCCCGCTGGCGCGTTCATCCACATAAGCCGCGACCTTCCACTGGCCCTCACCCATACGGCCCGGGATATCCACCAGAAGGCCTACATTCAGTCCCGACAGGTCCTCGCCCTCGAAATGACCTTCGTCGATGATGACGCCCATCCATGCATGACAGTGCCCCTCAGTCGGAGGATGCGCGCCCAGCGAGACCACACAGGGACAGAACACGTCACAGGAACAATTCAGGATCAGTTCACCTTTGATGGCCCAGTTGGTTGGGCTCATCTCGCGCCGTTTGGGGTTGGGCATACGGCTGTCGATTCGTTGACTGATCGGCAAGCGGTCCGAATCTGTTTTTCTGTTTTTAGCCATCAGCTTATCCTCCGTAAGCAAAGGGATAGATGAGCAGCAGAGCGCCGCCCGCGATCAAAGCAAACCCCAGCGGACGCGTGATCGCGTGCCCGATCTGAGGCAGTTTTTCGAGAACCATGAAGAAAGTCGCAATACCCATCCACAACAAGCTCATGACGCCACCAACAAAACCAAGCGCCATGAACCCCCAGCAACAGCCGACGCAGAATGCGCCAAGTCCAAGCCCCATCCGCAGTCCGCCAGTAAATCCGGTTTTCCAATGGCCCAGAAAATAACTCATTGGCGCATGGCAGACGCCGTGGCAGACCTCTTTAGCTCGGGTGAATTGAAATGCGCCCACTGCGATCATCAAAGCGCCGGATAAGAACGTCGATTTGGGGATGCCCAGCATGTCAACCACGCCACCGAACAACAGCGCCAGTTGGACAGCCGTGATAAGTGCAGCAAACCCGACCCAAACAGCGAAGTAACCGGACAGCACGCCCAGCCACCCTGCCCGCGTGCCATTGGCGCTGCGGATCAGGTCGTCATAGCTGCGCAGGGTCGGAACCAATGTCGGCAGCATCATCGCAGCCATCATGATTGCCCACATCCAGAACAAGGGGCCGAACTCGGCCATCGGCATATACATGTCCATCCGCGGATCCATCGCGGCCATGGCCTGTCCCATCGGACCCGGACGGCCGATCCAGTCCAGGTCCATTGCGCGGCTCATGGTGAACATCATCCACCACGCCCACAGGATCAGAGCGTAAAACCCCAGCCAAAACCCGTTACGGAGAACTGCGCGACTCACTTGTCCCTCCCGACTCAGTCCTTGCAATTCAAATGTCAGACTTTTAAATGTCAGACAAATAAAAACGTACCAATAGGTGCCGGAATATGAAAATCGATCCTCAGAAGCCTGCCGACCTGTCCGCGCAGATTGCGCAGGCGATCCGCGATGCCATCGTTTCGGGTCAGTTGATCGTTGATGAGCGTTTGCCGTCCGAGGCAGAGTTGGCCGACCAATTTCAGGTGTCGCGCCCGACGGTGCGCGAGGCCTTGAAGCGGCTAGCTGCGCAGTCTCTGATCCGCACGCAACGGGGCGCGACCGGCGGTGCTTTTGTCAATCGGTTAAGCTTTGAGGACGCCTATTCCCAGCAAATCACTACGTCGACACTGTTGTTGTCCATGAACACGGTCAGTTTCGACACCGCCTGCGAGGCGCGCTACGCCTTGGAACGCGCCTGCGCCCGGTTGTCGGCCCAACGGCGCACGGCCGATCAACTGGCCACCATGCGGGCCGAGATCTTTCGTCAAGCGCAGCCGGGCCTGACCGATGAAGCTTTCTGCGCGTCAGATGTGGCCTTCCACCGTGCCCTGGTCGACGGCGCAGGAAACCCTGTGTTGTCCTACCAGTTGGCGGGTGCGGTCGAAGCGATGCAGCCACTGATGAACATGATCACCTTCACCGCCCGGTCCCGCGAGGAAATCATTTCGCTGCACAGCCAGATTGCCGACGGCCTGGAAAACGGCGATGCAGACGTGGTTGAAGAGAGCCTCGTAAAGCTTGAAAAATACACACGAAAACTGGCCCATGATGTCGCGGAACAGCGACGCAAACCAGCTTAGAGAGGATCTGATGGTATCCGTCCTGAATATCATTGCGGCCGTGCTGACCATCGGCTTTGGATTGTTCGGCTTTCTGGCTCCGGCCTATACCGCCAACGCGCTGGATCTGGCCCCGACCAACAGCACCATGGGGCTGAGCGAGATGCGCGCCTCGGTTGGCGGATTGTTTGTTGTGACGGGAATAGCGGTCATATGGCTTAATGCGCCAATGGCCTATGCGATGCTGGGCGTGGTCTATGCGGGCGCAGCACTTGGTCGGTTCTTGTCGGTCATTCTGGACAATCCGCCTTTGGTCAAGGCCCTGACTTTTGGCGGAATCGAAGCGGTACTTGCGCTGTGGTTGATAGTGGCGAACTTGAATAAAGCACCGTAAGCAACTGTAATTATGTAATACACGCTCTAAAACTGAACAATTGCATCCCCGACGTCCCTCACCTATATAAGATGTGTCCCTCGGGACTATGGACATAAACGCGCTCGTAATAAGCGGATCGGACCCGGGGGCGGTACCCGGCGGCTCCACCAATCATCCTTCGTTTGAGGATTTCGGGGCCGAAATAGGATCGACGAACGTCTAAAGGGGTTAGCTTTGTCTCGGCTGTCTGCCACCGTTATCGGCGAAACTAGTACAATTGCAAACGACAATCGTGCTCCGGTTGCAGTTGCTGCGTAAGCAGTAACAAGACCGAAACTTAAGTCCTTGCGCCTAGCCGCGTAAGGCGGGGTTCGCAGGTACCTGGCAACAGAAACCTGCATTTCTCCACCTCATTTTATCTGCAGTGTTCAGAGTTTGTTCACTCCTTTTGCTCATCTTTGTTCCAGCAAGACAGGAGAGCTGAGATGTCACATGCAGAGATCCTACGTGAGTGGTATTCCGAAGTTTGGGAAAACGGCAACACCGATGCGATTGATCGGTATTTTACGCCTGACACAGCAGCCGAGGGATTAATCCCCGAGATGCAGGTCGGTGCCGACGACTTTCGTGATTTAGTCATGGCTTTTCGCCATATCTTGGGAGAAATCTCAATTGATGTACGTAAGACCATCGAGAACGGCGATTGGGTGTCCAGTATTTTGCACGTTCAAACCTCTCGGGCTGACAATGGTGCCCCGGTTGAGGTGACGGGTCAGGTCGTCGCGCGCTTTCGCGGCGACAAAATGGTTGAGGCATATAACCAATTCGACTTCATCTCGCTTTTCGAGCAATTAGGACAGTTCCCAAAGGATACATTGCCTGTTTGCATGACCGGGCAGCGGTTGGATTGGGTATAGTTTTGCAGGGCGCTTGACCCGTTTGTCTGATGCGCGTTAGCAACAGGCAGAGGGTCAGGTCGCGAACACCCGTGATGGGGCAACCCCAAGCTTCGCGTGGTCGTACCTGAGGCAAGTGACATGCCGTGCCCTATTCAACCTATTCTGAATGTATTCCAAAGACAAAAACGCAATATTCCCGCCGTAACTCTTCGTTGCTTGGACCAAACTTCGCGCACTGAAAGTGGAATTGCTCGCAGCAGCTGTCGTTTGACGTCAGCGCAATACCTAGCCGTTTTCATGGACAGAACCAGATGACGCCCCCTTCGGTCCCCGAGTTGATCCGTGTTTTTGGACGTATTGGCCTGCTATCTTTTGGCGGACCCGCGGCGCAAATCTCATTGATGCACGAAGAACTGGTCGAAAAACGCCCTTGGTTGGATGAACACACCTACCTGCAGGCGCTGTCACTATGCATGTTGCTTCCCGGCCCCGAGGCAATGCAGTTGGCCACCTATGCCGGCTGGCGTTTGCGCGGCGTGCCCGGCGGTTTGATTGCCGGCACCCTATTTGTACTGCCGGGTGCCATAGTGATTGGCGCTTTGGTTTGGCTTTATGCTCGGTTTGGTGACCTTCCTTTCGTCCAAGCGGGCTTTCTAGGAGTGAAGGCAACAGTCATCGTCATTGTCATTCAAGCATTGCGCAATCTGTCACGCCGCGCGTTGACCAGTGGCGAAAGCAAACTTATCGCCCTGTTCGGTTTTCTGACCATCTTCGCACTGCAACTGCCCTTTCCTGTCATTATTCTGAGTGCCGCGGTTTGGGGGTATCTACGGCTTGATGGGGGCCAGTCTTCCGTATCGGGCATTTCCTCGCCCCAAACTAACCCTGTGCGCACCTGTCTGATTTGGATCACTCTGTGGCTGACACCTTTGTTTCTCCTCAGCATTGCGGGCGCTAAACTGTTAAGCGATCTGGGTTGGTTTTTCGCCCGTTTGGCAGTAGTCACATTTGGTGGCGCATATGCCGTTCTTGCGTATATGACGCAAACCGTCGTCCAAAGATACGAGTGGATCACAACCAACCAGATGATCGACGCATTGGGTTTGGCTGAAACGACCCCGGGCCCGCTTATCCTTGTTACCCAATTCGTCGCCATGCTGACCGGACAAACAACGGCAGGATTGCCGTTGGCGTTGGCCGCGGGAATCGTTGCACTTTGGGCTACATTCGTGCCGTGTTTCCTGTGGATATTCCTGACCGCACCATACTTGGACCAGCTGGCCGCCAGACCCGGCCTTTCAGCCGCATTGCATGGCACAACGGCGGCAGTTGTGGGTGTGATTCTCAACCTTTCTCTTTGGTTTGCCTTGCATGTTTTTTTCACGGACGTGACAGAGATAGCGTGGGGGCTTGTTCGTTTGCCCTGGCCCGCTTCAAATACGCTCAATATCTCCGCCCTGATATTAACTGTGTTCGCTGGAGTGTTGATATTTCGATTCAAATTCGGCATGGGAAAGACATTGGCCCTGATGGCCATAGCCGGTGTCGGAACGTATTTTCTTTGAACAATCCCGCGACTCTCGGTCTTTCGTTTCCAATGGAATCCCTTATGCTGAAGGGCACCATATTTGAGGATGACACATGTCGCAGGACATTGATTACGGGAACCTGATGCACACCGCCATGCGCGGGCTGATCAAAACGGTTCTGACCAGCGTTTCTGAAAACGGTCTTCCCGGAGCGCATCATTTCTTTATTACTTTCGACACGCGCCAGAACGGCGTTGAAATGGCCGATTGGCTGCGCGAGCGATATCCAGAAGAGATGACGATCGTCATGCAGCACTGGTTCGAAAATCTCGAAGTCGGAGACTCGGGTTTTGCAATTACGCTGAACTTCGGTGATGCTCCGGAACCGCTGTATATTCCGTATGTTGCGATCAAAACTTTCGTCGATCCTTCTGTCGAATTCGGACTGCGTTTTGAAAGCGCCGAAGATGAGGACGATGAGGTACCGATAGCAGAGGCGCCGATTGAAATCGAGGCCGAGCAGGACGAGCATCATGACGCTGATGTCGTGTCGCTAGACAGTTTCCGGAAGTAACCCTGTCGGGATTATTGTTTTTTCAGGAAGGTCTCGACCGAGCGAGACTTGATCCCGTTGCGAAACCGGGAAAAGGATAGATCAAGCCCACCCTCCGCCAGGGTGCGGTCGAACTGCTGCAGCTCGTATCCACCGTTTTCATCAATAAACAACGAAAACACGGTCAGGGTGTCGCCCATGATGCGGCCCCAGACGAATGGCTCGCCTTGCATCGGGTCCAACGGCACTTCGTGCCCGAAAACGTTTCGGCGCATCGCGGCCGAGAAAACATCAGATCGCTCAGAGGGGTTGAAGTCGATCGAGAAGGCCTGCTCTTTCACGCGCCCGTCATGCTTGTAGGTCGTCGTTTTCCAACTGACATTGAATCCGTTTTTGTTCTCTTGGATCGAAACGCTCATGTCCCTTGGGGTTTCGGTGCCATCCTGATCAACCATATTGGCCGAACCTACATAGTCACCGACAAAGGGCGTGATCTCAGCAGCATGCGATGGCAATGCGACGACCGAAAAAAACGCCACCCAACCTGCAATAAGGCCAATAAGTCTAAAGGAATGAACCGGAACTTGTAGGAGCACGTGAGCCTCCAAAATGATGATGTACTATTCTAGCTCACCTACCGGCGCGTACAATGGTCCGTTTGAAGTTTAACAGAAGAAAATGACACCCGGCACGATCTATACCTTTGCCCACCTTAAGTTTATGGTGCGCGCAACTGGCCGATTGCATGATGCAAAAGTTGTGCGTAAACGGCATGCAACGGCATACAAGACGGAGTGACCGATGTCCCAGACCCGCACCGAATCCGACAGCTTTGGCCCGTTGGAGGTTCCCTCAGACAAGTATTGGGGCGCGCAGACGCAACGCTCGATCATGAATTTTCCCATCGGCTGGGAAAAACAGCCCGTCGCCATCGTGCGCGCGCTAGGGGTGATCAAGAAAGCCTGCGCCATGCAGAACAAGGCAACCGGCAAACTGGACGCAACGATTGCGGATGCGGTAATTCAGGCGGCTGGCGAGGTGTTTGAAGGGAAGTTCGACGACAACTTCCCGCTAGTAGTGTGGCAAACCGGCTCCGGCACCCAATCGAACATGAACTCGAACGAGGTGATTGCAAACCGCGCCATCGAGATTCTCGGCGGCGTAATCGGATCGAAGGACCCGGTGCATCCCAATGATCACTGCAATATGGGGCAATCGTCAAACGACACCTTCCCAACCGCCATGCATATCGCAACCGCGATGAGCGTTCGGGATGTCCTCTTGCCCGGCCTGGAAAAGCTGGCCAGTGGACTGGAACAGAAAGCGGATGAGTTCAAAGATATCATCAAGATCGGCCGTACCCATACGCAAGACGCGACCCCGCTGACGCTTGGCCAGGAATTTGGCGGCTATGCCCATCAAATCCGACAGGGAATCGCACGTGTAAACGCTGCAATGCCCGGCATTTATGAGTTGGCCCAAGGCGGTACAGCTGTAGGTACCGGTTTGAACACGCAGCACGGATGGGGCGAGGCTGTGGCAGCCAATATGGCAGAAATCACTGGCCTGCCCTTTGTCACCGCGCCAAACAAGTTCGAGGCGCTGGCCGCACATGATGCCATGGTATTCCTGTCTGGCGCCTTGGCGACAATTGCCGGTAGCTGCTACAAGATCGCCAATGATATCAGGCTTTTGGGGTCCGGTCCTCGTTCAGGCCTTGGTGAACTGATCCTGCCCGAGAATGAGCCCGGCTCGTCCATCATGCCCGGTAAAGTGAACCCGACTCAGGCCGAAGCACTGACCCAGGTGGCAGCCCATGTGATGGGCAATGACGCCGCGATAAAATTCGCAGGTAGTCAGGGTCATTTTGAACTGAACGTCTACAACCCGATGATGTCCTACAACCTGCTGCAATCCATCCAGTTGCTGGGCGATGCTGCGGACAGCTTTACGGAACGGATGCTACTAGGCATCCAAGCCAACGAACCACGCATCGACAAGCTGATGAAGGAATCGCTGATGCTGGTGACAGCGCTGGCCCCCACCATTGGCTATGACAACGCCACTAAGGTTGCCAAAACCGCGCACAAGAATAGCACGACTTTGAAAGAAGAGGCCATCGCGCTGGGTTTCGTGGACGAGGCGACCTTTGACGCGGTTGTCCGCCCCGAACAGATGATTGGTCCAAAGGACTGATGGGCAAACCGGTCAATCTGAACCGGTACCGCAAGGAAAAAGCGCGGGCCAACAAAAAGGCCCGCGCTGACCAGAACGCCGTCGCTTTCGGGCGCAGTAAAGCTCAGAAAGAGGCGGACCGGCTGGATCGAGAAAAACAGACACGCGATCTGGACAATCACGAGTTAGATGAATGAGCGGGCGCCCTGTCAAACGCTCTGTGACCCTCAAAGGGCACCGAACTTCGGTCTCGCTTGAGGATGAATTTTGGTCCGCATTTCGGGATATTGCAAAGCAAAAACAGATGCCTATCAATGCGTTGGCTGCGCAGATTGATGTGGAGCGTGACCCTGATATCGGGTTAGCGTCGGCAATTCGGGTCTATGTACTGAACTGGTACCGCAACCGTCCGTGAGCGATTGCTTTTTGGCCTGAGGCGCAGTAGCGTCAATGGAACAAAAAGGGTACAAACATGTTGAAGACCGTACAAGGCCCGGACGGCCAACCCAGATGCGCCTGGTGTCAGGCCGCACCTGAGTTCTTTGCGTATCACGATGCTGAATGGGGATATCCAGTCGCGGATGATCAACGGTTATTCGAAAAGCTCTGCCTCGAAAGTTTTCAATCCGGCTTAAGCTGGCGCACAATCCTGTCCAAACGCGAAAATTTCCGTAAAGCGTTTAAACATTTCAATATCAAAGAGGTGGCGCAATTTGATGACGCGGATGTGGAACGGTTGTTGCAGGATGCAGGTATCATCCGGCATCGCGGCAAGATCGAGGCCGTGATCAACAACGCCCAACGGGCGCAGGAATTGATTGCGGCCGAGGGGTCGCTGGCAGCCTATGTGTGGCGGTATGAGACGACAATGCCCCCGGTTCCGCAAACGGCCTCAACCTCGGCCGAGTCCATTGCGATGTCGAAGGATTTGAAGAAACGGGGCTGGAAATTCGTGGGCCCCACCACGGTTTTTGCTTTCATGCAGGCGATGGGGCTTGTGAATGATCACGCGGAAGGGTGCGTGATGCGTGAAAAAGCGGCGCGTTTGCGCCGCGAATTCACAAAACCGGTTTAGGTCAGATCAGACCGAAGCCTGGAAGATTTTGTCGATATTGCCACCCAGCGCCGCGTTGAACTCGGCATCTGATTGCTGTTTCGACAAACCCTCGGTCAGCGCCCGCGAGAAAGATGCGATCATCTTGCCGTTCTCGGACAGCAGCGCACAGGCCTGATCAGTCGAATACCCACCCGAAAGCGCCACAACGCGCAGAACACGCGGGTGATCGGCCACAGCATCGTAAAGATTGGCGGTGCTGGGGATGGTCAGCTTCAGCATTACATCCTGCCCGTCCTCCAACAGGTTGAGATTCTTCAAGATTTCCGCTTTCAGGATGTCCTCAGCCTCGGCCTTGGTGGAAGAGTTGATGTTTACCTCAGGCTCGACAATCGGCACCATACCAGCTGCAACAACCTCGCGTGCGACGTCGAACTGCTGCGCGACCACAGCGGCGATGCCCTCTGCATTCGCCTCATGGATGACAGAACGTTCCTTGGTGCCGAAAACACCGTCGGCCTTGGCCAACGTATCCGCCAAGCCAGGGATCGGCTTCATCATCTGTACGCCGTTCGCTTCATCCTCTAGCCCCTTGTCGATCTTGAGGAACGGCACGATCCCTTTTTGCGACCACAGGTAATCGGCAACTTTCCTGCCGTCGATCTCTTCGCCCAGGGTACGTTCGAACAGGATGGCGCCGATCACTTTATCCTTGGTGAAGTCATCGGCCAGAATGATACGCGCGCGCATCTTCTGGATTTCGCCGAACATCTCAGCATCCGAGCTGTAATCCGATGCCTCAACACCATAAAGCGCCAGCGCCTTGGGGGTCGAACCACCGCTTTGATCCAGAGCGGCGATAAACCCCGCCCCATTGGCCATTTGCGCGCGCTGTTCTGATTTGGACATAAGGTTTTCCCGTTCGAAATGATTCCGCTGTTTTCAACCGCATACAGCAACGTGATTGGTGATGGTAGTTTGTTAGCGCTCAACCACACGCAACCGAATGCCATCTTTTGAGCGAACGGTCAGATGAGCCACGGGAACCGGTGTTTGGCCTTCGACCAGTTCGAAGCGATAGCGGCGCAGCAGCGTAGACAGGATCAAAGGCCCTTCGACCATCGCGAACCCTGCCCCGCTACAGACCCGTGCGCCTGCCGAAAACGGAACAAACGCGGTGCGCTGGCAGGTTTTGCCATTCTCAGTGTGCCATCTGCCGGGGTCGAACCCGTCGGGATTGTCCCACAGGCGTTCATGACGATGCAGGTGCCAGGGGCTGATA
Organism: Ruegeria lacuscaerulensis; assembly: GCF_013034685.1. Classification (GTDB taxonomy): domain Bacteria; phylum Pseudomonadota; class Alphaproteobacteria; order Rhodobacterales; family Rhodobacteraceae; genus Ruegeria; species Ruegeria lacuscaerulensis_B. Next base: position 87,747 of record NZ_WQGO01000007.1, on the reverse strand, counting down.
ACCATTTGAGCACCGGGTTGTATCTGCCGGTTCCGAAAGACTTCGGGGCATGTGGCCTGCCGCACCATCATCGGGACCGGCGGGTATAGGCGCAGGGTTTCGCGGAACACATCGCGGCTGATCTTCAAGCCAGCAACGGCGGTCATGCCGGGGGTGTCCAACGCTGCGGCCTCTTCAGCCACCTTGTCCTGCCAGTCCGGATACAGTGCCAGTAGGTACAGGGCCCACGCTAATGCGGATGCGCTGGTCTCGTGGCCAGCCAGAAAGAAGATGGCCACCTGATCCACCATCTCGTCTGTGTCGAAACACTTGCCAGTCTGGGGGTCCGGGGTCGTCATGATCTTGGTCGCCAGATCGTTTGGCGCCATACCTTGGGCGATCAGCGCCGCGCGCGCTGAAACAAGATGTTCAATCAGCTCTCTGATTTCTCGGGCATTTTGTTTTGTTTGGCGTGAATGGAACCGAGGCATCCAGCTAGGCAGCGGTAGGAACGCGGCTAGGTTCAACAAGGGCTGTCTGCGTTGATAGGCGCGGAATTTAGTGAACACCTGCGCGGCAACTTCATGCTCGATGGGCACTGAAAACAGGGTCCGAAAGATCACATCCGCCGCCGCGTGGCTGGTGAATTTCTCACATTCGAGGATATGGTTCAGGTTTTGCTGCAACCGATCGCTGGCGGCTTTCGCGGCATCCTGCATCGCCGGAAAGGTATCTTTCAGGCGGCCGCCTTTAAAGGCAGGGTCAATGATCCGCCGCTGGCGCTTCCACGTATCGCCATTGGTCAGAAACACCGAATTGCCCAGCAAAGGGCGCAGACCTTCGGCGATGCGGTTGGACTTGGGGAAGTCGTCGGGCCTGTTTTTCAATACGGTTTCAACAAGTTCCGGCTGGTTGATCATGTAGGAGCGAAAGAAAACAGTCCGAAACTCAGCCATCCATGCCCGGTAGAGCCGTTGTGGCTGGGCCGACAAAAGATCCTGCCGAAACAGTTTGAGGTACCGCCAAAGCGAGACCTTGTCTGGCCGCGGGGTCGGCTTGGGCGGTTTCATCCAACCACCGAACGGTATTTCGACACAGGCGTATCAATGCGCGATTTGGAAGGTGCGCGATCCCCGAAACGTGCACCCAAGGTCAAAGGTCCAGCGGTCACACGGAAATAATCATAGGCGCCCACCCGGTCGAAAGCGCAAAGATACTGAAAATGCAGCCGAAAGAACCGCCAGCGCAACTTCCCCCACCGCTCTGGTGAAAGTGTCTGCGTAAAGGCGGCCGATAGCACCAAAGGCCACTTTTTCGTCTCGGTTCCAACGCCTGTCACAGCCACGGGATCACAAAGCGCAAAGGCGCATCCGTCGCCTGGGGCCGAGACATCGACCCACGTCACCCCCTCTTGCTGCGAGAGGAATTGCAGATCAGCGCGTAGGTCGGTCGCGTCCGGCAGAAAAGAGACCATAGGAACCACTTGACCAAGCGACAGAAAAGACAGTGTTGGACCGTCTCTGTAAGGGAGTGCAGACCGGATAAGCTCGGCCAGGACGGCGACACCAAGATGCGCGCCCGAACTGTGACCTACGACCAGAACTTCATCCACATCGTCCTTCAGCGCGGCGTCGACCAACGACGCGAATTCAGAAAGGCGTTGCTGCAACGCATTTGGTGTTCGCCCCCGTAGTGCAGCGGAATAGGCGTAGTCATGCATCAGGTAATAGGCGAACAGGTGGTTGTCGATTTTGCGGAACCATCGCAGCACGGCATAGCCCAATGCGGTGGCAAGAATGCAGGTCACCCAGCCCAGTATCGACGACAGAAGCGCCCATATTCCCAACGCGGCGCCGACAGCGACACCCAATTGGATCAGCAACATCGCAACCGGATAAATTGCTGCGATTACAGGACCTTTGCGGAGCTTCATCAACCGCCACAAAGCCCCAGTCGAGATATAGACCCACGCAGTTCTGATCAGTTGCCCATAGGTTGCCGCTATCGAGTTCGACATGCTGTCGCGCACGATATCCGACCACACGAGCACCTGAAACTCGGCCTCTACCGCCGTCCCGTCCTGCACGGATCGCACGTGCCAACCATAAGGCCCATCGCCAGTTCTGGGCGATAGTGTGATTTCATACCCTGATATGGCCGCCTGAGCCGCGCTTTCGGTCCGGTAAAGCTCTCGGTACCGGCGGGGATGAATGGGGTCATAGCCGGGAATATAGAACACCCGACGTCGTTTGACCTGCCTGTGATTGTCGTGACTGCGCATGCCCTTACCTTCTGCGGCGCAGGTTAGCGCAGCGTTACCGGCAAGGTAAGAGGGGTCCGGTTATTAACCGAAATTTGCCAACGCAGGGAAGGTTTCCAGCAGCCACCAGCTGAACTGAGTGAACAGGCCGGTGATCAGCATGATACCTACGAACAGCAGCAGGCCACCCATGACTTTCTCGATCGTCGCCATGTGCGGTTTGATCTTGTTCATTACAGTCATCGAGCGGTTCAGGAACATCGCTGCCAGCAGGAACGGAATACCCAGCCCGGCCGCATAAACGCCCAGCAACAAAGTTCCCCGAGCGACCGAGGCCTCGGACGCGGCCAGAGACAGAATCGCCCCCAGTTGCGGCCCGATGCAGGGCGTCCAGCCGAAGGCGAATGCAAGGCCCAGAATATAGGCTCCAAACACGGAACCACCCGAGTCGCCCGTTTCAATCCGCGCTTCCCGGTCCAGAAAAGGAATGCGGAACACGTTCAGAAAGTGCAGGCCGAATACGATAACAACCGCGCCCGACAGCTTTGCGAACAGCACTTGATTTTGCAGCACAAAGGCCCCGAAGGCCGAAGCGGTAAAGCCCAGCAACAGGAAGACAGTCGACAGGCCAAGCACAAAGAACAGCGCCGTCAGAGTTGCCTTGCGTCTAGCGGCCGCCTGATCCTGCATTTCGTTGATCGACACGCCGCTCATATACGCCAGATAGGGCGGAACGATGGGCAAAACGCAAGGCGACAGAAAGCTGATCAGCCCGCCCAGCATCGCGATGAACATGGCAGGCAGCAGGCCCGCGTCTATGATATCAATTCCGAACATGTTTCAGCACATATGGTATGAAGCCGTGAACGTCACGGGGCCATTCGGTCACATCCTCGTGGTTGCACGCTGGACACCCAGCCAAGTTGGAAATATCTCAGGCCTATGTCAAACCCATCTGATACACTTGATGCGTTGGGGCTGCTATGCCCCCTACCCGTCCTCAAGGCACGTAAGCGCCTGAAATCTATGCCGGAAGGCGCATTATTGCGTGTCTTGGCCGACGATCCGGCAGCCGTTGTCGACGTTCCCCATTTTTGCGCGGAAAGCGGTCATCGCCTCGTTTCACAGGAGGAGGCAGACGGGCATCAGATCTATATCATCCAGAAAATAGGCTAGAATTGTTTCAATACTGAACAAAAAAGGCGGGCCATTGGCCCGCCCTTTGGTCACTGTCCCAATGACCACCACCCACGCCTTTTCGGCTTAGCGGGCTTTTCAGGTTCGTCCGACACAACCTCAAGAACCGGTTCTTCGACCAAAGGCTCTTGCGGAGCCTCAGCGATGGGTTCCGCTGCAGGTTCTTCCGTGGCTTCAGCGACGGGTTCCGCTGCAGGTTCTTCCCTGGCTTCGGCAACGGGTTCAGCGGTTGGCTCGGCGCTAAGCTCTTCAACAGGTTCTGCTGCAGCCCCTTCTTCGGAAACTTCTTCGGCTTCGGGTTCTGCCACAGGTCCATCCGCTGCGACTGCAGGCTCCGCTTCTTGGGAATCCTCTGACGCCTCGGCCGCAGGTTCTTCGGCAGCTTCGACACGCGGTTCTTCAACCGCTGCCGCTTCAAGGGGTTCCGAAGGTGTCTCGGCCTCATCAGACGCCTCGGCGCTGACTTCATCTTCAACCGGTGCTTCTTCTTTCTTTTTGCGGCGCGGTGCACGACGGCGCTTTGGTTTGACCTCTGCTTCCTCGTCGCTTTTCTCGGCTGCATCCGCTTCGGCAGGCGCATCTTCCGCAGAGGGTTCGTCCTGGCTTTCAGCCTCGTCCGCCGTCCCTTCGGCCTGATCGCCATTCCCATTGCCTTTCTTGCGACGCCGACGACGACGTTTGCGTTTGGGTTTGACCTCTTCGTCGGTCACAGGCGTTTCTTCCTCGACCTTTTCCTCTTCATCTGCATCCACGAGATCCATTAGGGACGCGTCCACCGACACAACAGGCGCGGAGGCTTCGGGCACAATTCGGCTGGCAGTCTTGAACTTCTCCATCGAGAAATCGGGGCTGACCAGATGAATATCGCCTTCGATCCGAACCGACAGGCCATAGCGTGCCTCGATCTGCGCGATATGCTCGCGCTTCTGGTTCATCAGGAAGTTCGCAATGCTGACAGGGCAGCGTACCAACACCTCGCGTGAGCGGCGGCGGGTACCCTCTTCTTCGATCTGGCGCAGAATGGTCAGCGCCATATTATCATCCGAGCGGATCAGCCCTGTGCCATGGCACGATGGACAAGGCTGTGTCGTCGCCTCAAGCATGCCGGGGCGCAGACGTTGACGGCTCATCTCGAGCAGGCCAAAGCCGGAAATCCGACCCACCTGAATGCGGGCACGGTCGGTTTTCAACTTGTCCTTCAGGCGCTTTTCGACAGCCGAGTTGTTCTTACGCTCGTCCATATCGATAAAGTCGATGACGATCAGACCAGCCAGATCGCGCAGGCGCAGCTGGCGCGCGACTTCCTCAGCCGCCTCAAGGTTGGTCTTGAGCGCGGTTTCCTCGATCGAGCCTTCCTTGGTCGCCCGCCCCGAGTTCACGTCGATCGCCACAAGCGCTTCAGTCACGCCGATCACGATATAGCCGCCGGATTTCAGCTGTACGGTCGGGTTGAACATCCCAGCCAGATAGCTTTCCACCTGATAACGCGCAAACAGAGGCAACGAATCCTCATACCGCTTCACGTTCTTGGCGTGTGACGGCATGATCATTTTCATGAAGTCCTTGGCGATGCGATAGCCGCCCTCGCCTTCGACCAGAACCTCGTCGATCTCGCGATTGTAAAGGTCGCGGATCGACCGTTTGATCAGGTCGCCTTCCTCATAGATCTTAGCTGGCGCGATGGATTTCAGCGTCAGTTCGCGGATCTGTTCCCACATGCGCTGCAGGTATTCGTAGTCGCGCTTGATCTCGGACTTGGTACGCTTGGCGCCAGCGGTCCGAATGATCAGACCTGCGCCCGTGGGAACGTCAATCTCGGCAGCGATTTCCTTCAGCTTCTTACGATCCGGAGCGTTGGTGATCTTGCGACTGATCCCACCGCCACGCGCGGTATTCGGCATCAACACGCAATAACGCCCTGCAAGCGAGAGATAGGTGGTCAGTGCGGCACCTTTATTGCCCCGCTCTTCCTTGACGACCTGCACCAGCAGAACCTGGCGGACCTTGATGACCTCTTGAATCTTGTACCGACGCGGGCGCGGTTTGCGCGGAGGACGAATGTCTTCGCTGTCATCCTCATCCGCCACTGATTCAATCGTGTCATCCTTGGCCGTCGCGTCTGCACGCGCCTCGCCCTCGTCCTCAGGTTTTCCTTCTGCCTCTTCGGTCTCCGCAGCTTCTTCTGCCACCGCGTCATCCGCAATAGCAGCATCAGGCTCAGATTCCTCTGCGAGCTCTGGCTCCACCGATACATCCGGCTGGTCATCTTCCGATGCAACCTCAGTATCCGCTTCTTCAGTCTCAGCCGGAGTATCCTCGGAAGCCGCATCCTCTTCGGGTTCCTCAACCGGCGTTTCCGTAACGCGATCGACCGGAGACGAACCTTCGGGAACGGCCATATCGGCGTTCTCATCCCCGTCATCCAGGTCAATGGTTTCCATGCCCGACGGTTCCGACGACACCTCCAGCGTTTCCACTGCATCATCGGTTTTCACATCCGCTGCCTTGCTCCGCGACCGCGACCGGCGCTTCTTGGGCTTCGCTTCCTCAGCCTCGTCGCGCGCTTTCATCGCCTCGGCATAGGCGCGCTCTTCCTCCATCAGCGCCTCGCGGTCGGCGACGGGGATCTGGTAATAGTCCGGATGAATCTCGGAAAACGCAAGGAACCCATGCCGGTTCCCGCCATAGTCCACAAAAGCCGCCTGCAGCGACGGCTCGACCCGTGTTACTTTTGCAAGATAGATGTTACCAGCGAGCTGGCGTTTGTTTTCAGATTCAAAATCGAATTCCTCGACCTTGTTTCCATCGACCACCACAACCCGAGTTTCCTCGGCGTGGGTGGCATCGATAAGCATTTTCTTAGCCATTTGTCCTTGGTGCACCGCGCCAAACGCGTTGTCCTGACCCGTCCAGGCGGACAGGCACTTTTGGGGAGGTGTCTTGTACGGGCGATTTCGGAAGGCGCGCGGCAGGGTCTGGCGCTGTGGCCCCCTGCCCGTATAGTCAATCGTTGCGCGCGCGTCATCGCGGTTCTTCTCCGACAGACGCGCCTTGACGCTGTCTGCCCATTATATTCCTTTCACCCGCATCCACGGGTTCAGGCGTTCAACTGCCCCGGTTCGGGGCACAATCGGTCTGCGCGGCCTGTGTGGGATCAGGTCACCACCTGCGGCGTTGCAGCGAAACTCAAAGATTCGGGACTTTTGGGCACCAAAAACGGCCCGGCCCGTTCAAGCACAATAAAAGCAGTCCTGTGGAAAAGACAATGGGCAAACTGCACAACGCCGCATTCTGACCCGCCGCCATACTTCTTCTGTTCAAAAATACCTCGGGGGTGAATTGAGCCAAAGGCTCAAGAGGGGGCTGGCCCCCTCCTCCATTTTACAAATAATCTGATCGCTGCAGGCCGTACTTGGCCATTTTCTCATTCAACGTCCGACGCGGCAGACACAGCTCATCCATCACCGAAGCGATCGAGCCTTTGTGTCGGCGCATGGTATTGTCGATTAGCATCCGCTCGAACGCCTCAACATATTCTTTCAGCGGCTTGCCCTCTGTGGTCATAACCGGTTGCATCTCTTCATGATCCGACATCAACAACGATGCGATCGTTCCAGACCCGCGCCGTGATTGCAGAACCGCACGTTCCGCAATGTTAATAAGCTGCCGCACATTACCCGGCCACGGTGCCTGCAACAGCTGCGCGGCCTCCTGCGCACTGACCTGCGGTGCATCACAGCCATATTCCTCGGCAAATTGCTCGCTAAGGCGTGTGAATAGCGTCAGGATATCTTCGCCGCGCTGGCGCAGCGGCGGCATGGTGATGCGCAGCGCAGCCAGCCGATAGAACAAGTCCGGCCGCAGAACATCTTCCGAGGTCTTTCCCGCCTCCTGCAAATTCGAAATTGCGATAATGCGCGTTTCGGCAGGTGTGCCCTGATCATTCATCACGCTCAGCAATCGCGCCTGCAACGTGTCGCTCAACGCTTCGACATCTTCCAAGACCAACGTGCCGCCACGCGCCTCTTCAATGGCAGGCAATTGCGCATCCTCGGGCATCATAGGCCCGAACAACCGTTTGGACAGCGCCTCTTCCTCCAAGGCTGCGCATGAGATCAGCACGAATTTCTTGCCTGCCCGACTGCCCACGGCGTGCAGAGCGTGCGCCACCAAAGTCTTGCCAGTTCCGGTTTCACCGTCGATCAGAACATGCCCATCGGCCTGTCCCAGATCCAGAATATCTTCGCGTAGGCGCTCCATGACCGGACTGGCCCCGATCAGTTTGCTCATGATCTGGGTGCCATCGGACAACTCACGCCGCAAAGCCCGGTTGTCGAGCGTCAGACGACGGGCGTTGCTGGCGCGTTTGGCCAGTTCGGACATCCGGTCGGGGTTGAAGGGCTTTTCCAGAAAGTCGAACGCGCCCACGCGCATCGCCTCAACCGCCATAGGCACGTCCCCATGCCCGGTGATCATGATCACCGGCAGTGTACTGTCCGCGCCCATGAGTTTCTTCAGCAACTGAATGCCGTCCATACCGGGCATCTTGATGTCCGAGATCACGATGCCGGGGTAGTCCGGCCCTAATACCTTGAGCGCATCCTCGGCGCTGGCAAAGGTTTCGGTGTCATATCCCGACAGTGCCAGCCATTGACTGATCGACTGGCGCATATCCTGTTCGTCGTCCACAATGGCGATCTTCATGGCTTGTGCCATTTTCTTACCCCGTTATTCCGCGGCCTCTAGGCCATCGCTTCCAAGTATTGGCAACTGCATCTCGAACACCGCGCCCCCGTTGGGACTGTTGCGGGCGGTCAGCCGTCCTCCATGGTCGTTCACGATCCCAGAGGAGATGGCAAGCCCCAGCCCAACCCCGTCGCCCGGCTGCTTGGTGGTATAGAACGGCTCGAACAGGTTCTCGATATCTTCGATACCATGCCCATTGTCGCGCACCGTCAACACCGCCATATCGCCTGCTGCCAAAATGATTTCAACGTCGGGCTCAGATACTGACTTGGTGGCGTCCAGCGCGTTGCGCAAGAGGTTTACCATAACCTGCTCGATCCGCATCCGGTCGCCCATGGCCAATACCGGTTCTTCGGGCAGAATCTGAGTGATCTTAACATGGCGTTGCCGCAACTGTGGTTCCATCATTGACAAGGCCGAGGCCAGCGCTTCGCCAAGATTTACAGGGGAAAACGCGTCCGCCCCCTTTCTTGCGTAAGACTTGAGCTGGCGGGTGATCGCCCCCATCCGCTCAATCAGCCCGTCTATGCGACCAAAGCTGGCCAATGCCTCTTCGGGACGGTTGCGGCGCAGCAAAAGGCGTGCCCCGGCCAGATAGGTTTTCATTGCAGCCAGAGGTTGATTAAGCTCATGACTGACGGCTGCCGACATCTCACCCAACGCCGCAAGTTTCGAGCTTTGTGCCAGCGTCTGCTCAGCCACTTCCAGCGTCTTTTCTACCCGTTCACGTTCAGCAATTTCCCGCTGCAAGCGGGCGTTCAATGCGCGAAGCTCTGCCGACTCGCGCTGAAACAGCGTCATGCGGAACGTGGCTCGGCGGCTGAGCGCATAGAAGGCCAGCGCCAGAAGAATCGCAAAGCCCATAATCTCCAACGCGATGACGCTGTTCACTTTTTCCCGGATCGAGGAATAGGTCGTGAATGATGTCATCTTCCATCCACGAAATGGAATGCGGGTTTCCATGCGCATCACGGCCTCACCCTGCACATAGGCGTCGGCAGGCAGGGCTGTCCAATCTGCGGTGGCACGTATGGCGCGTTCGATGGCAGAATCCGGCGATTGGCGTTGAATGGCGGTGTTTTCGTCCAGCCCTCGCCATTTGGGTTCTGTGGAAAGGATCACGGTCCCGGTGCTGTCCGCCACCATAACGGCATCCGAGATTCCGGCCCAAGCGCGTTCGAACTTTTGCAGATCGACCTCGACCACGATGACACCGAGGACTTCGGCATTCGCCTCAATCCGGCGCGAATAGACAAAGCTGTATCCACCGGACTCTGTCTGTATCACTGTGAAGATCGTCGCGTTGGAGCGAACCGCATCAATGAAATAAGGCGAGTTTCTGTGCCCTTCGCCAAGACGGTTCCTGTCCGTCGCCGCCCGTGTCAGACCATCACCGTCCAATAGCATCAGTGAGGCTGCACCGATTTCCTCGACAAATGAAATCAAGCGTTGGCTGGAGAGCGTATAGTCACTAGACTGCAAGGCCGAGATCAGGCTGGGATCGCGTGCCAAAAGCTGCGGAACAATAGCATTGCGGCGTAGTTCGCTCAGTAAATTTCCGGAGTACAAAGCCAGCCGCAGTTCAGCGCGGTTGCGTGTGGATTCAGTAAAGCGGTCGGTCAGCAACCGGTTCGTGACCCAAATCGTCGCCACGGTTGCCAGAAGAAGAACCGTGACCGCAACGCGCAAACGCCACCCCAAAGGGGCGCCTTGAAACGGGGTCTTGAAAGAAGACCAGCCTGAACGATTGTCGGAACTCATGCCCCGGAAACTACGCGGGCTGAATCGGTTCCTCAAGTCACGCCGGAGCAAGAACGCCTGATAATGCGCGGAACAATGCCGTTCCGTCTGTGCCGCCATGGCCCTGATCCGCCGCCCGTTCAGGGTGCGGCATCATCCCGAGAACCCTGCGGTTTTCCGACAAGATGCCTGCGATGTCCCCGACCGAGCCATTCGGATTCTCGGTATAGGTGAATGCGATGCGATCTTGATCACGAAGCGTGGACAATGTTGCGTCGTCAGCAAAATAGTTTCCATCATGATGGGCAATCGGCACGCCGATCTCGTCACCTGCGTTGTAGCCCTGCGTAAAGGCGCTGTCGCTGGTTTGAACTTTCAGGCCGACGGTCTTGCAGATGTACTTCAGGCCCGCGTTGCGCAGCAGCGCCCCCGGCAGGATCCCGGTTTCGGTCAGGATCTGGAAGCCGTTGCAAATGCCGACGGCATAGCCGCCACGCTCGGTATGATCGATTACCGCCTTGCAGATGGGCGACTGCGCGGCAATCGCACCGCAGCGCAGGTAATCGCCGTACGAGAACCCGCCGGGCACGCCCACAATGTCCACGCCCTCGGGCAGAGCGGCATCCTTGTGCCAGACCATGTCGACCTGAAAACCGGCCTGTTCAAAGGCCACGGCCAGGTCCCGGTCACAGTTGGAGCCGGGGAATACGATGACTGCTGCGCGCATGGCGGGGCCTCCTAATGCGTGAAATCGGTGACAACCGCGACGCCGGGCGGCGTCGGGTGGTCAAAGGCGGCAAGTTCTTGGCTTACCTGGGACAGAGAAATATGCCGCGTCACCAGCGGGCTCAGATCAACACTGCCCCCTGCAATCAACGACAAAAGTGAGGGGTAGCGCCAGCTGGGCATACCGCGGGTTCCGAATACGGCAAGTTGACCGGAATAAAGCGCATCCATCGGCAAGGTCATGTTGCTGTGCGGTCCGGCAGGCATTCCAATCTGAACCATGCGACCCAGCTTGCGCAGAGATTTCATGGCGGCGACTGTCGTGGTTTCGATCCCCAGCGCCTCGATCGCGACTTGAGCACCACCGCCGGTGATCTCCTTGATAGACTCGGGCGCATTGCTGGTCGCCGCGTTGACCACCGCATCTGCACCCAGAGTTTTGGCGTAGTTCAACTTGTCGTCGGCGATATCCACAACGATCACGCGCGCACCCAGCGCCTTGCCCAGCAACAGGGTCGATATCCCTACTCCACCGCCGCCGAAAACCGCTAGCCATTCACCGCCTTGCAACTGCGCACGCCCCACCAGGGCCTGCCAGGCCGTCGTGACACGACAGCCCAAGGCAGCAGCAATTTCAGGAGCCATTGTGTCAGGCAACACCGAAAGATTGGCATCTGCATGCGCCACCGAGACATATTCAGCAAATGCGCCATCGCAGGTAAAGCCAGGCACCACCTGATCGGCGCAGATTGTCTGATGGCCTTGCGCGCAATCCGGGCAATGGCCGCAAGCCAGAATGAAGGGCGCGATCACCCGATCCCCTGCCTTCCAACGGCTGACACGCGCGCCAACCGCAACCACCTCGCCACAGAATTCGTGTCCGGGAATCATGGGAAGGACAACATCGGGGTCCGCACCGGACCATGCATGCCAGTCGGAACGGCACACGCCGCAGGCCAGCACGCGCAGAACCACACCGTCCTCTCCCGGTTCCGGATCGGAAACCGAGGCCAGCTCGAGCGGCTGGCGATAGGTGATTAGACGCGCCGCCCGCATCCGCTTAGACCAGTTCGATCTCGTAGCGTTCGATGACTGTGTTTGCCAACAGTTTTTCGCACATCTGGGTCACGTCGGCTTCGGTCGCGCCGTCGGCCAGCTCAAGGTCGATCACCTTGCCCTGACGCACGCCTTCGACCTGATCAAAGCCCATGGCACCCAATGCGTGGCGCACGGCCTCGCCCTGCGGGTCGAGAACCCCATTCTTGAGCATCACATGCACACGTGCTTTCATTCCTGCAACTCCAGCTAAGGGCCAAAAGTCGCGGCCCGTTCCGTTGCGCGGGGGATAGCGCGCCTTTTGCCATTCGACAACCCTTGTCCGCACGCAGTTTGCCGCAGGAACCGGCGCAAAAGCAAAAACGCCGCGCAAGGGCACGGCGTTTCCAGTATTCCACGCAAGCGAGGCAGATCAGTTGATCAGCGTAGGCTTGGTCACATTGCTTTTGGGCAGAACGCCCAGACGGCGCGCGACCTCGGAATAGGCATCCGTCAGGCTGCCCAGATCGCGACGGAATACGTCCTTGTCCAGCTTCTGACCGCTTTCGATGTCCCACAGACGGCAACTGTCGGGGCTGATCTCATCGGCGATAATCAGGCGCTGGAAATCGCCTTCGTACACGCGCCCGATTTCGATCTTGAAATCGACCAGACGAATACCCACCGCCAGCATCATGCCGCTGAGGAAATCATTCACCCGCAGCGCAAGGCTGAGAATATCATCCATGTCCTGCTGGCTGGCCCAGCCAAAGGCGGCGATATGTTCCTCGGTCACCAGTGGATCACCCAGGGCGTCATCCTTGTAGCAATACTCGACGATCGGACGCGGCAATTGCGTGCCTTCGGCAATGCCCAGACGTTTGGACATCGACCCGGCAGCATAGTTGCGCACGATCACTTCCAACGGCACAATCTCGCAGCTACGCACCAGTTGTTCACGCATGTTCAGGCGGCGGATGAAGTGCGTCGGAACGCCAATCTGATTCAGACCGGTCATGAAAAACTCGCTCAGGCGGTTGTTCAGAACGCCCTTGCCGTCGATCACGTCTTTCTTTTCCGCGTTAAAGGCAGTGGCATCATCCTTGAAGTACTGGACGATCGTACCCGGCTCGGGGCCTTCATACAGAATTTTTGCCTTGCCTTCGTAGATTTTCTTGCGACGCGCCATAAGCGACCCTTCCAGACTGACGAGCGGGAATATTCCCGCTTCTTGGCGCTCTCATAGTCCAACCCCCCTTTCCCCGCAAGCGCAGTAAACCGAGAGGCTTTGACGCAGCGCAAATCCCTTGCGTCCGGGCGCGGCTATCGTCATATCATCAATCAAGAAGATATAACCGAAGAGGTCCCCAACCCATGACCACGTTTGACGAACGCGAAAACGCATTTGAAGCCAAATTCGCCCATGATGAGGAAATGCAGTTCAAGGCGCAGGCGCGTTGCAACAAGCTGCTGGGCCTGTGGGCCGCGGAAAAGCTGGGCAAGTCCGGTGCCGACGCTGAGGAATACGCCAAAACTGTTGTGATCGCCGATTTCGAGGAGGCCGGACACGAAGATGTCGTGCGCAAGGTCTCTGGCGATCTGGGCTCGCTGTCGTCGGATGACGAAATTCGTGCCAAGATGGCCGAGCTGCTGCCCCAAGCCAAGGCGCAGGTTCTCAGCGAAACCGACTGAGGGAATTCGCCCCGCCTCATGATCTTCATGAGATTTATGAATTTGCTTTGAAGTCCCGGTCATGAGACATGGGACTTCTTAGTTTTATCGGCTTCGCCGACTTTTTGGGATAGCCCAATGACAAACGCACTGACGAAACTTCTGGAAACCAAAGATGCGATTCTGGCCGATGGGGCCACCGGAACAAACCTGTTCAACATGGGCTTGCAATCCGGTGACGCGCCTGAGCTGTGGAATTTAGACGCGCCTGACAAGATCAAGGCTTTGTATCAGGGCTCGGTCGATGCGGGCAGCGATCTGTTCCTGACCAACACCTTTGGCGGTACATCCGCCCGTTTGAAACTCCACGACGCGCAGAACCGCGTGGCTGAGTTGAACCGCATCGGGGCCGAGCTGGGCCGTGAGGTGGCCGACAAGGCCGGCCGCACCGTGATCGTCGCGGGCTCGGTCGGGCCGACCGGTGAGATTATGGAGCCCGTGGGCAGCCTTTCTCATGAAGGTGCCGTCGAGATGTTCCACGAGCAGGCCGAAGCGTTGAAAGCAGGCGGTGCCGATGTGCTGTGGCTTGAAACCATCAGCGCACCTGAGGAATTCCGCGCTGCCGCCGAAGCCTTTGCGCTGGCCGACATGCCCTGGTGCGGGACTATGAGCTTCGACACCGCAGGGCGCACCATGATGGGTGTGACTTCGGCCGACCTGGCGCAACTGGTTGAAACGCTACCGAACACGCCCGTGGCCTTTGGCGCTAATTGCGGCACCGGAGCATCGGACATTTTGCGTACAGTTCTGGGCTTTGCGGCACAGGGCACTGAACGTCCTGTGATCTCGAAAGGCAATGCGGGTATCCCCAAATATGTGAACGGCCATATCCACTATGACGGCACGCCCGAGTTGATGGGCCAGTATGCGGCCATGGCCCGCGATGCAGGCGCAACAATCATCGGTGGCTGCTGCGGCACGATGCCCGATCACCTGCGCAAGATGCGCGAAGCGCTGGACAGCGCGCCGCGTGGTGTGCGCCCTACTCTGGATCAGATCACGGATGCGCTGGGGCCGTTCTCATCGGCCTCGGACGGCACGGGTGAGGATGCCGTGCCCGAGCGACGGACACGCCGCCGCCGCCGCGCCTGACGATCAGCGCCCCTCGAATTTCGGGGGGCGTTTTTCCATGAAGGCCACGACACCTTCGGCAAAATCACGCGAACGTCCGCATTCGCCCTGCAAATGGGCCTCGATCGTCAGTTGTTCGTCCAGCGTTTTTTCGTAAGTACCACGGATCGCTTTCTTGATCGCGCTGAACCCTGCGGTCGGACCATTTGCCAGATAAGTCGCCCGTTTGCGCCAATGTGCGTCGAATTCCGTGTCTGGGACGGCCTCCCAAATCATGCCCCACTCATCTGCTTGCCGGGCGCTGATCTTGTCCGCGAAAAGTGCGGCGCCCATCGCCTTGGCAAACCCCATCTGGCGCGGCGTGAACCAAGTGCCGCCCGCATCCGGCAACAGCCCGATCCGCGCGAAGGCTTGCAGGAAATAGGCGCTTTCCGTGGCAATCACTACATCGGCACATAGCGCCATATTGCACCCTGCCCCCGCCGCTGGACCGTTCACCGCGGCGATGGTCGGCACGGGGCAGTTGTAGATCGTTTCCAGCATCGGTTCGTATTCATCGCGCAAGGTTCGCTCAAGGTCGATCTTGCCGGTGCTGGACGCATCCCCCAGATCCTGCCCGGAACAAAAGGCAGCGCCCGCGCCAGTCAGCACCACCGCACGCGCATCAGTCGCTGCCTGTTTCATCGCATGAGCGATCTCGGCCCGCATCTGCGCTGTCATCGCGTTCATCTTGTCGGGCCGGTTCAATGTCAGCACCGCCAGATTGTCCGAGATGTCCAGCAACACGGTTTCGTAATTCATCAGGATCCCCCCAAACAACAGTCTTGGGCAAACCCTGACGCAATTACATCACAAGGGAAAGACCGACCAAGGGTTAGTCCTTGAGAATTTGTTCCAATCGCTTCTTTTCCGCCTCGCTGAGCGTATCCGAGCCCGCGGCCTGAACGTCCGAACGTTTTCTCAGGAAATTCCACCCCATCGCAGCGGCGATCAATAGCATGATCGGACCGGCCAGCCACAACATCAGGTTCGACCCCGTAACTGTTGGCTTCAGCAAGACATACTCGCCGTAACGATCTACAATGAACCGGATCGCCTCGTCATCCGTGTCCCCGGCAACCAGACGCTCGCGCAACAATAGGCGCAGGTCACGGGCCAGATCAGCGTTGCTTTCGTCGATACTTTCGTTGCGGCAAACAAGGCACCGCAGCCCGGTGCTCAGATCGCGGGCGCGTTGTTCAAGAACCGGATCGTCCAGCACTTCATCAGGCTGCACCGCAAACAGGGGTGAGGCGATTAGGGCGAAGATCAGGAAAAGGCGCTTCATTCCGCAGGTACTCCGCCACTTGGGGCCTTGCGCGCGCCCGCTGCGACCCGGAACCGCCGGTCCGACAGGCTGAGGAAACCACCCAGCGCCATCAGGATACACCCGCCCCAAATCCAGTTGGCCAGCGGTTTGATATAGGTCCGCATGACCCAGCCGCCATCGGCCTGCTGATCGCCGATCACAACATAAAGATCGCCTAAAAAGCGATAGTCGATCGCGGCCTCTGTTGTGGGCATGCGCGCAACTGGATAGTCGCGCTTTTCGGGATGCAGGCTGCCCATCGGACGACCATTCTTTTCGACCCGAACATCAGCAGTTGTCGAGAAATAGTTGGGACCTTCAACCCGTCTGACATCTTCCAGTGTCAGCGTAAATTGCCCAACCTCGAAAGGTTGGCCAGGTTGTGCGACGCGGATATCCTCGACTTCCCAAGCGGTCAAACCCGCAATGGCAAAGATAGTGACGCCAAGCCCAGTATGAGCGACTGCTTTGCCCCAATCCGCACCAGGCAGTCGGAACAGACGTTGGATGCTGCCTTTACGGCCCGTGCGACTCCACAGGTCCACCGCGGCCCCGAAGGTGATCCATGCGCCAAGAAACAGCCCAACCGGGCCCATGGCGCTGCGGTCGGTCTGCATCGCCCAAACCAGAATGGCCAATGCAACAGCCAGCACAAACGCATAGCGTAGCGAATATGCCGCTTTGCCGATCTTACCCCGCTTCCACGGCAGGATCGCCCCAATGGGCAGCACAAGGCCCAAAGCAATCATGAAGGGCGTGAAGGCGGCATTGAAGAACGGAGGCCCAACGGACAGTTTCCGATCAAACGCCATCTCGGCCACCATGGGCCACATGGTTCCGAAAAAGACCACGAAACAGCTAACGGCCAGCAAGATATTGTTCAGCACCAGCGCGCTTTCTCGGCTGACCATTCCAAAGACACCCTTGGCCTCCATCGCCTGCGCGCGTGCGGCAAACAACGTCAGCGCGCCGCCAATGAAGATCACAAGAATGAACAGGATGAACACGCCGCGTTCCGGGTCGTTTGCGAAGGCATGGACCGAGGTCAGCAACCCCGAGCGCACGATGAACGTGCCGATCAGCGAGAACCCAAATGCGATGATCGCTAGCAGGATGGTCCAGCTTTTCAGCGCTTCGCGTTTCTCGACCACAATGGCCGAGTGCAGCAACGCCGCCGCCAAAAGCCATGGCATGAACGAGGCATTCTCAACCGGGTCCCAGAACCAGAAGCCGCCCCAGCCAAGCTCGTAATAAGCCCACCACGAACCCAGCGCGATGCCAATGGTCAGAAATACCCAGGCGGCCAGTGTCCAAGGCCGCACCCACCGACCCCAGGCTGCGTCCACGCGGCCCTCGATCAGGGCGGCGACGGCAAAGCTGAAGGCCATGCTCAGACCCACATAGCCCAGATACAGGAAAGGCGGATGGAAGGCCAAACCGGGGTCTTGCAGCAGAGGATTCAAGTCCCGCCCATCAAACGGAGCGACGATCAGGCGATCAAACGGGTTCGATGTGAACAGGATAAAGGCATAGAACGCGACACCAATCGCCGCCTGCACTGCCAAGACGCGTGCTTTCAGCGTTGGCGGCAGCCCCGCGCCGAAAATCGCTGCCATACCGCCGAATATCGCCACGATAAAGACCCACAGCAACATGGACCCTTCGTGATTTCCCCATGTGCCGCTGATCTTATAAAGCATCGGCTTTGCGGAATGGCTGTTCTCTACCACGATACGCAGCGAGAAGTCCGAAGTTGTAAAGGCCCAGACCAATGCACAGAAAGAGAACCCGACCAAAATGAACTGAGCGATGGCCGCCGTCTCGCCGAATGTCATCCACCCGGTCCACCTTTTGGCCGCGCCGATCAAGGGAACGATTGTCTGCACAATCGCAACGAGGAACGCGAGGATAAGCGCGTAGTGACCGAGTTCTGTAATCATGGCCCCGGATATAATCCTGTTGCGCCGCAAGCACCAATAACTTTCGCTTAAACAGCACGCACATAGTGTCGCGGGTCAGGCTGTTTTCGCGCGGCGCCACTCTTCAAGTGCCGGGTTCTGGTCCGGGGTCAAGATCGTCTCGGACAGTTCTGCGTCAGGGCCAGGATCCGCCCGACCCATGCTGGTGTGACGTAGCGCATTCAGGGTCTCGATGTTTTCGGCAACCTGGGGTGCGCGCAGGACTGTGGCTGAGATTTCCCGCTGCAAATCCTGTGCCTTGGCCTGATGTCGCGCACCGAAATAAAACGACACGATGACCCCCAAAAGCCACCAAAGCGGCTCGGGCACCAAGGCGATTCCCTGCATTCGGGCGGCAAACCACAGCGGGTCGATCATGGCAGCCACAAACAACCCCATCGTTCCCAGCGCCAGCGCGGGGCGCGGCAGGCGGTTTAACCCGTCGATGAACCGGTCATAGGCGCCTTTCTGCGGCATCTGAAACTCGGCCCCAAACTGCGCAAGCGTTTGGCTTTGAACCGTCGCATCCCGGACAGCGCGGTTTTCGGCATTCTCGCGGAATACCTCAGCGGTTTCACGCACCACGTTGCGCCCTCCTCCGAACAGAAACGTCAAGACATCCGAGATCAATCCCATTGCGCAACCCTTTGCTGAAATTCGCGTTCGTTCAGGTGATAGCGGGCCGAAATGAACTCTTCCGCCCGGCGTATCCACCCGCCCTTCCTTCCGGCCCGCGTTCGCGCGTATTTTCGGGACGCAGGGCGGCGGTCGGCCAGTCGAAAGTAATAGTTCCGGCGCGCAATCCCGTATGCATCAGCCAAGGCTGTTGGGCTCCTTTCGGCCGCCTTGTGGCTGGCCTGCGCGGTTTGCGGCCCGATGGCCCCATCAACCACCACCGCAAACCCCATATCGCGCAGCAAGTGTTGCAGGAGTTTCACGGCCTGCGCGCCGGCATTCACATACATGTCGAAAACTGGGGCCTGAAGACCCTCGGGCAGCAAGGCCAGACGGGGGCGGTCGAAATAATGCGTGACGAAAATCTCGACGGCTCGCGATAGGCTGAGCAGCCTGACATCCTCTGACGTCACCTGACCGTCCGCGTTCAGATCCAGCCCCAGACGCCGCATCGTATGGATTGTGACGCCGTATTTGGTCGCGCCGCCGGGGTCGTCCGGGTCGTCCACGAACCCACCTTCGCGCGCCACGATCTGCTTTGCGATATCCCGAACCGTTTGCATGGCATCCTCCGCATCTGATTGCCGAGAACGCTGGCAGAGAACGGTTAATTCAGAACAATGACAAAGGGCGCTGCAAGGTTCATCCTCGCAACGCCCGTTTACTCAAATCTGAGCGGAGTTCAGCTATCGCTGCCTTCTTTGTAGACTCCTTGTTCCTTGAGCGCATCCACCACCTCTTTTGGCATGTATGTCTCATCGTGCTTCGCAAGGATTTCAGTGGCTTCAAACACGCCATTCACGTAGCTGCCTGTGCCAACCATACCCTGATTTTCGGTAAACAAATCAGGCAGGACACCGGTAAAGGCCACCGGTACACTTTCACCGCCATCTGTGACGACAAAGGTCACAGTCTCACCCTGCCCCCGCACGATTGAGCCTTCTTCGACCAACCCGCCGATGCGAAAAACCTCCGTCGGTTTGGGTGGCTCGGCGATTACTTCGCTGGGGGACCGGAAAAAGTTGATTCCATCCTGCAAAGCCCACCCAATCAACGCCGTCGATGACACCAGGGCCACCACAGCCAGCAGAATGATTTGTACGCGACGACGTTTCTTGAGTGACTTCATGATATCCTCACGGGAACAGAGGGGCCATCATCAGGCCAGAGGTTTCAGTTTCACCTAACATCAGGTTCGCATTCTGCAAGGCTTGGCCACTGCTACCTTTTGTCAGGTTATCCAACGCGCCGATCACAATGGCGCGACGTTCGATCCGGTCGCCCACCACGCCGATATGGCAAAAGTTCGAGCCCCGCACATGATGGGTCGACGGGGTCTCACCGAAGGGCAGCATCTGAATGAAAGGTTCGTGTTCGTAGGTTTTGGCCAGCGTTTCATACACGCTTTCTGGATCGCCTTTCACGTAAGTGGTCGCCAGGATGCCCCGGTTAGCCGGAACCAGATGCGGCGTGAACTGCACATGGACCGGACGTCCTGCCAGGGCCGAGAACTCCTGATCGAACTCACCCAGATGCCGGTGCGTGCCACCCACGGCATAGGCGTTGTACCCTTCGCTGAGTTCGGCATGCAGCAGATTTTCCTTGAGCGACCGCCCCGCGCCGGACACCGCGCATTTGAGGTCCAGAATGATGTCATCCAGATCAATCACCCCGGCCGAGATCAGCGGGCGCAGCACATATTGCCCTGTAGCCGCGTTGCAGCCGGTACCCGCCACCAGACGCGCATCGCGGATATCATCGCGATAAAACTCGGTCAGGCCATAGACGGCTTCGTCCTGCTGCGCCAAAGCGGCATGCGGGTTGCCGTACCATTTCTCATATTCTCCTGGGTCGCGCAGACGGAAATCGGCGGACAGGTCAATAATTTTCAGATCTTTGGGCAGATCGCGGATGACCTCTTGGCTGGTTTTGTGCGGCAAGGCGCAGAAACACAGGTCGATCTGCGAAAAGTCGATTTCAGCTATCTTACACAAGTCCGGCAGATCCATATGGCGCAGATGCGGAAAGACCTGCGCCATGGACTGGCCCGCCTTACGCTCGGCGGCCAGCGCGGTGATCTCCATATTCGGATGCTCGGCGATCAGGCGCACGAGTTCGGCACCGGTGTAACCGGAAGCGCCCAGAATTGCGATTTTATGGGTCATGTCAGACCTCTTCTATTCATATGTCACATATCACGACCGCCGATGCGACGGCCTTGGTTTACGGATTCGTCCGCTTGGCGTCCTTGACCTAAGTCAGACAGCCTCGAATGAGATTTGTCGTCGCAGGAACTGCGTTGCCCGGTCACTGACGAATGCGGGTTTACCGGTGGTCAGAAACCCAGCCTCGCCCTTGCCCAGCATATTTGGATGTCGTTCCAGATAATCTGCAAGGCTTTCGGCCACCAGATCACCTTGGCTAAACACCTGCACATCCGGACCAAGAGCCGCCTGAAAGGTCTCGGCCATAAGCGGGTAGTGGGTGCAGCCCAAAATCGCGGCCTGCGGATCAGGCATCTTGCGTTTGAGCGCATCGACATGGCTGCGTACCAGGGCTTCGGCCAGGATCATGTCGCCGTCCTCGATGGCGTCGACCACGCCGCCACAGGCCTGCGCCTCGACATCCACGCCAATGGCGCGAAAGGCCAGTTCGCGCTGAAATGCACGGCTAGAGACAGTCGCGGGCGTCGCAAACAGCGCCACATGTTTTACGGCAACCTCACGCGGAGGGCTGTTGTCGCCCCATTGCCGTTCGGTCAATGCCTCGATCAGCGGTACAAAGACACCCAGCACGCGCTTGCCCTCGGGCACGCCTTCTTCCTGCATCCGGCGCAGCGCAGCGGCGCTGGCGGTGTTGCAGGCCAGAATCACCAGATCACAGCCGCGGTTCCACAACGCGTTCACCGCCCCGCGGGTCAGGTCATAGATGTTTTCCGCATCCCGCACGCCATAAGGCGCGTGCGCACTATCTGCGTAGTATAGGAAATCCACCTCCGGCAGACGTTTCTGCGCGGCGTCCAGAACGGTCAGCCCGCCCAAACCAGAATCAAAAATACCTACTGCCATTTGCCCCTTCAGGCGCGATGCCGTTCCTCAAACTCATAGCCGTAGTCATAAGACTTCAACGGCTTCGGGGACAGCTCATACGTGGCTTTGCGCAGGAAATCCATCATCTTGCGTGTGTCACTGGCCAGAG
Source organism: Ruegeria lacuscaerulensis (assembly GCF_013034685.1). GTDB lineage: Bacteria > Pseudomonadota > Alphaproteobacteria > Rhodobacterales > Rhodobacteraceae > Ruegeria > Ruegeria lacuscaerulensis_B. Next base: position 66,083 of record NZ_WQGO01000007.1, on the reverse strand, counting down.
GGTCCAGAACGTCGCGGCTGATCGGCTCCCCGATCGCCACTTTGACCGGAGTGTCGACGCGTTTTTTGAACTCTTTGATCAGCAAACCCATGCGCAAAGTGCTGTGCAGATGGCTGGCGATCTGAAACAGACGCGAGGTGTGGCCGTCAAAGAAGACCGGCACCACTGTTGCGTTCGATTTAGCGACCATACGTGCGGTAAAGCCGCGCCAGCCCGGATCCATCGGGTATGAGAACGGCTTAACCCCGGTGCTGACCGTACCGCCGGGGAAAATCCCAATCGCGCCACCGTCACCCAGATAGTTCAGGGCCGTTTTGCGAGTTTGCAAGTTCAGCTTCATCGCTTCTTTGGTATCGTCAAACGACACAGGCAAAACGACCCGGTTCAAGTCCTCGGCCTTGCGGAACACGCTGTTGGCCAGAATGCGGAAATCGCCGCGCGTTTGCGACAGAATATGTCCCATCATCATCCCATCAAGAATGCCATAGGGGTGGTTGGCAATCAGGATCAGTGGGCCGGTATTGGGGATATTCGCGAGCGATCCGCCCACCACATCCAGAGAAAGGCCATAACGGTCCACCATGACCGTCCAAAAATCGCGGCCCTGCGCGACCTCTTGCTCATAGCCGTCCGCGCGTTTGATCAGGCGCATCCGACCCGTCGTGTTTTCCATCAACTTGATGACCATGCGACCGCCTTTGGTTTCGGCGGAATAAGCATAAGAAATGTCACGAGCGACATGGCGGGGCGAAGGCATTGCGGTCTCCGAGGTTCTGTGGCCTGCAACTTAGGTGCAGCCCACAGGTTTGCCTAGAGATCGTGACAGGGATGTGACGATCTATTCCGCTGCTGCGCGCAAATCGGGCCCACCGCTGCGAATGACAGACAACAGTTCCTCGCGCCTTTTGGCGGCCTTGGCTTCGCTTTCCTTCAAGACCGGACCAAAGCCACGAATGTCCAGCGGCAGACGCGCCAGTGCGATCACCGCGTCCCGTGTCTGAGTGTTGATCAGCGGAGTGATCTCTTTGAGATCACGCTCATATTGTTTGATCAGGGCGCGCTCCATCCGACGTTCGGAGCTGTAGCTAAAAATGTCCAGAGGCGTCGCTCGCAAGACTTTCAACTTGGACAAGAGCTTGAGCGGACCCAGCATCCATTCGCCATAGGTTCGTTTTTTCGGGCGACCATTCGGCCCCTTGCTGCCAAGAATGGGCGGGGCCAGATGCAGGGTCATTTGAAAATCGCCATCAAACTCGGCTGTGGCTTTTTCGCGACTGGTCAGCAGCAGACGCGCGACCTCGTATTCATCCTTGTAGGACAGAAGTTTGTGATAGCCCCGCGCCACGGCCTCGCGGATATCGGTATCCTCGAAGGCATCGACCATTTTGCGATACTTTTTGGCCAGACGCGCGCTTTGGTAATCGGTCAGGTGGTTAGCACGGAAATCAATGATCTGATCCAGCGTTTTGGGCAGTTCAGCGACGTTCGGTTTCAGGATATCGGCGACCTGCTGCGGGTGCAGAACCGCCCAGCGGCCGATATCAAAGGCGCGCTTATTGCGTTCCACTGCAGTGCCATTCAATTCGATAGCCTGTTCTATGGCCGAATGGCTGACCGGGAGTAATCCACGCTGCCACGCGGCCCCAAAGATCATCATGTTGGAATAGATCGAATCCCCCATCACGGCGCGCGCCAATGCGGTCGCGTCGAACAGGGAGACATCCTCTTTCAGCCGCGCTTCCAGTGCCAGTTCCAAACGTTCGCCAGGGATACGGAAGGCGGTGTCACGCGTAAAATCACCTGTCACCGTTTCATGGTTGTTGACCACGGCACCGGTCTGGCCTGCACGGGTCAGGCCCAGGGTCTTTGCCCCTGCGGACACGACAAGATCGCCACCAATCAGCGCATGTGCCTCGCCGGTGGCCACGCGGATGGCGCTGATATCTTCGGGGCGATTGGCCAGACGACAGTGGATATGCACCGCACCGCCTTTTTGCGCCAGGCCAGCCATTTCCATCACGCCCGCACCTTTGCCGTCGATCTGCGCCGCCTGCGCCAATACCGCGCCCAGCGTCACCACGCCGGTCCCGCCAATTCCGGTAATCACCACGTTGTGCGTGCCATTGATCTCTGGCAGATCGGGCATTGGCAAATCCGGCAAGTCGATTTCGGTGGTGGCCTCCTTACGGATCTTCGCACCTTCCAACGTGATGAAAGACGGGCAGAACCCGTTCACACAGGAAAAATCCTTGTTGCAACTGGACTGATCAATCGCGCGCTTCCGACCCAGCTCGGTCTCTTTCGGAACGATCGAGACGCAGTTGGATTGAACCCCACAATCGCCGCAGCCTTCACAGATGTCAGTGTTGATGAAGACACGTTTATCCGGGTCCGGGAACGTGCCGCGCTTGCGACGGCGGCGTTTTTCCGCAGCGCAGGTCTGCACGTAAACAATGACCGAGACGCCCTCGATCTCGCGGAATTTTTCCTGAACCTGCATCAGTTCGGCGCGTTCGAACGTATCTACCCCCGATGGCAGCGCCTTGAAATTCACATCTTCCTTTTCGTCATAGACCAAAGCCACGTGCTGTACGCCCATCGCCTTGACCTCGGCCACGATGCGTTCGGCGGTCAAATCGCCCTCATTGCCCTGTCCACCTGTCATGGCAACGGCATCATTGAACAGGATCTTGAAGGTAATGTTCGTCCCCGCCGAAAGCGCCGCCCGGATGGCCTGCACGCCCGAGTGGTTATAGGTCCCGTCGCCGAGGTTCTGAAAGACGTGCGGTGTGGTCGAGAATGGAGCCTCGCCAATCCAGTTCGCGCCTTCACCCCCCATCTGGGTAAAGCCCGAGGTATTTCGGTCCATCCATTGAACCATGTAGTGACACCCTATGCCTGCATAAGCACGGCTGCCGTCGGGCACCTTGGTCGAGCTGTTATGCGGACATCCCGAGCAGAAATAGGGCAAACGCGTCGCGATCTCTTCGGCGTTGTCGGCACGGCGCGACTCGGCCAGTTTGGTAAGCCCCGCACGCACACCGTCGGTTTCACGTCCCTCTTCGATCAGGATATCGCCTAGCTTTTCCGCGATCATAATCGGATCAAGGGCACCGCGGGTCGGGAACAGCTCTTCCCGATGTAGGGTCCCTGCACCGCCTTTGTACCAGCCATACACGCGCCGCCCGCGCCGGTCGTCGAAGATGGCTTCCTTGACCTGAACCTCGATCAGTTTGCGCTTTTCTTCGACGATGACGATCAGGTCCAGCCCTTCGGCCCAATCATGAAAACCCGCCATATCCAGCGGGAAGGTCTGGCCCACTTTGTAGGTTGTGATCCCCAGCCGTTCGGCCTCAGCCTCGTCGATATTGAGCAGCGACAGAGCATGGACCAGATCCAGCCAGTTCTTGCCCGCCGCGACGAAACCGATCTTGGCACCGGGTTTGCCCCAGACGCGCTTGTCCATCTTGTTGGCGTGCGAGAACGTCTCGGCCGCGAAACGTTTGACATCGATGATCCGGGCCTCTTGCAGGTGCGGTGTGTCGCCAAGACGGATGTTCAACCCGCCATCAGGCATGTTAAATTGCGGCGTGACGACTTTGATCCGATCCGGGCTGCCATCGACGACCGAGGTCACTTCGATCGTGTCCTTCATCGTCTTCAACCCGACCCACACGCCCGCAAACCGGCTGAGCGCATATCCGTAGATGCCGTAATCGAGGATTTCCTGAACACCCGCCGGGCTGACAATAGGCATATACATGTCCACCAACGCCCACTCAGACTGGTGCAAAACGGTGGAGCTTTCGCCGGTGTGATCGTCGCCCATCGCAACAAGGACACCGCCATGTTCCGCCGTTCCCGCCATGTTGGCGTGGCGCATCACGTCGCCCGAACGGTCAACGCCGGGGCCTTTGCCGTACCACAAGCCGAACACGCCATCGAACTTGCCGTCGCCCCGCAGACCCGCCTGCTGACTGCCCCAGAGCGCGGTGGCAGCAAGATCTTCATTCAGGCCGAATTGGAAGGTGACATCGCTTTCAGCAAGATGCTTTTGCGCCCGCATCATCTGCTGATCGACCGCACCCAACGGAGAGCCCCGATACCCTGTGACCAAACCTGCAGTATTCAAACCTGCCTGTCGGTCACGTTCCTTCTGCAACAGCATCAACCGTACAAGCGCCTGCGTGCCGTTCAAAAGGACGGGGTTCTTCTCAATATCAAACCGGTCGTTCAGCGATATCTGTGGCTGGCTCATCAGACGTCTCCCCTCGTCAGATCAGTGTGCGTATTTCCCTCGCATTTTAGGTCACAATTTCTGACCTGTATAGGGTTTACCCTCTGTAATCCTGCCAAAATCACAGTTTGAATGTAGAACTTGTTACCTATTTCATATAGGGCTTCCAAAAGATAACGAAAGTTGCGGCGATGGATTGGGACAAGCTTAGGATATTTCACGCGGTGGCCGATGCAGGCAGCCTGACTCATGCGGGCGACAAGCTGAATTTGTCGCAATCCGCCGTCAGCCGCCAAATTCGGGCGCTGGAGGAATCGCTTGATTCGACCCTTTTCCACCGCCACGCACGCGGACTGATCCTGACCGAACAGGGCGAGTTGCTGTTCGACGCCACCTCGGCCATGTCCAAACGTCTGGATGCCGCCGCCGCGCGTATCCGTGACAGTGAAGAAGAAGTGTTCGGCGTTCTGCGCGTCACCACAACGTTCGGCTTTGGCACGCTCTGGCTCGCACCGCGCCTACCGAAGCTTTACGAACAATACCCGGACCTTAACATTGACTTGATGCTAGAGGAGCGGGTTCTGGACTTGCCCATGCGTGAAGCAGACGTCGCCATACGCATGAAAGAGCCCAGCCAGGCTGATCTAGTACGCAAACGCCTGATGACCGTTCAGATGCAACTTTACGCCACGCAAGAATATCTAGAGGAAAACGGCGCCCCTGAGGAGTTGGAGGAAATCGCGAACCATCGGCTGATCAGCCAGACGCCATCTGCGCCACAAGTTGGGGCAAGTGCTGCCATGGTACGGCACCTGATGACCTATAACCCCAGGTCCCTGTTGTCAGTGAACAACTATTTCGGCGTGCTGCAAGGCGTGCTTCACAACCTTGGCATCGGCGTCTTGCCGGACTACGTAACCCAGGATTTTCCGCATCTGGTACCCCTGCTCACCGATATCGAAACTGCAGATGTCCCCGTTTATCTGGCCTACCCCGAAGAACTGCGCCATTCCAAGCGTGTCGCCGCTTTCCGCGACTTCGTGCAGGACGAAATCATCGCGCAGCGCAAACAGTTGAAGCAGATGGGAAAACTCTAGCTATGCACCAAGGTCATAGCGGACATGACCTTTGATCAGTCTGAAACATCTTGATCGTTCATAAAGTGATCCCTAAATGAGCACATGAAGGCGATGATGCTGCAACGCTCATCATCTTCATACCTCCCTGTTGGACTATGGCCGAGCTTAGTGCTCGGCCTTTTTTTTGGCTTCCACCCTTGTCGCCCCCGCAAAACTACTGGGAAAAATTCCTCCAACCGCATATGATCCCGAAAAAGCTAAATAATTCGTGTTCGAGGGCTCATTCATGCTTCACCCACTTCGCCTGGCGCTGGCGATGGTCGCCGCGCTTTCTCTGGCGGTTCCCGTTTTTGCGCAGGATACCAGCGCGTCATCGGTCACAATTCCCGAGGATCTGACACCTGAACAGGTCGACGATCTTGTTGCGCGTATGTCTGACGATCAGGTGCGCGCGATTCTTCTGGAGCGGCTGGATGCCGTGGCCGAACAAAAAGCCGCTGAAAAAGCCAATGTCGAAGACCCACTGACCGAAATCAACGAAATCTGGGCCGAGATGGTTTCGTCCTGGACTCATGTTCTTACAACACTTCCCAGGATTGTAACGGCGCAGATCACAGCGTTCGGCAATTTCGCTGATACGTTCGGCACGACCGGGGTTTTCACTCTTTTAGGGCTCGTCCTGTCCGTCCTTCTGGTTGGGTATGTCGCCGAAAAACTGTTTATTTTCCTGACCCGTCATTGGCACGAAGCGACAGAGGTCGCGGACGAGGCCGATCTATGGGGCGCTGCCCGATACCTGTTTCGACGGTTTTGTAGGGAAATCGCGGGGCTAATCGTATTTTATGTGGTCGTCCGTGCATTCGGTCGCGGCGTGTTGACGCCCGAGCAGATCATCTATGCCGGACCCTTTGTGTTCTACCTGATCTGGGTGCCCCGTCTTGGGGCCGCTGTCTCGCGCTTTGTTCTGGCTCCGCAAAAACCGCAGTTCCGGCTCGTCAACATTGATGATCACTGGGCAAAATACCTACATCGCAATCTGATTGGCCTGCTCATCTTGATCGGCTTTACCCTGTTCATCCTGCGCTTCAATGGCTTGAATGACATAACATCAGACGATACGCGCATCGGATTCTGGCTGAACGCCGCGATCCACATCTATATCGGCCTGATCGCTTGGACTGCGCGCGAGGGCCTATCCCAGATGATGTTGGGTACAGACCCCGATCACACCAAATTCGACGAAGAAGTTTCGCACTATTACCCCTATTTCGCAATTGGGGTCTCGGTAGCGATCTGGTTGCTGGTCGAATTCCTTGTGGCGCAGCGTGACCCCGCTGTCATGCGTGTTCTGGTCAACGGGGCGCATTTCACCACTATGTTCTGGCTGCTGATCGCGCCCGCACTTGATACATTGATTCGGGGCTTGGTACGGCATCTTCAACCGCCGATGTCGGGTGAAGGACCGCTAGCCGAACGGGCGCATCGCTCGGCCAAGCGCAGCTATATTCGCATCGGTCGCGTTATTGCGGGCCTTTTCGTCGTCTTCATGATCGCGAACGCCTGGCATCTGGACCTGCGCGATGTGGCCTCGGCCGGCGTCAGTGCCGAAGTGGGCGGCGCCGTGATCGAGTTCCTGCTGATCATCGCCATTGGCTATATCTTGAACGAGGTCGTTTCTCTTTGGATCAACCGTCGCTTGGCTAAGGAACAGACCGCAGCCGAGGCGCTGGACGAAGAAGCCGGTGGCGAAGGCGGCGGCGCGGGTGGTTCGCGTCTTGCGACTGTCCTGCCGCTGCTGCGCATCACAGCGCAGATCACCATCGCGGTAATCTTCGGCCTGCTTGCCCTTGGGGCGCTGGGCATCAACATCACGCCCTTGCTGGCTGGTGCCGGTGTTCTGGGTCTGGCCATCGGCTTTGGCGCACAGAAACTGGTGGCTGACATCGTCGGCGGCATCTTCTTCCTGATCGACGATGCCTTCCGCGTGGGTGAATATGTCGATGTGGGCGGCACCATGGGTACTGTCGAAAAGATCTCGATCCGCTCCATGCAGTTGCGCCACCACCGCGGACCCGTTCACACGATCCCTTATGGTGAGATACAAAAGCTGACCAATTTCAGCCGCGACTGGGTCATCATGAAGCTGAAATTTACCGTGCCGTTTGATACTGATCCCAACAAGGTCAAGAAAATCTTCAAGAAGATCGGGGCCGAGATGATGCAGGACGAGACCCACAAGGATGGCTTCCTGCAACCGTTCAAATCTCAAGGTGTATTCGACTTCGACGATGTCGGCATGATTATCCGGGGCAAGTTCATGGCCAAACCGGGCAAACAGTTCACGCTCCGCAAAGAGATTTTCAATCGCGTGAAGGCGGAATTCAATGCCAACGGCATCGATTTTGCGCGCCGGGAAGTTCGGGTTGCCATTCCGGGATTGGAAGAGAACGAGAACCTCTCGGAAGAGCAAAAAGCAGCCGTCGGTGCCGCCGCCGCCGATGCAGTCAACAAGGGAGAAGCCCCGGCCTGAGCCCACGCTTTTTGAACCAATACGCGGGCCCTGCACCTTTGCAGGGCCCGTTTTTCTTCATCCAGACCACCCTGCGGTGACTTGACCCTTCCCACGGGCGCGCCCTTGCCCTAAAAGGCGCGCAATCTCGGCCCCTTTGGACACAGGACATAAGATGCAAGAGCCCGCCATCACCCCGGATCTGATTGCCGCACACGGGCTTAAGCCCGACGAATATGACATGATCCTCGAAATCATCGGGCGCGAGCCGACCTTTACCGAGCTGGGTATTTTCTCGGCCATGTGGAACGAGCATTGTTCCTACAAGTCCTCCAAGAAATGGCTGCGCACCCTGCCCACCTCTGGCCCGCAAGTGATTTGCGGACCCGGTGAGAACGCGGGCGTGGTCGATATTGGCGACGGTCAGGCCGTGGTGTTCAAAATGGAAAGCCACAACCATCCCTCGTATATCGAACCCTACCAAGGCGCTGCGACCGGCGTGGGCGGCATCCTGCGCGACGTCTTTACCATGGGGGCGCGTCCCATTGCGTCGATGAATGCGCTGTCCTTTGGCGAACCCGGCCACCACAAAACCCGCCAGCTTGTGAATGGTGTGGTCGAAGGCATCGGCGGGTACGGCAACTGCTTCGGTGTGCCCTGCGTGGGTGGCGAGGTGCGGTTCCACCCGGCCTATAACGGCAACTGCCTTGTGAACGCCTTTGCCGCTGGTCTGGCGGATAGCGACAAGATATTCTACTCGGCCGCCTCGGGCGTCGGCATGCCTGTCGTCTATCTTGGCGCCAAAACCGGCCGTGATGGCGTTGGCGGTGCGACCATGGCCTCGGCCGAGTTCGATGACACCATCGAAGAAAAGCGCCCCACCGTTCAGGTTGGCGACCCCTTCACTGAAAAGCGCCTGATGGAGGCAACGCTGGAACTGATGCAGACCGGCGCCGTGATCTCGATCCAGGATATGGGTGCAGCTGGCCTGACCTGTTCCGCAGTTGAAATGGGCGACAAGGGTGGCCTTGGCGTACGTCTAGATCTCGAGAACGTCCCCCAGCGCGAAGAAAACATGACCGCCTATGAGATGATGCTGTCGGAATCTCAGGAACGGATGCTGATGGTCCTCAAGCCCGAGCTTGAGGCTGAGGCCCGCGCCGTGTTCGAGAAATGGGATCTGGACTTTGCCATTGTTGGCGAAACAATCGCTGAAGACCGTTTCCTGATCGTTCACAATGGCGAGGTCAAAGCTGATCTGGTTCTGTCGAAACTGTCTTCGACCGCGCCCGAGTACGACCGCCCTTGGGTCGAAACACCCGCAGCCGAGGAATTGGCCGAGGTCCCTCAGATTGATCCAATCGATGGTCTGCGTGCCCTGCTCTCTTCGCCCAATTACGCAGGCAAGCAATGGGTGTACGAGCAATATGACACGATGGTCATGGCCGACACCGCCCGCACGCCGGGTCTGGGCGCGGGTATGGTCCGCGTGCATGGCACCGAAAAGGCTCTGGCATTCACCAGCGACGTGACCCCGCGTTACGTGCGCGCCAACCCGATTGAGGGCGGCAAGCAGGCGGTGGCCGAAGCCTATCGCAACCTGACCGCCGTGGGGGCAACCCCGCTGGCAACCACCGATAACCTGAATTTCGGCAACCCCGAAAAGCCCGAGATCATGGGACAGTTTGTCGGCGCGATCAAAGGTATTGGCGAGGCTGTCGCCGCTCTGGATATGCCGATCGTATCGGGCAACGTCTCGCTGTACAACGAGACCGACGGTCAGGCGATCCTGCCCACCCCGACCATCGGCGCGGTTGGTCTACTGGCCCATACCGACGACATCATCGGCGACGAGGTCCGCGAAGGCCATGTCGCTCTTGTCATCGGCGAAACCAACGGCCATCTGGGGCAATCCGCCCTGCTAGCCGAGGTGTTCAACCGCGAAGATGGCGACGCGCCCCATGTCGATCTGGAGGCCGAAAAGCGCAACGGCGAATTCATCCGCGCCAACCGCGAGATGATCAAAGCCTGTACCGATCTGGGCGACGGCGGCCTTGCGCTGGCGGCGTTCGAACTGGCCGAGGCGGCTGGCGTCGGTGTGCATCTGGACGACGCCCCAACCGAGTTCCTGTTCGGTGAGGATCAGGCGCGCTATCTGATCGCCTGCAACTTTGATCAGGCCGAGGCTCTGATGATCGCCGCCGGTCAGGCCGGAGTGCCGCTGGAGTCGGTCGGCCGCTTTACCGGTGAGACGGTGAAGATCGGAGGCTCTGAGGCTGCGCTGGATGAACTGACCGCCACCTTCCGCAGCAGCTTTGCCGAAGCTGTCGCCTAATATAGCCTAAGTAAACGATACCGAAACCCGCGCTTGAACCGGCGCGGGTTTTGTCATCTCAGGACCACTTGCGCGCCCCGCTTTGGCGCTCTACATCTTGGGAAAGACCTTCAGGAGTAACCTACATGCCGATGAGCGCCCACGAAATCGAACACCTGCTGCGCGAAGCCTTTCCCGATGCGGAAATTCAAGTCGGCGGCAGTGATGGCGTGCATATGTCCGCCATGGTCGTGGACGAGAGCTTTCGCGGCAAAAACCGGGTTCAACAACAGCGCGCGGTCTATGCGGCCTTGAAAGGCAAGATGGACGGCCCAGATGGAGAGTTGCACGCGCTGGCGTTGACGACGAAAGTGCCGGAGTAAAATGGATCTTGGATTTGGCGTTATAGTTGGCATTGCAGCCGTCATAATCTTGACGACTCTGTTGGCGCGAAGCAGATCCAAAAATGACGCTCAATCAAAAAGAGGAACTCTTCCCGGATTAGGATACCGCACGATTTTCACCATCTATGATTCCGGCGGGTCCGGAGGTGGACATTCCACCCAATATCGTGTCCCGAAAGATCCTCAAGACTATGCCAAAGCGATGATGCCGAAGAGCAAAGGAAACGCGAAATGACTGACGTGAAAACCCAGATTGACGAAACCGTCAAAGCCAACGATGTGGTGCTGTATATGAAAGGCACCAAGGAAATGCCGCAATGCGGATTCTCGTCCCGCGTGGCTGGTGTGCTGAACTATATGGGCGTCGACTATGCCGACGTGAACGTTCTAGCTGATGAAGAGGTCCGTCAGGGCATCAAGGATTATTCCGACTGGCCGACCGTGCCGCAGCTTTACGTCAAAGGTGAATTCGTCGGCGGTTGCGACATCATCACCGAGATGACCCTGTCCGGCGAACTGGACACGCTGTTTGACGACAATGGCGTCGGCTACAACAAAGATGCCGCCGACAAGATCCGCGAAGCTAACGCCTGATTAGCGGCTACTACAATCGCTTAGAACAACCTGCTCGCTGGCGGCATCCCCTGCCGCCAGATAGCTGACAGTTGCGTCCCAGCCTTTCGAGCGCAGGACATAGCTGCCGCCCGGTCCGCTTGAGCGGTATTGGATACCCGACCCGCTGATGGTCTGTTCCAATGCAATCAACCGGTTATCCACCAACATTGCCGCAGCACTAGCCCCGTCCGTGGCGTTGAAAAAGATCACCTCCAGCGGCGTGCCGTTCTCGCATGTGAAGGTCACAGGCAGGACGTCTATCTGGGCCGACGCGACGCTGCCCCACATGCCCAGCATGGAAGCTAGCGCAGTAGCAGGGAAAAATTTCATCCCGCTTTCTCTTCCACCACCGACGCCAATGCCTCGGCCCGTGCGGCCAGTTCCGCCAGCGTATCCGTGACCGAGGGCGGCACGACCGCCACTTCGACACGCTCTGGTTCAGGCTGCGGGGCGTTGCGCAGGGTCTGCACCTCGGCCTCGACCTCAGCCAGCTTGCCTTCCAGCATCTTGATACGATCATCCGTAGCGGCGGCCTTATCGGCCAGCATCAGCCCAGCCATCAGCAACATCCGCGATTCCGGCATCCGGCCAATCTGATCCGACAGCACTTGAGCCTCGTCGTCCAACATCTTGGCAGCGGCCTGCAAGAACACCTCTTCCCCCTGCTGGCACGAGACTTCAAAGCCACGACCGCCGATTTGAATGGTCACTTCGGGCATTATTCCACCTCGCCTTCCGCCAGTTTCGCGCGCGACAACAACGGCTCTAGCCGGGCCAGAACTGCGTGGGCTTCGGCTGCGTCTGTGGCTTGTGCGGCGCGGGTCGCCTCAAGCTCGGCCACCGTGGCGCGGTTCAACAATTCGGCATCCGGCATTCCGTTTTGCGAAGCAGACCGCAGCTCATCTACCGTTTCGCGCAGCTGTTCATTTGCCTTGCGCATCCGTTGCAGGTCATCATCCAGACGCGACATCGCGGCCCCGTGGCTACTGCGTTCGGCGCGCAGCATCTCCAACTCGGCCGAAAGTTCAGCAACCCGCTCGCTATCAGCTAATTCGGACCGCAGACGCGCGTTTTCTTCTTCCAGAGCCAGAGCCCCGTTGATCGCGGCCTTCAGCTCTTCGTTTTCGGATTTCAGCGCGTCCAGTTCATCCTGATTTTCCAAAGCCGCCTTGGCTTCGGCCAACTCGGCCCGCGCCGCTTCGACAGAAGCCAGTTTCGCGGTCGCCTCTGCTAATTGCTGACGCAATTGAGGCGCCTCAGGGTCTTCGACCGGGGCTGCACGCAAGTTTTCCATGTCGGCGCGCATCGCGTCGACCTCTTGCTCGTGGCGCTGTTTCAGCGATTTCAAACGCTCTTCAAGCTGCGCGTTGGCAACTTTTTCGTCATCCAATGCAGCTTTCAGTACATCGTCTTGTCCGGAGGGATCTGCTGGTTTGGTGCCCAAGGCATCGACGCCGGCCCCAATCCGTTCCATCGCGGCGACAATGCGACGTTGTAGTTCTTCGATCTGGCTCATACCTGTGCCACCTGTTTACCAAGGTTCCTTGAAATGTGATTTGTGCGAATCAACATTGTCTTCGTCTTGGCCTAGTCTAACCGAATGGCGCGGAAAATACCCACTGTTTGCTTTCAATCACTTGGACCGCATTCTTGAACCACTGCGACCGCGTAACCCCCGGTTCTGCTTGCACTTTGAGGGCTGAGTGGTATTCAGCGCGCAATCTGCCCGTAATCCAAAGGAATAACGCCCGTGGACCTGACTGCGCTGCGCAATGCAAACCCCGAACATTGGGACAAAGCTGCGGCCATCCGCACCCTGACCCTGGACGCCGTCGCCGCCGCCAATTCCGGCCATTCTGGCATGCCGATGGGCATGGCCGATGTTGCGACCGTGCTGTTCGAAAAGCACCTGAAATTTGACGCCTCGGCCCCGAACTGGCCCGACCGCGACCGGTTCATCCTGTCGGCCGGCCATGGCTCGATGCTGATCTATTCGCTGCTGTATCTGACCGGCCACGCTGACGTCACGCTGGACGAGATCAAGAACTTCCGCCAGTTGGGCGCAAAAACCGCAGGCCATCCGGAAAACTTTCTGGTCGATGGGATTGAGACCACCACCGGCCCGCTGGGTCAGGGCATCTCGAATGCCGTCGGCTTTGCCATGGCCGAGGAAATCCAGCGCGCGCATTACGGCAAGAAGGTTGTTGATCACTACACCTATGTGATCGCGGGCGACGGCTGCCTGATGGAAGGCGTCAGCCAAGAGGCGATCACCCTCGCCGGACGTCATGAGCTGAGCAAGCTGATCGTCTTCTGGGACAATAACAACATCACCATCGACGGCACTGTTGATATCGCTGACCGCACCGATCAGGTTCGCCGTTTTGCGGCTTCGGGCTGGCATGTGATCGAGATCGACGGCCATGACCCGCAAGCCATCGACACAGCCATCGTGCAAGCGAAAAAGTCGAACAAACCGACCATGATCGCGTGCGAAAGCCACATTGCTCTGGGTCACGCGGCTCAGGATACATCAAAAGGCCATGGCGCGCTGACCGATCAGGATCAACTAAAAGCCGCCAAAGAAGGCTATGGCTGGCCGCATGGCGCGTTTGAAATCCCTGCCGACGTGAAATCGGCTTGGGAAGCCATCGGTGCCCGTGGTGCCGCCGAGCGCACCGCATGGGAGGCCCGCTTTGCCGAGCTGTCCGAGCGTAAGCAGGCCGAGTTCAACCGCGCCTATGCGTTTGAAGCGCCCAAGAAACTGGCCGGCGCGATCCGCGCGTTCAAGAAACAAGCCTCGGAAGACCAACCGAAACTGGCCACCCGCGCCTCGTCGGAAAAAGTTCTGAACGTCGTTAACCCGATCATGACCGAAACCGTTGGCGGTTCGGCTGACCTGACAGGGTCGAACAACACCAAATCTGCGGATATGGGCGTGTTCCTGCCGGAAAACCGCAAGGGCCGTTATATCCACTACGGTATCCGCGAACACGGGATGGCCGCTGCGATGAACGGCATGGCGCTGCATGGTGGCATCCGCCCTTATGGCGGCACGTTCATGGCCTTCACAGACTATGCGCGTCCGTCGATGCGCCTGGCCGCGTTGATGAAAATCCCGTCTGTCTTCGTGATGACCCACGATTCTATCGGTCTGGGCGAAGACGGCCCGACCCACCAGCCGGTCGAACATCTGGCCATCAGCCGTGCGACGCCCAACACCTATGTGTTCCGCCCCGCCGACACGGTTGAAACAGCAGAAGCCTGGGAACTGGCGCTGACCTTCAAGGAAAGCCCCTCGGTCCTGTCGCTGACCCGTCAGGGCGTGCCGACCGTGCGCAAGGATCACAAAACCAAGAACCTGACCGCACAAGGCGCTTATGTTCTGGCCGAGGCCGACGGCAAACGTCAGGCCATCCTGATTGCCACCGGCTCGGAAGTGTCACTGGCGATGGAAGCCAAAGCGATGCTTGAGGCCGAAGGCATCGGCACCCGCGTCGTCTCCATGCCCTGTATGGAGCTGTTCGCCGAGCAGGACGAAGCCTATCGCAAGCGCGTGCTGCCCGCTGGTGCCGTCCGCGTCGGCATCGAGGCCGCCGTCCGCGCCGGTGGCTGGGATCGCTGGCTGCTGGGCGAGCGTGGCCGTGAAGCCAAGGCTGGGTTCATCGGCATGTCGGGTTTTGGTGCGTCGGCCCCCGCGGGTGAGCTGTATAAGCATTTCGGCATCACTGCCGAGGCCACCGTTGCAAAGGTCAAGGACCTGCTGGGCTAACCCGCAACGCATATCAAATCAAAAAAAAGGCGACCACAGTGGTCGCCTTTTTTCATACCTGTTTCCTGTCACAGGTTGGTGAGTCATTGTGACCCCGCCTGCCCTATCCTCACGACTGAAACGCATTACCTGCGGCAAAACCAACCAGTCACAGGGAAGACCAAATATGAAACTCCACGCCGTCCTCTGCGCCGTTGTCATAGCCACCGCCGCCCCAGCCTTTGCGGCTGAATTTGCCAGCAAGGAAGAGATCCAGAAAACCATGGCGGGCCACACCTATGCCGGAGGTATGCTGTCGGGCGCGTTTACCGAATATTACGCCGCTGATGGCACCATCAAGGGCGAGGGCTACACGGGCAAGTGGGAAGCAACGGATAGTGGCATGTGTTTTCAATACGGCACAGACCCCAAGAATTGCTGGGAATTGAAAATTGACGGGGTCGCCGTGACCTTGTTCAAAGACGGCAAGATCGACGGGTCCGGAGTTGTGGTCAAAGGCAATACCAACGGTTTCTGACACGATGCCGCGCCGCTCATTATGGCGGCGCGGATTGGCCAGATCAGTGCGATTTGAGCAGCTTTGTCGCCACCGGGATTAACGCCAGCCCCCAGGCTAATCCGAACACACCGTCCATAGTTGCCTTGGCGATCCACTCAGCCGCGCCTTCATATTGCGCTGAAACCATATGGCCCACCGCATAGGCCCAGTCGTGAATGTGGTGGCCCAGCCAGCCAAAGCCCAAAACCTCGAGCCCGTGGATGATGATCGACCCGCCGACCCACAGCATTGCGGCGGTCCCAACGATTGAAAGCAGCTTCATCACAATCGGCATGGCTTTGACCAAGCCTCGCCCGGTTCCGCGCCCAATCGGCGTTGGTGCGTTCTGCGCCAGACACAGGCCCACATCGTCCATTTTCACGATCAACGCGACCGAGCCATAGACCGCAACCGTCACGCCGATCCCGACAACAGCCAGCGTCGCCGCCTGCATCCAGATGTTCGGCGCCTCAATGGCGGCCAGCGCGATGGTCATGATCTCGGCCGACAAGATGAAATCGGTCTTTATTGCACCTTTGACTTTCTGCTCTTCCAGATGGCCTGGATCTCGGATTTTCATATCCTCGTCGATGGCATGGCTACCATGGGGGAAAAGGACATGGAAAATCTTCTCGGCCCCCTCGAAACATAGATAAGACCCGCCCAGCATCAGCAAAGGCGTGATCAGCCAAGGCGCGAAATTAGCCAGCAACAGCGCAACGGGCAGCAGCAGCACGATCTTGTTGAAAACCGACCCGCGCGCGATGCGCCAGATGATCGGCAACTCGCGCGCCGGGGCGAAACCTTGCACGTATTTTGGCGTCACGGCTGCATCGTCGATGATCACACCCGCCGTTTTGGCCCCCGCCTTGCCAGCCGCTGCAACAACATCATCAACCGACGATGCCGCAACTTTTGCAATTCCGGCAACATCGTCCAGCAATGCCAAAAGACCGCTCATGCCTAGTTCCTTCCTGTAACCAGCCGCAGGTGGACCCTACCTGATCTTTCAGCTAGCGCAAGCGTTAGCGATACCGGCCAAGGTTTGCGCTAACACGTTAAAAATATGTCACTTTTACTCTTTTGAGAACGCGTTAGGGCCGCTATATCGCCTGCAACGCAAGCGCATTTTGGAGACGTCAGATGACCATCAAGGTCGGCATCAATGGTTTTGGCCGTATTGGCCGCTGCACCCTGTCGCATATCGCGGCATCGGCCCGCAACGACATCGAAGTGATCAAAGTCAACGCAACCGGCCCGCTGGAAACCACGGCGCATCTGCTGAAATATGACAGCGTCCACGGGCGCTTCCCCCGCGACGTCTCGATCGAGGGCAACACCATGGATCTGGGCCGCGGCCCCATGGAGATGTTCTCGACATACGACATGAGCGAGCTGGACTGGGAAGGCTGCGACGTCGTTCTGGAGTGCACCGGCAAGTTCAATGACGGCCTGAAAGCCAAGACGCATCTTGAGCGTGGCGCGCAAAAGGTTCTGCTGTCTGCTCCGGGCAAGAATGTCGATAAAACCATCGTCTATGGCGTGAACCACAACAGCCTGGCTGCTGATGACAAAATGGTCTCAAACGGTTCCTGCACCACAAACTGCCTTGCTCCGCTTGCCAAGGTTCTGGACGAAGGCATCGGGATTGAGCATGGCATCATGACCACGATCCACGCCTATACCGGCGACCAGCCCACGCTGGACCGCCGCCACAGCGACCTGTACCGCGCTCGCGCTGCCGCTATGTCGATGATCCCAACCTCGACAGGTGCTGCCAAGGCGCTGGGTGAGGTTCTGCCGAACCTCAAAGGTCGTCTGGATGGCTCCGCAATCCGGGTTCCGACTCCGAATGTCTCGGCCGTGGACCTGACCTTCCGCGCCGGCCGCGAGGTGACCGTAGACGAGGTCAACGCTATCGTGCGTGAAGCTTCGCAGGGTCATATGCAGCGCGTTCTGGGCTATGAGCCCGCGCCGCTGGTTTCGACCGATTTCAACCACACCGAAGAAAGCTCGATCTTCGCACCGGATCAAACCCGCGTGGTCGGTGACCGCATGGTGCGCGTGTTGGCATGGTATGACAATGAATGGGCCTTCTCGGTCCGCATGGCGGATGTCGCAGTTGCGATGGGCCGTCTTAACTAAGACGCCATTGAATTCTTGAACATATTTGCCCGCTCAGGTTATCTGGGCGGGCATTTTCGTTCGGGGCCTCGATGACCAATCAAATAGCTATCTGGCTGGGTCTTTTGATTCTGGGGGCCGCCTGCCTAGACTATGCCCTGTTCGGGCCCGAGCATTTCGTGTTCCTTGGCAAGAAACTTTTTACCTTCCTGGATTGGGTCGCCGTCTGGCGCTGACAGAGGTTTTGCTTGACTTTTTCTTCGTTCTGGCTTTGTTAGCGCTAACTCGAACGCAAGCCGAAAGACGGACGGAGCAGACCATGACACTCAAACTGGCAATCAACGGATTTGGACGCATCGGACGCAACGTATTGCGCGCTGTTATGGAGACTGGCCGAACCGATGTTGAAATCGTCGCCATCAACGACCTGGCCATGCCCGAGATGAACGCGCATCTGTTCGAGTTTGACAGTGTCCATGGCAGGTACTCCAAGCCAGTAACGCTGTCTGAAGCCGGAATGGATGTTGGCGCCGGTCCCATACGTTTGACCAGCGAGCGTGACCCGGAAAACCTGAACTGGTCCGATGTGGACGTCGTACTGGAATGCACCGGCGTGTTCCGCACGCGCGAGGCTGCTGCCCGTCATCTGGAAAATGGGTCTAAGAAGGTTCTGATCTCGGCCCCTGCCCGTGGGGATGGTGGCGTGAAAACGATCGTATTCGGCGTCAACGATCACGAGTTGACCGCTCAGGATACCATTGTGTCGAACGCGTCTTGCACCACGAACTGCCTATCACCCGTTGCTGCCGCCCTTGATGCGGGCCTTGGCATTGTTCATGGCAACATGACGACGGTGCATGCCTATACGGCCAGCCAACCGGTGCACGATTCCGCTGGCAAAGACCCCTACCTGTCCCGCGCCGCGGCTCTGTCGATGATTCCGACAACAACCGGAGCGGCCTCTGCCGTGGGTCTTGTACTGCCGCAACTGCAAGGCAAACTGACCGGACAGGCCATTCGAGTGCCGACGCCCAACGTGTCGGTTGTCGATCTGGTCGTCGAAGTCTCACGCTCTACTACCGAGGAAGAGGTCAACGCCCTGTTCGTAGAAGCGGCAGCCAAGATCCCCGGCGTACTTGCGGCGGAACAGCGCCCACTGATCTCGGTCGATTTTAACCACGATTCCCACAGCTCGACCGTGTCCCTGCCCGAGACGAAGGTAACCGACGGCACTCTGGTCCGGGTGCTGGCCTGGTATGATAACGAATGGGGCTTCTCGAACCGGATGCTGGATACAGCAGCGGCTATGGGCGCGTTAACCTAAACGCTCTTTCAACGCCGCATCGACACGGGGCGTGACGAATTTCGACACGTCCCCATCCAGACGGGCAATCTCTTTAACCAGTTTCGAGGCGATCGCCTGATGGCGGGCCTCGGCCATCAGAAAGACCGTCTCAATCGAATTGTCCAGTGCGCGGTTCATCCCGACCATCTGGAATTCATACTCGAAATCCGCCACGGCCCGAAGGCCGCGCACGATGATCTGAGCCCCAACATCGCGGGCACAATCAATCAGCAGGTTTTCAAAGGGATGCGCAACGATTTCCGTGCCGGTCTGCTCGGTCAGATGCGCGCATTCGGCCTCGATCATGGCAACGCGTTCTTCCAAAGTGAACAAAGGTCCCTTGTCGCGGTTGATCGCAACCCCAATCACCAGCTTGTCCACAAGTGCGGATGCGCGACGAATGATATCGATATGACCCAAGGTGATCGGATCAAAAGTTCCGGGATATAATCCAACCCTCATCGCCGCCTCCTGCGCAACAAAATTTCTGCGCAAGCAAACACAACTCTGCCGCAGGTGCAATAGGTTGGCGTGGATATCGGGGCGATTAGTGCCCCATTATCATGGTTTCCAGCGCCTCTTTCTCCATTGCCAGTTCGGACAATTGCGCTTTGACCACATCCCCAAGTGTAACGATGCCGATCAATTTGCCATCTTCGACAATAGGCATGTGACGGAACCGTCCTTCGGTCATGCGGCTCAGGACGTCTTGGACCGAATCCTGACGCGTCGCCGTTACCAGATCGCTGGTCATGTAGGCGCTGACCGGTTTGCTGAGGCATCCGCTGCCGCTGGCCGCAAGTTCACGGACGATATCGCGTTCCGACAGAATGCCTGCTGCGGATTTCCCGCCATCCTCGGACACCACAACCGTACCGATCCGCTTTTCTGCCAGAATTTTCGACGCATCGGACACGGTCACGTCCGGGGCAACCGTCATGACCCCTTCGGTGGCCTTGGATTTCAGAATGGCCTGAACAAGCATAGGCGAAACCTCCGAAATAACTTGCTGTTTTCCAAAGCGTTGCCGGAATGTTTGAATGTGTCAAGATGAAGCTGCCGCTTCCAGCCGCGCCACTTCGTCACGAATTCCAGCGGTCAGCGCAGTTGCAAACCGGTTCAGGCGCTCGTTTCGCTGATCCCCTTGATGTCGGACCAGATGAAAACTCCGGGTCAGACTGACATGATCCGTCAGGATTTTCCGCAGATTTGGATGGAATGGCAGCGTGAAATCGTGGGCCACACAAACCCCAGAGCCCAAGGCAACCTGGCGCAACTGGACCGATACGGAATTCGATGCAAGTGCGACACGGTCAACCCCAAGATCGACCAGGTAATCGAGTTCGCGGTCGAAGATCATGTCCGGGATATAACCGATCATTCGATGCCCTTTCAGTGCTTCGGGCGTAGGGATCGCGGGCCGCGCGGAAAGGTATTTGTCACTGGCTACCAGATGCAATCGGTAGTCGGTGATCTTCTGAACCAGCACCCGGCCTGCCGTCGGCGCGCTGACGGTTACAGCCATATCCGCCTCGCGTCGGGACAGGTTGATGACGCGGGGCAAGGCGAGGATCTGGATATCCAGATCGGGATTGGCATCGCAGATTTGCGCGCAAACCTGTGGCAACAGGTAGTTTGCGCAACCATCCGGGGCCCCGATCCTGATCTGACCACTTAGCGTTTTGGACGAACCGGCCATGGCCCCGGCAGCAGCGCGCATCGCCTCTTCCGCTTTCAGCCCGTGATCCAGCAGGCGTTCTCCGGCTGAAGTCAGAACATAGCCCTGCTGGGATTTGGTGAACAAAGGCGCGTTCAGCGAAGCCTCGAGCCGAGCAATCCGTCTGCCCACTGTCGCTGGATCGATCTTAAGTTGCCGACCTGCGGCAGACAGGCTTTCTTCGCGCGCAACCGCCAGAAACACCCGCATATCATCCCAATTCGGTGTCACCGCAAACTCTTTGCATTTTTGCAAAACATATTTGAGACATTGCCTCTGTTCACGCGATTTTTGCAAGCCTATTGTGCGCGCAAAGATAACGGAGGAATTCGCAATGTCCGAACTGTCCCATTTCATCAACGGCGAGAACGTGCCCGGCACGTCTGGTCGCTTTGACGACGTCTTCAACCCGGCTACGGGTGAAGTTCAGTACAAATGCCCGATGGCCAGCGCGGCCGAGACCACGGCTGCCATAGAAAGCGCCGCCGCTGCGCAACCCGCGTGGGGAGCCACTAACCCGCAGAAACGCGCGCGGGTGATGATGGCCATGGTTGGCCTGATGAACCGCGATATGGACAAGCTGGCCGAGGCGCTCAGCCGCGAGCACGGTAAGACCATCCCTGACGCCAAAGGCGACCTTCAGCGTGGTTTGGAAGTGATCGAATATTGCATCGGCGCACCACAGATGCTGAAGGGCGAATACACCGACAGCGCAGGCCCCGGCATCGACATGTATTCCATGCGCCAACCGCTGGGCGTTGTGGCCTCGATCATGCCGTTCAATTTCCCCGCCATGATGCCGCTGTGGCACGTGGGCCCGGCGCTGGCCTGCGGCAATGCCGTGGTTCTGAAACCGTCCGAACGTGACCCCTCGGTCCCGCTAATGCTGGCGGAACTGTTTGTCGAGGCTGGTCTGCCCAAGGGCGTGTTCCAAGTAGTCAATGGCGATAAAGAGGCCGTGGATACCCTGCTGGACAGCGAGATCATTCAGGGCGTCTCTTTCGTGGGTTCGACCCCGATTGCGCAGTACATCTATTCCCGCGCCACGGCGAATGGCAAACGTGCACAGTGCTTTGGCGGCGCCAAGAACCACATGATCGTCATGCCCGACGCGGATTTGGATCAGGCCGCCGACGCACTGGTCGGTGCCGGGTTTGGCGCGGCTGGCGAACGCTGCATGGCAGTTTCGGTCGCCGTTCCTGTGGGTGAGGAAACCGCCGATGCGCTGATCGAAAAGCTGGTGCCGCGCATCGAAAAGCTGAAGGTCGGCCCCTATACAGCAGGCGATGACGTGGACATGGGCCCCGTCGTCACCGGAGCCGCGAAAGAGCGTATCCTTGGCCTGATCAACTCGGGCATCGAACAAGGCGCAGAACTGGTCGTCGACAACCGCGACTTCAGCCTACAGGGCTATGAGGACGGCTTCTTTGTCGGCCCACACCTGTTCGACCGCGTGACCCCGGATATGGACATCTACAAGCAAGAGATCTTTGGTCCGGTCCTGTCGACTGTCCGCGCGGGATCTTATGAAGAAGCGCTGAAACTGGCGATGGACCATGAATATGGCAACGGCACCGCGATCTTCACCCGTGACGGCGACACCGCGCGTGACTTTGCCAGCCGTGTGAACATCGGTATGGTGGGCGTTAACGTTCCGATCCCGGTTCCGCTGGCCTATCACACCTTTGGCGGTTGGAAGAAATCCATGTTTGGCGATCTGAACCAGCACGGCCCGGACAGTTTCAAATTCTACACCCGGACAAAAACGGTCACGGCGCGCTGGCCATCGGGCATCAAAGAAGGCGGCGAATTTAACTTCAAAGCCATGGACTAAATGCCACGTAGTTTTTGAATCGGCCCCTTCGGGGGCCGGTTTTTTTCGGCAACGGTCTGCCGAATTCAGGCCGAAGCGCCGATTTCACGATAAATTCAGGCCAAGATGTCTGGAAATGTGCATCGATCGCCAATATTTTATCGACAAAATACAGACCGAGCAGTTCCTGAACCGGAGGCCAAATTGTCCAATTCCCGCTTGACCCGTCGCTCTGCCTTGTTGGGGGCAGCGTCCCTGTTGGCCACCCCTGCCCTTGTGCGCGCCCAAAGCTCTGACGCATTCCCGCAGAACGAAGACGCGATCAGCACGCAGCTTCCGGTGCGCCGTAACGTTTCGTCCTTCTCGCAGCAGAACTGGCAGGACCATTTTGATGAGCTGGGTGTTGGTGCTCTGTTGGCCGACATCACCAGCCGCGCGGTGCATTATTGGGGCCCGGACGGGACCTACAAACTGTATCCCAGCTCAGTCCCCATGAGTGAAGAGCTGACAAAGCGCGGCTATACCGAGGTTGTACGCAAACGCGAAAACCCAAGCTGGACACCGACCGCGTCGATGCGCGAGCGTGATCCTGATCTGCCGATCCGCATGGAAGGCGGTGAACCGGGCAATCCGCTGGGCACGCGGGCTATGTATCTTGGCTGGCCTGCCTATCTGGTGCATGGCACCCATGATACCCGCAAGATTGGACGTCAAAGTTCGTCCGGCTGTATCGGGCTCTACAATCAGCATGTCGAGGAGCTCTATCCCCTCGTCCAGGTTGGAACCCAAGTTCGACTGGTTTAAAACACAAAACCCCGGCCGCAAGGACCGGGGTTTTTTTCATGACTTTGAAGAGCGTTATTCCGGCAGAATGACTGCGTCGACAACGTGGATCACACCGTTGCTGGTTTCAATGTCCGCCTGAATGACTTCGGCGTCGTTGACTTTAACCCCGCGCTTGGCGTTGACGCTCAATCGATCACCTTGGACCGTCAGAACCTTTGCACGCTTACCAGCAATGTCACCGGACATAACCTTGGCTGGGACCACGTGATAGGTCAGAATTTCGACCAGTTGATCCTTATTCTCGGGCAGCAGAAGCGTTTCTACTGTGCCTTCGGGCAAGGCGGCAAATGCCTCATCTGTGGGGGCGAATACAGTGAACGGGCCGTCACCTTTCAACGTGTCGACCAGACCGGCAGCCTGAACAGCGGCAACAAGCGTTTCGAACGACCCGGCCGAAACGGCGGTGTCCACGATGTCGGCGGCTTGCGCCTTGACCGGCAGTGTCAGGGCAAGTGCGGCTGCGGCACCCATCAGTGTTTGGCGGAACATGGCTGTATCTCCTCTCCAGCGTGTTATGGAAAGGGGTACGGGGCCTCAGCCGCAGCGGATCACTTTGAGTTCAATTTTCTTTGATCTGCACCCAGATACTTTGCGCACGACCATCGCCCAGGAACGGCAAAGCCTCGACCGCATCAGGACGATCCTGTTGCAGGTAATACCCCGGCCAAAGCATTGAAAACGCGCCAGATTGCAGCAAAGCGTGCAGCATGTACTGCTCGCCCCAACCGGGGCAGTCATAGAAGAATCGCTTGGGATACTCGTAGGGCAAAAAAACATCGTGCACATGGATCACGACACCGGGTTTCAGTGCAGGAATGATGCGACAGAACAGGTGTGCGACGTCATTGCTTATGCGTACGACGTGGCTGGAATCGATGAACAGGATGTCGCCCGCCTCTAACTGATCGAACAGCGCGGGGTCGACCTCTTCCAGCCGTTTCTGTTCGAAATGATCCACCACATGGGCGATGTCTGCACGCGGGTAGGGGTCAATCGCGGTGATCTGCGTCTTGAGCCCGCCGTCGATGAGCGCTTGCCGGGTCACGCGCGTTGAGTTGCCGCAGCCGACCTCAATCACCCTTCGAGGTTTGAACCGACGGATCATCAGGTACAAGGCATCGGCATCGGGGCTATCATAATAGCCATTGCCAATCCGATAGCCGGTTTGACTGCGCGCCGGGTCCTTCAACGCGGCCAGCGCATCAGCATGTTCGGCATATTCGGCCGCCAGCGGCGCGATATCGAACTCCTCCATCCCCGGCGACAAGGCATAGGCGGGTCGAGTCAAGCCTCCTGCCCTCTCAAACGCTTCAAGGCGAGCGCGTTCGTCATTTTCGGGGGCTTTGTCGATCAGTTTAACCCCAAGTTCCTCAAGGGCGTCGTTGATTTTTCGGAATTTCCTGGGTTTCACGCGAACGCTCCGGGTTTGGACTGTTGACTGAAGGGTTCTTATCGCCGGCGCCGGGGGCTTCGCAAGCCAAACACTTGGCAAGACGATCATTTCCGTATTCACTGTTTGGAATAACCGACGAGGGCGACCATGCAGCAAGAATACACGCTGGGTATCGAGGAAGAGTATCTTCTGGTCAACCGCGACACATGCGAACTTGCCGAAGCGCCCGAGGCGTTGATGGAGGCTTGCCAGACCGACTTCCAAGGCCAGGTCAGCCCCGAATTCCTGCAATGTCAGATCGAAGTCGGCACCCGCCCCCATGCCACTATCGCCGCCGCACGAGAGGACCTGAAACGCCTACGGTCCTGCGTGGCCAAACGCGCGGCAGACTACAACCTCGCACCAATTGCGGTGTCGTGCCATCCGTTTGCCGACTGGAAGAAGCAGCACCACACGCGCAAAGAACGCTATGACGCGCTGCAACATGCCTTGGGCGGCGTGGCGCGGCGAATGCTGATCTGTGGGATGCATGTCCATATCGGGGTTCAAGACCCTGCCCTGCGTGCTGATCTGATGCCGCAACTGGCCTATTTCCTACCTCATCTGCTGGCCTTGTCCACCTCATCCCCCTATTGGAACGGCGAGGATACGGGGCTGTCCTCGTACCGTTTGACAGTCTTTGACAACCTGCCCCGCACCGGGTTGCCCCCAGCCTTGGCCAGTTGGGACGAATATGAGCGCACAACGGGTATTCTGGTTGAACTGGGCGTGATCGAGGACACGTCAAAAATCTGGTGGGACCTGCGACCGTCGCACCGCTTCCCTACGCTTGAGACGCGGATCATGGACGTGCAGCCGCGGCTGGAACATGCGCTGTCCCTGGCGGCGATGGTACAGTCCCTGACCCGAATGCTGTGCCGCCTGAAAGCCCGAAACCTGCGCTGGCGGAACTATGACCAATTCCTGATCGGCGAAAACCGCTGGCGCGCGCAGCGCTATGGAGTTGGTGAGGGCATGATCGACTTTGGCGACCGATCCATCAAACCTATGCCCGAATTGATGGGTGAACTGATGGGCATGCTGGCCGAAGATACCGAAGCGCTGGGCACCATGACCGAACTGGCGCGCCTGCAACAAATCGCGCAGAACGGAACCTCGGCCACGCGGCAGCGACGCGTGTATGCCGAGGCCGCAGCCCGTGGCGAGGACCCCGGAAAAGCGGTCGTCAAACACCTGATCGAGGAATTTCACCACGACCTTTGACCCCTGCACCGGATAAAGACTGGGAATTGCTGGCCGTGAAAAATTTCTGTAAGGATTAAGAAATAAACACTCGTTCAATTCATCCGTCGGCGTGGGAGGGAAGCCATGGATTTCGCTTTGACCGAAGAGCAGACTGCGATCTTCGACATGGCCTATGAGTTCGGGCAGGAGAACATAGCCCCCTATGCTCGACAGTGGGAGGCTGAAGGGACCATCCCCAAAGACCTGTGGCCACGTGTCGGAGAGCTTGGATTCGGCGGCCTCTACGTCTCTGAAGACAGTGGAGGTGCGGGCCTGTCGCGTCTGGATGCCACAATGGTGTTCGAGGCGTTGTCGATGGCCTGCCCGTCCGTCGCGGCGTTTCTTTCGATTCACAACATGTGCGCGAAGATGTTGGACAGTTTCGCCGGGGATGCGCTTAAAGCACGTATCATGCCCGATGTTCTCAGCCTGAATACCGTTCTCAGCTATTGCCTGACCGAACCGGGCTCGGGCTCGGATGCTGCTGCGCTGAAAACCCGCGCGGACCGCAGCAATGAAGGATACCTGCTGAACGGGACCAAGGCGTTCATCTCAGGAGGTGGTTATTCCGACGCCTATGTATGCATGGTGCGCACGGGACAGGACGGTCCCAAGGGGATTTCAACGGTCTATGTCGAGGACGGCGCCCCCGGCCTGTCCTTCGGCGCTTTGGAGCAGAAAATGGGATGGAAAAGCCAACCCACGGCGCAGGTGCAGTTCGATGATTGCAAAATCCCGGCCGAAAACCTTGTTGGTGTCGAAGGCGACGGGTTCAAATACGCGATGAAGGGCCTAGATGGCGGACGGCTTAACATCGCCTCATGCTCGTTAGGGGCCGCGCAAGCGGGGCTGAATATGACGTTGCAATATATGTCCGAACGGCAGGCGTTCGGTCAGTCCATCGACCAGTTTCAGGCGCTGCAATTCCGTCTGGCCGATATGGAGATCGATTTGCAGGCCGCGCGCACATTCCTGCGCCAAGCCGCGTGGAAATTGGATCAGGGCGCGCCCGATGCGACCAAGTTCTGCGCCATGGCCAAGAAATTCGTGACCGAGACCGGATCGAAAGTGGTGGATCAGTGCCTGCAACTGCATGGCGGATATGGCTACCTTGCAGACTACGGGATCGAGAAGCTGGTCCGCGACCTGCGCGTGCATCAGATCC
This sequence comes from Ruegeria lacuscaerulensis, assembly GCF_013034685.1. Lineage (GTDB taxonomy): Bacteria > Pseudomonadota > Alphaproteobacteria > Rhodobacterales > Rhodobacteraceae > Ruegeria > Ruegeria lacuscaerulensis_B. The sequence continues at coordinate 38,928 of NZ_WQGO01000007.1, read as the reverse complement.
TTGAAGGCACGAATGAAATCATGCGCGTGATCGTGTCGCGCCAGATGCTGGCCAATCGTTGAGGGCGCCATGGCTGATATCGACATTCGAACAGCGGGCCGCGCCGGACGGATCACTCTGACCAGGCCCAAGGCCCTGAACGCGCTCAGCTATGACATGTGCATGGCCATCGACGCGGCGCTCCGCATCTGGCGCGAGGATGATGCGGTGGATCTGATCATCTTTGACGCCGAGGGCGACAAAGCCTTTTGCGCCGGGGGCGACATTGCCGAGCTTTACGAGACCGGCACCAAGGGCGATTTCGCATATGGTCAGACGTTCTGGCGGGATGAATACCGCCTGAATGCGCTGATCTTCGAATACCCCAAACCGGTCGTCAGTTTCCTGCAAGGATTTACCATGGGCGGCGGCGTTGGGATCGGATGTCACGGCAGTCATCGCGTCGTGGGCGAAAGCAGCCAGATCGCCCTGCCCGAATGCGGCATCGGTCTGGTGCCGGATGTGGGCAGTTCGCTGATGCTTGCGCTGGCCCCCGGTCGGGTGGGCGAATATCTGGGCATAACCGGCCACCGTATGGGCCCCGCCGACGCGATTTTCTCCGGATTCGCCGATCACTACATCCCGACAGCGCAATGGGCTGACCTGATCGACATGCTCGAAGCCTCTGGCGACGCAAGCCTGCTGGCCGCCCATGCCCAAGACGCCCCTGACGGCAAACTCGCCGCACAACAGGACCAGATCAACATGCTTTTTGATGGTGAAGGGTTGCAGGACATCCTCAACACCCTGACCGCGTCAGACACGGATTTTGCGGCGAGCGCATTGAAAATGGTGAACCGAGGTTCGCCCCTTTCCATGGCCTGCTGTATCGAAATGCTGCACCGGCTGCGCGGGCCTAACCTGACCATTCGGAAAGCGCTGGAACATGAATTCCGCTTTACCTACCGCGCAAGCGAGCACGGAGATTTTCTGGAAGGTATCCGTGCACAGATTATCGACAAGGACCGCACACCCCGCTGGAAGCACCAAGACCGGACTGTACCCATTGTCGAAGTGTCGCGGATGCTACAACCGCTGGGCAACAATACGCTGACATTCGAGGAGGATTGAGGAATGAAGATCGGGTTTATCGGCCTTGGGAATATGGGCAATCCGATGGCTGCCAATTTGTCCAAGGCCGGGCACGAGGTTGCAGGCTTTGACATGGTAGACGTAGACGTTCCAGGCGTAGTTATGGCCGCTTCGGGGGCTGAAGCCGCCGTCGGTGCCGAGATCGTCATCACCATGCTGCCCAACGGCCAGATACTGCGTGCTGTCGCTGACCAGATCTTGCCCGCAATGGATTCGGGCGCGGTCTGGGTGGATTGCTCGACCGTAGATGTGGACAGTGCCCGCGCAGTCGCAGACCAAGCCGCTCAAGTTGGCGTCTTGGCCGTGGATGCACCCGTGTCCGGAGGGATTGGCGGTGCCGCCGCCGGAACCCTGACTTTTATGGCAGGTGGCATTGAGGAGGCCTTCGCCAAGGCCGCCCCACTGTTCGACATCATGGGGCAAAAGGCCGTGCATTGCGGTGGCTCTGGTGCCGGTCAGGCCGCCAAGATCTGCAACAACATGATCCTCGGCGTCACTATGATCGCCACCTGCGAGGCGTTTGCGCTGGCTGACAAGCTGGGTCTGGACCGGCAAAAGATGTTCGACGTGGTCAGCACGTCCTCGGGCTATAGCTGGACGATGAACGCTTATTGCCCCGCGCCCGGTGTAGGACCTGCCAGCCCGGCGGACAACGATTACCAACCGGGCTTTGCGGCGGAACTGATGCTCAAGGACCTGCGTCTCAGCCAGCAAGCGGCCGAAAGCTCGGATGCCGATACTCCAATGGGACAGGCGGCCACTGCGCTTTATGAGCAGTTTGTCGAGGCCGAGAACGGGCTGGGCAAGGACTTTTCTGCCATGCTGCCCCGGTTCGAAAAACGCGGACGCGGATGATATTATCCCGTGGGCGGGTATCTGCCCGCGGGGTTGACCGCCGACCTTCGGACCGCCATCTATCGAGTCAGAGCAGTTTTGTGTCGGAGATCACGATGTCACGCGTTTTGGCAGTTTTGTTAACAGTTTCCACTCTGGTGGCCGCTCCTGCGGCGGTGATGGCTGGCAATGGTAAAGGCAACCGCAAGACTACGGACAACGTTTTTCGCATCCCTTCGCAACCTGTGATTCAGGTCAAGAACAAGGGTGGCCATTGCCCACCGGGTCTGGCCAAGAAAAACGTACCTTGCGTTCCGCCTGGCCAGGCCAAAAAACTGTATCGCAACGGCGAGTTCATCAATAGCGACTACCGCTGGATCAATGACCCTTACCGTTATGGTCTAGATCGCGGTTCGTATATCCGAGCTGGCGATTACGTTTACCGGGTCGACCCCGAAACGCGCAAAGTGCTGAACTTGATCGGCGCGGTCGTCGACATTTTGAACTAGGTCACACAACCTCAACGATAGCACCCAATTTTTGACGCAATTCTGCGTCATCACGATTCTCGTTATTGCGAGGATTGAATATGTATAGTGACGGTGCGATTTTTGAGTTCCGCGGCCCGTGGAACGTACCCATTCAATTGAACCAGAGCCTGATTTTACTGGTTCTGATCATCGTCGGATTCAGCTTCGACCCCGGGACCCTGCCCTATGCGCTTGGATTCGTAAGTATTTTGCTGGGCTCGATCCTGCTGCACGAACTCGGGCACGCTTGGGGTTGTTTGATCCAGGGCGTCCCCGTCAACCGCGTCGTCCTTTATTGCGGTGGCGGATTTTGCGAACATCGCCGCTCGACCTCGTCATACGAGGATGAGTTGATCGTGGCTATGGGGCCAATAGTGAACCTGACCCTTTGGGCGGTGTGTTCACTGGTCGAGCCCTTCGTTTCCTCTCCCGCGCTGGGGTGGGTTTTGGTCGTGACCGCACAATTGAACCTGTGGCTGGCGATTTTCAACATGCTGCCATTGATGCCGCTGGATGGTGGACGGCTGTTCCACGCAATGCTGAACCGCATGGTGAAACCCGTAACAGCGACCCGCATTGCCGGATTTGTCGGACTGATTGGCGTCGCCATGTGGCTGCCGATGATGGTGTTTGCCTATGTGAATTTCGGCTTTATGTTTCTTTTCTTCCCACCATTACTGCGCCACTGGCATATGCTGCGATACGCGCAGTATTGACGCTATTCCGCCGCGACCTGTTCAGAGTTCAGCATCTGATTCAGGTATCGCCCAGTATGGCTGCGCTCGACGGCGGCCACATCTTCAGGCGTGCCGGTGGCGACGATCTCACCACCGCCATCGCCACCTTCGGGGCCGATGTCGATGATATGGTCAGCGGTTTTTACCACATCCAGATTGTGCTCGATCACAACGACCGTATTGCCCTGATCGACCAATTCATGGAGCACTTCCAACAACTTGCGCACGTCTTCGAAATGCAGACCCGTCGTTGGTTCATCCAGAATATACAGCGTCCGCCCAGTCGAGCGTTTGGACAATTCCTTAGACAATTTCACCCGCTGCGCCTCGCCCCCGGACAAGGTCGTGGCCTGCTGCCCAACCTTGATATAGCCCAGCCCAACACGCGCCAGCGCATCCATCTTATCGCGGATTGAAGGCACGGCCTTAAAGAACTCCTGCGCGTCTTCTACAGTCATATCAAGGACATCGGCGATGGACTTGCCCTTGAATTTGATCTCCAATGTTTCGCGATTGTAGCGCGCACCCTTGCAGGTTTCGCAGGTGACATAGACGTCAGGCAGAAAGTGCATCTCGATCTTGATGACGCCGTCACCCTGACACGCCTCGCACCGGCCGCCCTTGACATTAAAGCTAAACCGCCCCGGCTTGTACCCTCGCGCCTTGGCTTCCGGCAGACCGGCAAACCAGTCGCGGATCGGAGTGAAAGCTCCGGTGTAAGTTGCTGGATTCGAACGCGGAGTCCTCCCAATTGGGCGTTGGTCAATGTCGATCACCTTGTCCAGATGCTCCAGACCCTTGATCGTCTCACAGGGCGCAGGCGTCTGCCGCGCGCCGTTCAATCGCATCGAGGCGGTTTTGAACAGTGTCTCAATCGTCAAAGTCGACTTGCCGCCACCCGATACACCGGTCACACAAACGAACTTACCCAGCGGAAATTCTGCCGTGACGTTTTTCAGGTTATTCCCGGTGGCTTTGACGACCTTCAGCTTTTTCTTGTTCCCTTTGCGCCGGTCAGTCGGCACAGCAATCTCGCGCGTGCCCGACAGGTATTGCCCGGTCATCGAGGCCGCATCCGCCGCGATATGCTCTGGCGTTCCATGGCTGACCACCTGCCCGCCATGCACACCGGCACCGGGGCCAATATCGAACACGTAATCAGCCTCGCGGATCGCTTCTTCGTCATGTTCGACCACGATCACCGTATTGCCCTGATCGCGCAGATTCTTGAGCGTCCCCAGCAGCCGGTCATTATCCCGCTGATGCAACCCGATCGAAGGCTCGTCCAACACATATAACACGCCCGTCAGGCCCGACCCAATCTGGCTGGCCAACCGGATACGCTGGCTTTCGCCACCGGACAACGTGCCACTAGAACGAGACAGCGTAAGATATTCCAAACCCACATTATTCAGGAATCCGAGGCGCTCGCGAATCTCTTTCAGAATCGCCCGAGCAATCTCATTCTTCTGTACGCTCAGATGGTTCGGGGCGTCCTCAACCCAGGCCAAGGCCTCACGGATCGACATCTGAACCACCTGCCCCACATGCAAACCCGCGATCTTGACGGCCAAAGCTTCGGGTCGCAGACGGTAGCCTTCGCAGGCCCCGCAAGGACGGTTGTTCTGATAACGCTCGAATTCTTCCCGAATCCAGGCACTGTCAGTTTCGCGATAGCGGCGTTCCATATTCGGAATAACGCCCTCAAAGCTGCGTGTCACCTGATAGACTCGCCCGCCCTCATCATAGCGGAACTGGATTTCCTCATCACCAGAGCCGCGCAGGAATACCTGTTGCACCTTGGCGGGAAGGTCTTTCCACGGGGTGTTCTTGTCGAACTCAAAATGCCGCGCAATGGCTTCGATGGTTTGCAAAAAATATGGCGACTTACCCTTGCGCCACGGGGCCAAGGCACCGTCATACAGCTTGAGCGTCTGGTCCGGCACCACGAGGCGTTCGTCAAAGAACAGCTCGACCCCTAACCCGTCGCAATCCGGGCACGCCCCAAATGGCGCGTTGAAAGAAAACAGGCGCGGTTCGATCTCGGGGATGGTGAAGCCGCTGACTGGGCAGGCAAAATTCTCGCTGAAGGTGATACGTTCCGGGTCGCCCTCCTTCGGGGCGGTTTCCAGAATCGCAATGCCATCCGCCAGATCCAAAGCGGTGCGCAGGCTGTCGGCCAGCCGAGTCTCCATCCCTTCACGCACAACAAGGCGGTCTACGACCACGTCGATGTCATGGCGGAATTTCTTGTCCAAAGTGGGCGGGGTATCGAGCTCATAGAACTCGCCATCCACTTTGACACGCTGAAAACCTTGTTTGCGCAGTTCAAGGAACTCTTTCTTATATTCCCCCTTCCGGTCGCGCACGATGGGGGCCAGCAAGTAGCCGCGCGTGCCCTCCTCCATCGTCATGATCCGGTCGACCATGTCCTGCACCTGTTGCGCCTCAATCGGCTGGCCGGTGGCGGGGCTAAAGGGCGTACCTGCGCGGGCAAACAAAAGGCGTAGATAGTCGTAGATCTCGGTCACGGTCCCCACGGTCGAGCGCGGGTTTTTCGACGTCGTCTTCTGTTCAATCGAGATTGCCGGGGAAAGCCCGCTGATGTGATCCACATCGGGCTTTTCCATCATGTCCAGAAATTGCCGCGCATAGGCCGACAGGCTTTCGACATAGCGGCGCTGCCCCTCGGCATAGATCGTATCGAAAGCCAGCGAAGACTTGCCCGAACCCGACAATCCGGTGATCACCACCAGCTGATCGCGCGGAATATCCACGTCGATGCTTTTGAGGTTATGTTCGCGCGCGCCGCGCACCTCGATATTCTTCAGCTCAGCCATTCTTGGCCCCCTACACGCAAGTGACCTAGAAATAGGCGAGCAGCACTGAGTCTCCAACAGAAAAATTAGAACAAAGTGTGAACTTACAGATTATTGCCGATCACTCCTGACAAAACATGTGCGTCGGCGCGCAATGTGCTGAATGTTCAAAGTTCTGACTGAGATTTGAGAAATAAATGGCGCGGTTGACGGGGCTCGAACCCGCGACCCCCGGCGTGACAGGCCGGTACTCTAACCAACTGAGCTACAACCGCGCATCTATTTTCACGGCCTTTAACCTGGACCAAGGAGTGCAGCGATGGCGCGGTTGACGGGGCTCGAACCCGCGACCCCCGGCGTGACAGGCCGGTACTCTAACCAACTGAGCTACAACCGCCCGCTGCACGTTCGTTGCTGAACGTTGGGGTGTATTATGGCTCCGCTCGGGCAGCGTCAAGCGGCGTTTTGAAGTTTTTTCCGAATTCGGAAATTTTACCTTCGCCGAAGATCTCGGATCAACGTCTCATCACCGGTCTTGACAGTAGATCAGCCAACAACGCGAGTGGATCAAGCAGCAGGTGTTTTCGCCACAACCAAAAACTGTGTCAGCTTCGCCACATCGCACCTAATTCAACTGTGCCAGATACACTTTCCACTCTAGCCCGATTAAGTCCGCAATTGCTCAGAGGGTCTCAAGAAGACCCTATTGCACAACGAAAAGAAAACGGAGCATAAACGTGAAAAAATTTTTTATTAGCAGTGCTTTGTCAGCAGCAACCCTGACTGGTGCAGCACAAGCTGTCGAATTTTCCGGCGGATATTTGAATCTGGATTATTCTACGTTCACAGACACCGACTTCGGTGACGCCTACAACCTGAACGGTTCTGGAGAATTGGCATTTAACCGCGCATTCAGCACACAGCTAGATCTTGGCGTCCAGCGATTTCAGGACCTAAGCGAGACCGCAACGAACTGGACCTTGCACGGCAACTGGCACACCGCCAACAACGCGTCTTTCGGCCTGTTTTACGGCCAGGAAGACCTGGACGATGCCGATTTCGAATTCTACGGTCTGGAAGCCGGATTTGATGCCGGACCCGCAGAGATCGAAGGTTATCTTGGGCGGCAAGATCTGACAAATGCCTCGGATCTGGATGGCACGCTATTTGGTATTTCGGCAAAAACCGAATTGGCTGATGCATGGGAACTGAACGCGAGCTTTGAAATCGTTGACAACTTTGCAGGTGCACTGGACTACAACCTGTTTGCCATTGGCGCCTCTTATGCGGCTGCGGACAATGCCGAAGTCTACGGCAATGTCGGTGTTGCCCATATTTCGTCCCCATTGGTGTCCGGTAGCGAAAACGAAGCATATGTCAGCTTCGGCGTCCGTGTGAACTTTGGCAACGAGCGCGGCACCACCTTCGGTCTGCGCGGCGTTCTGTCCAGACTGCCAGGTTTGCCGGGTCTATGAGGACATTTTCCCCTCGGGGGGCGCCTCCGGGGGGACTTTAGTGCCGGGGTTAGAAAAACGAATCCCGGCTCTTGCGGCGGGCCAAGACTCACTGTAAGACGCCGCCTTACGGGTGATTAGCTCAGTGGTAGAGCGCTTCGTTCACATCGAAGATGTCAGGAGTTCAAATCTCTTATCACCCACCATTTTCCCCTAAAACTTGGTGGTTCCTTGCGTCCCAATTCTTTGGGTAGTCACATGAAAAAGGGCGAGGTTGAAACCCCGCCCATTTTGATCATTCAAGCCGAACTCAGTGCGTTCTGGCAGACGCTGCCGAACTTTCCGCGGCTTTCGCAGCCGCTGCTGCGGCCTCCTCGGCTGCTTCGTCCCATTCGATGGGTTCAGGCTCGCTAATCAGCGCCTGCTTCAGAACCTCGGACACATGCGTGACCGGGATGATCTCCAGCCCTTCCTTCACGTTATCCGGGATGTCGGCCAGATCCTTTTCATTTTCCTCGGGGATCAGGACAGTCTTGATGCCACCACGCAGGGCCGCCAGCAGTTTTTCCTTGAGCCCACCGATCGGCATCGCGTTGCCGCGCAGCGAAACCTCGCCCGTCATGGCGATATCCTTGCGAACCGGAATACCGGTCAGCACCGACACGATCGATGTCACCATCGCCAGACCGGCCGAAGGGCCATCCTTTGGCGTTGCGCCATCCGGAACGTGGACGTGAATGTCCAGCGTGTCGAATTTCGTCGGCTTCACCCCGATCTGAGGCGAGATTGACCGCACATAGGACGATGCCGCGTCGATGGATTCCTTCATCACATCGCCCAGCTTACCGGTGGTCTTCATCCGCCCCTTGCCGGGCAGTTTCAGCGCTTCGATATGCAGCAGATCGCCCCCGACCGAGGTATAAGCCAGACCAGTCACAACACCGACCTGATCGTCCTGTTCGGCCAGACCATAGCGGTATTTGGGCACGCCCAGGAAATCATCCAGATTGTCAGGCGTCACCGTGACCGACTCGGCCTCTTTCTTGATGATCTTGGTCAGCGATTTCCGGGCAACCTTGGCGATCTCACGTTCCAGATTTCGCACGCCCGCTTCCCGGGTATAGGTGCGGATGATGGATTGCAGCGCATCATCGGTCAGCTCAAATTCCTTGGCCTTGAGGCCATGGTTTTTAACCTGCTTGCCGATCAGGTGCTGCTTGGCGATCTCGGATTTCTCTTCCTCGGTATAGCCAGCCAGCGGGATGATCTCCATCCGGTCCAGCAAAGGCCCGGGCATATTATAGCTGTTCGACGTGGTCAGGAACATCACGTTGGACAGGTCATATTCGACCTCCAAGTAGTGGTCCATGAACGTACTGTTCTGTTCAGGGTCCAGCACTTCAAGCATGGCCGAAGCCGGGTCGCCACGGAAATCCTGCCCCATCTTGTCGATCTCATCGAGCAAAATCAGCGGGTTCGTGGTTTTTGCCTTTTTCAGCGACTGGATGATCTTGCCGGGCATCGAACCGATATAGGTCCGACGGTGGCCGCGGATCTCGGATTCATCACGCACACCGCCCAGCGAGATGCGAATGAACTCGCGCCCCGTGGCTTTGGCAACCGACTTACCCAGCGAGGTTTTACCCACACCCGGAGGGCCGACAAGGCACAGGATCGGGCCTTTCAGCTTTTTCGAGCGCTGTTGAACCGCCAGATACTCGACGATCCGTTCCTTGACCTTCTCAAGCCCATAGTGATCGGCATCCAAAATGTCCTGGGCACGGCCCAGATCCTTTTTGACGCGGGATTTGGTGCCCCACGGCAGCGACAGAATCCAGTCCAGATAGTTGCGCACAACGGTGGCCTCGGCCGACATGGGTGACATATTCTTGAGCTTCTTCAGCTCACCCTCGGCCTTTTCGCGCGCTTCTTTCGACAGCTTGGTCTCGGCGATTTTCTCTTCCAGTTCAGCAACTTCGTTGCCGCCGTCCTCGCCATCGCCAAGTTCCTTCTGAATGGCCTTCATTTGCTCATTCAGGTAGTACTCGCGCTGCGTCTTCTCCATCTGGGATTTGACGCGGGTCTTGATCTTTTTCTCGACCTGCAGAACCGACATCTCGCCCTGCATGAGGCCATAGACCTTTTCCAGCCGCTCACTAACCGAGAGCGTCTCAAGCAGTTCCTGCTTTTGCTCAACCTCGATGCCAAGATGGCCCGAAACCAGGTCGGCCAGCTTGGCAGGTTCGGTGGTTTCACCAACGGCGGTCAGCGCTTCTTCGGGGATGTTCTTGCGGACTTTGGCGTAACGCTCGAACTCATCTGCGACGGTGCGCAGCAGCGCCTCGGTCGTCGTCACGTCGCCCGGAATTTCGGTCAGATATTCAGCGCGGGCCTCGAAAAAATCGTCATTTTCCAGAAAATCGGTGATCTGCACGCGCGCCTGCCCTTCGACCAGCACTTTGACAGTGCCATCGGGCAGTTTCAGCAGTTGCAGCACATTTGCCAGTACGCCCGACCGGTAAATCCCGTCGATGGCGGGATCGTCCTCACCCGGATCAATCTGGCTGGACAGCAGAATCTGCTTGTCGTCCTGCATCACTTCTTCCAGCGCGCGGACGGATTTTTCCCGTCCCACGAACAGCGGCACGATCATATGTGGAAACACCACGATGTCGCGCAACGGCAGTACTGGGTACGAGGAATTCAGAGGCTCTTGCATGCTCTATCCTTATCATTGGCAAGACGGCTCCGGTCCCTATCAAGGCAACGCTCGGCCATCTCCTGTTTGGACGATAAAGGTGGGGCTTTTACACCCGTTTTCAACCTCACCGCCTGTTATGCGGATCAGAATGACCCGAGGTTTTTCGGACTGCAAGGCGTCGCGATCACATATCCACCGTTTTTGCTGGGCAGAACTGAATTCCGCCGCCTAAAGCGGCTCGATATCGCCCTGTGCGCGTTGGGCATGGAATTGATTTTGCCATGCCTCAAAGGTTCCCGCCGCAATCGCGTCGCGCATACCCTGCATGATTTCCTGAAAATAATGCAGGTTGTGCCAAGTCAGCAGCATCCCCGAGATCATCTCGTTCGCGCGGAATACATGGTGCAAATAAGCGCGGGAGTAGTTTGAACAGGCCGGACAGGTACACTGCTCATCCAGCGGGCGCGGGTCATCCGCGTGGCGGGCGTTTTTAATATTGACCACGCCATAGCGGGTGAAAACCTGCCCTGTGCGCCCTGAACGCGAAGGCAAAACACAATCCATCATGTCGATGCCGCGCGCAACGGCGCCTACGATATCGTCGGGCTTGCCCACTCCCATCAGATAGCGTGGCTTGTCGGTGGGCAGCATATCAGGCGCGAAATCCAGAACGCTGAACATGGCCTCTTGGCCTTCGCCGACGGCTAGTCCGCCGACCGCATAGCCTTCGAACCCGATCTCTTTTAAGGCTTCGGCGGATTCTTCGCGGAAATCGTGTTCTAGTCCACCTTGCTGAATACCAAACAAAGCGTGGCCCGGACGGTCGCCGAACGCATCGCGCGACCTGTGCGCCCATCGCATCGACAGTCGCATCGATTCAGCAATCCGGTCCCGGTCCGCGGGTAAGGCCGGGCATTCGTCGAAACACATAACGATATCCGAACCCAGCAGGCGCTGGATTTCCATTGACCGCTCTGGCGTCAGCTCATGCTTGGAGCCGTCGATATGCGATTTGAAGGTCACGCCCTTTTCGGTCAGTTTTCGAAGCCCGGCCAGGGACATAACCTGAAACCCACCCGAGTCTGTCAGGATCGGACGTTCCCAGTTCATGAACTTGTGCAAACCACCCAGACGGTCAATCCGCTCTGCCGTCGGGCGCAGCATCAAGTGATAGGTGTTGCCCAACAGGATATCGGCCCCGGTTGCGCGCACGCTTTCGGGCATCATCGCCTTGACCGTTGCCGCTGTTCCAACAGGCATGAAGGCGGGCGTCCGAACCTCGCCGCGCGGTGTGTGGATCACGCCGGTTCTCGCCTTGCCGTCGGTGGCTTTAAGGTCAAAAGAAAAACGTTCGGTCATAGGGGGCCTCGGGGTCGCTGAACCGGGCAGGATTTGCCCGATCTGCCCGCCCTTTGCAACCCGTCAGGGCAATGAAGAAACCCGTTGGGTAAAGAGATCGACTACCCCTGCCCCGTCGACATCGCAGCACACGTGCACGACGGGACGCGAAGGATCGGGGCGGGTCAGGCCAATCTCGGGGCCGTCCGCAACCACCTGCAACCCGGTTTTCACCATTGTGAACATGTCCGCATGGGTACAGGCGATCACAGCTGTCGAATCGTGCAGCCCGCAGCCCTCAAGCCCGCCAACATCCTTGTAGAACTTCAGGTAAAACTTCGAGATATCGCGAAGGAACCCGCCCATATCTGCGGATTGTTCCGCGAGACCGTCAAAATCGGCCCCTTCGTAGAGGGTCCTGAGCGTCACATCCAAACCAACAACCACCGTCGTGGGAGGGTTGGCAAAAACCTCATCGGCGGCAAGAGGGTCATGGTAGATATTCGCCTCGGCATGCGGGGTAATGTTACCAGGGCAATAAACAGCACCGCCCATGATGACCAACCGGGCGATGTTCTGGGCAAATTCCGGGTCCAGACGCAGAGCAGCGGCGATATTAGTTAAGGGACCGACGGCGCAGACCACCAGCTCGCCCTTATGCACGCGGGCCATTTCAACCAGATATTCGGCAGCGGACAGGCTGTGATTGCTCCCGATCTGAGGGATGTCGGTGACATCTCCAAACCCCTCAGGCCCATGAACATGCTCAGACGGCGCATGTGTGCCCGCCCCCTGCGCCACGGGTGCGCCTTCTGCGACCGGGGCGTTTATGCCCAGTTTATCCAACAAAAACCGCGCGTTCCGGCTGGATTGATGCACATGGGTGTTGCCGAAAACCGTGGTCAGGCCAATCAGCTCAATCTCGGGGGCGGCAGCCGCATAGGCGATGGCCATTGCGTCATCAATGCCGGGGTCAGTGTCTATAATCAGTTTCATGTCTGCCCGATAGCGCAATCGGCAAGGGATGCAAAGTGGTCACAGACCGGCCTCCGCCCCCCGTATCAGCTTATTCAATGATTTGATTCCGCGCCCCTTCTCGGGATAGCTGAGTTGAAATTGGGCGAGTCAATCCCCAAATGTATACTATAGTACACAATACCGAGAGGACAGTTATATGGAAGAACAGATTATTGGATTGATTTCATCCAACATCATTTTCCTGCTGGGCGCGGCGCTGATCGTCGTCGTCATTTTCAAGGGCATAAAGATTGTGCCTCAATCCGAGAAGTTCGTGATTGAACGGTTCGGGCGCCTTCACTCGGTCCTTGGACCGGGGATCAACTTTATCGTTCCGTTTCTGGACGTTGCACGCCACAAAATATCCATTCTGGAGCGTCAGTTGCCCAACGCGACTCAGGACGCGATCACTAAAGACAACGTGCTGGTGCAGATCGACACCTCGGTCTTTTACCGCATTCTTGAACCGGAAAAGACGGTCTATCGTATCCGTGACGTAGATGGCGCGATTGCCACCACCGTGGCCGGTATCGTCCGCGCCGAGATCGGCAAAATGGACCTGGATGAGGTACAGTCGAACCGTGCGCAGCTGATTACCCGTATTCAGGAAAGCGTGGAAACCGCCGTGGATGACTGGGGTATCGAGGTGACTCGGGCCGAGATTTTAGACGTTAACCTGGATCAGGCCACCCGCGACGCAATGTTGCAGCAGTTGAACGCCGAACGCGCCCGTCGCGCGCAGGTGACTGAGGCCGAGGGTCAGAAACGCGCCGTCGAACTGAACGCCGATGCCGAGCTTTACGCGGCTGAACAAACCGCCAAAGCCCGCCGTATTCAGGCCGAGGCCGAAGCCTATGCAACGGGCGTGGTCGCCAAGGCCATTCAGGATAACGGGATCGAGGCCGCTCAGTATCAGGTCGCATTGAAACAGGTCGAGGCCCTGAACGCACTTGGCGCAGGCAATGGCTCGCAAACCATCGTGGTGCCCGCAAATGCGCTCGAGGCGTTTGGCGATGCCTTCAAAATGTTGAAAGGAGGCCGGTAATGGCCGATCCGTTCTGGTTGACATGGTGGATTTGGTTGGCAGGGGCTTTGGCCCTCGGCATCCTCGAGATTGTGCTGCCGGGATTCATCTTTCTGGGCTTCGCAATCGGCGCGGCGATCACTGGGCTGTTGCTGGTCATTCCCGGGGTCGCACCGTCCCTGCCCGTTTTGCTACTGATCTTTGCAGCTTTGTCCTTGGTGGCGTGGCTGGTGTTGCGGCGGATGTTCGCCCTGCCCCATGGTCAGGTGAAGACCTTCCGGCATGATATAAACGAATGAATCGCTCGGCGCCCGATAAGGGCGCCACGGCACCACTGGACGCTGCCCGTGGCTTTCCCTATATAAAAGCTCAGGAAACAGACCCGAGGCACGAATGACCCACCCGAGTGAACAGTTCGAAGGCACCCCGTTGATTGCGCCTTCCACGATTGAGCACCCCCTGTATGAAGCGGTGGTCGAGGCGTGCCGTTCCGTCTATGACCCTGAGATTCCGGTCAATATTTATGATCTGGGTCTGATCTACACCATCGACATCACGCCCGAAAACGCCGTTAAGGTCATCATGACCCTGACCGCGCCAGGCTGCCCTGTCGCGGGCGAAATGCCGGGCTGGATTGTCGAAGCTGTCGAACCGGTGGCCGGCGTCAAGGAAGTGGACGTAGAACTGACATGGGAACCGCCCTGGGGCATGGAGATGATGTCTGACGAGGCCCGTCTGGAACTGGGCTTCATGTAAGCAAACCAGCTGTCGATGACTAAACCGCCCTCAATCACCGGGGCGGTTTTTTATTTGATACCGCAGGTGGATTTAATTTCTTCCGCCCGCGCGTCCAGCGCTTTGACGTAATCACCAGAGAGCATCGACAAATGTTTCTTCTCGGTCCCGGTGATAAGGCCCAGCAGCGCACCGGCTGGAAGGATTGAAACAACGCTTGCAACCTGTTGATCTTGAGCGTGTTTTTTCTCAGCCGCGATGGCGCGCAAATCCCCTGGCGCAGTGGCGCAATTCACCGGATGCCGCTTTTCATCGGTTTGTGCCGCAGCAGCACCAGCAAGCGCCACGAGTGCAATCAACGGCACCGCTTTTAATCCACTAAGTTTTAGCGAAGAATTCATCCTGTTATCCTACCTGCAATGTTCTCTGCCCAACTGCGTGCAAGGCTAGGACGAAGGTGCAGCGTTAGGCAAGCGTAGGTTGCATGTGTGCCTACCTGAGTGGAAAACTTAGGTAAGCACGTCTGCTATGTCTTGAGACTGCCCCACCAGAGGACTAAGTTATAAACAACGCGCGACGACGGAGACGAAAATGTTTGGCATTCCCGGCAAACAGGCCGTGACCATGACCCCAAAAGCTGCGGCCCAGATTGTACGCCTGATGGAATCGGGCGGGCACGCGGGACTGCGCATTGGCGTCAAGAAAGGCGGCTGCGCAGGCATGGAATACACCATGGATTACGTGGATGAGGCCGACACCAATGATGAGGTGGTCGAACAGGATGGCGCACGGGTGATGATCGCCCCGATGGCGCAGATGTTCTTGTTCGGGACCGAGATCGACTATGAAGTCTCGCTACTGGAATCCGGTTTCAAATTCCGCAACCCCAACGTGGTCGATGCCTGCGGCTGCGGCGAGTCGATCAAGTTCGACGAAACCCTGTCAGCGCAGAATTAGGACGCCGTTTTCAGGTGGACGTACGTCTCGTTGAACCGCCGGGTCAGGTGTTCTCCGGCTGAAATCACTTGGTCCGACTCAGGTGGCGCAACGTTGGTGTCATAGGACGGGTTAAAAAACAGCGGCACCGAAACCCGTTCATCCGCTCCTCCGACGACCCTGTGCATGGTCGCTTTGACCTGCCCTGCGGTCCAGAACTCCAGCATTTCCCCGAAGTTGATCACGAAGGTGCCGGGGTCGGCTTGGACCTCGGCCCAACTTCCATCCGGCAATTGTGCCTCAAGTCCCGGAGTGCCGTCGGTCGCCAGCAAGGTCAGGCAGCCATAATCCGTGTGCGCGCCGATCCCAAAATCACGCGCCCCCGCCCAAACGGGACGCTGAGGGTAGAAGTTGCCGCGCAGCAAAGCCATCGGCGTGTCAAACGCCGCATCAAAGCTGCCCGCGTCGCGGCCCAAAGCAACGGCAATCGCTCGCAAGATACGCATCGCAACGGCACAAGCGTCACCATAGTAGCCTTGAATCATGTGCTGAAAACCAGACGGCGCGTCGGGCCATTGGTTCGGGGCGTAAACGCTCAGGCCCCGGTCTGCATAGGCGCTGTCCTCGGGCAGATCGAAACCGCAATCGAACACCTCTTTGTAGTCCGGGTTTGCATCGGGATCGACTTGTTCGGATTGCGGCGCACCCCAGCCCCGATTTGCCCCGGTCTTTGCCATGTCGACGCGGCTTTTCTGGACATCGGGCAGGTGGAAAAACGCTTTGTAGGTGGTCAGAACGGATTCGATCCTTGCCTTGTCCAATCCGGTGTTGGAGACGCGCAGAAACCCAACGTCGCTAACGGCGCGCCGCAATCTGGCCAGTTCCGCCACATCACGGGCGTCCAATTTCGCAAGATCCAGTGTGTCGATCATCTCTGCCTCATTCGCTCGCGCGAGTTCTGTCGATTTCTGCGATCGTCTGCAACCGGAATTGTCACGATCCCCGGCGGGTGTTATCCGAAACACAAACAACAATTCTTGTGGGAGTGTGTGCGATGCGGCGTAAGCTGGCGGCTGGTAACTGGAAAATGAATGGGATGTCGGCTGAGCTAGAGGAGTTGAGCACCCTCGCCCGCATGTATCCGTCCCCCACGGTCGATGTGCTGATCTGCCCGCCCGCAACCTTGCTGTACCGCGCGGCCAGCACCGTGCAGGCCACAGATATTCAGGTTGGCGGTCAGGATTGCCATGCAAACACCTCTGGCGCCCATACCGGTGATATCAGCGCCGGAATGCTGCTCGATGCCGGGGCGTCCGCGGTCATTCTGGGCCACTCTGAACGGCGAGAGGATCACGGCGAGCAAAATGAAGACATCCGTGCCAAGGCCCGTGCTGCCATGGACGCTGGGTTGAAAGCCATCATCTGTGTCGGTGAAAGCCTGGAACAGCGCGAAGCAGCCAACACGCTGGATATCATCGGTGGTCAGATGTCGGGCTCGATCCCTGATCAGTCAACCGGTGAGAACTTGATCGTAGCCTATGAACCCATCTGGGCCATCGGCACGGGCAAGGTCCCCACCCTCGACGAAATCGGAGAGGTCCACGACTTTATCCGAACCCGTCTGGAACGTCGCTTTGGCGAGGGCGTGGGCCGCTCGGTCAGGCTACTTTATGGCGGGTCGGTCAAACCCGGCAATGCCGCAGACATCTTTGCCGTGTCCAACGTGGACGGGGCATTAGTCGGCGGGGCCAGCCTGAAAGCGCAGGATTTCGCGGGCATCATCGACGCGCTGCAAAACGCCTGAGCGTCACGCCAGTTTCATAGTTACCAAACCGGCCACAATCAGGGCCGCTGCAATCAAGCGCGGGGTTGTCAGGGCCTCGCCTAGAAACATGACGCTGATCATGAACGCTCCGACCGCACCGATCCCGGTCCAGATCGTATAGGCCGTGCCGAGTGGCAAATCCCGCATAGCCAGTGCCAGCAAGCCAAAAGACCCGATCATCGACACGCCCATCAGCGCGGTCGGCCAAAGCCGGGTGAAACCAACCGATTGCTTCATCGCAACGGCCCAGACGATTTCCAACAAACCGGCGAATAGCAGAAAAATCCAGGGCATAGAGGCACCTCATATCCGTTCGGGCCGTCCCGAATGATCAACCAAGTTGGTGAGGTCGTCCTCTGCCCTCCAGATGGGCATGACCCGCAATTCGTCAAGAGGGGCGCAAAGGAAAAAGCCGGGCCTCTGGGGCCCGGCTTTCATGTGGTTCACGGCTAGTTCGTTATGATCTCTGGCCCCATGAAAGTGTTGGGCAAGAAGGTTGATATCCATGGGATATACGTGACCATGATCAGGAAGACGAACAGAACCGCCAGGAAGGGCAGCGCCGCCTTCACGACGCTCATCATCGGCATTCCGGCCACGCCCGAGGTCACGAACAGGTTCAGCCCGACCGGAGGTGTAATCATCCCAATCTCCATGTTGACCACCATGATGATGCCCAGATGGATCGGGTCGATGCCCAGTTCAATCGCAATCGGGAACACCAACGGCGCGACGATGACCAGCAAGCCCGAGGGCTCCATGAACTGACCGCCGATCAGCAGGATCACGTTCACCACGATCAAGAAGGTCACAGGTCCCAGACCCGCCGACAGCATGGCACTGGCGATGTGTTGCGGCACCTGCTCGTCGGTCAGCACATGTTTCAGGATCAGCGCGTTGGCGATCACGAACAGCAGCGTGACGGTCAGCTTGCCTGCCTCGAACAGCGTATGCTTGGTATCGGGGTGGAAAAAGGCCGTCACCAGCGCATAGGGCTTTTTGATCAGTGGCAGATTGGGTTGCCCTTCTTCCGTGCTGAGCGGGCCCATGTCCTTATAGACAAAGCTGGCAATCAGGAAGGCATAGACGGCGGCCACGGCCGCAGCTTCGGTTGGGGTGAAGATACCGCCATAAATACCACCCAGAATGATGACGATCAGGAACAGCCCCCATCCGGCCTCGCGCGCCGAGGCAAAGATCTCGCCCCATCCTTTCCACTCACCTTTGGGCAGGTTCTTGACCTTGGCCATGACATAGATGGTGATCATCAGCATCAGACCTGCCATCAGGCCCGGAATAACGCCGGCCAGGAACATGCGCCCGACCGAGACCTCAACGGCGGCAGCATAGACCACCATCACGATAGAGGGCGGGATCAGGATGCCAAGCGTACCGGCGTTACAGATCACACCGGCGGCGAATTCCTTGGAATACCCCACCTGACGCATCCCTGCGATCACGATGGAACCGATGGCCACAACGGTCGCAGGAGATGATCCCGACAAAGCGGCAAACAGCATACAGGCAAACACGCCCGCAATCGCCAGACCGCCCGGCAGGTGGCCGACGCAAGCAATCGAGAACCGAATGATCCGACGCGCCACACCGCCCGTCGTCATGAAAGACGACGCCAGAATGAAGAACGGGATTGCTAGCAGGGTGAAATGCCCCTCGAATGCCTCGAACAGCGTGCCTGCGACCGAGGCCAAAGAACTGTCAGAATAGATCAGCAGGAACAGGGTCGAGCTAAGGCCAAGCGCCACCGCAATCGGAACACCGATCAACAGCAGGCCAATGACCATTGAGAAAAGAAGAACGACGTCCATCAGTCATGCACCCCTTGTTGTGCGCGGACTTCTTCGATCTCGTCCTCGACTTCGTGGCTGGCGACAAGGCGGTCGGTTTCGCCGCGCCAGATTTGTACTGCAACCTGAGAAAAGCGGATCACCAGCAGGATCATCGACACCGGCAACACCAGATACGGGATCACCTTGGGCAGCTTTTCATAGCCCTCGCCATAGTTGATCATGTCTTCCAAAAACCGCAGCGGCGCGACCATTGGGATGTCGTCAACCTCGTAAAAGCTCTGGCTGCGCGCACCGGTATCGAAACCGGTCGGGAACCACCGGCCTGAGGTCGGCGGCAGATCCGCGAAGACGGCCCAATAGTCATAGGACCCCTTCAGCAGCAGCAACGAGAAGACCAGACAGCACGCCACCGCAATCAGCGCCAGGATGCGTCGCGGCGCCGGGGCCAGCATGTTCAGGATCGCATCCACGCCCAGATGCGCGTGTTTCTTCACTGCATAGGACGCCCCCAACAGCACCAACCAGCCAAAGGTGAACACTGTCAGTTCCAGCGCCCACAGGATGTTAGAATTAAAGACGAACCGCGCGATGACGTTGGCGAAGGTGACGACGGTCATCACCCCCAACAACAGCGCGATCATCGTCTCTTCGATATGGTCGATCAGCCCGCCAGAGCCGGGTTTCGCACCAGACATCTCATTGTCCCCGCATTTTGTGTGATGAGAATAATTGGGGCGGGCCTGTTTCAGCCCGCCCGGCCCGCGCGTCGATAACTCCCCAGTCCCCCGGCGCGCGGACTGCTCGGATTAAAATCCGGCGTTGATCGCCTGTGCAGCGTCGATCTTGTCCTGACCCACATCGCCAGCGAACTTGTCCCAGACAGGCTTCATCGCATCGACCCAAGCCTGACGCTGGTCGGCGTTCAGCTCACGAATGGTGCCGCCGGCGTCGATCACCGACTGCTTGGCCGCTTCGTTCACCGCAAAGGCTTCTTTGTTCCGCGTCTCGGTGACTTCACTCAGGATCGTCAGGAACTGATCGCGCACTTCGGGGTCCAAGCTGTCCAGCCAGTCAACCGAAGTCACAACCAAGTAGTCGATGATGCCGTGGTTGGTCTCGGTAATACCGTCCTGAACTTCGAAGAACTTCTTGCCGTAGATGTTCGACCAGGTGTTCTCCTGCCCGTCCACAACGCCCTGCTGCAACGCGCCATAGACTTCCGAGAACGCCATTTTCTGCGGGCTGCCACCAATGGCTTCCATCTGCGCGACCAGCACGTCCGAAGACTGAACACGGAACTTCAGACCATCCGCATCGGAAGGATCAACCAAAGGTTTGTTCGCCGACATTTGCTTCATGCCGTTGTGCCAAAATGCCAGCCCCTGCAGGCCACGGCGCTGCATGCTGTCCTTCATCGCTTGACCGTCAGCCGAGGCTTGGAATGCGTCCACCGCATCAATGTTCTTGAACATGAACGGCAGGTCGAACAGACGGAACTGCTTGGTGAACTTTTCAAACTTCGACAGCGACGGCGCGGCCAGTTGGACGTCACCCTGCAGCATCGCCTCCAGCACCTTGTCGTCATTATAGAGGGTCGAGTTCGGGAACACCTCCATGCACATAACGCCGTTCATCTCGTCATTGACACGCTGCTCCAGCAACGATGCAGCAATCCCCTTGGGGTGCTTGTCGGTGTTGGTCACATGCGCGAACTTCACCACGATCTCGCCGTCGTCACACGCCGCCATCCCAGCGGTCGCGGTCACGGTCAGCGCCAGTGCGGTTGCGGCTGTTGTCAGGAATTTCATCTGTCCTATCCTCCCAGACTTCACAAAACTTCTCCCAGACGCTCGACGAGCGCCTCATGCCGGGCAGTGAACCGAATCGCCTCTTACCGCTCAACTTTTTGTTCTGAATGCCGGGTGATTGTATTTTTTTGTTAACTAACAGTGCATTACAAGCCGCGCGAACAGATCTTTGGCTGCTATCCTTGAGCGACGTGCGAAATTTCGCACAAGCCCAAACCCCTTCTGTGCGGTTTTCCGCACAACTTGATTCGCCCATCGAGAATCACCACCCAATCAAGCGCAACCACAGTTCGCGTCAGCGAACTGCCCGGCCCAACCGCCTGACCTGCAAGAAATGCAGAGAAAGCGGGCGGGAGCACCTACCTGCGATAATCCTCGGGCCGAATGCCATAGCGAGCCAGCTTGTCGTAAAATGTCTTGCGCGGCAGTTTCAGCGCCTTGGCCGCGTCCGATGCTTTGCCGTTATGGCGCCCCAGCGCCGCGATCAAAAGTGACCGCTCAACTTGGGCCATCTGCTCGCTCAGACCCAACTCAGTGGCGGCGCCCACCTCATCCGGCATCCCAAGCACAAAGCGCATGGCTGCTGACATCAAGGATCGGGCATTCCCTGGCCAATCCTGCGACATCAAAGCCGCCAAATGTTCGGAAGAGATGTCAGGCACCGCAATGCCCGCCTGTTCCGCAGCCTGCGCGACATAGTGGCGAAAGATCACCGGTATATCCTCGGGCCGCTCGGACAGGGATGGGATGCGCACGCGCATCACATCCAACCGATAGAACAGGTCCGCATGAAACTGCCCTGTTGCGGACAGATCCGCCAGATCCGCGGTGGTGCCGGCGATGATCCGTGCCCCAACCCCCTTCTCGATGATTTCAAGCGCCGCATATTGGGTGTCTTTCGGCATCACCGAAACCTCGTCAAGGAACAGTGACCCACCAGCCGCGTCCTCACACACCTGCTGCAAAGACTGAACCGACATGCCCGAAGCGGGCCGCTTGACGAATGGGCCCTGCGATTGCGGTGACATCAAATGAACCACCTCAGCAACCTTTGATATCCCACTGCCCGCAGGTCCTGTCACCAGAACCTCGGCCCCAGTCGGCGCAACTGAACGCACCCTGTCTCGCAACGCCTCCGACCGCGCAGACAGGCCAAACAGAAGCCGCGCCGCCGGGTCGCCCTTTTCCAATTCTTGTTTCAGAGCGCGCTGCTCCAGCACTTGCCGCCGCGCCAGATGTGCTCGTTCCAGCACCTCAAGCAGATCAGAGGCCGCACAGGGCTTTTCCAGAAAATCGAACGCACCCTTGCCCATCGCCCGAACGGCCATTGGAATATCGCCTTCGCCTGTCAGCAGGATCACCGGCAGCTCGGGATCAATCTCCAACGCGTAGTTCAAAAGGTAAAACCCATCCCGTCCGGGCATGCGGATATCCGAGACGATGACCCCCGCAAAGTCTGCGCGAATATGATCCTTGGCTGCTACAAAAGAGCCTGCCGTGACCGGCGCGTAGTCCGCCAGTTCCAGCGTTTGCGCCAATGCCTCGCGGACCGCCGCGTCATCATCGACCAGAAGAACCTTGCGTGTCATACCACTTCATCTTCCCGAAAATACTCCAGTTCAACCGTAAAGGTCGCCCCTGGATTCGAGTTTACACCGCGAATATTGCCGCCAAAGCTTTGCACCAGCCCGTACGAGATCGAAAGACCCAGCCCCATCCCCTCTGAGGAGCCGACCTCTTTGGTCGTATAAAACGGCTCGAACAGTTTTTCCGTATTCTCAATCCCCGGACCGATATCGCGGACTGTCACCGACAGCTTCTCGTCATCATGTATTTCAATGTCGATCCGCCGCTCGGGTTGCTGGCTCATGGCGTCGGCGGCGTTGTTGATCAGGTTGACGAAAACCTGCCCCAGACGCACCTCACCGCCCCAAGCAAACACAGGCCGCGTCGGAGGGGTCCAGTCCAGAACGATCCCATCCGCGCGCAACCGCGCCTCGGTCAGTTCGATCGCGGTTTCGATAACCTGCACCAGATCAACCTTGCCCATCGGCTCGCTTTCATTGCGTGCAAAGGCCCGCAGGTTCTTGATGATCCGGGCCATACGTGCGGCCATGTCGGAAATGCGGGTCAGGTTTTCGGCAGCCTTTTGCTCGCGCCCGCGGGTCAGAAACGCCGCTCCATTGTCGGCGAATTGCCGGATCGCCATGAGTGGCTGGTTCAACTCGTGACTGATCCCAGCAGACATCTGTCCCAAGGCGCTGAGTTTTCCAGCCTGCACCAATTCCTCCTGCGCATGTTTCAGGGCGGTTTCCGCCTCCTGTCGCTCATGCACTTCGCGGCGCAGGGCGGTGTTGGCATCCGTCAGTTCATGGGTGCGTTGCGCCACGCGGCTTTCCAACTCGACATTGGCCAAGGCCAAAGTACGCCTGCGCTCGGTGGCCAGATACAACAAGGCCCCAAAGGCCAGACAGATTGCCGCCACCGTCGCCGCCTGCAACCCGGCCAAGCGCAGGGCCGGAGCAACATCGACCAGCACTTCGGCCGTCATGTCGATCACTGGCAGATCCAGCGTCAGATGCAAGGCACGTTGCGGTAAATACCGACCCCAATCGACCTCCCACAACTCATGCTGTCCCACTTGGACCGAGGCGAAGGCCACGGACTCACCGGTTGGCGGAGTTAGCCCCAGCTGGCCGTCGTCACGGCGCCAGAACAACAGGTCCGAACGATTGGAGATGAACACGACCCCCTCGGCATCGACAAAGAAAACAGCCTCGGTACTGCCGCGCCATGTCTGCTCGACATCCTGCACGTCGGCGATGACCATCAATGCCCCGTCCACCTGCCCTTCGGGGCCAAACGCGGGGGCGGCGTAAGAATAGATCCGGTCCCCGGTCGCGTCTAACACCCCATGCGCACTGCCCATCGCGCCCTGCAAGGCACGCTCAAAGGCAGGGTGATCGGCCATATTGGTCTGCGCCGCCGGTTGCGCCGAGGCCAGAACCTGACCGTCACGGTCCAGATAGATCATATCGACCGCCGCTGTCTTGTCGGCCACATCCAACAGCACGAAGCGCGCATCGCGCCGTTGGGCTTCGGTCTCCAGCGTGTCGAAAGCAGGATGTGTGGCCATCAGTACGGCAAGTTCCTGATAGACCTGCATCTGAGTGCTCAGCCGGTCGGCAGCGAGTTCCAGATCAGCCTCGGCCTTGTCACTAAGTTGCAGCAGCGCCTGCCGGTAGCCGTATGACCACACCCCTGCCGCCAACAGCGCGACAGACAAGATAAATCCCAAAACAACCCAAACCCTTTGCATGAAATAGGGTCTTGCATTCACCGGGCCTCATGGCAAGTGTCCTTGGAATGAAGACGCTTACCCAATCCCCGGTTGCACCGGACTTCGTCCAAAACCCCTACCCTTTCTATCACCATGCCCGCGCATCCGGCGATCTGATTTATTGGGACGACTATCAGATTGTGGCCGCCGTTTCGCACAAGGCCGTGCAAACGTTGCTGAAAGACCGCCGCTTTGGCCGTGAAGCCCCAGCCGAGATGCAAAAGCCGGGTCCAAGGCACCTCGCCCCATGGTCGGCGATCGAGGCGCATTCCCTGCTTGAGCTGGAACCACCCCGCCATACTAGATTGCGGGCCTTGGTGATGCGCGCCTTCACCTCGCGCGCGATTACTGCGCTGGAGCCCGCAATACGGGACCTGACCCACGCATTGATCGACGATTTCCCTGATTCCCCGTTCGATCTGCTGGACCGGTTTTGCACCCAAGTGCCCGTGATCACCATCTGCCGCCTGCTGGGCGTACCCGAGGAGATGTCGCCGGACCTGCTGCGTTGGTCCCATTCCATGGTCGCCATGTATCAGGCCAGCCGAACGGCACAGACCGAACAAGATGCCGCCGCAGCCTCGCAAGAATTCACTGATTTCCTGAACAGCTATATCGACCGCCGTCGCACGGATTCGCGTGATGACCTGATCACCCGGCTGATTGCAGCCGAGGAAGATGGCGAGAAACTGACGCGCGATGAATTGGTCGCCACTTGCGTCCTGCTGCTGAACGCCGGACATGAGGCAACCGTGCATTCGCTGGGCAACGGCGTGAAGACAGCGTTGGAGCTGGGCCTTGATCGCAGCGTCTTTCAGCCGGGTGTCATAGACGGAACGGTCGAGGAAATCCTGCGCTACGATCCGCCGCTGCACATGTTCACGCGCTATGCTTACGAAGACGTCACTCTGTTCGACCACCATTTCAGACGCGGCGACGAGGTGGCCTTGCTTTTAGGGGCGGCAAACCGAGACCCGGCAGTGTGGACCAACCCCGATCAGTTTGACCCAACCCGCCCGGTTGTCACCAACACCAGTTTTGGCGGCGGCTTGCATTTCTGTGTCGGGGCGCCGTTGGCACGGCTGGAAATGCGAGTCGCGCTGTCAATCCTGTTCAATCGGTGCCCCTCTCTACGCCTGAGCGAAGCACCGGCCTATGACAACACCTATCACTTCCACGGCTTGCAGCGCTTGATAGTGGAAACCTGAAACTATCCGTCGACCAAAGCACCCAAGGGCAACATCGTGGTGGACTTGATTTCCTCCATCGATAGCAGCGCGGTCACGTTGTGGACCCGCACTTCCGAGATCAGGGTCTGGTAGAACTCATCATAGGCACGCGCGTTCTTGACACGCACTTTCAGAATATAGTCGATATCTCCCGCCAGCCTGTGCGCCTCTTGCACTTCGGGCCGATCCCGCAAGGCCTTAAGGAACCTGCGCTGCCAATCAGCCTCGTGCTCTGAGGTTCTGATCAGCACAAAAAACGTAGCCTCGAACCCCAGCGCCTCGGCGTCCAGCAAAACGGTCTGCTGACCGATGACTCCGGCCCCTTTTAGCTTGCGGATCCGATTCCAGACCGGGGTCTTGGAGCTGCCGACCCGCGCTGCTATTTCGTCCAGCGATTGACTGGCATCGCGCTGAAGCTCAACCAGAATTTTCCGATCCGTGTCGTCTATTCGCACCGACATTCCAATTTATCCCTCGTTTCGAAACCCACGTTCCACATTCCAATTTAAAAGGAACGTATGTTCTTATTTAAGCGCCCATATGGCGCAATACTGGGAATATTTCCTATATTGCAGGTCAAGTCAAACCAACCGGAATCAACTATGCAAGACGCACGTTCATATGATGGCACAGGGCATGTCGACTTTGTCGGCGCGGGCCCCGGCGATCCTGAATTGCTGACGCTCAAGGCGCTGCGTGCGTTCGAGCGCGCGGATGTCATACTGCATGACCGCCTGATTAGTGCCGAGGTTTTGGCGATGGCGGGAAAAACGGCTGCTCTGGTTGATGTGGGTAAAGCCGGTTTTGGTCCTTCGTGGAAACAGGCGGATATCGACGCCCTATTGGTGGAACATGCGTTAAAAGGTCAGCGGATCGTACGCCTCAAATCCGGTGATCCTACCGTGTTTGGTCGTCTGGACGAAGAGATCGAGGCCGTTGAAGCCTCAGGCATCTCTTGGACCATCATCCCCGGTATTACGGCTGCCTCGGGCGCTGTGGCGGGTATCGGCCAAAGCCTTACCCGGCGCGGCCGCAATTCCTCGGTCCGGTTCTTGACCGGCCACGACATGAAGGGCTTTGCCGATCACGACTGGGCAGCACTGGCGCGTCCGGGCTCTGTCGCGGCAATCTATATGGGCAAAAAATCGGCTCGGTTCATCCAGGGCCGCCTGATCATGCACGGCGCCGACCGCGCCACGCCCATCACATTGGTGGAAAACGCCTCGCGCCCTGATCAGCGCATCGTGTCAACCAATCTGGACCAGTTGCCCGCTGATCTGAACGCCGCCGAAATGGACGGCCCCACCCTGACTTTTTACGGCCTTGCCCCGCGCCAAGCGGCCAAGACCCTGACCGAATTCAAGAAGGAGCACGCCTGATGGCCCGCGCTTTTACCCCCAAAGTCGTCACTGCGAATGACCTGCTAGAAGGCGACGTGATCTACCTGACCGCCGATGACCGTTGGTCGCGCGACCTGGCCGAGGCCGAGCTGATCACCGACGAGGCCCACGCTCAGGTCCGCCTGCTGGATGCCGCGCGTCAAGCCAATAAGATCGTCGGCGCATATCTGGCCGATGCAGTGGCCGGTGAAAACGGCCCCGAACCCACCCATTTCCGCGAGGACTTCCGCCGCACCGGCCCGTCCAACTATGCCCACGGCAAGCAGGAAACAACAACGCAGCCCCGGGCCTGATCTCTGGCCCTCTCTCTCCCCCAAAAGGCCCCAAGGTATCGGGGCTGCAACTAAGGACAGCTAATCATGTATCGCTACTCCGAGTTCGACACAGCATTTTTGGCAGAACGTAACAAGCAGTTCCGCGCCCAGGTTGAGCGTCGCATCGACGGCTCGCTGACCGAGGATGAGTTCAAACCCTTCCGTCTGATGAACGGCCTGTATCTGCAACTGCACGCGTACATGCTGCGCGTCGCCATTCCCTATGGCACGCTGTCCAGTGCACAGATGCGCCAATTGGCCCTGCTGGCCGAGAAGTGGGACAAGGGCTATGGGCATTTCACCACCCGCCAGAACATCCAGTATAACTGGCCCAAGCTGAACGACGTTCCCGATATGCTGGACGCGCTGGCCGAGGTCGGCATGCACGCCATCCAGACCTCGGGCAACACCATCCGCAACGTGACTGCGGACCATTTCGCCGGTGCCGCCGCGGATGAGATCGCCGATCCCCGCCCCTATGCCGAGCTGCTGCGCCAGTGGTCCACTGATCACCCGGAATTCCAGTTCATGCCGCGCAAGTTCAAGATCGCCATCACCGGTTCGGAAAACGACCGTGCTGTAATCAAAGCGCACGACATCGGCCTGCAACTGGTTGAACGCGACGGCGTTCTGGGCGCCCGCGTGATCGTGGGCGGTGGTCTGGGCCGTACGCCGATGATCGGCAAGGAACTGTCAGACTTCGTCGCCTTTGACGATCTGCTGGCATACCTGGAGGCCACCGTTTCGGTGTGGAACCAGATTGGTCGCCGCGACAACAAATACAAAGCGCGTATCAAGATCACCGTTCATGAAAACGGCATCGACACCATCCGCGCCAAGGTCAACGAGCGCTTCCTTCAGGTCCGCCCCCAATTCAAAGGCGCCGATATGGCGTTGTTGGAAGAGATCAAGGGCCACTTTGCAGCGCCTGATTTCCGTCAGGGCTCGGTCGCGTCCTTTGAGAGCGCCTATACCAACGATCCGGTATTCCGCTCGTGGGTCGATACCAACATCGCGCCGCATAAGAACGCGGACCACGCGATTGTCACGATCTCGATCAAAAAGCACGGCGCGACACCGGGTGATGCTACCGCAGAACAGATGCGCGTGATGGCCGATTTGGCTGAAGATTTCGCTTATGATGAGCTGCGCATCAGCCACGAGCAGAACGTGATCCTGCCGCATGTCCACAAATCGGACCTGCCCGCGATCCACGCCAAGCTGAAGGAATACGAGCTGGCCACCGCAAATATCGGCCTGATCAGCGACATCATCGCCTGCCCCGGCATGGATTACTGCGCGCTGGCCACGGCACGTTCGATCCCGGTTGCACAGGAAATCGCAACCCGCTTTGACGATCTTAAGCTGGAGCATGATATCGGCCACCTGAAGATCAAGATCTCGGGCTGCATCAACGCTTGTGGTCACCACCATGTGGGTCACATCGGCATTCTGGGTCTGGATCGTGCAGGCGTCGAGAACTACCAGATCACTCTGGGCGGCGACGGCACTGAAACGGCAGCCATCGGCGACCGTACCGGTCCAGGCTTTGCTTATGATGAGATCGTCCCGGCGGTCGAGCGGATCGTGAACACCTATTTGGAACAGCGCGACAGCCCCGAAGAAGAGTTCCTGCAGACCTATCGCCGTGTCGGCATGGCTCCGTTCAAGGCAGCTCTGTACCCCGAGGCTCGGGCGAATGCCGCTTGATCTGATCCAGACGGAACTGGGCAAAGACCGCAGCGAACTGACCGAAAAAGTCGAGGCGCTGAACGCCCGGTTCCGGCACCACAGCGCGCATGACGTGATGCACGGTGCCATTGACCAGATTGAAGATCTTGCCCTGGTGTCCAGCTTTGGGGCCGAGTCGGTGGTGTTGCTGCACATGGCGGCGGTGGTCGACAAGATGACCCCGGTGCTGTTTGTGGACACTCAGATGCTGTTTACCGAAACGCTGGAATACCAGCAGGAGGTCAGCGAACGTCTGGGGCTTAAAAACGTGCAGATCATCCGCGCCGAGGATGAGGATGTGAAGCGCGACGACCCCTATGGTGCCCTGCGTCTGCGGGATACGGATGCGTGCTGCAACCTGCGCAAGACCTTCCCGCTGCAAAAGGCCCTTACGGGCTACTGCGGCTGGATCACCGGGCGCAAACGGTTTCAGTCCGGCACCCGCGCCGCGCTGGAGTTCTTCGAGGTCGAAGACGGCACTGGCCGGATCAAGGTCAACCCGTTGGCCCATTGGGCGCCCGTGGATGTGCGCGCCTATATGGAAGAAAACAACCTGCCCCGGCATCCACTGGTGGCCAAAGGATACCCCTCGATCGGTTGTGCGCCCTGCACCTCGCCGGTCAAAGAAGGCGAAGACCCTCGCGCCGGACGTTGGCGCGATCAGAACAAGGAAGAATGCGGCATCCATTTTGTCGATGGCAAGATGGTGCGCGCCGGAGAGACAACATGAACGTAATCGTAAATGATGAGGGCTTTGCCCCCGACGACTGGACCGATGGGTTTGTTACGCTGGAAGACGCCGCCAATGACGTGGTTGCGTTGGATGTGGCCTCGGACACCGATCCGGATGAGCTGTTTGAACGTCTGGGCAGCGCCAAAATGGTGCGCGTGGACTTTCCGTCGTCGGCTGATGGGCGCGGCTTTACCATTGCCCGCATTTTGCGCCTGAAAGGCTATACCGGCCGTCTGCGCGCCCGCGGCCATGTGCTGGCGGATCAATTCGCCATGGCTCGCCGTAGCGGCTTTGACGAGGTCGAGATCGACCAGGCACTGGCCCAGCGTCAGCCCGAGGATCAGTGGCTGGCCCGGTCGAACTGGGAAGACAACAACTATCAGGCCCGCCTGCGCGGTTAAGACCGCCATCGGTCAGCTTGAGGACAGGACGTGGGGGCAACTGCCCCCTTTTCCTGACGTGGATCAAAGATTAAACGGAGATGCCGGTTTACCCAACTGGCGGATATAACGATGACAGAGATGAAACCAGTGAGTGAAGCAACCGCCGTGAAGGCCCCCGTTCTGCCCGACGCCCAGACCGTCACCGACGTCAAGCATTGGACCGACAGCCTGTTTTCCTTCAAAGTGTCGCGCCCGGCCTCGCTGCGGTTCCGCTCGGGCGAGTTTGTGATGATCGGTTTGATGGGCGATCCCGACCCCAAGACCGGCCGCCAAAAACCGCTTCTGCGCGCTTATTCGATCGCGTCGCCCTCCTGGGACGAAGAGCTGGAGTTCTACTCGATCAAGGTGCAGGACGGTCCGCTGACGTCAAAGTTGCAACATATCAAACCCGGCGATCAGATTATCCTGCGGCCCAAGCCCGTTGGCACGCTGGTACATGACGCCCTGCTGCCCGGCAAACGCCTGTGGTTCTTCGCCACCGGCACCGGCTTTGCGCCCTTCGCCTCGCTGCTGCGCGAGCCGCAGACCTATGAAGATTATGATGAGGTCATCATCACGCATACCTGCCGCGAAGTGGCCGAACTGGAATACGGTCGTCAGTTGATCGAAGACATCCGTCAGGACGAGATGCTGGCCGAGCTGATGGGCGAAGGTTTCGCAGACAAGATCCGCTACTACCCGACCACCACGCGGGAAGAGAGCCCCAAGATGGGCCGCATCACCAACCTGCTGCAAGACGGCACTGTCTTTGCCGATCTGGGTATCGAAGGTGGCATCAAGCCGGAAACCGACCGTGCTATGGTCTGTGGCTCACTGGCCTTTAACCTCGATATCAAAGCCATTTTGGAAGAGTTCGGCCTGCGTGAAGGCGCGAATTCCGAACCCAAGGAATTCGTCATCGAAAAGGCCTTTGTAGGCTAATCAGGCCGCGCCGGTCACCGGGTTACCCCTGACCGGCGCATAAACCTGCTGTGAAACCACCGAAATTCCATCGTTTTGGCGTGGATCACGCTTGAATCAGGCACCGGAGCGGTCTAAATTTCGGGCTCGAATTTCTGCAATCATCAAAGGAATGAACCCATAGCCCGCAGACCTCACAACGCGCCGCCTCAGAGAGATACCGGCCCGCGCGTCAATGAAAGAATCCGTGCCCCCGAAATCCGCCTGATCGGCGCTGATGGAGATAACGTCGGGGTGGTTCATCCCGCCAAAGCCATGCAACTTGCCGCAGATGCGGGCTTAGACCTGGTCGAGATTTCGCCAAACGCGAACCCGCCGGTCTGCAAGATCATGGACTTTGGCAAGTTCAAGTACGAACAGCAGAAACGCGAGAGCGAAGCGCGTAAGAAGCAAAAAGTCATCGAGGTGAAAGAGGTCAAGTTCCGACCCAACACCGACACGCATGACTATGACGTCAAGATGAAGAACGTCTTCAA
Source organism: Ruegeria lacuscaerulensis (assembly GCF_013034685.1). GTDB lineage: Bacteria > Pseudomonadota > Alphaproteobacteria > Rhodobacterales > Rhodobacteraceae > Ruegeria > Ruegeria lacuscaerulensis_B. The sequence goes on along the minus strand of NZ_WQGO01000007.1, from coordinate 7,605 downwards.
GTTTCTGGAAAAGGGCGACAAGGTCAAAGTCACTCTGCGCTTCCGGGGCCGTGAGATGGCACACCAGAATCTTGGGCGTGAACTGCTGGAGCGCGTGGCAGAGGACATCAAGGATCTGGGCAAGGTCGAAAACATGCCCAAAATGGAAGGCCGTCAGATGATCATGATGATCGGGCCGCTTCCTCAGAAGTAATCAGAATTACCGGATGTTATTCAAAGCCCCCCGCCGTGGGGGCTTTTTTCTGTTCATCCTGCCGTTCACGCAGCCACACGATTGAGTCGTTTAAGTCAAATCCCAATGAGATCAGATCGACGATCAAAAGCAGAACCAGAAACCGAACAAATCCGGTGGTCAGCGGAGTTCCATCCGTTAGCAGGATTATGATGATCGCCACCATCGGCACCCAGCAGATCAGATGAGGCAGAGCCATGGCCTTGGACATACCGCGTGCGGCCCTCATAATCGGAATATTCAACGCCATTCCTGTCACGGCCAAGGCTGCAATCAATGCACCCTGCGGTTGATCAACAAAAGCCAGAGTGCCGAGATTCACAGGCACAAGGATGAACGTCATCCATAACTGTACCCATAGTGGCAGTGCCCGAAAACTTGACCAAATGTCTGCGATCATTACTCACACCCATTCACAATAAAATAATGAATAAGTGTATTAATTACACAGTAGTTGTCAGTACACAAACACGTTATACGACTGCGGCCAAAGAATTACTCAACTTTGTGACCATTTCGCCAACCTGAGTCTCCTTTAGAATGAAAGGAGGAGCCAAAAGAACGTGGTCTCCGAATCGCCCATCGCGTGTGCCTGACATCGGGTAGCAGATCAAACCTTCCGCTAAAGCGGCCTTTTTGATCTTGGCAGCTACGCCCTGAGACGGATCGAAGGGTGCTTTGGTTGCACGGTTCGCGACCAGCTCGATTCCACGAAAAAGCCCCCGCCCCCGAATATCCCCGACATTGGGGTGCTGACCGAACTCGGCAAGCAAAGCGTCCTGAACCGTCGAACCCATCTGCATCACGCGATGCGGCAGATCCCGCTCGATCATCTGTGTCACAACGGCAAGTGCCGCTGCTGTTGCAACGGGGTGGCCAATATAGGTGTGACCGTGCTGAAAAAAGCCGGAGCCGTCTCGGACTGCGTCATAAATCTTCCCGGTGCACATCATGGCCCCGATCGGCTGATATCCCGCCCCCAGACCTTTGGCAATGCACAGGATATCGGGGGCGACACCCTCATGATCGCAAGCGAACAGATGCCCTGTGCGCCCCATACCGCACATTACTTCGTCCAGGATCAGTAACACACCGTACTGGTCACAAATCTCGCGGATTCGTCTGAAATACCCCTCGACCGCCGGTACCGCACCCAATGTTGCCCCAACTACGGGTTCGGCCATGAACGCCATCACGCTGTCCGGTCCCAACCGCAGGATTTCTGCCTCAAGCGCGTTTGCGACCCTCTGGCCATAGTCAAAGCTACTCTCATCCTCGGGTTTCTCGCCGTATTCGTAGCAGGCCGGGATATGAGACATCTCGATCAGCATCGGCGCAAACTGCGCGCGCCGCCATGCGTTCCCGCCGGCCGATAAGGCCCCCAAGGTGTTCCCGTGATAGCTTTGACGACGCGCAATCACATGACACCGGTCTGGTTGCCCGATCTCAAGAAAATACTGTCGCGCCAGTTTTATCGCCGCCTCGGTCGCCTCGGATCCGCCCGATACAAAATAAACGCGGTCCAGATCACCCGGCGCGTGTTTGATCAGCAGATCCGCCAACGCCTCGGCCGGTTCCGAAGTCATGAACCCCGAATGGGCAAACGCGATCTTTCCAACCTGCTCTTGAACAGCGGCAATCACCGCAGGATCCGAGTGGCCAAGGCAAGACACAGCCGCATCGCCACAATCCAAATACCGACGCCCCCGAGAGTCGATCAGATAGCATCCGTCGCCTCCAACAGCAGTTGGCAGATCAGCCTTGGTATGGCGTGGAAAAACGTGGCTCATGATCTGATACCTTTCAAAGTTTCTACCAAAGCGGCAACAGATGCCGCGTTGTCGGCCCAAGGGGTTCCGGCGTGGTCCGTCAGACTGTTTTCAAACCCGACACGCACGTCTCCACCCTTTTTCGCAGCCATCGCAAGGCACGCATGTTCCCGCGGCCCAAAAGCACAGACCATCCAGGGCCCATCGACCGGCGGCAACCTGTCCAAATCCTCGGGCGATGAATTCATCCCTGCCGAATACCGCCCCAGAACCAACAGATGCTCCGACTGTTCCATTCGCACTATGCCCGACGCGCGCCATTGCGCCAACAAAGCAACGTCTGCTGCATTATAAAGAATATGCTGAACCCGCGTCCCCTGTTCGGCACATAGCCCATAAACCCGATCTGCGAGGTCCGGCGCACGCGCAATCTCGCGCACAGAAACCGAGGCCCAACCCGGCCTCACCCCGGCCAGACAGTCGTACTGTGCTTGCACGTCATACAGACCGACCGCTTCGGTTGTGATCTGGATGTCCAGCGTCGGGACTTGTCTACGCAGCTCGGCAATCGTTTCCAGATATTGCCCCGCGTCCAAACTATGCCGTCCCTGCGTATCGCGTATATGTAGGTGAAGACCCTGCGCCCCGGCCCCATGACATTCCTGCGCCGTCGCCGTGATCTCATCCAGCGTCACTGGTAGATGGGCATGATCCTTAAGCCCGCGCCGCGCCCCGTTTGGCGCAACCAGAACATAGGGTTTGTTGGGCGTCTTCTGGGCAGACATTGGCACATCCTTTTGAACACCTCGGACATGACGGTTCGCTTCAATGTTTTCAATTTGCCTTTTTCAAAACATTTGTTTTTATGGGGAACATGACACTCAATTCCCTAACCCGACGCTTGCGCAGTACAATCGATCAGTTGCCCCCAGCCCTGCAAGCGGCCGCAAAATATGTACTCGACCATCCCGGCAATATAGCGCTGGACCCAATCCGAGTGTCTGCCGACAAGATCGGCGTAAGCACCAATGTGTTGGTCCGGCTGTCCGAAAGACTTGGGTATGACAGCTACGAGGCCTTCCGCGCACCCTTTCGCCATGCTCTGCTAACTGATCGGGAGCGACACCTGAACCAAAGCTGGGTAGCGGAATTGCGCGAAGGCACGCCCGCCGATCAGGCACAGGCCAAATTCGCCGAAACCACACTGAATGTAACAACCCGATCCCTTCGGTTGATGACGCCCGAAAAAACGGCGCTGGCGCTGGATGTCATCACGTCCTCTCGGCGCTGCTTTGTCACCGCCACCCGCGCCAGCTATGCGCTATCCTACTATTTCTCGTATGTGGGCCGAATGGCACATCCCGGAATACAGTTGATCCCACGACATGTTGGCGCAGCCAGCGATGACCTCGTGGACGCGACACAGCAAGACTGCCTGCTGGCCATCACCGTTCACCCCTATTCCGCAGATACAATCCAATCGATGCGCTCTGCGCTAGCCCGCCGGATGCGCCTCATCCTGATCACCGACAGCGAGGTGGTCGCACCAGGCATTCAACCCGACGTCCTGTTCCCGGTCAGCACAAGATCCCTGCATCACTTTTCTACATATTCCGGCGCAATGGCTGTCCTTGAATGCCTTCTTGGGCACTTGTTCGACGCAGGCGGAGCGGACGCCCTGAACCAAGTTCAGGCCTACGAAAAGGCCAGGGAACAAAACGGCGCGTATTGGGCTCCCTCCAAAACGCCACGTATCCGGCGATAAAAAAAGCCCCGCTTTTGTTGCGGGGCTTTTGGGTTCGTTTTTCTAGGCGGTTACGCGCAGGCTTGTACGGCGCGTTTGGTCATGACGCTGACCAGATGCGCGCGGTAGTCTTTGCTGCCATGCAGATCGCCGATCATGTTCATCGGGTTAACCTTGAGACCCATCAGCGCGTCGGCGCGGAACTCTTTTGTCAGGGCTTCCTCAGCCTCGGACCAGCGGAACACGCCGTCCTCGCTGGCACCGGTCACGGCCACGCGGACACTATCCGCAAACCGCGCCAGATAGACACCCACCAACGCAAAGCGCGAGGCCGGCTGCAGGAACTTCTGATAGCTCGCCGCCTGCGGCACCGGGAAGCGGATGGATGTGATGATCTCACCCTCGTCCAGTGCCGTGGTGAACATGCCCTGAAAGAAATCATCCGCCGCGATCTGCCGCGCATTGGTCACAATAGTTGCGCCCGAGCCCAACACACCCGCCGGATAACAGGCCGCCGGATCGTTATTGGCCACCGAGCCACCAATGGTGCCGCGATTGCGCACTGCCGGATCCCCGATTTGCCCCGCCAATGCTGCCAGCGCCGGATAGCTTGCCACCGCCTCGCGCGCCACCGTGGCGTGGGTCGTCGCCCCACCGATAGCGACCGAGCCATCATCCTCGATGCAAACCCCTTGCATCTCGGCAATCCCGCTCAGCGACACCAGCGCCGAGGGCGCCGCCAACCGCTGCTTCAACGTCGGGATCAGCGTCTGACCACCCCCCAACGCCTGCGCATCCTCAGCCCCCAACGCAGTCACCGCATCGGCGATGGTCGAGGGCTTCTCAAACTCGAAATTATACATTCCGCTTTTCCTTTCCAAAATCAGGACACGGCACGCCCCGCCCTTCTTCTGTTCAAAAATACCTCGGGGGTCCGGGGGCTGGCCCCCGGTCCACCCTCTCAACTCAGCTGTTCATCGCCGCCCAGACGCGCGACGGGCTGACCGGCATGTCGATGTGATCCACCGCTTTGCCGCCCGAGTTCATCGCATCCAGAACCGCATTGACCACAGCCGGCGGCGAGCCAATGGCCCCAGCCTCACCACAGCCCTTCACACCCAGCGGGTTATGCGTGCATGGCGTCTGGCTGGAATGATCCACGCCGTAGAAGGGCACATCATCGGCGCGCGGCATGGCGTAATCCATGAAGGACGCGCTCAGCAGCTGGCCATTCTCGTCATAGGCGCAGTTCTCCAGCAGAGCCTGACCGATACCCTGACCGATACCGCCATGCACCTGACCATCCACGATCATCGGGTTGACGATATTGCCAAAGTCATCGGCGGCGGTGAAGGCCTCGATGCTGACCTTGCCGGTCTCGGGGTCCAGTTCGACCTCGCAGGCATAGGCGCCCGAGGGGAAGGTAAAGTTGGCCGGGTCGTAAAACGCGGTCTCCTCCAGCCCCGGCTCGACCTCCAGCGGGTAGTTATGCGGCACATAGGCCGTCAGGGTCACATCGCCCCAGGCCACCGATTTATCGGTGCCCGCCACGCTGAACTGACCATCCTTCAGCTCAATATCAGCCTCCGACGCCTCCAGCAGGTGAGCGGCGATCTTCTTGGCCTTGTCGATCACCTTCTCGGTGGCCTTGACCATGGCCGAGCCGCAAACCGCCAGCGAGCGCGAGCCATAGGTGCCCATGCCAAACGGGATCTTCGAGGTGTCGCCATGCACGATCTCGACCATCGATTCATCGATGCCGATCATGTCGGCCACAACCTGCGGGAAGGCGGTCTCATGCCCTTGCCCATGGCTGTGTGCCCCCACCATGACACTGATCGAGCCGGTGGCATTCACCCGCACGGTCGCGGCGTCATAAAGACCCGCGCGCGCGCCCAGCATGCCAACGATGTTCGAGGGTGCAATGCCGCACGCCTCGATATAGCAGTTGATGCCCAGGCCCCGCAGCTTGCCCTTGGCCTCGCTTTCCGCACGCCGCGCGGCAAAGCCTGCCAGATCGGCGGCGGCCTCAAGCTTGTCCATGGTCCCGTTGTAATCCCCGGTGTCATAGGTCAGCGCCACCGGCGTATCATAGGGGAACTGAGTGATGAAGTTCTGACGGCGCAGCGCAATCGGATCGACCCCCAGCTCGCGCGCGGCTTTGTCGACGACGCGCTCCAGCTGATAGGTCGCCTCGGGCCGGCCTGCACCGCGATAGGCATCCACCGGCACCGTGTTGGTGAACATCGCCTTCACGTTCACCTGAATGACCGGCGTCTTGTAATTGCCCGCCATCAGCGTGCCGTGCAGCCATGTGGGCACGGAACTTGAAAAAGTCGACAGATAGGCGCCAAGGTTCGCAAAGGTGTTGGTGCGCAGACCGACAAAGTTATTGTCCGCATCCAGCGCCAACTCGATCGTGCTGACATGGTCGCGGCCATGAGCATCGGACATGAACGCCTCGGACCGGCTGGCCGACCACTTCACAGGCCGGTTGCAGGCCTTGGCGGCAAAGGTCACAAAGGCCTCTTCCGCATAATGGAAGATCTTGGTGCCAAAACCGCCACCCACATCCGGGGCCACCACGCGGACCTTATGCTCGGGCAGGCCCAGAACAAAGGCGCACATCAGCAGACGGATCACATGCGGGTTCTGCGAGGTGGTATAGAGCGTATACTCCTCGGTCCCGCGGCTGTATTCCGCCACCGCCACGCGCGGCTCCATCGGGTTGGCAACCAGACGGTTGTTCACCAGATCCAGCGTGGTCACATGGGCCGCATTGGCAAAGACCTCATTAACCTTGGCATCATCGGTCTCACCCAGCTGCCAGTCATAGCAGATGTTGTTCTTCAGATCGTCATGGACCAGCGTTGCACCATCCTGCGCGGCGGCCTTCATGTCGATCACGGCGGGCAGTTCTTCGATATCGAGATCGATCGCCTCGGCCGCGTCGCGCGCCTGTTCCAGGCTGTCAGCCACCACGGCCGCGATGGGATCGCCCACATGACGCACTTTACCTTGCGCCAGAATGGGGTGCGCCGGTTCCTGCATGGGCGCACCGTGCTTGTCGGTCACCTCCCAGCCGCAGGGGATGCCGCCCACCCCTTCGAAATCCTTGCCGGTGAATACCCGGACCACACCGGGCATGGCCTCGGCCGCCGAAGTGTCGATGCTGGTGATCCGACCATGCGCGATATCCGAGCGCAGGAAATACACATAGGCCTGTCCGGCCACGTTGATGTCGTCGGTGTAATTGCCTGCTCCGGTCAGAAAGCGCACGTCCTCGCGCCGCTTGGAACTGGCTCCGATGCCACTGTCTTTGGGCATTGCTTGATCTCCTCCCTGGAAAAGAATTTTCGACGAAAATTCTTGCCCGCCGCCTTATTCGGCAGCGATGTTGCTCACGTCCTGACCCGATGCGGCCATGATCGCCTTGACGATGTTATGATAGCCCGTGCACCGGCACAGGTTGCCTTCCAGATAATGCCGGATCTCGGCCTCGGTCGGACGCGGATTGTCCTTCAGCAAGGCCGCCGCACTCATCACCATCCCCGGCGTGCAGAACCCGCACTGAAGACCGTGATGATCCTGAAAGGCCTGCTGGATCACGTTCAAAGACCCATCCGCAGTCGCCTGACCTTCAATCGTGCCAACCTCAGACCCGTCCGCCTCAAGCGCAAGCATGTTGCATGACTTCACAGCCTGACCATCAACATGCACAACACACGCACCACATTGCGCCGTGTCACACCCAACATGCGTACCAGTCATCCCCAAATGTTCACGCAAAAATCCAGACAATAACGTCCGACCCTCAACATCACCGCTCACAGCTACGCCGTTCACAGTCATCGAAATCT
>NZ_WQGO01000006.1 GCF_013034685.1 Ruegeria lacuscaerulensis | reverse complement strand
GAGAATTGAATCAGCAGCTTGCCTCTCAATCAAGGAAGAGTTTTTCAACGACATCAGCCCAGATCGGTCGGTCGTTTTTTCTAGATTTCCAGTGTCCCCGGCTCACGATCTACTGATCGGCTTGATTTCCATTGAGGCCATGTCGCGGCGGTCAACAGTTCTAATATGCGACAGCACCTCCATCTCGAAACTTTCCTTGAAGGTAAAGGGACCCAAATGGCCAGCACCTTTCAGAACCTTTAGTTCAACAAGCTTGCCTTGGGATGCCAGAAGTTCCGCGATGCGCTTTGTGTGCACATGCGTCTGCGATCCGCGAATGATCGTAGAGGGAACTCCCTCAGAAAGAATGTATTCTGGGTCAGGTTCTTTCAGAAGCGCATCGAAATCGCTTGGGGCTTTGTGAACCCAATCAATCATAGCGCACCTGCGTTCGCGACTCAGGGCTTGCCAAGAGCCAAGTCCTCCCCAAAAATCAGTGAAAACCTGTGCGCTAAACTCTTCGCATCCCTCTTCTATGCCAGTTCGTATTGCGTTTGTGAGGCTAACAATCTCGGAATACAATAAACCGTCAGTCACCTCTCCGGCTTTCAGTAGGCTGAACAAAGTTGGTTCATAGAGACAAAGTGATCGAACAAGGTCGGGTCGAGCTCTGGCGATATGCAAAGCCAGTGCTCCTCCATAGGAGTGTCCAATCAAGTGAGCGGGCCTGCCAAGCTTCTCTATCTCGGTGATAATCGAAGCAGCTTCGTTTTCCAATGTGAACGGCCCGTCCGGGATTTTATGACCCCTAGACAGGGTTCCTATTAGGTCGGGTGCTATTGTTTTGGTTTCTTCGCTCATCCGGGCAAACAGATTGCGCCACTGGCTTCCGTCAGCGCCAGAACAATGTAGCCCCACGCAGGGAGCAGGCGATATTTGGGACCAGCACGGCCAAGCGTGTAGTGATGCGTCAAATTGCTTATTCATGTGATGACCTCCATTCTGAGTTTCACAACGGTGTCACTCATCTGGCCTTCAACCTATCGGACACATGTCCCGGCTAGACTCAAACCGACGGGAAATTGATGGGACATTTGCCCCAAATTGACTAAAAAAAAGACATGCGAACCGTTAGATACACTTCTTCAAGCGATGGTACGTCGCTGGCGTGGAGCAAATCCGGATCCGGCCTACCAATGGTAAAGGCGGCTAACTGGCTCACGCATCTCAGTTATGATCTAGACAGTCCAATTTGGTCTCACTGGATCGAATTGCTAGAAAGTCAATTCACCCTTGTTCGATATGATGAGCGAGGCTGCGGATTATCTGACAAACGAGTTGAGAATCTGGGTATTGATTACTGGGTTGATGATCTCGAAGCTGTAATCGACGCCGCTGAAATAGACGAACCAATTTATCTTCTGGGTATTTCTCAGGGCGCTGCGACTTCTATCGCGTATTCGCTGAGGTATCCCGGCAGAGTCGCCGGGATGGTACTCGTTGGAGGCTATGCAAGGGGCAGCAACCACCGCGGATCGGTTGCCGCCAAAAACTACAAGACTGTTATCGATGTATTTCGCCTGGGTTGGGAGAATGACAACCCAGCGTTTCAAGATGTATTTACATCAAGATTTCTTCCTGGTGCGCCGTCCGAACAACGCTCTTGGTTTACAGAACTTTGCCAAAAGACCGTTTTGCCTGAGACAGGGGCCGACCTGCTTATGGCGCGCGCTGACGTTAATGTTGAAAGTCTATTGCCAAAGGTTTCAGTTCCAACACTGGTGATCCATTCAAGGAACGATCAGGTTATTCCGTTTGAAGAAGGACAACGTCTCGCTCAGAATATTCCCGGAGCGACAATGTCTGCTTTAGAGGGAAAAAATCACATTATCCAACGCGATGAACCTGCCTGGCGCGCTTTTTCCAAGAGCTTGCTTGAATTTACATTTTCCGGTCAAACGACGGACTTTAACGATTTGACAAAGCGCGAGCAGGACGTGCTGAGACTCATCTGCCAAGCAATGAGTGGTAAAGAAATTGCTAGAAGTCTTCAAATGAGTGAAAAAACCGTTCGAAACCACACAAGTAAAATCTACGCCAAACTTGAACTGCAAAACAGACAGCATGCAATTCGCACGTATGGGCATCTGTTCTGATTAGAGCATGAAACTGCAAACCTATTAATCTGATCTAACGTGGCAATGTTAGCTTTGTCCGCAGAGCAATCGTTCACGCCGAGCGCCGCGAAGGTTCGATTGCCGTTCGCCGCTATTCACTTCAACGACTGTTCGCAGACCAAATTGGGCATTCTTCCAGCGGCAAAAAATATGTTTCCACATGTTGCATGCTTGCTATGACTTGCCGCTGGTCTACAACTGGTGTCGTCAATCAGGAATGCCTGCGGCTGCCAGCATTTTATAGTAGGCGTCATAGATTTCTGGTTTTGCGATAGAGATACGAGCGCGCATATGCCGGAACATTGAAACGCTAAAATCGGGTTCCCGTGACATGTGAATACGTGCGAGTTCTCTAGCTCGGCTCCCATTGCCGAGAGCCATTTCCGCCACAAGTTCGTTCAGGCGAAAGACAGTCACAGTATTATGAAATGCACGCATTTTTTGGGCAGTTTCTCTTAGATCGCGCCAGTTCCCTTCCGCGATTTGCGACAGGCTGATACCCATGTGGACCCGGTAGTTTAGTGGGTCATTCGGGTTAAGTCGGAGCGCCTCCCTGGCATGTGCCTGTGCCGTTTGTGCTTGGCCCATCAGGCCATGCAGTACGCAACTGGATCCCCAGGCTGAAACGCAATTTGGGCTTCTCTCGACGACTTGATCCACAAGTGACAAACCGTACTCTGTATCCTCCGACAGAAACGCGAGTACGTAACCGGCATATGCTTGCGCCTCTAGGTCAAGATGTAATGTCGCCAGAGCCTCATGTGCCAGCTGAATTGCGCAATCAAATCGGGCCTCGTTTGGACGCGTATCCGGGTTCCATAGCAAAGTGCGGATCCAACCCCGAAGAGCGCTTGCCAATGGGTACTCACTTGAGAGTGAAAGAGCTTTTGACAAATGGTCGTCTGCTTCAGTGAAATTGAACCTGTAGATCAAGGATTGCGCACGTAGGAAGTGATCATAGGCTCCAAGGGTGTCAGGGCGCTTGTGAGCAGCACGGTCTATTTCAGCTTGTCGGATACCTGGCGCAATCGAAGCCACGACAGCCTCGGTAATCTGGTCCTGAAGCTCAAAAACCTCATCGAGCTTGCCATCGTATCGATCCGCCCAAACATGAGACCCGGTTTCCGCATCAATCAGCTGACCCGTGACACGCAACCGGCCACCAGCGCCGCGAACGGACCCTTCCAATATATAGCGGACACCAAGCTCTCGGCCGATACGACGCACATCAACCGAAAGCCCTTTGTAAGAAAAAGAAGAGTTTCGGGCGACCACGAATATCCAGGGCACTCTGGACAAGCTGGTGATTATATCTTCGGCTATACCTTCTGCAAAGTAGTCCTGTTCAGCGTCAGGCGACAGATTGTCAAACGCCAATACGGCCACCGAAGGCTTGTCTGGGCGAGATTGAATTATCGGGGATTCAGTAGCAAATGCTGTTTGTACCGAGTAAGCAGATACAGGGCGTGTGATATTCTTCAGATATTGCGGCCCCAATTCGGTGAACGATACATCCACCTTACCCACAAGGTCTTCGTAAACCCGACCTGAAACGATGATCCCTCCGGGAGGAGCAAGACCTTCCAGCCGGGCCGCGATGTTGACGCCGTCACCAAGAACATCACCGTCGTCATCAAAAACATCTCCTGCGTGAATTCCCATACGGAATTGCATTTCCGGACTTTGCCCGCGCGCCCCGTTCCGCTCAGCCATCTGACGTTGCATCGTTTCCGCACATGCCAGCGCATCTACAACCGAGGAAAACTCTGCAAGAAAACCGTCACCGGTTCTTTTGAATAGGCGTCCGCCATTCAGGCCGACATGCGGCTCCAGCGCCCTAAAGTGGCCCCTATATGTGTGCAATGCGGCTTCCTCGTTAGCACTGACAAGCGCGCTATAGCCAACAACATCAGCCACGAGTATGGCAGCCAAGTACCGCTCCAAACAAAATCCTCCCGCGTATCCATTGTGAAGGAGTGTCAAAGGGATATTAGGGGTTTCGCGCATAAATCGCGATCATTATTCAATGAACATCAGTGACCGAATAACGACACGCAAGCTTTTTGCTTTTGGGTAAATTAGGCAGAAGCGGACCTCGAAAACCGAACTTTGTAATTTCGACTTTGCACCGCAGCACAGACACTGGAGCAAGGTGCCGCGTATGACTGCCTTGAGGGCAAAACGAGCTTCTAGCCGCGAATGCAAGGTTTTGGCTTGGCACTTTGAAAAGCCTTCATACTCGGGTGCCATCAAAATTCTAGGTTCGGTGCCGCATGCTTGCTATCGTTTCAGTAAGGGTCCATTGGCGGAAATCAGAATGACAATACGGGCGTCTTCAAGAAAGGCATTCGAGTACAGAACACGTCTCACCGACAATCGGATTTGGGACATGTTCGCGCTGCGCCAAGGAGATGTGATTGTTGCAACACCGCCTAAGTGCGGAACAACATGGACACAGGCCCTTGTGCTGTCGCTCTTGTTTGAAAAGCCTGGTATGGACAAGGTCATGGATGATCTGTCGGTTTGGCTCGACCCTGCGTTTCGAGATCAACTCCCTATAGTTCGAATGTTCGAAGCTCAAAACCACAGAAGATGCATCAAGACCCATACGCCTTTTGACGGCATTCCTTTCGATCCAGATTGCACCTACATCGCGGTGTACAGACACCCAATCGACGCACATTTTTCGATGCGCCGACATGTGGCAAACCTGAAGGAAGACCTGATCCAAGACAGGTTCCCGGATAAGCCGACAGCTTCATTCGCACTTTTTGTTGGTGAGACCGTTCGAGAGGAGATGGCCGATGGGATCACCCTTGAGGCCATCGTTCATCACTTCAAGTCCTTCAAGTCAAACATCCAACATCCCAACATACACATTTTCCACTACGCCGATATGCGGCGCGATTTACTCTCTCATACCAGAAAGCTAGCTTCCGTACTCGGCCTCAAAATTGACGATGAAATGTTGGCCGCAATTGCGGAAAGTATGCAATTCGAGAACATGCAAGCTAATGCGCGCGCGAGTGCCAAAGAAAAAACACAACGGTCCACAACCTTCAAAGACCCGTCAGCCTTCTTCGATAGCGCAAGCAGTCGCAAGTGGGAGGGCAAGCTTTCAGACGAAGACCTTCGTGCCTTTCACAAACGTCTTGCAGAGTTGCTTCCGGAAGACGATGCGCGATGGCTTCAGTCTGGCGGAGAGCTTACTGCTTAGGACGTTGCTCGCTGAATAAATTAAGATAGCCGCTCTGGGGTCGTCTCGGCCATCTGGGATTTTTTCCGGATGACCCGTAACCTCGATGAGCGGTCATTCATGGCCAGCGACCGCGGCCAGGGTTTGCGCTTACCAACAACGGCCGTTCGCCGCGGTTTCGTCCGATGTCTCAGATGCGGACAAATCTGACTATGTCTTTATGGCCGCCCCGGCTTGGCCTACACTGACAGGACCTCAGAAATGGAGATCTCGGGAAAGGTTATGCCATGACACGCTTCAAAAGGAACTGGACGTGCGAAGGTCATATTTTTCGAAGCAGTTATCTGGCCGTCGACGCGACGTTCTGACATGAGAGATACTATAAGCCCCTCACCAGAACTGGCCGCTATAGTGGCACGATGGATCAACGCCTACGGTCGAGGCGATGGTGAGACGGTGGCACATCTTTTTTCTGATGACGCTGCCCTGTCATACTTTGGCTCAGCAGAGGGCGAGGCTTGGAAAGGCGATGCGCTACGTCGCGGTATGGAGCAATACATCGGGGAGGTTCCACGGTTCAAGTGGCACGTAGAGGAACTGAGAGGATTTGAATGCGGTTCGCTCGGTTGGGTCGAATGGGAAGCAACTATTGAGGGTATTGAGACAGGACAGTCCGCGCATCTGCGCTCCACAGTTATTCTGAAACTCGACAAAGGATCCTGGAAGATTGTGCATGTTCACAATTCCATACCGGTCAATAACGTAGAGGGGTTTGGGTACGAGGCCAGAGGCTTTGAGGAACTGCTCGATGCCGCCCTCTCTACACCCCACGAAGTCGGGCAAAGTGGTATAGCGACCATCATGTTCACCGATATCGCAGACAGCACAAAAATCGCTGAGGCTATAGGAGATACTCTTTGGAGCGACGCCCTCGGAAGACATCTGCGACTTGTCGAAACGCAGATCGTCGGGAGTGGTGGACGTACGGTGAAATCACTGGGAGACGGGGTGATGTCGTCTTTTGCTTCCGCAAGGGCAGCATTGCTGGCAGCCCAGAATATCCAGCAGGCGAACGCGGCGGAAACAAACGAGCCAAAGTTGCGGGTTCGCATCGGCTTGCATACCGGCGAAGTGATTACTTCTGATGCTGATCACTTCGGGACCGTTGTCAACAAGGCCGCACGAATAGCCGCTCTCGCTGCGCCAAGTGATATCCGCGTCTCGGATGCCACACGGATCATGGTGGGCGGATCACAGGATTTTCAGTTTGCCGAGCAAATGACTGTCCCGCTTAAAGGTCTCGAAGGAGAGCATACAATTTTCAAACTCAAGTGGCTTGAGACAACTTGAGACCGAAAGCGTCAAAACAGAAATCCCAATGCAACGAATAATGTACTCGAGTGAAGTCCCAATCTGGACACCTAAAGATTTTGCTAACACGCCATTTGATAGCCTAATCGGGAAGCCTGAATGTAAAGCGGAGCGGCGCTAAGATGACTTCTGAAAGCAAAATAACTTATCTTTCAGACGAGGACTTGGAAGGTTTAGGTATCAAACCTTCGGAAGTTGCCGACGCGATTGAATCTGCGCTGATAGCCAAGGCGGGAAAGCAGCTTCATACGTCCCCTAAGACAGCCATATTACCCGGAGACGGGCGGTACGCAATGTCGACCTTGGCGGTGGGAAATGATGGGTTCATCGTGACCAAACAGGTAACGGTGTGTCCAAATAATCCGGACAAGGGGCTCCCTTCGATTAACGGTGCAATCATGGTTATGGACGGGCAAACCGGAGTTCTCCGAGCCGTTTTAGGGGCAAATTGGGTAACGGCTGTCAGAACAGCGGCGATGTCAGTTGTTGCGGCGCGTCGACTTGCTGATCCTACTGCTGAGACAATGGCTTTTGTTGGGGCCGGCGTGCAAGCTCACTCCCATTTGGTTGCGTTTTCCGAGGTTTTCCCCTTGAAGAGCATTCGTGTGTTCGGACGTGGCAAAGCGAATGTCGACAAGCTTTGTCGCCGGGCTCGGGACATGGGCCTCGAGGCCCAAACAGCCGCCAATGCCAAGGACGCCTTGTGTGATGCCGATCTGGTAGTGACATCAATAACTTTGGACTATTCCACCGAACCTTTTCTGGATGCCCGATGGCTAAAGCCGACTGCCTTCGCCGCCATTACAGATGCCTGTATTCCGTGGCTTCCAGAGGGTATGACCGCCTTCAAAACTGTTATTGTTGACGACCGAAAACAGGAATCTGAAAGCGACAAACCAATGCTGCCATATCATCAAGTAACTGGAGATTTGACGGAAATTGTCTCGGGAGCAGTCGATACCACTTTTAGCGAGAAACCGGCTGCATTCGCTTTCAGAGGGATTTCTTTGGGAGATTACGCCACAGCGGTACTCGCAGTTCGTCGGGCCGCCGAGGTACTAGCTCGACAAAAGTAGGAATCTTTCGGCTTTCGGCTCAGCGCTGCCATTTTCTGCGATGAGCATGATTGACCGCTCGCAGCCCAAACCAGACATTCAACAGCGATGTTTGTTGATCCCGAGGAGCGGATTGGTCCGTTCATGCAACGATGCTACCAAAAGTGGAAACCGCGCATACAGCCAGTATCCGGGATATGAAAACCTTTCTATTCGGGCAATCCACCAGCAACCATCGCACCAAAATACCGGTCCTGGTCCTCAGTATGCATAAAGGGTGTGTTTCTGTGTGTAGAAACACGGAAGTCCGGCCGGATTTCGAGTAATTTCTTTGCTTCAACCTGTGCATCTTCCAGACGTCCCATTTCAGCAAGAGTTGCGACCAAGATACGGCGCGGAGGAAGCGACTTTGGATAAGTTGAGATACCGGTTTTTGCCAGCAGAATTGCCTGTTTGTAATCTCTGATTAAGAAATGAGAAAGTGCCGCGTTAAAATTGTACCAGCCGGGATAACGCGGGTTGACCTTTTTTGCCTTGTTGTTCCACTCAATCGCTTCGGCTGGCTCACCCATAAGCGACCGTAGAAAGCCCATACCATATAGAACCTCAGGATCATTGGGGTTCTCCCGTATTGCCCGCTGAAATGCCTGGTATGCGAGTTGATGATCGTGGTCAGCAAACAAATGTAGCTGGCCCAAGCGGTGTTGAACGCGATAGTCCGATTGATCCAGTTCCAACGCACGCTGTGCGTGCCTGCGGGCTTTGTTCAGCGCGGTTTCTGGATCGTCCGACCCACCAAAGCGCCAAAGACTAAGGTAGCGACCGCTCAATTCAATATGTGCAGAAAGGTAGTCTGGATCGAGCACTATGGCTCGTTCCAGTAGTTCAATTGCCTCTTGCCGACTCGCAGTATTCAGCAGCTTGCTTTTGGCGACAGCCCTCAGAAAAAGTTCATACGCTTCTAGATCATCGGTTGGCCGTTTCCTAAGCGAAGCGATTTCTTCTTCCTCAACTACAATTTTTAGGGTGGATGCGATTTCCCGAATAAGGTCGGCCTGAGCGGAAAACAATTCTTCGACGCCAACGTCATATTGTTCCGACCATAGAGCGTGCCCCGACTCTGTCTCTATCAGTGTTGAGTTAATCGAAATATTCTCGCCAACGCTCTGAACGCTACCTGACAGAACATATCGCACACCGAGCTCTCGACCTATTTCTCGCGGTTTGGCCAAGCTGTCCGCAAAGGTAATCGAAGTAGAACCAGCAATCACAAATAGCTGTGGAAACTTCGAAAGCTGCGTCGTGATTGCTGCTCCAAAACCTTCTGCCAGATAGCCGACCTCTTCAATTTTTGAGCGGTTCTCAAAGGGCAAAACGACGATGGACGGTTCGTCTGGGATGGCAAGCGCAAACTCCTCTTGTTCGGTCAGGGGTGCCGCATCTCTGGATCGCCACCATACGACCGAAACCAGCACCAAACAGATGCATGCTGCACCGATTAGAGTTGGCACCCACTTGGATATCGTTGGTTTCGTATGCGCAATTGGTTTTGATAAAGCCAAAGCCTTGGCCTTGTCATCCAGAACGATTTCGAAGGCTCGGACTGGTCTCCCTATGTTTTTGACTTCGGTCTCACCCAGATCCTCGAAATTCAGATCCAGCTTGTCCTGTACCTGGTCCCTTACGCTGCGGTGAATGCAAATACCTCCAGGCTCAGCCAAGCCTTCAAGTCGAGCGGCGACATTGACGCCATCACCATAAATGTCTCCATCCTCGGCAATCACATCTCCGATATTGATGCCGATCCGAAACACAATTCGTTCGCTTTCTGGAACGTCCGAATTTCGAGAGAGCATTTCGTTTTGAACAGAAACGGCAAATTTCATTGCCTGTACGGTGCTTTCGAACTCCAGTAGAGCACCATCACCTATCAATTTGATCGTCTTGCCACCATAACTCGCCGCAAAGGGGTCAATGAGTTCAGACCGATGCGACTTTAGTGCTGCCAGCGTCGCTGCCTCATCGCGTTCCATCAGTCGCGAGTAGCCCACGACGTCAATACTCAAGATAGTGGTAAGGCGGCGTTCCACTCCCGTTCTCCCCTAGACCCAAGATTATCCATCCTGATCTATTGAATCCATAGTTCTGCTATTCGCCCTATACCAAATCGCATATTTGAGGCGCCGGTCAGGCTTCGACAAAGTCAGATTTTTCATGACGGAGACCAAGCATGGTAACCAATAGACGCTGACACTGTGTGGGCGATGAGGTGGTGCGTGGCGGTGTGGAGTATTCGTCATGCAAGCTTTAAATCTACCCGTCATTCGAGTTGGCCGATCTGCGTGGAACAAAGGTCGGGTTATTGGCCAGAAGCGCCCGCTTTTGCCAAGGCATGTCTGGGCAATACGCGTTCGCTTAGAAATTTCAGAAGATCATAGGAACTTAGCACTCTTCAATTTAGCAATAGATAGTAAGCTCCGTGGTTGCGATCTTGGTCGCCTTAAAGTTGTAGATGTATTTGCCGCTGGACAAGTAAAGGAACGCGCGTCTGTCAACCAAAGCAAGACAAAGATACCCGTTCGTTTTGAAACTAGTAGTGGTACGCGAAACTCGCTTTTGAATTGGCTGAAACAACCTGCGATGAAAAGATCCGAGTACTTGTGGCCAGGGCGTTTTCAGCATCGGCTGCATATTTCTACTCGTCAGTACGCGAGGTTGGTTCAGTCATGGGTCGCTTCGATTGGGCTTGATCCCAGCCAATATGGGACCCATTCAATGCGACGCACAAAAGTGGCGCAGATTTATCGTAGAACAGGTAACTTGCGAGCAGTGCAGCTATTGCTTGGTCACACCAAGATGGACAGTACAGTGCGTTACCTGGGTGTAGACATCGAAGACGCACTCGCCATCGCGGAAGCCACCGAGGTGTGATCCATCAGGCCGCTTTCGAGCGGCCTTTTTTGCGCGAACCCCGAGAGTAGAACTATCAGCCCAAAGCGGACCTTCAAAACCGAGTTTGCAATGTCCGAGAGGCGAACAAGTCCGTTCATTCGCATTTACCGCTGCAATACCCGCAACCGGCCCGGCCGGGCATTTTCGGCTAAAAGTCCATTCGAACAAACCTTAAAGCAGTTTGTTAATTGGGTTTTGAGACAAATACGCTGGTTTCAGGGTTCAGATCATCATTCGGGTCTGTCAGAATACCAGCCGGGAAAGACACCGAGATAGGTCGATCCTTTGTATCAAGGCAGAGCATGTGGTTATTGTCCCCGTCACCCAGATCGGCAAGCGCGGCGGGCGTAACTGTGCGTTGAGATCCTTCTTCGGCCTCTACGATGATACTGTACAGATCACGTTCCACATCGCCAGGTTCCTTGCCGTTCGCCAGCGTAACGCCACCCGCCCAGGTTACCCTAATGGCCTGTACGATGTTGTCACTTGGACAAAGGCTTCCTCTGGTTCGATGTGGCCCCAAATTTCCGACCAAAGTCCAATCCTCGACAACCTCGGCAAAGATCATTGAGGGGCCGTCTTCCAGCGGAGTCACGGCGACAGTGGCACCGCGAAAATCAAGTGTTCCATCGATGGAATGAAGATGTCCAATAACTTCGACTGCAACCGGTGCATCCTCGGAGGCGTTCCCAAAATCCCCGATGAGAAGCACCGTGCGCAATTCACCGGGATCAGTAGCAGGCAACACTGACGCGCAATGCATTGTTCCGATCTGGCCTGACTTTGTTGCGACTCTGAAGTCACCAGCCTGCAAAGTTTCCAGATCTACCTCGGTTGAAAAGATGACAGGCATCCCGTCTTTGCCCCTGGAACCTCTGCAAATGAGATTTGCTACGCGGGGCAACGCCTCAAGCCCGTGGAACGCGGAAAGCAACTCGGCATCTTGTCCTCCAGCTGAGCTCGGTAGTCCGAGGTTTGAGGTTGTATCTTCAAGTTCTCGACTTGAGACGTCCTGCGCGCGCACAGCCGTTCCCGACAAGGCAATCGCAGTGGCAAGTGCAAGCAATCTGATCGCTTGGCTCCATTTCCTAAACTGCTTAAGCAATAGGGTATTTCTCCACATTTGGTCCTCGGCGTTGCGGGCTTTCGAGCTGTTACGTGTTGGAATTCAAGAAACACACGCAAACAAATTTTGTCGAACTTGCCTCTATGCGCTTGCTAACAACGTATCGGAAAGCTCGTATTCCGAAAGAGCTCCGGGTGCACCTATTGCAACAAGCCTTGTTTCGGGTTTTCGGTGGCCCCATGCGCCATCCCTTGCGATGTCCATGCGTTTTCCGACAACCTGTACAAGAATGCGATGATCTGGATCCTCCTCGCTAAAAACAAAGCCCTTCAGGCGATAAACGTCGCCAGGAAGCTTTCGAATTGCGCTCCGAAGGGAAGACAAGCTTATCGGGCTTTCAGCTTTCATCATAGTTGTTGAGAAGCTTTCCGAGTGATCAGAATGGTGGCAACCACAATCCGGTCCATGCTTGTGATGATCGGGTATTTCTGTTTCGAGCTGTTCGGCGGCAAAGCGGCCAACAGAAAGAAGAATATCCAGTGGGACATCCGCATTGACAGCTTCGACAAGACGATACCGACGGAAGCGAGACCCGAGCCAATCGTGCACCCTTTGAACAGCCGCCCTGTCGACGAGGTCGACCTTGTTCAAAATAACCATGTCCGAGAACGCGATTTGACGGAGCTTCAGTTCCATTTGTTCCGGCGCAGAAAAGAGCTGTTCAGCATCGACCAGGCACATAAGGCTGTCCAAGCGGATCATGTCCCGAAACTTCTGATCGGTGAATGTCATTGCAATTGATGACGGGTCCGACACTCCGCTTGCTTCAAGGACGATGTATTCCGGTTTCTCGGGCCGGGCGAGAACGGCTTCTACCGTTTCGATCAGGTCATCTCGGATCGAGCAGCAAACGCAGCCATTTGCCAAACTCATCACATCATCCTCGAGACCGACCACCAAGTCGGCGTCAACATTTATTGATCCAAAGTCATTCACCAGAACCGCAACCCGCAACCCGTGATTGCCTGTCAGGATGCGGTTCAAAAGTGTTGTCTTACCGGCTCCGAGAAAGCCGGTAAGAATCGTTACGGGGATTGCAGATGACGACCCAAACTCGATCATGTCGTTACTCCGCCTTCTTCTTGCGGTTTGGGATGACGTCATCGACCTTGATTACGAAATCACTGGGCCACTCTGGATCGGGGGCTCGGAATACGTCAGCTGGATAGTATTCCTTGGGATCAATCTCCATATCGCGGTATTTCTGGTCCTGCTGTTCGGCACGTGATGATCGCGGTGCTGGCGGTTTGATTTCATCCGGCAACGTGATCTTGCCTTCTGCTTCCATCTTGCCCAATTCGCGGAATGGCGCGACCGAGCCAGATTTTCCGGGAAGCGTCGCCTTCCGATACCAGATTGCATCCTTGGTTACGTTGACGACGGCGACATCCAACCCCCAGGCGAACAACCCATCATAATGGGCTCGGATTCCCGCGAGCATTTCGGCATCGATATCCTCGTCTTGCGTATAGTGGGTCACCATTGCAAGCCGTGGGCGCGCCTCAGCCATCATCTTACCAACAGCGTAGTGAGAAGTATGGTGCGTATCGATTGTGTAGTTAAACAGCTCTTGAGGCAGACCGTATTTGTAGGTCATCAATTGCCCGATGTCCTGTCCCGACATTTCGGTCACAAACACATCGACGCCTTTTCCGTATTCAAGGCTCAGTTCATCGGGACGTCCATCGCCGGTCCAAACAAAGCTAAGCCCGTTCCAATCCAACCGATATCCGACAGCGCCGTCCTTGGCATGGCTGCGCGGCCAGGAACGTATAGTCACGCCATCTTCATCATAGACGATGCCACCTTCTTGGCGGAAATCGAATTCATTGACTTCGATCTCGTAGCCATCGCCGATTGGGAAAACATCGAAAGCTTCGAGATGCCATTTGAGCATCTGCTGCATACCTTTCACCATTCCGGCTGTACCAAGCTCGGGTGTCCGACCAGATGGACCGTGAATGCGCAGCGGTGTGTACCCGCCGGACCAAGCCCGAAACGGGTAGATGTAAGGAATGTCGGCATAGTGATCGACATGCAGGTGCGTAATGAAGATGTCGTTGATCAACTGACCCGGAACCTGCATCCCGATAATGTTGCGGACGCAGCCCGAGCCGAAGTCGAAGAAGAAACGCTTTCCGTTACCCAGTTCGACCATGATACAGGTGCCAGCCTGATCTTCGCGGGGCGGAAATGGGGTGGAACCACAGAACGATATCCGCATTTCGTCGGGCCCGAGGTCCTCGGATAGCGGGAAATAATTCGCGTTCGAGCCTGTCATGTATTTCGTGGGACGGAAGTACTCGGGCAAAGTGATACCCCCGGCAGGCCGGCCGCCGTACGGGTTTTTTAGGCTTTCGCCTAGTGGTCCATCGCTGGGGTGTGCCTGTGCAGCTCCTGAACCGTAGCTAACTGCGCCGGTTGCGACCGCACCTGCTGCCAGTCCCTGCATAACGTGTCGCCGGGAAGGGTTTTCGATGTCGTCAGATTTCTGGGTTTTTTCGTTCTTAAGTTCTTTGCCGTTGTCTTCTTTTGTCATGGCTGTGCCCTTAGTTGGAAATGCTACGAAGGTTGCGCTTCACCATCCGGCGAAGCTCGTTCACGAGTTCCGATCTGATGTGGGCCCATTCCGCGCGTTCTGTGGCTGTGATCGATGTGTCATCCAACAGCGCAGTAACTTTCCTTAGGTCCTCGATTGCCTCGCTGAGCAACGCATCCGTTTCGGTACGCCCTGAAAGCGCATCGGAAAGATCTGGAAGCTCGTCACTCAGTTCCCAAGTCACTGGATAATCCCCGGTTCCCACTATCTATTCTCACATCAAGATGAGTGCGGTTGACGATATACGCCAAGTGAGTCACCGTGAGTTGGGGGTGAGTTTGCTTTGAACCAAGCTAATGAATTGCCGATAGATCAAGATGTTGCACCGCCATCGCCGGAGCTTGTCCGACAGGCACTTCAGAGCGTTGTTTCCAGCGTCGTGTTCCGGGCTTCGCCTCGACTCCAGCAATTTCTTACTTACGTGGTCGAAGAGACTCTCGCGGGTCGTGGCGCCCAGATTCGCGGCAAAGCAATCGCGGTCGAAGTCTACGGCCGGAGCATTGATGGCACCGGTGGTCGGAATCTTGTCCGCGTCGAAGCCAGACGGCTGCGTCGACTGCTACATGAGTTTTACGAAGATCAATGGGATGGTGAGGGAGTTCGAATTTTTGTTGATTCCGGCGGATACAAGCCACGGTTTTCGCAAGCAAGGACGACAAGAGGCGACAACTCAAGGGTTCAGGACAGCGATCTGCTTGGCGGGCATCGACGTCTACGGCAACTGCTGCCAATTGGGCTGGGTTGCCTAGTGTTGATTGCGGTGGCTGGCTTTTGGTTCACTCGGGATAACAAGGTGGTTTTGCCCACAGCTCAATCTATCGAACAGGCTGAGCGAACTGCTCTTGGTGAGCAATCTTTGACAAGGCTTCAGGCGGCTAATCTTGCGGATCAAGCCCGAGGGATGTTTTTTCCTGTTTTTGATATCAAGCGCCAGCAAATAGCACTGGGAATGTTTCAGCATACCGCAGAGCTCGACCCCGCACTCTCCGACGGTTATGCCGGATCGGCACAGGTCCTTGCGACTTTGGCCATGCTGTCCCCTGACAAGGCGCAAAGAGATGACCTTTTTAGCCAAGCTTCCGAGATGTCGGAAAGAGCGCTTGATCTATCTCCCACCGATGCGTGGGCAAACGGTGCAAATGGTTGGGTACTGGCCACCCAAAACAAACCGGTCGAGGCTGTGAAATATGCAAGACTGTCGGTCGAGCTTGCGCCGAATGATGGTCATATTCTGGATCTTGTTGGCATCACCGCTATCATGGCGAACGCTCCGGATCTTGCGGCTGAGGTTAGCAATCCAGAAAGACTAAGGTCAGGATCGGGCCGCTTTGGCGCACGAAATATTTGGGGTGTATCGCAACTGATGCTCGGGAACTACGAGAAGGTTGTCGAGGCTTTTAAAGGAGCGCCCGCAGCCGGTGCGCCTGTAAGTGCTCCTTCTCTCCTGTTCCAAGCCGTTGCGCAGGATCAGTTGGGACATACCGAAGAAGCTCAGCGACTTATCACCGAAATGCGCAAAACGTGGCCGGAGTTTCCATCTGAGTTTCTCGCCGGCAGGATCTTCCACAATAATGACGCAACGCGGCAAGCGATACTTGATACTCTGATCAGATACTGATGAAACGCGTCGCATGGTTGGGTATGCAAAGTCTGCTTTCTGCGCATCGCAGACCTTCGCGAGAATCCAAGGTTCCTTAGGGAGGCCCTTTGTGGGATTGAGCAATGCAAAGGGCCATAACCGCGACGACTAAGCCATATACTGATTGAATTCGTCGCTAATGCAGACAAACGCGTAGCGCAAAACTATGGGCGAACTACGCAAACTTATGGGGTGCGCGAAGTGTTATGCGCAAACCTACAACATCCTGTAGGTGCGCTCATAACGCTGCATTCCCAACATTGTTTTCATTGAAGAAAATCTGGGAATCTTGCCCATAACTCTGCGCGGTATTTGCGCATAAGATTGAACGATTTGCCCATAAGTTTGCGTGCCACGGAGAACCTATCGAACAAACCAGCTGCTGTGGCTTATCTGCAATTTTCAAATGCAACTTATTCCCAATCGCCAGCAGATGAGCGCCACGTCTTAGCGTCCGCATCCCAAATACTAGCGGTGACGCAAGGCGTTGGGTTTATTCCGTCGCAATTGGATCCATGAATATCCGCAACAACAACGCGTTGACGCCCAAAATCAACAACCGTCCAGCCCTGGTTGAGCAAGGATTGAACCTCCTCTTCAATCAAGAAGTGCGACATGCATCCGCCAGTTCCGCAGTAAAGAGATGCGGTGCTCGAACACGCAAAATCAGACTCATTCAAAACCCAGTCGCGTTGTAGATCTCCGTCGAGATCGACCCTTTCAACCGCGCCCCAATCTAAGTCAAACTGACCGTTGTTGAACTCCGCGCATGCCCGCATCGCCAGATCAACCTTTGCTCGCAAACCGGTTGGAAGTTGCGAAACGTCAGCCGCGACAACTGGTGAGGTCCAAACCAGGTTCGAACCAAGCAGGATCGCAGATACCAAACGTTTCAAGTAGCTTGCCAATTGGGAAGCCGGTTGGAAGGTGGCTTCAGTTGCATTGTTCATACCTGTAGTCCCCGTATTCCAGCCAGTTTGCCGAGCCTTCGTTAAAAATCAGAAATTCGGACCTGTCTTCCCCAAGCAGGGCGACAACAAATCCCGCCGGCGGCTCAGAGTTTCCGAAGTAACTGTAGACCGTCATGGCTCTGATCGAATCGCCGTTAACCGCTACTCGCGCGTCCCACTCCCCCTCTGGATTGTCCAGAATTACATATTCGATTTGGCGTTTTATCGCTCCGCCACCACAATAGACAATGCCTTCGGGTGCTTCGTAGGAGGCCCCTTGGCTAGCACCTGAATCGCAGGCGGAACGAAGGGACCGAATTGCCGCGCTGGAACCTTTTAAGTCAAAGATTCCGTAGCTGACATCTTGATCAATCATCGACAGATTAACCGATGCATTGGCCGCAAGCTGGTCCAGAACAAAACCATAGTCCGGCTGACTATTGAAACTGACCTCGACGGGATAGTTGTCGACGATCTGCACGGCAGCGTTTTCTGCGCCAACCTGAAATGCTCCAACTTCGGTGGTGCCGTTCTTCAAGAAACGAATGGAAAGCCCCTGCTTGTCCGCAATGTCCTGGCTGTCCTCGAATCCAGCCGGAGCAAAGCGAATACGGTCACACTGAAGTTCCAGCGTCATGTTTCCTGTCTGAATAAATGCATTGGGGTTGGGCCCGGAGCTGAACGACCACTCCGCTGATGCTGTGGTCGCCACTGCCATCAGTAGCATTCCAATGGAAATGGTTTTGCAGCTCATTTTTTCTCTCCATTGAGTTACGGTTCGCACTGTCGTTCAGCAGAAGTTCCAGCCAATTGCCCGGACAGCCAGATCAGGAAACAGGTTCGCCGTATTCGTTTGCGCCTTCTTGGGAAGGTCGTGTCAGCCACCAGATCATCAGAATGGACAGAACCAATTGAAGGATTGAGACAACAACAATACCGGTCACGCCCAGGACGGCCGCAGGTCCTCGCAATGCATCGGGGTTTTCGGTCCCTTGCTCCAATACCGAAAAGAACGCTACCCCACCCAGCATAACAAATAGCGTTGTAATGCTGAGCGCCATCGGCAGCAGCAAATACCAGCCAGGTCGTCCTGTATCATGCAGCCTTCGCCAACCGGCGGCCAGCATAGGTATGAGAACAGCCAGCTGGAAAACAGAGGACAGGACCCGAGATCCCTGGCCTGTTTCGGGGTTGGTCCCGAATATAATCGTATCCAGCACAGCTAAGGCAGCACTCACGACAACCACAAACAAGAAGAACCACCAGTATTCTGAGCGTATAGCCCGACCGGAGAACTGGAAGTATTTCGAGAAACACGTCTTAACGGCTTCACCAAATCCCATCTTTCAATCCCTTCATTGTTTTTGTGCGGCCTCAAATCGCTTCGCCGCTCAGGGGAACACACTCGTAGCTCCCACTTACTTTTTTGTTTGAACGCAGAGGCCTATCGTACGAGAGCGTAGAGAAACTTACGCGCGGAAAAAATATTGATTTATTAGAAATTAGATTCAAACATGCGAATTCGACACAACTTTATTTTACCTCCGTTATTGTCGTTGCTGCTCGCTGTGCCGAGCCCTTCCGACTGCTGGAGTGAGTGCTGGCGGTCGGAAGGCACTTTACAATGATTGAGCGCTGGGAGGACGCGATGCTCAGACTAAACGTACTCGCCCTCTGTCCAGAGTTTGCTCTAGCATTTGCCAGTGACGTCATTCGGCCTTCACACGTTATTGTCGGCCCCGATAGTCAACGAAATATCTTCCCGCCGACCAAGCCCCCCGCGGCAAGTTTTGGGAATGGTAGTCACAGGATCAAGGTATGTTCAATTGGCTGCACAGACGCGGGAGCATCAAACAAGCGC
Organism: Ruegeria lacuscaerulensis; assembly: GCF_013034685.1. Taxonomy (GTDB): domain Bacteria; phylum Pseudomonadota; class Alphaproteobacteria; order Rhodobacterales; family Rhodobacteraceae; genus Ruegeria; species Ruegeria lacuscaerulensis_B. The sequence continues at coordinate 363,808 of NZ_WQGO01000006.1, read as the reverse complement.
ATCCAATTTCACTAATTTCAAGGGAACCAGAGGGAGAAGAAAATGTCTAACAAGATGGTGATGATTGCAGGCGCCACATGTTTCGCACTGCTTGCGGCCTGCGACGATACGAGTACATCAAGCGCGTCCGCCGAGCTCACGCCGGCTCAGCAGGCGTGTTTGCGAGATGTAGCTAACACGACGAACAATTCGCAAGTCGTGGTGCTCTCATCCGCGTTTAGCGAGGCGGGAACACAGGTCACAGTCGGCGTTGGCGAGGATCGTGCTCCTTGGAATTGCATTGCTTACAGTGATGGCGCGACAGCTGGTATCGAGTTCCTGGGCGACGAAGGCGCATTGTGACCTGTCTGCTGCGTAGCTGAAAACGGCTGCGCAGCACTGGCTTGATCAGCTGAGGCTCGACTTGGTTTGTAGAACCACCATCATCGTATTCGCGGTCATGTACCTATTGGCGTTGGTTGCATTCTTGACGGGCACATTTGGCTGGTTGGGACAGGAACGAGACCCTTTGTCCGGAGTGTTCCTGCTGCCGTTGGGACTACCTTGGATACTTGTGGCGGACTTATTTTCGGATTCCGCCAAGCCGTGGTTCGCGGCGATTGCTCCGGCGCTCAACCTGTTAGCGCTGGTTTTGATTTGCAGATGGGCACGCAGATTGCGCCAGTAGTGGTGGCTGAACTCTTTCTCACCAAAAGGGAGGAAAACATGGGAAAAGTAATCTTGGGAATTGTGATCGGGCTCGTCCTCGGCGTGGTTGGGGCGATGACCTTGGGTGGCGGGGCCGCGGTGGGTGTCGGCGTTGCGACAGGCTTGTCCGCCGGTGTCTGCACCACATTGAAAGGAGCACAAGCTGAGAACCTTATCACCGCCGAGCAAGCGGATCAGATCCTCAACCGCGTAAATTCGGAAATGGCGTCACTGCAAGGAATTGAAACGACGGACGAGATCGTCGGCAGCGCGCAGGCATGCGATGAATTTCTGTCAAAGTTACGAGACGCGAAGTGAGGTTCCGCTTTGTACGGAACAAAACTCTAAGGATCAGCCAGCAAGGGACCATCTGATGAAATTCGCTGTACTCAAATTCCTCGCACCGATGTTCGCAATCGCAGGCACGGCTTCTTTTGCAATGTCTGAAGCAGACGACGCGTGTATCGATCATTTGCGACAGGTTGGAGGACCAGACGGTCAATCAGGTACGATTGAAAGCTCAGAGTTCTCAGAAGCGGGCACGCTCGTCATGCTACGAGACGCAGGCGGAACACTTTGGCGCTGCATCGCGTACAAGGATGGTAGCATCGGCGAGATGTCGGTTGTCGAAGCGATGGATGATGGCGGTGGAGCCATGGCAGGCGCCGCCGGGTCTACTGGTAGCCAACGTGTCAAATTCGATGCTGGTTCCACCGGCGCCGAACTCGTTGGTGAACTCGCGCCCGGAGCGTCACAGCAATATGTTCTCGGGGCAAAAAACGAACAGTTTCTTTACGTCCGCGTTGCTCCGCGAAATGGCTCCTTAGACTACGTTATTCGTAACCCCGATGGTTCTGAACTGTTGGGATTAATGTCGGCGGACAAGGAGTATCGAGGGCAGCTTTGGCAATCTGGTGATCATGTTGTGGAGGTTATCAATCGCAGCAACTCTTCCGTCGGCTACAACGTAATTTTCGGAATTGAATAGGTGATCGACCAGAAGCCCTTGAACACGTTCCCAAAACAGCCAGGAAAAACACATGAGAACCAATGTCCTAATGGTGATCGGCGCGGTATGTATTTCTGCACTTGCAGCATGCGAAGAGAGTGGCGGATCGGTGGATGCAAGTGCACCAACTGTGGGCAGCTCTAGCGATCTTTCGCCATTTGAAGGGGCAAGAGCGGGCCAAGCTGAAATGGGCATCCAAAGTCTCGGATTTGAACTCATCCGAAGCGAAGGGCTGACCTCGTACTGGTTTAACAAGGATACAGGTGCATGTGCTCAGATCACGACGTCTGAGGGAAGGTACTCAGATGTAGCTATGCTGCCATCAGGTGACTGCTGACAAATTTCCATCAATCCCAAATCCAAGAGAAGGAGCCCAAACTTGCAATTCGACCTGGCACACGCGGCGGTCATCGTTGTCGCCTTAATCATCACTAACCTGGCATTGAAATCGGCTGGCGTGATCAACGAAGAAAACAAGCACCAATGGAACTGGAAAGTTGTTCTAGCCTACTTCGTAGTCGTCGTTATCATCAATCTCGTGTGGCCCATCTAAAGTTTCACAGCGGAAAGCTATTTGCCCACTTGATATGGTTGTCATGAACTAGCCTTTCCGAGAGACTATCAGGTCGCAAGAGTTTGAGCATTAAAGGTTCAAGAATAGAAAGGATTTGGCATGCGGTTTTTGGCGTCCCTCATATTCATTGGTGTTCTCGCAACCGCTGCGAATTCTGACGTGACCAGTCGAAATGGCGGTCCAAGCAAAAGTCAAATGCTTTCAAAGGGTGGTGACGGAGGCATTGATGGTGTCGCTTTCTTTCGCCCAGTCTTAAGCGGAGTGTTGTATCGATCCGGTTTCAAGGGCGGCGACAAGGATCGAACTGGCCTAAGTGAAGGTCAACGCGAAACTCTGTGCGGCGAAGGGTTTTCAACCGGGTTTTATGCCGACTTCGGCAAAAACACTGAATACGGTCGCACCAGCTGCGGAAACGGATCCTTTGACTATCAGAGCGCCAGATCCTCTCGACCCGATGCTGTCATGGCGTCCATACACGAGGTGATTAAAAACCCTGGAAAGGGCCCTGTTCTGGTGCACTGCATGTGGGGCGTTCATTCCTCAGGTGCATTGTCGGCGATGGCGCTCGTTCAGTTTTGCGGTTGGACAGAAGAAAGGGCCAAGGAATATTGGAATGATGCCCGAAACGGAGCCCCTTGTTCAGGCGGGTGCGACCAGTGGATTGACTCAAAATTTTCCAACTTCAGTGTCGACCCAAAATTGAAGATCTCCAACGAGCAACAGGCAGCGATTTGCCCCAAATGATATTGGGAGGACTATCCAAATGAAGTTCAATCTTCTGGGGTCACTTGCTTTAATTGCACCCACTGTCTTGTGGGCGAACGACGATGTTCTCGGTGAAGCCACGACATTTGATAGTCCCAACGGCGTTACTGAACGCTGTATTCGGATCGAAAAAGTTCCAACGGGCGAGTATAAGAAAAGCGATCTTGAGGAAGAAACGGCCTATTGCGAGATCGATTTCTATGCCTCCGAAATTGCTATTTGCCCAAAAACCTGGAGCACCAGCCCAGGAATGGCAGTCTACGATATTTCGGAAGGACCTTACGTGGGGAACCGTTCTGAATTCGAGAGAAACGCTTGCAAAGAGGGGAAGGCGGCAAAAGATCTGGCTAAGGACAGGGTGGCTAAATTCAAGTCCACCATGAACCAAAAAGGCACCAGTGGAACCTTTTCCACGTCTTCACTGCTTTACTATCATTTCTCCAGATATTTCGACGCGACTGTAAAAGTTCCAGTCGCTGTTTGGCGCAGCATGGACGCCCAGGCGCATTTTTCCGAGGTTGCCGAACCTGGCCTTGCGATTTCCGGTGGCTCTCATGGCGGGCGCATGAACCATGAAGGCTGGCGGGTCTTCGCAGCTGCGGATTCCGACCCGAACTCATACCAACCGACAGATGATCTGTTCACCTCGGATCGAACGCAAATTTACGGTGTACTGCTTGACAGTCCCGGGCATCGATACGGCTCGGAAATCAACGGCACCCGCAAATCTGGTTGGGGGAAAGGTCAGAACCGCGATTTTCAGGAAACCCCCGCTTTCTTGGCTTTGCGATCTTCAAAACCCTTGCTAGAGGCCATTGCAGAGGGCGTGAAAGAAGGCCGAAAAGACCGGATGATCAACAAGGATCTCGGTCCCGATGTCAGTGACCAACAGATGGCATTTTGGATGCAAGAACTGACCGAGATTGTTCTCCTCGACTTTATCTTTAGCCAGCAGGACCGCGTAGGAAACATAGACTTCACACCCTATTGGTATTGGGTCGAAGACGGAAAGCTGAAGCACAAGAAAGCCAAACACCATGAGCCAAACGATGGAGATATTCCCGCCGACGCATTATTGATCCGTCGCAGCAATCTAAACGACAACGATGCTGGTGGGCGGGTCGAGTATGCCAACTTCGCGAAATCCACTCAAATGCTGGAGAAAATGCGGCACTTCTCTCCAAGCGTGTATCGGCGCTTGGTCGCTTTGAATAGTGATCTTCAATCTCAAGGTCCCGTCTACGGCTGGCTATCGCAAAGCCTTGGGTTGTCAGACAGGCAGATTGCACAAGTTGTAAAAAACACCGAGCTGGCAACGTCCATTCTCCAGGACAATTGCTCAAATGGCGATTTGATGTTCGACTTGGATCCTGTCGCATTCTTTTTGAGAAACAACACCGAGGTAGAGACAGTGGATTGCAATGACCCGTAGGCTTTCTACGCTTTTCGCGGCGTTCATTTGGACCACTCTGATCGCCTGCAAAGCGGCGGCATTGGATGTTATCGTCATATCGGATCTGAACGGCAGCTATGGTTCGGTGAAATACGATGCCCGCGTCGACAAGGCGATTAAGCGGATAGTCGAGATTGATCCAGATCTGGTGATTTCGACGGGCGATATGGTCGCGGGACAGCGCATTCCCAACTTGTCAGACAAACAGGTCAGAGAGATGTGGAAGGCGTTTCACGAGGCCGTATCAGATCCTTTAGAGGCTGCCGGCATTCCATTTGCGGTCACACCAGGAAACCATGATGCCTCCGCCTACCGAGGGTTCGAGCGTGAAAGAAAAATATACGCAGAGGAATGGACTCCGAGAAAACCAAGCGTCGACTTCCTGGTTTCGGATGACTACCCGTTCTTCTACGCATTTGAGATGCAGGGCATTACGTTTGCGTCTCTGGATGCAACGACCCTGGGCCCGCTATCCGGTGATCAGCAGGACCGGCTACAGGAACTGGGTGCAGACGGGGACCCGATTGTCACTTTCAGTCACCTCCCACTTTGGCCCTTCGCGATCCAGCGCGAGCGCGAAATCATCGGTGATCCGACACTTGAAAAAATCTATTTGGAAAGCGGTGTCGTTCTGCATCTGTCAGGCCACCATCATGCCTTCTATCCCGGTTGGAAAGACGGTGTGGCTTATGTCTCTCAAGCTTGTTTGGGAGGTGGTCCGCGGCGGCTTATTGGCGATAGCGCCAGATCACCTCACAGCTTCACTCATGTTACGTTCCAGCCGAACAGAGAGTTTGGGATAGCAGTATATCGAGGACCCGATTTCGAAAGGTCGGTAAACTTCAAGTCGCTTCCGAAAGAGATCAGATCCCCGAATGCGGTGCTGAAACGCTTAGACCTTGTGAAATGACTAGAGGTTGAGTTTCAGCTCAACTTTTTCAGGGACCAGATCGTTTATCATCTCTTCTATCCGGGCTTCTGAAAGCCCTCCCGAGGTGATGAAAAGCAATGAGACGCGAGACTTTCCGGGGACGTGGTGTTTTCTGACCAGCTTCCAGCCAGCGTCTGCGGCCATGGCTTCAATGGCTCCGCTGACTTTCAATGAGTGCTCTTCGTCTGAAGCCTTGAGCGAAATTTCCACGCCCTTGTTTCGCCCACCGAGCCAAATGAAACACCAACATACAACCGCCACCAATGTGGCCATCAAGGGCAAGCCCAGCCCTACCGCCAGCCCAAGCACGGTCACTATAATCATTTCCACCGTGTCGACCGGGTCATCCATATTTGATCGGAACCTCAACAGGGCTCCTATTCCAAAGATCACGAACCCGATCATTGACCCGTGCTGAACCACCAGAAAACCAACCGCCATGCCGATAAGCGCATACAGGAAGAAAAGCCTTGGCATAACTATGTCGCGGACGCTTCTACGGGCTTTACGTCTCACCGGATGATAGACGATCAAGCCAGCCAGAATGATCGTGACGATCACATCGAGAGTAAAGAAATACAGTTCCTGTTTGCCACGAAACTGCGTCCACCGGCGTTCGATAACGATTTCTGACCCCGAAGCCCCGGCCAGCATCGTCGCAGGGTCGACTTGTGACACCGCAGCACCTGGCAACAGCAGCATCAACAACACGGTCACAAGTGTGAGGGTCGTATTCAACTTGTCTTCCTTCCTGCTCAAGCCAAAGGCTTACGCTTAACAAAAGCACATCGTGCCCTATTCAATTCAATCGCAACAGGCGGGATCAGGTAAAGAGATTACAGTGCATTCTTCGGACATCGTATCCGGACTGTGATACGAACGCTGATACAGGGATGTGGTCCAAGCGCGAGAGAATCCAATGACAGAAAACAGAGTGTTTTCGTCAAAAGCTGAAATTTCACGGTGTTTCTGCAAACTTAGACGACTCGCTTTTACGGCCAGCTTGGTTGCGGCAGCCTTCTTGCCTTGGACCGATTTTGCCTACGCCGAAAGTGCTGGTTTGGTTCTGGTCGATAAATTCAAGGTGGCAGACAAATCAGAGGGATTTTCAGAGCCTTCCGGCTTGGCAATGTCTAACGCTGAAGGCTTTTTGTGGTCTGTAAGTGATGCCGAACCTAAACTGCACCTACTCGGAGTCGACGGGGTATTAGGAAACTCTTTCAAGTTGCCAGGATTGGCAGGATCAGATTTGGAGGGTGTTGCGCCTCGAAAGGATGGGTCTGTTTTGGTGCTTCAAGAAACTGACCGATCAATCCTAGTCGTTCACCCAACTGACCCCATTCAACTGACGACAATACCTCTCGCATCTCTTAAAGGTTACCCGACCGCCGCTGCATTACTCGTCGGCAACCCTTTGAACAAAGGACCCGAAGGCATCGCCGTTGACCCGAAATCCGGGCGGGTGTTCGTTGGCATTGAGGGACAACCAAGGTTGTTAATGGTGTTATCGCCAGAGCTAGACGAAATTATTGAGATCATTCCTTTAGCCCGCGATGCAGGTTTTATCTCCGAGCGTGTAGATGATGATGAACTGGATTTGAGTGGCCTGGCATGGTCTCGGTCCTCGCGTTCTCTTTGGATTGTGAGTGACAAAAGCCGTCAGATCTTCGTCTACAATCCAAAATCCAAGTCAGTAAAGTCTATCAGTTTGACGTTCACAGAAGATGGCGAACAAAAGGAAGTTAAACATCCCGAAGGAATCGCTCTCGATGAGACCAAAGGGCTTCTCTATATCCTGACAGACGATGCCAAGAAATCGCGGCTTTATGTTTTTAATATCCCCAAATTTTGATCGCTAGAGAATGAAGTTCACACCGCCACGATAGCTTCCGCAAGTTGTTGCAGCTAGCTTACCACTCCTCTTCGTTGGTCCGCCCTAATCAGAACCGAACGCTTAAGTTTGCACCGAGGCCATGTTCTTGGCCGTTGGAGCGAACTGAATAGCCATATCCTGCCGTTAGTCTGGCCAGATCAGAGATCTGATACCCTAGCCCCAGACCAAGAACGAAGCCGTTTGCTCCTCGGTTTTGACCGACTTGCGTGAACGTGCCAAATATCGGGCTTGTTACAGTGATTTCGTGCTCATTGTCCTTGTTGGCAAAGAAGTCATATTCATACCGGGCAAAGGCGATTGGGGTTAGCAAACCATTCGCTGTCAAGACGTCCCGTTGGTAGTCAACTCCAATGGAAGCGACCAGAGACTCTGCGTTCGCTTTTTCAATAGAGTAGTTGAAATCGCCGCCGCCGGTTTCTGTGCCTGAGCCTTGTTGGATGCGCCCGTAGTTCAATCCAAAAACCGTAGAAACCCTAGCACCGCTGTCCAGGCTAAACAGCTTCCGTGCCTGGATCCCGGCGTGGATTCCCTCTTGGTCCAAATCTGACTTTGCTTCGCCTCCTGTAAAGCCATCAACAGAAGGGTTTCGCCGCTTGGCGTCGGTTTCACCGAACATGTAACCGATCAGCCCAGAGAACTCCCATGTTCCGGTTGTTGTGCGCCCATAGACGCCCACGTGATAGCTGTCGGTCGAAAAGTCCTGATCGACTTGATCGTGTTCATCCATGGAGGATGTCCCGAAGCCTGCGTAAACGCCGACCACACCTCTATTGGTACTTGCGACATCCGCTCCGACCAAAATGGTGCCCAGCGAATAGTCGAATGTCCCAAGGCCGTTACTTCCATCAACGTCCCCGCTCACATAGGCTGTGTCGATCCACCAGCGCCGGTCAGAGCAGTCGATTGCGCCGCTCGGTCTTTGGGCCGAGTCGATGTCGCCAGATGCAACGGGTTGATCGTCATTGCTGAAGCCGACCGCTTGATACTTGCGGCAGTCAGCGTGACTCAGCACTGTGTTGGTTATCAGGTCTAATTGCTCCAGCCCAACGGTCAGGTTCGAGGAATAGGGTTCGGCGTGCACACGGTTAAACCCAGCCAGGCCTGAATTGGTAAGCGTGTTTACGGCATTGCCCAAGGTTGAGCCATTGGTCAGACCGGTTCCAGGTGACATGTTTGTGGTGTTGGCCACCGCGCCAGCGAGATTGCTGGCATTTGGCGAATTGGTAACTGCTGGGTTCTGGGGCAAGCTTGTGACCGGTTGAGCAGTGAATGCGATATCAATCTGACCATCAGTGGTCGGCGTGTTGGCTATCGTCAGATTGGACAACGCTGGAAGAGATCCTCCTGCAACGAGCGTGGGTGAGTTCCCATCAAAACTTGAGGCTTGAAATACCGTGTAGTTGTTGCCGGCTGCATAGTCCTGCGCTGTCAGGCCGGGCCGAGCAGCTTCGACTTGTATGGTGGCGTTGTTGATACCAGTGACTGCGTCTGTTGAGGAAACCAGATCCGCATTTTGTACCGCTGCGGGGTCGACTTCCGACAAAATCGTCGACCCTGCATCGAAGGAAATTGCACTATTAATATTCAACGTCCCAATCGAGGAGCCCGGTGAAAGAACAGCGCCATTTCTCACGTTGAAATTGAATGCGTTCACGGTGCCATTACCGGCCAACGTGCCAAAGTTGTTAAAACCGGGCGTCGTCAAGCTGCTGGATGCGTCAAGCCGAAGCGTTGTGCCAGCACCGATCACAATATCGCTGGTGGCCGACATTGAACTGTTGGTCAGTGTAAAATCAGACGCTTGAGCGCTTCTTGTCTGAATGTTGATCACACCAAACGCGATTTCCGTCGCGTTTGTTACTGTCAAGTTATCGTAAGTTAACGGCGTGTCTGATTGGAAAAATACCTCGGTTGGGTCAACATCACTCCCATTTGCGGGCGCAAATGTCATGGACCGTCCTGATCCTATCGAAGTCCCCACAATATTGACTCGTAGTTTGCCATTGATTTGCGTCGTCAGGGCCTCCCGTGAAACAAAGTCGCCGCTCCCAGCCGCGACATCGACGTTCAACAAAGTCAGTACCGATGCTCTGTCTGGATTTTGACTCTGCCCCGGGACATACAGCTCAATTTCCCCAGAAGGCGTTATGGTGGAATTACCAATCAGAAGCGCCGTGATGGGCCCGTTTGGAATTGGCAGGCAGGTTTTCACAGTAGAAGATATCGTCTGCCCGCTAAGAATGGTCTCTGTTCCAGCAGTATATTCTTGACGGGGAGCACCAACTTCAACGCAAGATTGCGAACTTTGGGCCTGTGCACTGGTTGGTGACATTACAAAAGCGAAAGCTACGAATGTGGAACTCGCCAGAGTGATGCGCTGAGCAATTCGACTTAGTGGGAACGGCCTATTGTTTGTCACTAACTTTCTCCTCTCGCGGTACAAGCGAAGCTACCTCAACTTAGGACTTGAAAAACAAAGTTTATCTTTTTGGATTTTTTGTTGTGGCATATGAGCAAGCTCACAACACGGGAAGGTCTGCGCAATGCAGACCTGCTCGTGCATTTACTGCGAGGCAAGACAAGCCGGGTTTTACATTCCGACCATACCCACCTTTGCGTAAAAGCAATCGCAAAAGGTCAAGCCTTGAAACGATTTTCCCTAGCTTGATGGGCGCTGAACAGCGCCATTGAGTATAGGCATGGATCATTGGATTTAGGAGTCGATAGCTAAGATCAATGCAGATGCTCACCGCTCCGCCGATACGCACCTTCTCAAGCTAGTAGGCCAAAACTTCTGGACCGAGATTGATCTGATCGAGGGAGCGTCCCTTATTCAGAAACTCGACGAAACCAATTTGAAGTTTGAGTTTCAGAATTTGCCAATTTTCGACAAGATCTGAAAGCTGGTTGACTGACACCAAGAGAATGAAACAATAAACTGAGCAATGACACGGAGTACGAAGATACTGTTGGCGCTCACCGTATTGACGGTCGGGTTATGCATGTTCCTAGCGGGACGTGCGGTCGAACGTTACCAATATGAGGAGGCCTGCCTAGACTTGGGCGGAGGTCGCCATCCTGGAGATTACCCGATTTGCGTTTTGGAACAGCGTTCTAACTGACGGACGCGTCTCAGTCACGCGGTGATTGGAACAACGAAACTACGAGCACAACGACGCCAATTGCTGCGAGAATGAAAGTCAGCGGCAAAAAGAAGCTTTCTTGCAGAACGCCGTTTGGGTCGACACCGCCATAAAACAGGTGCTCTGAAAGCCCACTTAGTGCTGCAAGGAAAAGGATGACGATACCAAAAAGGCGAAGTTTGGTCATGTCAGGTCTCCAACGGAATGGGCCAATAGTTAGCATCGTTTTTCATACCTGTGAATTGAGGAGCCTAGTTCTTCAATACCTTGATTGCATCGCAATCCAGCCGTAGGCGCGTATAATGCGAATATGACAAGAGATATTGAAGCTAACGCTAAGACAATCGCTGATGCCCTGACCTCTGCCCGGCAGATACCTAAACTGTCTTCAGAGGCAGGACAGTTATCGCTGGATGACGCATATTCGATTGCTAGTCGTGTCCGCGAGATTTTGGGCAAAGAAAGAGTTGGCAGAAAAGTCGGCTTCACGAACCGCACGATTTGGCCTGTTTATGGTGTGGATCAACCCATTTGGGGAGAGGTTCACTCAGATGGGCTGTTTTCGACTGATCAGCCGGTAAACTTGGCAAGGTATTCAGAACCGAGAATCGAGCCAGAAATCGTACTTGGCCTCGGCGATGCGCCGACGGCTGAAATGAACAATGAACAGTTGGCAGGTTGCGTGGAGTGGGTCGCTCCAGGGTTTGAAATCGTGCAATCGATTTATCCCGACTGGAAATTCTCAGTCGAAGATTCAATCGCAGCACAAGGATTGCACGGCTGCCTTGTTCTTGGCGACAAAATCGCGGCGACGCATGATGTTTTGATCGGCTTGGCCGAAGTGCCACTAGCATTGTTCAAGGGCACCGAGGCCATCGAGTCCGGCAAAGGTGAAAACGCGCTTGGAGGCCCAATTGAAGTCCTGGCTCATCTTGTATCTCTGCTCTCCGAAGCCGACCAGCTTCAGGGAGGCGAGCTGGTTACAACCGGTACTTTGACAGACGCATGGCCAGTGTCTCCGGGTGAAGAATGGTCAGCTGGTTTTAGTGGCGTGATGGACACCGAGCTATCGGTACGATTTACATGAGGCTTTGATAGATTGGTGACGCCGACTGCACCAAAGAAAAGTTGCTCTCAATAGCTGACCATGATGGTCTTCCACTGGTTCCATCAATTCTGGGAAGCAAATTACACGATGCTATCCAAATCAGATTACATGATGTTTCTCAGGCACCCTGCCTGGCTATGGATCAAAAAACACGCCAGGCATCTGTTGCCGCCAATTGACCCCTCATTGCAAGCACGCTTTGACGAGGGGCACGCGTTTGAGCCTTATGCAGAGGAGCTTTTTGGTGATCTCGTTCGCCTCGGTTTTTCAGATTTTTCTGAATACCAAGCTCTGCCTGCACGCACTCTGGATGCTTGGAGAGATGGTGCGAACGCCGTGGCTCAGGGACGCTATGAAGATGGAACCATAACTTGCATCTCCGACATCGTGAGCCGCAGCGGCGATGGGTACGTTCTGACAGAGATCAAGAGCGGGACTTCTGCAAAGCCCGAACACACTTTTGATCTCGCATTCCAGCGTGTCGTGCTTGAGGCAGCGGGGTTCCCCATTGCGCGCTGCGAAGTGGCACATGTGAACCGTGATTACGTCAGAAACGGCGAAATCAATCCGCAAGAGCTTGTCAGCATCACTGACATCACGGATGCGGTGACTGAGCAGCTCGAAAAAACACGCACGCGTATCGATCAGGCATTGAGCGTCGTTGCCAGCGGTACGATGCCTGACCCGTCCCCCGAACGTGCGCGCCTTAAATCCTACGGTGAATGGCTGGAAATTCGCGAAAAACTCGACCCACCTCTCGCGCAGGACAGTATCCACCGCCTTCCGTTCATGAATTCGGAAAAAGCCTCCGAACTCATCGCAAATGGGATCACAAAGATTGACGAGATCAGCGATCCATTTGTGTTGGGCAAGTCGACGCAACGCTACTTGAGAGCCACGGCGAATGGTGGGCGCACAATCGATCATCAGGAGTTGAGCAGGTTTCTGAGCGAGATTGTCTATCCGGTTTATTATTTTGACTACGAGACGTCTCAGAGTTTGCTGCCACCCTGGGACGGAACGCGTCCCTATCAGCAAGTGGCTTTCCAGTATTCCTTGCATGTCCAGCATGAGCCTGGCGGAGAAATTGAGCACAGGGAGTATCTCCACCGAGACGCCAGTAACCCGATGCCAGCCTTGCTGAAAAGGCTTCGTGAGGACATAGGAGACGTTGGCTCTTTAGTGGTTTGGTATGCGCCGTTCGAGAAATCGCGCAATACGGAAATGGCGGAAACTTATCCAGAGCATGCAGAGTTCCTGGAAGGCCTAAATGCACGCGTTGTAGATCTGATGAAGCCGTTTGCGGATGAAGTGATCAACGATCCTGCGTTCAAAGGAAGCGCCTCTATCAAGGCCGTTCTTCCAGCGTTTTTGCCAGAACTTTCATACGATGATCTGGACATCAAAGAGGGGGCGAGCGCGTCTCGCCTTTGGAAGGACGTAACACTGACCGAACCGGATGATCCAGCGCGCGAGAAGGTCTATTCGGATCTTGTGGCGTATTGCACGCGCGACACTTGGGCAATGGTCGCAATTCATCAGGAATTGCTGGCGATGTGAGCTGTGGCGCGAACCTCAAAACAACTGGCGGTGCTGCTCCCCTACGAGACTAGGCGATTTGCCGGAGTTACGGCGCCCCCAAGACTTAGTCTTGCCAATCCAGCCGATACAAAACGTGGTGACCGCGTAGACCTTTCAGGAGTCTGGGTTCTATTTCAGAAAAAGAGAAATCGGTTCGTCCTCCGACCATAGCGCGAGTCGCATCTGAAACGAGTATCTCGCCTGCCGCACCAACGGTCGTTATGCGTGATGCTTTGTTGACCACCGTACCGAAAAAATCTCCACGAGATTGCACGACATCACCAGTGTGAATTCCAATCCGAACATCGAAAGATGGCTCCGCGGATACCGATGCAATGGCCTTCTGAATCTTGATAGCGGCCGTCAGTGCTTCTTTCGCGGACGGAAAGACGGACAACGTTCCGTCTCCGAGGGATTTCACGAACTGGCCATGATGCTTTTCAATGATCGCCGCCAAGACTTGGAAGTGGTTTTCGATCAGCACCGACCAACGCTGATCGCCCAACGCCTCCGCCAACGTTGTACTGCCTTCTACATCAGTGAAAAGTACCGAAGCCAAACCTTCGGTTTGGACCAGCTCGGGTCCATCTTCACGCGCAGCATCAACCAATTTTTGGATGGCTAGCTGTTCCTTACCCACGAGTTCAATATTTGGAGTGGGCACTGAAGCGTGGCGATTGATGATCTTCCAAGCCGCTCCCTCCAGGACAAAAATCAGGACGGTGCGGTAAAATACGGCTTCATCAAAGCCGACAAACTGAATCTTATGGACGAAGGATGACCATCCCGTGTCTCCGTTTTCGAAGGCCTCAGCTTCAACTTCTTCGAAAACGACGGGAGCAGGGATCTCCGCGAAAAAGCCGCTAACCCCATCGCGAACTGCTTGCCCACTCCAAAACTCTCCTTCGCCTGTCCCAACAAACCGTAGTTCATCTACCTTCGACAGAAAATCCTGCAACTCGTCAGTATTCTTTTTGGTTCTGAGTATTTCATACCAACGCCTCGAAACTGCCAGCAGTTCAGGTGAGGAACGTATCATCACAAATGACTCGAGACGCTAAATGGATTGAAACTTGCAAGGTTTTGCAACCGGTATCTCCATTTTTCGAAAGATGCAGGTCAATGCTGCCGCTGAGGTTTGGTCAGATCAAGACTTTTGTATTTCGCCAGAACGGAGCGCATAAGACGCAGATCAAAAGACGCACGTCGGCTCAGAGCGACCTATCGACGGAGTATCTGAGTTCGAGTCCAGGTCACAGGGCATCGAATCGTTTCGCTGTCTGAGAGCTACTCGACGCTGTACTGACCCGCAAAATAGGATGCTTCATTCTTTTTGGCACACGCTAAGCTAGAAGGTTCCCAGAACTACGCGGTGAATTTCGAAGTGCAGCAAGCGCCGTCTTGACATGGCTATGCGAACTGGTTCAGCTTGCGGTCATGACGTACACACGCATCCACTGCCATCGAATATCGGCCTGAGGTCGATAACCCACGCGAAATCCGTGGGAGGCAGCATTGGTATGCGGGCGAGGCTTATATCCTTGTAATTGCTCCAGATTAGAGTGCACGAGTCGGTTCGATTCCGACGCCTCCTACCATCCTCAGGAGGTGTCCGACATGGCGGGCGACGTCACGAACGCAATTGATTTCAACGACATCAAGCAATCGGTCGAGGAGAACCTCGGAAGCACACCCGAAGGCTGGTCCGGCTTGGTCACGGTGCTCTTCACAGAGGTTAAGGAATACTGCGATCTGAAGGGTGCCACCTACCCCTTTGTCCTTCAGATCAAAGAGAAAATCGGCGAGCTCCGCATCTACCACCGGTGTGATGATCGACAAATTCAGTCGATGATCGCTGCGACGATTGCGCGTGCAAATCACAGCTGTGAACGATGCGGGAATAGTGCCGAGACCCAACTTCTGGACGGCTGGTACAAGACACTTTGTTGCTGGTGCGCGCATGATGTCGCGAGCAAGCGCCACCCGAAAAGGAAGAGGCTTTTTGGCGTTCGAAAAAAGCCTACTCGAGATCGAATGACCTGCTCAGTTTGTGGCTATTTCGGTCAGATCGACCGAACGGATGACCGTAATCGGTGCCCTGCGTGCGTGAAGAAGGAATGGTGATGACCGCCGAACAACAAGTGACCTTCAATAAGATTATGGAAGACTACGATGATGAGAACTACGCCCGGAAGCTCATGAATACGGGCTCACTGGCCACCGGTCATGTCCCGCTGATTGCCCTTTGCCAGATCTCGAGAGGGGTCTTCCATCTCAACAAGACCAAGTTCTGGAGAATGTGACTGATGGATGATGTCGAAAAGAGCTGGAAGGAATTCCGGGGAAAGGTCCGAGGTGTGATCGAGGACCATGGAGCGCCAGATGATCTCCGCTCATTTGACGCCTGGTACGCCGAAGAGATGCGTTTGGTGATGGCGCACAACTACCCAGCTCCGCACGTCTCTGACGTCACATGGTCGACCGAGGGTTTGCATGTCGAGTGTAATGACCTCGAAGTGGTCGACCGTATGATGACTGCTATGGCGGAGGTTTCACACGATCTCAAAGAGGCGCGGGCCTGGAGGTCAGTGATGAGCAGTGTTGTCGACTGGAATGATATTCATGGAAGCGTCTTCAAGCAGCTTGGTGAGTATCGTGCCGGGTGGGCGGAGCAGCTTACGCTTGCACTTGAGAAAGTGAAAAGGTTGATCGACGAGCAGCCCGACCTGTTTGGTGGTGAATACCCGCCCATCGTTCAGATCAAACAGAAATGGGGAGGCTTGCGCGTCTATGAGGGCCAGGGCTGCAACCAGGCTACGAGTGAAGAGATTCAATGGCGTGTCGATCAGATTGAGCAAACCTGTGAAGGTTGTTCTAATTCTGCACAACGCCAGAGCATCCTTGGGTTTGTGACGACGCTTTGCAGCTGGTGCTACAATGATGCTCTGCGGCGGCGATTTGAGGGCGCCGAAGAATCCTGGCCCGACAGCCTGAGGCTGGACATTGTGGAAAACTGTCCAGACCTCGTTTCTCCGGATTGCGCATCTCTTGTTCCTGCTGTCGGAAAGGGCTGGCTCGTCATGATTTCGCAAGCACTCCACAAGCTTTCCTTCAGTCAGGATTTCAGGGCACTGGACCCTGGAACTATTCAGATCTCGGATATTAAGAAAGGCCAGGATGGCCAGATTTCCATCGGTTTCAGTCGATACAACGATCTCATTCAGGAGTACGCTGACTGGATGGAATTTCGATGCGGTGTGACGTGTGAAGAGTGTGGCCACGTTGGTGACATCGTTCGGACAGCCGACAGGTCTCAAGTGCTCTGTTCTCACTGTTACTGTACTCGGGAGAAGTCTGATGGGTGATGACGACGACGTTGAGCTGGATGAACAAACCTTGCGTTTGCTTAGGCTTCGGGAGGCTGAAATTGCGGCCGGTCGAGCAAAACTTACCAAGCCGATTACCTCGGATGAGATCCGGTCGCGAAAGGTGCCTGATCCGAAGGGTAAGCCAGATGAGTGACGAGACTTCAAAAGAGGAAATCCCAATTTTCGTAATCTACGAGACTTTGGTGAACGGCCAACTTCGAGCGATTGAAGTAAAAGAAGTCACTGTAAAACCAAACAAGATCTTAGTCTTGACGATCAGTGTCGAGGATGTTGAGTGATGACAGATGATTTTTCAGAAGAAGAGATCTTCGGGCGCCCGTTACAGGATGTTCCTCTGGATGCCTTGATCCCAGAGTTGCAAGCTCGTCGCAGAGAGGGTCCGGAGGTCTGGCTTGCATTGCGCAAAATGATTCTCGAGCAAATCGCCGATTTTGCACAGCGTCCGGCCGATGCGCCCAAATGGCGGGATGAATGGGTCAAAGAGAACACCTGGGATCTAGTGATTGAAGACCATGATGTCGAGATCACTGATGGTAGCGGCAACGTGTTCGACGACCTCGGGATCGAAGACCCAAGGAAGAAGACTTGGTGATGGGGGCCGAGCATTTCAGCTTGATCTTATCCGCCGTGATCATTGTCGCTTTGACGATCTACGTCAGACACATCGTCCACACTGCTGGAAAAGATCGCGAAGTCGATCCAGAGCGAGTGAAGAAGATCATGCGAGATCTGGACTACAGCCACCTGGACCGGGTGATGAACCTGCGAAGGAAGGGCTAGCGGGATGTTGAAGGTGGTTGTTTACGTCGGTGATCAAGAAGTCGCTCGAGCTGTATCTGAGAACGATTCAGAGCTCTCGGACGTGTCTGATTACAATATTCGAATGAGCGAACGGGCCGCTGAACAGCTGGGCATTCAGGAAAAAGGCCTTGGCGGCCGGATTAAAGGCCACCCTCGAAATCAGACGGTCTGGAGGCTCGTCCGCAAGATCGCAGACCTTTGGCTTGCGGGGACCGGCGCGGGCGAAGAAAGCGTTGAGGCAGAACTGCTGCCGATGATCCGCAAGTCAATCCGCGAACTAGATGAGAGGGTCGAAAAGGAAACGAACCAAAGCGAAGATTGGAATGCTGTGATCAAGCAGATTTCTGATGACGAGCCGTATTCCCTAGGCTTCTACGCTGACAAATTTGAGTCGTGGACAGCGGACGAGATTGAAGCTCTTCGATGTGATGTGGTTGAGACAGCCACAGAGGAAGAACTAATGGCCGAGGTCGAACGCCGGCGAAGAGCTGGTCTACTGCCCAAGGAGGCCTCGAATGATGGCTTCTCAGATATGGTTGATGATCTCTGGGGCAAACTCGATACAGACCCAGACCGCTAGTACAGCGTACCTGCCGCCCTTAACCAATATTTGACATAAGAAGTCTATGGCGACTGTCGTCGTAGTAGTGCGTGCTTCTTCTAAGCGCCTCTCCTGCTAGGAACCAAAGCGCCACGGATAAGCATTTCCCCAGCACTGCTCTGCGGAACTATGTACCACCAGTCTCTACTATGAGCATGGTTGAACCTGCAATTGGACAGCGCATTTCAGTGGTGTTCTTTTCGGATGGTGCAGGCGAGCACTAGGCGGCCTCAGACAGCAGCGAAGCCAGGTCACTTAGTTTTACTAGGTGCCCTCGCGTCGTCTTGCCTTCAATTTGCGCGCCATGTGTCTCAATCCCTTTGCTCTCAAAATCGGACAGTAGCTTTCGGGATGTTGTACCTCTTGACCTCGCCAGTGTCGCGACGGGCATGTACTCGCTTTGAAAGATCACAAGCTGCTGTGGTCTGACCAAGAAAGACTCGCTTGGGCCGTGCGGAACTTTGCGAGATCCGAGCAGGCCCAGCTTGCACCAATGTGTCACCGCCTGAGCCTTCCAACCCGTTAACTTCGCGACATCATTTGCAGTCCAGTCCAACGAGTGCCGCTCAGATCGCAGAACCTTTTCGACGTCCGATTTCTGGAACCTGAAATCACCGAGTAGGACATCCTGATCTTCCAATTCAGCAGCGATAGAACCTTCACAAATGAGACGAATGAGCTTCTTCAGCGCCGTCTTGTCAGTTGTTCGATTAAGCGTAAGCTCTTTGAACAAAACTGCCTCTCCCGTCAATTCAGTGGCCGATGCTCTAATCTTAAAGACAAGTTCCTCTACCGAATTCGAGTGGAACCGGCCATCCACGAGCGGTGGCCGATCTGAAACTGGGACTTCGCCGACCACACCAAGTTCTTTGAGAAATTGGAATTGTGTACGTCCAACTCCCAGATAGTCACATGTTTCTGCCGCGCTCCAGAAGCGCCGACGATCTACTGCAATGTTGAGAACTTCGAACCTGGGAACGACTGTTTGATTATGTCCAAATCCGCGTTGACTGATCTTACCAGCGATCTCTTTTTTCTGGACTGCCGCAACGAGACGCTGTGCAGAAATTCCGAGTTGTCGCGCCGCTTCCGTTGCGGGCAACCACTCTCTCGATGAAGTAGTCGCCAAATGACCCGGATGGAAGCCACTGAATTCTCTCTCGATCACACGTGCCACTGCGTCCTTAAACACATCGTATTCCGGTTCTCGAAACCGCATTAGGCGCTGATACCAGTTGCCCAGCCGCTCAGGAGCAGAAGTTGCATCGGGATCACCTTCATGCAGCAGCTTTTTCACATAATTTTCGAAACCATGCGGCCAGTTTGCCAAAAGGGATTCGACCGGCGCCATTAGTCGAACCGCGTCTTCAACGGTCTTCGGAATTTTCGTTTTTCCGAACTTACCCGTACGGCTAGCTTGAAACCCAGAGGCTAGGAAATGAACGAATTTACCGATGTTGCTCGGGGGTCTGGTTCTGGTTTCGGCATGTGGGATCAATGGACCGGTGCCTGAGATTGCGGATGCTACATCGCACTCGTGCTCTGAAGCTTGATAGCGTGGCAGGTTATCAAGAGGAAATCCACAACTGCACAATCGATAGCCACCCACCTGTGGTGTCAATCTCTCCGAACAATTTGGACAAACGTCAACCAGCCTCAATCGATGTTCATGACATGCAGTTACCAGGGAGTGCCGCCATAGCGCTTGATATGGTTTCTTTTCCGCGAGGCATTGTGGGCAAACTGGGTCAGAGTGAAGACGTTCGTATTGCCAGTCTCTACTAGGATCTTTCGGTGGCGAGCTAGGTGCGAGACGTTCAAGTGTCCCGGGCGGGACCCTCAACTCCTCTTCAATTGCGGCGATATCATCAACCAATTGACGCCCGTATCGATTGCCAAGTTCTGCCAAAAAATCCGACGTGAAGTAGTGTGCTTTTGCTCGCCCTAAACGCCTAATATAGCCCAACAGGCTTTCTGAATTTTTTGGTCTCAGAAAGTCAGAGCGTCTCGATGTCATGCGGCCTCTAACGCTTCAAGGTCAATGAGTGACTCTGGGGTCACATCCAAGCCAGCGTCCTGCATGACATGGATGTAGGATCGAACAAGGTCGATTTTCTGAGGTGCTTCCTCCCCAAAAAAGTAACCAGCGTTTAGGCTCTTTTGCGTCAACTGAATTGCGCTGTCCGAGATAATCTTGGATGTCAGCGTCGTCGACTTCATCTTGAGCGCGGCCACTTGGAGGATGCGCACAAGCATTCCAACGCGACCTCCAGTTACGCCGTACAATCTGACCACCAGTTCTTCGAAATCAAAGTCAAACTGGCCACCGGCGGCTTGCATGTTGCATAGAGCTTCAGAGAACGCTGCGGCAAAGCTTGTAGCATCGGCGCCACTCGACCAAGCATACGGAAACAGCTCGATAGTCGACAGCGTTCTGTCCCTCAATTGCTCGTTTTCATCAATGAGCCCCTGAAACTTAGGCAAACCGGCGAGGATCAACGTGACCCCTGTTTGATCGATTAGCCATTTGAAATGGTCGGTTGCGCCACGTTTTGACAGATGAGCACCTCGTTCGGCGCAATGGCTACATTCATCCAACGCGATTGTGCGAATACCTTTTTCACGCACAGCGAAGCACAGACGGGCCTGTAAATCATGCGCGCTTTGGGTTGGTCCGGCTTTGACCCCAACGGCTTCCAGCATCGCTGTAAGCAGTGTCTTGCTGTTTGGTTTGGTCGGAATACTTCCGATGACAAAATCACTTGCTCCGCTCAAACCAGAATACTCAAGCAGGTCGCTACTGAGATCTGGTCGCTTGCCGAGTTCAACTTGAACGTCATTCAAGAGTTGCGTCTTTCCGCAGCGTGTAGGTCCGGACAAGAAAACTGCGGCGCCGTTTAACTTGCGAGAGATGGAGACGGCTTCAACCAATTTGTCTTTGGCAACCAAATAGCTCGGATGTTCAATTGTCTGGTTCAGAACTTCAAACACTCGCTCTGTCATTGCGGGCACCCTCCTTTAGAGACAAAACTTGGCAGTTTGTTGGGCAGATCAAACTCAGGTTTTTCCACCCTGTACGCGGGCTCTGAATGACCGTGCTTATCCATGACTTTCTTGGATTGGGCGAAGATTTCCTGTCTTCGCTCCTCTTTGGCGGCCTTCTCCCGAGACTTTGCGGTCTTTGTCCTTGCCTTTGGTTCTTCTTCGTAGAGGTGCAGAGCCATCGCAGCGATCAGCGCCTTTTCTTGAAGCTCTTCGTCTTCCGGGGTGAAGGTTTGCTTTCGCAGCCTCGCCAACTCATCGAAGGATAGAGCCGGGCACTCTTCATACTTTGCGGGTACGAAGAAATGCTCATTATTCAGGCGATCCAAAACCGCAATTTCTCGAATGTCATTCGGGTCAACGCGGATATCGACTGTCGTGGGTACACCGACCATTTTCAAGTAGTTGGCGAGTTCAGCGCTATGGTATGTCACTCCTCCGTAGGAGATACCGTACCGTTGCACAGTTCTCGTCGCAGCCTGAACCATAAACATCTCTCTGAGTTCGTGGGGATCTGGGGGCATTGGTACAAAACAGTCTTTGGAAGTCCTACGCCAAGATTGCATCGGAGATTCCAGTCTTCGGAGCACGTGTTGTACGCGTCGCCTGGGCATGCGTAAGTACACATCGTAGCGCCATTTTTGCAGTCGCGTTTCAATCTCTTGCAAAGTTAGGCGGGCCTCTTTTTGTGCCTTGTCCGTCCGATCTCTCGGGCCGATGAGGGACGTTTGCGAAGCACCAGGGAATTGAGTGACAAACCGGCTCAGCTCCAAGAAGAAACGTTCGATGAACGGTTTTTTATCCGGTCGACCTGGGATCATCTTGCGCCATTCCAGGCTCGAACAATCGATGATCGTATGGAAGACGTCACCGCTGTTTTCGGTGCCCTGGTCTGTAATCAACAGCTGAGGCGTCCCGAATGTCTGAAAATCGTTCTCGACACCGTGCATCATGAAAAATGCTGGTGTTTTGGGCTCCAAGATTTCCTTTACAGTTCGAGAAACCAATGCAGTGTCGGGACGGCTCCAACTGAGTTGCATCCCAAGAATAACACCGGTTGCGCAGTCGATTGCTACGCAAATGTGGGGGCGGCCAATTGGGGTTCCGTCATCATCGACGCACCAAACATCGAGCGTGGTGCAATCCAATTCTACCCTTTCGAGCGGGGTGGATACTCTTTGGTACTCCAGCGCCATTAGATAGCGCCTGTTTGCCTCTTCGTCCCCCAGTCGCCGTTTTAAAAGTCCGGCATGTGGCAGGCTGTAAACAATTGCTTCAACACACTTTCTTCCGCAGGGACCGGGCACCTTGCCTTCGGATTCGCATTGCCTTCGGTACAGCCGCTTGGCTTGCCGGGCAATCCAAGTGATAGTTTTTAGGTCGTTGTTAAGAAAATGTTCTTCCAAAAGATCCAAAACGACCTCCCGGAACTCCGCGTTATACCTCGGAGTACGATTGCCGGAATTACGTGTCTTGGATCGTAGACCTGCTTTTCCTGAAAGTAGGTACTGCGTGCGCCAATTCTGAATGGTCCTTACAGTCGGAAAAGGTTTCTTCCGATGTACATGAAGCGGATGCGCAGCGAACTCATCTGCCAATTTGTCTCTAATCTTAGCCCACGAGTATCCTTGTCTTTGTAGTTCAATTACTCTGACAAGGATCAGTTCTCGAAAGCACGTTTCGTTGTTTTCCTCTGGTGTACCCAGTCTTTTGGAAGTCGTACCATGAAGATGCGGGCTGCTTACCACACCGAGAGAATAAAGCGTCCTGAATTCTTCATTGGTAATTTCTTTGTATGTCCCTTGTTCATCCTGAAGCAAAACGTGGTCTCTTTGATGACCAAACTCCTTGACCACGAAAGCTTCCGTTCCGATGAGAACATTCCATCCGACATAGTTGGGGCCTTGCTGCGTCACAGTGGAAAGATCTCCAGATGAGACTTTTGGCCGTAGGCTAACTGTCCAACAGATTTGGGTCGGAGCATGCCTGCTCTAAGATCAACTGAGATGTGGCCCAATACGATTGAACTTAGTACATCGATCTGGCTACAACCCAGTTCTTGCAGGAGAAATTCCAACCGGAACGTTTGTGCTTCAATTGAAGACAGTTTGCGAAGGAACTCATCAGTCGGAGACCTCTGAATGTAGGGATGCAGAGATCGGATATTGTGCACCAAATCTCTGGCAAGAAATTGATCGGTGAGGATCAGAAGCTCTAAACCGAGGCTTCTAAAGATGTTTGGCAGTAGCAACGTGCTCTCATTGTGCTTCAACAATCTAGAGTGTCGCACTTCCACAAAGAGCTTCCGGCCATCAAAACAGATGACTTCAAAATCAGGGGTGTAAGGTTTTGGTTTGTATCCCGTTCCCTTGAACTTGGTGATGAGCTCCGCTTTTGTTGGATAAACACGACCTGATTTCAGATCGAAAGTGCAGGGTTGCGGCCTGATAGCTTTAACCTTCGGATGCAGGTCGCAACCAAATGCAAAACTTGCCTCCAATCCACTTTCAGTCTGGATCACGCCCTGTGCTTTTCTTGCGGACAAGAAATGGGACTTCTTTTTTTGCCCTCTTCGCCAAGCTTGGCGCGCGGGAATTTCTGCTCTACTGTCGATTTTCATAGGGTTCTCCCTACAATATCAGCGCCGCACACTGCAATTTATTATTGGCGTATAACAATAATGGTGAAATAACCGATGCGAAAAAGCAACGGCCTCGAAGACGTGGCAAAAAGAGAAAATTGGATAGACTTTGGTGAGGCCCTAGCAGAAGCGGTCGAAGACCCAATAAAATATGACCTTCGCTCGTCTTCGGAGGTTCTAAATTCGGTAGCGGAACTAAGAGGGAAGCGGGCTCATACCCTGAGAAACCCACTCGAAGCATACAAGTGGTTAAAAAAGAGATTTCCTGACGTAGAAAAAGAGAGACCAGCTTGGCTAGGTATGACCCTGGTCATGTTTTTGATGAAAATAGAAGAACTAGATCCGACTACTGCTGAAAGGCTCGCGCCTCAGGTCTTCGGCGGACAAATGAGACAAGTCGAGTTAAAGGCCGAGTTCGACCGGCTCCGACAGGAGCGAGCAGAAAAACACTCGGAAGCAAATCTTTCAAGATTATCATCTCCTCAACGCGCGCAAATTTTTGACCAAACTGTTTTCTCGTTCCTCAAGCAATATGGACCCAAGATGTTTGGATCCGAGAACGCCTTACTCAAAGACGGAAGAAGCCTGGGTTCGCTTTATCCAGACTACGTCATTGAAGTTGACGGAAAGCGCAAAGTAGCAGTCGAAATAAAAGCGCACAGGACAAGAGTAGAAAGACAGTTCACCTTAAATACGCTTGGCTATCTTTGGCTCCTTAGGAGGCTTGTACCCGAGGCTCTGTTGGTCGTTCCTCAAGACTCCGGCTACGACCTGAAACAGTTGGCAAAGCTCAGAGATGAAATCGGTCTTGATGGAATTCGTTTTGCGACATTACCGGAAGCTGGAGCCAACAGTTTTGAAGACTTAGTGGTTCAGGAGTAAGTACAAGTATCAAAGGGTAGTTGAGCTAGCTTGTAGTCGCTGAGCTGCTTACCTAGCAACCATATCTCTACCTGTTGCAAAGTCATAAGCCTCCGGACTTGGCCCATCTGTTCTCAACCGAAGAAGTCTTTTTTCCTTCCGTCAGGCTCGGAATATGGCCAGCCTGGATCGGCCAGATGACATAGCTTGGCTCACCAACATGCTCAAACCACTCCATTCGGCGATCTAGAAACTGACCATGGATAGTCCTGTGAACAAAATGCTCCAAGTCTGCAAAGCTCTGCCAGGTCGATAGTGTCGCCAGTGCGACGTGTGGCCGACCAAACAATGGACCTGTGTCGTTCTCTGGGAGATCGTAACCCACTCCTTGAAGGCGCCAGATAAAACCTTCGGATCGATCTGCGACAGCGTTCAGACGATCCGAGTTGTCCTCGAAACCAGCAATACGGGGATCTCCTGGCGGGTGCAGCAAGTACCCCATATTCATTTGTGCAATTTGTTTCACAAAACAACTCCACCGCTGAAATTGGCTTCAACAGTCACCAGCAGCTCTTACTATGTCCAGTGATTTTAATCTGTGGCCTACAAACCGGCACGCAGGGTCAATACCGACACTGATCGCTAAATACGTTCTTTACGGCTTGTTCGTTTATCAAACAGCGGCCCAAAACGGACATTGAAATTCGAGCGTCAGAAATCCGGCTGTTCGGACTGCGTGTGCAGCTATGATACGCTTCCAGACATCCAAATATTAAAATATGATTCGATGCCTAGGGAGGAATACTTATGCCGAGGTTAATGCTGCCGGCAGCACTTGCTGCCGCAATTACTGTTACGATCTCTACCCCCACCAAAGCACAAGACTTTGATCCGTCATCGCTTTCGACTTTTGGATCGAAGCCTAACATAATTCTTATTGTCTCTGATGATACCGGTTACTGGGATCTGGGCGCCTATCATGGAGGCGCCGCCCGTGGAATGGATACCCCAAACCTTGACCAATTGGCCAAGGACGGAATGATGTTCACGGATTTCTACGCGCAGTCTTCATGCACACCGGGTCGTGCGGCAATGCAGACCGGCCGCTACCCAAATCGTTCAGGCATGACTACGGTTGCATTTCAGGGTCAGGGTGGAGGGCTGCCTGCCGCAGAGTGGACACTCGCCTCGGTTCTGAAGCAAGCCGACTACAACACATACTTTATGGGAAAGTGGCATCTGGGAGAGTCTGATTACGCTCTGCCAATAGCGCATGGTTATGACAAGATGGAGAACACCTTTCTCTATCACCTCAACGCCTACACCTATGCGCTGCCGGACTGGCACGTTCAGATGACGGATGAGCAACGGGAATTCTTCAAACAATCCACTACCGGTGTGTTTGAGGGTGAGGCGGGAAGCCCCGCGACTGAGGTGCTGACAATAGACGATATGACAACAGCGGATTTGGCCAAGCTGGATGCGGTTGGTGCTGAAAAAGCAGTTGCAGAGCTGGAACGGCTGGCCGGGCTCGAACAGCCTTTCTTTATGTCGATCAACTGGGCCGCCAACCACCAACCAAATCTTCCGTCCCCTGATTTCGAAGGGAAATCCGCGGTCAAAAACAAGTACGGCGACAAGGTTGTGGAACTTGATCATCATACCGGACAGATTCTGAACAAGGTCAAGGACCTTGGCATCGAAGAGAACACTCTTGTTATCTACACGGTGGACAATGGGGCCTGGCAGGATGTTCATCCAGATGCTGGTATGACACCTTTCCGCGGAACCAAAGGAACTGATCGTGAAGGCGCTTACCGTGTGCCGTTCTTCGCCAAATGGACCGGTAAAATCGAGCCCGGCTCCAAGTCTCATGACATCGCGGGCGGGACTGATCTAATGGCTACATTTGCTCACCTGGCTGGTGTTCAGTTGCCTGAAAACGACCGGGATGGCCAACCCACTATCTTCGACAGTATCGATATGGCACCAATCCTCTTTGGTGAGGCTGACCCGCAGCGAAATAGCTGGGCCTATTTCACCGAAAATGAACTCGCCCCGGGCGCGGTGCGGGTCGGGCCTTGGAAGGCTGTGTTCAACATCAGAGGCGATAACGGAGCACGGGCGGGGTCTGAGGCTCCGGCTGCCGAGTTGGGATGGCGTGGCCCTCAGAAGTACGTCGCGACCGTGCCGCAGGTTTTTAACCTTTGGGAAGACCCGATGGAGCGCTACGACATCTTCATGACAACCGGTCGTGAGAACACTTGGACTGTTCCTACGCTGATGGGTGAGCTGGAGCGGGTGGTCAAAACCTACATCGAATATCCACCGCGCCCGGTTCAAAGCGAGTCTTATTCCGGTCCAATTACTCTGAGCGAATACCACCGGTTTGAAGTCGTACGCGACCAACTAAACAAGCAAGGCTTCAAGATTGGTCTGCCAACAGGAAACTAAAAAAATAGTACGGGGCGCATCGTTCGTCCCGTACTCGCAAGACAACAGAAGCTACTTTTCGGAGTTTCGGATGAAGACGCGTTCTCGTAACCCAGTCTATGTATTTGTTTTTGTTTCAGCGCTTGCGGCTGCTTTTTGTTCGAAAACGATTGCCGAACCACTTGCATCGTGGAACGACGCGGGCGCCAAACAGGCAATAGTCTCGTTTATTAAAAAGACAACTGAACCGACCTCTGACACATTCGTCCCTGCGGAACAGCGCTTTGCCGTCTTTGACAATGACGGAACGCTATGGACCGAAAAACCAATGTATATACATGCATATGGAATCTTTTCGGAAATCAAACGACAAATTGAGGCCGATGAAACGCTGACGAAACGCGAGCCGTGGAAGTCGGTGGCCGAAAAAGATGCTTCCTATTTTGAACAACTTTATAGCAATTCTGAGTATGAAAGTCTGGCCAGCCAGTTGTTTGCTGCCCCTTTTGGCGGAATGTCTGCTGAAACCTATGCCAGTTGGGCGAAAGATTTCACAGCGAACTTCAAGCACCCGGAACTCGGCGTTGGCATAGAGGGTCTGATCTACCAACCGATGTTGGAATTGATACGCTATTTAGAGGCCAACGAGTTCCTCGTTTACATTATCACCGCTGATGAGGGTGCATTCTTAAGGGTTGTCGCCGAGGACCTTTACGGCATTCCCCCAGAGCGCGTGTTCGGCACCTCCGTGCGAGAAGAATTCGTAATCGAAAACGGCGAGCCGCAGTTTGTACGAACCTATCACGTCGATCACTTGAACAACTGGGACGGAAAACCTCGCCTGATCAAAAAGGTTATCGGCCGCACACCCATATTTGCAGCGGGAAACTCAAACGGTGATCAACAGATGCTGCAAAACACAGCTTTGGGCGGTGGAATGTCCATACTGGTGCATCACACCGACGCAGATCGGGAGTTCGCCTATGACAAACACACTGACAAAGTGATGCCGCTTGCGTCTCAGGAAGGTTGGGTGGTGGTGGATATGGCAAAGGATTGGAACAAGATCCGGGCAGACGGGTCGGAATGATCCTATTGACTAGCCCTGAAGTAAACTCGCAAGGCGCTCTTTGTTGCCTCAATCGTATGTCGCCAACCCGCGTAGTCGCCCGATTACGCAGTTCATAGTGATGATGTTGACTTCGCCAAGGAGAAGCAAATTGGGCACTACCCCGAAGATGCCTTCCACAACTTTAGCTTCGACCCGAGATTTACTGAACGGGTTTTGCATAAGTTTTTTCATCGTTCTGGGCGTGTCAACAGCACCAGGTAACCGAGTAGCGGCACAAGAGAACGACGCGGCATCAGCCGCAGCCCAAGCGAATAATCCCCTGGCAAACTTCAAGGCCATCAATGTGCAAAACTACTACATAGGCGATATTTCAGGAACGGATCAGACAGGTAACCAGTTTTGGCTAAGATATGCGCAACCGGTGAGTTTGGGGGGATCCAATTGGATTTTGAGGGCTTCTCTACCCGTCAATTCATTCCCCGGGCCGGACGAAAAATCGACAGGTGTTGGTGACCTAAATGTGTTTGCTGCTTACCTGATCAATACCGGAAATCCGGCGTTAAGCTTTGGTGTCGGCCCACAATTAACAGCTCCGACTGGCTCGACAGACGGGTCGGGATCAAAGAAATGGTCAGCTGGCATTGCAAATGTGTTGTTCAATGCGTCGTCTCCGAAGTTCCAATACGGTTACCTGCTCACGTGGCAAGCAAGTTTTGCAGGTGACAGTGATGCAAAAGACGTGAATATCGGAGCTTTTCAACCGTTCCTGTTCTATCAACTCGGCGGAGGAACATACTTAAGGTCGGCTCCGATAATGACATACGACTTCGAAACAGACAGCTATAATGTGCCAATCGGCTTAGGTGTTGGGCAAGTTTTTGGCAAGAAAGAGATCACCTACAACGTCTTTGTCGAACCGCAGTACTCCGTCGCGAGCAGAGGTTCTGGGCAAGCAAAGTGGCAGATTTTCGCAGGCTTTAATACGCAGTTTTGAAGCCCATGATTTTTTTCAACTGCGTCCAAGCCGTCCGCTTTGGGCTCTCTCCAGCCGTTCTCTGCGCTATTGAAGAGCGGTTGGTGGCATCCCGTGGAGGACATTCCCGATCCGAGTGCCGGGCCGAGAGCAATCTTCCACTGCGCATGTCACCGATGTCCGATCCTAAGTATGTAGGATCCGCCGTCGTGCAGACTTCGCCAGATGCTGAAGTACAGCACATTCCGCCGCTCAATTTGATCCGACCTTAGCGAAACGGTCTGCCAGGAAGTCAATAAAAGTGCGCACCCTATGCGGCAAAAAATTCGTCTCCGGGCGCAGAACGAAAACGCCGCCGCCGGAGTCCAACGCTAAGTAATCCTCTAGCAAAGGCATCAGGCGCCCGTTCAGAAGATCGTTTGACGTGAGGAACTCTGGCAGCCAGGCGATGCCACGTCCGGCGCAACATGCCGCATGAAGTGCTTCGAGGCTGTTGCATGAGAATCCACTACCAAGCCGAGAATGGCCACCTTGATGTTGGGTAAATCCCCAATCCGAAATTTGCCTTTCATGCCCCAGACGCAGACATCTATGCGCCGAAAGATCTTCGGGCCTTTCAGGGAAACCGTGCTGTTCAAGATACGCAGGCGCTGCGCATGGGACTCGTGGATTGCTCATCAGCTTACGGGCGACAAGGGAAGAGTCGGGTAAGACGCCACTGCGAACGCCCAGATCAAAGCCATCGCCGATCAGGTCGATGACTTTATCCGTCAATAGTAACTCAATCTCGACTTCCGGGTAGCGCTCCATGAATTCAATGACCATAGGCACGACGTGTAGGCGACCAAGTGCGGCCGAACTTGTCAGGCGTATCGTGCCACGCAAGGTATAGGCATCATCGGAAATATCCTCTTCCAGCGCTGTCAGACGGGCAAAAAGGTCCCGTGCTTCTTCTACATATCGTCGGCCTGCATCGGTCAAAGCCATGCGCCGGGTCGAGCGGACAAGAAGCGGCACCTTCAACCGCTCCTCCAGCTGATGCACCCTCTTGCCAACGGCAGACGGGGTATACCCCATTGCTCTGGCTGCGGCAGAGAAACTACCGTGATCAACAACGGCCAGGAGGATTTCCAGCTCTGTTTTCTGCACTACTTGATCCTAAAACTATCAAAATCTGATCTAGGATACCCAATAAACATCCGATGTCATCCGGGGTATCTCAAATTTTGATAGATACCCCAAGGAGGCATGCTTTGCGTACCGCACCGAGCCCAACCCTCTTCACGCCGCTGACGCTTCCAAACGGACGCGTTCTGAAGAATCGCATCATCAAGTCGGCCATGTCGGATTCCTTGGGGGATGGCCAGGGCAACCCGACCTTGGCACAGATGCGGCTTTATGAACGTTGGGCCGAAGGTGGCGTGGCAGCTTCGATCATAGGGGAAGTTCAAGGTGATCCAAGTTACCCAGAGAAACCTGGCAATCTGGTTCTGGATGAAAAGGCCAATGAGGCGTCGTATCGCGAACTCGCTCGACGCGGCTCAGCAAATGGAGCGCAACTCTGGTTGCAACTCGGACACGCTGGGGCACTAACGCATCTGCCTATCGGCGAACCCAAGGGGCCAAGCGAAATTGAATTCCCTGATTTCCGTAGCAAAGCCATGTCCTTTGCCGAGATCCAAGCGGTTCCGGGTTGTTTTGCCAAAACTGCGTTGCGTTCGGTCGAGTTGGGCTTTGGCGGAGTGCAAATTCATGCCGCACATGGATTTCTTCTGAGCCAGTTTCTATCCCCACTCTTCAATCATCGAACGGATGCCTACGGTGGTTCAATTCAGGCGCGAATGCGATTGCTAATCGAAACGGTTGAAGCCGTCAGAGCGGTGGTTCCGTCCGACTTTGTGGTTGCGGTAAAACTCAATGCAACCGATCAGCTTGATGGAGGTCTGGTTGAGGAGGAGGCCCTTAAGATTGTAGCTGAACTTGAGGGGAAGGGTGTTGACCTTTTGGACATCAGCGGAGGCACCTATTTTCCTGGTGCGCCTTCCAGTTCAGACCGTTCAAGCAAAGGTCCTTACTATGTCGAGTTTGCCCAAGCCGCGCGTCAACTGACGTCAATCCCCCTTATGGCTACAGGCGGATTCAAAAGGAAGGAGGAGGCCGAGGCAGCCATTCTTTCGAGGGCTGTGGATGCGGCAGGACTGGCGCGCGGCCTTGTTCTTGATCCGTCCCTGCCCGCCTCATGGCAAGCAGGAGAAAGAGATCCCGTCTTTCCTCGCTTTGCCACTTTGCCACCAGGAGGCATGACAGCTTGGTTCACCATGCGCATGACAGATCTTGGCGAAGATCGAGAGGATCTGGTGGATAGGGAGATCAGCGAAGCTCTGGCCGAATACGAAAAGCGCGATGAGCTGCGCGTTTCAATTTGGAAGAACAGGAATTTAGTCTCCTGAAAACTTATCGGCCCCAATCCTAAGCTCCACCATATCGGCAGCTGGACTAGTGTATGATGCGTATTTGTAAAGGCCGCGATTGCGTGTGGACTTAGATTGGAGGTGCTGGGCGCTCTGTGACCAACTGTCTGGCTACCACCCTTTCTCGATGTATCATGTACAGCCCTGCACCGATGATGATGCCAATACCAATCAGGCTAAGCATGTTCGGAAAGTCATTGAAAACAAGATAGCCGAACAGGGTCGCTACGGGCAGCTCAAAGTACTGGAGAGGAGCCAGTGTGGCAGAAGGGGCAAAGGAAAGCGCATATGTCATCATCATATGGCTCACGGTCGCAAAAAAACCAGCTCCGAAAAGCCACAACAACGCGACGTCTGTCGGCCAAACGGGATCGAACAGCTCAGAGCCAGAACCTTGCGCAACTATTAAGGTTGGAACACAAAACAAGCTCGCAATTAGGCCAGTGTGGAATTGAAGCGCCACGGGGTGCATCCGACGCGACAATCCCCGCGTCACAAGAATGTAGAAAGCGAAAGCGACTGCCGTACCAAGCGGAATTAGCGCGACGGCGCCAAAAGCCGCGAAACTAGGTTGGATGACGAACAAAACACCAACAAACCCCACAAGAGCTGCCCCGACACGACGAGAGCCGACATCTTCACCAAGATAAAACTTACCGACCAACAGGACAATAAACGGCGCTACAAACACAATTGCCAACGCATCGGCAAGAGGCATTACTCGGATTGCCGCAATGAAGCAAAAGGTCGCGAACAGTAAGAGTAAAGAACGGAATACAAGTACCAGCAATTCACCGCGCGCCACACGTAGTGAAAGTCCCATCATCCAGACAAACGGTGACATCAGCGCGCACTGCACCACAAAGCGAGCAGCTGTTATCTGCCCAACTGGCACGCTGGCCGATGCGAGTTTTGCAGCTACATCCAGCAAGGGAGCAGTCAGGCAAAACCCAAGCATCAGCGCTACGCCAGCAAGGGTGCGATCCGTAGATTGAGGCATGGAATCAGCGGAGGTCATCCCACTATCTAGGAATGTCGCCAAACGCGTGTCTGTTCTCAATACGACGCCACGCAAAAGTCTCGAGATTAGCCGGATCAAGTCGGATGGGAATTTACACCTGCTTCGACCAACAGGTTCAACGAACCGCGCGGCAGCATGAAATCCCGGATTCAAGATCGGTTCCGCACAGTTAGCGAGTATTTGCTAAGTTCGCTTTATGCGCACCGCAGACTTTCGCGAGAATCCAAGCAAAAAGGCCGCATGGACCCCAAGGTTCCTTTGGGGGGCCCTTTGCGGGATTGAGCAATGCAAAGGGCCATAACCGCAACGACTAAGCCATATACTGATTGAATTCGTCGCTAATGCAGACAAACGCGCAGCGCAAAACTATGGGTGAACTACGCAAACTTATGGGGTGTGCGAAGTGCTATGCGCAAACCTACACATCCCTAGAAATCCAGATTTTCCACGCTTAGCGCATTTTGCTGGATGAATTCTCGGCGCGGTTCGACTACATCGCCCATCAGTTTGGTGAACAGGTCATCCGCCTCGACCATGTCATCCACGCGGACCTGCAACAGTGTACGTGCATCCGGGTCCAGCGTGGTTTCCCACAGCTGATCAGGGTTCATTTCGCCCAGACCCTTGTAGCGCTGCAGAGACAGGCCCTTTTCGCCTTCTTCCAGAATGGCGCGCAGCAGGTCCAGCGGGCCGTGGATCGCCTGCATCCGGTCGCGACGTACCAGCGTGGCGGGGGTGTTGTAGACCTCTTGCAGGCTTTGGGTGAAGCTGCCCGTTTTGCGGGCCTCGCCCGAGCGTAGCATGGGGCCGTCCAGAGTGCGGACCTCTTCCACGCCACGCAGGATGCGGGCCAGACGAATGCCGTGATCCTGTGTGATCCGGCCCTGCCAGCCGCGTTCATATTCCAGCGCGATCAGGTCGAGGCGGGCGGCGACCTTGTCCGCGACGCCTTGCAGGTCGGCATCGACCGCACCGGGCACAAAGGCACCTGCCACCGCAGCCTGTTCCAGAATGTGACGCGGGTAGTGGGTTGGGAAGGCGTCCAAAACACGTTTCAACTGACGCGCTTCATCGACCACGCGAGTCAGGTCCTGCCCGATGATTTCCTCGCCCGAGCCCAGCTTCAGCACTGCGCCCTCGACACCCTGATTGATCAGGTAGTCGTCCAACGCCGCTTGGTCTTTCAGATAAACCTCTGACTTCCCACGCGAAACTTTATAGAGCGGTGGCTGCGCGATATAAAGATATCCACCTTCGATCAGCTCCGGCATCTGCCGATAGAAGAAGGTCAGCAACAGAGTTCGAATATGCGCGCCATCGACGTCCGCATCCGTCATGATGACGATCTTGTGGTAGCGCAGCTTTTCGATGTTGAACTCATCACGGCCAATGCCGGTGCCCAGCGCCATCACCAGATTGCCGATCTCTTGAGAGGACAGCATCCGGTCAAACCGCGCGCGTTCGACGTTCAGGATTTTGCCGCGCAGCGGTAGAACCGCCTGTGTCAAACGATCCCGACCCGTCTGCGCAGACCCACCGGCCGAGTCCCCCTCGACCAGAAAAACTTCGGTCTTGGACGGGTCTTTCTCGGAACAGTCTTTCAACTTCCCGGCCAGATAGTTCACATCCATCGCCGTCTTGCGGCGCGTCAGTTCGCGGGCTTTGCGGGCGGCTTCACGGGCCAATGCGGCCTCAATGATCTTGCCGACGATCCCTTTGGCCTCGTTCGGGTTTTCCTCAAACCACTCGGCCAGCTTTTCGTTCATCAAGCCTTCGACCGCCGGGCGCACTTCGGACGACACCAGCTTGTCCTTGGTCTGGGATGAGAATTTCGGGTCGGGCACTTTGACCGACAACACACAGGTCAGACCTTCGCGTGCGTCATCGCCGGTAAAGCTGACCTTTTCCTTTTTCGCGATCCCGCTGGACTGCGCATAGTTGTTGATTGTCCGGGTCAAAGCACCGCGGAAGCCCGCCACGTGCGTGCCGCCATCCCGCTGAGGGATGTTGTTGGTGAAGGGCAGCACCGTCTCATGATAACTGTCATTCCACCACATGGCGATTTCCACGCCGATATCGTCGCGCTCACCTTTGATATAGATCGGTTCGGGCATCGCGGGCGTCTTGGACCGGTCGAGGTATTTGACGAATTCTTTAACACCGCCCTCATAGAACAGCTCGGTTTTCAGCCGTTCGGCGGGGCGCTCGTCGATCAGGATGATCCGCACGCCCGAGTTCAGGAAGGCCAGCTCACGCAAGCGCTTTTCTAGCGTATCGAACGAATATTCGAGGTTCGAGAATGTATCGGTCGAGGCCAGAAACCGCACTTCGGTCCCGGTCCGTTCACCGCACTCCTGAACCACTTTCAGATGCTCTGCTGTCTCGCCACCTTCAAAGCACGCCACATGTTCCTTGCCGTTGCGCCAGACGCGCAGCTCTAGCCAATCGGAAAGGGCGTTCACCACCGAGACACCCACGCCGTGCAGACCGCCCGACACCTTGTACGAGTTGCTGTCAAACTTACCGCCCGCGTGCAGTTGGGTCATGATGACCTCAGCGGCGGACACACCCTCTTCGGGGTGAATATCCACCGGAATCCCGCGCCCATTGTCGCTGACTGAAACACTGGAATCGGCGTGGATTTTTACGGTTACATGGTCGGCGTGACCGGCCAGCGCCTCATCAATTCCGTTGTCTACGACCTCATACACCATATGGTGCAGACCCGAGCCATCATCCGTATCCCCGATATACATACCTGGACGTTTGCGAACAGCTTCTAAGCCTTTGAGAACTTTAATGGAATCAGCGCCGTATTCCTGTGGTGCCTGTGCGTCGTCGGACATGCCGTTAGTACCTATATTATTTTGGTAACTTATACGTTTTCTGGTGGGGAATGTCACGCGCTCCCCCAAGATTTTGTGGTTTTCTCTGCCGTTTTCGGCCGATCAAAGCCGGTCCAAATCCGACGCGATATCTGCGGCGATTTCTGCAGCATTTACATCGTTGCGTTCGGCGGACAATCGCAGGCCCAGAATGTCCGACTGATACCGTGCAGCCAGCCGATCCGGGTCGTGATCCGGCCCGATCTCTCCGGCTTGCTGGGCACGACGGAAGAGCGTGGCGAAACACTCTTTCATCTCGACCATGTGGCCACTCGCCTTGTCCGCCAACTCATGACCTTTGGCCTGCAATTCCGCATAGGTCTTGGCCAGCATACAGGCATGCGTCGGCACAGCACCCGCGTCGATCACCAAATGCGGTTGCGCTTTTAGTGCCCGCAACGGACCCATCTCATCAGCCATCGCCATCAGACGCGCTACGCCGTCCTGCGCGTATCGCTCTAATGTCAGTGCATAAAGCGCATCCTTCGAC
Source organism: Ruegeria lacuscaerulensis (assembly GCF_013034685.1). GTDB lineage: Bacteria > Pseudomonadota > Alphaproteobacteria > Rhodobacterales > Rhodobacteraceae > Ruegeria > Ruegeria lacuscaerulensis_B. Next base: position 327,983 of record NZ_WQGO01000006.1, on the reverse strand, counting down.
CCGAATGCGGCATAAAAGCTGCCAGGTTTCAGGTTCAGCGCGCGTTCTAGATCTTTCAGCGACGTGCCGGCCCACCCCTGTCGCCAGAATATATCCCGCGCCTGCGCAATCAGCGCATCCCGGTCGTATGAGGGTTTTCTTGGCATCGCCGTCACCAATTCTTGAACGTTTGCTCAAATATATACTTGAGTGATCACTCAAGAAAGCCTAAATGTGATTCACTTCGCCAGAAACAGGAGCTTTGACATGGCAAACTTCCCCTCTCATGACCTCGAAACAGCGCCCGAAGGGTCCAAACCGCTGCTGGAAAAGTCGCAGGCCGCATTTGGGCGCCTGCCCGGCCTGCACAAGGTAATGGCCGAAAGCCCCCAGCACCTCGAAGCTTACCAGATGCTGCACCACCTGTTTCTGCAAACCGATTTCGACAATGACGAGAAAACCGTCGTATGGCAGACCATCAACGTGGAAAACGAATGCCACTACTGCGTGCCCGCCCATACCGGCATCGCCAAGATGATGAAGGTCTCGGACGAAATCACCGAAGCGCTGCGCAACGAAACCCCGCTGCCGTCCGCCAAGCTTGAGGCACTGCGCACCTTCACCCTGCAAGTGATGCAAAGCCGCGGCAACCCGAGCGAGGAACAGCTGCAAGCCTTCTTTGACGCAGGTTACTCGCACCGCGCGGTGCTGGACGTGGTGCTGGGTCTGGCTCAGAAAACCATGTCGAACTACATGAATCACATGGCGCAAACCCCGGTCGATCAAGTGATGCGCGGCTTCCTGTGGGAACGCAAGGTCAGCGAACCTGCCTAAGCGACAACCGAGGCCCCGTCGCTTTCGGTCACAACCAGCGTCTGGGCCCGGTCGCCCAATTCCACAAACAGCTCAGGCCCGGTGCCCGTCATCCAGGCCTGCGCACCCAAGGCGCAAATCTCGTCATAGAGCGCGGCCCGCCGTCCGGCATCCAGATGGGCGGCCACCTCATCCAGCAGCACAATCGGCGGTGCACCCACCATCCCCGCCAGCGCCCGCGCATTCGACAGGATCAGCGAGACCAGCAGGGCCTTTTGCTCTCCGGTCGAGCAATCCTTGGCCGGAACGCCCTTGGCCGTGAACACACCGTACAGGTCCGATCGATGCGGCCCCACCAAGGTCCGCCCCGCCGCTAGATCGCGAAACCGGCTTTCATTCAGCGCCTCACGCAGATCCTCAACCGTACCCGGCATCGCGCCCTCAGACTGCACCAATTCCAGATCAGCCGAAGGAAACGCGGTTTCAGCTTGCTCCTGCGCCCCGCGCAAATGCTCTAAGGCCGCCAAACGCGTCGCATGGATGCGATGCCCGGTCTCGGCCATCTGCCCTTCCAGCGCGGCATACCAATGGGCATCCCGCACCTGCTCTTTCAGCAGGCGGTTGCGTTCGCGCATGGATTTCTCATAGGCCAGCGAAGCCTCGGCATGAGTGGGATCGAAACTCAGCGCGATACGATCCAGAAACCGCCGTCGTCCCTCAGCCCCTTCGATCCACAGCCGATCCATCGACGGGATCAGCCAGACCACCCGCGCCAGCTTGCCCAGATCAATCTGACTGGCCGCCTTGTCATCAATCCGAACCTGCCGCGCAGCGCCGCCTTCGGACCATGTCTCGATCTCATAGGCCTGCCCCCGCGCCTTCAGCAAACCAGATAACTTCCACCCCAGCGCCTCGGGCCGCCGCGTCATCTCAGCGGCACTCGCCCGCCGCATCCCGCGACCGGGAGAAAACAACGACACCGCTTCCAGAATATTGGTCTTCCCGGCCCCGTTCGGCCCATGGATCGCCACCGGCCGCCCATCCAGAGACAAACGCGCCAGCTTATGAGACCTAAAATGCGAGACCGTAAGCTCGGTCAGGGCCAATCCCATGACCCCTCCCTTCTTCTGTTCAAAAATACCTCCGCCGGAGGCATCGCGCGCCAGCGCGACTAGACGCGCATCGGCATGACAACATAAACCGCGCTTTGGTCATTGCCCTCGCGCATCAGGGTTGGATCACCGGCCGAATTGAACAGGAACACCGCATTCTCGCGATCCACCTGAGACGCAATCTCCAGCAGGTATTTCGCGTTGAACCCGATCTCCAGCCGCTCATCGCCATATGCCACGGCCAGTTCTTCCTCAGCCGCACCGCTATCGGGCGCATTGACCGACAAAACCAGTTTATCCGCATCCAACTGCAACTTCACCGCGCGCGAGCGTTCGGACGAGACGGTCGCCACCCGGTCCACAGCCTGAGCGAACTCGGCGGCATCCACTTCCAACTGGCGCGTGTTGCCTTGCGGAATAACACGAGTGTAGTCGGGGAAGGTGCCGTCGATCACCTTGGAAGTCAGCGTGATATCGGGAGTAGCAAAACGCACTTTCGTCTCGCTGACCGAGACAGCGATGTCCATCTCGTCATCGTCCAGCAGCTTGCGCAGCTCACCTACGGTTTTACGTGGTACGATCACGCCCGGCATGTCTGCCGCCCCATCAGGCAAGTCCGCATCGATGCGCGCCAGACGATGCCCATCGGTGGCCACACAGCGCAGCACCTTGCCGCCATCTGACCCATCGGCCACATGCATATAGACGCCGTTCAGATAATAGCGCGTCTCTTCCGTCGAGATTGCAAATTTCGACTTGTCGAACAGCCGCCGCAGCAGCGCCGCAGAGGCTGTAAAGTTCGATTGATATTCCGAGGACGCCATCACCGGGAAATCCTCTTTCGGCAGCGTCGCCAGCGAGAAGTTCGACCGCCCGGCTTCGACCGTCAGACGCCCTGCGGCGCTGTCAGCTGTCAGCGTAACCAGCGCGCCATCGGGCAGTTTCCGCACAATTTCATGCAAGGTGGTGGCGGCCACTGTGGTCGCGCCCGCGCGTTCTACCTGCGCAGGGGCCTTATCGACCACCTCGATATCCAGATCGGTGGCACGGAACATTGCCTGGTCACCTTCGGCCTCGATCAGCACATTGGCCAGTATCGGAATGGTGTTGCGACGCTCCACAACGGATTGGGCCTGCGAAACGGCCTTGAGAAGGGTGCCGCGTTCGATGCTGATCTTCATACCCTCAATTCCTCTGACTTGCGTGCCGATAGGGGCGGGACTGGCACGTTAGCGGTTCCACCCTGAGGCACAAGGATTTTTTATGGATTTCTGAGTCGGATTGCCCAAAGGGTCAAGGGCCACGTGGCCGCTTGGGCACAGTTCCCAATCAACCGTGGAGTTTATCGCACAAGAAAACGCCCCGGATGTCAGGCTCCGGGGCGTTTTCCTGTTTTCTGAAGATACGTCCTACGCCTCCAGAGCGCGGCGCAGCATTTCCACGTCTTCGGCGATTTGACCGTCGGTGGTCTTCAGCTCTTCGATGCGCTTCACACCATGCATAACGGTGGTATGGTCGCGCCCGCCAAACCGACGCCCGATCTCGGGCAGCGAGCGGCTGGTCAACTGCTTGCACAGGTACATCGCCACCTGACGCGGGCGAGCATAAGACCGCAAGCGCTTGGGGCCGATGATATCCGACAGACGGATGTTGTAGTATTCGGACACTTTGCGCTGAATCTCCTCGACGGTGATCTTGCGCTCTGAGGCACGCAGCACGTCAGCCAGACAATCCTGCGTCAGTTCCATATCGATCTCGCGACCTACCAGCGAGGCAAAAGCAAACAGACGGGTCAGCGCACCTTCCAGCACCCGCACATTGGTCGAGATGCGGTGGGCCAGAAATTCCAGCACGCCATCAGCGATCTGCAGGTCGGAATAGGTGGCGCTATAGTGCTGTACCTTGTTCTGCAAAATGCCCAGACGCAGCTCATAGTCAGTGGGATGCAGATCCACAACCAGACCACATTGCAGGCGCGATTTGACACGGTCTTCCAGATCCTTGATCTCACCCGGTGCACGGTCGGCCGAGATGATGATCTGTTTGTTCTGGTCCACCAGCGCGTTGAAGGTGTGAAAGAACTCTTCCTGCGTGGAATCCTTGCCCGCGATGAACTGCACGTCGTCCACCATCAGCACGTCGACCGAGCGGAACAGGTGTTTGAAATCCATCATACGGCGCTCGCGCAGGGCCTGAACGAAACGATACATGAACTGTTCTGCGGACAGGTACAGCACGTTCAGATCGGGGCGCTTGGTCTTCAATTCCCACGCGATGGCGTGCATCAGGTGGGTTTTACCCAGACCAACACCACCATACAGAACCAGCGGGTTGAAGGTCACCGGACCGCCTTCGGACACGCGGCGCGCGGCGGCATGGGCCAATTCGTTGGGTTTGCCGACAACAAACGTATCAAAGGTAAATCGGGTATCCAGCGGAGCAGCCTGCAGGGACTCAAGCGCCTCATTTCCGACGGCGGCCTGCTGCGACAGAGGCTCATCCTGCGGGACTTCGACCGCAGGTGTAGCTTCGACCGAAGGGCGCGCAGGCGAGTTGGCCGCGACCCGAAAGGCCAGACGCTGAACGGATTCCCCGGATGTATTCATCTCATACAGAATCAGGTCGGCAAAATTCTGGCTGACGTAATTGCCCATAAAGTTCGTCGGCACCGAGAACACCGCAACGCCATCCTGAACTTCTTGGAATTGCAGAGGTTCAATCCAGGTCGTGTAATTGTTCTTGCCGATTGCCTTGAGCAAATTGTTTTGCAGTAGTCCCCATTTCTCTTGTGTCATTCAGCGCCTCACGCATCCCATTCTTTATTGGCCTGTCGGCCTTATTAATGTGTCCGGTTGCCCGGTTCTGACGCTCACTCGCAAAAGGATACCCACCCGCCGAACCCGCAAAGTTCGGCGCCTTCGTCCCAGAAAGCCTGCACAGACCAATTTCGCAGACGTTCCATAACCGGATCGCCCCGAAAACCGGGTCGTGGCTCGCAATCTCAATTTTCGACAGGGCCTAGGTTCTTGGTGCGCCAAGTCCCACAGCAGACCGGCAATCCGGTGCAACCGGTTGCCGACAATCGTTCCCTGACCATCCTGATGCCCGTCAGTCCGGTCGGTGAAACAGCCTGTCCCCCCAAGCGAGTGAATCGCTAAAACAGTGGTAGCAAGAGGGTGACGCTCGGGGCAACGAAACTCTGATATTGACTCGGGTCTGGGGGCGAAAGAATCTCTCGGTTTCGTGAGGACGCGGTATTCTGGCAACAGCAGAAAGGGCGCCGCACTGCGCGACGCCCTTTAAATAGATCAGTCTTGCTTACGTGACCTAAGGTCACCAGCGGTCACTGTGCGACTCAGCCCAGCGCTTTGACGCGGGCCGACAGACGCGACATTTTGCGCGATGCAGTGTTCTTGTGGAAAACGCCTTTGGTGACGCCGCGCATCAGTTCGGGCTGGGCCGCGCGCAGGGCGGCGGTTGCTGCGTCTTTGTCGCCGGAAGCAATCGCTTCTTCGACTTTACGCAGGTAGGTGCGGATGCGCGAACGGCGCGCTTTGTTGATTGCAAAACGCTTTTCGTTCTGACGAGCGCGTTTCTTTGCCTGAGGCGAGTTAGCCATGTGTCTCTGACCTTTGTTCGGTACGGTTATCTAGGGTTGCGCGCCACGGAATTATCCGCACCGGATCAGAAATCACGAGTGTGAGTCGGGCCAAGCGGGCCGCACGCGCATGTATAGCGGCGGTTACTATCCAAACTGCCGGGGTTTGCCAAGCAGATTCTTGCACCCGGATATCAGGCATGAAAAAGGCGGGCCCTGCCCGCCTGATTCGATCTGCCGCAAGCTTACTTGTCGCGGAATTGCGCGGCCCGTTTTTCGAGGAACGCAGCCATACCTTCTTTCTGGTCTTCTGTCGCAAACATCGAATGAAAGACGCGGCGTTCGAACAGCATCCCCTCGCTCAGCGTCAGTTCGTAGCTGCGGTTGACCGCCTCTTTCGCGGCCATTGCACTCAGCTGAGATTTCTCGGCAATCTTCTGCGCGGCGGCCATCGCCTCTTCCAGAAGTTTCTTGGCCGGCACCACGCGGCTGACAAGACCGGCGCGTTCCGCCTCGTCCGCGTCCATGAACCGACCGGTCAGGTTCATGTCCATCGACTTGGACTTGCCTACGAAGCGGGTCAGTCGCTGGCTGCCGCCCAAACCTGCGATCACGCCCAGATTGATCTCGGGCTGGCCGAACTTGGCGCTGTCCGCGGCGATGATGAAATCGCATAGCATCGCCAGTTCACACCCACCGCCCAACGCATAGCCTGCCACGGCTGCAATGATCGGCTTGCGGATGGCCGTCATGCTGTCGTTCAGATCCGCAAACAGATTCGTAGTGTAGACGTCGACAAAGCTCATCATGGACATTTCCTTGATGTCCGCGCCTGCAGCAAATGCCTTGTCCGAGCCGGTGATGACGATGCAGCGCACCTTGTCATTGCTATCGGCATCTTCCAATGCCGCGCACAATTCGCCGATAAGCTGCGAATTCAGCGCGTTCAGGGCATCGGGTCTGTCCAGCTTGATAAGAGCGACGTGGTCTTCGATTTCGACGATGATCGTCTCAAAAGCCATGAGGTGTAAGCTTCCGGTTGTTCCGTTCAGATACGATTCATTATCACGCGCAAAAGCTGGATCAAGTTATCTTTGGCATTGCGCGCAATAGAAGGATGAGCGACCGGACTGGGTGATTCTCTTGATCGGCGCGCCGCAGCCTTCGGTGCGGCAGGGTTCGCCTTCGCGCCCGTAGACATCAAAGCTGTGCTGAAAATATCCAAGTTCTCCATCGGCTTGGCGGAAATCACGCAGGGACGACCCGCCAGCCTGAATGGCATCTTGCAGGACCTGCCGGATAATCGGGACCAGTGCTGCAACACGCGGCGTCGAAATTTTCCCAGCTTTGCGACGTGGCGACACTCTGCCGCGATAAAGCGCCTCGCAGACATAGATATTCCCTAATCCGGCAACGATTCCCTGATCCAGCAGTGCGGATTTGACAGGGGTGTTCTTGCCCATGAACGCATCAATCAGGTGCTGCTCGTGAAAGTCATTGCCCAAGGGTTCCGGCCCCAGAACCGAGAGCAGCTTATGCGCCTCGGCATTCGCGGTGGGCAACAGGTCCATCGCCCCGAACCGGCGCGGGTCGTTAAAGGTGACGCGCGCACCATTAGCCATGTGAAAGACCACATGGTCATGTTTTTGCGCCGCAGGATGATCATGCACGAACTGACCCAACGGATCGCCCGAGACCGTCATCCGCCCCGACATGCCCAGATGAATCAGCAAGGTCTCGCCGCTGGAAAGATCGGCCAGAATGTATTTTGACCGCCGCCGCAACCGATCTATCCGCTGCCCTGTCAGCCGCTCGGCCATACGGTCGGGGAAGGGCCAGCGCAGATCGGGACGGTTCACATCGGCGCGTTCGATCACCACCCCCTCCATCGCCGGGGTCAAACCGCGTCTTACTGTCTCGACCTCGGGCAATTCGGGCATTAGATGGCTCCTATTCCAAAGGGCCGCATTGTGCCCGCCTCTTATGGCCCTATAACAGAGGCGAAATTCGACGAACGGCAAGGCTTATGTCCGACAACAGCGACAAGACCACTCATTTCGGGTTCGAAACCGTACGCGAGGCTGAAAAGGCCGGGCGTGTGCAAGGCGTGTTCAACTCGGTTGCCTCGAAATATGACGTGATGAACGATGTCATGTCGATGGGGATCCATCGGGTCTGGAAAGACGCGATGATGGACTGGCTGGCTCCGCGCCCCGGTCAGCGCCTTCTGGATGTCGCGGGCGGTACCGGAGACATTTCCTTTCGTTTCCTCAAGCGGGCGGGGCACGGCCACGCCACCGTTCTGGACCTGACCGAGCCGATGCTGGTCGAAGGCCGCCAACGCGCCGAAGCAGATCAGATGGCCGACAGCCTGAACTGGGTGGTGGGCGACGCCATGTCCCTGCCCTTCGAGGACAACACCTTCGACGTCTACACAATTTCCTTCGGCATCAGAAACGTGACCCGCCCGCAAGAGGCACTGAACGAAGCCTACCGTGTGCTGAAACCCGGCGGCCGCCTGATGGTACTGGAGTTCAGCCAGTTGCCGAATGACGGGCTGCAAATGCTCTATGACCTCTACAGCTTCAACGTCATCCCGCGCATGGGCAAGCTGATCGCCAATGACTACGACAGTTATCAATATCTGGTCGAGTCGATCCGCAAATTCCCCGATCAGGAAACGTTTCTGGGCATGGTCCGCGCGGCCGGGTTCGAAAACGCCAAATACCGCAATCTCAGCATGGGTATCGCCGCGCTGCATTCCGGTTGGAAGATCTAAATGCGCGGCCCTCACAACATCATCCGCCTGATCCGCACAGGCGCCACGCTGGAGCGCACAGGCGCCATGAATGTGGTTCTGGACGCGTTCGAAGCCCCCAAACCCCTTCGCATCCTTGCCCACACTTTGGGCAAACCGTTTCAATGGCTGGGCTACAAGGGCGATCCGGACATGCCGCCCGCCACCCGCGCCCTGACGGCGCTGGGTCCGGCTTATATCAAATTCGGTCAGGTGCTTTCGACCCGCCCCGACGTGGTCGGCAATGAACTGGCCGCCCAATTGCGCGTGCTGCAAGACAAACTGCCCCCATTTTCCCGCGATGAAGCTATGGCCGAAGTCGCCAAAGAACTGGGCCAACCCGTGGATGAGGTGTTTTCGGAATTCAGCGAACCCATCGCCGCGGCTTCCATCGCGCAGGTTCACAAGGCCAAGCTAACTAGTAACGGTGAGAATGTCGCCGTCAAAGTCCTGCGCCCCGGCATCGAACGCGCCTTCCGCAAGGATGTGGACGCCTTCTATTTCGCCGCCCGCATCGTGCAGCTGTTCGCCCCCGGTGCACGCCGCTTGCGCCCAATGGAGGTGATCGAACATTTCGACGGTGTCGTGCGGGGCGAACTGGACCTGCGTCTGGAAAGCGCCGCAGCCTCGGAATACGCGGCCAACACCAAAGATGATTCCGGGTTCTGGCTGCCTCCGGTGGTTTGGTCGCTCTCGGCGCGCCGGGTCATGACCCTTAGCTGGGCGGACGGTATCCCGTTGGGCGACAATGACGCCTTGGACGCCGCCAATCATAACCGTCGCGATCTGGGCGAACGCGTCCTGCGGCTTTTCCTGTTGCATGCCCTTCGAGATGGCTATTTCCACGCCGACATGCATCAAGGCAACCTCAAGGTCGCGGCCAATGGCGACATCATCGCCTATGACTACGGCATCATGGGGCATATCGACGAATATACCCGCCGGGTTTACGCCGAAATCCTCTTTGGCTTCATTCGCCGCGACTACAAACGGGTTGCCGAGGTGCATTTCGAAGCGGGCTATGTCCCCGCCAATCAAGATGTCGACGAGTTCGCCCGCGCCCTGCGCGCAGTCGGAGAGCCCATCTTCGGCATGGACGCCACCCATATCTCGATGGGCCGCCTGCTGAATTACCTGTTCGAAGTCACCGAACGCTTCGGCATGGAAACCCGCACCGAACTTATCCTGCTGCAACGTACAATGGTCGTCGTCGAAGGCGTGGCCCGTTCGCTCGACCCGCAGGTCAACATCTGGGAAGTCGCCCGCCCCGTGGTCGAGGACTACATCAAGAAATCCATCGGCCCCCGTGCCGCCCTGCGCGATTTCAGCAAAACTGCACTGGTCCTTGCCCGTTTCGGCCCTCGTCTGCCTGCGCTGGTTGAAAACGCGCTAATCGCCCAAACCCAAAAAGACGACCCCAAGTCTGCTCGCTTCTGGTCCGCGGCGCTTCCTGCAACGATCGGAGCCGCCGCAGGCGCGGCCATCGTGCTGATTCTTTCGGTGCTCAGCTGAAACCGATCCGCCCTTCATCTGGCTGAAAATATCCTCGGGGGGATTCGCGCCCAAAGGCGCGAAGGGGGGCAGACAGCCCCCCGACACAGTCTGAGATCAGAGCAGTTCGAATGCAATGGCGATACCCTGACCGCCGCCAATACACATGGTCACCAGACCTTTCGAGCCGCCGATGCGTTCCAGCTCATACAGCGCTTTCAGCGTGATGATCGCCCCGGTTGCCCCCACCGGGTGGCCCAGCGCAATCGCGCCGCCGTTCGGGTTCACCTTGGTCGCGTCCAGACCCAGTTCCTTGTTCACCGCCAGCGCCTGCGAGGCGAAGGCTTCATTGCTTTCGATCACATCGAAATCTTCGATCGACAGACCCGTTCGGGCCAACAGGTTCTGCACCGCAGGCACCGGACCAATACCCATCACCTCAGGGCGCACACCGGCGTGGCCATAGCCTAGAATACGCGCCTTGGGCTTCAGACCCGCCTTTTCAGCCGCATCAGCCGTGGCCAGAACCATCGCCGCCGCACCGTCGTTGATGCCCGACGCATTGCCCGCCGTCACCCGACCATCCTTCTTGAACGCCGGGCGCAGACCTGCCAGCGCCTCGATTGAGGTCGTCTTGGGATGCTCGTCGACCATGAAATCGACCATGTCGCGCTTGACTTTGACCTGAACCGGCGTGATCTGGCTCTGGAAGTACCCAGCCTCAATCGCCGCAGCAGCACGGGTCTGGCTGGCCAAGGCGAACTCATCCATCTGCTCGCGCGTGACCTGGTGCTCATCCGCGACGTTCTCAGCCGTGACACCCATATGGCCGGTGCCAAAGGGGCAGTTCAGCGCACCCAGCATCATGTCCAGCGATTTGATATCACCCATCTTTGCACCCCAGCGCGCCTGCTGTAGGATATAGGGGCTGCGCGACATGCTTTCGGCACCACCGGCCACAGCAAAATCTGCATCACCCAACTTCAGCGACTGCACTGCCGACACAATCGCCTGCGCACCCGAACCGCATAGTCGGTTCACGTTCATCGCAGGCGTTTCGACCGGAATTCCCGCCTGTTTGGCAGCGGCCCGAGACAGATACATATCACGCGGTTCTGTGTTGATCACATGGCCGAACACAACATTGCCGATCTGACCACCTTCGACGCCCGACTTCTCCATCGCGGCCTCAGTCACAACGGTCGCCAGATCAATCGGCGCGGTCGAGGCCAGTGCCCCGCCAAACGTACCAACCGCGGTGCGGGCACCATCCAGAATAACGATGTCTTTCATATCTCATCTCCTCTTGGGTCTGGCGGCACTATTACGTCCTGCAGCGTAGCTGTCCTATACGACGTACCGTCACAAGCAGAATTGACATCGCTCCTCCAAAGGCGCATGAGTTTCCGTAATGACGGAAACCACAGACGATATCCTGACACGCCTGCCTGCCCGCCTGAAAGAAGCGCGCCGCGCCAAAGGCCTGTCGCTTGAGGCCGTCGCCAACCTCAGTGGCGTGTCCCGCTCCATGGTCAGCCAGATCGAACGCGGGGAAAGCAGTCCCACCATTGCGACATTGTGGAACCTAACACGCGCGCTGAACGTAGACTTTGCCGGGCTTCTGGATGAAGGGGTTCAGGGCGACACAATTGAAGTACTGAAACAGTCCGATGTGCCCAGTATCGACAATATGGGGTATGGCTGTCGGATCGGAATCCTTTCCCCGCCAGAAGATGCAGGTGGGCACGAAGTTTACGACATCTGGTTCGAGCCGGACGGAAAACTGATCAGCCAACCGCATGCAAAAGGCTCTCGTGAACATTTGACTGTTTTGATCGGATCGGTCGAGATTGAATCAGGCACCGCAACTGAGGTTCTGCATCAAGGCGACACAGGGCGTTATGCAGCGGATGTTGCGCACTCGATCATTGCACATAATGGACCGGCACGCGTTTTTCTAATTGTGAAAACCGGTCTATAGGATCGACCGGCCGCCTGAACAGGCGGCCAGTCCGGATTGATAAATTATTACTCGTCGGGTAGGTCGTTTGCGCCGCGGGTTCCTCCACGGTTGGACACCTGACCGTCTGTACCGGTAATGCTGCTGAGGCTGCTTCCAATATTGCCCCAGCCGCCATTTCCGCCGCCGCTCACCGCCGAAGCAGTGCCTTTGCCTTTGCTTCCAAAGTCCCGACCGAGCGTGGCCGCGCCACCTGAAACAGCCCCGGCCATCGACTGAGCAAGCCCACTGTTACCACCACCGGTATTGCCTTTGCCAGGCCCTGCGAAAGCCGCTGTTGCACCGAACATCAGAGCCAATGCCGCGACTGTTGAGATCTTAGTCATATCGTTTCCCTCCCAGTTGATATGCAAATGAATACGCGGCGTGGAAAAAAGTGGATCACATTGAGTTCAGCAAAAAGTTATCACTTAAAGCTTCCTTCAATCCGCAATGTAAGAAAATTTTCCGTAATACTGCAATTCTTCTATTTCGGAAATGCATCCGCTATGATAGACATCGGGGAGCTATGGAGGCCCAGATGGCAAATGCATTCCTATCACACATCACGGACACGCTTTCGCAGATCGAATCCGAGGGTCTGTATAAACGCGAACGCATGATCACCTCGCCTCAGGGCGGTGAGATTACGGTGGGCGACAAGCAGGTCATAAACTTGTGCGCCAATAACTATCTGGGTCTTGCCGATCACCCTGCGCTGATCGACGCCGCCGTTGGTGCGATGGGCCCCAAAGGGTTCGGCATGGCCTCGGTCCGGTTCATCTGCGGTACACAAGACATCCACCGCGAGCTGGAACAGAAGCTGGCGCAGTTCCTGAACAAGGATGATGCGATCTTGTTTGCAGCTTGTTTCGATGCGAATGGCGGACTGTTCGAGCCGCTACTGGGTCCTGAGGACGCCATCATCTCGGATAGTCTGAACCACGCTTCGATCATCGACGGGGTACGGCTGTGCAAGGCCAAGCGCTATCGCTACATGAACAACGATATGAACGATCTGGAGGCGTGGCTGAAACAGGCGCGCTCGGATGGGGCGCGGCATATCATGATCGCCACCGACGGCGTGTTTTCCATGGATGGCTATCTGGCCAACTTGCCAAAAATCCGTGAACTGGCCGATATGTATGACGCAATCGTCATGGTCGATGACTGCCACGCCACCGGCTTCATGGGGCCGAACGGTGCCGGCACGCCGGATCATTTCGGCGTCGATGTGGACATTCTGACGGGAACTTTGGGCAAGGCACTTGGGGGGGCAATCGGCGGCTATATCGCCGGGCCGCAGCCAGTGATCGACCTGCTGCGGCAGCGGGCGCGGCCCTATCTGTTCTCGAACTCGCTGCCGCCTTCGATCGTCGCCGCCGGGCTTGAAGCGATCCGTCTGGTCGAACAAGGCGACATGCTGCGCGCCCAACTGTTCGGCAACGCCAAATACTGGCGGGAAGGTCTGGAAAAACTGGGCTTTGACCTGCTGCCCGGCGAACACCCGATCATCCCAGTGATGCTGGGCGAGGCGACGCTGGCGCAGGACATGGCCAACAGGCTGTTTGACGAGGGCGTATATGTCTCGGGCTTTTTCTTCCCGGTCGTCCCGCGCGGACAGGCGCGGATCAGAACACAAATGAACGCGGCGCTGACCCGCGACGAGTTGGACCGCGCCTTGGCCGCGTTTGGCAAGGTCGGCAAAGAACTAGGAGTGATTTCGTGATCCTGCCCTCTGTCATCGACGCGATTGGGAATACACCGCTTGTTGACCTGTCGCGCGTCTGTCAGCACCTAGGTCTGGAGGGCCGCATTCTGGCCAAGCTGGATTACCTGTTGCCGGGGTTCTCGAAAAAGGATCGCGCCGCAAGGTCGATCATCGAACTGGCCCGCGCGGATGGCACCCTGTCACCGGGGCAGACGGTGGTCGAGCTGACCTCGGGCAATATGGGCACCGGGCTGGCGATTGTCTGCGGAATTCTGAGGCATCCTTTTGTAGCGGTGATGAGCGCCGGAAACTCGGTCGAACGGGCGCGGATGATGCGCGCCCTTGGGGCAGAAGTTGTGATCGTGCCGCAAGCCGAGGGCAGCAAACCTGGCGAGGTATCGGGCGCGGATTTGGCGCTGGTGGACGAGGCCGCGCAACGCATCACGGCCGAGCGTAACGCCTTCCGGGCCGATCAATTCGGCCATTCCGGCAATCCCAAATCCCACGCAACCGGCACTGGACCCGAAATCTGGGAGCAATCCGGCGGCACCGTCACGGCCTTTTGCGATTTTGCGGGCTCTGGCGGTACTCTGGCCGGGGCCGCGGCTTTTCTCGCACCGCATAGCGTGCGCTGCTACGCCGTGGAACCCGAAGGCGCGCAGGCCATCGCTGGCGAAGCCATCACCAACCCCGATCACCCAATCCAAGGCGGCGGATACGCAATGGATGATCTGGTTCACCTGAACGGCATCTCATTGGCCGGGCATCTGTCCGTGTCAGGCGACGCGGCGCGGGATGGGGCGCGGTTGCTGGCCCGGACCGAAGGCATTTTCGCGGGCTACTCGGCGGGCGCGAACCTTGCCGGAGCGATCGAACTGCTGCGCGGCCCGGAAAAGGGCGGCTGCGTTGCGATTGTGATGTGTGACAGCGGGTTGAAATACCTGTCGACCGATTTGTGGGAGTAATCCGATGCGACCCAACACCATGAAAGCGCTTGAGAAATCCAAACCTGAAGAGGGCCTGTGGATGGTGCAGGCCCCGGTGCCCGAGATCGGCCCGGATGAAGTTCTGATCCGCATCAACAAGACTGGCATCTGCGGCACCGACATTCATATCTGGAACTGGGATGAATGGGCCTCGGCCACGGTGCCGGTTCCGATGATTACTGGCCATGAATTCGCCGGTGAGATCGTGGAATTGGGGCGCAACGTGACCGGTTTGGCAGTCGGTCAAAGATGCTCGGGCGAGGGGCATCTGATCACCAACGACAGTCGCCAAAGCCGCGCGGGCAAGTTCCATCTGGACCCAGGCACGCGCGGAATTGGCGTGAACGAACAGGGTGCCTTTGCCCAATACCTGAAACTGCCCGCCTTTAACGTGGTGCCGCTGCCCGATGATATCCCGGATGAGATCGGAGCTATCCTCGATCCGTTGGGCAATGCCGTTCACACCGCGCTCAGCTTTGATTTGCTGGGCGAGGATGTTCTGATCACCGGCGCTGGCCCCATCGGCATAATGGCGGCAGCCGTGGCCCGCCATGCCGGTGCGCGCCATGTGGTGATCACCGATATCAACCCCGACCGCCTGAAACTGGCCGAACATGTGGTGCCAACCGTGCGCAGCGTCGATGTCTCGAATGAAGACCTGCAAGATGTTATCGCGGATCTTGGTATGACGCAGGGGTTCGATGTGGGGCTGGAAATGTCGGGCTCGCAAGCCGCGCTGGACCAGATGGTCGAGGCACTGGTGATGGGCGGCAAGATCGCCCTGCTGGGGATTCCGCCCGGCAAATCGCCCGTCGACTGGTCGCGCATCGTGTTCAAAGCGATCACCATCAAAGGCGTCTATGGCCGTGAGATGTTTGAAACCTGGTACAAGATGATCGCCATGCTGCAGAACGGTCTGGATGTCAGCCGAGTGATCACGCACCAGATGAAAGTCGACGACTTTGCCGACGGCTTCGCCGCGATGAAGTCCGGCCAATCGGGCAAGGTGGTGCTGGACTGGACCTGACACACTGGATAGTTGCAAAATGACGCCTTAGACAGGTGCGAAATACCGCATCAAGGGGGCGTCATGAGCGACAAGACCGACAGATATCTGGAACGTGGGATCGAACCATCCCTTGTAACCGATTTCACCCAGACCCACCGCAAGAGCTATGGCGACTTCCTTCAGCTCAAGACGCTTCTGAACTTGCAAAAGACCTTTCAGGACCCGGCCCAACCCGATGAGATGCTGTTCATCATCATCCATCAGGTCAGCGAACTGTGGCTGAAATTGATGCACCACCAACTGGTCGAGGTGCGCCACTTTCTGCAACGGGACGAATTCGGCCCGGCAATGAAGAATCTGGACCGGGTGAAGGCAATCCAGCGGCAGTTGATCGCCGCGTGGGAAACCCTACTGACCATGACCCCAGTCGATTACATGACCTTCCGGCAGGCCCTTGGCAGCTCATCGGGATTCCAAAGCCATGGCTACCGTCAGATCGAGTTCATTCTGGGCAACAAGGACGCCGCGACCCTGAAAGTTCACGCCCATGACCTCGAAGTGATGGAGATGCTGACCGCCGCGCTGACCAAACCATCCCTCTATGATGAGGTTCTGTTTATGCTGGCCCGGCAGGGATTTGATGTGCCCCAGGACCTGCTGGACCGAGACTATGCGCAGCCCTATTCAGGCGATCCGCGCGTTGTGAAACTGTGGGTACAGGTCTTCCGCAACACCGCGCAGTATTGGGACCTCTATGCGCTGGCCGAAAAACTGATGGACGTTGAATCCCTGTTCCAGCGCTGGCGCTTTGACCACGTCACCGCGGTCGAGCGCGTAATCGGCAACCAACCGGGTACCGGAGGTTCCAGCGGCGTTTCATTCCTGCGCAAAGCCTTGGACTTGCGGTTCTTTCATGATCTCTACGATGTACGCACCGAATTGATGTATGCGGATCAGGAGTAGCCCATGCTGTACCGAGGTTTCACACAGGCCGAACTGGATCAGGAATATTCCCCCCGCTCGATGATTGGCGGCGACCTAACGCCCTATGTCGAAAGCTGGGCCGCGCTCAGCGCGCAGCACCGGGCGCAATTGGACTGTCATGAGAACCTCGCGTACGGTGATAGCCCCACGCAGGTGCTGGATTTCTTCCCCGCAAAAGGCACAGGCGCACCGTTGCATGTGTTCATCCACGGCGGCTATTGGCAGGCGCTCAGCCAGCGTGAATCCGCCATGGTGGCCCCGGCGATGATCGAGGCCGAGCAATCCTTTGCCACCCTCAACTACACTCTGGCCCCCGATGCGCGGATCGGCGACATGATCGAAGAATGCCGCACCGCCCTGCTATGGCTGGCCGCAAACGCCGGTAATCTGGGGTTTGACCCTGCGCGCATCACTCTGTCTGGTCACAGCGCCGGGGCGCATCTGGCAGCGATGGTCATGGCCACCTCAGCTGACGCGCTGGCCCGCGCCGGACTGCGCGTGCGCGATGTGATCCTGATCAGCGGGGTGTACGATCTGGAGCCGATCAGCCTGACGCCTGTCAACGATCCTCTGCAACTAACCCCTGTCGAAGTGCACGACCTGTCCCCCATCCTGCACCTCCCAGCACCCGGCCCGCGCTATCGAGTAACCGTCGGCGAACGAGACACACCCGAATTCATTCGCCAAAGCCGGGACTATGCTGAACTGCTGCGCAAGGGTGGGCATTCAGTCAATTTCGATCTGCAAAAGGGCTTGCAGCATTTCGATATCATCATGCATCCGGGGACGTTTTGGGCGGCGACGAAATAGGCAAGGGCATTTTCTGCGACGCCAGGAGCGTCCGGTTCGAGCCCTTAGCGGACCTTCAATTGACAAAACTGCGCCATTCCGCAGCGAACGACTGCACAAAGCCCGTGTAGCTGTGAGTTTCCAGGCCGCTAACAAGAAGGTCAAAGGTTTTTAGCCTGCAAGCATTTCTTCGACGCTCGCGTTAAATCGGTGTAGCGCGCCTTCGAAACGTCCGAATAGATGGCTTGGGTTGCCGCGCGAGGCAAAGCCGGATTGGATTTCTTCGCCCAATTCGAAATCCTCCATCAATGCTGTCACTGTGATTTTTTGGTTCTTGTCCCAATGTGCTTGCATCTCCTCCGTATCTGGCAAGGCACGTGGAACCAGCGTTGCCATTCGGACATGGGTCAAGTCATGGGCAATGGGTTCGAAATGGAACCACATAACATGGTCCTGTTGCACTAAAAGCTGAGAGTTTGACATCAAGGTATACACCATATTGGCATCCCATCGTATTTCCCACTTGTCTTCGGGCGTATCGCGCATATCTGGCATTGAAATCCGAGGCAGAATTGCGCGCATATGCGGACCGAACATCTGGTAGGTCAGCAGATTGTCGGGGAAATAGGGACCTATCGTGTTCTTGTGGGCGACCCGGAAGTGATAAGCTTCCATTCCACCTTCCATCAACAACTTCCAGTTTGCCTTAATGTCAATCTCTTCGATCGCGGCGATACGGTGCTGATCCAGCCCGATCCAATCCAGCTCCGCACCGATCCCCGCAAGCC
The DNA here is from genome assembly GCF_013034685.1 of Ruegeria lacuscaerulensis. GTDB lineage: Bacteria > Pseudomonadota > Alphaproteobacteria > Rhodobacterales > Rhodobacteraceae > Ruegeria > Ruegeria lacuscaerulensis_B. Next base: position 309,927 of record NZ_WQGO01000006.1, on the reverse strand, counting down.
AGCCATCAATATCCGGCATCTCAGCGATATCTGGGTCTGCAACGATCCAAATGAACCCATTTTTCTCGGCGCAGGGCAATCGACGCAGGCCGCGCTCAGCACGTGGAAGGTCAGGAAAACCCTGCGCTTCTTGCGGCACTGCACGCAATTCACCTTCGTTGGTCCAGCTCCAGGCGTGGTAGGGGCAAGTAAAGACTCGCTTGCAGCCCTTTGCCTCGCGTTCCAATTTCGCGCCGCGGTGACGGCAAACGTTAAGGAAAGCACGAACATTCCCATTTTCGTCGCGTGTCAGCAAAACAGGCAAGTCTAAAAACCGTTTGGTCAGAAAAGCACGAGGCACTTCAAGCTCCGAGCTTTGCGCGACGATAACAGGGCGCCGCGTGAAGATCATAGCCCGCTCACGCTCGAATCGTTCCGAGCTGGAGTAGCGTGAAATCGGGGAATGCGCGATCGAATCATCCAGGAAAGCCGATTTCTGATCGGCCAGTCCGATGATCTCTTTTATCAGTTCGATTTCTGTTTGTCTGTCCATCAATCCGCCCTCACTTACCAATCGGTAAGCGTCTTACCGCTTGGTAAGCCAAAATTCATCTGATACGTAGCGTCACAAAAGGAGAGCGTTCCATGAATAGGCAAAACGATCCCAGGGCAGGCTATTTGACGGTCGCCTCAAAACAGTTTGCAACCCACGGATATCATGGCGCAAGCCTTGCCGCTTTGGCCGGCGAAGCAGGTGTGTCAAAACAGGCCTTGTTGCATTTCTTCGGAACGAAGCAAAAGCTGTATTCCGAGGTTCTATCCGGTCTCGCCAACAGGCAATTTGCTGAAATCGAAGCGGCGAAACAGCCCGATCCAGTGATGCACCTAAAGACCTATTTTGATCGATTTCTGGCGTCCAACTTATCGCTGCCCGATGACGCGCGGCTGACTGTTCGAGCGTTACTAGACGTTCAGACGAATGCCAAAGTTTGGCCGATGAAGGTCTATCTGGACAGTTTGATTGAGATCGCCAGTCATACCCCGGTCGGGCAAGAAGCAAGTGAAACCGAACTGCGCGCCCGGGTATTTCAATTGATCGGAGCAGTGCAGTATTTTGCCATTTCAATGAATGCGATTGGTGGGATGTACGGCAAAACGCAGGCCAGTGAATTGACGGCTCGGTTTTCAAAACAAATCTCAGACACGGTTGACAGCTTGTTCGGGCGGTCAAGCTGACGCGTGCCGAACGGAAGTGACCGTTCAGGGCTTGTCACTTTGCTTCGTTGGCTGACCGCAGGTGGGACAGTGATCAACCTGTGGCATCGTTTCGGCATGCACGCGGTTTCGGATATGATCTGCAGCGCGGCGCGAGAGACCCAATTGCTTGCGAACTGCGTCGATTTCCTTCTCATCGGCTTCGCAGATATCGCCATCTTCCAAGGCCCTTCGAAATTCACGTTCCAGACTGGCCCGTCGGCGGTGCAACTGGTCGTTTAGGCCGCTGGCAATGATCCCTGCAGGCAACGCAGCCATACCAATGCCAATCACCGTGATCGCAGCGCCGAAGACCTTACCGGCAACTGTCACGGGCGTCACGTCGCCATAACCAACGGTCGTCAGCGTTGCCATCGCCCACCACATCGCCGCTGGGATCGAGCCGAATGCCTCCGGTTGCGCCTCGTGCTCTGCCAGCCAAGCACCACTGGCCGCAAAGATCAGCATCACCATCAGGATGAAGAAACCTGCAAAGAATGCGCCGGCCTCTTCCTCAAACACAGCAAGCAGCATGCCGAGTGCAGGCGAGTACCGAGTAAGTTTGAGTAGTCGCAGCATGCGGAAGGTCCGGAGTAGACGCAGATCAACCGGGAAGATCAAATAGAGCAGCGCAGGTAAAATCGCTAGTAAATCGATGATGGCGATCGGGGAAACGGCCCAAGCAGCGCGCGATTTGTACTTTGGATTTTCGGTGGCGACCCACAGCCTTGCCGAGTATTCGACCACGAATACGAACAGAGAAAGACCCTCAAAGAGGTTCAGCGCCAGGCCCCAGCGGGTGTATATGGAATCGACCGTCTCTAGGATAACGGCGGCCACATTCAGCGTGATTAGGGCAATCAGTGCTATCTCAAGCAACCAGGGACCGATGGCCGCCCGGTCCGGGCGCTCGAGCCACCAATATACTTTCCTTCTTAGATAGCCCGAACTTGTGACTGCCTCACTCATGTCGAAACTGCGTCCAGGCGCGCGTGAGGGGGATCGCGATTTGCGATAGCAAAGCTGTCCCCCAGATCAGATTGCCAACCAAGGAGGGGACATGTGGGACGATAAAGAAACAGATGATTGCCAGCACTATCCCGAATACACGCACATCCCATCGCCCGAAATCCGTTGCCAAACGATGTTCTATGACGTTTTGCAGCACCCACAGCATGGCGATGTAACCGGCAAGTCCGAAACAGCCAATGGCAGCATATTCTGTTGGGTATGGTTCCCAAAATCCGACTTTCACCTCGGCAGCAAGAGCCACGCCGACCATGACGCCGCAAAGCATCAAGATCAGGTGCGCAAGCCACCAGATGACCAACGTCGATACCTTTTTGTCCTTTGGTTTGGCATTGCCGACAAAGTCGAAATAGACCCAACACATCACGAACATCGAGACGCCGCCGATGACGAAGTTGACCAATACGTCCGGCGATACTTTGTAAATTCCTTTTTCGGACAGGGTAACGACCAGTTTGAAGAACCCTTCCCCCAATACGATCAACGTCAACAGAGCAAACCGCTCAGCCATATGACCAAGGCGCGGGACAAACCTCTCGAAACGCAGGACTGTTACACCGGGGATCATGTACATTGCCTGTGTAGCCACCATTGCGGCGGCAAACGCCCAGTAAGCAAGAGGTGTGGGCAAAGAGGCTGTAATCGCAAAGATCACCGCAAAGACCGAGAAATTGCGGATTTGCGCCGAGGACATTGACTCGCCTGATGAATTGGCCCGCCGAGCGCGATAGTACAGCGCTGCGATCATGGCCCGGTTCGCTGCAAATCCTAGCGCGAAGAAAACCCAACCCTTTCCTTCAATAGCCGGGATCGCCGCTGCCATGAACATCACCGTGCAGACCATCACGGCCATAATCAGCCGGTGCCAGAAGTCGGTGCTGACGTAGATCGAGTTGAATATGCTGAGTTCGCCCCACGCGTACCAGAGCGTGATGAAGACCCCAGCGAAGACAAGAAAACCATGCAGATCAAGATGATGCGACAAGTAGTTGCCCAGCAGAAAGATCGTCACGACATGGATCAGGTCGTAGAACAGCTCGGCCCAGTGGACATGATCATGTGCGTGGTCGAGGTCCTGGTGATGTTGGGGCTTTCGCCACATGGGGTGGTCATGCTGTGTCATAAATTGGGAACTCTTCAAGATTGAAAGGCTATGGTGGCCGACATGCGGCCACTCCGACTAGGTTTTTTCTACAAGAGGAAGGTTGTCGCGGAGACTTACGTCATGCGACCCCCCGCTATGGTTTCTCAGCGGTGGCATGCCGGGCAACACCCGTCCGATCGTGGGTTTTTGCGCTGGAAGCGCCTGGTATTCACGGGTTTTACGCAGCCCTGTCGTCTTGTAGATCCCGCAAGATGCGGGCGTAGTTTTGCTCGCCCTGTGCGCCGGTCACAAGGTAACGTTGGTCGAACACCATTGCGGGCACGCCCCGAACACCTTGGCTGATCCAGAATTGCTCTTTCTGGCGCACGAGATTGGCTCGATCTTGGCTTTGCAACATGTCCAACGCATCCGCTCGGTTCAGCCCGATGCCTGCAGCCACTTCGGCCAGAACCTGTACATCAGAGACGTTTTCGCAACGTGTAAAGAACGCCGAAAAGAGGGCCTGCTACATGTCGTGGCCTTTGCCTTGCTCGGCTGCACAGTCAATCAATTGATGCGCGCGGAAGGTGTTATACATCCGCATGTCATCGGCGTAATTGAACGTGAATCCCAGTGCCGCGCCCATCTCGGTCAGGCGGGCTCTCGCCTGGTTCGAGCCTTCCAAAGTGGTCCCGTATTTCGGTACCAGATGGTCGCGCAGGTTCTCTCCGCCTTCTGTCATCTGAGGGTTCAGCTCGAATGGGTGCCAGTGGATATCAAGTTCGACGCCTGTGTCGCGGGCGGCCTTGGCGAGCTGGTGGTAGCCAATCACACACTATGGACAAACAACGTCTGACACGACATCGACACGGATAGAGGGCGCAACTGGCATGGCTTAGGTTCCTTTCACGTCGCCGGAAAAACGCGCTGCGTTTTCCTTGGCAAAAGCGCTGGCATCTGCGTCAGCATCCCAGAATTGTGGGTTGGCCTTGGGGATGGTCAGCGCTCGCTGCACAGCGGGTCGGGCATCAATCCGGTCGAACCAGGCGTTCAAATGCGGAAAGTCCGACACATCCACTCGGGCCCAGACATAGGCACGCGCCCACGGGTACAGCATCATGTCGGCAATTGTGTATTCGTCCGCTGCGATCCATTCACGCCCCTCCAGACGTGTATTCATCACCTCCATCAACCGGCGGCTTTCGTCCACGTAGCGACGGATCGAGAATGGCTCTTCATGGCCATTGGGGGCGGCGATATGCTGGAAATACATTGCCTGTCCCATCATTGGTCCCACGTGGCCGACCTGAAACAGCATCCACTGCATAACCTCGGACCGCTTGACCGGGTCCGACGGCAGGAATTTTCCGTATTTCTCAGCCAGATGCCACAGGATCGCACCGGATTCGAAGATCGCGCGGCCTTCCGAACGATCCTCGATTGTCGGGATCTTTCCATTTGGGTTCAGCGCCAGATAGTCCGGCGCCTTTTGTTCCTGTTTGGAAAAATTGATATGAGTCAGGCTGTAGGGAACACCTGCCTCCTCCAAAAAAATGACCGGTTTGTAGCCGTTCATCGTGCCTGCAGTATAAAGGTGAATATCAGGCTGGGACATGTTCGACCTCGGAAAAAGTGGTTTTCAGATGCGCGTCAAATCGAGCGAAATCAGCCTCGATTTCGGGGTTCTTCATAACATCGAAGGCAGCGAATGTCGGCAGGGCCTGCATACCAAAGAACTTGGCGTTCAGATGCATGGGGCGCAGCAGATCGTCAACGCTTGCCCCGGCAAAGAACGGCTCGGTGGGGTTGTCGAATGCTTCCTTCGGCGCATTAAATGTCACCGAAAGCATGTATGTCTTGCCGTGCAGTGACCCACCCATGCCGTAATTGGCCTTTGGTGCGTTGGTGGTGCGACCGTCACCATCGCATAGGCGGCCATCCATCCCGGCTGTGTAGACCTCATCCATATATTTCTTGAAGATCCATGGGACGCCCATCCAGTTTACCGGGAACTGCATGATGACCGTATCGGCCCAAACATGCGCCTCAACCTCTGAATTTGCGTCATAGCCATCCGCAACGGTGGTCATACGTACTTCGTGGCCCATTGAGGCCAACGTGTTGCCTGCGCGTTCGACCAGGCTAGCGTTCAATTGTCCGGGGGCGAACTCATACGGCTGAGTGCCGTTCACGATCAGGATTTTGCTCATGTCCATATCCTATATGTGCACTGTATGAACCCCTTGACGAATGAGGGGGTTGAGAGCATTTGAGTATTGAGGTGAAGAAAATCAACTAGTATACTTTTTGTAACCTTATGCATAAGGAAATGGATAGCGATGCGGGCGCGGGTGGACGAAGATGTAAAAGGGCGCAAAATTGTGACAGAGGCCTGTCAGGAGCCATGCGCAATTGAGCAGGGCATGCGGATCATCGGGGGCAAATGGACCGGGTCCATCCTATGGCACCTGAAGGATCGTCCGGTGCGTTTCAACGATCTTGCTCGGTTGCTGGGCGGGGCCAGCAAAAAGATGATTGCCGAGCGGCTGCGCCAACTAGAGGATCAGGGGCTGGTGAGCCGACACGTGATGGATACCGCGCCGGTTTCCGTGCAGTATTCTATCACTGACCTTGGCCGCACGGCACTTGGGTTTCTCGACGAATTGCGAAAGTGGAGCGAGAAGCTGCCTAACGGCTTAAAGCGATGACTTTGGTCTGTGTTTAGTGATCAGAAAGCTAGAGCTTTTTCCGACCATATACCAAACGAGGTTTTCACCAATCTGCGGATGAAGTGACAAGGTTACTTGAAACAGTCTCCCAAGGGTTTGTTTTCCCGAAGAGTGTAGTGCGAACAAATTTCTGCCGGTCGCTCAGCGCCATTTGAACAGAATGGTGACGTAACACCTGTCCCGCAGGCCGAGAGTTTTGTTGAATTAGGTTCTGGCATCTACAGCAAACGGCTGCTTTTACGGCCGCGCCGCGGCAGCGGCTTTGCCAAGTAAGTGGCCGCAAAGGCCAGTCGATACGCATTGCGATTTCCGCTTTGTCCCGCAGTGCAGTCGTTGGAGCTTAACAAAGGCAAAAAAAGCGGCCCAATGGGACCGCTTTTGTCGATTTCTTCTGTAGCAATCGGATCAGTCCAGCGTCCGCGTGACCTCTTCGCGCTCGAAGATCTCGATCACGTCGCCGGCGCGGATGTCGTCGTAATTTTCGAACGCCATACCGCATTCCTGACCCGACTGAACCTCGGTCACTTCGTCCTTGAAGCGCTTCAGCGTTTTCAGCGTGCCTTCGTGGATCACCACGTTGTCGCGCAGCAAGCGGACACCTGCGGAACGACGTGCGACACCTTCTGTAACCAGACAACCAGCAACCTTGCCGACGCCAGTGACCTTGAAGACTTCGCGAATCTCGGCGTAACCGATGAACTTCTCGCGGATCTCGGCACTCAGCAGGCCCGAAGCAGCTGCTTTCACGTCATCCACGAGGTCATAGATCACCGAGTAATAGCGGATTTCCACACCCTTCTGGTTCGCAGTGTTCCGCGCCGAGGCGTTCGCACGGACGTTGAAGCCAAAGATCGGCGCGCCGGAGGCTTCGGCCAGACCGACATCCGTCTCGGTGATTGCACCGACACCCGAATGCAGAACGCGCACGCGCACTTCTTCGTTGCCGATCTTCTCCATCGCCTGAACGATGGCTTCGGCCGAACCTTGTACGTCCGCCTTCATCAGAATCGGCAGCTCGGTGACATTTTCGTCTTCCTTGGCCTTCTGCATCAGCTGCTCAAGGGTGGTCGCGGCACCGGCGGCGGCGCGTTTGTCCTTGGCGGCTTGCTCACGATAGGCAGCAATCTCGCGGGCCTGCGCTTCGGTCTCGGTCACGTTCAGAACGTCACCGGCTTCGGGCGTGCCGTTGAGACCCAGAACCTCAACCGGAACCGAGGGGCCTGCCTCTTTGACGCGGTCGCCCTTGTCGTTGATCAGCGCACGGACCTTACCGTATTGCTCACCCACAACAAAGATATCGCCCTGACGCAGCGTACCGTTCTGAACCAGAACGGTGGCCACGGGGCCACGACCCACATCTAGCTGCGCCTCGATCACAGCACCTTGGGCGGCGCGGTCGGGGTTGGCTTTCAGTTCCAGAATCTCAGCCTGCAGCGCGATGGCTTCCAACAATTCGTCCAGACCCTGACCGGTGATGGCGGAGACTTCGACGTCCTGAACCTCACCTGACATTTTCTCGACGATCACTTCATGCTGAAGCAGATCGGTGCGCACCTTGTCCGGATTTGCATCCGGCTTGTCGACCTTGTTGATCGCCACGATCATCGGCACTTCGGCCGCTTTAGCGTGGTTGATCGCCTCGATGGTCTGCGGCATCACCGCGTCGTCGGCGGCAACCACCAGAACCACGATATCCGTGACCTGAGCCCCGCGCGAGCGCATCGAGGTAAAGGCCGCGTGGCCCGGAGTATCCAGGAAGGTCAGCGTGGTGCCGCCATCGGTTTTCACCTGATAGGCGCCGATATGCTGGGTGATGCCTCCGGCTTCACCGGCCACAACGCGCGCGTCGCGGATCGCATCCAGCAGCGAGGTTTTACCGTGGTCAACGTGACCCATGATGGTGATGACCGGCGGACGCGGCTGCAGGTCCTCGTCCTTGTCCTCGACCTCTTTGATGACGTCTTCCACATCCGAATCGGAGACACGAGTGACCTTGTGGCCAAACTCTTCGATGATCAGTTCCGCGGTATCGGCGTCGATGGTCTGGTTTTGCGTGACCATCATGCCCATCTGCATCAGCGATTTGACAACATCAGCGACACGCTCGGCCATACGGTTGGCCAGTTCCGAAACCATGATCGCCTCGGGCAGCTGAACGTCGCGGATCACCTTTTCGCGTTCAACCGAACCACCCATGGCTTTCTGGCGCGCACGTTCCTGCTTGCGCTTCATCGCAGCCATCGAGCGTTGGCGGTTGCCTTCGCCACCGGTGGCCTGACCCAGAGTCAGTTTACCCGAGCGGCGGTTGTCATCACGGCCCTTGCCACGACCGCGCTGTTCACGCTCGCGATCCTGCTTGCGCGGAGCAGCCGCAGGTGCGGGCTTGCTGGCTGGGCTGCGCGCGGCTTTGGGCTCTTCGGGCGCGGGGGCAGCGGCGGCGCGTTTGGCGGCTTCTTCTGCCTCCTGACGCTTTCGCTCTTCTTCCTCGGCCTTGGCACGTGCCTTTTCTTCAGCCTCACGCTGTTCGCGTTCCTTGGCTTCCTGTTCCGCGCGGCGACGGGCGCGTTCTTCTTCACGCGCCTTTTCAGCAGCCTCACGGGCGGCGGCCTCTTCGACCTCGCGCGCTTTAGCGGCCTGCAGCGCCTTCATCCGGCGGGCCATTTCGGCGTCGGAAATCCCGGCAGGACGGCGCGACGGATCACCCGAAGGCGTTGCACCGCCGCTCGGCTTTCCGGCACCCGGCTTGGGGACCACCACGCGTTTGCGTTTGGTTTCCACCACGACATTCTTGGTGCGTCCGTGGCTGAAACTCTGTTTCACATTTCCGGGGCGTGCCCCGCCACGAAGACCCAATGTCTTTTTGCCGTCACTATCGCTCATAAAGCTTCTTACCCTTCCGTGCGGCCCTTGCCGCCGTCATCCGTTTCGCGCAAGCCACGCAGGCGCTGCGCTTCCTCTACAACACGTTTGGCGAGTCCGCCAGAGGCCAGCGCCGCATGAATCACGGTTTGGCGCCCAAATGCCGCCCCTAATTCATCCGCAGTCAGCCATCCGATGTATTTTCCGAAGTGCGGCGTGCTGAGTTTCGACTTGCCGCGCCCCGATCCATCGCTGGCCTGAATCAGTACCTGGGCCTCTTCCCGGTCCAGCCACGTCTTGACCTTTTCATACCCGGCAACCGCGTCACCGGATTTGCGCGCCAGACTGATCAGCTCGATCACCCGCCGCGCGACTTGCTTTTCGACCTCATCCGCCAGGTCCGTTTGCGCAGTCGCCTGCGTCTTGAACCCGCGCGAGAACAGCTTTTTGCCAACGGCCTTGTCCAGCGCGGTACGATCCGCCGCCACATAGACCCCGCGCCCCGGCAATTTCGCCGCGACATCGGGAAAGACCTGACCATCCGGCCCCATCACAAAGCGGATCAGCCCGTATTTGGGCTGAACCTCACCCGTGGCGATGCACTTGCGTTCGGGTCCGTCCGACCGATCCTTATGGACGCCACCGCGACCCATTCACGCCACCCCGAGGCCCTGAGATCAGGCCTCGGCCTCCTCTTCGATCTCGCCTTCTTCGTCGGCTTGCTCCAACTCGGCCGGATCAACCCAGCCCAGCATGATGCGTGCCGTCATGACCAAGTCCTGTGCCTCTTCCAGCGTCACGCCGAAAGGTTCCAGAACACCATCATCCTTGATGCGCTCGCCGTCGACCGTGGTCCAGCCACCGGCCAGTTCCCAGTCGGCGCAGGTGGCGAAGTCTTCCAGAGTCTTCACGTCATCCTTGGCCAGCGCCTCTACCATCTGGGGTGTGAGGCCTTCGAATTCAATAAGGCTATCCTCGACTCCAAGCGCGCGGGCTGCATCCAGAGCCGCCTTGGCCTGTGCTTCCAGGAATTCACGCGCGCGGGTCTGCAATTCCTGCGCGGTGCCTTCATCGACGCCGTCGATCACCAGCAGCTCGTCGATCTCGACATAAGCGACCTCTTCAAGGTTGGTGAAGCCTTCGGAAACCAGCAATTGCGCGAAGAATTCGTCCAGATCCAGCGTCTCCATGAACAGCTGCGTGCGGGCTTCGAATTCCTTCTGACGACGTGCCGATTCTTCGGCTTCGGTCATGATGTCGATGTCCAGGTTGGTCAGCTGGCTGGCCAGACGCACGTTCTGACCGCGGCGACCGATTGCCAGCGAGAGCTGCTCCTCAGGCACCACAACTTCGATTTTGCCGGCTTCTTCATCCAGAACCACCTTGGACACTTCGGCGGGTTGCAGAGCGTTCACAAGGAAGGTCGGCTGATCTTCGTTCCACGGGATGATGTCGATCTTTTCGCCCTGCAGCTCGTTCACAACGGCCTGCACGCGGCTGCCGCGCATACCAACGCAGGCGCCGACAGGATCGATCGAGCCGTCATACGAGATCACGGCGATCTTGGCGCGCGAACCGGGGTCACGAGCCACGGCCTTGACCTCGATGATGCCGTCATAGATTTCCGGCACTTCCATTTTGAACAGCTCGGCCATGAATTCCGGCGCGGTGCGCGACAGGAAGATCTGGTGGCCACGAACCTCGCGGCGAACCTCTTTGATATAGGCGCGTACGCGGTCATTCGGGCGATAGCTTTCACGGCCGATCTTGTCATTGCGGCGCAGAACGGCCTCGGCACCGCCCAGATCGACGATGACATTGCCGAATTCCTCGCGCTTGACCGCACCGTTGATGATGGTGCCTGCGCGATCCTTGAACTCTTCGTACTGACGGTCACGTTCCGCTTCGCGGACCTTCTGCAGGATCACCTGCTTAGCGGATTGTGCCGCGATACGGCCCATTTCAACCGGAGGAACTTCTTCGACGAAGACGTCACCGACCTCAGGGTTTTCCATGTACTGCTTGGCTTGTTCGACGGTGAACTCGGCCTGATAGTTTTCCAGCTCCTCATCCTCAACCACGGTGCGGACGCGGGTAAAGGTCGCCTTACCGGTCTTGCGGTCGATGCTGACACGGATGTCCATCTCGGCGCCGTAGCGGCTCTTGGCGGCACGGGCGAGCGATTCTTCCATCGCTTCGACAACCAGACTGGGGTCGATCATCTTTTCGCGGGCCACGGCCTCGGCGGTCTGCAGCAGCTCCAGCTGGTTGGCTGAGGTGATTGCCATCAGTTCGTCTCCTCTTCGGACCCTTCGGTCTCAATCTCGTCGAAAGCGTTTTCGTTTAAGGATCCAGCGTCTTTGCGCTGGCGCAGCATTTCCTTGATCAGATCATCGGTCAGAACCAGCTTGGCGTCGCTCAGCCAGTCGAATTGCAGACCGATGGTGATCGTCTCATCTCCCTCGGGGATGTTGATCAGAACTTCATCCCCTTCGATCCCGGCCAGCTCACCCTTAAAGCGGCGGCGACCGTCGATCAGTTCGGCGGTTTCGATCTTCGCTTCATACCCTTCGAAATTCTCAAAATCCTTGAGACGGGTCAGCGGGCGATCGATACCGGGGCTGGACACCTCTAGCGTATAGGCGTCCAAAATCGGATCCTCGACGTCCAGCGTAGCGCTGACGGCGTTCGAGATTTCCGCGCAATCATCCACTTCGATGCCGCCATCGGGCTTGTCGGCCATGATCTGCAACGTGGTGGTCTTGCCGCTCATCAGGCGGATGCGCACAAGCTCATACCCCAGATCCTCGATCACAGGGGTGATGATCTCGGCCAGTCGCCGGTCGATGGCAGCTTTGGCAATCAGGTCGTTTGTCATTCAGATCTCTACCCTTCAATCGGGCACAAAAAAACGGGCGCGCGGCCCGTCGTATTTTCCGGTGGAGCCTTGAACCAGAAGTCCAACGCGCCGCTGTTGCAACTGCATATACGCAGGCTTTCCCGAGTCTGCAACCCCCGGCGTGAAACGTGATCAGGTCAGGCCAGCCACCACCGTTCGGCGATCCGCCCGTCGTCCAGCGCGCGACCCCCGATCTGGCGTGGCATACCCACCTGTCCGGCCACGGCCAGCGCCATGTCATCTTGGCTGGGGTGATAGCGCAGGCCGCGCTGATCCATCAGCCCATCACGATCTGGCAGCGCCGCGACATCCACGTACCCGTCGCGCAACGCCTCGGCCCGGACGCGGGCGTCAGGGATCACGATCACCTCAAGCGCGTCGGCCCAACCGGCCTGTCCATCCTTGTAGTGATCCGCCACCCGGCGGCCCAGAAAATGCCGATTATCCTGGGCCCGTTCAACCCGGTAGCACCCGGTGCCATTGGCGGCGTGCAAGGGCGTCACGCCCTGCCCATCGCGCGTGATGACGAACCGCGTATCGGCCAGCAGGAACGGCAGGCCGGGATTGGCCTCGGTCAGTTCCAGCCGCACCGAAGCCGCCGTCAGCGCCTCGGCCCGTCCGACCTGTTGCAGCACCGACACCACATCCGCCACATCCAGCGCCCCGCCGTCATGGAAGGTCACATCGCCGCGCAGGTCAAAGCTCCAGACTCGCGCATCCGCATCGGTGTGCCACCCGGTCGCCAATTCGCCGCGCAGAGTGCCATCAGGCGCGATCTCGGTCAGAGTGTCAAAGACAGCCCCACGCGCAATCTGCTCCAAACTGTCATCACGTGGCACGGCCAGCCGCAGCGTTCCGCCCTTTTTGGGCGTATCCGCCAGCGAGGTCCCTGTGGCCGCCAGCAAAGCCGCCGCAGCACCCGAGGCAAATAAGGCACGACGGTCCATCCGGGTCATGCGATGCCCTCCGCCACGCGGTCCATGATGCGCACCAGCTCGGCGCTGATGCCGGGTTCGGACAGGGCATGGCCTGCTTGTCGCACCATCTTCAGCTCAGCATTGGGCCAACGTTCGGCCAAAGACCACGCGGCCTGCGGCGGGCAGATCATGTCATAGCGCCCCTGCACGATATGGCAGGGGATATGGGCGATCCGATCCACCTGATCCAAAATCTGACCGTCCTTCTCAAGAAACGCGCCATGGGTGAAGTAATGATTCTCAAGCCGCGCAAAGGCACGCGCGTATTCTCCGGGGCTTTCCCCCGTGGACCCGTGCGAGTGGATCGAAGCTAGCGCGTTCTCCCACGCCGACCAGGCCCGCGCATACAGGATTTCCGTCGCCCGATCGCCCGAGAACAGGCGTTTGTGATAAGCGCCGATTGTGTCCGACAATTCATCCTCGGTCAGCAAAGCGGTGAATTTCGCCCATTGCTCGGGCCAGAACTTGCCCGCGCCGCCGCCATAGAACCAATCCAGCTCGGCCTGAGTGGCCAGAAATACGCCGCGCAGCACCAGCCGATTGACGCGGTCTGGATGCGCCTGTGCATAGATCAGCGCCAAGGTCGCCCCCCAGCTGCCGCCAAACACCGTCCAGTCGTCGATATCCAGCAGCGTCCGCAACCGCTCGATGTCCTCCACCAGATCCCACGTCGTGTTGTCCACCACCGACGCATGGGGCCGCGACCGCCCGCACCCGCGTTGATCAAACAGAATCACCCGGAACACACGCGGATCGAAATAGCGCCGCATCGCTGGGCTGCACCCGCCACCGGGGCCGCCATGCAGGATCACGACCGGCAAGCCTTCGGGATTGCCGCATTGCTCCATATAAATACGGTGCCCATCGCCCACATCGACCATGCGCTGATCGAACGGGTCGATCGGCGGGTACAGATATTGAACTGCGCGCTTTTGGTCCGGGTACTTATCCATTAGGGCCCTATATATAGTCTTTAAACGTAAAAGAGCACACGGAGACAGGAATGCAAGCGCATCCGAACACGGTTGACCCGTCCGAGATCGCAAAATTCGAGGCAATGGCCGCAGAATGGTGGGACCCGCATGGGAAATTCAAACCTCTGCACATGCTCAATCCGTGCCGTCTGGACTATATCACGCAGCAGATTGCCGGTGAATTTGACCGTGACCTGACGACCGCGAAGCCCTTTGAGGGGCTGCGCCTGCTGGATATCGGCTGCGGCGGAGGGCTGCTGAGCGAACCGATGGCGCGTTTGGGCGCGACGGTCGTGGGCGCCGACGCTGCTGAACGCAACCTGCCCGTCGCCCGCATCCATGCCGAACAATCGGGGCTGGACATCGACTATCGCCACACCACCGCCGAGGACATGGCCGCCGCGGGCGAACAGTTCGACGTGGTGCTGAACATGGAAGTGGTCGAGCATGTGGCCGACCCGCTGGGCTATCTCACCGCCACTCAGCAATTGTTGAAACCCGGCGGACTGCAAGTTTGTTCGACCATCAACCGCAACCCGAAATCCTACGCTATGGCCATCTTCGGGGCCGAGGTTGTTATGCGCTGGCTGCCGCGGGGCACGCATGAGTGGAACAAGTTCATCACACCCGATGAGCTGTTCGACCTGCTGCGCCAAGCCGGGCTGGAGCCAGTGGACCGCAAGGGATTTGTGTTTAATCCGATCCTGTGGAGCTGGTCGATCTCGGACCGAGATCTGAGCGTGAATTATGTGACGGCGAGTGTGAAGCCTGCCTGAGGCTACTCCCCCTCCAACTGCAATCGTAAATCCCGCAGCACCGGCAACGTGCTGCGGACGCGTTCCGGCCCAAGCTCTCCGACCACACGGTTGATCAGCGGGGCTATCGACGAAATCGCCTGATCGCGCGCGCGACGACCGGCGGGGCTGATGGCGACCATCTTGCGGCGGGCATCGTCCCAGTCGGGGCGGATGTGGATGTATCCGGCCCATTCCAGCTTAGCCAAGGTATTGGTCATCGCCCCGCGCGTGACGTGGAATGTGCTGGCCAGTTGCGCGGGCGTTCGCTCATCGCCCACGAACACCAGATGGTTCAGCACCGAGAAATGCGAGATCTCCATGCCCTTGGGCAGCACCCGGCTGAGCCGGTTGCGCAATAGTTGGTCTGCGGTCAGGATCTCGCTGAACAGCGTGACCGCAAGGGCATTGGTGTCGTCTGCCATGGTCCGATCTTGGGTCAGGGCCCTTCGAAGGGCCGCAGGTGCGTCAATGAGGGCACGCGGCGGCGCGCCTCTGACACAGAACTATCATCCAAATCGAAAATGTGAATGCCCGGATCGGTGCCTGCGTCGATGACGACCTCTCCCCACGGGGCAATGGCCATGGTGTGGCCATGCGTATGTCGTGTTTTTCCGCGCGTTTTCGGGTGCGCACCCGTTTGCGCCGGGGCCAGCACCCAACAGCCGGTCTCAATCGCCCGCGCGCGCAGCAGCGATTCCCAATGCGCCTTGCCCGTGACCGGAGAAAACGCCGCCGGAACGGTCAGAATTCGCGCACCCGCCTGCGCCAAGGCAGCAAAGAGGTGCGGAAAACGGATGTCATAGCAAATGGCCATGCCGACCTTACCGAAATCGGTCTGCGCAATCACGGCCCGGTCGCCGGGGCGATAGTTCTTCGACTCGCGGAAGGTTTCGGTTTCCGAGACCTGCACGTCGAACATATGGATCTTGTCATAGCGCGCCACGATCTGCCCTTGCGGGTCGATCATGAACGACCGGTTGGCAAAGCGCCCATCGGCGTCGTGCGTCTTGATCCCAAGCGAGCCGATCAGCAGCCACACGCCCAGCGCAGCAGCCTGTTCACGCAAGCCCGCCAGCGTCTGGTCATCTTCTTCGTGCTGCAACACCTCGCGTTGCCGCGTGGTCGAGGTCGAGACGCAGTTCGTCACCTCGGGTGTCAGGATGAATTGCGCGCCCCGCGCGGCCGCCTCAGCCATCAGGGCGCGCACCATGTTCAGATTGTCAGACGGATCATCCGACGAGGTGATCTGCAGCAGCGCAGTCTTCATGCCGCCAGCAGGCGATCCAACTTGCCCTGACGGTCCAACTCGTACAATTCATCACAGCCGCCAACGTGCTGGGTGCCGATGAAGATTTGCGGCACGGTGCGTTTGCCGCCGGCGCGCTTGATCATCTCGGGCTTGCGTTTGGGGTGCATGAAGACGTCAACCTCTTTGAACTCGACGCCTTTCTGCTTCAGCAGGCGCTTGGCGGCATGGCAGAAGCCGCACAGAGGCGATGTGTAGATCTCAACCGGTTTCATAAATCATCCCTTCGGGTTTCGCGTAATCCTGCGCGAATTAGGCATCCTTGGCAACGCGCGCTAGGGTCAACACGAAAATATGATTTGCCCCTGCATCCATGCAGACACGCGCACAGGCCGCCAGCGTCGCACCCGAGGTCATCACGTCATCGACAAGCAGGACATCCCGACCCTGTATCCGGCTGATGCGCCTGGGATGGGGCGCGATGGCGTTTTCCAGCGTCTCGGCCCTTTGCGCGGCGGTTTTCCCGTCCAGAACCGGCGTTTTGACCCGGCGGGTCAGAAGATCGGGGCAGACCTCCAGCCCGGTTTGCTGGCCCAAATGCTGCGCCAACAGAGCGGATTGATTGTAGCGTCGCTTCAGCAATCGGGACCAATGCAAGGGCACCGGCACCACAAGCATGTCTTCGCGGAACAAATCCCGACCTGCCTCGGTCATCCAGCGCGCAGCGGGGCGCGCCAGTTCGGGCCGGTCCCCGTGTTTGAACGCCAAAATCAGTCCTCGCGCCTTGCCGTCATACAACAATGCCGACCGTCCATCCCGCCATGGCCGGGGCGTCTTCATGCAGTCATCGCATTCGATCCGGTACCCATCCGCCTCGCCCGGCAGAGGCAACCCGCAGCTTTCGCAGACGACCCCGCCGATGAACGGCGTGTCACGCCAGCACGCGCCGCAAAGGCCAAAGTCAGACTCGGTCAACTCGCCGCAGCCCATGCAACGCGGTGGATAGATCATCTGAAGGGCGGTTTGAATCCGCGGCCAGATGCGATACTTGCGCCTTATGAAACTGCCTGCTTCCAACGCACCCTCTCTGTTCGACCGCGAGGCCCTGACCCTGCGTCGCGCCCGCACCCGGGACGAGGCCCTGTTCCTGCACCGCGCCGCCGTGGACGAGGTTCAGGATCGACTCAGCATGGTTAACAAAACCTTTACGGCCCCGGCTGTGGTGACGCCGTTTGCCCATATCTGGCGGGATGTGTTCCCAGAGGCACAGATCGTGGCCGATGATGAGGTGCTGGCCCTGGCCCCCGGTGCGCATGATCTGGTGATTCACGCAATGGCGCTGCACTGGGCCAACGACCCCGTAGGCCAGTTGATCCAATGCCATCGGGCGCTAAAGCCTGACGGGCTGCTGCTGGTGGTCTGTCTGGGCGGAGAAACCCTGCACGAGCTGCGCGCAGCATTGGGTCAGGCCGAGATCGAGGTCTCGGGCGGGCTCAGCCCACGCATCGCGCCGATGGGAGAGCTGCGTGATATGGGCGGCTTGCTGCAACGGGCCGGGCTGGCCCTGCCGGTGGCCGACACGGCGCGACTGACGGCCGAATACCGCGACCTGCGACATCTGATGCAGGATCTGCGCGTAATGGGCGAGACCAACAGCCTAACCGACCGCATCAGACGCCCCACTCGGCGACAGGTCTTTGACCGCGCCCAGCAGATATACGCCGAACACTTCGCAACCCCCCAAGGGCGGTTGAAAACCACCTATGAACTGATTTGCCTGACCGGCTGGTCCCCAGATGACAGTCAGCAAAAGCCCCTTCGCCCGGGATCGGCCCAAACCCGCCTTGCCGATGCATTGGGGACAAAAGAAGGCAAACTGTCCGATTGACGGCGGACCATTTCCGTTTATCTCAGCCCGGAACACGACGAATTCAGGAAACAATCCCATGTTTGACGCCACTCGACCCGCTCATGCCCCCGAAGACCACCCCAAGGTCAAAATGGGCCGCGTCGGCATCCTGCTGGCCAATCTGGGCACTCCGGACGATTACACCTATTGGCCAATGCGCCGATATCTGAACGAGTTTCTTTCGGACCAGCGCGTCATCGACTATCCGAAATGGAAATGGCAGCCGATCTTGCAGGGGATCATCCTCAGCAAGCGGCCCTTCAGTTCGGGCGAGGCCTACAAATCGATCTGGAATCACGAAAAAGGCGAAAGCCCGCTGATGACGATCACCAAGGATCAAACCGCCAAGATGCGCGATGCGATGCAAGCGCGCTATGGCGATCGGGTGATGGTCGATTTCTGTATGCGCTACGGCAATCCCTCGACCAAATCCAAGGTGCGCGAAATGGTGGCAGCGGGCTGTGACCGCATCCTGTTCTTCCCGCTCTATCCGCAATATGCGGGCGCCACGACCGCCACCGCCAATGACCAGTTCTTCCGCGCCCTGATGGAAGAAGCCTGGCAACCTGCGTCACGCACCGTGCCTGCCTATTTCGACGAACCCGCTTATATCGACGCGCTGGCCGGATCTGTGGAACAGGCTTACGCCGCGATGGAAACCAAGCCTGATATTCTGGTCTGCTCATATCACGGGATGCCGGACCGCTATTTGCAGCAGGGCGATCCCTATCACTGCCAATGTGCAAAAACCTCTCGCCTGCTGAAAGAACGGTTGGGCTGGGCGGATGATCAGCTTGTATCAACCTTCCAGTCGCGATTCGGGCCCGAGGAATGGTTGAAACCCTATACGGTCGATCACGTGGCGGACCTGGCACGTCAGGGGAAGAAAAACATCGCCGTGATCGCTCCGGCCTTTTCCGCCGATTGCATCGAGACGCTGGAAGAAATCAACGAAGAGATCAAGGAAAGCTTTGAAGAAGCCGGCGGCGAGAGCTTTACCTACATCCCCTGCCTCAATGACGACGACGCGCATATCGCAGCTCTTGGCAAGGTCATCGAAGACAATCTGAAGGGCTGGCTCGACTAAACCCGACCTGATCCGGCGCCTGCATGAGCGCATAAAAAAAGGCGGTGGAATGCTCCACCGCCTTTTCTGTGTATTATGCTCGTCGAATTAGCTTGCTGCAACAGCTGCGGCAACCACAACCAGCAGGACCAGCGGCAGGATGATGCCCTGCGACGAACCCTGAGTTTCTTCGACTACAACAGGTGCTTCAACAACCGGCTCTTCCAGGTTGCCAGCAAAAGCGGTCGATGCAGCAGCGGTCAGTGCAGCGGCGAGAACGAGTTTCTTCATATTAACCTCCAGAATAAGTACGGCTCCAACTAGCGAAACCGCACACCCAAGACTTACCTCGTATATTTTTCTAACCAGCTATCCGACTGGAATGCAAATGGAACTTGCGTCGCAAGCGGGTTCACGCGCGATTTTGTCGTCAAATTAGCAACACTTGCGTGCCAACATTGGCCATCGAAAACAACTCGGCAATATCTTCGTTGAAAAGACCGATGCAGCCATTGGATGATCTACGCCCGATTTTGCGCGTATCGTGGGTTCCATGAATGCGATAGTATTTCCAGCTTAGATATAAAGCGTGCGTTCCCAACGGGTTATCCGGACCCGGTGGAATATAGTCCGGCCATTCCGGGTTGCGTTTCTTCATCGACGGCGTCGGCGCCCAGCTTGGACCTTCGACTTTTCGGATCACGCTGGTGCGTCCCCGGCGGGTCAATTCCTCGGTCAAGGGCACTGAAGACGGATACAGTTTGTACACACTTTGATCTTCTGACCAATAATGTAGCGCCCGTGAGATGGTATCGACCAAAATTGCGCCGTTTCGAGTGTTGTCGAAATAGGGTTTCCAATCCAAAGCGCGGAAGCCAGAAATATTGCGGCGCACCTGAGGTTCGGGCTCTGGGGCCGGCCTTAGCGGATCACCGGGGATGTATTGCGCAATCGCAGGTGACGCCAGCGCCGCCGTGGCGGTCGTCAGAAATACGCGGCGACTTGTCGCCGGAATAGGTTTCTTGACCATATCGAGCGGTCCCTCTCTATACCAAATCTGAAAAACTGACGTATTTTATTGCCAGAATGCGTCTTTCGCAAACCAAACCGGCAAAATCACGCGAGAATCGGCTATTGCAGGTTTGCCCAACCCCGTCGAGCGCGCTATGCCCTAGGACAACAGAAACATCAGGCCCACCATGACGCGTATTATTTCTTTATTGTTTGCTTGCCTCGTTGCTCTGGCAGCATGTACCCCCAGCAGCACGCCGACTTACGGTGCCGACGGGCGTCCTTTGCCGACTGTCTACAAGATTCGAGGCAATCCCGAAAAACTGCAATTCCGCATGCTTGATTCGGTCAACGCGCTGCGTCAGGCGTCGGGACTACAACCGGTTCAACTGAATGCGCAGCTGAACGCCGCTGCCGCGACCCACTCCAAGGACATGGCGCGTCAGAACCGGCCATGGCATTTCGGGTCCGACGGCTCTTCGCCAATCGACCGGGCGGCGCGTGTGGGATATTTCGGCACATTTCTGGGCGAGGCAATTTCCGAGACATTCGAAACCGAAACCGAAACGCTGGCCGCCTGGATGCAGGAACCGGGGCCACGCTCGGTTATTCTGGACCCAAAGGCCACACAAATGGGCTTTGCCTGGCATCAGGAGAATGGCGGGAAAATCTGGTGGACTCTGGAAATGGGAACCGGCGGCTGACCACAGCCACTTACATAAGAAGCCCCCGATATTCGGGGGCTTTTCTTTTTCAATCAAACGATTAAGCCGCCTGCATGGATTGCGCTTCGGTCAAAATCGCATAGAGCTTGACTGGATCGGGATTGGCCCGCAGCTTGGCGCAAACCGAGGTATCGCGCAGCGTCCGAGATACCAGCGCCAGTGCCTTCAGGTGATCCACTCCCGCCTCTTCGGGGGCGAACAATGCAAAAGCGATATCAACAGGCTGCCGGTCTACCGACCCGAAATCAATCGGCTTTTCCAGCATGACAAACACGCCCGAGACATCCTGTAGCTCGGTCAGCCGCGCATGAGGCAGAGCAACGCCATGGCCCACGCCTGTGGGCCCAAGGCTTTCACGCTCCAGAAGCGCATCCACAACGACCTGCGCGTCCAAACCCAGTGTCGCAGCCGCAACATCGCCGATTTCCTGAAACAACCGCTTCTTGCTGGATGCGGCGGATAACACACGCACTGCTTCGGGCTTCAGAATGCTCGAAAGCTCCATGATAACGCTCCATGACGATGCCCCCACTGGCGCAGGGGCACGTCTTTCTAATCTTGCCTGTTACGGATCAATCCAGCCGATGTTTCCGTCTTCCCGACGATACACGACATTCAATCCATCCTTGTTCTCATTCCGGAACACCAGCACCGGGGCACCAGCCAGTTCCATCTGCATAACGGCTTCACCAACACTCAGCGATGGGATCTTGGTTTCCATCTCAGCCACGATCATCGGCTGCAGAGTTTCAGGCTCATCCGCCGACTCAGATTCGTCAGAGGCGAGGATATAAGAGGAAGCTCCAAAGAGTTCAACCGGCTCGGACCGATCCTTGTGATGGTCCTTGAGACGGCGTTTGTATCGGCGCAATTGTGTTTCCATCTTGTCACAGCACCCCTCGAATGCTGCGTAAATCTCGGTTGCGTGGGCTTTGGCCTGCGCCGTCAGGCCGGTGGAAAGATGTACGGTGGTCTCGCACACATATTCATGCGCAGAACGGGAAAAGACGACATTGGCGTCGGTCGGTCGCTGGGCGTATTTGCCCACCACCTCGCCAAGTTCGGTCTGCACATGGGTCTGAAGTGCTTCGCCGATGTCGATCTGTTTTCCGCTGATTTGGTAACGCATGTGATCTCCTTCACAATTCACACCCATTTAGACGCTGTGAAATACAACGCGCTTTTTTTTATCGGGTGGGGGGTATCGACATGTTCCGCGGTAGCCGGAACTTGATCCCTTCGAAGAAGGGGCATCGTGATCCAGACTGGAACCGAGGAAATGCCATGCCCCAATTGAGGCAAGAGACGGAGGAAGAGTCAATCAAAACAGGCGTGTATATACGAGATTTCCGCCATGCATCCGGCGCAATACCACGCAAACCTATGAAATACGGAAGTTTTCGCCCAGATAGACGCGGCGCACGTTTTCGTTTTCGACTACTTCGTCCGGCGTTCCGGACATAAGTACCTGACCATCATGCAGAATATAGGCGCGATCCACGATCTCGAGCGTCTCGCGCACGTTGTGATCGGTGATCAGAACACCGATCCCGCGCTTTTTCAGATCGGCCACAAGGTGACGGATATCGCCCACGCTGATCGGGTCCACACCGGCAAAAGGTTCGTCCAGCAGCAAATACTTGGGGTCAGCCGCCAGACAACGCGCGATCTCGACCCGGCGCCGTTCGCCACCAGACAGGGCCAGCGCAGGCGCGCGACGCAGATGTTCGATCGAGAAATCGGACAACAGCTCTTCCAGCCGTTCTTTGCGGCGATGCGCGTGTTTTACGGTGATATCCAGCACGGCTAATATGTTGTCTTCAACGCTCATACCCCGGAAAATCGACATCTCCTGCGGCAGATACCCGATGCCAAGCCGTGCGCGGCGGTACATGGGCAGGGTCGTCACCACCTGACCGTCGATGGTCACGGTTCCAGCCTCGGGAAAAACCAGCCCAGCCACGGAATAAAAGGTCGTGGTCTTGCCCGACCCGTTGGGCCCCAACAGCGCCACAACCTCGGACCGGCCCAATGTCATCGAGACATCGCGGATAACCGTTTTCTTCCGGTAGGATTTACGCAGCTTTTCGATCCTGAGCCCCGATGTGCCCTCGGTCACGCTCAGACTGGGTCGCGCCATCAGTTGGCCCCCTGCTGAAGGATCGTCTTGACGTTGCCCGTCACCGTTGCCGACCCAGAGGTCAGGTTTGCATTCATCTGATCGCCGCTGATCGTGCTGGGGCCCTGGGTCAGCAGAACGTTACCGCGCATGACGATCTGGCCCGAGTCGATAGTATATTCCGCCCAATCCCCTTCCGCCGCATCGGGCGGGCTGACCAGAACAACGTCTTCCGTGGCCTCCATCCGCTCGATACCCGAGCGGTCCTCATTGTAGATCACTAGTACCCGACCCGCAGTCAGCCGCATTTCTCCCTGGATGACGATCACGTCGCCTACGAACTCGGCCGAGCCGTCCTCCTGGTTCACGTTCAGCGATTCCGATGTCACCTCGACCGGCAGGCTGGGGTCTGCCTTGACGGCACCAAACGCGACCTGGGTTCCCTGCGCCGCAGCCAGATTGGCACCGGTCAGCAAAGAGACGGTAAGAAGGACAGTACGAAAATCGAACACAGCTTATCTTTCTGCTTGTTGCGGCTGGTATATCAGCTTCACGCCATCTGTAAAAAGAATATGGACCGGACCGTCCTTTTTTTCCGCCCCGAATGTCATGCGACCGGCCGAGAAATCGCCGATCGCGCCGGTTCCGTCAATCTGACCCGGCGTATCACCCCGAATTTCGTCCAAGGCCGTGTTCAGGTGATCGGTTGTCACCCGAATACCGTCGGTCGTGGTAATCACGACATCTCCCACGAAGGTTGCCGTGTTCTTGTCAGGGCGGATCGTGCCCGAATTGGAATCCAGCGTGATGATACCGCCATTCAAAAGCCCCAGCCTGCCCTGAAACTCGGATGCCGTGGGCACAGAGTTCTCGGTTCCTTGCGTGGCTTGCGTGGCTTCGATCAGTACCTCTTCGCCCTTGCGCGTGGTGCCACGGTAGCTCGGATTGGTGACCACCTGATCGGCCAGACGTTCCTCGATATCGCGTTGGGTGAAGGGGACCGTCACGTCGGTTTCGATGCTGCGCGACAGCAGGAACACGGTGGACAACAGCACAATGGCCGCCAGCGGCAGGACCACCTTCAAGAACTGCACCATCCGAGAGTGGCTGTCCACGGCCCCGCCCTCTTATCCCAGTCCGACGCGCAGGCAATCGTGAATGTGCAGCAGACCCAGCGCGGGGCCGTCCGTATCCGGTTCGACCACAAACAACGAGGTGATCTTGCGGTCATTCATGATCGCCACGGCTTCTTCAGCCAATGCATCGGGTCCGATTGTCGTCGGGTTCTCGGTCATCACCTGCGCGGCTGTTTTGGACAGCAAACCATCCATGTGACGGCGCAGATCCCCATCGGTGATAATCCCCGAAAGCTGGCCACCGCTTTCTGTCACGCCCGCGACGCCGAACCCTTTCTGGCTGATCTCTATCAGCGCATCACTCATGGCGACATCGGATGCCAGCAGGGGCAGGGCCTCGCCCGTATGCATCAGGTCACGCACCGTGCTGAGCCGCGCGCCCAGCTTGCCTCCGGGGTGGAAAGCACGGAAATCCTCGGGCTTGAAATCGCGATGTTTCATCAGCGCGATCGCCAGCGCGTCGCCCATCGCCAATGTCAGCGTGGTCGAGATCGAGGGCACCATGCCAAATCCACATGCCTCGCCCATCGAGGGTATCAGCAAGTGCACATCCGCCTGTTTCATCAGCGTGCTTTCAGGCTTGCTGGACAGGCCGATCAGCGGAATCCCAAACCGGCGGGTAAAGGCCAGCAAGTTTGCCAGTTCCGGCGCTTCGCCAGAATTCGAAATAGCCAGAACAACGTCGCCCTTGGACACCATGCCCAGATCGCCATGGCTGGCCTCGGCAGGGTGAACGAAATAGGCGGGCGTGCCGGTGCTGGCCAAAGTTGCCGCGATTTTGTGGCCGATATGACCTGATTTGCCGATGCCGCTGATGATAATGCGGCCTGTGGCTTGCAGGATCAGCTGCACGGCCTCGGCAAAGTCTTCGTTCAGGCTGTCGGCCAGCACGTCCAGCGCGCGGGCTTCGTCGGTGATCACCTGTCGGGCGGTTTTCAGGAAGGCGTCTGTATCGGTCATGAGTGCGCAAAAATATCCGTTTCGGGCCAACCGGCGAGGTCAAGCTTCGCTCGCATCGGCAAGAAGTCAAAACAGGCCTGGGCCATTTCCGTCCGGCCTTCGCGGGCCAGCCGACCGTCCAGCGCCTCGCGCAGACGGTGCAGATACAAAACGTCCGAGGCCGCATAGTCCAGCTGCGCCTCTGTCAGGGTTTCGGCACCCCAATCGCTCATCTGTTGCTGTTTCGAGATATCGACCCCGATCAGTTCCTGGCACAGGTTTTTCAGCCCGTGGCGGTCGGTATAGGTGCGCACCAAACGGCTGGCGATCTTGGTGCAATAGACAGGTGCGGCCAGCGCACCAAAGGCGTGATACATCGCGGCGATATCGAAGCGACCGAAATGGAACAGCTTCAGTACGTCGGGGTTTTCCAGCATCGCGCACAGGTTTGGGGCCTCGGTCTGACCTTTGGCGACCTGCACAATATGGCTGTTGCCATCGCCGCCCGACATCTGGATCACACACAGACGGTCGCGATGCGGGTTAAGCCCCATGGTTTCGCAGTCGATGGCCACGACAGGGCCAAGGTCCAACCCGTCCGGCAGGTCGTTTTGATAAAGATGGTTCGCCACGGGGTCTTCCTTTGTGCGGTATCGCCCCCGAGATAGGCGGTTTGGCCCGTGAACTCAACGCCATCCATAGAATGCAATCACGATACGCGATTCTTGACCATCCGAGACTGGGCTGGGAAAACCAACCAAGTATCCGTTTCCACTGGAAAGGACCGCCCGGCCCATGCTGAGCATCTTGCGAAACCGCGTTTACCGCCACCTGTTGGCCGCCCAGATAGTGGCGCTGACCGGCACCGGTTTGGCGACGGTTGCGCTAGGGCTTCTGGCATTTGATCTTGCAGGTAATGCTGCAGGCATGGTGCTGGGCACGGCGCTGACGATCAAGATGGTCGCCTATGTGCTGGTCGCGCCCATTGCTGCCGCCGTGGCCGAGCGGCTCGATCGCCGCAAAATGCTGGTGGTGTTGGATCTGGTCCGTGCGGCTGTGGCTGTCTGCTTGCCCTTCGTAACCGAGATCTGGCAGGTTTTTGTGCTGATTTTCATCCTACAATCGGCCTCGGCCGGGTTCACGCCCGCGTTTCAGGCCACGATCCCGGATGTGCTTACGGATGAGCACGACTATACAAAGGCTCTATCGTTGTCCCGGCTGGCCTATGATCTGGAGAGCGTCGTAAGCCCACTGCTTGCCGCTGCTTTGCTGACGATTGTCAGTTTTGACAGCCTGTTCTGGGGCACTGGGGTTGGTTTTGTCGCCTCGGCCCTGCTGGTGGTTTCGGTCGTCCTGCCCTCGCCCAAACCCAAACAACCCCGCGGTATCTTTGACCGCACCACCCGCGGCCTGCGCATCTATTTGGCCACACCACGCCTCAGGGGGTTGCTGGCGCTGAACTGGACGGCTGCAGCCCTCAGCGCGACGGTTATTGTCAACACGGTGGTTATCGTGCGCGGCGATCTGGGACTGTCGGAAAGCGCAGTGGCAACGGCTCTGGCCGGGTTCGGAGGCGGTTCGATGCTGGCCGCTTTTGCCCTGCCCGTCCTGTTAGAGAAACTACGGGACCGCGACGTCATGCTGACCGGCGCGAGCTTTGGCACGTTGTCGATGGCCGTGGCCGCCGCGATGTCGGCGCTGTCACTGATCTCGCTGCCCAGCCTCGCGCTGATCTGGGCCTGCGTCGGGTTTGGCTATTCGGCAACGCTGACCCCGGCAGGCCGCTTACTGACCCGCTCGGCCCCGCCTGAGGATCGCCCTGCGCTTTTCGCCGCGCAATTCACACTGTCGCATCTATGCTGGTTGGTGCTCTATCCCCTTGCGGGCTGGCTGATGACAGACAAGGGCACAACCCAAACCTTTGCCTGGATGACCTTTGCGGCGGCCTGGGGGATCGGGTTTATGGGCTTTCTGTGGCCCCGGTCCCTGACCCGTGCGCCCCATAACAAGCCTTGAGCCTCAGCCCGCCCTTGCACTACATCTGGCGTCATGGATCAACTGGACCGCCGCATCATCGCCGCCCTGCAACACAACGCTCGTGAGTCGACGACCAAGATCGCGGCCAAGCTGGGCGTGGCCCGCACCACCGTGCACGAGCGGATCAACCGCATGGAAGAGCGCGGCGTGATCGCGGGTTACTCCGTCGTACTGACCACACCCGAAGACAGCCCCCGCGTACAGGTCGTTGTCCTGCTGGAGGTGCAGCAAAAGGAAACCACGCGCATCATCAAGCGGCTCGAGGCCTACCCCGAGGTCAAACTGTGCCTGTCCATTAACGGAGAGTTCGACCTGTTGCTATCCGCCGAAGCCCCAAGATTGGAAGATTTGGACATTCTGGTGGATGAGCTGGCCAAAATCCCCGGCGTTCTGCGCACCAATACCAGCGTCGTGTTCGGGCGGCGGATTGATCGAATCTGATTGGCCGATAACCCTCTGTAAACCTAAGCGGGACTAGCTTGGCCGGGACTGATCAGAATCCCGGACCGGCAGAATGCCCCATCGTTTCATCTCAGGACTGGTTGTCGCGCTTTTCGTCGCGCAACCGCTGGCCGCCGCGCCAGATGCCCGCACTGCCGGGATCTGCGACCATGCCGCCCGACGCGCTGCACGCACGCATGACGTGCCGCTGGACGTGCTGCGCGCCATATCGCGGGTCGAAACAGGCCGTGCGGTGGACGGCCAGCTTGCCCCATGGCCTTGGGCCATCAATGTTGAGGGCAAGGGGTTCTGGTTTACTTCGGAATACGAGGCGAAAACCTATCTTTTCAACATCTTCAAAGCAGGCAAACGCAGCTTTGATGTCGGCTGCTTTCAGATCAACTACCGGTGGCACGGTAAGGCTTTTCGGTCGATCGACGCGATGTTCGACCCACTCGAAAACGCACAATACGCCGCCCGGTTCCTGAAAAAACTGCATGCCGAGCTTGGGTCATGGACCGCTGCCGCCGGTGCCTATCACTCGCGCACGCCGGATCTGGCGCAGGCCTATTCCGGCCGGTTCAGGCGCGTTCTGGCCGGGTTAGAGCAGGGTATCGACGCGCCTCTGGCGGCGCGAGACCCGTTCACCGGAGCGGCTGCGCCGCTGATCCCGCGGGACACCGACCAAACGCGCGGCACTGCACTTGGCTCGCTGGTTCCTGCCACCGGAACCGCCACCGCCTTTATCCCATTCAACTAGGAGGGTCGCGTGCCCAAGATCGACCCCCGTTCCCTGTTCTCGCCCACCGTCCTGCTGGCGCTGGCGCTGATGACGGTCATCGTGATGATGATCCTGCCGATGCCCGCCTGGGTGCTGGATGTGGGTCTGGCGGCGTCTTTCGCGCTGGCCATTCTGATCTTCACCCTGACCCTGTTCATCGAACGGCCACTGGATTTCTCATCCTTCCCCACGATCCTGCTGGCCTCACTGATGCTGCGGCTGTCGCTGAACGTGTCGTCAACCAAGCTGATCATCGGTCAGGGTCATACCGGCCCAAACGCTGCCGGGGATGTGATCGAAGGGTTCGCTCAGTTCGTCATGGGCGGCAGCATCTTCCTGGGGCTGGTGGTGTTCGGCGTGCTGCTGATCGTGAACTTCATGGTCATCACCAAGGGTGCCGCCCGCATGGCCGAGGTCGGTGCGCGCTTTGCGCTGGACGGGATGCCGGGTAAACAGCTGGCCATTGACAGCGACATGTCCGCCGGGGCCATCGACCACCAGCAAGCCAAGGAACGGCGCGAACGCGAACAGCAAGAGACGACATTCTTCGGCTCGCTCGACGGTGCTTCGAAATTCGTCAAAGGCGATGCGGTTGCTGGTCTGCTGATCACCCTGCTAAACCTTGTGATGGGTCTGATCATGGGGGTGATCGTGCATGGGATGCCGATATCCTCGGCGTTTGAAACCTATGCCATCCTGACCGTGGGCGACGGGTTGGTGTCGCAAATCCCAGCCGTGATCATCTCGATCGCCTCGGCGCTGCTGCTGGCGCGTGGCGGCACGCAGGGGGCCACGGACAACGCTATTTTCTCACAACTGGGCAAGCATCCAGCGGCGCTGGGAACGGTGGCAATGCTGATGGTGCTGTTTGCTCTGGTGCCGGGTCTGCCCTTCCTGCCCTTCATCCTTGGGGCCTGTGTTCTGGGCTATGCCGCCTATAGCGTGCACCGCAAACAAAAGGCCGAGGCTGACGCCGCCATCGCCCCAGCGACCACCGACGACACGCCGGTTTCTCAGGCGATTGGAGACATTCTGGATCTGGACGACGTGCATCTGGAATTTGCGCCGGATCTGGTCAGCATGGTGCTGAACCCCGGCACCGGGCTGGATGCCCGGATCGCCAATATGCGGACCTATGTGGCCTCGACATTTGGTCTGATCCTGCCAGACATCCGCCTGACCGACCGCGCCGATCTGCCCATGGGCACATATGTGGTCAAGGTCCACGGGGTTGAACAGGCGCGTGGCGAATTGAACCCAGATCTGGTGCTGGCGCTGGTGCAAGATGACCGTGATTTGCTGCCCGACGGCACCGACGTGACCGAACCCGTCTATGGCGCCCCTGCCCGATGGATTCTGCCCAAAGATCAAGAGGCCGCGGCGATGAGCGGGGCCACGATCGTCTCTCCTCCAGAGATTCTGGCCACGCACCTGCTTGAGATCATCAAACAGAACTTCTCGCGCCTGCTGACGCTGAAATCTCTGCGCCGATTGCTAGCCGAGATGACCAAGCTCAGCGATCCGATCCGGGCCGAGGCCAACCGCAAGCTGCTGGACGAGTTGATCCCCGACAAAGTGCCGATCGACACGCTACACGCGGTGTTGCGGCTGCTGCTGGATGAGCGTGTTTCGATCCGCAACATGGCCCTGATCTTGGAAAGCGTGGCCGAGGCGCGCCTGACCACGACACAGCCCGAAGGTATCTGCGAACTGGTCCGTCAGCGCTTGGGCTTCCAACTGGTGGCCGAGATGAAGCGCGAGGATGGCTCGATCCCGCTGATCCAGCTGGCCCCGGAATGGGAGGAGAGGTTCTCGACCTACCAGATCGACGCGCCAAATGCGGGGCAGGACGTGGCGCTGCCGCCCAACCTGTTCAACAAACTGGCCGATGGGGTCGTCAACACGGTGTCACAATCGGCCGATCATGGGCTTTATCCAGCGGTTGTGACCTCGACCCGGCGACGGCGATTGCTGCGCACGATCATGCACGCGCGCGGCGTCGCGAACCCGGTCCTCTCGTTCGAGGAAATCGGGCTGGAAGCACGCCCTGCCCTGGTCGGAACGGTGCCCGCGTGATCGCCCTGCCACCCGAGCTTCTACCTCAATTGGGGGATGGGCTGTGGCACCTCTTTGCCGTGTTCCTGCGTGTCTCTGCACTGGTTTCTCTGCTGCCCGCATTTGGCGAGCGCAGCATTCCGACCCGCGTAAAACTGGGCATCTCGGTGGCGTTCACACTGATCATCCTGCCTGCCACCCCGGCACCAATCCCGTCCCCCGGCCTACTGCCGATGGTACGGCTTATCGTGACCGAGATATTGGTCGGCGTGGCACTGGGGCTGGGGTTGCGACTTTTCGTGCTGGCCCTGCAAACCGCCGGCTCTATCGCCGCGCAAGCGACCTCTCTGTCCCAGATCCTGGGTGGCGCGGCCGCTGACCCGGTTCCGGCTATGGGCTACATGCTCACCCTGGCCGGCCTGACCCTGGCTGTATTGCTGGGGCTGCATGTTCACGTCGCGCAATTCCTGATCCACAGCTACATGCTGTTTCCGATGGGCGTGGCCCCAGCAGCCTCGGACCTGTCGGAATGGGGCGTGCAGCGGATCGCGCGCAGTTTCAGCCTTGCCTTCAGCCTCGCCATGCCGTTCGTCATCGCATCATTGATCTATAACCTCGCGCTGGGCGTGATCAACCGCGCCATGCCACAGCTTATGGTGGCTTTTGTCGGCGCCCCCGCGATTACCTTTGCCGGTCTGTTCCTGTTGTTTGCCGGCACGCCTTTGATCTTGTCGGTCTGGGCCGACGCGCTGTTTTCCTTCATCGTCAACCCGGTCGGAGCCAGCAGATGAGCAGTGATGACGACAGTGACAAGTCATTCGAGCCAACGCCACAGAAGCTTCAGAAAGCACGCGAGAAGGGCGAAGTTGCCAAGTCTAACGACCTGTCGGTTGTCGCGGCCTATTCGGGGTTACTGGTGGCTCTGCTGGCCGCAGGCAGTTATGGCGTCCAGCAAATGGGGACACTATTTGTCGTTCTGGTCGATCAAGCCAGCGACTTGTCAGAATTGTTGATCGAGGGTCCAGCCGTCAATCCGGTCGCTGGGCTACTACAAACCGCTCTGGTGGCGATGTCCATCCTGTTCGCCCTGCCCGCCGCGGCCGTATTGCTCTGCCTGATTGCCCAGCGGGCCCTGATTTTTGCGCCTAGCAAGCTGAAGCCCAAACTCTCGCGTATTTCGATCCCATCCAACGCCAAGAACAAGTTCGGGCGTGGCGGTCTGTTCGAATTTGCCAAGAGCTTTGTGAAACTGGTGATCTACGGCACCTGCCTTGCCCTGTTTCTGCGCGCCAATCTGGACCAGATCTTGTCAGCCAGCGCGGCACCGGCCAAGGCATCTTTGCTTTTGATGATGAATTTGTTGTTTCGGTTCCTGTTTATCGTCGTCGCCGTGGCTCTCGCGATCGGAGCGGTGGATTACCTTTGGCAATATGCCGAGCATATCCGCAAAAACCGGATGTCGCGCAAAGAAATTCAGGACGAAACCAAGGACGCCGAGGGCGATCCGCATGTCAAACAGCAGCGCCGCCAGCGCGCGCAAGAGATCGCGACAAATCAGATGATGGCGGACGTGCCCAAGGCAGATGTGGTTGTTGTCAACCCAACCCATTTTGCAGTCGCGCTAAAGTGGTCGCGGGCCGCCGGCTCGGCCCCGGTCTGTGTTGCCAAGGGCGTGGACGAGGTCGCAGCCGCCATTCGATCGACGGCTGGAACAGCGGGCGTTCCAATACACTCGGACCCGCCAACCGCGCGCGCGCTGCACGCGACCGTCGAGATCGGGCAGGAGATTGCAGAGGAACACTATAAACCCGTCGCTGCGGCTATTCGGTTTGCCGAGGCAATGCGCAAAAAAGCAAAAGGGCAGATTTGATGAAACGCCAAAAGCTTTCAAACTTGCAAATAGCCACAGACGCACTCTTCCAGAAAGAGCATCAAGCCCTGGCACCCATCTTGCAGGCCGAGATCCGTATCCAAAACCAGCTGGCACGATTGGACGGTCAAGTTCGGCAAACGCGCTGGGATACCAACGACACCGAAGGATATCGTGTCACCGGAACAGATATCCTGTGGCATGGGTGGGAATCCAATACCCGTCGTCAGTTGAACATGGAACTGGCGCGGGTGAGATCGCAAAAGCTTGCAGCTCTGGACGCGTTGCGCTCCGCGTTTGGGCGCCAGCAGGCGGTTACCCGGCTGTCTGATATCGAAACGGAAAACCGACGCCGCGCTTTGCAGAAGAAACAGATACCTTAATGCGCTCAGGCATCCTGCCGGTTCACGCTCAGGATCATCACGTTCGAGATTTCCTTGCCCAGGTCTTTCTGCGCCACTTCCAACAAGGACTTACGCAGCGTGTCCAGATTTTCCGAAGTGGTGAAATTGCCGTCAAACCCACCTGTGTTCGCGTGATCGAACAGAACTTGCAGGAAGCGGTCGCGCAATTTCGGCTCTATGGCATAGAAAGTGTCGGTCATGCCCGGTTTAGCCTCAAGACTAACGGACATCGTTACCATGGCCGAAATGCGCTCGGCTTCAACAACTGGTATCACAAACTGTTTGGTCAGTTTCAGATATTCCACATCGCTGCTCTTGTCGTCTTTCTCCGACGTTTTGGACTTCGGTTTGGGTTTCTCATCTTTGGCCTTTTTGTCCTTGGGCTCCTTTTCCGCGGACGCATATTCCTTGCCCTCTTGTGCGGGCGCGTCGGATGGGGCGAGGAAAAGCCCGGCCCCGACACCTACGCCAAGGCCTGCCAACAGAAAGAAAACGGGGATCAGTTTTTTCATCAATCAACCCTCAAAACGGTAGAAGAGTGTCTAGAACCTGCTGCCCATAGCGCGGCTGCTGCACATCGGTAATCTGACCGCGCCCCCCATAGGACACCCGCGCAGAGGCAATCTTGTCATACGTGATTTCGTTCTGGCGCGAGATATCCTGCGGGCGCACATAGCCGGTTACCAGCAGCTCGCGCAGTTCGAAATTCACCCGTAATTCCTGCGAACCCGAGATGGCCAATACGCCATTGGGCAGCACATCAATCACGGTTGCTGCAACGCGCAGCGTCAGTTTCTCTTTGCGCTTTACCGACCCTTTGCCGCGACTGTTGGAGGCTGAATCAATCGACACCGCCTCATCCAAGGAGGCGCCTTCGGGCAGTTGCTCTGCCGCTCTTTGCGGCAGCCCGAACAGACCGGGCACCGAAAGGCTTTCAGATCCCGCGCGGGACCGGTTGGTGTCGTTGGAAATCTCGGCTTTTTCATCCAACTCGATCACGACCGTCAGGATATCGCCTTTCTTGATCGCCCGCTGATCGCCCAGCAGCGATTGCTGCCCGCCCGTCCACAGCGACGATTGATCGACCGTGCGTTGGGGCTGCGTATGCAGTGGCAGGCCGGGCCAAAGCATGGCGACATGTTCGGGCGAATCCTCATTGGGTGTGAAGCTGGGGGGTTTACCCAGGTGATCGACGCGGCCACAGGCGGTCAGAACCAACGCGCCCAGTAGGAGTGATTTGGTATATACTGACATCATTTCACCTCGATTTGTCCGTCGGTTCGGATAAAGCCGGTCACGGTGGTTCGGGACGACAGGTTCATCACCCGAATGCGATCGCCCACAGCCCCACGGCCCAACGCGCGCCCTTCGGCAGTGATCGACAGCGGTTGGCGATCAAAAATCAGAACCACCAGATCATTGCGGTCGACGATTGCTGGCGGTCCGAAATCGCCCGCGCGAATGGGACGGCCGGGATAGAGCGCCACGCGTGCCTCCTGCCCAACCAGCACGTCCGGGTTGGAAATCGCCCCGGGTATGTCCTGTTCCTTGGTGGCCAGATCGGCGGCCGCGATGATCTCTTTCGCGCGGATCGTACGGGTCGGGACAACAATATCGGCCATCGCCGCGCAGGGTCCGGCCATCACAAGAATAAAAAGCAATACCCGCATCAGCGCACCTGTGTGGTTGCGCCCATCATCTGATCGACGGCCGAGATCACCTTGGCGTTCATCTCGTATCCCCGCTGGGCTTCGATCAGTTCGGTGACCTCGCGCACGGCGTCGACGGAACTGTCCTCAAGATAGCCCTGTCGCAGCGTGCCCAGGCCATCCTCGCCCGGAGATCCGACAACTGGTGCGCCCGAAGCTTCGGTCTCTTTGAACAGGTTACTGCCGATGGCCTCTAAGCCTTTGGCATTTGAAAAACTTGCCAGGGTGAATTCACCCAGCAGCTGCCCTTCGGCGGCATCGTCGAAATAGGCGTAGACCTCGCCCGCTGCGTTGATCGAGATTGAGCGCGCGTCGTCGGGGATTGTAATCTCGGGCGCAACGGCGAACCCGTCCGAGGTGACAATCAGACCCTCGGCTGACCGCTTAAGGCTACCGTCGCGGGTAAAGGCAGACTGACCGTTGGGCAACGTCACCTCCAGATACCCACGCCCTTCGATCGCCACATCCAGATCGCTGCCCGTCGCCGACAACGCACCTTGCGCAAGTTGCACCGTTACGGCAGCGGGTCGGACGCCAAGCCCCAACTGAATACCCGTCGGCAAAAGCGTGCCGTCATTGGCATTCACCGACCCGGCCCGCGCCATCTGCTGATAGTGCAGATCGGCAAATTCAGCCCGCCGCGCGTTGTAGCCGGTGGTGTTCATATTCGCGAGGTTGTTCGAGATCGTCTCAACCCGCATCTGCTGCGCGGTCATACCCGTCGCTGCGATTTTCAATGCCCGCATGTCAGATCCTCCGTTCTAAAGTCAGCGCATCAGCGCCTTGAGCGCGCCACGCACCCGTTCGTCTTCGGTTTCAAGAAAGCTCTGGCCCAGCTCGTAGGCGCGCTGGATTTCGACCAGCCGTGTCACTTGTTCGATCGCGTTGACGTTGGACCCTTCGAGAAAGCGATGAACGATAACCGGCTCTTCGATCGGCACTACGTCGCCTTCGCTACGGAACTGCGTGCTGCCTTCGCGCACCAGGGACTTGGGATCTTCGACCCGGTAGACACCAAGCTGTCCCAGCAATTGCCCCTCAATACTGAGTGTGCCATCGCTGCCGACGTCGATCGAGGCCGCGTCGGGGGGTACAAAAACCGGCGCGCCGTTGCTATCCAGCACACGGTGGCCATCCATCGTGACCAAATCTCCCTCGGCGCTTGGCGAGAACGCCCCTGCCCGTGTCAATCGATTGCCGGCCGGAGTTTCGACCATGAAGAATCCATCGCCTTCGATGGCGAAATCAAAATCGCCTCCAGTCTCAGTCAGAACCCCTTGCTGCAATGACGTGTTGCGCACCTCGGCCCGCGCCATTGACAAGGACGGATTGCCGGGCATGTCGCGCACGAATTCGGAAAACACCAAGCCTTGCGCGCGGTATCCGGTGGTGTTGGCATTGGCGATATTGTTCGCCACCAGCCGCATTTCGTTCATCAGCCCCGACTGGCGGGACAAGGTGGTATAGGCGGTATCCATCAGCGACCTCCGGCGATCAGCGGGACAAGGGTTGTGGTGAAAAACGTCACCAGCGTCTGGGTCATGAACCCCATGGAAATCCAGAACACGATGACGATGGCGATCAGCTTGGGCACGAAGGTCAGCGTCATCTCCTGCACCGAGGTCAGCGCCTGGAACAGGCCCACGATCAGGCCCGAAACCAACGCCACAGCCAGGATCGGGACCGAGGTGATCACCGCGACCCACAGCGCCTGACGCACGATGTCATAGAACAGACCTTCGCTGAGCATCGCGTCAGACCGGCATCCGCAGGATTTCCTGATAGGCCTCGACCACTTTGTTGCGCACGACCACGGCCGTCTCGACCGCCAGTTCGGTCTGCGCCAGCGCCTGCACCAGCGCGTGCGGATCAGCCTGGCCGGTCATCGCGGTCTGCGAGATGGCCTCGGACTGTTTCAGCGTCGCGGCAAAATCCTGAAACGTGCTGCGCAATCCCTGCGCCATTCCGGCGTGATCGGGATCGGCCTGCGTTGCAGAGCGCGCGCCAGCATAGTTCTGGGCAGCATTGAGGGCTCGGATATCCATTCTGGTGTCCTTTATTTCCTGAGGAGTTCCATCAGGCTCGACGACATCTGACGTGTCTGGTCGAACATCTTGAGATTGGCTTCGTAACTGCGCTGTGCCTCGCGGGCGTCGGCGATCTCGATCATCAGATCGACATTCGAGCCGCGATAATGGCCGGTCTTATCCGCCATCGGATGACCGGGGTCGTAAACGCGCGACGCGTCGCGGCGGTCCAGCTTGACCCTCCCGGCCTGTACCACCTCACGCCCGTCTTTTTGCACGGTTTCGAACGGTACAGTCTTGCGGCGATACCCCGGCGTATCGGCGTTCGAGATATTCTCGGACACGTGTCGCAGACGCGCCGATTGCGCGCGCAGGGCGCTGGTCGAGGCGGCAAGGGAATGGGAAAAATCACTCATCTCACTACCCCTTTATGACCGGCCAAGACTGGTGCGCAGGATGTTCATCGAGGATTTGTAGATGGTCAGCGCGCGGTCATGCTGGCGCTTGACCTCGACCGCCTTGAACATCTCTTCCTCAACCGAGATGCCGTTGCCATTGGGATCGCCCGAGGGCGCGACATCATATTCGGCCCAGGGCTGCGGGGCGCTTGCACCGTTCAGATGCGCAGCTCGGGTTGCGGTCATCGCGACCTCACCCCCAGATTTTTCGAATGCTTTTTTAAAGGCTTCAAGATCGCGAGGCTGGTAGCCCGGCGTATCCGCATTGGCCATGTTGCGCGCAACTACTGCCTGCCGTTGCCCGGCATGGGTTGCCATTGCGTGCGCTGTCTTAAAGACGTTCAGGTCATAGAACATCGGGGCTTCTCCCTCGATCAATTTCAATCAAGGCTTAACCCCGATTCCTTTAGAAACCGTTTTCAGAAACCCGTTGGAGAACCCACGATGTCCGATCTCGACCCAAGCTTGCTGAAATGCGAATTCGACCGTCTTTCCGCCGTTCGTCATATGGGGCGCGTGTCCAGCGTGGCGCGTGGAGTTGTTGAAATTCAAGGACTTGAAGGGCAGGCACGGATCGGCGACCACCTGACCCTTCGGCGACGCAGCGGTTCGGATCTGGGCGGGGAGGTGCTGCATGTCGAATCGGATTTGATTCATATGATGCCCGCGGCCGCGCCCGATGGTGTTTGTCTGGGCGACCGGGTGATTCTAGAGCAGACGCCTGAGTTTGCGCCGGGGATGCATTGGCTTGGACGGGTGGTTGATCCGTTCGGGAAACCACTGGATGGCAAGCCTCTGCTGCCCGGCACACAGGATCGCGACATCATGCAGGCCCCACCCGCTGCCGTCGCCCGCAAACCGCTGGGCACGCGGATGGAGACCGGGCTGGCCATGCTCAACACCATGCTGCCGGTGGTACAGGGGCAGCGCGTGGGGTTGTTCGCGGGTTCGGGCGTGGGCAAGTCGACGCTGTTGGCCACGCTGGCCAAGTCGATGCAGGCGGATGCCGTTGTCGTCGCATTGGTTGGTGAACGCGGGCGCGAGGTGAATGAATTCGTCGAACACGCGCTTGGGGCCGAGGGGATGAAACGGTCGGTTGTGGTGGCCGCGACCTCGGATCAGTCCGCGCTGGCCCGCCGACGCTGCGCCTGGTCGGCGATGTCGGTGGCTGAATATCTGCGCGATCAGGGGCTGAACGTGCTGTTTCTGGCCGATTCGGTCACTCGCTTTGCCGAGGCGCATCGCGAAATCGCCGTCGCCATGGGCGAATCCCCGTCCCTTCGCGGTTTCCCTCCGTCGGTCACGCCGCTGATCGCCGGTCTATGCGAACGCGCCGGACCGGGGACGGCGGAACAGGGCGATATCACCGCCGTGTTCAGTGTTCTGGTGGCCGGATCGGACATGGACGAACCCGTGGCCGACATTCTGCGCGGCGTGCTGGACGGCCATATTGTCCTGAGCCGCGAAATTGCCGAGCGCGGGCGTTTCCCAGCCATCGACCTCAGCCGCTCGGTCTCGCGCAGCCTGCCTGGTGCGGCGACCCAAGATGAAAACCGAATGATCGCCGAGGCCCGCAAACTGGTCGGCAGCTATGAGCAATCCGAGGTTATGATCAAGGCAGGGCTGTATTCCGAAGGCGCGGACCCGCTGCTGGATCAGGCCGTGCGGGTGCATGAGGAACTGGATGCTTTCTTTGCTAAATCTGAATCAGATGGAATCAAGAACAGCTTCAACCACCTGCAGCTGATCCTGCGACGGGCCGGGTCCACGCTGGCGCGACAGTGAAATCCGAACAGTTTTAAGTGTTAAGCCCACCTTAAGACCTGCCCGGCTACCCCTGTAGTCGGGTGATAGAAAAGGTGGTGGAGATGGGTGCGCAATCCAATGCGGCGCCAATCATCATCAAGAAGAAACGTGTGTCAGGTGGCGATGGTCACCACGGTGGCGCGTGGAAAGTCGCATATGCCGACTTTGTCACGGCCATGATGGCGTTCTTCATGTTGATGTGGCTGCTGAATGCAACGACGGAAAAACAACGCAAAGGGCTGGCGGACTATTTTTCGCCGACGATTCCGGTGAATCCGTTTTCGGGTGGGGGCGACGGGGCCTTTGGCGGCGACAATATGTTCTCGGAAAAAACCCTGGCGATGAGCGGTTCCGGCGCCAGCCAACGCAGACCGACCGAAGCAAGGCAGGCGCAGGGCTCCATCGGGGTCAGTGCAGATGGCGGCGAGCGCGAGGTTCAGGATTTCACCACGCTTGAGGCCGAACTGATGGGGCGGACAGGCGAAAGCATGGTCTCGAACAAGGTCTTGCAGCACATCGTCACGCGCGTCACCGACGAAGGTCTTGTGGTCGAGCTGTTCGATACCGAAGACCAGCCCCTGTTCGAATCGGATAGTGACACACCAACGGCGATGATGCGGGCGCTGGCACTTTTGGTGGCGCGGTCCTCGGACTTGGTGACAAATACGGTGGCCGTCGAAGGGCATGTGCGCGCCTCGCCCGTGGTTCTGGCGCAGAACCCGGCCTGGGACGTATCAACCGCGCGCGCTCAGAAAGTGCGGCAAATGCTTCAAGATAAAGGGGTTACGCCGTCTCGACTGGATCGCGTCACGGGACATGCTGACCGAGAATTGACGGCCAAAAACCCGATGGCCGTGCGCAATAACAGGGTTGAGGTCATCTTTCTACGCAATCCTTGACCGCAAAAGGTAGGACGCATTTTACCTGTTAGCGCGCTGTTAAGGCCCAGCGCGTTAGCTGTTGCATCAAGAATTGACGCAACAGAAGGGCGTGCCAATGACTATTTCTTCTTCGCTGAATGCCGGTGTGGCCGCATTGAAGGCCAATGCCAACCGGCTGGCGACCATTTCCGACAACATCGCGAACTCATCGACTTTCGGATACAAACGGGTCGAGACGGATTTTCATTCCATGGTCACGTCCGGTCAAGGCGGCAGCTATTCGGCAGGCGGGGTTCGCACCACCAGCCAGCGCCTTATCGACCAACGCGGCTCGCTTGTG
Source organism: Ruegeria lacuscaerulensis (assembly GCF_013034685.1). Lineage (GTDB taxonomy): Bacteria > Pseudomonadota > Alphaproteobacteria > Rhodobacterales > Rhodobacteraceae > Ruegeria > Ruegeria lacuscaerulensis_B. The sequence continues at coordinate 270,386 of NZ_WQGO01000006.1, read as the reverse complement.
ACCACCAACAACTCGACCGATCTGGCCGTGCGCGGGCGTGGGATGTTGCCGGTGCGGTCCAGCTCTCAGATAGCAGGTGGTTCGAATGAGATGCTGCTGACCACTACTGGCTCGTTTCGCACAAATGAAGAAGGGTATCTGGTTACAGAATCCGGGCTGGTGCTGCTGGGCTGGCGCGCCAATCCGGACGGGACAATCCCGGCTGTACCGCGCGACACACCTGCCGCGCTGGAACCAATCCAGCTGAGCGTCAACCAACTGTCCGGTGCGCCAACCACACAGATGAACCTGCGTATGAACCTGCCCGCCACGGCCACCGATGCCGGGGCACCGGGCGACACACAGCCCCTGTCGGTTGAATATTTCGACAATTTGGGCAAATCGGAAAGCGTGGATATTGAGCTGGTCCCAACGGTTCCCGCCACAGGCAGTAGTAATGAGTGGACTATGATCCTGCGCGACTCCGCGTCGGGTTGGGCAATCGTCGGGGAATATACCCTGACTTTCACCGACAGTCGCACCGCGGGCGGAACACTGGCCAGCGTGACAGCGGTTTCCGGTGGTGCTTATGACCCGGCGACGGGAAGCCTGATGGTGAACGTGGCGGGCGGCCCGATGGAGATCAATATCGGTCGGATTGGCGACGCCGATGGCATCACGCAGTTGTCGGATACGTTTGCTCCGGTCTCGATCACCCGAGATGGTTCGGCGGTTGGAACGATGACCAGCGTTCAGGTCGACGAGAACGGATATGTCTACGCGTTTTATGACACAGGCGTCAGTCGCCGCATGTTCCAGATCCCGCTGGCGGATGTGCCCAACCCGAACGGGCTGACGGCACTGGACAGCCAGACCTACGCCCCCTCCCGTGAAAGCGGGACCTTTTTCCTGTGGAACGCGGGCGAGGGTCCAACCGGCGATCTGGTCTCATTCGCGCGCGAGGAATCCACGACCGATGTGGCGACCGAACTGACCTCGATGATCCAGACACAAAGGGCCTATTCCTCAAGTGCCAAGGTGATCCAGACGGTGGATGAGATGCTTCAGGAAACCACCAATATCAAACGTTAACCCAGGGGGATCTGTCTCATGAACATGTCGACAGCCTTGAACAACGCCATCGGCGGCCTGACCGCCGCCAGCCGTGGCGCCGCTGTTGTCTCCGGCAATATCGCCAATGCGCTGACACCGGGATACGCGCGCAGGTCGCTGGAGCTGACGACCAACACGATTTCCGGCCACGGCGTTCGAACTGTCGGCGTGGTTCGGCACCAGGACCCGGTCCTGACGGCCAATAGGCGAAGCGCGGACGCGGATCTTTCCCTTCAAACGGTAGTTTCGGGGTTTCACACTCAACTCGAACGTCTGGTGGGCGGACCCGACGATGCGACCTCGCTCGCGGCTAGGCTTGCCGATTTCGACGGCAGTCTGATTACCGCCGCCAGCCTGCCCGAGTCGTCCGAACGGTTGGATCAGGTGGCGCGTACGGGGCGCGATCTTGCAGACAAATTGAACGCGACCTCGGAAGGGTTGCGTCAGATGCGATCGGACGCTGATCGCACAATCGGCAAACAGGTGGACAGCCTGAACCAGACGCTCAAAGATCTGGAAGAGATCAACGCCAAAATCCCCGCCGTGAAATATGTGGGGGGCGACATCGGCGCGCTTCTGGATCAGCGCCAAGTACTGATTGATCAGGTGAACCAGATCTTACCCGTCAACGTCGTGCCGCGCGCGAATGATCAGGTATCGATCTATTCTGACGGCGGCTTGATCCTCTTAGAGGGCAGCGCGGCCGAGTTCTCTTACACCACGACCGGTGACACCAAGCCCCATATGACCGTCGACAACGGGCTGCTTTCGGGTCTGACACTAAACGGTAACTCGGTTCGAACATTAGGCGACAACGCGCAGATCCGAGGCGGCGCACTGGCCGCGCAGTTCCATATCCGCGACGCGCTTGCAGTTGAGGTTCAGTCCAATCTGGACACGGTGGCCCAAGACCTGATCGAACGGTTCGAAACACCGGGGCTGGACCCGACCGCCCTCGCCACTGACGCAGGGGTGTTTACGGATGCAAGCAATCGGTTTGACCCGGCTGCTGCGGCTGGACTTGCGTCGCGGATCAGTCTGAACCAAATCGTCGATCCTGATGCGGGTGGCCAAAGCTGGCGGCTGCGCGCGGGGCTTGGGGCGGCGGCTCCGGGTGATCCGGGGGATGCCTCGCAATTGCATGCGTTCAGCGCCATCCTCAGTGCGGCCCGGCCGGTTGCAAACCCGGTTTTCGGCACCGGAGATATGCGCGCCTCGGACTTGACCGAAGCGCTTATGTCCAAAACCGGGGCCGACGCGCATACGGCCAATCAGCGTCTGGTTTTCGCCAACAGCACGCAAGAAGAGATGACCCGGATCGAAGCCGAGCAGGGCGTCGACACGGATCAGGAATTACAGCGCCTCATCCAGATCGAGCAGACCTACGCCGCCAATGCGCGGCTGATCTCGGTAGTGGATGAGCTGATGGAAACCCTGTTGAGGTTGTAAGAATGGTTCTGACGTCTATCGGAGATCTGGCGCGGGGTTTGACGTTGAAAACTCGCGCGACCGACATCAAAAACCAGATCGAAACACTGTCCTACGAAATGGCCACCGGCAAAGTGCAGGATGTATCGGGCCGTTTGGACGGAGATTATTCGCATCTCTTGGATCTGGATCGCAGCCTTGCCCGACTTGATGCCTTTCAGGTCGCCACGTCCGAGGCCGGGTTGTTCACCGATGCCATGCAGCTGAGCCTGACAACCGTTGACCATTCCGTCTCGGAAATCACTGCATCTCTGCTGTCTTTCGGAACATCCAACCAGGCCGTGACCCACGAAAACGCCTCGGTTCAGGCGCAGAATGAGTTGGACACGGTTATTTCTGCGCTGAACACGCGGGCGGGCGGGCGCAGCCTGTTTTCCGGAACGGCGACCGATGTATCTCCTTTGCCGTCTGCGCAAACTTTGCTGACCGCGCTCAAGACCGAGCTAACAGGCGCGGTCGCAGTGACCGATATCCGTCAGCGCGCCGAGGATTGGTTCAACGATCCAGCAGGTTTTGATGCGGTGATCTATCAGGGCTCTGCAACGACGCTGTCCCCAATGCAAATATCGGAATCAGAAAGCGTCAGAGTCCCGGTGACGGCAACCGATCCTGCGCTCAAGGCGGCCTTGCGCGATATCGCTGTCGCAGCCGCTGTTGCAGATCCAGCCCTGGGAATTACAAGGGATCAGCGAACAGATCTCTTCAAGCAACTCGGGGTCGATCTGGCCAACACCCAGAACGAAACCGTCAATCTGCGGGCCAGGGTCGGTGTGGCCGAGGCGCGGATTGAACAAGCCGCCACGCGCAACAATGCCGCCCGCACCAGTTTGGAATACAGCCGCAACAAACTGATCGCCGCAGACCCTTATGAAACGGCGGCACAGCTGCAAACGGTCCAGTTCCAGTTGGAAAGCCTGTATTCCGTCACCGTCCGCAACGCCAACCTGTCACTGGTGAATTTCCTGAGATGAGAGTTCTTGTTTTCCTTTTAATGTTGCTGCCCAGCCTGGCATCTGCCGGTGCAATCCGCCTGAAAGACCTGGTGGATTTCGACGGAGTGCGCGGCAACGATCTGGTCGGTTATGGTCTTGTGGTCGGGCTGAACGGAACCGGGGATGGGTTGCGCAACTCGCCCTTCACCGAAGAGATCATGTCGAACATTCTGGAACGGCTGGGCGTGAACGTCACCGGCGAAGATTTTCGTCCCAAAAACGTAGCGGCTGTGCTGGTGACAGCCAGCCTGCCGCCATTTGCGCGGGTAGGTGGGCAGATTGACGTGACAGTCTCTGCCATAGGGGATTCCAGCAGCCTGTTGGGTGGGACGTTGATCATGACCCCGCTGAACGCCGCCGACGGGCAGATCTATGCGGTCGCGCAGGGTACAGTTCTTGCGGGCGGTGCCTCGGCTGAAGGTCAGGCCGCAACGGTGGTGCAAGGCGTGCCGACCGCGGGCGTGATCCCTTCGGGTGCGCGGGTGGAACGGGAAATCGACTTTGATCTGTCGACCCTGACACAGATGCGATTGGCCCTGCGCGAACCGGATTTCACCACCGCAGGCCGGATCGAAGTGGCAATCAATACCGAATTCAACCGACCTGTTGCCATCATGCGGGATTCGGGCACCGTTGAGCTGAACATCGCCGCCACTCAGGCCATATCAACAGCACACGCGATTGGTCGGATCGAGAACATACTGGTCGAGCCCGAAACAAAGGCCCGCGTGGTCGTTGATCAAAGGTCAGGCACAATCGTAATGGGACAAGAGGTGCGCATTTCGCGCGTTGCGGTCTCTCAAGGAAACCTGACCCTAACGGTCGAGGAAGCCCCAATTGCGATACAGCCCAACCCATTTGCGCGGGGAGAAACTGTTGTGGTGTCCCGCACGATCGCCGGGATCGAAGAGGAAGAAGGCACGGGATTGGCCGAAATTCCCGAGGCGACAACCTTGTCCGAGGTTGTCGCCGGCCTGAACGCGCTTGGTGTGTCGCCGCGTGATATGATCGACATCCTCAAGACAATCAAAGCCGCTGGGGCGCTCCATGCGGAATTTGTTGTTCGCTAGATATAGAGAGGTCTGCTGCAGCAAAGAATGGCAGCAGACCCGGTATCTGGAATACGTTACTTCGATTTCCAGGAATTCAGCCACTTTTTGAAACGGCTGCTTTGTTCGCCGATCGCGTCGCCGGCAGCGTAGAGCCCATCCTCAACATTCTCGATCACCGGATCGACCCGCGCCGCGCGGAAGCGTCGCCAGCGCACCCAAATGGCCCAGATCAGCGCTGCGAGCACCGTCAGAAAAATGATGTTGAACCAGGGGATCAGGCGCACATCCGGGCTGTCGACGGGGCGCACGGAAACAGCGTTGGGAAAGATCGACATCAGCTGATTGCGCCAGCCATAGTGGCGCAAAACCACCCATTGCGGGTTGTCTGCTGTCGAAACAAGGTTGGTCAACTCGGCCTGCAAGTTGGAACTATCCAACTTGAAATAGGGTGGCCAGCCCCAACCGGTATCTTCGTTGCGATAGACGCGCGGCTTGCCGTTGGGGCGGAAGGTTTCGACAAAGCGCACGTCGCGGTTGACGGTCTGCGCACCTTCTTGCCCAGTGTCCTGCTGCGCCCAAAAGATCGAATTCTCACCGAAATCGACGCGCCGCACCTCGGTCTTCACGATACGCACCACATCCTGTTGTGGCAGAGTGTATTCCAAAACCGAGGCAATCAGCCCCCAGAACACAATGATGAACGCCCATTTGACATAGACCATCTATCCGGTCCTCACATGAAATTTGTTATATAGATCAACAGGGCAATCGCCCCAAGCGGGATGACATAGACACCCAACAACAGTTTCTTGCGAAACGAGTTGTCATACTGCCGCATCCCACGTTCAAGAAATGCGTCACGATCACCGCGCAACCCTTTCTTTTCCCAATGGGCAATCAGCTTGCGGCGACGCACCAGACGGGAATAGATCGACAGCCCAACATAGATCACGGTCAGGACAATCAACAGGGGGATCAGAAATCGTAACGCGACGAACATTCACCCTCTCTCCAATGCGCCCCAGGGGCCGACCCGCGCAATCACCGCCTCACTGACCCGGTCCTGGCCGCTCATGTCGGGCTCATGCCCAAACAAGGCGGCGCGAGCCCCAGCCTTGTCCACCTGATACTCGCGCGCGAGAAAGTCGGCAACATAGGTTTTCTTGTTCTCAGGCCAGGTTTTGTAGGTGCTGTAGAACAATTCCTTGTGGCAGATGAACAACTGGCGCGGGTCCAACGGGGCCAATTCGGCCAGCAGCATATTCACCAGATCCCGATGCGGGGTGTCCTTTGCGCGCAGGGTGTAGAAATAGGCCGGATGGTCCGAAGTGATTCGCGGCCACGGCCCGCCATCGGTCGCCCAGCGCAGCAATTGCGCCAACCCGTGATAGGCATCGGGCAGGTGGTCGGCGTGGTTTCGGGCCAGACGACGCATGTCGCGGCGCTCCAACCCTGTCAGATCAACCCCTGAACCCGCAGCCGCCGCCACGGTCAGAAAATCCATCTTTTGTTGCAGAATGGCGGCGGAATCCACGCCGCGCGCCTCGATGACCGTTTCGACAAGATTGTTGTAGCCCAGAAACTTGGCGATCTGATTGCGCTGCGATTTGTGGAACACATACTTCATCGACAGATCGTCAGGCGTATCACCCATACAGATCGCCGCCGGATGGTCGAGGTCCGGAAAAAGGTAAAGCCCGCCATAATGCGCGGTCCAGAAATTCGGCTGCTCAAAGGCTGTGTGGCGCAGCCGAACCGGGTTGCGCGTGACGTCACCGGTGTCCTTGGCGGTATCGATCATCTCGGCAATCAGAACATCATCGAACCAGGCGTCCTGTTCGGTCTTGAACCGTTCGACCAAACCCGCAAGCTGTTCAGCCTTGCGCAAGGTGCCGCCGACCGTATCGGCCTCGATCTCAATCTTGCGCAGGTTCAGCAGATCATTGGGCGTGCTGAGTTTGAAGACCGAGTTCACCAGCTCTCCGGCCACGGCATCGGTGGCGGTCAGGGCGAACAACTGCGCCTCGTTCATCTCGATAAACTCGCGCAGAATGTCGCGCGAGGTCGAGAATTTGACGTTCAGCAAAGGCGCGCGTTTCTGCTCGGTCGTCAGCAGGATGAACTGCCGGTTCACCCCGTTTGGATTGAGGTAGAGCGGGTCGTCCAATTCCTGCCCGATCTCTGGGGAATAGCCCGAGATATCCACGTGGAAATCCGTCAGCTGAGTGGCCTTGCCCGCCAGATGCTGCAACGCGCGGTTATACCGCTCGACCAAAGCCGGGCTGGAGATGTGGACGAGATTGCCGAACATCAGGCCTTTTTCGATGAGGCGGATCATTGGAAGGCCTCCAAGAGTAGAATTCGCGCTGGGAGTTCACAGACAACGTTTCGTACATCAAGCATTGGTCGTATCTTCGTTTGAATGGGAGCCCAGTCGCTTCGCACGGTCGTTCCATCCCAGAATGTTAGGTAAGTCTACAATCACGAAAACGACGACGGCCAACCCAAAAAAGCTCTTCCTAAAAGCGCTCGAAGGCGTTTGACCGTCCAACTCGACTGGAATGTTGGAAAACGGCCATAACTCTCCGAACTCGGCGAAGACTATAAGCCACGCGCCCGACAAAGGCAGCGCTAGAATGTAGATGATCCTTTTCAGTCCTTTGGATTTCAAATGGCCCTATCCTTTCCTTTTTGTTGAATGAATATCGACTAATCTGCACTCGCTGTCGCACGGCGTACAAAAACAACCGCCAACACCAACAACGGCAACGCAAACGCCCGCGCGGTGATTTGCAGGTTGAACCCGATGTAAGACACCACGCTGCCCTCAAACAGGATCAGCGTCTCTTCCCATGAGGTGCCCTCGAACCCGCCACCCGCGTTCACGCCGAATTGGGTCAGGAACAGTACCGCTACGGCAGCCAAAAAACCGATCACACCCCAGCGCAAAGGCAAAATCAGGCCCAGAACAAGGGCCAAACCGGTGATTGCGACTGTCAACGTCATGTCTCTTTCTCCTTTGACTGACAGAGCGCATCAGTGCGCGCTCTGACGCTCAAAGTCTGCGCGATCACATGAGGTAACAACGGCCGACCAAGAAAACGTGAAGGCATTTCAGCCAACTGATCTGGACAGTTTGATTGCTTGATCAAAGTAGCCGTCACCCTTTCCCCTCCAGATATCGCCGCTTGGCCTCTTCCATTCGGCCCATCTCTCGCACGGCGTCCTCAATCGCGATCTCATCGCTCTTGTCGGCATAGCGGAACTCGCTGTCGGCGTAGCGGTTGATTTCCTGCATCACCATCTCGACCGTGATCGGCTGGCGCAGCTCCTCGATCATGCCCTTCTTGGTGTCGTAGTCGCGGAACAGGAACAGGTCGGGGTTCTCCATCCACTCATCCGGCAGTTCGAAATCCATCGCACGGACCTTGACCGCGTCGGTGATGTTCTTGATCGCGCGACCCGTAAACCGCTCGTCCGCCTGCTGGATCGCCTTGAGGTAGGTGCCCAGCTTGGCAATTGTGTCCATCTGGCCGATCTCACCGGAAACCCGGTCATAGACCTGTAGCAAGGCGTCCTCATGCGGGCGGGAGTGGCTTTCGAAACTGGCGGCGACGGCCTTTTTAATCTCCTGCGCGGCATAGGCGTCGTGTTCACCCAGCGGGATATCGTGGTTGCGGCCCATTAACAGGTGCAGGATGTCGATGTAATCCTCGCGCGTTTGCGGCCCGTCCACCAGGAACCGCGCGCCCGCCCGCTGGCGTAGGGCGTCGTCCACATTCTCGGGGTAGTTCGAGAACATGCCAAAGGTGCAATTGCCGCGCACAACAGTGTTGGCACCTGCAAAGCTTTCCATCAGCACGGCGGTGATTTCCAGTTGGCCCGCGCTGGACTGCCGGTCGCCGCGTTTGCCTGCCAATTGGTCGATATCATCGATGGTGCCAAAGCCGATAACCGAGGGGTCGATGATCGTGTTGATAAACGCCTTGGCGTTCTGACCGGATTTGCCCTGATAGCTGTCTATATTGTCGGTGCTCAGGTTTTGATAGCGGAACGGATAGCCCGCGTTCTGGCAATAGTCGTTAATCAACCCGGCCATCATCTGGATCAGGGTGGTCTTGCCGGTGCCCGGTTTGCCGTCGCCCATGAAGGTAAAGATGAACCCACCGAGTTCCGCAAACGGGTTCAGGCGGCGGTCAAAGTCGTAGGCCATCACCATCTTGGCCAGTTTCATCGCTTGATATTTCGCGATATGGTTGCCCACCACTTCGTTCGGTTTCTTGAACGTCATGGTCAGGGTGGTGGATTTGGCTTTGGAGGCGGGTTCGAACCCCCGGATCGTCAAGTCATCCGCCTCGATATGCCAGGCGGCGTTCTGGAACGGGGTCAAATGACCCGCCGACTGCGCGCGTAGGGCGGCCTTGTCCATCAGTTGTTCGGCATAGGCGCTGGTGGCCGCGATCAGATGCGCATCGTCCGGGGCGTGTTTCGCCAACATCTGATCCAGCTCCCACAAGGCACCGTGCAGCGCAAGCTGGCCATTGTCGGTCAGAATTTCTTCAATCTCGCCCAGATCAACGGTGGTTTCGCCCAGATGGGACGACATCAGATACGCCAGTGCATTGCCGAAGGTGTGAGATGTAATCAAAGCCTCAGCCGTCAGCAATTCCGAAAACTCGCTCTTGCGCGCAGCGGGCAAATCCCCCGCCAGATTGGCGCGCTTCAGATCGGCCAGAGCGGTTTGCTCCGCATAAGCCTCGGCCACGGCCAGGGCGATGGCAATCGCGCGGCGCACAGCCTGCTGCGTCGTGGCCTGTTGCGGAGAAACCAACGCATCGCCATCATCCGCAGCCTCGATCCGCTCGACCAGATGCACCCCATCCACGCGTACGGTACGCCGAGTCACCAACCCCGGTGTGGTGGATCGAAACCGCCGCCCCGTCGACACGCCCGAGGACCGCTCGACCGCCGCCTCAACCGGTTTGGCAATCCGCGGCGCATGCTCGAACCCGTTCAGCAAGGCGGTCGCTGCCGGGTAATGCTTACGAATATCGTCTTCGCGCAATTCCATCTGATCTGACGTCAAACTCATCTCAAAAACTGCCCTTGCTTCTTCTGTTCAAAAATACCTCCGCCGGAGGCAAAAAATCTAATAGCGCAACACTTGCCCCGTCTTGCTGACAACGAATTTGCGCACGTCACCAAAACCCGGCGGGTCGCGCTCTGCCAGAACCTGAAACGGGCGCTGAGGCAGGATGATCGACCGCTGCGTGCGCGTGGCCCCAGTCTCGGCCCCTTGCGCGCCGAACGGATCCAAAGCAAAAATTTCGCGCTCAACGGTCGAGAACCACCCAGCGCGTTCCTCGGTGACATCCTCGCTCTCCAACTCCTCGGTGGTCCAGGCCAGCGCCCAATCCTGACCCTCGGGGGCCTGCGCGTCCTCCAGCACTTGCCGCAGGGGCCCGGATTGTTCCGTATAGGCCGAGGAATACATCGGCCCCACATGGATGCGGCGCAGGTGTTTGGGGTGCAGGTCGTCGAAATCCTGATCGAACCCCTTGGCAATCGTCACCAGCTTCAACCCGCCCAAGGATTGCGCCATCAGATGCGCCTGCACCTCGGGCCAGCGGCGTTGGTCTTTGGGCAGAGCTGTCCTGCCACTGTCCTCCACCTGCATCATGTAGATGACCGGCAGGTTGATCTGGCTGTCATAGACCGCCCAATGGATCAGGAACTTGCGCCGCTCACCCTCATTTCCAATCCAGTGGCACTCGGGATCGTTGCGGGACCAGAACAACTGACCTTTCAGCAATTCCTCGTAATAGAGCCTTTGAGACAGCGCGAACTGCAGCTTGGTCGGAATTTCCCGGTCGCCAATGATCGTCCGCACCATGTCGGTTTTCAGATCGTCTTCCGAGGGCATATTCGCCAGATGCACCTTCGCCTGCTGCGCGTCGTTGGCCATGGTCAGCAATTCGGCCGACACCGGAAACCCGCTGTCGCGCTTGTCCATAGCAAGGCTGCCAAAGAACCGCCCCGTGTCGCGACCGACCAGCAGGTATTTCATACTCAGCGCGCGGAAGGTGTAAAGCAGCCCCGAGAGGTAGCGCGACACGATCCGCACCTCTTGCTTGCTGATCGCGCCCTCAGCCTCCATCGTCGCAGCCACGCGCAGGAGGTGGACGGAGATCACCTCGAATTTGCGGAAATATCGGCGCGAGGCGAAGGTGTCGGTCAGGCCGACATGATCTTGGGTAGGGTCAGTCATTTAGAGGTTTTTTGTAATTTTCGCCAAAAACACGCTTCGCATGGGCCTTGCCGTACAAGTGTTCTGTACCTTCTCCCAAACCGTAGTCTCTGAGTTTTTCGGCACAGAATTGAGCAAGCCCCAGGAACGCGACCAGCACGCTCACAGCTGCGACGAGTGACCCAGTCGCAATTGCAGATCCATTCTCATAAGTAATGCCAAAAGCCAAAGCGATCACACTGACAAAGGCTGAAGTGATGACAAATAGCTTTAGGGTTCTCTTCTCGAAATCAGTCATCCCCCGTACAAATTCTTATCATGCTTCTCGACAATCGAGGCAAACCGGCGGGCAAAGCGTTCATCCGCCTTAGCTTTTTTCTCCAACACGTCGCGGGCAAAGACCATGTGGCCTTCGTGCGCCTCAAGCATGTCGGCCATTTTCTGGTTGGTCGCGGTGCCGATGGCGGCCATGGCGGTTTGCGCTTCTTGGTCGGTCTGAACGCCGATCTCGTTGATGCGGTGGGCCACGTCTTGCTGCTGCGCCGTTTTCAGCGATTTAGTCAGGGCGTCATACAGCACGACGCGCTGTTGCGTGTCTGTCTGCAGCTTGTTGATCAGCACCATCTGCGTCGCCGCCTGGTTCTGCAGTGAATCGACCCAGGTCTTGCCCTTTTCGATATAACGCTCCAGCGTTTGGGATTTGGCCAGCTTGACCTGTTCCTCCTGAACCTTGGCGTTGTATTGCTTGTTCAGCTCGGCCAATTCAGTCTCTAACTGGGTCCGCGCGGCGGCGTCCTGTTCGACGCTGATCTTGTTTTCCAGAGTAATAATGGTCGGGTCCATGCCCTGAATTTCTGCGCGCAACGCCTCCAATTCGGCCACGGTGGCCTCACGGTCGTCCAGCGTGCCGGTCAGGTTGTCTTCAACCTTGACGCGCTGTTCCTCCAGCACAGATAGTTGCCCTTCCAGCAGTTTCACGATCACGTCAGATTTGGCGATCAGGTCCTGCAGCTTGTCGTCGATATTGGCGGTGCGCATCCGTTCCTGCCGCATCGACTCGGACTTGGCTTTGGCGAAAATGCCCACAAAGCTCTCCCATCCAGTTTTCGAGCGCATCTCGTCGAAATCCTTGGAGAACGCGTTGGTGACGTCATCCAGCCCCATAATCAGCTCAGCAATATTGGCGTTCATCACCTCGGTATGGGCATGTACGTCTTCAAGCGTGGCGTTTTCGATGTCGATATCTGCCTCGGCCGTGCCAATCTTGGCCCGCGCCGCGTCAATCCGCGAGGTCAGGCTTTCGATCTGCGACTGGCTTTCACGCACTTTCGTCTGCGTTTCTTCGATCAAGGCGTCAAATTGATGGTTCGACATCTGCTATCCCTTTTTTTGTTAAAATCCCCAATAAGATAGGCAATGTTACGCCTATTTACATCCCCTTGGGCGGAAAATTCCTGCAAAGACTGGCAAAAATACATGGCAAAAGATAGACCCTGCAATCTGGGCGCGACCTGAAACGAACAATCGCATCGCGGCAGCAAGAAGGCAGCCCATCTTGTCACCAATTTGAAACAAAACCGTCACGCCAGCGTAATGAACCACGTCCATCCCCCCTTGCAACTAAGCAAGAGAGGATACCAACCGATGTCATTGCGCTGTGTCTGTCTGACATCTGCCTTGGCCCTGACCGCCGGTCAGGCCGTGGCAGAGATGAATTTCAACCGAATTGCGTCATTTCCAGTTGTGAAGAACATGGCTGAGGGTGCGGATATGAACCGCGAAACCTCGCCTGAGATTATCGCGGCGACTGCAGATGGCATGACGCTGGTCTATACCGACAGCCCGCTGGGCGTGATCGGTATGGTCGACATCGCCGACCCGGCGAACCCGGCACCTTTGGGTGCGATGGAGGTGGGTGGCGAGCCAACCTCAGTTGGAATCGTTGGCTCGACGGCTTTTGTTGGCGTGAACACGTCGGACAGCTACACCGCACCCTCGGGCAAGCTGATCTCGGTCGATATTGCGGGCAAAGCGCAAACCGGCGCTTGTGATCTGGGCGGTCAGCCTGACAGCGTCGCAATCGCCCCGGATGCCAGCTTTGTCGCCGTCGCCATTGAGAATGAGCGTGACGAAGATCTGAACGACGGTTTCATCCCACAGCAACCTGCAGGTGAGCTGGCTCTGGTGCCATTGAAAGATGGCGCGCTGGATTGTGCAGGCATGAAAATGGCCTCGCTGACCGGTTTGGCCGAGGTTGCGCCGACCGACCCCGAGCCCGAGTTCGTGGACATAAACAGCTTGGGTGAAACCGTCGTCACCCTGCAAGAAAATAACCACATCGCGGTTATTGCCAAAGATGGCACCGTGATCAGCCATTTCTCGGCCGGCAGCGTGGATCTGGAAGGCATCGATGCCACCGATGAACGTGGCGCGCTAATTTTCACCGAAAGTCAGCCGGGCCGCCTGCGTGAACCCGACGCGGTGAAATGGATCGACGACAACCACTTCGCCACCGCCAATGAAGGCGACTATGAGGGCGGCTCGCGTGGTTGGACGATCTTCCACAAGAACGGCACCGTTATTTACGAAAACGGCACCGAGTTCGAGAAAGCCATCATCCAGATCGGTCACTACCCCGACAAACGCTCGGACAGCAAAGGCGTTGAGCCGGAAAGCGTGACCGCAGCCACCTTTGGCGGTACGCCGATGATCTTTGTCGGGGCGGAGCGCGCCTCGGTCGTGGGTGTCTATGACGCCACTGACCCCGCGAACCCGGTTCTGAAACAACTGTTGCCATCAGGCGTTGGACCGGAAGGCTATGTGGCGATCCCCGAGCGGAACCTGCTGATCTCGGCCAACGAAAAAGACCTGATCAAAGATGGTGGCCCGCGTGCACATGTGTCGATCTTCGAATATCAGGATGCGCCCGCCGCCTACCCGCACCTGACATCGGAAGGCGCGGATGAGCTGATTGGATGGGGTGCGCTGTCCGGTCTGGTCGCAGATGAAGACGGCATGATCTATGCGGTCAATGACAGCTTTTACGGCTTCCAGCCCTCGATCTTCAAGATCGACCCTAGCCAGCAGCCCGCCCGCATCGTGGACGTGATCCGCATTCACCGTCAGGACGGCAACCCGGCGCAAAAGCTGGACCTTGAGGGCATCACGCTGGATGGCAAGGGTGGCTTCTATGTCGCGTCCGAAGGGCGGACCGACCGCGTTATCCCGCACGCGATCTACCACGTCTCTGCTGAAGGCAAGATCAAGGACCGCAAAGGCGAGATCGGCCTGCCGCCTGAACTGATGGCAGTCGAGAAGCGTTTCGGTTTCGAGGGCATAACCAAAGTCGGCGAAACCCTGTGGATGGCCGTACAGCGCGAATGGAAGGACGACCCGGAAAACCACGTGAAACTGGTCGCGTACAATCTGGAAACCAAGGAATGGGGTGCAGTGCACTATCCCAAGGCTGACCCGGAAATAGGCTGGGTCGGTCTGTCGGAGATCGTGGCCTTTGGTGATCATGTCTATGTCATTGAACGCGACAACCAGCACGACCACCGCGCCGTGACCAAAAAGATCTATCGCATCCCGCTGTCAGAAATGACCCCTGCCCCGCTGGGTGGTGAGCTGCCAGTGGTCACCAAGGAAGAGGTTCGCGACCTGCTACCTGACCTGACCTCAACCGGCGGGTACGTTCTGGACAAGATCGAAGGTCTGGCCATCCTGCCCTCGGGCGAGGCGTTTGTGATGACCGACAATGACGGCGTCGACGATGCCTCAGGCGAGACGATGTTCTGGTCGATCGGACAGGTGACGGCTGGGAACTGAAGCACATATTCCTAAATTAAAAGCGCCGCGCATTACCTGCGCGGCGCTAAACTGTTAAGCATGTAACTTTTCGTCAGTTGCAAGCCGACTGACCTGCATACATTCCAAGTCCGGCACCTGCCGCAGTCGCCAGTGTTTGACCTGACCCGCCGCCAAAGCGATTGCCGACAACGCCACCAAGAGCCGCGCCACCCAAAATACCTGCTGCGCAACGCGCATCGTGCTGGACCTGGGCCTGTGTTGGTGTCGTTGGCGCCCCGCACGCCGCTAACGCAAGCGTGCCCACAAGCAAGCAAGATACAGTTACTTTCTTCATTTCAGATTCCTTCCATTCACTCGCACTCAATTGTCCTTACTTTTGGTCATGTAAGACCCAACGAACCCCTACCCACCACGGAACCGACCCAGATCAAGACGGCTGGGTTCAAGTAGCTCGTTGAACATTCAACCTCTGCACTATTGCGCAGGATCGATATTGGTTTGGGGAACAACGCCCCGCGTCTGGAGGTACGCGGGGCGTGCAGTCTGCGATAGCCCCGAGAGGCAGGACTATCGCGGTGGTCGGACGGCCTTAGTTCACGGCTTTGGCGTCAACCACGTCCTTTTCGATGGCCTGACCAGACGAAATCTGAATCCGGCGCGGTTTGAGCGCTTCGGGCACCTCGCGCTTGAGGTCGATGTTCAGCATGCCGTTCTCATGGCTCGCACCGGTCACGCGGACGTGGTCAGCCAGTGCAAAGCGGCGCTCGAACGCGCGGGTGGCGATGCCACGGTGCAGGTAGGAACGGTCCTTGTCCTCGGCGGCTTTCTTGCCGGCCACGATCAGGGCGTTTTCCTTCACCTCGACCGACAGATCGGCCTCGGCGAAACCGGCGACAGCGACGGAAATCCGATAGGCGTCAGCGTCGGTTTTTTCGATGTTATAAGGCGGATAGCTGGGCTGAGCCACGTCATTGGTCAGAACGCGATCCATCATGTCGGCGATCTGGTCAAAGCCAATGGTTGCGCGGTGCAGCGGAGCAAAATCAAAAGTACGCATGTGTCATATCCTCAAGTCTGAGCGATCTACGATATGCCCTCCGGTTCGGACGGGCGGTTTGCTGTATCAGGCCCCGTTCGTGGCGACCCGATACAGTTCACATGGGTAACGATTTGGCCGAGTTCAACCCCCGCCGGGGCTGATGAATTTCGCACCGGAATTGGACTTGCCCGACCCGACCTGTAGACGATTGATCGAGGCTTTGGGCTGCGGTGCGTCGCGGCGCAGATCGGCCTTCAGATCCGAGACAATTCCGGCCAGTTCCATGCCAAACCCAACCTTGCGGCCATTAACTGCGCCAACCGCCGAAACCACCGACAGAATCTGCCAGCGCGACCCTTTGCGCGCCAACAGGGCCGAGCCCGAAGACCCAAAGGTGATATCGCAGTTAAACAGGATTAGCCCCTGCACTCTTTGCAGAATATCGCAGGACCGTTCGCGGGTAATCGCCTCGGATCGACCCCGCCCGTACGAGGCCAGGCTGACCTCACCCCCCGTCACACGCCCGCTGTGCAAGGCAAAAGGGTCCGCAATGGAAAGAGGGATCGGTTGTTCCAGCTTCATCAGGGCAACGTCGGCCCGAACGCCAGCATTCGAAAGCGATGGATGCTTGGCATAATCGGGATGAACTGCGATCTGTACAACCTTTCGGTCTGCCAGCGATTGCCCCTGACTTAGACCCGCGCGGAACGTCACCTGCCCCGGCGCATAGGGTCGGCCCGTTGCCCTATCCAGCGCACAATGCGCGGCGGTCAGTACAATGTCCTGCGCGATCAGGGTGCCAGTGCAAAAGCCTTGGGTTCCGATATCCAGACGCCCGACCGCTTCCCAACCATAGAGGTCTTCCCGGTCGGTCAGCTTGCGCTTGGCACTTTGGGCGCTTGCGGTTGTCGCCATCACCAGCAGACACAATAGGGTCGCAAGAATACGCGTCACGGTTTGACAAACCTCGCACCCACATTGTTGCGGGCCGCTCCTGGCGGCGTGTCGGCGATGAACCCGCGCCCGGCGGATAATTCACGGTGCAGAACATCCAGTGAATCCTCGACCGTTGTGCCCACGGCCACACGTTGGCCATTGAATTCGGCCTTGGCAGCCACGACCGAGACGATGCGCGGGCGGTCGCCTTCGAACGAAAACACAGGCGCCCCGGACGCGCCGAATTCCACATCACAGGACATCACCAAAACGTCCGAACGTCGGGTCATGACCGAGCAGACCTCTTGCAACGATGGCGCTTCAGCCCTGTCCTGCGCGTATGAGACCACGCCAACCTCTTCCCCTCGCGCCGGGCGTGCGCCGGTTTCAAACGGGATGACGGTGGTGTTGCGGATCGGTTGCCACAGCTCGACCAGCGCGATATCGCTGCCAATCCGGGCAGTGGAGTCCTCGCCAAACTGGTATTCGGGATGAATGACAGCTCGCCGCGCCGCCCGATAGGCCGACGCTCGACCCAAGCGCCATGCGGCTAGAAACTCGACATCTGACAAGTCCACGCGTTGGCCAGTAACCTTGTCAAACAAACAATGCGCGGCGGTCAGTACAATAGTCGGCGAAATCAGGGTGCCTGTGCAAAACCCGGCACCGCCGATATCCAGCCGCCCAACAGCCATCCACTCGCGCCCGGCATCGGTGGTTTCCAGGCTTTTCAACCTTGAATCCTGAGCCATTGCGGCCATGGGCATCAGCGCCAGTGCTAAGACCTTGATCCAGTTTCGCAAGCGGTTCTCCGGCGTAGCTTCGACTTATCCTCCTACGCAGTGCGTAAGGCGAAATTAGGGCGCTCGCTTGACAGCCGGGTTCTGAACGCGACCAGTGCGTCGCCGGAACAGATACCTACCTTAAGATCGGCACCTCGCGGTCCGGCCTGTGGTCCTGCTGCATGGCCCTTGGCAGGGGCCCTCCGGTCGTCCAGTCCAACAACTCGACCGTGTGCAGAATCGGAACCTCGGTAGCCGATCCGATCTGCATCATACATCCGATGTTGCCTGCGGCAATCACATCAGGGTTACCAGCCTCCAGCGTCCTGACCTTGCGTTGTTTGAGTTTCCCGGAAATCTCGGGCTGCATCAGGTTGTAGGTTCCGGCGCTGCCACAGCACAGATGGCTGTCCGCAGGTTCGACCACAGTAAACCCTGCACGTTTCAAAAGGTCCTTGGGATAGGTTTTGATTTTCTGACCATGCTGCAACGAACAGGCTGCGTGATAGGCCACAGTCAGACCCTTTTCGCCACCTTCGGGCATATCCAGCTGCATCAGTAGCTCGCTGATATCCATGGCAATCTCCGACACCCGCGCCGCATCTTTGGCCAACGCGTCATTGCGGAACATATGCCCGTAGTCCTTCACGGTCGTTCCACAGCCCGAAGTGTTGATGACGATGGCATCCAACCCGTCCCCGTCCATCTCGGCCACCCAAGCGCGGATATTGGCAGCGGCCGCTTTGTGGCTGTCATCGGACTTGCCCATGTGATGCGTCAGCGCTCCACAACAGCCCGCACCTTCGGCCACGACAACCTCACACCCCAGCCGGGTCAGCAAACGGATAGTGGCATCGTTGATATCAGTGTTCAGCGCCTTTTGCGCGCACCCCGTCATAAGCGCCACACGCTTTTTGTGCGCACCCTTGGGGGCAAAGCTTTGCGGGTCGTCGTTGCGACTGACCGGAGGGATATGTTTTGGCGCCATATCCAGCATCGCCCGCAACCGCGCATCTGGCATCAGGAATTTGAACGGACGGCCCAGCTTAGCCCCGATCAAAGCCCATCGGAACCGCATCGGATAAGGCAGGATCTGCGCCAGCACCCAGCGCAGGGCGCGGTCGGTGAAGGGCCGTTTGTAATTCTGTTCGATATATTCACGCGCGTGATCGACCAGATGCATGTAATGCACACCGGACGGGCACGTGGTCATGCAGGCCAGACAGGACAGGCAGCGGTCGATATGTTTGACCGTTTTCTCATCCGGCACACGCTCGTTTTCCAGCATGTCCTTGATCAGGTAAATCCGCCCGCGCGGGCTGTCCAGCTCATCGCCCAGCACCTGATAGGTGGGGCATGTGGCGGTGCAAAACCCACAATGGACGCAGTTACGCAGGATCTCGTTCGAGCGCTGAATCGCCGGGTCTTGCAGTTGTTTTTCAGTGAATGTTGTCTGCATCTGCTTACCCCATCAGACCCGGGTTGAATAACCCGCGCGGGTCGAAACGCTGTCGAATGCCCTGTGTCAGAGCCTGAATTCCGGCGTTTTCCGGCTGAAACCGCCCCAGGGCCTCAACCGTTTCGGCATCGGCCCTGACCAGGGTCGCGTGACCTTCAAAAGCGCCGAGACGTGCGCGCAGGTCCGTGCCTTTGGGCACCAGCGCCCAGATCAGCCCGCCGCCCCAGTCATAGAGGGTTCGATCCGCTCCAATCCGCTGCGCAATCCCGGTCGCATCCGAAGGTTTGACCGAAATCCGCCACACATCCCCATCCACACCATGAAACGCAGATACGTCCCGAATGGCCTGCCACCGCTCGACCGAACCATCGATCTCAGCAATCTCTCCGAAACCGGCCAATGTCGATTTCAACTGCTCAACGCGATAGGCGACAGAGTCCGTGAACCCTTCGACCCTCAGAAGAACCCGCATCTCTTGCGGGTCATAGGCCGCACCCGACACTTCGAACGGGGATTTCAACGCCGCTGACATCACCGCAACAGCCTCGCTGACATCATCAGCGCGCAAGGCCAATGTCGCCACCGCCTCTGGCTTGGGCAGCACTTTCAGCGACACTTCGGTCAGAACACCCAACGTGCCCCATGACCCGCCCATCAGTTTGACAAGATCATAGCCGGTGACGTTTTTCATCACCCGCCCGCCATTCTTGACCACATGGCCCTTGCCATCGACATATCGCACGCCCAACAGGAAATCACGGCAAGCCCCGGCCTGAATGCGGCGCGGGCCTGAGATATTAGCGGCCACGACACCGCCAATGGTCGGCGCACCATTCGTGCCCAACAGACCGCGATGATCCATCGGCTCGAACGCCAATTGCTGCCCTTCGGCCTCCAACGCGGCCTCGATCTCGGCCACCGGAGTACCGGCCTGCGCCACAATCGTCAGCGCACCCGGCTCATACAGGGAAATACCGCTCAGTCCGCCGGTTTCGATGGTCATCTCTGGCCCGCCGATCCCGCGGGATCCACCACCGGCAATTCGCACGGGGCCCTGCAGCCCGGCCACTATTTCGGCCACTTTGGCCTCTGTTTCAGGTCTCATGACACTTCTTCTGTTCAAAAATACCTCGGGGGAATCGCGGCTTGCCGCGATGGGGGCAGCGCCCCCTTACTCGGCTGCAATCCGGCGCGCCTCAGACACATCCAGCGGGAACACCTTGGCCGGGTTCAGCAACCAGTTCGGATCAAACACATCCTTGACGGCCATCTGCGCTTCAAGGTCCGCTGGCGCGTATTGATGCGACATCAGATCCCGCTTTTCGATGCCCACACCATGCTCGCCGGTCAGGCAGCCACCCACATCCACGCACAGCTTCAGGATTTCCGCGCCGAACGTCTCGCATTTCTCAAGATCGCCAGGCTTGTTGGCATCAAACAGAATCAGCGGGTGCATATTGCCGTCGCCCGCGTGGAATACGTTGCCCACCGGAAGGCCATATTCCTCGCTCAGCTCTCCGATACGGCGCAGTACCTGCGGCAAGGCAGAAACTGGGATTGTCCCATCGAGGCACATGTAATCGTTCATCTGCCCCATCGCGCCAAAGGCGGATTTTCGACCCAACCAGATTTTCGCGCTTTCCTCAGCCGACTGACTTTCGCGCAGCTCGACCGGATTGTGACGCTTGGCAATCTCTATGATTTTGGACAGCTGATAGTCGATCTCGGCCTCTGATCCTTCGACCTCGACAATCAGCAAAGCATGGCAATCGGGATAGCCCGCCTGCGCAAAATTCTCACACGCCTTGATGCACAGTGTATCCATGAATTCGATCGCCACCGGCAGAATGCCCGATTTGATGATGTCAGAGACACATTGCCCGGCGACTTCGTTATCATCGAACCCCATCAGCACGGGCCGGGCACCCTCGGGCTTTCGCAGAATTCGCAACGTTGCCTCGGTCACAACGCCTAACTGCCCTTCCGAACCACAGATCACGCCCAGCAGGTCCAACCCGCCCGCGTCCAGATGCGCGCCGCCGATCTCGACCACGCTGCCGTCCATCATCACCATTTTGACGCCCAACAGATTATTTGTGGTCACGCCATATTTCAAACAATGCGCCCCGCCCGAATTCATTCCAATATTGCCCGCTATCGCACAAGCCAGCTGCGATGAAGGATCAGGAGCATAGAAGAAGTCTTCCGCCTCCACCGCGCCGGTCACGCTCAGGTTGGTGCGGCCGGTCTGCACCCGGATGATGCGGTTGTCATAGTCGGTCTCCAACACATCGTTCATCCGGGCAATGCCCAGAATAACACTGTCAGCCGTGGGCAACGCCCCACCCGCCAGCGAGGTACCCGAGCCGCGCGGCACCACCGGAACCCCCTCTTCATTGCAGATGCGCAGCACGTCCGAAACTTCGCCGGTCGTGGACGGCAGCACCGCCAGCATCGGAGGGCAACGATAAGCTGTCAGCGCGTCGCATTCATAAGCGCGCGTCTCGGCCGGGTCGTGAATAACGGCGTCTTCAGGCAGCACTTGCAGCAAACGGCGCAACACCGCATCCTTTCGGCGCAGAACGTCAGGGTTAGGCGTCGGCATTTCCATGGCTGATCCTCCAGTTTGGTAAAATAATATTACCAATTTTCCGATCTGGCAAGTTTTTCCCGTAAAACGTAGGGTCCAATGCATGTCCTGGATTTATCAATCAATGCCCTTCGCACCGTTGGATTTCGTCGGTATCGCCCTGCTGATCGGCGCGTGGCTGGGGATCGGCTGGCGGATCGAAAACCCGTCACCGAACAAGCCCTCGGTCGGAATGATCATGGACGACTACCGCCGAGACTGGATGAAAGAAATGGTGACCCGTCAGCCGCGCATGTTTGACGCGCAGGTCGTCGGCACGATGCGGCAGGGCAGCACGTTCTTTGCCTCAACCACGATGATTGCCATCGGGGGTGGACTAGCTCTGCTGGGCAACACAGAGCGCCTGGCCGGGCTGGCGCAGGATCTGGCACTGGGAACCGCGCCCGCGCTGGTGTGGGAGGTCAAAATTCTTGTGATCCTGCTGTTTTTGGCGAATGCTTTTCTAAAATATGTCTGGGCACACCGGTTGTTTGGCTATTGCGCCGTATTGATGGCGGCTGTGCCAAATGACCCTGAAGAGCCCGCCGCCTATCCGCGCGCCGCCCAAGCGGCCGAGATTTGCGTCACCGCCGCGCGTAGTTTCAATCGTGGTCTGCGGGCGACCTATTTTGCGCTGGCTTCTGTTGCATGGATCTTGGGCCCCTATGCGCTGATTGCGGGCACGGTGATCACGCTGGCCATGCTCTATCGGCGTGAATTCGCATCGCATTCCCGCACAATTCTCCTCAACACCGGATCGTGATCCCTCAGCTCACCACAAAAGGTTAAGTTCATATCATGAGATATCTCGTTCTGAGCGCCCTTCTGGCCACTCCGGCCCTTGCAGATGACCCCGTGATCGAAGCCGTCACCGCGAAATCAAACGGTGGCACATGGCGATTCGATGTGACCGTCTCACATCCTGAAACCGGGTGGGATGACTATGCGGATGGCTGGCGTGTGCTGGATATGGAGGGGAAAGAGCTGGGACTGCGCGTGCTGCATCACCCGCATGAGAATGAACAGCCCTTTACCCGCTCACTAAGCGGTGTGGCGATCCCGGCGGGCACGTCGCAAGTGCAGGTACAGGCCCGCACCAATACGGATGGCTGGGCCAAAAATACCTTTGTGGTCGACCTGAACTGAGGTCAGAACACGCCCATCTGCAAACCGGCGGCCATGGCAAGACCCAGCTCGCGGCAATTTTCAAGCTGGTCGTCGGGGATGGTTTTCTCGGCCAGAATCGCCTCGGGTGTTTGCGCATGGGTGCAGATGATCAGCGGCGGCTGCACCTCTTTCAACCGCCAACCGGTTGCGATGCGTGCGGTTTGTCGCGCGGCGTTTTCGCCATCAGACCCGGCGCAGATCATCTGCGCGTAGGGGCGGCCCTCGATCCGACCCAACACCGGATAATAGCTGCGGTCGAAAAACTCTTTCATCAGACCCGAAATCGCGGCCAGATTCTCGGGCGCGCAGAAGATATAGCCGTCGGCTTGCAGCAAATCCTCTGACCCGGCCTGATCGGCGGGTTTCAGAACAACCTCCGCCTCATCCCGCGCGGCCTCGGCCGCGGCTTCGGCCATCTGACGGGCTCCGCCGGTGCGCGAATGGTAAACGATCAAAAGCTGCGCCATATCAGACCCGGTGATAAGGGCCGCCCGACAGAATGGTTGCGGCCCGATAGAGTTGCTCGGCCAGCATCACACGGACCAGCATATGGGGCCAGACCATCGAACCAAATGAGATCGAAAAATCCGCCTCGGCACGCAGATTAGGGTCTATTCCGTCTGCCCCGCCGATGATCAGCGCCAAATCTTGCCGCCCGGCATCGCGCCAGCCGCCCAGCTTTTTGGCAAATTCCGGCGAGGACATCACACGGCCCCGTTCGTCCAGAGTACAGATGACCGCGCCTTTGGGCAGCGCCTTGCGAAGCAGCGTCGCCTCGGCGCCCATTCCAGCGTTTTTCTTGTCTTCAACCTCGATCACCCGCGCAGGACCAAGGCCCAAAGCGCGTCCGGTCCGGTCAAAGCGTGTCAGGTAATCGTCAAGCAGGGTCTTCTCGGGTCCGGCGCGCAATCGCCCGACCGCAACTATGCTAATCCGCATATCTCTCTCGCCTCCGGCCTTTCAATACAGGCCGGGATAGCGCCTCAGTTCGCCGAGGCGCTGCCGCCTGCGGGCAGCCACATCTTTTCCAGCTGGTAGAATTCACGCACTTCGGGGCGGAAGATATGGACGATAACGTCGCCCGTATCGATCAGCACCCAGTCGCCGGCATCCTTGCCTTCGACCTTCGAGGTGAAACCGAATTCCTGCTTGATGCGATCTGTCAGCTTTTCCGCCATGGCCGAGACCTGACGGGTCGACCGACCCGAGGCAATCACCATGTGATCCGCAACAGAAGACTTACCTTGCAGGTTGATCTGCACGACGTCTTCGGCCTTGTCATCGGAAAGTGAGGAAAGGATACGCTCAAGCAGCTTGTCGCTGATTGACTGAGAGTGGGCCATCACGCTGGCCCCGTCATCGGCGGGCAACCCCGCCTGGGTATGTAGAGACAGGACATAGTCCTCCTTTGCTGCGCGCCATCAAATCCCGGCGCCGGGGTACTAATAAGGTAACAAGGGGAATGCAACATTTCAATGAACGCGCCATCAATGCCGCGTCAATCCTCTGCGATCTGTTGCGGGTCTGCGTCGGGCAGCAGGCGCACCTCGCGCTGCGGGAAGGGCAGCGAGATACCCTCGACCTGGAACGCATCCCAGAGCGCTAGGTAGACATTGCCGCGTATATTGGTCAGCCCCTTGGTCGGATCGCTGATCCAGAACCGCAGCACGTAGTCGACGCTGCTGTCCCCGAATCCAGTGATATGGCAGACCGGTTCATGTAGACCGCCACTCAGCACGCGGGCCACGGACTTCACTGAACGGATAGCGGTGGCGCGCACCTTGTGGGGATCGTCGCCATAGCTGGTACCAAACTCCAGATCCAGCCGCACGAACTTGTCGGAATGCGACCAGTTCACGACCTGACTGGTAATCAGATCTTCGTTCGGGATCAGGTATTCCCGCCCGTCCCGTGTCACGACCGAGACATAACGCGCGCCCAGCGCGTTGATCCACCCAAACGTATCCCCCAGCGAGATCACGTCGCCCGGCTTGATCGAGCGATCCATCAAGATGATGATTCCCGAGATCAGGTTAGACACCACCTTTTGCAGCCCAAACCCGATGCCCACACCGATCGCACCAGACAGCAGCGCGATTCCGGTCAGGTCAAATCCTAGCGTCCGGATCGCAGCCATGAAGACGGCCCCATACAGAACCACCTGAATGCCTTTGGCCAATAGCACCTGCATGGAAGGCGTGATGTCATCATTGCTTTTCAAACCACGTTCGGCTGCGCGCGTACCCACACGCGCCAACGTCAGCAGAACACCGATCAACAGCGTCGCTTTGATGATCCCCAGCACCGAGATATGAAGATCTCCGATAGAAATCGCGACTCCGTCCAAAAACTCGGCCACGTCATCAGTCAGATTCAGGGCAACAAGCGTTGCATAGACCCACATGGCCCATTTGAAGATCCGCCGCAGCGTCCGGTTGCGCACCAGTCGCGCCACCAGCGCTATGGCCAACCACGCCGTCGCCAAAGTCGCGATAACGCCAATGATATAGCTGCGGGACGGCCATGTGATCTGCTGCATGACCAGATACAGTGCCCAGGACAGCACTACGAAATAGACCAGCGTCAAGCGCTGCATCAGCTGTACTAAAACGCGCAAACGCCATTTGGGCCACCCAGTGCGCGCCCGCGCCCAAGAATCCCACCGGCCTTGCGTGAAAAGCTTAAGGCCAAATGCCAAAGCCCATAGCAATAGAATGATCACCAGCTGGTGCTGACGCCAGCCCGGCGTGACCACCAGTTCAAGAAGGTTTTCGAATTGCACAGAAAAGCCCGCGACCATGTTGTCATAAAGGTCCGACAGCGAGCTGGGGATCAGGTCTTGATTCATACCTGCAGCTTGGACAGCACAGCCCCATGATGCAAGCCTGACGCGGTTTTGAACCTTGATTGACGGCTATGGGCAATATATCTGGACGCCATGAGACTCACCGTAGCCCAGATTCAGAACCTTGAAGATCGCGCCCGTCTGCGCGAACGGTTCTATGGGGCTGCCCGCACGGTTCTGGCCCGCCTATCGGCGGCCTAAGCCACCTCGCCAGCTATTTCTCATTACATACGGGAGAGGACCGATGTCCCCCAAAACACTCTATGACAAGATCTGGGATGCCCATGTCGCGCATGAAGCCGACGATGGCACCTGCCTGCTGTATATCGACCGTCACCTGGTTCACGAAGTGACCAGCCCGCAGGCGTTCGAAGGGCTGCGCATGGCGGGCCGCAAAGTGCGCGCACCGGAAAAGACCATCGCGGTGCCGGACCACAACGTGCCCACCACGCCGGATCGTGTGAACGGGATCGAAAACCCGGAATCGCGCATTCAGGTCGAAGCGCTGGACAAGAATGCCAAGGATTTCGGTATTCACTACTACCCGGTGCATGACGTCCGTCAGGGCATCGTCCACATCGTCGGCCCCGAACAAGGTTGGACCCTGCCCGGCATGACCGTTGTCTGCGGCGACAGCCACACCGCCACCCATGGCGCGTTTGGTGCTCTGGCCCACGGCATTGGTACTTCTGAGGTTGAGCATGTTCTGGCCACGCAGACCCTGATCCAGAAGAAGTCCAAGAATATGAAGGTCGAGATCACCGGCAAATTGCAGCCGGGCGTGACCGCCAAGGACATCACTCTGGCCGTGATCGGTGAGACCGGCACCGCTGGCGGAACCGGCTATGTCATCGAATATTGCGGTGAAGCGATCCGCGATCTGTCGATGGAAGGCCGCATGACCGTCTGTAACATGGCGATCGAAGGCGGCGCCCGCGCGGGCCTGATCGCCCCCGATGAGACCACGTTCGAATATGTCAAAGGCCGCCCCCACGCCCCGAAAGGCGCCCAGTGGGAAGCCGCAATGGAGTGGTGGAAAACGCTTTACACCGATGAAGGCGCGCATTTCGACAAGGTCGTGACCCTGCGCGGCGAAGATATCGCGCCCGTGGTGACATGGGGCACCAGCCCCGAAGACGTGTTGCCGATCACCGCAACCGTGCCGAACCCCGAAGATTTCGAAGGCGGCAAAGTTGACGCGGCCCGCCGCTCGATCGAATACATGGGACTGGAAGCCGGTCAGAAGCTGAGCGACGTGGAAATCGACACCGTCTTTATCGGGTCTTGCACCAATGGCCGGATCGAAGATCTCCGCGCCGCTGCTGAAATCCTCAAAGGCAAAAAGATCAAGGACGGGATGCGCGCAATGGTCGTGCCCGGTTCGGGTCTGGTCCGATTGCAGGCCGAGGAAGAAGGTCTGGCCGACATCTTCAAAGAGGCCGGTTTCGAATGGCGTCTGGCAGGATGTTCGATGTGTCTGGCGATGAACCCCGACCAGTTGCAACCGGGCGAGCGCTGTGCCGCGACCTCGAACCGTAACTTTGAGGGTCGTCAGGGCCGCGGAGGACGCACCCACCTGCTGAGCCCGGCAATGGCTGCCGCAGCGGCCTTAACAGGACGGCTGACAGACGTCCGAGACTTGATGTAAGGTACCCTCATATCTAGATATTTGAGGGATTGAACAAATGAGTGACTGGATCAAATGGCTGCTGCTTGGACTTCTGTCCATCGTGTTTGGCATCTTTGTGCTGGGCGCGCCGGCGGTGGCGTCGATTGCCGTAACGGTGGTGACGGGTGTGTTGCTGCTGATCTCGGGCGCGTTGCAGGTTGTCGGCGGCTTTACCGTCGAAGGCACGGGTAACAAAATCCTGTCACTCATCATGGGTGTGGTGATGCTGTTTCTGGGCTGGTCCTTTCTGGGTCACCCGTTGCAGGGCACGCTGACGCTGGCCACCGTTTGTCTGATCCTGTTTCTGGCAGGCGGTATCGCCCGAGTTATCCTGTCGTTCCAGATGCGCGGCACTCAATATTTCTGGGCCACGCTGATCTCTGGCATCATGTCGATTGTCCTGGCGATGCTTATCTGGCGCTTTGCCACAGTCGAGCCTGCGATCATGCTGCAATTGCTGGGCATTCTACTGGGCATCGAGATGATCTTTAACGGGCTCGGCCTGGTCTTTATGGCGTTCTACGTCAAAGACGCACCCAAAGACGAAACAACAGAAGCGAAAGAAGCTTAAACGCGGGGCACGGGCGCGGCCCTCTCCCGCAGGAGTGTGAACATGGAAAAGTTTGACAAAGTCCACGGGGTGGCCGCTCCAATGCCACTGATCAATATCGACACCGATATGATCATTCCCAAAGTGCACCTGAAAACCATCAAACGGTCTGGCCTTGGCGTCGTGCTGTTCGACGAGATGCGCTATCACGACCATGGCGGCGAGAATGAAGAATTCGTTCTGAACAAACCTGCCTATCGCAACACCGAGATTCTGGTAGCAGGCGACAATTTCGGTTGCGGCTCGTCGCGGGAACACGCGCCCTGGGCGATCAAGGATTTCGGCATCAAGGTCGTGATCTCGACCAGCTTCGCGGACATCTTCTTCAACAACTGCTTCAAGAACGGCATCCTGCCCATCGTCGTCGAAGAAGAGCATCATGCGATCCTGATGGACGACGCGCACAAGGGCGAGAACGCCCGCATGACTGTGCATCTGGAAGATCAGAAGATCACGACCTCGGACGGCGTCGAGATCGAATTTGACATCGACCCTCACCGCAAGCACTGCCTGCTGAACGGTTTGGACGATATCGGCCTGTCGATGGAAAAAGAACATCATATCGACAAATTCGAAGAGCACGCCTCTCAGGCGCGTCCGTGGGTGTGATTCTTTTAGACATCGTATGCAATGCAACTTAAAGGGGTCGCTTCGGCGGTCCCTTTCGCATTCTTGGGGTCTGAAATTCAGCAAACACAACATGTTGCGGTGACCTTAAACTAGACGACGGTTTTGCGTCAGGAATGATGCAAACCAGCACCAGTTTTGCCATCTTTTTGCCTCAAATGGCGTGTTTTCTGCACC
This sequence comes from Ruegeria lacuscaerulensis, assembly GCF_013034685.1. Classification (GTDB taxonomy): domain Bacteria; phylum Pseudomonadota; class Alphaproteobacteria; order Rhodobacterales; family Rhodobacteraceae; genus Ruegeria; species Ruegeria lacuscaerulensis_B. Next base: position 241,765 of record NZ_WQGO01000006.1, on the reverse strand, counting down.
TTGGCTTGAGCGAATTGCCTTGGGGGGTCAATGTTGGCGCTAATGAGGCATCCGTCAAAATAATCAATGACGGGCACAAGTTGGAATGAAGTCGGCAAAGATCGGCCCGTCCAGTTTGAAAGGGTTCGGAAAGTGATTGCGCGCACAACAGGGGCGGCAATTCGGGGCATTCTTGTTGCACTTGTGGTGCTGACCCCCGCGTTGTATCTGCCCGTATCGTCAACGAATGGGACCGAGATCGTCGTCTTTCTCGCCATTCTCGCATTTTTTCTGACCTTTGCCGAATATAACTCGGCCTTTCCCAGCTTTATCGAATTCCGCGATGCGCCGCCGGTGAACCGGTTGCGCTTTGTCGGGTTAGTTACAATGGTCACCTTCCTGACGCTGATCTGCAAGAACGCCTATATGCCCACCAGCCTGACCGAGGTTTTCTATTCGGTCGGCCTAAGTATCGCGAATATCGTGGACTTCCCCTATTCTCCGGTCCGCCTGATCGTCCTGATCCTGCCGTCAGGGGCAAGTGCGCCACTGACCGAGCTAGTGCGTATTTCCGCCAGCGTCGCCTATGTCGCCGCCTTGGCGACCATCGCGGCTTTTGCTTATGCGGTGAAGCTGCGTGGTTGGCCAACCGGCAACGGTGCATTCAATGTCTGGACAAATCTACCGCTATTTGACCCGACCAAGGGCGGCGACGTCGTCACCCGGCTGCAACGGGACGGACGGCTGAACATCTCGATCGGGGTGCTGTTGCCCTTCCTGATCCCGGCGTTGATCAAGATACTGACGGAATACGCCGATCCCATCTCGCTTAATAACCCGCAAACCCTGATCTGGACGATGAGCGCATGGGCCTTCCTGCCCGCTAGCATGATCATGCGCGGGATGGCGACTTTGCGGATTGCCAACCTGATCGTCGAAAAACGCCGCGCCTATTCCACAACCGAGTCAACTCAGGCCGCATGATCCGTGCCCTGATCCTTCTGCTGCTGCCGATCATGGCGCAGGCAGAACCTTTACGCGTGGCCACCTTCAACACCGAACTCAGCCGCGACGGGCCCGGACTGTTGCTGCGCGATATCCAGCGCGGCGATGCACAGGTTCAAGCGGTGGTAGAGGTCCTGTTGGCGGTTCAGGCCGATATCGTCGCGTTGCAGGGGATCGACTGGGACCTGAACGGTCAGACGATCCGGGCGCTGACCACGCAAGTGTCATCACAGGGGCTGAGCTATCCGCATATCTATGCCGCCCAGCCGAACTCTGGCCTGGAAACCGGGCTGGATATGAATGGCGATGGCCGCACATCAGGGCCCGGTGATGCCCAGGGCTGGGGCCGGTTCACCGGTCAAGCGGGGATGGCAGTGTTGTCGCGCTATCCCATCACCACGGATCAGGTGCAGGAATTTACCGCGCTGCGCTGGCGCGACCTGCCGAATGCCAAGTTGCCGCTGGTCGATGGGCGACCCTTCCCCTCCACCAACGCGCAGGACATCCAGCGACTTTCGTCCGTGGCCCATTGGGCGGTCCCAATAGAAACCCCACAAGGGCCGCTAACTTTGATGACCTTCCATGCTGCCCCTCCGGTGTTTGATGGGCCAGAGGACCGCAATGGTCTGCGCAATCATGATGAGATCATGCTGTGGCGCGCAGTTCTGGATGGCGATCTGGGACAGGCCCCTAATGGCCCTTTCATCATCGCCGGGGATGCAAACCAGGATCCGACGCAGGGTGAAGGCCTCAAACAGGCGATCCGCAGCCTGCTGACCGACCCGCGCCTGACCGACCCGCGTCCGTTGGATCCAACCGGTGCATTGACTACGGTCACATGGAAAGCGGTCGGGGATCTGAGGGTCGACTATGTTCTGCCCTCGGCCCACTGGACCGTACAGCGCGCGGGCGTGTACTGGCCCAAACCGGGCACGCCAGAGCGGGACGCGGCCGAAAAAGCCAGCCGCCACCGGCTGGTCTGGGTCGACATAGAAATGGACTGAAGAAAAAAGGGCCACCAAGCGGTGGCCCAATTTCAGGTCGAGGATTGTCAATTACCCGGACAGACTCGTTACTATACAGACTTAAAAATCGAAAAACTTACGTGCGCGGCGTGCCGGGTGCGGACGAACCCCCCGTTGGGTCACGCCCATCTCCGGTCGAGGTGCTGTCGCTTGGATCGCGCCCTCCGTCAGGGTCACGCCCACCGCCGGATGTCGAACTGTCGCTTGGGTCACGCTCTTCCCCCGGAGGGGTGCAAGGAACAGACGCCGTTCCGGCAACCGAGGAATCATCACAGCCTTCCGGTGGAGGAGGCGGCGGCGGCACACAGGGCTCGGTTGCCGTACCTGCGGGTGATGAACCGTCCGAGCATCCGATAACGTCACCATACTTGTTGAAAATCGGCTCAGCCTGAATGGGCTGCGGAGCCTCGGTTTGACTGCACGCCGCCACAAATGTCAGGCAGACCGCTGTAGTCCAAACTTTCGAAAAAACTTGCATTCACTTGTCCTTTATCACGGGATCCAGAACAGACCCCAACACCCCAAAAAGAAAACTCATAACCCACTGTGAACTTTGGAAAGTGCAGCGCCTCTTCTGGATTGCCTGAATTTAGATTTGATTTCTGCTGACAAAAAGGCACTAAACTGCATCAAGATCATGCAATTTTGCAGGTAACTGACATGAATTGGGACAATCTGAAAGTGCTTCTGGCCATTGGTCGGGCCGGTTCACTGACCGGCGCGGCGCACGCGCTTGACGTCGACGCGACGACGATGGGGCGGCGTCTGACTGCGCTTGAAAAAGAGCTGGGAGTTATCCTGTTCGTGCGCTCTAAATCCGGCTTTGTCCCGACCGAGGCGGGCGTCATCGCGATCCGGCAGGCCGAACAGATCGAGGCACATTATCACCAGATGACCGACCAGATTTCGCAATCGCAGGCCAGCGCCGTAGGCGTGATGCGGCTGGTTGGAAATTCATGGACAATGCAACGGCTGGCAATGACCGGCATGGATCGCTTTCTGGCCACCAATCCGGGGCTGGATCTGCGACTGATGACCCGCGCACCGTCTGCGCGTGTCTCGGGTGAAGCATCGATCCAGATGTGGTTCGAGGTTCCACCCGAAGCTGCGGAATACACCGTCACGCTTGGTCAGGTGCCATATGCCGTATACCGCGCGGCGCATCTGGACACACCCCCTGCCAATTGGGTCGCCTTTTTTGACGAAGAAGCAAGTCGCCCGATCATCAGCCGGGCTGTCGAGCGGCTGAGCAAAAGTACCGAAACCATGCGCGTCACCGCCACCGATGCCAGTGTTCTGGTTTCAGCCGTCGCCGCAGGGGTCGGCAAGGGTCTGTTGCCGATGTGTCTGGCCAAAGGGCGCGTCGATCTGGTGCGTGTGGGCACAGGCCGGCCCGAATTTAACCGAAGCCTGAACCTCTATCTCAACCCCGACACGGTCGGGTACAAACGGGTTCAGGTCACGGTCGAATGGCTGCGCGCCGCCTTTTCGGACGCATTTGGGCCCTCTGGCTGATCCTGAAGGCCCATCTACCACCACCTACAGGGCACCGGTATAGGTGCCGCGCGGGGGATAGCCGTTGTTCAGCGCAAATTTGATGCCTCCGGCAATATCGGCAATGGCGGGGCGGGCAAAGGGAATGGTCTGCTGCCAGGCGAAATACAGGTTGCGGTCGGGCGAGATGTAGAAATGTCCCGGCTCGGCGAAGAACGCGGCCTCTGCAGTCCCTTCACGTCCTTCCGAGATGTTCAGCCCCCAGTCTTCCCGCGCCTCGGCCATAGGCAGACTGTGACCCACACGCAGGCGCGACACGCCCGCTTTTTCAACCGTTTCAGCAGCGCGCTCGGCGGTGTCCGTGGTGATCATTACAACCTCGATCCCCAGTTCGGCAAAGTCATCCAACGCCGCTTCGACCTCGCCCATCTGACGAATGCAGATCGGGCAATGCAACCCGCGATACTGAATCACCAACGTGCCGTTTTCGCCCTTGTCGCGCTCAAGATCGAAGTCCCCACCGGCGACGGTTTCAATTTTCAGTGCGGGAACCGGGTTTCCGGGTGTCAGCATGTGTTTTCCTCGTGGTTTGGCGGGATCGTCTCATTGACCCGATGCGATGCAGACGCTAGGGCCTGTGCGACGAAACGCAAGGAGACCTTTCATGTCCAACCCCTCGCTCCTCATCCTGCCCGGAGACGGAATTGGCCCGGAAGTTATGGCCGAAGTGCGCAGAATCATCGGCTGGTTCGGCGAAAAACGCGGCCTTCACTTTGACGTGAGCGAGGATCTGGTCGGCGGTGCCGCCTATGACGCGCATGGCACGCCTTTGACGGACGAAACCATGGCCAAGGCGCAAGAGGTGGACGCGGTTCTGCTGGGCGCCGTGGGTGGCCCGAAATACGACGATCTGGATTTCAGCGTAAAGCCCGAGCGCGGCCTGCTGCGCCTGCGCAAGGAAATGGACCTGTTTTCCAACCTGCGCCCGGCCCAGTGCTTTGACGCACTGGCGGATTTCTCGTCGCTGAAGAAAGACATCGTGGCCGGTCTGGACATCATGATCGTGCGCGAGCTGACTTCGGGCGTCTATTTCGGCGAGCCGCGCGGCATCTTCAACGAAGGCAATGAACGCGTGGGCATCAACACCCAACGCTATACCGAATCCGAGATCGAACGTGCCGCGCGCTCGGCCTTTGAACTGGCGATGCGCCGGAACAAGAAGCTGTGCTCGATGGAGAAAGCCAACGTGATGGAATCGGGTATCCTGTGGCGCGAGGTCGTGGACCGTGTCGCAGCGGACTACCCCGAGGTCGAGCTGTCCCATATGTATGCCGATAACGGCGCGATGCAGCTGGTGCGCGCACCCAAACAGTTTGACGTGATCGTCACCGACAACCTGTTCGGCGATATCCTGTCGGATTGTGCAGCGATGCTGACCGGTTCGCTGGGTATGCTGCCATCCGCATCGTTGGGTGCGCCGATGGCCAATGGTCGTCCCAAGGCGATGTACGAACCCGTCCACGGCTCGGCCCCCGATATCGCGGGTCAGGGCAAGGCCAACCCGATTGCTTGTATCCTGAGCTTTGCCATGGCGCTGCGCTACAGCTTTGACCAAGGGGATGAGGCCGATCGCCTGGAAGCCGCGATCGAGAAGGTTCTGGCCGATGGTGTCCGCACCGCCGACTTGCTGGCCGAAGAGGGCGTTGAGCCGGTCTCGACCACAGAAATGGGCGACGCCATTCTGGCCGCACTGAACGAAAGCGTCTGATTTCGCCTCACCACGTGAAGAAAAGGCGGCGCCCAGCGCACCGCCTTTTTTTTGTGACTTAGTTGCCGAATATATTGTTCAGCAGGTTGTTGATGGCCTTCTCAAACCCGTTGTTCTGCCTGCGGCGCTGCTGCCGCGGCTGTTCGGTTCGCACCGGCGGGTCCGGAGCCAGCATGGGCAGCGGTGTGGGTGTCATCCCTTCGGTCACGCGCACCATCGTCTCTTTCCAGATCTCGGCGGGCAGGCCGCCGCCTGTGACGCCAGACAGCGGTGTGTTGTCGTCATACCCCATCCAGACACCGGTCACATAATCCGCCGTGAAGCCAATGAACCAAGCATCCCGCGCCGCCTGCGTGGTGCCGGTCTTGCCTGCCACCTGCCACCCCGGCAGCTTGGCGCGCCCACCGGTGCCCTCGGACACCACACGCTCCATCATCCAGGTCAGTTGCTTGGCCGCCTTGTCATTTATGACACGCTCACCAATACCGGTTGTCGTCACCATGACAGGGGTATCGTCACCCAACAGCTTCAGCTCGGTCAGGCCATAAGGTTCAACCGCAGAGCCTCCGTTCAAAATACCCGCATAGGCGCCCGTCATCTCGATCAGCGTGCTCTCAGACGCGCCCAATGCCAGTGCCGGACCTTCGGCCAGATCGCTGGCGATACCGAATTCGCTGGCAACGGTGCGCACATTCTCTAGCCCTGAAATCTCGGCCACTTTCACCGCCGGGATGTTCAGCGAGTTCTTCAGGGCATCCGCCAGTGTCACCCGACCATAGAACTTGTTGGTGTAATTCTTGGGACACCACTGGCCCGAGCCGGGGATATCGATGCAGTAAGGCTCGTCCATCACCGTATCCAACGGCGAATAGCCCAGTTCCAGCGCCGTGGCATAGACGAACGGCTTGAACGATGACCCGGTCTGTCGCAACGCCTGCGTGGCGCGGTTGAACGCCCCCGACACGCGGGTCTTGCGCCCTCCCACCATGGCGCGCACCGCCCCATCGGCCGACATCACCACAATGGCGGCCTGCGCCTTGGACCCTTCGCGCACCTTTTCCTGAAAGATGTATTGCAGCGCCTCTTCCGCTGATGTCTGGATACGCTGATCCAACGTGGTGCGGATCACCACATCCTCGGTCGTATTGCGGGTAAAGAATTCAGGCCCGCTGGCCATGACCCAATCGGCGAAATACCCCCCTGCGCGGGCAGCGGCAGCATCCGACAAAACCGCCGGGCGGGCGCGGGCTTCGCTGGCCTGCGCGGTGGACAGGTATCCTTGGTCCTCCATCAGCCCGACCACCAGCCGCGCCCGATCCTGCGAGCGTTGCAGGTTGTTCGTCGGCGCATAGCGTGTGGGCGCGACCAGCAACCCTGCCAACATTGCCGCCTCGGACGGCGAAACCTCGGCCGCCGAAATCCCGAAATAACGCTGGCTGGCGGCCTCGAACCCACGGGCACCGGCCCCTAGGAAAGCGCGGTTCAGGTAGATGGTCAGAATCTCGTCTTTGGAATACTTGACCTCCATCGCCATCGCATAGACGGCCTCTTTTGCCTTGCGCCAGAGCGAACCCTGACGGCAATCCGCCTCATAGGCGGCCTCGGACTCCCACTCGGCGGGATCGTAGGGCACGCCAAGGCACAACAGCTTGGCCGTCTGCTGGGTAATGGTCGATCCGCCATGGCCCGACAACGGCCCTCGCCCTTCGCTGAGGTTGATGCGCACGGCACTGGCAACGCCACGGGGACTGACGCCGAAATGGCGATAGAAGCGTTTGTCCTCGGTCGCGATGACCGCGTGTTTTAGATGCGGCGACACGGTATCGGCGGTGATGACCCCACCAAACTGATCCCCGCGCCACGCATAAACCTTACCATCGCGGTCCAGCATCGTGACCGAACCGCGCGCACGACCGTCCAAAAGCGAATCGACATTGGGCAGCGTTGAGTAGACAACGCCGATCGCCAGCGCCAATAGCAGCGCACACACAGCCCCAACGCGCCAGGTCACGCCCCAGACCAGACGCCACAGCCAGCGGAACATCCGGCGGAAGATTCCGCCACCCTCGCCACCGGATTTCTTTCGTGTTTTCTTACGCGTGGCCTTGCGCGAGGTGGTTTTGCGCGCAACAGATTTCTTGCCCGCTGGCTTGGCCGCGCGCTTGGTCGTCTTGGGCTTGCGGCCCTTGGACGGGTATCTTTTATCCGCGACCAGAGGGGTCTTGCGGCGCCTGGACTCAGTCATTTCCGAACTCTGCCCGATTATCGTTTTGACGCACCATACCCTGCCGTACCGATGAAGTTGAGGTCAGAATTACTGGTAAATTCCCTCTCTTGAATGCATAATTTTTAATCGTTTTACATTATTTGTGCAAAAATTGTGCACCTTGCCGCAATTTTCCCCCTCTTCGCAGACCCGGGACGTTTCCTACAGCACCCGAGCACGCTTTTTTGCTGCGAGTGCAAACAAGCCGGACAGACCGGGGAAGCAGAGGGGATCAACGTGAAACTGATCATTGCGACAATCAAGCCGTTCAAGCTCGAGGAGGTGCGCGAGGCACTGACCGAAGCAGGCGTGCGCGGCATGATGGTGACCGAAATCAAGGGCTTCGGCTCGCAATCGGGTCACACAGAAATCTATCGCGGCGCAGAATATGCCGTGAACTTCGTACCCAAGATCAAGCTGGAGATCGTGGTGCCCGCCACGATGGCCGATCAGATCGTCGAAACCATCACCAAAACCGCCAAGACCGGCAAGATCGGCGACGGCAAGATTTTCGTCCTCGACGTCGAGCAGGCCCTGCGCGTGCGGACCGGGGAAACCAACGAGGAAGCGCTGTAATCCGCGCCCATCCGTAAAAGGACAGATATCAAATGAAACTAAACCGAATTCTCGCCACAGCCGCTGTGCTGGTCGCCTTTCCGGCGGCTGCATTCGCGAATGACCCGCCTTCTTCGATGGAGGACGTGGGCTATATCTTCACCACTCTGCTGTTCCTGATGGCCGGTTTCCTGGTCTTCTTCATGGCGGCCGGGTTTGCCATGTTGGAAGGCGGCCTTGTGCGTTCCAAGAACGTTGCGATGCAGATGATCAAAAACATCGCGCTCTTTTCCATAGCGGCGATCATGTATTGGTTGGTCGGCTTCAACACGATGTATCCCGGCGACTTCAATGGTTTCTTTGCCATTGGTGGTCCGACCGTGCTTGATCCAGTGGGCATTGGTTCCGATGCAGCGGCGCTTGACTATGCCTCGATCGGCTCGGATTTCTTCTTCCAGCTTGTATTCGTTGCGGCAACCGCCTCGATCGTGTCAGGTGCCGTCGCCGAGCGGATCAAGCTGTGGCCCTTCCTGATCTTCGTCGTTGTTCTGACCGGTATCCTGTACCCGATCTCGGGCTCGTGGCAGTGGGGCGGCGGCTGGTTGTCTGAGGCTGGCTTCTCGGATTTCGCAGGCTCGACCGTAGTACACTCGGTCGGTGGCTGGGCGGCACTGGCCGGTGCAATCATCCTTGGCCCGCGTATCGGCAAGTACAAGGACGGCAAAGTGCACCCGATGCCCGGTTCGAACCTGGCGCTGGCCACTTTGGGGACGTTCATCCTGTGGCTGGGTTGGTTCGGCTTCAACGGCGGCTCGCAACTGGCGATGGGCACCGTGGGTGACGTATCGGACGTGTCGCGCATCTTTGCCAACACCAACATGGCCGCAGCCTCGGGTGCTGTAGCAGCCCTGATCCTGACGCAGGTTCTGTACAAGAAACCTGACCTGACCATGGTGCTGAACGGCGCGCTGGCCGGTCTGGTCTCGATCACCGCTGAACCCCTGGCCCCGACCCTGTTCGGCGCGCTGTGGATCGGTGCGGTTGGCGGCATCATCGTAGTATTCGCGGTTCCGATGCTGGACAAGTTCAAGATCGACGACGTTGTCGGTGCCATCCCGGTTCACCTGTTCGCAGGCATCTGGGGCACCATCGCCGTGATCTTCTACGGTGAGGCCTCGCTGGGTACACAGCTGCTGGGTATCGCGGCCTACGGTGTGTTCACCTTTGTCGGTGCACTGGTTCTCTGGGGTATCCTGAAAGCCACCGTTGGCATCCGCGTTAGCGAAGAGGATGAGATCAACGGCCTCGACATGGCAGAGCTGGGTATGGAAGCCTACCCCGAGTTCTCGAAGGGCTAAGACTCGAGAGTATTCAAATCAAAACCGGGCGTTCGCGCCCGGTTTTTTTGTTTTCCAAAAAAGAAAGCCGCGCAGGAAAGCGCGGCTTTGCTTGATTTTGAAAGGGCCTCAGACGCCGACGTCAACAATCGCCTTAGCCAAAATCGGCACCGTCGTTGCGTTCAGACCGGCGATGTTCAACCGGCTGTCGCCCACCATATAGATGCCGTGATCGACCCGCAGTTGCTCGACCAGTTCCGGCGCGGCACCCAGGCGCGAAAACATGCCTCGGTGCTGAGCAACAAAACCAAAGCGGTCAGAACCGGTCAGGCGTTGCAGCTCGTCCGCCAGTTGCTGGCGCAGACCCAGCATCGACAGGCGCACCTCTTCCAGTTCTGCCGCCCAGTCGGCGCGCAGGGCGTCGTCATTCAGGATCGTGGTCACAACGCGCGCGCCATGGTCAGGCGGGAAGGAATAGTTCTGACGGTTCAGGAAGGCCAGCGTCGATTGGTTCAGCGATGTCTGCGCCGCGTCATCGCTGATCGCCATCAGCAGGCCAGTCCGTTCGCGGTAGACACCGAAGTTCTTGGAACAGGAGGCCGCGATCAGGCAACGCTTGACCGACGAGGCCACTAGACGAGTCGCCTGCGCGTCCTCTTCCAGACCATCGCCAAAGCCTTGATATGCGATGTCGATCATCGCCACGAGGCCTTGCGCATTGATCAAGTCCACGACCTCTTGCCACTGCACCATGTTCAGGTTTGCACCGGTGGGGTTATGGCAGCAGCCATGCAGCAGCACCACGTCGCCCGCCTTGGCCGTTTTCAGATCGGCGATCATGCCGTCGAAATCGACGCCGCGCGTCTCGCCGTCGAAGTAGCGGTACGGGACGGTTTCGATGCTCAGATAGTTCAGGATCGACAGGTGGTTGGGCCATGTTGGGTTCGACACGAACACGCGGGCCTCAGGGTTGGCCATGCGGATCATCTCAAACGCCTGACGACAGGCACCGGTGCCCCCGGGGGTCGCCACGGCAGCGATATTGCCGCGCGGCACGGCATCGCCAAGGATCAGGCCGATCATCGCATCGGCATAGGCCGGATCACCAGCCAGACCGGTATAGGCTTTGCTCTCCTGCTCTTCCAGAATGCGCTTTTCGGCGGCCTTGACGGCGCGCATCACCGGGGTCACGCCTTCGGCATTCTTGTAGACGCCCACACCCAAGTCGATCTTTTGATCGCGCGGGTCGTCACGGTACATCTGCATCAGCACCAAGATCTTGTCAGCAGGCTGCGGTTTGAGGTTCTCGAACATCAGTTCTCTCCGGTTGCGACGGGCAGGGTCGGGAAGGCACCCCATTCAGCCCAGGAGCCGTCATAAAGCGAATGGTCTTTCTTGCCCAAGCGTTCCAGCGCCAGGCTAAGGATCGCGGCGGTCACGCCCGACCCGCAAGTGGTGATCGCGGGTTTCGACAGATCAACGCCAGCGCCCTCGAACACGGCGCGGCACTCCTCGGGCGATTTCATCGTGCCATTTTTGTTCAGCAATTCGCCAAAAGGCACGTTGCGCGACCCCGGAATATGGCCCGAACGCAGCCCTTCGCGCGGCTCGGGCGCGGTGCCTGCAAAGCGGGCGGCCGCGCGGGCGTCGATGATTTCGTGATCGTTCAGCTTGGCTGCGGCCGAGACCTGCGTCACATCCCGCACCAGATGGTTCTGCACGCGCACTGTCATGTGACGGTCCCGGATCACAGGAGGCAAATCCTCGATCTCGCGACCCTCGGCCTGCCATTTGGGAAAGCCGCCGTCCAGAACGGCCACGTTCTCTTGCCCCATCAGGCGGAACAGCCACCAGACCCGTGCCGCCGACATCAGGCCTGCGCCGTCATAGACCACGACCTGATGCCCGTCGCCGACACCCATCGCCCGCATCCGCGACATGAATTTCTCGACCGGAGGAGCCATGTGCGGCAGGTCGGACCGCGCATCCGAAATCTCGTCGATATCAAAGAACCGCGCACCGGGGATATGGGCCGCATCATATTCAGCCTTGGCGTCGCGCTGCTGTTGCGGCAGGTACCACGACCCGTCCAAAACCCGCAGATCGGGGTCTTTCATATGGGCTGCAAGCCATTCGGTGGAAACGAGGGTTTTCGGATCGTCCTGCATCTGGGCCTCCGCTGCGCGCGCTTGCGTTTTCCCTATACGCGCGCGAATGCGGGTTCAAGGCTGGATGGGCGGCAGAACAGCTACCTTGTGCGGCGCAGGCGGAAAAACTGCACAATACCGATCAGGCTGATCAAGATCCAGAATGTCTCGATCAGCATAGAGGCGAGGTTGAAATTCTCGAGCAGGGAATACACGATCAGGATGGACCCGGCGAGGTTCAGGATCGGGAAGGCCAGGTCGTCTGAATTCATCATCCGCATCTGAGTGGCAAAATACGCGGCCACAACGACTAGCGCCCCGAAAGACCCGATGGCATCCGCCAGCGTGAGTGAGGTGATGAAATCTGCCACTAGAGCCCCTTTTCTAAGACCTTCAGACGGATGCGACCCGCGCGTAGTGATGCATATTCAAAAACGCGGCCCCCTCGGGCCCGGCGCGATAGCCATGCGGCAAGTCGGCGGCAAAACGCAGCCCCTGTCCGGCCCGCAAAGGCACCCATTCGCCATCGCGCAGAATTTCAAGCGATCCATTCAGAACGAATACCTCTTCGGTCACCCCTGCGGCATGGGCGGCGGATTCGTGGCTTTGGTTTGGGGCAAGATCAACGTGAAAGGTCTCGGCTCCCAGGGAGGGGTCATAAGGAAAGACAATCTTGACCTCGATGCTGCCGGGGAAAGTCACGGTTCGGAACAGGCTGGCATCCGCCGGGTCACGCAGAACGGACGATCCGATCAACGCGCTGAGCGGCAGCTGAAACCCTTTGGCGATCTTCCATAGGGTCGCGATGGTCGGGCTGGACTCACCACGCTCGATCTGGCCCAGCATGGCTTTGCTGACGCCTGTCATCTCGGCCACCTTCGACAGGCTCAGCCCCGAGGCCGCGCGCACATCCCGCAGTTTCAGCGTTATTTCATCCGGTGCCATGTCGTTCGTCTTTCGAATCCTCTTGTGCGTTATAGCGCACATGTGATACGTGCGCTATAACGTACAAACCCCAAGACATGCAACCCGAGGCAATAGGGAAACAGCGTCATGCCACTCTACCGATCCAGAACCTCTACACATGGCCGCAACATGGCCGGAGCCCGCGGCCTGTGGCGCGCAACCGGTATGGGGGATGACGATTTCGGCAAACCGATCATCGCCATCGTCAACTCGTTCACGCAATTTGTGCCCGGTCACGTTCACCTGAAAGACCTTGGCCAGATGGTCGCGCGCGAGGTTGAAAAGGCCGGTGGCGTCGCCAAAGAGTTCAACACGATCGCTGTGGATGACGGCATCGCCATGGGCCATGACGGGATGCTGTATTCGCTGCCCTCGCGCGAGGTTATCGCGGATTCGGTCGAATACATGGTCAACGCACATTGCGCCGATGCGATGGTCTGTATCTCGAACTGTGACAAGATCACGCCGGGTATGCTGATGGCCGCCATGCGCCTGAACATCCCTGCAATCTTTGTTTCGGGCGGGCCGATGGAGGCCGGCAAGATCGACATCGCCGATCTGGACGCCAAGAAAATCGACCTTGTAGACGCCATGGTTGCTGCCGCGGATGACCGGTTCACCGACGAACAGGTTCAGCACATCGAAGAAAATGCCTGCCCCACCTGCGGGTCGTGTTCCGGCATGTTCACTGCAAACTCGATGAACTGTCTGGCCGAAGCGCTGGGTCTGGCCCTGCCGGGCAATGGCTCGACGCTAGCCACCCATTCGGATCGCAAAGAGCTGTTCCTTGAAGCAGGCCGCCGCATCGTCGAGATCACCAAGCGCCACTATGATCTGGACGAAAAGGGCTTCCTGCCCCGCGAAATCGCCACGTTTGACGCGTTCGAGAACGCCATGTCGCTGGACATCGCCATGGGTGGCTCGACCAACACCGTGCTGCACCTGCTGGCCATCGCGCATGAGGGCGGCGTGGATTTCGACATGTCCGACATGGATCGACTCAGCCGGAAAGTGCCGTGTCTGTGCAAGGTCGCGCCCAATACTGAGAACGTGCATATGGAGGACGTCCACCGCGCCGGTGGCATATTCTCAATCCTCGGCGAACTCAGCCGCGCCGGTCTGCTGCACGAGGGGTGCAGCACCGTACATTCCGGCACCATGGGCGAGGCGATTGCCAACTGGGACATCAAGGTCGCCAACAACCCCAAGGCGCAAGACCTGTTCAAAGCCGCGCCGGGCGGCGTGCGCACCACGCAGGCCTTCAGCCAGTCGAACCGGTATAAAGAGCTGGACACCGACCGCGAGGGCGGCGTGATCCGGTCCAAGGAACACGCGTTTAGCCAAGATGGCGGTCTGGCCGTTCTGTTCGGCAATATCGCGCGCGACGGCTGTATTGTGAAAACCGCCGGTGTGGACCCGGCCAGCCTGACCTTTACCGGCTCGGCCTATGTTTGCGAAAGCCAGGATCAGGCGGTGAACGACATCCTGACCGGCAAGGTGAAAGAGGGCGACGTGGTCGTCATCCGCTACGAAGGTCCGCGCGGTGGGCCGGGGATGCAGGAAATGCTCTACCCGACCTCGTATCTAAAATCCAAAGGTCTGGGCAAAGCCTGCGCGCTGCTGACCGACGGGCGGTTCTCGGGCGGCACGTCGGGCCTGTCGATCGGCCATGTCTCGCCCGAAGCGGCCGAGGGCGGCGTTATCGGTCTGGTGCGCCAGGGTGACAAGATCGAGATCGACATCCCCAAACGCTCGATCCATCTGGCGGTCTCGGACGAAGAACTGGCCACCCGCCGCGCCGAGCAGGATGAAAAAGGCTGGGAGCCCGCTGCACCACGCAAGCGCAAGGTGTCCACGGCGCTGAAAGCCTATGCCAAACTGACCACAAGTGCGGCCAAAGGGGCTGTGCGTCAGGTTTGAGTTAGACTCCGCTCAACAGGAAACGGTCCGCCTATCCGGTGGGCCGTTTTTTTGTTCTGTTGTGCGGACTTTCCGGACTTTGGAACCTTACCGATTTGATCACTCCCCACGCCTTTTTGCGGCGTCGTCTTTGGCGCTGAGTAGAGCCTCATCGATCCGTTCGGGAGTGGCTTCACCGATAATTAGCGTTGTTCTCATTGCTCGCTTTTCCGAACCTACATCTGCCAACTCTCCCAGCGTAATGTCCGGACACTGTTTGAGGTTGCTGTACAGTCGATGAAGTCCACTTTCGTATCCGCCTTCAGGCGCAGTCCCGAGCCAACTTGACTTCATTTCTTCGGCATACTTCTTTAGCATACGGATGTAGCCGTCATTGAATGTCTGGTGTGACGGGTCAGCAGGTTCGCCAGTGGTCTGATCAAGAATGCTGAGCATGGAACCAAGTTGCCCGAAGAGTAGCGACAGGTCTCTTGCAGCAGCAGTTTGCAACAGTTGCTCATCGGTATGAAACTTCAGTTCGCCATTTTCTGTGATCCAATAGCTCAGGCTAACTTGTTCGTCTTCAACCCAAAAATTAATGGTCTGGCCACCGAAGACCCACTCGCGATCCGTTTCGGCAATATATTTCAGCATGTGGTCATGCTTCCACTTTCGAACCACATCTGCCGTATAGACTTTACCTGCACCTTCCTGGTCAATCTGCGTGTGATGTTCGCCGCAAAGGAGCAATAGATTGTAAAACCCGTGCAGCTTCTTCTTGTCGTCAAAAACTTCTTGCAGAAATCGCTCGGCGCCGGGCTTTTGGCCGTGAATGTGCGCTATCTCGGAGTAGTTGACGTGTTTGCCGGTATTCACATCGAGCTTGATCAAAGTTCTATCGCACTCTGGATGCGCACATTCATTGGATGAATAGCCGTACAATTGTTTGATGGTCAGCATCGAATACGTCATACGAAAACCTATTTCAGGAAAATCGTTTGTTGTCGCGAAGAGTAATCAACTTCTCTGGGCATGCAAAGCTTGTGTTAATTGATACGCCATTCGTGCGAAGCGCGGCATCCGACAATATGGGCTCAAAGCAACAATCACGTGCAAATCATGCCCTAAACAGATGCATCTCGGCGCAAAGCACCTACTGCCGCTCAATCGCCAAGTTTGGCGTGGACCTCGTCCAGATCAATCTCGCCGATTGGCATTTTGTTCGCAGGGTTCTCGAAATCGTATTTGAACAGCTCAAAATCCTGTTTGTAGATTTCATAGACCAGATGCATCGACAGATCGTCGAAATAGTCCTCGACCGGGTGGGCGCGCTTTGGCCCATGGCCTTCGGATTCGTTAAAACGCGGGATCTGGGACAGGTCCACAGCGTGCGGCGTGTCCAGATGGTCCAGGACATCCTGCATCCCGTCATTGAAGGCTTCGGTCCAGAAAATCCGGTCATACCGCCCGCCGTTGACGATAAAGGTCGAGACATGGCCAGACATGGCCGACCAGTGAATATCGGGGTCCATCGGCCTGCGCCAGCGGATCGTATCACGCGCAAAAAGCAAGAACCGGCGGAAGCTGGCGATCTGGTCAAACTCGCCTTTGCCGTCATCGCCGCCAACCTCAATCCCATAATTATAGATCAGCGTCGGCACCAGATTGCCGCGATACCGTTTTCCGTTGCGCTGAATCCCGCAGATCTTGTCAAAAAACGAACTGAGAATCCGCGTGTAAGGATTGCGCACGCATGTGAACGCGTAAGACGCATGAGACCTGACATTGTCCGAGATCGGCCCCTGACTGCCATCAAAGGCCCATTTGTGCATCCCATCCTTGGCGTCATGGATATCACCGTCAAAGAAGCGGCCATGATCCGAGTAGTACATGATCTGGCCAATGGTCGAGCAGGCGCATTTCGGCACCACACGGTACACCATGCTTTCACTCTCGGTCATCCATGTACCGGGAAAACCCATCTGCTATGCCTCCTGCGCGGATCAGAACCTTGAAATCTTGTCCGCATTTTCAAATCAGAGAACCAAAAATATTCTGTTTATTCAATCGCTCATCCTCAGTATCACGGTTGCAAACGGGCAGAAACGGAAATTGTGAAACAAATGGCAAAGATTGCCTATATTTTGCTGTGCCACAAAGACCCTGATGCGATCATCGCGCAGGCTGAACAACTGACGGCCGCAGGCGATTGCATGGCGATCCATTTCGACGCGCGCGCCAGCAAGGAGGCCTTTCAGCGCATTCAAGACGCGTTAAAGGGCAACCCGAACGTCACCTTTGCCAAAAAGCGCATCAAATGCGGCTGGGGGGAATGGTCGTTGGTTCAGGCCACCCTCAATGCGATCGAAGCCGCCGTTACAGCCTTTCCACGCGTCACGCATTTCTACATGGTCTCGGGCGATTGCATGGCGATCAAGACGGCCGAGTACACGCACAACTTTCTGGACGAACGCGACCACGACTTTGTTGAAAGTCACGATTTCTTTGACAGCAACTGGATCAAGACCGGGATGAAGGAAGACCGGCTGATCTATCGTCATTTCTTCAACGAACGCACGCAAAGCTGGTCGTTCTACACCTCATACGAATTGCAGAAACGCTTTGGCCTGACCCGCGATGTTCCGGCAGACATCCAAGTGATGATCGGCAGTCAATGGTGGTGCCTGCGCCGCCGCACGATTGAGATGATCCTGGAATTCCTGCGCCAGCGGCCGGACGTGAAACGGTTCTTCTCGACCACATGGATTCCGGATGAGACCTTCTTTCAGACCCTCGTCCGCCACCTGGTTCCCCGCGACGAGATCGAGAACAGAACGCCCACTTTCCTGATGTTTTCGGACTACGGGATGCCGGTCACGTTCTACAACGACCACTATGACATGTTGCTGGGGCAGGATTACCTGTTTGCCCGCAAAATCAGCCCCGAGGCGCATGAGCTGAAGGACCGGCTTGGCGCGCTCTACGCGGCTGAGGGGGTGGAGTTTCAGATCTCGGATGAGGGGCGCAATCTCTACGGCTTCCTGACCGGGCGTGGCCGGGTCGGACGCCGCCACGGCCAAAGGTTCTGGGAGGCCGCCAATACGCTGGGTCCGGATCGTGACCTGTACCTGGTGGTGTGCAAAAAGTGGCACGTGGCCAAGCGGTTGATTGATCAGATCGCCTCGGAAACTGACATGGCCTGCGTCGAATATCTGTTCAACGAACAAGACACTGCGTTACCTGATCTGGGCGGGATCGAGACCACTTTGCTGAAACGCTCTCGCCACAGGAGGGCGGTTGTGGGTATGCTGTTCGACAGTTTCGACACTGACAGGCTGGTTCTGTGTGTTGACCCAGCCAATCTGGACATCGTTCAGGACTTCTGCGCCGATCAAGCGCGTACCCATGTGCTTGAGGTCGAGTGCGAGTATTCCGACGATTACTTGATCGGGCACGCCCGTCGGGTCGGTTTGGCAGGCGCGCAAAGCCACGAACAGACGGTCGCGCCCCTGATCCCCACTCTGCGCCATTCGCTGGCCTACGAATCCGAAATGATCCGCGCAGCTGCCTCGGACGATTATTTCCGCATTCGTGAAACCAATACAAAAGACGAGAATGCGGTGGCTGTTGCCGGGTTTTTGAACGCCACGACGGACATTGCGGAACGCATTCTGCGTCTGGACTACCTGTTTGCAGATTAATCCCGGCGACACTCCGAAAAGGCCGCCGGGACAACGATCAGATGTCGAATTTCACACCCTGCGCCAGCGGCAGTTCGGCCGAGTAATTCACCGTATTGGTCTGGCGCCGCATATAGGCCTTCCACGCGTCCGATCCGCTTTCACGCCCGCCGCCGGTTTCTTTTTCACCACCAAAGGCTCCGCCAATCTCGGCCCCAGACGGACCGATATTGACGTTGGCAATACCGCAATCCGATCCGGCTGCTGTCAGGAACTGTTCCGCTTCGCGCATGTTCAGGGTGAACACGCAAGACGACAGACCTTGTGGCACGTCGTTCTGAATCTCGATGGCGTCGTCGAAATCATCATAGCCCATCACATAGAGGATCGGCGCAAAGGTCTCGGTTTTTACCGTGGCCGTCTGGCCGGGCATCTCGACAATGGCGGGCTGCATATAGACGCCATGGGGCACGCCTTCGGTGACGCGCTGACCGCCGGACACTGTGCCCCCTTCGGCTTTGGCCGCGTCCAACGCTGCGGTCATGGCCGCGCCCGAGGCTTCATCCACCAGCGGGCCAATCAGCGTACCCTCGGTCAGCGGGTTGCCGATGGGCAGACCGGCATAGGCCTTTTTCAAGCGACCCACCAGTTCCTCACGGATCGAGTTATGCACGATCAGGCGGCGCAGCGTGGTGCAGCGTTGACCGGCTGTTCCCACGGCTGAGAAGACAATCGCCCGCACCGCCATTTCCAGATCGGCCAAGGGGCAAACGATCATCGCGTTATTGCCACCGAGTTCCAGAATGCACTTGCCAAAGCGGGATGCCACCACAGGGGCAACCGCGCGGCCCATACGGGTGGAGCCGGTTGCCGAGATCACCGGTACATCTTCGCTGGCCACCAGCGCCTCGCCCAGCGCGGCACCGCCGATCAGGGTTTGCAACAGGTGGTCGGGCGCATCGCCGAACCGGGCCAGCGCGCGTTCGAAAATCTTCTGGCAGGCCATCGCGGTCAGCGGCGTTTTCTCGGACGGTTTCCAGATCACCGTGTCACCGCAAACCAGCGCAATCGCCGCGTTCCACGACCAGACCGCAACCGGGAAGTTGAAGGCCGAGATTACACCGACCGGACCCGCCGGGTGCCATGTCTCCATCATCCGGTGGCCTGGGCGCTCAGAGGCGATGGTCAGGCCATAGAGCTGCCGCGACAGGCCTACGGCAAAATCGCAGATGTCGATCATCTCTTGCACTTCGCCCAGACCTTCCGAGGTGATCTTGCCCGCCTCCCAACTGACCAGCGCGCCCAGGTCGTCCTTGGCGGCGCGCAATTCCTCGCCCAGCAGGCGGATCAGTTCTCCTCGGCGCGGGGCGGGCACGGTGCGCCAGGCTTTGAATGCAGTTTTGGCATTGGCAAATACCGTCTCCATGTCGCCCGCCGGGGTTTCATGCACCTCGGCCAGCAGGCTGCCGTCGATGGGCGAGTGCACGGCCAATGAGCCGCCGGTCAGTTCTGCGACTGTCAGGTCCAGATTGGCTAGGGTTGTTTGCGCAGTCATAACGATGTCTTTCATATCTCAGGCCGCCTTGTTTTGTTGGGTTGCATCGCCAGCGCGGTACAGCTGGCCAAATTCGGTGTTTAGGAAATCGGACAGGACCACTTGTTCCTGCCGGACAAAGCCCTTGGAAGGCAGCGCACTGGTGCGCATCAGATCGACCACACCCAGAACACCGGCGGCGGTGGTGACTTGAATGGCACTCCAAGTCTGGCCGTTGATCTTGCGGGCATAGCTTTTGTTGATCAGGGATTTCTCGCGCAAGCTTCCGTCGATCATGCCTTTGGCTGTGCAATAGACCAGCACCACGTCCTGATCCGTGCGCGGAAGGGCGGTCTCGAAAATATCCTTGAGCAGATCGCGGCGACGCTCCAGCCCCAGATCCTTGAGCAGCAGTTTCAGGATATCGCAATGGCCGGGATACCGGATCGAGCGATAGGACACTGCGCGCGCCTTGCCGTCCAGCGTTTCGGGCAAAGTGCCCAAGCCGCCCGAGGTGTTGAAACACTCATATTCCACCCCGTCATGGCCCAGAAGTTCGTAGTCTTCCAGCGGCGCGGTCTTGATCCGCTCACCATTCACGATGGCGTCGCAAGGGTTGCAATACTCGTTGATCAAACCGTCGGTGGACCATGTGAGGTTATATTTCAACGCATTGGTCGGGAACAGAGGCAACGCGCCCACCCGCATATGCAAACTGTCCAGCGTGTCGAATTCCGCTGCCAGTGCAGCCCCGGCGATGCCGACAAAACCGGGTGCCAGACCGCATTGCGGCATGAAGGCGGTTTCGCTGCCTTCGGCCAGTTCGCGCACGGCATTGGTGGCCGCCACATCCTCGGTCAGGTCAAAGTAATGCGCCCCCGCCGCTTTAGCCGCCTTGGCGATCTGCAGGGTCAAGAAAAACGGCGCGGCCGAGATCACAGCGTCAAACCCCGCCAACCCCTGCGCCAATTGCGTTTCATCGCCGACGTCGATCTGCCGGGTCGAGATACCTTGCCGGTTCAGCACCGACAGGGCGGACAAGTCGCGGTCGGCCACGGTGACCGAATAGTTGGATGACGATTTCAGCAGGGCGGCGATCATCTGACCGATCTTGCCTGCTCCGATGACACAGATATTCCAGCTCATAGCGCGCCTCCTCAATCGTTTTGGAAAAGTATGAAGGCGCGACTGTTCGATCCGCAGGGGCAATCTTGACGAAATTGCCAATTGATCCGTCATAATGTCGGTTTTTTCGTCTTTTAGACGGAGCGCACGAACACCGGGTAGATATGCAATTATCCAAATACTTCCGTGATTTTCCGCCTAACCTAAGGTAAGGTGCAGGTTATTGGGCCATTTTGTCCGCGCCAATTCCGCGTCACGCGTGGCCCTGACCCTGTCGGGAAACGCATTGCGCCCAATTACCGGACCAATGCGCCTGTTCTGGTTGATCCCGACATCGGTCCTGAAATGCATTGAAGCCAACGTTCAGGGGGGAACAGGCGTGCCTAAAGATCCGATTGAGAATTTCCGTACATTCAATCCATCCGAGTCCGACTGGTCAGTGATCTATGCGATCCTTTCCGCATCGGAAGACAAACCCATCAAACCGCATTTCGAGTGCTTCGAGGTTGAAGCCGACACCATCCTGCCACCCGAAGGCATGTATGTGGTCCTGTCCGGTCTGATCCAGTTGCAGCAGGATGAGGTGGTTTTGGCCACCGCTGACGCCGGTGACTATTTCTATGAAGAACATCTTGAGATTTTCGATATCCCCGTCAGCCTTCAGGCGCTGGCCACGGCGGGGACCAAGCTGGCCTATCTGTCCAGCAGCCAATGGCTGGAAATCCCGCTTGATATCCGCAAACACTGTTACGACACCCTATTCGGGGATCTGGTCAGCGTGCATCTGCACAACTTTCAGCAACCCATCAACTGTTGCAGCGTGACAGCCGCAGCGCTGAGCATGTCGGCGCTGGGGTTCAGCTACGAGGTCAACGACATCTTCCGCGAATGCGCCTTGCCCACATCCTTTGTGGTCAATGACGGGATTTCGCTGGGCGAGCTTTACGACGTCGCTTGCACATTCATCAACACGCAGGACCTGCGTGAGAAGATACAGGTTCAGGCCTATTTCATGGATGAGGCCACAACCTCGGTCGAGTTGCTGTTGCAGGCGATTGATGAATCCAACCGGGTGGGCGGCGACAACGACATTCTGGTGGCCAATTTTCAGGTCGGCGTGGCCCATGGCAAGCAGAACATGCCGGGCGGGCATTTTGCGATCATCGCCAAATGCAACCCCAGCACCGGTCTGGTGCATATGATGGATGTCCACCCCGAGAAATACGGCAAGCTTTGGGTCACGACGATTGACCGACTATGGGCGGGCATGTCCGACCGTGACGGAACCTCGATGCGGTCACGGGGGATTTTGCGGTTCTCGGCGCTCGAGGCTGTGAAGACGACGCTGCAAACGCTGCAACAGGATTGCAACTATGTGGACAGCACCGAATATCTGGCGAAAGACCCCAAGAAACGCCGCAACCTGTTCCGCCGGGCCAGCCCGAACATGAACTCGCTGGGTGTGCTGGCGGAAAGCCTCAACATCCTCGGGGATGAACAGGTGGATGAAGACAAGCTGCTTATCGCCACGCAGACCAATCTGACCGACAAGCTCAACCGGGTGTCCACGGCCAAGGAAATGCACTTGCTGGCGCAACGCTATCTGGGACAATCTCCCGATGTGCATTTGGGCAGCACTTTCCGCAGCTATACCGAACACCCCGGAAAGGGGAATCCAACGCCGCAAGAGTGGTTTCGCGCTCAATTGCATAGTCTGAACACCGAAAAAGATCGGCATTTGATGATCAATATCGACTTCAACCGCGTACTGGGGTTCGAAGTGATCCGCCCCCCTGCGAATGTGTATCGCGAGACTGCGCTGCTGGAAGAATTCTGGTGCCTGTGCATCGCCTATGATGAGACAACCGATCTGGTGACCGTGGTGGATATGAGCCCCGCAACCTCGCAAGTCTGGCAAGCGCCGCGCGGGCATCTGTTCCGCGGCCTGCGTGACCTGTCAAACCCTGCGATGCTGGTGATCGAGGAACACGAGCCGCCCGAGGACCCCACTGATGTGGAACGGATCGTGCGCGAGAACCCGATCGTCCTGTTCTACGCGGATGAGGACCCGTGGTCCTATATGCTGCGCAGTATGCTGGCCAATATCGGCATCACCACTGCCCGGCTGATCGACATTGAAGGCCACGGAGCCAACGTGATGAAGATGCGGCGACAATTGACGATGATGACCGGCAAGGAAACCGCGCCCTACCTGTTCTTTCAGGGCGAATGTCTGGGGCGGCGCAAGGATATCGTCGATGTCGTTCTGGATGGCAGTTTTCAGCAAAGCGTCAAGGATGCCGGGCTGCCGGTGTTGCTGCGCCATGAATCCCCCAGCCTCGACAAGAATATCTTTGGCTATCCCAAAGGCGGGCTGACCGATGCGCCCAGCGAAAAGCGCAATGTACTGCTGTGTGCCTGCGGGTCCTCGGCGGCGGATAAGGTGCCGGATCTGGTCAAACGGATCAAGGATGCGGGCCATAACGTCAAGCTGATCCCATCCGTCTCGGCCGAGAAATTCTTTCGCGATATCGAGGTCGAGGACGAAACAGACGGCCCCAGAACCATGCGCCCCAAAACGATCGAGGATTACATCTCGCATCATGATTACTACCGCGACGATGATGAGTGGAATTTCCGCTATACCGAGTTCGGAATGCCCCTGCGGGCTTCGCATCTGGCGCTGTGCGACTGGGCCGATTGCGTGATCGTGGCGCCGGTGACATGCAACACGATGGGCAAGATCGCAAATGGCATTGCCGACAATCTGCTGACTTCTGTCTTTGTGGCGTGGCAGTACCGAAACAAGCCGGTGATCCTCTGCCCTGCATGCAACACGAATATGTGGAACAACGTCACCACCCAGAACAATGTTGAAAAGCTGCGGGATCTGGGGGTCGATATCGTCGGACCGCGCCGGGGACGGCTTTCGAACGGCATGATGGGGATCGGCATGATGGCCACCCCGGATCAGATCATGGAGGTCCTGGACGAAGCCTTCGAAGAACTAGCCGATCAGGAGCACAATATCTGCAAATGGGCGCAGGAGGCCGCAGCCTCGGACGAGTTCGCCCAATGGGGGCGCGTCTTTGATGCCATCGACCGGGGCATGGCTGGGATCGACATCGTCGATGACAGCAATGGCGACACGCTGCTGCACTATGCGGCCGGTGGTGAGGGCGAGCTGCACGAAAACGGGCAAGACCTTGGCAAGCCCGACCTTGAAGCAGCGCAAGAGCTGATAGATCGCGGGATCGACGTCAACGCCACCAACGATCACGGCTTTACCAGCCTACATGTGGCGGTAATGAACAACTCGGCCAAGATGGTGAAGGTTCTACTGGGCGCGCCGGGGATCGACGCCAGTTCCTGCATCAATTTCCTGCGCGATCCCAAGAACGCAAGGGACGTGCGGAAGGTAAAGCCCGAGATTGCGGCGATGCTGGACGATTGGGCCAATGCGCACACGGTCATCGCCCCCGAAGAGGTGGACGAAGACGATCTGATCGACGACCGCGAGCGGACTTATCTGTATTTCACCTACGGGTCGCTGAAGAAAGGCTTCCCCAACCACGACGCCCATGCCGAAGTGCTGGATGATTTCGTCGGGCAGGCGGTGACGCGGCAACGGATGCCGCTGATCGTTCCGCACGAACCCCATTGCGACAATCCCAATTGCGGCTACCTGCACCGGATGGCCACACTGGTTGACCAGAAAGGACGAGGCGAGCCGATCCGGGGCGAGGTTTATCGCGTGTCATCCTCGGGGTTGAAAGATCTGGACAAGCTCGAAGGCTATCACGGACCCGGCTCGCCCGAGAATGTCTATGTCCGCAAGCGGATCAATGTGCTGCTGGATGGGGTGAAGAAACCCGCCTATGTCTATGTGATCGCGCATCCGACCAAATATCTGGACCAATGGGCCGATGGGTCTGCCGGGGTGGTGGCGGAATACACGCTGGATATGGCGACCGGCACGCCAAAGCCGGGTTTTACGCCCCCTAGTTAAGCATCTCGATCACGGCCTCATCCTCGGGGTCCGCCTTGAGGCTGAGGTTGTAGGCCGTGATCGCCACCATGCACAGCAGAACAAAGGGCCAGAACGCGGCCTTGGGGATCAGGTTGTCCTTGTAGTGAATGAACCGCAGGGATGGCACGGCCTCGGACGCAAACAGATAGGTGTTCACCGACACGGCCAGCAGCAGGAAATACATCAGGAAAAAGAACGACTCCATGTAGATCACCGGCGAACCGGCAAAGCCTTCGCGTAGTTGCACATGGGCCAGCAGGATCACGAAGAACAGAACCGAGCAGGTACCGATCACGCTGGAGGTACTGAAATCATGCCTCTCGACCAATTCGGGGCGACGGGTCACGGTCATCACCGCGCCAAACAGCAGCATCGTCACCACGATCAGCGGTATCATATGCACGATGAACGCGTTGCCGAAATTGCGCTTGATGACAAAGTTATAATGCAGCTCGGGCAGGTTGGTCTGAAAGTCGATATCCTTCAGGCCCATCGTGGTGCCCAGATCGGACAGGCGATAATCGAAATAGGTATTCTCACGCTCCCACGTGCCCATGACGATGCGCTTGTCGATGCCGAAAATATCCCTGGGCCCTGTGGCGGGATAGGCGTCGAAATCGGGGATTAGCGCCACGGCAGTGTCGAAACTGGCGGGCCAGAACCGCACCCAGACGGTTTTGTGGTCGAACGGATAGCTGGTGTAATCGAAACTCTGTCTTAGGGTCTGTTCAAAATACCAGCCAATCAGCTCTTCGTCGCCCTGATCAATGCGATACGCCTCTTCAATCGTCCCGCTGGCCGCGTCCGAGGCATCGGGCAAAACAAACCCGACATCGTCCTTGGCCGGTTTGATCGCATCATGCACGCCATCCTTGTAGTGCTGCCAAACATAGCCGGTCACATGAACGTCGCTGGCACCGGTAAAGACAAAGGACTTGATGAATATCCCGGTTTTAACGCGATATTCGGGCACGGTCTCAAGGTCTTTCAGATAATCCTCGACCGAAGCCTGATCGGGCAATTGCGTCGGATCGCCTTCGAAATGGTTCAGCGCGTTCCAAAGTACGATCAGCAAAACGGACAACAGAACCGTCAATACACCTGAGATGCGCCAGACTTTGCGTTCGATACTCATTCAACCCCTTACCTAATCGTCCAGCCGCCCGACCAGCGTCTGCGTGATGCCCATGTCGCGGAACCCGGCGCGCAGGGCCTCCAGCCCTTCATGTGCGGTTAGCGGAATGCCCCACGCACCGCATTCCGCCAGCGTTTTGGTTTGCTGAATGGACAGGTCCACCATGGGCAGCGGCTCTTTCGCAGTAAAGGCGGCCAGGGCATCGGCATAGGCCGTGGCCCGGTCCCATTCCTGCCGGTTCAACATCACCGCACTGGCATCGGTGTAGAAATGCAAATGGCTGTGGCCAACGCAGCCCTCGGCGATGATCTCGGCCCCCAGTTTCAGATGACGATTCTGCGCAACAGCGTCCGGCTCGGCCATAGCCAGCGCCGAAAGCGCCTTGGGGCCCACAAAGTTCCGGCCGTGTTCCAGCGCGATCTCGACCGCATGCTGGCCCGTCTTCCGGGCCTGATCCAGTTGCCCGGTATAAACCTGTGTGCGGGCCAGATGCTCTAGCGCCTGCGCCTCAAGCCGTTTGGCCCCGACCCGGTTGGCAATCTCGGCGGAAACCGAAAAGGCCTCGGACGCCTGATCCAGCTCACCCAGAAAGGTATGCGCCACGCCAAGACAGGTCTGGGCCACGCATTCCGGCACAAAGGCAAAATACTTTTGCGACACCTCGATGGCTTCTTGCGCGTCCATCTTGCCCTGCGCCACATCGCCGGAATAGCTGCGCGCAACGCTGAGGTTGTGCAGGTTCGCCGCAAGATCCCGAACAAGGCCCTTCTCACGCGCCCGCTCGACGGCCTGCGTATAGAACCCGACCGCCGTCTGCATCGTGGCGCTCATGAAATTGGCATCGCCAAAACCGCTGAGCGCCCCAACCTCAAGTCGCACCGAATCCAGCTTACGCGCCAGTGTTAGAGCCGTTTCATTGCTGGCCAGCGCCTTGTCGACCTGCCCCAGCGGGAAATAGACATTGCCACGCACATAGTTGATCTGAGCGATGTCCCGATCCGAGCCACAGCGCTCGGCGGCGGCCTCGGCTGTCGCCAGACTTTCCAAAGCCTCGGTATACCGGCTGGCCTGTCGCGCGGCCTGCGCCAACCCGATATGGGCGCGGCAGGTCTGTTCGTCGGTATCGGCCAGCGATGCGGCCTCATGAAACTCGCGCAGGGCCTCATCAGACAAGCCCTGTAGGCGGTGTGTCTCCCCCCGCGCGCAAAGCAGATCAAACCGCACTCCGGCCGGTGCAGGCAGTTCCAGTGCCCGTTCGATCAGCGGGCTGGCATCGTCGAACTGGAAGGCCTGGATCAGCTTGTCCGCAGCCTCAAGATAGGCTTGCGCAGCGTTATTGGCCCCGGCCCGGTCCAGATGTTGCGCGCGTAGGGTGGCGTCGCGATCCTCGAACCATTTTGCTGCCTGCCGATGCAGCCGCGCACGTTCGGATTTGACCAGCGTGGCGTAAGACCCGTCGCGGATCAGAGCATGGGCAAACATCAGATCCTGCCCCGCCTCGCGGATCAGGGCCGAGCGGATCAGGGTGGACACATCCAGATGCCCCTCACCCAGCACGAAATTCAGCACCTCAGGTGAGAATCGCTGCCCCAGGACCGAGGCCGCCTGAATTGCCGCCCGGTTCTTGCGGTCCAGTGAATCCAGCCGCGACTGAACGATGCCCTGTATGCTGCCGGGCACGGATTCGCGTTTCAGCACGTCGATATTGCGCAGAAGCTGCTCAAGAAACAGCGGGTTGCCACCGGCCCGTTCTACGCAGGCCTCCAGCAATTCAGGGTCTATTCCGGTGAATTCCTCGACCAATTGGCGCGCCTGATCATCTCCCATCGGCGCCAGTTCCAGCTTGGAGATCAAGGCACCCTCCGTGCTCATCTGCCATTCCCGGTCGATCGGATCGCCCTCAACGCGACTTGTCATCAGCAGTACACAGGGCAAGTCACGCGTCGCTGCCGCCATATGGGCACAGGCAGTCAGGATATCCGGCGCGGCCCAGTGGATATCCTCGATCTGGATCAACAGCGGGTTGTCACGGCTGCGCCCGGCGATCAATTCATCGATCACACTACGCCGCCCGCGCAGGCGCGTGGCGTTGTCCATCACGGCATAAACTTCCGCCAGACCGGGGTCCTGTTCCAGCTCAAGCAAGGCATTCAGATGCGCGGCATTGGAGGGCGACACCCACCCTTTCGCAACTGCTCGCTTGGCAGCGTCGGCGCTGGTGACGGCATCGGCGTTAGGCTCTAATCCCAGAATGCTGCGCGCGACGGATTGAATGGCGGAATGCCCCTCGCGCGCGCCGAAATCCATCACGACGCCTGTATGCGTGGAATAAGACAGCCTACTGGCCAGCTCGGCCACCTGTTCCGACAAATGTGTTTTGCCGATACCGGGTTCGCCCAGAATGATATGCACCTCGCCCTTGCCGTGGCGCTTGCAACGGTCGAATGTGGCCTCGAAGATGGACATCTCGCGCTCGCGCCCGACAAAGCGGTGACGGCGCGACCGGATGTTTTGCGCCAGACGCTCCAGCCGCCACAGCTCGACCGGGTCATTCAGACCCTTGATCGCCTTCTCGCCCATCGACTCGCCCACGAACAAGGGCCCCAGCGCGCGCTGAATGTCGTGGGACACCAGCGTCTCGCCAACCCCCGCCATATCTGTCACGCGCGAGGCCAGGTTCACCCCATCTCCCGTCACCGTGTATTCCGTATGCGCTTCGCTGCCGGTCGTGCTGGCGATCACCTGCCCCGAGGCGATGCCGATATGGCAAGTCAAAGGCCGCGTCAGGCTGGGCAGGACCGCGTGAATTTCCAACGCTGCCCGCGCCGCCCGTTCTGTGTCATTGGTGTGCGAGATCGGCGCGCCAAATACGGCCATGACCGCGTCGCCGATGTGTTTGTCGATCCGCCCGCCGTATTTCTCGACCACGTGATCGACCTTGTGAAAGAACTCATTCAGCAGCGCGTGCATGTCTTCTGCATCCAACTCGCTGGACAGGCGCGTGAATCCGGTCAGGTCTGCGAACATGACGGTGACTTGCCGCTTGGCAGGCTCAAGCGGGGCCTGCGGCGTGTAGGCCGAGACCATTTCGGTCACGTCCAGTTCCGAAATCGCACGCAGAAGCCGTCGGCGATCACCGACTGCGGTCACTCCGATTTCGATCAAGTCTTCGCCCGTCAGATCGGGCAAAATGGCGAAATCAATTTTGTTATCCAAAAAGGCTTGCGCATAGTCAGACAATCCAAGCGCGCTCAGCCAGTCCCTAAGGTCCTGAGACATGTCGCCCCTCTGAAGCCCCCAACTCCAAAGGTGAGACTAGCACGGCAGACCCGCCCGAGTCTGCAATGGTTAACGAATTTAATGTTTATTTTCGCATATTTGCACGGATTGCGAGAGTTAGGTTTCGGCGTTCAACCCTTCCGTGGACAGATCGTCCAGTTTGGGCATCAGCCGGAGTAGTTCGCTTGCATATTCAGTCTGCGGATTGGCAAACAGATCGTTGGTCTCTTGCAGTTCTACCACCTTGCCCTGTTTCATCACGGCAACTCGGTCGCACATCTGGCGCACGACCGGCAGGTCATGACTGATGAACAGCAAGGTCAGACCCAGATGCTCCTGCAAATCCTTCAAGATGTTCAGAATTTGGGCCTGAATTGACACGTCCAGCGCACTGGTCGGTTCGTCACAGATCAAAAAGCGGGGCTGCGTGGCAAGCGCGCGGGCAATGGAAATCCGCTGACGCTGACCGCCCGAGAATTCATGCGGGTATTTCAGCCCGGCCTCATGGCCCAGACCGACCTGATCCAACAGCTCATCCACGCGGCGC
The DNA here is from genome assembly GCF_013034685.1 of Ruegeria lacuscaerulensis. Classification (GTDB taxonomy): domain Bacteria; phylum Pseudomonadota; class Alphaproteobacteria; order Rhodobacterales; family Rhodobacteraceae; genus Ruegeria; species Ruegeria lacuscaerulensis_B. Next base: position 211,994 of record NZ_WQGO01000006.1, on the reverse strand, counting down.
TTGATATCTGCCCCGTCCATCAGCTTGTGATGGCGGATCGGCTCTGCCACGATCTCATCCACCCGCATCCGCGGGTTGAGAGAGGAATAGGGGTCCTGAAAGATCATCTGGATGTTCTTGCGATACGCATCCAGCGCGGCCTTGTTGGTCAGATCGCTGACTGTCTGCCCTTCGAAGGTGATCGTGCCGCCATCAACAGGGTAAAGCCCCGCAATCATCCGCGCGACGGTGGACTTGCCCGAGCCGGATTCACCCACCACGCCAAACACCTCGCCCGCGCGGATATCAAAGCTGACATCGTCGACAGCGGTGAAATAGGTGCGGTCCCACGGCAGAAGCCCGCGCTTTTGCAGGAACTTCTTGGTCAGGTTGCGGATTTCAAACACCGGTTTGCTGGTGTCATTGTCCACTTTGGGCCAGTGGCGGGCCATGTCTTCGATCGCAAAGCGGGTCTCGCGCCCGCCATAGCTGATTTGCGGAAAGCGATGCAGTTTGAGTGTTGGGCGCGGTACGGCGGCGATCAGGGACTTGGTGTATTCGTGGGTCGGCTGGCCCATGACCTGAGACGTAGGGCCGCTTTCGACCACTTTACCCGCATACATCACCGTCACCTTGTCCGTGGTGTCGGCAATCACGCCCATATCGTGGGTGATCAGGATGACCCCTACCTGCCGCTCGGTCGCCAGTTCTTTGATCAGGTCCAGAATCTGCGCTTGAACGGATACATCCAACGCGGTCGTCGGTTCATCCGCGATGATCACGTCGGGCTCGGTGCACAGGGCCAGAGCGATCACCACACGCTGCCGCATCCCGCCCGAGAACTGGTGCGGGTACTGGTCTAGCCGTGCATCGGGGTCAGGGATACCAACCCGGTCAATCAGATCGCGGGCGCGTTTGTTGGCCTCACTATCTGAACCACCTAGATGCGCCTGAATGGTCTCGACCAATTGCTCTCGCACGGTGAACAGCGGGTTCAGCGAGGTCAGCGGATCCTGAAAGATCATCGAGATCTTTTTGCCGCGCAGCCCACGCATCGCCTCGGCGTCGATACCGCTGATCTGGTCACCGCTCAGCTTGATCGTACCGCTGGCGATACGGCCGGGTCGGTCGAGCAGACCCATAATGGCGGCTCCGATGGTGGATTTACCGGCCCCGGATTCACCCACAAGCCCGTGGATTTCGCCGGGCTCAACCGACAGGTCCACATGGTCCACGGCAGTGAACAGTTTGCGGCGGGTCGGGAATTCGACCGTCAGGTCATTGATTGTCAGAAGGCTCATGAAATCACCGCAGCTTGGGGTTCAACGCATCGCGCAGCCAGTCGCCCAGCAGGTTCACAGACAAAGCCAGCGCCAGAAGGGTGCAGGCCGGGAAGAACAGAATCCACCACTCACCCGAGAACAAGAAGCCCTGTCCGATGCGGATCAATGTCCCCAGAGAAGGCTGGGTCGGTGGGGCGCCGACGCCAAGGAAACTCAGCGTCGCCTCGGCGATGATAGCCAGAGCCAGCGAGATGGTGGCAATCACCAAAACCGGACTGAGAACATTGGGCAGGATGTGGCGGAACATGATCGGGAAGGACCCACGACCGATCAGGCGGGCCGCTTGAACATATTCCTTGTTTTTCTCGACCAGAGCCGCGCCGCGCACCACGCGGGCGAACTGGACCCAGTCAGACAGCGCAATGGCGACGATCAGGACGTAGATCGCCATCTCATCGCGGTATTCCGGCGGGGTGACGCCTTTGGCAATACCAAAGATCAACATAGCGACCAGAATGGCCGGGAAAGTCAGCTGCACATCGGCGACCCGCATGATCAGGGTTTCAATCCAGCCGCCGAAATAAGCCGCGACCAGCCCAAGAACGATACCGATGATCAAGGCCAACAGCACGGCAGATGCGCCCACGAACAGGGAAACGCGCATCCCGTAGAGGATGGTCGAGAATACGTCGCGCCCTTGATCGTCGGTGCCCAGCAGAAAGGTTTCCTGCGTAAAGGCGTTGGGTGTTCCGGGCGGCGTAAACCCGTTCATCAGGTTCAGTGAGGACGGGTCGAACGGATTATAGGGCGCGATCAGCGGCGCAAAGATCGCCGAAAGCACAAGTATGGCGACAACCAGAGTCGCGACAATAGCCACAGGTGAATGCCGAAAGGACCATGCGAAGTCGCCGTCCCAGAACTTGGCGAACCGCGACTTTTCCGGCGCTTTGGGGGTATCGAGAATATCGGTCATGTGGCCCTCGCGTCGACACGCAGGCGCGGGTCAATAGCATAGTAAAGAAGATCGACAATCAGGTTGATCGTCACGAACATGACCGAAATCAGCATCAGATAGGCGGCCATGACGGGGATATCGACGAACTGGATCGCGTTGATGAACAGCAGACCGACGCCCGGCCATTGGAACACCGTCTCGGTGATGATGGCGAACGCAATGATCGAGCCTAGTTGCAAGCCGGTAATGGTGATCACCGGCACCAGTGTGTTCTTCAGCGCGTGGCGGAAGTTGATCACCCGGTCCGACAATCCGCGGGCACGGGCAAAACGAACGTAGTCGGCGCGCAAAACTTCCAGCATCTCGGATCGGACCAGCCGCATGATCAGTGTCATCTGATACAGGCCCAGCGTAATCGCGGGAAGGATCAACGCCTTGAGGCCCGACGACGTCAAAAAGCCCGTAGACCAGTTCCCAATCATAACGGTTTCGCCCCTCCCGAAGCTAGGAAGAAGATCAAGCTCGACCGAGAAGATATAGATCAGCAGTATCCCGATCAGGAAGGTCGGCAACGAAACCCCAATCAAACTGACGGTCATAATCACATTCGCCGCAACCCCTTGTCGTCGGATCGCTGTGAAGACGCCCAGAGCAATACCCATTGTGATGGCCAGAAAACCTGACACAAAGGCCAGTTCCAGCGTCGCGGGTGCACGTTCTGCGATGATGGTCGAAACCGGACGACCCTGGCGGTAAGAGACGCCAAAATTGCCCTGAACGGCCCCTTGCAGGAACTTGAAATACTGGACCGGGAAGGGCTTATCCAACCCAAGCTCGGTGCGCAGGCGGTCGATATCAGCCTGCGTGCGTTCCTGCCCCAGCATGTTGTCGATCGGATCGCCGACAAAGCGGAACATGGAAAATGCGACCAGACCCACGACCAGCAACACGATCACGGATTGGAACATCCTTCGGACGATATATGCGAACATTTAGTTTCCCCGTTGATCTGCCTCTCTACGCATGCCCCGCCCGAATGGTCAAGATGTCGCAGAGGACAACGCCGCCCGGTCCTGTGGCTCAGCCCAGTTTATCTTTGGCCCCAACGGCACGATCCCCAGCGGGTTTCGCAGCTCGGAGGGTGAGAAATACCCGGCCTTGTATATCTCGGGCTTCACTGTCCGGGCAATCTCCGGTCGAGAATATAAATCCCGCGCATAGCCCCACAGATGCGGATAGTCGACCAAACGCCGCAAATTACAGCGGAAGGCATAGTGATAGGCCACATCGAACCGCGCCAGGGTCGGGAACAGGCGCAGGTCGGCCTCGGTCAGATCATCGCCGCACAGGTATCGGTTGGTGGCCAGATGCGCCTCGATCTCGTCCAGCATGGTGAAGACATCGTGAAACCCGGCCTCATACGCCTCTTGCGTGCGGGCGAACCCGGCGCGATAGACGCCATTGTTCAGGCGGGGATAGATTTTGTCGTTCCAGGCATCGATCTGATCCAACTTGTCTGGCGGGGCCAGATTGGGGCCATAGCCTTCTATCGTGCCCAGCATACGCACGAGATCGGCGGATTCATTCGACACCGCGAGGTTTTCGGCGCGATCCCACAACAAAGGCACGGTGATGCGCCCGGTATAAGCAGGATCAACCTTTGCATAGGCTTGATGCAACGCGGTGACACCGAACAGAGGATCGGCATAGTCACCATCGGTATCGTACACCCAACCGTCCGGCGTGCGGCGCGGGCGGGCATAGGCGACGGTGATCAACTCCTCCAATCCCTTAACGGCGCGCGTCAGCAGGACCCGATGCGCCCAAGGGCAATTCCACGCGGCATACAGGTGGAACCGCCCCGGCTCATAAGGCCCGTTTGGCAGAGCGTCGCGGATGGTCGACGCTTGACGACGGTATGCGCCGTCAAGCGATGTGTCGGGGGCGGGGTCGTCCACGTGGTAGACCCCGGCAATCATGACGCCCATGCGGTTAGTTCACCGTGACCCAACGCAAGATGAAGAAGTTATCCGGGCGTTGCGTCAGGTCGATATTACTGCCGGTCCCCCAAACCAGAGGCTGCACATACATCGGCACATAGACATGATCATCCTGATAGATGGCCGTCACCTCATCCAGCATGGCCTGACGCTTCGTCGCGTCTAGCTCGGATTGGATCATCGGCAATAGTTCATCCACCCGTTCGTTCGAGTAGCCGCCGAAATTCCAGCTGCCCAGCTTCTTTTCCTCGTTCGGCGTGGCTACCAGAAAGCGAACGGGATGTTCGGCGTCGAATGTGCCGGGGCTCCAGCCCAGCATATACATGTCGTAGTTATCCTCGCGCAGCTCTGGCCAGTAGTTGCGGACGGGCATGGCATCCAGTTCCGCCGTGATCCCAATCTGCGCCAGCATGGTGACGACAGCCTGACAGACCGGTTCGTCATTCAGATAACGGTCATTGGGGCACTTCAACCCGAACGAGAACCCATCCCCGTAGCCCGCCTCGGCCAGAAGCGCCTTGGCACCTTCGACATCAAAGGCGGGGCGATCTGCATTGGCGGCGGAATAGCCGCTCATAGCCGGGCTTACCAGTTGCGAGGCGGCTTCGGCATTGCCGCGCATGATCGTGGCCAGAATTGCATCCACATTGATCGCCTGCGCCACCGCCTGACGGACCCGCGCATCACGGAAAGGGTTCGGTTTGCCCGCGTCATCGGTGTATTTCAGCGTCTCGGCTTCATGATCGAAACCCAGCATGATCACGCGCGCCTCGATCCCCTGAATGACGTCCACATCGGCGTTTTCCTTCAGGCGTGCAACGTCTTGGATCGGGACAGGATTGATCATGTCCACATCACCCGACAGCAGCGCCGCAACGGCAGTCGCTGGGTTCTGGATCGGGTTGAATTCGGCGCGAGTAATGTTGTGTTCAACCTCACCCCACCAAACGCCATGCGGCTCTAACACGGTCTTAAGCCCCGGTTCGCGGACCGTCACCTTGAATGCACCGGTGCCATTGGCATTGATCGTGGCGTAGTTGCCGGTTTCCTTGTCAGGCACCAAGGCGTCATTCGCCTCGGTCCAGCCTTGATCCATGATCATCCAGTTGGCGATCGAGGACGGGAACAGCGGGTTCGGCGCCGAGGTCATGATATCGACCGTATAGTCATCGACTATGATCACCTCACTGACCGGCGCAAACCAGCTGCGCGTATCCGCCGCCTCGCCTGAGGCCCGCTGATAGCTGAACAGCACGTCTTGCGCATCGAAGGTGCTGCCGTCGTGAAAGGTCACGTCCTCACGCAGCTTGAATCGCCAGCCTTCACCCTCTCCGATCGGCTCCCAGCTTACGGCCAGCGCGGGTTCGACCGTCATGTCTTTGCCGCGGCGCACTAGCCCTTCGTAGACATTGTTGAGAAAACCCAGAACCGGGGCCGAGTTGACGGCGTGCGGGTCCATGGTCTGCGGATCGGTGGTCGAGGCCCATTTGAACTCGGCCGCCTGAACACTGGTCGCAGCCAGCAGGGCCAGGCCAATGGCACTGTTTCTAAGGATCATTTTTATCTCTCCCTGTTCTCTGCGCCTGAGTTTTCTTGGTTTTTCGCTTGCACGCAAGGAAATCTCAGGGCGAAACAAAAAGCAGGGCGCGAAATCCGCGCCCTGCCTTGTTCGCAATCGAACCGATTTAGTTCATGGTGAAGTATTTGACTTTCGGCTGGTCTTCCGCATCCACTTCGATGCCCACGCCATCAGCCATACCCCAGTTCAGAACCTGGTGGTGGATCGGGATGTACAGCGCTTCGTCCTGCACCACGCGCCAGATGTCGGCGATGTCAGCGTTCCGCGCATCAAGATCGGTGTTCGAGGCCAGCGACTTGATCTTCGCATCCAGCGCATCGTCCTGATAGCCGGTGCCGTTCCACGTTCCGATATCGTCCTCGCGACCATGGACCAGGAAGTTGAAGATGTATTCCGAGTCATATGTCGGCACGCCCCAACCCAGCATGTAGAAGTCGGTCTTGCTGTCGGTGATCAGCGGGAAATGCTGTGCCTTGGGCTTGGCGTCCAGATTCACAGTCACGCCGATCTGACCCAGCATACCGACAGCCGCCTGACAGATCGCCTCATCGTTGATGTAGCGGTCATTCGGGCAGTCCAGCCGCAGCGAGAAACCGTCGCCATAGCCTGCCTCGGCCATCAGGGCCTTGGCTTTTTCCAGGTCGGTCGAGGATTCGCCGTCCATATCAGCAGTCCAACCGTTGACAAAGGGCGGTGCGATCATGCCCGCAGGCTGCGACTGGCCGCGCATCACGACCTGCTTGATCGCATCGCGGTTGATCGCCATCGACATGGCCTGACGCACACGCACATCGGCCAATGGGTTCTTGCCGTCCACGTTATCCGCTTCGATGTCATCTGCGCCCTGGTTCATACCAAAGAAGATCACACGGTTCTGCGGCGCCTGCTTGACCATCAGGCCATCGGCACTGTTGACGCGCTCAATATCCTGCACCGGCATATCCTGAAGGAAGTTCACTTCACCCGACAGCATCGCGGCCACACGCGTTGCAGCGTTCTGGATCGGGGTATAGATGATCTCGGTCACTTCCATCGGGAACTGGTCGATGCCCCAATAGTCATCGTTGCGCACCATCACGGTTTTCACGTCAGGCTCGCGGCTTTGCAGCTTATATGGCCCGGTGCCGTTGGCGTTGGTGGTGGCATAGGTAATCTCGCCGCCCTCAAAATCCTGCACATTGACGGTGTCATTGGCCTCGGCCCAGCCTTTGTCCAGAATGAACAGGTTGGTCAGGTTCGACGGCAGGATCGGGTTCGGACCATCTGTGACCATCTCGATCGTATAGTCATCGACCGCGCGCACTTCGGTGATCGAGCCGATCAGCTCTTTCATGTCGGAATTCGGCTGCTTGGCGCGCTCAAAGCTGAATACAACGTCTTCTGCGTTGAAATCAGAACCATCGTGGAATTTCACACCTTCGCGCAGCTTGAAGACCCAGACGTTCGGATCATCGGCCTTGGGCCCCCACTCGGTCGCTAGCGCGGGTTCAAACGCACCGGTCACGTCGCGGATGATCAGCGGCTCGTACATCTGGTGGCGAATGGTGTGCGACGGACCTTCGTTTTGCGAATGCGGGTCCAACGTCAGCGCGTCACCCGCGCGCGCCCAGCGCAGAGTTTCAGCCGATGCCCCTGCCGCCATCATTGCAGTCGCACTGGCGGCAATCATCAGATTTCTTAGGATCATTATAATCTCCCCGTTTATTGTTAGCGCCGCCATCCCAGACGGCAGGCCGTTGTCGCGGCCTTGGTGGTCCTGATCATCCAGATCATTTTCACAGTTGCAACACTAGATTGTGAGCCGACTGAAATGTTTATCTCGACTCTTGGTTTTCCTATTGATTAGAGACTGTTTTGTATAGAAATTAGTTGACCGCTTGGTCAAGTTTAGAGCGCTGAATGCAGTGTCATCACCCGGATTCTGCTGTGCGTCCGAATTGCAGCACCCTTGCCCGGTAAGGATTTCCGGCGGTTGCATTTCCGTCTGGCGCGCACAACTATCCGGGCAATGAAGGTATTTTTCAGGTTCATTTTTTCAGCTCTGTTGCTTGTCACTGTTGTGCTGACCGGGTTTTGGGTGACAGCCAGCAACCGTGAGACTGTTCCGGTGGGCCACTTGCCTGATGACACAGGCCGGATGATCGAAACCTCTGTGGGTGCGATCTTTGCTTTGGACGTCGGCGACCCTTCGGCACCGCCGGTTCTGTTTGCGCATGGAACAGCGGCGTGGTCGGGTTTGTGGCGACCCACGCTTTCCCACATGTCCGACGCCGGGTTTCGCGCGATAGCCTTTGACATGCCGCCTTTCGGCTGGTCGGAACCAGCACAGGATGAGGACTACAGTCGGACGCGTCAGGCCGAACGCATTGTCGCCCTTCTCGAAGAGCTGGACAGCCCTCCGATCGCCGTCGCGCATTCCATCGGCGCAGGTCCCGTGGCCGAGGCTGTTATGCTGCGCCCCGATTTGGTGTCCGGGTTGGTCGTAGTTTGTGGGGCGATTGCGCTTGAGGCGCATGAATCTCCAACTTCTATGCCCATTTACCTGCGAAATGGGCTGCTGCGACAAGGTATAGCCGCCACAACAGTCTCTAATCCACTGCTAACGCGCCATCTCCTTCGCGCGTTTTTGCATGTGAAACTGGCTGCAACGCCTGAAATCGTCTCGATATTGCGCAAACCGATGGCCCGCGAAGGATATACCAAGGCCGTTGCGGACTGGTTGCCGCACCTGCTTGCGCCGCCGCAGAACGCGCGCAGCACACGGGCAGAAAGCTGGCGTACGCTCGACCTGCCGGTCGCATTGATCTGGGGCGCGGAAGATACCGTGACCCCGGTCGCGCAAGCCCAAGCTCTCAAGGCGCTGTTGCCTGACGCGCCCCTGATTGTTTTGCCCAATGTAGGTCACATCCCGCAAATCGAGGACCCGGACCAATTTCAAACTGAATTGATTGACGTGCTGAACGCCATGTCCGGGCCGACGCTATCAAAGGATGACGCATGAGGAATTTCACCAGACGCGCCGCGCTTTTCACCGCCGGTGGGGTGGCGGGCTGGGGCTTGTCTCGTTGGTTGGGGCCCAACCTGCCCGTTTATGACGGCACCCGCTACACGCCTGCCGTGTCGGATGCCACGATCCTGAATGACGCCAGCGGATTGTCACCGACGCCGGTACACAAGCATCTGGTGATGACCGAGAATGCTGATGACGCCCTGATCACGGCTATCCGTCAGGAACTGGCGCAGGCACAGGCCGAGGGCGGCCCGGTGAATGTCGGCGCCGCGCGCCATTCGATGGGGGCGCAAGCCATCCCGCGCGATGGCACAGCGATCACCTTTGACAACGGCTCGGTCGAGATTGACAGCGCAGCGCAGACATACCGCGCCCATGCCGGGGCACGCTGGTCTCAGGTCATTGCGGCGTTGGACCCTGCAGGATGGTCGCCCAAGGTGATGCAATCGAACCACGATTTCGGCGTCGCCGCGACCTATTCCGTCAACGCCCATGGCTGGCCGGTTCCGTTCGGGCCGATGGGCGCAACCGTGCGATCCCTGCGCATGATCCTACCGGACGGAGAGCTTGTGACATGCTCGCCCACGGAAAACGCCGACCTGTTCAATCTGGGCATGGGAGGCTATGGGCTGATCGGCATCATCGTCGATCTAGAAGTCGAAATGGTCTCTAATACACGGCTATCACCTACTTTCAAAGTGATGGAAGCCAGCGCCTTTGCCAACGCTTTCCGCCAGGCCGTGGCTGACCCGGCTGTGACGATGGCCTATGGCAGGCTCAATGTCGAACGGGCGTCCTTCTTTGAACAAGCCTTGCTGATCACCTACCGCGAGACCGAGGATCAATCGGACCTGCCGCCTGCATCCGGCTCGGGATGGATGTCCCATGCCGCCAGCCGCCTGTACCGAGCACAACTGGGCAACGAGGCGTTCAAGTCCTTCCGCTGGTGGAACGAAACCACGCTGGGTCCGGCCTTGGGCGGAGGTGAAGCGACGCGGAATTCCCTGATCAACGAACCCGTCGTCACGCTAGACGACCGCAACCCGGACCGCACCGATATCCTGCACGAGTATTTCGTGGGTTTCGATGCGTTTAATGACTTCCTGACCGCCTGCCGCGAGGTGATCCCGGCCTCGTATCAGGAGTTTCTGAACGTGACCCTGCGCTATGTGGCGCAGGACGATCAGGCGGTTCTGTCCTTCGCCTCGGAACCACGCATCGCCGCCGTTATGTCTTTCAGTCAGGAGATGACCGCCCGCGCCGAGGCCGACATGGCCCGCATGACGCAAGAGCTGATCGACCGGATCACCGCGATCGGCGGGGCTTATTACCTGCCGTATCGCCCGCACGCACGGCTGGATCAACTGACCGCCGCCTATCCGCGCGCGCGGGAATTTGCGCGGGCCAAACGCGTGTTAGACCCGCAACTGGTGCTAAGAAACAACCTTTGGGACAGCTATTTGGGGCGGCTATGACCAATCTACAAAAACTCTGTATGGGGTATTTCGTGGCACTGATGATTGCCGCGTCGCTGAACTACGTGCCCGGCCTGACGGATGAAAACGGTCTGGCTTTCGGAATCTTTGCGCTGGATATCTATGATGATGCGCTGCATGTGGCCTCGGCCTTCTGGGCGCTGATTGCAGGGCTCTGGTCCCATCGCGCGGCGCGGACCTTTCTGATCCTGTTCGGGCTGGCCTATCTGGGCGACGGCGTGTTCGGGTTCTTCACCGGTTATGGCTATCTGGATCTGGGGATCTTCACGAACGACTCTGCCGGGATGGACCTGTCCCTCGGGCGCGTGCTGGCAAACCTGCCGCATCTGGCGCTGGGAGGGGTGGCCGCCTGGGCCGGTCTGCGTGACGCACGGAGGACGACATGAGAGTTCTGCTGAGATGGCTGCGCAGGCTGGTTCTGCTGTTGGTGCTGGTCGGGATCGGCTTGGCCGCACCGATCATCTATGTCGAAACAAGCTGCAAGGGTACCGCGCAGGCGCAACCCTACGACGCCCTGCTACCGGCCGAGCATCACCGCCCCGAAACCCGCAGCCTGATGACCTATCCTGAGTGGCACATTGTCCACGCTTATGAGGATTATGCCGAGGTTCTGCGCCAAGGCGACCCGCATGACTACGGCTTCTGGCAGGGGATCACGGGGTTCTGGAGCTCGCTCTGCGCGCTGACCGAAACAGCCGCTGCCCATGGCGAGATTGACGGTGAGACCAAGCAGACGATCTATGTGATCGGGGCCAGTTTCACGGCGGAACTGGCGTTGAAGGCACTGTACGAAGAGACAGTCGGCCGCCTGTTTACCGCCCTGCGCGGCCCGGAACGGGCTCCGCTGGATGAACTGTCGGCGCAGCAGGCATCAGGTTACGCTGAATTCCTGCAACAGGTGCCATGGTACAAGTGGCGCTTTGACGACGATGCCCAAAGCTTGATTGACCAGTCCAGCGGCTCGATCCGCGACACTGAACGCGCAATAGCTCTGGGTCTGGAATACACCGCCAAGGGTGGCTATGCCGGGGTGATTGAACAGGCCGTTGAGCAGGTCGGTCAGGATGAGCTGACCCTTCGCATGATCGTCACCTCAGAGGGCGAGTTGCCCGCCTATCCCGACATGCAAGTCATCGCCCAGCGCCCCGAAGGGATTGAGATCGAGACGCCACGCTACCGCGCCCTGACCAATCTGCTGGTGCAGATGGCCGGTGACGGTGTGAACGTGGTCGAGATCGCAGGCAATGACGACATCCTGTTTACCGCAATTTCGGATCAGCCCACGCGGGCAGACGCGATCTACAGCGCGCCTCGCCAAGGGTTCGGCGACCACCGACATCTGATCGTCGTCAAAGTGTCCGATCTGGCCGAACGTCTGCGCCAACTTCCGGGGGCAGGCCTGGCACTGGAACATATCCATGACTATTAGGGCGGTTCTGATTGCCCTGCCGCTGATGTTTCTGGGGTGGCTGTCCACGCTTGTTGTTGTGGCTTTGCTGACAGACGACGCCCCGGCCTATGTGGTTGTCCTGCCCAAAACGCAGATGCTTGAGGCGCTGCCCGGCGACGTCTCGGTCCTTGCGGCCTCGCCCTTCAGCCTGACCGTCGCGTCAGAAAGCGAGGGATTTGTAAAATCCCTATATAATATGGGCGCTCGCCTGGTGCTCCCTGCGGGCCTGCCGGGCTGTCTGCCACTGCCCAAGGCCTGACATCTCGGTCTCGTGCCTTCCTCCATGCTAAAAACCCACGTTTGATCAGGCTGCTTTGCGTATACGCCTGCGCCATCGAGTTTTCTGCAAGTTGGTCAACAAAAATTTGCTGCACTCAGCTCTTATCAACCTTTAATTAACTAATTTTCGCTTTCTACACCTAAAAGTTGTAGCTCAACATTTGGGAACCGGGATTTTTTTGAATGCTGGATTTTGGCGCAGCAACAGTTGCCGAGGATGCCGCGGCCCCCTCATCCGTCCCGCCTGATACACCATCGGGGATCTATTCCGGGTTGGGCAAACGCGCTTTTGATATCTGCCTTGCGCTGCTACTGCTGCCAGTTGTAACGCCGGTCGTTCTGGTCCTTTGGGCTTTGATGCGCTGCGAGGGCGGTCCAGGTTTCTTTGGGCAAAAACGCGTTGGCAAGAACGGAACGTTGTTCAAATGCTGGAAGATCCGAACCATGTGCGTCGATGCCGAGGCACAGCTACGTGCTTATCTTCAGGCCAACCCGCAGGCTGCGATTGAATGGGAAAGAGACCGCAAACTCACCCATGATCCACGCATCAACCGGCTGGGTCATCTTCTACGCCGGACCAGTCTGGATGAGTTGCCGCAAATCTGGAACGTATTGAAAGGCGAGATGAGCTTTGTCGGCCCACGCCCCGTCGTCACCGTCGAGTTGGTGAAATACGGCGCCGCCGCTTCGGCCTATGTGGCGCAGAAACCGGGCATTACAGGGCTGTGGCAAGTTTCGGGGCGCAATGATGTCAGCTATGACGCACGGATCGCGATGGACGTGGCCTATCTGGCTCAGCGCAGTTTTCGAAAAGATATCAGCATCCTTTTCCGAACAGTCTCAGCCGTGGTCATGCGAACGGGACGATAAACGCACTGTCAGGGTTTATTCTACCCTTACGTGTCTATATGGTTCTTAAAACGCGCATAGAATGCATTTCGAGCAGACGACCAAACTCTGATGAAGCAATTTACTGTTCCAAACCCGCCCCTGACCGCACCGCGGCCCACGGGCGTTGACCCATTTGATGGCGAGATCGTTGACCTGAGCGCCCTTTTCGCAACCCTTTGGTGCGGGAAATGGGTGATCGCCGCCGCCACAGCGCTGACTGTGATGGCAACGCTCGCCTACCTGATCTTCGCGGCGGTGCCGATGTACCGGTCCAGCGCCGTTGTGATGCTTGAGACGCAACAGCAGAGCATTGTCGACCTCCAGTCTGTTGTCGGCGGTTTGTCCGGCGAGTCGACCGAGGTGAATTCCGAGCTTGAGGTTCTCAGATCCCGTGGACTGATTGGCAAGGTCGTCGACAGGCTGGACCTGACCTCCGATCCGGAATTCAACGCTGCGCTGCTGCCTAAAACGCTGAGGGACAAAATCAAGGAAGGTTTAGGCCTGTCACCGCAGCCTGCGCCTTTGCCGGATGAAATCAGCGCCCAAATCACCCGCGATAGCGTGATCACCGCGCTGTTGCAGGAAACTTCGATCCGAAACCTGCCCCAAAGCCTTGTGTTCCGCGTGACGGTCGAGACTGAATCGGCCCGCAAATCAGCCCTGATCGCGGATACGATCGTTGACCTTTATGTGCGCGACCAGACTGAAGTAAAATTCGCAGCGACCGAGCAGGCCACCGCCTGGCTGACCGACCGAGTGGCTGAGTTGCAGCAGGAATTGGAAGCGTCAGAGGCCAAGTTGAGTGCCTTTGACACGTCAACTGCTTTGGTATCTGCCGAGGCGTTGCAGCTTCAGGAAGTCCAGCTCAAGGATTTGCGTGACCGGGCCGAAACCGCTGCGGCTGCGCAAATCGCGGCGCAGGCAAGGTTTGATCGCCTGACCGCCGCGACCACCCGCGCGGAACAGGCGCAGGAGGCGGGTGATCCGCAACTGGACCGGTTGTTTGCGCAATTGGCGGGTGGCCAAACGACTGAGTTCGACACAGCCTTCGAACGTCTTGTGGCCCGCACCGCGCTTGAGGCCCGGCGCGCCGCGCAACAGGCGCAGGCTTTGACCCAATCTGCGCAAGACCTGTCCGAACAGATCACTCAGCAGAATGCGGACCTCATCGCATTACAGCAACTCACCCGAGAGGCCGAGGCTGTTCGTCTGCTGTACGAGTATTTCCTGACCCGTCTTAAGGAGACCTCGGCGCAGGAGGGGATACAGAAGGCTGACAGTCGCCAAATCTCGCGCGCCGTTATTCCGACGGACCCGTCGCGCCCGAGAAAACCGCTGATGCTGGTTTTGGCCGCAATCCTTGGTCTGATCCTGGGTACCGCCATTGTCTTTGTGCTGGAGGCGCGGAGAAAAGGGTATCGTTCAGCGCCCGAGGTTGAGCGCAAGACCGGCTACAGCGTTCTGGGTCAAATCCCGACCTTTCCAGCCCGCGACCGGCGCAAGGTTTTGGACTATCTCGCCGCCAAGCCCGCCTCCGCAACGGCTGAGGCGGTGCGCAATCTGCGAACCTCTCTGATGTTGTCCAACGTGGATCGCCCGCCGCAGGTTATTGTCATGACGTCATCGCTGCCTGGCGAAGGCAAAACCACCAACACCATGGCATTGGCGCAGAACTTTGTCGGGATTGGTAAAAAAGTCCTGTTGGTCGAGGGAGATATCCGCCGCCTGACCATGACCGACCAATTGCGCGATGTGCCGAATACCGGGATCGTTTCAGTTCTGGCCGGAGATGTTGCGGCCACAGATGCAATCTTTCAAGACCCGCTGATCGGCTGCGATATCCTGGCAGGTCAGAAAACAGCGACCAATGCGGCGGATCTGTTCGCCTCGGAACGCTTCCGACAGTTTCTGGAGGATACGCGCAAGTTCTACGATGTCATCCTGATCGATACGCCGCCCACGCTACTGGTGTCAGATGCCCGACTGATCGCGCGCAATGCCGACGCCGTTTTGCTGACTATTAAGTGGAATGCCACAGCCGAACAGGATGTGACCGAGGCCATTCGGCAGTTCCACATGGACAATCAACGCCTAACGGGGATCGTCATGGGGCAGATCAATATGCGCAGCGCCAAGCAATATGGCTATGCCTATGGCCGCTACGGCGCATCCTACTATAGCAACTAGGCGCGCCATTTTTGGCGGGGTCAAGGATCAGTTGGTGCTGACCGTGCTGGTCGTTGTGGTCGACGACCCGCCCCCGGCAGCCGCCAAACCCACAGCGGCAGCAGCAGCACCCAGCGCAGGGGCGACCAGAGGGACAAAGCCCGTTACACCCGCCTCTTCAGCGGCTTCGGCGGCTGTGACTGTATCCTCGACGTCTTCCGAGGCGTCGGTGTTTTCTGCCTGTTGAGCAACTACACCTGTGGTTGATATAAAAAGAACCAATGCTGAAGTTCTGAACATCCGAAAGCTCCTGAAGCGAAACCTGTGCCGCCGATACCACACCTGAGAAATTACACTGTCTTTATAGCGTCAATGGTGAACAATGTATTAATAAAATCAACTTGTATTTCAATAAATTGAATGGCTTTCAGCGGTAAATGAAATACGCCCCAGAATTTTCGACCTAATTGCCGACCTTTCATCCCAAAGGAAATTCAGCTACCGGAAATTCAAAACTGTATTTCTCCTATAGGGTGAGTATTACTTGGTGCTGACTACAATCCACATTCCTGTGTCGGG
Organism: Ruegeria lacuscaerulensis; assembly: GCF_013034685.1. Lineage (GTDB taxonomy): Bacteria > Pseudomonadota > Alphaproteobacteria > Rhodobacterales > Rhodobacteraceae > Ruegeria > Ruegeria lacuscaerulensis_B. The sequence continues at coordinate 196,327 of NZ_WQGO01000006.1, read as the reverse complement.
ATCGCTCGGAAAGTTTGAAGTGACATGGTGACGTGACGAACCAAACGGGAATACGAGGCTGGACAATTGCGATGGCTGTGATCGGCGCAACTCTGGCAGGCATGGTACAGGCTCAGACCGTGTCCACATACGGAACGCCGGGCCTGATCGAGTTGCCCACAGCCGAGATGTTCGATGATGGTGCGCTGGTCTTTACCGCATCCGCTTTTCGGGACACTGCGCGTGCAACCATGACATTTCAGATGCTGCCCTGGGTTCATGGCAGCCTCCGCTACGCCGTCCTGAAAGGCTTTGATGGCGCGCGCGGTGATCGCTATGACCGCAGCTTCGACATCCATTTCCGCCTGCGCGAAGAAAGCCGCCAAGCGCCCGCCATCGTGCTGGGATTGCGGGATTTCGGCGGGACCGGGCTTTATGCCTCGGAATATATCGTTGCGACCAAAACGATCCGCGACCGGTTCAAGCTGACCGGAGGCATCGGCTGGGGGCGACTGGCTGGACGTGGCAGCTTTGCCAACCCCTTGGGCCTGATCAGCAGCCGCTTTGACGAGCGCAGCGACCCCCGCGCGGGTGACATTTCAGAGACCGGACGTCTGGATTTCGGCAACTGGTTTCAGGGCGACGCCGCCTTGTTCGCCGGGGCCAGTTGGCAATATAACGACCGGCTGACCTTTTTGGCCGAATACTCCCCCGACCTGTACGATGAGGAGCGCGACCGGATCGGGTTCGACATCCGCGCTCCGTTCAACATCGGCGCGCAGTACCGGTTTCGGAATGGATCGCAACTGACCACCTCGGTGCTGTACGGAACCACGCTGGGGCTGACCTATAGCTATTTCATCGACCCGCGGCAGACGCCTGCGCCGGGGGGTCAGGGGGCTTCGCCCCCGCCCTTGCGTGCGCCCGGTGACAGCCAAGGGGACATTCGAACCGCGTTGGACCGTGAAGGGCTGCGGCTGGTCTACCTGTCGCAGGACCGCGATGCTGTCACGGTCGGGGTCGAGAACGAAACCTATGGACAAGCGGCGCAGGCCTTGGGCCGCACCGCTCGGGTTCTGGCCAATACCGAGCCGCCGCGGACGCAGACCTTTAACATTGCGCTGATGTCCAACGGCGTGCCACTGGGTGCGGTGCAGGTGGACCGCAACGATCTGTACGAATTGGAGCATGACCCGGACAACGCATGGCGCAGCCTCGCGCGGGTCGAGATTTCGGACACGATCCCGATCTTACAAGGCGGCGTACTGCGCGACGCCTATCCGCATTTTTCCTATCGGTTCGGGCCTTACCTGAACTTTTCCTTCTTCGATCCCGACGACCCATTGCGGTATGAAATCGGCGCCGCGTTGGGGTTGGACTATACGCTGAGGCCGGGCCTGACCCTGTCCACCGGGCTGCGCCAACCAGTTCTGAGCACGCTGGACGACAGCACGCGCGTTTCGGATTCGACCCTGCCGCGTGTTCGGTCGGACTGGGCGATCTATGCCCGTGAATCCAACCTGCGGGTCGAGCATATGACCGCCGAATACCTGTGGCGACCGCGCACCGATTTCTACGCCCGCACCACGCTGGGCTATCTGGAGACCATGTTTGGCGGGGCGTCGGCCGAGCTTTTGTGGTACCCGACCAACAGTCGCCTCGCTCTGGGGGTCGAGGCGAATTACGTGGCGCAGCGTGATTTTGACGTGCTGTTCGGCTTTCAGGATTATTCCGTCGCCACAGGCCATGTCTCGGCCTATTTCGACCTGCCGGGGGACTATCATGCCCAGATCGACGCGGGCCGCTATCTGGCAGGGGACTATGGCGCGACGTTCTCGTTGGATCGGGAATTTACCAACGGGTTCACGGTAGGTGCTTTCTTTACCCTGACCACGGTAGGGTTCGAAGAGTTCGGCGAAGGCTCGTTCGACAAGGGCATTCGGCTTGAGATCCCGATCTCATGGCTGACGGGTCGCCCATCGCGCAACAAGATCAGACAAACCATCCGCCCCGTCCTGCGCGACGGTGGCGCGCGGCTGAATGTGCGCAACCGGCTATATGGCGTCACCCGCGAGGCGCGAGCGCAGGAATTGTCGCGCGGCTGGGGTAGGTTCTGGCGATGAGAGTTTTCGCGCTCCTCTGCCTTGCCCTCTCGCTGGCCGCCTGTGGCGAGGCGCGGGATGAGTTCTACCTGTTGCGCGGCGCGCTGCGTCCCGATGCGCCCCGCTTTCACCCCCGTGCCGATGCGCTGGCCGCACAACGCCCGATCCCACCCCGGCTTGAGGTCGCCTTTCCGTCGCGCGACCTGAGCGGTGTGATGCTGTTAGAGGTGACACGGGACGACGTGCAAACCTGGTTGACGGCAGATGGGGCGACCATCACGCTGGAACAGGGTTTTCTGACCTCGACCAAAGGGTTCGGCTCTGGCATGACTGGGTCGGACATCCGGCACAGCGCCGGGTTGATCCTGAGCCGTCAGGAAGGGCGCGCCGAGCGGTTTCACAGCTTTCTCAACGGCAATGATGAGATCGAGCTGCATGCCTATGACTGCCGGATCACAGCGCTTGGGCCGGATACCATCGTGCAGCAAGGTAATCCTGTGGCCACCCGCAAGTGGCAAGAACAGTGCTTTGGCACCGCGCAGAGTTTCACCAATACATATTGGCTGCGAAATGGCAGCCAAACCATCGTCCAGTCCTCTCAATGGACCGGCGATTTCCTCGGCAACCTGTTCATGAAGGCGGTGCCGGATGCGAGCTAGAATCATACATGGCAGGAGGCTAACCATGCGCCGAATTCCACTTTTCGTCCTTGCGTTGACCGTGGGCGGCCTGATCTCGGGCTGTTCGACGATCTACCGCAGCCCCTCGGTTACGGCGGGTGTGTCAGACAGCGGCAAGGTGCGGGTGGTGCCGGTGACACCGGAAACCGTGATGGTCGCCAATCGCGCACCTTATGCGCCCAAAACTCTGCCATCGGTGTTTCGAACTTCGGCGGGGTCCGGCGCGGGCACCAGCCAGCGAGGGTTGGGGCCGCTGCCCGATGCGCCCTCGACCCAGGGCGGGTCGCGCAGCGGGTTGCGGCTGGACCCGCCGCCCGATGTCACGCCGGGGCCCTATACGATCGGCACCGGGGATGTGCTGGTGCTGTCGACCCCCTCGACCCAGGGCACAGCCGGAGAACTATCTGGCCTGCTGGCCGCCCAGAACAGCCGCAACGGCTATACGGTGCAGGATGATGGGGCGATCAACATCCCCGATGTCGGCCGCGTGCGCCTAGAAGGTCTGACCGTGGACGAGGCCGAAGCCGTGCTGTTCCAGCGCCTTGTCGAAAACCAGATCGACCCCACGTTCAGCCTGGAAATTGCCGAGTTCAACGCCCGCCGCGTCTCGGTCGGGGGGGCGGTCGGACAGCCCGGCGTGCAACCCATCACCCTGACGCAACTAACGCTGGGCGAGGCGCTCTCTGCCGCCGGGTCGGTCAAGGTCAGCGATATCGACAACAGCTCGGTCCGCGTTTACCGCAACGGGCAGATGTACCAGATCCCGCTTGAGGACCTTTATGCGCGCCCGGATTTGCAGAACCTGACCCTGATCGCTGATGACTCGGTCTTTGTGGATACAGATTACGATCTGGACCGGGCCGAGCGGTATTTTGCGCAGCAAATCCAGCTGCGCGAAACGGTGCTGGAGGGTCGCCAGACCGCCCTGCAGGAACTGTCGACCGCTGTTACCCTACGCCGGGACGAGTTGAACGAGCGGCGCGAGACATTCCTGCAAACCATCGAGTTGGACGCGGTGGACCGGGACTATGTCTATCTCAGCGGCGAGGTCCGCAATCAGGGCCGCTATGCCCTGCCCTTCGAGCGCACGGCCACACTGGCGGACGCGCTGTTTGACACGGGCGGCGGGATCGCCAAGAAAACCGGGGACGCGTCTGAGGTTTATGTGCTGCGCGCGTCCGAAGATATCCGCGAATTCGGCGCGGTGACGGCCTGGCATCTGGACATCCGCAACGCCGCGCATTTAACGCTGGCCGCTCGGTTTGAGTTGCGCCGCAACGACATCATCTTCATCGCCGAAAACCCGGTTACGCGCTGGGGCCGCACGATCGACCAGATCACCCCGTCTCTGATCACCGCGCCGATTGTGGCGGTGGGAAGCTAAGGGACCCGTGTAAATCCACCGATGCCAGACAAGTCCAACCCCATAAGACAGCGCCTCATGAAAGGCGGGCTTGCCGCCCTTGTCATCAAGGTTGGGGCCGCAGGCCTGCAATTTGCCATGTTTCTGGTCTTGGCACAGGCGTTGAATGCCTCGACTTATGGCACCTTCGGTTTTGGATTTTCGCTGGCGGTATTGCTGGCGGTAGCGGGCAGTTTCGGACAACGGATGCTGAGCCTGCGCTATGTCTCGATCTACGCGGCGCAAGGTCAGAACAGGCTTGCAACGGGTCGGATTCGCGATGGGTTCTGGATCATCACGCTAGGTACCGTGGCTTTGGCGGTCCTGTCGGCCCCAGCCTTTATTTGGATGCGACCCGAGCTTGGATGGCCTTTCATTGCGGCCACGGGGGTATTCGCGCTGACCACGGCCTGGGCGGAATATTTCGCATTTGTCCTGCGTGCCTATGACCGGATGAGCTTGGCCCTAGCGCCTCGGGATGTGATCTGGCGCGGGTTGGTGATACTGTCGGCGATCCCCCTGATCCTGTTCTGGCCGGGGCAGAGCAGTGCTGCGCAAATCACCTGGTTGCTGACCGCACTGCTAGTGGCGATGGTTCTGGTTCAGGTCCATCTGCATCCAACGACCCGACCCAAGGCTCTTTTTCTGGCCCCAGCTGCCTATGACCGGGCCACATGGCGACCGCGTATGTGGGGTCTTTGGGGTGTATCTGTCCTGCAAATCACCGCCCCGAACCTTGTCGTGGTTTTGCTGGGATTGATGCTGAGCCCGGCGGACACCGGACCAACCTTTGCCGCGCTGCGGATAGCGTTGTTGATGAACCTTGTACTGCTGGCCGCCAATATGGTCGTCTCACCCACAATCTCGCGCCTGCATCACGACGGCAAAACCCGTGCGTTGCAACGCACATGCGCTACCGTCGCCGCCATCGCTGCGGGGTCGGCCTTGCTGATCTTCCTCGGGCTGATCCTGTTTGGTGTCTGGCTGTTGTCTTTGTTCGGAACCGGGTTCGAAACCGGCTACAATGTTCTGTTAATCGTGGCCGGTGCCTATGCGGTGAATGCTCTGACCGGACCGACCTCGGTCCTGCTTGAGCTTACGGGCCACGACCGAGCGGCCTTTCGGCTGCTGGCGCGGATGAACTTGATAGCAATGGCGGCGATGATCCCAATGATCTGGGCCTTCGGCCCGGTAGGGGCCGCGCTGTGTCTGGCTCTGTCCGTCGCTGGCTGGAACCTTGAGGCCGTAAGATACACCCGGCGCGAGATGGGCATTGACCCTTCGGTTCTGGGTCTCATGCGTGAAGGGCAGCTCTCATGAAGATCGCCATTCAGTGTTTTAACTATGCCCCCAACGAGCTGGGCGGGTCCGAGCGATCAGCACGGGACATCGCGCGCAGCTTAAAGGCACGCGGGCATGACGTGCGGGTTGTGGTCTCGGACGGGTCGCGCCCATATCCGGATCATGTCGATAACATCCCCATTGACGTCGTTCAGGGCCTGCCGATCGGCAAAAGCCCCCTGCATGGCGCGCGCCACTTTGCCACCCGCATGGCCTGGATCTTGCGCAGCGAAATAGACCCCGTCCTGTTCCTGCGCTCTTTGCAATGGCTGCGGCGCAACTGTCCAGATGTGGTGCTGATGAATAACCCTGCCGGACATGGGTCGGCTTTCATGCTGGCTTGTCTGCTGACCCGCACCGCCTGTGTCCCGGTCATCCGCGACTACGGCTGGTTTTGCGCCTTTGGCACGATGGAGCATGGCGGCGCAGCCTGCAATTCCGCCCTCAGCCCGTGTTTCTACACCACTGGCCTGCGCCGGTTGATCCTGCGACGACAAAAACACGTCGTGGCGATTTCCAATCACGTGGCGCGGATTTACGAAACCAAGCTGGGATATGCGCCAACCGTCATCTACAATGCGGTGCCGGACAGATTTCTGCAAGCACCGCGCGCACCTGCGCCGGATGCGGGCACGCCCCTGACCTTTGGTTATCTGGGCCGCCTTCACCCCAGCAAAGGCGTGGCCGAGCTGATCACCGCATGGCAAAACACTGACCTCGCGCAGAACGGGCACCGATTGCTTCTGGCCGGGGACAATCAGGGCATCGCCCTGCCGGATGACCCCGCTGCGGCCGGGATCTGTCTGACCGGTCGACAGGAGGCCATCGCATTTCTCGACAGGCTCGACGTGCTTTTTCTGCCTGCGCTTTGGGCCGAACCTTTTGGGCGCACCGTGATCGAGGCCATGGCGCGCGGCTTGTTCGTGGTCGGCAGCCCAAATGGCGGCATACCGGAACTGATCCCACCCCATCGCGGCCTGATCCCCGAACAAATCGACGCCCCGACGCTCTCAGCGATTTTCAACGACCTTGCCCAAAATCCCGACCGGGTGCGCGCGACACGCGTGCAAGACCCTGAACCCAATCTTGCCCCGTTTCGCACGACGCGGATGATCGGCGCCTACGAGGACCTGCTGTATCGCGCCACCGGTCTGCCGAAGGAGACCCGCGATGACTGAGCGCCCCCACCGCCTGCCCGATCTGTTCATCTGCGGCTTCACCAAATGCGCCACCAGTTCGCTGCATGACTGGTTGGTTCAGCATCCGCAAATCTCGGGCGGTGTGCGCAAAGAGCTGGAGTTCCTCTACGACCGCGACAGCCACTTTTTTCGACCCGAACACAGCGTTTTGACCCAAGGTCTTGCGGGATATGCTGCGCTGTTTCCCGATGCGCCCGACAATGCGTTGTGGCTGGATTCAACACCTGCCTATGCGCATCACGAAACCGCCCGTAAAACCATCGCCGCGATGGCGCACCGGCCGCCGGTCATCTTCATCACACGTGACCCGGTGGATCAGATCACCTCGACCTATCACTACTTCTCGAACAACAAGAGCTATATCGACGCGTCAATTTCGATCGAGATGTTTTTCGAGATGGTTCTGGACGGGCGTGCATCCAGCCATTTTCCTCAGGATCACCTGCGAAACGCTCTGGACTGGGCCACGTTCGGCTATTGGTTGGCCTTGTGGCGGCGGGATCTGGGGCCGGAACGCGTCATCCATCTTGAGATGCGCAATATGTTGTCCGACCCTGCAAATACTGTGGCTGTGTTGTTTGGGCGGTTGGGGCTTGAAACGAATGTGCCGCTGTTCTTTGATGGGTCGAACGAAACCTATTTTGTCCGTAACCGGTTGCTGCAATCTTTGAACACGGCGATCCGGGGCAAACTGCCCAAAGGCGCTCTGTATGAGACAGCGCGCCGAGTGTACCGAAGGCTCAACACAACCCCGCACAAGCCCGGCCAAAGCGCCCGCGAGGTTGAACTGCTCGCAGCTCTGGCCCAAGCCATCAGCGACCGGGAAACGGCACTTTTGGAACGCTTGCAACCGGAGCTCTGAGCCGCATTCTTGCCGCCCAAACAACCAGCCAAATCGGTATACACCACAGTACAACCCTTGGCAGTAGTTGAATGGGCGAGCCTTCGGGCACCACGATCAGCACCAACACAACCGACACCATGACCGACAAGGGCTGATCCGCACCCATCTTGCGATAGCCCGAATGGATCACCGTCAGCATCACGCCAAACACGATCCCGCCTAGAATGACACCCGCCAACCCGAAGTTCACCAGATACTCGCCCGGTCCCCCGACCGTCCAACCGTTGACCGCGTTCGGCTCATACCATTGCCGGAACCACTGGCCGATCAACAGTTGCGAAGGCTTGTCTGGCCACAGAGCGCGCGGGATGACCATGATCAGACCGTTGTAGAAGTCTTCTCCGACCCGCGTGTGAAGCCCCGAAGTAAAATCCTGCACCACCAGCATCAGGGAATCGAACCGCGTCATATGCATGGACACCGCGGTCGTCGTGGTCAAATCGCGGGAAAAGGCGACCTCCCAACTGCCGGACAATTGCGCAAGGCGGTAGATGTACGACACTGTCGCACCAAACAGCAGGCAAAACCCCCAGACCGAGAATTTCACGATACCCCACAGGTCGATCTGCCCCGCGCGCGAGGTCAAGACCAGCAGTGTACCGGACAGCAGTACGAACGCTTCCAGCCGAGTGCCCCACAGGGAAAAGACAAACAGATTGATACCAAAACAGAGGCTAAATATGGCTGTTTTGCCGATACGCCTGTCGCGCAAACTGATCAACAAGGCGACCGAAGAAAAGAATGCTCCCAGCCCGACAAGGGACCTAAGCCCAAAAGTGCCCGCCAGGTCTTTTGTGATCTTCGCTGCAAAAAGGATTGCTTGAAGCGACCCGAATTTCAGAAATAGCTGTGCGCCGATACCCATTGCAACGATGGTCAGAAGAATAGCCACAAGCGCCGAAACGGTATCGACGCGTGACGACATTGCGGGAAACAGACCGGCACCGAATCCGGGACGCGCAGCACTCAAGATCACAACCGTGACCAGCGCCGCAGACAGATACAAGAACGCGTAGATCAACGCGAAAGCACCCAGCTCGGCCGAGTCATTGAACAGCGCAGGATTCACCAGATTTGCCCCAAGCATGATCATTGCAGGACGGATGCAATAGATCAGAGCGAAGAACATCAGGCTCAGCACAATCGGAGCTGACCGCAACGACAGGGCCACCCAAAAGAACAGCCCCAGCGCGGCGCATATCAGCATCCAAGCCAGAAAGAACATCGCAGGAGGACCGCCTTATTGCCGAACCCAAAAGACCATATGCAAACCTATCCGCTCGCTTGGCGAGAAACAATCTTAAGTTGTTTTTTGAATACCGAAATGCCGTAAGCCAAACACAGCTCCACGGCATTTCAGGTGGATGCAGGCCCCATCAGCTCAGCACGATGGACTTGACTCTGGGCTGCGTCAGCACGGGCCACCAGCCGTCGGTGATACTCTGATTGGCCATCACGTCCTGACTGTCATCCTCGTATGTGACTGTGACCTCAAACGCTCCGGTCAACCCGGTCAAACCAGCCTGATCGGCCGCACGGGTGGCCTCGGCCCCGGTTGTGGCGATATTGCTGGTCAGCGCGTTGCCGGTTTCCGCCTGCGCGCCCCAGATAAAGAGGTCAATATCGCTGTTGATGGCCTCATACAGGATAAAGATCCGGTTCTGATTGTTGGGCAACAGATCCGTGTGACTGAACCGTTGCCATTGGGTCGTGACGTCAATCGTTTTTGATGTCTTGTCCGACTGCCCGAACCGCATGGTCAGAGGTGCGCTGGCACGCAACCAGATACTGACCGTCGCCGTGCCCGACGCCCCAGGATAGGGGATCAGTACCCCACCTCGGTTCAGGTCCGGGCCGCCCGTGGTATTCGCGCAATTCCACGTCTGGGCCGAAGCCGTCCCGTCCGGCGCAAGCTGCCCGCCGACGAAACTGGGCTTACGCGCATATCCGTTCCAGTAGGATTGGGTAAAGTCATCTGAATAGTGCAGCAGATTGGTGGCCTGACCTTCGAACAAGGCCCCCCGGAACGCTCCGGTTCCGACCACATGATCTCGCCGCAATACGTCATCGCCCACCGTCTCGATCATGCCCGAGGCCCCGGCCTGCCGGGCCGAAGAGGCACGCGCGAAGGTCATCGCCTCGCTCAACGCGATGGGGCGCCCGAACCGCCGGTACTCCTGCCGCTCGAAATTAAGTGACAGGGCTGGGCCAGATACCCGGCGCGCAGGGTGCGACGTAACAGAAAGGTCGCGGGTCAGCTTCATGCCAGCACCATTGCATGGATTCCACTGGCCGTTGTGCCCGTGGCATGCACACGGCTGACGCCCACTGGCAGGATCGAAAAGTCCAGAACCTGCACCGTGCGGATTTCCCCGCGAACAGTCGTCAACACAATCGTCCCGCCCGATTCAACGTATAGCCCGATCGCCACATCGGGCAGGTCCGCAGTATCCGAAGGCGTCACGGGTGCAATATCTCGGGCAGGACCGGACAGGCTGGATACTCGGTTTACGAAAGGATTGGTGGTCATGGGTCAGGACTCGCTGTCTGTGTGTCAATCAGCGGCACGTTAGGAAAAACCGCTTAATGACCAACAAGTCCTGCGTGCGTTGCGTCCGCGTCAGGCGTTTGCCCGCGCGTCAGCGATTAGTGCCCATATCTTTTGCTTGAAGACCTCAACATCGAATGTATCCGCCAACGCCCTGATCGTCGCTGGATCCTTCACCAAACCCGGGTTCTTCTCGAACCGGTCGATGGCCAGGTTTAGGGCTTCGGCGGTCTGTTCATGAAACAAAACACCGCTGACACCCTCGATGACGGTGTCCAATGCCCCACCGCGCCCATATGCGATCACCGGTCGTCCGCTGGCCATCACTTCGACCGGAACTATGCCAAAGTCCTCCTCACCGGGGAAAATCAGCGCGCGACAGGTGGCGAATTGACGCTTTAGCTCGGCATTATCAACCCGGCCAAGAAAAGTGATATTGGGGCAGGATTTCTTTTCCAACACGCCGCGCATCTCACCATCACCAACAACCACCAGTTTACGGCCAGAGGCGTTGAACGCATCAATCGCCAGATCGGCCCGTTTGTAAGAAACCATCTCACCTGCAAGCAGGTAGTGGTTTTCAACATGGTTCGATATCTGAAACGCCTGCGTCTCGACCGGAGGAAAAACAACCTCTGCTTCGCGCCGATAATAGGTTTGGATTCGGTCACGAATGAAGGACGAATTGGCCACGAAACGATCCACGCGAGCAGCAGTCGTGACATCCCAAACGCGCAGCCTATGCGCTAGGAAGGGCATCGCCATCCGCGCAACACCCCCCGCCTGTTGCCGATAGCTGTGATAGTGATCCCAAATATAGCGCATCGGTGAATGACAATAGCAGACATGCAACGCATCGGGGCGCGGCACGATCCCCTTTGCCGGACCGGATTCGCTGGACAGAATCAGATCAAATTCCTGCATGTCCATCTGTTCAAGCGCCAGGGGCATAAGGGGCAGGTATTTCTGATAGTGCTTTCGCGCACCGGGCAAGCGCCCGATAAAGGTCTCTCGCACCTCGTGTTTTCTGACCTTGGCGCTGACCTTTTCGCGGTCATAGACATGAGTCACAATCACTGCGCCCGGAAATAGATCCAGCAGCGCCTCCAAGACTTTTTCACCGCCGCGCATTCCCACTAGCCAATAATGTACGATGGCAACTTTCAATCTGCCCAACACTCCGCTGTCACCGCGGGCCTGATTTCTAAGCCCGTGTTGCCACCACCCCGCAATGCCATGAGGCCCAAGTCATCTCCTGAAGGGTGCAGCCGACGTCCAGTTTGCAGAACGCCGTAAAATGGGATCCGAAGGGTGCACATGAATCGCTCGAAATACCTAGTTATCTCAGGTTTAATTCACTCTCTTTTTGCGAAACAATATTTCGACGCATTCTGCCTTAGATTGTTTTTTTCAGTGTTGCAAAAACAACCAATACTAACCAAGCGCCGTCAGAAACTCTGGCTCAGAACCGTCCAGATAGACTGCGCTGAGCACGCCGGTCGCGAACGCGCCCGTGTCGACAGCAATTCGGCCGCCCCGAACCGCAGCGCGACTCACGATTGTATGGCCATGGACAACCCACTGACCGTCTTTCCTGTCTTTGGTCTGAAAATGTTTGTTGCCCCAAAGCAGGTCGTGCTCAGATTGCTGGTCAAGCCGACACGTGGGGTCTGCCCCAGCATGCGAGACAAAGATATTCCCACTATGAAAACTGGTCTTAAAATCTGCGATCCAGCCAACAAGTTCATCACCCATAGCGCGCCGCAAACTATCCCGACACTTGGTCAGTTCCTCGGAGGTCATTTCTGGCCGAGCGGCTGGGATGCGAAACGACGCCAGTGTCTGCAAGCCCCCATTTCGTAGCCACTGACGACCGTGTTTCTTCGGATCGGCCAGGAAACGCAGTAGCATTTGCTCATGATTTCCCATCAAACACATAAATTCGGGGCAGGCTTGCATCATCCTCAAAACCTCCGAGCTGTGTTCGCCTCGGTCAATGTAATCTCCAACCAGAATGATCTGGGCGTCATGCGGTACTTGGGACAAGAGCTTTTCCAAAAGCCCGATGCAGCCATGGACATCCCCTATGACGCAGATCGGCTTTGTCGGCGCAGGAGCTCTGCGCGCTTTGCCCCCATGAATTCGATGAAGGAGTCCCGAAATCAACCAGACTAATTTCCTATGCAAGGCTACCCGTCAAAGCACATGCTATGATTGTGCTCACACAATACACTCATACCTATCTAGAGGTTTGAAGACAAGCGCGACGCTACGCCGTGCGGCAAGCAAGAACACCCAATCGAATAAGCTCTGCACCCTTGATTTTGTGTACGCCGCGAATTCGGTTTCGTCCTGTTTCCATGAACCAAGTCTTGATGGGCTCGGGGTAGAACTCCGCCATCACTTCGCTGAAATACTGAAAATCTGAGGCACTGAGCGGCCGGCCATGACGCGACGGACCATGAAACCCAAATATTGTGTCCGGTGTTACACATGTCCCTGGCAGGCCAAGAAACATCGTACAGGTCGAATAACAGATCCGCCCGCGCAGCTCGACACGTATGCCATTTCTTTGAAGGTTCTCCAATTCGACCAAACGATCATGCAAGAAACCGCCTCGATCACTGCCAACCACCAAAGGTTGTTCCGAGTATCCGGCGCCAGGCACTGCAAGCACGCATGACAGGACAGAAAGCCCCATCACATAACCTGCAAACCGTCTCTTCCATTTGCAGAGCCTCAAACTCAGAAATTGCATTAGCCGCACTCCATTCCCGTTGGTAGTTGGGAACAGTGCTAAGGAGGGACATCGTCGTCTTGACGTGTGGCCTGGGGCGTAAATGTGCCTTTTGCGGACAAGTTATCGCGATTTTGTCTAAACGCTTTGTAACCATTCAGTGCTGTCGATTTCTGATCAGGTCCAATTTGGCAGTTCGGTTCAATTGTTGGCAAAAGACCGGCCTTTAGCCTAGTTGGGCGACAATTTCTGGTGTGGAGCCATCTTGATCGAAAGACGCATGAACTGGCTCGCCAAAAAAGCAGCTGGCCTCCAAATCATGCCTGGCAATCGCGGCCGCTAAGTCCGGTTACACTGCAGTCTCCGAAGGTTTTTCAATGCTCGCTCATCACGCGAAATCATCCAAAGCGAGAGGTATGTTCGTTCATAAGACTGGCTGGCGACCCCGGCAGGATTCGAACCTGCAACCTGCCCCTTAGGAGGGGGCTGCTCTATCCAGTTGAGCCACGGGGCCGCGCAAGCCTCTCTCTAGCTTGGTTTTTCGGGGTTGTCATGGGCTTTGATGGGCAGTTGTAAATTGCGCCCTGTTCACGCTACCATTCCTCAAAACAACGACGCAGGTGCCCTCGTGACAACAGAAACAAAACGCCCGCTTACCCTTCGTGATGTCTCAGAAGCGTCGGGGGTGTCAGAGATGACGGTCAGCCGGGTTCTGCGCAACCGGGGCGATGTGTCCGATGCAACCCGCACCCGCGTTCTGGCCGCCGCGAAAGAGTTGGGGTACGTGCCGAACAAAATCGCAGGTGCGCTGGCCTCCAGCCGGGTGAATCTGGTGGCGGTGATCATCCCCTCGCTGTCGAACATGGTCTTCCCCGAGGTGCTGACCGGGATCAACCAGGTGCTCGAAGATACCGAGTTGCAGCCTGTTGTCGGCGTCACGGATTATCTGCCCGAGAAAGAGGAGAAAGTACTATACGAGATGCTCTCGTGGCGGCCTTCGGGCGTGATCATTGCAGGGCTGGAACATACTGAAGCAGCCCGCGCGATGTTGGACTCTGCGGGGATTCCCGTCGTTGAAATCATGGATACTGACGGCAAGCCCGTGGATGCGATGGTGGGTATTTCCCATCGGCGTGCAGGGCGTGAAATGGCCCAGGCAATCCTGAAGGCGGGCTATGAACATATCGGTTTCATGGGCACCAAGATGCCTTTGGACCACCGCGCGCGCAAACGGTTCGAAGGCTTCACCGAAGTGCTGGGCAAAAACGGGATCGAGATCGAAGACCGCGAATTCTATTCCGGCGGATCGGCTCTGGCCAAGGGTCGCGAAATGACACAAGCGATGCTGGAACGATCGCCCGAGCTGGATTTTCTGTACTATTCCAACGACATGATCGGTGCGGGTGGGCTGCTGTACCTGCTGGACCAGGGCATCGACGTGCCGGGACAGATCGGGCTGGCCGGGTTCAACAATGTCGAACTGTTGCAGGGCCTGCCGCGCAAGCTGGCTACGATGGACGCCTGCCGGCTTGAGATTGGGCGCAAGGCCGCCGAAATCATCGCCTCGCAGCTGGCCGATCCAGAGACCGAGGTTGAAACCCGTGTGACCCTGACCCCCAAGATCAGCTTTGGCGACACTCTGAAACGGCGCTGACGCCGTGGCGTTGCGGCGGCTGGACAACCGTGCCGCGCGGACCCTATTCATGGATCGGCACGCGTTGCTGGAACAGCCCTCGGGCAATGCCAAGGGTGCGGACCTATTGGAGTTGATCCAGCGTCTGGGCTTTGTGCAACTGGACAGCATCAACACCGTCGCACGGGCCCATGATATGATCCTGTTCTCGCGCAGACCCAGCTATCGGGCGCGCAACCTCAGTCGGCTGTATGAACAAGATCGTGTCCTATTTGAACACTGGACCCATGACGCCGCCGTAATTCCGATGGTGTTCTACCCCCATTGGCACCTGCGGTTTCAGCGCGACGCAGCCCTGTTGAAATCGCGCTGGAAGAACTGGCGGCGGGATAGGTTCGAGCAACAGTTTGAATCGGTGCTGACCCATATCCGAAACCACGGGCCGGTTTCGTCCTCGGATGTCGGCAAGGACGAGAAAAAAGGCTCGGGCGGATGGTGGGACTGGCACCCCTCGAAAACGGCGCTGGAATTCCTGTGGCGGTCCGGCGCACTGGCCGTTGTGGGCCGTCAGGGGTTTCAGAAGCGCTATGATCTGACTGAGCGGGTGATCGAAACCCATCTTTGCCCTGGCAACCTGCCTTGTGACGCAGCGCAGACCGTCGACTGGTTGTGCAACGCCGCGCTGGACCGATTGGGTTTTGCGACATCCGGGGAACTGGCTGCATTCTGGGATACGGTCAGCGCGTCTGAGGCTCGGGAATGGGTCAAACAAGCTCTAATCAAAGGGAATGTCGAGGAAATCGAAGTCACCTGCGCCGATGGGCGCGCGCGCAAGGTGATAACCCGGCCAGAATGGCCCGATCCAACAAACCTGCCCCCGGCCCCCGGTCGGATGCGGGTTCTCAGCCCGTTTGATCCAATGTTGCGGGATCGCAACCGCGCCGAGCGTTTGTTTGGTTTTCACTATCGGATCGAGGTTTTCGTGCCTGCCCTCAAACGCAAATATGGCTACTATGTCTTTCCCCTGCTTGAAGGGGACAGGATGGTGGGGCGGATCGATATGAAAGCCCACCGGGATCAGGATGTCCTGCGCGTCACCGCGCTGTGGCCGGAACGTGGCGTGCGTTGGACGGATGCGCGCACTCGACGCCTTGAGGCCGAGTTGGATAGAGTGCGCAGATTTACCGGCCTGACGCGGATCGAATTTGTCGGTGGATGGCTGAAAGACCCTGTTTAGGGTCTATTCTGTCTCAGTTAGCGTTAGGCGGATTGGATGCAGCCCGTCAATTCCACCCTCCAGCACGTCGCCTGCCTGAACTGGTCCTACCCCTGCCGGTGTTCCGGTCATGATCAAATCACCCGGACGAAGATGGTAGTACCCGGAAAGATGGCTGATTACTTCGTCGATCTTCCAGATCAGCTCGCGCAGTGTGGCATCCTGACGGGTTTCGCCGTTGACGTTCAGATGGATCCGCTTGTCATCGCTAGGCGACCAGTCCGGGGCCCGGGTCAGAGGGGCAAACACCGAGCCGTTTTCAAGGTCCTTGCCCAAATCCCAAGGGCGCTGCTTGTTCCGTTCCCGAATTTGCAGGTCACGCCGCGTCATATCCAGCGCACAGCCATAGGCATAGACCGCCTCGGTCGCTTGAGATTTCGACGCCTGAAACACGGGCGCGCCAATGGCGACCGCCAATTCCATCTCATGATGGAAATTCTCAGTTCCCGGTGGATATGGCACGGTTGCGCCGGTCAGGATCGCGTTTGCCGCGGATTTGGTGAAATAGAACGGTGCCTCACGATCCACTTCATGGCCCATCTCTGCGGCATGGGCGGCATAATTGCGCCCAACGCAGAATATCCGGCCAACAGGATAGGGGGTGGAAAGCCCCTGAACCGGTATAACAACCGGCTTGGGCAGGGAAAACAAAGTATCGGCCATATGAGTCTCGGGTCTGCTTGGTTTCGGGCATATTAGGCGACCCCACGCGCAGGGCAAGCAGATGACTGCCGTCAACTCAACCCGGTTCACAATCCGGTTTCACATCTTGGAAATCCGCCGAGATAGGCTAGATTATGCTTATAAACGCATGACATCAATACGATGCGCCTGAGCGCCGCGCTATGGGATGGGCGGGTCTCGCGCAACACAATATCACCGCACTAACACATTTGCGGTAGACTAGTTTCGGATCGCCTCGGTCAGAGGCTACTCACCCAAGGGTCTCAGGACCGTACGTACACCTTATTCTAGGTTGACAGGTTATCCGAAACACAAGCCGATCGCCCGGATCGTCCCGGGGCATCTGCTTGTGGGCCAGACACGCAGTCCAGTCTTGGTCTGGCCAACCCCGCCAGAGGGCGCCCCCCATACCTCTGGCGGGACTGCGTTTTTTGAGGTCAGGATTTCAGATCGTGCAGGTCGTTCAACAAGTCCAGCAAAGCCTCATGGCGCTCGGGGCCAAGTTGGATGCGAATGCCTTCTGCCTCTTGCAGGATGAGGTTGATATTGTCCTGGATGATCTTATCCCCAGCAGCCGTGATCTCTACAATCTGGCGGCGTTTGTCGACAGGGTGCACGTGTCGACGGATCAGCCCTTTGGCCTCAAGCTTCTGCAGGATGCGGGTCAGGCTGGGCAGAAGAAGACAGGCTCGCTCGGCGATATGGGTTGGTTCTTGCGGGCCATCTTCCTTGAGAACACGCAACACACGCCATTGTTGCTCGGTCACGCCGACATCCGCCAACATGCGACGGATCGGCCCCATGACCCTTTCACGCGCCCGAAGCAGCGCAATCGGCAAAGAGCGGGAAGTCAGTGGCAAATCTCTGGACATATGAAATCTTGAACGAAATTCCCAAAAACTGCAACCAAACTCAATAATTAAGATGATTGAATTTATTTGCAAACTCCACTCTCGACGAAAAGTTCGCAACCCTTTTTTCGGCGATTTGGATTGACCTTTTTCGCCCGATAGCCACCACTGGCATCGCGGGTTTTCCGACGAAAACCCGAAGATGATACATCACATGGGGCAGGACATGGATTGGGATTCCTTTGCAGAGTGGGGCGAGAAAGCCGCCAGATGGACGCAGGACTATCACCAAACCGTCAAAGATAAGCCAGTACGCGCGCAGACCGAGCCAGGCGACATCCTGAATGCCTTGCCAGAACTTCCGCCCGAGCAAGCGCAGCCTATCGAGGACATCTTTCAGGACTTCGAACAGATCGTCATGCCGGGCATCACACATTGGCAACATCCCCGGTTTTTCGCATATTTCAACGCAAACACTTCTCCGCCCTCGGTGCTGGCCGAGTTTCTGACCAGCGCGATCGCAGCGCAATGCATGCTGTGGCAGACTTCACCCGCGGCGACCGAGATGGAAACGCGGATGATGGAATGGCTGCGTCACGCGCTGGACCTGCCCACAGGGTTCGCCGGCGTGATCCAGGACTCCGCCTCATCCGCGACGCTGGCTGCGGTGCTGACCATGCGCGAAAAGGCCCTGTCGTGGCAGGGCAATCAACAGGGGCTGTTTGCACAGAAACCCTTGCGCGTTTATTGCTCGGCCGAGGTGCATACCTCGATTGACCGGGCGATCTGGGTCGCAGGGATCGGGCAGCAGAATTTGGTGCGCGTCCTGACCAAAGGTGACTGGCGCGGCATGGATCCTGTGGCGTTGGAACAGGCGATTCAATCTGATTTAGACTCCGGTTTGCATCCGGCGGGGGTCATTCTGTCGGTTGGCGGCACCAGTGTCGGCGGTACCGACCCGGTCGAAGAATGCCTGAAGGTCGCCGCCAAATACGGGCTCTACACCCATGTAGATGCGGCGTGGGCGGGGTCGGCGATGATCTGCCCGGAATACCGCCACTATTGGCAGGGGGTCGAGCGCGCCGATAGCATCGTGTTCAACCCGCATAAATGGCTGGGCGTCCAATTCGACTGCTGCGCGCATTTTCTGAAAAACCCTGAAGATCTGGTGCAGACCTTGGCGATCAGTCCAGAATTTCTGAAAACCCACGGCAAGGACGGGATCATCAACTATTCGGAATGGTCGGTGCCTTTGGGGCGGCGATTCCGGGCGCTGAAGCTTTGGTTCGTGATCCGCGCCTATGGGCTTGAGGGGTTGCGCACCCGACTGCGCAATCATGTAAACTGGTCTGTGGACTTGCATGACCGTCTGGCCACCGAGCCGGATTTCGAAATCACCACGAAACCGATGTGGTCGCTATGGACCTTTCGTTATGCCCCGGACGGTGCGGTTGATCTGGACGATCTGAACCTGCGGCTTGTAAACGCCATCAATGACGACGGTCGTATTTACCTGACCCAAACCCGAGTGGACGGCAACCTGACCATCCGGTTCCAAGCCGGACAGTTTGAAACGACCGAAGATGATGTACGCGTGGCTTACGATGTCATCACCGAAATCGCCCGCTCTCTGACCTAAAGGATTGATCATGCCCGCACCGTTAAATTCGTTCAAACAGGCTCTCATTAACGGCGAAAGGTTGATCGGCTGCTGGACCAGTTTTGCCGAGGCCGTCACCGCCGAGATCATGGGAAGCGCCGGGTTCGACTGGCTGGTCATCGATGGCGAGCACGCGCCCAACGATATCCGGTCTATCCGGGATCAGTTGATGGCCCTGTCCGCCAGCCCGACCCATCCTGTGGTTCGTGTTCCGGTTGGGGATGCCGCATTGATCAAGATGGTGCTGGATGCGGGGTCGCAAACAATTCTGGTGCCGATGGTCGAAAGCGCCGAACAGGCAAGGGACCTGGTGCGTGCCTGCCGCTATCCGCCCGAAGGCGTGCGCGGCGTCGGCGCCATGGCCTCGCGCGCGACGATGTATGGGACGATCCCGGACTACATTCCCACCGCAGATGCCCAGATCTGCCTGCTGGTTCAGGTTGAAAACCGCGCGGGTCTGGCCGCCTTGGACGATATTCTGAAGGTCGACGGTATTGATGGGGTCTTTATTGGCCCAGCCGATCTGTCCACCGACATGGGCTATCAGGGCAACAGTGCCGCGCCCGAGGTGCGGGCGGCGATTGCGGATGCGATTGCGCGAACGCGTGCAGCAGGCAAAGCCCCGGGGATTCTGGGAGTTACGGACGAGTCGTCTCAGGCATTTCAGGACATGGGCGCGCAGTTTCAGGCGGTTGGCATAGACGTGATGCTACTGACGCAAGCCGCGCGGGCGCTTTCAGCAAAGTGGAAAGCGAAGTAACCCTTCAGCCCTGCATCGCAGCCGTCGCCTGTGCATAGCCGCCCGAAGCACCATCCACGAAATGCACGTGGTCGTCGCGGGTGGCCGAGGGCACAAAACAGGTCATCATCGCCTCATCCTGCGCATGCAGGCCGTATTTGATCTTTCCCTGGCCACGCGCCTGCTCCAGCATCGTGCGAATTTGCGCCAGCGTGGCCGGGTCGCAATCCAGCGTCATTTTCAGCCCGTCATCAAACTTGCGAAAATCCGCGTTGCTGCTGACCATGTTGCGATAGTGGACCGGCTCGAAATTTCCCAGCGGCTTGCCGCGCCGGAACAAAAGCGCGATCAGCAGGTTTTGGACCAACAGAAGCAGCTTTTGCACAGCTACATTCCGCCCAGCCCGTGAAACATGCGCGTCCAGATCCAAACCCGGAGGTGGCCAGCGCATTGGCGGTCCCCCGACCGGGACGGGATGGCCCGCCCGTTCCAACTCTTCCGAGGCACGCAGCACCGATTGCGCCAGATCGGCAAAATCGCTCTCGGTAGCCTGCGCCGTGGGTTCGACCACCAAAGACACGATCTGCCCGTTCTGCGACCGTACATTCGACCATCGACAGGACAAGCCGTTCAAATCGGGCAGCGCGCCCGGCCCGGACGGGTCGACGGAAGAGGACCCGGATTTCATCTGCGTCTCGGCCCAGGCCAGCCCGCCGCCCGAGAACATGGCGTAATCCACCCCGCTGGACGGGGCATAGCGGGCGACGCGCAACTCTTTCCCCGCCTGCCGGATTTCGGCGACCGTCGTCAGCGCAGCGCGCAACTTGATCCCAAACTCATCCTCGGCCCAGCGGCGCAAGTCTGCCAGTGCTTGCCGCGCATCATCCATCGCACTTGCGGGCACGGCGAATCCGGCCCCGTCGCCGCCAAACACATAAGGGAACTCAGCGCCTTTCATGGCGTTGATCATGGCCGAAATCACAGCCGCGCCAACCATATTCACCGTCTTATAGCGGCCTTTGGCGATCTCAGCCGTCGAGTCGACAATGTCCGCAACCCCCACAACCCAATCATCAGGCAGCGCCGAGAACTGCGCGGGATCGGTCAGCCGTGAAAAATCGCGCAAAAGGGGTAGGCTGTCATAGAAGGCGGCCTGGGCGTCTTTCATGAATACCTCGGTCTCAAATCATGGTTTAACATAACCCGAATGCGGCCCAAGTCCCGCGAAATCGTCAAGACACACGTGCTTGTGCGCAGCGGTGTCCCGTGCCAAGCATGTCCGGTCAGATGATGGCAAAAGGGGCATTTCATGAAGGCAGGTTTGGTCGTGTTGTGTCTGGGCTATGTGCTCAGCCAGTTTTTTCGTGCCTTTTTGGCCGTACTCAGCGTCGATCTGGGCCGTGATATCGGCGCCACGCCAGAGGACCTCGCTTTTGCCTCGGGCCTTTGGTTTCTGGTCTTTGCCGCCATGCAACTCCCGGTTGGCTGGGCGCTGGATCGGGTCGGGCCGCGGCTGACCTCGACCGTTTTGTTGCTGGTCGGTGGCGCAGGCGGCGCACTGATCTTTGCCGTGGCCAGCACGCCTTTTCATGTCGCCCTGGCCATGGGGCTGATCGGAGTGGGGTGCTCGCCGATCCTGATGGCCTCGTACTTTATCTTCGCCCGTGAATACCCCCCGGCCCGGTTTGCCACGCTTGCGGCGCTGATGCTGGGTGTTGGGTCGGTTGGCAATTTGGTCGCCTCCTACCCCACTGCGCTGGCCGTTGAGCTAATGGGCTGGCGCGCCACGATGGTCACTTTGGCCCTGTTTTCGGGCGTGATCGCAATCGGTATCCTGTTCACAGTTCATGATCCCAAACGCGTTGAAACCGACCACAAGGGATCGGTTCTGGATCTGCTGAAGCAGCCGGCACTCTGGGCGATCCTGCCCCTGATGTTGGTGGCCTATGCGCCGTCGGCTGCGACCCGTGGCCTTTGGGCCGGACCATATCTGAGTGATATCTTCTCCCTCAGCACCACCCAGATCGGAACCGCCACTCTGATTATGGGCGCATCGATGATTGCGGGCACCTTCGCTTATGGGCCGCTTGACCGGATATTGGGAACGCGGAAATGGGTGATCTTTGGTGGTAACGCGCTGGGCGTGGTCTCCCTGACCCTGTTGTGTCTGTGGATCGACAATGCGGTCTGGCTTTCGGTGGTACTGATCTCGGTCATCGGGTTCACCGGGGCCAGCTTTCCTGTCATCATGGCCCATGGCCGCGCCTTTGTTCCTCCACACCTAGTGGGCCGAGGCGTGACCCTGTTGAACCTGTTCGGGATCGGAGGCGTCGGCCTTGCCCAATTCGTCACCGGCCGCGTCCATGCGGCCACGGTGGACATCAGCCCCTCTGCGCCCTACACAGCGATATTCGGCTTTTTTGCCATCTCGCTTGCCATTGGCTGCGTGATCTATCTATTCAGCCGGGACAGCGTCGACTGAAGCTGACCCCGACAGGAGACCCTCATGTCCGACCCGCGCGTCATTGCCCCTAATCTCAAACGCAGGCTTTCGGGCGTGACGGCGACGATTGCGCGGTTGGTGCCGTTGCAAGTGCAATGGATCGACATTGCAGCCACCGGTCCGGGCCTACCGGATGACGTCCCGCATATCCCGCTTGGACGCCTGCCCTTTCTGTCGCGTAAAACGCTGCGCGTTTGGCACGCGCGTCGCAATACCGAGATGCTGTTGGGCCTGTTTCTGCGCAATATCCTGCGGCTGCGGCTGAAACTGCTGTTCACCAGCGCGTCGCAACGGGCGCATACGGGCTATACCAAATGGCTGATCGACAAGATGGATGCCGTGGTCGCCACCTCGCGCAAAACCGCCGGGTATCTGGATCGGGATGCACAGGTGATCATGCATGGCATCAACCTGCAGGATTTTACCCCGCCCGAGGATAAAGCGGCCGTGCGCGCCCGGTTGGGCCTGCCTGATGGCCTGCTGCTGGGCTGCTATGGCCGCATCCGCCACCAGAAGGGTACTGACGCCTTTGTGGATGCAATGATCGACCTGTGTGGCCGCTTTGACGATGTGCATGGCATCGTCATGGGTCGCGCTACGGAACAGCACACCACCTTCTTGGCAGAACTGAAAGACAAGGTCGCGGAGGCGGGCCTGTCCGACCGCATCCTCTTCATGCCCGAGGTCACAGTCGACCAGATCGCCGAATGGTATCAAGTTCTGGACCTCTTCATCGCGCCCCAGCGGTGGGAAGGCTTCGGCCTGACCCCGTTGGAGGCGATGGCCTGCGGCGTGCCCGTCGTGGCCACCGATGTCGGAGCGTTCTCTGAGATCGTTACCGACCCGTCATTGGGCCATGTGGTGGAGCCCGGCAATATCCCGGCCTTGGCCGATGCCGCCGCCCGGATGCTGGAAAACCGCGATTCCCTTGCGCAATCCGGCCTCGCTGCCCGTACCCATGTCGAGCAGAATTTCGACATCGACGGCGAAGCAAAGACCCTTGTTGCCCTCTACGAGCGGCTTTTGACCGACACCTGAGGCGTTGCGCCGCGTCAAATCGGTGTCATCGGGCGAAATCTGACCCGAAAACCCTTTTTTCTTTGCCGCAACGCAGCTATGAACGCGCGTCCTTAACTTTGGAGACATGAAATGGGCTATCGCGTCGTTGTCGCCGGCGCCACGGGTAACGTGGGCCGCGAAATGCTGAACATTCTGGCGGAACGCCAGTTCCCCGTCGATGAACTTGCCGTGCTGGCAAGCCGTCGTTCGCTGGGCACCGAAGTAAGCTTTGGCGACAAGACACTAACCACCCAGGACATCGACACCTTCGACTTCACCGGCTGGGACATGGCGCTGTTTGCCATCGGCTCGGACGCAACCAAAGTCTACGCGCCCAAGGCGGCGGCTGCAGGCTGTGTGGTGATCGACAACTCGTCGCTCTATCGCTACGACCCCGACATTCCGCTGATCGTGCCGGAATGTAACCCGCAGGCGATACACGACTATAAGAACAAGAACATCATCGCCAACCCCAACTGCTCGACCGCGCAAATGGTTGTCGCGCTGAAGCCGCTGCATGACCGCGCCAAGATCAAGCGCGTTGTCGTCTCGACCTATCAGTCGGTCTCGGGCGCGGGCAAAGAGGGCATGGATGAGCTGTGGGATCAGACCAAAGCGGTCTACAACCCCACAACCGAGGTGGAACCCAAGAAGTTCCAGAAGCAGATCGCCTTCAACGTCATCCCGCAGATCGACGTCTTCATGGAAGACGGCTCGACCAAGGAAGAGTGGAAGATGGTGGTCGAGACCAAAAAGATCGTCGATCCGTCGATCAAGGTCACAGCCACCTGCGTCCGCGTTCCCGTGTTCGTCGGCCATTCCGAGGCCGTGAATATCGAGTTCGAGGAATTCCTGGACGAGGACGAAGCCCGCGACATCCTGCGCGAGGCCCCCGGCATCATGGTGATCGACAAGCGCGAACCCGGCGGCTACGTCTCGCCCATCGAATGCGCGGGTGACTTCGCCACCTTCATCAGCCGCATCCGTCAGGATTCGACAATCGAGAACGGCATCAACCTGTGGTGCGTGTCCGACAACCTGCGCAAAGGCGCAGCCCTGAATGCGGTGCAGATCGCTGAGTTGCTGGGCCGTGAGGTTCTGAAAAAAGGCTGAGGTCAGTCTACAGTCACAGAGAAACCCCGCTGTCGACGCAGCGGGGTTTTTTTGTTTCGACGCACCGTTTGCGTCACAGAACCCCAACAGGGCAGCGGACTAAACCCCAACCGTCATCGACTCCGGCTGCTTTCAAAGCTGAGACGAGACGTTCCGAGAGGAAAAAAATTCTGGGCGTTTTTTGATCAATCCAGATGTCAGGGCCACCCAGCGCCTCGGGGGCAACGACCAATTTGTGCTCCCACCCCGACCTTGGTGTGAACCTTTTCCCGTATCTATTGTTCAATGGAGCCGTCAGATCACCCTCGGGCCCCAACGCCAAGTAGTTCCCCATCGACCGTTTATTGCACACATTCAGGATGTAGTACGGCTCATCCGTGGTTGCATGTCCCGCCGGGGCCTGCAATCTGATTAAGTGGAAATAGGTCTCGCCCAGATCGAACTGTTCCAGAACCGTTTTGGCCGAATCCGACAGCACCGGCAGACCGCCTCCGTTCATAAAGTTCGGTGCAGGATTGCCGTCCTGCGAGCCATAGTACCAGACATCTCCGATTTCTTCTGATACCAAGACCTCGCCTTTAGGAACTTTGTTGTATGTCCGTTCGAGCAATTCACTGTATTTTTCACCGATTTCTTTGGGCTGACCAGCGCGCCAGTGCCGTTCATATTCCCTCCGCGTCATCGGAGTTACGCCAACCGCATCGTTCCAGGCCGTAGAAATCCAGACATGGGAATCCCGCCCCGAAGGGTCATTTTCATCAATCATTTTCGCCGCCAAATTGCTTAACTTTGCACATAAAACATCAAGCTAACTTAGCGACTTGCACCATGTGCGCAAAGAACAAAGCTTTTTGCGCGGGATCAATTCGCACAGTAAAATTCGGGCCAGTCCGGAAACCGACCCGAAAAAATGATCAGGACACAGCCTGTTCAGCCACGATCTCACCAAAGCGGGTGAAGAACTTGCCCGACAGCTTTTTGGCCGTTCCGGCAATCAGACGGCTGCCCAGCTGAGCGATCTTGCCGCCGACATCGACCTTGGCGGTGTAGGCCAGGATTGTCTCGGCCCCATCCTCGGTCAGCGTGACCTCGGCACCGCCTTTTGCGAACCCGGCTGCACCGCCTTTGCCCTCACCGGTCAGGGAAAACCCGCCCGGAGCGTTGGAGTTGTCCAAGGTGACCTGCCCGGCAAATTTCGCTTTGACCGGACCGATTTTCAGAACCACCTTGGCCTCAAGGTCCTCGGGTGAATTCTGGATCAGCTCTTCGCAACCGGGAATGCACTGCTGCAAAATCTCGGGCGTATTCAGCGCCTTGTAGACCACGTCGCGCGGGGCGGCGATGCGGATTTCGTCACTCAGTTCCATTCATGTTTCCTTTGTTCAACAACACTTGGGAAAGACCAGAAGGGCGGTTTCGGTCGCCTGTTCCGGTGTTTGTTTCGGGCGCGCAGGCCACAGACTTTTAAGCCAGTTTTTCATCTTCAGTGACCTCCGTCGATTTATCCGTGTTCCGCCACATCACGATCTCGGCCAGGATCGACAGGGCAATTTCGTGCGGATCAATGGCATGAATGTCCAGCCCGGCTGGGGATTTCAGACGCGCCGCGCGGGCTGGGTCCAAACCCTGTCCAATCAGCTTTTCCGTGAGTGTTTCAGCTTTGCGGCGGCTGGCCACCATCGACACCCGCGCGGCTTGCGTGTTCAGCGCGGCCCCAAGGGCGACACCATCCCCGTGCCCTTGTGAGGCGACGACGACAAAGTCGCGCGCCTCGATATCCAGATCTCGGACCGCCTCGGGCGTGCTGTTCGTCACCCGAAACCCAGCCAGCGTTGCGTGTTCGGCCAGCGCCTTGGCGATCAACGAGGTGCCAAAGATCACCAAACGGGGGGCGTGCTGATAGGGTTCAACTAGCAAATCCACCGTCCCGCCCGAGGGGCAACCGCTTTTGAAGGTTTGCACGCCATCCGGGTCCGTCATGTCGACCACCTTGTCCGAGGGTTTCACGCGGATCATCTGCGGCGCACCGCTGGCCAGCGCTTGTACCGCTGAACTGCGCACCGCGCGCTGCACACAGGCACCGCCCAGATGCCCCATTATCCGCCCGTCGCGCGCAATCGCCGCCTTTCCCCCGGCCTTGGCCGAGGTTGCATCCGCTGTGCGCAGCACCGTGGCGACGCAGAAAGGCTCACCGGTTTGGCGCAGGGTTTCGATCGTGTCGAATATGTCGAAATTTGCCATATCAGCCTCCTTTCACAACTTGCGAAACTGCGGCTCAAGCGCTGCCAGCGCCTCGAGCGTGTTGGCAGGCAAATGCGCGTCCAAATGGGGTTCCGCGGCCTGCATCGCCGCTGCGATGGGTTGGTAGTCTTTCCATCCCTTCAGCGGATTCAGCCAAACGATCCGCCGGACCTTGCGCCGTATGCGCGCCAGGACTGCGCCCAGCGCTTGCGGGTCGGAACTGCAATAGCCGTCTGACAGGATCAGCACGATGGTCCGCCCGTTCAAAGCACGCGCGCCATAGCCGTTCAGAAAGCTCTCTAGGCTCCCTGAAATGTCGGTGCCGCCGCCAAACCCCTCAGCCATCAAGGACAACCGCCCAGCCGCGCGGATAGAGTCGTGATCGCGCAAAGCGTCTGTGACCCGCATCAGGCGCGTGTGGAACAGATAAGCATCCGCTTCGGTCCCACTGCCAATCAGGCCTTTGAGAAAGGCCAGAAACACCCGCGAATACACAGTCATCGAGCCGCTGACATCGCACAGCGCCACGATCCGCATAGGACGCGGCGGTTTCGCCCGTCGGTACAGATCCATCGGCTCACCCCCGCGCGCCAGACTGGCGCGCTGGATCCGTCGCATGTCCAGTGCTGGCCCGCGCAATGCCCGTTTCCGCCGACGCGAGCGTCGATCCCGAATGGCGCGTGCCAAAGTCATTGCAGCCTTTTCGGCCTCCATCAGAGCCTGTTCATCCATCAGCTCCCGCAAATCCCTGCGCGATAGATTGGTAGTGCGCGTTGCGACGAGCTGGCCGTCTTTGCCTTCTGCTTCACCGTCACCCGAATCCGGTGACCCATCCTGATCCGAGCCATTTCCGGCCTCGGTTTCCGTTTGCGTTTCCTGCTGCCAGATCATCGGTTTTGCCGACTGCACCCGCACATGGCTGGTTTCCGCCACACCGCCCCGCTGTTTGCCGGTGTTGAACCAATAGGCATCAAACAGATCGTCGAACCGACGCCAATCCTCAGCATCCCCCGTCAACAAAACGCACAGAGCCTGCCTTGCCTGCCGCGCATCCGTCGCGCGTACCGCGGTCAAGGCGGCCAATGCATCGCCGGTCTCAGCCGGACCAACCCGCAATCCGTTCGATCGCAAATGCGTAATGAAGTCAGACATCCGATCTGCCAACCCATCGGCCCGAGAAGGAAACCGCGTGACCTGCATCACGCCACCTTCCCGATCAACCGGTCCATCACCTCGGGCGGGGCGGCGTCATAGTCGGCGGCGGTTTTCAACAAGCACACAAGCGTTGCCTGCACAGCGTCGCGCGATTGCGCCATGTCGTTGACGCCCAAACCTGACAGCGCCGCAGCCCAATCCAACATCTCTGCAATGCCCGGCGTCTTTTCCAAATCTTCCTTGCGCAACGCCTGTACGACCTCAATGATCTGCCGCGCCAGCACGCCTTCGACCTCGGGCATGCGCGCCCGAAGGATCGCCATTTCAACCTCTTTCGAGGGGTAATCGAGAAAGCTATATAGACACCGCCGCCGCAGAGCATCCGACAAATCACGCGTCCCATTGGCGGTCAGGATCACAATGGGCCGAGTCTTTGCCACGACCGTCCCAAGCTCGGGGATGGTGATTTGAAAGTCGGAGAGGATTTCCAGCAAATAAGCTTCGAATTCCTCATCCGCCCGATCAATCTCATCAATCAACAAAACCGGAGGAGTATCCTGCGAAATAGCCTCTAACAAAGGCCGTTTCAGCAAATACGCATCGGAAAACAACTGCGCCTCGCCAACCCCTCCCTGCGCTTCGCTTGCACGGATTGCCAAAAGCTGCCGCTGATAGTTCCACTCATAAATCGCGTGACTGGAATCCAGCCCTTCATAGCACTGCAAACGGATCAATTTGGCATCCCGCCAAGCCGCCATCGCTTTGGCCACCTCGGTTTTACCCACCCCGGCCGGCCCTTCCAGCAACAAAGGTCGCCCCAACGCCTGCGCCAGATGCAACGCCATCGCCAACCGATCATCAGCAACATAGCCTTGCGCGGCCAATCCGTTCTGCACATCACTCAAAGTCAAAACCAGGATCCATTCTTCATCTGGCTAAAAATATCCCGGGGGAGGTTCGGAGGGGGCTGGCCCCCTCCGTTCGGTCGGATCGGCCAAGCCGATCCGAACCCATTCACCCATGCATTCCCAACCCATTGGCGATCTTCCAGATGCGCCAGTGGTCATGCGGCATATGGCTCTGCACCAACCCAAAGGGCCGGAACGCATCATGCACCGCGTTCGAGAAACAGGGCACACCACCCACATTAGGGCTTTCCCCAACACCTTTCGCACCAATCGGATGATGCGGGGACGGCGTCACCGTATAGTCGGTGATATAGTTCGGCGTCTCCCACGCGGTCGGCAGGAAGAAGTCCATCAGCGTGCCGGTCTTCACATTGCCCATCTCGTCGTAGGCAATCTCCTGCCCCATCGCGATGGCCAACGCCTCGGTCACGCCGCCATGAACCTGCCCGTCGATGATCATCGGGTTGATCCGCGTGCCGCAATCGTCCAGCGCATAGAACTTCCGAACGTCCCACTCGCCGGTGTCGACGTCGATCTCCATGACGCAGATATAGGCCCCGAACGGGTAGGTCATATTCGGCGGGTCATAGTAGCTCACAGCCTCAAGACCTGGCTCCAAGCCAGGGATCGCCTGATTATAGGCAGCAAAGGCGATTTCCTTCATGGTCTTGAACCGCTCGGGCGCACCTTTGACCGCAAACCGGTCCACATCCCATTCAACATCGTCGTCGTGGACCTCCAGCAGATAGGCCGCAATCATCTGCGCCTTGGCACGGATTTTGCGCGCGGCCATTGCCGTTGCCGCACCTGCAACAGGCGTCGACCGAGACCCGTAAGTTCCCAGACCATACGGAGCGGTGTCGGTATCGCCTTCCTCCAGCGTGATGTCATCGGCAGGCAACCCGATCTCACTGGCAATGATCTGCGCAAAGGTCGTCGCGTGACCCTGACCCTGAGAGATTGTCCCCAGCCGAGCAATAGCGGACCCGGTCGGGTGGATGCGGATTTCGCAACTGTCGAACATTCCCAGCCCGAGGATATCGCAGTTCTTAACCGGTCCCGCGCCCACGATTTCCGTGAAATGCGTCAGACCAATGCCCAGCAGTTTGCGAGTCTTACCAGCCTTGAATTCTTCGACCCGCTGCGCCTGTTCAGCGCGCAAACCTTCGTAGTCAACAGCCTTGAGCGCCTTGTCCCAAGCGGTATGATAGTCGCCCGAGTCATATTCCCAGCCCAGCGCGGACTGATAGGGGAACTGATCGGCCTTGATGAAGTTGATCCGGCGCAGCTCGGCCGCGTCCATGTTCAGCTTGATGGCCAGAACCTCGATCATCCGTTCGATGAAATAGGCGGCCTCGGTCACGCGGAAGGAACAGCGATAGGCTACCCCGCCCGGAGCCTTGTTGGTATAAACCCCATCCACGGCCAGATAAGCGGTCGGGATGTCATAGGACCCGGTACAGATGTTCATGAACCCCGCCGGGAACTTGGTTGGGTCGGCACAGGCGTCAAACCCACCGTGATCTGCCGTGGTGTGGCACCACAGACCGGTGATCTTACCGTCCTTCGTTGCCGCAATCTTGCCCTGCATCCAGTAGTCGCGGGCAAAGGCGGTGGACATCAGATTCTCCATCCGGTCCTCGACCCACTTCACTGGCTTGCCGGTGACAATCGAGGCCACGACCGAGCAGACATAGCCCGCATAGGCCCCAACCTTGTTACCAAAGCCACCGCCAATATCTGGGCTGATGACGCGGATATTATGCTCGGCAATGCCCGAGATCAGCGACACAACCGTCCGGATCGCGTGCGGGGCCTGAAACGTACCGTAGAGCGTCAGCTTGCCGGTTACCTTGTCCATGCTCGCGACCGACCCGCAGGTCTCCAGCGGGCAGGGATGGGTGCGGTGGTAATAGACCATCTCTTCAGCGACTACGTCGGCCTCGGCCAGAATGGCCTCGGTCGCGTCTTTGTCGCCCTGCTCCCAGGTGAAGATATGATTGTGGTGCTTGCGCGGCCCGTGCGCACCTTCGGTCTGACCCTCAAGGTCTTCGCGCAGGACCACATCGGACTTCAGCGCCTCGAATGGGTCGGTCAGAACGGGCAGTTCTTCGTATTCGACCTCAACCAGTTCCGCAGCATCCGCCGCGATATAGCGATCCTCGGCCACAACGAAAGCGACCTCCTGACCTTGGAACAGCACTTTGCCATCGGCCAGCACCATCTGCTTGTCACCCGCCAGTGTCGGCATCCAATGTAGGCCCAGCGGCGACAAGTCTTCAGCAGTCAGAACAGCGATCACGCCGGGCAGCGCCAGCGCGGCCTCTTTGTTCACGCTGACAACGCGGGCATGTGCGTAGGGGGAGCGCACAAAGTCGCCGAACAGCATGCCGTCCAGCTTGATGTCGTCGACATAATTGCCCTTGCCTTGGGTAAAGCGCACATCCTCGACGCGTTTGCGCGAGCTACCCATCCCTTTGAGGTTGGCGGCGCGTTCTTCGGGGGTCAGTGTCTGGTCGTTCATTCCGCGGCCTCCTTCTGAGCGTTCAGCATGTCAGCCGAGGCCGAGATCGCCTTGACGATGTTCTGGTATCCGGTGCAGCGGCACAGGTTCCCGGCCATGCCAAAGCGGATTTCTTCCTCGGTCGGGTTCGGGTTTTCCTGCAGCAGGCGATGCGCGCGAGTGATCATGCCCGGCGTGCAGAAACCGCATTGCAGCCCGTGATGTTCGCGGAACATCTCCTGCAACACACCAAGGCTACCATCATCGTTGGTAAGCCCTTCAACCGTGGTGATATCGGCGCCGTTCACCTGCGCCACGAAGGTGGTGCAGGACTTGACAGACTTGCCATCGATATCAACGGTGCAAGCGCCGCAGTGGCTGGTTTCGCACCCGATATGGGGGCCTGTGATTTTCAGATCTTCCCGCAGGAAGTGGATCAACAGCGTGCGTGGCTCGGCCAGACCTTCGACCTCTTTGCCGTTCACGGTGAGTTTGACGTGCATTTTTGACATGGGTTCTCCTCCCCTCAACCCGCGCGGTTTTGGGCGCGGTCGATGGCGCGGCGCAGCATGACGCCTGCCACATGTTTCTTGAATTCGACGGGGCCGCGATTGTCGGCCACGGGCTCGATCGCATCTAGCATCGCGGCAACGCAGCCATTCACATCGCCATCGGCCAGTGCAGCACTTGCGCTTTCGGACCACACAGGCGTGTCAGCCAGATTGGTCATCGCGACCGAGGCCGTTCCATTGCCCACCATCACAGCAGCAGCAGCCGTGGCATAGTCGCCAATCTTGCGCTTTTGCTTTTCATACGCCTGACCGACTCCCGCGCCCGGAACCGGGATCGAGATCCGGGTCAGGATTTCCTCATCCTCGCGGGCGGTGAAATACGCGGCCTCGTAAAACTCACGCGCGGCGACGCTGCGATTGCCATCGGGACCGGACAGATCAAACGTGGCATTCAGACATTGCATCAACCCCGGCATGTCATTGCCCGGATCACCATTGGCCACATTTCCACCCACAGTGCCCACATAGCGCACCTGCGGATCAGCGATCTGCAATGCGGCCTCGCGGATCAGCGGAATGGCAGCGGCCAGGCCGTCATGAGTGATCAACTCGTGCTGCGTGACCATCGCACCCAAGGTGACGGTATCGGACCCGACCTCAATGCCCTTGAGTTCTTCAATGGCCTGAAGATCGACCAGATGGCCCATCTCGGCCATGCGCAGCTTCATCATCGGGATCAGGCTGTGCCCGCCCGCGATCACGCGCGCCTCGTCTCCGTGTTCTTCTAGAATGCCGATGGCCGAGGCGATGTCGCCTGGCCGGTGATACTCAAAACCGGCTGGTATCATAATTTTCCTCCCTGGGTCCGAAGCAATATGCCTTGGGGTACCTGCACTCAGAAAAGAACGGTCACATCAGGGCTTCCAGCCAAGGGGAACGGGGCGCGCAGCTTGTTTCACGAAACGCGAATAGGCTGCACGAGTTGCGATCAGAGACCCAGCGCGTCGCGAATGTCGGACAGGCGCGACCGGCTGACCGGCACCTTGGTCAACGCATCCACACCGTCGAAATAACACGTGCCATTGTCCTTGTGACGTTCGAACCCCGAGACATGTTTGGGGTTCACCAGATAGCTGCGATGGGCACGCAAAAAGCCATCGGGGGTCAGGCGGGTTTCGGCCTCGGTTATGGACCAGGGGCAAAACAATTTCTCGGCCCCGATATAAAGAACGGTATAATGCCCCTCGGCCCGGATTGCGGCGATCTCGGTCGGGGCGGCGAAAAAGGTCTGGCCCTCGCGCTCAAACGGGATGCCCGCCCGCAAAGTCGCGGGTTCGGGGCTGAGTGGAGCAGGCGCCGCAACTGCGGCAGGTTCAAGAAAGCTAACGCCGGTCAACAGGAATGCACCGCAGATCAAGAACACGGCCACCGTCACACCCATCGCCAGCACCTGATTGTTAAGCGCCGGACCGGCCCCCCCCGCGCTGTCGCTGGCCGTGAAATCCGTCAGGCCGGTGGCCACAAAATGCATGGTAAATACGGCCAAACCGAAACAGGCCGTTCCCAGCAAGATGTTACGCTGCGTGCGGTTGTCATAGGCCACCCAGATCGCCACGACCGACAGCACGACCGAGGCCAGCGTCGACAACAGCACGTCCCACGCGTTGTAGACCGGGCGACACAGTTCCATCCCAGCCATTCCGATATAGTGCATCACTACGATGCCCAGCCCGACGATCACGCCTGCGCCAATGATCGTCTGCACCGAACGTGGCCGGAAATGCAACAACAGCAGCGCCAGCCCGACCATCAGGATCGCCACAAGGGCCGAGATCAGCGTGATCAGCGCGTCATAGTAGAACAGGATTGGCAGTTGCAGGCCCAGCATGGCCACGAAATGCATCGACCAGATGCCGCCGCCCAGAACCACCGCTGCCAGCGCCACTATGATCTTGCGCTTCTGGTCGTCCAGCTTGGACGCGCCATGGGTCAGGTAAAGGCCGGTAAAGCCTGCCATCAGCGCCACGGCCAGTGAGGCCGCCACAAGCCAGGCGTTATGCGAATAGTCCAGCATCTTGGTCTGCACGCCCTCCCCGACGCGAGGGCGACGTTAGCAAACGGATTTGATTGGGACAATTGGCTGTAGACGGCGAATATCAGTTTACTGGTCCACTATTGTGGCCATCTCTGTATAGGTTGGGTTTCGCTGACCGCCCCGACACTGAACCAATCGCTACCGACGTAAAGCTAGTGGTCCTTTTGCTATTGAATGACCGCGTTTTCCCACGCTGACAGGAACTTTTTTCGCTTTAGGTCATCCAAAAATGTCAGCAGTGACGGATTTAATCCTATTGTTTCTCGGTCTGTTGCGCCGTTCTGCAACACCAGTGGAGGAAGCGAAGACGGGCTGTCCTGTGCTACTGGCTTTTCAGTAATCAAGTAGTTGATAAACGCTTCGGCTGCGTCCGGCTCCTGCGTTTCTTCAGACACTAACGCTGTCCGCATCATCGTTGTTTGAAAATCTGTCGGAAAAATCACTTCAAGCGCATCCTTGCGCTCGGCGCGGACAGCTGCGTAACTTCCAAGGACATTATAGGCTACCAGAATTTTTCCATCTGCCAGATCGTTTATCATTTCTCCCGAACAGCAATACAGTCGCACATCAAGACCACCCATGACCTCCATTAGCCGCCAATAGGTTTCCGAGGCGCGCGCATCTTGCGTAGCGAAAAGATAACCCAACCCGGATTCACGTACATCGTATGTGCCAACCTTGCCGCGAAATTCCTCCGGTCGCTCGCGCAGCGCCTCGATCAAACTCTGCCGGGTGTGCGGAATGTCCTGACCTTCAAACGCTTCGCGATTGATGACGATAGCAGCAGGTTCGGTCGTGAATGCAAACAAGCTGTGGTGCCACTGCGTCCAGTGCGGAGCCTCGATATCCTTAAGCGCCAGCGCAAAGCCATCATTCGCCAACTTCAGTTGCAGATCCATTGCGCTGGATACCACAATGTCGAAAGCGTCCGGCGACGCGCGAACGCGTCGGTCGATATCCGCCGTGCCCGAAACGAAGTATTCGACACTTATTGAGGGATTGCGCGCAACAAAGCCTTCTATCAATGGCGCGAAGAGAACTGTGTCCGTGCTCGAGATGATACGTAGGTGCGCGCCTTCTGCGCCATCATTGAAAACCAACTGGTCTTCCCAATCCTGCGCCCAAAGAAAACAGGGGAACGCAAGAAAAACTAAAGTGACAAGACTACGCATGCTCCCCCCGTAGGCTTATTATTCAAAACCAAGGTTCCGCCATGGGCCGTCGCCACATCCTGGGCGATGGTCAAACCCAAACCTGATCCAATCGTCCCAGCTGCATTCTTGCCGCGTTCGAACCTGCGCGTCAGCTGTTCAATCTCTTCTGCTGGAAAGCCCGGGCCCGAGTCGCTCACTTTGACTGCAACTTCAGGTGTGGCGGTAACTTCGATCTCGACCACGCTGTCAGCAGGCGCGTATTTTAGTGCATTGTCGATCATGTTGCGGACTGCATTCTGAATCAGAATGGGGTCGCCGGAATAGAGAACCTTAGTATCGCCTCTCAGAGAAAGCGAAAGTTCCTTCATTTCCGCAATCGGCGTCAAACGCTGTACAAGTTCCCGGATCAGTTCAACTAAATCGACATCTTCCCTCT
The DNA here is from genome assembly GCF_013034685.1 of Ruegeria lacuscaerulensis. Taxonomy (GTDB): domain Bacteria; phylum Pseudomonadota; class Alphaproteobacteria; order Rhodobacterales; family Rhodobacteraceae; genus Ruegeria; species Ruegeria lacuscaerulensis_B. The sequence continues at coordinate 160,913 of NZ_WQGO01000006.1, read as the reverse complement.
CAAGATGATCGGCGCGGAAGGTGATCATGGCATGATCCAATAACTGTCCCGCAGCGCGCGAACTTTCATCTATCGCCCGAACCATCGCACGGAGCGCCTCTCGGTTTTCTTTCTTTTCAACTCTATGCAGAGTTGCCTCGGCATAGGACCGTACAGTCGCCAACGGCGTGCGGACACGGTGGGCCGCTTCGGCAATAAAATCCTCTGACTGGCTGAGCGATTGATCCAAGCGCCCCATCAGTGAGTTCAGGGACAAGACCAGCGGCGCCATTTCCCGGGGCACCGGCTTCTTGAAGGGACTCAAATCCTGCGGCCCCCGTCTTGTGACCGAGGTTGTCAGTCGGTTTAGTTGGCCGATAGTGGTCGATGTGATCCAGAAAGAAAGCGCGGCAGTCAAAAGAAAGAAGCCAAGACCCAGAAATGCGGCATTGCGCGAAATCTGGTCCAAAGTCTGCGAAAGCGCATCCTGCGTCTGACCCAGCACGATTGCAATTTCCGTCTGCCTCCCTAACCCGACAAGCGTTCGACTTGCGCTGACCTGGCGAATGCGTTCCCCACGCAGTTCGCCCGACGTGAATAACCAATCACTTTGTCCGGACGCCCCTGCCAAAAGAAGATCTTCGTATCCCGATAAAAACGCACCGTCCTGATAAATGGCATAAAACACCCGGTCATCTGACGGGGTGGTCAACATCGAAAAGGCCGCGTAGGGAATATCCACTTCAAGCACCCCGTCCCTCAGCGCGGCGGCATCAAGAATTGATGTAACGGATGCTTCGAGGATGTTGTCCTGTCCCTGCTGCGCTACCTGAGCCGCATAGTTCCTGACTGCAAGGAACAACAAGACTGCCAGAACCGCCGCGCCACCAATCAAGGCCAGCACTAGCCTGTTGCGCAGTGACCCGGAAACGGTTGGATTAGCGGTCATGATCCAGCCTGTATCCCAGACCGCGCAAGGTCGTTATCTTTAAGTCCGACTTTTCAAGATGTTTGCGGAGCCGCCCCACATAGACCTCGATCGCGTTGTCCGAAACGCTGTCGTCGTAAGAGAACAACCGGTCGGCCAGCTTCTGTTTCGAGAATACATGACCAGGCGCGCTGATGAATAACTCCATCATGCGCAGTTCCCGATTTCGCAGCGAAAGGGTTTCACCGGCCACGGTCAAATGTCCGGCCACCGGATCAAACACGACACCGCCGATCTCGATCGTGGACTTCGCGCTGCCGGATTTACGCCGCAGAACCGCGCGACAACGGGCCTCAAGCTCGGCATGATCAAACGGTTTGGTCACGTAGTCATCCGCCCCCAGATCAAGTGAACCGATTCGATCAGAAACCTGACTGCGCGCGGTCAATACAATCACGGGAGTGTCCAGTCGACTTGCCCGATGCCGTTTCAGAAAGTCTCGGCCATCCCCATCTGGGAGCATGATATCCAACAGAATCAGGTCGTATTCTTCGGTTTCGACAAAGGCGGTTGCATCCTCCAAATTCGCTGCGTGATCAATGACATGACCGTCCAGACGCATGCGCGAACTGACCGCGTTCGCGAGGTCCAGGTTGTCTTCGACAAGTAGAAATTTCATCAGGCTTTTTCAGTATTTTGCCGCGTGACAGGTTGATGTCAGGTTGGTGTGTTTTTGTACCATCCAATCTGAGCCGCCATGCGGCCGGTTGTCAAACGGGAGGAAATCATGACAACGATTAAACTGGGCCGTCGCGCCCTAATCGCAGCTGTGGCCGCAATCGGCCTGACCGGCCCGACGTTGGCCGAAGATCAAGTTGTGGACAGCATCCACTTTCTGATCCCCGGTGGTGCCGGTGGCGGTTGGGACGGAACTGCCCGCGGCACGGGTGAAGCCCTTACGAATGCGGGTCTTGTTGGCACTGCATCCTATGAGAACATGTCAGGTGGCGGCGGCGGTAAGGCCATCGGCTTTCTGATTGAAAACGCTGACAGCAATCACGGCACATTGATGGTGAACTCAACTCCCATCGTTATCCGTTCGCTGACTGGTGTTTTCCCGCATAACTTCCGCGACCTGACCCTGGTTTCAGGCACTATCGGTGACTATGCGGCGATCGTCGTAGGCAAAGACAGCCCGATCAACTCGATGGACGATCTGTTGGCAGCTTTTGACGCTGATCCTTCGGCCACAGCAATTGGTGGTGGCTCGGTACCGGGCGGCATGGATCACTTGGTTGCAGCCATGGTCATGGAAGCAGCTGGCAAAGACGCTCTGGGCGTAAAGTACATTCCGTATGACGCAGGCGGCAAGGCCATGGCGGCGCTTCTGTCCGGCGAAATCGCGGCTCTGTCGACCGGTTTCTCGGAGGCTGTTGACCTGTCGAACGCGGGCGAAGTCAAAATCATCGGTGTCACATCGGAAGAACGCGTTGACGCCGCTCCTGATGCGATGACCATGAAGGAACAGGGTATTGATACCACTTTCGTCAACTGGCGCGGTTTCTTCGCAGCACCCGGCCTGCCGGAAGACAAGCTGGCGGCATATCAAGACGCGATCGCCAAGATGTACGACACTCCTGAATGGGAAGAGGTTCGGGCACGCAACGGTTGGGTCAACATCCACAACTCGGGCGCTGACTTCCAGACGTTCCTTGAGCAGCAGGAACAGCAGATCGGTGATCTGATGAAGAAGCTGGGCTTCCTCTAACCAAAAATCGGCAGAGCGGACCGCCGCTCTGCCTTCCCCAAAGACAACAAAAAAGGAGGGGGTATCATGGCGTTGGATCGCTGGATCGCGCTCGTTCTGCTGGGTGTTTGTTTAACATATGGCTACGCCGCCTGGTTCACGATGGACGGTAGCCTCCCCCCCTTCATGCAAAGAAATCCCATCTGGCCAAGCACCTTCCCCAAAGTGCTGTCCATTCTGGGTATCATCACGACGACAATTATCCTGCTGGGCTTTGAAAAGTCCGAGATCAAGGAAGCCGACATCGATTATCGCCGGCTGGGTGACTACCATCTGGATCAGGCGCTGATGCTGCTGGCTTTGATGGTCATTTATGCCCTTTGCCTGCGACCCGTGGGCTTTCTGATTTCGACGTCGGCATTCCTGATACTTGGCTCTTTCATTCTGGGTGAGCGCAAGTGGCATATCATGCTGCCTGTTGCATTCATCGCAACGGGGGCCGTCTGGTATCTGGTTCAGGAAGTTCTTGGCATTTACATGCGCCCGCTGCCGGGCATTTTCGGAGGCTGACATGCTTGAAGGACTTCTGATCGGCCTGCAAACGGCATTCTCAATCCAAAACCTACTGATGGTCATCGCTGGGTGTCTGATCGGCACATTCATCGGGATGTTGCCCGGTCTTGGACCAATGTCGATCATCGCCATCATGATCCCGGTTGCAATCTCGATGGGCGACCCATCCGCCGCACTGATCCTTTTGGCTGGGGTGTATTACGGAGCGATCTTTGGAGGATCGACATCCTCGATTCTGCTGAATGCACCCGGAGTCGCGGGTACGGTAGCTTCAAGTTTCGATGGCTATCCGATGGCACGACAAGGCAAAGCAGGCAAGGCGCTGACAATCGCTGCGATCGCCAGTTTTGCCGGCGGCACGCTGGGTGCCGTCCTGCTTATGGTGTTTGCACCGGCTTTGTCTTCTGTTGCGCTGCTGTTCCACTCGGCCGAGTATTTCGCCCTTATGGTCGTTGGTCTTTCAGCCATCGCTGCCTTCGCCGGAAGCGGTCAAGTCGCCAAGGCTGTCATCATGACGGTACTGGGGCTGATCATGGCTACCGTTGGTGAGGGCGCGTTGTTCAACCTGCCTCGGTTCACCATGGGAATCATGGACCTGCAATCGGGCTTCGGCTTCATCACACTGGCCATGGCCATGTTTGCCTTGCCCGAAGCGCTGTTTCTGGTCCTGAAGCCAAAAGATCTGAAAGGTGATGATGGCGAGATCAAGGACCTGCGCATCACCAAGGAAGAAGCCAAGGCAATTGCACCAGTTGTGGGACGGCAATCCGTACAAGGTTTCTTCATCGGCGTTCTTCCTGGCGCCGGTGCGACGATCGCCAGTTTCCTCGGCTACGCCGTTGAACGCAACATCGCTCCGAAAGAGGAACAAGAAGAATTTGGCAAAGGCTCGATCAAGGGTCTGGCAGCCCCGGAAACAGCTAACAACGCGGCCTGCACCGGATCATTCGTTCCACTGCTGACTTTGGGCATTCCAGGTTCCGGCACCACGGCGATCCTGCTGGGCGCGCTAATCGCTCTGAACGTGACACCCGGTCCGCGTCTAATGCTGGATGAGCCTCAGATCTTCTGGGCTGTGATCATGTCCATGTTTATCGGAAACCTTGTTCTGTTGATCCTGAACCTGCCGCTGATCCCCTACATCGCAAAGGTACTATCCGTTCCGCGCAACTACCTGATACCGTTCATTCTGTTCTTTACGTTGATGGGCGCTTACATCGGACAGAACAATGCAACGGAGCTGTTGATCCTTGTTGGGTTCGGCGTCTGTGCCACGGCTTTGAAATTTGCCGATTATCCGCTGGCCCCGCTTCTGATCGGGTTCATCCTTGGCGGAATGATGGAAGACAACTTTGCAAGGTCCATGCAGCTCTATGACGGGATCGGGTTTATCTGGGAACGCCCCATGACGCTGGGCCTGCTGGTTATCGCCGCGCTGTTGGTGTTGCTGCCCAGCTATCGCGCGCGTCGCGCACGGGCACGGGCTGCCGGTATCGCCGATGGCGACTGAGCCTCTGGCAGGAATACGGGTTCTTGACCTGACGAACGTTCTAGCGGGCCCGTATTGTTGCTATCAGCTTGCCCTGATGGGGGCCGAGGTGATCAAGGTCGAACGGCCTGAGGGCGGCGACCTTGCTCGGGTGTTGGGCGCAGACCCAGACCGCAACAAAGCCGGGATGGGCATCAGTTTTCTCGCCCAGAACGCGGATAAGAAATCCGTCACGCTGGATATGAAGCCCGCAAAGGGCAAAGACTTGCTGAAGAAGCTGGTTCAAACCGCCGACGTGCTGGTCGAAAATTTCCGGCCCGGTGTAATGGACCGGCTTGGCCTTGGCTATGACGTTCTGCGCGCTGAAAATGCCAGCCTGATCTATTGTGCAATCAGCGGTTTTGGGCAGGACGGTCCTCGCAAAAAAGACCCGGCCTACGACCAAATCGTTCAGGGTATCAGCGGTGTCATGTCGATCACCGGAGCAGCCGATACAGCGCCCTATCGCGTCGGCTACCCGCTGGCCGATACCGTCGGGGGGCTAACGGCCGCTTTTGCGATCAGTGCGGCCCTGAACGCCAGACCACGCGGCACGTTTCTGGATATCGCAATGTCCGAGGCGGTGATCTCCACCATGGGCTGGGTGGTGTCGAACTACCTGATCGGGGATGTCACACCGGCAGCGCATGGCAACGAAAACACCACATCCGCCCCGTCAGGAACCTTTGCCACTGCGGACAACCCGATCAATATCGCGGCCAATCGTGACGAACAATGGCAGGCGCTTGCTCGACACCTTGGACGGGAAGATTTGCTGGGTAACCCTGACTATGCCTCGCGTGAAGATCGCAAGAGGAACCGCCATACCCTGAGGGACGATCTTGAAGCCACGCTGCGCACCCGACCCTCCCGGGTATGGGTTCGCGAGTTGAACGCGATTGGCGTTCCGACCGGGCAGGTGATGACCGTGCCCGAAGCGCTGGCCGACGAACAGCTTACAGGCCGCGGATTGATTGGATCTTTGCCGTCCCACAGCGAGGAGCTGAAACTGACCGGCAGCCCTGTTGTGATGGATGGTCAACGCAGAATGCCCCGGACCGCCCCGCCGGACTTGGGGGCAGATAATGCTGTGATCTGGTCTGAGCTTGGTCTGAGCCACGATGAAATAAATGCGTTGACGAAGGAGGGGATCATATGAGCGATGTCGCTGACTGGTGGTCAACATCCATCATCGACATGGAACCCGGACGAATAGACCTGCGGGGCACACCTATTCAGGACCTTATCGGCAACCTTGGTTTCGCGGAAATGATCTGGTTCATGGTGCGCGGAGACAGGCCATCCGCCGCACAGTTGAAATTGTTCGAGGCCGCCTTGGTTGCTGCCGTGGATCACGGGCCACAAGCCCCTTCGATCGCTACGGCACGCATGGCAGTGACGTGCGGACTGCCTCTCAACAATGCCATAGCAAGCGCGGTGAACATGCTGGGCGACATCCACGGCGGTGCTGGCGAGCAAGCGGTGACCCTGTATCAGTTCGTCAACGCTCACCCATCCGCCGTTGGCCCGGCGCTGGATGACTGGATTGCGGCGCAAGGGAAAATTCTGCCCGGGTTCGGCCACCGCTTTCACAGCCCAACGGATCCACGCGCACCGCGTTTAATGAGCCTAGTGGATGAAGCGATTGAGGCAGGTGCCTGTGACGGGCGCTTCAAATCTGTCGCGATCGACATCGAAGGCGAATTGGCGCAGCGCAAAGGCAAACCCGTTCCGATGAATATCGACGGAGCCACAGCGGTGATCTATGCCGAGCTTGGTTTTGACGCGCCATTGGCGCGTGGCCTGTTTTGCCTGTCCCGGTCTGTCGGCATTCTTGCGCATGCGTGGGAACAAGCTCAGCAAGGTGGCCGAAACAAAGGACCTACCCCGCCAAAGTATCGCTGGACGTATTTGCCCAGCGACACGTAAGTGGCATCAAAGTTCTAAAATGTCCGTTGAACCGAGTCCTCAGACCTTCTCTTCGATCGCAGGCTCGACATCGGGGCGCACGGGTTCGGCCTCCATTTCGATCACGTCTGGCGCAACCTCTTCTTCGGGCTTTTCAACCTCCGGCTCGACCTTGTCTTCAAGCGCGCCAACGATCAGGGGCAGCATGTGAACACCGGTCGCCGAGGCGATCTCGGGCGTTTGCGGGGTTTGCCAGCTTAGCGTGTCAAAGCTGTGGCAGTTCTGGCAGACCGGAGCCCATTCGGGCTGGATATCATGGCAGTTGTCGCAGACCCATTGCGGCCCGCGCGGCGCGTTCAGCGCCTTGGCCAGCCATCCCTGCACCACCGCGTCCGAGGCGCCCTCGCCCCGTTCAATCGCCGCCATCAGCGTATAGGCACGGGCATCGGCTTGTTTTTCGACCACATCGCCCAGCGCACGGCGAGCTTCGGGGAAATCCTCGGCCACGATATTCAACTCGGCCAGGATCAGGCGCGTTTCAGGGTTTTCCGGGTGGATACGGGTCAGGGCGGCGAACCGCTTGATCCGCGCATCCGGCGTTTCATCCGGCGCGATTTCCGCAAAGGCATGGGCCAGATCGGGATGCGGCTGCACCTCCCACGCTTTTTTCAGGATCTTGGTCGCGGCGCGCGGCTTACCCTTTTCGATATAGGCCCGCGCGGCCATCGCAGCGGCAGGAACCAGATCAGGCGACAAGCGGTTGGCCTCGATCGCGTGTTCTTGCTGTTCGACCGTGGCACCTTCTTCCAGAATGCCCTTGGCTTCGGACAGAGCCAGCACTGCATCACGGCGTTTGAACACGTCGCGCGGCAGATGACCAGCCTTGAGCTTGGCCGTTAGAGTCGAACGCGCGCCTGCCCAATCCTGCGACTTGGTTTGCAGCCCCAACAGGATGTCTTGTGTTTCGGCGTGGCGCGGTTTGATTGCCAGCGCCTTTTCGGCCAGCTTCCGGGCGGTATCGTCATCACCCTCGGCCAGTTTCTGCTTCAAGATACCACGCACGCCCACAAACCGGGTGGCGTTGTTCGTCACCAGTTTCTTATAGGTATCCGAGGCTTTCTTGGTGTCACCATTCATCTCGGCCGCCTGTGCCACCAGCAGATTGGTTAGTTCAGGCTTGTTCAGCAGTTTTTCGGCCTTGGCGGCTTTGGACATGGCAATCCGCCCCTCGCCCGAGGCCAGCGCCATCAGCCCATCGGCCAAAGCCTGATAGCCACGCTGCTCGCGGCTGCGGTCGAAATAACGCGACAGGGCCGTTTCATCGCCGTTGAGGAATTTCAGCGTGGCGACCAGCAGAGTCAGCAATTTCAAGAACAGCCAGATCACGATAACCAACACACCCAACGCGATGACCGAATTCAACGCATCGAGGGTGAATTCCCAGCGATCTGTTTTAACCGTCAGACCTCCACCGGTCTCCATCAAGAATATAGCACCCATGGCCAACAGGCCGACAATGGCAACAAAAACAAGGATTTTTAACAGCGACCACAGCATGGCAGGTCCTTCAGTTCGAGTTCGCGCCAGAGGAAAGCGCATCTGCGGCATCCACGGCAGATATCCGTGCCTGCGCCGCCTGTTCCCATTCGGCCAACGCGGAACGGGCCGCATCAGGCAGGGATTGAATTTCGCTCAACGCCCCTGCGACGTCACCATCTGACAGCGCCGCCTGCGCGCGCGACAGGATCGCATCGGGATCGTCACCATCCTGCGGCGTCAGCGACCGCGCTCCAGTCTGACGTTGGAGGAAAGCGACAATCCCCGTGCCCTTATCCGCGTCACGCGCATCAGCCAAAGCAGCGCGCGCCGCAGGTGCAAAGGTTTCATTCAGGGTTGCTACTGACGCCACGCCTTTATCTGCCGATGCCGCCAGAGCATCGGGAATATCAACCCCTCCGGCCGACAGTTCAGACAACAAATCGTCATAGGGTTGGCCCGCATTCAAATGACCGTGCAGTTTTGACAAGATCGCAGCATTGGCCGCTGCCAGTGCCTCCGCCGAGGCTTTCACCTCAAGCGCCTGCGCGTCCGAGACCATCTTTTCAACCTCAGCCCGTTGCGCAGCCAGCGAGTCTTGCAGCTTTTTCAACTCGGCCTCAAATGCTGCCGTAGCCTCGGGCGTAGCGCCTTGGGTCAGGGCCCCGCTTTCCAAATCAGTTAGCCGTTTGGTCAACGGGTCGATCTGCCCGGCCAGGCCATCAAGGCTGGATTTCACCCCATCCAGATCCGCCGTGATCGGCGCAATCTGCCCAGTCAACGCGTCGATCTTTGCCGATACATCCGGCGCATCTGCCAGAGATTTGGTCAAAGCCTCGATCTGGTTGGCCTGATCAGCCAGCTTGGCCTCAAGCGCGGCTATAGCATCGGTGTCACCGCTACCGAACATACCCGCGCTTCCCGCCGCAAAACCAATCGCTGCGGCGACGGCCCCACCGATCACAGCGGGCATAAAGCCGCTCTGTTTTTCCGCCTTACGATCAGCCATCTTTTCCTTGAAGCGTTCAAGGTTGGCTTCGGCTTCGGCTTCGGCTTCGGCTTCGGCTTCGGCTTCGGCTTCGGCTTCGGCTTCGGAAGGGGCCTCGTCTAGCGCTGCGACCTCGTCAACCGATGCTTCGTCAGATACGGAAACAGCATCGACCGCCTCCTCGACCTTGGGGTCATCCACCGGTTTTTGATCGGACTTCTTCTTACCAGCCACCGCAATATTCCCCTTATCGAATCCGAAATGCTTGGAACAACAGACCCAGTTAAGTTAGTCGGTGGCCACGTCGCCCTCAACCCGCAACGCATGTTTCACAAGTTTTTTAACGGCCTTACGCATTTTCTTTGGTGTCGGCTCTTTCGCGACCTTCAACCGCGCATAGGGCAAAGAATAAAGGGGTTCGGCGGTGGCCTGGCTGATAGCAGCCACCCAAAGCGGGGCGGAACCACGCCAGATGTCGGCAAAATGTCGCGCCGTTCTGGGCGAAAATATCGGGGCCAAAACAGCGGATTTGCCGTTTGCTGCGGCAGTCGCCTCCGGTGTCAGCGGTAACAGGTTTTGCTGGTAAACGGGCTGTTCGCGCACGGTCAGGCCGGATTCGGTCAGCCGCTCGGCAATATTGCCCCGGCTGTGCTCGCCGCGCAGGTGCAGTAGCGGACTGAGCGGGCGGGTTTGCAAAAGGGCTGCGATTAACTCCTCGGCGGTCTGGCCCATCAATTGCGCGTCCCATCCGACGCCCTTGGCCGTCCCGGTTGTCGCCGGTCCGACGCAAAAAGCCGGCAGCGACCGATCAACCCCCATTGAGGCCGCCGCGTTCACCGCATTGGCCGAGGTAAAGATCAGACCCTGCACGCCGCGCATATCCGTGCTCACCGGCAGGGGTTTGATTTCCAGAATCGGGGAATAGATGACCTGCACCCGAGACCTGACGCGGGTCGGAAGCTGCGCGACGAACCTTTCAGAGGCCGCGCGCGGGCGGGTCATCAACAAATACAACGTTCGGCGCCTTGGGCCTTGGGATTGTTTGCATCCGCGCAGGGTGATACCCCGCTTGGCAACCAAGGTGTAACGGATCAGGCCAATGGTGCAAACACTTACTGTCCTCGGGTTGGAAAGCAGCTGTGACGACACAGCCGCCGCCGTTGTGCGCCATGGCGAAAACGGGGCCGAGGTTTTGTCGTCTGTCGTGCATGGCCAAACCGAGCTGCACAGCGCCTTTGGCGGCGTCGTGCCCGAGATTGCCGCCCGTGCCCATGCCGAGAAGCTGGATACCTGCGTCGTGCAGGCACTGGCGGATGCCGGACTGGGCCTGTCCGACATGGATGCCGTCGCAGTCACCGCTGGGCCGGGCCTGATCGGAGGCGTCATGTCCGGCGTCATGTGCGCAAAGGGGATCAGTGCGGCAACCGGGTTGCCTTTGATCGGGGTGAACCATCTGGCAGGCCACGCGCTGACGCCGCGCCTGACTGACGGGATCGGGTTTCCTTACCTAATGCTGCTGGTTTCGGGCGGGCATTGCCAATACCTGATCGCCCACGGGCCGGACCGCTTCACCCGTTTGGGCGGCACGATCGACGACGCGCCGGGCGAGGCGTTCGACAAAACCGCCCGCCTGTTGGGCCTGCCGCAACCGGGTGGTCCTGCGGTCGAGACCGAGGCCTGCGCAGGTGATCCCAAACGGTTCCGCTTTCCGCGGCCTTTGCTGGACCGGCCCGGATGTGATCTGTCCTTTTCAGGCCTGAAGACTGCCCTGATGCGAATGCGCGATCAGGTCGTGGCCGAGAAAGGCGGGCTGACCCGTCAGGACCGCGCCGACCTTTGCGCCGGATTTCAGCAAGCCATCGTGGATACACTGGCCGAGAAAACCCGCCGCGCGATGGATCTGTATTTGGACGAAAACCCCGCGGAGCCGGTGATTGCCGTGGCCGGAGGCGTCGCAGCAAATTCAGCCATTCGCTCCGCGTTAGAGGCTGTTTGTGTTGAGAAAGGCACGCGTTTCACGGCACCGCCACTAGCCCTGTGCACCGACAACGCCGCCATGATCGCCTATGCCGGGATCGAGCGGTTTCGCACCGGCGCGCGCGACGGGTTGGACCTGACCGCGCGACCCCGCTGGCCCCTGGACCAGACCAGCCCCGCCATGCTGGGCAGCGGCAAGAAAGGGGCCAAGGCATGAGCGTGTCCGTTCTGGGTTCGGGCGCGTTTGGCACAGCGCTGGCGATCTCATTGGCGGGGAACGGACCGGTGACGCTGTGGGCGCGGGACGCAAAACAAGCGCGGGAGATGCAAAGCACGCGTGAAAATGTGGCACGGTTGCCGCGTGTGGCGCTGCCAGTTGCGATCACTGTGACCTCTGACATCACGCAGGCTGCGGAAAGCCAGACATTGCTGGTCTCGGTTCCGATGCAGAAACTGCGCGGCGCGTTAGAGGATCACGCCGAGGTTCTGACCGGGAAAACGCTGGTGGCTTGCTGCAAGGGGATTGAACTGTCCACAGGGCTGGGTCCGATCTCGGTCATCCGCCAGACCATTCCCGACGCGCGCCCTGCCCTGCTGACCGGCCCGAGCTTTGCCGATGATATCGCACGCGGATTGCCCACCGCGCTGACGCTGGCCTGCGCTGAGGATGCGCATGAGCTACAGCATGACCTGACCACGGCGAACCTGCGCCTGTACCGCACCACAGATCTGATCGGGGCGGAACTGGGCGGCGCGTTGAAAAACGTCATGGCCATCGCTTGCGGAGCAGCGATCGGAGCCGGTTTGGGCGACAGCGCCCGCGCTGCGCTGATGACGCGGGGATTTGCTGAAATGCAGCGTTTTGCCCTGATGCGTGGCGCGCGGTCCGAGACCTTGATGGGCCTGTCTGGACTGGGCGATCTGGTATTGACCTGCTCATCTGAACTGTCCAGAAATTACCGATTTGGCCTTTGTTTAAGTCGAAAACAGCCATTTGACAGTACCACCACGGTCGAAGGTGTCGCCACCGCCCGCGCGATGTCGGATATCGCGAAAGCCGAAGGTCTGGACATGCCCATCAGCGCCACGGTGGCGGATCTTAGCCAGGGCACCTACAGTGTCATGCAAGCCATCGAAACCCTGCTCAACAGACCCCTGAAGGAGGAATAATATGCTCATCGCTCTGATCGCCCGTGACAAGGACGGCGCATTGCAAACCCGGCTGGACAACCGCGCCAATCATCTGGCGTATATCGAGGAAACGGGTGTAGTCGCGCAGGCGGGTCCCTTGCTGGACGGCGACGCAATGATCGGCTCGCTGATCATTCTTGAGGTCGAGGACATGCCCGCCGCCCAAGCCTGGGCCGACAATGACCCCTATGCCAAGGCCGGGTTGTTCCAGTCCGTCGATCTGATCGCGTGGAAGAAGGTCGTCGGCTGATGGCATTTTGGCTGTTCAAATCCGAACCCTCGACCTGGAGCTGGGACCAGCAGGTCGCTAAAGGGGACGCAGGCGAGGAATGGGACGGCGTGCGCAACTATCAGGCGCGCAATTTCATGCGTCAGATGGCGGTGGGCGACCGGGGGTTCTTTTACCACTCGCAAAAGGAAAAGGCGGTGGTTGGCATCGTCGAGGTCTGCGCCGCCGCCCATCCCGACAGCACTACCGATGACGACCGCTGGGAATGTGTAGATATCAAAGCGGTTCGGCCCTTTGTGACACCCGTCACGCTAGAGCAGATCAAGGCCGAGGAACGGCTGGCCGAGATGGTTCTTGTGAAGAACTCACGCCTGTCGGTTCAGCCGGTCACAGATGCCGAATGGAAGGTGATCTGCGATTTGGGGCAAACCCGGGCAGAATAATCTCAAGCAGTCTAAAAAAGGGAAGGTTCCGACGATGCAGAACCTTCCCTACCCCGCGTGCTCCCGACTCACCACACGCGTATAGAAATCTGTTGGTTCTGACCGTCCTGGTCACATCCTTACACTAGCCATTTGCAGCCGCGCGCACAAACACCAAGTGCCTAAAATTGAAAACGCCCGCCTTAGGGGCGGGCGCATTTGTCATCAGCCGTAAACCGACTCTTTTCCGAAATGCTTGGTCAGCATGTAGTAGACGACCGCGCGGTACTTATTGCGCTCGGACTGTCCATAGGTATCCAGAACCGACTGAATCGCCTCGTCCAGCGCAGGGCCGTCTGACAGGCCCAATTTCTTGATCAGGAAGTTGTTCTTGACCGTCTCGATCTCACCTTCCTGTGTTGCCGCCACGGTCGAGGCATCTGCATCGTAAATCGCCGGGCCGCAGCCAATCGTGACCTTGGTCAACAGATCCATATCCGCATCCATGCCGCATTTGGATTTCAGGTCTTCGGCATATTTGGCGATCAACTCGTCGCGTTTTCCCATAAATAACTCTCCGGTAAGGCGGCAGGGCCGCTGTTGTTTGAAACCTTGAAACAAGTGCAGATAGGTTAATATGTTGGACGCAGGCCACAAAGGGGAAATTTGGCGGGTTTCCCCCCGCAGCCGCACCTAATGGAAGGCGCGGCTTGCCAATTCCGAGAACGCCCGCACCTTGCGCCCGGCGGTGGCGCTGCCCGCATGCACGAAGGAAATCGGCGCATCGGGGGATCGCAGGCACCCGGGCAGAACCTCGATCAAGGCACCGCTTTCCAGTTCTCGCTGAACCGCCAGTCGGGATTTGACAGCCAGACCCAGCCCCTGCACCGCTGCCTCGGTCAGCATGTCCGAGTTCGACACGGCAATACCCCGGGGGATCGTGAATTGCGTGGCGCTATGTCCATCCGTTATATCCAACCGCGTCTGCCACGGCAGGCACGCCCAGCGCATCACGCGCAGGTCTTCGACCGACTGCGGCGTGCCATGCGTGTCGCAAAACGAGGGCGCGGCACAGATGATCCGGTCATTGTCGCTGAGTTTGCGCGCCTTTAGCGTGCTATCGGCCAGCCGCCCAACCCGGATCGCACAGTCGATCCCTTCGTCCACCAGCGAGACATAGCGGTCAACGGCCAGAAACTCGACCGTCAGGTCCGGGTTTTCGGCCTGAAACGAGCTCATCACCGGCATAATAAAGCGCGACAGAATCCACGGGGAAAGCGTGACGCGCAGATGCCCACGCAATGCCCCGCTGCCGCTGCCGGCATCCAGTTCGGCCTCGCGCAGATCGGCCAAAAGCGGTTCGATCCGATCCAGAAAGATCAGCCCCTCATCGGTCAGTTGTACTTTGCGGCTGTTACGGTGGAAGAGTTTGAGGTTCAGAACCTCCTCAAGTTTCGTGATGCGATGGCTGACTGTCGCCGCCGAGATCCCCTGCGCTTTGGCGGCGGACCCCACGCCGCCGGTTTTCGCGACCGAGACAAAGGTCAGCAGATCATTCACATGATACATTCGAAAATTCCTAACGCTGGTTTCAATATTGAGCCAGTTATCGCGGAAAATTTCAAATGGTATCTGCTCTGACATCACCAGAGGAGGACCTGATGAAATCACTCTATGCAGCCACATGCGCGCTTGCGCTGGCCCTGCCCGCCGCAGCAGCCGAGTTGGAAACTTATCTTGAGTTTGAAAAGGCCATGCCTCCGGGCAATTTGGCCATTGGCCCAGATGGGCGCATGTTCATGTCGGTGCATGAATTCTACGGCCCTGAATTGCGCGTGGTTGAGGTGATGCCTGATGGCTCCACCAAGCCTTACCCGACCGAAGACTGGGCCCGCGCACCCAACGACGATGCGGATGGGTTGAACGGCGTTTTGGGCCTGCGTGCGGATCGGGATGGTATCCTTTGGATGCTGGATGGTCAGGGCGAAAACCAGACCGGGCGCGTCGTCGGCTGGGACACCAAAACCGAAACCCTGCGCGCGATCCATTATATCGGTGCGCCTGTGGCGCGGCCGACCTCATTCCTGAATGATCTGGCTGTAGACCGCGATCACGGGGCTATCTATATCTCGGATACCGGTGACGGTCAGAACTCGGCCATTATCGTTGTTGATCTGGAGACCGGACGCGCGCGGCGCGTTCTGGAGGGGTCGCAATACACGATCCCCGAAGATACGCCGATGGTGATTGACGGGCGCGAGATCACGCTGGGCGGCAATCCGGCCAAAATCGGCATCAACCCGATCACCGTCGATCCGACCAACACATGGGTTTACTTCGCCCCAATGACAGCAAGTGCGATGTACCGCATCCCCACCACTGCCCTGCTGGATGAAAGCCTGTCGGATGCCGATCTAGAGGCCAAGGTTGAACGCTATGGCGACAAGCCGATCTCGGATGGGTCAACCGTGGATACCGGCGGCAATGTCTATATCACCGCGATGACGGACAATGCGCTGGGCGTCACCAAACCGGATGGCAGCTATGAAGTGCTGTTCCAGTCGGATGATGAATTGCCGTGGCCGGACGGGTTTTCGATCGGTGCGGATGGGTATGTCTATGCCACGATTAACGAGTTGCACCGCTCTCCCGTTCTGAACAATGGCGAGGATGCCTCGAAGGGTATCTACAAGATCGTCCGGTTCAAATCGCTGGCTGATGCGGTCAGCGGACGCTAAGCCAATCTCCGGCCTCGTTTTTCGGGGCCGGATTACCTGCAATAGCCCCAGCCCGGCCCCTGCAAATGGAAGTGGTCCGCGTGCAACTTGTTGAAATTGGGGCTCAGCACTACGCGGAACCAATCACAAGCACCGCGTCCGATCCGGCGCAGAAATTCAGCTTCTGGTCCCCCGGCTGACCAATCCCGCAACAGGTTCACCGTGCGACCATCAGCCAGATCGACCCCTACGATATCAATGGAGTCCGCGGTTGCATGACTGCTCCACCGGCTGTCCTGCCCCTGCGCGGTCCGCATCCGGCGGCAGTTATAGCTGCCCAGATGCCGCAGCGCGCGCGCTTCTGTGCCCAAGATGTCCCGCGCAGCCGGCTGAACCACGTGATGTTCCCACATGGCAAGACGCAGAGCTGTGGTGCAGCGCGTCTCAACCCCTCGTACATCTGCGGTAGCAAGGCGCGACAGCAGGCCCCGTCCGCTGATCCCGCAATTCTGATCGACGACCAGATCCTCCATCTCAGCAAACGTCACTTCGTCCGCAGACAGTACCGCCTTGCATTGCGCCTTATCCGCCAGAGCACGGTTCAACTGAAACCGCGTAACCAGAGAAACGGGGGCCGTAATCGACAGATCGCGCAGGGGGTTCCAATGGTCAGGCAAGGGTGATTTCGGGTGCGTCAACAGCAGAAACACGGCTGAGCCAACAAGAAATAGAAATACGATGATGGAAAAGAAAGACGCCGCCAGTTGCGTGAACCGGCGGCGTCCTGTGCGTTTCGTCATACCCGATCCGCGATCAATAGCGGTAGTGCTCGGGCTTATAGGGGCCTTCGGGTTTCACGCCGATATAGGCCGCCTGTTCGCTATCCATCTGGGTCAGCTTCACGCCGATCCGGTCCAGATGCAGACGCGCGACTTTTTCATCCAGATGCTTTGGCAGGATATAGACCTTGTTTTCGTACTCATCACCCTTGGTAAACAGCTCGATCTGCGCCAGAACCTGGTTGGTGAAGGACGCCGACATCACGAACGAGGGGTGGCCCGTGGCGTTGCCGAGGTTCAGCAACCGGCCTTCGGACAGCAGGATCAGACGATTGCCCGAGGGCATCTCGATCATGTCCACCTGTTCTTTGATGTTGGTCCACTTGTGGTTCTTCAGGCTGGCCACCTGAATTTCGTTGTCGAAGTGACCGATGTTGCCGACGATGGCCATATCCTTCATCTCGCGCATATGCTCGATGCGGATCACATCCTTGTTGCCGGTGGTGGTGATGAAGATATCCGCGCTGGAAACTTCGTCTTCCAGCAGTGTCACCTCGAACCCGTCCATCGCGGCCTGTAGCGCGCAGATCGGATCAACCTCAGTGACTTTCACCCGGGCACCGGCACCGCGCAGTGAGGCGGCCGACCCTTTGCCTACGTCGCCATAGCCGCAGACGACGGCAACCTTGCCGGCCATCATGGTGTCGGTAGCGCGGCGGATACCGTCAACCAGCGATTCCTTACAGCCATATTTGTTGTCAAACTTCGATTTGGTGACCGAGTCATTGACGTTGATTGCCGGGAACGGCAGGTGGCCGTCTTTAACCAGTTGATACAGGCGGTTCACGCCGGTGGTGGTTTCCTCAGACACACCCTGGATCTGATCGCGCATCTTGGTGAACCAGCCCGGACTTGCGGCCATGCGCTTGGCGATCTGCTTCTTGATCACCTCTTCCTCTTCCGAACCCGGAACGGGGATGATGTCTTCGCCCGCTTCGGCACGCGCGCCCAGCAGGATGTACAGCGTCGCGTCGCCGCCATCGTCCAGGATCATGTTCGGGCCCTCGTCGAACAGGAAGGACTTGTCCAGATAATCCCAATGTTCTTCCAGCGTCTGGCCTTTGATGGCGAAGACGGGGATACCGGCCTCGGCAATCGCAGCGGCAGCATGGTCTTGGGTCGAGAAGATGTTGCACGACGCCCAGCGCACATCCGCGCCCAGCGCCACCAGCGTTTCGATCAGAACAGCGGTTTGGATGGTCATGTGCAGAGAGCCGACGATCCGCGCACCGCTTAGCGGCTTGCTTTCGCCATATTCCGCACGCAGGGACATCAGCCCCGGCATCTCGGTTTCGGCAATATCCAGCTCTTTGCGGCCGAACCCGGCCAATGAAATGTCTTTGACGATATAGTCCCCGGCCATCAGGTACTCCATTCCGGTAAATCTTGGTCCGGGTTGCCCCTAGCATCCCTTTGGGGACGTGGCAACGCAGATGGCCGGAAACGGGATTTTATGCGCCAAACTTAGCTAGGCGTGCCTTCTACCTTGATCTTGGGGATCGCTTCGAAAAAATCGGTGCCAACGGCGACGATACAACTCAGGCCGTTCGCATGGGTCACCAAAACGGTATAGCTTCCCGTTTCCCGTGAGGTCCAAACCTCCATCACCGATTGCCCGCCGCGTGATTTCTGCAATCCGCCAAACGCCAGCTGTTCCGAATAGCTGTCTTGTAGCTTGGCGATCACGTGGTCACGCTGCGCACAACTTTGCTGCTGGGCAAACGCCGGAGGGGCAGTGGCGGCCATGCCAAAGGCCAGTGCAATTCCAAACAAACGCTTGAACATAACAAGCTCCTTTCGATTCTGGTTTCAATCGAGAGGGGCACACCGGGAGAAGCATGCGCCCCCCTCGGTACTTCATGTCGGTATCACCGCGCACTTGTTCAAAGCACGAATGCTCAAGAAAAAGTTGGCAGCTGGTGATCTTGACAGGTAAACCATACCACAAAATTGCGGCGCAATCGCGGCTGTTCGGACAAGGCATGGTATAATGGCAACACAACCCCGCGCATGGCAGAGGATGCTGTCTGGCCGCAGGCTGGATCTGCTGGATCCGACCCCGGTGGATATCGAGATCGAAGATATCGCCCATGGACTGGCCTTTGTGGCGCGCTGGAACGGTCAGACGGCGGGGGATTTTGCTTATTCCGTGGCCGAACATTCGCTGCTGGTCGAAGAACTCTATGGCCGCATCGCCCCGAAGGCTCCGGTCAAATGGCGGTTGGCTGCTTTGTTACATGACGCCCCCGAATACGTGATTGGAGATATGATTTCTCCAGTCAAATCCGCCGTCGGTCCCGACTATGGCGCGCTGGATGACCGGTTGGCCGCGGCGATCCACATTCGGTTCGGCCTGCCCGCCGCCATGCCGAAAACGGTGAAGCGTCAGATAAAAAAGGCCGACAAGATCAGCGCCTGGATGGAGGCCACGCAGATCGCAGGCTTTTCCGAGGCCGAGGCGACGAAGTTTTTTGGACACCCCGACAAGACCGCGATGGAGGGGCTGAACATCGTTCTGCGCCCCCCGATCGAGGTACGGCGTGCTTACACGGACAGACACGCCGCCCTCTTGGCACAGCTTTAAGCAAACATATAAAAGCAGATTTTGTTGCCGTCGTGGTCTCGCACATAAGCGCCAGTGAACCGACCCGGCACACGGACACCCGGCGCGCCTTCATCGGTTGCACCAAGGCTGAGGGCTTTATTATAGAGCGTTTTGATCTCATCCTCGGATTCGGCGGCAAACGAGATCATGACGCCATTGCCAACAGAGCATTCATTTCCGTCATAGGGCTCGCAGACGGCCAACATCGCCTCTCCGGGTTTGGTTCCGATAAACGCGATGCGCCCTACATCGTTGACCACCTTTGCGCCGCGATCCGAAAGCAGTTCCGTATAGAATTTCTTCGCGCGTTCCATATCCGAGACGCCGATGGTCACATAGCCGATCATCTATGAAGTTCCTGTCTTGTTAAGTGTTTTCCAGAAGCGATCACTTGGTCTCAGGGCGCAGAGGTGCAAGTCACGAAGCTGTGACATGAGGTTTCTGAAAATTACAGTTCCGGATGCAAAAGGTCGTGGACCATCATTTCCACCTTTGCCTGGGACAGCCCGTCACGCTGATCGAAGTACAGCTGGTTGTCTGCTTCGTGAACTGTGACGAGCGGTCGGGATCCAGCGTCAACCAATTGAACAGAAGTAGCAAGATTCAAAGTGTCCTCATAAAAGGGGAGCTGAACATTCAACCAACCAAAAAATGGGCCAACATGCGCTCGCTTTTTTTCACCAAACATTTCTCGCCATTGCGCATAACTGTCTAGGCTTAATGAACACCAGACCAACCATACAAAGGGTTCAGTTTGTCCTATGATAGGGAGCTGCAACCTACCCCGAACAAAATAGTATTGATCATCAATGATGCAATCATCAGTGCCAAGCTCGGCGCGTGATTTTTGGTCTTCTTCATCCAAAACCGCGTAGCTTAGTGGAGCCTCGGGCCCGAAACTCGGAAGAACTTCATGTCTCTCGCCACAAGTTTTACACTTAAAGCTGAATGACATTCAAAAAATCCGCTTCACCGCGGGCTGCGCTTCGCCAAAATTCGCTGCAAAGTCCGGCGGTGCATGTTGAGCCGCCTCGCGGTTTCCGAGACGTTCCGGTCACACAGTTCATAGACCCTCTGGATATGCTCCCAACGTACGCGGTCGGCACTCATAGGGTTTTCCGGGGGCGGCGGCAGCTCGTCATCTTTGGTAAGCAGCGCATTGGTGATGTCGGTGGCATCGGCGGGTTTCGACAGGTAGTCGGTCGCGCCAATCTTTACGGCGGCCACGGCAGTAGCAATAGCGCCATAGCCGGTCAGAACCACGACCCGGCTGTCGGGGCGCTTTTCACGCAGCACTTCGACCACGTCCAGCCCGTTGCCATCCTCAAGCCGCAAATCCACAACCGCGTAGGCAGGTGGGCGGGCGGTGGAAATGGCCCGTCCTGCGGCGACCGAGCCTGCGGTCTCAACCTCGAAACCGCGCTTTTCCATGGCCTTGGCCAGACGTCTCAGAAAGGGCTCGTCATCATCCACCAGAAGCAGGGATTTATCCGGGCCGATATCCAGGTCAGAGCTGTCCGCCATATTCTATTCTTTCCGCTATTTCACGCCGTTGGCTTGGTACTGAGTAATAGCAGCGCCAAGGCAAAGGTCAAACAGGCCATTAAGTCCTAGATCTTGTCCAGGAAGCACCCGACCTTATCCGCCATCTGCTGGGCTGTGTCATTCCGGTTGAAAAACTCGATAAACCCGTCCTGAGGTGTGACCAGATAAGTAAAGGTGGAATGATCGACCAGATAGTATTCGTCGCTTTTGTCATGGGCCTTGTAATAGGTCTTGTAAGCTTGGCTCGCAGCCTTGACCTGTTCGGCCGAACCGGTCAGCGCGATGGTCTTTCCACCCAGGTTGAAGGCATAGTCAGCCACAACTTCGGGCGTGTCGCGGTCCGGATCGATCGAGATGAACAGCGGCGTCACCGACTGGCCGCGGGTTTCCAAAATATCCACGGCCTCGGCATTGCGGGACATATCGAAGGGGCAGACATCGGGGCAGAAGGTGTAGCCGAAATAGACCAGCGTGGGTTCGGTGATCACGTCGGTATCGGTGACGGCTTGACCTTCGCCGTTGATCAGCTCGAACGGTCCACCAATGGCGGCGGTGCCGCCTGCAATCTGGCTGGACCGGCATTGCGCGAACTTGTCGTCAGATCCTCCTCCGCGCGTCAGCAACCACATCGCCCCCAGACCAATGGCAAGAACGATTGTGGCGAGAATGGCGTAAAGGCGGACCATGGCATCAATCCTAAAGATCAGAGGGGTTGTTGATCGTTTCGGCCCGGACACCTATCAAGATGATCAGCCGATGCAACAGGACATAATGGACACATGGCCAATTCCAACATCACATTTTGGCGCGGGCAGGAACGCAGCAGCTGGATCAGGCTGCGCACGCTGATCCTGTTGCGCTGGGTGGCCATCATCGGCCAGATCACCGCCATCACCGTCGCGCAACAGACCTATGGTGTGCAGCTTGACGTGATGCTGTGTTATCTGGCGATCGGTGTTTCGGTCTTGGGAAACCTAACGGCGATCCTTGTTTTTCCTCGCAACAAGCGCCTGTCCGAGTTCGAAAACTTCCTGATGGTGCTGTTCGACCTGCTGCAACTGACTATCCTTTTGTATCTGACGGGCGGGCTGAACAATCCGTTTGCCCTGCTGCTGGTGGGGCCGGTCACGATTTCGGCCAGCGTGATGAGCACACGCTCGACCCTGATCATCGGCGGTGTGGCTATCGCGCTGACCACCCTGCTGGCCGAGTTTCATGTGCCGCTGCGCACGGATGTGGGCATGGATCTGGATATCCCCGACATCCTGCTGTTCGGCAACTGGGCCGCCATCGTGATCGCCATCGTCTTTCTGGGGGCCTATTCCCATCGGGTCAGCTCTGAGGTGCAATCCATGTCTGACGCGTTGTCCGCTACCCACATGGCGCTGGCGCGGGAACAGAAGCTGACTGATCTGGGCGGCGTGGTCGCCGCCGCCGCGCATGAGTTGGGCACGCCGCTGGCCACGATCAAGCTGACCAGCTCTGAACTCTATGAGGAACTGGACGACCGCCCCGACCTGAAGGAAGACGCCGCCCTGATCCGCGAACAGGCCAACCGGTGCCGCGATATCCTGCGTGACATGGGTCGGGCAGGCAAGGACGACCTGCATTTGCGGCAAGCCCCGCTATCCACCGTGGTGCATGAAGCCGCTGAGCCGCATATCAACCGAGGCAAGAGCGTTCATTTCCTGGAAGGGCCCGCCGATGACGGCGATGTGCAACAACCCTCGATCCTGCGTAAGCCCGAGATCATCCACGGGCTGCGCAACCTGATCCAGAACGCTGTGGATTTCGCCCGCGCCAATGTTTGGGTCGAGGCCGAGTGGACCGCCGATCAGATTACCGTCCACATCATGGATGACGGGCGCGGGTATCCTTCACAGATGATCGGCCGTATCGGTGACCCGTTCATGCGCCGCCGCCGCGCCGAGACGGACCAGCGCGCGCGCCCGGAATATGAAGGTATGGGGCTGGGTCTGTTCATTGCCAAAACGCTGCTGGAACGGACCGGGGCCGAGCTGGACTTTGCCAATGGCTCGGACCCCTATCAGACCTATTCCGATAATCCCGATCACCGGGGGGCAATCGTCAGGGTCACATGGCCCCGCAAATTGCTGGATGCCCAGACCGGCGACACCCCTGTGCCATCCGGTGCCAATCAGCGCATTGAGGTCTGAGTTAAGACCCTGTTAACCATTGCAACCCATTATCCGACGCCACGAGCAACCCTGCGAGGAACTCATGGTGGACTGGATCATTCTGGCTGTTATCGGTCTGGTTTCTGCCAGTCTCGCGGTGCAGTGGCTGCTGCCACGTCGCAGGCACAGGGGCGACAATTTCGGCCTGTCCTCGCCCTCGTCGCTGTTCGATGCGGTGTTTCTGTTTGATGGGGATCGTTTGATCAGCCATTCGGACATCGCGCTTGAGGGGTTTGACGACCTGCGCGACTGGCCGGACCTGCGCCGTCTGTTGCAGCGGGATTTCCCCTCGTTCCCCGAAACGCCCGAACGTATCCGGCACGAAGGCAACATGGTGATCCCCGCGATTGATTGCACGGTAGAACGCGATGTCCTGTGCGAATGGATCGATGGGATTGTACGGGTTCAATTACGCGACAGCGGTGGGTGCACATCAATCGCGCATCGGGACAGCAATGATCCGATCCGGTTGGCAATGGAACGGGCGCCCTATCCAGTATGGCTGTTGGATCGCCAATCCAATGTGCGCTGGTGCAATGCGGCCTATATTGCATTGGTACGCAAAGTGCGCGGGCAGGATACGGACCTGACCGCACCGCTCTTTCCGGGCCTTGAAGACGACGCAAAACCGTCAGGAAAGTCGCGCGTTTCGATCTCGACCGAGGGTAGCGACAGCAAGCTTTGGTTCGATCTGACGCTGTCCGATCACCCCGAGGGGCATTTGTGCTATGCAGTCGATATCAATGCCATCGTCGACGCCGAAACCGCCCAGCGCAAATTTGTGCAGACGATGACCAAGACGTTCGCACAGCTGTCCATCGGACTGGCCATTTTCGACCGAAACCGTCAGTTGGCCCTGTTCAACCCCGCCCTGATCGACCTGACCGCCCTGCCGCCCGATTTCCTCAGTTGTCGACCTAGCCTGTCCAGCTTTTTCGACCGGCTGCGCGATCAGCACATGATGCCCGAACCCAAAAATTACCGCGGTTGGCGCAGCCAGATGAACGATCTTCTCGAAGCGGCCGAAGACGGGAATTATCAAGAAACATGGTCCCTGCCCTCGGGCTCGGTCTATTCGGTCAGCGGCCGCCCACACCCTGACGGTGCCGTCGCCTTTCTGTTCGAGGACATCACGGCCGAGATCACCCTGACCCGCCGCTTCCGGTCCGAGATGGACCTGATGCAATCCATTCTGGACAAGCTGGCGGATGCAATCGCTGTGTTTGGTGCGGATGGAACCCTAGCTTTCACCAATTACGCCTATCAGGAATTGTGGGGTGAAACCGACGACAGCGGGTTCGAGCCGGACTCGATCCTTGATGTGACACGGGGCTGGCAGGATCAATGCCTGGCAACGCCGGTCCTTGGCGAAATCCGAGATTTCGTAGCCATGCGCGAAAACCGATCCGAGTGGTCCGCGGACCTGCGATTGCGTAATGGCACGCGCCTGATCTGCACCTTGTGCCCGATGCAGAACGGCGCGACGATCGTGCGGTTTTCACCGGATGCGGACGCGATGATAAGTCAGGATATTCACCAGATCAGCGCCTGAACCGGGTTGCAGCCAACCGGGCGCAAGGCCATTGTGGCGCCATGACAAGCGCGCCCCATGTAATCACCCTGAATTCGCCCGAGGAAACCGCCCGATTGGCGGTTTTACTGGGCCGCGTGCTGCGCCCCGGCGACGTTCTGTTGCTGGACGGCGAGATCGGCAGCGGCAAGACACATTTCGCGCGCAGTCTGATCCAATCCGTGATGACCCACCCCGAAGATGTCCCCTCGCCCACCTTCACGCTTGTGCAGGTCTATGACACCTCCTTGGGCGAGATATGGCACTGCGACCTCTACCGGCTCAGCGCACTGGAAGAGGTCGAGGAACTGGGTCTGACCGACGCATTCGAAACCGCGATCAGCCTGATCGAATGGCCAAACAAACTGGGGCCGTTGAGACCGGCCTCAGCTCTGACGCTAAAGTTTGAAACAGACCCTGATACACTGGATAAACGCCATCTGACGATCAGTTGGTCGGACCCGCGCTGGGCTGAATTGCCGGAGGCGATCACATGACAAACCGCGCCATTCTAGCCGAAGCGCTGATCGCGCAGACACCTTGGGCGAATGCTCTGCGCGCGCCCTTGGCCGGGGATGCCTCGAACCGCAGGTACGAGCGGCTTACCAATCCCGAGACAGGGGCAACGGCCGTGCTGATGGATTCCCCCCCCGGTCAAGCCGAACCGGTCGAAGCGTTTGTGCGGATGGCGCACCACCTGCGCGCGACCGGGTTAAGCGCGCCCGAGATCTACGCTGAGGACACCGAGTTCGGGTTCCTTCTGTTGGAAGATTTGGGCGATGACCTATTCGCGCGTGTCCTAGAAACCCGCCCTGTGATGGAACGGGAGCTCTATCAGGCTGCTACGGACGTTCTGATCACACTGCACGCGGCACCAACACTGTCCCTGCCGTCTTACGGTCCCTCGCTGATGGCCGAGTTGTCGGCGCTGTCCTTCACCAAATACGCGCAGGTCATTCTTGGCGCGCATGATCAAGACGCGCGTAGCCGGTTTGAGCATCGCTTTGCCGACATCCTGCACCAGGAAACATCGGGACCAAAGGTTGTGGTCCAGCGCGATTACCACGCCGAGAATCTGATTTGGCTGCCCGACCGAAACGGGGTAAAACGCGTGGGCCTGCTGGATTTCCAAACCGCGATGCTGGGGCATCCGGCTTATGATCTGGTGTCCTTGTTGCAAGACATTCGTCGCGACGTATCCTTGGGAACCGAGATGCGTATGATTGATCACTATATCTCGCAGACCGGAGTGAACGATCATGACTTCCGCACCGCTTATACGGTGCTGGGGGCGCAAAGAAACCTACGTATTCTGGGTGGTTTTGCCCGGCTGGCCACGGAGTACGGCAAGCCCCAATACGTGGACCTGATCCCGGCCACATGGGCGCATTTGATGCGCGATCTAGAGCATCCCGCGCTGGTCGGCGTGGCTGATCTGCTGCGCAGCGCCCTGCCCGCGCCCACCGAAGAAAACCTGAACAGGCTACGACAGAAATGACGCAATCACCCGACGCTGTGATGGTATTCGCCGCCGGGTTCGGGACCCGTATGGGCGCGCTGACCAAAGATAGACCCAAACCGCTGATCGAAGTTTCGGGTCGGGCGTTGATCGACCATGCACTAGAGCTGGTTGATGCGATCAACCCTCAGCGGATCGTCGCCAACCTGCACTATCTGCCCGAGCAGCTTGAGGCGCATTTGGCACCGAAAGGTGTGACGCTGACTTACGAAACAGACGACATCCTTGAAACAGGGGGCGGATTGCGCGCCGCTCTGCCGATGCTGGGGCCGGAGCCGGTGTTCACTCTGAATCCCGATGCAATCTGGTCCGGCCCAAATCCGTTAACACTTTTGCGTAAGGCATGGGACCCAGATCGAATGGACGCGCTGTTGATGTGCGTACCTGTGGCACAAACCTTGGGCTACACCGGCACTGGAGATTTCACCGCAGATGCGGATGGGCGCATCTCGCGCGGGCCCGGATTGATCTATGGCGGGGCGCAGATTTTGAAAACTGAAGGTCTGATGGATATCCCTCAGACATCCTTTTCCCTGAACCTGCTGTGGGACCGGATGCACAGCGACAACCGTCTGTTTTCACTGACCTATCCTGGCCGATGGTGCGATGTAGGCCATCCAGAGGGTATCGCGCTGGCCGAAGGGTTGATTGCCGATGTTTGACCCCTCCACGGCTCCGCGCGTTTTTGCCGTTCCACCGGGTTCGGATTTTCCCAAGGCGCTGGTGGCGGGATTGCACTCACGCAGCACCGGCCAACCGCCCGAGGCGCTGGCTCGCGTACAACTTGTCGTCAACACGCGGCGGATGGCGCGAAGGGTTCGCGACCTGTTCGATAAAGGGCCCGCGTGCTTGCTACCGCGACTTTCGCTGGTCACGGATCTGGGCGAAAGCATTAATCTTGCGCAGATTCCGCCCGCGATTCCAGCACTGAGACGACGGTTGGAACTGACTCAACTGGTTTCGAAACTGCTGGAACAACAGCCCGATCTGGCGGCGCGGTCCTCGCTGTTTGATCTGTCCGACAGCCTGGCCGCCTTGATTGACGAGATGCAGGGCGAAGGCGTTTCCCCCGAGGCGATCCGGCAGTTGGATGTCAGCGACATGTCTGGCCATTGGGCCCGCGCTCAGGCGTTTATCGGTATTGCCGACAGGTTCGTGGACACTGGCGATAATGCTCTGGACGCACAGGCGCGACAACGTCGCGTTGTCGAAAACCTGATCGCGCGTTGGCAGGTGGAACCGCCGCAACATCCGGTCATTCTTGCGGGGTCAACCGGGTCGCGTGGGACGACGCTGATGCTGATGGAAGCAATCGCCCGCCTACCGCAAGGCGCGTTGATTCTGCCCGGATATGATTTTGACCAACCCGATGCCGTCTGGACCCGGCTGGATGAAGCGTTGACCTCGGAAGATCACCCGCAATACCGGTTTCGCAAACTGATGACGATGTTGGATCTGCGGCCCGATCAGATTGAACGCTGGACGCGGGATGCCCCACCCTCAGCCCCGCGCAATCGGCTGGTGTCACTGGCATTGCGCCCAGCGCCAATAACGGATGCGTGGATGACCGAGGGTCCGCAACTGACGGATTTGACCGAGGCCACCGCAGACCTGACCCTGGTTGAGGCGCAATCTCCGCGCAGCGAAGCCTTGGCCATCGCGCTTCGGCTGCGACAGGCGGCAGAAACGGGTCAAACTGCGGCGCTGATCACGCCGGACAGGATGTTGACCCGACAGGTCAGCGCTGCTCTGGATCGTTGGAACATCACACCCGACGACAGTGCGGGTCTGCCCTTGCAACTGTCCCCGCCCGGTCGGTTCCTGCGCCATGTGGCGGGCCTGTTTACCCGGCGGCTGGATGGTGAGGCGCTTTTGACGCTGCTGAAACATCCTTTGTGCCACGGTGGTGATGAGCGGGGTGCGCATTTGCTGCACACCCGCGATCTGGAATTGGATTTGCGTCGCCATGGTCCTCCTTTTCCAGACGGGCCCAGCCTGACCGCCTTTGCGATCCGCAAAGAAGTGTCTGAGGGCTGGATCCAATGGTTGATCCGGCATTTCTGCGATCAACAGATCTCGGGCGAATTGCCGTTGTCCGAATGGGTCACTCGTTTGCGTCGTCTGGCCGAGGCGATCTCGACCGGCAGCTCCGGCGAAAGCGGTCCGATTTGGGATAAGAACGCAGGTCAAAAAGCGCTGGCCGTTCTGACTGCGCTTGAGGATGAGTCCGGCCATGGCGGCCAAATGACGGCGCATGATTTCGCCGATCTGTTGGGTGCGCTGCTGGCGGGGGAAGAGGTTCGCGACCGTGACGCGCCGCATCCCCGGATCATGATCTGGGGTACGCTTGAGGCGCGGGTTCAAGGGGCCGATCTGCTGATCCTGGGCGGTTTGAACGAGGGCAGCTGGCCCGAGGCCCCAGCCCCGGACCCGTGGTTGAGCCGGCAGATGCGCAACAAGGTTGGTCTGTTGCTACCGGAACGGCGGATCGGCCTATCGGCACACGATTTCCAGCAGGCCATCGGCGCGCCCGAGGTCTGGTTGACCCGCGCCACCCGCTCGGACGACGCCGAAACCGTGCCGTCGCGCTGGTTGAACCGGTTGACCAATCTGTTGCAGGGCTTGCCGGATCAGGGCGGACGCACGGCGCTTACCAAGATGCGCGACCGGGGCGGCCAATGGTTGAGTTGGTCGGAACAGCTGGAGCATGCACCTGAGATCAAAGCGGCAGCGCGCCCCTCACCGCGCCCGCCCGTCGCGTCGCGACCCCGTCGCTTGAGCGTCACCGAGATCAAGCGCCTGATCCGCGATCCTTATGCGATTTATGCGAAACATGTGCTGCGGCTGAAACCTCTGGACCCATTGGTGCAAGCGCCGGATGCCTTGCTGCGCGGGATCGTGATTCATGAAATCCTCGAACATTTCGTGAAAGACAGTGTTCTGGACACGGCTTTGCTAAACCGTGAGAACTTTCTGAAACGCGCCGAAATGCTGTTGGATCAGCATGTCGCCTGGCCAACCGCACGCAAATTGTGGCTGGCGCGTTTGGAGCGTATTGCCGACGATTTTCTGGCTGCTGAAACCGCGCGCAGGGGCGATGGCGGGCCGGTGGCGTTCGAAGCGGCGATGAAACTTGTCCTCGCCCCGTTGGATGTCACGATCGTTGGTCGGGCCGACCGGATCGACCTGAACACGCGCGGCGCTGTGCGGTTGATCGACTATAAAACCGGGACTGCGCCCACCGAAAGTCAGCAAGCCAAGTTCGACAAGCAATTGTTGATCGAAGCCGCCATGGCCGAGCAGGGCGGGATCGAAGGGTTTGACCCTCTGCCCGTGGCCGAGGCGGTGTTTATCGGCATGGGCGGAAGCTACAAAGAGGTGCCCGCGCCCTTGGCGAAGGAGCCGACAGACAAGGTGCTGGCTGAATTAAAAGAACTTATTTCTGCCTATTTAGAGCCTGATCAGGGGTTCTCGTCACGGCGAATGTTGCACAAGGATACGGATATCGGGGACTACGATCACCTTGCCCGTTTTGGCGAGTGGGACCGAACCGCCGAGACCAAGCCCGAGGATCTGTCATGAGCGCCCGCAACGACGCCACCGAACGGCAGGTGCAGGCAGCGCGGCCTGATGCCTCGACCTGGTTGGCAGCGAATGCGGGCTCGGGCAAGACGCGGGTTCTGACAGACCGGGTGGCACGACTTTTGCTGGACGGCGTGCAGCCGCAGCACATCTTGTGCCTGACCTACACCAAAGCTGCCGCCAGCGAGATGCAGAACCGCCTGTTCAAACGCCTTGGCGAATGGGCGATGCTGGGTGATGACCCGTTGCGCAGACAGCTGACCGATCTGGGCGTGGCGGGGATGATCGACCAGGATCGCCTGGCGCAGGCGCGTACTTTGTTTGCCCGCGCCATCGAAACGCCGGGCGGGTTGAAGATCCAAACGATCCATTCGTTCTGCGCGGCGTTGCTGCGCCGATTCCCGCTTGAGGCCGAAGTCAGCCCGCAATTCTCTGAGATGGAAGACCGCGCCGCCGCCTTGCTGCGCGAAGAAATCGTCGAAGATTTCGCCGCGGGACCGCAGGCCGGATTGATCGAGGATGTGGCCCGGTTCGTCACCGACTCTGGATTTGACGCTCTGACAGCTGCCGTGACCCAGAAACGAAACCTTTTCGCAAACGCGTTGGACTGGGGCGACATTCTGGGCAAATTTGACCTGCCCGACGGGTTTGACGAAGACGCATTGTTGAGCAAGGTCTTTCTGGGCGGTGAGGTCGATCTGATCCGCTCGATCCTGCCGGCACTGTCCGAGAGCGGCGGCAACAACGCCAAGGCTGCCGCAAAACTGGCCGCCTTTACCGAGCCGCGATTGGGCAGCCTGCCAATCCTCGAAGGCGTTTTCCTGACGGGTAAGGCTGCCAAGGAGCCATTTTCGGCCAAGATCAACAGCTTTCCGACCAAGGCCCTGCGCGAAGGCGCATTGGCCGACCAAATGCCAAAGCTTGAGGCCCTGATGCTGCGCATCGAGGACGCGCGCGAACAGAGGTTGGCGCTGGTCGCCGCGCGCAAAACCCATGTGTTGCACCGTTTTGCCGCCGCCTTCCTGCCCGAATATGAGCGTCGTAAACAGTTGCGCGGCTGGCTGGATTTCGACGACCTGATCCTGCGCGCGCGGCAAGTGCTGAACGACCCAGCGGTGGCCGAATGGGTGCTGTACCGGCTGGACGGCGGCATCGACCATATTCTGGTGGACGAGGCGCAGGACACCAGCCCCGACCAATGGGACGTGGTCGAGAAACTGGCGCAGGAATTCACCAGCGGGGAAGGGGCCCGGTCCGGGGTCGAGCGCACGATCTTTGTGGTCGGCGACAAGAAACAGTCGATCTATTCCTTTCAGGGCGCGGACCCTGCCGCGTTCGATCGCATGCAGCGAGAGTTTGGGCGGCGGCTGAAAGAATCAGGCTCTAAACTGTGGGATTCGACGTTGGAATATTCCTTCCGGTCCTCCAGTGCGATCTTGTCTCTGGTCGATATCCTGTTCGAAAACCGGACCGAGGCCGGGTTTCACAAAGAAAGCCAGCACCGGGCTTTTAAAGCGGACTTGCCTGGCCGGGTGGATCTTTGGCCCGTGGTGGAAAAGGTCGAAGCGGATGAGGATGCCGACTGGACCGACCCGGTCGACCGACCTGGCGCGCGCCATCACACTGTTATTTTGGCTGAGCAGGTTGCGCAGTCCATCAAAACGATGATCGACTCGGGCGAAACCATCCCCGAGGATGGCGACATCCCCGGCACATTCGTGCGCCGCAGGGTGCAGCCGGGCGATTTCCTGATCCTCGTGCAGCGCCGATCCGACCTGTTTGCCGAGATCATCCGCGCCTGCAAGTCCCTGCACCTGCCCATCGCAGGGGCGGACCGGCTGAAGGTCGGCGCAGAGCTGGCTGTGAAAGACCTTGCCGCCTTGCTGAGCTTTCTGGCCACGCCCGAGGACAGCCTTTCGCTGGCGACCGTGCTGAAATCTCCGCTATTCGGGTGGAGCGAGCAACAGCTCTTTGATCTGGCCCATCGGCGGCAGGAACAATTTCTATGGGCGGCTTTGCGCCATCGCGCGGATGACTTTCCTGAAACGCTTGAGGTTCTCAACGATTTGCGCCGCCAGATCGACTTTCTGCGCCCCTATGACCTGATCGAACGCATCCTGACGCGCCATGACGGGCGGCGCAAATTGCTGGGTCGTCTGGGGGCCGAGGCTGAGGATGGCATCAATGCGCTGCTGTCGCAGGCGCTTGCCTATGAGCGCACGGATATTCCCAGTCTGACCGGATTCCTTGTCTGGATGCAGACCGACGATCTGGAAATCAAACGACAGATGAGCGGCGTCGGCAATATGATCCGCGTCATGACGGTGCATGGCTCGAAAGGGCTGGAGGCGCCCATCGTGATCCTGCCAGATACCGGCAAACGACAGGCCCCGCGCGATGCCGAGATTATGGTGGGTGACGATATTCCGGTTTGGAAGCTGCCAGCCGATGCCTCACCCAGCCTGATTGTCCGCGCGCGGGCGCAGGCCCGGGAGCGGGAAGAGAATGAACGGTTGCGCCTGCTCTATGTGGCTCTAACACGAGCAGAAAAATGGTTAATCGTAGCCGCAGCCGGGGATGTCGGAACGGATGGGACCAGTTGGTATCAAATGGTGAAGGCTGCCATGGAACGGGCAGGAGCCGTCGCCATCGAAGGCACCGGCACCCTGCGATTAGCGCATGGGGACTGGGATGGATTGCCAGAAACCGAGCACAAAGACACGCGCGTTGCAGAGCAGACTTTGCCCGAAGTGTTCCGTTCGAACCCGGACGCGCCCGAAGTTGAACCGGACACGCTCAGCCCATCAGATTTGGGTGGGCCCAAGGCATTGCCCGGCGAAATAGGGCAGGATGAAGAGGCCGCAAAGCTGCGTGGCACGCGCCTGCATCTGCTGCTGGAGCATTTGCCGTCGACTCCGCCGGAAAACTGGCCACAGCTTTGCGCGCGCATTCTACCGGATATGTCCGACACAGACAGGTCCGAGCTGTTGGCCGAGGCCAAAACCGCCCTGACCGCAGATCATCTGCGCCCAGTCTTTGCGCCGGACACGCTGGCCGAGGTTCCGGTGACGGCCACGCTGAACGGGCGGCGTTTGCATGGGGTCATCGACCGGTTGATCATCTCGGATACCGAGGTGCAGATCATTGATTTCAAAACAAATATGAGCGTACCAAACAGCCCCGAAACCTGCCCTGATGGGTTGTTGCGGCAGATGGGAGCTTATGCGCACGCGCTGGCGCAGATCTATCCCGGTCGGAATATCAAAACCGCGATCCTGTGGACGCGTACCGCGCAGCTTATGTGGTTGCCACACGATATTGTGACGGATGCACTGACACGCGCCCACATATCTTGACCTTGCCAAGTCGCGCCCCTACGTTCTGTTCCCGAGTTTACCCCATTCAGGAGACAGAATATGTCGACCGTAGCCGTAACCGACGAAACCTTTGACGCCGAAGTCAAGAATTCCGACATCCCTGTTGTTGTCGATTTCTGGGCCGAATGGTGTGGCCCCTGTAAGCAGATTGGCCCCGCGCTGGAAGAACTGGCGTCGGAATATGGCGGCAAGGTGAAAATCGCCAAGGTGGACGTGGACAGCAACCCCAACTCGGCTGCTGCTATGGGCGTCCGCGGTATTCCTGCGCTGTTCATTTTCAAGGATGGTCAGGTTGTGTCGAACCGCGCTGGCGCGGCACCGAAAGCCGCGCTGCAAAGCTGGATCGAAGACTCGATCTGACCCGGGTTTCGAACGGAATTCAAAGGCGCCTCGTTCGGGGCGCCTTTTTTCATGGGTAGCCAAAGAAACGGATGCGCAAAGAAAAAGCCGCTCAGGGGCTGAGCGGCTCATCTTGACGGTGTGGTCGGTGCAAAGATCAGAGCTTTGCGATATCCGCACGGCACAGGCCAACATCGTCCAATTGGGCGTCGCTGAGGTTCGACAAAAGCTTGCGGGTCTTGCGGGATTCATTCCACGCTAGTGCTTTTTCGTAGGTTCCGAAAAATGCGTCCACTACATGCAGGATGGTAGCTGCTCCGAGCGGCGCATGGATATTTGCGGTGGTTGCCATTTGCGCATTCCTTTTAACTGAAACAGCCGACCTCTTGTCGGTTGTGAGGCTCATGTAGGACCAATCCCCGAGTCTCACAATTGCTAGTCTGGTAACCCCGAATTGCAATTAGTGCATATCTTTTGAGCAGTTTGAGAAGAGTTGCGCTGAACGCACGCCCGGCCCATATAGGGGGCCAGTGAAGAACGGAGGCCCCAATGGCAGACAGCGATTTTCCCGGTTGGCATGGCACGACAATTATTGGCGTCAAGAAAGGCGGCCAGGTGGTGATTGCCGGGGATGGTCAGGTCAGCCTGGGCCAGACGGTGATCAAGGGCACCGCCCGCAAGGTGCGCCGCCTGTCCCCCGGTGGGTTTGAGGTCGTCGCAGGGTTTGCCGGATCAACCGCCGACGCATTCACTCTGCTCGAGCGGCTGGAAGCCAAGCTTGAGGCCACACCGGGTCAGTTGGCCCGCGCCTCGGTCGAGCTAGCTAAGGATTGGCGTACCGACAAGTACCTACAAAAGCTTGAGGCGATGCTGATCGTGACCGACGGCAAAGACCTGTTGGTGATCACCGGGGCAGGGGATGTGCTGGAGCCCGAACACAACGTCGCCGCCATCGGATCGGGCGGCAATTTTGCATTGGCCGCCGCCCGCGCGATGATGGACAGCGACAAACCCGCCGAAACCGTCGCCCGCGAGGCAATGGCGATTGCCGCCGATATCTGCGTCTACACCAACGGCAATCTGACGGTCGAGGAAATCTCAGGCCAATAAAACCTTAATCTCCTTCCCTTTCCAGCGGCGGTGCATGCCGATCAGGCCCAGTATCGCCGCAAGGATGACGATGTAGTAGGGCACACGGATGTCGATGCTCATCAATCCGCCGCCGATCAGAGACATGACCCCTCCGGCCAGGCAGAAGACGGCTGTCGTCACGCCCATGACCCAGCCCTGATCAGTTTCGCTGACACTTGCGGAAAACAGGCCCAGTAGCGTCGGGTAGGATACGCCGAAGAAGAAATAGAAGAAGAACACCGGCACGTAGCTCAGCCATCCGATGGGACTGAAGGCAAAGGCTAGCCCGCAGATTACCATCGTGATCAGCGAGACATAAATGATCTTGTGCTTGCTGAACCTTTCCTGCGCGGGTTTCACCAGGAAGGTGCTGGAAAAGGCCAGTGCAAAGCCGATCACAACCATCGCCATACTGCCGCCGATCACGCCATAGCCGAACCGGCTGGTCAGGTAGTTGTCGACAAAAACGTAAAAGGTGACGTTGGCGATCATGAAGAAGGAATAGACCGGCAAGATTTTCAGAACCATCGGATGCCCGCGCACAGCGAACAGGCTATCGGTGATATCACGCGGGCGAAAGACAAAGGGTTCACGTTCAGTGCGGGTGTCCTTGAAGAAGGTGATCACCAGGAAAATGGCGATCAGGACCAGAGCAAACGCGCCATAGAACGGCGTTTTAAGGGTGGCCACGCTGCCCAGCAGGGCCGCATCAGACAGGACGGCGCCTATGATGGGCCCTCCGACTAGACCAAAGCTGACACCGGTCACGATATAGCCCATGTTTCGGTCGCGATCGGCGGCGTCCGTGCTGCCATCAATCATTGCCGCCTGCGCGATGGGCTGGTTGCCAGCCGTGAACCCTGTGATTGACCGCCCGATGATCAGCAGCAGAAGGCTGTTGAGGTAAAGCGACGCAATCGTCAGCGCATAGCCCGCCAACGCCCCGGCCAGACAGACCAGAAGCGCGTTCTTGCGCCCTATGGAATCCGAGACTTTGGAGACATAGACCACACCCAGAAACCAAGACAAAAAGAAACACCCGATCACCAGCCCATAGTAGAAATGCCGCTGCCCCATCGGCGTGCTGTCGGGAAGGAAGCCAGATTTCGTCTCCATGATCAATGAGTTGATGATGGGAAAGACCAAACCTTGTCCGATTAGGTCCACAAACACCACGAACAACAGGGTGATCTTGGCAATTTTCGTCATTCGCGCGCTCCTGACCCTCAACATATTGAAATGATTGTATCAGAGCACAAACGTTTCACCTATGGAAAGCATTTGCAAACCGGCAGGCGCATTGCTAACCAACGCTGCCGCAGTTGTTTTCGCCTGTGCGGTGACTACGTAAGCCAAACCGCTGATCGAAAGGACCCAACCCGTGACCGACCTGACCCCGCGCGAGATTGTCTC
The DNA here is from genome assembly GCF_013034685.1 of Ruegeria lacuscaerulensis. Lineage (GTDB taxonomy): Bacteria > Pseudomonadota > Alphaproteobacteria > Rhodobacterales > Rhodobacteraceae > Ruegeria > Ruegeria lacuscaerulensis_B. The sequence goes on along the minus strand of NZ_WQGO01000006.1, from coordinate 125,072 downwards.
GGAACTGGACCGTTTCATTATCGGTCAGAAAGATGCCAAACGCGCGGTGGCCGTGGCGCTGCGCAACCGCTGGCGGCGCAAGCAGCTGGCTGATGATATCCGCGATGAGGTCTACCCCAAAAACATCCTGATGATCGGCCCCACCGGTGTCGGCAAAACCGAGATCAGCCGCCGTCTGGCCAAGCTGGCCCGCGCGCCTTTTATCAAGGTCGAGGCCACAAAGTTCACCGAGGTCGGATACGTGGGCCGCGACGTGGAACAGATCATCCGCGATCTGGCCGATGCGGCGATCATCCAGACCCGCGAGTTTATGCGCGAGGACGTGAAAGCGCGCGCCTATCAGGCCGCCGAGGATCGCGTCATCACCGCCATTGCCGGCGAAGACGCCCGCGAGGGCACGCGCGAGATGTTCCGCAAAAAGCTGAAAGCAGGGGAACTGGACGATACGGTGATCGAACTGGAACTGTCGGACAGCTCAAACCCGATGCCGATGTTTGACGTGCCGGGACAGCCGGGCAGTCAGATGGGGATGATGAATTTGGGTGATATCTTTGGCAAGGCTTTTGGCGGGCGCACCGTCAAGAAACGCATGACCGTGGCCGAAAGCTATGACGCGCTGATCGGGGAAGAAGCCGACAAGCTGCTGGACGATGAAACGGTCAACCGCGTGGCTTTGGAATCGGTTGAACAGAACGGCATCGTGTTTCTGGATGAGATCGACAAGGTCTGCGCGCGCGCGGAAGCGCGCGGTGGCGATGTCAGTCGCGAGGGGGTGCAGCGCGACCTGCTGCCCCTGATCGAAGGCACCACCGTATCCACCAAACATGGTCCGGTGAAAACCGACCACATCCTGTTCATTGCGTCTGGCGCATTCCACATCGCCAAACCCTCGGACCTATTGCCGGAATTGCAGGGGCGTCTGCCGATCCGGGTGGAACTGCGAGCGCTCACCGAAGAGGATTTCGTCCGCATCCTGACCGAGACCGACAACGCCTTGACCCGCCAATACACTGCGTTGATGGGTACTGAAGAAGTCACGGTCAGCTTTACCGATGACGGCATCGCGGCTTTGGCCAAGATCGCGGCAAATGTGAACCAAAGCGTCGAAAACATCGGCGCGCGGCGGCTATATACGGTGATGGAGCGTGTGTTCGAAGAACTCTCGTTCACTGCACCCGATCAGGCCGGGGCGGAAATCACTGTGAACGCGCAGTTCGTGGATGACAATCTAGGTGAGCTGACCAAATCCACCGACCTCAGCCGATACGTCCTGTAACAGACACTGGCCGATTTTCGCTGCTTGGTTGAACCCGTCGCGCTTGGACCCGCGGCAGGAATTCGTTAGCCTACGCGCAAACCCTCGAGGGCTATTTTCGTGCTGCGCTATATTTCCATTTTTTTGATTGCATCTCTTCTGACCGCCTGCGTCGACCGTACCATCTCGGAAACGGTGCCGTCGGCTTTGGATGTGGGCACACCCCAAACCATCTACGCCACCACAACCCGCGCGCGCGAGGCTGATGGCTCTTACGGGTTCAAGCGGGGAGATGGGTTGCAGTTTCTGGAAATGACCGTCTCGATCCCGCCCAATCACACACCCGGAACGTTGGATTTCTCTTACGCCAATCCAAACCCCGAAAAGCAGTTCGTGATGGCTGCCGTGGATGAGTTACAAGGGCCCGGCGATTTGAAAGCCCGGTTGGGCAACGTGGATGAGGTGTCGATCTTCATTCACGGCTACAACACAACACAGTCCGAAACTACGTTTCGCGCCGCGCAGCTTAGACACGATCTGAATATTCCCGGTGCCACAATGGTTTATTCCTGGCCCAGCCAGGCGACCGGATATGGCTATGCCTATGATCTGGACAGTATGCTGTTTGCCCGCGACGGGTTGGAGCAGACCGTCCGCCACTTGAAAACCATGGGAGTCAAACGCGTGGTTCTGGTGGCGCATTCCATGGGCACTGCCTTGACGATGGAGATGATGCGACAGGCCGAATTGCGCGAACCAGGCTGGGCCAGTCGCAATCTGGAAGGCGTGGTGCTGATTTCACCGGATCTGGACGTGGATCTGTTCCGCTCGCAGATGGATGTGATCAAGACACCGCCGGATCCGTTCATCGTCATCACCTCGCAAAAGGACAAGTTGCTGAATATCTCGGCCCGGCTGCGCGGCACCACCAAGGGTGAGCGTCTGGGCAATATCAGTTCGGCCGAGGCGCTGTCAGAATACAAGATCAACATTCTGGACACGACCGCTTTCAATAACGATGCGCAATCCTCGCATTTCGTGGCCGCGACCTCGCCAGCGTTGCTGGCAATTATCGCATCGGCCCGCCGGGTCAGCGACACATTCGGTACCGAGCAGCGGGGGATTGACGTCATCGCCCCGGCCAATGTGCGCAACCCGACCGGCGCGACCGAGATCGTTCTGACCGAAACCGGACAGGCACAGGTAAGCGCCCCGTGACGTCGCCTCGGCCCGGCGAGTTTCTGCGCGACAACGCAGCATGGCTGGGCGCGGGGTTTTTGCTGACATTTCTGTCCAGCTTTGGGCAAACCTTCTTCATCTCGATCTTTTCCGGCGAAATCCGCGCCGCGTATGGCCTGAGCCATGGGGCGTGGGGCGGACTTTATTCGCTGGGCACGACAGTGTCGGCCGTGGTCATGATCTGGGCCGGGGCGCTGACCGATATGTTTCGCGTGCGCGTTCTGGGGCCGGTTGTCCTGGTCGGTCTGGCCTTGGCCGCGATGGCGATGGCGCTGAACGCATGGCTGTTCCTTTTACCCATCATCATCTTTCTGTTGCGCCTGTTCGGGCAGGGGATGTCTGTGCATCTGGCCCTGGTGGCAATGACACGCTGGTTCACCGCCACGCGGGGCAAAGCGCTGTCCATTGCCTCGGTCGGGTTCTCGGTCGGCGAGGCGCTGCTGCCGGTCATTTTCGTCGCCGCGATGGCAGTGCTGGATTGGCGGATACTTTGGGTGATTTCAGCTGGAATGGTGCTGTTAGGGATCCCGGTTCTGGTGCGTTTGCTGCGACAGGAACGCACGCCGCAAAGCCTGGCGTCTGAGCATTCCTCAACCGGGATGAAAGGGCGCCATTGGACGCGAAAACAGGCTCTACTTAGTCCACTTTTCTGGTTTATGGCTCCAGCATTGCTGGGACCATCCGCCTTCATCACCGCGTTTTTCTTTCATCAGGTGCATCTGGCCGAGATCAAGGGCTGGCAGCATATCGAACTGGTTGCATTGTTCCCGATCTACACCGCTGTGTCCCTGCTGGCGATGTTTGCAACCGGCTGGGCTCTGGACAAATGGGGCACCGCGCGGATGATGCCTTATTTCCTATTGCCCATGGCGATCGGGTTTGCCCTTGTCTCGTTTGTGACAGGGTTGGTGGGGGCCAGTTTGGCGTTGGTTTTTCTGGCCTTGACCGTGGGGGCCAATAGCACACTGCCCAGCGCGTTCTGGGCCGAGTTCTATGGCACCCGCCACATCGGTGCGATCAAGGCCATGGCAACCGCCGTGATGGTCTTGGGCTCGGCCATCGGGCCGGGACTGACCGGAGTGTTGATCGACCATCGCGTCGCGCTGGATCAGCAATTCCTGTGGATAGGAGCGTTCTTCGTCGCAGCCAGCGCGTTGGTCTGGATCGGGATCACCCGCGCCGCGCGCAGTTTTTAACGGATACGCCGCAGGTAAACGTAATACGCCCCGTCGCCACCATGACTGATATGGGCAGGGGTTACTTGCAGCACGGCCTGCGCCAGCGGCGGAATGCTCAGCCAATGCGGCACTTGGTTGCGCAATACGCCGCGCGGGGTGGGGATGGGGCCGGGCTCGTCCCGGTCCTTGCCTTTTCCGGTGACGACCAGAACCAGACGTTTACCTTGCGCTTGGGCGGTCAGAACAAAGCGCACCAACGCCGGATGGGCCGTATCCACGCGCATTCCGTGCAGGTCCAGCTTGCCTTCGGGCTTGAGCTTGCCACGCTTCATCCGACCAAACGCTTTGTTGTCCATCTGCACCGGGCTAGCGCGCAGGCTTTCCGCAATAGAGGGTTTCAGCGCATGGCGCGATGGTTTAGAAGGTGCGGTCTGGCCAAGCTCAAACGTGTCGATCCGCGCTTTTGGCGTTTTGGTGGGCTTCGGTTTCGGCAGGGTGGTCGGATGCACCGTTTGCGGGATCTCGGGGTGCATCCGCTCGGCCTGTTTGGCGACCTTTCGCCATAGTTCGATTTCGTCCGAGGTGAGTTTGCGCCGTGCCATCAGAACGAATCCGGTGCCAGTGCATAGGCGCGTTGGATCGGCAGTAAAACGATCATGCGTCCGGGGTCTTTCAAACGCCCCGCGGCGCGGCCCGCTTCATCACCAGTACCAAAGAAAATATCTGCCCTCTGCGCGCCCTTGATAGCCGAACCGGTATCCTGCGCGATCATCAACCGTCGCAATGGGTTCTTGCCGTCCTTCTCAACCCAAACCGGCGCGCCCAACGGCGTGAAGCCCGGATCGGCCGCAATGCTGCGCATCGTGGTGACGGATCGGTTCATGGCGCCCAAAGGCCCAAGCTCGGGCGCAACGCGGGTGACTTCGCGGAAGAACACGTATGAGGGGTTGTGAAACAGCAGCTCGGCCCCGGCCTCGGGGTTCTTGCGCACCCATGTCTTGATCATCTGCGCACTGACCTGATGGGCGGCCAATGCGCCCTTTCGGATCAACTCCGACCCGATGGAGCGGTAGGGATGCCCGTTTGCGCCCCCATAACCCACCCGCAACGCACCGCCATCCGGCAGGCGGATACGGCCCGAGCCCTGGATTTGCAGAAAGAGCAGCTCGACTGGGTCATCGACCCAAGCGATCTCAAGCCCGCGACCTTGCAAAACATCGCTGGTCAACAGGTCCCGACGTGACAGCCATTGCTCGACCCCGCGCGCCTCGGGCGGCATTTTGTACAGCGGATACCGGAACCGATCCGATCGGGTGCGCGATCCGTCCAATTCTGGCTCAAAATACCCGGTGAACAACGCGTCCTTGCCATCTTCGACCAGAACGGGGCGGAAGAACAGCTCAAAGAAAGATCGGGCGGCATCGGCTTCATAGGTCTGCGCGACACTGCAGAGTGCGCGCCAATCCGGGTCATCCAGATCGCCACACGTGTTCAGAAAAACTGAAAGGGCCGCCCCGTGGTCATCGGCGGCCCAGCCATCCAGATCGTCAAACGACAGAATGGAACGCGTCGCTTCGGCGCTGGCAGAGGTTGCCATCACAGCCCCCAGCAAAAACGACCGAAGCGCAGCAATCATGCGTCCGTGGCAACAAGCAGCCAGTTCGGATCGTCGCTGCCCATGACGCGGGCAAAGGTCCAGCTGTCCTTTTGGCGTTTGACGGTGTTGGGGTTGCCTTCGATGATATCACCACCGCGATCGCGCACGACCGAGGTCAGTTCACCTACAAAGCGCATGGTAATCTCGGCCTCGTTGGTGTCCTTGTCGAACTTTACATCGGCCAGCGCGGTTTCTCGCACCCCAATGAATTCAGCTTCGATCGTCAGGCCCTGATCTTCACGCGCTGCGACGACATCGACGAAAGTGTCAAACACCTCTTCGGACAGGAAGGGCTGGATTTCGTCCAGATTGCCCTTTTCGAACCCCATCACGATCATCTCATACGCGCCGCGCGCGCCTTGAACAAACTCGGACACCGAAAAGCTGGGCTCAACCCGCTTCATAGCGGTCAGGGTCTGGGCCTGTTCGCTGTCTTCGGCAACGTGGTCGGTGATGTCGTGATCCGGGCCGCCTTCGATCACCTCGAAGTCACGGCGCGAATTCTGCCCGTCTGGCTGCTGCTGAACGGGAGGCTTTTCAAAACCCTCACGCGTCCCCAGCACGCTTTTCAGGCGCAGGATCAGGAAAACGGCAATTCCGGCCAGGACCAGCAACTGGATCATCGGTTCGTTCATTTCATCCTCTTTATCGGACCGCGACTTTGTATACGCAGCCTCTTGCCACTATGTAGGTGACAGTTCGGGCCAAGTCTACTGCCCGAGCCTGGTTAAAGGATAACGCATATGTATCTGTTCCTCGCTTTTTTGCTGGTCCCGATCATCGAGATCGCCTTGTTCATTCAGGTAGGCGGCCTGATCGGTCTGTGGCCAACGCTTGCGATTGTCGTTCTGACGGCTGTGTTGGGCACAGCTTTGGTACGGACACAAGGTCGCATGGCATTGGCCAATCTGCAGCGATCCTTTGCCGAACTGGACGACCCGACCGAGCCGCTGGCCCACGGCGCCATGATCCTGTTGTCTGGCGTATTGCTGCTAACACCGGGGTTTTTCACCGATGCCATTGGTTTTGCTTTGCTTATTCCCGGAGTTCGGGTGGCCGTTTTCAACTTTCTCAAGTCCAGAGTAACCATCACCCAGTTTCAGATGGGTGGTGGCGCGCAGTTCCGCACCGGTCCTGACCCTGCACCGCAAGACGACGTGATCGACGGGGAATACACCGAGGTTCACCCCCGCCGTGACCCATCAAAACCATCGAAATGGGTCGAAGGTCCGTGACCTGCATTGAGGTGCCGCGCCCAACTTGCTAAGCAAAGGCAAATTTTAGTTTCGGAGTAGATAAATGGCCGAAGAAGACGCCAAAGAAAACACAGCCGCCGCAGCCCAGGCGGCACCGCAGATCCAGATGCGCGTTCTGGGACAATTCATTCGTGATCTGTCGTTTGAAAACGTGATGGCCCAAAAGGGCGTATCCGGCGACGTGCAGCCCGAGATTTCCGTTCAGGTCAATCTTGATGCAAAAAAGCGCCCGACTGAGCATCAGTATGAGGTTTCGGTCAAACTGAACCTCAAATCCAAAGCCAAGGGCATGGAAGACATCCTGTTCCTGTGCGAGCTGGATTATTGCGGCCTGTTCCACGTTGAAGGTGTGGCCGATGACCAACTGCATCCGTTCCTGATGATCGAGTGCCCGCGGATGTTGTTCCCGTTCCTGCGCCGCATCGTCAGCGACGTAACCCGCGATGGTGGTTATCCGCCGGTGAACCTGGACAATATCGACTTCGTGGCCCTGTACCGCAACGAGTTGATGCGTCGTCAGGCCGAAGCACAAAAAGCCGAAGCCTAACCCATTCGACCCGCGCCGGATAATCCCTCAGGCGCGGGTCCACAGGGCGTTTTCGCCCAGTTTTTCCACAAATGTTTCATGTGCTGCGCGTTCTTCATCGGTGATCTTTGACGCCAAGGGTGTCGGTCGTGCCGTGGGTCGCCACTCTTCGCCGCCCGCACCTGCCGCAGAGGCGACAGTCGAAAGGCCGAAATCCGGCTGCCGTCCACCGATCAGCTCCAGATAGACCTCGGCCAGAATCTCAGAGTCCAGCAGCGCTCCGTGCAGCGTTCGGTTCGAGTTGTCGATATTGAACCGCCGGCACAGCGCATCCAACGAGGCGGGTGAACCCGGAAAGCGTTTGCGCGCGATGGCCAGCGTATCGAGCGCCTGATCCATCGGAATCTGCGGCAGGCCCATCCATTTCAACTCGGCGTTCAGGAACTTCATGTCGAACGAGGCGTTGTGGATGACCAGTTTCGAATCCTTGATGAAGTCGCGAAATCCCTGACCGACCTTGGCAAAAACCGGCTTGTCCTTCAGTGTTACTTCACCTTTTTCCGGTGGTCGCGGAGTTTCCAGAAGGTCCGGGCCGATACCGTGAACGCCAAACGCCTCTTCCGGCATCGAACGTTCGGGGTTGATATAGACGTGATAGGTCTCGCCCGTGGCCACGTGGTTCCAAAGCTCGACCGCGCCGATTTCCACGATGCGGTCGCCACTTTCGGGATCGAACCCCGTGGTTTCGGTATCCAGTACAATTTCACGCATCTGCCAAACCCGCCCGTATCTGCCTGACCACATCCTGCACCTGCGCGCGGGCATGGTCCAGACTGTCCGTCACGATCACGAAATCAGATCGTGCGCATTTTTCGTCATTCGGCATCTGTTGGGCGCGGATCTGCTCGAACTGCGCCTCAGACATCGTTCCCCGCGCCATGACGCGACGTTTTTGTTCATCCGCCGGGATCGACACGCAAGCCACGGCATCCATCGCAGCATCTCCACCGGTTTCGAATAGCAAGGGAATGTCGAAAACCAGAATATCCGCGGTAGCGTTTGCTCGAAACGCAGCGCGGTCTGCGGCAACCAAGGGGTGCACGATGCCTTCGATCTGCTTGAGCGCAGCCGGGTCATTTGTGATGATCTGTTTCAGCGCATCGCGGCTGACCGCGTCGTCAACGATTGCGGCGGGAAAAGTAGCTTGCATCGGTTCAACTGCAGCACCGCCCCTTGAATAGAGTCTATGCACTGCTGCATCAGCATCCCATAACACGCAGCCTTCATCGACAAACATTTGCGCTGTGGTGCTTTTGCCCATTCCGATCGAGCCCGTCAGGCCAAGCGCGAAACTCATGACAAAACAGCCGCGCGCAGGTCTACATTGACTTCAGGGCGGACACCGAACCAGCTTTCGAAACCCGGCACAGCCTGGTGCAGCAACATGCCCAAACCATCGACGGTGGTGCAGCCGGCCTCTTCGGCGCTTTTCAGCAGATGCGTTTTCAGCGGTGCGTAGACCAGGTCCGTCACAACCGCACCGGGCTGCAACCCGTCCAGCGGCACGCGTAACTCGGGCTGCCCCTGCATCCCCAAAGAGCTGGTGTTGACCACCAATTCGGCATCCTCGATCACATTTCCGGCCTGAACCCAATCGACAACCGTGATGCTGGGCCCAAATTCATCTCGCAATGTCTCGGCCCGCTCCCGGGTACGGTTGGTTAGCAAAATCTCGGGCACATCTGCCTCGACCAAAGCCTGAAGCACCGCTCGCGCGGCACCGCCTGCCCCGAACACAACCGCAGGTCCGTCCGTCGGGGACCAATCCGGCGCGCCGCTGCGCAGGTTCTCGAGAAATCCATAGCCATCGGTGTTGTCGGCGTGGATTCGGCCATCGTCCTGAAACACCAGCGTATTCGCCGCGCCAATCTTGCGCGCTCGGTCCGTGGCCTCATCGGCCAGACGTAGCGCAGCCTCTTTATGCGGAACGGTGACATTGGTTCCCACGAACCCAGCCTTGGGCAAAGCGCGCAACACATCCTGTAAATCGTCCGTGGACACATCCATCGGCACGTAGTGACCCGACAACCCATAGGTCTTTAACCAATGCCCATGCAACTGAGGCGATTTCGAATGCGCCACTGGGTGCCCGATCACCCCGGCCAGAGGAATCTTTGCCTTGCTCATTGATCAATCACCCCTTTGACGGCCAGAAAATTCAACAGCTCCAATAAGGGCATACCCAAGACGTTAAAATAGTCTCCGTCAATGGTGGCGAACAGGCGCACACCTTCCTCTTCCAGCTTATAGGCCCCAACGGCGTGACGGATACTGTCCCAGTTTCGATCCACGTAGCCCCGCAGATATGCGTCCGAGCTCATCCGCATCCGCAAGCGAACCTGACCCACATGCCGCCAGATCGGCTCGCCATCCTGATAGATCACGGCCGCCGATAGCAGCATATGCCGTTTCCCCCGCATGGCCCTAAGCTGCGCCAGCGCGTCGTCAGGCGTTTGTGGTTTCGATAAAAGCTGACCGTCGAAGTCCAGCACTTGATCGCATCCCAACACCATCGCGCCGGGATGTTTGTCGCTGACCTTGCGGGCCTTCATCTCGGCCAGAGCATCTGCAATATCGCGGGGCGAGGCGCCTTCAGCCAGAAGGGCGCGTTTAGCTGTGTCTTCATCGACGCGCGCGGTTTGCACGCTGAACGGCACCTGCGCATTGCGCAACAACTCCGCCCGGATGGACGAGCCAGAGGCCAGAATGATGGGGACAGACATGTGGAAAACCCCCTGAGCAAATCGTTAACGGTTCCGGGATGGTTTGTATGGCTTTCCTGTTGACACGCAAGCCCACGATTTTCGCGTCAAACATCCCGGATTCGCCCGAATACTATCCAGTAGGGACAAGGATAAGTCGACAAACGGGAAAACCGGGGTTTTCCAAACATACCCGAAGACTTATCCCCAGTGATTCATATTCAAGAAAAGTATAAATAATTGATATTAATAGGAAAAACTTTCTCTCAACAGAATCAACCGCCCAGAACCGGATTCTGTCCACTTGGGGAAAACATATGTGTAAAAAAGTAATCCACGGATTTGGACCGCCCTACAAAACCATCATCCTTTTTCTTTTCTTATTTTTTTATTAGGGAGGGTTCCGGGAAACCTTCGGAGCCAGCATGACCGACCTTCTTTTCGCAATCTACCCGTGGGTAAAGTCGGTTCACATCATGGCCGTGATCTCATGGATGGCAGGGTTGTTCTATCTGCCCCGCTTGTTCGTCTATCACGTAGAAAAGGCTCAAGCGGTCGACGGAGCGCAGGATATCTTCTTTGAAATGGAAGAGAAGCTGCTGCGCGTGATCATGCGCCCAGCGATGGTCGTGGCGTGGGTCTGCGGGCTGATCATGGTCTTCACGCCCGGCATTGTTGGCTGGGACTGGGCCTGGCCCTGGGCCAAGGGGGTCGCGGTGATCGGGATGACCTGGTTCCATCATTGGCTGATGGCGCGGCGCAAGGACTTCATAGAGGGGCGAAATAAGCTCACTGGGCGGCAGTACCGCATGATGAACGAGGTTCCGACCGTTTTGATGGTTATCATCGTCCTGGCGGTCGTTCTGAAGTTCTGAGGGCACAAACTACTTAGGAAATACAAGGGCAGTTTGACTCCAACAAAGGTCACGCTTATGTAGGGGACAACACGCCCGTCCGGGCGGCGTATCTTCCGTACTGAAATTCCACTTCGTGCCGCGCTGATTGCGGTGAAGGTTTGTATCATGTCCAATGAATCCCTGAATCTGGCCGATCTGAAAGCCAAAAGCCCCAAAGACCTTCTGGCGATGGCCGAAGAGCTGGAGATCGAAAACGCCTCGACCATGCGCAAGGGCGAGATGATGTTCCAGATCCTGCGCGAACGCGCGGATGAGGGCTGGACCGTTGGCGGCGATGGCGTGCTGGAAGTGCTGCAAGACGGCTTTGGCTTCCTGCGTTCGCCCGAGGCAAACTATCTGCCGGGTCCTGACGACATTTATGTCTCGCCTGACATGATCCGCCTGCATTCGCTGCGCACTGGCGACACCGTTGAAGGTGAAATCAAGGCGCCCGATGACAACGAACGGTATTTTGCGCTGACCAAGGTCACAAAGATCAACTTTGAAGACCCCGAGAAAGCTAAGCACAAGATCCTGTTCGACAACCTGACACCTTTGTACCCAGACGAACGTCTGAAGATGGAGATCGAAGATCCCACCATCAAAGACAAGTCCGCTCGCGTGATCGACCTTGTTGCGCCAATTGGTAAAGGACAGCGGTCGCTGATCGTGGCGCCTCCGCGGACGGGTAAGACGGTGATCCTTCAGAACATCGCGCACTCGATCGAACAGAACCACCCCGAATGCTACCTGATCGTCCTTCTGATCGACGAACGCCCCGAAGAGGTGACGGACATGCAGCGCTCGGTGAAGGGTGAGGTCGTGTCCTCGACCTTTGATGAACCTGCAACGCGCCACGTGGCCGTGTCGGAAATGGTGATCGAAAAGGCCAAGCGTTTGGTCGAGCATAAACGAGATGTTGTTATTTTGCTCGACTCAATAACAAGACTTGGTAGGGCGTTTAACACTGTGGTCCCATCTTCGGGTAAGGTTCTGACCGGTGGTGTGGATGCGAATGCTCTGCAACGACCCAAACGGTTCTTTGGTGCGGCCCGGAACATCGAAGAGGGCGGTTCGCTGACCATCATCGCCACAGCGCTGATCGACACCGGCAGCAGGATGGACGAGGTGATCTTTGAAGAATTCAAAGGCACGGGTAACTCGGAAATCGTGTTGGACCGCAAAATCGCCGACAAGCGTGTGTTCCCGGCGATTGACATCCTCAAATCGGGCACCCGGAAAGAGGATCTGCTGGTCGACAAGGGTGATCTGGCCAAAACATTTGTTCTGCGCCGCATCCTCAACCCGATGGGGACGACCGACGCGATCGAGTTCCTGCTGTCCAAGTTGAAACAGACGAAGACGAATGGCGAGTTCTTCGATTCAATGAATACCTGACACAGGTCTTAACGGACGCGAGGCCTTCGAATGGATACGATATTCGCCTTGGCCAGCGCGCAAGGCAAAGCAGGGGTGGCGGTTATACGCCTCTCTGGTCCTTTAGCGCACTCGGCGGTCAGGGATCTGACGGGCGGGGAACTTCCCGCGCGCGGTATGAATTTACGCACGCTGCGCGGGCCGGATGGATCTCGTCTGGATAACGGGTTGGTGCTGACGTTCCACGCTCCGGCCAGTTTCACTGGCGAGGACGTCGCAGAGCTGCAAATTCATGGTAGCACTGCGTCGGTGAATGCTGTGATGCGGTGTTTGTCCGATACCGATGGTTTACGCCTGGCTGAACCCGGAGAATTCACCCGTCGCGCGTTGGAAAACGGCAAGATGGATCTGACTCAGGTCGAAGGTCTTGCCGATTTGATCGACGCGGAAACTGAAGCGCAACGCAAGCAGGCGCAGACTATTCTAGCTGGGGGTCTGGGGCAGCTTGCCGAGCGTTGGCGTCGCGACCTGATCCGTGCTGCGTCCCTGCTTGAGGCCGTGATCGATTTTGCGGATGAAGAGGTGCCAACCGATGTCACGCCTGAAGTTCGGGCCTTAGTTGAAGGTGTCATGTCCGACCTGATGCGTGAAGCCGAAGGCGTCAAGATTGCTGAACGTATTCGCACAGGATTTGAAGTTGCTATTGTCGGCTTGCCCAATGCTGGAAAGTCTACTTTGCTGAATGCGCTGGCCGGGCGAGAAGCCGCGATAACATCGGAATATGCCGGAACTACACGCGATGTGATCGAAGTGCGGATGGACTTGGACGGTCTGCCGGTAACACTGTTGGACACGGCCGGATTGCGCGAAACCGAAGATCATGTGGAATCATTGGGGATTGCGTTGGCAAAGAAACGGGCGGAAGCTGCGGATATGCGAGTGTTTCTGACAGCTGACCCGTCCGAATTGGATGTGCAGTTTCAGTCCGACGATATCCAAGTTTTCCCTAAATCCGACCTTCGAGACGAGGGTGAAAATGGAATTTCTGGGAAAACAGGCCACGGAGTGGATGCACTTGTTGCCCGTATATCGCGTATTTTGTCATCGCGAACCACGACATCTGGTATTTCGACACGAGAAAGGCACCGTGTTGCGCTGATCAATGCGCAACAGGCCTTGAACGCGGCAATCTCGGTTCTGGAATCAGGCCCAGACCTGTATGATATCGCTGCCGAAGAAATGCGCACAGCTATCAGAACGTTGGAATCTCTGGTCGGGAGGATTGGGGTTGAAGACTTGTTGGACGAAATATTCTCGAGTTTCTGCTTGGGCAAGTAAGGAGTGTTTCACGTGAAACATTCGGATTTTGATGTCATCGTCATCGGCGCGGGCCACGCAGGAACCGAGGCAGCCCACGCCGCCGCACGGATGGGTGTGAATACCGCATTGGTGACTTTATCAGCCGCCGACATTGGAGTCATGTCATGTAACCCAGCAATCGGAGGACTGGGCAAAGGCCACTTAGTACGCGAAATCGATGCCATGGACGGCGTTATGGGGCGCGTCGCAGATCGGGCCGGAATTCAGTTTCGGTTGCTAAACCGCCGCAAGGGGCCCGCGGTGCAAGGTCCCCGAACGCAGGCAGACCGGGCTTTGTACCGGGCGGCAATGCAAAAAGAAACTCAAGCTCAACAAGAGTTGAGCGTTATTGTCGGTGAAGTGACTGATTTCCTGATGGTCGCCGATCGCGTTGCCGGTATCCGATTGGCGGACGACTCAGAAATCCGAGCAAAAGCAGTGATCTTAACATCCGGGACATTTCTGCGCGGTGTGATCCATATTGGGGATCAGTCCAAACCGGGCGGACGGATGGGCGACAGACCGTCGGTTCGATTGGCAGAAAGATTAGATAGCTTTGAGTTACCACTTGGTCGTTTGAAAACGGGCACTCCGCCAAGATTGGACGGACGAACGATTGATTGGTCAGATCTAGAGCGTCAAGACGGAGACGATGAACCAAGCCTGTTCTCTTTTTTGTCCAGTTCGGTTGTAGCTCCCCAAATCTCGTGTGGTATTACACATACGAATGCTCAAACACACGAGATAATCGAAAAGAACTTGGCGCGTTCAGCAATGTATGGCGGCCACATTGATGGCGTTGGCCCGCGGTACTGTCCTTCAATTGAAGATAAGATTGTTCGATTTGCCGAAAAGGACTCCCACCAGATATTTCTGGAGCCGGAAGGGGTCAATGATCACACAATATATCCAAATGGAATCTCAACTTCGTTGCCGCAAGGCGTTCAGCGCGAATATGTCCAGTCTATTAAGGGCTTGGAAAAAGCCAAGATTCTGCAACCAGGATACGCGATCGAATACGATTATGTGGATCCCCGTGTGTTAACTTCCTCGCTGTCTCTGCCTTCTGTGCCAGGTTTATATTTGGCAGGTCAAATTAATGGAACCACTGGGTATGAGGAGGCGGCTGCTCAGGGCTTGGTAGCGGGACTAAATGCCGCCCTGGCCACCTTGGATAGAGAACCTGTTCATTTTACACGTGCAGACAGTTACATAGGGGTAATGATTGACGACCTTACCACCAAGGGAGTCGCGGAGCCTTACCGGATGTTCACGTCTCGTGCTGAGTTTCGCCTGTCATTGCGAGCAGACAATGCAGACCAGAGGTTAACGCCGGTCGGAATTAAGTTGGGGTGCGTAACACCTAAACGGGAAGAAGTGTTTTCCGAGAAGATGAAGAAGTTAACGGCGGCAAAGTCGTTGCTAAATAAGCGGAAATATACGCCGAAAGAGATAAACGCGGCAGGAATTTCGGTTAATAACGACGGCAATCGTCGAGATGGCATGGCGATTCTGGCGTTTCCCAAAGTCAATTACTCGGATTTGATCCCACTAATTTCGGGCTCGGAAGCCGTTGACCCTGATATCCGTCAACAAGTGGAGCGTGACGCGCTGTACGCGAACTATATTGAGCGGCAGAAAAGAGATGTCGAAGCAATGCGTCGGGATGAAGCTTATGAAATTCCTAGGGGTTTCGATTTTTTTGCCCTGGAAGGCCTGTCGTCAGAGATGAAACAAAAGCTGTCCCAAGCAAAGCCGGAGAATATTGGTCAGGCTAGTCGCGTCGAAGGCGTTACGCCTGCAGCTCTGACATTGGTTTTGGCCAGACTTCGCCGCAACCAGAAAGTGCGAAAGATATGAGGGACGACTTAAATGTTTCACGTGAAACATTTTCCCGGCTGACCACTTATGTGGACTTGGTCAAAAAGTGGAATCAAAGCATAAATCTTGTCTCGAGGAACAGCCTGGAGGACATATGGGAGCGGCACATCAAAGATTCTGTGCAAGTTTATCGCTGCGCCGACAGCTTCAATTCTTGGGTTGATCTGGGTAGTGGGGGCGGATTTCCAGGTATGGTCTGCGCGATTCTGGCTATGGAAGAATATCCGGACGCCTCGTTCACACTGGTGGAGAGTGATCAAAGAAAATCGGCATTTCTGCGAAATGTGGCGCGTGAATGCAGCACGAATTGCCGGGTAATTTCCAAACGAATTGAATCCGTTGACCCCTTGAATGCCGATGTTTTGTCAGCCCGCGCGCTTGCAGAGTTAAAGGTCTTATTATCGTTTTGCGACAGGCATTTAGGCGAATCTGGGACAGCCCTGTTGCCGAAAGGCGCGAAGTGGAAAAAAGAACTGTCGGACGCGCAGGAGGAATGGAATTTCGATGCCGAGCCGATTACAAGTTTAACCGAGCCCCAAGCCGTTATCCTTAAGATAAAAGGAGTTTCTCGTGGTTGATTTGTCTCGTCCTTCTGGCCCTCGGATAATTGCGGTAGCTAATCAGAAGGGCGGTGTTGGAAAGACAACAACTGCGATCAACCTCGCTGCGGGCCTGGCAGAAGCTGGATGCAAAGTTCTCGTGGTGGATTTGGACCCGCAGGGCAATGCGTCCACCGGTTTAGGAGTCGAAGACCGGGATTGGACGACTTATGATCTGATCCTGGATGATGCTCCACTGGAGGCGGTCGTTCAGGAAACAGAAATTGGTGGGCTTTTTGTTATCCCGGCGACTGTGGATCTAAGTTCGGCTGATATCGAACTTATTTCAAATGAAAAACGCAGCTATCTGCTTCATGACGCATTGCGTCAAACCGCTATCGACAAGTTTGGGTTTGACTTTGTTCTGATCGATTGCCCGCCTTCTCTGAACCTTTTAACCGTCAACGCAATGGTTGCGGCGCATTCTGTGCTGGTTCCGCTGCAAAGTGAGTTCTTTGCGCTTGAGGGCCTATCGCAGCTTATGCTGACCATTCGAGAGGTTCGGCAAACCGCAAACCCCGACCTCAGAATCGAAGGTGTTGTGCTGACTATGTATGACAACCGCAACAACTTGTCCCGTCAGGTGGAAAAAGACGCGCGTGACAATCTGGGTGAGATGGTATTTAAAACCAAGATACCCAGAAATGTTCGGGTCAGCGAAGCTCCGTCTTACGCTTTGCCAGTTCTGCAATATGATTCTGGGTCCTTAGGGGCGATGGCGTACCGACACTTGGCGCGCGAGGTCATGCATAAGAATAAAAAAGCCGCCTGAATGGCGGTAGGAGGTCACAGTGGCAGCAAAGAAATCGAAACCTCGGGGGTTGGGGCGCGGATTGTCTGCATTGATGGCGGATGTAACGCAGGAAACCGAAGGCCGCGTCATGTCCGAACCACGCCGCCCGGACATGAAAGTCCCGATTGAAAAACTGCACGCCAATCCGAACCAGCCGCGCCGTACTTTTTCACGAGAGCAACTGGATGAACTGGCGGCTTCGGTCAAGGAAAAGGGCATTATCCAACCTTTGATCGTGCGTGAAATCTCGGAAGGTGATTATGAGATTGTCGCTGGTGAGCGGCGATGGCGTGCTGCGCAGATGGCGCAACTGCATGAAATTCCAGTTATTGTGCGGGATTTCGATGACACCGAGGTGCTGGAAGTCGCGATTATTGAGAATATCCAGCGTGCTGATTTGAACGCAGTAGAAGAGGCCGCGGGTTACAAACAGCTTATGGACCGCTTTGGCCATACGCAGGAAAAAATGGCCGAGGCTCTGGGTAAAAGCCGGAGCCATATCGCAAACCTGCTGCGATTGCTGTCATTGCCAATGGATGTGCAGCATTTCGTGGTCGAGGGAAAGCTGTCCGGCGGCCATGCGCGGGCGTTGATTACTGCCGAAAACCCGACAGAGCTGGCGAAAATTGTGATCCGCGATGGCCTTTCGGTCCGCGCGACCGAGGCGTTGGTCAAGAAACAACAGCAGCCGAATGAAGCAAAACCGGTTCCTCGGGCGCGTAATCTGGATGCCGGGAAGGATGCGGATACGCGGGCGTTGGAAAAAGATCTGTCGGCCATTCTGGCGATGAAGGTTGTCATCAACCACAAAGCGGGGACCGAGACGGGGCAGGTTGTGTTGACCTATGAAAACCTGGATCAACTTGACGATCTTTGCGCCAAGCTCAGCCGTTAGGGCGGGTCCAGATAAAGGTTAGCACAGCGCCCAAAACGACCGCCTGGATTGCAAGAACGTACCCCGGTACAGAAATCAGGACTGAAATTCCAAAAACGGCGGCAATCGACACGGTTGCCGCTTTTTTTGCACTTGCACGAATGGCGCCGGAGCTTTGCCAATCAATAATCATTGGGCCGAACGTGCGATGTGTGATCAGCCAATTATGCAAACGGGACGATGAGCGCGCGAAGAAGAAGGCGGCCAACAGCAGGAACGGGACGGTCGGTAGCAGTGGCAGCACGACACCGATGACTGCAAGCGCCACGCAAATCAATCCCAGAGTAGCCCAAAGATACTGCATGCTACCCCAGCAATTCCCGGATAACGGCATTCAATACTGCGCGTCCGTTTTTGGTGGCCCTAAGCTGACGGCCTTGCACCTCGACCATACCGATTTCACTCAGATCGTTGAGTTTGCCATGTGGCAGCTCATACGATGATAATGCACTGTAGCGATCTATATCTAGACCATCAGAAATACGTAGACCCATTATAAGGTATTCATTTGCCTGATCTTGCGGACTGAGCGCGGTGCGTTCCTTTTCACCCGATCCCTTGAGGGCAGCAGTCAACCACGCGGTTGGCGACAAGTAGGTTTCAGTGGCGTATTTGGTGTTATGAACCGTGATGCGCCCATGTGCACCGGGTCCGATGCCCACATAATCCCCGTAGTTCCAATAGATCAGATTGTGCCGCGACTCCGCGCCTGGTCGGGCGTGGTTTGACACTTCATAGGCGGGCAGGCCGTGGGCCTCACAAATCTCCTGCGTGGCGAGGTACATGTCAGCGGCGTGGTCATCCTCGGGCAGGCCGCGCAGTTTGCCCACCGCGTAACGGTCGCCAAAGGCGGTGCCTTCTTCGATCGTCAGTTGGTACAGTGACAGATGATCAACGGCCATCGACAGGGCTTCGGTTAGTTCCGCGCGCCAATCGTCCAACGTTTGATGCTGGCGGGCATAGATCAGGTCGAAACTGACGCGGTCAAAGCAATTACGGGCGATATCAAAGGCGGCGTGGGCCTCGGCCACTGTGTGGATACGGCCCAGACGACGCAGATCTTCATCGTTCAGCGCTTGTACCCCCATCGAGATCCGGTTCACGCCGGCATCACGATAGGCAGCGAAGCGCCCAGCCTCGACCGAGCCGGGATTGGCCTCAAGCGTGATTTCCATGTCATTGGCGGGCCGCCACAGGGCGCGGGCCTCATCAATCACAGCGGCGACGGTGTCGGGATCCATCAGAGATGGGGTGCCGCCACCGAAGAAGATCGTGTTCAGGATGCGATCGGGCGTTTCGGTGGCCGAGCGGCGCAGCTCGGTCAGATACGCCTCAAGCCATTGTTTTTGATCAATATTACGGGAAACATGGCTGTTGAAATCGCAATAGGGGCATTTGGCCTCGCAAAAGGGCCAATGCACGTACAGGCCAAAGCCCCCGTTGCGCCAATCATCCGCCAAAGCAGCCCTTCACGAACATCTCCACCGCGCGGCCGCGATGGCTGATCTTGTTCTTTTCCCAGCGATCCATCTCGGCAAAGGTAATGTCATAGCCGTCGGGGACAAACATCGGGTCATAGCCAAAACCGCCTTCGCCGCGAATGGGCCAGACCAGATGACCGGGAGCGATGCCCTCGAACACTTCGTCATGACCGTCGGGCCAGGCTAACACCAGGGTGCTGCGGAACTGCGCAGTACGCGGGTGGGGGGCGTTTTTGGCTTCCAACTCATTATGAGCGCGGGTCATCGCCATCAGGAAATCCCGGCCATTGCCAGTTTCGGCCCAATCGGCAGTGTAGACGCCGGGTGCGCCGTTCAGCGCGTCGATGGTGATCCCGGAATCGTCCGACAGAGCAGGCAGGCCGGTCGCCTTTGCCGCGGCATGCGCCTTGATCCGGGCATTGCCGACAAAGGTATCCTCTGTCTCTTCCGGTTCGGGCAGGTTCATCTCGCCCGCGCCGATCACGGTCACGCCAAAGGGCTCAAGAAGATGCGCCATCTCCTCAAGCTTGCCTCTGTTGTGCGTGGCGACCAGCAGCCTGTCGCTGTCGAACTTTCGGGTCATGCGGTGGCGGCTTTCTGTGCGGCTGCCAGTTCGCTGACGCCTTTTTCGGCCAGATCCATCAGCTGATCCATCTGCGCGCGGCTAAAGACCGAGCCTTCGGCGCTCATCTGTACTTCGATCAGCTTGCCCGAGCCGGTCATGATGAAGTTGCCATCCACACCGGCTTCGCTGTCTTCGGGGTAGTCCAGATCCAGTACCGGCTGACCGGCATAGATGCCACAAGACACGGCGGCGACAGGATCGACCAGAGGATCGGAAATCACATCGCCCGTTTTCATCAGCTTGTTCACCGCCAGACGCAGCGCGACCCAACCGCCGGTGATCGAGGCGCAGCGGGTGCCGCCATCGGCCTGAATGACATCGCAGTCGACAGTGATCTGTCGTTCACCCAGCGCCACCCGGTCGACACCGGCGCGCAGGGCGCGGCCAATCAGGCGCTGGATTTCCACGGTGCGACCGCCTTGCTTGCCTGAGGCCGCCTCACGCCGCATCCGCGTGTTGGTCGCGCGGGGCAGCATCCCGTATTCGGCAGTCACCCAGCCAAGGCCCGAGCCCTTGATAAAGGGCGGCACGCGGTCCTCGATCGTGGCGGTACATAGCACATGGGTGTCGCCCATCTTGATCAGGCAAGACCCTTCGGCATGTTTGGTGAAACCTGTCTCGATGGAAACAGCGCGCATTTCGTCTAGATTACGTCCTGAGGGTCGCATGGAATTTCCTTTGTTTGCTGGCTTTGGGATACCGCCCCGTGGCGTTACGATGCAACCCCGATTGACCTTTCATTTACCTGCGATTTAATGACGATCCAGCAGGGGGCCGCCGATGAGCGAAGCAAGTAAAATTCTGAATGAGATGAACGACCGCTCGCGCGAAGTGTTCCGGTTGATCGTCGAAAGCTATTTGGAGAGCGGCGAGCCGGTCGGCAGCCGCACCCTGACCCGCACCTTGTCGGAGAGAGTCAGCGCCGCGACGGTGCGCAATGTGATGCAGGATCTGGAGTTTCTGGGCCTGCTGGACAGCCCTCATGTGTCTGCGGGGCGGATTCCAACGCAGCAGGGGTTGCGAATGTTTGTTGACGGGTTGCTTGAGGTTGGCGATCTGGGCGCCGATGACCGGCAGAAGCTGAATGAGACATTAGGCTCTAACACGGGCGATGTGGGCGGTATGCTGGACCGGGTGGGATCGGCTTTGTCACACGTGACACAAGGCGCGTCGCTGGTGCTGACGCCCAAGCATGAGGCCGAGATTAAGCATATCGAGTTTGTCTCGCTGGGCCATGACCGGGCTTTAGTGGTGCTGGTGTTTTCGGATGGGCACGTGGAAAACCGCCTGTTCACCCCGCCGCCGGGGCAGACGCCGAGTTCCATGCGCGAGGCGGCGAATTTCCTGAACGCGCTGATTGAGGGCCGCACGATTAGCGAAGTGCGCAAGCAGATGCTGTCTCAGATCGACGTGCGTAAACAGGAAATTGATGTTCTGGCGCGTGACATGGTCGAAAGCGGAATCGCGGCCTGGGACGGGGACGGGGGCGACTCAGCCCGGTTGATCGTGCGGGGGCGGGCGAATCTGCTGGCGGATTCGGGCGAAGTTGAAGAGCTGGACCGCATTCGCACCCTGTTTGACGATCTGGAACGTAAGCGTGACATCGCCGAATTCCTTGAATTGACTGAAGATGGCGAGGGTGTGCGCATTTTTATCGGCTCTGAGAACAAACTTTTCTCACTTTCGGGTTCCTCTTTGGTGGTGTCTCCATATATGAACGCTGATCGTAAGATAATCGGTGCGGTCGGGGTTATTGGACCCACGCGACTGAACTATGGACGGATCGTGCCGATCGTGGATTATACGGCGCAACTGGTCGGCAAGCTGATTTCCGACCGGAGCTAGAGGGTAAGAGATGGCAGAGCCCAAAAACGAAGATTTTCTGGACGATATCGCAATGGCCGAAGCGGAAGAGCTGGCCGAGGACCTTGTTGAGATTAGCGAAGAAGAGCTTGAGATCGACGCGTTGCGCGCCGAGCGAGATGCGTTCAAGGACAAGTTCATGCGTGCCTTGGCGGATGCAGAGAATGCGCGTAAACGTGGCGACAAGGCCCGTCGGGATGCGGAACAGTATGGTGGGTCAAAACTGGCCCGTGACATGCTGCCGGTTTACGACAACATGAAGCGCGCGCTTGAGGCTGCGACCGATGAGCAGAAAGAAGTGGCTGCTGGTTTGATAGAAGGCGTGGAACTGACCATGCGCGCACTGAAGGACGTATTCCAAAAACATGGGATTGTGGTGATCACGCCGGAAGTTGGGGATCGGTTTGATCCAAACATGCATGAGGCGATGTTCGAAGCCCCGGTGCCTGGCACCAAGGCGGGCGACATCATTCAGGTCTCAGCTGAAGGATTCATGCTACATGACCGTTTGCTGCGTCCGGCGCAGGTTGGAGTGTCGTCGACACCTGCGAGCTGATTGGCTTCTGCGAAGCCAAGCCTCCGGCGGAGGTATTTTTGAACAGAAGAAGGGGCGGTCAGTTTTTGGCCGCCTCTTTTAGTTTGTAGATCAGGTCGAGTGCTTCGCGTGGAGTGAGTTCGTCCGGCAGGATATCTTGCAGCATGTCTGAGACCGGCGAGGGTTTCGGCGTGTGTGTTGGAGGTGGTGGCGCAGCTGAGAAAAGTGGTAGGTCGTCAATCAGCGCTTTTTGCTTGCCGCCTTCGCGTTCGGTTTTTTCCAGTTGTTCAAGGACGGTTCGGGCGCGATCGACGACAGATGCTGGGAGGCCCGCCAGCTGTGCGACCTGCACGCCATAGGAGCGGTCGGCGGCGCCTTTGTGGACCTCATGTAGGAAGATCACCTCGCCCTCCCATTCCTTGACGGCGACGGTGGCGTTGTCGACACTTTCGAGCTTACCCGCCAGTGCAGTAAGTTCGTGGTAGTGAGTGGCGAACAGCGCACGGCATTGGTTGGCCGCGTGCAGGTGTTCCAGCGTGGCCCAGGCAATGGACAGGCCGTCATAAGTGGCAGTTCCGCGCCCGATTTCATCCAGAATGACCAGCGCGCGGTCATCGGCCTGGTTTAGGATAGCAGCGGTTTCCACCATCTCGACCATAAAGGTCGACCGGCCGCGGGCCAGATCGTCGGATGCTCCGACCCGGCTGAACAATTGGCTGACGACGCCGATATGGGCCTGTTCAGCGGGGACGTAGCTGCCCATTTGCGCCAGCAGAGCAATAAGGGCGTTCTGGCGCAGAAAGGTCGATTTACCGGCCATGTTGGGTCCGGTCAGCAGCCAGATTGCTGCGCCCTGATCAGCACTCAGGTCGCAATCATTGGCGATGAAAGCGTCGCCCGACTGCTGTCGCAGGGCGTGTTCGACGACCGGATGGCGACCACCTTGGATGCTAAACGCGCGCGAGCTGTCGACCTGTGGGCGGCACCAGTTTTCGCCCCGTGCCAGATCGGCAAGCGCGGTGGTCAAGTCCAGTTCGGCCAACCCGCGCGCCGCTTGGTTGAGGCGGGCTGCAAGGGTTAGAATATCGCCGGAAAGCCCTTGATAGAGTCGTTTTTCGATCTCAAGCGCCAGATTTCCTGCGTTCAGGATGCGAGTTTCGATCTCGGACAGTTCGACTGTGGTGAACCGGACTTGGTTCGCGGTGGTTTGGCGGTGGATGTAGGTTTCAGAGAACGGCGGGTTCAGCATTTTTTCGGCATGGGTGGCCGTGGTTTCGATGAAATAGCCCAGCACATTGTTGTGCTTGATCTTCAGCGAGGTGATGCCGGTATGTTCCGCGTATTTCTGCTGGAATCCTGCGATGACGGATCGGCCTTCGTCGCGCAGGGTGCGGGCCTCGTCGAGTTCGGGGTCGAAACCGGGCGCGATGAAGCCGCCGTCGCGAGCCAGAAGGGGTGGTTCGGCGACCAAAGCCTCATCCAGCAGGTTCAACAGGTCGTCGAACCCCACAAGGTTTTGCAATGCGGTCGACAGCAGAACGGGCAGATCCTGTGTTTGGCAGATTTCGGCAATCTCGGCGGCTTGGGTCAGGCCATTGCGGATGGCAGCGAGATCGCGCGGCCCGCCTCGGTCCAGCGACAGGCGTGACAGAGCGCGATCCAGATCGGGGGTTTTGCGCAGCGCCTCGCGCAGGTCCGAGGAGATTAGGCTTTCTTCTGCGGCGAAAGTTACCGCATCAAGCCGCGCATGGATCACGTCCAGATTGCGGGACGGGCTGGACAGGCGCTGCTCCAGCAGTCGCGCGCCGCCCGGCGTCACGGTGCGGTCAACCACAGAAAGCAGTGATCCGGCGCGCCCACCTGACAGGGATCGTGTGAGTTCCAGATTGCGGCGCGTGGCGGCGTCGATCTGCACCACGCGATCCTCGGATTCCTTCAGTGGTGTTTGCAGCAAGGGCAATTTGCCCTTTTGGGTGATCTCAAGATAATCGATCAGCGCACCCATGGCGGCCACTTCGGCCCGGCCAAAACTACCGAACGCATCCAAGGCACCTACGCGAAACAGCCCACATATGCGTTTTTCCGCAGCTATACTGTCGAAACTGGCGCGCCCGATGGGGGTAAGCGAAATGCCCAGATCACGGACCGTCTCGTTCAACGCCTGTTCCATCCCGTCGCCCACGATCAACTCGGACGGGGCCAACCGCGCCAGCTCAGGGCTGAGCCGAACGGATGTCAAAGGCATTACGTGAAACGCCCCGGTGGAAATGTCGGCCCAGGCTAAAGCGGCCTCATCCCGGACCTCGGCGTAAGCGGCCAGAAAGTTGTGGCGGCGGGCCTCAAGCAGGGCGTCCTCGGTCAGTGTGCCGGGCGTCACGAGACGCACAACATCGCGCCGAACGACCGATTTAGAGCCTCTTTTCTTTGCCTCAGCCGGGCTTTCCATCTGTTCGCATACGGCCACGCGAAAGCCTTTGCGGATCAGCGTCAGCAGATAGCCCTCGGCGGCATGAACCGGCACGCCGCACATCGGGATGTCGGCCCCGTTGTGCTTGCCGCGTTTGGTCAGGGCAATGTCCAGCGCCTCGGCGGCGTTCACCGCATCCTCGAAAAACATCTCATAGAAATCGCCCATGCGGTAGAACAGCAGGGCGTCTGAATGGGCCTCTTTGATCTCAAGATATTGCGCCATCATCGGCGTGACTGTGGACAAAAGCGGCCCCCTCTTGGCGTCTTCCGGTCGCGACCTTACAAATCCCCCAACCGTGACGAAAGGTGAAAACGTATTGTCGTTGAGGCGCAGCCCCGCCTGCGCTATGACGCATAAGCCCCGAAGTCATGGAAACGACCTAAAAGATGCCCAAAACGAAGATCACCGAAGCAGAGGCACTGGCCTTTCACCTGGACCCCACCCCCGGCAAGTGGGAGGTGCAGGCCACCGTTCCCATGACCACGCAGCGCGATCTGTCGTTGGCTTACAGTCCAGGCGTCGCGGTCCCTTGTGAGGCCATCGCTGCCGCGCCCGAGACGGCGTATGACTATACCAACAAGGGCAATCTGGTGGCCGTGATCTCGAACGGGACGGCCGTTCTGGGCCTTGGGAACCTTGGTGCACTGGGCGGTAAGCCGGTGATGGAAGGCAAGGCCGTTCTGTTCAAACGCTTCGCTGATGTGAATTCGATCGACATCGAGCTGGACACCGAAGACCCGGATGAATTCTGCCGTGCGGTGAAACTCATGGGGCCGACCTTCGGCGGCGTCAACCTTGAAGACATCAAGGCGCCCGAGTGTTTCATCATCGAACAGCGCCTGAAGGAAGAGATGGATATTCCAGTCTTCCACGATGACCAACACGGGACCGCGGTGATCTGTGCAGCGGGTCTGCTGAATGCGCTGCATATCTCGGGCAAGAAGATTGAGGACGTGAAGATCGTTCTGAACGGGGCAGGTGCGGCGGGGATCGCCTGTATTGAGCTGCTCAAATCCATGGGCGCTCGGCATGAGAACTGCATCGTTTGCGACACCAAGGGCGTGATCTATCAAGGCCGGA
This sequence comes from Ruegeria lacuscaerulensis, assembly GCF_013034685.1. Lineage (GTDB taxonomy): Bacteria > Pseudomonadota > Alphaproteobacteria > Rhodobacterales > Rhodobacteraceae > Ruegeria > Ruegeria lacuscaerulensis_B. The sequence continues at coordinate 99,306 of NZ_WQGO01000006.1, read as the reverse complement.
CCGAGGGGATGAACCAGTGGAAATCGGCCCATGCGATCACCACGGACCTGCGCACGCTGGAAGAGGCGATGAAAGGCGCAGACGTCTTCCTGGGCGTTTCGGTCAAAGGCGCGGTGACGCAGGATATGGTTGCCTCGATGGCCGACAACCCTGTCATCTTCGCTATGGCAAACCCCGACCCCGAGATCACCCCGGAAGAAGCGCATGAGGTCCGCGTCGATGCCATCGTCGCTACAGGACGCAGCGATTACCCCAATCAGGTGAACAACGTGTTGGGCTTTCCCTACCTGTTCCGCGGCGCGCTGGATATCCACGCCCGCGCCATCAATGACGAGATGAAGATTGCCTGTGCCCACGCGTTGGCAAATTTGGCGCGCGAGGATGTCCCGGATGAGGTCGCCATGGCCTATGGCAAATCGCTGACATTCGGGCGCGACTATATCATCCCCACGCCGTTCGACCCGCGTTTGATCCACCGCATTCCGCCTGCCGTTGCCAAGGCCGGGATGGATACCGGCGCAGCGCGGCGTCCGATCATCGACATGGACGCCTATGAGCTGAGCCTAAAATCCCGCATGGACCCGACCGCCAGTATCCTACGTGGTCTGAACGCCCGTGCCCGCGCCGCGCAAAGCCGGATGATCTTTGCCGAGGGCGACGACCCTCGCGTGCTGCGCGCCGCAGTGACATATCAGCGGTCGGGCTTTGGCAAGGCACTGGTTGTGGGGCGCCCCGATGACGTGAAGCAAAAGCTGGAAGAGGCCGGTCTGGGCGATGCCGTGCGCGAGTTGGAGGTGGTGAATGCTGCCAATACCAACCATCTCGAGACCTACTCGAATTTTCTTTATCAGCGTCTGCAACGCAAAGGGTTCGACCGCAAGGATATTCACCGTTTGGCCGCGCGCGACCGGCATGTGTTTTCTTCGCTGATGCTGGCCCATGGCCATGGCGATGGTCTGGTCACGGGGGCGACGCGCAAGTCGGCGCATGTGCTGGACCGGATCAACCATGTGTTTGACGCCGACGCCGCGCACGGAGCAGCGGGTGTGACGGCCCTTTTGCACAAGGGGCGGATTGTTCTGATCGGCGATACGCTGGTCCATGAATGGCCGGATGAGAATGATCTGGCAAATATTGCCGAACGCTCAGCCGCCGTTGCGCGCCATATGGGGCTTGAACCACGCGTTGCCTTCGTCAGTTTCTCGACCTTTGGCTATCCGGTGTCGGAACGCGCCGAAAAGATGCACCGTGCGCCTGCGGTTCTGGATCAGCGCGGCGTCGATTTCGAATACGAAGGCGAGATGACCGTGGATGTGGCCCTGAATGTGGATCAACAGGCGGGCTATCCGTTCCAGCGTTTGACCGGCCCAGCCAATATCCTGATCGTGCCCGCGCGGCACTCGGCCTCGATCTCGACCAAGCTGATGCAGGAGATGGGCGGCGCGACCGTGATTGGCCCGATCCTGTCTGGGATCGACAAGCCGATTCAAATCTGTTCGACCGTCTCGACGGCGAATGACATCCTGAACATGGCCATTCTGGCCTCGTGTGACATTTCGGGCAAACCATGACGATCTGGAACCTGGGCTCGATCAATGCGGACATGATCTATGATGTGCCGCACCTTCCCGGACCGGGGGAAACGCTGTCGGCCAATCGGCTGGACCGGTTTCTGGGCGGCAAGGGCGCAAACATGTCCGTGGCTTCGGCCCGAGCCGGGGCGCGGATTGCGCATATCGGGGCCGTCGGTTTCGACGGGCGCTGGGCACGGGATCGGCTGACGGAATATGGCGTTGATACCCGTTATATCGCGCAGGTGGATATGCCCACGGGCCATGCGATCATCGCTGTGGATTCCGAGGGTGAGAACAATATCATCCTGTTCCAGGGTTCGAACCACGCGATCTCTCAGGATCAGCTGGGGCAGGCGCTGTCATCGGCGTCAAAGGGCGACTTGCTGGTGATGCAGAACGAAACCAACATGCAGGTTGAGGCTGCAAAGATGGGCCGCGAGTTGGGTCTGACGGTCTGTTACGCCGCTGCCCCGTTTCAGGCGGATTCGGTACAGGCGGTGCTGCCATTTCTGGATTTCCTGATCCTCAACGCGGTCGAGGCCGAGCAGCTGCGTGAGGCCACCGGTCAATCTGTAACTGACCTTCAGATTGAACATGTGATTGTCACACTGGGTGCCGAGGGCGCGCGGTACTATCACCGTGGAGAGGTCTCGGATTTTCCGGCCCACAAGGTGCATGCCGTGGATACTACGGGTGCGGGCGATACATTTACGGGGTATGTTCTGGCCGGGATGGATCGCGGGATGCCAATGGCGCAGGCGATCACCCAAGCAAATCGTGCCGCGGCCCTAATGGTCACGCGGCACGGTACGGCGGATGTAATACCGGACCTCAAAGACGTCCGGGAGGCGCGGTTCGATTAAGACCCGGCAAAGGGTGCGTCGCCACCCCAAAGCTGTTTAACGCGGGCATCGCGGCCGCAGGCTTTGCGGTAGGCCTTATAGGCGTTCTTCTGACGCTTTGGGCCGAACCGGGTAAAGACCAGCTTGTCGCCCTTGTAGTAGTCCTGATGGTATTCCTCTGCCGGATAAAACGCGCCTTCTTGCAGGATCGGCGTTACGACCGTCTGGCCCAAGGCGCGTTGGGCGTCGGCTTTGGCAGCTTCGGCCTTGGCTTTTTCGCCTGCGTTAGAGACGAAAATCGCGGTGCGATAGCTGTCACCTCGGTCACAGAATTGACCGCCAGCATCCGTGGGGTCGACCGAGCGGAAGAACATGTTCAGCAGGGTTTCACGGGAAACGCGAGCCGGATCGAACGTGATCTGCACGGCCTCATAGTGGCCCGAGCCACCTTTGGACACCTGATCATAAGTGGGGTTGGCCACCTGACCGCCTGTAAAGCCCGAAACCGCTCCGATCACGCCGGGGACAGATTCGAAATCGGATTCGACACACCAGAAACACCCTCCGGCAACGGTTAGGGTTTCGGTTCCGGCGGCGGGCGCAGGGGCTGCACGCAGCAAGGCTGCGATCGTAATCAAAGCAAAAAGAAGCGTCGGTTTGACGTAGTCGAGATAAGCGATGCGAGTCATGGCAGGTCTCCTTCTGAGATCAAAGCTGCCCTCTCTTTTCGTCTCATGCAATCCGCTGACATGGTTTGTCACGCGGTGGTGAGACGAGTTTATCCCAGCAACTGCCCAAGCTTCATCGCCACGCCCATATTTCCCGAAATCTTGAGCTTGCCCAACGCGACGCCTGTCATCGGGTTCAGTTTCCCGGTTAGCAGCTTGGTCAGATTGTCCCTGGAAATGCGGATCGTACAGTCGGTATCCTGATCCTGCGTCGTGGCTTGATTATCTGCCAGAACGATGACACCGTCCTCTCCGCAATCGAACTTCAGCGAGCCGTCAAAATTCTTGCCGGTCAGACCTTTTTGAATGCCGTCCGCGATCTCTTGCAACATGGTGTTCCTCCTCGGTTGACCTTTGCGTAAAGGTAAAGCGCGACGTCAGGCAAGGGTGACCCAACGGGAACTGACGTGGCAGTGATGGCACAAGAAAACCCGGCGCCGTTTCGGGCGCCGGGTTCCATCAAAGATCGGTTTTGATTACTTCGACAGACGCTTTTCACGCGCGGCCAGCAGCTTCAGGCGCAGCGCGTTCAACTGGATGAAGCCCGCCGCGTCGGTTTGGTCATAGGCACCGGCATCTTCCTCAAAGGTCACATGCGCTTCGGAATACAGCGAGTGATCCGACCAGCGGCCCACGGTCGAGGCCAGACCTTTGTACAGTTTCACGCGGACGGTGCCGGTGACATGTTCCTGGCTCTTGTCGATGGCGGCCTGCAGCATCTCACGCTCTGGTGAGTACCAGAAGCCGTTATAGATCAGCTCGGCATATTGCGGCATCAGCTGGTCTTTCAGGTGCATCGCGCCGCGGTCCATGGTGATGGATTCGATACCACGGTGCGCTTCCAGCAGGATTGTGCCGCCTGGCGTTTCGTAGATGCCGCGCGATTTCATACCAACGAACCGGCCTTCGACCAGATCCAGACGGCCAATGCCGTGCTTGCCTCCATATTCGTTCAGCTTGGTCAGGATGGTAGCCGGGCTCATCGCCTCGCCATTGATGCTGACCGCGTCGCCTTTTTCAAAGCCGATTTCGATGAACTCGGGCTCGTTCGGGGCGTCTTCGGGATGGACTGTGCGCTGATAGACATAGTCGGGTGCCATATCGGCGGGGTCTTCCAGAACCTTGCCCTCGGACGAGGTGTGCAGCAGGTTCGCATCGACCGAGAACGGGGCCTCGCCGCGTTTGTCCTTGGCGATCGGAATTTGATGCGCTTCGGCCCATTCGATCAGACGGGTCCGGCTGGTCAGATCCCATTCACGCCAAGGTGCGATCACCTTGATTTCTGGGTTCAGAGCGTAAGCAGCCAATTCGAACCGCACCTGATCGTTGCCCTTGCCGGTCGCGCCATGCGCCACGGCGTCGGCCCCGGTTTCGGCAGCGATCTCAACCAGACGCTTCGAGATCAGAGGCCGCGCAATCGACGTGCCCAGCAGGTACAGACCCTCATACTGGGCATTGGCGCGGAACATGGGGAAGACGAAATCACGGACGAACTCTTCGCGAATATCCTCAATAAAGATGTTCTCGGGGCTGATCCCCAGCATCTCGGCCTTTTGGCGAGCTGGTTCCAACTCTTCACCCTGACCCAGATCGGCGGTGAAGGTGACGACCTCACAACCATATTCGGTCTGCAACCATTTCAGAATGATCGAGGTATCAAGGCCACCGGAATAGGCCAGAACAACTTTCTTGGGCGCGGACATCTGACTTCCCTTTATGCGTAGAACGACTGGCCCCTAACGGGTTTTGCCGCGCGGGGCAAGTTATCTGCGTTGACGGGCTGCCTGATTTCGGGTGAAACATTCGCATATAAAACACGAATTGGTTGAAGGGACAGATTTTACGATGTTGGGTTGGCAGATTTTTATGCACTCGGTGCGAATGGTTTTTGGAAATCTCAAACAGGTTTTGCAGATCACACTTGGTCCGGCCATCGTGGCGACAGCGCTTTTGATCGGCTTGTTTTTTGTGCTGGATGTCCCATTGGATCAATTGGATGCCGATGCGACTGAACCGTCTGGCTCGGTCATTTTGTTTTTCTTTGGCTTGGCGATTATTTTCATCGTGACGATGTTCTGGATCGCCGTGTCATGGCATCGCTTCATATTGCTTGAAGAATACCCAAGGGGTCTTTTCCCGACCTTCCGGTTTGACAGAATTCTTGCATATCTGGGGCGCGTACTGCTGATCGGTTTGGTGATGGCGCTGGCTTTTGTGCCGGTAAGCCTTGTTGCCGCCACCGTCGGAGCCAGCGTCTTATCCTTGGTGCTTGTGGCGGTTTTTTCTGTGTTTCTGTTTATTTGTTTTTATCGCCTGTCCATCATTCTTCCGGCTGCAGCGATTGGGCAACCTCTGACGCTGGGTGAGGCGTGGGCCAAAACCGTAGGGTCTAGTGGCGCGATCGTCGTTATTGTGATCGCAGCGGCAGTTTTCCAGTTTCTGATACAGCTTGTCATTTCAGCACTTGCTATTGTGCCGGTCTTGGGTGCCTTGCTGGCACTGTTTTTCGGAGCATTGGTTCTGCCAATGATCAATGTCAGTATTCTGACCACACTGTTCGGTGTGTTTGCCGAAGGACGCGAGCTGCGCTGAAGCTACGTACACATATGTATTCCTTGCCCTTTCGGCCGGGATAAGCCACTGAACGGGTCATGAGTGATTTCATGACCCGTGCCCGCGCTGCCGAACAGGCGATGCGCTCAGTCTTTCCGGCAACGCCGTTGCAGCGGAATGCCCATCTGTCTGATCGCTATGGGGCCGATATCTGGCTGAAGCGCGAAGATCTCAGCCCGGTGCGGTCGTACAAAATCCGGGGCGCGTTCAATGCGATGCGCAAGCAGCAAGGGCAGGACCTGTTCGTCTGCGCCAGCGCGGGCAATCACGCACAAGGCGTGGCCTATATGTGCAAACATCTGAACGTGCGCGGTGTGATCTTCATGCCGGTGACGACGCCGCAGCAGAAAATCCAGAAAACCCGCATCTTTGGTGGCGACAATATCGAGATCCACCTGACCGGCGACTATTTTGATGACACTCTGGCTGCGGCACAAGCGTGGTGCGCGCAGGAGGGTGGGCATTTCCTGTCACCCTTCGACGATGAGGATGTGATTGAAGGCCAGGCCTCCTTGGCTGTCGAGATCGAGGAGCAGTTGGGCCATCTGCCCGATCACGTGATCCTGCCGGTGGGCGGGGGCGGGATGTCCTCGGGCGTGGCGACGTGGTTCGGGGATCGCACTCATAGCCTGTTTGTTGAACCTAAAGGCGGGGCCTGCCTGCATGCGGCGATGGCGGCGGGGCATCCGGTGGCGCTGGACCATGTGGACAATTTCGTCGACGGCGCGGCAGTGGGCAAGATCGGGGCGAAACCGTTTGCTCTGCTGAAAGACCGCCACCTGTCCGACGTACATGTCCTGTCGGAAGATCGCATCTGCACCACAATGATCGAGATGCTGAACGTCGAGGGTATCGTGCTTGAACCCGCAGGTGCGCTGGCGATCGAGGCGCTGGGCGATATCCAAAGCTTTATTCGCGGCAAGACTGTGGTCTGTGTGACATCCGGTGGCAATTTCGATTTCGAACGCCTGCCCGAGGTCAAGGAACGGGCGCAGCGGTATTCAGGCGTCAAGAAATACTTCATCCTGCGCCTGCCGCAGCGCCCCGGAGCTTTGAAAGAATTTCTGAATATCCTCGGCCCCGAGGATGACATCGCCCGGTTTGAATACATGAAAAAATCGGCGCGCAATTTCGGCTCGGTCCTGATCGGGATCGAAACGCGCAAGCCCGAGAATTTCGCCCGTTTGTTCGCGCATTTGGACGAAGCCGGATTCACCTATACCGACATCACCGAAGACGAAACGCTTGCACAGTTCGTGATCTGACGGCGCATTTGTCGACCGACTTGTTTGCACTTGGAAATTCGCCTAGGCACGAGCGAGCGAACAAGACTGGAAAGTGCACAGATGAAGCCGCTTGCAGCAGTGACCATGGTATGGCGCGACTATTGGTACCTTGAGAAATGGGTCGCCTATTACACAGCTCAGCTTGGCCCCGAGAATGTGTATATCCTGTCGCACGGTGCCGATCCCGAGATTGACCGGATCGGGCAGGGCTGCAACGTCATCGCCATTTTGCGCGATGGGCTGCATCAAAGCTTTGACTACGCCCGCTGGCGCATGTTGTCGGATTTTTCGGCCATGCTGACGCAGTTCTATAACCGGGTGATCGTGGCAGATTGCGACGAATTGCTGGTAGCGGCGGACGGGTCTGCGCTGTTGGATTACAAGTTTGACTTCCAGGAAAACGCGGCCGCGGCGGTGGGGTTCAATCTGGTGGCAACTCTAGGCAGCAATCAGGAGCTACTGTTTTCGCCTGACAAGTATTGCTTGTTCGAAGTCCCCTATTCCAAACCTTGTATTGTCAAGAGTCGCGTTTCGTTTGGCACTGGCGGACATGGCGTGATGAATGACAACTTCGACTTGCTGCCTGGCTTGTTCAATATGCATTTTCACTATGGCAACCTAGACGAGTTGCATCGACGGGAACAGGAGAGGTCTCCGCTGGTGGATGAGTCGATGGAGCGGGATGCCAAGATTGCCAGTTCCCCGGGTCAATCTGTCGGAATCGTCAGCTGGCGTTGGCGGTCACGCCGACATAGGCGTCTGACAAAAAGGCTGTTGCGCTGTGAAGAACTGCCGATAGCGGAAACTGTCGAGCTTTGTCGACAGGATGCACTAAAAACGTTGATGACCATGGAAGATGGTTATTTCACCCATGATCGGAAAATGGATGTTACCTTGCGGAAGTTCCGATTTCCCGAGAATTTCCAGATAAAACTATAGTCTTTTCAATTTCCCAAGGCCCGATTTGAATTCGGCACATGAGGATTCAAACACTTCGAATACCTGCGGGACGTCTACCATCTGAGATTGCCCCTGCGCAGATTGCCTCTCTCCGTCCTGACAGAGCTTTGCCAGCGATTTGAATCCAAGACTTAGTGCGGCACCCTTCAGAAAATGAAGATTTTGTTCGAACCCTTCGCGGTTGGTGTCGGCGCTAAAGCGGGAAAGTGCTTCTTGCACCTCGTCCAGAAAAATTGCGACCACCTCGTCGAACTCACTGGTGCCGACTTCGTTCCGCAATTGTCTGACCCTGGGCCAGTCGATCATAACCAAATCTCCGCTTTTCCGACGACAGTATCTTGATAGAGCGGGATCGGTAAAAACCGGGTTAAATTTCCGACAGTTATGACCTTCACCGGATATTAAACAGCCGCACGCTAGGGTCGCCCCACAAGGATGAGCACCACAGGGCAGAGGGTTCAGGTGGCACAGGTAAGTCATGCAGAAACCAGGGCAGCGCTGGGGTTTGGTGGTATCCGAACGGTGCTTGTCGTTGATGACAGTCGCCTGCAGCGGCGTATCCTTGTGGCATCGCTGAAAAAATGGGGTTTCGAAGTTCTAGAAGCGGATAGTGGTGACGCCGCGATTGGGATTTGTGCGCAGGGCTTGCCAGACCTTGTGCTTAGCGATTGGGTCATGCCAGGGATGAGCGGACTGGACTTCTGCAGGGCATTCCGTGCATTGGAAAGTGACCAATACAGCTATTTCATTCTGCTGACGTCGAAAAGTGAAAAGCAGGAAGTCGCGCGGGGTCTGGATGCCGGCGCAGACGACTTTCTGATCAAACCGCTTGAGGCGGATGAGTTGCGCGCGCGTATTTCGGCCGGTGCGCGTATTTTGGACATGCAACGCGAATTGTCCGAGAAAAACCGTATGATCGAAACCGCGTTGGAAGAGTTGCGCGTGGCCCATGATGCCATCGACGCAGATTTGATGCAGGCGCGCAAGATTCAGGAATCCCTGGTGCCCGAGCTGTCACGGGAATTCGGCAAGTCACGGGTCAGCCTTCTATTGAAGCCTTGCGGGCATATCGGCGGCGATCTGGTCGGTATGTTTTCACCTGGTGTGAACAGGTTGGGGTTCTACAGCATAGATGTTTCGGGCCACGGTATCACCTCGGCCATGATGACGGCGCGGTTGGGGGGGTATTTGTCCAGCAACCACTTTGATCAAAACGTGGCGATGGAAAAGCGCTTTGAAAAGTTCTTCGCGCTGCTGCCGCCGGAACAGGTGGCCGAGATGTTGAACTCCCGGCTGATGGCAGATGCCGGCGTTGAAGAGTATTTCACGATGGTCTACGCGATTGTCGATCTGCGCAACGGGCATCTCAAAATGGTTCAGGCGGGGCATCCCCATCCGCTAATGCTGCGGGCCGACGGAACCACCGAATTTATGGGCGAAGGCGGTTTGCCAATCGGCCTGCTGCCGGATGTCACGTTTCAACGTATCGAAACCTACATGAAACCGGGGGACAAACTGCTTTTGTACTCTGACGGGTTCACTGAATGCAGTCTTGCAGATGGTGGATTGCTGGAAGAGGACGGACTACGCGGTATGGCAACGAATTGCGCAACAACTCATGGCGGGACCGAGTTTCTGGACGACATGTTCTGGCGGTTGACTCAATCCATGCCGCCCGGAAAGGGTATGGACGATGACGTCTCGGCTGTGTTTTTCGAATACAACGGGCCTTAGAGGCCCTTCAGGTGCCGAGCTGCGAAATGGCGGTCGCCCGCATTGCCCAACATCTGCGCAGCGTCCGCGCAGTCCATCCATAGCGCCTCGTGAAACGGCTCGGTCGGGGGGCCGATGCGGCGCACGGGTCGGGCGCGGTAGATCAGGCAGATTTTCTCGGCCCACAGGTCGTATTCGGGCATGAAGGTAAAGCGCCGAAACGCGCCCATGCGACGCGGCGCGGCGATCAGCCAACCGGTTTCCTCGTACACTTCGCGATGCAGGGCGGTGATCGGTGATTCGCCCGGATCAATACCGCCTCCGGGCAGTTGCAGATCGGGGCCGGGCTGCAACTGGCAGGTCAGCAATAGGCTGCCGCCTCGCGGTAACAGAGCATAAACTCCGACACGTCTGATGTATTTCTGCCCCGATTGCGGGGTTTCACCGAACCGTCTGATCATGTATGGCCCCTTACAACCCGAAAACTTCGACCTATATGCTGGCGGTATGCCAATCTGTGGCGTGTAAGGAAACCCCATGTCTCTTGGAACCAAAATCGCGTGGGACGACACCGTCCTGCCCTTTCAACTCGATGTATCCGATATGCGTGGCCGCGTAGCGCGGTTGGACGGGGTGCTGGACGGCATCCTGAAGCAGCATGACTACCCTGAAAAGGTCGAGGCTTTGGTGGCCGAGATGGCCCTGCTAACCGCATTGATCGGTCAGACGGTTTCGCTGCGCTGGAAGCTGTCTTTGCAGGTGCAATCCAAGGGGGCGGTGCGCATGATTGCAACCGATTACTATGCCCCGCAGGCCGAGGGTGAACCGGCCCGCATCCGCGCCTATGCCAGTTTCGACCATGATAAGCTGACCGATGCCGCGCCGTTTGATCAGGTTGGCGAGGGGTATTTCGCCATCCTCATCGACCAGGGCGAGGGTACGCAGCCCTATCAGGGCATTACGCCGCTGGCCGGTGGCTCACTCAGCGCCTGTGCCGAAGCTTATTTCGCACAGTCCGAACAGTTGCCGACGCGGTTCTCGCTGAGTTTTGGGAAATCGACCGAACCGGGCGTCGGTGAGCATTGGCGCGCGGGCGGGGTGATGTTGCAGCACATGCCCAAAGCCTCGCCTTTTGCGGCTTCGGGTCAGGGCGCGGGCGAGATTCTGACCGCCAATGATCTGGTGGACGGGGAAGAGGGCGAAAATTGGGGCCGCGTCAACATCCTGTTGGATACGGTGGACGATCTTGAACTAATAGGACCGTCCATAGCGCCGACCGACCTGCTGATCCGCCTGTTTCACGAGGAACAGCCGCGTGTATACGATGCGCAGCCGGTGCAGTTCGGCTGCACCTGCTCCGAAGACCGTGTGCGGCAAAGCCTGTCGATCTATTCGGCCAAGGACATCGAAAAGATGACCACGCCCGAGGGTGACGTGACCGCGGATTGCCAGTTCTGCGGTGCGCATTATGTGCTGGATCCCAGCACTGTTGGTTTCGATGCTGACAACGCCTGAACTGACAGACCAGCTGCGGGTGGCCCTGCGCCGCCCCGGCAACGGGTCAAGCGATTTTGACCTGAACCCCGACACGGTTCTGCCCGAAGGGCGCAAGCTGCGACCGGCCGGCGTTCTGGTTCCGATTTCCATCGCCGATGGCACGCCGCGCCTGATCCTGACGAAACGTTCTTCGGCCCTGAAACATCATCCTGGGCAGATCGCTTTTCCAGGCGGTAAGCAGGATGAGGGGGATGTGGATGTCACCGCCACCGCCCTGCGCGAGGCACGTGAAGAAATTGGCTTGCCCGAGGATCTGCCGGAAATTCTGGGTCATCTGCCCACGCATGAGACGGTGACGTCCTTCACAGTCACGCCGGTCGTGGCAATCTTGCATGACAGGGTCCGGTTTGTATCTGAACCTGGTGAGGTGGACGAGGTTTTCTCGGTCCCGCTTGCGCATGTGCTGAACCCTGAAAACTATCTCGTTGAATCGCGCCGGTGGCGGGGTCAGAAACGGTATTATTTTACGGTGCCCTATGGTCCCTACTACATCTGGGGCGCGACGGCCCGAATGCTGCGAGGTTTGTCTGCACGGATGAGCGAATGACGGTGATCACCGAAGATTGGGTGTCAAACCCTGCGACGCAAACAGTTTGCGCGGCGCTGGTGAATGCGGGCGCGCAATCCTTGTTTGTGGGTGGTTGCGTGCGCAATGCGCTGCTGGGGGCTCCGGTCTCGGATATCGACATCGCCACGGATGCGCGGCCTGAACGCGTGGTGGAACTGGCGCAAGGTGCTGGTCTGAAAGCGATCCCCACCGGGATTGATCATGGCACCATCACTGTCGTCAGCGATGGCATCCCGCATGAGATCACGACCTTTCGCCGTGACGTGGAAACCGACGGTCGCCGGGCCGTAGTGGCCTTTTCCGATCACGTGGAAGAGGACGCGGCCCGCCGCGATTTCACCATGAACGCGCTTTACGCCCAGCCTGACGGCTCGGTTTTGGACCCGTTGAACGGGTTGGGCGATTTACAGGCGCGACGGGTGCGGTTCATAGGCACGGCAGAACACCGCATTCGCGAAGACTACCTGCGGTCGCTGCGCTATTTCCGGTTTCATGCGTGGTATGGCGACGCTGAGGCGGGGTTTGACCCCGATGCACTGGCCGCGATTGCGTCCAATCTGGACGGGCTTGTCGCCCTGTCTCGCGAACGCGTTGGCGCTGAACTGTTGAAACTATTGGGTGCGCCGGATCCTGCGCCTTCGGTCGCGGCGATGCGGCAGGCGGGGGCTCTGTCTCAAATCCTGCCAGGGGCGGATGACCGCGCGCTTGCTCCTTTGATTGCATTAGAAGAACAGGCGGGGGTTGATCCCGAACCGATCCGCCGTCTGGCCGCCATTGCCCCGCCTGAGATCGCCAAGACCCTGCGCCTGAGCAAAACCCAGCTTCAACGCTTGACCCGGATGCGGGATGAGGCCAGCGGCACCGCATCCATTGCCGAGTTGGGCTTTCGCGACGGCGAAGAGGATGGTCTGCACGAAGCTTTGCTGCGCTGCGCTCTTCTGGAACAGCCTTGGTCAGAAGACATGCGCGCTGATCTGCGCAAAGGGGCTGCCGCCGATTTCCCAGTTCAAGCGACCGATCTGATCCCGGATTTCACCGGCCCCGCGCTGGGCAAAAAACTGGCAGAGCTTGAGACGCGGTGGATTGCGTCCGGGTTTGCCCTCACCCGTGAAGAACTGCTGGGAAGCTGAGCCAAAGCCTCAAAAAGGGATGACAATTTGGATTCTTTGTGCTTACGTGCGCCTGTCACATGAATGGAGGGATGCGAATGTATTACGGGATCTGGTTCGGCTAAAGCCGGGACACGTTGACCCGTAAGGGTGGTGTTCTGGCACCATCTTTCTTCGCACGACCTATTATCTGCTCAATCTGGAGCACGCTTCATGTTTCGCTATTTCGAAAACCTTGTTGACCCTTTTGCCGCTTACACGGAAACCAACACGCCGCCCACGCGGCTGTGGCCGTTCATGCTGGAATATACCCGGCCCTTCTATGGGCTGTTTGTCTGGGCGGCGCTGATCTCGATCATTGTGGCCGCGGTCGAAGTTGGGCTGATCTACTACATGGGCCGCGTTGTGGACCTGTTGTCCGGCTCTCCGGCCGAAGTCTGGAAAGCCCATGGCACCGAGTTGATTCTGATGGCCATCTTCGTTCTGCTGCTGCGTCCGCTGTTGCATGTGGTGGATGTATTGCTGCTGAACAATGCAATTTTGCCCAATGTAGGCACTATTTTTAGATGGCGTGCCCATAATCATGTGCTGCGCCAGTCGGTGAAATGGTTCGAAAATGATTTCGCCGGCCGTATCGCCAACCGCATCATGCAGACGCCTCCCGCTGCGGGTGAGGCGGTGTTTCAGGTGTTTGACGCGATCTCTTTCTCGCTAGCGTATCTGGTGGGTGCGGCGATCCTGTTGATGGCCGCCGATCCGCGCCTGTTATTGCCGTTGCTAATCTGGTTTGCGCTCTATGCGCTGCTAGTACGATGGACGGTTGCGCGGGTGGGGCCCGCGTCCAAGGCGGCCTCGGATGCGCGGTCCGAAGTGACAGGGCGGGTGGTGGACAGCTATACCAACATCCATTCGGTCAAAATGTTTGCCCATGACGCGCAAGAGCTGGGCTATGCCCGCGAAGCGATCGAGGAAACGCGTCGCACGTTCCAGATCGAGATGCGGATTTTCACCATCATGGATGCTGTCCTGGTTGCGCTGAACGGGCTGCTGATCGTCAGCGTGGTCGGCTGGGCCATTGCGCTTTGGATGCAGGGCAGCGCCTCGGTCGGGGTGGTCGCGGCGGCGACGGCGCTGACCTTGCGGCTGAATGCGATGACCGGCTGGATCATGTGGGCGTTGACCAGCTTCTTTCGGGAGCTGGGTGTTGTGGCCGAAGGGATGGAGACGATTGCTCAACCCATCGACCTGCTCGATGCACCGGACGCACAGCCTTTGCAGCTGACCCACGGTCAGATCGACATCCGCGATCTGTCGCATCACTATGGGCGCGAGACCGGAGGGCTGGATCACATCAACCTGACAATTCAGCCTGGTGAAAAGATCGGTCTGATCGGGCGGTCCGGAGCCGGTAAGTCGACCTTGGTCAAGTTGCTTTTGCGGTTTTATGATGTCGAACAGGGCGCGATCCTGATTGACGATCAGAACATCGCGCAGGTCACGCAGAACAGTTTGCGCAGCCATATCGGCATGGTGCAGCAGGACAGCGCGTTGCTGCACCGCTCGGTCCGGGACAACATCCTCTATGGCCGCCCCGGAGCGACAGAGGGGCAAATGATCGCCGCCGCCAAGCAAGCCGAAGCGCATGAGTTCATCCTTGATCTGCAAGACCCGCAGGGGCGCACGGGTTATGACGCGCATGTGGGTGAGCGTGGCGTGAAACTGTCTGGTGGCCAACGGCAACGGGTGACGTTGGCGCGAGTCATTCTGAAAGATGCGCCGATTTTGCTGTTGGATGAGGCGACGTCCGCCCTAGATTCCGAGGTCGAAGCCTCAATCCAGGAAACGCTCTACGGCATGATGCAGGGAAAAACCGTGATCGCCATTGCTCACCGTCTTAGCACGATCGCCCGCATGGACCGTATTCTGGTCATGGATGGCGGCAAGATCGTCGAGCAGGGTGGCCATGCAGAGCTACTGTCGCAGGGCGGGCTGTATGCTCAGTTCTGGGCGCGGCAATCCGGCGGCTTTCTGAACCCGGAGGCCGCGGAATGAGGGTTGCTGACCTCATACACCCGTTCAAATCCACCGAAACGCCCCCGCCGCAAACGCTGGGGGCGTTCATTCGCTGGAGCCTGTCGGGCGCCTGGCCGATGATCTTTGTTGCCGCGTTCTTCTCGGCGTCGGCAGGTGCGATGGAAGCCGGAACTGCCTGGATCTTGGGACGCGTCATAGACGTGGCGACCCAAGGCGGTCCCGAGGGTTTTCTGAGCGGCAGCAATCTGTGGGTCATCCTTGGCGGTGCCGCGTTCTTCATGCTGCTGCGCCCTGTGTTTTTCGGCATGTCGGCCCTGTCGAACAACTATGTCGTGATGCCCAATATCACGCCCTTGGTGTTGGCGAAGCTGAACCGCTGGACTCTGGGCCAATCCGTCACCTATTTCGATGATGATTTCGCCGGACGGATTGCGCAGAAACAGATGCAGACCTCGAACGCGATGGCCTCGGTCGTGTCCGAGACGATCAGTGCGATTGTCTTTGCGCTGGCCTCGCTTGTGGGTTCTTTGCTTTTGTTAGGATCGATTCATCCACTGGTGATGATGCCTTTTATCGGCTGGCTCATCGTCTACTTCCTTTTGATCCGCTGGTACCTGCCGCGAATCCGGTTGCGCTCGGGCGCGCGGGCCGGGGCGCGGGCGATGGTGTCGGGGCAGGTGGTGGATACGATCACCAATATCAAGACGGTCAAGCTGTTCGCCCATTCCGCGTTCGAAGATCAGGCCGCGCGTACAGCTATGGTCGATCTACGCGAAAGATCTCTGGAGTTCGGCAGCCTGTCCGCCGCTTTCCGGTTCATCCTGATGGTGCTGGCAGGTGTTCTGCCGGTCTTGCTGATGGGCGCGACCTTGTTGCTGTGGCGCAGCGACATTGCGACGGCGGGTGATATCGTTGCGGCGGGCGCAGTCTCGATCCGCATTTCGCAGATGACCGGCTGGGTCAGTTTCACCCTGATGGGTCTTTACGCCAATATCGGCGAGGTCGAAAATGGCATGAAAACCCTGGCCAAACGTGACCGGGTCGAGGATGCACCTGCCGCAAAGGAACTGAAAGTGGGTCAGGGTCAGATCGCCTTCGACCACGTTAGCTTTGCCTATGGTCGTGATATCGGCGGCGTATCGGATGTGGATTTGGTCATTCACCCCGGCGAAAAACTGGGGATCGTTGGGGCCTCTGGCGCAGGTAAATCGACGCTCGTCTCGCTGCTATTGCGGCTCTATGACGGGGAAAAAGGCGCTATTCGCATTGATGGGCAGGACGTGTCACAGGTGACGCAGGACAGCCTGCGCCGTCAGATCGGCATGGTCACGCAGGAAACCGCGATGTTCAATCGCTCGGCGCGTGACAATATTCTGTACGGCCGCCCCGATGCTTCTGAGGATCAGATGATTGCCGCCGCAAAAAAGGCCGAGGCGCATGAATTCATCCTGTCCCTGCAAGATGCTCACGGTCGCACCGGCTATGACGCGCATCTGGGTGAGCGGGGCGTAAAGCTGTCGGGTGGACAGCGTCAGCGCATCGCTTTGGCCCGCGCAATCCTCAAAGACGCCCCAATTTTGGTGCTGGATGAGGCGACCTCGGCGCTGGATTCCGAGGTTGAGGCGTCGATCCAGACAGCCTTGCACCGCGTGATGGAAGGCAAAACCGTTCTGGCCATTGCCCACCGCCTGTCCACCCTCAGCGAGATGGACCGGATCGTGGTTCTGGATCAGGGCCGCATCGTCGAATCCGGCACGCATGACGCGCTGCTGGATCAAAGTGGGCTTTATGCGCGGTTCTGGCACCGCCAGTCGGGTGGATTCATTCAGGCCGAAGCGGCGGAATAGCGCCCAAAGGGCTTTTGTTGTGCGCAAAGCACCGGTATCAGGCCCGCATGACTCAGACATTCACCATAAACCGCCTTGGCCATCAGGGCGACGGGATAGCCGACGGTCCCGTTTATGCCACCCGAACCCTTCCGGGTGAGGTGGTCAGCGGCACGCTTAAAGGGCAGGTTTTGACTGATATCCGGGTCGAAACCCCCTCGGACCAACGCGTGAAGGCACCGTGTCGCCACTATAAGACCTGCGGTGGCTGTCAATTGCAGCACGCGGCGGATGATTTTGTCGCTGACTGGAAAGTGGCGGTGGTGCGCAACGCGCTGGCCGCGCAGGGGCTCGATGCCCCGATGCGGCCCATTCACACCTCGCCGGAACGTTCGCGTCGCCGTGCAACGATTGCCGTTCGGCGGACGAAGAAAGGCACGCTTGCCGGGTTCCATGGACGCGCGTCTGATACCATCACCGAGATCCCCGATTGTCACCTGCTGGACCCGGCCCTGATCGCTGCCATTCCCGTGGCCGAGGCGCTGGCTCTGTTGGGTGGCAGTCGTAAAGGCGTGCTGGCGGTGACGCTCACCTTGTCCGAAGGCGGACTGGACGTTGCGGTCAAAGGCGGCAAGCCGCTGGATGGCCCGTTGGAACTGGCCCTTGCGCAAGCGACCGAGAAACACGGGCTTGCCCGCCTCAGTTGGGAGGGCGAGGTTATCGCGATGCGCCACGCCCCGGTTCAGCGCTTTGGCGGAGCTGCGGTTGTACCGCCGCCTGGTGCGTTTTTGCAGGCGACGAAAGAGGGCGAACAGGCTCTGTTACAGGCAGTTTTGCAGGCCACGCAGGGGGCAAAGCGGGTTGTCGATCTGTTTGCAGGATGCGGAACCTTCTCGCTGCCTCTGGCGCAAACTGCCGAAGTTTATGCAGTTGAGGGCGAGTCTGCGATGACCGACGCGTTGGATCAGGGGTGGCGCCGGGCACAGGGGTTGAAAAAAGTCACGACCGAGGCGCGCGATCTGTTCCGCCGCCCGCTGATGCCGGACGAGCTGAAACCCTATGACGCCGTGGTGCTGGACCCGCCCCGCGCCGGGGCAGAGGCACAAACTGCCGAGCTGGCGCAGGCCAAACCGCCGGTGATTGCCTATGTTTCGTGCAACCCGGTCACCTTTGCCCGCGACGCAAAGACGCTGGTTAACGCAGGCTACACCCTTGAATGGGTACAGGTGGTTGACCAATTTCGGTGGTCGTCCCACACCGAACTTGCCGCCCGGTTCGCTCTGAACCCCTAATCGCACTGGAGATCCCGAATGGGCATCAATCAGCGTCTGCTGACCATTATAGAAGCGCCGATTTTCGGCAAATTCATCACCGGTGTCATCCTGTTTAACGCCGCTCTCTTGGGCATGGAAACCTCCGAGACGTTGATGGAGGCTGCGGGCCCTTTGATCGTGACTCTGGATAAGCTTTGTCTTGCGATCTTTGTGGCCGAGATCGCGATGAAACTGGTCGCGACCGGGCGTCGGTTCTTCACAAGCGGCTGGAATATCTTTGATTTTATCATTGTGGGCATAGCTCTTGTCCCCAGTGCCGGCGCATTGTCTGTGTTGCGGGCATTGCGAATTCTGCGAGTGTTACGCGTGATCTCGGTCGCGCCGCGCCTGCGTCGGGTCGTCGAAGGCTTTATCTCGGCGCTGCCGGGCATGGCCAGCGTATTTTTGCTGATGGCGATACTGTTCTATATCGGGGCTGTGATCTCGACCAAGCTGTTCTCGGGCAGCTTTCCCGACTGGTTCGGCGATCTGGGTCTGTCGGCCTATACACTGTTTCAGATCATGACGCTGGAAAGTTGGTCTATGGGGATCGTCCGCCCAGTGATGCAGGTTTATCCCTATGCATGGCTGTTCTTTGTTCCCTTCATCATGGTCACGACCTTTGCAGTGGTGAACCTGCTGGTTGGTCTGATCGTGAACTCGATGCAGGACGCGCACCATGCCGAGGATGAAGTGAAAACCGATGCCTATCGGGACGAGGTGCTGGAACGGCTGGAAAATATCGAACGACGCCTGGCCGAGCGGGCGAACAGCAAAAAGTGATTTCAGTTTTTGTGTTTTATGGCATAATTTCGGAAAAAAATAAGTAGCAGGCAGTGAAATATGGATCGTCGAGCATTTGGATTGGGTGCTGTGGCAGCGGTAGGCCTTTCGGCCTGTGCCTCGGCCAGCCCACGTTTTCTAACTTATGATGGACCCGAAGTAACATCTTTGGTCATCAACAAGGGCGCGCGGAAGTTGTATCTTCTGCACAACGAACACGTCCTCAAGGAATATAATGTAGATCTTGGATTCGCCCCCGAAGGGACCAAGACCAAGCGCGGCGATGGGCGCACCCCCGAGGGCACCTATCTGATTGACCGCCGCAACCCCAACAGCCGATATCACTTGTCGTTGGGAATCTCGTATCCCAATTCCAACGATGTTGCGCAGGCCAAAGCCGCCGGGGTTGATCCGGGTGGGGATATCTTTATCCACGGCCAACCGAACAGACGGGCTGAACGCAAACGCGCCAAGAAAACGCCCGATTGGACGGCAGGCTGCATCGCCGTCAAGAATGAAGAGATTGAAGAGATCTACGCGATGGTAAACCGCGGCACGATCATCACCTTGCGCGCGTAACCGGTTTCCACCGATCAAATCCGAATTGCATATAGTCGCGCTGGTAGGTTTCGGCCGCCAGCGCCTCGATTTTTTCGTCACAAATGTCTGACAGGTCGTAAGGCGCATCGCGCACTACGGCCGTTGGAGTCGGGGGGGCCTCATGGCCGAAACGGCGCGCCAACTCGGGCAGGGCAGTGGTGACGTCTTCTTCGCGTAGGATCAGATCAGGGGGCGTGAAACCCGCCATCCCCTCCAGCACTTGTGCCTGGCTGCACCAGACCCCGTCAACGCGCACCGGAGTCTGACCGGCCAGATTCTGGCGGAGAAAGGTCAGGAATTCGCAAAAAGCCTGATGGTGCTGCTCGATTGGATAATTGCCGTCGCGCAATTGACCGGGGATTGGCAGTTTGAACCGATTGCGCAGCATGTTGCGAATTTTCAGATAAGCGCCCGGTTCGGTGCTGAGGATATAGCGGCAATAGGCCGTATGAGCCCGCGCCAAAGGGTGGCGCAGCACCGTGAATTTGCGGTGTCCGGGATGTGATTGCAGCCAGTTCCGTGCTTGTCGCCTGTTCTGGCCCGTGGTCAGATCATCCTGCAGCACGCCATCCAGATCCGCCAGCCATTGCGTGATCGGCCCTTCCAGCCCGCCGCGCACAGGCAGATACATCAGCGGCGTTTGCGGGGCGGCCACATAGGTCGCAACAGCCGGACCGCGCCGGGGCTCGAAATTCGGCGTGCGATGCAGGTTGAACCGGTCCAGAGTGGGTAGGGCGCGCTCCATCTCATCAGGGTTTGTCACTTTGGAGCGCGCCGGTTCCGGGTTTTGCGGTTTGAGCGTGTCGTCCAATGCATCCAACCGCGCCTCAACCCCCAACCATGCGGCCAGGCCGTTCAAACTGTCCAGCCGCCGCAGATCCTCATAGGCAAGGTAGAACGGGGTCTGACCGGTGGCTTGCATCTGGTGCAGGATCGAGGTTTGGAAGGCGTGGTGTTGATCCAGAAACCGTTCGAACTCGGCCGCGTCAAAACCAACCTGCGCTTCGCGCCGCCGCTTTATGTTCTTGAGCTGCCATTGCTTGGTTTCCCGCGCGATCTTAAGCGAAACATAGCTGTCCAAAGGATTGCGCGTCAGAATAATCTTGGCGCAGCGCGGATCGGTCAAAACAGGCTCTAACACACGATTTTCGTGACCGTCGAAAAACCGAAACCCGTTCAGACCGTCGCCCGACCGGATGGCGTCCAGCAGGGACAGCGGGTCCGCATCGCGTTCATCCAACGTGATTCCTAACAGATCGTCCTTTTTGATGCGCCCGATGAAATGCGGGTTGAACGCCTCTCCATGGCTGGTCACACCGTCCAGCGCATTCAGGTTTGCTTCCAAAAGGTTCGAACCGGTGCGCATGGCGGCGAGAATGACAAAATAGTCGAAGGTTTTAGCCATTGCGCGCTATTGCACCAGATAGGGTTTCGGAAACGGGCGGAGTTTGGTGCCAAACACGTCATCCGCCGGAAAATCGCCCATCAAATAGGGGTGCATGCCCTGGTTTTTCAGATTTTGCAGGAATTGCCCAAATCCACTGAGATCCACCATGGTGGGGGCTTTGGTCAAGTGGCCGTGGGGTTGTGTACCAATCTCATCAATCACGGTTTGTAGGGCTTCCATCGGCGATTCCACGAAATCGGCCAAGGTCCAAGTCCTGACCCGTGCCTTGGTCCAGACCGAGTTCAGAACCTCTAGCTGTCTGGTCTCGATTTGCTGAAGTCGCGCCGCCTCGGCCCGGATGTCGGCGAAATTCCGGTTGGACCGGAACAAGGGGATCGCCCAGGCCCCCGTGATGACCGAGATTTGGGCATTTCGGTCGCGGGCAAAGAACCAGTTGATCTTTTGCGTGTCGCGCGGGCTGAACTGAAAACATTGTCGTTCACCCCGCGTGTTCCAGATCAGGTTTGAAACGAATGCAGTGGGATTATAGTCGCGCAAAGTGGCGCAATCGCTTAAGGCACCGTTGATGACAGATGCCCCATCCACAAATTCGGCCCGCTCAGGGTCGAACAGATGTCCGTGAACACGCGTTCCGGTACAATCCGTCAACCAGGGTGCAAAATCATCGAACAACTCGGCAAAGCCCTGAAACACAGAATAGGGGAAACAGGTCAGGCCATTTTCGCTGCCATGGCGGGGGAAGCGGCTTTGCATGTACAGCCCGTCCCGGCCGCGGGTCCGACGTTCGACCGCTTTGGAAAAGACTCGGTCAATCTTGCCGGGGTTGGGCTCCGCCCGTTCCAAAGCGCCGGATTGATCCGTCAGAAAACTTTGGTACAGACGATCAGCCTCGCACCAGATTTTGCGGGCAACAAAACAGTCGGACCGGCGCAGCAATTGTAGATGGTCGTCATAGAAAATATGCGGACGACCCTGAAAATCGAATTTCGACAGAGTCAGAGACCGGCTTTCAATATGTGTCGAATACATTCGGGCCAGCGTCTGGAAATAGCTTTCATCCGGTATCCAGACCCGACTGAAATAGCGGTCATAGGTCTTGCGTTTGGGGTCTTGCAGAATGGCGGACAGAGTCTGACGGGTCAGGCACCACCATTGGCTGCCCATATGTGGTACAAGACCGTCTGGAATTCGTCGGCGCAGACCGAGCGCGCGTTGGAGCTTCACATGGACATCAAACAATTTGCGATGCTTGCGCCAGGAAAACGGAAACCGCAGGGTGAACCGTTCCTGATCCAGCCCGCCAATTGTCCAACTGACATCTGCGGTCGTGGCGCTTTCGATGAAATCGACGCGGGGCCGCTGTGCAAGGTAGTCGATGAGTTCGGCAACTGGGCGCAGAGGCAGACACGCGCCGGAGGACAGAAAAACGTGATGCACATCGGGAAAAGCGTTCAACATCATCTCGGACGCTGATTGCGTGGCTCGCACAATTCCCCAGCCACCCCAGTGGCAGGTGAACCGGTCTGAAAAGCGGATCAGGGGTTCATCTTTACAAGCGGCTCTGAACGCAGCGCATGTGGGGTCGGGCACTTTGCGATCCACGTGAATGACAACAGGGCATCCGGCGGCGGCCCAATGGCGGGCAACCTGTTCGGCCCGGTTGAAGGCAGTGTGGACCAGCATGACAACCCCAAGGCTCATGCCCAGTTCCCCTTGGACATCAGGCCGAGAATCTCAAGCTGCCGCCAGTTGATGTATTTCTCGGACCAGTCACACCAGAACACCGTCTGATCCTCCAACCCTTCGGCATAGGCGCGGTATTCACCGGATTTGCGGTAGTGCTGGCCGCGTTGCATTTCTTCCAACGCCTTGGCGCCCAGCGTGTCGATCAGCTTGGCGTGCAGTAGGGCACCGCTGGCTTTTTCGCCGCCCCATTCGTCATAGACTTGATTCAACCCGCGCGGCAGCAGGGAATGGGTCGAGCTGACATAGACATAGCGCCGGTCCCATTTCACAAGCGGGATCTTGTTTAACGCGGGGGCTTTTTCCGGTGTGTCGCGAAAAAACGTGCGCGCGCGGGGGCCGCCCTGTATCCACAGGTTCCCATACTCGGGGTTCTTGGTGATCATGTAATTGCCCGCGTCGAACCAACGGGCGATTTCGAACGGGTCCTGACCCTCGCGGTAAGGTTCATCATCCACGGGTCCGCGTGGGTACATATCGACCAGCATGGTGCCGAAACTGCGCACGGCACATCCGTTCAACCAATCGGTTAAAGCGCGGATGGGGCGCGTGTCGCAGAACGGGTAGATAAAGAACTCGTCCGGGTCGACTGTCAGTACCCAATGACCGTGGGCGTATTTCCGCAGCAGGTAGTTGGACCAGTCGATGCCAAAGGTTGCCCGCCGATAGCTGGCATCAGTTGACCAAAGCGAGACATCGGGTTGATTGGCCAGAAACGCACCGGTTCCGTCCTCGCTGTCATTGTCGACGAACAGAAAGTGATCGACCCCCAGCTTTCGGTAATAGTCCAGGAAATACGGCAGGCGAATTTTCTCGTTCCGCACGACGCTGACCAGCAGAATATCGCGGCGGCTGATCTTGTTAGTCTGGTCCAAGACAGGCGTCAGTTCGCGCCGCTTGCGCAGGCAACGCAAAAGGCGGCGCTTGCGCCGCAATCTCATGCGATACGAATCCAACAGGCTCACGTGACGGCCCAACCTTTTACTTTACGCGAGCATCTCCGGGGCCTGGATCAACCAGAGTGGTGCCGGAGCATTGCCGCGTTATGCCATCTTTCCATCTATCAAAGCAACGCATTTACAAGTCGTTAGCCCGCGCGGCGGATTTCCACTCAATTTTTCCCATCAGGCCAAGCTGCTGAAGCTGTCTCCAGCCTTTGTAACGGGCCGAGTTGGGCGTCCACATGGTGGGGCGATTAAGAATGCCGTCGTAATACGTGTTGAATTGATCGGGGTCGTGGAAATGTTGTCGGCGGGTCTTTTCGACACCTGATTTCTCAACCACTTCGGGCAGGAATTTCGTATGCAGCAAAACCCCAGAGGGCGCGTTGTCGCCCGGTCCGTTATAGGCTGCGTTCAGCCTGCGCGGCAGGGCGGAATGACACGAATTCACATATGCATAGCGCCGCGACCAGCGGATCAGCGGGATTTTGTTCAATGTGGGTGACTTTTGCGGCGTTTCGGCAAAGAACATCCGTTCCCGCGCGCCCCCTTGAACCCATAGGTTCCCCAGCGGAGCCTGCCTCTGCATCCGATATGGCCCAGTGTCGAACCAGTTCAGAACTTCGGTTGGGTCGGCGCTGGGGTCATAGTCCTGCGTCCCCAGTGACGTGTCGGGGTAGAGATCCAGCATCAATGCGCCAAATGCGTTTCGCCCGGTGCGGTTCAGCCATCCGGTGAGGTCTGGCAAAGGATGGGTGTCGTGGTCGGGATAAACTAACAGCTCATCTGCATCGACCATCAGGGTCCAATGGCCGTGACCGTATCGCATCTGCAACCATGTCAGCCAATCCAGACCAAAACGTGACGCACGATAGCTGGCCGTGGTTTGCCAAAGCGAAACGTCGGGTTGGCATTCGAGATACTCGGTTGAACCATCGTCGCTGTCATTGTCGACGACCAGAAAATGATCAACGCCCAACGCACGGTAATGGTTGAAAAACCACGACAACCGATTGCGTTCATTGCGCAGGGTGGTGAAGGCCAGAATGGCACCGGGACGAATGTCGCTGGTCCGGTCTATCAGGCATGTCAGGTCATGTCGGCTGCGGAACGCACGCCACAAAAGCCGCCGACGTTTCAGGCGCAACCGGTATTTCTGCGCCCATGAGATCGGCGGGAGAGGGTTGGTGGCAGCGGTCACCGCGCCCTCATTTCTCGTAATGCCCGTTTTGATGCCAGCGCCATGCATCTGCAATCATCGTCTCTAACGTTGAGCTTTTTGGCGTCCAGCCCAGTTCAGCCCCGGCGCGAACCGAGCCGGATACAAGCTTGGTGCAATCCCCCGCCCGACGCGGACCGATGGAGTAGGGCACATCACGGTTGGTGACCGCTTTGGAATGGCCGATGACCTCCATCACTGAAAAACCCGTCCCGGTGCCCAGATTGAACACGCGGCTGCCCTTGCCGTGCTCCAGCCAGTTCAGGCCCAGCACATGCGCATCGACCAGATCGCAGACATGTACATAGTCGCGGATGCAGGTGCCGTCGGGCGTGTCGTAGTCGGTGCCGAACACGGTCAACCCGTCGCGCTTGCCGTCTATGGCGTCCAGCATCAGGGGGATCAGATGAGTCTCGGGACGGTGGAATTCGCCCACTTCACCGTCGGGGTCCGCGCCAGCTACGTTGAAATAGCGAAAGATCACATGGTTCAGTACATGCGCGGCATCAAAATCGCGCAGGATATCCTCGATCGCGCGTTTCGAAGCCCCGTAGGCGTTCAGCGGCAATTGCGGCGTATCTTCGTCCAGAACCACATTGTCGTGCTCGCCATAGGTCGCGCAGGTCGATGAGAATACGAAATTTTCGCAGCCCGCAGCGACCGTGGCTTCGATCAGATTGAGCGAGCCGGTGACGTTATTGGTCCAGTATTTTCCGGGCTCCGACATCGCTTCACCCACCTGGCTGAGGGCTGCGAAATGCATGACGGCGGCGGGTTTGTATTTGTCAAAGACCTCATCCAGCCTGGCTCGGTCCAGCAGGTCGCCCTGTTCGAACGGGCCGAATTTCACTGCATCCTGCCAGCCGGTGATCAGGTTGTCATAGGTGACGGGCGTGTATCCGGCCAGTTTCAACGCTTTGCAGGCATGGGACCCGATATATCCGGCGCCGCCGGTTACAAGAATATTCGTCATCGGACAGTCTTTTCCCGCGTTGTGGAAGGATGCAGTTCTGCATCAAGGCTCATAGTTTATTCCAAGCCCATTTCGGCCATCATCTGCTCTAGCTTGGGCACGTCTTGGGGGTTGTTCAGTTCCCAGAACTGGCGACCTTTGGCCTCGACCTCGACGCACAGAACTTTGCGACCATTTTCCATGAAGCGCAGCTGTTCCAGACCTTCCAGCTGTTCCAGCGGGCCCACGGGCCATGTGGGATAGGCGGCCAGCGCGTCAGGGCGATAGGCATAGACGCCTACGTGGTGAAACACCGGGGTATCCTCGGTGCCCGCATAGGTCTGCGCTGTGAATGGCACCACCTCTTTCGAGAAATACATGGCGCTGTGATCGGACGCAAAAACCGCCGTAGTGCCGCCGACCCGGCCATGTTTGCGGTCGTTCAGCAGGCTGTTGAGCGCATCGCCATCGCAGCGAAGAACAGGCGTGGCCACACCTGCCTCTGGTGCGGCGCGCAGACCCGCGATCAGGTCTTCCACAAACCAATGCGGTGTCAGTGGCGCGTCGCCCTGAAGGTTCACCACGATATCATAGCCCGCGCCCAGATTGGCATGGGTTTCAGCGCAGCGTTCGGTGCCATTCTGGCAGGTGCCTGAAGTCATCACCACCTCGGCCCCAAACCCTTCGGCCGCCTCGCGGATACGGTCGTCATCGGTGGCGACAACTACCTTGTCCACGCCCGACACTGAACAGGCCGCACGCCACGACCGTTCAATCAGCGTCATCGCCTTGCCGCTTGCCCCGGTCAGAGGCACCAGCGGTTTGCCCGGATAGCGGGACGAGGCATAGCGGGCGGGAATGGCGATCAGAACGGACATCAGGCTTCCTTCAGCTCAACACCCGGAGCGTAGGCGATGAAGAACGGATTTGCATAGCCGTCCTTGCCATAGGTCAGCGGTTCGTGGTTGTCGAAGCGCACCACCTTGCCGCCGGCACCGGCCAGAACTGCGTGACCTGCGGCTGTGTCCCATTCCATTGTGCGGCCAACGCGAGGGTACAGATCGGCCTCACCGGTTGCGACTAGACAGAATTTGAGCGATGAACCCGCGCTTTTGCTGTCGCGCACTTGATACTTGTTGATGTAGTCCTCAGTTGCCTGATCGCGGTGCGACTTGGAGGCCACGATCAAAAGCGCCGAATTGTTTGGTTTAGAGACGAGTATCGGCGTCACGTTGCCCACAACATCCTTGTCCAGAGCGCCGGTTTCCTCAACTGATTGTCCATCGGGCTGGGTATAAAACATGCGTCCCTTGGCCGGGGCGTAAACCACCCCGCGCGTCGGTACGCCATTTTCCACCAGCGCAATGTTCACCGTGAAATCCCCGCGTCGGTTGATGAACTCTTTGGTGCCATCCAGGGGGTCCACGATCAGGAATGTGTCGCTTTTCTCAGTGTGCGAGGCCGCCTGTTCCTCGGTCACCAGCAGGATATCGGGGAAGACTGCGCGCAGGCCGGCCGAGATCAGAACGTCCGCAGCCTCATCCGCTTCGGTTACAGGGCTGGCATCAGATTTGACCTTCACGTCGAAATCATCCGAGTTATAGATCTCCATGATCTTGTCACCGGCTTCCAGGGCCAAACGTCGAATGACGGGGATGAGGGCGTCGTAGGTCACAAAAAGGCTCCGTTCCTGTGATTTGTTGATTGAAAATCCTGACGGCCTTATGATGTCCCGGTTACGAAACAGCAAGAATTTCGTGCCAGATTGCTGGCAATAAAGCAGGAAAGACCGCGCAGGTGTATTACTTTAAGCGAAACCGGACGCTTTTGGGTGGTGCCTTCACCACCTCAGAACTGGTGTTTCATTCGGTGGTGCGCAGCATTCGTTCGCAACGATCGAACGCGGTGCTGGCGGTGATCATGAATATCGTCCAGATTCTTGCACTGGTGACGGTGTTCTATCTGATCATGACGCTGGTCGGAAGGGTAACCGGCTTGTCCAAGATTCGCGGCAATTCGATCCTGTTCTTGCTGTCTGGGGTGTTTCTTTTCTTGACGCACGTGAAATCCGTAAGCGGCGTGGCCGGGGTTGCGACCGGAAACAACCCAATGATGCTGCATTCGCCAATGAACATGATGGTGTCGCTTCTGGCAGCGGCGTTCGGGACGTTCTACACGCAACTGGTTTCGATCCTGGTCATCCTGTTCATGTATCACGTTGCCATCGAACCGCTTGAAATTCAGGATCCGGGTGGCGCGTTCTATATGCTTGTGCTGGCCTGGTTTACCGGCAGCGCAGTTGGCGTCCTGTTTATGGCGCTCAAGCCCTGGCTTCCGACATTTGTGTCCATTTCGTCCGTCGTCTACCGTCGGATCAATATGATCTTTTCTGGCAAGATGTTTGTGGCCAACAGTCTGGGTGGGTTCACTTTGACCATGTTTATCTGGAACCCGCTGTTTCACGTCATTGACCAATGCCGCGGGTTCGTGTTTCGCAACTATTTCCCGCGCCAGACCAGCTGGGAATACGCGCTTTGGGTAGGCATTATCCTGCTTTTGATCGGTTTGCTGGGCATTTTCTTCACCCGTCAGCACGTGTCGAAAAGCTGGGGGGCGCGCAGCTAGGTCGCCACGCGCAACGTCAGATTGATCCGACCACCCTTGGGCAACAGTTTGGATGATCCGAACCGGATACGGTCCACCCCGTGGTAGGTCAGGCGCGCGGGGCCGCCCATGATCACCACATCGCCCGAGTTCAGCCAGATCGACTCGGTCTTGCCGCCACGGGTGGTGTTGCCGATGCGAAACAAAGCATCATCGCCCAGCGAGATTGACAGGACTGGCCAGGAAAAGTCAGCTTCATCCTTGTCCTGATGCAGTCCCATGCGGGTGCCCTCGCCATAATAGTTGATCAGGCAGCAATCTGGGTCGCGCTCGACGCTGGCGAGGGCGTACCAGATTTCAAGGATCGGATCGGGGATCACGGGCCATGCCACCCCCTTGGGATGGTGATCCTGATACCGGTACCCCGCCCGGTCCGACACCCATCCCAGCGCCCCGGCCGAGGTCATTCGGACCGACATCTCTTTGCCCGATGGCGTCGTCGGGCGGAACAGGGGTGCGGATTTCAGAATCGGGCGCAACAGGTCTATCAGCGCGGTCTGCGCCGCCACATCCAGATAGGCTTTTCTGATATCGAAATCGCGCAAAAGCAGCCGCGTCATCGAAGATTCCTCAATCCTTGCCGAAACGTTGCAAAAAAGGCCCCAGATTCCCGAAAACCTGCGATTTACACCGCTTGCAGGCTTTTGGTCTCGCCCTTATATACGCCGGGACGCGTGATGGTGTAGGGCCATTGCGCAATTGAGATCGAGGCAGGGATGCCATAACGGGTCCCGGCCTCGGGACATCGCCTTGAAGAGAAAGGGATCGAACATATGAGTAAAGTAATCGGGATTGACCTCGGAACCACCAACTCGTGCGTGGCTATCATGGACGGCTCGCAGCCGAAGGTCATCGAAAACGCCGAAGGGGCGCGGACCACGCCCTCGATCGTCGCCTTCACCGAAGATGAGCGACTGGTCGGTCAGCCTGCAAAACGTCAGGCGGTCACCAACCCCGACAACACGATCTTTGGCGTCAAGCGCCTGATCGGTCGTCGTGTGGATGATGCCGAAGTCGAAAAAGATAAGAAAATGGTGCCGTATGCTATCGTGAACGGTGGCAACGGCGACGCGTGGGTTGAAGCTCGCGGCGAAAAGTACTCCCCAAGCCAGATCTCGGCCTTCACTCTGGGCAAGATGAAGGAAACCGCAGAAAGCTATCTGGGTGAGGAAGTCACGCAAGCGGTTATCACTGTTCCGGCATACTTCAACGATGCTCAGCGTCAGGCCACCAAAGACGCCGGCAAAATCGCCGGTCTGGAAGTGCTGCGGATCATCAACGAACCGACAGCGGCTGCTCTGGCCTATGGTCTGGACAAGGAAGAAACGCAAACCATCGCGGTTTATGACCTTGGTGGTGGTACCTTCGACGTGACCATTCTGGAAATCGACGACGGCCTGTTCGAGGTTAAATCGACCAACGGTGACACCTTCCTGGGTGGTGAAGACTTTGACATGCGCATCGTCAACTACTTGGCGGATGAGTTCAAAAAGGAACACGGTGTCGATCTGTCTCAGGACAAGATGGCTCTGCAGCGTCTGAAAGAAGCCGCCGAAAAAGCCAAGATCGAGCTGTCCTCGACCTCGCAGACCGAAATCAACCAGCCTTTCATCTCGATGGGTGCCAACGGTCAGCCGCTGCACATGGTCATGAAGCTGACCCGTGCCAAGCTGGAATCGCTGGTTGGCGATCTGATCAAGAAGTCGATGAAGCCCTGTGCAGCCGCTCTGAAAGACGCAGGTCTGTCGGCAGGCGACGTAGATGAGGTTGTTCTGGTCGGTGGTATGACCCGGATGCCGAAAGTGATCGAAGAGGTCACCAAATTCTTCGGTAAAGAGCCGCACAAAGGCGTGAACCCGGACGAAGTGGTTGCTATGGGCGCCGCTATCCAAGCCGGTGTTCTGCAGGGTGACGTCAAAGACGTGGTTCTGCTGGACGTGACACCGCTGTCGCTGGGTATTGAAACGCTGGGTGGCGTGTTCACCCGTCTGATCGATCGCAACACGACCATTCCGACCAAAAAGTCTCAGGTCTTCTCGACCGCCGAGGACAACCAGAACGCCGTAACTATCCGCGTGTTCCAGGGGGAACGCGAAATGGCTGCGGACAACAAGATCCTGGGTCAGTTCAACCTCGAAGATATCCCGCCCGCGCCGCGCGGTATGCCTCAGATCGAGGTGACTTTTGACATCGATGCCAACGGCATTGTCTCGGTTTCGGCCAAGGACAAAGGCACCGGCAAAGAGCAGAAGATCACCATCCAAGCCTCGGGCGGTCTGTCCGACGCGGATATCGAAAAGATGGTCAAGGACGCCGAGGAAAACGCCGAGGCCGACAAGGAACGCCGCGAGCTGGTCGACGCCAAGAACCAAGCGGAAAGCCTCATCCACTCGACCGAAAAGTCGATGGAAGAGCATTCCGACAAGGTCGACCCGACCACTATCGAAGCGATCGAACTGGCGATTGCCGCGCTGAAGGACGAGCTGGAAACTGAAAACGCCGACAAGATCAAGTCGGGCATTCAGAACGTCACCGAAGCCGCGATGAAGTTGGGCGAAGCCATCTACAAGGCGCAGTCCGAGGAAGGCGAAGAAGAACCGGCCGCAGCCGATGCAGCGCCGGGCGATGATGACATTGTCGACGCCGAGTTCGAAGATCTGGACGACGACAAACGTAACTAACGGCTCACCGGGCCAATGCGGGCCGGTCCGTTTTCCGGGCCGGCCTATTTACGTTGAGGCAGAAGGACATACTGATGTCAAAACGCGACTATTACGATGTGCTCGGCGTAGCCAAGGGCGCATCGGCGGATGAGATCAAAAAGGGTTTTCGCAAGAAAGCCAAGGAATTGCATCCGGACCGCAACAAAGACAACCCGGATGCCGAAGCGCAGTTCAAAGAAGCAAATGAGGCTTATGACGTGCTGCGCGATGCCGAGAAAAAAGCGGCCTATGATCGCTTTGGCCACGCCGCGTTTGAAAATGGCATGGGCGGTGGCGGCCGTCCTGGTGGTGGCTTCGGTCAGGGCGATTTTTCCAGCGCCTTCTCGGACGTGTTCGACGATCTGTTCGGCGATTTCATGGGCGGCCAACGTGGCGGAGGCGGTGGACGTCGCGCCGCGCGTGGCTCGGACCTGCGCTATAACTTGCGCGTGACGCTGGAAGAGGCGTTCTCGGGTCTGCAAAAAACCATCAATGTGCCTGCCGCTGTGGCCTGCTCGGCCTGTGATGGCTCGGGTGCGGAAGGTGGTGTAGAACCCACGACCTGCCCCACTTGTTCGGGCATGGGTAAGGTCCGTGCGCAGCAGGGCTTTTTCACGGTGGAACGCACCTGTCCGACCTGTTCGGGGCTGGGTCAGATCATCAAGAACCCCTGTAAATCCTGTGGCGGTGCGGGTCGCGTGGAAAAAGAACGCGCTCTGTCGGTCAATATTCCGGCCGGTGTCGAAACCGGTACGCGCATTCGCCTAGCGGGCGAGGGTGAGGCTGGAATGCGCGGCGGCCCTCCGGGTGATCTGTACATCTTCGTCGAAGTGTCGGACCATAAACTGTTCGAACGAGACAGCGTAAACCTCTATTGCCGCGTGCCAGTCAGCATGGCCAAAGCAGCGTTGGGCGGTTCGATCGAAGTTCCCACCATCGACGGTGGCCGCGGTCGCGTGCAAATCCCGGCGGGCAGCCAGTCAGGTCGTCAGATGCGCTTGCGCGGTAAGGGTATGCCCGCTTTGCGCGGCGGCGGTGTAGGCGACATGTTTATTGAACTTGCAGTGGAAACGCCAGTGAACCTGACAAGCCGTCAGAAAGAACTGTTGAAAGAGTTCGACGACTTAGGAGAAGATAACCACCCAGAATCCAAAAGCTTTTTCTCATCCGTCAAGTCTTTCTGGGATGGAATGAAGGGCTGAAAAGTCGAAAAGGGGGCTCTGCCCCAGCCGCCCGTTTCGGGCGACTCCCCCGGGATACTTTTAGCCAGATGAAGTGGGATCCGCTCTTCATCTGGCCATAAATATCCCGGAGCGCGAGGCAGAGCCTCGCAGAATCCTCTTGATTATTTCTTGCGCGCCTGAGATGTTCCGCGCCAACCGTTGGGGTGCCCTGAACAAGGGGCTGAGAGGTGCTTTCGCATCAACCCATCGAACCTGATCCGGGCAATTCCGGCGGAGGGAACGGTCGTCAAACTACGGACGGTTTCTACGCCGCGTTTGCCCCAGAATTTGGAGCAACGAAATGGCCGCTATTGCATTGACGATTGCCGGTTCGGACAGCGGCGGTGGGGCTGGAATTCAAGCCGACCTCAAGGCTATGTCGGCGCTTGGCGTATACGGCGCCAGTGTGATAACGGCAGTGACGGCGCAAAATACCACGGCGGTTACGGCGGTTCACGGCATCCCGCTGGATGTGATTGCGTCGCAGATCGAAGCGGTTCTGACGGATTTAGACGTGGGTGCCATCAAGATCGGAATGCTCGCAACGCCTGACATTATCCACACTGTGGCCGACAGCATCGCTGAATTCGACGGCCCTATTGTGTTAGACCCTGTGATGATCGCCAAATCCGGCGACGCTTTGCTTGCCGAGGATGCTGTCCAAACTCTTCGGGATGTGTTGGTGCCTCGCGCCTCGGTCTTGACTCCGAATTTGCCCGAGGCTGCATGTTTGCTGGTGTCTTCTGATGCACAAAGCCCCAATGAGATGGTTGAACAAGGTCGCGCCCTATGTGGGTATGGGGCGCAAACTGTTCTGATGAAAGGGGGGCATGGGCAAGGCGAGATCTGCCATGATCTTCTGGTCGGTCCGGCAGGGCTGATCGCCGAGTTCACCGCACCGCGCCGCCAAACCAGAAACACGCACGGTACCGGGTGCACCTTGTCCTCGTCAATTGCGGCCGGATTGGCCAAGGGTCTGACGATCCCGGACGCAGTCGCGCAGGCTCATGGCTATTTGCAAGGTGCGATTGCCAAGGCGGATGCATTGGATATTGGGCAGGGTCACGGCCCGGTTCATCATTTTCATGAGGTTTGGCCTGCGTGACGATCTGGTCGGTCATAGGTGCCGGTGTTGCCGGATTGGCCGTGGCCAGCGAGATGGTGTCGCGCGGCGCCAAGGTGCAGGTCTATGATCCCGGCGGCCCGCCCGGTGCGCATGGGTGTTCGTGGTGGGCTGGCGGGATGCTGGCCCCATGGTGCGAATATGAAAATGCCGAAGAGCCGGTGTTGCGACTGGGAAAGACCGCGTTGGACTGGTGGACTGCGCGTACACAAGTGCAGCGGCGCGGGACTCTGGTCGTGGCCAATCCGCGCGATTTGCCGGATTTGCGGCGATTTGCGCGCAGGACCCAGGCATTCGCAGATGTTGATCAGACCCAAATCCATGAATTAGAGCCTGATCTGCATGGCTTTTCCAAAGGTTTGTTCTTCGCGGATGAGGCGCATCTGGACCCTCGACAAGCGTTGCTGGACCTCTATCGGCAGTTGCAGGGTCAGGGAGTGGAATTTCACCGGAAACTCGCCCCGCCCCGTCTGGAAAATGCGATTGACTGCCGGGGGTTACATGCGCGCGAGGTTTTGCATGATCTGCGGGGCGTGAAGGGTGAGATGCTGGTGATCCGCTGCCCGGATATCCACCTGACCCGTCCAGTGCGGCTGTTGCATCCGCGGATGCCGCTCTACATCGTACCGCGTGGTGATGGCGTTTACATGTTGGGCGCAACGATGATCGAATCCGAGGATAGCAGCCGGATCACCGCGCGCTCCATGCTGGAGTTGCTCAGTGCAGCCTATGCACTGAACCCGGCCTTCGGTGAGGCCGAGGTTCTGGAGATTGGTGTCGATCTACGTCCTGCTTTCCCGGACAACCTGCCGCGTATCCGGCGCTTGGGCCACACG
This sequence comes from Ruegeria lacuscaerulensis, assembly GCF_013034685.1. Lineage (GTDB taxonomy): Bacteria > Pseudomonadota > Alphaproteobacteria > Rhodobacterales > Rhodobacteraceae > Ruegeria > Ruegeria lacuscaerulensis_B. The sequence continues at coordinate 64,989 of NZ_WQGO01000006.1, read as the reverse complement.
ATCTACGCCAACGGCCTGTATCGCCACGGCTATCTGCTGGCCCCGGCTTTGGCGCGGGGTGTGGCCGATCTGGCACTTGAGAACAAACATTCGGAGATGGTCGATGAAGATCGTGCTTAATGGCGAGACCCGAGAAATAACGGCTCTGACGCTGGCTGAAATGTTGGTTGAATGCGGATTCTCGGGCCGGGTCGCAACGGCGGTGAACGAGGAATTCGTACCATCAAGCCTGCGCATCTCGCACAAATTGGTGGATGGCGACCGGGTCGAGGTCGTCGCACCGATGCAGGGGGGCTGAGGATGAAGACGTTCTACAGTACCGAATTGCCCAACCCCTTGATGCTGGGCACAGCACAATATCCAAGCCCGGCCATTCTGGAGCAGGCGTTTCGGGAAAGCGGGGCCGGGGTGGCCACCGTGTCGCTGCGGCGCGAATCCGGGGCGGGTCAGACCTTTTGGCAGATGATCCAGGACCTCGGCGTGCTGATCCTGCCAAACACTGCCGGGTGCCATACGGTCAAAGAGGCTGTGACTACTGCGCAGATGGCGCGTGAGGTGTTCGACACCAAATGGATCAAGCTGGAACTGATCGGGCACACGGATAGTCTGCAGCCGGATGTGTTCCAACTGGTCGAGGCTGCCCGCATCCTGACCGAGGAAGGGTTTCAGGTCTTCCCCTACACCACCGACGATCTGATCGTGGGTGAACGTCTGCTGGCTGCAGGGTGTGAGGTGCTGATGCCCTGGGGCGCGCCGATTGGGTCGGGGCGCGGGCTGAACAACGAATACGCGTTGCGGGCGATGCGGGCAGAATTCCCGGATGTGCCGTTGGTGATTGATGCGGGCATTGGCCTGCCCAGCCACGCCTCGCGCGCGATGGAGCTGGGCTATGACGCGGTACTGCTGAACACCGCCGTGGCGCGCGCGGGTGATCCGCCGGCGATGGCGCGGGCCATGATGCAGGCGATTGAGGCCGGGCAACTGGCCCATCAAGCCGACCCGATCGAGGCGCGCGATATGGCCGAGGCCTCGACCCCCGTGATCGGAAAGGCGTTTCTGTCATGAGCCTCGACCGCTTTTACCCGATCTTTGATCACTCGGACTGGCTGCGGCGGATGTTGCCGCTGGGCGTGAAACTGGTGCAGCTGCGCGTCAAGGATCAGCCCGATGCGGTGGTGCGTGAACAGATTGCCCAGTCACGCGATCTGTGCCGCCAGCATGGCGCGGTTCTGGTGGTGAACGACTATTGGCAGGCCGCGATTGAGGCCGGATGTAATTGGATTCACCTGGGGCAGGAGGATCTGGACGATGCCGATCTGAAAGCTATCCGCAAGGCTGGGCTGAAGCTGGGCGTGTCGACCCATGATGACGACGAGTTGGAACGCGTTCTGGCGATGGACCCGGATTATGTAGCGCTTGGGCCGGTCTATCCGACCATCCTGAAAAAGATGAAATGGCATCAGCAGGGTCTGCCGCGCGTCACCGAATGGAAGGCGCGGGTGGGCGATATCCCTCTGGTCGGGATCGGCGGGATGAGCGTCGAGCGCGCGTCGGGTGTTCTGCAGGCGGGGGCTGATATCGTCTCGGTCGTCACAGATATCACCCTGAACACTGACCCCGAAGCGCGCGTGCGCGAATGGATCGAGGCCACCCGATGAGCCGTTATGCCCGCCAAACCATCCTGACCGAGGTAGGCGCAGAAGGGCAGGCGCGTCTGTCCTCGGCGCATGTGCTGGTTGTGGGGGCCGGAGGGCTGGCTGCGCCGGTCTTGCCATTGTTGGCTGGGGCTGGGGTAGGGCGGATCACGGTGATGGATAGGGATACAGTTGATCTGTCCAACCTGCATCGCCAGACTCTGTTCGCGCAGGCGGATTGTGGACGACTCAAGGCCAAAGTGGCCGCCGAGAGGTGTCGGGCCTTAAACGATGAGATCGAAGTTGAGGCGCTAGAACATGCTTTAACAAGTGCAAATGCGCCCAATATGGCCGCGCAGGCGGATGTGATCCTGGATTGTGCTGACAGCTATGCGGCCAGCTATATTCTGTCCGATACTTGTTTAGCGCAGGGGAAACCGTTGATCAGCGCCTCGGTGCTGGGGCTGTCGGGCTATGTTGGTGGGTTCTGCGGAGGGGCGCCCTCGCTGCGCGCGGTGTTCCCTGACGCGCCCGATAGCGGAGCGAGCTGCGCCACAGCGGGTGTACTGGGTCCGGTCGTTGGAACAATTGGCGCGATGCAGGCGCAGATGGCGCTGAACCTGATCCTTGGGATTGCGCCCTCGCCTTTGGGGCAGATGGTTCAATACGACGCCGGCACCCTGCGCACCAGCACCTTCCGGTTCGACACCGCGCCCGAACCCAATAGCTGTTTTCGGTTTATCTCGGCAAGTCAACTCAGCGCGGACGACCAGATTATAGAGCTGCGCGATGAGGCCGAAGCCTTGACCCCAGCGCACCCGAATGCGCAGCGTGTTTCGCCTGACGGTCTGCATAAAATAGACACTAATAAAGGCAAAAGACTGGCCCTGTGCTGTGCGACCGGTCTGCGGGCATGGCGCGCTGCCGAACAGATTCAACCGAATTGGCCGGGGGAGATTGTCCTCGTCGCGGCCTCGACCTCGTAAAAAAGGAAACGCGAGATATGAAAAAACTGATTACTGCCATCGCCCTGCTGGCCGCTGCGCCAGCCTGGGCCGAGGACAAAATGACCGTCCTGCTGGACTGGTTCATCAACCCCGATCACGGCCCGATCATCGTGGCGCAGGAAAATGGCTATTTCGCCGAGCAGGGGCTTGAGGTTGAAATCGTCCCGCCCGCTGACCCCTCGGCCCCCCCGCGTCTGGTGGCAGCAGGTCAAGCTGAACTGGCCGTGTCCTACCAGCCGCAGCTGCACCTGCAAATCCACGAAGGCCTGCCGCTGAAACGCGTGGGCACGCTGGTTGCGACCCCGCTGAACTGCCTGCTGGTGTTGGAAGACGGTCCGATTAAATCTTTGGCCGACCTCAAGGGTAAAAAGATCGGCTTCTCGGTCGCGGGCGTGGAAGAGGCCATTCTGACCGCCATGCTGAATGCCCATGGTGTGGCGCTGGACGATATCGAATTGATCAACGTGAACTTCTCGCTTTCGCCGTCGCTGATGACCGGGCAGGTGGATGCGGTGATCGGTGCGTTCCGCAATTTCGAACTGAACCAAATGGATATCGAAGGTGTCGCGGGCCGCTGCTTTTACATCGAGGAAGAAGGTGTGCCGCCCTACGATGAGCTGATCTATGTGGCCAACCCCGAAACCATGGATGCCGACATGATCGCGCGTTTTCTGGCCGCGACCGAGAAAGCCACGCAGTATATCGTCAACAACCCGGAAAAAAGCTGGGAGATTTTCGCCGCCACCTCGCCCGAGCTGCAGGATGAGCTGAATGCGCGCGCATGGGTCGACACTCTGCCCCGTTTCGCCCTGCGCCCGGCTGGTTTTGACGCTGGTCGGTACGCGCGGTTCGAGGCGTTCCTGAAAGACAGCGGCATGATCGACAGCATCAATCCGGTTAGTGACATCACCATTGATGTGACCGCGCAATGAGCGGTTACGGCAAAGCATTCGCGCTGATGCGTGATGCGGCGCAAGGGCCGTGGCGGGACTATACCCGCCACGCTTTTGTCGAAGGGATGAAGGACGGGACGCTGCCGCGTGAGGCGTTCCTGCACTATCTGCGTCAGGATTACGTCTTCCTGATCCATTTTAGCCGCGCCTGGGCCTTGGCGGTGGTGAAATCGGAAACGCATTCCGAGATGTTGACCGCTGTGGGAACAGTGAATGCTCTGGTCGCCGAAGAAATGCAGCTGCATATCGGCATCTGCGAAGCGGCCGGGATTTCGCAGGAGGAGCTGTTCGCGACCCCCGAACGGGCCGAGAATTTGGCATACACGCGGTTCGTGCTAGAGGCCGGGTATAGCGGAGATCTGCTGGACCTGCTGGCCGCCCTTGCGCCCTGTGTCATGGGTTATGGTGAGATCGGCGCGCGGCTGGCTGCTGAAGCGACATCCGAGACCTATCGCGATTGGATCAACACCTATGCCGGTGAGGACTACCAGAGCGCGTGCAAAGCGGTCGGAGAGTTGTTGGATCAGGCTCTAACACGACGTATAGGGGCTTATTTTGAGGCTTCTCCGCGTTGGGGCCGTCTCTGTGAGACGTTCAAGACAGCAACAGCTTTGGAGGTCAATTTCTGGCAAATGGGCCTGACCCCGTGACCCAAGCGCCTGATCTGACCATCAGTGGCTCGGCCACAATCGACGGCGCGCCCTTATTCGCGCCTTTGACCCTGACCCTTGGGGCCGGGCAGTGGACCTGTTTGCTGGGTGGATCGGGCGTAGGGAAAACCACCGTACTGCGCCTGATCGCGGGGTTGGAAACGGGTGCTGCGTTTGCTGGGCAAATCACTGCCAGCGACGCGCAGCCGGTGCCGAGTCGTGTGGCTTATATGGCGCAGGATGATTTGCTGCTGCCTTGGGCGACGGTGGCGCAGAATGTGTCGCTGGGCGCGCGACTGCGCGGGGAAAAACCCGACCTGGCCCGCCGGGATCGTCTGATCGAGCGGATGCGATTGCAGGATCATTTGAACAAGAAACCCGGTGAATTGTCTGGTGGTCAGCGCCAACGCGTGGCTCTGGCGCGCACGTTGATGGAGGATCGTCCCATCGTTTTGTTGGATGAGCCGTTCTCGGCCCTCGATGCCCGCACCCGCGCCGATATGCAGGATCTGGCGGCCGAGGCGCTGGCCGGGCGCACCGTGTTGCTGGTGACGCATGATCCGGCCGAGGCCGCGCGTCTGGGTCAATCCATCATGGTGATGACCGCGCAGGGGCTGACGCCCTGCGATCCGCCCTCGGCCCCGGCCCCGCGCCATGTGGATGATCTGGAAACGTTGGAGACGCAGGGCGCGCTGTTGCGGTTGTTGAGAGAGGCGGCATGAAGATCCTGTCTGTCCTTGCCGCAACTGTATTCGCGCTGGCCGTATGGCAGGCGATTGTCAGCTTGACGGGCCTGCCGAAATTCATCCTGCCCGGTCCTGCGCTGGTGGCCGAGACATGGTGGCAGAACCGCTGGGTGATTGCCGAACATACGTGGATTACAGCGGTAGAGGTAGTGATCGGGCTCGCCCTCGGCACGGTTCTGGGCGTGATCACCGCGCTGCAACTGGCCAATTCACGCGCCGCGCGGGTGTTGGTGCAGCCGATGCTGGTCTTTACGCAGGCGCTTCCGGTCTTTGCGCTGGCCCCGTTGCTGACTCTGTGGCTGGGTTATGGATTGTGGTCCAAGGTCGCGATGGCGGTGCTGATCATCTATTTCCCGATCACCTCGTCCTTTTTCGACGGGTTGATGCGCACACCGCCGGGTTATCTGGACCTTGCGCGCACAATGCAGGCGAGCCCGCGCGCGGTGTTGTGGCATATCCGCATTCCGGCGGCGCTGCCCTCGCTGGCCTCGGGGATGCGGCTGGCGGCGGTTTATGCGCCCATTGGGGCTGTGATTGGCGAATGGGTGGGCTCGTCCCAAGGCTTGGGCTATCTGATGCTGCTGGCCAATGGGCGCGCCAAGACCGATCTGATGTTTGCCGCGATGCTGACCTTGGGCGTGTTTTCGATTCTGCTGCATCTGATCATCCGCCGCGCCACGGCGCGCATGGCAGGTGAAGCGGCTTAACGGTTTGGAAACCGATTCGGCGTCAGGGTTGGGACATGACCAAGGACGCCTTTGCCGAAGCCCCGATGCTGTTTGAAACGGACGAAGCGCCCGCGCAGCCGCTGCCAAGTGGTCGATTGCCCTCCTATATCAAAGACCATCGCAAGCGGCTGCGCGAAAGGTTCATGTCGGGCGGGTCCGCCGCAATGCCGGATTACGAGCTGTTGGAATTGGTGCTGTTCCGGTCCATCCCCCGGCAAGATGTGAAACCTCTGGCGCGGTCGCTGATGGATACGTTTGGGGATTTCAACCGCGTGCTGACCGCGCCCGAAGAACGGCTGCGTCAGATTAAGGGCGTGGGTGATACAGTCATCACTGATCTGAAAATCCTTGAGGCTTGCGCCCATCGCATGGCCCGCGCGCGGGTGATGCAACGGCACGTGATCTCGGGCTGGGATGCGTTGCTGGACTATTGTCACACCACAATGGCCCACCGCGAGACTGAGCAGTTCCGGGTTTTCTATCTGGACCGCAAGAACGTGCTGATCGCGGATGAGGAGCAGGCCAAAGGCACCGTCGATCATGTGCCGGTCTACCCGCGGGAGGTGGCGAAACGGGCGCTGGAGCTGAATGCCTCGGCGCTTATTCTGGTGCATAACCATCCGTCAGGTGACCCAACGCCCTCGCAATCGGATATCGATATGACCACCCGGATACAGGATGCCTGTGTCGCGTTGGGTCTGACCTTGCATGACCACCTGATCATCGGGAAATCGACAGAACTGAGTTTCCGGTCGGAAGGATATTTGTAGGGGCTTTGCTCTTCTTGGCCTATGGAGACGATTCACCCCCGCCGTATTTGGAACGAGAAGAAGGGCCGGGCTATTGGACCCAAACCTCGACCCTACGATTGACCTTTCGCCCCCATTCGGTGTCGTCGCAGGCCATGGGCATGGCTTCGCCAAAACCGTCGACATTCAGTTCGACCTTTTCGGAGATCGAAGCTTCAATTGCGGCCAGAACGGCGTTGCGCACGGTTTTGGCGCGCAGCAGGGCGATCTGGGCGTTAGCTTGTGCCGATCCGTCGCCGTCGCTGAAGCCGATAAATGTGAGGCGCCGGGTGTCGAATTGGCCGGATTCCACCAGCTGAGCCAAAAGCTGGATGTTGGCGCGCGATTGCGCGTCGGGGCGGGAGGAGCCTGTCTCGAACCGGAAGGACAGCGACAGCCGAGATTGGGCGCGCAATGTACCTACTATGCGTTGTAGCTCGTCCAGCCCAATTTCAGCCCCGCCCGAGGCAACGGCGTTGGCCAGGCGATGTCCCTGCTGGTCGATGGACAACAGCTCGGGGGCTTGATCGACGAAACCTGCATCTCGGATTGCGACTTGCGCCTCGGGGCTTTGGGCGAAAGCCAGAAACTGCCTTGCGATCCGGGGCAGGCGACGGTTGGGCAAGTATAGGAACATGGGCGAGGTGAGGGGGTAATCCTCGGTCTTGATGGATTGTCGGGTCGCCGCCAGCGCGTGACCGCAGCCGCCGGTCAGGGGCAACGCGCGGACCGTGTCGACCGCCGCCTGGCTGGCGATGCCGATGGCGAACGGATCCCGTGCAACTGCCTGAACCAGAGCGCTGCTGCGGTTATGCTGGTTGATCCTTGCGGGCAGCGAGGCGTTTACCGGTGTCAGCAAACTGTCCTGCAAGGCTTGCGACGGGTCGGTGTCCGGCAGATGCACGGCAATTGGCGCGTCGGGTCCGCCCAGGCTGGTCCAGTTCGTGATCTCTCCGGTGAAGATGCGGACCAGATCAGCGGGTGAGATTTGTCGGATCGGGTTGTCCGGTGACACCACCGGCACCAACGCGTCCAGCGCCACGATGCGGGACCGCCGGGCCAGGGACAGATCGCCCAAACCGGCCTTGATGGCGCTGTCTTGCTCGGTTGGCCGAACCTCGCGCAGGGCCATGACGATGTCGGCCGAACCTGACACTTGATCGGCAAACCCCTGGTCGGTGGTTGTGGGGGTGAATACGAACCGACCCAGCGGCGCCGCGCGGTCGGGTTTGGTCAGCTCATAGGCAAATTGCCCGCCCTCCAGATGTCGTGGGGTCGCGGCCCACCCTTCGTGTCGGGCAAAGGCCACCAAAAGCGCGGGCAATATGTTCTCGGCCATAACTGACGCGCCGGACAGGCGAACCTCGGCCACAAAATCTGTGAGGCTGGGGCAGGCGGGGCCCGTGCAGGTCACGCCCGAGCCGTCAACGGTAAGCGCGCCGAACCGGGTGTCGATGCGATAGAACTCGCCGTCATAGCTTAGCAGATTGCCGATTACCTCGACCTTGCCGTCATGCGAGGTCAGGGTGATGTCTTGCGCAGCCGCCTGCGACGCAGATGCCAAGGAGAAGAGTGCGGCGGTCGCCACACGAAGAAATGTCATAAGATGCCCGAGCCTGCCTGCGGTTTTACTTTGCCGCGATTTTCAGGTCTTCGAGCAGATTATTCAACACCAGAAACTCACCCGCTTTCGAACATTCCGGCAGAGTGACGGACAGGTCGCGCGCGCTGAGGCGCTGATCGCCGCGCAGTTCCAGCGATTGCAGGTGCAGTTCCTGGCCGCAATTTGCCCGGGTCACTTCGGCCTCGACCGACAGGGTGATCGAGCCGGTCTGATCGGATTGCCCTGCAGGGTAGGAATAGACCTGAACGTTCTGCGCGTCGTTCAGGTCGGGTTGACCCAGATGGACAACTTGCCCGGCGCCCTGTGTTTTGGCGTCAACCGAGACATGGCCGGTGCTGCCATAGCTTGCGCCAAACTCCAGCGCATGGATTTGCAGGTCCGTATTGCCTTGCCAGTGCAGGGCCACGCGATCGAAATGGGTGATATCGGGGATATGTGTGGTCGCAACAGTGCCCGCCTGATCCCCGACCGAGATCAGGAAGATCGCATATTCGCTGAGCGCCGGGATTGTCACTTCCAGACGACCGGTCGCGTCTGTTTGTTGCGTGACGGTCAGGCCGCTGTGATGCACGTCAATCCGTTCGCCCGCGTGGCAAGGGGCAAGGACGGTCAGTTGCGCTGCAGCACCGGGTACAGCCCGCGCCCGTGCGCCGATAGCGCAGTCCGTCGGGCCCGAGGGGGCAGACCCGTTGGCGTGCAGCTTGCGATGTCCGGTTGTGGTGTCGTCCGGCGTTTCGTGGGCCGGAGTCGAGGAGGTCAGAACGATATCCTCCAGCCCTGCGATGATCGCCGTGTGATCCATGACAGAACTGATCTGCGTCTGCGGGACGTCAGGTTCCGCAGGCGTTCCATTCTGCATCAGGTAACCAATGGCCAGGGCACAGGCAACGGTACCCCCAGTGGTCACGTAGTTCTTAATTACAAACAAAACACCCTCCCCAGTTGAAGGAGCGAGTCGCACCCTGCGGGTCAATCACGGCCAATATGTGGCCGTGACGCGGGTTAATTGTGTCTGAACTAAGGTGATGTCAGGTCAGGCGTCCGTGGCAATGTTTGAACTTCTTGCCCGAACCGCAGGGGCATCTGTCGTTGCGTGACGGGTTGCCCCATGTGCTTGGATCGTTTTCATCGAAACCGGGTCGCGCATCACCCGAGGCTTCGGCCTCGGCCACAGCTTCGGCCTGGCCTGCGGCCTGATCGACCGCCTGCTGCGCTTGGGCCTGTTGGGCCTGCATCTGCGCCAACATCTCGCGCTGTTCTTCCTCGGTCAGAGGGCGCACGCGCGACAATTGCTGAGTCACGGTTTCGCGCAAACTGTCCAACATGCTTTCAAACAGCTGGAAGCTTTCGTTCTTATACTCGTTCAGCGGATCGCGCTGGGCATAGCCCCGGAACCCAACGACCGAGCGCAGATGCTCCAGTGTCAGCAGGTGTTCACGCCATTTGCTGTCGATGGTGTTCAGCAGAACCTGCTTTTCGATGTTGCGCATGTTCTCGGGGCCAAAAGCGGCCGCCTTTTGCGCCATCATCTCGTCGGCGGCCTTGACCAAACGCTCGCGCACCTGTTCGTCATCCACGCCTTCTTCCGCGGCCCAATCCTGTACGGGCGCGTCGATGGTCAGCTTGTCCTTGATCGCCTCGTGCAATCCATCGGTGTCCCACTGATCAGCATAGGATTTCGGCGGCATGTATTCGTCGATCAGATCGTCGATGACCTGTTCGCGCATGTCCGAGACCACATCTGAGAGGTCATCGGCAGACATGATCTCGCGCCGTTGGCTGAACACCACTTTCCGTTGGTCGTTCATCACGTCATCAAATTTCAGGACGTTCTTGCGCATGTCAAAGTTGCGGCCTTCGACCTTGGATTGCGCCCGCTCCAGCGATTTGTTGACCCAGGGATGAACGATGGCCTCGCCCTCTTGCATGCCCAGGGTGTGTAGAACTTTGTCCAGACGTTCCGAGCCAAAGATGCGCATCAGGTCGTCTTCGAGGCTGAGGTAAAATACTGTGCGGCCCGGATCACCCTGACGGCCCGAACGGCCACGCAGCTGGTTATCGATGCGGCGGCTTTCGTGGCGTTCTGATGCCATAACAAACAGACCACCAGCGGCCAGAACCTTTTCTTTTTCCTCGGCGTGAGTTGCTTCTTCGGCCGCGCGCAGTTCGGCGGGGTCGGCCTCGGGGTTTTCGGCCAGCGCCTTCAGCACTTTCATTTCCACATTGCCGCCCAACTGGATGTCGGTTCCGCGACCGGCCATGTTGGTGGCGATGGTGACTGCGCCCAGACGCCCCGCATCGGCGACGATCTGCGCCTCTTGCTCGTGCTGGCGGGCGTTGAGAACGTTGTGCTGGATGCCTTCTTTGGTCAGCATCTGGCTGAGCAGTTCGGATTTCTCGATCGAGGTGGTGCCCAGCAGAACTGGTTGGCCCTTTTCCTGCGCTTCTTTGGTTTCTTCGATCATCGCGCCGTATTTCTCGGCACCAGTGCGATAGACCTGATCATCTTCGTCTACACGTGCAATTGGCTTGTTGGTCGGAACCTCGACCACGCCCAGGCCATAGATTTCTTGGAATTCTTCGGCCTCGGTCAGGGCAGTGCCGGTCATGCCGCCCAACTTGTCATAAAGGCGGAAATAGTTCTGGAAGGTCACGCTGGCCAGCGTCACGTTCTCAGGCTGGATCTGTACACCTTCCTTGGCCTCGATGGCCTGGTGCAGACCTTCCGACAGACGGCGACCCGGCATCATGCGCCCGGTGAATTCGTCGATCAGAACGACATTGCCGTCGCGCACGATATAGTCCTTGTCGCGCTGGAACAGTTTGTGCGCCCGCAGACCTTGGTTCACGTGGTGAACGACCGTGGTGCTTTCGGGATCATACAGCGAATGGCCCTCGGGGATCAGTCCGGCTGCGATCAGTTGTTCTTCAAGAAACTCGTTGCCTTCATCGGTGAAGGTCACGTTCCGCGATTTCTCGTCCAGCGAATAGTGGTCGTCCTGCAACGAAGGGATCAGCCCGTCGATCGTAGTATACATGTCAGACCGGTCCTGCGACGGGCCCGAGATGATCAGCGGCGTGCGCGCCTCGTCAATCAGGATCGAGTCGACCTCGTCCACAATCGCGAAATTGTGGTATTTTTGATAAATCTCGGCCAGATCGGACTTCATGTTGTCGCGCAGATAGTCGAACCCCAACTCGTTATTGGTGGCATAGGTGATGTCACAGGCATAGGCGGCTTTCTTTTCCGCATCTGGCTGACCAGACCAGATCACACCCGTGGTCATGCCCAAAGCGCCAAAAACCTTGCCCATCCAGTCCGAGTCGCGCTTGGCCAGGTATTCGTTCACGGTGACCACATGCACGCCCTTGCCGGTCAGAGCGTTCAGATAGGCCGGGAACGTGGCGACCAGCGTTTTGCCCTCACCTGTTTTCATTTCCGAAATGTTGCCCTGATGCAGGAACGCGCCGCCCATCAACTGCACGTCAAAGGCGCGCAGACCCAGCGCGCGCTTGGCGCCTTCGCGTACGTTGGCAAAGGCTTCGGGCAGCAGGTCATCCAGGCTCTCGCCGTCCAACGCCCGTTTACGCAATTCCTCGGTCTTTTCCTTCAGACCGTCATCCGACAATTTCTCGAACTCGGGTTCCAGCGCGTTGATCTGGTCGATCAGGGGGCGGGTCGCCTTGATCTTGCGGTCGTTCGGTGTTCCGAACACCTTTTTGGCGAGCGTTCCGAGTCCCAGCATGTTCACTCCAGCGGATCTGTTCTTGTCTTGGTTGCGACAGGCTTGCCCACCTTGCGCGCAACCCATAGATACGGGGGGTGAAAGGCGGCCCTGTCCAAGGCTTCAAAGCGATGTAAGCGGCAGGTTCCACAGTGTCAACGCTGCGCCCCGTCGCGGCTAGAAAATAGGATGAATCCATGCCCAAAGGCCTCACTTTTCTGCCATCGCTGGCCCTGACTGCCGTGCTGGCCCTGCCACTGGCCGCCGAAACCCAGCCCGATCCCAGCGCGGTCGTGGCCCGTGTGAACGGGGAAGAGATCACATTGGGTCACATCATCGCTACTGCCGCAGCCTTGCCCGAGCAATATCAGCAGATCGAAGACGATGTTCTCTATGATCTGATTGTCGATCAGTTGATCCAGCAGCAATTGCTGGGCCAACAGCAGGACGCGCTGACCCGGCTGAACGCATTGGGCATCGAGAATGAAACCCGATCTCTGCGTGCGGTGCAGACTGTGAATGCGTTGATCGAGGAAAATCTGACGGATGAGGCGATCCAGGCCGCCTATGATGCGCAATATGCTGATTTCCAGGGCGCGGATGAATATAACGCCAGCCACATTCTGGTCGAAACCGAAGAAGAAGCGAATGAAATCAAGGCTCAGCTTGATGACGGTGCCGATTTCGCGCAACTGGCGCGCGAGAAATCCACCGGCCCGTCCGGCCCGAATGGGGGTGAGTTGGGTTGGTTCGGCCCGGGTCGCATGGTGCCTGCCTTCGAGGCTGCCGTTGTCAGTCTGGAAAAGGGCCAGGTTTCGGACCCTGTGAAAACTCAGTTCGGCTGGCACGTTGTCACCCTGAACGACAAGCGCAAAACCGAAGCCCCGGATATTGAGGCTGTCCGCGCCGAACTGTCCCAAGGTCTTCAGCAGGAGATCATTCAGGCTCGCATCGACGAGCTGACCCAGCAGGCCGAGATCGAGCGCCCCACGACCGAGGGTGTCGGACCCGAGGCACTGCGTCAGATCGAACTGCTTCAGGAGTAACCGTCCGTGGCAACGATTACCAAAGTTTCGCCGCTGGCTCCGGCGGCATTCCCCGACCTGCCCGCAATTGACGGCGTGCGCTTTGCCACTGTTGAGGCGGGTGTGCGCTACCAGGGCCGCACCGATGTGATGCTGGCGGTGCTGGATCCCGGTACTTCGGTGGCTGGGGTGTTCACGCGTTCCGCCACCCGCGCGGCCCCGGTGCTGGATTGTCAGGACAAGATCGGCGGGGCCAGCGATGGTCCGGCTGCGATTTTGGTGAACTCGGGTAATGCCAATGCGTTCACCGGGCACTACGGTCAGACCTCGGTGGCCGAGGTGACGCAGGCCGTGTCCAAAGCCACCGGCGTCGCGGTTGATCGGGTGTTTACATCGTCCACCGGCGTGATCGGCGAGCCGCTGCCCCATGATCGCATCGTATCGCAGCTTGAGGCGCTCAAAGCGGGTCTCAGCCGCCACGCCATTGAAGACGCCGCGCGGGCGATCATGACGACCGATACCTTCCCCAAAGGGGCTTCGGCGCAGATCGAGATTGATGGAAAAACAGTCTCTATTGCGGGGATTGCCAAGGGTTCGGGCATGATCGCGCCGGATATGGCGACGATGCTGGTTTATATCTTTACCGATGCGCAAGTCGAACAATCGGCGCTACAAGCGATGCTGGGCGCGCAGACCGACCGCACCTTCAACTGCATCACGGTGGACAGTGATACCTCGACCTCGGACACGCTGCTGCTTTGCGCCACCGGGGCCTCGGGCGTGGATGCCACAGGCAATGCAGCGTTTGCGCAGGCGCTTGAAACGGTGATGCTGGACCTTGCGCAGCAGGTGGTGCGCGACGGTGAAGGCGCCACGAAATTCTTAGAAGTTCGTGTGACCGGGGCGGCCTCGGACGCGGATGCCAAGGTGCATGGGCTGGCGATTGCCAACTCGCCTCTGGTCAAAACCGCCATTGCGGGCGAAGACCCGAACTGGGGCCGCATCGTTATGGCCATCGGCAAGTCCGGTGCCGCCGCCGACCGCGACCTGCTGAGTATCTCTTTCGGCGACATTCTGGTGGCCGAGAAAGGCTGGGTCAGCCCTGATTACCGCGAGGAAGACGCCGCCGCTTACATGAAAGGTCAGGATCTGGTGATCGCGGTCGATCTGGGACTGGGCGAGGGCGCATCCACCGTTTGGACCTGTGATCTGACTTACGGCTATATCGAGATCAACGCGGATTATCGTTCATGAAGACCATTTTGGTGTCGGCCGTCGCCCTGATCGACGTCGAAGGCCGGGTGCTGCTGGCGCAGCGTCCGGAGGGGAAGTCCATGGCCGGTCTGTGGGAGTTTCCCGGCGGCAAGGTTGAACCCGGCGAAACCCCCGAGGTCGCCCTGATCCGCGAGTTGGAGGAAGAACTGGGCATCAACACCTGGGCTTCGTGTCTTGCGCCCCTGACTTTCGCGAGCCACAGCTATGACGACTTTCATTTGCTCATGCCACTATTTGCCTGCCGCAAGTGGGAGGGGATACCTCAATCAAAAGAAGGTCAGGCGTTGAAATGGGTGCGTGCAAATGATCTGCGCAACTACCCGATGCCCGCTGCAGATGTGCCGTTGATCCCGATTTTACGGGATTGGTTGTAGTATCGTGGCAGGGCGCATGCCCTCCTTGTTCAAAAGAGAGCACGCGGTGGTAGGAAAAGCGTGATGTGTGACCTGTGCCCCTGATCCGAAAGTATTAGGCCCAGCCGAGCTGTTTCAAGGAATGCGCATCATTCCAAATCTTGGTCATGTGTTTGATTTTGTCACCGTCAAACTCAATGGCATAGACGTATTCGGCGGCCAGAGTTTTTCCGGTAGCTGGCACTGGGCCATCCACGGAATGAGTTCCATGGAACACGGCATATATGCTTGCAATTCCACGCTCTTCATCAACAGAAAATGACTTGAGCTCGTAATGACCATCCGGGATCGGAGTCAGCAGGTTTTTCATCCAGTCTGCGTAGCCTTCCAGTGAAGTGACGTCGGCCAATGCGTCGGCTTGTGCTGAAAACGTCGCGCCTTCGTGGCAAAAGTTTTTGCAGGCGTCCCAGCCTTTGCCCGTATCGCAGGCCTCAAAGAATTCTCTTGCGACTTTTTGGATAGACATGTGTTTCCCCCATACGAACTGTGGTCAACCGAGTTGACCATTTACTGAAGCAGTACGAAACAAGGTACGCTGAAATAGCTCATTATCAAAATGCGCGGAAATATCGTGGCGTGGCGACGAAACCGTAACTGATGTGATCCAGCGATCCATCCAATTGATCACCCCTCTACCCCTGTTACAATTCGTAAGGATTGAGAAAACATCAGGCAAAACTTGCCGCTGATCCTCCGCCTGTCCCTTCGTGGGGCATTGGCGTTCGGGCACCATCCCGAACCCGCCATTTCCGACCCAAGGGAGGGGTCGGGTGGGGAGGAGAGAAAGATTGGCTCAGACGCAGTCGGGCGCGGAGGGGATGGTATCTCTTCCCGCGCTGTTACATCGCAATGCGACGCAGTTCGGGGATGCCCCGGCCTACCGGGAAAAGGAATTCGGGATCTGGCAATGCTGGTCCTGGGCTGAGACCGCCGCCGAGGTGCGCAAGCTGGCGTTGGGATTTCTGGAGATCGGCGTTGAGAAGGGCGACCATATCGCCGTCATTGGCCGCAACCGCCCGGCGCATTACTGGTCGATGGTGGCCGCGCAGATGGTAGGAGCGGTTCCGGTGCCGCTGTACCAGGACTCGGTCGCGGAAGAGATGGCCTATGTGCTGGAACATTGCGGCGCGAAATATGTCGTCTGC
The DNA here is from genome assembly GCF_013034685.1 of Ruegeria lacuscaerulensis. GTDB lineage: Bacteria > Pseudomonadota > Alphaproteobacteria > Rhodobacterales > Rhodobacteraceae > Ruegeria > Ruegeria lacuscaerulensis_B. The sequence goes on along the minus strand of NZ_WQGO01000006.1, from coordinate 49,276 downwards.
GGCGATCAGGAGCAGGTCGACAAGGTCATCGAGATTCAGCAGGGGCTGCATCAGGTCAAGCATATCCTCTACACTGACAAGCGCGGGATGCGGAAATACGACCATTCCCAGATGAACGCGCTGGACGACATCATGGCCGAGGGCAGCGCCGGTCACGCGCGGTTTGACGCGGAACTGGACAAGCGTATCGCGGCGATCACCTATGACGATACCTGCGTGATGCTCTATACCTCGGGCACGACGGGCAAGCCCAAGGGTGTGGTTCTATCGAACCGCAACGTTATCGAAAGCGCCAAGAACTCGGCCGAGTTCGACCATCTGACCCGCAACGAAGATATTCTGTCCTACCTGCCGATGGCGTGGGTGGGCGATTTCATCTTCTCGATCGGTCAGGCCTATTGGTGCGGCTTCTGCGTGAACTGCCCCGAAAGCGCCGACACGATGATGACCGACCTGCGCGAGATAGGGCCGACCTATTTCTTTGCCCCGCCGCGCGTGTTTGAGACGCAGCTGACCAATGTGATGATCCGGATGGAGGATGCGGGCAAGCTGAAGCAACGCATGTTCCGACACTTCATGGATCACGCCAAGAAAGTGGGCGGTCTGTTGCTGGATGGTAAGCCGGTCGGGTTTGGCGACAAGGTGAAATACGCGCTGGGCAACATGCTGGTTTATGGTCCGTTGAAGGATACGCTGGGTTATGGCCGGTTCCGCGTCGGCTATACGGCGGGTGAAGCCATTGGGCCTGAGATTTTTGATTTCTACCGCTCGCTGGGGATCAATCTGAAACAGCTTTATGGTCAGACCGAAGCCACCGTCTTTATCACCGTACAGCCGGACGGTGAGGTGCGCGCGGATACGGTTGGTGTTCCTGCGCCGGATGTCGAGTTGAAGATCGACGACAAGGGCGAGATTCACTATCGCTCGCCCGGCGTGTTTGTCGAGTATTACAACAACCCGGATTCGACCGCCTCGACCAAGGATGCTGAGGGTTGGGTGGCCACGGGCGATGCAGGGTTCATCGAGGAAGGGTCCGGCCATTTGCGGATCATCGACCGTGCCAAGGACGTGGGCAAAATGGCCGACGGGTCGATGTTTGCGCCGAAATATGTCGAGAACAAACTGAAGTTCTATCCCGATATTCTGGAGGTTGTTCTGTTTGGTAATGGCAAGGATCGCTGCGTGGCCTTCATCAATATCGACCTGACGGCGGTGGGTAACTGGGCCGAGCGGAACAATGTGGCTTATGGGTCCTATCAGGAACTGACCAGTCATCCGCGTGTGTTAGAGACGATCAAGTCGCATGTGGAAGAGGTCAACAAGTCGGTTGCGGCAGATGAGATGCTGTCGGGCTGTCAGGTGCATCGCTTTGTGGTCCTGCACAAAGAGCTGGATGCGGACGATGGTGAAATGACTCGGACCCGAAAGGTGCGGCGCGGGTTTGTGGAAGAGAAATTCCACGACATCATTGATGCGCTTTATGACGGATCATCCAGCGTTTCGACTACGACTGAAGTAACCTATGAGGACGGGCGTAAGGGGTCGATCTCGGCCACGCTGGAAATTGTGGACGCGCCGGTTGTTGCTGCGACCTCGCACAAGGTGGCGGCGGAATGAGGGCCGTTCGAGCGCCGCTCGACCTGACGGTCATCGCCCCGCCCGCCGTCCCGTTTTTTCGCAGCTCAGGGAGGATCTGATGCTGGATAGTTCCGAAGGATATGTCACCGAAGACGGCCGCAAGATCGGCGGTGTGGTGATGGAGATGAAGAACATCACCCTGCGCTTTGGCGGTGTGGTGGCGATCAAGGACATCTCGTTCGACATTCGCGAGGGTGAGATCCGGGCCATTATCGGACCGAACGGGGCGGGCAAGTCCTCGATGCTGAACGTGATTTCGGGGTTCTATGTGCCGCAGGAGGGTGAGGTTTGGTTTCACGGATCAAAACGCCCACAGATGCGACCCTTTGAGGTGGCGCAGCAGGGCATCGCGCGGACGTTCCAGAACATCGCTCTGTTCGAGGGGATGAGCGTTTTGGACAATGTGATGACCGGGCGTTTGGGCTTCATGAAGACCAATATTTTTCAGCAGGCTTGGTGGAAGGGCAAAGCCGAGGCGGAAGAGACGGAAAATCGCGAGGCGGTCGAGAAGATCATCGATTTCTTGGAAATCCAACACATCCGCAAGACGCCTGTGTCCCGCCTGCCCTACGGTCTGAAGAAACGGGTCGAACTGGCGCGGGCTTTGGCGGCGGAACCCAAGCTGTTGCTGCTGGACGAGCCGATGGCGGGCATGAACGTTGAAGAGAAAGAGGACATGAGCCGCTTTATCCTGGACGTTAATGATGAGTTTGGCACCACCATCGCGCTGATCGAACACGACATGGGCGTGGTCATGGATCTGAGCGACCGCGTGGTGGTGATGGATTATGGCCGCAAGATCGGTGACGGCACACCCGATGAGGTGCGCAACAATCAGGAAGTCATCGACGCCTATCTGGGGGTGAGCCATGACTAAACATCTGACAGACATGAGAGGGGGCGGACATGCCTGATCAGTTGGTATTCGCGATGGAGGTCATCCTGAATGGCTTGATGGCCGGGGTCCTGTATGCTCTGGTCGCGCTGGGCTTTGTACTGATCTACAAGGCTTCGGGGATTTTCAACTATGCCCAAGGGGTTATGGCGCTGTTTGCGGCGATGACTCTGGTGGGCATCATGAACGGGCAGGTGCCGTTTGCGCATCTGATCAACGCCACGTTCGGCACGCATATCCACTATTTTGGCTGGAACGTGCCTGCGCTACTGGCGATTATTCTGACCATGGCGGTGATGGTTCTGCTGGCCTGGGCAGTGCAGCGCTTTGTGATGCGCCATTTGGTGGGGCAGGAGCCGATCATCCTGTTCATGGCAACGATTGGTCTGGCCTATCTGCTTGAGGGTGTTGCTGACCTGATGTGGGGGTCCGAGATCAAAACGCTGGATGTGGGCCTGCCGCAGGGCATTAACCTGTGGATTGATGAGAGCACGTTCAACATATTTGGCTACGGCTTCTTCATCGACAATCTGGACATTGTTGCAACGGTGATCGCGGCGCTGCTGGTGGCGGCGCTGGTGGCGTTCAGCCAGTACACCAAGCAAGGCCGTGCGATGCGTGCGGTGGCCGATGACCATCAGGCGGCGCTGTCCGTGGGGATTTCGCTGAACTTCATCTGGGTGATGGTCTGGTCGGTTGCCGGATTCGTGGCCCTTGTCGCAGGCATCATGTGGGGCACGAAATCGGGTGTGCAGTTCTCGCTATCGCTGATCGCGCTCAAGGCGCTGCCGGTGCTGATGCTGGGCGGGTTCACGTCGATCCCCGGAGCGATTGTCGGAGGGTTGATCATCGGTGTGGGCGAGAAACTGTTCGAATTTGCTATCGGCCCGCTTGTGGGTGGTGCGACTGAGAACTGGTTTGCCTATGTGCTGGCGCTGATCTTCCTCGTGTTCCGGCCGCAGGGTCTGTTCGGTGAGAAGATCATCGAGAGGGTGTAGCGATGCAAAAGTTCCTCGCCATCACCAACGTGATCGCATGGGCCGGGTTCTGGGCCTTTGGGTATATCGCTCTGACGTCGGATGATCTGACGGACGGGCAGGTGACAATCGCAGCGATCTTGGCTTTTGCCGGACTGGTCATGGGCATCCTGGCCTACCTCAAGCTGGTCCGTGCGTCCGAGGCGACGGGATATGCCAAAGGATCGAACCAACTGGATGCCGCAGCCCGCAACCGGGCGCAGGAAGAATGGGGAAAGTAAGACATGTTCTATCGTGAGGCCGGAGATTTCAAAGTCTCTTACGTGGATGACAGCCAGACCTTCCCGATCAAGTTCGACCGGTATCGGTACTATGTGGTGCTTGCCGTGGCGTTTGGGATTATCCCGTTCATCATCAACGACTATTGGGCAAATGCGCTGCTGCTGCCGTTTCTGATCTATGCGATTGCGGCGATCGGACTGAACATTCTGGTGGGCTATTGCGGGCAGGTTTCGCTGGGCACCGGCGGGTTCATGGCTGTAGGGGCTTATGCTTGCTATAAGCTGATGACGGCCTTCCCGGATGTCAGCATGTTCATCCATGTCATCCTTGCCGGAGGTATCACCGCGTTGGTCGGTGTGCTGTTTGGCCTTCCAAGCCTTAGGATCAAAGGGTTCTATCTGGCCGTGGCGACTTTGGCGGCGCAGTTCTTCCTTGTCTGGCTGTTCAACAGGGTGCCGTGGTTCTACAACTATTCGGCCTCGGGGCAAATTAATGCGCCGGAACGCGATGTGTTTGGTATCATCATTACCGGCCCGAATGCGCCTGCATGGGCAACCTATCTGTTTTGCCTGATCTTCCTAGCAGTCTGCGCCGTCGTCGCTCGCAACCTGACGCGTGGTACCACAGGACGTAAATGGATGGCGATCCGGGACATGGACATCGCGGCAGAGATCATTGGTGTGAATCCACTTCGGGCTAAGCTGACGGCTTTTGCTGTCAGCTCGTTCTTTGTGGGTATTTCGGGTGCGTTGTTCTTTGCGGTTTATCTGGGCGCGGTCGAGGTCGGCGAAGTCTTCGGTATTCAGAAATCGTTTCTGGTGCTGTTCATGATCATTATCGGTGGCCTGGGATCCATCTTTGGATCCTTTGCCGGGGCTGCGTTCCTTGTGCTGTTGCCCGTTGTCCTGAAGGTCGTCGGCGCGGACATGCTGGGCTGGCCCACCGATATCGTGGCTCATTTGAATCTCGTCATCGTTGGCGCGCTGATCATCATGTTCCTGATCCTTGAACCGCATGGGCTGGCGCAGCTGTGGCGCGTGGCCAAAGAGAAACTCAGACTCTGGCCGTTCCCGCACTAAGCGGTCCGGCCCAATCAGATAACGGGTGCAAAGCCCGAACTCACCATCGGACCAACCAAGGGAGGAGACACCCGATGAAATTGAAACTGGCAACCATGGCGCTGGGCGCCGCAATGGCGGCAGGTCCGGTTATGGCCGACCTCGTATTCCCGTCGCTCAGCTATCGGACCGGGCCTTATGCGGCGGGCGGTATCCCGTTCGCGGATGGCTATGCTGATTACTTTACCCTGCTGAATGAACGCGATGGCGGTATTGGTGGCGTGGCGACCAAGGTGATCGAATGCGAAACCGGCTATAACACCGAAAAAGGTGTGGAATGCTATGAATCCACCAAGGGCGAAGGCTCGCTGGTGTATCAGCCGCTGTCGACCGGTATCACCTATCAGCTGATTCCCAAAACCACCGCAGATGGCATTCCGATGCACACGATGGGATATGGACGCACCTCGGCCAAAAACGGCGATGTGTTCAGCCATACGTTCAACTATCCTGCGAACTACTGGGATGGGGCCTCGGGCGCGATCAACTACCTGTTGGATACAAACAATGGCGACTTGAGCGGCAAGAAAATCGCGCTGGTCTACCACAACTCGGCCTACGGCAAGGAGCCGATCCGCACACTGGAAGAGCTGTCTGCCAAGCACGGGTTCGAGCTGGTTGCCCTGCCGGTGGATCATCCGGGTCAGGAGCAGAAGTCGCAGTGGCTGCAAATCCGCCGTGACCGTCCCGATTTCGTCCTGATGTGGGGCTGGGGCGTGATGAACCAGGTGGCGGTGCAGGAAGCTGCCAACATCCGTTACCCGATGGAAAACTTCATCGGCATCTGGTGGTCGGGCTCGGAAAACGACGTGCTGCCAGCGGGTGAAGCTGCGAATGGCTACAAGGCGCTGACCTTCCACAACGTGGGCACCGATTTCCCGGTCTTTGATGACCTGCAGAAATATGTCGTCGATGCCGGTAAAGCCGCTGGCGCGGGCGATCAGGTGGGTACGGTTCTGTACAACCGTGGTCTTTATGCCGCAATGCTGGCTGCCGAAGCTGCCAAGAAAGCGCAGGAAATCCACGGCACCGCTGACATCACCCCTGCGATGATGCGCGACGGCATGGAAGCGCTGGAAATCACCGAAGCCAAAATGACCGAACTGGGTCTGCCAAACTTTGGCCCGACCTTCTCGGTTTCGTGTGAAAACCACGGCGGCGACGCTCTGGTCGGTGTGACCCAGTGGGATGCGACCAACAAGACCTGGAGCCTGATTTCCGAGTTCAAAGCCACCGATGGCGACGTGATCGGTCCGCTGATCAACGAGGATTCGGGTGCATATGCGTCGGAAAACAACATCGGTTCGCGCTGCTGATCCGGTGATCTGAAACACGGGACGGCGGGCTCTCGCCGTCCCGACCTAAACACAAGGCTTGAGGACACGCGCTGATGCTGGATGCGGCTCAAAACACCGAAGTGCAGACCGAAACCCTGCTTGAGGTCAACAATATCGAGGTGATCTACAACCACGTGATCCTCGTCCTCAAAGGCGTAAGCCTGACCGTGCCCAAGGGCGGTATTACCGCGCTGCTGGGTGGAAACGGGGCAGGCAAGACGACGACGCTCAAGGCGGTGTCGAACCTGCTGCATTCCGAACGCGGCGAGGTGACGAAAGGCACGATCAAGTATCGCGGCACCAGCGTGCATGAAAGCGACCCGGCGGATTTGGTTGAAAAGGGCGTCATCCAGGTGATGGAAGGCCGCCATTGTTTCGAACACCTGACGGTCGAGGAAAACCTGCTGACCGGTGCCTATACCCGCAAGGACGGTGCGGCGGCGATCCAGAAAGACCTTGAGCTTGTCTATTCCTATTTCCCACGGCTGGCCGAACGCCGCAAATCCCAAGCCGGATATACTTCGGGCGGTGAGCAACAGATGGTCGCCATGGGGCGCGCATTGATGTCGCGGCCCGAGACAATCCTGCTGGACGAACCCTCGATGGGTCTGGCCCCGCAGCTGGTCGAAGAGATTTTCGGAATCGTGAAGGACCTGAACGAGAAAGAGGGTGTGTCCTTCCTGTTGGCCGAACAGAACACCAACGTGGCGCTGCGGTTTGCGCATTACGGCTACATCTTGGAATCGGGTCGTGTGGTGATGGATGGCCCGGCAGCGGAACTGCGAGAAAACCCGGATGTGAAGGAATTCTACCTCGGTATGTCGGATGAGGGCCGCAAAAGCTTCCGCGATGTGCGGTCCTATCGCCGCCGCAAGAGGTGGCTGTAAGCGGATGGAGGATCTGGCGATGACCTATTTCGACGCACTCGAAACCCGATCAGCCGACAAACGCGCCGCCGATCAGGCCGAGGCGCTACAAAAACAACTTGCACGGGCCCTGTCTGCCCCCGGTTTTCAAACGCATCTTGCGGATGTGGAGACAGATGGTGTCACATCGGTTGAGGACTTGCCCAAACTACCGGTTCTGCGCAAATCCCATCTGGCGCAGGCGCAGGCTGCGCGTCCACCGTTCGGGGGGTTCACGGTCAAACCTGCGCGGCATTTTCACCATGTGTTTCAGTCTCCGGGTCCGATCTATGAACCGGGTAGCACCGATCCCGACTGGTGGCGTATGGGCAGGTTCCTGCACGCTGCTGGTGTAGGGCCGGGCGATATCGTTCAGAATTGCTTTGGCTATCACCTGACGCCCGCGGGTATGATCTTTGAAAGCGGCGCGCGCGCGGTCGGGGCGGCTGTTTTGCCCGCAGGCACCGGCCAGACCGAGCTGCAGGTGACGGCGGCGCGCGATGTAGGCTGCACCGCCTATGCCGGGACGCCGGACTATCTGAAGGTCATACTGGACAAGGCGGATGAGATGGGCGTCCAGCTTCATTTCACCACCGCCGTCGTAGGGGGCGGGGCCTTGTTCCCGTCACTGCGGCAGGAATACGCGGATCGTGGAATCTCGTGCCTGCAATGCTATGCGACCGCCGATCTGGGTAACATCGCCTACGAAAGCCCCGCCATGGAAGGGATGATCATCGACGAACATGTCATTGTCGAGATCGTGACCCCCGGCACTGGAACCCCAGTGGCAGAGGGTGAAGTGGGTGAGGTCGTCGTGACCTCTTTGAACCCCGACTATCCGCTGATCCGTTTCGCGACGGGCGATCTATCGGCGATCATGCCTGGCCAGTCATCTTGCGGGCGCACCAATGCACGGATCAAGGGCTGGATGGGCCGCGCCGATCAGACCACCAAGATCAAGGGTATGTTTGTGCGCCCCGAACAGGTGGCCGCGCTGGTCGATAAACATGCCGAGATCGTCAAAGCTCGCGTCATTGCCGCCCGCCAGGGTGAGATGGACATGATGACCGTTCAGATCGAAAGCCCCGGTGGCGATGACATGGCCTATGCCAAATCGGTTGTCGAGCTGCTGAAACTGAAAGGCGCGATCGAGGTCGTCGCGCCGGGATCACTGCCCAAGGACGGGCTGGTGATCGAGGATCAGCGCGTTTACGAATGACGCCAAGCAGGTCTGCGGCAGTATGTGTCGCAGATTTGTATCCCTGCCCACTGGTGTTTCCGACCGTTTTGGTCGATTAAAGACGAAACCTGCGCCTTAGCCAGTAACAAGCCGGGATCATGGCCGACGTCGAATTCTCAGAACATGGAACGCGCAATCGCGGCGCGTTGGGCACCCGGTTGGTGGCGACCGTAGCCTGTCTGGTGGCGGCGGCCTGTCTGCTGCCTATGCTCGCAGTTGTTCTGGCGGCGGTGACGGGCGGGACGGACACGATCTCGCACCTGATGGACACGGTCTTGCCGGGCTATGCGCTGACCACTGCGGTGCTGGTTGTTTTGGTGGCGATGGGGACGTTTGCCATCGGTGTCGGTGCGGCGTGGCTGGTAACGATGACGCGCTTTCCCGGAGTTCGGTTTCTGGAAATCGCTCTGGTGCTGCCGCTGGCTTTTCCGGCCTATGTTCTGGCCTATGCCTATACGTTTATTTTGGACCACCCCGGTATCGTTCAGACCACCCTGCGCGACATGACCGGCTGGGGTCCGCGCGACTATTGGTTCCCCGAGATCCGCTCGACCGAAGGCGCGGCGGTTATGCTGATCCTCGTGCTGTACCCGTATGTCTATCTGCTGGCTCGCGCGGCTTTTTTGCAGCAAAGCGCCACTGCATTTCTGGCGGCCCGCGCGCTGGGTAACAGCCCTTGGGGCGCATTCTGGCGCGTGTCGTTGCCAATGGCGCGCCCGGCGATTGCAGGGGGCGTGTTGCTGGCGATCATGGAGACCATCGCAGATTTCGGCACCGTCGCCTATTTTGGCGTGCAGACCTTTGCCACTGGCATTTACACGAGTTGGTTTTCTATCGGAGACCGCGCTGCCGCCGCGCAACTGGCTTTGTGCCTGCTGGGTTTTGCGCTGGTCATGGCCGTGGCTGAACGGATGCAACGCGGCAAAGCGAAATATTATCAGGCGGGCAAAAACCACGCCGCGCTGCCCTCGGCCCAATTAAAGGGATGGCAGGCGGCAGCGGCGTTCACGCTGTGCATCATCCCGGTGTTGCTGGGGTTCCTGCTGCCTGTGTTCATTCTGGTGCAGATGGGGATGGAATCGGAACAAAACCTGCTGTCACGGCGCTATATCGGGTTCATTCAAAACTCGCTGATTTTGGCAGGGACGGCTGCGGTCGTGACGGTTTTTGCTGCGATCTGCGTTGGGTTCTTTCAACGGCTTCGGCCTGGTCGGGTATCCTCTAGCACAGGGTATATGGCGCGGCTGGGCTATGCGGTGCCGGGCGGAGTTATCGCAGTCGGACTGATCGTGCCCTTTGCCAGTTTCGACAATGCTCTGGATGCGTGGATGCGGCAGACTTTCGATATCTCGACCGGGTTGCTTGTCACCGGCTCGATCTGGCTGCTAGTTGCGGCCTATATGGTCCGGTTCCTGGCCGCTGCGCTAAGTGCCTATGAGGGCGGTCAAAGCACGGTCCACGCCAATATGGACGCGGCCTCTCGGTCCTTGGGGCAAAGCCCGCTGGGCACGTTGCGCCGCGTGCACTTGCCGATTCTGACACCATCGCTGCTGACCGCGCTGCTGATCGTGTTTGTGGACGTGATGAAAGAGCTGCCCGCGACCCTGATCATGCGCCCGTTCAACTTCGACACACTGGCGGTGCAGGCCTATCGGCTGGCCTCGGACGAACGGCTTGAGGGGGCTGCGGTGCCGTCGCTGGTCATTCTGGCTGTGGGACTGCTACCGGTCATTTTGATTTGCCGGCAAGTGGGTCGCAGACGCTAGGGCGCTTCAAAATTGCCACACCTTGCGCTGCGTGGGCTTGATTCAGATGCGTTTTCCGGCAAGGCTTGGGGTATGAACATGCAGCCTCCCAGCCGGTTCTCTGGTAACTCGGCCCAGATGCCCGTCGCCTTCAACCGCCACGAGATGTCTCATATCCTGTCCGTCTATGGTCGGATGGTCGCCGCCGGAGAATGGCGGGACTACGGCATTTCCAACCTCCGCGATATGGCCGTGTTTTCGATCTTTCGCCGCACGGCCGAACACCCGATATACCGGGTCGAAAAGCACCCGCGTTTACGGCAGAAACAGGGGATGTATTCGGTGGTCGGCATGGATGGCCGCATCCTGAAGCGCGGCCAGGATTTGCGTACCGTGCTGCGGGTTCTAGAACGCAAGCTGATCCGCTCGGTTGACCTTGATTAGAGCCTTTTGTGGCTGGTCACCGGTCCGTCACCCTGATCTTTGATCCGCGCAATGGCCTGCGCCATCGGCTCAAAGGTCACATCCATGTGGAAGGCATTGGCGTGCAGAAGCATGTCCTCGGCATAGACCCATGCAACATGGCCCTTCCAGAACAATAGATCACCACGTTGAGGCGGGGTGCCGTCTGGCAGAGTTTGCCCGACCGCGCGCTCTTGATCTCCGCTATCACCCGGGCAAGGCATCCCGCAGGCCAGCAATCCGGCCTGCACTAGGCCCGAGCAATCCAGCCCGCTTCGGCTGTTGCCGCCCCACAGATACGGTGTGCCCAGAAACAGCTCGGCCACGGCGACTGGGTCGGTCAGGGTGACGCCGATGGGTTTGGCGTGAACGGCGGGAATGAAACCAAGTTCGGTTTCCAGAAACCCGTTCACTTCGGACCGGGCGGCTATCTTGCCGCCGAAGCTCAGTGACGCGATGTCCGGGCTTTTCATATCCGCTTGGGTATAAGCATGGGTGGCTGGGGCGGTAATCCAATGGGTTGCGGGGGTGTCCGGGCCAAGCTGGCCCGACCGGACCCAGCCGGGATAACCGTCCTTGTCTGATGTGATCCGGCTCCAACCCTCTACTGTATCAGTGACTGCGACCGTTTCCCCATACAAAAGTTGCCGATCCCGGGGCCCATCTGGGCTGCGCATCAGATCGACGACCGGCTGTATGATGCGGTGTTGGGTCATAGGCCCAGCATCTCGGGCAGGGCGGTCAAAAGGGCACGTGGGCCTTGACCCAGCCCGCCCTTGCTGCGTCCGGGTTCTTTGCTGCGCTGCCACGAATAGATGTCGAAGTGTATATAGGGACTGTCGACCGCAAAACGGCGCAGGAACAGGGCGGCAGTGATCGACCCGGCAAATCCACCCGCAGGGGCGTTGTCCAGATCGGCGATGCCGGGTTCGATCATGCCTTCGTAAGGCTCATGGAAGGGCATCCGCCAGACTGGGTCGGCAGCTGCGCGCGCCGCGTGGGTCAAGGCGTCGGCAGCCTTGTCGCTGTCGGTGTAGAAGGGCGCCAGATCGGCACCAACAGCCACACGCGCCGCCCCGGTCAGCGTCGCCATCGAAATAACAAGGTCTGGTTTCCCCTCATCCGCCAGCGCCAGCGCGTCCGCCAGAACAAGACGCCCTTCGGCATCGGTATTATTGATCTCGACCGTCAGACCCTTGCGCGAGGTCAGGATATCGCCGGGTCGAAAAGCGTTCCCAGCCACCGAATTCTCAACCGCTGGGATCAGAACACGCAGTTGCAGCGGCAGGTTCAGCGCCATGATCATCCGCGCCAGCCCCAGCACGTTGGCTGCCCCGCCCATATCCTTTTTCATCAACCCCATTGAGGAACCGGGTTTCAGGTTCAACCCGCCAGTATCGAAACAGACACCCTTACCGACCAGAGTCAGTTTCGGTCCTGCGTCGCCCCAGTTCATCTCGATCAGCCGAGGCGCCTGCGCGGCGGCACGACCCACCGTGTGGATCATGGGAAAATTCTGGTCCAACAGGTCATTGCCTGCAATCACCGAACAGGAGGCACCGAATTCCTGCGCCAGCGCCTCAGATGCAGCCTGCAACTGGTCCGGCCCCATATCCGACGCAGGCGTGTTGACCAGATCGCGGATCAACGCCTCGGCCTTGGCAAGAACCTCTAACCGGGCGACATCCAAGCCATCCGGTGCGACGAGGCGCGCTTTGGCGGCGGATTGACTAGCATAGCGGTCGAAACTGTATCCGGTCAGCAACCATCCTAGGCATTCGGTCTCAAGCACATCATCCGACAGGCCCGAGGCAATGCGATAGGTGCCTTTGGGCAACGCTTCGGCCGCTGCGGCCAGTGGGAACCGTTTGCGCGCCCGTCCTGCTGGTTTGCCGTAGCCGGCCAGCGCCATGGACGGCGCACCGTCTGCATCAGGGATCAATAGCGTTTGCCCCAAACCGGCTGTGAACCCGCTGTGTTCCACCCAAGTCGCCACGGAACCGGGCTGATCCGAAATCCAGCTTTCCAGATCGGACTGCGCGATCACATGCAGCGGCAGGGACGGGTCAGAGGCGGGGGCAAAAGACAGGGTCATGGCGATCTCAACTGGTTCGAATTGCGCCCAGCCTAGTCACCCACGATCCGTCCGCAAGCCCCGTCAGACCGAAAGATCCTGCTGGTCCCAGATCACGGTCAGCGATTTTTCACCCACGCGGATCAGGCGCGACAGCGTTGACCCCGTGGCCACGGCATCGCCGACATCAACATTATGCGCCACGTCCCCTGCTACGCGCGCCAAAGCGGTCATCCCAACCTGTTCGGAAATCGCCACCAGAGAACGCGCGCATTTGCGCAAGCTCACCCAATCGCGCCGCCGCCAGTAGCGTTCGCAATTTGACAGGCGCACGGCCAGTTCCTCGACCGTGCGACACAACACGTCCAATGCATTCTGATCCCCCAACTGTCCGCACAATCCGTTCAGACGCTCCGGGTCCAAGCGGACGGATTCCTTGTGTTCAAGCGTGATTATCTTTTCCACCACATTCACCCCAATTCCTTGCACCCCCACGGTGTGGCCCTACTGTGGCGTGAAATTCCTTTGCAAAACCTTGCAGTGCTGCGGGATAATGGCTCGAATTTTCGGTGAATTCGGGTTACAGCACTCGTCAGACACAAGACTAAGGACGTAAGAATGGAACGCGCCAAACCTCTGCCGAGCTATCTGGTCAAACGGTATCACGGCTGGAAAGCCACCACCTATTCCGAAAATCAGGTCTGGTACCGGCGCCTCGCAACCGAGGGTCAGCGCCCGCGCGCGATGGTTATTTCGTGTTGCGACAGCCGGGTGCACGTGACGTCGATGTTCGGCGCGGATCAGGGCGATTTCTTCATTCACCGTAACATCGCCAACCTCGTCCCCCCATACGCCCCGGACGGAGATCACCACGGCACCAGCGCCGCCATCGAATACGCCGTGACCGCGCTGAAAGTGGCGCATCTGATCGTGCTGGGCCATTCGCAATGTGGCGGCGTTCAGGGCTGTATCGACATGTGCAAGGGCCAGGCCCCGCAGCTTGAAGCCAAGGACAGCTTTGTCGGGCGCTGGATGGATATCCTCAAGCCGAAATACGATCTGGTGGCCGATATCGAGGACAGCACAGACCAGGCGCGCCAATTCGAGCGGCATGCGGTTGTTGCCTCGCTGGAAAACCTGCTGACCTTCCCGTTCATTGCTTCGGCTGTCGAGGACGGATCACTGAGCCTGCACGGTCTGTGGACCGATATCGGCGAAGGCGGGCTGCAATGCTATGACCCGCATGAAAAGAAGTTCGTGGTTGTTTGATTTTCGATAGGCGCAATGCGATGTGAAGGGCCGGTCAGGCCCTTCTCTTTTTGTGCAATTGAATCACCGTAGGATCATACCCTCGGGCCAGTTTAGTTCTGTCTCGATTTGAATGGTTTCTGCCTGTCCGGGGGCCAACTCCATTTCCCACGCCAGAACTCCCCGCCGGTTATCGACATTTTCTTCGGCAGGGCTGGGATTTGCGCTCCAGGTGATATTCAGATCATCCTGTTCGGAAAAGGGGACGCTCTCGAGCAGACGTAGGGGCCAAGTTTGGTCCGAGAGATTCTCGATGTGAATTTGAGCGCGTTCAACTCTTTCGTTCGAGCGTGATATCAACCCAACGTCACCACTGCGCCGTCCCAGGATTTGGTGCTTCAAAGTCAGAGCATAGAGCATAAAGAGGACCAAATCCCAATTCCACCTCTTCACGAGGTCCGATTTCGGGGCTGGCATCGATTGCGACCAGAACGCCATCGACATGCCATCTGGCATATTCCGAGGAGATTAGGTTTTGTGCATACGGATTCGTGAAACGCGCAGTGCGATAGGCCGTGTCGTCCCGGCTGGGGTTGGCCAAGGCAAAAAGTTCTGCAGGTTGAGACATGCTATCCAGTTCCAGTTTGGCGGCCCCGTATCCACTGGAAATCGAGATCGGCACTGGCAGCGTATAGGTCGTGCCCGTTCCTTGGACTGACGCGGCGCTCGGGTTCCAACTTCTCGCGGTTTCTTCGACCACAACCGGCGCCTCTACGACTGGTTCTTCCAGCGTTTTGGGCTTTTCACGGATAGAGCGGCGTTTGGTTCGAATCCTAGACGCAGTGCTTTGATCGTCGGGTTGCAGTGTGGAAACGCTCAGGGCGATGTCGTTCCAGTCTTCACCAGTCGTTTGAGCCACAAAGACGCTGCGTTTGATCTGCACCTTCGGGGTATTTCCGATTTTCAGATCAAAGACATAAGCCGGTTGCCATGATGCAGTTTCATAAGTGAGATATGACAGCGATAGTGTTCCGTTTGTATCTTCTTCGGCAATAACATCTACGGCGATAAAGATACGTTCATCCGCTTCCGGCACAAGCGCGGCCAGATCAGCGTGCGCCGTTTCCAACTCGGCCTCAAGCTCTGCCAGTTGGGTTTCAGTTTCTCGCGCCTCAAGTTCTGCTGCCTGCGCGGTGTTTTCAGCATCAAGGGTTTCGTCGCCAACCATGCGGGCAATGCTGCGCAGGTTTTCGGGATCCGACTCGGCCGAGCCTACGTTACGCCCCAGATTGGTGAGGAACGCAATCGTGTGACCGGCAGCTTGGGCCTTCAATCGGGCGGTGTCAGCCTCATCCTCGACCGCTTGGATTTGAGATTCTATGTCTTCGATACGTTCTTCTACCTGTTTGACGGCCTCGCCGACATAGTCTCGCCAAGGCACGTCTGCGTAGCGTGAGATCAGAGCCGTCTGACTTAATCCATCTGCGCGAAACTGCATTGTCGCGATATGGTAGCCTACATCGTCGCTTTTCGGTGTGCCCAACAGAACCAGTCGATGACGGCCCGCTGGCACATCGAATGCGCCTGTTCGGGTGATCTGAGCCCCTTCCGGGTACACAGTCACGGCGCTGACATTGGTTTCAATGGTAAAAGTTTCAGCATGTAGAAGTGTCGGCAACAAGGCCAAAAAATAGATCAAAGATTTCATAACAACTCGCAACAAATCAGTGGCACCATACCGTATAGGTTGCAGGAGTGCTGCGCTGCATCAAGTCAAAAGAAAATGAGCCGCCAGATTGGGCAGCCGTTTGATTGCAGGGGCAGCCAAAAAACTGTGGGGCAAGTTCTTCACCGGATTTGCCGAGGTCGTGGCGGAACAGGAGGTGTCCTGACCTTTTTAGCTTGGGGGGATCTATTGTTTGCGTCCGTGAGCAAATGAGTTGACCGCAATGCGGATCAAAGCGATCACCATGCCTGTAGGAGATTTCCGCAGGCAGGAGGTGTGAGATGTCGATTGGCGCTCAGGTCAGGAAGCTTGAAGACAGGGTTTTGATTAATCCCAAAGACGGTCCTGCCATCAGGCGTCTCGTTACTCTTTTGGACCTTTGGGAAAATTCCGAGAATGCAAGCGGTACCTTTGGCGCGACGCAGGCCCGGATAAATGAAGACCTAGGTCCAGATTGGCGTCAGGACATGCTGGATCGCTCGCAAATTTGCGAAAGTTATCATCATTGGATGTCTGTCTTGTCTTCTGCAGGCATGGCTACTGCCGTCCCGATTGCTCAGGCCTTTTCAGGCCGGGTCATGACAATAAAGGGCCAACAAACGCACTGCGATACGAGGATCAAGTTCTTCAAAGAAACCAAGGTGATATCGCGGCTTTGTCACGATTGCTACAAAGTGCAAATCTTGCCTTCAAATTTAGACGAGATGTTCCAGACCTATTTCCTTTTGCTTTTGCTCAATCTGCCGAACGACAATGCAAGGAAGTGCATGATTGAGCTGAGAGACGGCATCAAATACCCGTATAAAGGGTATATTTATTGCCAGAGCATCGAAGAAGCTAAGGACTGCATGGTAGCTTTCGAAAGCCTCAAAATTCGGAACGGGGTAAAGGGGATTCGTACAAAAATTTCGCACGGATGCTCCGAGTTCGTGCAGGAATACCCGGATTTTAAATTCAACGAAGCTGAAGCATTCAGTGAGTTCAAGGTACCAGATGATTGGGTTGCGAAAGAGACGCGCTATTTCAAAAACTTGAAGCTCCCGACATCCTTGCGGAAGACGAACTCGAAAACGTTTCTCAGTCTGAGGGATGTTTTCAGTTTTCGCACATGGGTAAAATACGCTGAACTAATTGGCGACGAAGCAAGTGAGTCATACAGATCGCAACAAGGTCCGAACCTGTTACCAACGTTTATTCAACGCGTTCAGAAGCAAGCAAAAAAGCGGAACAGCGAAATGAAAGCGCTCATCGAAACAGACTGATAGTACAGCATGTTGCAAGAACGGACATTTGCGTCCGGACAAAACAGCGAGTTTTCGGAAGAGATGGTGCCCAGGAGAGGACTCGAACCTCCACGTCCATACGGACACTAGCACCTGAAGCTAGCGCGTCTACCAATTCCGCCACCTGGGCAGGTGTCGTGGAGGGGCGTTTAAGCCCACTGGCGAGGGGCGTCAACCGGATTCGGGAAGTTTTTTGAAAGTTTTTTGACCGCATTCGGAACACCCCTGAGAATGGTGGGGTTTTTCCCTTGCACGCGGCGTTATTGCGCCTTGTTCCGCGACCTTTTGGGCGGTAGATCGGATCTGGACCTAAAAACAGGAGCCCTTCTATGTCAAAACTGGTCACGATTTATGGCGGATCTGGGTTTGTCGGCCGGTATGTCGCGCGGCGCATGGCAGGCGAAGGGTGGCGTGTTCGGGTAGCGGTGCGCCGTCCGAACGAGGCGATGTTTGTCAAACCCTATGGCGTGGTCGGGCAGGTCGAACCTATTCTTTGCAATATCCGCGACGATGCCTCGGTCGCAGCGGCTATGCAGGGCGCGGATGCGGTGGTGAACTGCGTGGGTGTGCTGAACGAGCTGGGCAAGAACGCGTTTGACGCCGTTCAGGCCGAAGGTGCCGAACGGATCGCACGGATTGCGGCCAAGCAGGGGATCGCGACGATGGTCCATATCTCGGCCATCGGCGCGGATGCGGACTCGGACAGCGAATATGCGCAGACAAAGGCACAGGGTGAAGCCGGCGTACTGGAACATATGCCCGGTGCCGTGATCTTGCGCCCCTCGGTCATTTTCGGGACCGAGGATCAGTTCTTCAACCGCTTTGCCGGGATGACCCGCATGGGGCCATTCCTGCCGCTGGTGGGCGCTGAGACGAAATTCCAGCCGGTGTATGTGGATGATGTGGCCAAAGCCGCTGTGCAGGGCGTTCTGGGACAAGCCAAGTCTGGCACCTATGAGCTGGGCGGGCCCGAGGTGAAATCCTTCCGCGCGCTCATGCAGCAGATGCTTGATGTGATCCATCGCCGCCGCATCATTCTCGGGATGCCATTCTTTGTGGCCCGGATAATGGCCGGCGTTCTGGATATTGTGAAGTTCGTCAGTTTCCAATTGTTCCCCAACAACATCCTGACCCGCGATCAGCTAAAGAACCTTCGGCGCGACAATGTGGTCTCGGATGAGGTCAAAGGTTTTGCCGATCTGGGGATTGAACCCGCCACGCTGGAATCGGTTCTTCCGGACTATCTGTGGAAGTTCCGCCCCTCGGGTCAGTATGACGAGATCCAGAGATCGGCCGACAATCTGCGCACCTGATCAGCTATACGCGATGATCAGCAGGATCACGCCCAGCACCACGCGGTAGATTACGTAAGGCGTAAAGCTGACACTACGTAGCAAGCGCATCATGATGGACAACGCCAGCAAGGCTGCGGCAAAGGCAAAGAGGGCGGCGATGGCGCCGTCGATGGCCAGCCGCAGGTCGGCCTCTTTGATCACATCGATCGACAGCAGGATGCCCGAGGCCAGGATCGTCGGGATCGACATCAGCATTGCGATCCGTGCGCCCTCTTCCCGCGTATACCCAAGATGCCGTGCGCCGGTGATTGTGATGCCGGACCGCGACGTGCCGGGGATCAGCGCCAGCATCTGCCACAGCCCCATGATGGCTGCATCTTTCAGTCCCCAGTCCTTGGCTTCTTTTGTCTGCGGGCCTTTCTGATCCATCCAATAAAGCAACAGCCCAAAGCCCAGCATGGTCCATCCGATTACCGCCATCGAGCGCAGGGATTGGCTGAGTCCGCTTTGAAACAGGACCGCCCCAAGGATTACGGTCGGGATGGTCGAAACGATCAGCCCCAAGGCCAGTCGCGCTTGTTCAGTGTCCGTCTTACCGCGCAGCGCGCGGGGCAGCCCCGCCGCCGCGGACTTTACGTCGGGCCAGAAATACAGGACCACGGCACCCAAAGTTCCCACATGAACCGCTACGTCTATGGCCAAACCCTGATCTTGCAGGCCGGTCAGGCTGGGCAGAAGAATCAGGTGGCCCGAGGATGAGATCGGCAGGAATTCGGTGACGCCCTGAATGATTGCCACAAGAATCAGTTGAAAAAGACTCATGAACCTGCCCGTGCCATTGCCACGTGTTTTATGCGATTCATGGGTATAAGTGCTGCGTCGAAAAGGAAAGGACACTTATAGGTCCGAATCGGATCTATTTTTTCAGAGTTTTTGGGCATCATGGGAAAATTTGCTTCGGAAATTGCTAAATAGGTCAGTATTTATGACTTTTCATCTCATCCTGCATCTTTTAAGGAAGCTCGACCAAGCCAATTCATGGAGTCTGACCCGTGGCCAAGCAACCGATGCTGAAATTTGTGCAAGTCGATCGCGCCATGCCCGAAAAGCGTGCCGCAGACACGCGCAAGGAAGACTTTGACGAGATTTACGCCGAATTCGCCTCGGCCAAAGCAGAAGAGCAAGCCAGCCGCTGCAGCCAATGTGGTGTGCCCTATTGTCAGTCGCATTGCCCGTTGCACAACAATATCCCCGACTGGTTGCACCTGACCGCCACTGGCCGTCTGGAAGAGGCCTATCAGACCAGTCAGGCTACCAACACCTTCCCCGAGATCTGTGGCCGTATCTGCCCGCAGGACCGTCTGTGTGAAGGCAATTGCGTGATTGAACAGTCCGGCCATGGCACCGTGACCATTGGTACGATCGAGAAATACATCACCGATACCGCATGGGACAAAGGTTGGGTTAAGCCCGTTGTTCCGGGCACCGAGCGCAGCGAAAGCGTCGGCATCATCGGTGCGGGTCCTGGTGGTCTGGCGGCTGCCGACATGCTGCGCCGCGCCGGTATTCAGGTAACGGTCTATGACCGCTATGACCGCGCCGGTGGTTTGTTGATGTATGGTATTCCGGGTTTCAAACTGGAAAAGGACATCGTGCAGCGTCGCAACGATCTGCTGGCAGATGGTGGCGTGACATTTGAACTGAATTGCGACGTCGACGCCACGAAATTCGAAGAAATTCGTGGGAAGCACGACGCAGTGATCATCGCCACTGGCGTTTACAAGTCGCGCGACCTGTCCATGCCGGGCAGCGGTTTGGCCGGGATCGAGAAGGCGATTGACTTCCTGACGGCCTCGAACCGCAAAAGCTTCGGCGACGCGGTTGAAGACTTCGACAATGGTCGCCTGAACGCGGCTGGCAAAAAGGTTGTCGTAATCGGCGGCGGCGACACCGCGATGGACTGTGTGCGAACCTCGATCCGTCAAGGGGCGACATCGGTCAAATGCCTGTATCGCCGCGACCGCGCGAACATGCCTGGTTCGCAGCGCGAGACTCAGAACGCCGAGGAAGAAGGTGTGGTGTTTGAGTGGCTTAGCGCGCCCAAGGGCTTTACCGGCGACGACAAAGTCACAGGCGTGAAGGTGCAGAAGATGCGCTTGGGCCAGCCCGACGCAACCGGCCGTCAGGCCCCCGAGGTGATCGAAGGCGCGGACTATGTCGAAGACGCAGATCTGGTGATCAAGGCGCTTGGGTTTGAGCCCGAAGACCTGCCCAGCCTGTTCGGCCAGCCCGACCTGCCGGTGACACGCTGGGGTACCGTCAAGGCCGCCTTCCAGACCGGCGAGACCGAGATGGACGGCGTCTATGCCATCGGTGACATCGTGCGCGGGGCCTCTTTGGTGGTGTGGGCGATCCGCGACGGGCGCGATTGTGCCGATGCGATCATCGACCGGTTCAACGCCAAGGCTGCAGTCGCAGCCGAATAAACCCAGCGATCAGGAGCCTCGAAATGCCCGAGTTGCAAGGCCAATGCATGTGTGGCGCGGTCACGGTGACCGCTACGCCCGCGCGCGATGCGCTGGGCGCGTGCCATTGCGACCAATGCCGACGCTGGACAAGTTCGATGCTGGTTACTTTTCAGGCCGAAGAGGGCTACGCCGCGCTTGGGCCGGTCAAGACCTTCACCTCGTCCGATTGGGCCGAGCGCGCCTTCTGCGCTGACTGCGGCTCGGCGCTGTGGTACCGGATCACGCTTCCAGGTGAAATGCACGGACACACGCAAATCGCCGCAGGCCTGTTCCCAGATACCGGCCACACGCTGAAACTGGAACTTTATTTCGACAAAAAGCCCGAAGGGTACGCGTTCGCAGGTGAACGCCAGCAAATGACCAAAGCCGAGGTCGAGGCCATGTACGCCCCCTCGGAAGAAGGAGACAGCCAATGACCAAATATGATGCCGATTGGGTGCGCGCCGAAGAAGCCAAACGTCAGTGGATGGCCGAAAACGGTCTCTATTCCGAGGAGGAAGAACATTCATCCTGCGGCGTAGGCCTTGTCGTGTCTGTCGACGGCAAGCCGTCGCGCAAGGTGGTCGACGCCGGGATTGATGCGCTCAAGGCGATCTGGCACCGGGGCGCTGTGGATGCCGATGGCAAGACCGGAGATGGCGCGGGTATCCATGTGCAGATCCCTGTACCCTTCTTCTATGACCAGATTCGCCGTACCGGTCACGAACCCAATCTTGATGAGCTGATCGCGGTCGGTCAGGTCTTCTTGCCTCGTACGGACTTTGGTGCGCAGGAACAGTGCCGGACCATCGTGGAAACCGAAGTGCTGCGCATGGGTTACTACATCTATGGCTGGCGTCACGTGCCGGTCGATGTGACCTGCCTGGGTGAAAAGGCCAATGCGACCCGGCCCGAGATTGAGCAGATCCTGATCTCGAACTCCAAAGGTGTGGACGAAGACACCTTTGAGCGCGAGCTCTACGTGATCCGTCGCCGGATCGAAAAGGCGGCGTTGGCGGCAGGAATTTCCGGCCTGTATCTGGCGTCGCTGTCGTGCCGTTCGATCATCTATAAAGGAATGATGCTGGCCGAGCAGGTAGCGGTTTTCTATCCCGACTTGATTGACGAGCGTTTCGAATCCGCCTTTGCGATTTATCACCAGCGCTATTCGACCAATACTTTCCCGCAGTGGTGGCTGGCTCAGCCCTTCCGCATGCTGGCGCACAATGGTGAGATCAACACGCTGAAAGGCAACATCAACTGGATGAAGAGCCATGAGATTCGCATGGCGTCCTCGACCTTTGGTGACTATGCCGAGGATATCAAGCCGATCATCGCAGGTGGATCGTCGGATTCGGCCGCATTAGACTCGGTTTTCGAGGTTCTGGTGCGTGCAGGCCGGTCTGCTCCGATGGCAAAAACCATGCTGGTGCCAGAGAGCTGGTCCAAGCAGGCGGTTGAGCTGCCGCAGGCATGGCGCGACATGTATTCCTACTGCAACTCGGTGATGGAGCCATGGGACGGCCCTGCCGCGTTGGCCATGACAGATGGCCGTTGGGTCTGCGCCGGGCTCGACCGGAATGGTTTGCGCCCGATGCGCTACGTTGTGACGGGTGATGGATTGGTTATCGCCGGGTCGGAGGCCGGGATGGTGCCGATTGATGAGGCATCGGTGACGGAAAAAGGCGCGCTGGGTCCGGGTCAGATGCTGGCCGTGGATATGAAGCGTGGCAAGCTGTACCGCGACACGCAGATCAAGGACAAACTGGCCCGTGCCCTGCCCTTTGGCGAATGGGTTGGCAAGATCAACGATCTGAATGAAAGCCTGTCAGGCGTGACCGAAACCGCGAAGTTCAGCGGAGAGGAACTGCGCAAGCGACAGATCGCAGCCGGTTATTCTGTTGAAGAGCTGGAGCAAATCCTTGCCCCCATGGCTGAAGACGGCAAAGAGTCCCTGGCCTCGATGGGCGATGACACGCCATCGGCGGTTTTGTCCAAGCAATACCGCCCGCTCAGCCATTTCTTCCGCCAGAACTTTAGCCAGGTGACTAACCCGCCGATCGACAGTCTGCGCGAATACCGCGTCATGTCGCTGAAAACCCGGTTCGGTAACCTGAAAAACGTGCTGGACGAAGACAGCAGCCAGACCGAGATCATCACGCTGGACAGCCCCTTTGTCGGCAACACCCAATGGGACAAGCTGGTAGAAAATCTCGGTTCGCCGCTGGCGGAAATAGATTGTAGCTTTGAACCCGGTCGGGGCGCGTTAAGCGCCGCTTTGACCCGTGTTAGAGCCGAGGCAGAAGAGGCCGTGCGCTCGGGCGCGGGGCATCTGGTGCTGTCCGACATGGGTTCGGGCGCAGGTCGCGTGGCGATGCCGATGATTCTCGCGACCAGCGCGGTGCACTCGCATCTGACCCGTCAGGGGCTGCGGACCTTCTGTTCGCTGAACGTGCGCTCGGCCGAATGCGTTGATCCGCATTATTTTGCGGTTCTGATTGGCTGCGGCGCGACCGTCGTGAACGCTTATCTGGCTGAGGATTCGCTGGCCGACCGCATTGATCGCGGCTTGCTGGATGGCACGCTGACCGAAAACGTCGCACGGTATCGGGAGGCAATCGACCAAGGCCTGCTGAAGATCATGGCCAAGATGGGTATTTCGGTGATCTCCTCCTATCGCGGCGGTTTGAACTTTGAGGCCGTGGGCCTTAGCCGTGCGATGGTGGCTGAGTATTTCCCCGGCATGACCAGCCGGATTTCCGGTATCGGTGTGACCGGTATTCAGACCAAGGCCGAGGAAATCCATGCCAAGGGCTGGGACAGCGGTCTGGACGTGCTTCCGATCGGTGGTTTCTACAAGGCGCGCAAATCGGGTGAGACCCACGCGTGGGAAGCGACCTCGATGCACATGATGCAGATGGCCTGTAACCGCGCATCTTACGAGCTGTGGAAGCAATACTCGGCCAAGATGCAGTCGAACCCGCCGATCCACCTGCGCGATCTGATGGATTTCAAACCGCTGGGCAAACCGGTGCCGATTGAAGAGGTCGAGTCGATCACCTCGATCCGCAAGCGCTTTGTCACGCCGGGCATGTCGCTGGGTGCGCTGAGCCCCGAGGCGCACAAAACGCTGAATGTGGCGATGAACCGGATTGGCGCGAAATCTGACTCGGGTGAAGGTGGCGAAGATCCGGCGCATTTCGTGCCCGAGCCCAATGGCGACAACCCGTCTGCCAAGATCAAACAGGTGGCCTCGGGCCGGTTTGGTGTGACAGCCGAATACCTGAACCAGTGTGAGGAGCTTGAGATCAAGGTCGCCCAGGGTGCGAAACCCGGCGAAGGTGGTCAGCTGCCGGGCATGAAGGTCACCGACCTGATCGCGCGTCTGCGCCATTCGACCAAAGGCGTGACCCTGATATCGCCGCCGCCGCACCACGACATCTACTCGATCGAGGATCTGGCGCAGCTGATCTATGACCTGAAACAGATCAACCCGCGCTGTAAGGTGACGGTCAAGCTGGTTGCGTCCTCGGGCGTGGGCACGATTGCCGCCGGTGTGGCCAAGGCGAAAGCCGATATTATCCTTATTTCGGGTCACAATGGCGGCACGGGCGCGTCGCCTGCAACTTCGATCAAATACGCCGGTCTTCCGTGGGAGATGGGCCTGACCGAGGCGCATCAGGTTCTGGCGATGAACAACCTGCGAGATCGCGTGACTCTGCGGACCGATGGCGGGCTGCGCACCGGGCGCGATATCGTGATGGCTGCGATGATGGGGGCCGAGGAATACGGCATCGGCACCGCTGCCCTGATCGCGATGGGCTGTATCATGGTACGTCAGTGCCAGTCGAACACCTGCCCGGTTGGTGTGTGTACGCAGGACGAATCCCTGCGCGCCAAATTCACCGGCAATGCCGACAAGGTCGTCAATCTGATCACCTTCTACGCTCAGGAAGTGCGCGAACTGCTGGCTAGCCTCGGTGCGCGCTCGATTGACGAAATCATCGGCCGGGCCGATCTGCTGGCGCAGGTTAGCCGGGGTTCGGCGCATCTGGACGATCTGGACCTGAATCCGCTGCTGATTACCGTCGATGGCGCACATGACATCGTCTATAACCGCGACAAGGATCGCAACGCAGTGCCCGATACACTGGATGCCGAGATCGTGCGCGATGCGGCGCGGTTCCTGAAAGACGGCGAGAAGATGCAGCTGTCCTACGCGATTCAGAACACGCACCGGACGGTTGGTACTCGGGTGTCCAGCCATATCGTGCAGAATTTCGGGATGCGGAACACGTTCCAGGACGACCACCTGCATGTGAAATTGCAGGGCTCGGCCGGTCAGTCGCTGGGGGCGTTTGCGGCTCCGGGGCTCAAGCTGGAAGTGTCTGGCGATGCTAACGACTATGTTGGCAAGGGCCTTTCCGGTGGCATGATCGTTGTGCGCCCACCGCAGGTCAGCCCGCTTAAGGCAGATGACAACACGATCATCGGCAATACTGTTCTGTATGGCGCCACCGATGGCCACCTGTTCGCAGCAGGCCGCGCAGGCGAACGGTTCGCGGTTCGGAACTCGGGCGCCAAAGTGGTGATCGAGGGCTGTGGCTCGAACGGGTGCGAATACATGACCGGCGGTGTCGCCGTGATTCTGGGCGACATTGGTGCCAACTTTGGCGCGGGCATGACCGGCGGCATGGCGTACCTGTACGATCCCGAAGGCAAGGCACAGGCTCTGATGAACATGGAAACGCTGGTGACCTGCCCGGTTACGGTGGACCATTGGGAAGACCAGCTGAAAACGCTGATCGAAACTCATCAGTCTGAGACCTTCAGCCGCAAGGCCGCTGATATCCTGCAACATTGGGATGTGGAAAAGGCCAATTTCCTGCAGGTCTGCCCGAAAGAGATGCTGAACAAGCTCAGCCATCCTCTGACCAATGAGGTTGAAGCCGTTCCGGCAGAATAAGTCGCCAATCAGTCAAATTGCAAAACCCGCGTACCACTCCGGTACGCGGGTTTTCTTATTCATGGACCTCTACAACAGACATTTCAAACAAGACCTACACGTCGTATAGCTGTGGCATGGCAAAGAAAGCAGTCCGCAAGACAAGCGGTAAGAAAAAGAAGGCGTCGAAAGCCAAACCCAACGTCGTGATGCGGATTCGCCGCTGGGTCACGCGTGGGCTATTGGCGATTGCGACGTTTGTCGTAGCGCTGATTGCACTCTATTCGGTAGTCAACCCTCCGGTGACCCATACGATCTGGACCGAATGGCGCAGATTGGGCAAGGTCGAGCGTGACTGGGTTCCCATCGAACAGATTTCGCCGATCATGGCGCGGTCAGTCGTAGCGGCAGAGGACGCCAATTTCTGCCGCCATTGGGGGTTTGATGTCGAAGCAATTCGTGACGCGATTGAAGGGGGTGGTGCCCGAGGTGCGTCGACGATTACGCAGCAAGTGGTGAAGAATGTCTTTTTGTGGCAAGGGCGCAGTTGGGTGCGCAAGGCGCTTGAAACTTCGATGACGCCGGTCGTCGAAATTTTCTGGAGCAAACAACGTATTCTTGAAATCTATTTGAACGTCGCCGAGACCGGAAATGGCGTATTCGGGGTTGAGGCAGCGGCGCAGCGCAATTTCAACGTTCCGGCGTCCAAACTGTCCTCGGTTCAGGCGGCGCGGATTGCGGCGATCCTGCCATCCCCGCGAAATCGGTCGGTAACCGACCCGTCGGTACGCACCCGCAGACGAGCGGCTGCGATTCTGGACGGGGCGGCCACCATCCGCGCAGATGGTCGCGCGGATTGTTTCGAGGATTGAAAACCGAACCCTCTCGGGGCTAAAGCTGAGGGGTATTCACTGGTTCGATTGGAAGCTCATGGCGCGTCTGTTTCACGTTCCCCTGTCCCCGTACTGCCGCAAGGTCCGTCTGTCACTGGCGGAAAAGAAGATTGAGGTCGAACTGGTCGAAGAGAAATACTGGGAGCAAGACCCGGATTTCCTGCGCCGCAATCCGGCGGGTAAAGTTCCGGTTTTGCGGTTGGACGGGCATGTCATGGCGGAAAGCAGCGCCATTTGCGAGTATATCGAGGAAACGCGCCCCGAGCCCGCTTTGATGCCGAAAACACCGGAAGCCCGGTATGAAGTCCGGCGGCTAGTCGGCTGGTTTGACGACAAGTTTCATCACGAGGTGACATCGAAACTGTTGTACGAGCGGGTCAACAAGAAGATGACCGGCCAGGGATACCCGGACAGCAAGAATGTCAAAGAGGGCGCCAAGGCCATCAAGTATCATCTGGACTACATGGCATGGCTGCTAGATCACCGGCGTTGGTTGGCGGGCGACCAGATGACATTGGCCGATTTCGCGGCCGCGGCGCATTTGTCGGCGCTGGACTATATCTCGGACGTGGATTGGAACCGTTCGGCGGCGGTCAAGGATTGGTACGCCAAGATCAAATCTCGGCCTGCGTTTCGGTCTATACTGGCGGATCAGGTGCCGGGGTTTCGGCCTCCGCCGCATTACGCGGATCTGGATTTCTGATAGGGTGGCAGGGGGGCTGTCTGCCCCCCATCGCGCCGGGGCGCGATTCCCCCCGAGGATATTTTAGCCAGATGAAGAGCGGATCGGATTTAAAGGACAAGGTGGTCGCTCAGGCATTGAGTGAGGGGTTTGTGTCCTGTCGGATTTGTCGGCCGTGGGATGTGCCGGAAGTGCCCGCGCGGTTGCAGGCGTTTTTGGATTCCGAGTATCACGGACAGATGGGGTGGATGGCCGAACGGACCCATTGGCGGGGCGATCCGTCGGCTTTGTGGCCCGAGGCGCGGTCGGTGATCATGCTGGCCGAGAGCTATACGCCTGAACATGATCCGACCGAGGTTTTGGGCCATCCTGATCGGGGTGCGATTTCGGTCTATGCGCAGAACAAGGACTACCATGATCTGGTGAAAAAACGCCTCAAGCGGTTGGCGCGGTGGTTGATTGCCGAAGGTGGCGGCGAGGTGAAGGTGTTTGTTGATACAGCGCCGGTGCCTGAGAAGGCCCTGGGCCATGCGGCGGGGCTGGGATGGCAGGGGAAGCATACGAATCTGGTCAGCCGTGATTGGGGAAATTGGGCCTTTATAGGCTCTGTTTTTACTACATTGGACCTGCCTGCGGATATGACCGAGGTGGATCATTGCGGATCGTGTCGCGCTTGTTTGGATGCCTGTCCAACGGATGCGTTTCCTGCGCCGTACAAGTTGGATGCGCGGCGGTGTATTTCCTATCTGACCATCGAACATAAGGGGTCGGTTGACGAAGATCTGCGCGGAAAGTTGGGCAATCGGATTTACGGATGCGATGATTGTCTGGCGGCCTGTCCGTGG
This sequence comes from Ruegeria lacuscaerulensis, assembly GCF_013034685.1. Lineage (GTDB taxonomy): Bacteria > Pseudomonadota > Alphaproteobacteria > Rhodobacterales > Rhodobacteraceae > Ruegeria > Ruegeria lacuscaerulensis_B. Next base: position 21,179 of record NZ_WQGO01000006.1, on the reverse strand, counting down.
AACAAATTTGCTGTCGCGGCCAGCGATCTGCGCTATGCGGCGCGGGATGATTTGGTGGCCCCGCCGCTGGTTGAATTGGCCGGGTTGGATGATGCGGCGTTTAGGGTCAAGTTCTCGGGCTCGCCCATCAAGCGGATCGGGCGGGATCGGTTTGTGCGCAACGTGCTGTATGCGATTGGCAATTCCGGTTTGCCCGCGCTGAAGCCCGTGGCGCAGGGGTTGGTGGATGATCCTGATCCAGCCGTGGCTGATGCCGCGCGCTGGGCGGTACAACAACTGCCCTAAGTGCCGCAAACAGGCTGGACGTGTCGGTCCAAACCGCTACACCCAATTCAGCGAACAGGAAGGAGAACCCGATGGCGCTGGCTTTGGGGGTTGATACGGGCGGAACCTATACGGATGCGGTGCTGATCCGGGATGAGGCTGAGGTGATCGCCTCGGCCAAGTCGCTGACCACGCGGGCAGACTTGGCAATCGGCGTGGGCAAAGCGATTTCGGCTGTGTTGGAACAGGCGGCGGTTGGCCCCGAGCAGATCTCGATGGCATCTTTGTCGACCACTTTGGCCACCAATGCTCTGGTCGAGGGGCAGGGCGGGCGCGTGGCGTTGGTCTATATCGGGTTCAAAGAGGGCGATCTGGATCGGCACGGGTTGCGCGACGCGTTGAAGGGTGATCCGGCGCTGGTGATTGCCGGGGGTCATAGCCATGCGGGGGGTGAGACTGCTCCGCTGGATTTGGCCGCGTTGGAAACGTTTTTAGACTCTCATAAAGGCATATCCGGCTTTGCCGTGGCCGCGCAGTTTGCCACGCGCAACCCCGCGCATGAGCTGGAAGCGGCGCGGATTATAGCCGAGCGGACGGGGGCTCCGGTCACATGTTCTCATCACCTGTCGGCCAAGTTAAACGGGCCGAAACGGGCAGTGACGGCGGTATTAAATGCACGGCTGATCGGGATGATTGATCGGCTGATCGGACGGGCGCAGGATCAGTTATTGACGTTGGGAATCACCGCGCCGATGATGGTGGTCCGCGGCGACGGCGCGTTGATGAGCGCCGAGCAAGCGCGAGAACGCCCGATTGAGACGATCCTCAGCGGGCCTGCGGCCTCGATCGTAGGGGCCAGTTGGTTGACGGGGGCCGAGAATGCGCTGGTGTCGGATATTGGCGGGACGACCACGGACATCGCCGTGATCCGCGACGGTAAGCCCGCGATTGATCCCAATGGTGCGCGCGTCGGTGGCTTTCGCACCATGGTCGAGGCGGTGGCGATGCGCACCCATGGTCTGGGCGGCGACAGTCAGGTCCATGTGGTGACCGAGGGGCTGGGAGGCGGCGTGGTCCTTGGCCCGCGCAGGGTATTGCCGGTGTCGCTGATCGCGGCCGAGGCCCCGGATGTGGTGCACGCTGAGTTGGACAAACAACTGCGCGCGACCACGGTAGGTGAACATGACACGCGGTTTGCCCGCCGCGTGCCCGGTATCCATGCCGAAGGGCTGGGTGCACGGGAAGCGGTGTTGTTGGACCGTCTTGGCGATCAGGTTTTGCCGCTAAGCGACCTGTTGCGCACACGGCTGGAGAATGGCGCCCTGACGCGGCTGGTGGATCGCGGGATTGTTCAGGTCTCGGGCGTGACGCCGTCGGATGCAAGCCACGTTCTAGGAAGGTTGAACGCCTGGGATGCCGAAGCCGCGCGTAAGGCGCTGGAACTGGTGTCGCGCAAACGGGTTGGGTCGGGTGATGTGCTGGCGAAAATGCCCGAGGCTTTGGCGCAGATGATCGTGGATCAGTTGACCGAACAGACCTCTTTGACCTTGTTAGAGACTGCTTTTGCCGAAGAAGCCGAGGATTTTGGCATTCCCCCGGCCGACTTGGCCCGGCATGTTCTGACCTGCAAGGGGTTGGCTGGGCATCGGGGCCTGCTGGCGCTGGATGCGGCGCTGAATGTGGATGTGATCGGGTTGGGCGCCTCGGCCCCCAGCTATTACCCGGCGGTCGGGGAGCGTTTGCATTGCAAGATGATCTTGCCCGAACATACTGGCGTGGCGAATGCCATCGGCGCTGTCGTCGGTCGCCTGACCTTGCGCCGGGCGGGTACGGTCACGTCGCCTTCCGAGGGCAAGTTCCGGGTGCATCTTGAGGACGGACCGCAGGATTTCAACGATTCCGAGGCGGCGTTGTCGCTGCTGGAATCCGTACTGCGATCCGAGGCTGAGGGCGCGGTACGCGACGCCGGGGCCGAGGATATCCGCGTGATCGTTGACCGCGACATCCGCACAGCCCGCGTCGAGGCGCAGGAGGTGTTTGTCGAGGCCATGATCACGGTCGAAGCCAGCGGCCGCCCAAGGGTCGCCGCCGGCTGATCGCTTATTCTGCCGCGTCGCGTTTGGGCAGAACCCAATCGGGGCGCGGGAAATGGCAGGTATAGCCGTTGGGGATACGCTCCAGATAGTCCTGATGCTCGGGCTCGGCGTCCCAGAAATCACCGACGGGCTCCAGCTCGGTCACGACCTTGCCGGGCCACAAACCGCTGGCGTTCACATCCGCAATCGTGTCCAACGCCACCTGTTTCTGCGCGTCGTCCACATAGTAGATGGCCGAGCGATAGCTCATCCCGCGGTCATTGCCCTGACGGTTCACCGTGGTCGGGTCGTGGATCTGGAAAAAGAACTCCAGCAGGTCACGGTAGCTGATCTGCGTGGGGTCAAAGAAAATCTCGATCCCTTCGGCATGGGTGCCGTGGTTGCGATAGGTGGCGTTGGGGACATCGCCGCCAGTATAGCCGACGTTGGTGCGGGACACGCCCGGTAGCTTGCGGATCAGGTCCTGCATTCCCCAGAAACAACCTCCTGCTAGGACAGCGCGTTCTTCGGTCATTGGATTTCCTCCACATGGATCAGATAGTCGGCATAGCCTTCGGCCTCCATGTCATCGCGATGGACAAACCGCAAGGAGGCTGAGTTGATGCAATAGCGCAGCCCGCCATGTTCACGCGGGCCGTCGGGGAAGACGTGGCCCAGATGGCTGTCGCCGTGTTTTGAACGCACCTCGGTGCGAATCATGCCGTGGGTGGTATCCCGGAACTCTTCTACATGTTCATGCACGATGGGCTTGGTGAAACTAGGCCAGCCGCAGCCGGATTCGTATTTGTGAGTCGAAGCGAACAGCGGCTCGCCCGAGACGATATCCACATAAATCCCCGGTTCCTTGTTGTTCAGCAGCTTGCCGGTGCCCGGACGCTCGGTCCCGCTGTTCTGCGTGACATGGTATTCTTCGGGCGAGAGGGCAGCGATGGCCTCGGGGGATTTGGTGTATTGGGTCATGGATCCTCCGGTCGGTTGAGTTGCACCATTATTTGGGGGTTGGGGCGCAGAAATCAAAGCCTGTTTCATGCGCCTCGCGCCCTCGTGCGTTGATCCGGGGGACGATTTGGCGCGTATACTTGGGTAGAGGAGGGTTCACCATGTTCCGCATCTTGCTGTTGACCGCTTTGATTCTGACCGGGCGCACCGTGCAGGCTGCGCCGTTGAGCGGAGAGTTTCCGTCCATCGACGGCGGTACCCTGTCGATCGCGGATTGGCGCGGGCAGCCGGTTTTGGTGGTGAACACGGCCTCGCATTGCGGCTTTACCGGGCAATACAGCGCGCTGCAGCAAGTCCACGAAGACTATGGTCCGCGCGGACTGGTCGTGCTGGCGGTACCGTCGGATTCCTTCAATCAGGAATTGGGATCGGCGGAAGAGGTCAAGGAATTCTGCGATTTCAACTATAACCTGACCCTGCCGATGACCGACATCACCCCGGTTCGAGGCGCAAAAGCGCATCCTTTCTATCAACAGGTTGCGGCGCAGACAGGATTTGAGCCCAGTTGGAACTTCAACAAAATCCTTCTGGATCCCGAAGGCGAAGTTATAGCGACCTATGGCGCGACCACGCGCCCCGATTCCCGGCAAGTGCTGTCTCAGGTCGAGGCTTTGCTGCCCTGAGCAGGCTGTCGAGACAGTTGCACCGCCAGGATTCCAGCGGTGGTGATCAAAACGCCAACAGCATCCAGCGGGCCCAGTTTCTCACCCAGCAGAATCGCGGCGATGGTCACGCCGAATACGGGGTTGAGGAAATGGAAGGTGGCTGCACGAGTCGCCCCGATCCGATCCAGCAGAAGGAACCATATCAGCGTGGCCAACAAGCCGGGGAACAGGGTTGTGTAGGTGAAAGCCAGCACCAGCGGAACGGTGAGGTGGATATGGATCACCTCGAACAGGGGAGCCGCGACGAACAGAACGGCTGAACCAACCAGCATCTGCAACCCCACGACCATCATGAAATTCCCGCCTGAGGTTGCCCCCCGCACCGCCAAGGTGGCGAAGGTCAGCGCCAAGGCCCCAACACCGCAGAGCATCACGCCGACCATATCAACGCCCGCGCTGATGCGGCTGCTCATGATCAAAGCGACGCCAGCAAACCCGGCGAGCAGGCCAATCACGCCTAGCGGTCGCAGACGATCACCCAGAAAGAGCCAGCTTGCCAGTGCCACCAGCAGCGGCATGGTCGAGGCGATAATGGCCGCAACTGACGCCTCAATCGTCTGCATCGCATAGAAATTCAGACCCAAATACAAGGCATTCTGGCAGATGCCGAACAGGATGGTTGCGTACCATTGTTGCGGCGTCAGCCGCCAGCTCTGTCCCATTGCGCGCGCAATGGCGACGCCGATCAACCCGGAAATCAAAAAGCGCAATGCCAGCGAAAACAGCGGTGATGCGTCCATCACGATGATCCGCGCCGAAGTAAAGGCCGACGACCAGATCAGTGCAAATGTCAGCCCCATGGCCATGGCGCGCAGATCCATCGCCCATCCCCTTTGTTGGTTTCGCGCACTGTTCCTTAAATCAGTAAGGGTCGCAAGATGTACCGTCTGGCTGTAGTAACTAGGAATCTCATAAGGGCACCACACGCGGGGCGCACAATTTAATTCTTACCGGAGTTGGAGTTACTTTTCGGCCCGCTAGATCATAAGTGACCACAACAAAGGCGAAGCCCGTTATGTTGCAAGAGAAGCGAAAAGACCTGGATTCGGAGCGGCAGAAAAAGCTGCTGTTTCGGCTTGTGGATGAACTCAGTCAATCTTCGCCTGATCTGTACTATCGCCCAACCAGTGAGATCGCGACGTACCTTGAAACGTATATTCGTAAGGAAGCAAAACTGTCTGCAGACGATCGGGCCTTGATGAACCGGCTCAGCCGTCGTGATCTGGAAGTGTTATTAAGTTTGCACTGATCCCCAAGAAAAAGGGCCCCCAAACGGCGGCCCTTGATCGTATGTTTGCGACAGCTGAGATCAGCCGTTGACGCTGTCCTTCAGTGCCTTCGCAATGGTCATTTTAACCACCTTGTCGGCTTCTTTCTTGAACTGCTCGCCGGTGGCGGGGTTGCGCACCATGCGCTCGGGGCGTTCGCGGCAGTAGATTTTGCCAACGCCGGGCAGGGTCACTGCGCCGCCGGCCGAAACTTCGCGTGTGATCAGGCCGGTCATGGCCTCCAGCGCGGCGTTCGCGGCTTTTTTGTCAGTCCCCATTTCCTCAGCGAGAGCAGCAACCAGCTGAGTCTTTGTCATAGGCTTTGCCATTTCTTGGTCTCCTTAACGTGCCCGATGTCTTGGGCCTCACCGCGTAACTGTAACGGGATATTGTGGCCGAACACAACGAATAGTAGCGCGAAAAACCCTAAAAATAGGGGGAAAACGTTGCTTTTTTGCTTCAGAGAAAGGCTGTTTCGTCAAAAGAACGCAATTTCCGGCTGTGCAGACGCTCAAGCGGCATGCCTCGCAGGTGTTCCATCGCGCGAATTCCGATCGCCAAATGGCGGCTGACCTGTGTGGTATAGAAGTCCGAGGCCATGCCCGGAAGCTTCAATTCCCCGTGCAGCGGTTTGTCCGAGACACAGAGCAAAGTGCCATAGGGCACCCGGAACCGATATCCATTGGCGGCGATCGTGGCGCTTTCCATATCCAGCGCAATCGCGCGAGACTGGCTGAGGCGCTGCACCGGGCCAGACTGGTCGCGCAGTTCCCAGTTGCGGTTGTCGACCGAGGCGACGGTGCCGGTGCGCATGACACGCTTTAGCTCGTAGCCGTCCAGTTCTGTCACTTCGGCCACTGCGCGTTCCAACGCTACCTGCACTTCGGCTAGGGGCGGGATCGGCACCCAGACGGGCAGGTCATCGTCCAGCACCTTGTCTTCGCGCAGATAGGCATGGGCCAGCACGAAATCCCCCAGCGCCTGCGTGTTGCGCAAGCCGGCGCAATGGCCAACCATCAGCCACGCATGTGGTCGCAGAACTGCGATATGGTCGGTCGCGGTTTTTGCGTTGGATGGCCCCACCCCGATATTGACCAACGTGATCCCCGACCCATCGGCGCGTTTCAGGTGGTAGGTCGGCATCTGAGGCAGCTTCAGCGGCTGCTCCAAAACGCCATCGGCCGAGGTGATCTGCGCATTCCCGGTCGACACAAAGCTGGTATAGCCGCTTTCCGAATCGGCCAGTTGTTCGCGGGCGTAGTTCTCGAACTCGGACACGTAGAACTGGTAGTTGGTGAACAGCACATGGTTTTGGAAGTGGCTGGGATCGGTGGCAGTGTAGTGCGCCAGACGGGCCAGCGAATAATCCACACGCTGGGCGGTGAATAGCGCCAAGGGGCCAATCTCGGTTTCGTGGTCATGCACGCCGTTGACGATATCGTCATTGGTGGTCGTCAGATCCGGCACGTCGAACACATCGCGCAAGGTGAATCCCGCCGCGCCCTGATGCGGCACCACGAGGTCGGGGTTATTGGCCACCGCGAAATGAACCGGGATGGGTGTATCCGAGGCGCCAATCGTCACTGGTTGGTCGTGGTTTTTGATCAGCAGGGCAATTTGTTGGGTCAGATAGGCCCGGAACAGATCGGGCCGTGTGACCGTCGTGGCATGGGTGCCGGGTTCCGAGACGTGACCAAAGCTCAGCCGGCTGTCCACATGCGCGTATGAGGTCGTTTTGATGCGAATCTCGGGGTAATAGGCTCTGAAACGCTCAGTCGGAGTGCCTGCCTCCATCGCTTTGGCGAAGTTTTCGCACAGGAAACTTGTGGCCTTTTCGTAGAGCTCTTCCAGGCGCGCCACGGCTGCAGCAGGGTCGGTGAATTTCTCAGGGTTTGGGACGTCGGGTGTTCTTATTATTGTCATGCGAGGGGTTCCAAAAGGTCGATCTTTTCAAATGTCCGCACATCCACCAGCCCAAGGTCGGAAATCCGCAGTTCGGGGATCACGACGAGGGCCAGCAGCGAGTGCTGCATATACGCGTTGTTCAACTGACAGCCACAGTCCTGCATCGCCTGAACCATCCGGTCCGCCTTGGCGGCCACATCGGCGGCGGGACTGTCGGACATCAGGCCAGCGATGGGCAGTTCCACCAGCGCCAGTTCCTCGCCGTCGCGGAACAGGGTGATACCTCCGCCCACCTCGGCCAGACGGTTCGCCGCCAGTGCCATCTGTTCGCGGTCGGTTCCCACCACGATCATATGATGGCTGTCATGCGCCACGGTCGAGGCCATGGCCATGCGCCCCTGATACCCAAAGCCCGAGACAAATGCGTTCGTGACTCCTCCGGTCGCGCGGTGGCGTTCGACCAAAGCGATCTGGCAGACGTCGCTTTCGCCCTCGACCAACCCGCCGATGATGGGCAATTCCTCCTTCAGCGCCTTGGTCGGTGCCTGATTCTCCACCACGCCGATCACATTGGCCCGCACGCGGTTGGCGCCCTCTGGGGCTTTGATCTCAAAATCCTTATCGGTCAGGGTATGGCCCAGATGCACCGTATTGCGCGCACTGTCCGGCCAGTTCAGATGCGGGCAGTCTACTGAAATCGCGCCATTTTCGGCAACGATCTGGCCGCGGGCGATCACCACCTCAATCTGCAACGCAGCCAGATCAGAACTCAGGATAATATCCGCCCGCCGGCCCGGCGTGATCGACCCGATCTCGCGTTCCAGCCCGAAATGGGTGGCGGTGTTGATCGTCGCCATCTGCAACGCAATCAACGGATCGCAACCGCAGGCAATCGCGTGGCGCACCACGCGGTTCATATGCCCCTCATTCACCAATGTGCCCGAGTGGCAATCATCCGTGCACAGAATAAAGCCGCGCGGGTCTAACCCTTTCTCGGTCACGGCTGTGATCTGGCTTTCCACGTCATACCAGGCCGAGCCCAGCCGCATCATCGACCGCATCCCCTGCCGCACCCGAGCTATGGCGTCGGCTTCGCAAGTTCCCTCGTGGTCGTCAGCGGGGCCCCCGGCCACATAAGCCGCGAATTCAGGCCCTAAATCAGGCGAAGCATAGTGCCCACCCACGGTTTTCCCCGCATTCTGAGTCGCCGCGATCTCGGCCAGCATCTTGGGGTCGCCGTGGATCACGCCGGGGAAATTCATCATCTCACCCAACCCGATGATGCCGGGCCAGTTCATCGCCTCGGCCACATCCTCAGGGGTGATTTCATAGCCTGTGGTTTCAAGCCCTGGGGCCGATGGCGCGCAGGATGGCATCTGGGTGAAGATGTTGACCGGTTGCATCAACGCCTCGTCATGCATCATCCGCACGCCGTCCAGTCCCAGCACATTGGCAATCTCATGCGGGTCGGTGAACATCGACGTCGTGCCATGAGGAATGACCGCGCGGGCAAACTCCGCCGGGGTCAGCATCCCCGATTCGATATGCATATGCGCGTCGCACAGACCGGGCAGCATATAGCGCCCATTGGCCTCGATGATCTGTGTATCTGGCCCGATGCAATGTCCGGCATCCCGTCCCACAAAGGCGATGCGCCCGTTGGCAATGGCGATGTCGTGATCCGGCAGCGCCTCACGTGTGTGAACATTCACCCAGATCCCCCCGCGCACGACCATGTCGGCTGGATCACGTCCAGCGGCAACAGCGATCAATCGGGGGGCGGTATCGGGCCAACTTGGGAAAGGCGTATATTCCATGGCTCAACTTTTCTGAATGTGTCCGAAGGTGCAACCCCTGCCGAACATCTATCATCAAACCGTCACGCAGCGCGTCAGCGCTGCCCGGCCCAACCAGAGGAGGGGGCGCGCAAGCGCCCCTGACGATGGGCGGGAGCGCCTACCCCGCCAGATCGCGGGCAATTTCCTGCCTTACCCAATCGGCGAACAGGACGGCACCCGGCGTTTCCTCGGCCTGAGGCGACAGCAGCAGGTAATAAGCCTCGGGCATCTGCGCGCGGTATTCAAAGGGTGCTACCAGCTGCCCGCGCTTGATCAGGTCGCGGGCTATAGTGTCATGGGTCAGACAATACCCACCCCCGGCCATCGCAACAGACAGGCTAACCAGATAGGTTGTTGAATAGGTAATGGGCGAATTTTCCCAATTTAGACCCTGTTCACTGATCCAGTTCTGCCAGTTCGACAGCAGGTTCGAGCAGTCAAACAGGGGTTGTTCCTGAATATCTTCCAGCCGCACTTCATAGCCCGGCGCGCAGACCGGGTAATAGTGATCCGTACACAGCAACTCGGTGCGTACTGTGTCGGACGGGCGCAGGGAATAGCGGATTTCGACCGCCGCGCCCTCGGCCATTTCGCGCGGCTCCCATAATTCGGTGAAGATGTTCAAATGCACATCCGGGTGCGCGGCGCGGAACCGGGGCAGGCGCGGTCCCAACCAGTTGACGGCAAAAGTGATGTTGCTTTGAACCTGAACCGCGTTCTGCTGCGCGCCGGTGACGGCCTGCGTGCCACGCACCAGCGTGCGAAACGCCTCACGCACCACGGGCAGATAGGTGATTCCGGCCTCGGTCAGCTCCAGCACGCGGGGACGGCGCAGAAACAGGGGTTGACCCAGATAGCCCTCAAGCGATTTTATCTGCTGACTGACCGCGCTTTGCGTCATGTTCAGATCACGCGCCGCACCGGTGAACGACAAGTGTCGCGCGGCGGCCTCGAACGTGCGCAGCCAGCCCAGCGGAGGAAGCGATGTCTGCATTGGCATAACCTCACCATTAGCTGAGCTTATGAGATAGGCGAGAATTTTTCGTTGGTCAAATCCGCCTCGCGTCGCCACCTTCTTGAGAAACCAGATGGAGGAGCCCGCTATGACCGTCACCGAATTGCGTCCCAATATCGACCACTGGCCCGAGCGGGTCGACCTGGCTGCTACCTTCCGCTGGACTGAACGCCTGAACATGCACGAGGCCGTGGCCAACCACTTCAGTTTGGCGGTCAACGAGGACGGAACGCAGTTCCTGATGAACGCCAACCAGATGCATTTCGCACGGATCAAAGCATCGAACCTTCTGCTGCTGGATGCCAATGATCCCGACGTTATGAGCCAGCCCGGTGCGCCCGACCCGACCGCTTGGGGTCTGCATGGCTCGATCCACCGCCATTGCCCGCATGCGCGCTGTGTGATGCATGTGCATTCGATCTTTGCGACCGTTCTGGCCTCGTTGGCGGACAGCACCCTTCCGCCGATCGACCAGAACACGGCCACCTTCTACAACCGCTATGTTGTAGATCAGGAATTCGGCGGGCTGGCCTTTGAAAGCGAAGGTGAGCGCTGTGCCTCAATGCTGTCGGACCCGAAGAAGAAGGTCATGATCATGGGCAACCATGGCGTGTTGGTGACGGGCAGCGATCCGGCGGATACGTTCAACCGCCTCTATTATTTCGAGCGTGCGGCCGAGACATATATCCGCGCGTTGCAAACCGGCCAGCCCCTGCGTGTCTTGTCCGATGAGATCGCCGAGAAGACCGCACATGAACTGGATGACTACCCTGATCAGGCCGAGGCGCATCTGCGGGAAATCAAGGCTCTGCTGGATGCAGAGGGTTCGGACTACGCCAGCTAAAGGGATTTCCATGACTGATACTGCACAAGACCCCGAAGCCGCCCGCTGGCACTATCACCCCGAAGGTCCGGTGGGTTTGAACCCGCTGTTCGCGTGGCCTCCGCGCCCCGCCTCTGTGCTGAAGTGGTACAGTGGAGCTTGGCTGCAGATTACCTCGCTGACCCTGTGTATGGGGCTGGCGATCATTGCCTATGCCATATTCTTCCCTGCGATAGAGTCGATGAAGAGTTTTGCTCCGGGGTGGATGTTCCGCATTTGGCTGCTGAACATGGTGCCTCAGATCTTGGTGGCGGGCGGGCTGCATTGGTGGCTTTACATGCGCAAGGGGCAGGGCATGTACAAAAAGTTCGACCGTCGCGACCTGACCCGGGACAACGGCAATTTCACCTTCCGCAATCAGGTCTGGGACAATATCTGGTGGACGCTGGGCAGCGCCATGACCGTGGCAACCGTGTATCAATGGGTGATCTATTGGGCGATGGCCAACGGATATGTGCCGACAGTCACTTGGGCCAGCGCGCCGATTTGGTTTATCGTCTGGATGTTGTTCATCCCGATGTGGTCTGGCTTGCATTTCTATTGGGTGCATCGGCTGGAGCATCACCCCAAGCTCTATAAACACGTCCACGCCGTGCATCATCGCAACGTCAATATCGGCCCGTGGTCGGGGATATCGAACCATTGGTATGAAAACCTGCTGTATTTCACGACCTATTTCATCCATCTGATCGTGCCGTCCCACCCTCTGCATCTTCTGTTTCACACGTATTTTCAGCAGATCAGCCCGGTTCTGTCCCATTCAGGGTTTGAAAAGTTGAAAGCCGGAGAAACTGAAGCGGCCCGTGCGGGGGACTTTTTCCACCAGCTTCATCACCGGTATTTCGAGTGCAACTACGGCACCTCGGAAATCCCCTTCGACAAGTGGTTTGGCACCTATCACGATGGGTCTGCCGAGGCGACGACGCGGACGCGGGCCTATAAAAAGCAGATGTATACCTAGCCGGATCGCATTGCGCGCGGGGTGGTCCCGAACTCGGTCCGAAAGGCTCGGGTCAGGGCGCTTGGGTCGTCATAGCCTGCGCGCAGGGCGATCTCGGCGATGGTCAGGTCGGTCTCGGCTGCCAATTTCCGGGCCAGGTTCAGGCGCAGGCGGCGATAGACCTGTGCGGGGCCTGCGCCCAGTTCGGTTTGCATTCGCACGGACAGCGCCTTTTGCGATCGTCCAACCCGGCGGGCGATCTCGGGGATAGGCAAGGGCATTTCCAGATGTTCCTGCATCAGGGCCAGCGCTTTGTTCACATAGCTGCTGGTCGCACCCGCCCCGCCGGAATGAGACCTGGCGGAATCGCGAGTCATGAAAAGCTGCGCGACCTCCAGCGCTAAAGCCTGTCCGTGATCTTGCCCAATCAGGTGCAACACCAGATCAAACGCCGCCATCGCACCAGAACAGGTAATGCGGTCGCCGTCGATCACGTAGCGTTCGCGCTGTGCGTCAATTTCGGGGAATCGTTCGGTGAAACCGTCCAGCTCCTCCCAATGGATTGTGGCGCGGTGCCCGTCCAGTAATCCGGCCAACGCCAACAACCAGCTTCCGGTATCCAGCCCGGCCAGTATGCTGTAGCGCCTCGCTGCGGACCGCAACCCCGCCAGCGTCCGCCACCCGCCATGGGCCCGATACCCGTAAGAGGGCATGACCAGTAAAGTATCGCCGCGTGCATTCTGCAAGATGTCGTGCGGTGCGACTTGCAGCCCCGAAGATGACGTGACGGGAGCGCGATCCAGTGACAGAAATTGCCAGTCATACAGCTTGCGCCCCGCGATGGAATTCGCCGCCCGCAAGGGTTCGACCGCATTCGCAAGGCAGTGGTTGGAAAAGCCGTCGAACAGAAGCACTCCGAATTGCTGCGGCGCAGCAGGCGATTTGATCCATCTTTGCATGATTTAGGTCTATTTCTGCATGTTCAGCTTGGCAAGCCACGTCAGGATATCCGCAACCCCAGATGTGGAGACCCCAGATGCAATATGGCCTGTCCGACGAACAAGAGATGATCGCCGCGACCGTTCGCAGCTTTGTCGAAAACGAAATCTACCCGCATGAAGAGCTGGTCGAGCGCACTGGCGAGGTTCCGCACGAGATCGCCGCCGAGATCAAACGCAAGACGATCGAGTTGGGCTTTTATGCCTGCAACTTCCCCGAAAGCGTCGGCTGTGCCGGGCTAAACCATCTGGAGTTTGCGCTGGTCGAGCGCGAGTTGGGCCGGGGATCCATGGCGCTGAACCATTTCTTCGGACGGCCGCAAAACATCCTGATGGCGTGCGAGGGGGATCAGATCGACCGTTACCTGATGCCGGCCGTCAGGGGTGAAAAGATGGACGCGCTGGCGATGACTGAACCGGGTGCGGGCTCGGACGTGCGGGGGATGAAATGCGCTGCCGTGCGCGATGGGGGCGACTGGGTGGTCAATGGCACCAAGCACTTCATCTCGGGCGCGGAACATGCAGACTTTATCATCGTCTTCATCGCAACCGGTGAAGATCAGACGCCGAAAGGCCCGAAGAAGCGCATCACTGCCTTTCTGGTCGATCGCGGGACCCCCGGCTTCACGATCCGGGATGGATACAAGTCGGTCAGTCATCGCGGCTACAAGAACATGGTGCTGGATTTCGACGATTGCCGCCTGCCGGATGCGCAGGTTCTGGGCGAGGTTGATGGCGGGTTCGAGGTGATGAACACCTGGCTTTACGCCACCCGGATCACCGTTGCCGCAATGTCGGTTGGGCGTGCGCGCCGAGCGTTCGACTATGCGCTGGACTATGCCGCCACGCGTGAGCAATTCGGCCAGAAGATCGGCAAGTTTCAGGGCGTCTCATTCCAGATTGCAGACATGATCACCGAGATTGATGCCGCCGATTTGCTGACCCTCGCCGCCGCCGATCGTCTGGACAAAGGGCTGCCCGCCAACCGTGAGATCGCGTCGGCCAAACTGTACGCCTCGGAAATGCTGGCCCGGGTGACAGATGCGGCGATTCAGGTGCATGGCGGGATGGGTCTGATGGATGACTACCCGCTGGAGCGATTCTGGCGTGACGCGCGTGTCGAACGCATCTGGGACGGAACCAGCGAGATTCAGCGCCACATCATCAGCCGCGATCTCTTGCGGGCGCTGGGCGCATGACGACAGCGCTGGCCCGAGCGCTGAACCCAAAGACCATCGCCGTGATCGGCGGTGGCGCGTGGTGTACGTCTGTTATCGAGCAGGCACGCAAGTTTGGATTCGAGGGCGAAATTTGGCCTGTGCACCCCAAAGCAACCGATGTCGCGGGGGAAAGTGCTTACCCGACACTCGAGTCGTTACCTGATGTGCCCGACATGGCCTTTGTCGGCATCAACCGCCACGCCACAATTGAGGCTGTCAGGATTCTGTCTGCGATGGGGACGGGCGGTGCGGTCTGTTTCGCTTCGGGCTATACCGAGGCACAGGCTGAAGACCATTCAGGCGCGGGCCTTCAAGATCAGTTGATCGCCGCCGCAGGGGACATGCCGATTTTTGGGCCGAATTGTTACGGTTTCGTCAATGGCCTGGATCGTGTGGCTGTCTGGCCTGATCAGCACGGCATGCGGCCTGTGGATCGCGGGGTGGCGATCCTGACGCAAAGCTCGAACATTGCCATCAACATGACCATGCAGCGCCGCGCTTTGCCGTTGGCCTTCATGCTGACCTGTGGAAATCAGGCGCAGACGCATCAGGCCCAGATTGCCTCGGCGTTGTTGGATGACGACCGCATTACGGCCATCGGCGTGCATATCGAAGGGTTCGGGGACCTGCGCAAATGGGAGGCGCTGGCCTATAAGGCTCGTCAGCGCGGTGTCCCGATCATCGCGCTGAAGATGGGTCGGTCGGTCCATGCCCAGGCGGCAACGATTTCGCATACGGCCTCGCTGGCGGGTCAAGACGCGGGTGCGCAGGCGTTTCTGGATCGGTTGGGGATTGCCCGCTTGGATGACATCCCCAGCTTTCTGGAATGCCTCAAGCTGTTGCATGTGACCGGGCGTCTGGACAGCAACGGGCTTGGTACGATCAGTTGCTCGGGGGGCGAGGCCAGTTTGGCCGCGGATATGGCTGAGGGGCGCGATCTGCACTTTCCGCCGTTGACGGATACGCAACGCACCGATCTGCGCGCGGCATTGGGGCCGATGGTGGCGCTGGCGAACCCGCTGGACTACCACACCTATATCTGGCGCGACACGCAGGCGATGACGCGCGCCTGGTCGGCGATGATGGGGCCAGAACAGGCACTGACTATGGCCATTGTGGACTATCCGCACACCGATCAGACGGATTGGAGCTGTGCAACGCAGGCCGCGCTTAATTGCGTGGCACAAACCGGGCAGCCCTTTGCAGTGACAGCGACTCTGCCCGAGCTGATGCCTGAGGACGTCGCGCAGCGACTGATGGATGGCGGGGTTATTCCCTTCGCCGGGCTGCATGAGGCACTGTCGGCTGTCGAAGCGGCGGCGCGGTCTGCAGGTCAGGACTCTGATCCGGTGGTCCTTCCCAGTACTGCCAATCCAAACGTCACTCTGACCGAGGCGGAGGCCAAGGACCAGCTTGCAGCCTTCGGCGTGCCCACTCCGAAAAGGCGGGTGATGCAGGCCGATGCCGCCTGTGCAGGTGACATGGCGGGCCCTTTCGCCGTCAAGGGCGTTGGACTGGCCCATAAGTCGGACCACGGGGCGGTTCAGTTAGGGGTCAGCGCGGGCGATTTACGGGCCGTCGCGGCCCAGATCGGCACCTCTGAGGTTCTGATCGAGGAAATGGCCGCCGAAGGCGTGGCAGAGTTGCTGGTCGGTGTAACCTGCGATCCGGCCCATGGATATGTTCTGACCTTGGGCGCGGGCGGGGTATTGACGGAAATCCTGCGGGACTCGGTGTCTCTGCTGATCCCGTCGCCTCGGAATGTAGTTGAAAAGGCGCTGGGCAGGCTGGCCTGTGCGCCGTTGTTGGCTGGCTATCGCGGCAAACCCGCAGCTGACATGAACGCGATTTTGGACACGGTCGAGGCTGTTCAGGCCTATGTTATTGCCAATGCAACTCATGTCAGCGAAGTTGAAATCAATCCGCTTATCTGCGGCCCTAAAGGTGCTGTGGCGGTGGATGCTCTGATCCGAAAGGTACGCACATGAACCCGATCAAAACCCAGCGCGAGGGCGCGATATTGCAGGTCACTCTGGACCGTCCCAAAGCGAATGCGATTGATCTGGCGACCAGTCGGGTGATGGGCGAGGTCTTTCGGGATTTCCGCGATGACCCGGACCTGCGCGTGGCAATCATCACCGGTGGCGGCGACAAGTTCTTTTGCCCCGGCTGGGATCTGAAGGCTGCGGCGGATGGCGACGCGGTGGATGGCGATTATGGCGTGGGCGGTTTCGGCGGGTTGCAAGAGCTGCGCGATATGAACAAGCCGGTGATTGCCGCCGTGAACGGTATCGCCTGTGGTGGCGGGCTGGAACTGGCGCTGAGCGCGGACATGATCATCGCCGCAGATCACGCCAGCTTTGCCCTGCCCGAAATCCGATCCGGCACCGTTGCGGATGCCGCCAGTGTCAAACTGCCCAAACGCATCCCCTATCATATCGCGATGGAACTGCTGCTGACCGGACGCTGGTTCGATCCAGGCGAGGCCAAGGCATGGGGTTTGATCAACGAGATCGTGCCCGGTGATCAACTGATGGACCGCGCATGGGAACTGGCGCGTTTGCTGGCCAGCGGGCCGCCTTTGGTCTATGCCGCGATCAAAGAGATTGTGCGCGAAGCCGAGGATTCCAAGTTTCAGGACGTGATGAACCGGATCACACGGCGGCAGTTGCCAACCGTGGATGTTCTGTATGGGTCCGAGGATAATCTTGAAGGTGCCCGCGCCTTTGCCGAGAAACGCGACCCGGTCTGGAAAGGGCGCTAAACTCGTTCGAACAAGGCGATGAGCGCCGTGTCGTCCTTGTTGGGACCAACTGCGAGGTCGCCATAGATACGTACTTCGGGCAGAGACAGGTTTCTGATCTGTCCCTGAGCCAGCTTGTGAAGCGCCTCGGCAAAGCCAAGTGCCTCATAATGTTGGGCGTTGATCGACAGGGCGAATTGCGCACCGTGGCGCGCGACGCGCAGCAAGGGCAACAGCGCCTCGGGGCCGAGGTGGCCGTGGGTGAAGGTGCCCGATGACACGATGCCCGAGTAGCTTTCGCGCGGCACAGGGATGCCCTCGTTCAGGTCGGCCTCGATTGCATCGCGGTAGATGTCTTTGCGCATGGCCTGATCCAGCATCTGGGCGCTGATATCGGTGGCGTCGATGGGACCGACGCCCAGCCCGACCAGGACATCACCGCACAGACCGGTCCCCGCGCCCACATCCAGCACCGGGCCCTGTCCTCCCGCCCCTACAAAGGCGCGCGCCGTGTGGATGTGGAGCTGATAATCCTCACGCGTGGCAAAGCCTGTGTCATAATCCCCGGCCCATTCCGCATAAAGCCGCCGGTTGTCGTCCGGCGTTTCCAGCGCATAGGCCGCATGCAGATCAGGGGTTTTATCGCTCATGCCTAAAAGAAAGGCCCATTGTGGGATTCGAATCAAGTATCCCGTCGCCCGCGCTTGCATCCGGCTGATTTGGGGATCATCAATGGCGGCATGACTGGTACTCTTTATTCATTCGGCCATGGCTATTCCGCGCAGGAATTGTCGCGGCTTTTGGCACCCGCGGGCTGGCGCATCATCGGAACCACCCGTGACCCCGCGCAATCACCAACCCTGCGGGCTTCGGGGGCAGAGCCGGTTGTTTGGCCTGGACAGCAGGTTGATTTGGACGGGGTGACGCATCTGCTGATCTCGACGGCGCCTAATGCCGAAGGTGACCCGGTTCTGGCGGCCTTGAAGGACGAAATCACCGAGCGCGCCGCGCAGTTCAAATGGGTCGGGTACTTGTCGACCACAGCCGTTTACGGCGATCATCAGGGTGATTGGGTAGATGAGACTACCCCTGCAACACCCACGGCCCAAAGGGGCAGATGGCGGGTGCAGGCGGAACAGCAATGGCTGACCATTCCGGGTCTGCCCACGCATATTTTCCGGCTGGCGGGGATCTATGGCCCCGGTCGCGGTCCGTTCTCCAAGCTGAAACGCGTTGGGATGCGGCGGATCATAAAGCCGGGTCAGGTCTTTTCGCGCATTCACGTGGCCGATATCGCGCAGGTATTGGCGGCGTCGATGGCCGCGCCAAATCCCGGCGCCATATATAATGTCTGCGATGATGAACCGGTTCCACCACAGGATGTCATTGCCTATGCGGCTGAGTTGCAGGGATTGCCTCTGCCCCCCGCCGTTTCTTTTGACAAGGCCGACCTAACCCCGATGGCCCGCAGTTTTTACAACGAGAACAAGCGGGTCAGAAACGACAGGATCAAGGATGAGTTGGGGGTAAAGCTGCTTTATCCAGACTACCGGGTCGGGCTGACGTCTCTGATGCGCGCGGAATGATTGTATTGTGATAGCTTTTAGTTATCACAATCATCCATAAACAAAACTTATTCGCATGGATTGTCTTTGCTAGAACGGTTCTAGACAAGACCTACCGAGTCGCTACTGCCCATCACGACTGCGCGATTTTTCGTCATGCTTTTAGGATGGATAAAAGTGTCATCTATATGTGCTCTTGATCGACCGAGTTTTTAGCGGCGCACCTGCGCCGGAATTTTGCCAGGAATGGAGATCGACATGGACGGAAGTGATAACCCCAAAGCAGGCGGATGCCCTGTCATGCACGGCGCAGGAACCCGGTCTAACCGGGACTGGTGGCCGAACCAGCTGAACCTGTCGATCCTGCATCAGCACGGACCGGCCTCGAACCCGATGGATGCCGATTTCAACTACGCTGAAGAGTTCAAGAAACTGGACATGAAGGCGCTGAAAGAAGACCTGTATGCGCTGATGACGGATTCGCAGGACTGGTGGCCAGCGGATTATGGTCATTACGGCGGATTGTTCATTCGTATGGCGTGGCACAGCGCCGGGACATACCGGACGGCGGATGGCCGGGGTGGTGCTTCGACCGGGAACCAGCGGTTTGCCCCGCTCAACAGCTGGCCGGATAACGGCAACCTCGATAAAGCGCGCCGCCTTCTGTGGCCGATCAAGCAGAAATACGGCAACCAGATTTCATGGGCTGACCTGATGATCCTTGCGGGCAACTGCGCCATCGAATCCATGGGCGGCAAGACCTTTGGCTTTGCCGGTGGCCGCGAAGACATTTGGGCCCCCGAGGAAGACATCTATTGGGGCACTGAGACCGAATGGCTGGCCCCCACCGACAACCCGAACAGCCGCTATTCCGGTGAACGCGATCTGGAAAACCCGCTGGCCGCTGTGCAGATGGGCCTGATCTATGTGAACCCAGAAGGCCCCGATGGTGAGCCGAACGTGCTGGCCTCGGGCCGTGACATCCGCGACACCTTTGGTCGGATGGCGATGAATGACGAGGAAACCGTGGCTCTGGTTGCGGGTGGTCATACCTTTGGCAAAGCGCATGGCGCGGGCGATCCCGATCTGGTTGGCCCCGAACCCGAAGCTGCCGCGATCGAGGAAATGGGCTTTGGCTGGATCAACAAGTTTGGCTCGGGCAAAGGTGACGACACCACAACCTCGGGAATCGAAGGCGCATGGACCGCGAACCCGATCCAATGGGATAACGGCTATTTCGACCTGCTGTTCGGATATGACTGGAACCTGACCAAAAGCCCCTCGGGCGCATGGATCTGGGAGCCGGTCGGCGTCAAAGAAGAAGACATGGCCCCGCAGGCCCATGACCCGTCGAAAAAGGTCAAAACCATGATGACCACCGCCGACATGGCGATGCGCATGGACCCGATCTATGGCCCGATCTCGAAGCGCTTCCATGAGAACCCCGAAGAATTCGCAGATGCGTTCGCCCGCGCCTGGTTCAAGCTGACCCACCGCGATATGGGCCCCCGCTCGGCCTATATCGGTGAAGAGGCCCCGACCGAGGAGCTGATCTGGCAGGACAACGTCCCCGCCATAGATCATGATCTGGTGGATGATGCGGATGTGGCGGACCTGAAAGCCAAGATCGCGGCAACCGGTCTGTCGGTGTCGGAACTGGTTTCGACCGCTTGGGCCTCGGCCTCGACCTTCCGCGGGTCGGACAAGCGTGGCGGTGCCAATGGTGCCCGTATCCGTCTTGCGCCGCAGAAAGACTGGGATGTGAACGAGCCGATGAAATTGTCCAAGGCGCTGTCCGCGCTCGAGGGTGTTCAGGCCGCGTTCAACGATGCGCAGTCGGGCGGCAAAAAGGTCTCGCTGGCGGATGTGATCGTTCTGGCCGGCGCCGTAGGCATCGAACAGGCGGCCAAGGCTGGCGGTCAGGATGTCGAGGTTCCGTTTACTCCGGGCCGCACTGATGCGTCGCAGGACCAGACGGATGTCGATAGCTTTGCGGTGATGGAGCCCATCGCTGATGGCTTCCGCAACTATCAGAAAGGTGACTATACCGTTTCACCCGAAGAGTTGCTGGTCGACAAAGCGCAACTATTGACCTTGTCCGCGCCTGAAATGACCGCACTGGTTGGTGGGCTGCGCGTGATTGGCGCCAATTTCGGCGATACCAAGCATGGCGTGTTCACAGACCGGGTCGGTACGCTCAGCACCGACTTCTTCACCAACTTGTTGGACATGAGCACCGAATGGAAGCCCGCAGGCAAGGGCGTCTATGAAGGCCGCGACCGCGCCAGCGGTGAGGTCAAGTGGACCGGGACCCGTGTCGATCTGGTCTTTGGCTCGAACTCGCAACTGCGGGCGCTGGCCGAGGTCTATGGTCAGGCCGGGGCCGAAGCCAAGTTCACCACCGACTTTGTGTCCGCTTGGACCAAGGTGATGAACGCGGACCGGTTCGACCTGAAGTAACTTAGACCACCATCACTCACAATACGACGCCGCGCAGGGAAACTTGGGCGGCGTTTTATTTGCGAGTCATGAACGGCTACCAAGCATTGGGTACGATTCCTGCGAAAGGGGTATGCATCCTCTACTGTGACACTCTGTTCGGCGGGTTTTCGACGCGATTATTAAAGTTAGTCTGTTGTTTTTGTTAAATTAAATAAGTTTCTGCTTGGAAGTTCAAAGTTTTTTCAAAATGGGGGTTGCAGGTTCCAGACCTAATCCGTAAATACCCCTTCACCGGCGCTGCTGAGGCGGTGCTGGGGCGCTGGAGACGGTGCTGACGG
>NZ_WQGO01000005.1 GCF_013034685.1 Ruegeria lacuscaerulensis | reverse complement strand
ATAGTGTCCGCGTGGCCGTGACCGGTGCCAGCGAGGACGGCGTGTTCCGCTGGTCCGAGGCTGAGGAAGCCCTGACAAAAGAGTTCCGCGCCGACGCGCTGATGGGTCTCAAGGTGAACTCGATGAACATGATCGGCGATCTGCATGGCAGCAAAGACTATCGCGCACATCTGGTCAGCGTCATGACCAAACGCGCCGTACAAGCCTGCGCGTAATCGCCTAGACAAACGAACCCAAAAGCCCCGCAAAAAAGTGGGGCTTTTTTATGTTTTAATAGATTGAATGGTACCGTCGGCTTGCACACAGATTGCGGTCGGATTGTCCGGCGATCGGGTTAAAGTGCGCGAGATTTCCGCAGCGTTCGCATGGCAAAAAGCCGTGGAAAGCGCGTCTGCCCAAGTGGTCGTGTTGGCGGTGACGCTGACGGTTGACCACAAGGCTGGATCTTGCCCGTCGGGGTTCAGGATGTGGGATTGAGTTCCTTCCAGGTACATCGCCCCAGGGCTGGAGGTTGCGACGGCACGGTTTTTGAGCGCGACCGTTTCTACCAGGCCATGTAGGGGATCAGCAATGCCCATAGTCCAGGGGCGGCCCCCTGCGTAGAATTCACCTATGTTGACCAAAACGCTGGACCATCCGGCCTGTTTCAGCGCATGTGCGACAAGATCGGTCGCATATCCTTGCGCGATGCCATTCAGCGTCAATGCCTGACCATTGTCCAGCCTGACCCGTTCGGCTGTGATGCTTACGCGTTCCCAACCGATCAGGGAGCGCGCATCATTCACATCCCCGCCCTGCCGCAAAGCGGCCCAGAGCGGTTGTACCGTTGGGTCAAACAGGCCTTTGGTCACTCGATGTGCTTGCCCGCAGATGCGCAACAGGTCCAGCATTTCGCGCGGAGGGTTCCTCAGCAAACCGGTCTTGTTGAGTTCAGATAGGACCGAGTTTGGATCATAGAGGCTGAACATCTCTTCGCATCGTTTGAGCAGCCTCTCAACGCGGGAAATGGCGATTTGGGCATCTTCGGGGGTGGCATCCAGGGTCAGGCTGACCTCGGCCCCCATGGCGTATCCCTGCCAGTGGATGGACCTCGCCGCGGCAGGCGTGGCCAGTGCAGCTGCGGAAATCGCGAGGAAACGGCGGCGGTTGATCATTCGGCGGCGACCTTTCTGGCCTGACGTCGGGCCGCGACGATCAGTGGTACGCAGCGCTGTTTGTCATCGTGGATGGCGACGCAGTCGAGGCATTGGAAGCACTCGTCATATTGAATCTGGCCTGTTTTCTTGATCGCGCCGTATTTGCACTTCACACGGCAAAGCTGACAGGGAGAGCCGCATTCGGCGCGTCGATCGATCCAGTCGCGTCCGCGCAGAAGCCCACCGATCGCCAGAAATGCGCCCAGGGGGCAGACATAGCGACAGAAGCCTTTGAACAGGACCATGCCCAGCAGCAGCCAGAAGACAGCATAGGCCACATAGTACCATTCACGGATGAAGAACGTGGTGATGGCGGTTTTGAAGGGCTCGACCTCGGCGGCTTTGTCGACCTGATCAGGGGCAACGAAGACGGTGACGATCAGACCGCCCAGCACAATGTATTTCAACCACTTCAACCTTTGGTCCCAGGCGCGGGAAGGTTCGATCTGCGGGATGCGCAGGGCTTTCCCGATATGATGTGCAAACTCTTGCAACGCGCCAAAGGGGCAGAGCCAGCCACAGAACAGCCCCCTGCCCCACGCGACGAGGCCTGCAATCGACACGGCCCAGATCAGCAGCGAAAACGGGTCGTATAGAAGGAAAGCATAGCTGCCCCCGTCGAGGGCTGTTCTAAGCGTGCCCAGTACGGTGACAATGGAAAGCTGTCCCTGTCCCCACCATCCGACAAAGCCAACCACCACCGCCAGAATGGTCAGGCGCAGTGGTGTGAACATAGGTTGCGCGGCCAGTGCATTCATGCGCAGGCTCAAGATGCCAACAAGCACGGTCAGCAGGACACCAAGCACAATCATATCGTTTTGACGATTGCGCAGCGCTTCGAGCCAAGGTGGCGCGGGCTTGATTTGCACGGGGCGCTGAAAGAACCGAGCAGGGGTGACATGGGGGACGTCCATGGTGACCGAGCCAATCTCGGGTTGAAACATCCCGTGTTCGCGTACAGCCAGTACCTTAAGCACCCATTCCCGCGATGGATCGAAGCCCAGTCGCCGGTCGGTGCGCAGGATCATAGCGGTGCCGTCCGGCATTCCGTCGGCAAGCTCGACCAGCAGGTCTGCATCGCGCAGCGCGACCGGCAGTCCATCCTGTTCAGCCGAGATCCAATCGGGCGCGGTGTTGCGCACAAACTCGTCGCTGACCAACCCGTGACGGGCGGTTTCGATCAGCAGGATCGGCTCATCATTATCCGAGATTTCCATAAAGCGTTGAAGCTCATCAAAACTGTCGTCGGACAGGGCCGCGCGGGCGATGGATTTCGGTCCGATGTCCACAATCCAGAGGTCCAGGAACGGCTCGTCCGGGTAGTCCTGCGCTTCGGGGTCGTCATCCTCCCACAAGGTTCCAGCAAACAGCGCGTCGACTTCAGCATTGCTGAGGGTCTTGTGAGTGGCGATGCCTTGATCAACCAGATCGTCCCATGTCAGCGCTTCGTCGTAATTGGGATCAGGATAGGCCGGGGGCGCGGTGGCCAATCCCTGCATCTTTTCGCGGGCAACTGCCAAGGCGGCCCCCATGACAGATTCGTGGGCAATTCGGACGCTGGCTGTGGCCTTGGTGACGCCGTCGAGGTAAACAAGCTGTGAGCCGCTGGCGGCATCCCCATAGGGCGTTCCGACGACGATCGAGTCCGAAATAGACAGGCCTCCATACTGTTCGAAATACTTGTGGAACGGTGCCTGGCCTAGACCGGACACAAAGATCGGCTCATTATGTTCGATAAGTTGAACATCCAGAAAACGCCCTTCGAGATCGAGCACGACCAGCATATTGATGGGCGCGCCCGAAAAACCGGGCAGCGGGGCTAGTGGTTTTGTTTCAAAGACATAGCCCGCCTCGATCCCGCCAGAGTTGAGCAAGGAATAGACGCCGTCGTCATTCAGGGCCTCGCCCAGCGAAAAGGGCGCGCGAATGAACAACGCCAGTTTCTCACGTGGCAACGGCTCGGCCATGGCCGTCAGACCGCTTAGGATCAGCAAAAGCAGGGCAACGATCACGCGCATATACGCAACATTATATTTACGCCCCAAGCCGCGACATTCGACAAAAGTCCTAAGCCTTATCTACGACCCCAAGACGGTTGACGTGGTGGGGCGCGGCTCGGACACTGTGACCGGAGCGTACGACCAAAGCAGCATTTTCCGAAAATGATGTGGGTTGTAGGTTTTTTGAAATTGCCAGTCACTCATGGGAGGTAGCGATGACTTGGAGCACACCGAAACTGAAAGAAGTGAACTGCGGTATGGAGATCAACATGTATTCTCCGTCCGAGGATGAAGGCCGCGAGCACGAGCGCGACCTGTTCTGATTACGTGAACTCTAGCGGAGGCCCGAGGTGCATTTTCTGGTTCTTGGGGCTTCTGCAGGCGGTGGTCTACCGCAATGGAATTGTGGTTGCCGGAATTGCGAGGACGCCCGCAAGGGCCTCATCCCGCCTTCCGGCCAATCATCGTTGGCAGTCTCGCCAGACGGCGTTCGGTGGAGCATTCTGAACGCATCACCTGACATCCGGCAGCAGATGCTGGACAATCCGAAAATGCATCCTCGTGCGCTGCGCGACACGCCTGTGGCGTCAGTTTTGCTGACCAATGGGGATATCGACCATATCGCCGGGTTGTTGAGCCTGCGTGAACAGACGCCGTTTTCGTTGTTTGCAACGGGGGATATTCTGGATGTTCTGGCCCAGAACAGAATCTTCGATGCTGTGAACCGGGAAAAGGTGGAACGGACACGCATTTCTCTGGATCAGGACTTTGCTTTGCAGGACGGCTTGCAAGCGCGGCTGTTTGCGGTTCCGGGCAAAGTGCCTTTGTTCATGGAAGGTGACAGTGTTCAAACCAATCTCATCGGGGAGCAAACCGTTGGGGTGCGCCTAACTACAGGGGAAAAGGTCGCCTATTACATTCCCGGATGTGCGCAAATCACCCCTGCTCTGCTGGATCAACTTGTGGATGCGGATCAGTTGTTCTTTGACGGAACACTTTGGGATGATGATGAGATGATCCGCACCGGCACCGGAGTAAAGACGGGTCAGCGCATGGGTCATATCTCGGTCAGTGGTGCGGACGGTTCGATCGAGGGGCTAAAGGGCATCGCGGCGGCCAAGACCTATATCCATATCAACAACACCAATCCGATGCTGCAGCCAAACGGACCCGAGCGCGCCTTTGTCGAGGCCGCAGGCTGGACCATTGCCTATGACGGGCAGGAGATCACGATATGAGCCGAGAGAGCCTTGAAGCCCGTCTGCGTCAGATCGGGGCCGAGCGCTATCACGACAAACACCCGTTTCATCATCGCCTGCACAGCGGTGAATGCACCCCGGATCAGGTGCGGGCCTGGGTGATCAACCGCTGGGCCTATCAGGCCGCGATCCCGATGAAAGACGCGGC
Source organism: Ruegeria lacuscaerulensis (assembly GCF_013034685.1). Taxonomy (GTDB): domain Bacteria; phylum Pseudomonadota; class Alphaproteobacteria; order Rhodobacterales; family Rhodobacteraceae; genus Ruegeria; species Ruegeria lacuscaerulensis_B. The sequence continues at coordinate 381,460 of NZ_WQGO01000005.1, read as the reverse complement.
CTTCATGTCGCGCTGCACCGATCCGGACATCCGCCGCGAATGGCGCTCGCGGATCGAGGACCATGATGGCGAGGTTGACGAAGGCGGCGGCATCCGGCGCTGGTTGAAACTGGCCGAGGCGGTTGGGCTTGACCCGGACTATGTCGCCTCGGGGCGTGGGATTCTGCCTGCCACGCAATTCGCAGTGGATGCCTATGTGCATTATGTGCGTGAGAAGCCGCTGTTGCAGGCGGTTGCGTCCTCGCTGACCGAGCTTTTTGCCCCGAAGATTCATGAACAACGGATCGAAGGACTGCTCGAGCATTACGATTTTGCCAATGCCGACAGCCTGTCCTATTTCCGCAAACGTCTGACTCAGGCCCCCAAGGATGTGGCTTTTGGTCTGAATTGGGTCCTGGATCATGCCGACACGACCGAGAAAGAGGACATGGCCTGCGAGGCTCTGATCTTCAAAACCAATGTGTTGTGGGCGCAGTTGGATGCGCTGTGGTCGGCCTATGTTGAGCCTGGGATGATCCCTCCGGGTGCGTGGCAACCGGACGAGGGTTTGCTATGACGCTGGAACTGCGCCAGACCGACCGTCCATATCTGCCGCGCGGCGTGCGGGTGCAGCGCGATGAGGTGCGCGACCGGACGGTGTTGATGGCGCCCGAGAAGGTGATCGAGCTGGATCAGATCGGGATGGCTATTTTGTCACGCGTCGATGGGTCTGCCCGGTTTTCCGAGATCGTGCAGGACCTTGCCGCAACCTACAACGCCCCGGCCGAGCAGATTGAAACGGATGTGCAGCGCTTTCTGCAGACCTTGCGCAGCCGCGTCTATCTGATGGTGCGGGAATGAGTACCCCTGCCCCCATCGCCATGCTGGCCGAGCTGACGCATCGCTGTCCGCTGAGCTGCCCCTATTGCAGCAATCCGGTGGAACTTGAACGCAAAGAGACCGAGCTGGACACCGATACCTGGAAAGACGTGTTCAAACAGGCGCACGCGCTGGGTGTTTTGCAGCTGCATCTGTCGGGTGGCGAGCCCGCATCCCGCCGCGATCTGGAAGAACTGACAGAATACGCATCACAAATTGGGCTTTACACCAATCTGATCACGTCAGGCATCGGGCTGACCCCCAAAAGGCTGGACCGGTTAGAAGAGGTTGGGTTGGATCATGTGCAGATGTCACTGCAAGGGACGAATGCCGCTCTGGCTGATCATATCGGCGGGTATCGTGGCGGGTTTGACCGCAAGATGATCGTTGCGCGCGAGATCCGGGATCGGGGCATTCCCTTGACTCTAAATGCCGTGATGCATCGGCAAAATCTGGATGATCTGGACCGCACGATTGAAATGGCCGTCGAATTGGGAGCACGCAGGCTTGAGGTTGCCTGTGTCCAATTCCATGGATGGGCTTTAAAAAATCGTGCCGCACTGTTGCCGACACGTGAGCAGGCTTTAGCCGTGAAGGACACGGTCGCCAAAGCCGCGCAGCGTCTGCAAGGTGTGCTGGCGTTCGATTTTGTTCCGCCAGATTACTACGCGGATTTCCCAAAGGCCTGCATGGGCGGCTGGGGCTCGACCGGGTTGAACGTGACGCCAGATGGCACTGTTCTGCCCTGCCACGCCGCGCAAACCATCAAACATCTGCAGTTTGACAACGTCCAAAGTAAAACGCTGGCGGAAATCTGGCAAAACAGTCCGGCCTTCAACGCCTATCGCGGGACGGATTGGTTGCCGGAACCCTGCCAGAGTTGCGAGCGGAAAGAGATCGACTTTGGCGGCTGCCGCTGTCAGGCCTTGGCCTTGGCCGGGGATGCGGCTGCGACTGATCCGGTGTGTCGCAAGTCGCCCTTGCATGCGCAGGTCTCGGCCATTTTGCAGGAAGAGCCGGAAGCAGGTTCGAATGATCTGATCTACCGAAAGCTTTGATTCCACGTTCGGTTTTTTGCTGGTGAAAATATGTTACAAAAATATTGAATATTGGAAAAAATGTAACATAATAGAGGGTGGGACGACTGAATCAGTCACCCAGGGTGTGTAAGGAGGACGCAGCCATGTACGCGCAGATGGTACAGTCGACCGGAAAAGGTCTTCAGGACCGCAAGGAGATGAGCCCCGAGGATCAGGCCTTTCAAGACCGCATTGATCGCGGCGAAAAGATCGAGCCCAAGGACTACATGCCCGACGCCTATCGCAAGACGTTGATCCGCCAGATCGGACAACACGCCCATTCCGAGATTGTCGGCCAATTGCCCGAAGGCAATTGGATCACCCGCGCCCCGACACTAGAACGCAAAGCCAATCTGCTGGCCAAGGTGCAGGACGAGGCGGGGCATGGGCTGTATCTTTATTGCGCGGCCGAAACGCTGGGGGTCAGCCGGGATGAGCTGGTCGAGATGCTGCATTCCGAGCGGATGAAGTATTCGTCCATCTTCAACTACCCCACCCTCACATGGGCCGATATGGGCGCGGTGGGTTGGCTGGTTGATGGGGCTGCGATCATGAATCAGGTGCCGTTGCAGCGCACATCTTATGGTCCTTACGCGCGGGCGATGGTGCGTATCTGCAAGGAAGAAAGCTTTCATCAGCGCCAAGGCTACCACATCATGATCAAGATGGCGAAAGAGGGTACCGCTGATCAAAAGCGCATGGCGCAGGATGCGCTGAACCGGTTCTGGTACCCCGCGCTGATGATGTTTGGACCGTCCGACAAGGAAAGTGTGCACTCGGCGCAGTCGATGGCGTGGAAAATCAAGATCAACACCAATGATGAGCTACGGCAGAAATTCGTGGACGAAACCGTTCCGCAGGCCGAGTTCCTTGGCCTGACCATCCCCGACGAGAACCTGCGTTGGAACGATGAGACCGGACATTATGAATTCAGCGAACCCGACTGGTCCGAATTCTTCGAAGTGATCTCGGGCAATGGCCCGTGCAATGTCGAGCGTCTGAACGCCCGGCGGAAGGCTTGGGACGATGGCGCGTGGGTGCGAGAGGCCATGCTGGCCCATGCCCGCAAATCCCAAAAACGCGCGCAAGCGGCGGAGTAAGAAATGACACATGAAAACGAATGGCCCCTGTGGGAAGTCTTTATTCGCGGCCAGCACGGGATGAGCCACCGGCATGTCGGCTCATTGCACGCAGCCGATGCAGAACACGCGATCCGCAATGCGCGCGATGTCTATACCCGTCGGAACGAGGGCGTCAGTATCTGGGTGGTCGAGGCCGCGAAGATCACCGCCTCCAGCCCCTCGGATAAGGGGCCTCTGTTCGATCCGGCGCGGGACAAGGTCTATCGTCATCCGACGTTTTACGACATCCCGGAAGAAGTTGGGAAAATGTGATGGCTCTGGAGAACCCCCTGTTCGAATTCCTGCTCAGGCAAGGGGACAATGCCCTTGTGCTGGGGCATCGCACGTCGGAATGGTGCGGGGTTGCGCCAATTCTGGAAGAAGATATAGCGCTGGCCAATATGGCGCTGGACCTGATTGGTCAGACGCAGATGTGGCTGGGCTATGCGGGCGAGGTCGAAGGGACCGGTCGCTCGGCCGATGATCTGGCCTATCTGCGCGACGTCTACGATTTTCGCAACCTGTTGATGCTTGAGGTCCCGAATGGTGACTTTGGCCGAACCCAGATGCGTCAATTCCTGTTCGATGCGTTTCAGGTGCCTTGGCTGACGCGTTTGCAAGACTCTCGCGATACCCGCATTGCGGAGATCGCGGCGAAATGCGTGAAAGAGGCGCTCTATCATCTGGAACGGTCGTCCCAGACCGTGATCGCTTTGGGGGATGGAACCGAGGACAGCAACGCGCGCATGGCTGAGGCGTTGACCTTCCTGTGGCCTTATAGCGGTGAGATGTTTGTTGATGACGCGACCGATCAGGCGATGGCTGATGCAGGCGTTGCGCTCCTGCCCTCGGAACTGCGTGGGCCTTGGTTGGAAACGGTCAAAGCTGTTGCAGCCGAGGCCTGTCTGACCCTGCCCGATAGCGACTATGCGCAGAAAGGCGGGCGCACAGGGTTCCGCCACACGGAACATCTGGGCCATATGCTGGCGGTGATGCAAACCTTGCAGCGCTCCTATCCGGGGGCCACGTGGTAGGCGCGATGGCTGTCACCGAAGCGGAGGTCTGGGATTGGCTTGAAAACGTGCCCGACCCCGAGATTCCGGTGATCTCGGTCGTTGATCTGGGCGTGATCCGGGGGGTTGACGTCAGGAATGACAGTGTAACTGTGACGATCACGCCGACCTATTCCGGGTGTCCCGCCATGGCGGTGATTGCGTTGGATATAGAAACCGAATTGTCGCGTAACGGTATCGACAATCTGGACATCCAGACCCGTATAGCGCCGGCATGGACAACTGACTGGCTGTCCCCAAAAGGCCGCGCGCGGCTGGAGGAGTTCGGCATCGCCCCGCCGCAACCCGCAGGTGGCCCTGAACGGTGCCCGCATTGCAAATCCGAGCAGGTCGAAAAGATCAGCCAGTTCGGCTCGACCCCTTGCAAGGCCCAGTGGCGCTGCATGGATTGTCTTGAACCCTTTGACTATTTCAAATGTATCTGAGGTCCCGTTATGGCTATGTTTCATCCCCTTAAAGTAACGGACATCCACAAAACCATCCGCGACGCGGTGGTCGTGACCTTGCAACCTGTTAACCCCGAACATTTTGAATTTGCGCCGGGCCAGTATCTCACCTTCAAACGGGATTTCGATGGAGATGAGTTGCGCCGGTCCTATTCGATCTGCGCCGCCCCGCATGAAGGTATCTTGCAGGTTGGCATCAAAAGCGTGGATGGCGGTGCCTTTTCCACCTGGGCCAATACCGAGCTGCAAGTGGGCGATGTCATGGACGCCATGCCGCCGATGGGCAATTTCCATGCGGCCGCCAATGCCGATGCGCCGCACTACCTGGGCTTCGCCGGGGGCTCTGGCATCACGCCGGTGCTTTCGATCCTGAAAACCGCATTGACCGAGGACCCCTCGGCCCGGTTCACACTGGTTTACGCAAACCGTACCCTTAATACGATCATGTTTCGGGAAGAGTTGGAGGACCTCAAGAACCGCTTTCTGCACCGGTTGAACATCGTGCATATCCTGGAAGATGACAGTCAGGAGATTGACCTGTTCAAAGGCCGCGTCGATGCCGAAAAATGCGCGGCCCTGTTCCAGCACTGGATCGACATCAACTCGGTCTCTCTGGCCTATATTTGTGGGCCAGAACCGATGATGCTGGCGATTTCGCAGTCGTTGCAAGATCACGGCCTGACAAAGGATCAGATCCGGTTCGAGCTGTTTGCTTCATCCCAACCGGGACGTGCCAGAACCCGCGCTGTCTCGCGGTTGGTGGCTGAGAATGGCATCAAGGGGCGCGTCACATTGGGCGGCGAAACGCGGCAGTTCACCATTCCCAAGGATACCAGCCTGCTCGAGGCCGCGCTGGCTGAAAACCTGGATGCGCCCCATGCCTGCAAGGCGGGCGTGTGCTCGACCTGCAAGGCGAAAGTGTTGGAGGGCGAGGTCGAGATGGTCGCCAACCATGCGCTGGAAGACTATGAGGTTGAGGCAGGGTTCGTTCTGACTTGTCAGTGCTTTGCACTGTCCGACAAGGTGGTCTGGGACTATGACGAGGCGGGGCACTAGCCCGCGTTCTGCACTCCGGGCAACCCGGCAACGGTTAGGCGCGCGATGGTTCTGGCATAGCCTTCGCGATCGGCCCGCGTGGCTTTGGGTTGCCACATATAGTACCAGTTCAGCATTCCGAAGACTGACATTGTCACTTCGCGCAAAAGCTGCTGGTTATCTCCCAGCTTGCCGTCACTGATCGCGTTGAGAATAGCGCTCATCTGCGCGACCATGTCTTTTTGGTAGGCCTTCAGAACCTTCTGCATGTTTTGCGGCAGCAGCGACACGCCTTCGCTTTGGATTTTGTGTTCGAAATCCATGCCTTCATAGGCCAACAGGTATTCCCGCAGAACCAGATGCAATCGATCCGCTGGGGGCATGTCGTCCAAATTGAGAGCCGTGACGCGGTTATTCAATTCAGAGAGGTAAGTGTCCAGAATATCGAACAACAAGGCCTCTTTGCCGTCGTAATAGTGGTAGATGTTGGCCTTCGAAATCCCCGCAGCCTTAGCCACTTGGTTCATCGAGGCGCGCGCAATGCCTTCGCGTGCGAACACGCTGGCGGCGACCGACAGGATGCTTTGACGTTTCTGGTCGTGATCCTTTGCGATGGTGCGGGCCACTGGTTTAGCCCTTGGGTCTGTTGTCGATCACGCGGCGGGCTTTGCCCTGACTGCGTTCAACACTGCCGGGGGTGCCGACAGATACGGTCGCGCCGACGCCGATTGTGTCCCTGATCTTTTTGGCCAATACCCCGGACAGGGCCTGTCTGGCGTCCTCGCTTGCCGCAGCCTCAACATGCACCGTCATCGCGTCCATGCGCCCGTCGCGGGTCAGTTCGATCTGGAAATAGGGGGCCAGATCAGGGGTCGCGAGAACGAGTTCCTCGACCTGAGTGGGAAACACATTCACGCCGCGCAGAATGATCATGTCGTCCGAGCGCCCGGTGATCTTCTCCATCCGCCGCATGGACCGCGCTGTGCCCGGCAACAGCCGTGTCAGATCGCGGGTCCGGTAGCGGATCATGGGCAGGCCCTCTTTGGTGAGGGTGGTGAAAACCAATTCGCCCATTTCGCCATCCGGCAGAACCTCTCCGGTTTCGGGGTCGATGATTTCGGGAAAGAAGTGATCCTCCCAGATATGCAACCCGTCTTTGGTTTCGACACATTCATTGGCCACACCCGGCCCCATGATCTCGGACAGGCCGTAGATATCGACCGCATGCATGTCGAACGCCTCTTCGACCTCGGCACGCATTGCGTTGGTCCATGGCTCTGCGCCAAAAATGCCGACCTCCAAAGAGGTGTCACGCGGGTCGATCCCCGCCGCGTGGAATTGTTCCAGGATGTTGAGCATATAGGACGGCGTCACCATGATCGTGCTGGGGCGGAAGTCTTGAATCAGCATCACTTGCCGCTCGGTCATACCGCCCGAGACCGGGACGACAGTGCAGTTCAGCTTTTCCGCACCGTAATGTGCACCCAAGCCGCCGGTGAACAGGCCATAGCCATAAGCGACTTGCACAGTATCACCGGGTCTGGTGCCGCTGGCGCGCATGGAACGGGCGACCAGATGGGCCCAGTTGTCGATATCCGTGCGCGTATACCCGACCACCGTCGGCTTTCCGGTGGTCCCGGATGAGGCATGAAGGCGCAGGATCTGATCCTGCGGCACGGCGAAAAGCCCAAACGGATAATTGTCGCGCAGGTCATTTTTGTAGGTGAATGGGAATTTGGACAGGTCGCTCAGGTCCGTCAGGTCATCCGGGTGAACCCCTGCTGCATCGAACCGCTGCCGATACATGGGCACATTGTCATAGGCGTGTTTCAGGGACCATCTGAGCCGCTGCAACTGAAGTGCGCGGATTTCGTCCAGAGACGCAATTTCGATCGGGTCGAGCGTGTCTCGGGCCGGTGTCAGGTCTTTCATGGGCGCCTCCCTATTCTTCGAACAACTGTCCGCGCACGGCCCGAGAGCATCCGCGGAATTCAGCGATCACAACGTCGCTTTGATTGGTGATGGTCACATCGTAAATGCCGTTGCGCCCGGTCAGAGCGACCTCGCGCGCGCGGGCCGTCAGTCGGTCGCCCAAGCGGCCGGGCGTGATATAAGAAATCGTGTTGTGTTGGGCGACAGTGGATTGATTGCGGCTGTTGCAGGCAAAGGCAAAGGCGCTGTCGGCCAGCATGAAGATCAGCCCACCGTGGCAAATCCCGTGCCCGTTGACGTGATGTTCTGCGACGGTCAGGGACAGCTGCGCCTGCCCCTCATCCACCATATCAATCTGCATACCTGCCCAGGGGCTGGCATTGTCCGAGGCCCACATGACCTGGGCTGCACGTTCGGCGCGCTCTCTCGGGGTCATGATGGCACCTTTGGACGTCTGTCAGGCGCGTTATCCAGCACGACATTCTCCTTGATCTTTGCCCGTCCTAAATCTAAACATTCCATAAACCGACCGGTAGGTCAATTAATCAGTGACGCCTTGCCGGTCCTTATCGCGGGGATCGCCAGATGAATATTCAGGACGTGCACAGCTATGTTTGCGGGCAATGGATCGGCAGCGACAGCACCGCACGCGAGATCCATTCGGCCGTTACCGGCGAGCTGATCGCGCGCGCCGGAGCCAGCCACTTGGATGTGGGCGCGATGCTGGAATACGCGCAGACCAAAGGCGGCCCTGCCCTGCGCAAGATGAGCTTTCACGACCGGGCCAGAATGCTCAAGGCGCTGGCGCTGCATCTGGGTCAGCATAAACAGGCGCTTTATGACGCCTCTTTCGCGACAGGGGCGACTCAAAGGGATCACATGATTGATGTCGATGGCGGGATCGGCACGGTTTTGGTCATCGCCAGCAAGGGTCGGCGCGAGATGCCCAATGACACGATCTATCTGGACGGCCCGGTTGAACGTTTGTCGCGGCAGGGCACGTTTTTGGGCCAGCATGTCTGTACCTCGCTGACCGGTGTGGCCGTTCACATCAACGCGTTCAACTTCCCGGTCTGGGGGATGCTGGAAAAGCTGGCTCCGACCCTGCTGGCCGGTATGCCCGCGATTGTGAAACCGGCCACCGCGACCTGCTATGTGACTGAGCTGTGCGTTCGGATCATGCTGGACAGTGGTCTGCTGCCCGAAGGGGCCGTGCAGCTGGTCAGCGGCAATCTGGGCCCGATACTGGACCATCTGGGCGGGCAGGATGTCGTCAGCTTCACAGGCTCGGCGGCGACGGCCCGCAAGCTGCGCAGTGCGCCCTGTATTCTGGACAACGCCACCCGCTTTGTGGCCGAGCAGGACAGCCTGAACGCGTCAGTCCTTGGTCCGGACGCAGTGCCCGGAACGCCCGAGTTTGACTTGTTTATCAAGGAGGTCCAGCGTGAGATGACCGCGAAAGCCGGGCAGAAATGCACCGCCATCCGCCGCATCATGGTGCCTAAGGCGCATATCGACGCGGTGTCAGATGCCCTGCGGGATCGGTTGAGCTCGGTCGTGATCGGGAATCCGGCGGATGAGAAGACTCAGATGGGAGCGCTGGTTTCGCAAGCGCAACGCCGTGATGTGTTGGAAAAGGCGGCTCTGATCGGGCAAGAGGCCGAGCGTATTTTCGGCGACCCCGATGATTTTATTGTCCACGGCGCCGACGCGGACAAAGGGGCATTTGTCCCGCCGATGCTGTTCCGCTGTAATACGCCGGATGCGGCCCAAACTCTGCACGCGGTCGAGGCCTTTGGTCCTGTTTCTACCGTGATGCCCTATCGGGATTTGGATCACGCGATTGAACTGGCCAACAAGGGCGAGGGCAGCCTTGTGGCTTCGGTCATCACACATGACCCCGAGGTCGCGCGCCAGTTTGTGATTGGTGTCGGGGCGTTTCATGGGCGGCTCTACTTCAACAACCGCGACTCGATGAAAGAAAGCACCGGCCATGGGTCCCCCCTGCCCCACATGGTTCATGGCGGCCCTGGTCGCGCAGGCGGCGGCGAAGAGCTGGGCGGCATACGCGGTGTGATGCACTATATGCAGCGAACTGCCGTACAGGGTAGCCCGGACCTGTTGACGCGGATCGGCAAGAAATGGGTGCCGGGGGCGACCGAGGCCACGGACCGCGCCCATCCCTTCACCCGCACGTTCCACGAATTGGAGGTCGGTGAGACGCTGGTGACGGACCCGCGCGAGATATCGCTGGATGATATTGAAACCTTCGCCCATTTCACGGGCGACACGTTCTACGCGCATATGGACGAGGCAGCGGCAAGTCGAAATCCGTTCTTTCCGGGGCGGGTTGCCCACGGATACCTGCTGCTGAGTTTTGCGGCGGGGCTGTTTGTACAGCCGGACGAAGGCCCGGTACTGGCCAATACCGGCCTCGACAATCTGCGGTTCCTGAAACCGGTGCAGGCGGGCGATAGTATCCGCGTGCACCTGACGGTCATGCAAAAGACCCCGCGCAACCAGGACTATGGTGAGGTGCGCTGGCATGTCTCGATCCGCAACCAAGAGGACGAGCTGACCGCCGAATACGAGTTGCTGACTATGAACGCCTATGCGCAGCCTGATCCTGCGGGATAAGCGTAGCCACGTGACCCGTCGGCATGGTACTTAAAGGGGCGCAACAGAGTGTACCCCCTTGGAAAGACCTACATTTGACTCCTGCCGAGACATTGATTGAAGACCTTAGCGCGCTGGAGCCGATCAAGACCTGGTCCCTGATCGTGACGCTGTTTGGTGACCTGAATGGCCAGCCCGTCACCGGCAAGCAACTGGGTGCAATTCTGGGCCGGGTCGGGATTAAGACCGAAGCCATGCGCGTTGCCCTGCACAGGCTGCGCAAGGACGGCTGGATCGTATCCACCAAAATCGGCCGCGAAGTGACCTATAGCCTGTCCAGCCATGGTTTGGCCGAAACCCGCGCGGTCTATGAGGACGTGTACCGTCAGGATGTTAAATTTCCCGATGGTTGGTGTGTGGCTTTGACTCGACAGGATTGTGAGCCGACCGGCGCGATGATCCGTCTGGACCGGGCATTGTTTCTGGTGCCGGTATCCGAGGCTACGCGCAGCGATCAGACACGGCTGCGGTTTGAACCCGAGCCCGTGCCCATGTGGTTCGCCGGCAAGATTGTTGCACCGCAGACCATAACGCATGTGCAGCGTCTTCATGATCTGGCGGGACGCATGGATTTTCTGACCCTGCCCGCCCTGCCCCAAGCCACGATACGCCTTCTGCTTCTGCACCATTGGCGCAAAATTGCGCTGCGAGGGTCAAGCTGGGCCCATATCTCACTATGTCCAGACGGCCCGCTTGCGCTATGCCATCAACGTGTTTCGGGTTTGTTGGCCGAACTGCCCAAACTTTCAACGGATCACCTGACGATGTGAGGTCGACTCCGTCGTGCTCACCTATGCGACAGCGCAACGAACCCTTTTTGTAACCTGGTGTTGATTGGTATTTCATTGCCCAATACGCCATCTTTTACCGATCAGTAAGAAAACGGGTTGAAATTTGACCGCACGATCAAGGTGACTGCGTGACGACAAAGATAGTTTCATTTCTAAACGCAGCGCTGGTTTCGGTGCTGATGTTGGGCGGCCACTCGGCCTCGGCACAGCCGGATATTCTGGTGCTTGGGGATAGCCAGATCTCGTTCGGGGCGGGCAAGGAATATGTTCGGTTCTTTGCGGAATTGCCGAACCGCTGCGAGATGACGCAAAAGCGCACCAAGCTGCTGGAAAAGCTGGGCACGCGCCAGACGGCGGCCATCGGGGTGCGGTCGACATCGCTTCAATCATGGACCTCGACCAGCGGGCCGACGCGCGGTGCCATTTGTGACGTTGACAAGAAATACGGCGTGAATGCAGGCGCCTACGGCATCGACGGCAACCCGGACCGAGTGTTCATCCAGATCGGTAAAGGCAAGTCCTATCAGTTCTGCAAGCCGAAACAGACCGCCTTCGAGTCGATGTTTGCAGATGGCTACTATGACCCTGACCTGCTGATCCTAACTTTTCTGGGCAATTCAGCGGACAGATGGGCAAACTTACCCGACGCGGCCGAAGAGGACGTGCGGCGGACTTTAGCTCAGGTGCCTGAAGATACGGCATGTATCTATATCTCCAGCGCGCCGGTTTACCTGAAAAAGACCAATGACAAGCGGATGAAAGCGCAAACCGCCATCGCCCGCGCGTTCGACCGCGCCGATGCGCAGTGTATTGCGGTTGAGGGGTTCAACGCGAAAACACGTGCGGCAATCGAAGGGAAGCCCAAGTTTTTTCGCCGCAACGATGCCGGTCGCGTCAAAGACCCGCATCATCCCAGCAACGCCGCCATTCGCCAATTTTTAAAGATTAACACGACCGAGTTTTGCGACGCCATATTCTCGGCCCTTGAATAAAGAGACCGCATAAAGGGGGGAACATGCAGTTTCTGACAAAAGCACTGAGCCTTGTCATAGGCGCGTTGATGATGGTGCCTGCAGCGCAGGCGGAACCTTTCGACTCGCCCGAGATTTTGATTATCGGTGACAGCCAGATATCTTTCGGGTCAGGCCCGGCATTTCTGGAGTTTTTCAGCGACATAAAAAGCCATTGCAAACCAAACGCCCAGCAAAAAAGCCATCTGAAACGTTTGGGGAAGATGCGCGTGGGTGTCATTGGTGTTCGTTCCAGCTCGATCAGCGCGTGGACGGCGCGATCGGGGGCCGGAAAGGACACGATCTGCAAGGTCGATCCGAAATGGCGGGTGAACGCGGGTGCCTATGGTTTTGTCAACAATTCCGACAAGAAATTCGTCCAGATCGGGCAAGGGCGCGAATACCAGTTCTGCGCGCCGGGGACCTCGCCTTTGGAGCAGATGCTGCGCGAGGATTACTATGACCCAAAGCTGATACTGATGTCATTTCTGGGCAATTCGGCCAAACGTTGGGCCAACAGCCCCGAGGCCGCGATCCGCGATGTGCAGCGCCTGAAAAGCCAGCTGCCGCCGGATTTGCCCTGTATCTTCATGACGACGGCACCGGCCTATAAGAAAAAGATCGTGGACCTGCGTCTGCGCGCGCAGGAAAACCTGATGAAGGCGTTTGAGACCTCTGGCCTGCGCTGTTCTTTCGTGCCGGGGGCGACGCCGGAAACCGTTGCGGCCAATCAGGGCAACAAAGAGTATTTCCGGCTGAACAAGAAAGGGCTGGTCAAGGATCCCTACCATCCCAACGAAGCGGCCGCGAAAAACTTCTTTGCGCTTGAGATGGATCAGATTTGCACGGCCATTTTCACCCAGATCGAACCGGTGAAAGAGCAGAGCTAGTCCGACGCCGTCTTGGACGAATAGTAGAACGCAATTGCCTGGGCCCGGTTCTTGACCGAGAGCTTTTCGTAGATGTTGGACAGGTGAAACTTCACCGTGTTGGCCGAAATTTGCAGCTCTTTCGATAGATCACGGTTGGATAAGCCTTTGGCCAAGGCTTCAAGGATTACAATTTCCTTGCGCGACAGGCTTTGCAACGGGTCCCTTTGCATTTTGCGCACGTCGATAAATGGGAACACCATCTTGCCGCGCGCAACGTCGATGCAGGTTTCCAGCAGCCCCTCGACCTCGCCCGAGCGCGAGGCGAACCCGGCCGCCCCCGCCTGCATCGCCAATCGGGGGATTTCTCCGCCGTCATCGCCATAGACGACAAAACGCGGCGGGTTCTCTTGTTCGCGCAGGACCTCGATCAGCTTTGCAGCACCAAGAACGGGCAAATTCCACGAGATCACGCAGATTTTGACCGGCACCCGCATGATGGCACCCAGAAACCCTTCGGCCGTTGCTGACGTAGCGACCAGAGAGAATCGGGGGTCTCGCTCGAATATTTCAGACATGGCCGACAGAACCAGCGGGTTGTTGTTGGCCAGCATGACATCAATGGGGCGTGAGGCGGCATCGGACATTGATTTTCCCCGAAAAATTACAAAAACCACCCGTATGGGTAGGTTCTAAATCCGTATACAACGGCATATTTACCAGAATGGGTGGGTTTATACCCGCCCAAACAGATATCCAAAGGCAGTAGTAAGTTACGTTGTGTGACGAGGCAAGTTTCTATTTTTCTTTCCTTCAACACGTCTGATCGGGTGCCCCTGTCCCCGATCGCTTAGGAGGATCGAACGTGACATTTCAAATCTACCCCACCCTCGAAATCCCGGAGACGCTAGCGGCGGGTCCCGGTCCCGGAAACACCGACGCGCGCGTTCTGCAGGCTTTTGCCAGTGCCGGTGTTGCCGACCACATGCAGGGCGACGTGCTGCGTGGCATGATCGAATGCAAGCACATGCTGCGTCAGATCTGGGGGACTGAGAACACCTATACTTTCGCTGTCGCCGGAACCGGTTGGAGCGGGCTGGACACCATGTTCTCGGCCGTGATGCCGGGTGACAAGGTTGTCGCCTTTACCAACGGCACCTTCTCGGGCATCGATGCGCTGACCCTGCGGATCAAAGCCGCCACCCCGGCCGAGCACGCAGCAAACCCGCTGGACCCGCAAGCTGCCAGCGTCACCGTGATTGAGGTGCCCCATGGCCAACCCGTCACCGGCGAGATGGTCGACGAGGTTTTGGCGCAGCATAAACCGAAATGGGCCTTCATGGCGCACTGGGAAACCGGTTCGGGCCGTGTGAACGATATTCAGGGCTTTTCGGACGCGTGCGAACGTCATGGCGCGATGGGCCTGATCGACGCTGTGTCGTCTCTCGGTGTGTCGGATTTCCGCATTGACGATTTCCCTGGCGTCGCAGGATGGGCGTCGTGTCCGCAAAAAGGCCTGTGCTGCCTGCCGCTGACCTATGCACCAGTCAGCTTTACCGACGCTTATATCGAGGTATTGAAGACGTCGGGCGCTTATTCCTACGTTCACAACCCGATCTTCGAGGCACGCCACTGGGGCATCGTCGATGGACAAGATGTCGAGAAAGGCACTTACCACCGCACCCATTCGGGCTATGCCGTGGCCGCCTTCCATGAATCCCTGCGCCTGACCCTGATCGAGGGGTTGGCCAAACGTGCCCAATCCTACAAAACGCACGAAGCCGTGCTGCGCGATGCCGTGACTGCGATGGGATGCCAGGTGACGTCGGATATGCCCAGCCTTGTGGTGTTGAACCTGCCGCCGGAACTGGCCGGTCGTGAGATGGAGCTGGTGCAGAAATGTCGGGCACAGGGATTTGGTATCTGGCCGACGCTCAGCGCGCCTATTCAGGTCCGGATTGGCATCCTGAACCAGCTGAACCACCAGGCCATCAGCCACATCGTGCGCCTGTTCGGCCAAGCAGTGCAGGACATGGGTGGCTCTGTTGATCTCGAGGCGATCGAGGCCCTGCTGGAAGGCCGCTACGGCACGTCGATCGCGGCCTGACCGCACTGCATGAACGGGAGGATTGCAGATGGATATCCATGAATACCAAGCGAAAGAACTGCTGTCGAAATTTGGTGTCGAGACCCCTTCGGGGGCCTTGGCCTACAGCCCCGAACAGGCCGCTTATCGCGCGCGCGAACTGGGCGGTGACAAGTGGATCGTCAAGGCGCAGGTCCATGCCGGTGGGCGTGGCAAGGCCGGGGGCGTCAAGCTGTGCAACTCGGAAAGCGAAATCCATGCGGCCTGTGACGACATGTTCGGTCGCAAGCTGGTCACGCATCAGACCGGACCCGAAGGCAAAGGCATCTACCGCGTCTATGTGGAATCTGCCGTGCCGATCGACCGCGAGATTTATCTGGGCTTTGTGCTGGACCGGTCCAGTCAGCGGGTGATGATCGTGGCCTCGTCCGAAGGCGGGATGGAGATCGAGGAAATCTCGGCCGAGCGTCCCGACAGCATCGTGCGCTCGATCGTTGAACCGGCGGTGGGCCTGCAGGAATTCCAGGCCCGCGAGATCGCGTTTAAATTGGGGCTTGAGCCGAAGCTGACCCAACACATGGTCCGCACCTTGCAGGGTTGCTATGCCGCTTTCAGCGAGCTGGACGCAACTATGGTCGAGATCAACCCGCTGGTCATCACTGGCGACGACCGTGTGTTGGCACTGGACGCGAAGATGAGCTTTGACGACAACGCTCTGTTCCGTCGCCCTCAGATCGCTGAACTGCGCGACAAAAGTCAGGAAGACCCGCGCGAAAGCCGCGCGGCGGATCGGGGCCTGTCTTATGTCGGGCTGGATGGCAATATCGGCTGCATCGTGAACGGCGCCGGTCTGGCTATGGCCACGATGGACACGATCAAGTTGGCCGGTGGCGAGCCTGCGAACTTTCTGGATATCGGTGGAGGTGCCTCGCCCGAGCGGGTGGCCAAGGCCTTCCGGCTGGTTCTGTCCGATGACAATGTTCAGGCGGTTCTGGTCAATATTTTCGCCGGTATCAACCGGTGCGACTGGGTGGCCGAAGGTGTCGTGCAGGCGCTGCGCGAGCTTGAGATTGACCTGCCAGTTATCGTGCGCCTTGCGGGCACAAATGTTGAAGAAGGCCAGAAAATCCTTGCCAAATCGGGCCTGCCGATCATTCGCGCGACAACCCTGATGGAAGCCGCCGAACGCGCCGTGGGCGCATGGCGCAACGATTTGACCCAAAACACCAAGATGAGGGCTGTGTAATGAGCATTCTTCTGGACCGCGATAGCCGTGTGATCGTTCAGGGCATCACCGGACGCATGGCGCGCCTGCACACTAAGGATATGGTGCAGTACGGCACCAATGTCGTCGGTGGTGTTGTCCCGGGCAAGGGTGGCGAAACCGTTGAAGGTGTGCCCGTCTTTGACACCGTCAAACAAGCGGTCGAGGCCACCGGCGCCGATGCCAGCCTCGTTTTCGTGCCGCCCCCGTTTGCCGCAGACTCAATCATGGAGGCCGCAGATGCAGGGATCCGCTATTGCGTCTGCATCACTGACGGCATCCCGGCGCAAGACATGATCCGCGTCAAGCGCTATATGTACCGCTATCCCAAGGATAAGCGCATGGTGCTGACCGGCCCGAACTGCGCCGGAACCATCAGCCCCGGCAAGGCGCTGTTGGGGATCATGCCGGGCCATATCTACCTACCGGGCAATGTGGGCATCATTGGGCGCTCGGGTACGCTGGGCTATGAGGCTGCGGCACAGTTGAAAGAGCGTGGCATCGGTGTGTCGACCAGCGTCGGCATCGGTGGCGATCCGATCAATGGCTCGTCCTTCCGCGATATCCTAGAGCGGTTCGAACAGGACGAAGACACTGAGGTTATTGCTATGATCGGCGAGATCGGCGGCCCTCAGGAAGCCGAGGCGGCAGAATATATTCGTGATCACGTCACCAAGCCCGTTGTGGCTTATGTCGCGGGTCTGACCGCGCCGAAGGGCCGAACCATGGGTCATGCGGGTGCAATCATTTCGGCCTTTGGCGAAAGCGCCAGTGAGAAGGTTGAAATCCTGACCGCTGCAGGTGTGACCGTGGCCGAAAACCCGGCGGTGATCGGCGAAACCATTGCCCGCGTTATGGGAAAGGCTGCGTGATGGTCAAACCTTCGGTCCTTGTCACCCGTCGCTGGCCTGCCGCCGTTGAGGCGCAATTGGCCGAAAGCTACAACACCGTGCTGAATACCGGGGACAAACCAATGTCCCCGGCGGAACTCCGCGAGGCATTCAAGACATACGACGCGGTTCTGCCCACCGTGACCGATACGCTCAGCGCCGAGGCGCTGGATGTACCTGCCGCCCAGACCAGAATTCTGGCCAATTACGGTGTCGGCTACAGCCATATCAACGAACCGGCTGCCCGTGATCTGGGGATGACCGTCACCAATACGCCGGATGTTCTGTCCGAATGCACCGCCGATCTGGCCATGACGCTGTTGCTTATGGCTGCCCGCCGGGCAGGTGAAGGTGAGCGCGAGCTGCGCGCGGGGGGCTGGACTGGCTGGCGCCCGACCCATCTGGTGGGCACCAAGGTTAGCGGCAAGACGTTGGGTATCATCGGCTTTGGCCGTATCGGTCAGGAAATGGCCCGCCGCGCCCATCGCGGGTTTGGTATGAACATTCTGGTACAGAACCGCAGTGCGGTCGCGCCTGACGCGCTTAAGCAATTCAATGCAACTCAGGTCGACACGGTGGACGATCTGCTTCCGCAATGCGATTTCGTCTCGCTGCACTGTCCCGGAGGTGCTGCGAACCGGCATCTGATCAACGGGCGCAGGCTGGATCTGTTGAAGCCGGATGCCTTCCTGATCAACACCGCCCGCGGTGAGGTCGTGGACGAGCACGCGCTGGTGCAATCTCTGACATTCGACACGATTGGCGGCGCAGCGTTGGACGTGTTTGACGACGAACCACGTATCAGCCCGGACCTGCTGCAATGCGACAATCTGGTGATGCTGCCGCATCTGGGCAGCGCCACCCGTGAATCGCGCGAGGCCATGGGCTTTCGCGTGCTGGACAATCTGGGCGACTTCTTTGCAGGCCGCCCACCCCGTGACCGCGTGATCTGACGCACCCTTCTTCAAAGGACTCAAACTCATGAGCTTTTATGCCATCGAACAAGCCCCCGCGCGCCTGAACCGCAGCGAACTCGCCGTACCGGGCAGCCAGCCCGGTATGTTCGAAAAAGCAGCCCAGTCGGATGTCGACGTGATCTTCCTTGATCTGGAAGATGCGGTTGCGCCCGACGAAAAAGAACAGGCCCGCAAGAACATCATTCAGGCTTTGAATGACATCGACTGGGGCAACAAGACCATGTCCGTGCGGATCAATGGTCTGGATACCCACTATATGTACCGCGACGTGGTCGATGTGGTCGAACAGGCGGGTGAACGGCTGGACCTGATCATGATCCCTAAAGTGGGCACTGCTGCCGATGTCTATGCGGTCGACATGATGGTCACTCAGGTCGAAGACGCGATGGGGTACAAAAAACGCATCGGGTTCGAGCACATTATCGAGACCGCGTTGGGCATGCAGAACGTCAGCGAGATCGCGGCCGCCTCGAAACGCAACGAAAGCCTTCATTTCGGTGTGGCTGACTATGCGGCCTCGACCCGAGCGCGTACCACGATCATTGGTGGCGTGAACCCGGACTATTCCGTACTGACCGATCCCGATGGTGACGCATCCCGCGCAACCCATTGGGGCGACATGTGGCACTATGCGCTGGCGCGTATGGTCGTGGCCGCGCGCGCCAACGGCCTGCGCCCGATTGACGGCCCGTTCGGCGATTTCCAGGACCCCGAAGGCTATAAGGCGGCTGCCAAACGCG
This sequence comes from Ruegeria lacuscaerulensis, assembly GCF_013034685.1. Lineage (GTDB taxonomy): Bacteria > Pseudomonadota > Alphaproteobacteria > Rhodobacterales > Rhodobacteraceae > Ruegeria > Ruegeria lacuscaerulensis_B. The sequence continues at coordinate 362,613 of NZ_WQGO01000005.1, read as the reverse complement.
CAGCTGTTCTGGGCTGCGAGGGTAAATGGGCCATCCACCCCAGCCAGATCGCGCTGGCCAACGAAGTCATGTCGCCCAGCGATGCTGAAGTCACCAAAGCACAGCGCATTCTGGTCGCCATGGCCGAGGCCGAGACTGCCGGCAAAGGGGCCGTATCGCTGGATGGTCGCCTGATTGACTATGCGTCGATCCGGCAGGCCGAAGTCATGGTCGAAAAAGCAAAGCAGATTGCAGCCGCTTGATCTGCTTGCCTCGCGCGGCGCTGCCTGATCCCAAACAGCGCCGCGCGTTTTAGTCCCTTTTCTGTGGGTTTGGACGGTCTGACTTGCCAATCCTGGTTCACATTTGCGCGCGCGTTCCGAAATCTGAACGATCTGTGCTGGATTTTGAACGGCTGAGTATGTGGTCTTGATCATCGTTGGGGATACTGGGCGCATCAGTCCAATCCAACGGAGATCCGTCATGAAAAGATTCCTCGCCACTTTCGCCATTTCGCTGGCTGTCGCAACCGCTGCTTCGGCGCAGGACGTTGCTGATATGAGCGATCTGGAATACGCGCATATCGCCTATACTGCTGACAACATTGACATTCGCTATGCGCATCTGGCCTTGGCGCTGTCGGAAAATCCCGACATCCACGAGTTTGCCAATACGATGATCCGGGATCATACCGCCGTTAACGCAGCGGCGCTGGGACTGCTGGACAAGTTGGGTGCATCGGCGCAGGACAATGCATTCAGCCAGACATTGAATTCCAACGCGGAAGAGATCATCAACAATCTTTCGCAGCTGCGTGGTGCCGAGTTCGACAAGGCCTATGCGGCCAATGAACTGGCGTATCATCAGGCCGTCAACGAGCTGGTTGAGAACACCATGATCCCCAACATCGACAATGCCGAGGTTAAGGCGCTGTTCGAGCAGGGCCTTGAGATTTTCAAGGCGCATGAAGGTCATGCGGAAATGATGGTCGAGTCTCTGAACTGATGTCCAAACCTGTGTCACGTCGATTCGTCGTGATCGGAGCGGCTGCTTCGGCAGCCTCTTTGGTATCGCGGGGAAGTGCAGAGAATGCCCCAAAGACGCATGAAATCCAAATCCGTCGCTTCAAGTTCGAGCCCGATCAAATACAGGTTCGTCCGGGGGATAGGATCAAATGGGTCAATCTGGATATCGCGCCTCATACAGCGACCGCAGTTGATCGCAGTTGGGACACATTTGAGCTTGTGAAAGACGCAAACAGTGAAATTCAGGTCACGGAAGGGATGGAACAGTCCTATTTTTGCGAGTTTCATCCGCATATGAAAGGCCGGCTCGAAATCCTTTGAGCGAGCTGAAATTGTCACTGTTTCCCAAAACATTGCGGGAACAAAGTTAGAAACCAGGAAACTCTACTCCCCCACTTTCTCACTCTGCCACCGGATTTACTATCGACTTTCTGAATGACTTAACTCAGGGCTTATCACGCCAAGCGTTGCGCAAGGTCATAGGCAACGCGGCGTCGTTGCCCTCATACAAGAAGTCCAGAGACAAGTCGTATTTCTTCCGAATGGCCAAGGCCCCATCCAGCGAGAGCCGCTGAGTTCCGGCCTCCCATAGAGAGTAAGCGCTACGTTTTACGCCGATGCTTTCGGCGTAATCCTGTTGGATTTTGCCGACGATAGTTTCGCGGTGCCATTTAAGGCGCTCTGCAATATCCATAAATGGGCGGGGTTTATTTGAGGTCATGGACGCGAGTTTCTTTTGCTTTAAGTCGTGGCGCAAGGCAGATTTCATGAACTTCAATCGGTCACAAGACCCTCGAAACGGTCAGGAAGTACCGCAGTCAAGCGAACCAAAAACGATCGTCAAAACTGGAGCAGGACCGGCACGGCTAGATTCTCGGAACAGAACAAAAACGAAATGTGAAACTGTACAACTAACTGGGAAACTCTAAAGCGATACCTTGCCACCAATCAGCAGATATTGGTGAATTGTCATTAAATTTCAATATGGTGCGGGTGGAGGGACTTGAACCCCCACGCCTTGCGGCGCCAGAACCTAAATCTGGTGCGTCTACCAATTTCGCCACACCCGCATCGTGGCATCTCGTGCCAGACTGAGGGCCAAATAGCAAAGCTTGAACCCAAGTGCGAGAGGGAAATTTCGACTCAGGTCAATAAATTCGGCTGGTCGGATCACGTCGTAATCACGGGCCGGCAGCGTTCGCCGCTTGCTCGCGCGGACAGCTTGGTGGTTGAGTGCATTATTGTCGCCTGCGGCCGCACAAAAATTATCGCTAAGATATTGTATATAAACAAGAAACATATTTGCGCCACATTTCAAACGCCAAAAAATCTTATTCGCGTCAAATTAAGACCCCCTTGCAGATGGTTGATGGGCGCTGGGACCAGATGAGTCTTTTTGCCTCCGGGCGTTGTTGAAGAGCTTTTGCTCAACTCCAGAAAAAGGGTCGAAAACGTGACCAACATGATGAATTCAGCTGTGACCGAGCAAGATGCCGTTGGCCTTGCACGGGAAAGTTTTCTGGGCGAACTGAAATCCCTGAACCGGGATCATCCTAATACGGGTTTTGGCATTTCGTTGCGCACACATTCGGGGGGCCATTATCTGTTGGCCAATTCCCGCATGCCGCTGCCCGAAACCAAAGCCGCAGGTTTCCCCACGGGCCGTCGTCTGGCCTGTCTGGAAAACAGTGACAGTTTCAGCTCGATCGAAGTGCTGGCCGATTCCGGGGCTTATGAAAAGATTTCGCCCTCGGCAGAGGCTGCGATTCTGGGCAATGCACTGAACCTGATCGCGCGGATCGACACGCTGACCAGCGTGCAGCACGACCAGATAGACCATCCCATCGCCGCTACAGGAACCGGAGGTTAACCATGGCGCGTAACGATCACCTTTTGTCCGTTGGCAACGAAGCTCTGACGCCGATGACCTCGGCCATGACGGCTTTGACCACGCAGATCGACCAGCTGACAGAGGTGGCGGATGCGCGCTCCTCGGCGCGTCTTGCGACGCTGAAAACGCGGATGGAGAACTTCACTGCGAGTGTCACGCTTGTTGGGCAGGTCAAGGCAGGGAAATCGTCGATCGTGAATATCCTGGCCGGGCGCCCTGCCCTGTTGCCGTCGGATGTGAACCCGTGGACCTCGGTGGTGACAACGCTGAACATCAACACCCGGACCGAGGATGACAAAAAGGCCAAGTTTACTTTCTTTGAACAGGAAGAATGGGACAACCTGATGGTCGGCGGTGGCCGGCTGGGCGAATTGGCCAATCGCGCCGGGGCCGATGACGAGATGGATGATATCCGCCGTCAGATTGGTGAGATGAAGGCCAAGTCGGAAGATCGTCTGGGCAAGCATTTCGACCTGATCCTGGGCCAGAGCCACCAATACGATTATTTCGACGAAGAACTGATCCAGCGCTATGTTTGCCTCGGGGATGAGGATGACCCGGATATCAATCCAAAGACTGGGCGATTTGCCGATGTGACGAAGTCTGCGGAACTGTTCATGGACATCCCGCAATACCCGATTTCGCTCAAACTGTGTGACACGCCCGGCGTCAACGATACCTTCATGGTGCGGGAGCAAATCACCTTGCGCAGTCTGCGCGGGTCCGAGGTTTGCGTGGTCGTACTGGCGGCAAGTCAGGCGCTGACCACGATGGATATGGCACTGATGCGCATAATCGCGCAGTTCGAGAACCGCCAAATCATCCTGTTCGTGAACCGAATTGATGAACTGGCCGATCCGGTCAATCAGGTGCCCGAAATCCGCGACCGTATTCAGGACACGCTGAAACAGAACAATATCGATGGCAATACCAGCGTCGTGTTTGGCAGCGCACTTTGGGCCGAGGCCGCACTGACCGGTAATCCTGACATTATGAACGAGGAATCGCGGCAGGCACTGAACACCTTCTATTTGGCTGCAGGGTTTGGCGATCAGGCCCCCTCGCTGGACAAGATCTGGGCGCTTTCAGGCCTGCCCGATCTGCTGTTGGCGATGAACGAACGGATCGCCGAAGGCGCAGGCACCCGCCTGTTGGACCGTGTGCGCCACAAAGCGCGCAACATTGCCAGCCAAATCCGCGCAACTGCCGTAGCCAAGAAACTGTCAGATGGTGATGGTGTGGTGCGTGACCTCGACGGTGTCTCTCCTGACCAGGCCATTGCGACCGTTATTGCGGAATATGACAAAAAGGCCGCTGTGCTGACCACATCCCTGCGGGAAAAAGTGCTGGAGCGTCTGAACTCGGCCGAAAAGAACTTTGTCAAACGCGCGACGGATTCCTTGATTGCGCATCTGGAAGAGAATGGCGAAGAAGGCACTTGGCAATACGATCCCGCCGGACTGCGGACCTTGCAAAAGGCGGCCTATTTCAGCTTTGCTCGCGCGATGCGTAAAGAGGCTGGTGCGCTTTACAGTGCTGCTGCGGCGGATGTTGAAGCCCTCTATCATAAGCTGCTGGGTAATCATCTTGGCGAGTTCGCAATCGAAGCACCAATTGTGCCGCGTGTCCCGCCCCCGTTGGGCATCGGGCGCACGATTGCGCTGGATTTGCAAAGCACGTGGTGGCGCCGCTGGTGGCAACGCCGTAAAGGGTTCGAGGCTTACGCCGCAGATTACACCCGCCTGATCGCATCCGAGGCGAGCTCGATCACCAAGGATATCGAAGAAAACCAGATCGCGGCGGTGTTGGAAAACGTGCGTGCTGTTCTGTCTGACTTCCTGCGCGAGCAGAAAGAGACATTGCTGAACATATCGGCCACCGCCGAGACCGACGCATCCCGGAATGCGCTGATGGCGGGCATGGCCCCGCAGAAATCGCGCGACGATATCCTGGGCGACATCCTGAAAGATCTAAGCAACGAGGCAGCATAAGTAGCGACATGGCAAAAGATTCACAAACCCGCTTCGTTTCAACCAAGGCTTGGGAGCGCATTGAAAACTGGTCCCGGCGCAAACCCGTTTTCGCGCTAATGGGAGAGTTCAGCGCAGGCAAATCGACGCTGATGAACTTCCTGCTGCGCTCGGACGCTTTGCCGACACAAGTCACCGCGACCCAACTTCCGCCCGTGTGGTTTAGCTGGGGTAAGCAGTCCGCCTATGTCCAACGACCGGATGGGTCTCGGGACACGATCGGGTTGGATCAGCTTGAATCGGTCGGGGTCAACGACGCTCAGTTCGTTCGGATTTTCCTGCAATCGGATATTCTGGAAGCTGTCGATCTGATCGACACCCCCGGTATCTCGGATCCGAAGATCTCGGATGATGTCTGGCGGCGTGCTGTGGGTCAGGCGAATGGCGTGTTGTGGTGTACCCATGCAACGCAAGCCTGGCGCGAGACTGAACGCGCGACATGGGTGTCTTTGCCAGAGCGGTTGCAGCACAATTCACTGTTGCTGGTCACGCGGGCAGATGTTTTGGACGCAAAGGACCGCCAGAAAGTTTTGCGCCGGGTCAACCGTGAGGCTGGGCATCTGTTCAACCGTTCCATTCTGTTCTCGGCCCGCGATGCGATTATGGCACGTGACAAAAGCGGCGATGCCGAGCAATGGGCGCGCAGTGGCGGTGGCAAGATGGTGGACAGTTTTCTTGAGATCACCGAACAGATCATGGACAACCGGGCCCATCAGTTGGCCAGATACCAGATTGATGACAGCCTGACCGGCGCGCCTGACATGAACGCTTTGCGCCCCGATGCCAACGGTGCTCGCGCACCACTGAAGCTGGTAGACCCGGTTGATGTCGCGGATGCTGAGGATGTTGTGACATCCTTCCCGGTTCGCCCCGCCCGAGTGGAACTTCGCAAGGACGACGCGGATCGCGCGCCTCGGATCGACGCGGACGAAGCGGAACGGATGCGTGCGGAGATGACGAACTCGCCCGAGGACGCACAAGAGGAAGACCTGCGATCCTTCTTCCGGGACGCCGAAGAGCCCGAAGTGACGTTGACAGAAATGTCCGCTGGAGCGGAGAGCGACGACACCGAGGTTGATGCGTTCGAACAGGAAGTTGCTGCATTCGAAGCTCCAGTTGACTCGGACGAGGAAACATTTGTCGATGCGCTTGAGGAAAAACTGGCTTCAACTCCAGAACAGCCCGAGGTTGAGGATACCTCGGCTCCGGAAATCAGCGCGGAAGGGTCCGTTTCGTCCATTGCCGCGTTGATGGCCGAACAGCCCGAAAGTGCCGAGGATGAGTTCGAGCCTGAGCCCGAAAGCAACAGCCTGATCGACATTCAGGTTGTCCCTCTCGCCGGGGCCAAGCGGACCGACAGCGACGCGCAGCCCGAAAAGCTGGAAGATCTGTTGAATGTGCCCGCCGGATCACCGCTGAGTGCGGCCGCGATGTGGCGCGACATTACCGAGGACGAGGACCTGCCTCAGGATGCGGACGGTCTGAAAGCTATGTTCCAGTCCTTCCTGGTCGAGTTTGACCAGATCGCGGCAGAACACAGCGCACGCAAATCTAAGCAGGACATGTCTTCGCTTGCCAAAAGCAACAAATCCGGCGGGGCCGAGTGGCATGTTCTGTAACCGACCGGCAGGTAGAAAGTAGACGTTCAGATGCCTATCGAAGCCGCTTTGAATGCCGCCATGAGCACAATACCCGACTGCATCGCAGCCGGGTATGTCGATATGGAGACGGGGATGTTGTTGGGCTCGGTCACTCCGGACCCAAACGATGCAGAGAATCTGGATACGCTCGCGATCGCGGTTGCCAACCTGTTCCAGGGGCGTGGTGTAAAGGGGTTCGAAGCACTGCTGCGCGAGGCCGGCGAGGATGCGAATGAACCGACTGGATTTGGTGAAATTGCGGTGTTCTCGAAGGACCGTTTGAACATCTTCCTGCGTACCAAGGCCTATCCGGACCATGTGCTCTGCTACATCTGCCGCAGCAGCGCCAATCTGGGCCTTGCGCTAACGAAATCACACCTAACCCGCGGGCCGGTTGCGGCTGCGGTATGAGCGGGACCAGAGGGGGTCACGGCATGATCGACGCGAACATACTCGATATGCTCGAGAATATCGGGCGCAGCGTTGTCGCGCGGGTGAATCCAGCGGTAACCTTGACAGGTACAACGGCTCAGGATCGGCGTGATCAGATTTTGCGCACTATTCGCGGAACCGTTTTGCCCCGCAGGTTGGAGTTTACGGCAGCCAATGGTAACTGCCTCGCGATTGAGGTCAACAGCTCGCGCGTCACAGATGTTTTCTGCGTGAGCGACGGTGTTGCCCCTGATTTTGAAACAGCTTCGCGGGAAGAGTTGGCTGACCGCCTGGCGCAGCTTGTCAGTGACATTGCCACCGCCCCTGCCCCGCTGGAGCTTGTGTCCTTACGGCCTGATACAACGCTGGATGCAGATGATGTCGGGATCACGTTCAGCGAGATTTCCAAATGCTGCAAAGCGATTGAATTGTCTGCTGAACCAGTGGTGTCGCTGGTGCCAGATGCGCCAAAGGCAGAGGAAACGCAGAGCTTGGCCGATCTGTTCTATGACGGGTCTGACCGGTTCGGATTGGGTCGCGTGTTGGCTTTGGCCAAGGACGGGACCCTCATGTCCACCGCGGGCGATTGTGCTGCCGACGGTTCCGTGCATGTAAGTCAGGACCTGATGCAGAGTTTCGCGCGTGATCTGGCGGGTTGGGACAAGGATACCCACGCAGATTTGGATTATCCGCAGCTGATTGTCATGCGTCCCTCGGGCGGCAAAGGCACCGGGCTGGCCGTTCTGCATGATGGTGAAAAGGTCTCGGTCGTGACCCATGAGGCGCGCAGGCTGGGTGCTGTCGTGGGCGTGTGGGCAGCGTTAAAGGGGACGGACGAATGATCGCGCCCCAACCATTCAAATTTTCCAAGAATCCCATCAGTGAACAAGTGTGACCAGGGTAAGTGTTATGAGTGAGAGTAATCGCCGCGAGTTGATCCGCATCGCCGAAGACCTGAACGAGGTCAGCAATGACGAAACACGTCAGTTTATCTCGCGCATCGTGGGAGATCTGTCGAACCTCAAGCCCTCGATCGCCTTTGTGGGTCAGATCAAGGCCGGGAAATCGCGCCTGATCAATGGCTTCACTGGTCAGGCCGAGTATTTGCCGTCGGACGTCAACCCGTGGACGACCGTGATTACTGACATGCATTTCGGCCATCCTTCGGGTCGGACAGAGGGCGCCGAGTTCCACTTTTTCGACAATCGCCAATGGCAAGCCCTGATCGCAGAGGGCGAAGAACTGCGCAACATGTTCCCCGATGACGAGGACAGTTATAAGCGCGAGATGATCGAACAGCAGGTCGAGGCGATGAAAACCCGCGCCAAGCTGCGGTTGGGCGAAAGCTATACGCAGCTTCTGGGCCAGCATCACGATCTGGATCATCTGACATCTGACGATCTGGCGCGCTATGTCTGCGCCGGTGATGAGCCGTCCGAGGATGGCACGCTTGATCCCGGTTCCGATCGCGGGCTTTACAGCGACATCACCCGCAAGGCCGAGGTTTACTTCGACATTGGCCATTTCCCGTTCCCGATCACCGTGACGGACACGCCGGGCGTCAATGACCCGCTGCTGATCCGCGAGGAAATCTCACGCCAGTATCTCAAGGAAAGCGATTTCTTCGTGGTTGTCCTGTCGGCGCATCAGGCGCTGTCGCGGGCGGACCTCAAGCTGTTCCGTCTGATGCAGGCGTTGGAGCTGGGCCAGATTGTGGTTTTCATCAACCGTGTCGATGAATTGGGCGGGGGTGCAGATGACGCGACCAAAGTCCGCGCCGATGTAATGGACGGGTTGGAAAAAGCGCTTGGGAATTCGGATATCGACGTTCTCATGGGCAGTGCGCAATGGGCGCACTACGCATTGACCGGCGATGAAACCGGCGTAAACCATGACGATGTTCTGGCCTGGCTACGTGCCCACCCCGAGCAGATGAAGCAATATCTGGACGGTGTCGAAGAGATCAAGCAAGGCCCCGGCCCGATTAGCCGCGAGGGCGTTCTGCGTTTTGCGGCCATGATCGCCTCGGGACTGCCGGATTTGCGTCGCCATGTGACCCGCGCCCTGGCAGATGGGCCGCGCAACGAGCAGATGCAAATGGCGTGGCAACACCTCAACAGCTTTGCGCAGGGTGAGCTTGACCGCACCAAGGCGCATCTGCGCGCGATCGAGGATCAGGGCACGGACGGGGCGGATGACCCCAGCGAAAACGACAAGACTCAGGCCGACCTGCGCGCGCTGGTCCAAGACAAGACCGAGATGATCGTCAAGGATATGGATGACGTTTTGGCCAACCTGCGTGGTGTCATGGACGATACCGTGGCCGAGGCCGTATCGGACGTGGTGCGTGGCCCGAACGGAGATTCTCCGCTGTTGGCCAAAGGGGGCGAGACAGAGCTGAACTTTGGCCCCTTACGTGATCGGATGCGAGAGCTGGTGCAAGGCGCAACCCAAGTTGTCCGCCAGCGTATGCTGAGCGAGCTTTACGCGGTGGACATGCAAAGCAATGCGGCATTGCGATCCCTGCCGGGCTGGCAGGATTCCGGGGACAACCGGATGAACACCAGCGCGGTTCGCTGGTTCCGCCCTGATACGACGGCCTTGACCCGTGGCATCACCGTGGAACTGCGCGTGACATGGTTATCGCGACTGATTTCGCGCAAAAGCGTGGTCAATCGGGCGGAACGCATGATCGTTCAGGAATTCGAAATGATTGGCGACGATCTTGTCGATACGGCCCGTGAAAACCTGCTGGGGCGTTTGAACACAGTGCTCGACCACTATCTGGCCCTTCTGGCAGGACACCTTGAGCATCGCGCTGGAAGTGGTGAGACCAACGAACGGACCGAGGCGCAAACTGCCTTTAACACCGCGCAACGGATTGCGGATGAACTGGGTGCTGTCTACGGACCGGGCCAATCAGAAATTGAAATACCAAAGGCTGCGGAATGATCGAATTTCCAGGGACCGAACAGGAAGTACGCCAACTCGAGCGTTTCCTGACCGCGACTGAAAAACTACCATCCGACGATTCTGTGGATGACATGCGCGCGCGTGCACTGAGCCATGCCGAGCGGCTGTCGAATGCGATCAACATTGGGTTTGTTGGGGAGTTTGGAGCTGGCAAGTCGAGCCTCGCCAATATGTTGGCAGGGGCCGATATCCTGCCAACCGGACCACAGCATCTTAAATTGCCCTTGGTGATCGTGGCCTATGCGGATGAGCCGGAAACCACGGTGGGCTGGTGGGACAAGGAACCCAAGGTCTATTCTGGCATCGCTTTGGAAAAGGCAGCGGCAGACAAGCCTGATTTCATCTCGGTTGGGTTAAATACCCCCGCTTTGAAGGAAATTTCCCTGTTTGACCTGCCTGGTACGGGGTCGCTTGATGACGCGTCGAAAACTACGCTGGATTTGTTGCAATATGTCGATTGCGCCATCTGGTGCACCAATGGCACCAGCGCCTGGCGCGAGTCAGAGCGGCATTTGTGGTCCAAAGTCCCACCCGAATTGCGTGCAAACAGCCTGCTGGCCATCACACATACGGACCTTCCGCCGGTTCATGACGCGCTGGATCGGGTCCTGGCCCGGTTGAACAAGGAAAAAGGCGATATGTTCCGGGCGGTCGTGCCTATTGGAACGCCGGTTGCCGTCAAAGCCATGGCGCAAGAGCCCGAGCCCGATTTTGCCCTGTGGCAGAGCTGTGGTGGTCAGAACCTTGCTGAGCAAGTATTGCAAATCGCCTCAGACCGGCGGCTGGGAGATCTGAAGGCCGCGCGGGATGCGCTGGAACGCGAGTTTCTGCCCTTCCTCGACAGTTTGACCCTCGACCAGCCTGCACCTGTCGCGTCGCCCTCGGTTAAAGCCCCGCTTGAGGCTGTGTTGCCTCCGTTGGAAAACCCGATCCTCGAAGATTGGTTGGCTGCTATCGCCAGCATCTATGAGGACTTACGTGAATCCTCGGATATGGAGCCCAGCAGTTTTCTGAGCAGCTGTCAGGAGATTGTCGAAGATTTTGCCGAGCGTCTGGAACAGGGTGGTGAGATTGATCCGTCAGCCGATTGGATTCCAGCCGAGTTTGAAAAGGCGACCGACCTGCTGTTGTTGCTGCAATTCGAAACCGGGACCGGGCCGCTTCGGGATGCCGTCAGTATCCTCACACAGCTGAGTGACTGTCTTGCCTGGGCGGGAAGTCGCGCCGAGTCCGCTCACACGAAAACCGGAACCTGAGGTCAGATCGCAGTTGAATCGCGCCGCAGGGCGCGATTCGAGTTGTCAAGAATCGCGCGCTTATTGTTTCGGAATCGCGCAACAATCATCCTAAATCCTGCGTTCAGTCCGCAATTTCTTGCGGGTGTCGGGCTATATATTGTGCCGCTAGTCCTTCGGGAAACAATATATGCGATTCGCGAAGTTTTGGTTCTCAGTGAAGCCATGAGGCGGCCCCAATAAAGTCAAATTTGAAACGTCTAACGTTCTTAAGTGTCCTGCGGTTGTGTTTGGTCGTGAGTTGACGGGCAGTTTACCCGAACACGAACCGCAAAATGTTTAGAACGGGCGGAAAGAAATGAGCCACAATCAGGCTGTCGATACGACGCATGACGAACCCAAAATTGAAGGCCTGGCACCCGGTGCAAAGTTGTTGCGCGGGCAGTATGAAATCCTGCGGTTTCTCAGCAATGGCGGTTTTGGCATCACCTATTTGGCGCGCGACAGTCTGGAACGCGACGTGGTTATTAAGGAATGCTTCCCCGGTGCCCTGTGTCATCGCAACGGCGATACGGTCGAACCAATCGATCCTTCCTACAAGGACGACCTGCGCTCGATCATTGACCTGTTTATTTTGGAAGCCCGCAACCATGCGCGGCTGGTGCACCCCAACATTGTCGACGTTCATCAGGTGTTTGAGGACAATGACACAGCCTATATCGCGATGGATTTCATCAAAGGCTGCGACCTGCTGGATTATGTTGAAAACCCCGAGAATGATGCCGGTCCCGATTTCATCGTGCAGGTCACCGAAAAGATGCTGTCGGCCGTGTCCTTCATCCATCAAAGCGGGATGCTGCACCGGGATATCTCGCCCGATAACATTCTGATCAACGAACATGGTGAGCCCGAACTGATTGACTTCGGTGCGGCGCGGGATCAGGCGGCCAATCAATCGGCGGCGCTGTTGACCCTGCGTGTGATCAAGGACGGGTATTCGCCGCATGAATTCTATGTGCGGGGGGCCGAACAAGGCCCAAGCAGCGACCTCTATGTTCTGGCGGCAACGCTTTACCATGCCATCAGTGGCGAACGCCCCATTGATGGTCAGACGCGGCTGACTGCCTTCAATAACGGGCAGGATGATCCCTATCAGCCTCTGACAGGTCGGTATGATGGATACCCCGATGGGTTCCTTGAAGCGATTGACAAGGCGATGGAGGTGCACGCAACCGATCGTCTGCAAAGCGCGCTGGACTGGCTGCGGATGTTCCGTGGGCCTGGCGTAATGTTCGATACCTTCGCTCACCGTCCCATCTCGGTCATTGTCGGGATGGATCGCAAGGATGAAGAGGCCGAGAAAGCCCGGATCAAAGCAGAAAGCGAAAACGCCGAGGCAGTGGTGACCGCACTGCTGGCAGGCAACCCGGATATCGTTTTGGGTCATGAGGACAAGAAAGAAGAGGAACTGGCCACATTCACCGCGCCTGAGGAACCCCCGGTCGCCGTTGATACCGTGGTCAAAAGCGGCTCGGGTGGTAGTGGAAAACTGATTGCTGCTGCCGTAGTCGTCATCGCGGCCGCCGCCGCAGGTGGATTTTTCGTGATGTCGGGTCAGGACGCGCCTGCAACTCAGGACCTAGCCCTTGACGAAACTCCTGCCGAGATTGAACCGGTCGAACCACCCGAGCTGGCCGTGCTGCAAGACACGGCCCCTGTTGAGTTGACCGCGACCACCGAACCGCAAGACATCGCGCCAGAGCTGACCTCCCCCGAGGTTTACGCTGGCGAACCGACGTCACCCAAGCAGGCGGAAGCAGTGCCAGAACCTGTCGAGCAGACCCTGGCCGAAACGGCTGCCACAGAAGGGCTAGAAGCCCCGGCAGCCGACCTTCCCGCTGAAGATGCGACCGAAACTGTCGCGGAAGACCCGGTTGAGCCTGCAACTCCGGTCACTTTGGCCGAGCAACAGGTGGCGTTTTCCCATTGGGACGTTGAAATTCCGTTCCAGACCTCGAAACGGCGCGCATCGACCGGCAGCGTCATTGCTGTGACTGGTGTTGATCCGGCGCTGGACATGTCCGTGATCGGAGATTGGGTGCAGCGTGGGGCCGCGATCTACACCCTGAATGGCGAACCGATCGAGGCCGACACCAGCTTTGCGGCTCAGGTTCTCAATGATCTCAACGTGGATCCTGACGGCTATACCCGCATCACCGCGCGCTATCGCCCGCTGGGTCAGACCCGCGCGCAGAACGGCCTGTTGGCTCTGCCCACCATGCGCATGGTGGGGCTGGACAACGGCTATGGCTTCACAGTTCGCAACAGTGGCGGTACCGGATGGCAAACCGTGGTCAAAAGCGTTCCCGCCGCAACCGCTGGTAGCCTGCAGGCGGGCGATATCCTGATCTCAGAGGCGCAGACGGGGCTGGCCATCGACGGGCCGGAAAGCCTGGATTCCATGCTGGCTGATCTTGTGTCCGAAGGACAAGCTGAAGCCCAGTTGAACGTTCTACGGAACGGTACCGAAGCAGATGCCACCATGCAGTTGACGCAGGAGTAATCAGACCGGTTCGTTTGTAATCCGCCAGTGTGTGTTTGCTGAGGGTCACGACAGTGGAGTGACCCCGACGGGAACCGGCCCGTCGCGGAAAGTACCAGTGACGTTTGTTTTCCATCATCAGTGCCTCTGCGTGATCTGCGAAGGGGTGAGTAGAAGCCCAGCGGGGCAGTGCCCCGTGCCAAGAAACAAAGGTGTCGTCACCATGTTCAAATATAAAAGCCCTCTCAGCCGGCTTCTCGAAGGTGCCGGCAAACCGAAAGAAGCCGAGGCGGAAGACATCGCTGAAACCAGCGAAGACAAGCCCGAGCCGATTGCAGATTTCAACGCACTGCGCGTGGCGCTTGCTGGAAACAACATGCCAGCGTCGGACAGCTACGATGAGGCTGAGGACCTGATCCCCGAAGCCGAGATGCCGGACTTCTCCGAGGCCGATGCCGAAGACAGCGCTGAAACCGATGATGCGGCAATCCTTGCGGATGTTGTGGACGTCCTTGAGCCGACCGAAGAGCCCGCCGCCGAGGAAGAGATGACCGAAGAAGACCCGATTGTGACGCTGCACGTTGCATCGGACGAAGAGGTTGACGAGGCCGAAGAAGAAGACAGTAACCTGTTTGATACGACGCCGGCCGATCCTGTGATCGAAGTCGTCGCGGAAGATCCTGTGCCCGAGTCGGTGGCCGAGATCGTCGAGGCTGTGGACCCGCAACCTGAACCCTTGCTCGAGGCTCCGGTGGCGCAGATGGCGGAAACACCGTCCGCCGCGCAACCGGCCCAGTCGGATCGTCGTGGTCGTGTCAAAACCACCTTCCTGGGGTTTGAGCGGGCCGACACCCATGTTCAGGACCTGATGGAAACCGCCGAGCCCGTCGCCAAAACCGAGACTGCACAGCAGACCTTCCCGGTCGGTTGGCTGGTTGTAACAGGTGGCCCCGGTCGCGGCGCGTGCATTACTCTGACCGAAGGGCTGATGCAGATTGGTCGCAACGACGATCAGGCGATCCAGCTTGATTTTGGCGACACCGGCATTTCGCGCAGCAACCACGCTGTGATTGCCTATGACCCTGAAGATCGCAAATGCTATCTGGGTCATGGTGGCAAGGCCAATCTGGTACGTCTGAACGGTAAACCCGTTCTCAGCACCGTGGCGCTGGCCAACGGCGATTTGATCCGCATCAGCGAAACCTCGATCCGGTTTGCAGAATTCTGCGGTGACAATTTCGACTGGCGGGATGCCTGATAGATGCTGGCGACCCCGGCATATGACATTGCGCTGATCCTCGATCAGGGTCGGCGCGACACGCAAGAAGACGCGGTCGCCGCGCGCATGTTCGATGTGGCGAATGCTGGGTATATCGTGGTTGCTGATGGCATGGGCGGGCATGCGGCAGGTGACATCGCATCCGAGCTTGTGATCAAAGCCTGGCGGGGTGCGCTGGACCCTGAACTGGAAACGGGTGCGCCATCGAAGCCCGCCCTGATCGACGCCCTGCCCTTGGCGGCAATGCAGGCAAATGCGCTGATCGCGCAGCATTCCGAAGAACAGGGTGATGGTTTCAACATGGGCTCGACCCTGTTGGGTACTCTTCTGATGGGGTCGGACGTCTATTGGATCTCGATCGGGGACAGCCCTTTGTACCTGTTCCGCGACGGAGCGCTGCGCCAGATCAACGAAGATCATTCGATGGCGCCGATCATCGACGCGCAATGCGCCGAAGGCAAGCTGACACAGGACGAAGCGCAAACGCACCCAGATCGCAACCAACTGACCTCGGTCATCATGGGCGCGGCGATCCCAAAAGTGGATTGTCCCGAACACCCCGTCGCTTTGACTGCGTCGGATGTTCTGATCGCGGGCAGCGATGGGCTGCAATATCTCAGCGATGCTGAGATCGAGGCCATAGTTCAGGCCCAATCGGGTGACTTGGCACAGGATATAGCTGACGCGCTTTGGCAGGCGCTTCGGGACAAAGGCGACCCCGATCAGGACAACGCGTCCATTGCGGTCGTGAAATTGACAAGAAACGAATGAAGGCAAAGCGACAGGACACATGAGACCTCAACTGATCATCTCCAGCCTGGCTCTTGCGGCGGCAACAGGTGCCGCCTCGGCGCAAGAGGCGTGCTCGACCTACGAAATTAAGCGCGGCGACAGCCTGCGCGAGCTGGCCATTCAGGTCTATTCGACCGAAGACTTCAGCATTATCTTCGACGCCAACCGCGATGTGATTGGGAACAATCCCAACATCATTCGCGTAGGCGACGTTCTGACAATGCCCTGTCTGGAAGACGTGGGCCGCGCGCCGGAACCACCTGCGACCGAGGCCGAAGCCATGGCCGCCGAGATGGCGTCTGAACTGGTTAAAGCCGCTGAGGAACGTGCCGCCAAAGCCATAGCTGAGGCCGAAGCCCGCGTGGCCGCCGCTGAGGCCGAGGCCAAACAGGCCAGCGAAGACGCGGTGCTTGAGGCCAAAGCTGCCGCCAAGACAGAAATCGAAGCTGCCCGCGCCGAAGCCGCTGCGCTGATCCGCTCCGCCGATACAAGTGGCCGTCCCGAGTTCCAGGACCGTCAGCTGCTGTTGATCACAGGCGGCAATTATGCGCCTTTCACCGATGAGGCCCTGCCCCACCGTGGCCTTTACACCAATCTGGTTGAGACCGCGATGCTGCGCGCCGCGCCCGAGCAAGGGTACAAGATCCAGTTCGTGAATGACTGGTCCTCGCATCTGGACCTGTTGATGCCGACGCTGGCATTTGACGCAACCTTCCCGTGGTCGCGCCCGAATTGCGAAGAACCCGCTGCCCTGTCCGAAACTGACCGGAACCGGTGCGAGACCTACAACTTCTCGAACCCGTTCTACGAGGTTGTGGATACCTTCTTTGCCCGTGAAGGCTCGGGCTATGAACAGACCCTGACCTATGCCGATTTCGCGGGTACCACGATCTGCCGCCCCGAAGGCTGGTCACTGTCGCATATGGATGCAGTGGGTCTGTATGAGCCAGCGATTTCGATGCTGCGCCCGGTGTCGCCTGACGACTGCTTCCACGCCTTGATGGACGGCACGGCCGATATCGTCGCGGTCGAAGCGCATTTGGCAGTCGAAGCAATTGCGCGCCTTGGCTATGAACATCGCATTGTAGAAAACCCCAACCTTGCGGCGATCAAGTCGCTTAACATAATGACCCACAAAGATAATCCAGATGGGGAAGCGATCCTTGAGACGCTCAACCAGGGTCTGTCGATCATGCAGCAATCCGGAGAGTGGCGGGACATCGTCTCAACCGCTCTGCGCTATCAAATGGAAAATGGATAAGGCCCCAGCTGGCCTGAAAACAACAAAAGTCTGGAGGACGAGACATGTTTAATTTCAATCTGAAGAAGGTGGCATTGTCGGCCACGGCTGTAACTGCCCTCAGCGCTGGCGCGGCGGCGGCTCAGGAAGCGTGTACCAACTACACCGTGCAGGATGGCGACACGATGGCAACCATTGCCATCGCGGCCTATGGCACCTCAAACTATCAGCCGATCTTCAACGCGAACCGCAATGACATCACCAACCCCAACGCGCTGGAGCCCGGTCTGGTTCTGGCCCTGCCCTGTGACGATGGCAGCCTGCCGAACGGCCAGAGCGCGCAGGACATCATCGCCGCCGAAGAGCAGCGCGCCGCCAGTGTCAAACGTTCGAATGTCTACGCTCCGCCGATCAAGATGGTTGCCGGCAATGGCTGGGAACCTTTCACCAGCGAAGGTCTGGGCGGCGGCGGTATCATGACCCGTCTGGCGACCACCAGCCTCCAGCGTGCAGGAAACCAGCGTGAATATTCGGTCAGCTTTGTGGATGATTGGGCATCGCACCTGGATACGCTGCTGCCGCTTGGCGCGTTCGATATCTCGATCGCCTGGACAGTTCCTGATTGCACCAACCGCACCTATGAATGGTCCGAAGAAACCGAAGCACGCTGCTCGCAATTTGTGGCTTCGGTTCCGGTCTATGACGTCGTAGGCGGCTTTTTCACCCTGCCCGAGAGCGAATATGTCGACGCAACCTCCTTCTCGGATTTCGAAGGCGCAACCATCTGCCGGATGGCCGGTTGGAGCATGGTCGTTCTGGAAGAGGTTGGCCTGAACCGCAGCAACACCACCGTGGTTCAACCCAACTCGGCCCGCGAATGCTTGGATGCGGTTCTGACTGGTACCGCCGATGTCGCAGCGTTCGAAGTTGAATTGTTTGCGGCCACGAAGAAAGACATGGGCCTTACGTCGGCTGACATCGTGGAAAACCCCTATGTTTCGACCCTGTCGTCCATGAGTTTCCTGGCGCACCGCACCAACCCGTTCGCACGCGAATACATCGCCATGATGAACAAGGGCCTGAACGAGATGCGCGAAAGTGGCGAATGGTATGCGATCATTTCGGACACGCTGCGCGAGCAGAATGAAAAGCTGAACGCAGCATCGAACTAATAGATTGGGGCTGGTCCCACGATCGGCCCCTTTTTTACGACGCCGCCGCATAGCAGGCGTTGCAGACCAAGAACCTCGATCGGAAAGGCGCAATTCTTTCCTACTCACTCTAATAAAGGGCAGACTTTGGGGGTCGGCCCTTTTTCTATTTTTGATAATGTGCGCGTTCGCTGTGTTTTATGCGTCTATCAACGCATTCAGCGTGGCACTGGGGCGCATAACCTTGGCGGTCTTGGCCGGATCGGTGTGGAAATAGCCACCCAAATCAGCCGCCCCACCCTGAGCCGAGGCAAGCTCGGACAGGATCGCCGCTTCGCCATCGGCCAGCGCTTTGGCCAAAGGCGCGAATTCGGCGGCCAGGTCGGCATCGTCCGATTGCGCCGCCAAAGCCTCGGCCCAGTAGCGCGCAAACCAATAGTGGCTGTCGCGGTTATCGGGCTGACCGACCTTGCGGCTGGGCGAGCGGTTGTTGTCCAGAATGCCCTGCGTCGCGGCCTCGGCTGCCGCGCCCAGAACGCCCGCCTTGGCATTACCTTTGCTGTCGGCCAGGAAGTTCAGCGACTCGCCCAACGCGCAGAATTCACCCATCGAATCCCATCGCAGATGGCTTTCCTCGACCAGCTGCTGCACGTGCTTCGGGGCGGAACCACCCGCGCCGGTTTCGAACAGGCCACCGCCATTCATCAGCTTGACGATGGACAGCATCTTGGCCGAGGTGCCCAGTTCGAGGATCGGGAACAGATCGGTCAGATAGTCGCGCAGCACGTTGCCGGTAATCGCAATCGAGTCGTTGCCGGCCGTGATCGTCTCCAGCGATTGACGGGTCGCTTCGCGCGGGGCCAGGATCATGAACTTGTCAGCCACGCCTGCGGCCTCAAGCGCCGGTTTGACGTATTTGATCAACTCAGCGTCATGTGCGCGGTTTGCGTCCAGCCAGAAGATCGCCTCGGACCCGGTCAGGCGCTGACGGTCCATGGCCAGCTGAATCCAGTTCTCGATCGGGGCTTTCTTGACGGTGCAGGACCGCCAGATGTCACCCTTTTCGACGTCGTGCGAATGTAGCACGTCACCATTGGCCAGAACGATGCGAATGGTGCCGTCGGCGGGTGCCTGGAACGTCGTCGGGTGGCTGCCGTATTCTTCGGCCTTCTGCGCCATCAGGCCCACATTGGCGACCGCGCCGGCGGTGGCCGGGTTCAGCGCGCCATTGTCTTTGAAGAAGTTAATCGTTTCGTCATAGACGGACGCATAGCAACGGTCGGGGATCACGCAGTTGGTGTCACCCTTGGCGCCTGCCTCATCCCAGCCTTTGCCACCCGCGCGGATCACGGCGGGCATCGAGGCGTCGATGATCACGTCCGAGGGCACGTGCAGGTTGGTGATGCCTTTATCGCTGTCGACCATATACATGGACGGGCGGTCGCCCTTTATCGCGTCGATGGCGGCCATTATATCGGCATTGCCCTGAACACGCTCCAACAGGTCGCCGAGCCCTGAGTTCGGGTTCACACCCAGCGCATCCAGTTCCGCACCGAATTTGTCAAACACCGGGGCCAGCCACGCCTTGACCGCATAGCCAAAAATGATTGGGTCCGAGACCTTCATCATGGTGGCTTTCATGTGCAGCGAGAACATGGTGCCGTCTTCTTTGGTGTCCTCGATGGCCTCGGCCAGGAACGCGGACAGTGCTTTTACCGACATGAAAGTCGCGTCAGCCACCGTGCCTTCCGCCAACGGCCAGCCGTCTTTCAAAACGGTGGTGCTGCCATCTTTGCCGACGAATTCAATCCTTGCGTCGCCTGCTTGGTCTGCGGAGATGGTGGCCGATTTCTCATTTGCGTAGAAATCGTTGCCGGGCATGGACGACACTTTGGTTTTGCTGTCCGAGACCCATTCGCCCATCGAATGCGGGTTCTTCTGGGCGTAGTTCTTCACGGCCTTTGCCGCGCGACGGTCGCTGTTGCCTTCGCGCAGAACCGGGTTCACGGCCGAGCCCTTGATGGCGTCATAGCGCGCGCGAATAGCCTTTTCTTCGTCACTCGAGGGTTCTTCGGGATAGTTCGGAATGTTGTAACCCTGCGATTGCAGCTCGTCGACGGCGGCCACCAATTGCGGGACCGAGGCCGAGATGTTGGGCAGCTTGATCACATTCGCTTCGGGTGTCTTCACCAGTTCACCCAGGGCGGCCAGATCATCGGTGATGCGCTGCGCGTCAGTCAGGTTCTCGGGGAAGGTCGCCAGAATACGTCCGGCCAGCGAGATATCCTTGGTCCCAACGCTTACGCCTGCGGCGGATGCGAACTTGCGGATGATGGGAAGGAACGAGGCGCTGGCCAGCTCGGGCGCTTCGTCTACAATGGTATACAATATGTCGAAGTCTGATTTATCTGCCATATTCTTTTACCTTTTTTAAAGCCTTTCGGGGCGTGCGTTCCAAGAGTTGGCCACTTTCGAGTGGCATAGGCGGGGCACGGCTATCCTGGTGCCCCAACGGTGACTCTGATTTGACAGGGCCTCCCTTAAATCACGTTTGGCTTGGGATCAATCACATCTGACCGCGCATTTTGACACGGTTTGCGGAAAATCGCGTCAAGAACCCCGTCGTGCTCAATTTTCAGACGCCCCAGGTGTCGCTCAGCTTGTAGCCGCCCGGCCAGGGATCGCTGGGGTCCAGCATGTGTTGATGAGTGCCGGTGATCCAGCCGCGACCGCTGATTTCGGGGATGATGGCGGGGTGTGACCCGACTGTTGCGGTGTCCAGAATTTTGCCGGTAAAGCGAGAGCCGATGATCGAGACGGCCTCGAACGTCTGCCCAACGGCCAGTTCACCCTTGGCGGCCATCAGGGCCATGCGCGCCGATACAGCAGTTCCTGTGGGCGAGCGGTCGATCTTGCCCGGTTGAATAGCGACGGCGGATTTGCCCCGCAGCCCGGTTTCTGTCTTCTCAACCGGGCCACAGAATGCGCAAAACGAGATATGGGTCCAGTCGGGGTTTTCGGGGTGCCGGAAATCGAGTTGTTCATTCGCAGCATTGGTGATTGCAACGCCAACGCGTGCCAGTTCGCGTGCCTCAGATTCGACGATGTCAAAGCCAAGTTGCGCCGCGTTGGCCACGACGAAGCTATCGCCGCCATAAGCGGTATCCACCGTCAGGTGCCCGATCCCTGGAACCTCCAACGATGCCGCCATCCGGTCGGCGAAGCTGGGCAGGTTCTGCACATAAATGCGCTCGGCCTTGCCATTGCGACAGTCGGCCCGAACGCGGACCAGCCCGCCGGGGGCCTCGAGCGTCAGATGCGTGACGGGTTCCTGCATGGGGATCATCCCGCTATCCAGCAGCACGGTCGCTACGCAGATGGAATTCGACCCGGACATAGGCGGCGTATCCTCGGGCTCCATGATGATAAAGGCCGCATCTGCCTCGGGGTGTTTGGGCGGGATTAGCAGGTTCACATGCCGAAACACGCCGCCGCGCGGCTCATTGAGCACGAAGTTGCGCAGTGTCTGGTCCCGCGCGATGAAAGAGCGTTGATCCCAGAGGGTCTCACCGGGCGGAGGCAAAACGCCCCCGACGATGACATCGCCCACCTCGCCTTCTGCGTGGGCGGAGATGACGTGGATGGTTTTCACGCTGCGCATCTGATCTCCCTAAAACCGAGTGGCGGAATAGGGGTTCATCGAAATGGGCGGCTGCGTCCCATCCAGCAACGCGCCAACCAACTCGGCGGTGCCCGCTGATTGCGTCAGCCCCAGATGGCCATGTCCGAACGCGTAGATCACATCGGGCGCGTTGGGGGATGGCCCGATCACCGGGATACTATCTGGCAGCGATGGTCGAAAGCCCATCCACTGTGTGCCCCCTTGCGTGTTCAGTCCGGGCATGAACTGCGCGGCCTTGTTCAGTAGAGTCTCGGCGCGTTTGAAATTGGGTGGCAGGGACAGCCCTCCCAATTCGACCGCACCACCGATGCGCACGCCGCCGTTGATCCGGCTGGCCACAAAGCCGTGGCCGGAAAACGTGAGATGCATCCGCAGATCGAAGGCACCCGGCGGCAGAGTCGTATTATAGCCGCGCTCTGTCTCAAGGGGGATGTGATCTCCCAGCGTTTGCGCCAGATGGTGCGACCACGCGCCCGCCGCGACGATGACCTTTGCCGCATCCAGCGTCCCATCCTCAAGGGTGATGCGCGTCCCGTTTTCCAGCGGGGTCAGGGCCCGGACGCCGCGCGTCTCGATCCGCCCTTGCCGGTCGCTGAATGCTTTGGCCAGATGTTGGACCCACGTCTTTGGATCGATTGTATTCATCCAGTTCGGCGTAAACCCTGCATGGGTGAAGCGGGGGCTGAGGCTCGGTTGTTTCTCGGCTATCGCTTCGCGCGTTTCAAGCAGTTCGAACTCAATCCCATGCGCGCGCCGCTGGTCCCAAGCGGGCAAACTGATGCGGAATTCAGCTTCGGATTCGTAGAGTTGCATCTGACCATCGCGCTGCATCATTGCCTCACCCTCGACGGCCGGTATCAAACGCTCTAACGCAGAGCTTGAGACCTGCATCAGTCGGGCCTGCGCGTCCAGCAGATCCGCATAGCGCGAAGGCCGACTTGCTCGCCAAAAGCGGTACATCCACGGTGCGATCTTCGGCGCGTATGAGGGCGGGATAGACAAAGGACCCAGCGGGTCCAGCAGCCATTTTGGCGCTTTGCGCATGATACCGGGCGTAGCCAGCGGCTCGACCTCGGGGAAAGCAAATGCCCCTGCATTCCCCGCCGAGGTTTGAGAGGCGACCCCGTCCCTGTCCAGCACCAGAACCGAATGCCCTCGGCGCTGCAGTTCCAGCGCGGTCGTGATGCCAATTACCCCAGCCCCGATGATGACGACCTGCTCGCTCAAACTTGTATCCCTGTTTTGAACGGGTCAGATTCCGGGAAGATCAGCGTGGTTTCCGCCATGACATAGGCCTGCCCGGTGATGGAGGGGATCACGCCGCCATCCAGGCCGGGGTGATAAGACAGGCGATAGGTGCTGCCGATAACACTCTGCTGCGTGATCTCATCGCCGGGGGCCAGCGCGCCATCGGCGGCCAAACAGGCCAACCGGGCCGAACAGCCGGTGCCGCAGGGCGAGCGGTCATAGTTATCGTCTGGGCACAGCACGAAATTGCGACCATGAATGGCTGGATCATCCGACGCGCCCTGAAAGATCACATGGTCTATCGGCTCACCCTGTTCGCCGCTTATCCCCTGCGCAATCGAGGCCTCGCGAATAGCGACCGTCATATCGGTGAGTTTGCGAATATTGGCAGATTCAACGGCAATCGGGCTGGGATCTACGATAAAGAACCAGTTTCCGCCATATGCAACATCGCCGGTCACCTGGCCATGACCCGGCACGTCCAGTGTCACGTCGCGATGCACCCGGCGGCTTTCGATATTCTGGACGGTCACTGTGTTTGCGTCGTGCAAAGTGACCGTCACCACACCGGCGGGGGTTTCGATGCGATGTTCTCCGATGCCGATACGTCCCAGATGCGCCAGCGTCACCGCCAGCCCGATGGTGCCGTGGCCACACATACCCAGCACTGCGTCAACGTCGAAATAGATCACGCCGGTTACGCAGGTTGGATCGACCGGTTCAACCAGCAACGCCCCGACCATGGCGGGTTGGCCACGCGGCTCCAGCATGATCGAGCGGTAGAATTCCTCGTGATCGGTTGCCAGCCTTCGGGCGCGGTCGGCCAGCGACCCGGTACCCAGATCGGGTGCTCCATCCAGAATGACCCGCGTGGGCTCGCCTCCGGTATGGCTGTCGATCACATGCATTCAGCGATCACTCCGCCCTGTTTCGACCAATTGGCGAACCACGCGCCGAACAGGGCATATTGCTGTTCGCAATAGTTGCGCTGCGCGTCAGTCAGCTCATCCGTTTCGTTGAAGTGCAACCGGTATTCCTCGTCCCCGTTGAGCACCAGAAGATGCTTGTAGTAAAGCACCAGATCCGGCCCTTCGTCAAAGCTGGACAGAACGTGAATCGCCTCGGTCAGTTCCTGTGCGCGCTGGCGGGCTTCGGCATCACCTTTGGCCGCCCGCTTGGACAGTTCGGCCAGCAACAGCGCCTCGCGCGGCAATGCGGTGCCGATGCCCGTAATCGAGCCGGTTGCGCCGCAATTGACGAACCCGTGATAGACCTCGGTGTCGACGCCAACCATCAGTGTCACCTGATCATCTTGACTGGTGATATTCTCCGCCGCATAGCGCAGGTCGTCTTTGCCCCCGAACTCTTTGAAGCCGATCAGATTGGGATGCTCGGCCCGCAGCGCAAAGAACAGGTCAGCGCGCGTGGCGAACCCGTAATAGGGGCTGTTGTAGATGATCGCAGGCACATCCGGCGCGGCGGTCAGGATTGCCTTGAAGTGGTTCTTCTGCGCAGTCGGAGAGCTGCCACGCGACAGAACACGTGGGATCACCATCAACCCAACGGCACCCACCTTTTGCGCATGCGCCGCGTGCGCAACAGCGGATTTGGTATTGATCGCCCCAGTGCCCACGACAACAGGCAGCCCCGCGGCCACCAGACGTTCAACGCCTTCCATCCGCTGGGCATCGGTCAGCAAAGGCCAATCCCCCATCGACCCGCAATAGACAACCGCCGACATGCCTGCGTCGATCATCTGTCGCCCCTTACGCACCAACGCGTCGAAATCTGGTTGACGGTCCGCTGTGCAGGGGGTCATGAGCGCTGGCATTGTGCCGGTGAAAACATTGGTCGTCATACGGCGATCCTTCGACAAATCTGAGGTTGCGGCGCAGGAGATGCGCCGTTTCAACCGCGATATCGGATATTGGATACAAAATCCACAACAAAATTGCGCTTCAAAAGGCGCCGTGTCTCGTGGCCAACGCCCTTCTGCGATGGACTGGTCTGCGTTTACCGCAACCGTTCACCCGTTTCGGCGTCGAACATCATTGCACGGTCGGGCGAGAAGGTGACGCCAATACGTGCGCCTTGCTTGCTGCGTTCATCGTCCCGCTCTTCCACGATCAGCTTGTCGCCATTCGCGGTCAGCAGATACGAGTAACTGACACCCCCCAAAGCTTCGGTCAGGTCCACGGTGCAACTGTCGCCAGAACGGTCCACCTGAAGGTGTTCGGGGCGAACGCCCAGCGTCACTTTCGTTGCGTTAGCAGGAACCGAAGACGTCACCGGCACTGGCTGGCTGAACGCGGGATGCGTCACATGGCCATCTGTCACGTCGCACTCCAAAAAGTTCATCGCAGGCGAACCGATGAAGCCCGCGACGAACCGGTTGTCCGGGTCGCGATAGAGGTCCATCGGCGCGCCCACTTGTTCGATCCGGCCATCGCGCAGAACCACGATCTTGTCCGCCATGGTCATCGCTTCGACCTGATCATGGGTCACATAGATCATGGTCGCGCCGATTTCATTGTGCAGGCGCGCGATCTCGACCCGCATTTCGACGCGCAACTCGGCATCCAAGTTGGACAGAGGCTCATCGAACAGAAACACCTCGGGGCCGCGCACGATGGCTCGACCGATAGCAACACGTTGCCGCTGGCCACCGGACAGAGCTTTGGGCTTGCGCTTCAGATACTGATCGAGTTTCAGAATGCTCGACGCTTCTTGTACCTTCTTGTCGATTTCGGTCTTGGCGACGCCGTTCATACGAAGACCAAAACCCATATTCTCGGCCACTGTCATATGCGGGTAGAGCGCGTAGGTCTGGAACACCATTGCAACCCCCCGTTTGGCCGGGTCCAAATGGGTCACATCGCGCGACCCGATCCGGATCTCACCCTCTGTCGTTTCCTCAAGCCCCGCGATCATCCGAAGCAAAGTGGATTTGCCGCACCCAGATGGACCCACAAAGACGCAAAACTCGCCATCCTCGATCTGTAAATCGATTCCGTGAATAACCTGCGTCTCACCATATCGCTTGATCGCACTGTTCAGAGTGACGCCTGTCATGTCGCTTGCATCCTGTCCTTAGATCCGTTTGGACGGCTTTCGGGAAACCGCCACGCTTGCGCTTCAATTCCAATTTGATCAGCCACACGGCGTACACGAGGCACCCATGCCTGCAACTGATCAAAGCTCATTCGTTCCGTCGATCCGGTGATCGAAATCGCACCCAAAATCCGCCCCCCTTCGGTCAGGACTGGACAGGCTACGCAGATAATGCCCGGTTCGTGTTCTTCATCATCCACGGCGTATCCCCGCGCACGGATGACATCGAGATCCGCCCGCAAGAGTTGTTCCGACGCCAAGGTCTTGTCGGTAAACCGATGAAAGCTTTGCTGCGACAGAGCTTTATCCAGCGCGTCAGCGTCCAGATACGCCATCATGGCCTTTCCCACGCCTGTGCAATAAGCTGGGCCAACTTTACCCGCTTGCGAATACATTTCTACAGGTTGGGTCGCGTTGCGCTTGTCGACATACAGAACCTGACCTGAATCCAGTTGGGCAAGGTGTACAGTCTCGCCCGTTTCGCGGCTGAGCGCGTCCAGAAAAGGTCGTGCAATCGGGGCAAGCGAACTTTGGGTCCACGCCGCATGCGCCAAACGGACGAGGCGCAGCCCGGGCGCGTATGTCTGCCGGTCCGGGTCATAAGACAGCATGCCCTGGTTTGTCAGGCTTTGAAGAAAGCGATACAGGGTCGCCTTTGGAAAATCGCTGCTTTCCAAAAGTTCCGCGAATCGGACCGGGCGGGCAAACGCTGCCACCTGCTCCAGTACGTCGCACGCTTTTCCTATAGTACCGTCGCCAGCCACGAGCGCCTTCCATCCTCCCATTGATCCACCGTCTTCGTCACGAGGGTCTTGACAAGATTAACCGATTCGATGTGTAGTTTTCAATATGTAAAACAAGGTTTCATTATTTGGAACCAAAATAACCAAAAAAATGGAATCTAAGGGAGGACACCATGAATTCCATCTTCAAGCGCACTGCGGCAGCTTTGGCGGCGAGTGTGGCACTTGCAGCGCCTGTAGCAGCTGAACTGACCGGCGAGCTGCGCATTTTCCTGGACACATCGAACCCGGCGCCTCGCGCAACGATGGAAGCGATGATCGACCGGTTTGCGGCGCAACACCCTGGTCTGGAGATCGAGACCACTGTGATCGACCGTGAGGCCTACAAGACTCAGATCCGCAACTTTCTGACTGCTGATACTCCGGATGTTGCCACCTGGTATGCTGCCAACCGGATGAAGCCCTATGTCGAGGCTGGCCTGTTCGAAGACGTGTCGGACCTTTGGGCCGAAGCCGAGATTGGCGACAATCTGGCCTCGACCAAAGGCGCGATGACCATCGACGGAAAGCAATGGGGCGTGCCCTATACCTATTACCAGTGGGGTGTTTACTATCGCAAAGACATCTTCGATGAGCTGGGTCTGACCGAGCCGACCACATGGGAAGAAGAGCTGGCCAACTGTCAGAAGATCGTCGATTCCGGCCGCGCCTGCTATACGATCGGTACCAAATTCTTGTGGACCGCAGGCGGCTGGTTTGACTATCTGAACATGCGTACCAACGGCTTCGACTTCCACCAGCAGTTGGCCAATGGCGAAGTGAGCTGGGAAGACGGCCGCGTCAAGCAGACCTTCGCCAATTGGAAACAGCTGATCGACATGGGCGCGTTCATCGACAACCACCAGACCTATAGCTGGCAAGAAGCCCTGCCCTTCATGGTCAATGGCGAAGCTGCAGCCTATCTGATGGGCAACTTCGCCGTGGCCCCGCTGCGCGAAGCCGGTCTGAGCGACGATCAGCTGGATTTCTATCAGTTTGTGTCGATCAACCCCGATGTCGAACTTGCCGAGGACGCGCCAACGGATACGTTCCACATCCCGTCGAACGCCTCGAACAAGGAAGCTGCGCGTGAATTCCTGCGCTTTGTTGTCTCGCCTGACGAACAGACCGAAATTAACAACGGCAAAAACCTGGGCCAGCTTCCTGTCAACGCAAAATCGGCCGTGGATGACGACAAATTCCTGAACCAGGGCTTCGAGATGCTGTCGTCCAACAGCCCCGGCGGTGTCGCCCAGTTCTGGGACCGCGACGCACCGGCAGAAATGGCCAAAGTGTCGATGGAAGGCTTCCAGGAATTCATGGTCAAGCCTGACAATGCCGACCGCATCCTGGCCAAGCTGGAACGCGCGCGTCAGCGCATCTACGACAACTGATCCGGTCAGACCGGGCCTCTGGCCCGGTTCGTACCAAGACCTGCGCAAGGCGGGTAAAGCCCGCCTTGCTCCTTTGATCCAATCCGAGTGTCCCCATGACCACTGCCGCCGAAGCTCCTGAACAGGAAAGCTGGTTTCACCGCAACCAGCAGCGCATCGCCCCGTGGCTGTTCCTTGCCCCTGGCCTGCTGTTCTTCATGGTCTACGTCATCATTCCAGTTTTTCAGTCCTTTAACCTCTCTCTTTATGAGTGGGATGGGCTGGGTGCTGCGGAATATGTAGGCTTTCGCAACTATGAGGACCTCTATTGGGAGTGGGTCGACCGGGATGCCTTTTTCATCTCACTCAAGAATAACCTGATCTGGCTAATACTGTATCTGGCCGCGATCCCTGCAGGGCTTTTCATTGCGCTGTTCCTGAACCAGACCGTTTGGGGTATTCGCCTCTACAAGTCGCTGTTTTTCTTTCCGTTCGTGATCTCACAGGTTGTTGTGGGCCTTGTTTTCACATGGTTTTACGACCCGACCTTTGGATTGCTGAACGAATTCCTCGCCTTCTTCGGTCTTGGCCCGCTCAACGTGCTGGGCGACGAGCGTTTCGTGACCTATGGCATCATCGTTGCCGGTCTCTGGCCGCAAACCGCTTATTGTATGATCCTGTATCTGACAGGTTTGAACGCAGTGGACCCGGAACAGATTGAAGCCGGCCGCTTGGATGGCGCAAAGGGCTGGCGGATGCTGTGGCACATCATCCTGCCGCAACTGCGCCCTGCCACATTCATTGCTTTCGTCGTTACAATCATCGGCGCCTTGCGCAGCTTTGACTTGATTTCGATCATGACCCAGGGCGGTCCTTTCGGTTCGTCTCGCGTGCTGGCCTACTACATGTTCGAAGTTGCCCTGTCCGAATATGGATTCCGTATGGGCTACGGTGCCGCCATTGCGGTCATCCTGTTCCTCATCATGCTGTGCTTCATCGCCTACTTCCTGTGGTCGATGTACCGTGAAGAAAGGGGACACTGAGATGTTTCCCAAACCTATCGAAAAACAGCCCCGCGCGGCGCAGATCACCTATCAGGCCATGCTACCCGTTGCCTTGCTGCTGTGGTTGGGACCATTGCTGGCGGTGGCGCTGTTCTCGGTCAAACCCGCGGCGGATTTCACCAACGCCAACTACTGGGGTATGCCGTCCAGTTTTGAAGGAGCCTTCAACTATGGGCAGGTGTTCTTCAACTCGGACATGCCGCGATATCTGCTGAACTCGTTCCTGATCACCATTCCTACTGTGATTGGTGCTGTTGCGCTTAGCTGCATGACTGGTTTTGCCCTGGGTATCTACAAGTTCAGGTCGAACCTGTGGATTTTCTTCCTCTTCGTGGCCGGCAACTTCGTGCCTTTCCAAATCCTGATGGTGCCGGTGCGCGATCTCACGCTGGAATTGGGCCTCTACAACACCAAAACCGGGCTGGTGTTGTTTCACATTGCCTTCCAGACTGGGTTCTGCACTCTCTTCATGCGCAACTTCATCCGGGCGCTTCCGTTTGAGCTGATCGAGGCCGCGCGGGTAGAAGGTATTAGCGAGGTGCGTATCTTTTGGTACGTCGTTCTGCCGCTGATGAAGCCGGCCATCGCTGCGTTGAGCGTGCTGATCTTCACCTTCATCTGGAACGACTATTTCTGGGCGGTGGTGTTGACCCAAGGGGCTGAAAGCCAGCCTGTTACCGCCGGGATCACCAGCTTTAACGCCCAATTCCGCGCCGCTTATCAACTGATGAGCGCCGGTTCCATCGTCGCGGCACTGCCGCCCGTGGCGATGTTCTTCTTGATGCAGAAACACTTCATCGCGGGTCTGACCCTCGGTGCCGTAAAATAACGTCAAACCAAAGGTTTGCAAAATGACAAAGATTGCCTTCGTCGGAGCGGGCTCCACGATCTTCATGCAGAATATCGTCGGCGATGCCCTGCTGACCCCTGCGCTTGCAGACAGCCATTTTGCGTTGATGGATATCGACGCGAACCGCTTGGCAGAAAGTGAAACCGTTGCCCGCGCCATGATCCGCTCGGTCGGGACCGGCGCAACCGTCACGACCCATTCAGACCGCCGCGCGGCGCTTGAGGGTGCGGATTTCGTGGTGACGGCGTTTCAGGTGGGGGGCTACAAACCCTGCACGGTCACGGATTTCGAAATCCCCAAGCAATACGGGCTGCGCCAGACCATCGCCGATACGTTGGGCGTTGGCGGGATCATGCGCGGCCTGCGCACGGTTCCGGTTCTTTGGGATATCGCGCAGGATATGCAGCAGCTCTGTCCAAATGCAACGATGCTGCAATACGTCAACCCGATGGCAATCAACACCTGGGCGCTGGCCGAACGTTTCCCGACGCTCAAACATGTCGGGCTGTGCCACTCGGTCCAGAACACTGTTGAGGAACTGGCCCATGATCTGGACCTGCCAAAAAGCGATATTCGCTACAAAGTGGCGGGCGTAAACCACGTCGCTTTTTTCCTGCGGTTGGAGCATGAAGGGCGCGATCTTTATCCCGCTCTGCGTCAGGGCTATGCCGGTGGTCGGTTCCCCAAGGCGCCCCTGTTGATGCCCCGCTGTCCCAACAAAGTGCGGTACGAGGTGATGGACCACCTTGGCTATTTTTGCACCGAAAGCTCGGAACATTTGGCCGAATACGTTCCATGGTTCATCAAGGACGGTCGTGGGGACCTGATCGACCAATTCGCGATCCCGCTGGATGAATATCCCACCCGCTGCGAAGAACAGATCGCCGGTTGGAAAGAACAGGCAAAAACGCTAACGGACGGGCGTGACATCGAGGTTGCCCGCAGCCATGAGTTTGCGGCGGATCTGATGAATGCCATCGTAACGGACACGCCGTACGTAGCTTATGGCAATCTGCCCAACACCGGCCAAATCCCTCAACTGCCTTTGGGTGCTGCGGTCGAAACGCCCTGTCTTGTAGACAGCAACGGGGTGCAGCCTTCCGTCGTGACGGATATCCCGCCGCAGCTGATTGCTCTGATGCGCACCCAGATCAATGTGCAGGAGCTGACCGTGCGTGCGCTTGTCGACCAAAACCCTGAATATATCTATCACGCCGCGATGATGGACCCGCATACAGCTGCGGAACTGGACTTGCGGCAAATTCGCAATCTGGTCACCGATCTCCTGACCGCGCATTCCGAATGGCTGCCCGATTGGTGTCAGCCTGCCAGGGCCGCGTGAGAGGCCCGACAAATTATTTTTCCAAACGGGCCAAACTACGCGCCCCGTAAGCAGAAAGAGCCGCTGATGAGCCAACCCGCCACATTCCACGACCTAAACGGTGCCTCGGTTTATATCACCGGTGGAGGCTCAGGCGTTGGCGCTGCGCTAACCGACGGGTTCATGGCGCAGGGGGCCAATGTCGCGTTCATCGGCCGGTCTGATGCCAGTGCTTTTGTTGAAGAGATGCGCGAAAAACACGGTCGTGCGCCGCTGTTCCTGCAAGGGGATATGACGGATACCGAACTGCTACGCGCCACGATGACCAAAGCTGCCGAGGCGCACGGACCGCTCAACGTGTTGGTCAACAACGCAGCCAATGACAAGCGCCACTCACTCGAAGAAACAACGCCCGAATTCTGGGATTGGATGATCGAGGTGAACCTCAAGGCGTATTTCTTTGCCTCACAGGAAGCCGCACGTCAGATGACTGAAGGCGGCGCGATCATCAATTTCAGTTCGATCAGTTACATGATGGGCAATGCCGGCTATCCGGTCTACACCACTTCGAATGCAGGGATAACCGGCATGACCCGCTCATTAGCACGTGAACTTGGCCCCAGGAATATCCGTGTCAACGCGCTGGCCCCCGGCTGGGTGCTGACGCAGAAACAACTGGACATGTGGGCCACGCCCGAAGATCTGGCCTCGCATCTGGACCGGCAATGCCTGAAAGAACATCTGACCCCAGAAGACATGATTGCGCCTACGCTTTTTCTGGCCTCGCAGGCCAGCCGAGCGATGACTGGTCAGTGCATGGCGGTCGATGGCGGTGTCGTGGTGACGGGATGAGACCATGAGTATCGAATGGATCGCAGCAGATTGGGGAACATCCCATTTACGAGTTTGGGCAATGCAGGGCAGCCATGTTCTGGATCAGGCGGACTCGGACAAGGGTATGGGAAGTCTGACCCGGGGCGCGTTTCAGGATGCATTGCTGGAATTGATCGAGGATTGGCTTGGCGCCGAGCCGGTCGATGTCGTCGCCTGTGGTATGGTAGGCGCGCGTCAGGGCTGGGTCGAGGCCCCCTACTCTGCCGTGCCTTCAGTGCCAGTGCCACGCGCTCCGATCAGGGTGCCGGGCACGGACCCGCGCTTCCGCGCTTTTGTGGTGCCCGGTTTGAAACAGGCCAACCCGCCAGACGTCATGCGGGGTGAGGAAACTCAGATCGCAGGCTATCTGGCAGGATACAAGAATTGGGACGGCGTGATCTGCTTGCCGGGGACCCATACTAAGTGGGTTCAAGTCAGCGCGGGCGAAGTGGTCAGCTTTCGCACCTTCATGACCGGTGAGATGTTCAGCCTGCTCAGCGGACATTCGGTGCTGCGTCACTCGGTCGGAGAAGGATGGGACGATGCGGCTTTTGCCGAAGCCGCGGCAGATGCTTTGTCCAAACCTGAACAGATGGCGGCGCGCCTGTTTGGACTGCGCGCAGCTGATTTGCTGAATGGGCAGGATGCTTCTGTTGCCCGCGCCCGTCTGTCAGGATTTCTAATCGGGGCAGAACTGGCTGCCACGCGACCCTATTGGCTAGGTCAGCAGATCGCGATCATCGGGGCTGAGGGGCTGTCGGATGTCTATGGTCACGCCCTGAAACAGCAAGGCGCTTTTTTTGAAATCGCCGATAGTACGAACACCACTCTGGCGGGTCTGCATCAGGCCCGAAACCTGACGAGGCAGACCGCATGAGCCGTCCCATTATTGCAATCCTCAGAGGTCTTCACCCGACCGAAGCGGCCGATGTTGGCCAGGCTCTGATTGATGCCGGTATCGACCAAATCGAAGTGCCGCTGAACTCGCCCGAGCCGCTGAAAAGCATCGGCATACTGGCCGAAAAATTTGGTGACACGGCGTTGATTGGTGCGGGCACGGTGTTGACCGTGGAACAAGTGGATGCCGTGGCCAAGGTTGGCGGCAAGCTGATCGTTTCGCCCAATTGCGACACGGATGTCATCCAGCGCACGGTCGCGCTGAACATGCAA
Organism: Ruegeria lacuscaerulensis; assembly: GCF_013034685.1. Classification (GTDB taxonomy): domain Bacteria; phylum Pseudomonadota; class Alphaproteobacteria; order Rhodobacterales; family Rhodobacteraceae; genus Ruegeria; species Ruegeria lacuscaerulensis_B. The sequence goes on along the minus strand of NZ_WQGO01000005.1, from coordinate 328,930 downwards.
AGCTGGCCCGGCGTCTACACCCCGACCGAGGCGTTTGCCGCCCTCAAGGCAGGCGCAACGGGGCTCAAGTTGTTTCCCGGTGTGATGGCGGGACCGACCGGATTGGCCGCTATGCGCCCAGTATTGCCGGAAGGGGCAAAGGTCTACGCCGTTGGTGGTGCTGGGCCCGATAATTTCGATGTGTGGATCAATGCGGGGGCGGACGGTTTCGGCATTGGATCGGCCCTTTTCAAGCCCGGCTTTTCAGTAGCCGAGATCTCGGAACGTGCACGCGGAATCGTCGCAGCCTACAACGAGGCCGCCGGATGAGCACCGTCTTTGACGACCGCCCTTGCGCATTGGGCGAGGGGCCGCTGTGGCATCCCCAACGGAAGCAGCTTTTCTGGTTCGACATTCTTGGCAAACGTTTGATGACGCAGGTCGATAGCGCGCCCGTTGAATGGCAGTTCGACGAACATGTCTCGGCCGCCGGGTGGGTCGACACTGAGACGCTGCTGATCGCGTCCGAAACCGGGTTGTGGCACTTCAATCTTGAAAGCCGCAAAAAGGCGCTGATCACTGCGCTTGAGGCAGAAAACTCTGTCACACGCTCGAATGATGGCCGGGCTGATCCGTGGGGCGGGTTCTGGATCGGAACGATGGGGAAAAATGCTGAGCGTGGAGCAGGCGCGATTTATCGGTTTTGGCGCGGGGAACTGCGCCGTTTGGTGCCTGACGTCACGATCTCGAACGCGATCTGTTTCGCGCCCGACCGATCCTGCGCCTATTTCAGCGATACGGCGACCAAGCAGGTGATGCGCTGGACGCTGAACCCGTCGGATGGCTGGCCCGAGGGCGACAGCTCCGTTTTTCTTGATTTACGCGCAGATGATCTGAACCCAGATGGTGCAGTGGTAGATGCCCAAGGCAACATTTGGATTGCCCAATGGGGTGCAAATCGCGTTGCAGCCCATGCGCCGGACGGTCAGTTCCTGCAGTCGGTGGAATTCGATGCGGCACATACCTCATGTCCCTGCTTTGGAGGGGCTGATCTGACAACCTTGTTCTGTACTTCGGCCCGGCAGGGGCTGGATGCGGATATCCTTGCAAAACAGCCTTCAAACGGCATGACCTTTGCGGCACACAGCGCGGGAAAAGGTCAGCCAGAATACAGAGTTATCCTATGAAACCGGAACTTGGCGTCTGCTATTATCCTGAACATTGGCCAGAAGTGATATGGGCCGAAGATGCCGCACGCATGGTCGAAAACGGCCTGTCCTGGGTGCGCATCGGCGAATTCGCTTGGAGCCGGATGGAACTAACTCCGGGTGATCTGCAATTCGACTGGCTTGACCGGGCCATCGACACTTTGGGCGCGGCGGGTTTGAAAGTGGTTCTGGGGACACCAACCGCCACGCCACCGCGCTGGATGCTTGAGAAATACCCGGACATGCTAGCAGTTGACGCGGACGGGAACCCACGCAAATTCGGATCGCGCCGGCATTACTGCTTTAGCCATCAGGGCTATATTGAGGAATGCGCCCGGATCACGCAGATCATGGGTAAGCGATATGGAAGGAACCCCCACATTGCAGCGTGGCAGATCGACAATGAATATGGCTGCCACGATACCACCATCAGCTATAGCCCTGTCGCCCTTGCCGCGTTTCAGAATTGGCTTGAGGATCAATACGGCTCGATTGATGCATTGAATACGGCTTGGGGGAATGTGTTCTGGTCGATGGAATATGATGGGTTCGACCAGATTGACCTGCCCAACCTGACCGTGACTGAACCCAACCCCGCCCATGTTCTGGCTTTCCGCCGGTTCAGCTCGGATCAGGTGGTGATGTTCAACAAGGCGCAAGTGGATGTGCTGCGCAAGCTGACCGACGCGCCGCTGCTGCACAACTACATGGGCCGAGTATTGGAATTCGACCATTTCAAGGTCGGCGCTGACCTGGATATCGCGACGTGGGACAGCTATCCGATCGGCTTCTTGTCTGACCGGCTTGAGGTGGAAGAGGCGCATAAAGCCGCCTTTTTGCAACAGGGTGATCCTGACATGCAGGCGTTCCACCACGACCTCTACCGCGCCGTGGGGCGGGGTCGCTGGTGGGTGATGGAGCAGCAACCGGGTCCGGTGAACTGGGCGCCCTACAACCCGGCACCGTTGCAGGGTATGGTCCGGCTCTGGTCGCTAGAGGCTGTCGCCCACGGGGCCGAGGTGGTCAGCTATTTCCGCTGGCGACAAGCCCCCTTCGCGCAAGAACAGATGCATGCAGGGCTACTGACACCAGATAATCGCCCTGCCCCAGCCTTGGCCGAAGCGCGAGAAACAGCGGATACCCTTGCCCAGATCGGTTCTGTGACGCAGCGCAAGGCGGATGTAGCCATTCTGTTCGACTACGCCTCAGACTGGGCGTGGGCGACCCAACCTCAGGGGGCAGGGTTTGATTATTTCCGGCTGGTCTTCTCGACCTACCGCGCGTTGCGAAGGGCGGGCTTGTCGGTGGACTTCCTGTCGCCCGACAGCATTCCGGCGGATGGCTACAAAATCATACTGGCACCTGGTCTGGCCACGATCGATAAGGACTTGGAGCGGAGTATTTCAAACGGCTGTGATCTGGCCATTCTGGGACCGCGTAGCGGGGCGATTACCCGCGATTTTCAGATTCCTCAGACTGGTCGACCGGGCCTGGTCGGCCTGGACAGCCATGTTGACCTGATCGAAACCCTGCCGCCCACGTCCAAACGCGATGTCTCGGGCGGAGGAGCGGCCTGTCACTGGGTCGAGCGTTTGTCTGGGACCGCCACAGCACTGTTGACCCATGCAGACGGAACGCCAGCGCTGACGGGCACCGGATCCATGTGGTATCTGGCCAATTTCCCGAACGACACTCTTTGGGATCGTGTCGTTCGGATGGCCGCTCAGCATACGGGGTTGAGTGTGTATCCCATGTTGAGCGGCCTCAGACGTCGTGAGACAGGTGAACATACATTCCTGATCAACTACAACGCCGCGCCGGTCACGTGGAACGGGCATGTGATTGATGCCTGTGATGCGCTTGTTCTGGAAAAAGGCGCGCCCGCCGAGGGGTAATCCCGGCGGGCGCAGATTGCGCTATTCGTCCGTTTTCAGACTGTTGGGGTCAAACGCTCCGCCGAACCCGCCATTGGTCGAAGGTTGCGGCTCGGCGTTGGATTCATCTTCGTCACCACTCAAAGCATTTGGCGCGAAGACATTGCCAAACCCGCTATTGTTCGACGGTTTCGGAGCGGATTGCGTCTCGCCTTGTTCTGCCTCGTCAGCTTCGCGCTGTTTGCGGCGTTCTTCGCGCTGCTTGCGCAGCTCTTGGATACGCTGGTCGGCTTCAAGCTGCTTTTGCTCTTTCACGTTGGCGATGCATTGGTCCGGGCTGTAGGCGGTTGCCGTGCCCACAACTGTGATCGTAGCGGCCGCGAAGATAACCACGAGCATGGCGGCGACATTGCCTGCAAAGAAACTGGGCAGTTTGATCTTGCCCGCCAGTTCTTCGACCGTGGCATTCTTGCGCGCGGCGGCGACCAGTTCCTGTCGCTTCAACTTCGCCTCGTTCAGCAGGGCAAAAAACACCGTCAGCGCCACGATGATAAAGGCCAGGGCCGAGATCGACGGCGTGATGCCATAGCGTACTTTCTGTGCCAGTTCGATGGTCAGTGTCGGGTATTCGCCGAAGGTGAAGGTGGTCGTGTTGTAGTTTTCGAACGACGCGAGGAACGCCAGCACTGCGGCGCTTGCAATCGCGGGCCGCATAAACGGCAGCAGGATTTTGCGGAACGCCTGCGCATGGGTCGCGCCAAGGTCCAGTGCGGCCTCGGTCAAGGCCACGTCATACCGCTGCAGCCGCGCCACCAGAACCAACATGCAATAGCTGGCGATAAAGGTGGACTGGCCAATCACCGTCAGGAAAATGCCGTTCGACAGGACACTATCCGCGCCCAGCCCCAGCATCCGGTTGATCCGGTCCCAGAACACCAGGGTTGAAATCCCCAGAACAACCCCGGGGATCAGGATAGGCGCGATGATGATTGTGTAATAGGTTGCGCGCAGCTTGGGCCAGATCTGGGTCAGCATCAGCGCCCCCGCCAGCCCCATCGCCACCGACAGAACCACCGTACCGGCCCCGATGATCAGCGAGTTCTTGATGCCGTTCAGGATACGCTGATCCTGAAACAGCTCTCCGAACCACTGGAAGGTCAGGCATTCCCACGGAGTCATCCGCGGGAAAGCAGACGAGTTGAAGGCCGTGACCGACATGATCACCAGCGGGCCCAACAGATACAGGAAGAAGATTGCCAGATAGACCCAGATACTTACACGAAGGAAGGACAGGTTCATTTGCCGATATCCCCCATATTCACCTTGAACAGACGCATTACGGCCAACACAAACAGGATACAGGTCACCAGCAGCACGATCGCGTAAGCGGCCCCCTGCGGCCAGTCATTGTTGTCGTTGAATTGCTGATAGATCAGCTGCGTGAACCACAAGCTGGACGGCCCACCCAGAATTTGCGGCGCAGCCAGCGCTCCTGCCGACAGCATGAACACCATCGTACAGCCCGAACTGATCCCCGGCTTGGCATAGGGGATGACGACCCGCCAGTGAATCCGCCACCACGGGGCACCCAGATCCCGTGCGGCCTCGATCTGGTTGCCGTCGAGGCTTTCGATCACGTTATACATCGGGAAAATCATCAGCAGGATGTAGGCGTAGCCAAGCCCTGCATAGAGCGCGATGTCGTTGCGGATGAAGTCGAACGGCGTGTCAAAGACGCCAAGGCCGACGAACAGGGTATTCAGCACGCCTGTCTCACCAAAGATGATGCGCAAGGCAAAGGCGCGCAGGATTTCGTTGATCCAGTAAGGGATGATCAGCATGATCGCAAAGATGCGAATATGGCTGCCCTTGGACTGGCCCAGATAGTATGCGATTGGGTAGCAGAGTATCAGGTTGAAGATCGTCACACAGACCGCCGCAACCAGAGTACGGAAGAACACGCGCAGATCGACCGCGTTGTAATCCTGACTGCCGCCCTCGGGGCCGTAAATCAGATATTTGTAATTCTCCAGCGTGTAGACATCCTTGGGCCCGCCAATCTCAGGCGGAGGCAGGTTAGGCCGGAATGAGAAATCCAGCATCGACAGCTGCGGCAGGATGATCAGGCCGATGGTCCAGAAGATCACCAGACCCAGAATCGCTAGCCCCATACCGGTGCCGTTGCGGTTAAAGAACTCTTTCAGGAAGCGGGGCATTTCAGTTCCCCCTATTCCGCGGCCAGTTCACCCGCCGGAACCAGAACCGCATTCTGCGCCTCATATTCCAGCGTGATGTTCTGTCCGGTGTGATCCTGGAAGGATTGACCATGGTTCGGGATCGAGACCTTGATCTCCTTCCCGCCCTCACCCTCAGTGAAGATGTTGAAGACGTTCCCCTCGAATTCCTCGTGGTTGACGCGGGCGGTGACGAAATGGTCGCCCGTCGCCCCATCGGGGGCGATGGCAAACGCCTCGGGGCGGATGAACATCATGGCGTCATCCCCCTCTTTCAACTTGCCTTGGTTGGCGGTGGAAATTCGCGCCACTAGATCACCAGAGCGATTGGTCGCGATCATCGCCTCATTGCCCATGACCTGCTTGATCTTGCCCCGGAACACATTGTTTTCCCCAACGAATGAGGCCGCGAAGGCTGTGTTGGGATCATTGTAGATGGTCTTGCCATCGGCAATCTGGTCGATCACGCCCGCACGCATCACGGCGATGTTGTCGGACATGGTCAACGCCTCGCCCTGGTCGTGGGTGATGTAGATGAAGGTGATGCCAACACGCTGCTGAATCTCGCGCAGCTCGGTGCGCATATGCTGGCGTAGCTTCAGATCCAGCGCCGAAAGTGGTTCATCCAGCAGCAGCACATCGGGTTCGGCACAAAGCGCACGGGCAATGGCGACCCGCTGGCGCTGACCACCCGACAGCTCGCTGGGCAGTTTGTCGCCCTGCCCCGGCAGCGCGATCATGTCCAAAAGCTCATCGGCGCGCTTGCGGCGTTCCTTGGCGCTGGCGCCCTTGATCTCCATGGAAAAGGTGATGTTCTCCCACACTTTCATCAGTGGAAACAGCGCGAGGTTCTGGAAGATCAGAGCTGTAGGGCGTTTGTTCGGTCCAATCCCGCGCATGTCGTTGCCGCCGATCAGAACCTTGCCCTCGCTGGGGTCCAGAAAGCCCGAAACCGCACGCAGGATCGTGGTCTTGCCACAGCCCGAGGGGCCAAGGAACGAAAAGAAATCGCCCCCGTTGATATTCACATTGGCATCCCGCACGGCGACGAAATCGCCGAACCGAATCCACAGGTTTTCCAGATCTACACCGACCCCTGCACTCATTTTAGGTATCTCCGTCTGGTGCGGATGGGGACCACACCGATATAGGGTCCGTCACGCCAAAGCGCACGGATGGATGGCCCCCCGCGACATCGCGGAGGGCGTCGTTTCAAAGCGATCAGGCGCTTTTGAACTTGTTGACGAATTCGGTCCGGGTTTCAGCGTACCACGGTGCTTCGGCCGGCCACGGGTTGAGGTTGGCCAGCGAGTCGCCCGGATAGGCCTCGGCAAAATTCTTCTTATAGGTGTCGCCCGAGTATTGATCGGCACCCAGAACCGGCGAGTTATAGCCATGGCTATCAATCGCCACACCAGCCGGCTTCGCCTGATAAGCGAAGTCGATGAAGGCGTAGATCTGGTCGATATTTGCCGCACCGGTCGGAATCGACATACCGTCAACCCAGGCCATCGCACCTTCGACAGGAGCTTGGTAGTGCACCGGCTCGCCCGCCGATTTCAGCGCTAGCGGCGGACCATCCCAGGTCTGGCCGACAACAACACCTTCGTTCAGCAGGCCGTTTTTCTGAGTATCCGCGTCGTTCCAGATCAGTTTGATCCGGTTCTTGCGTTCGATGCACCAGTCGGTGATCTGACCCCAAACCTTGCGCATGGTGTCTTCGTCACCATAAGCGGCCCAGACCGAGCCCGGCTCCATCTCCCCCGAACGTTCCATGTAAAGACCTGCGCCCAGCATCATCGAATGCGCGCGGCCCATGGTTTTGCCCGCGTTCTCCTCGGACCAAACATCGCCATAAGACGGCGCATCGCCCTCGGGCAGCCATAGATCGGTGCGATAGGCAATGCCCTCGGTGCCCCAGATATGCGGCAGCCAGTGCACGCCCGCATCGCCAAAGTTCCACGCATCTGTGCCAATAGCGGCCATCGCCGGGTTCACCAGATCAATCGGCACCTTGTTCATGTCGAAGGGCTGCAGCAACTCAAGCGGTTCCCACTGCAAGGACCGGTTGTTGGTGGGCGAGACGATGTCGAAGCCTTGGCCCTTGGTCGCCTTCATCTTGTTGATGATCTCTTCGTTCGACCCGATGCCGGTATAGTTAACCTTGATTCCGGTCAGAGTTTCAAACTCTTGCAGGAAACTGGGTGGCAGATAATCCGACCACATCAGAATGTTGATCTCACCTGAAGAGGCCAGTGCGCTTTTGCTGTAAAGAGGGGCCGCCAGAGCCGCGGCACCTGCGCTTTTCAGCACCGTCCGCCTGGACAGGTTTGTTAGTTTAGTCATTGTTAGATCTCCCGTTGTAAATCCGTTTTTTTGTTTTTGTGGATACAGGTTAGACCTTTGCGATCCAGCTGTCAGTCCAAAAGTGACAGTTGGCAGTTTCCATAAGTCCAGTTTGAATTGACTTGGCGCCTTTGCGACCACGTAACACCGCTGGTCGACGGGTCGGAACACTTAACCAACCGGTGCGTTTACAAGCTAAAAAACACGTTCCATTATCCGATTAAGGCACGTTGGAATACCTGGCGGCGTGGCCGACAGGTACAATCGAAATGATCAACGCTGATGATTAAATTGGACTTCACCAATTCGCAGAAAAGTCAGGACTTGCTGCGCATAGATTTTCCGTCGTGAAACAAATGCACCTTTTCGGGACGGGCTGAGACACCAACAGCTTGTCCCCGCATATTGCGCTGGATACCTTGCAACTTGGCAATCACAGATTCAGCCCCGGTGCGGTTTTCAAAGTACAGCAGTGTGACTTCGCCTAGTGCCTCGGTGAAGTCCACCACCCCTTGAAAGGCCGCGTCCGCGTCAGCTGGAACAAAATCTTCTGGCCGGATGCCGACATTCACTTGTTTGCCCATGTCCTCCGCCTGGGTCGCGATAGCGCTCGTGATCGTTCCACCGGCCTCTAGCGTGACAACTGTCGTTTCGCCCGTTTGTGTGATGATACCGGGCAGCAGGTTCATCGAGGGCGAGCCGATGAATTGCGCGACAAATTCGTTATCCGGCGTCTCGTACAATTCCAGTGGAGTCCCAACTTGCGCGATCCCCTTATTGGCAAGCACCACGATGCGACTGGCCAAAGTCATCGCCTCGACCTGATCATGGGTCACGTAGATCATGGTGCTGTCAGGCATCGCCTCTTTCAGGCGCGCGATTTCGATCCGCGTGGCGACTCGCAGGGCGGCGTCGAGATTCGAGAGCGGTTCGTCGAACAGATAGACCTTGGGATCGCGGACAATGGCCCGCCCAATGGCAACCCGCTGACGTTGTCCGCCCGAAAGTGCCTTGGGGAGCCGATCCAGAAATGGTTCAAGCTGAAGGATACGCGCGGCACGTTCGACAGCGGCATCCACATCCGCCGCAGGCATCTTTGCGATCTTGAGAGCAAAGGCCATATTCTCGCGCACGGTCATGTGGGGATAAAGCGCATAGCTTTGGAACACCATCGCAATGCCGCGCTGCGCCGGGGGCACATCGTTCATCACCTGCCCTTCGATCTCAAGCGTTCCGCCCGAGATCTTCTCCAACCCTGCAATCATACGTAGCAAGGTGGATTTACCGCAGCCCGAAGGACCGACGAACACGATCAGCTCGCCCCGGTCAATGTCCAGATTGATGTTCTTCAGAACATCTACATGACCATATGTCTTGGCCACGTCCGTGAGTTTGAGTTCAGACATAACCTACCCCTTGTCCCGCGCCAGCAGACAGAATTGCGCAGCGTCGAGGGACAATGCCCCTTCCCCGTCGACGCTGCCCAACTCCTCCCCGATTATGTGCCAGTTCCCCTCGGGCAGAGTGAATTGGGTCGGATCCGAACCCAGATTGAAGGCACAAAAAACCTGCTCGGTCGGGGCGTCCCGCAGGAAGGTCAGAACAGGGCCGGTCTGGGCCATCTGCATCTGCTCCCCGGACATCAGTGCCGGATGCGCATGTCGCAGCGCAATCGCGCGGCGATAGTGATGCAGCATCGAATTGGGGTCTTGCTCCAACCTGTCTACCGCGCGTTCGGCTTGCGGCGGGCTGACGGGCAGCCAGGGACGACCGGCACTAAAACCCGATTGCTCGTCCTGCGCGGCCCAGACCATCGGCGTGCGGCACCCGTCGCGTCCTTTGAATTCTGGCCAGAATTCGATGCCATAGGGATCTTGCAGGTCTTCGAATGCCACATCGGCCTCGGGCAGGCCCAGCTCCTCACCCTGATACAGGCAAGCAGAGCCCCGCAGGCACATCATCAGGACCGCATGCTGTCGAACGGCCTCGTCGCTTAATCCCCAACGTGTCGCGTGTCGCTGAACGTCGTGGTTCGAGAAGGCCCAGCAAGGCCACGCATCACCGGCCTTGTCCTCTAACTGATCGAAAACCTGTTTGGCATAAGTCGCCGTTAGCGCGCGTTTTTCCAGAAACTCGAAAGCATAGCACATGTGCATCCGCTTATCGCCGGTGGTGTATTCGCCCATGATCTCAAGCCCGCGCTGCGCGTCGCCGACCTCACCCAGACAGGCGCGGCCTTCGTATTCGTCGGTCAACGCACGCAACCGTTCGAGGAAGGCGATATTCTCAGGCTGGCTCTTGGAGAAAAGGTGATCTTGATGGTTATACGGGTTCACCATGGGCGCGATTGAGGCGTTGCGCTGCTCCATCGGCAGGCCGGGGTTGTCGCGCAGCTGCTTGTCATGGAAGTAGAAGTTGATCGTATCCAACCGGAATCCGTCGACACCCAAATCCAACCAGAATCGGGCCACATCCAGCAAGGCGTCCTGAACCGCCGGGCAATGAAAATTCAAGTCGGGCTGCGAAGTCAGGAAGTTGTGCAGATAATACTGCAACCGGCGCGAATCCCACTGCCAGGCCGAGCCTCCGAAGATCGACAACCAGTTGTTTGGCGGCGTTCCGTCCGGTTTCGGGTCCGCCCAGACATACCAATCGGACTTTTCGTTTTCGCGGTTGGACCTGCTCTCGCTAAACCACGGGTGCTGATCCGAGGTATGCGACAGCACAAGGTCGATCATCACTTTCAGCCCAAGCCCATGCGCCTGATCCAGAAGCTCTTTGAAATCCGCCATCGTTCCGAACATCGGGTCGACATCGCGGTAGTCGCTGACATCATATCCGAAGTCCTTCATCGGAGACTTGAAGAACGGCGATATCCAGATCGCATCGACCCCAAGCGAGGCGATATAGCCCAGACGCTGAGTAATCCCTTTCAGGTCGCCAATTCCGTCGCCGTTGCTGTCCTGAAAGCTGCGGGGATAGATCTGATAGATCACACCGCCACGCCACCAATCGGACGCTGCTTGGGTTGCCTTCGTTGTGTCCACAGTGTTCTGCACGTTCATCAGAAGCCTCTATTTGACGGATCCGGCCAGCAGGCCCCGGACCAGATATTTTTGCATTGCGAAGAAAACGATCAGCGGCACGGCGATCGACACGAACGCCGCCGTGGCCAGAATTTCCCAGTTGCCGCCCCGCGTGCCCAGCAACTCGACAATCTGGTTGGTCATGACGGTGGTCTGACCCGACGCGTCGATCAAAAAGACCTTGGCGACCAGCAGATCATTCCAAGTCCACAGGAACTGGAAGATCGCGAAAGAGGCCAGCGCCGGGAAACTCAGCGGCAGGATCAGTTTGGTGAAGATCTGAAACTCGGTCGCTCCGTCGACCCGCGCGTTTTCGATCAGGTCTCGGGGAAGGCCAGCCATGTAGTTGCGCAGCAGGTAGATCGCCAGCGGCATCCCGAACCCGGTATGGGCCATCCAAACCCCAAGATAGCCTTTCCCGATCCCGATATTGAGGTGGAATTTCAAAAGTGGGATCAGCGCCAGTTGCAACGGTACCACCAACAATCCAACTACGGCAGCAATCAGCAGGGCGCGGCCGGGGAAATCCATCCACGCCAATGCGTAGGCCGCAAAGGCGGCCACCAAGATCGGAATGATTGTCGCAGGGATGGTCACAGTCAGAGTATTGAAGAACGCCCGCCCCATGCTGTCAGAGGAATCTTCGGCCAACAAAACCTTGTGGTAATTGGCCAACGTGAACTCGGGCGGCAATTCTGCGGTCACGAATACACGGGCACCTCGGCTGCCGGTAAATTCTTCCGAATTCTCCATCCTGTAGTTGCCCTGCGCGTCCACAGTGATCGTACCACCCCGGCGCAGCTCAGCGGTATCACCCGTAACAAACGCATCCACGGCCCGAGAGCTGACACCCCATTGAGAGATCGTAGCCGTTGTGCCCGCGTCAAACAGGTTGCCTTCGATCACGTAAACCCCGTTTTCCAGAACCTGTGTGTCCGGCGCTGCAGACCGCAAAGTCAGATTCTGTTCGGACGGGAAGAGAGATTTCCACCAGCCGCTTGTGGCAATCTGATCGGCCGTGCGAAAGGACGAGATCAACAGCCCCAGTGTTGGCACCACCCAAAGCACGACCAGAAATGTGACCGAGGCATGGACGACCCAGCGCAGCGCCGGTTTGGTTCCTGCAATATCGCTCATGGCCTCACTCCATCTCTTTGCGCGCGTTGCGCACGTTCCAGATCAGGATCGGAGTGACCAGCAGCATGATCACCATGGCCGAGGCCGACCCCACACCCCAGTCATTGGCGCGGAACAGCTTGTCATACATGTAGTTGGCCAGAACCTGTGTCTCCCACTGGCCGTTGGTCATGGCAAAGACGATGTCAAAGACCTTGAGCACGGTGATCGTGATCGTGGTCCATACGACTAGAATTGTGGTCTTGATCTGCGGCACCTTGATGCGGAAGAAAATCTGGAACGGGTTGGCGCCGTCCAGAATGGCGGCCTCGATGGTTTCCTCGGGGATGCCACGCAAGGCCGCGGACAGGATCACCATGGCAAAGCCGGTCTGAATCCAAATCAGCACGACCATCAGGAAGAAACTGTTCCAGAACGGGATGGTCAGCCAAGTTTGCGGCTCGGTCCCGCCAAAGAAGATATAAAGCGCGTTCAGCATCCCGATCTGATCCTGTTCGGCCGGGCGAGTGTCATAGACCAGCTTCCAGATCACCGATGCACCCACAAAAGAAATCGCCATCGGCATGAAGATCAGCGACTTGGCGATATTGCCCCAACGAATGCGGTCGGTCAGTTGCGCAACCAAAAGACCCAAAGCGGTGGACATCGCCGGCACGATGATTAACCAGAACATGTTGTTGCGCATGGCTTCCCAGAATTTGGGCTCATTCGCCATCTGGATGTAGTTTTCCAGGCCCACCCATTCATAGCCCCCACCGGGTACCCGATCCGTAAGGGACAAGCGCAGCGTTTCGACCACCGGATAGGCCAGATACAGACCCAACGCCGCCAACGCCGGGAACAGAAACAACCACGGACGGATCATGTTGGCGCGGTTGATATTGCGCCCTGCATTCGGGCCGCGCGCCGGGAACAGCACTTTGTCCAGAAATTGGTTGGAGAGGTAGAAATAGCCCACACACCCTGACACGCCGATGGCGATGGTCAGCAGGCCCTGTAATGCCGGATGCATGCCGCGTCTCCCTTGCGACGGTGGCAGGCAACCCGGACTGGCGGGTTGCCCGATCAGGAACGCTTAGTCCAGCGCGTCCCAGGAGGATTGGATTTCGTTGGCAACCTCTTCCGCCGAGGCCCCGCCAGCATAGTCGACCATGCCGGTCCAGAACGTCCCTGCGCCAACACCGCCGGGCATTAGGTCAGACCCGTCAAACCGGAAGGTGGTCGCACCTAGAAGGATGTCGTTCATCTTCTTCAACGTCGGGTCCGAGAAAAGCGAGGTATCAACGCCCTTATGCGGTGTCAGGAACCCGGTCAATTGCATCCAGGTCTCGTGCGCTTCGGGGGTCTGCAGATACTCGATCAAAGCATGAGCGCCGGGGCTGTCATTGGTGATCGCCCAAAGCGTGCCCGCACCCAGAACCGGGCTGCCCAAGTCCTTGCTTTCATAGGCCGGGAAGTAGAAGAAATCCGCATCTTCACCCACGACCGTACCTTCCGGGAAAAATGCCGGAATGAACGAGGCCTGACGGTGCAGATAGCATTGCGGCGGAGAGCTGAACATGCCTTTGGGACTGTCGCGGAAATCGGTCGTGGCCACAGCCCCTGCCCCACCAGCGACATAGTCGTCGTTGCGGGCGAAGGCTCCGAATTCTTCGATGGCCGCGATGACCTTTGGGTCATTGAATTTCATTTCATTTGCGACCCAGGCGTCATAATCTGCGGGCGATTGCGTGCGCAGCATCATGTCCTCGACCCAGTCGGTCGCGGGCCAGCCGGTCGCTCCGCCAGACCCCAGACCGATACACCAAGGCGTCTCGCCATCCGCGACGATCTGGTCCGTCAGAGCTTTGAGTTCCTCCATCGTGGTCGGCACTTCGTACCCGGCGTCCTCGAAGTTCTCGGGAACATACCAGACCAGTGATTTCACATCGACCTTGTAGAAAAACCCGTAAAGGTTATCAGCCCCGTCCGGGCCTGCATATGTCCCCAGATCGACCCAGGATTGACCCGCAGCGTAATTGTCGCGAATCCAATCGGATGTGCCATCTGCCAAAGGCGTCAGAAAGCCGGATTTGGCCATATCCGCTGCCAGACCGGGCTGCGGGAACACCGCAACGTTAGGGGCAGATCCTGCTTCCGCGTCGATGCGGATCTGCTGTTCGAAACTATCCGAGCCGACATAGGCGTACTCATGCCCGGTCGCGGCAGCAAAGCCGTCCAGCACCTTTTCGACATTTTCCTGATCCGGCCCCAACCAGGGGCCAAACACCGTGACCTTGTCGGCATGCGCCGCGCCCGCCATCAGGGCGAACGTTGCCGCGCCTGCGTAAAGCGAGTGTTTCATGAATTCTCCTCCCAACTCTGTCGCGCCCGTGAGACTCAGTTTTCAAAGCGCTTTGAATGACGGGTTTTATCCGCTAACATTCAAGTTCTGTCAATATTAGGTTTGAAATTCGTCAAAAAATTAATAAAACACACGGAATGTAGAAACAGGTTGACCCAATGGGAAAACCCACCCACAAAAGTTTTGCCACTAATTTGAAGGCGCTTTGAAGCTAAATGAACCTAAAGCAGCTCTCAGAAATCCTTGGTCTTTCGCAGACAACGGTCAGTCGCGCGCTGAACGGATACCCTGAGGTGAACGAGGCCACGCGAGAGCGGGTTCAGGCTGCGGCGACCAAACACGGCTATCGCCCGAACAGCCGCGCCAAAGGGCTGGCCACGGGGCGTTCTATGGTGATCGGGCACGTGATCCCCAGTTCCTCGCAACATGAAATGGTCAACCCGATCTTCGGGGATTTTGTCGCCGGAGCCGCTCGGACCTATGGCGCGCATGGCTATGACATGATGTTCACCAATGCCGACGATACCTCGATCGAACGCACCTATCGGGACCTCTTCCAACGCGGCGCTGTCGACGGGGTCGTTCTGCAAGGCCCCAAGGTCAACGAACACCGGATCGAGGTTTTGACCCGCATGGCAGTTCCGTTCATCGTCCATGGCCGCTCGACCGGGATCGAGGTGCCTTATGACTGGGTCGATGTGAACAACAAAAGCTCATTCCTGAGGGCGACCCGGTTTTTGATTGATCTCGGGCACAAACGTATCGCGCTGATCAATGGGTTAGAGGATATGGATTTCGCCCAACGTCGGCGCGAAGGATATCTGCAGGCTCTGCAAGAAGCCAATCTGACACCCGAACCCGCTCTGATGCGCAGCGCCGAAATGACCGAGGTTTACGGCCATCACGAAGCCCGCGACATGCTGCAGCTGGACAACCCCCCTACGGCCATATTGGTCTCGTCAATGATATCTGCCATCGGGGTGCGACGCGCTTTGAATGAGGCTGGGCTGAAATTGGGGCGCGATGTATCGGTTATCGCCCATGATGACGACCTGTCCTATCTCAAGAATGGACAAGACGTGCCGATCTTTACAGCAACGCGATCCTCGGTCCGGCAGGCTGGGGAAATCGCCGCCGAAATGTTGATCGACCGGATCAAATCACCGGAGGACCCGGTTAAAACTAGATTGCTGGAGGCCGAACTGGTAGTTGGCGGCTCGACCGGCCCCGCTCCTGACAGGTTCTGAACATGAAATATACCCGCGCTGATTTCCCCAAAGATTTCCTCTTTGGTGTCGCAACCTCTGCCTATCAGATCGAAGGCCACGCGCAGGGTGGCGCAGGTCAGACCCATTGGGACACCTTTGCCCGCACGCCCGGCAATGTGGTGCGGTGCGAAAACGGAGATCTCGCTTGCGATCACCTCAACCGTTTCGATCAGGACTTTGATCTGGTGCGCGAAGCCGGTTTTGATTGCTATCGCTTTTCAACCAGCTGGGCCCGGGTTCTGCCCGAAGGACGTGGGGCGGTGAACCAAGCCGGGTTGGACTATTACGACCGACTAGCCGATGCTCTGCTGGAACGCGGCATTCGCCCCTGTGCGACGCTCTATCATTGGGAACTGCCCTCGCCGCTAGCGGATCTGGGCGGCTGGCGAAATCGGGATATCGCTGGGTGGTTCGCCGACTTCACTGAGGTCATTATGGGCCGCATCGGCGACAGGATGTTCAGTGTTGCCCCCATCAACGAACCCTGGTGCGTCAGCTGGTTGAGCCATTTCGACGGCCACCACGCCCCCGGCCTGCGCGATATCCGCGCGACGGCTCGCGCGATGCATCATGTTCTGCTGGCGCATGGCCGCGCGATCGAGGCGATGCGTGGTCTGGGCATGTCCAACTTGGGAGCGGTGTTCAATCTGGAATGGGCCGAACCCGCCGATGACAGCGCCGAGGCGCGCAAAGCCGCTGACTTGTATGACGGTATCTACAACCGCTTCTTTCTGGGCGGCGTATTCAACAAAGCCTATCCGCAAAATGTTCTGGACGGGTTGGAACCCTATCTACCCGCTGGCTGGCAGGATGATTTCGACACGATCGGCGCGCCCGTGGACTGGTGCGGGCTGAACTACTACACCCGCAAACTGATCGCGCCCGCCGACTCCGCCTGGCCCAGCCTGCAAGAGGTCCCTGGCCCCCTGCCCAAAACGCAAATGGGGTGGGAAATTGAGCCTTCCGCCCTGACACGTTTCCTGACCCGGGCCGCTCGTGAATATACCGGCGATCTGCCGATCTATGTGACCGAAAATGGCATGGCCAGCTCTGAGCGCCGGCAAGATGAGGACCGGATCGACTACCTCAACCAGCATTGGGCCGCTGTGAAAGACGCGTTGGATCAGGATGTGCCCGTCAAAGGCTATTTTATCTGGTCGCTGCTGGACAACTACGAATGGGCCCTTGGCTACGAGAAGCGCTTTGGTCTGGTTGATGTGGATTTCGACACGATGGGGCGGACGCCCAAAGCGTCCTTTGAGGCGGTGAAAACTGCCCTCGCCGGTGCACAAGTCTCTGTCCCCTTAGCACAACCCGCCGGAGCCATGCATGAACACTGGAATCTGGTGGCCGATATCGGCGGGACCAACACCCGATTGGGGGTTATCTCAAACGGGAGACTCACCGATCTGCGCAAATACCCAACGGGACAGCTGCCGCAACTGCTCGAAGCGTTTCACAGCCTGCGCGACGAAGTTGGCACCGACCCCCGCGCGGTTGTCGCCGCCGGGGCGGGCCCTGTGCGGGATGGTACGATCCGACTGACCAACGCGCAGCTTGATTTGTCCGAGGACGACATCGGACGCGCGACCGGCGCGCAACATACTTTTGTGATCAATGACTTCACCGCAGCCGCGTGGTCTGTGGCTGAAATCAGGGCCGGTGACGTCGAGGTTTTGCAAGGTGCGGAAACCCCGCCGGTCGGCACTCGCTTGGTCGTTGGGCCGGGCACCGGGCTTGGGGTTGGGTCGCTGCTCTATTCCGAGGGGCACTACCATACGGCATCTGGCGAAGGCGGCCATGTAGGCCTGTCACCGCGCCACGCTGACGAGGTTGAAGTATTTCGCGCCGCCCGCGAGGTCGCGACCGAGTGTTTCTTTGACGACTCGCTGACCCTTGAGGCCGAGATGTTCCTGAGCGGCACCGGCCTGCCCATCCTCTACCAAGCCATCCAACTCGCAGCCGGTCAAACCAACGCGGAAACCCGTCCCGCAAAGGATATCCTGCAAGACGCGCTGGCCCAAACCGACCCTCATGCGGTACGCGCGGCCCATATGTTCACCACTCATCTGGG
Organism: Ruegeria lacuscaerulensis; assembly: GCF_013034685.1. Lineage (GTDB taxonomy): Bacteria > Pseudomonadota > Alphaproteobacteria > Rhodobacterales > Rhodobacteraceae > Ruegeria > Ruegeria lacuscaerulensis_B. The sequence continues at coordinate 311,380 of NZ_WQGO01000005.1, read as the reverse complement.
GGCTGTCATGGGCGATATGGCTGTGACCATGATGCCAGCGGGCGGTGTTTTTCTGGTGGGCGGCGTGGCCGAAAAGAACCGTTGGCTGTTCAAGGACACCTTCCGCGACGCTTTCAACGCCGGGGGTCGGTTCAGTGAGCTACGCCGGTCGATGAACCTCTATGTCTCGGAACAGGATGAATTTGGCATTGTTGGCGCTAACAATTTCTGCAAAAGTGCCCTCGCGCGTCGGATGGCCTGACGCGGCCAAACTGGAAAGGTCCCGGCATGATCCTGTGCTGCGGTGAAGCGCTGATCGACATGATCCCCACCCCAACCACCGACGGGGCACAGGGCTTTGTCCCCCATTCAGGCGGAGCGATCTTCAACACCGCCATAGCGCTTGGTCGTCTGGGCGCGTCGGTTGGGATGCTGACTGGCTTGTCCAGCGACATGTTCGGGGCACAACTGTCCGACGCGCTGACCGACAGCCACGTGGATCAGACTCATGTCATCCGCTCGGACCGTCCATCGACACTGGCCTTTGTGCAGTTGAAGGACGGACAGGCCAGCTACAGCTTTCTAGATGAAAACTCGGCCGGGCGGATGCTACGGCCCGAGGATATGCCCGCGCAGTTGCCCGGCACCACAGCGCTCTATTTCGGTGGTATCAGCCTGGCCTGCGAACCTTGTGCGGATGCGTATGCGGCCTTGTTGGACCAACATGCCGACGCGTGCGCTGTGATGCTCGACCCCAATATCCGCCCCGGCTTTATCGCGGATGAGACCCGGTACCGCACCCGCCTGAACCGCATGATCGAACAGGCCGACATCGTAAAAGTATCTGACGAAGACTTGAATTGGATCGTCCCCGGACCTGAATCCCTGACCGAGAAAGTCCCTGCCCTGCTGGAAGCCGGACCGTCTGTTGTCATTATTACCAAGGGCAGCGAGGGCGCCTCGGCCTATCTACACGACGGGTCCGAGACCTCGGTGTCGGTCAAACAGGTGCAGGTGGTCGACACAGTCGGAGCGGGCGACACGTTCAATGCGGGCGTTCTGGCCCAGCTTGACGCGGACGGCTTGTTGACCAAATCCGGTCTACGCTCGGTGGACGTCAGTGCCATACGATCCGCTCTAAGCACAGGGGCCGAGGTTGCCGCCGTCACCGTATCCCGCGCCGGGGCGAATCCGCCCTGGGCACACGAACTCTGACCACGAAGGCCAAACCGATGAAACGTTCCGAAATCAACGAGATCAAATCCGCAGCCGAGGCGTTCATTCATTCCTTTGGTGCGGTTCTGCCTCCTTTCGCAACATGGTCGCCGGAACAGATGCGCAGCGCTCGGGCCGATGGCATTCGCGCGCGGGGATTGGGCTGGGATATCACCGATTACGGTCAGGGCCGATTTGATGAGCTTGGATTGTTCTTGTTTACACTGCGCAACGGCGATGTCACTGACCTTAGCAAAGGGCGCGGTATGCTTTATGCGGAAAAACTGCTGGTCTCGCGGGACAAACAACTCTCACCCATGCACCGCCATATCGTGAAGGCCGAAGACATCATCAACCGGGGCGGCGGTGATCTGGTGATGGAGATCTATGCCTCGGACACGGATGGCGGCATCGACCGCGACAACCCGGTCATTGTGCCAAGCGACAACTGCCCGGTCACGATCCAACCCGGTGAACTGTTGCGTCTGAAGCCCGGTGAAAGCGTGACATTGATGCCGGGTATCTGGCATGCCTTTTGGGCGGAGAAAGGCGATTGCCTGATAGGCGAAGTCTCAACCGTCAACGATGACCGAACCGACAATGTGTTCGAGGACCCAATTCCGCGCTTTGCCACGATCGAGGAAGATGCCGCGCCCGATTTCCTGCTGGTGGCCGATTACTGAAAATCTCAATGCGTGCCGCGGGGCACGAAGTGAGGTTTAATCAGAATTGTTTCGCTGGCTTTCAAAGGGTTCTTCAGCCGTTTCTCCAAAAGTTGAATGACGTGCTCGACAGCTTCGTCGATCGGGTTGCAAACCGTTGACAGATCGAATGTTGGCCAGCCAGCCATCTCAATATCATCGAACCCCACAACTGACAGGGTTTCTGGAACTGATACTCCCAAGTCTCGGGCCGCTGTCAAAGCCCCAATCGCGGTTGCATCATTGGCACAAATCAATGCATCCAGCGAATGCGTGGTCAGCAGGCGGGTGGCCGCCCTGTGGCCGGCGTCGACAGTGAAGTCGCCGTCGGTTTCGGCAACCAGCGAAAGCCCAGCCTCAGCCAAACTGTCCAGTAGCCCAGCCCGGCGACCGCTAGAAGAGGAGAAAGCCTCGGGGCCACCGATATAGCCGAATTTCTTTCTTCCCTTTTCGATCAGAACCCGAGTGGCAATCCGGGTGCCCTCGGCGTTTCGACAACAAACATTGTCAACACCCTGGGCCTCGACGACGCGCCCAGCGGAAATCATTGGAACCCCGATCTTGCTGCAATGCGTGACGACTTCGGCCTGCATACTTCCACCACGCAGGATCAACGCGTCCAACGGGTAGCGCAAGACTTGCTGAATTGCCTTTTCCGCAGACTGATCGCCGCCGTCGATCAGGATCGGCCATTTGTTCAGCGGGTTCAATTGCCCAACCAAAGCCATTACGAACTCGGTGTCATAAGCACTGCGCATATTTCCGACAAAAACAGCGACAAGATGCGAGCGACCATCTTTCAGCCCTGCCGCCAGCGCATTGGGCTGATACCCCATCTGCGCCGCGACCTCATGTATCTTTTTCCGCTTATCTGCATCCAGATAGGCGCCAGGTGTGAACGCGCGTGACACAGACGACCGCGATACACCTGCCGCTTCGGCCACAATCTGGGCAGTCACCCGCCGGGGTCGCGGGGTATTATATTCATTGTCACTGCTCACGCACTAGCTGTCCTATGTTTCTGAATAATTTGTCAATAATGCTAAAAATCTTTCACCGAACTGTCACATGCAAAGCGTATGTGACCACGTGTGCACAAGATGTGCATCACGAATGGGATTCGCCCTATTTGTGCAGATTTTTGACGCTGCCTGGGGCTTCGGCCCCGCAACCTGGTGCGCTGACCAAAACCTTGGTCCGCGGCCAAACCGGAGAGAGACATGACCAAGCTGACCTTCAGCGCTACCGCCGCCGCACTCGCCTTTACTGCGACCGCAACTTTTGCCGAAACCGAGATCACATGGTGGCACGCAATGGGCGGCCAACTGGGTGAAACCGTCAACAAGATTGCCGAAGATTTCAACGCCTCGCAGGACGATTACAAGATCACTCCGGTCTACAAGGGCAGCTATGAGGAAACACTGACCGCAGGTATCGCCGCCTTCCGTGCGGGCGAGCAGCCCAACGTCATGCAGGTCTTCGACGCCGGTGCCGCCACCGTGATCGGAGCCAAGGGAGCAACTATCCCCGTTCAGGATCTGCTGGCCGATAATGGCGTGAATTTCGACATCAACGACTACATCGCCGGTGTGCGGTATTTCTATGCCGACAGCGACGGCAAGATGATCGGCATGCCCTTCAACTCGTCTACGCCAATCCTGTACTTCAACGTAGACGCGCTGGAAGCTGCAGGTGTCACTCCGCCGAAGACCTGGGAAGAGTTCCAGACAACCACTGCTCCTGCGCTGAAAGACGCGGGCTACATCGCGCTCAGCCAGTCGCACCTGCCCTGGATCTTCACCGAAAACTTCATGTCGCGCCACAACCTGCCTTTTGCCACCAACAACAATGGCTATGACGGCATCGACACGCAGATCCTGGTGAACAATGACGCCATCAAGGCCCACTTCACCGCCGTGACCGATTGGAAAGACGAAGGTCTGTTCGAATGGTATGGTACCGGCTGGGGCGACAACGCCAAGCCGTTCGAAGAAGGCAAAGTCGCCATGTGGCTGGGTTCGTCGGGCTCTTTTGGTGGCCTCCTGCAAAAAGACCTGCCGTTCGAATTCAGTGCAACCGAGCTGCCCTATTGGGAAGCCGTGACCGCCGAGCCTACCCAAACCTTCATCGGTGGCGCCGCTTTGTTCGCAATGTCCGGCAAATCGGACGACGAGAACAAGGCCACGGCTGAGTTCTTCCGCTTCCTGACCGCGCCTGAAACCCAGTACTTCTGGCACCAGGAAACCGGATACGTACCGATCACCGAAGCCGCATATGAGGTTGCCAAGAAAGACGGCCATTATGACCGCTTCCCGGCCGCCGAAGTTGGTGTGAACCAGTTGCAGGCGAAGGCGGGCGACAACACCAAGGGCTACCGCATGGGCTTTTACGTCCAGATCCGCGACATCATGAACCGCGAATATGGACGTATCCTGACTGGTGAAACCGACATCGAGACCGCCTTCAAGACAATCGAAAAAGAAGCCAACGAACTGCTGGCACGCTTTGGTAAGACCCAGGGTTAATCCCCGTTATCACCCCCTGGATGGTCGTGCCTCCGGGTGCGACCATCGCTCATTATTCGCACGGAACCATTCATGAAACGCGCGGGCTTTGACACGATCTGGCTTCCTGTGGCGCTGCTGATGCCGCAACTGCTGATCATTGCCATCTTCTTCTACTGGCCTGCGGGCTGGGCTTTGCAATCCTCGTTCTACTTGCAGGACCCGTTTGGGTTCGGCTCGACCTTTGTAGGGGGGGAAAACTATACCTCGCTGCTGGGCAATGATCAGTACAAGCGCGTGGCAGTGTTCACGATCCTTTATTCGGTGCTTGTGACGTTCTTTTCGCTCGCCATCGCGCTGCTGTTAGCGATCAAGGCGGACAAGGTAATCCGAGGGGCAAAGACCTATCGCACGCTGCTGATGTGGGTCTATGCCATCGCACCACCTGTGGCCGGGTTTCTGGGCATCCTATTCTTTGATCAAAGCACTGGGCCGCTGACCAAGTTTTTTCAGATGTTCGGCTGGGATTTCAAACTGGGCGTGGACTATAACGCCACGGCCACCGCTATGGTCATCGTGGCCGTGTGGAAGCAGATCCCGGTTAATTTCATCTTTTTCCTCTCGGGCCTTCAATCCATTCCGCGATCCGTGCGCGAGGCGGCGATGATCGACAACCGCTCGGCCACCGGACGGTTCTGGCAGGTGACTTTCCCGTTGCTGGCCCCCACCGCGTTCTTCCTGCTAATCATCAACATCACCTACGCGCTGTTCGACACCTTTGGCGTGATCGACGCGCTGATGAAGGGTGAGCCGGGCAACAACCCGATGACGCTGGTCTACAAGGTCTATCTGGACGGGTTCCGGGGCAATGACCTTGGCGGCTCATCCGCGCAATCGGTGATCCTGATGGTGCTGGTGCTGATCCTGACCGTGTTTCAGTTCCGCCTGATGGAACGCCGGATTCACTATACGTAAGGGCTTTGGACATGGCTGAGACAACACTCGAAACTCCCGTTGAAACCCATCGTCCCCGCCGCATCAAATGGGGCGCGATCGGCGATCACACCGTCCTGATCCTAGGCGCTTTGCTGATGATGATACCACCGCTGCTGGCGCTGACCACGGCCAGCCATGACGCTGTGACAATCCACCGCGAGGGGTTGCAGCTGACGCTGGGCGACAATCTGGGCAAGAACTTCCATGCCGCCATGTTCGAAAAGGGTGGGTTCACCCAGACGGTGGATGGCACGCTGATGCTGATGAATTCCTTCATCCTTGGCATCGGCTTTGCGGTGGGCAAGATTATCATCTCGATGATGGCGGCCTATGCCATCGTCTATTTTCGCCTGCGCTTTGCCACGCTGGCCTTCTGGGTGATCTTCACCACCCTGTTGCTGCCGCTGGAGGTGCGCATCCTGCCCTCATACGAGGCGATCCAGAAACTGGGCCTGACAAACACCTATACCGGTCTGATCGTACCGCTGATCGCATCCGCAACCGGCACGTTCTTTTTCCGTCAGTTCTTCATGTCCGTCCCTGAGGAGCTGGCCGAGGCCGCCCGGATCGACGGCGCAGGCCCATGGAAGTTCTTTGTCGATATCCTTGTACCGCTTAGCCGGACGATGATCGCTGCGATCTTCATCATCATGTTTGTCTTTGGCTGGAACCAATATCTGTGGCCGACACTGATCACGACGGATGAGAGCTTTTTCACCCTGGTCCGGGGCATCAAACAGATCGTGCTGTCCTACACAGATAGTCAGATCCCAGAACACGGGCAGGCATTGGCGCTGGCCATTGTCGCGATGATCCCACCCGTGGCGATCGTCGTCTTTTTCCAAAACTGGTTCGTTAAGGGCCTTACAGAATCCGACAAATAAGGAATACGCGCATGGCTCAGGTTTCATTAGAGGGCATCCGCAAGGTCTATCCCAACGGCTTTCAGGCGGTTCAGACCACCAGCTTCACCATTCAGGACGGCGAGTTTGTCGTGCTGGTCGGCCCCTCGGGCTGTGGCAAATCCACCCTGCTGCGGATGATCGCGGGGTTGGAGGAGATCACCGAAGGTACACTGAAGATCGGCGACCGGGTGGTCAATGACGTGGATCCGGCGGACCGGGACATCGCGATGGTGTTCCAGAACTATGCGCTCTACCCGCATATGACCGTCCGAAAAAATATCGGCTATGGCCTCAAGAATCGCGGCAACCCGGCCTCCGAGATCGCGGCCAAGGTCGAAGACGCCGCCAAGATGCTGAACCTGACCGAATATCTGGACCGCAAACCAGCGCAGCTATCGGGTGGTCAACGTCAGCGCGTCGCCATGGGCCGCGCCGTAGTGCGTGATCCGGCGCTGTTCTTGTTTGATGAACCGTTGTCGAACCTCGACGCCAAGCTGCGCAACCAGATGCGGATCGAGATTAAGGCCCTGCAACGCCGCCTTGGCACCACAGCCGTCTACGTGACCCATGATCAGGTCGAGGCGATGACGATGGCCGACCGGATCATCGTCTTGAACGCTGGCCGGATCGAACAGATCGGCACGCCGTCGGAAATCTACCACAACCCAGCCTCGACCTTTGTGGCCTCATTCATGGGGGCACCGCCGATGAACCTGATCCGAGCTCAGGTCGAGCAAGGAGAAGTGCGCATCAATGGCTATGACGGTCTGATGCCAGCACCTGCTTCGCAAAACGGGCCGGTGACTTTGGGCATTCGCCCCGAGGATGTGGTACTGGACGATCACGGCAACATCCCGTTCCGTGTGGACATTCTGGAAGAGCTTGGCGCCCATCGCCTGTTGCATGGCGTGGTGGGGGAACAACCTTTTTCGGTGATGATCGGCAAGGATGATGCAGCCTCCACCGGGACCGCGACATTGAATTTGAAGCCCGAGGCCCTGCGGCTGTTTGATCCTGAAACGGGGCGCAAACTGTGACGGGGCAAACGTTTGAGACATTGCCCGCCGTGACGCTGGAACAGCGTAACGCGATCTTGGCTGCGCCGCGCACGGCTGAAGCGCATCGCGATTTGCTGTCCAGCCTGCCTGCCATGAATGCCGTGCAAGTTGGAGGCCGTGCTACGTCCACTCATTTGCAAAGCGATTTCACAGTGGCTGCCTGGAATGTGGAACGGTGTCTTTTTCCCGAAGAAACCGCCGCACATCTTGGCAAGGTCTGCCCCGATATCGTCTTGTTGTCCGAGGTCGATCACGGCATGGCCCGCACTGCACAGCGGCATACCACTGAAGTGATGGCCGACGCGCTTGGCATGACCTACGCTTACGGTGTCGAGTTTCACGAACTTGATCTCGGCGGCGCGACCGAGCGGGGCTTTTGCACGGATGACTTCAACAGTCTTGGCTGGCATGGGAACGCAATCCTGTCCTCGGTGCCGTTTGAACGCACGTCACTGATCCGACTGGACGATCACGGCCATTGGTTTGCCTCGGACACTGGCGCGACGGACCCGGATCAACCGCGGGTCGGCGGTCGCAATGCCATCGCCGCCATTGTCCCGGCTACGCAAGGTTCACTTTGCATTGTGTCCACTCATCTGGAAAGCAACGCAGATGCAGCGCACCGCCATCAACAGTTCCAACGGTTGTTAGATGAAATCGACGCGTTTGCGCCCGGACTGCCCGTTCTGATCGGTGGGGACCTGAACACCGGCAACCATCTGCCCCCCGATTTTAACTGGCGACGCGAAACCTTGTTTGGGTTGGCCGAACGCGAAGGCTACTCATGGTCTTTCACCGCAGAAGGTCCTACAACCCGACCCAGCCTGATCACTCCGCATCCTGAGCGGGTCATGAAACTGGATTGGCTGGCCGGACGGGGTCTGAAGTGTCTAGACAAAGGCATTCTGACTTCAATCTCGGACGAAGGTACGCCGCTTTCGGATCATGATTGCGTCTGGTGTCGCACAGGCTAAGCACTGGCCCGCTCAACTATCTGGATAAGTCCCTTTTACCGAAATAGAAAAACCGTCTAACATGCGGTTCATCGCGGTAGTAGGGACGCAACCATGGTAACAAAAGCAGAATTGGAAGCAGAGGTCGCCGAACTGCGCCGCCAGTTGGCCGAACACGCCAACCCCGAGCCACCCAAGGCCCCGGAACCAGCCGATGCATTCGTCGACAACCTCGGCCATTGGACTGCCCAAATTGATGAAGTTCTGACAGAATTCGAGGATTTGCCGCATAAAAAGCCCATCCTATTCGCCCTTGGCGTCTTTGCGCTTGGGTACATGATCGGTCGATCCCGGTAGGAGCCTGACATGAGCCGCATTTCCCGAAATATCTCGATCATTTTGCGCGCTGAACGGCTGATTGCACAGCGTCAAGTCGCAGTTGCCGCAAAGCGCACAGGCATCTATGCCGCAGCAGGTCTTGCCGTGGGTCTTGCCGCCGTGATGCTGAACGTGGCCGGGTTTTTCTGGCTGTCAGAGACTCTGTCGACGACCTCGGCCGCGCTGATTGTTGCCGGGATTGATCTGGTGGTGGCCGTTCTGCTTGCGGTAGTTGCGAATTCCATGACGGCACAGACAGACACGTCGGATGCCGTCGAACTGCGCGACATGGCTTTGCAAGATATTGAAACCGAAATCCGAGAAAACTTCGCGGATGCGCGCAACGCCGTAACCGGCATTAGGCGCGATCCGCTTGGCACGCTGACACCTGAAATTGTCAGTGCACTTCTTGGGGTCCTGCTGAAATACGCCAAGACCCGTAAAAAGCCGCAGGACTAGGTCACTCCACTAGGTTCGCAGCCGCGCGGGCGATCACCATTTCCTCATTCGTCGGAATCGACAGAATCCGCACGCGGCTGAAATCGGTTGAAAGAACCGTGCCACCATCGGCATTCCGGGCGTGATCCATCTCGATCCCGATCCAGCGCATGCCGTCACACACCATCTGCCGGATTGCGGCCGAGTTCTCGCCAACACCACCCGTAAAGACCAGCGCGTCGATCCCTTCCAGTGCGGCTGACAATGCGCCCAATTCGCGGCGTATGCGGAAGACGTAATAGTCAATGGCCTTACGCGCCTCGGACGTGTCAGCGGACAGAAGGGTGCGCATGTCCGACGATATCCCCGACAGACCCAGCAGACCGGATTTGCGATACAGAATCTCGGCAATCTCATCCGCCGACAGGCCTTCCTGCTGCATCATGTAAAGCACAACACCAGGGTCAAGCTGCCCGCTACGCGTTCCCATTGGCAACCCGTCCAGCGCCGAGAACCCCATAGTCGAGGCCACCGCCCGACCACCCGAAACCGCACACATCGAGGCCCCGTTACCCAGATGCGCAATAACCACGCGCCCGTCGTACAAGCCCGGCGCGATCTCTTTCAGCTTTTGCGTTATGTAGTCGTAGCTGAGCCCGTGAAACCCGTACCGTCGTACGCCTTTGTTATAGTAGCTCTGCGGCAGGGCGAAGGTGTCGTTGACCCAAGGGTGTGTCCGATGGAACGCCGTGTCAAAGCAGGCGATCTGCGCTGTATCCGGGAAGGCCGCGCTGGCTGCGCGTATCCCTGCAAGACTATAGGGCTGATGCAGCGGCGCGAAAGGTATGAACCCAGACAACGTCTCGACAACCGAGGCGTTAATGCGCACCGGCTCGGAATAAACAGTGCCCCCGTGGACGACGCGGTGCCCGATGGCACGTACATGGATGTCCGGCAGGTATTCCCGCGCCATTTCCAGAAAGGCGTGGATCGCCTCGTCATGGCTTTTGGTGTTGGTCAAAGGACGGTCGATCGAGCGTCCTCCAGCGGATTGGGCCAGCAAACGTGGTGCGTCGCCCAAACGTTCGATCTGGCCACGCCAGCGCATACTGGGGCGATTGCCCTCAACCAGCTCATAAAGCGCGAATTTCAGGGAAGAAGACCCGGCGTTCAGCGCCACAACATGATCAGCCATGGATTTTACCCTTGTTTGCATGCGCATGAAGCGCGGCTACAGCACAGGATGCCAATCGCGAGGCATCATCATCGGATCGTGACGTCAAAATGATGGGAACGGCCGCACCGATCACGACCCCTGCCGCCTCGGCATGAGAGATGAAGGTCAACTGTTTTGCCACCATATTCCCGGCCTCAATATTAGGCGCGACCAGAATATCGGCAGCACCGGCAACCTCTGACGTGATCCCTTTGGTACGGGCGGCGTTCAGATCAACCGCATTGTCCATCGCCAGCGGCCCATCGACCAACCCGCCGGTGATCTGACCGCGCTCGGCCATTTTCGACAGCAAGGCCGCATCGACCGATGACGGCATATGCGGGTTGATCGTCTCAACCGCCGACAACACGCCGACCTTGGGCTGTTCAATTCCCAAAGAATGTGCCAGGTGAATCGCGTTTTGCACGATATCCGCCTTGGTTTCCAAATCAGGCGCAATATTCACCGCCGCATCCGTCACCATGATCGGGCGCGACATGCCCGGAACATCCATTACGAACACATGTGACAGTCGCCGCCCTGTGCGCAGCCCTTTTTCACGACGCAAAACCGCGTGCAGCAACTCATCGGTATGCAGATACCCCTTCATCAGGGTCTGCGCGCGTCCGTCGACTACAAGATCCACGGCACGGTGCGCGGCGATGCCGTGGCTGCGGGCCTCGACAATTTCGATGCCAGACAAGTCGGCCCCCAGCTCAGCGGCAGCAGCGGCGATTTTATCGGGGTCCCCGACGAGGATCGGCGAAATAATATGATTGGCATGCCCCAGCAACGCGCCGCTCAGAGAGTTGGGCTCTTCTGGCGCAACAACGGCGGTTGGCATCGGCTCTAGTGGGCGCGCTTTTTCCAACAGCGCGTCGAAATGGCGGTGCCGCTGCACGATCAGGCCAGGGACCTCGACCGAGTCGAACTCCATATGCGTCGAAGGCGGTGTGACCTGAACGGTGCCGCTGAGAACCAGTGCATTGTCAACGACCCGTCGCACTTCGACTGAGCAGAGCAGATCACCATCGTCGCGCTTTTCCTCAACAGCGACAAAGGCAGTCAGTTCTTCACCCGCAAGCACCGGGAGGTGGAAGGCCAAATCCGCGCGGCGAGTCTGCGTTCCGGCGCCGGGCATGTAGTTTCCCAGCACGGCTGCGACCAGACCGGCGGGCCACAGCGCGGGTGCGACGGCTTCGGCAAGGCCGTCGCCATCCCCGTCATAGGCTGCCAGATGCAGCGGATTGTGATCGCCCGAGGCCGAGGCAAAAGCATAAAGGTCGTCAACCGTGCACAAGCGGGTCAGTTGTGCCGCGTCGCCAACCTTGAGCTGCTCGAAGGTTTTGTTTTCCTGGATTTTCATAGCGTGCCAACTTTGGTTTTTCGGACGTCTTACCGACTTGGGTCGCGGGTTTAATTGATACAGGTCAGTTCGGGGTCACAATAGTACGTCCAGCACCCTTGAGCCCGCAAAACGGAGCCTCGGCTTTCAAATTTTGCTGCGTCGCAGCATAACTGATTGCCCACTGAGCAGCAATATCCTTTGCGCTGTCTTCACTGGAACGTTGCGGAATCCATATTGACCCATGCTCTGATCTGAGGCAGTGACGCTACGATGGTTCCCGATGCTGCACGCGCGGGATGAAAAGGGAATACGGTAAGGTGCAGACCAAATCCGTAACTGCCCCCGCAACTGTAGGCGGTGAGCGACGCCAATATCCCACTGGCCGGATCAGGTCGGGAAGGGTGGCCAAGCACAGACCCGCGAGTCAGGAGACCTGCCATCTCAAACGCAACCAAACCGGGGCGGGGTGTCCTGGAAAGAGGCTCAATGTCACATCGACCCGATGTCATCAGAACCGTTCCTCTCCCTGCCCGTCTGGCATGCAGGTGGGGCGGAGCATGACGGATCATGTGGTGCTGATCTGCACGACCTGCCAAGGGGCAGAGGCGGCGCTATCGATTGCCGAGGCCCTGCGCGAGCGCCTGCCCGAGGGCTACGGCACACGGATGATCGAGTGTATGGCCGGTTGCGATCACCCACTGACCGTTGGATTTCAGGCGGGTGCGAAGGCACAATATCTGTTTGGCGAAATTCAAACCTCGGCCGATATCGACGCTTTGGCCGCTTTCGCGCGGCAATACCAAAACAGTTCCACAGGTTGGACCAAGGCAACGGATCGCCCCGAGGCGCTGTTGCACAAGACCTTGTCGCGGATGCCGCCCTTGGCGACGGGGGCCACATGAACGAACATGCGTTCCTTCAGGTCAACGGCGTCGGTTATCACGCCTATCACGGCGAAGTTCTGCTTCAGGACATCACCTTTGCGCTTCACGAAGGCGCGGTTCTGGCCATCGCCGGGCCCAACGGCGCGGGCAAGACAACGCTGATGAACCTTCTATGCGGGTCCGAGCATCCTTCGGACGGCAATGTATTGTTCAAGGGGCGAAATTTGCGCAGCATGTCGGCGACCGAGCGTGCGCGGATGATCGCTGTTGTCAGCCAGCAGGAATATCCCGACGGGCGGCTCTCCTTGCGCGAGTATGTAGCGCTGGGACAGATCCCGATCCGGGCCGACCGCTCGGCCGAGGCCCATGCCGCCGATCTTGCGCGAATTTTGGACCTGACCAGCCTGAACGATCTGGCCGACAAGCGCATGGCGGTTCTGTCGGGCGGGGAACGGCAGCGCGCCCATATCGCGCGGGCATTGGCACAAAACCCGGCACTGCTGTTTCTGGACGAGCCCACCAACCATCTGGACCCGGACGCCAAGGGGCGGATGTTGTCACTGGTGGCCGGGCTGGGGATCACAGTGGTGATGATCGTCCACGATCTGGTCATGATCCCGGAATTTGCGACGCATGTCGCGCTGATGAAATCCACCCGTCTTACCGGGTTCGGACCTGTGGCCGACGTGCTCACCACCGACCGCGTGCGTGACACGTTCGGCGTAGATTACCTGTTTTTCCAGCACGAGGGCCGCTTGATCCCGGCGCTGGACATCCGAAAAACCTCAGTTTCCAATCCTGTTAGGAGCATTTCCGAATGAAACACATATTGTCCGTGGCGCTGGTTACAGCCATGGCGGGCGGTGCCGCCGCGCATGAAGTTACCGTCGACAATTGCGGCGAACCGCTGGCGTTTGAAACCCAGCCCGAGCGTCTGGTCGTGCATGACATGAACATGACCGACATGGCCTTTGCACTGGGTCTACAAGACAAGATCGTCGGCCTGACCGGGATTACCGGCTGGTACAAAACCAGCCCCGAGTTCGACTCGCTGCGCGGCGATATCCCGGAACTGGCCCCGAAATATCCGACGGTCGAGAACCTGGTGGCCGTTGAACCCGACCTGTTCTTTGCCGGTTGGTACTACGGAATGCGGCCCGGTGGTGATGTGACACCGGAAACGCTGGCGCCCTTCGGGATCAAGACTATGATCCTGTCGGAAAGCTGCGTTCACCTGCATAAGGACCGCCCAAAGGCCAGCATGGACCTGCTGTTTGACGATGTCCTGCGTCTGGGCAAGGTCATGCATGTTGAAGACAAGGCCGAAGCGTTGGTTTCAGGCTGGAAAGACGAGCTGGCCGCGATTGAGGCGAAAACCGCCGATCTGCCAAAACCGCGCGTGTTCCTGCTGGACGGGCCCGCTGATGCGCCCTTCACCGCCGGAAAATACGCCATCCCTGATGCGATGATTGCCGCTGCGGGCGGTCAGAACGTGACCCATGACATGGATACAAGCTGGGGCCGCAGCTCTTGGGAGGCCGTGGCCGCCGCGAACCCCGAGTTCCTGGTGCTGTTGGACTATCAAACCGGAAATGGCGCGGCGGATACGTTCAAATTCCTGCAAGAGCACCCGGTGATGTCGCAAACCGATGCGGTCAAAAACGAGCGCTGGATCGGTCTGCGGTACGAAGAACTAACGCCGGGACCCGCGAACATTCAGGCGATCTCGAAAATGGCACAGGCCATGCATAAGGGCCTGAACTAATTTGGGCCGTCTGGGGCTGACACTTTTGGTGGGGGCGGTCATTCTGGCCGCCCTTCTTCTGGTTTCAACAATCTACGGAACCACATCCATCCCTCTGTCCGATACATTCGAGGCCATATTGCTGGGCACAGGCCTTGTGGATGGAGACGTGTCGCCCCTGCACCGTATCGTCTTTGACCTGCGCCTGCCCCGCGCGCTGTTTGCGGCCGTGATCGGCGCTGGTTTGGGGATTGTCGGCGTTGTCTTGCAGACAACCACGCGGAACGATCTGGCCGACCCGTTTCTGTTCGGGCTGTCTTCGGGCGCTGCAGCGGGTGCTGTGTTCGTCATCACCGTAACCGGGGACATTCTGGGGTTCTGGACCTTGCCGCTGGCGGCGTTTTGCGGAGGGCTGGTGGCCTCTGGCATCGTGCTGGCTTTGGTACACGGATTGCGGACGAGCGCGCCTGAGAAATTGATCCTAGCCGGGCTTGCGGTGTCCTTCCTGTTCTCAGCCCTAACCAATTACCTGATTTTCGCAGGCGATAACCGTGCTGCCCATTCCGTCATCTTCTGGATGCTTGGCGGTTTGGGTCTGGCGCGATGGGAAACCTTCCCGCTGGTCTGCGCCGGGCTGGCGCTTATTCTGGCCTATGCCCTCTATCGTAGCCGCTGGCTGGATGCGCTGCTGACCGGAGATGTCACGGCAACAACACTGGGCGTTCCGGTTCAGTCGCTACGGTTCAAAATGTTCTTTGTTGCAGCGCTCGCGACCGCCGTTTTTGTGTCGGTCGCCGGTGTGATCGGCTTTGTTGGCCTGATGGTTCCACATATTGCGCGCGGCATCGCTGGTCCTTTGCACAATCACCTTGTCCCGACGGCAGCCGTGGTTGGCGCGGTGCTGCTGACCGGGTCCGATATCCTCAGCCGCCTGATGCTTGCCCCGCAAGAGCTACCGGTCGGAATTGTGACGACCTCACTGGGCTCGATTTTCGTGTTCATTCTGCTGCTCAGAACGGCGAAGCCCAAAAGATAAATTGGCTTGTTTTTGTCAGTCCCGACGCTTGCCGAGCTGTCAGCGCACCTGCAACAATTTGACAAAACAGATTTTTTGCATGCATATTTTTTTAAGTTCCATGCAAAAACTGCCAAGAAATTGATCAATATCAAATCCGGCGCTAAACGAAGCCGTTAATCGGGAATAGCGACGAACAGAATCTAGCAAAGCCAGGTCTTTGAGAATGGGCCAAGTGACTACCCGGCGCGCCTTCCTGAGCGCGAGATTTCACGATGAGGACGGTGTGACAGCCAGACCTCCGGGATCGGTCGGGCCTGACTTTCTCAAGCACTGCACGAAATGCGGCGATTGCGCATCGGCTTGTCCTGAGGACGTGATTGCAATCGCTGCGGACGGCTTTCCTGTTTTTCAACCCTCAGACAATCCCTGCACTTTTTGCGGCGAATGCGCCAATGCTTGCCCAACCCCTGCTTTGGACATCGACCTTGTTTTCGACTGGCCATGGCGTGCCGCGCTGAAGCTGGACTCTTGCCTGTCGATGAATGGCGTCAGTTGCCGCCTCTGCCAGGACAATTGCGAAGAAAGCGCGATCCGGTTCTCGCTGCAAACCGGTGGTCGGGCCAAACCGACACTGGATGTAGCGGCCTGCACCGGCTGCGGGCTCTGCCCTACCGTTTGCCCGGCGGATGCCATCTCGCTGGGCCACACCCCTCAACCCAAAATGGAAGCTGTGCAATGAACATCTGCGGTTGCCTTGCCCATGTCGCGCCCGACTACGCTACGGCTGCGGCGCAATCCATGAGCGATACACCGGGTGTGGAAATCCACGCCCAGACCGAAGACGGCCGTTTCGTCGTCGTGGTCGAAGATACCCCTGAACGCCTTGCGTCCGAGACCATCATGGATCTGCACCAGATCCCCGGGGTCGTGTCTCTGACGTTGACCTATCACCATTTCGAGGACCTCGCAGAGACCCGCCCGCGTCCCGATGCCCTAAGCCAAACCACCAGCCGGAGGCTCACGCTATGACACATTCTGAATCACGCCGGACATTCCTCAAAGCCACTGCTGCCACAGCCACGGCCTCGGCCGCCGGTATTCCGCTGGCCACAGGCACGGCCGACGCTCAGGCGGCGACGCCGGATATCCGCTGGGACAAGGCCGCGTGCCGGTTCTGCGGAACGGGCTGTTCCGTTCTGGTTGGCACCAAGGAAGGTCGCGTTGTGGCCACTCAGGGCGACCCGGACGCGCCGGTGAACCGCGGCCTGAACTGTATCAAGGGCTATTTCCTATCCAAAATTATGTATGGCAAAGACCGCCTGACCACTCCGTTGCTGCGCAAGACCAATGGCGAATACGACAAAAATGGCGAGTTCGAACCGGTCAGCTGGGACGAAGCCTTTGATGTCATGGCCGCCAAGTGGAAAGAGGCGCTGGCCAAGAAAGGCCCGACCAGCGTGGGCATGTTCGGCTCGGGTCAGTGGACGGTCTGGGAAGGCTACGCCGCCGCCAAGCTGATGAAAGCCGGCTTCCGCTCGAATAATATCGACCCCAATGCCCGTCATTGCATGGCCTCGGCTGTTGTTGGCTTCATGCGCACCTTCGGCATTGATGAGCCGATGGGTTGCTATGACGATTTCGAACACGCAGACACGTTCGTTCTGTGGGGCTCGAATATGGCCGAGATGCACCCCATCCTGTGGTCGCGCCTGACAGACACGCGTCTGACCAAACCGGGCAGCGAAGTTCATGTCCTGTCAACATTTGAACATCGTTCTTTCGAATTGGCTGACAATGGCATCGTGTTCAATCCACAGACAGATCTGGCGATCCTGAACTATATCGCCAACTACATCATTCAGAATGGTGCGGTGAACGAAGACTTCGTCAAAAAGCACGTAAACATCACCAAGACGGCAACCGATATCGGTTACGGCCTGCGCGACGAAAACCAACTTCAGCAAGACGCGGAAAACCCGAACTCGGGCAAAATGGAACCCATCAGCTTCGAAGAATATGCCAAAGCTGTTGAGCCATACACTTTGGAATATGTATCTGAACTCTCAGGTGTTCCCGCTGACAAGCTTGAGAAACTTGCGAAACAATATGCGGATCCAAACCGGAAAGTCATGAGCCTTTGGACCATGGGTTTCAACCAGCATACGCGCGGTTCGTGGGTGAACTCGCTGATGTACAACGTCCACCTTTTGGTTGGCAAGATTTCCGAACCCGGCAACTCGCCCTTCTCGCTGACCGGCCAACCATCTGCCTGCGGCACCGCCCGAGAGGTTGGCACATTCGCCCACCGCCTGCCCGCGGACATGGTTGTCGCAAATGACGAGCACCGCGAGATTTGTGAAACCGCATGGAAAATTCCCGAAGGTACAATCCCGCCAAAACCGGGCTTCCACGCTGTTTTACAACATCGAATGCTGAAAGACGGTGTGCTGAACGCGTATTGGGTTCAGTGCAACAACAACATGCAAGCCGCCCCGAATATCAATGAGGAAGGGTATCCCGGTTATCGCAATCCTGAAAACTTCATCACCGTTTCAGATCCCTATCCAACCGTCACCGCAGTTTCAGCCGACCTGATCCTGCCAACGGCTATGTGGGTCGAGAAAGAAGGCGCATATGGCAACGCCGAGCGCCGCACTCAGTTCTGGCATCAACAGGTTAAAGCGCCGGGCGAGGCTAAATCCGACCTTTGGCAGCTAATGGAATTCTCGAAACGCTTCACCGTAGAAGAAGTCTGGGGCGAAGAGCTGCTGGCCAAGATGCCAGAGCATCGCGGCAAGACGATGTTCGAGGTTCTGTTCCAGAACGGGAATGTGGACAAATACCCGCTTTCTGAAACTGCCGAAGGTTTCGACAATGACGAAGCACAGCATTTTGGGTTTTACGTGCAGAAAGGATTGTTCGAAGAATACGCCGAATTCGGGCGCGGTCATGGGCACGATCTGGCACCGTTCGAAATGTACCATCAGGCACGCGGTATGCGTTGGCCGGTCGTGGACGGCAAAGAAACGCTTTATCGTTTCCGCGAAGGCTATGACCCCTATGTACCCGAAGGGGCCGACGTGAAATTCTATGGCCACAAGGACGGCAAGGCCAAAATTATCTTCGCGCCTTACGAACCTGCTGCTGAAGAGCCGGACAATGAATACGATTTGTGGCTCTGTACTGGTCGGGTTCTTGAACACTGGCATTCGGGTTCGATGACCCGCCGGGTTCCGGAATTGCACCGCGCCTTCCCGTCAGCTGTTGTTTTCATGCACCCCGACGACGCCCGGGATCGCGGTCTGCGGCGCGGTCAGGAAATTGTTTTGTCCACCCGCAGGGGCGAAGTGACCAGCCGGGTCGAAACCCGTGGGCGCAACAAGGTGCCACGTGGGCTGGTCTTCATGCCTTGGTTTGACGAGCACCAGCTGACTAACAAACTGACGTTGGATGCAACCTGCCCGCTGTCGAAGGAAACCGACTACAAGAAATGCGCCTGTAAGGTCGAGCGCGCATAAGAAACTGGCAAGGCAAAGGTAAGACCCATGTCTGGTGTTGGCTCTCCCCTCTCGCCGCAGCGGCGCCGGTTCCTGCAGGACTCGGCGCGCGCCGCTGGCGGCTGCGTGGCGGCCGGGTCCTTGTTGGCCTGGCTGGCGCGCGACGCGCGGGCTTTGCCGGCCGAGGCCTTGCGTCCCCCCGGTGCCTTGCCGGAACAAGACTTCCTGTCCGCCTGTATCCGTTGCGGTCTGTGCGTGCGGGATTGCCCATATAACACGCTAAAGCTGGCCGAGCTTGGCGTCGATGCCGTCGCCACCGGCACACCCTATTTCACCGCGCGCGACGTGCCCTGCGAGATGTGCGACGACATTCCCTGTGTCGCCGCCTGCCCCACCGGGGCGCTGAACCCTGCGCTGGACAATATCGACGACGCCGATATGGGCGTGGCCGTTCTGGTCGACCAGGAAAACTGCCTGAACTTTCAGGGCCTGCGCTGCGATGTTTGCTACCGGGTCTGCCCGGTGATTGACGAAGCGATCACGCTTGAAACCGCGCACAACACCCGTTCTGGCCACCATGCGCTGTTCATCCCCACCGTTCATGCCGATCGCTGCACCGGCTGTGGCATGTGCGAGAAAAGCTGCGTTCTGCCACAGGCAGCGATCAAGGTTCTGCCCGCCCGGCTGGCGCGCGGTTCCAGCGCCGATCACTATCGCAAAGGCTGGGAAGAGAAAGAGGCCAAGGGCGCACCAGTGGTCGAAGGCATCATCGACCTGCCTGACCGCCTACCCGGACCGGGCACCGACAATCTGGTCACGCCGGGTGGATTTGCGCCGGAATACAATTTGCCGGGGGCTCGACAATGAGTGCACGCACACATTTCCCCGTCGGCCAAGAGGCAATCGAAGCCAAAGGCTGGTTAGGTGCGCACAAATACCTGTTGCTGCGCCGAGCCTCACAGTTGCTCTTTCTGGTCCTGTTCTTGCTGGGCCCATGGTTCGGCATCTGGATCGTTCAAGGCACGCTGGCCGGGTCGCTGACCCTTGGCGTGTTGCCGCTGACCGACCCATTTGTTCTGCTGCAAAGCGTGGTTGCCGGGCACTGGCCCGAACTGACCGCCCTGATCGGAGGCCTGATTGTTCTGGTCGCCTACGCGCTGATCGGCGGGCGCGTCTATTGCTCCTGGGTCTGCCCGATCAACCCGGTAACCGATGCCGCCCATTGGCTGCACCGCAAGCTAGGCCTGCCCAAAGGCTGGCAACCCAAACGCGGTACGCGGCTGTGGATATTGGCCACGGTACTGATCGTCTCGGGTCTGTCCGGGGTCATCGCGTGGGAACTGATCAACCCGATCACCATGCTGCATCGCGGCCTGATCTTTGGCGCGGGCTTTGTCTGGGCGATGATCGTTGCAATCTTCTTCTTCGACCTGTTCGTGTCCCGTCACGGATGGTGCGGTCACCTGTGCCCGGTCGGAGCATTCTATGGCCTAATCGGCACCAAAGCGATGTTGCGTGTCAGCGCGCCCAATCGCGCAGCCTGTGACGACTGCATGGATTGCTTTGCCGTCTGCCCGGAAAACCACGTCATATCACCCGCGTTGCGCGGCAAAACCGGCACCACACCGCTGATCCTGTCACCCGACTGCACGAATTGCGGCCGCTGTATCGATGTTTGCGCGGTTGATGTTTTCAAGTTTACTCACCGGTTCGACGACCACGTCGCCGCACCTTCCGATCCCGTTCCCGCGCCCATTCAGCGCGCAGCCAGACCCACCTAAGGGAGTGCCAAGATGAACAAGCCAATCCTGACCGGCGTCACAGCCCTGATCCCCGTCATACTCCTGAGCGGGTTCGCCCTTGCCCAATCCGCGCAAGTCGAAGCCCTGCGCGGGGCCGAGGTTGATGAACCCGTTCCACTCGATCAGGTCCACCGCACTATCGAAGGGCGTATGCAGAGGAATTACCGGCAGCAACCCCCGCTGATCCCGCATTCAATCGAACAATACCAAATCGATCTGCGGACCAACCAATGCCTGTCCTGCCACGACTGGACAAAGGCGGGTGAGCGCAACGCACCCACTTTATCGATGACGCACTATCTGGACCGCGAAGGACGTGAACTGGATCAAATCGCCGGTACTCGGTACTTCTGCAACCAGTGTCATGTCCCACAGGCAGACACGCCGGCGCTTGTCGATAACGTTTTTGAACCTTCTTCCGGAAACTGATCCAACGCTTGACTGAAAGGAGCACCGAAATGGCAGACTCCCCCGAAAAACGCGGCTGGATCGGCCGCATCTGGAATGCGATCTGGACACCGACCGTTCTGTTCAGCTCGGGCTTTCTGGTGCTGGCAGGGTTTCTGGCCGGTATCCTGTTCTGGGGTGGGTTCCACTGGACCCTGGAACTGACCAATACCGAAGAGTTCTGCACCTCGTGCCACACGATGGAAACGAACCTCGGCGAATACCGCGAGACGATCCACTACAACAACCACTCGGGCGTGCGGGCTATATGTTCGGATTGCCACGTGCCGCATGAGTGGAACCACAAGATCAAAGCCAAGATCATGGCGGTCAAGGATGTCTATCACGAGCTGGCTGGCACCATCGGCACGCCCGAGAAATACGAAGAACATCGACTAAGCATGGCCACCGCCGTGTGGAAAAAGATGAAAGCTTCAGACAGTCGTGAATGCCGCAACTGTCACAACTTCGACTATATGGACTTCACCCTTCAGGAAAATCGTGCGGCGTCCGAGCATCAGCGTGCCATCGACACCGGCATGACCTGCATCGACTGCCACCAGGGGATCGCGCACAGCCTGCCACCTGGACATCTGCAGCGGTATCAGGAAATCACCGAAGAGCTGGCTGCTGATGCACCGACGCCGCTGGGTCAACAGGTGGCGGACGGAAGTGAAGAAATCCGGTCATTCCTGACCAATCGGTCCGAGTAAAAAGGAGGCAGATATGCTGGAACTTCTGGGAACAATCGGAGCCAACATAATCAGCCTGCCCGGTATATTGGGCCTGGCACTGGGTATGATGACCCGCAACCCCTTGCTTGGCGCGGTGATGGGAGGCGTTGTTGGAGTCGCTGAAACGCTAATCTTTGCGCATTGGTCATTCGCCAATTTCGGAACAGGCGAACTGCTTATCGCAGTGGTCGTCGGGATGTGCGCAGGGGCCTTGGGTTCGGCAATTCGCATCAAGGGCGCTACTGTTTGATGTTTTGACAAACAGGTTTGCCGTAGCAAACTTTGCATTGAACAGTTGAAGGCGGTGCTAAATTGGCGCCGCCTTCTCTTTTCGCGCAAAAGTTGCGCTCGACGAAAAGGGCCCACAAACATAGAAAACATCAAACAATCTGACTCATTTTAGCGGATTGTTGAAACACCAGGGCACATAGATACTTCAAAAATTGGTGTCCATTGGGGTGCAACAAGGTTCGGTTTTTGCACAAACGCGCTGAATTTTTATTTCAACGTTTTCCGACGCTTGTTGACCAGAAGATTCGATGGGCATCTTGAAGTCGCAATACGAAGACCGCTGTTGCAAAATTGCAATCTGACAAAATTTTCCAACTAAACACTTTCCACCATTTACGCCCCCAACTCGCATTGGCTACTAATGTTAACATATCGTTAACGAGTTCATCTTTCGGGGTATGCAATGAATAGTTGCGCAAAGCAGCACACGCCGGCACGTGTGGCAAGAGGCGGTCGTGTTGTGAAGTGGAAGGGCCGGGTGGCCAGTGTTGCGCCTTCGGTATTCCTGGCCTCGATAGCGGTAAGCGCATGCGCAACTGTTGCTTCTGCGGATGTTGTCATTTCTGCACCGCAGACGACCCCGGCGGACTTTCTCATCGACGAGGACATAACGATCACCGAAACCGGGGCTGTTAATCTGACCGCGGATTCTGGCCCCGCCGTGCAGATCAACACCGATTACACCAGCGTCTTTACCAATGACGGAACGATCTCCGGCCCCGCCCCCGGAGAACAACTTGGGTTCGGCCTGGAGCTAAATGGAGATCTGGGTGAAACCGGACAGGTTATCAACAACGGGTTGATCGACATTGATATCGACGCCAATGGGTCCGCGCTTGGCCTTGGTGTCCTGTTTGACGACGATCTTGCCGGAACATATCAGAACAACGGGACAATCGACGTCAATGTCAGCAGCGACAATGCCGTCGCATTGGCGATTGGAACTGTGGTCGACGGTGTTGCTCAATCAACGGCGACGATCGAAAACAACGGGGACATACTGGTACAGTCCTCGTCGGTTCCGACTGAAAACGCGGCTGCGGCCGGGTTTCTGTTCGTGAACCCCGCCGAAACAGACATCGACAATACCGGTACGATCCAAGTCACAGCCCAGACGGGCGAACAGGCCTCGGCCTTCGGCTTTCAGTTTGAAGGAAGCCTGAACGGCAATCTGACCAACTCGGGCACGATCAGCGCTACGGCCACGGACGGGGTGGACGATGTCTATGCCATCGGGGTTGAGGTGATCACCGATGTAAACGGCGACTTCAACAACACCGGCACTATCTCAGTTCTGGCCAATGGTTCAGCGGATGACGCGACTGCCTGGGGCATCCATGTCGAAGGCGACCAGAACGGTGCCCTGATCAACTCGGGCACCATCGTCGCAACGGCGCAAACGACCTCGGGCAGCGCTGATGGCGCGGCTGTCTATGTTGAGGGCAACACGGTTGGCAACATCACCAACAGCGGGACGATTGATGCACGCGGCACCGGGACGGCATCTGCCAGCGGAGCGGCTTATTATCTAGGCGGCGATTTCGACGGCGATTTCGAAAACTCGGGCACCATTCTGCTGGCCTCTGACTCCACCGCGTCCGAGGCAGAGACTTTTGGCCTGTTTGTCAGCGGACAAATGGACGGTGATTTCACCAATGGTGGCACGATCACCATAATCGCCACGGGCAGTTCCGCCGAAGCCCATGCCCTGATGGTCAATGGCGGCCTGAACGGGGAAATTCGCAACACCGGCACGCTTACGACCCAGATCAATGCCTCGTCCGAGGGATCTGGCGGCGGGTTTGTCATCCGCAACGGGCTAACCGGAAACTTTGCCAACACCGGCACGCTTCAGATCAACGTTTCAAGCGAAACCTCCGAGGCGACGGCCTTTGGCCTGCGTGTCTTTGGTGGAATGGACGGTGACGTCACTAATGACGGCACAATCACAGTCGAAGCCGAGGGCGATTTCTCGGCCTTTGCGGCGGCTGCCGATATCCGCAACACCCTGACCGGATCAATCACCAACACTGGCACTCTGCGTATTCAGGCCGAAGCGTTTTCGACCGCAACTGCCGGGGGCTATACGATCACCAACGGGATGGTTGGCAGTTTCAGCAACAGCGGTACCCTAATGGTGTCGGCCATTGGCAGCACGAACGAGGCTCGCGCCTTTGGCCTGCGCGCCTTTGGCGGGGTCGATGGGGACATCACGAACTCTGGCACGATTGCCGCTCAAACCAGTGCGGCGCAAACATCGGTGGCTACAGGCTTTATTGTCGGCGGGCCGTTTGACGGTAACTTCCTGAACACCCAGACAATTACGGCAATGGCCGAAGCCAGCACCGGGTCGGCCCGCGCCCATGCCCTGGACATCACTAGCACCTCGACAGGACAGATCGAAAACAGTGGCACACTGAACGTGCGGGCCGAAGGATCGACCAACGCCTTTGCATCCGCCATCGACATCAGCGGCGGCTTGAATGGCGACTTTGTCAATTCCGGCACCGTCCGCGCCGAAGCGGACAATCTGTCCGGTGGCTCCTCGGCCTCTGCTTTCGGGGCGTTTATTGCCAACGGCATGACCGGAAATATTGAAAACTCGGGCACGCTTACTGTTGAAACCAAAGGACAAACTCTGGGTGTCGCTGCCGGGGTTTTCGTGACCAATAATGGGTTGGACGGAGATTTCACCAACTCAGGCACAATCATGGCCAATGGATCAGCCGAAACCGGCGACGGTCGCGCCTTAGGTCTGCTTGTGAATGGCGGAATTGATGGCGTGCTGACCAACAACGGCACCCTGATTGCCGAAGCCTCGGCCCTTTCTTCGGCCCGCGCAACCGGCATTGTCGCGAATGGTGGACTGACGGGAAGTTTTGCCAATTCGGGTACGATCTCGACCATGGCGATTTCAGAAACCGATGAAGCGCTGTCGCAGGGTATTTTCACGGGCAACAGCAGCGATGCAGCCGCAAGTAATACCGGCAATGTCTCTGCGTCTGCCACCGGCGCATTGGGTGCAACGGCGCAGGCGTTGTCTCTGGGTGGGGTCTACAATGACGCAGTCACCAACTCGGGCCAGTTGACGGCAGTCGCCGCTATTGCAAACGGAACCGGTGATGCCGACGCCAGTGGTGTGATTATTGCCGATTTGCAGGGCACATTCGCCAATACTGGCGTGATCAATGTCGCTGCTTCGGGCGGCGACACGTCCGAGGCCTTTGGTCTGAACATCCAGAATTTCGACGGCGAGATTACCGAGGTTGGCTCTATCTCGGCGCGTTCGGACACAGATGATGCCTATGCCATCTTCTTGGGCTCGGGAACCGGGACGCTGAATCTGGACACTCAGGACAATGTCGACGGCTTGATCCGTGTTCAGGATCATCAGGTCAATCTGTTCGCCCAAGGCGGCAGTTCGGTGTTCTTTTTCGAAGATGCCGCGCCAGGAACAGGGGATTTCAACACGATTATCTCGGACGGCCGGTCGGGATGGTTCGTGCAGGATGAAGGTGGCCCGGCACCGGTCTATGCCGCTGTCGATCCGGCCGAAATTCTGACATCGGCCGATATCGTAGCCTATTACGGCACTCTCATCGGCAGCTCGAACGGCGCGCTGCGCTATGAGGCTGCGCAGGTCACACGGAATGCCGAAACCGGCAATGTCTCGGGCCTGAGCATTGGTGGCTTCCGTCCTTATGTGCATCTCGACGCGGCCTCACGCCGGTTCGAAAATGTGCCGGGCATTGATACGGATGTCACGGCGATCAACGGTAGCGTCGGCTTTTCGGGACAGTTGGACAATGGCACCGCGCTGGCCTTTGGGCTGGGCGTGTTCCGCACGGATGGCGACACCGACACCACCGATTTTGACACGGACGGCTTCTATATCGACGCCTCGATCGGACGTCAGATCGGCACCTATACGGTCGAGGCCGGGCTGGGCTATGGCTGGCTGTCCACCGACCGCACGCGTGAGATTTCAGGCAGCGCTGATGCGGATGCCGATTTCGACAGCACCTTGCTGACGGTCTACGCCGGTGTCGAGCGGGATTTCGAGACCACAGGCACCATCGGCCTGACCGGTTTTGGCGACCTCCGCTATACCCGGCAAGAGGATGACAGCTACACCGAAACCGGCTCATCTGCGAACGCGACCGTGGATGACGCCACGACTGACGTGATTGAGGTCCGCTTGGGTGTCGAAGCCTCCAAGGCTCTGAACACAGGCGGCGTGTTGGTCGGTCAGCTTTCCGGCGTTGTCCGGCAGGGTCTGGGCGACTCGGATGCGGATGTCACTGTCTTTGGCTCAACCCAAAGCCTCAGCTTTGCGGCCACCGACTTCTCGGGCGGGAGTGTTCTGATTGGATATGAGCATGAGTTCATCCCCAACATGCAGTTCGAGGCCAACGCCTCGCACGAGGTTGGCAGCGATGCGCAGGGACCGAATTTCCTTGCGGGCATTCGCTGGTCGTTCTGAGGAACCGATCTTAAAGAACAAGGGCCGAAGTGGTTGAACACTTCGGCCCTTGCTTTAGCGGCGGCCTTTCTTCCTGTTCATCCAGAAAGGCGGCACATCACCTGCCATGATACAGCCGTAGGGGTCGATATAATCCTCGATTTCGGCCAGATCATAGGATTTGATCTGCGCCACAACACTGTCCGCGCTTTTATAGCTGGACGGCAGTTCCGAGGCGTCCACACCACCGGCATGGAAGCGAATATCCAGACCTTCGGTTTCCGCCTTCAGCATCTCATCCGGCGTAACCGACCCCATCCGGCGCTTATGTTCGGAACGCGAGAAATTCCGCCCCGCCCCATGTGGGCTGAAGCCCAGACCGTGACCCGCATCCTTGCCGCGCACGACCAGAACCGGCTCGGACATGTTCAGCGGGATCAGGGTCAGCCCGGTCGCATCAGCGGCATAATCACCCCACGCTGGGGTTGCGCCCTTGCCGTGATAGAACAGATCGCCCCGTTTGAAGACGAAGTTATGTTCGTTCCAATACCGATCCCCGACATCGCCCACACGCGCGGCCTCAACCGTTGCCTGATGGATCGCGTTGTGGTTGGCCTTGGTCCATTTGCGGATCAGTTGCAGGGCATCCCAATAGTCGCGCCCCTCCTGCGTGTCAGCCGGAATCCAGGCGTTTTGTTTCGGCGTACCCGGCGACAGCTCCTTGCGGAAGCGATGCGCGACGGTCATGCCGTTCTTATACAGAACAGCCCCCGGCCCGCGCGAACCGTGATGGGTCACAATCGCCGTCCGCCCGGTTTTGCGCGACCGGCCGACAAACAGGAAATGGTTCCCGTCGCCTTGCGTCCCCATATGCTCCTGCGCCATACGCAGCAATTTCGGGTTGTCGAGAAACGGATTTTCACGGAACGCATCCAGCAGTTTCAGCGAGGTTGTGAAGCGCTTGCCCTGCGGCCGACCACCCGGTCCGAAATGGGTCGCTGACTGCGCCGCATCCAGCACGGCCTTTGGGTCAGCATTCCCCAGATCGGTGATCATGACCGAGCAGCAAATGTCGGCCGAATGCATCCCCGGATGGATCGCATTGCGCGCCGCCGCGACGCCGCCAACCGGGATCGTGCCGACCGGACCAGCCGGACAGGCATCGGGCATAATCGCCCCGGCCTCAATCGTCGGGGTCCGCATCAGCGCGGTCATCGTTTCGCGGACTTTCTCGACGTTGTCCTCCTCATCCGGATCGCTGGCGTCGATATTTTCGTGAAACGGCACCTCACCGGGCGCGCGCAGATCCAGCGTAGGCGGAGTCGGAAGGATCTCACCCTCCAGCTCCTGCCGGATGCGCACCAGACCGAAGCCTTCGGCCCGCATCTCATTCGCGCGCGCCAACAGGACGGGGAATTGCTTGCCAGGGCGATGCCCCCAGTCTTTCAGGTGTTCGCCCGTTACGGGATCAAATGTGTTTTCCATCATCATATTCACTCAAATTCAGGCCCCGGCGACAAGTGGGGAAGAAACAGTTCGGGAGGCCCGCCCCGCATCTGAATGGGCAGATGCGTTTGCCGTCTGGGCGCCGGCACGGAGGGGAGTTGAACCCGCTCGACCTGTCCCTGAGGTGCCATGTAGTTCCTTCGGCATTCGCCGGGGGTGTCCTTTCGTTTTGGGTCTCGACGACAAGAGTTTGGTGAAACGCCCTGCTCTACCCAACTGAGCTACCGTCCGTCCCCCGTGGGGCTCGGACGAGCGGGATTCGAACCCGCGACCTGGAGATTAACAATCTGTAGTTCCACCGGCATTCGCCGAGACATGCCTTTCGTTCGGGTCAGGCAGACAAGGGGTGATGAGACCACGCCCTGGTCAGGGCGCGGATCGGTAACAGCGATGTAGTCCCACCGGCATTCTGCCTGATGTTGTTCTGATGGCCGGGGCAGCGCACTGCCCGAGCCTTGTTTATACATCGATCTTTTCGATCTCAGCGACCCAATGATCCGGGCCGGTTTGACCGCTGGCAAATGCCGCGATCTGGTCAAAGACCGCATCCGAGAACCCGCCGACATTCAACACATCGGCACGCGTCTGCGCCTGAGTGGTCCCGTATGGGGCGATGTCAATGCAGACCAGCTTGGCCTGCGGATTGCGACGCTTGATCACCTCCCACTCCGTCAACATCGCTGTGCCCTGACCACCATTCCGGGCATCCACCCACGACTGGTTGTCAGACACGAACACCACCAGATCCGGTGCGCGGCCGCGCTTGTTCAGCCAGGCCAGTGGCGCGGAACAGTTCGTCCCGCCACCGGCCAGTGCGGCCAGACGCTCGGCATTGGTCAGGATCGTGTCGCGGGGTTCCAGACGCACATCACGCACGTCGAAATCGAACGGCAACACCTGACACCCGCGGTTCACCCGCTGGAAGGACGCTGCTACCAGCGCAGCCACATCCACGTGCCGCACGGCCGAGGTTGCCCCCGGACGATACCCGGTCACGGACCACGTCATCGAACCCGACACGTCCGGGCATACAACCACCTGCCCCGCAACCTGCGGCACGTTCTGCGCGGCGATCTCCATCGCGTCGTGCAGCGCGTCCACGATCGAGCGTGGCATATCCGGCACCACGTTTTGCGCAGCCACCATTAACTGGTACGGAAAGGCCCGTGCCTTGGCGATGGCTTTTGGGTCGCGCAGCAAAGCAGCTACGTGATCCACGTTGCGGGACACGTCGAAAACGCCGTGACGCTGGAATGTGTTCAGGTTCTGACGCACCATCTGCCACGAGCCCTTGCGCGCAATCCGCGCCCATTGGACCTGTGTCAGTTCCAGTTGCGTCAGCATCTGGAACGGCACGTCCGGCAACGGACCCTTGCCGGTTTCCCGAAACGCGATCCAATCCCTCAGGGCCTGCGGCAGCCGTGCCAGATTGCACGGCCGCCCGACGATCCAGGCAAACAGCGCCTCCCGCTCGGCCGAGGCCGGTTTCGGGTGCACCATCTTGATCACGTCCGCCAAAGACGGGTCATTCCCGATATTGGCATTCAGCAGCACCCGGTCAGAGACGGTGTTCAACCAGGTCTGGACCATCGCTTTCGGTGCCGACCCCAGAGACTTACGCCCCGTTTGACCCGACCGGGTAACCTGCACGAACGTGCGCAGCATCTTGCCGTTATCGACCACACGGGCGAAAGCCGCCCGAAACAGGACCGGATCACGCCGGGCCAAAACAGCCAACAAGACAGCAGGCATGTCCTTCATGTACCCCGACTGGCGGGCATAGATCGCAGCCTGCGCCAAGTACTTTGGCTCAACGGTCTCAGCCACATCCAGAACGTATTCCAACTCTTCCTGCGGCGACTGATAGAACATGCCGCCAAATGTTCCCGTCACGGCGACCTGCGCCAGAGCATGGGCATCTGAATATGCAAAAGCCAGCGCGCCATGGGCGTTCTTCGCAGTTGCTTTCGGCGGCAACCGGCCTTTCAACGATGCAAACACGGATTTGTTCGCCATTTTCCTATCCTCGTTTTGTCTTGAGGATGTTTTCTCATGGTCCAGCCAAAGCGCAGAGAAAAAAGTGAAAATAGTATAAGCTGTTGTTTATAATATAGTAATCGACGATTTGCGATACGCGTAAACTCGCGATATTATACTTTTGTATCTTATATTATAGAGTTGGATATATCGTGAAGAATGTGGTCATCGGGTTTCTTGGTACGCAGCTGGATATGGGCAAAAAACGGCGCTGGAAGCCGACGCCCAGCCTGACATCGCATGATCATTTTCCTGTGCATCGGCTCGAATTGTTGCACGACCGCAAGTTCAACCGGCTCGCCCATCAGGTCAAACATGAGATCGCCGAGATATCGCCCGAGACCGAGGTCTTGCTGCAACAGATGGACCTGAATGACCCCTGGGACTTCCAAGAGGTCTACGGCAAGCTGTTTGACTTTGCTCGCGCCTATGGCTTTGACGAAGATCGCGAGCAGTATCATGTGCACCTGACCACCGGGACGCATGTGGCGCAAATCTGCTGGTTCCTACTGACAGAAAGTCGCCATGTCCCGGCGCGGCTGATCCAAACCGGCCCGCCCGGCCCGGAGGATCCAACCCCGAAATTCGATGTCATTGACTTGGACCTGAGCCGATACAATGCCCTTCAGCAACGGTTCGACCAGCTTTCGCGTGAATATAGCGATCAGTTAAAAGGCGGGATCGAAACACGAAACGCGCAATATAACACCTTGATCGACCGGATTGAGTTGGTTGCGAGCAATTCCGACGATCCGATCCTGCTGCTGGGTGAGACCGGGACCGGCAAGACGGAATTGGCTCAGCGGATTTACAACCTCAAACTGGATCGGCGCAGGGTCAAGGGACGACTAGTCCATGTCAATTGTGCCACGCTCAACGGCCCCGATGCGCTGGCCACCCTGTTCGGCCAGCGACGCAGCTATCTGGGGCAGGCCGGGACCGAACGTGGCGGGCTGCTGCGTGAAGCAGATGGCGGCGTCCTGTTTCTGGACGAAGTTGATGAATTAGGCTGGTCCGAGCAATCCATCTTGCTCAGCGCGATCGAGACCGGACGGTTTTACCCACTTGGATCGGATCACGAGGTGTCCAGCCGGTTTCAGGTCATCGCAGGTGCCAGCCACGATCTGCGCGCGTTGACGGCCGAGGGACGTTTTCGCCCTGACTTGCTTGCCCGCCTGAGCATGTGGAACTTCAGATTGCCCGCCCTGCGCGACCGGCGTGAGGATATCGAGGCCAACCTTCACTATGAACTCGCACGGTCGGAGCGCAGCCTAGGCATTCAGGTCGGCTTCAACATCGACGCGCGCGAGAAGTTCATACAGTTCGCCACCAACCCGTCGACCCATTGGCCGGGCAATTTCCGCGACTTCAGCGGATTGGTGAAACGCCTCTGCACACTGGCCCCGCGGGGCCGGATCACCCGAACAATGGTCGAGGATGAGACAGCCGCGCTGCAACAAGATTGGGCATCCTCGACCTCAGACAGCGACGAGACGCTGGTGCGCGGTATTTTGGGATCAGCCACGCGTGACATTGATCCTTTCGACCTGGTGCAATTGGCGAATGTCATCCGAACATGTCAACGCACGCCCAATCTCAGCGCGGCGGGTCGGGCGTTGTTTTCGGTCTCACGGGAAAAGCGCAGCACGCAGAACGATGCGGATAGGCTGCGTAAATACCTGCAGAAATTCAACCTCGACTGGCACAAACTAACCGTCCCCAGCCAATAATCAGCCAGTATTTTTTCGCTGGAGCAATCACGGAACGGTGAGAGATTTCTAAATTGGAAAAAAAATATTACCAATTCCTAAAGTCTCCTCTATGCTCTCTAGCTATCAGCATGTTTTCTGCGAAAGCATGGTGATGATCTATGGGAGGATCAAATGACCAATAAACTGATTACACGCCGCAGCGCGTTTCGCACCCTTGCCGGTGCCGGGGCGGCAACTTTGGCTGCACCGCATATCGCCACCGCAGCAGGTGAGACCACCACTTGGAAGATCCAGACATCCTGGCCCGGCGGAATCGGGTTGCAGACCTTCAAGGACTGGTGCGCCACGATCGAAGAAAAAACCGGCGGTGAGCTGGCCTTCCAGGCCTTTGGTGCCAATGACGTGGTTGGGGATTTCCAATTGGCAGATGCGGTGAAAAATGGCGTGCTTGATGCCATCAACCCGTTCACCATCTACTATCAGGGCATCATTCCCGCCGCAGTGTTCCTCAGCTCGTACCCGCTGGGTCTGCGCCAACCGCATGAATACGACACGTTCTACTATGGCCTGGGCGGGATCGATATCGCGCGCGAGCTGCTAGGCCGTCAGGGTCTGCACTTTGTCGGACCGGTGCATCACGGGCCGAACATCATCCACTCGAAAGTTCCAATCCGGTCAGTTGACGACTTCGCGGGCCGTAAAATGCGCCTGCCGGGCGGTATGGTGGCCGAGGTATTCTCGGAGCTGGGCGCTGAAACAACCGTTCTGCCGGGCTCGGAAATCTTCCCGGCGCTGGAAAAAGGCACTATCGACGTGGCAGACTTTGTGGGTCCGGCCGTGAACCACGCCTTGGGCTTCAGTCAGGTGACGGACTATATTGTGATGGGTCCTCCGGGCTTCATGTCGGTCTATCAGCCGGTCGACATCATGGACATCACCGTGGGCAAGGCCGCATGGGACAAACTGAGCCCGCAGATGCAGGAATTCGTGGAAATGGAAACCCATGTCTATTCCGATTTGCACCACGCCGCCATTCAGGCCGCCGACCAGGAAGCCTGGAAAAAGTTCGAAGCGGAAGGCACAGAGATCACTCGACTGACGCAAGACGATGTCGAGCTGATGACCGAGGTCGCCGTGCCGATCTGGTTCAAATATGCCAACCGCGACAAAGATGCGGCGCGGGTCTTCAAGATCCAACTTGACTACATGATGTCAGGTTCCTTGGGCTATGTGACGCCTGAAATGATCGAAGGCCAGACGCTGGACCTGTAATCCGCTGAAGCCTAACCAAAAGTCCGCGCGAATTTCGCGCGGACATGCCTTTTCTTTGGAATTCGGAACGTACTATGCCGAGCGTCGATTTCACGCTGCCGCACTGGCTATACTGGGTCGGACTAATCGCTTTCCCGGCCCTGGCCATGGTGCTGGCACGCAAAGCCCAACCAGAAAAACGCACTTATGGGTTGCCTTTGGGCTATCTGATCCTTGTCACCGGGGGAATGCTGGGCCTGCACCGCTTCTACCTGCGTAGCTTGCTGGGGTTGGTCTATCTACCCGTCTTCCTGCTGATCCTGTTCGCCAATGGAGAAGAGCGCACGGCCCGCAACGAATTCTCGAACGCGGTCAATATCGTCCGTCAGGCCGAGCGTACGATCACGCGCGAAACCGAACGGGTTGCAACCGCCGAGGAAGGGCTGGAAGACCTTCGCGCCGCCGCCGAGGCTGCGCAGGATGGCACTGCGCTGCAAAAACGCCGGGCAGAACGCGCTTTGGATCGGGCGGAAAAAGCTATTGAGACCGGACGCGAACGGCTGGCGGAATCCGAGGCAGCGCTGGCCGAGGCGCAACCGCTGGCCGAAGTCGCCGGTGCTGATCGGGCCTTCTGGAGTTCGGTGGCGCGTTATGCGTTCTACACCATTCTTGCCTTTATGGCGATTGATGCGCTGATGCTGCCGCGCCTTGTGGCCAATGCGCGCGTCAAGGCGGCCGCGGATCCACATGAGCCCGAGATGGAGATTGACGAAGAAACCGCTGCACGGGCTGCGGAAATGGACCCCGGTGCACGCAAGGCGGACCAGGATTATGCCGAGAACTGGATTGACCGCCTGTCTCTCTATGCAGGTGAGTTCGTCAGCTATTGGGCCGTGATCGCTGTATTCGTCTATTACTACGAGGTGATCGTCCGCTATGTATTCAACGCCCCCACCAACTGGGCGCATGAATCCATGTATCTGATGTTCGGGATGCAGTACCTGATCGCCGGGTCCTATGCGATGCTGACCGAAAGCCATGTGCGTGTGGACATCTTCTATGCACCGCTGACCAAGCCGAAACGGGCATGGGCGGACCTGTTCACCTCGGTCTTCTTCTTCATCTTCGCCGGAACCCTGCTGGTGACGTCCTACATCTTCGCGATGGATGCGATTGCGGTTCCGACCGGTAACTCCGTCGTCTCAGACTGGGCGCGGGGCGAGATGAGCTTTTTCCAGATGTTCGGCGCACTGACCTTCGGCGACTGGACCGATCCGAACATCCGCTGGGGCGAGATCAGCTTTAACGAATGGGAAATCCCGCTGTGGCCAATGAAATGGATGATGGTCGTGGGCGCGGTTCTGTTGATTTTGCAAGGGGTGTCGAAACTGTCCAAAGACATCCGAACGATCGCACGGGGGTACTGACCGATGGGTCTTGATATGTCCATCGAGCTGTTGACGCTCGTAATGTTCGGCTCGCTGCTGGTTCTGCTCATGGCAGGCCTGCCGCTGGCCTTTGTGACCGGAGGCCTGGCCTGTGTGTTTCTGTTCGTTCTGGGGGATGCGCGTGCACTGAACATTGTGCCCAGCCGGATTTTCCCGCTGATGACGAACTATCAGTTATCCGCCATTCCCTTGTTCATCTTCATGGCCTCAATGCTGGAAAGGGCCGGGATCATCAACGATATGTTCGATGTGATCTACAAGGTGCTTGGCGGTCTTAAAGGCGGCCTTGCAGCGGCCACGATCATCGCCTCGACCGTTCTGGCGGCCATGGTCGGTGTAATCGGCGCGGCTGTGGTGACAATGGGGATCATCGCCCTGCCCGCCATGCTGAAACGCGGCTATGACACAAAGATCGCTATGGGCTCGATCATGGCCGGGGGGACGCTGGGCATTCTGATCCCGCCCTCCATTCTGGCCATAATCTACGCCGTTGTTGCCGAACAATCGGTGGGGGAGCTGTTCATCGGCGCGGTCATTCCCGGCCTGATGCTGTCGGGCATGTATATCATCTACGTTGTAGTGCGGTCCTATATCAATCCGGTGCTTGGCCCGCCAATCCCGGTTGACGAGCGTATCTCGAACCGAGAAAAAATGCGCCTGCTGGGCAAGATGTCCGCGCCCATTGCGCTGATCGTAATTGTTCTGGGCGTGATCTTCTCGGGCGTTGCAACCCCGGTTGAGGCGGCGGGTATTGGCACCTTTGGCGCGTTCATCGTGGCTGCGATCCACAACAAGCTGGACTGGCCCACCGTGCGCGAGGCATGCCTGACCACTCTGAAAGCCTCGGCCATGGTGATCTGGATCATGTTCGGCGCCACGATCTTTGTGGGTCTCTACGTGCTGGAGGGGGGACAGCAATTCGTGCAGGAAACCATGCAAGGTGCAGGTCTGGGGCCCTGGGGTATCCTGATCGTTATGCAAATCCTGCTGGTGGTGCTGGGCATGTTCCTGGATTGGGTCGGCATCCTGTTGCTGTGCGTTCCGATCTTTGTGCCGATCATCAAGGCGCTGGGGGCTGCGGCCTTTGGCTTTGATGACCCTAACGATCTCGTGCTGTGGTTTGGCGTGCTCTATCTGGTAAACATGCAGATGAGCTTCCTGTCGCCGCCCTTCGGGTATGCGCTGTTCTATCTGCGCGGCGTGGCCCCACCGTCGATTCCGATGACGGATATCTTCAAGGCGGCGCTGCCCTTCCTGTTCCTGCAGATTGTCGGATTGGTCATCTGTATGATGTTCCCGTGGGTTGTGACGTGGTTACCCAATATCGTCTACGGGTAGACAAAAAAACGGGCGGGGAATTCTCCCGCCCGTTTTCGTTTGACCGTTCTGTCGGTCTCTGCCGTCATTTTCTATTGGTTCAGTTCGTGAAGTCCGGCTTACGCTTTTCCTCAAACGCGCGGATGCCTTCCAGCGCTTCGTCCCGGCCCAGAGCAAGGCCCATCTCTCGGCGTTCGCGTAGCAGATGTGCCTCAAACTCGGCCGTATCGGGGGCAGAGAGCAGCGCCTTGATCGCCGCCTGCGCCTCTGGCGGTCCCGAGACCAGATCCCGTGCTAGCTCCAATGCCTGGTCCAACGCCGAACCGTGTACAACCACCCGGTTCACGACGCCTACGTCATACATGCGCGGGGCAAGAACAGGCCTGCCGGTCAGGCACATCTCGGTTGCAAGTTGACGTGGCAAGTTCATGGTCAGGAATCCCGAACTACCCCCATCAGGCACTAGCCCCGCTTTGACATAGGCCAGCGTGAACTTTGCATCTTCCGCAGCAACGATCATGTCGCAGGCAAATGCCAATGAAGCACCCGCCCCCGCGGCCCCCCCTTCCACAGCCGCAATCACCGGGACAGGGCACGCACGGATGGCCCGGATCATACGGTGCAGGTATTCAATCTGTGCCTCACGCTCCGGCAGGGTCATTTCGCGACGGGACTTGAGCATCCGCAAGTCGCCCCCGGCAGAAAAAAACCCACCCGCACCCGTAATCACCACGGCGCGGACGCCGGATTCAGCTGCGGTAGCGTCGCGCAGCGCTGCCTCAATCGGTTCATAGACCAGACGCGACAAAACATTGCGCCGTGCCGGTTCATTGATGGTGATGATCAGCACCGCATCGCGAGCTTCGAACAAAACAGCCTCGCTCATGGATCAGCTCGCCATGACACGGTGCAATTGCGCATAGTGATCGCCCAATTGGTGGTCGATCATCATCAATCGTTTGGCGTAGTGCGAGCCGGGATATTCCCAGGTCATTCCGATCCCTCCGTGAAGCTGAATGCATTCTTCTGCAATCATCGTGCCTGCGCGTCCGATCAGGTTCTTGGCCATTGCGATATACTTCGCCTCGGCGTCGGAGCCCAGTTTGCTTGCTGCCAGAATAGTGATCGAGCGGCATTGCTCCATTTCGATGGCCATATCGACCGTACGATGCTGCAACGCCTGAAAACTGGCAATCGGGCGCCCGAACTGCGTGCGCTGCTTGAGGTAATCGACCGTCATGTTGACCAACACCTCCATCACGCCCACAGCCTCGGCACACAGCGCCAACCGACCCGCGTTCAGGGCGGATTCAATGATGTCACCAGCATTCTCACTCAGGCAAATGGCGGTTGCGCTGTCGAGGATCAACTCCCCTGCTCCACCGCCGTCAATCATCGCATAGTCGACGGTTTCAGGATTTTCGACCAGAAACAGGCCAAGCCCCTCGTCAAGGCGTGCTGCGACCAGCACGCCATCTGCCCCAGGCAATCCATAGACCACCGATTTACGACCATTCAGCACCCAGTGATCGCCGGATTTGTCTGCGCTGGTGCGGATCAACGCCAGACTGTCCGCATCCGGTTCAAACACAGCCAAAGCAATCCGCTTTCCACCTGTGACCAACTCTTCAACCAAGGCTGCAGCACCACAATCGGCGGCGGCGCGAGCCGACATCAACGCGGCCAGCATCGGCTCGGGGCACAGACCACGGCCCAGCTCCTCAAATATGGTTGTGATGTCGAAACCTGTGCCGCCAAAGCCGCCTTGCTGTTCCGGGACAAAGGCACCGATCAGGCCCAATTCGGAGAGTTCAGCCCATTTGGCCGGGGAATGGAACGGCGCAGCGTCCAGCACGCCGTAGCGGGTGTCGAAATCATACTGATCCGCCAGATAGCGCCTCACCGTGTTCGACAACATCTGCCTGTCTTCGGTTAAGTTGAAATCCATAGGTCAGCCTCCAAACAGGTCTTTGGCAATGATGTTGCGCTGAATTTCGTTCGATCCACCGAAGATCGAGAGTTTTCGATTGTTGAAATAGCTCGCCGCCGCACGCCGGGCGTCTTCGGGCACCGTCACCGCGTTTTCGGGCAGATCTTCAACGGGGAACGGCGCGGCGGCTGCCCCCAGGGCAGTACGCGTCAAGCTGAGTACCCGCTGCCGGATCACCGTGCCTTTGATCTTCAGCATCGAACTTTGCGTACCCGAGGCCGCGCCTTCCTTGGCCGCCGACAACATCCGCAGGTTCGTCACGCGCAACGCCTCCAAATCAATCTCGACCTCGGCCATTTCGGCGGCGAACAACGGATCCTGCGCCAAGGGCCTGCCCGCGCGCACCAGCATCTGCGACAAGTCCTTGAGCTTTTCCAGATCGCGGGTCGAGAACCCGACACCCGCGATATTGGTCCGCTCATGCGTCAGCAGATATTTGGCGATGGTCCAACCTTTGTTCTCTTCACCGACCAGATTTTCCACCGGCACCCGTACGTCGGTGAAAAAGACCTCGTTCACCTCATGCCCGCCTTCCAACAGTTTGATCGGGCGCAGCTCAACGCCGGGGGCGTCCATATCGACCAAAACAAAGCTGATGCCTTCCTGCGGCTTGCCCTCGGTCGACGTGCGCACAAGGCAGAAGATCTTGTTGGCGTGTTGACCCAGCGTGGTCCAGGTTTTTTGACCGTTGATGACGTAGTCACCCCCGTCCCGCACCGCGCGAGTTTTCAGGCTGGCCAGATCCGAGCCAGCGCCCGGCTCTGAATAGCCCTGACACCACCAGTCTGAGCCATCCAGAATACGTGGCAGAATCTCAGCCCTTTGCTTATTGGTGCCGAATTTGATCAGCACCGGCCCCAGCATATTGAGGCCAAAGGGCACGATGCGCGGGGCGTTGGCGAGGGCGCATTCTTCGTCAAAAATATGCCGCTCAACCGCGCCCCAGCCGGGGCCGCCATATTCGGTGGGCCAGGTCACAGCAAGCCAGCCCCGCGCATTCAGCCGGGCATGCCAACCTTCCATTTCCTCTTTGGTCAGACTTTCCGAGTTACGGCCTTTTCGGACCAGCTCCGGGCTCAGGTTTTCCGACAGAAAGGCGCGGACTTCAGCGCGAAAAGCCTCTTCTTCGGGGGTGAAACTCAGGTCCATGCTCAGCCCTCTTTGTTGAGGTCGTTGAAGGTTTTGCCCGCCTCGACCAGTTCGCGCAGCAGGGCGGGCACCTGCCAATAATAGGGGTCTTCCTGCGCATATTGTTCGATCCGCTGCACGATGACAGCCAACCCGGTGATGTCAGCATATTGCAGCGGACCGCCCCAGTGGCGCGGGAAACCGTAGCCAAACAGAAAGACCGCATCCACGTCGATCGGGCGCAGTGCGATCTTGTCTTCGACCACCCGCGCGGCCTCGGACACCATCGCGGCCATATAACGATCCACAATTTCGGCATCGGTAAAACTGCGGGCAGCGATACCCTTGGCCTCCCGCTCGGCCTGTGCGAATTCCGCCACGGCCGGGTTCACGCTGCGATTTTTGCCGTCGTAGATATAGAAACCCTTGCCGCTTTTGCGCCCGAACCAACCCTGTTCACACACTCGGTCGGCAATCTCGACATAGCGCTCTTCGTCCGGACGGAACTCGGCCTGACGTTTGCGCGTGGCCCATCCGATATCTTGACCCGCCAGATCGGACACAGCGAACGGCCCCATGGCAAAACCAAAATCTTCAAGTGCCGCGTCGATCTGTTCAAATGGCGCGCCGTCCAACTGCATATAGGCCGTCGACTTGCGGTAATGCGCGAGAATGCGGTTGCCAATAAATCCGTCGCAAACCCCGGACCGGACCGCGACCTTGCGCAGTTTCTTGGCCAGTTTAAAGCTGGTTGCCACAGTTTCAGGCGCGGTATCCTTGCCCACCACCACCTCGAGAAGGCGCATAACATGCGCGGGTGAGAAGAAATGCAACCCGATCACATCCTGCGGTCGGCTAGTAACCCCAGCGATTTCGTTCACGTCCAGGTACGAGGTGTTAGTCGCCAAAATCGCCCCTTGCTTGCAGATCTGATCCAGCTTGCCAAAGACCTCGCGCTTGACATCCATGGATTCAAATACCGCTTCGATCACCACATCCACATCGGCAAGCGCGGACATATCGGTGGTGCAAGTCAGTTTCGCCAGCGTCGCATCGCGCTGTTCCGCGTTCAGCTTGCCGCGTTTCACAGCACCCTCGAGGTTCTTGGTGATCGTATCGCGCGCGAAGGCCACGCGGCCCTCTTCCATCTCGATGAGGGTGACCGGCATCCCGGCCAGAAGCATCGCAGTGGCAATGCCCGACCCCATGGTACCGCCGCCGATCACCCCACCGGTTTGCAAATCGCGCGCCTCGGCCTTGGATTCGGGGATATGAGAAACGGCCCGTTCGGCAAAAAAGGCGTGTTTCAGGCCCTTATGGGCATTGCTCGCCATAGCCTCGGTGAATAGACGCCGCTCTTCTTTTAGTCCATCAGACAGCGGCAAGTTGCTGGCCTCGGCCGCTTTCAAGGCACGTTCCGCGACCTCGCCCCTTGTCTTTGCGCGGAAGGCGTCCAGATCGTTAGTGGTTATGCGGTTTTCAAGATGCGCCGTTACTCGGGGCGTAAGCGCGCCGTCCAAAACCTGCCGGCCGGCGGCCAGAGCGACCTCAGCCGGGACGCCATCCTGCAGATCATCCAGCAGTCCGGCCTCTAACGCGGCCTCGGCGGAAATCGGTTTCCCCGAGGTGATCATGGTCAGCGCGGTCATCCCTTCGACCAGCCGCGGTAGGCGCTGCGTGCCGCCAGCACCGGGCAGAAGACCCAGATTGACCTCGGGCAGACCCAACTTAAGACCCTTGATCCCGACCCGTGCCTGACAGCTCAGCGCGATCTCAAGACCGCCGCCCAAGGTCGTGCCGTGCAATACGCAGACAATGGGCTTGGCGCTGGCCTCAAGGATTTCGCAAACTTCAGGCAGCATAGGCTGTTTCGGAGGTTGGCCGAATTCCCGAATGTCGGCGCCCGCCACAAAGGTGCGGCCCGCCGCATAAAGCGCGATGACCTTGACGCGATCGTCCTCCTCCAGTTCGCGCACCGCATTCACCAACCCGATGCGCACATCAATCCCCGCCGCATTGACTGGCGGGTTGTCGATTTTCACCAGCGCAACCTGACCTTCGAACTTTGTTTCAACCGCTGCCATAAAAACCTCCTGTTCTCAACCACATATGCCTAGGCTGCGCCCCAGCGTTTGTACCGTGTCGCGCAGTTTCGGCCCCACGATCTGTTCCAGTTTCTCGCGGTTCAACTCAGACGTGTTGGCCCCGCAGAGAAACGCAAAGGGCGGCGCGCCGGGGGCGGGGCTGAAGGGAACCGCACAGGCGTTGACGGCCCGGTTCCACCCGCCCAGAGACGAAACATAGCCCATGCTTTCCAACTGTTCGCGATCCCTGCGCACCTGATCCGTTTCCCGCGCTTGCGCGGGTTCCACGGCCAGAATAGCGCGGCCCGCCGCGCTTTGTTCCATCGGAATGCGATGCCCTTCACTCAACCACAGTGACGACGCGTTTCGCGGCCGCCAGCAGCGCGTCAGCATCACCGCATCACCATTGCGCATTGTCAGGGCGACCAGAACGCCAGTGTCATCAGCCAACTGCTGCATGATGTTTTCGGCCATTGGCAAAAAGGACAATCCCGCTCGCGCCGTGTACCCCAGCGCCATGACCGAGGGCCCAAGCCGGTACGCCTCGGACGGGTGCAACTGCTCCAGAAACCCCATCGAGGCCAGCGTGAACGTCATCCGCGCCACGGTCGAGGGCGGCATACCCGTGCGCCGGGCCAATTCGCGGTTGCCCAGCGATGCATCGTCGGGCTTGAACGCCTGCATGATCCGCAGCCCCTTGGCCAGGGTCGCGGCGAAGCGGCGGTCTCGTTCCGCGTCCGGCATCCGGCTTAGACGCGCTCGAGGATCAGCGCGATCCCCTGCCCTACGCCAATGCACATGGACAGACAGGCATAGCGCCCGCCGGTTTCCTCAAGATAGCGCATAGCGGTTAGGGTGATCCGCACACCTGACGCGCCCAGCGGATGCCCAACCGCAATCGCGCCTCCGTTCGGGTTCAGGCGGCTGTCAGCGGGGTCCAGGTCCAGATGTTTGCAGCAGGCCAGAACCTGCGCGGCGAATGCCTCGTTAATCTCTATCAGGTCCATGTCGTTCATGGTCAGTCCCGCGCGGTCCAAGGCCTTTGGGATGGCCAGCGCCGGCCCGATCCCCATTATCCGGGGCGGCACGCCTGCGATAGCACCGGCCACGATACGGGCGCGTGGCTTGGCACGGTCGGTCTTGGCGCCGATCATCAGCATCGCCGCGCCGTCATTGACGCCCGAGGCGTTGGCCGCCGTCGTCACACCTTCGGGAAAGATCGTGCGCAGCGATGCCATTTTCTCAAGCTGTACATCCGGGCGAGGATGTTCGTCCTGCGTCACCTCATGGGTCGCGCCTTTACGGCCTTTGATCGTGATCGGAGTGATCTCGGCATCAAAGAACCCCCGCGCGCGGGCGGTTTCGAACCGGACCTGAGAGGCGTATCCAAACTGATCCGAGGCTTCGCGGGTGATCTGGTAATCCTGCGCCAGATTGTCGGCGGTCTGGGGCATTGGATATTCGCCATGCATCTGGGCAATGCGCGGATTGGGAAACCGCGCACCAATGGCACTGTCGTAGATTTGGGTCTGACGGGCATAGGGAGTTTCAGATTTGGCTATTGTGAAGGGTGCGCGGGTCATGCTTTCGACACCGCCCGCCACATACAAAGGCGCCTCGCCCACCGTAACCGACCGCGCCGCGTCCAGCGCCGCCGACATGCCCGAACCACACAGGCGGTTGACGGTTTGCCCCCCGACCTCGACCGGCAGACCGGCCAGCAGAGCGCTGTAGCGGGCGACATTGCGGCTGTCTTCGCCCGACTGGCAGACATTGCCCAGAATGACATCCTCAATCTCAGCAGCATCAAAAGCACTGCGCTGAACCAGCGCCTCCAGCACCTGTGCGGCCAGATCGTCGGGCCGAACCGAGGCCAGCGCACCGCCATGGCGGCCAAAAGGGCTGCGCAGCCCGTCATATATGTAAGCGTCAAGCATTCTTGGCCTCTTGATCCAGTTGTGCCAGTTCGGGCGCAAAGGCCTGAACCAACTTGTGTTTCAGAATTTTCCCCGTCGCGGCTTCTGGCAACGCGTCGGTGACAACAATGTGATGGGGGATTTTGTAGCGGACCAGAGTTTCCCCCAGATGAGCCTTCAACTCGGCCACGGTCGCTGGAACGCGTAGGGTCACAAAGGCCAGCACGTCCTCATTCCCATCCCGCGCGCGGCCCACAACGGCGGCTTGCGTGACGGATGGATGGGCGTTCAGCGCGGCTTCGATCTCGGGCGGGTAAACGTTGAAGCCGGAATGGATGATGACCTCTTTGCAGCGCCCTACGATGTAGATGCGCCCGTCTTCCTCTATTCGCGCCAGATCACCAGTGCGCAGGAAGCCGTCCGGGGTAAAGGCCTGCGCGGTTGCTTCCGGATTACGGTAATATCCCTTCATGATGTTACGTCCACGCGCCAGCAACTCGCCGACTCCGTCCGCGCCGGGATTGTCCAACCGCACGTCGATCCCCGGCAAAGCAGGACCTACCGAGTCGTCCTGCGGTGGGTTCTCGGGCTGCGTGGTGGCAATGCCCGGAGACCCCTCAGTCAGCCCATAGCCGTTATGGATCGGGCAACCGAATATCCGCTCGACCCGGCGCTTCCAGCTTGGGTCCAGAGGCGAGCCCCCCGAAGACAGATAGCGCAATCCGCTGTCCACGCGGTCTATGCCTTTGTCTTTGCAATGCTTGAGGATCAACGCAAACATCTGCGGCACGCCCGACAGCATCGTTGCGCCGCTATGCAGCCCAGCGATCACCTGCGCCGGATCGAACCGGGGTTGAAACCGCAGGCAGCCGCCCGCCAGTAACGTGGTCAGGATGATCGAGGAAAACCCGAAAATATGTGTCCCCGGCAGAACCACCAGCGACTGATCGGCCGCCGTTGCCTGCCGACGTTGTTTCGAGGCGTTGGCCGTGAACAGCAAATTATCATGGGTCAGCATCACCCCTTTGGGTGCGCCGCTGGTGCCGGAAGTATAGAGGATCGCTGCGACCTGCCCCGCGCCGGCTTCGACCGGTTCGGGCGTTTCTTCCCGCAAAGGTGAAATCACAAGAGACCCGCAGCTCAGCTGCCCCGACGAAACGGCCCCCAGCCGTTGCGCATGGGCCCGCGCAGCATCGGACTCATCCGATGTGCAAATCACGCAACGCGCGCCAGAATGGGCGATGACCGTGTCGACCTCTTGTTCGGTCGCGCGCGCATTCAGCGGGACGATCCACGCGTCCAAGTCACTGAGCGCGAGAACAACTGCCGCATAAGTGGCGCAGTTCTCGGCCAGTACAACAACCCGGTCGCCCGGACGCACGCCATGCGCCCGTAACATCCGGGCGGCCTCCCTTACCGCGCCCCGCAACTCCTCATAGCTGAGCCGCGTTTCATCATGGTCGATGATCGCCAGCGTTGCCGGGTCCTTGCCGTCGATCAAGTGGTGAATTCGGTGCAACGCATTCTCCTCAGATGCGGTGCGACTGTTCTAGCAATCCGTCAGAAAGGCGTCAATATTCGGCACTCTGTTCCGCAATGCAGAACACAAACTCGTCAGAATACCTCAAAAAGGCCCGCCGCGCCCATTCCGCCACCGATACACATGGTTGCCACGGCATATTTCGCCCCGCGGCGTCGGCCCTCGATCAGCAGGTGGCCGGCCATCCGC
The DNA here is from genome assembly GCF_013034685.1 of Ruegeria lacuscaerulensis. Lineage (GTDB taxonomy): Bacteria > Pseudomonadota > Alphaproteobacteria > Rhodobacterales > Rhodobacteraceae > Ruegeria > Ruegeria lacuscaerulensis_B. Next base: position 266,692 of record NZ_WQGO01000005.1, on the reverse strand, counting down.
GCGCCGGTCATCCCAAACGGATGCCCGATCGAGATCGAGCCGCCATTCACATTACAAATCTCAGGATCAATCCCCAGCGTTTGACGGCAATACAGCGCTTGCGAGGCGAAAGCCTCGTTCAACTCCCACAGGTCGATGTCATCCACCGTTAATCCATGGCGTTTCAGCAGACGCGGCACCGCGAAAACCGGGCCAATGCCCATCTCATCTGGCTCGCACCCGGCAACGGCAAAGCCCATGAACGCACCCAACGGCTCCAGCCCTTCCCGCGCCGCGAAATCCGAGTCTACCACCACACAGGCCGACGACCCATCGGACAGTTGCGAGGCATTCCCTGCCGTTACGAATTGGTCCGCACCGCGCACCGGCTCTAACCCGGCCAGACCTTCGAGCGTCGTATTCGGCCGGTTGCAATCGTCCCGGTCAATGGTCACGGCTTTTTCTGAGATTTCGCCAGTTTCTTTGTCTTTGACCCGTTGCACCGCCTGCATCGGCACGATCTCATCGTCGAACTTACCGGCGGCTTGGGCCGCGGCGGTGCGTCTCTGGCTTTCCAACGCCAGTTCGTCCTGCGCTTCGCGGGTGACACCATAGCGCGCGGCCACGATATCAGCGGTTTCGATCATGGTTAGATAAACGTCGGGCTTATGTTCCAACAGCCACGGGTCGCGGTCAAAAGGCCCCGGTGTCTGATCCCTTAGCGTGATGGATTCCACCCCACCCGCAATCGCGGCAGGCACCCCGTCCTGCACCACTGCATGCGCTGCCATGGCAATCGCCTGCAAGCCCGAGGAACAGAACCGGTTGATGGTCGTCGCGCCCACGGTCACGGGCAACCCTGCGCGCAGCACCGACTGGCGGGCGATATTTGCGCCGGTCGTGCCTTCGGGAAACCCGCACCCGATGAAGGCATCTTCGATCAAGGCAGGATCTACGCCGGCGCGGTCAACCGCATGTTGGATCGAATGCCCCATCAAAGAGGCCCCAAACGTGTTGTTGAACCCACCCCGGAAGGACTTGGCCAAACCCGTGCGGGCGGTTGAAACCAGAACGGCTTGTTTCATCTGGTAGGTTCTCCTTTTGCTTTAGTGTTTGGCGACACCCTCGCTTTGTAGCAAGAATGGCACTCCGCCCGGATCAATCCCGGCTAAAAGCGGCCAAACGATCTGTGATGATCTCGTTGGCATCCGACATGATCCGATCAATCAATTCCTGACAGGTAGGGATGTCATGGATTAACCCCGCAACCATCCCGCAGGACCACGCGCCTGCATCCATCTCACCATCTTGCATGACGCGCGGATAGACACCTGCCACTTCATTCATGATGTCCTCGAATTGTAGCTCCGTACCCTTGGCACGCTCCGTTTCCAAAACACGTTCGACGGCTGTGTTGGTCAGAACGCGCTCAGTGTTGCGCAAGGGGCGCATGACAAGGCGTGTGTCCAGTTCCGAGGCCGCGACGATGGCATCCTTGACGTTCTGATGCACCGGAGCTTCTTTCGTGGCGATGAACCGCGTACCCAGATTGATCCCGTCCGCCCCCATCGAAAGCGAAGCCACAAGACTGCGCCCATCCGCCTGCCCGCCCGATGCGACAAAGGGGATCTCCAGTTCATCCGCTGCGCGCGGCAACAGGATCATGTTCGGGATATCATCCTCGCCCGGATGACCGCCGCATTCAAACCCGTCGACTGACACCGCATCGCAGCCGATCTCTTGCGCTTTCAGCGAATGGCGAACCGACGTGCATTTGTGGATGACCTTGATCCCGGCCTCTTTGAGGTAGGGCATCACCTGCACAGGATTGCGTCCGGCCGTTTCGACAATCTGCACCCCGCCATCGATGATTGTTTTGATGATGGCCGGGTAGTCGGGCGCGTTTACCGTTGGCAGAAAGGTGACATTGACCGCGATAGGCTTGTCGGTCATGTCCTTGCAACGCGCGATCTCATTGGCCAAATCTTTGGGTGTCTTCTGTGTCAGTGCAGTGATCGTCCCCAACCCGCCCGCGTTTGAGACCGCAGCCGCCAGTTCTGCAAAACCCACGTAGTGCATTCCCCCCTGCATGATGGGGTGTTGGATGTCGAACAGCTCGGTAATTCGGGTTTTCATACTCTGCCCTTCAAATTTAATCTTCGATCGTTCAATCTGCCATCTATGCCAAAGAACCGTCTTGGGAACAGGTTCTGCCTCAAGACTGTATGATCAGTCTATTTCCTTCATTCTGTCCTTGGGAATGCGCGCGCCGAAATGTCGGATAACTTCGCCCGCCGTCCTCTGCCCCCAATGAACTGCCTTTTCCTGATCACAGCCTTTGAACCGAGCGGAAAGATATCCAGCGTTGAATGCGTCTCCGGCACCCGATGTGTCGCGAACACCATCCACGTATTGGGTCGGAACTTCGCTCAGATGATCGTCGCAAAACGCCGTCAGAGCCGCCGCGCCATTTTTGACGGCAATTTCAACGACGCCAGCGCGACGCAAACGTTCAACTGTCTGAACCGGCGACTCGTCGCCCCACAGGGCGCTTTCATCGTCAAAGCTGGGGAGCGCGATATCGGTGAGCGTATTGATCCTGGCCAGAACAGCCCGCGTTTCTTCAGCAGACCTCCATAGTCGCGGGCGCACGTTAGGGTCGAATGACACGATCGCTCCCTGCGCCCGCGCCTTGGTTAAAGCTTCAAACAGAGTTTCACGGGCGGGCTCAGACAAAATGGCCAGTGTAATACCCGACAGATGGATCAACCCTGCACCGGTCACGACCTGTTCCAGCCATTCCAGATCGTCAGCCAACAACCTCGCCGCTGACGTATCCCGCCAATACTGGAAACTGCGCTCAACCCCATCAAGCTCAATCATGTAAAGACCCATCGTACGAGCCTCTGATCGACCAATACCCGAGACATCCAGCCCGTCCTGCTGCGACTGCTCGACAAAAGCATCTGAAACGGAATCCATGCCAACTTTGGTAACAAACCCGACCTCGGCCGCATCCCCAAGTAGTTGTGCCATGTGCCAAGCGGTGTTGAACGTATCGCCGGCAAAGCCCCGGCGATAGGTTTCGTTGCCTACATCCGCCATTTCGATCATCGCTTCGCCGATAGCGAGCGCCTTTCGGGATCCAAACGCTAACACTGGGCAACCTCCAATTCGGGCTTTCCGCCGGGCGGCCGCGCGCAGCAGATTTTATCTGGCAAAAGAAACGCCTTCGCGATGCGAGAACGGGCCAAAAAATACTCAGCGATTCCGTCACTCACATGCGGGTTTATCATTCAAAATTCCAACGGATTGATGGCGATAACAACCTTGTATCGTCAATGTATCGCAATCGACAACGGTTTCTTGTAGCGCGCCCTTTCAGACCCATCGACCATGGGCCCTGGACCACGAGAAATCCAGACCCGTCAGCATGGCCATTTTTTAGAAGACGTTGTGGTCCTGTTTGATCATATCTGCAGCCTTTTCGCCGATCATGATCGACGGCGCGTTTGTGTTTGATGAGTTGACAGTTGGCATGATCGACGCATCTGCGACCCGCAGCCCCTCGATCCCATTGAAGCGCAAACGCGGGTTCAGAACAGCTCCGGTATCGCCGCCCATCCGGCAAGTGCCGGCGCAATGGTGTGAGGTTTTGGAATGTTCGCAGATGAAATTGAAATAGTCTTCGTCCGTGCGCACATCCGGCCCCGGAAGGCGTTCGGCCAGAATGTAGGGTTTCAGCGCCTCCTGTGCCAGAATTTGCTGCACCAATTTCAGCCCGCGAACGGACATCTCACGATCATAAGGATCTGACAGGTAATTCGGATCGATCAGAGGTATGTCGGCGGGATTATCACTGCGCAACCGAACCGATCCCCGTGACCGTGGCCGCAAATGACAGGCGTTCAGCGTCACACCGCCATTTGGCATTGCCGCGACACCGGCTTCGATCCCGGTGCCAAGGCCCAGATGCATCTGGATATCGGGTGAGCGGGCGTTTTCATCTGCATACCAGAACCCACCCGTCTCAAACAGGCTTGAGGCAACCGGGCCCTTGCGCGTGAGCAGGTATTGCAATGCCGCCAGCACTGACAGATGCGGCTTGGCATAACGGTCATAGGTATGCGGGCCCGTAACCTCGCATATCGCATAGAGGTCCAGATGATCCTGCAAATTCGCCCCGACATCGGGCTGGTCATAGACGACATCAATTCCCAAAGCTCTCAGCGCCTCCGCCGGACCAATACCCGAAAGTTGCAACAACCGGGGCGAGCCGATGGCCCCCGAGGACAGGATCACCTCAGCCTCAGCGACGATTTTGCGGCCGTCCAGCAATTCGACGCCCGTTGCCCGACCGTTTTCAACCGTGATCCGGCGCACCTGCGCGTGTGTCTGAATGGTCAGGTTGGGCCGCGACTGTATGGGCGCAAGAAAGGCCATCGCGGCAGAGGACCGACGCGCACTGCGCTGGGTCAGTTGATAATACCCCGCCCCGTCCTGCTTGGCCCCATTCACATCTGTTGTCTTTGGTATGCCCAACTGACCGGCGGCCTCGATAAACGCATCGCAGATCGGCAGAGGGGCTGCGGGCATGGAAACCCCCAACGGGCCGCCTTGGCCGTGGAACTCTCCCCCATATGTGTCATTGTCTTCGGATTTCTTGAAATAAGGCAGAACGTCCGCGTAACCCCAACCCTCGCAGCCCATCTGACGCCAGTCATCATAGTCCTGTGCCGCTCCGCGGGTGTAGATTTGGGCATTGATGGCCGAGCCTCCACCGATCACCTTGGCCTGTGTATAGGTGAACACCTTGCCCTGCATGTGTTGCTGCGGCACGGTGCTCCACCCCCATGACCCAATGCCTTTGGTCATCTTGGCGAAGCCTGCGGGCAGGTGGAACAAGGGATGACGGTCGCCGCCTCCGGCCTCAAGCAGCAGGACCCTCAGATCGGGGTTTTCCGAAAGGCGTGCGGCGATGACGGACCCGGCAGACCCCCCGCCTACGACGATAAAGTCGTAGCCGGTTGTCATGCGTTTAGGACCTTCATCACAGTGGATTATCCCTGAATGCGATTTTCGGTTTCAGGATCGAAGGCCACCGCTTTTTCCATGTTGACCGCAAAGGTGAAGTCCTGCGCAGGCGAAACCTCGGCATCCGACCGCATGCGTGCAATCACATCCCGACCACCCAGCGTCATGGACACAAATGTGTCGGACCCCGCCGGTTCTGTCACGACGATCCGATTGGTCATCTGCGCGATATTCGACGATTTCCGATCTGCCCCGTCAACATCCGTGATCGTCTCGGGTCGGATACCAAGCAGGATGTCGCGCCCGTCCCAATGGGATAGGTTGTCCTGGCTGAACGGCAGTTGCGCCATCGCGCCGTCATGCAAGGCAACCTCGGCATGGGGGCACCCATCCACCATCACCACCTTGGCAGGCACCACATTCATCGCAGGCGACCCCATGAAGGTGGCGACGAAGATATTGGCGGGGGTGTCATAGATCTCTTGGGGAGTGCCCAGTTGTTGCACGTAGCCACCGTTCATGACGGCAATCCGGCTGGACAGGGTCATCGCCTCGATCTGGTCATGGGTCACGTAGACAATGGTCGTGCCAAGGTTCTGGTGCAGTTTCTTGATCTCGGTCCGCATGTCGACGCGCAGCTTGGCGTCCAGATTGGACAGAGGCTCGTCGAACAGGAACACATCAGGGTTGCGCACCAAAGCCCGCCCCATGGCCACGCGCTGACGCTGACCGCCCGACAATTGGCCCGGCTTACGATCCAGTAACTGCTCAATCTGCAACAGCTTGGCAACCTCGGCCATGGCCTTTTCACGTTCGGGTTTCGGCACGCCGTGCATTTCAAGTCCGAAGGTGATGTTCTGCCCCACGGTCATGTTGGGGTACAATGCGTAGCTCTGGAACACCATGGCGATGTTGCGGTTTGAGGGATGAACCCCGTTCATCACCTGATCCTTGATGCGGATCTCACCGCTGGTGATCTCTTCCAGCCCCGCGATCATGTTCAGAAGGGTGGACTTGCCGCAGCCCGAGGGCCCGACGAGCACCAGAAACTCGCCCTCCTGCACCGAGATGTCCACCTTGTGCAACACCTCGACCGCACCGTAGGACTTGGTTGCGTTGTCGATATCAAGAAAACCCATGGTCCGTTATCCTTTCACTGAACCCGCCATCAGGCCGCGGACGAAGTAACGACCGGCCACGATATAAACGAGCAGCGTTGGCAGCGCGGCCAGAATGGCGCCTGCAAAATGTACGTTGTATTCCTTTACCCCCGTCGACGACTGCACAAGATTGTTGAGCGCGACCGTCATTGGCTGGCTGTTGGCATCGGCAAATGACGCGCCAAACAGGAAGTCATTCCAGATATTGGTGAACTGCCAGATGATCGACACCACCGCGATAGGGCCTGAACTGGGCAGCAGGATGCGCCAGAATATCTGGAAGAACCCCGCCCCGTCGATCTGTGCCGCCCGGATCAGTTCGGTAGGGAAAACGGCATAGTAGTTTCGGAAGTAAAGCGTGGTGAAGCCAATGCCGTAAACCACATGCACCAGTGCCAGACCCCATGTGGTGCCCGCTAGGCCCATCAGGCCCAGCATCCGCGCCATCGGGATCAGAACGATCTGGAATGGGATGAAACAGGCAAACAGCATCAGCCCGAACAGGATGGTGTCATACTTGAAGCGCCACTTGGTCAGTACGTATCCATTTAGCGCGCCCAAAATGGTCGAGACGATAACGGCGGGCACAACCATCTTGATCGAATTCCAGAAATACGGGCGCAAGCCCGTCGGTTCGACCCCGATCTGGGCCGAGGACCAGGCTTGCAGCCACGGCTCGAGCGTGAAGACCTCTGGCAGGTTCATCATGCCGCCGCCAGTGATTTCCTCCAAGGGTTTGACCGAATTCACCAGCATCACGTAAAGCGGCAAGAGGTAAAACAGTGCAAACAGCAGCAAAACCAGATAGATCAGCGTGCGCGTGACGCGGCCCGTGCGGATTGCGGTGTCTTGCGAAGTCTGAGACATCAGCGTTTCTCCCGCAATTCAGCGTAGAGATAAGGGATCATGATCGCAGCGATGGTCATCAGCATGATCGTGGCCGAGGCTGCGCCAATCCCCATCTGATTCCGCGTGAACGTGTAGGAATACATGAAGGTTGCGGGCAGCTCGGTCGCGCGGCCCGGACCGCCGCCGGTCAACGCGATTACAAGGTCAAAAGTCTTGATCGCGAGGTGGCTGAGGATCACGAAAGCCGACAGGAAAGCGGGCCTCAGCTGCGGGATGATGATCCGACGATAGAGGTTCCAGTTCGACGCCCCGTCCATTTGCGCCGCGCGCAGGATTTCATTGTCGATACCCCGCAGACCAGCCAGAAACATCGCCATGACAAAGCCCGAGGTCTGCCAGACCGCCGCCAACACGACGGTGTAAATCGCAAAGTCGCGGTTCTTGATCCAATCGAACTCAAAACTGGTCCAACCCCAAGTATGCATCACGTTTTCCAGCCCGATGCCGGGATCGAGGAACCATTTCCACGCCGTTCCGGTCACGATGAAGCTGAGCGCCATCGGATACAGGTAAATTGGACGCAGCAGGCCTTCACCGCGAATTTTCTGATCGAGGAAGATCGCCAATCCCAAGCCGATGCAGGTGCAGATCACGATATAAAGCCCCGCGAAAATCCCCATATTGATGAGCGAGGTTTCCCAATGGCTCAATCGCCAGAGCTTGTCGTAATTCTCCCAGCCGACCCAGCCGAAGCTGGGCAGAATACGACTGTCGGTGAAGGACAGGTAGACCGAGAACAGGATGAACCCGTAGACAAAGACCAGAACCATCGCCAGTGAAGGCGACAGGACCAGTTTGGGAATCCAGTTCTGAAGGCGTGTCTTGAAATCCGCGTCGGCTGAAACAGCCATGGCGCGCCCTCCTCGTTCCAGAGTTGGTGTTTTGGGGCTTATCCCGCCCCTTTCAAGACAGGGCGGCCAGGCAGCCGCCCCGTCAGAAGGTTCAAGTCGGGATTATTTGGCGATGGAAACCGCGTCGACAAGTTCGGTCACAGCTGTTTCACTGTCATACTCGCCGTTGAAATGCGCCGTCACGACGTCATAGACCGCGTTTTTCACTGAAGCCGGTGCCGCGTGTCCGTGCGCCATAGAACCGAACAGGTTGCCAGACGATGCAGCGGCGGCCAGATCCTTCATGCCTTGCTGACCACAAGCGTCCAGGTCGCTGCCATCCACGTCGGTCCGGGCCGGAACGGAACCCTTCACCTTGTTGAATGCTATCTGGAAGCTTGGCGACAGAATGGCGCTGGCCAACGCTGCCTGCTCGGCTGAAACCGAACCGCCTTGGTCGAACATCATGAACTGGTCGGCGTTGAAGGTGACCTGGTCCTGCGTGCCGGGGAAGCGGAAGCACAGGAAGTCCTGACCCGGAACTTTGCCCGCGTTCAGAAATTCACCCTTGGCCCAGTCACCCATCATCTGGAAACCGGCCTCGCCATTGATCACCATCGCGGTGGCAAGGTTCCAGTCGCGGCCCGAGAAGTTCTCGTCCACATTGGCGGCGATGAAGGACATGCGATCGAACGCTTCTTTCATAGCATCACTGCCCAGCGTTTCTTCGTCCAAATCAATGAACGCCGCCTTGTAACCGTCCGCCCCCAAGGTTGACATCGCGATTGCGTCAAACACGGTTGCGTCTTGCCAGGCCTGACCGCCATGGGCGATCGGGGTGATCCCGGCGGCTTTCAGCGCTTCGACAGCCGCGACGAACTCGTCCCAGTTGGTGGGCTGGGCGATACCGTTTGCATCCAGGACCGCCTTGTTTGCCCACACCCAGTTGGTCGAATGCACATTGACCGGAGCCGAAACCCACTTGCCGTCATGCTTGGCAAAAGCCTTCAATGCGTCTGGCACCACATCGTCCCAACCTTCTTTGGCTGCAACTTCGTTCAGGTCCGCCAATGCGCCCTGATCGGCCCAGTCCAGAATGTCGAAACCCAGTGCCTGAACGGCAGTCGGGGCATTCCCGGCTGTGACACGGGCACGCAGAACGGTCATCGCCTGCTCACCACCGCCACCGGCGACAGGCATGTCGGTCCAGCCGATACCCTGCCCGGACAGGTCGTCTTTCAGAACATTCAGTGCGGCGGCTTCACCGCCGGACGTCCACCAGTGCAGAACCTCAACCTCTTCCGCCTGCGCCAGGCTGGTGGTGCACAACAGCCCTGCCACAATCAGAGATTTTGTTTTCAGTAAGTTACGCATTTTCTTTCCTCCCAATATGCGATCTTTTTTGCACGGCCCCTTTTCGGGGTCCCTTTCTTCCGTCTTGCGGCCATCCTCCAACCGCACATTCACCCGAAACGTTTATTGCGTTTTCTCGGCGAAATACTCCCAAACACTTAAGTTCATTCTTACCGAAGTCCCGGCCAAAGTGAATGTCAGCGCTATCATTGATCAAGGAACCGGCTTCGTCCAGTGTTTTGAACGCCAAAGTCAAAAGAAGGGTTTCAAATACCCGAGTCTTTTCGATCGGTTCGTTCGGGCACATGGCAGGGCCGCCAGATCGAAACGTCGCTTGGCTTGATCCGTGGGCCAATAGCCCGCATGATCACGAAATGAGTTTTGAAGTCACGTCATGGCTGAAAGACCTTGGAATGGAGCAGTATGCTGACACGTTCCTGCAAAATGACGTCGATGCACGTGCCCTACCGCTGCTCTCAAATGAAGACCTCAAAGAACTTGGCTTGTCCCTTGGCCACAGGAAGATCGTCCTCGCCGCCATAGCAAAGTTGGATGGCAACCCCGGATTGCCCATCACAAACGCCCCACCAGATGGAAACAAACCCGGTGAAACCGAAACCCGAGCACCTGCTGCCGAGCGACGCCATCTGACCGTGTTTTTTGCCGATCTTGTCGGATCGACCGAATTGACAAACAAGTTCGATCCCGAAGATATGCGCGCCTTGCTGCAAAGTTATCAAGACAGTGTCGCTGGGGCAGTGACGCGTTTTGGCGGCTATGTCGCCAAGTATCTGGGCGATGGATTGCTGGTCTTTTTTGGTTGGCCACAGGCCTATGAAGACCACGCCATCCGCGCGGTGAAGGCGGGATTGGATTCAGTTGCGCACGTGAAAACCCTGAAATCTCCTGACGGCGAGCGTTTGTCCGTTCGGATCGGTATCGCAAGCGGTGACGTGGTCGTAGGCGACGCCGTTGGTGAAAATACCTTCGAAGAGGGCGCAATGACCGGTCCGGTTCTGAACCTGGCGGCGCGGTTGCAGGAAAACGCGCAGCCGAACACGGTGGTAACTACAAGCGAGGATTCTGATGCCAGCCTGCGACGGGTCTTTTCGATTTCCTCACTTGGCCCTGTTTCGCTAAAGGGCTTTGACACCCCGCGTACCTTGCTGCAGGTCACGGCCGAGCGCAGCGCCGACAGCCGTTTTCAGGCGTTGCATCGTGAAAGTGAAAGCTCGGAAATGATCGGGCGGGACTTCGAAAAAGGTATCCTGCACCAAACCTGGCAACGGGCCTCTGCCGGGCATGGTGAGGTCGTCCTGCTGTCTGGCGAAGCCGGGATCGGCAAATCCCGCCTGACGGAAGAGTTTCTGAGCGGCGACGACATCGCTGCGACAGCAGACGTCTTACGACTGAATTGCTCGCCCTATCTGACCAGCAGCCCCTTTCACCCGGTGACCGAGCGCATCTCGCAGGATGCAGGTGTCGGACCGGACTTGGATGACGATCGGGTGGTAGAGCTGGTCCGCGCCATGCTTGAGAAACGCGAAGGGATCGAACTGGATCACGTCCTGCCAGTTTTTGCGGCACTGGTCGCCCCACACAGTGATGTGGCCGAAAAGATTCTTGATCTGTCACCACAGGAACAGCGGGATTTGACCATCCAGACGTTGATCGACACGGTCAAAGCCCGCTCAACTGTGCGACCGGTTGTATTGTGTGTTGAGGACGCGCATTGGATTGACCCTTCGACAAACGCCCTGCTGGAAAGGTTCAAGTCCATCTGCTCGGACCTGCCATTGATGATGTTGATCACTCACCGCCCGGGCTGGGATCTTGCGCGGGACGAAGGGGAAGCACACACTCAAACCCTACACCTGCGCCGCTTTGATCCAGACCATGTGGCGAACTTGATCCGCAACGTCTCGGGTAAAACCCCTGACACCGATCTGGTTCAGCTGATCATAGAAAAGACGGACGGCGTCCCACTATTCGTCGAAGAACTGACCCGCGCCTATCTAACCACAGGTGGGCAGGGTGCAGTGGCTGTTCCTTCGTCACTAAAAGGCGCGTTGATGGCGCGGTTGGATGCGGTTTCATCAGACGCGAAACAGGTGGCACTGACAGGCTCGGTGATCGGGCGCGAGTTTGAACCTGGCCTGCTGAGTGCAGCACTGACGGATGCCACGGTCGACACCGCAAAGGGCCTGGACGAACTGTGCAAAACCGGACTTGTTTTCGAAAGCGGCAACTCCAGAGGTCACTTCGTTTTCCGTCACGCACTGATCCGCGACACTGCCTATCAATCCATGCTCAGCACAACTCGGCGGGCGCAGCATGCCCATGTTGCCAAGGCGCTGGCAGAGTTGCGGTCCGCCGAGATTGAACGTCGACCTGAACTTGTCGCCCGACACCTGACCGAGGCCGAAGACTGGAGTGCGGCGTTCAAAAAATGGCAGGCGGCAACTGAAATGGCGCTGGCTCGTTCCGCCAGTCACGAGGCAATGACTAACGCGCACGAGGCGCTGAATGCAGCACGGAACCTTGAAGGCGACAATCAGTCCGAAACAATCCGGGCAACTGTTCTTGTCGGGCGCAGCTTTGATAGTTTGGGACAGCTACCCGAAGGCATTGCGGAACTCAAAAGCGCCTCGGACGCGGCAAATGCCCTTGGGGATGTCGAATTGGCCGCCGACGTAGCCCTGCATTTTTCGGATTCCTGCATGATGGCTGGGCAACGACATGGCGAAGTGATTTCCCTGTGCGAGGCTGCTTTGAAAAAGCTGCCCGCGCAAGACGAAAGACGCCAGTGCCAGCTAAAAAGTCAGCTTGCCCGCGCCTGTCTGTTCCTTGGTCAAGCCTCAGAGGGCGCCCGATACGCCCAGGAATCGATGGAGCTTGCCGCCAAGCTTGGAGACAACAAATCCCAGTTCTCGGTCATGATGATGCAATACGGCGCGCCATTTATCGCAAGACCCGCCGACGAAAGGCACAAATGGCGGGAACATCTGGACAAGATGCACGAAGTAGCGCAGCATCTTGGCTCGATTGATCAGGGTCGGGACCGCACTCTCAGCCTGTTTGTTGGGGCTGAAATGGCTGACCGGGCTCTGCTGGACCGGTCATTGAAACTGCTGACCGAGGTCTCCCAGAAAGACAATCACTTGCAGCTCTATTGGGTTCAGACCCATGCCCGAGCAATGATAGCGATCATGGAGGGCGACTTTGGCAAGGCCGAAAAGCTAGCTACCGAGGCGGTAAAAATCGGCCGCAAAACCCACGGGAAACATATCGAAGGCGTGTTTGGCGTTCAGATGTTCACCCTGCGCCGAGAACAAAGCCGTTTGCACGAAGTGGCTCCGGTCATTAAAAAACTGATGGATGAAAACGCTGACGACATGACCTGGAAGCCCGGTTTTGGCGTCATCGCAGCTGAACTGGGGTTTCATGACCCCGCTGAACGCATCCTGAACGAGGTCGCCGAGAGCGGATTTTATCTGCCGTCAGACGCCATGTATTCGACCACATTGTCCTATCTGTCCGATATTTGCGTCGCAGTCGGTCATACCACGCACGCGCAAACGCTGTTCGAGATGTTGGCCCCTTACGAAGACCTCACCATTACCGCTGGGGCAACGACGGTATGTACTGGCGCGGGTGCGCGGCGGTTGGGAAATCTGGCTGCATTGCTTGAAGATTGGCCAACTGCAGAACGGATGTTTACCAAGGCAATCCAGATTGACACGGACATGGATTGCCCGCCCTGGGTGGCACACAGCAAAGCCGCCTATGCGGCGGCTTTGCGCAGGCTTGGCGGCAAGGACAACCTTGAACAGGCCATCCATCTCGAGGCCGAGGCGTTGGCAACAGCTCAGAAATTGAGTATGGTTTCCCTTAGGGAAAGGCTTGAAGGAACTGCAAGCTGAACCCTGTTTTCATTTCCTGGGGGGGAAATATGCCAAGGTATATTATTGAACGCCAATTCGCCGAACAGGTAAACCTGACCGAAGGCGACAAAGCTCATATTAAAGAAATAAATGACGAAGAAGGGATCGAATGGATCTTTTCTTTCCTCAGCGCGGACAAGCGCAAGACTTATTGCCTTTACGAGGCCCCTGACGAAGAAAGCCTGAGACAGGCCGCCAAACGGCTGAATATTCCGGCAGATGTGATTACTCCGGTAGATCGCATCGACCCCGGCGTTTTTGCCTGAGTTCTCGCAAACGATAAAAGGCGCGTACCCGCCGGACAACAGGCGGGGCACAGGGGCAAGAAACCTTCCTTGAACCAGGAAGGAATTTAAGATGTTTGACGTCAAGACATTGGACGGCAGCGCCGCTCGGATCGAGCGCGCTGCCTTGGACACTTTGAACGCAACGCTGCGCGGCGGCGTCCATTTGCCCGGCAGTCCCGAGTATGATCAGGCCCGCACAACCTGGAATAGCATCGTGGAGCGGCACCCAAGTTTCGTGATCCGCGCGCTTGGGTCCAGTGACGTGCAAAAAGCGGTGAATTTCGTGCGCGAGGCCGGGTTGACCATGTCCATTCGGTCGGGTGGTCACCAGATCGCGGGCCATGCTGTCGCCGACGATGCGGTTATGTTGGACCTGTCGCAGATGCGTTCGGTACATGTGGACCCGGTCAACCGAACCGCGCGCGTAGAACCCGGCGCCGTATTGGGCGATGTCGACCGCGAGACACAGGCCCATGCGCTGGCTGTGCCATTGGGCATCAACTCGACCACCGGAACGGCTGGTTTGACACTAGGTGGCGGCTTTGGCTGGATCACCCGGAAATTCGGGATGACCATCGACAACCTGATCTCTGCCCAGGTTGTAACCGCCGAAGGCGAAATCGTCACCGCATCTGCCAAAAGTCACCCTGACTTGTTCTGGGCCCTGCGGGGCGGAGGTGGCAACTTTGGCGTCGTCACATCGTTCGAATTCCAACTGCATCCGCTGGGCCCCGATGTCTTGTCAGGTTTGGTCGTTCACCCGATTGAAGCGGCCCCCGACCTACTGCCGGAATACGTGAAAATCGCGGATTCCGCGCCGGATGAACTGACGGTCTGGACCGTGATGCGCAAGGCCCCGCCTCTGCCCTTCTTGCCCGAAGAATGGCATGGGCGCGAGGTCTTAATCTTTGCCGCGTGTTATGCCGGACCAATGGCCGACGGCGAAAAAGCTATGGCCGGCTTGCGCGGTCTTGGTGATCCGATTGCAGATGTCATCTCGCCCCATGCATTCGTGGACTGGCAAGCGGCCTTTGATGGGCTTTTGACGCCCGGCGCGCGCAATTACTGGAAAAGCCACGATTTCAGCACGCTGACATCCCACGCGACATCCGACCTGCTTGCCGCAATCGCCACGCTACCTGATCCGGCTTGCGAGGTGTTCATCGCACATGTAGGCGGTGCCATGGCGCGGGTACCCGCGGATGCAACGGCCTATCCCGAGCGCAGCGCTCATTTCATCATGAACGTTCACACCCGATGGGAAGATCCCTCAAAAGACGATACCTGCATCAGTTGGGCGCGGGCGTTGTACGATCAGATGGCACCTCACGCCACAGGCAGCGCCTATGTGAACTTCATGCCCGAAGATGAGGCCAATCACATGGCTGGTGCCTATGGTTCCAATGGCGCAAAACTGGGTCAAATCAAAGGACAATACGACCCGCAGAACCTGTTTCGGATCAACCACAATATCGTGCCAACCTGAGCGCAGATTTCAGAGCGACAAGGCAGAGCGCGCCAGCCACGCGCTTAGGTCCTTTTCAGCAGCGACGATGGCTTCGTTGTTCAAAATCTGCGAGGTTATCGCCTTAGACACGGCGCGCACGCGTTTGTTGATCGCAATATCTCCGGCTTCGATCAGCAGGTCGTTGACGTCCAGCTTTTCGTAGATCGACAGCAAACGGTTCTGGATAGTGCGCAATGCCAGTTTCCGGCGGGCGGCAATGGCCTTGTCAGGAAGACCCAGTGCAAGATCGGTCAGGATCGCCAGTTCAACCTCGGTCAGCGCCTCGCCCGACCGGCTTTGATCCCGCTGGATTTGGTGAATCTCACGGTCGACCATGATCTGGGCTTCCAGCAGGACCGCCCTCAGTGCCAAATGCATACGCGATGGGCTGGCGGTTTTCAGAACATAGCCATACGCGGCCTCTTTCGGGACGATCCGGGCGATGCCGCGCAGATACGCCTCGTCCGAATAGTTCGACCAGAACAAGATGCGTGTTTCCGGTCGCTCGGACCATATGGTGCGGGCTGCCTCAATCCCGTTGCGCTCTTTCATGCGCAGGTCCATGACGATGGCTTCGACACCATCTTCGCGGGCCTTGACCTCGCCCTCGCGTCCGTTGGCCGCCAGACTGATTTCGGACGCTTCAGGCAAAGCCTCTAGAACCAACTCTTTGAGGTAGTTGGCGTGCATTGCGTCATCTTCGACCAGAAGAACCTTCATGCCACTTCCTCTCTGCCGCGGCATTCCGACACCGGGAGCCTGACGCTGATTTCAGTTCCTTCGGCGTAGCGGATATCAAACTGTGCCGCGATAAGCCGGGCACGGGTACGCATATGGGTCAAACCGCCAGAAACTTTACCTGTTTCAATGGCTGCCGAACTGGCCCCATCGTCACGTATCGATAGATGCAGCCCGTCACGGCACTCGATCTCGACCAGAATGGAAGACGCCCGCGCGTGCCGCACGGCATTGTTGATCGCTTCTTGAGTGATGCGGTACAGCGCAATTCGTTTGGTCTGTGGCAAATCGTCAATCAACCCTTCAGACAGGTCGCGCACATCAATGTCGATCTCCTGATCCGTTCCGACAGCCCGTTCAAGATGCGTGCGCACAGCGTGCTGGAACCCGAACAGCTCCAGCAGGGACGGGATCGAAGTGTCGATAATCTCGCGCAGCCCCTGGATGCAGGTTTGCATCGACCCGCGCACAGCTTCGATATCTTTCTGAGTTTTGCAGCGCTCAAGCTCTCGGCTGATCCGGGTCATATCGGCCAGCGTCTGGTCGTGCAGATCCATGCCGATCCTCTGCCGCTCAAGCTCAAGCGCGTCGGTCAGGCTTAGTGCGCCCAGACGTAACCCTTCTTCGCGCGCCTGCAATTCCGCGCGCATGATCGCTTCGCGCCGCGATTGTTCATTGGCCCGTAACGCATAGAAATAGGGGGCAAGAATATCGGCGATGTTGCGAACCTGTTCGACCGCCTGGTCATCGTAGAAATCCAGCTTCTGCGACGAACAGTTCAAGGCACCGATCGTGCGTCCCAGCACTTTCATCGCCACGTTAACGCGACTGCGCATCTGATGTTTGATGATCGGCTCGCAATCGGCCCCTTCGAACACATATCGCGGGTCTTCCAGCGCGTTGCCGGTCAACATGCTGTCGCATTCCCCCCGCAGGATATCGCGCACCGGAGAAACCTCGACAGGCGCGCGCGTGCGGCTCCAACTGGTGCGCAGACCGACCTCGTAGCTGGTGTTCCAGTTTCCCTTGTCGTCAACCAGGCACACGTCAAGGTGATCGACCTGCAAAATGCGGTCGATCTCGGACTTGACCGAGCGTAAAGCGGACTTGATGTCGAGGTTGCCTGCCAGGTGATTGGAAATCCGCAGGTAATAGGCAAGATCGGCCATGGACGCACTTTCGAAAAACCGGTCCGCGGCGACCGGCACAACACAGTATAGAAGTCCGACCCCACCCTGTCATGCGGATCACCGCAATAGTTTTGCGGGAACCCGCAATCTTTGCGCGCATCCTACTCTTACACTTTTGCCCATTGCGCGGAATCCTCTCGCTGCCTGCCGGATTGAGCGGGCCCGATGAACGTGCGGCGGAGGGGCCGCCCAGGGAGGAAACTATGACACTCAAGGCAATCATGCTTGGCGCTGTCGCCGGGATTACCGCAATGGCGGCCACCGGTGCCACCGCAGACACATCCGACAAACGCATCGCGCTGTCCAACAACTATGCCGGAAACTCATGGCGTCAGGCCATGCTGGAAAGCTGGCAGAAAAATGGGGATGCAGCCGTGGCCGAAGGCTTGGTTGCCGCAGCGGATGCCTTCACCACCTCTGAAAATCAGGCGACCGAACAAGCTGCCCAGATTCAGAACATGATCCTACAGGGCTATGACGCCATCGTCATTAACGCAGCCTCGCCCACGGCAATCAATGGCGCGGTCAAAGCTGCATGTGACGCGGGCATCACCGTTGTCTCGTTTGACGGGATCGTGCAGGAGCCCTGCGCATGGCGCATCGCCGTCGACTTCCAACAGATGGGCCGCGAACAAGTGAAATACCTGGCAGAGCGCTATCCCGATGGCGGCAACCTTTTGGAAATCCGTGGGCTGGCCGGTGTCTTCGTCGATGATGAAATCAGCGCGGGTATTCATGACGAGGTAAAGAACTCCAACTTTGAGATCGTAGGTTCGGTTCATGGCGACTGGGCGCAGGACGTTGCGCAAAAGGCCGTTGCGGGCATTCTGCCAAGCCTGCCGGAAATCGTCGGTGTCGTGACCCAAGGTGGTGACGGCTATGGCGCCGCACAGGCCATTGGAGCCACCGACCGCTCGATGCCTACCATCGTCATGGGCAACCGTCAGGACGAATTGCAGTGGTGGGCCGACGAAAAAGCCGCCAACGGCTATGAAACCACGTCGCTGTCGATTGCTCCGGGCGTCAGCACGCTTGCTTTCTGGGTCGCGCAACAGATTCTGGACGGAAACGACGTGCCCAAGGACCTGACCGTGCCTTTCCTGACCATCACCCAGGACGAATTGGAAGAGTCGCTGAAAACCACGCCCAAAGGGTCGGTCGCCAACGTTGAATATACGTTGGAACAGGCCAAAAACGTGATTTCGTCGGCTCAGTAGTCAATGAGCGATTTACACACGATACCCGGCGCAGTTTCTGCGCCGGTTGTCTCTCTGGACGCGGCCCATATGTCTTTTGGGCCCGTTCACGCGTTGCGCGCAGCGACGCTGGAAATTGCCGCGGGCGAGTGTATCGGATTGGTCGGCCACAATGGCGCGGGCAAGTCGACACTGGCCAATGTAATCAACGGGCGGCTGTCCCCCACTCAGGGCGCTGTGACCTACCGCGCCGGGGATGCCACGTTGACCAATGGACAAAAAGCGCAGGCATCCGGCGTGCGCAGCGTGTTTCAGGAGCTGTCGCTCTGCCCAAACCTGACCGTGCTGGAAAACCTACGCATTCCATTTCGCACCATGCCACGCAAGAATTGGCGACGCGTGGCGCGGCAGAAAATGCAGGACGCGCTGGATCTGGTTTTTCCCGGCCACGGCATCAAACCAAGTGCCACTGTCGGCAATTTGACCATTGCCGAGCGTCAGATGGTCGAAATCGCCATCGCCTTCGCAGACCGCGACAGCGAACCCAGCCTTGTTATTTTGGATGAGCCGACCTCGTCACTTGATGCGGCCATCGCGCAGCAGTTGCTGGATCATATCAAACGCTTTTGTACCGAAGGTGGCGCGGTGCTGTTCATCTCGCACATGATGGGCGAGATTTTCGATGTGTCGACCCGGATCGTGATCATGAAGGATGGTCAGATCGTGGATGACCAACCTGCCCGAAATTTCACCCGCGAAAGCATTGTGGACGCTATGGGCCACGTGGCACCGGATGACACCGATACCGGTGCAACCCGCACCGCCAAAACGCTGGGCGCCGAGGTTGTACGCGCAGAGAATGGCCTGAACGCCCGTCAAGGTGAGATCGTTGGCTTGGCCGGTCTGGCCGGTCATGGGCAGGCCGAAGCGCTGGCGCAAATCTTTTTCGACCATTCTTCGGTCTGGAAATCCTCGGGTAATCCCGAAGTGGTCTTCGTCGCGGGTGACCGTACGCGAGATGGGGTTATGCCGCTTTGGTCGATCCTCAGAAACCTGTCTTTGACCACCCTGTCCGAATTCAGCAACCGCATTTTGGTGGATCGCGGAAAGGAATCCGATCTGGTTCAGAACTGGAAACAGAGGATTGGAATTCGCACCGACAACGTATCGAACCCCATCCTTTCTCTCTCTGGGGGGAACCAGCAAAAAGTTCTGTTCGCTCGGGCCTTGGCCTCGTCCGCGCCGATTGTGGTGATGGACGACCCCATGCGCGGTGTCGATGTGGGCACCAAGAAGGAAGTCTATCAAATGATCCGCGACGAAGCCGCCAAGGGGCGCAGTTTCTTGTGGTATTCCACCGAGACGGACGAGATTCTGGAGTGCGACCGGGTGTTTGTCTTCCGCACCGGGCATATTGCAGCGGAACTCAGCGGGGATGAGATCACCGAAGAGAACATTCTGGCCGCCTCATTCGAAATGCAGGAGGCCGCAGTATGACCGGAGATCGCCTGCGTCTCGCCCTGCCCGTTTTGTCGCTGGCCGTGCTGTTGGGGGCTGTTTTCTACCTTCAACCGCGCGCGATGAGTTATTTCGGGCTGAACCTGCTGTTCAATCTGGCGATTCCGGTCGCTCTGGCGACCATCGCCCAGATGATGATCATCATGGTCAACGATATCGACCTGTCGATTGGCACCTTTGTCAGCTTCTGCGCCTGCGTGACTGCTACGTTCGTTCACGACACACCACTGATCGGCTATGCCATCCTGGCGGCAGCCATTCTGGCTTATGCCGGTTTGGGCGCTCTGATCCAGTTCAGGGGGTTGCCTGCCATTGTCGTAACTTTGGGTATGTCCTTTGTCTGGGGCGGGCTGGCAGTTCTGATCCTACCTTCTCCCGGTGGCGCATCGCCGGAATGGCTCAAGACGTTGATGAGTTACAAGACACCTCTGGTCCCCATTGCTGTGGTCGCACCTTTAGTTATCGCATTGGTGGTACACCTGCTGATCAAACGATCCTGGGTCGGCGTGATCCTGCAAGGGGTCGGCGGCAATGACCGCGCGATGGAGCGCGCAGGGTGGTCTCTGGTCAAACTGCGCGCGTCCGCCTATGGGCTGGCCGGGTTGTTCGGCGTTCTGGCCGGAATGTGCCTTGTCGGTCTGACAACAGCGGCAGATGCCAACATTGCGCTGCGATACACTCTGCTGTCCATTGCCGGTGTCATTCTGGGCGGGGGCGAGTTTGTCGGTGGACGCATCTCTCCGTTTGGGGCGGTGATCGGCGCGCTTACCCTGACCCTTGCAGCCAGTTTCCTGTCCTTCTTGCGCCTGTCGCCTGACTGGCAGATCGGAGCGCAAGGGGCGATCCTGATCCTTGTTCTGGCGGTGCGGCTGCTCTTCGTTCGGAAGGAGGCTGCGGCGTGACCGATAATACCTCGTCCACCGAAGAGCCCTTGAATCCTGTGCGGATCTTGTTCTCAAAACCCTGGATCTGGGCCTTTGTGGCCGCCGCCCTGACTTTTGCGGCAACCAGTCTGGTAGCCGGTTCCGGCGCTGGGTCGCTGTTCTATGCCGCCCTGACATTTGCCGCTTTTTCCGCCATCGTCGGGATTGGGCAGATGCTGGTGATCACCTTGGGTCCCGGCAATGTTGACCTTTCGATCCCCGCATCAATGACATTGTCGGCGACGCTGGCGTTGAAATTCATGGATTCGGAAACCGCGCTGATCGTACCCGGTCTATTGGTTGCAATCGGCGTCGGCATTGGCTGCGGCCTGGTGAATTTCGCCTTAATCCTGTTGCTGCGTATCCCGCCAATCATCGCGACCTTGTCTGCCTCTTTCCTCTATCAGTCACTGGCCATCTGGTCGAACCGAGGACTGCGTATCAAACCGCCCGAGCCGCTAGCTGATTTCGCAACCGGCGGAGCGCTGGGAATTCCTAATGTCGCCGTGATTGGCATCCTGCTGGCGATTTGCGCCTGGGTTTTGCTGGAACGGTCGATCGCGGGGCGGTGGATCTCGGCGATCGGTCAGAACCTCCGCGCCGCACGGCTGAGCGGTGTTCCCGTCAACGCCGTTCGCTTTGGCGTCTATGTCAACTCGGCTGTCTGTGCTGCGCTGGCGGGGTTTCTTCTGGCCAGCTTCTCGGGGGGCGCCAACCTGAATATGGGGACTGAATACATGTTGATGTCCATTGCGGTCGTCGTGATCGGCGGGTCGTCTATTGGTGGCGGAAATTCCAACGTGCCCGGTATCTGGGGCGCCGCTTTGTTTATGTTTCTCATCGTCTCAATGCTGAACTCATACGGATTAGGAGCTGGCGTCCGGCTTATATTGACCGGCCTTGTCATCGTCGGAGTCGTCGCATTGGCCAGCCGTAAAGGATATGACGTATGACTTTTTCGCAGACCTACGACATCATCCGGCCGGAGTTCCGCGATCTGATCCATAGCAATATGGGCCTTGCGCGCATCTCGTCGGGGCACCGCTGGACAGAAGGGCCGGTCTGGTTTCCCGCACATAACCTGTTGCTGTTTTCGGATATACCCCATGCCCGCATCTACCAATGGACCGAAGGTGGTGGGGCAAGTGTGTATCGTCAGCACTCCGAATATTCCAATGGCAACACCCGCGATCAGAACGGTCGCCTTGTTACTTGCCACCATGGAAGCCGCTCGGTTGTGCGCACGGAACATGACGGCACACGGCAGGTGATTGCCGAAAGTTACATGGGCAAGCGCCTGAATTCTCCTAACGACGTGGTGGTTCGCTCGGACGGGTCCATCTGGTTCACGGACCCGACCTATGGCATTCTGTCCAATCTGGAAGGGCATCAGGCCACCCCGGAACAAGAGGGTAGTTTTGTCTATCGCGCCAGCCCGGATGGGCAGGCACTTTCGGCGGTTGTCACCGATTTCGTTCAGCCCAACGGACTTGCCTTTTCGGTGGACGAAAACCGGCTCTATATTGCGGAGTCAGGCAGCAGCCACGACCCTGAAGTTCCTTCAGTGCTACGAGCGTTCGACGTGAACACGGATGGCAGTCTGAGCGGCGGTCAGGAGTTTGCAACCATCGACAACGGATTGCCGGATGGGTTGCGGGTGGATCGCCACGACAATATCTGGTGCTCGGCAGCAGACGGGGTGCATGTCTTTTCGAAGGCAGGAGATTTGCTGGGTAAGATCCTAGTGCCCGAAACGGTTGCGAACCTAACATTCGGGGGCACGCGCGGGAACATGCTGTTCATCACGGCCTCGACCTCTGTCTATTCGATCTTCGTCAATTCCGCCGCGGCCTGACGGGCTCAAGGCCCTATAGGCTATGAAGCTTCAACAGTTTCTTTGCAAACTTACCGGTCTTTCCGCCAGCTTTGATCGCCGCCAAAGCTGCTGTAGACTTTGGTGCTGTCAAACCAGACCCTGACAGCACACAAAGCTCATGGAGCAGTTCCAGAATTCCGCCCAAATCGCGCGGAAGCATGTCGGGCAAGTCATACAGCATCGCTGACAAAGCTTTTTGAATCTCATGCGCGTGCATTTTGGATAGCTCAGAGACTTGCGCCATGCGTTTGGTCCAACGCCGCAGGGGGAGCGCTCCGAAAAAGACCAACTCGCGCGCGGCGTCGGCAAATTCTTCGGATTGAAATCTGCCCTGCGCAATCAAGGTTGCGATTGAGTCACTGGTGGTCATTCCGATACCTTCATCCGCACTTGCCAGATACCACGCCAACATCGCATGGGCCATTTTACCCGGCTGCAATCCGGGGCGAAAAAACGGGTCCAGATAGGTCAGGCAATGGTGCCGTGTCAGCTTTTGATCCAGTTCCAGATCGAAAATACCGGCAACGAAATACAACTCTGGCTGCGTTGGGTTCATCAATACTGCCCACGGGTTCAGTCCTAGCAGCCAGCTGGCACCAGGATCGCTTCCATAGCAGTGTTCGAATTTCGCAGGCAGGGCAAAACCCAAACTCGGATCAACATCACCCGGCATTTTCGGTAAAATAGAGACGTTGGGCTGCGGCCAGAAATACTCGTCGATACGCCGGATTTTGGCCGTGAAACGATACTCTGCAGGAGTACCCAGACCGGGAATAGTACCCCCAACCAAACGCTGGATATTGGGGTCGGCCTCAATCGGTCGGCGCCCCTGCCAGGCCATAGCCCAGAGTTGGCAATCTGTCTCAGGCCTGAACTCACCGCCCAAGGCATATCCCAACGCACGCTCTGCTTCGGTCTGCGGGTTTAGAGCCGCCAACGCCTTTTCGCGCCCTTCCGACCCCAGTCGCAGGATCGCAAGCCTGAAATCCATGGCCCCCGGCCGAACACCCAGGCCACGGTAATGTTCCAGCCTGTCAATCAAACGCAATGGGTCAACACATCCGCGATTGTCGGAAGGGGCCGAGAGCATCGGAACCGAATGGCCCGCCTGAACGAAAGACAACAGCTCTTTGGCGCGCGCCGCGAATATCCCTTCGAAACTATGGGGCGAAATACCCAAGGGTTGGTGACCGGAATATCGTGGCTCTAGATAGGGTTGCAGTTCGGCATCGAAATCGGACCCGTTGGCCCAGCTCAATCCCGCAACCGAAATAGGTCGCTGAAAATACTTACCCGGACTAAAACCGCCCTCGAGATCGCGCGTTCTGATCTGATTTGCCCGCTTTTTTAGAGGGCCAAGTAGCGGGGCAGCCTCGGCTCCGAACCGCGCTATTCCATCAAATGCCTGCTCGATCAGGAAGGGGTCATGGCAATCCTCCAGGAGGGCCAGATATGCCGAAACCGCCTCATCTACGGAGGAAACAGGCTCAAACGGCTCAGGTCTAGGAACGGGAAAGTCGGTGATTTCCGCTTCGGCCAAAGGTGCGGTGTCAACAAGCCGCGCGCGGACCGTCGGCGTCACCACATCCAGATAGTCCGCCATCGCCGTCTGAACCCCGGCATTATGCATCTGACCGAGGCTTTCTATCAGATCCACCGCCCGCGTTTGCACATCCCCAACCTCTGATATCAAAGACGAGGTGGCGGTTTCGGCAATTTCGGCTACCCTATCCGGATTGCGTTTGGCGCAGGATTTCAAAAGACTTAACGCATTCAAAGCCGTCGATTTCTGGTGGCTTTGCAAAGCAGGTTCAATCGCGTCGAGCAGGGCCTTTGCGTCAAGTTCACCACATTTGTCGACGCGCTTCAACGCCTTGACCGCAAACGCCACTGTCGGGGGAACCGCACTATTGAGGAGGCCGAGGTACTGATCCACGCGCTCAACGATTTCAGCATCGCTCGGTTCTAGCGCTGTATGAAACCGCGAGTACCAACCCGCGCGAAACTGCGCAAAATCCCGCTTCAGGGCCTCTAGTGAGCTATCCAACAAGCGCTGTCGGTCCAGGTCACCGTTTTCGCTCAGAGCTCGCAAAACATCCGCCCATCCTGCGCGGGGTCCTGAATATTTGTCATGCGCAGCAAGGCTGAGATCACCACCGCCTTCAACCTCGAAGAACCGCCAGACATCCTGAGACAAAAACTGATCCCGCGCGTTGTCGGGAACGCCCGCCTGAATGGCGTAGTAGCCAAGAATATAGGCGTCCGTCTGAGGGATTGAGCACAACCGTTTTCGGTTCAACAAATGTACCGCGTCGATCAGGCGGGGATTGTCTTCAACCGCAGCCTCGGCCCAGGCGTCGATCCAACTGAGCTTAAGCTGCGCAAACACTTCGTCCAAAGGAAGGGATTGCGGCAAGATACGCCAATCCCCACAGGCATATTCCGAGGGTCTGGCGGTGGCAATCACGGCGATCCCCAATGCTTCGCCGTCTTTGGCAAATGCTTTGAGCGGCTTTTGGCCTTTCATCTGCGCTTCCCACCAGACCTTTTCATAAGCTTTTTGCGTCTTCAGCGCATGCCGGGCAAATGGCCTTCGATCCGCCTCCGACATCTTTGCGAGGGCCTTTAGAACATAGCGCGCAGTGCGCGTTGTAATCAGGGTCAGAAACTCCTGTTCAGTCACGCTTGGCGCTCCATCATCAGTTCGACGGCTAAAATGTGTTTGCAGGGACCACGCGTATGGCCATTGGCAGCAAACCACGGGCATGTGCAGCTGTGCCCGTCCTCGGCAAAGCGAACCCGATGCGTAACATCGCCACTTTTCACATCCGCATAGTTTTGGGACAATGCGACCGCTCCGTTGTCCGCCAGGTTTGCGGCGGCTTTCAGCCTTGGATTCAAAGATCTGACGCGCTCGAAGCCAAAGGGGAGTTCTCGGTGAAACCAGGTTTGCGACCAAAGATCATAACCTACACGACCCAACGCAGCCAATTGGCACAGCGCGATGTGCACCTCGTGCGGTGAGGCGTTGATGAGGGGTGCCAGGATATTGGGATCAAGCCGGTCCTGCCAGTTCAATTGCGCGGTTACTGCAGCCGTTTTCTCGGCCTCGGTCGTGAGTTCAGAGAGCAACTGCCCGTCGCCTGAAAACCCGCGCCAAGGATCTGAATTCAAGACCAGACACAAACGCTGCCCAGCAAAATCCAAAACCCAGGCCGAACTTTTCAGACCTTCGTTGAAAAAAACACGCAGCGTCTTCGCCTTGGGAACCAGAGACAGCAACACGTTTAACCGATGACCACCGCGCAACGGCACGCTACCCAGCGAAGCTCGGGTTGTTGCTCTGACCCGTTTCCCCTGAGCCGATACCCAAACCAGATAATCCGATTTCGATCGCGGCAAACTGCGCAAAAATTTCTGTGCTGGTGTCGGGGCCAATGAAAGAGCGGGTACCATACCAGCCATATGGCTCTGCACCTCGGCAAATCCCTTCAACCAGCGCAAGGGAAGCGGTACTTTTCGTTCGACGAGTCGGTTGTCATCATGTGTCAGGGCCACGGCTTTGGGCCCAATCGAGATCTGCAACTGGCTGTCGGGCGAAACCTGGGCCAGCATAGCCCTCAAGTTGGGGCCAAAATCCACATTGGTTGTCCCTGTGCGACGCTGTTCGGCGTCTAGCGCGGCCTCATCTATGTCCAGACGGGCATAGGTGCTGCAACAAGCTGAAAACCCCTCAAACCGCACGGTTTCGTGCCCTACTGTGACCACTGGGTCCGCTTCGCGCAGAATCCGGGCCAGCATCGCGGGTGGGACGTAAAAGCGGCTGCCGACGATATCGGAAACCGCGCGCAAAGACCTAGCCGTGATCAGAGGGTGTTTGGCGTGTGCGATCAGGAAATCCTGAGAAGCATCTGGATCGGACTGATCAGCCACCAGACTCAGCTTCTGCTGAGATGACATTCCGGTCAGAGATGACCGGCCCGCATAGTGATACGTGTAGTCGAGTTCTCTCATCTCCGGATACCGGAACTTAAAAACTAATCAATTTGTTCCGATTCATCGTAGACGCCGATTGCACCGCTATTCAACTGACCGAAACGGCCCGAGGGCGTCGTGAGACATTATCGCCGCAATTCCGGAATCGTCAGGGGAGCAACGGCGTCTGATCCGCGGCGGTCCGATCATTCCCATCACTGTGTGTTTGATGTAGCTTTTGCGGCAGTGTTCCGCTCTATCTCACAACCCATGCATTTTAACTGTCTTTGTGGTGCGTTAGAGTCAAAACAGCATTGTCGTCGAAAGTCCTACTCGTGAAGCCAGCAAGCCGTTTCTCTCAACCTCCACAACACGAGCTGCGCAAAGTTCGCAATCAGGGATCAGCCTTTCTGACGCTCGCCTTCTTGTTCAGCATTTTCGTGAATCTGCTGATGCTGACCGGACCGTTGTTCATGCTGCAGGTTTACGACCGCGTTCTGGGGTCGCGCGCGGTCGAAACATTGACTGCTCTTTTCCTGTTAGTGGCGCTTTTGTACGGGTTGATGGCAATGCTGGACTATGCCAGGGGCCGTATCGTGGCCCGTTTTGGTGCCCGATTCCAGTCGACCCTGGACGAACGTGTGTTCGAGGCGACGTTACAACGATCTTTGAATCCTCAGGTCCGGGCTGCGCCTTCAACAGGTTTGCGGGATTTGGAAGCCATTCAAAACCTCTGCTCATCGCCGGTATTGTTGGCTGTGATGGACATTCCGTGGACACCGGTTTTCATGGCTGCCATCTTCCTGTTCCACCCGATGCTGGGATGGCTTGCCGTAGGCGGCGGAGCATTTCTGGTGACTATAGCATTGCTGAACCAAGCGCTGACACGGCGCAAGGTGGCCACGGCGCAATCGGCTTCGGCACAGGCGAATTCCTTTTCCGAACACGCGCGGCAAGCGGCGGAAATTGTACGCTCTCAAGGGATGCAGAAGGACATCATTCAGCGTTGGCAAAAACAACGCACCAATGCATTGCATCAGACAATCGCAGCCAGCGACTGGACTGGCAGTTTTACCTCACTGACCAAATCACTGCGACTGTTCCTGCAATCCGCTATGCTGGCTTTGGGAGCCTGGCTGGTTCTGCGCAACGAGTTGACACCGGGCGCGATGATTGCTGGCTCTATTCTGCTGGGTCGCGCGCTGGCTCCGATCGAGCAGACAATTGGCCAATGGGCGATGATCGAACGTGCCCGAACAGCCTGGGGGTCTCTGAACGAGTTTCTGGATTCAACTCCACCTGAAACGCCTCGTACCAAGCTGCCTGTTCCCGAGGCCCGGTTGACGGCCAAGGGACTAACCGTCATTCCACCGGGTGCGGAAAAACCAACTTTGCGCAACATTTCCCTAAACCTGGCACCGGGCAGCGCTCTGGGCGTGATCGGGCGCAGCGGTTCGGGCAAATCGACACTAGCCAAAGCCTTGCTGGGATTGTGGCATCCGGCGGTCGGCGAAATCCGCTTGGGCGGTGCGACGTTGGATCAATACGACCCGACCGATCTGGGCCAGCATATCGGCTATCTGCCGCAGACCGTGACCCTGTTCAATGGCACTGTTGCGGAAAACATCGCACGAATGTCGGAAAACCCGGACGCCGAGGCCGTGGTTGAAGCTGCCCGAAAAGCGAACGCGCATGAGCTGATCCTAACGCTGCCAAAAGGCTATGACACGTTTCTTGAAGGCAACGATAGCCAGCTTTCAGGTGGTCAAAAACAGCGGATCGCTCTGGCGCGCGCCCTCTACGGGGACCCGGTACTTTTGATTTTGGACGAACCGAACTCGGCCTTGGACGCCGATGGGACAGAGGCGCTGAACACCGCAGTGCGCGGCTTCAAGGCAGCTGGGAAATCCGTGATAATCATGACGCATCGTCCGCAGGCAATTTCGGAATGTGAAAACCTGATCGTTGTCGAACGTGGACAGATCATCAAGTCCGGTGCCCGCGACGAGGTGCTGGGAGCCATGGTCCAAAACGCTGGTGCGATCAAACGCGGCCTCAGTCAGGCGGGGAATTGATGCAAAAAAGCAGCTCTGATACGCGTCCTGTTTGGCGCATCACATTTCCGGCGATGGTGGGGTTTGTCGCCTTGGCCATTCTGGTTGGCGGTTTGGGAATCTGGGCCGTACAGACCCGACTTGCAGGGGCCATTATTTCGCAGGGGACGATCGAAGTTCAAAGCAACCGGCAGGTCGTTCAGCACCCCGACGGCGGCGTGGTCGGAGAGATTTTCGTGCGCGACGGTGACGAGGTTCAGCAGGGCGATCTGTTAATCCGGTTGGACGGTACTTTTCTGAAATCTGAGAAAATCATCGTAGAAACTCAACTGTTCGAGCTTTTGGCCCGCAAAGCCCGACTGGAAGCGGAACGTGACGGCATCCCGGCACAGGAGTTGCGCGCACGTCTGGACGAATTGGAACGGCAAGAGGCCATCGAACCCGAACTAGTCGGCGGCCAGCAACGTTTGTTCGAGGCCCGGTTGGACACATTAAGTCAACAAGCCGAGCAGCTCGGGAAGCAACGCATTCAGACGGAAAGCGAGATTGAAGGTACGGAGGCTCAGCTTATCTCTCTGCGCCGTCAAGTCGAGTTGATCCGGGAGGAGCTGGAAGATCAGCAGAGCTTGTTCGATCGGGGCCTGACACAGGCCAGCAGGGTCTCGGCGCTGTTGCGGGAAGAGGCCAGCCTGACCGGGGATATCGGCCGGTTAGAGGCCAATATCGCCCGTTTGCGCGGGCAGATCGCGGCAACCGAGATCCAGATTGTCGAGCTGAAAGCAGCCCGCCGAGAAGAGGCGATATCGACCCTGCGCGATGTTCAGGCACAGATCGCTGAACTGGCCGAGCGACGCCTGTCCCTGACCGTGCGTCTGTCCAGGCTGGATATTCGCGCACCGGTGACAGGGGTCGTCTATGGCAGTCAGGTTTTCGCGTTGCAATCCGTGGTCCAACCCGCCGAGCCTATGATGTATGTGGTGCCCTTGGACACACCTTTACTGGTAGCCTCGCGCGTGGACGCTATTCATGTCGATCAGCTGCACGTGGGACAGCCTGTCCTGCTGCGATTCACCGCGTTCAATCAGCGTGAAACACCAGAAATCGAAGGGCAAGTCATCAACGTTTCGGCTGATGCTTTTACCGATGACAACACCGGGCTGACCTTTTATCGCGCCGAAGTTGTACCAAATGAAGGACAGCTTGGCCGTCTGAACGGTCAGGAACTGCTCCCCGGAATGCCCGTCGAAACCATGATTAAAACAGATGAGCGTACGCCTCTGTCCTATCTGGTCAAACCATTGTCGGACTATTTCAACAGGGCGTTCCGGGAATAGAGCGGCTAGGCCTGTTCAATATTGCCAAGCAGGATAGTGGTCATATCTGCGGTGATCACGTTGTCTACGGCAACGATATCGACCCCTGTTTCGTAGGACACATTGTTCGGCGTGATGCCGCTGAGATCCGCATCATCGTCCAAGAACACCCATTCCGGCGAATGTGGGGTAGATTGCCCAACAGAAACCTGCAAAATCGCCAGCGCGTCCAACGCATTTACAGTGCCGTCTTGCGTGATGTCGGCCGCAATCAGATTCTCGGCCGAGGCCGGTCCCCATGTTGGTTCAAGCCCGACGGAAATACGCAAAACCTGAAGCGCGTCTAGGGCATTGATATCGGCACTTGCTGTTGAATAGCCCTTGATCACGTCAAATTCACCCGAGAACATCCCAGGAGGGAGGTCAAAGTCGAATACACCATTCTCGTCCGCGCGCACGGTCAAAATGCCCCCGCCTTCGAGCGCTAACTGGATTTCTGCATTGGCCAAAGCCGGATTCTGCGTTTGGGAATCGATCGAGATATCGCCCAGAACACCATCCGAGCTACCGGGGTCCAGACCCCCCAAAGTCCCCAGGTCCACGGGTATATGATCGGGGCCACCAAAGCCCGCGCCGAATACCTGTTGCTCGGACAATGGACCTCCCGCAGCGGATATGAGTTCGACCGTAGTGTCCAGAAACTCTATCCAGGCCCCCTGACCTGTAGCCGTGAATGTAAGTTGATCCGGCGTGCGCAGCAGTGGGAAATCGAACATGTCCAGACGGTCTGTACCCGCCTCGAAATCAGTAATGATCACAGGGGCGCTGCCATGCTGCATGACGAAAATATCCGCTCCGGCCCCACCGGTCATCTCCGTGGCTCCGGCACCGGCGATCAGGATGTCATCTCCCGCCCCACCCGACAAATTCGTGTCGAGAATACCTCCGTTAAGCATGTCGTTTTGATTTGTGCCAGTGATCGTGCCAAACCCTTCCTGCACGATCCCCAGATCAGAGAGGTCAACTGTCAATTGCGTCAGACCACCATCCTGTTGTGAGGAGGCAAATATTTGCAGCTCATCCCCGACATGAGCCGTGATCACTGTCTCAACATTTTGTAGTCCGGTGTCCAACGTGTCGGCAAAACTGCCCAGGTAAACCAGTTGCCCGCCCGGTGTCATCGTGAAAAGTGTGACCCCGTCATCGCCTCCCCCAGCCACTAAGAACACATGGCCGTCCACCTCGATGACGGACATGTCCTGAAGGGTTTCGAACCGCGTGTGCAACGAATCCAACACGTGATCCGTGGGTACAAGCGAACCCGAGGCATCCAGCTTCATCAAGCTGATGGAATTGCTCTGCGCCCCGGCGACGACGACCCATGACTGACCGTACGCTTGCACCACGTCAACCGCGGTAGGCACTGCAATGCCCAGTTGGTTCAGCGCATCGCTGTTATCAACTTCTGACAGTCCCCCCGTGGCGGAATCCACTGTGTAAATCGCGATGGAATCCGTCTCTGCATCAGAGGCCACCACGACATTCTCACTGCCAAATTGAATGACCTCCATCGAGTCGGCGCGACCGGCGACGGATCCCGACACCGTCAGACTTCCGTCCGGATTCACTAGATAGGTCGAGATGTGACCCGTATCTTCATGGGCCAAGGCCAGCACTCCACCCGTCTCAACCGAGTATTGCACAAGCGCGGAAACATCTCCGCCCCCGATCAGACTGTCGGTGGTCTGTAACGTTCCGACAGTTCCATCTGGATTAAGTGTGTATCCTAGCAATCCCGTGGCCAAATCGACATCCAGAATCAGTTGGTCACTACCGGCAAGCGTCACGAGCTCGGCACTATTGCCTATTTGTTGCGAAATCGTCCCGCTGTAATATTGAATGTCTTGCTGTTGCGGAACAATGCCTTCTAGCAGCTTCCAAACCGTGATGCCGCCTCCAGGGCCCGTCACGCTGTATAGAAACGTGTCCGCGTTAAACGTTTTTAAAGCCGTATCGCTGATACCTGAATCGAGCGCTACGCTTCCCGTTGCAACCATGCCTTCGAACTGAAGCATCATGTCAAATCACCCCGTGCCACACTTGGCTTTAATGACAGGATGATCTGATGCCCGGTCCGAAACCAAAGCACAAATGTGGTGAAAACGCGAAGTTCGGCATCAGTTTAACTCAATTTTTTCTGGTCCGACCGCATGAGTCACTGGAGGGCAAAACAGATGAACAAGAGCTGGACCCCTTGGGCGGACGCGGACACCACATGTGAGGGTAAGATGACCAAAGACCACGATTCCAATCGCCACGCGAACAACCCCGAGACCGGGGTCGAGGACAAAGCGCAGATTCGTCGTTGGCTTGATGACAAAATGCGCCGCTGGGCAGGTCGGGGTCTTGCAGGTGGGTTGGGCTCAACGCTGATGGCGCTGCCTGCTCTGGGGCAAGCCACGATCGAAGAGCTTTACGCCTTTCAATTCGCCGAAACCATCCCAGGTGTCAGATCGGTCAAACTGCTGAAAGATGGCGATGTCCTGGTTGTATTGGCGAACGGGAAATCGATGATCGTAGCGGCAGAGAACATCCAGATTCTCGATAGTGGTGCAATCATGATCGCGGAAGATATCGTGGCTGAGATTGCGCAGTTCAGCCTGGCCGCAGAAGCGGGCGGCGCGGCTGCCGCAAGTGGCATCAGTGGGGTTGGCGCTGCCGCACTAGGTGGACTTGGTTTGGCCGGGGCGGCCGCTGCTGCAGGCGGCGGGGGCGGAGGCGGGGGCGATGATCCCGCTCCGGCACCAACATTTCCCCACCTGAATTTGGCAGGAGCCCAATCCAACGCGCTGAGCAGCACCGCACTAAATTCGGCCACGCCCGATGGGACAACAGATATTGAAGTGTCGATCGGATCCGTTTCCGTATCGGTGGAGCCCGAACCAGACGGAAGCTGGAACGTTGCACTGACACCCGACCAAGCGGCAAACCTTCCCCAAGGTGTCAACACCGTTACGATCCGTCATCTTGACGGCGACGGGAACGAACTGGCGGTCGAAAACGTGACCTTCAATGTCGATACAATTCCTCCGACGCTGGCAATAACCGATTTCTCGCACGGCGCGGTTGTGAACGCCATTGAGCAAGGAAACGACCTTACCGTATCCGGAACTTCGGACGCTGAAAACGAGCAAACCATCACGGTGTCCGTCAACGGACAAGTCTATTCAGCCACGGTGAACGCAGGCCAATGGACAGCGACAATACCAGCGGCAGACCTGTCAGCTTTGCCAGATGGAACAACTATTTCGGTAACTGCAGATGTGACAGACGCTGCGGGCAACCCTGCGCCACAGGCAACAGGCAGCTTTGAAACGGATTTCACCGCGCCCACGTTGACCCTCAATCCGGTAGCTGGCGGATCCATCGACCTGATTGACGTAGGGAGTGACCTTAATATTACCGGGACGACCACGGCTGCGGATGGCGAAATAGTCTCGCTTGACTTCAATGGGCAGATCTACACGGGCACCGCATCCGGAGGAAACTGGACTGTCACAATCCCCGCCGCGGACCTAAGCGGACTGTCGACCGGCACACCTGTCGCAATTGGCGTTTCAGTAGCAGATGCGGCTGGCAACATTTCTACCTTGGTCAACGCATCTATTCCGGTCGACTTGACCGGGCCATCGATCTCGATCGCAACCCTCCCCGTTGGCGACGCACTGAACACGGCGGAAGTGACATCAGACCTGACAATTTCCGGGACGACGGCAAATGTTCAGGATGGTCAAACCGTAACCGTCACACTGGACGGCCAGACCTATACAGGTACGGTCACAAGTGGAGTATGGAACGTTACTATCCCTGCATCCGATCTCGGCGCATTGACCGATGGCGGAACATTTTCCATCACAGCAGATGTGTCTGACACGGATGGATTGATAGCACCGCAAGCCAGCACGGCCATCGTCAAGGACGTCACCGCGCCGACCCTTAGCATCGACAGTTTTTCGGCTGGCGCTGTCATGAATGCATCCGAGAGGGGTACGGATCTGACAATCACTGGCACCACCAACGCCGAAGACGGGCAAACGGTCACCGTCAATCTCGGAGGCCAATCCTACACCGCTATGGTATCTGGCGGCGCATGGACAGCAACTGCTCCTGCGAGTGACGTAGCCGCCCTATCGGACGGCGCAACCATCGCCGTCACCGCTGATGTTTCCGACGAGGCCGGAAACCCAGCTGTACGAGCCACAAGCAGCTTTGACACCGACTTTTCCGCACCCTCAATCAACGTGACTTCACTTTCGGACGGGCCTGCTCTGAACTTCGCAGAACTTAGTACCAACCTCGTGGTTTCCGGCACCTCCGATGCGGGCGACGGAGCTGTCGTTTCCGTCCAAATTGTCCGGGGGGATGGCACCGTAGATGTCGCAGGGACCGCCACTGTGAATTCGGGAAGCTGGTCGTTTACCGCGACACCTTCTGACCTGACTGCATTACAAGACACGGACTCCTACACCGTATCCGCCTCTGTTTCCGACGCGGCAGGCAATACTGCAGCCGACACCAGCACTTTCGATACCGATTTTTCAGCGCCTGTCATAGCGATTGACCCGTTAGCTGTCGGATCTACGCTGGACATCGCGGAAAGGGGCTCGGACCTGACGGTATCCGGCACCACGACCGCTGAGGATGGGCAAACTGTTACGGTCTCTCTGAACGGTCAGGACTATGTCGCCACGGTTGCTTCGGGAAGTTGGAGCGCGACCATCCCTTCTGGAGATCTCGGCAGCCTGGCAGACACAACAGCCTTCACCATAAGCGCAAATGTCGCTGATTTGGCAGGCAATCCGGCGACACCGGCGACGGCAGCGATAACGACGGATTTCCGCCCGATACTATCCTTGAATTCCACGGGTACCAACGGATCGGTCTTGCTCGCAGACGCGCAGAGTACGGGACTCACAGTCTCTGGAAGTTCGATAGGTCTTACAGCAGGACAGACTGTTAGTGTAACCCTGAACGGAACACCTGTGGGGACAGCCTCGGTTGGCGCAGACGGGACATGGTCTTTGCCGGTCCCTTCAAGCGACTTTGCTGGTCTAAACGCTGGTGACGACCTCACTTTTCAAGTTCAGGCAACAGTTACGGGTGGGCCGGATCCCGCACCCACAACGGATACAACAACCGCGTATTTACCCGCCGCATACACAATCTCGGAAGTCAGCAACGATGGTTCTTCAGTGATATTCCAAATTCACGCCGACCCGAACCGCGATATCTCGGGCGGGCTGGCCGTCACAGCAGAAATCGGATTTGATCCGGCCGTTGTCACAATCAACCCTACCTCCATTTCCGAGAACAGTGATTTCGGGCTTTTCCTGACCAATCCAGTCGGAGCATCAGCTGTCAACATCGCGGGGGTCGCAACGACCTATTCGGACCTGTCACAACCCGTTGTGACATTTACCGCGGCTGTCGTTGATCCTTCCAAACCAATCATTCTGACCATAGATACGCCCGACGGTGGTCCTTCGGTCTACCAATTGGGCAATGGAGGAGACGATACGCTCACCGCAAACGCCGTCGATAATTTCCTGCAAGGTTTCGGAGGAAACGACACCATAGACGTATCGAACGCAGGGCGGGATGTCGTGGTCTTCGAAGCTACGCCAGCAGCGAACGGCGTGGACACCATTACGGGCTTTACGCTCGGCGCAAAGGCTGAGGTCACAGATGCGATTATGTTCAATGGGTTCGACAGTACCACACTGCGGGGAGACGGAACTAATTTCGAAACCCTGGAACTGGGAGACGCCGTTGGCACAAATACTGGTTTCGTGGGTCTTACGACCGTTTTGGTAGATTTGAGCGCAGGCACAATTGAAAACGCTGTCGAGAGTTTGAGCGATCTGCAAGCGGGTGACGAAATCTATGTCATGGCGACAGATGGCAATGACAGCGTGTTGGTCCATGTCGAATACAGCGCACCAAATGCAGCATCGGTTGAAACAGTTGCAGAATTCACAGGGCTGGACGACCTAAGCGGTTTGTCCCCCGACAATATCCTGCACACCGACCCAACTGGCGCATCCGCCTGATCCAACGATACTGCCGAATTTGAAAATCGGCGGTGTCTTATATCTGCATGAGGTGAATATGGCACAGAACGGTCAGTTTCCACTGACGTTTTCGAGGTACCAAGGAAAATACTGGAAACGTTTTACCTCTTTTCGCTTTGCGCAAAACCTCACAGAATGTCCGATCGTCGAGAAAGAGATTCGTCAGGTTGCGGCGGCTTTTCCGATCGTGTTTCGGCGCGCGGGCACTGAAATTCACCCCTTTGCTTTGCTGAGTCTAAGCGGCGCCCGCACCCCTTTCGTCTCAGATGATGGGCGATGGTTGGCAGGCTATGTTCCATCCGATTTGCGCTGTCCTCCTTTTCGCTGGCGCACCAGTCAAGATCCAGCCAAGCAGGACTTGAACGCAGAGGGGCTTTTGGTCGACGAGTCACTGGGGTTTGTAGGTCAGGATGGAGAACCCTTCTTCAATGCCAGCGGTGATCTAACGCCTGAACTGCGCCAGGTCTTTGGCTTCTTAAAAATGCGGGCTCAAAACGAACAGAAAACCGCAGCGATTTGCAATAAATTGGATACGTTTGACTTGCTGCAATCCGCCGGAATGCACGAAGGAATCGAATTTCCCGAAGGTATTCTTACCGTAGATTCTGGAAAGCTGGCGGCCCTGACCGACAAAGATAAATTGGCGCTGATCAATGATGGAACGCTGCGGCTGGTTCACGCCCATCAAGTGTCGTTGTCTCATTGCGCTTGGCTGGCAAGCGCCGAGCGAAATCTGACAACTTGTCAAGCCCAAACCTCGTACACCGAAAATTCAGATCTATCGGGTTTCCTCGGCGCAATGGCCCTCGCCCAATGGAACGAAATTCAACAAAACGGTAGTTATTAAATGCGGCTATCCCCTAGAAGACTGGTCCTTTACTTCATCCTCTCAGGCTGGCTTACCGCTTGCGCTTTCGGACCGGATTTATCTTATGTCGACTCGTCTCTTTCCGCTGGTGCAGTCGGTCGCGGGGCCACTGCTCCTTCACTGACCCTGCTTCGAACGTCTTTTGGGCAACGCATTAAGCAGGCGGTCGAGAACAACCCGAGCCTTGCAGAAAGTGAAAGCCGCTATAAAAGAGCTACCGCAACCGAAGAAGCGGCACGTGGAGCTTTTCTTCCCCAAGTAAATCTCGGTCTCAGCGCTCGATCGCAACGATCCGATTCCGACCTTGCGAATTTCACGCCCTACGTTCGTATTTCCCAACTCGTCTATGATGGCGGGGTCGCCTCCAGTGAGCTAACCGCAGCAAAAGCGCGCGTCCTTGAAAGCAGGGGAGACCAACTGCAAACAGGGTCCGCAATAGCTCTTGCAGCAATCGAAGCGTACGTTTCGGTTCTCAGCCGTCGTGAGATTTTCAACATTTCAGTTCGAAACGTCGAAGTTCACGAAGATATCCTGCACCAGATCACTGAAAGGTCCTCTCTTGGTGCCGGATCAACGGCGGATGTCATGGCGGCGCGATCTCGAATGGCGGATGCGCAGACACGCCTCGCAGATGCACGCGCCAGAATCGACCGTGCCGAAGCGCAATTCCGCGACATCTTCGGCCAACAGGCCGGGGATCTATCGAAGCCGGCAAAGGCGCCGAAGCTGACGCGAACAGACACGGAAATTGTAGTGAACAGCCCTCAGGTCAGACGAGCAGACGCGGCCTTATTGGCCGCTAAGGCAGATTTGACAGCGGCTTTGGCACGCCGTCGTCCGGGCGTTGAATTGGCTGCCTTTGCAGACCGCGACGATGACGATGATACAGATTTCGGAATTGACCTGTCCGTGAACTATGAGCTGGATAGCACCGGCCAGCGCCGCGCTTCGATTTCTGCCGCTGAAACCAGAGTAAGCGAAGCCGAATTCGCGCGCGAGACGCTGATACGAGATATCCGGCGCGAGCTTGACTTTATTCGCTCTGACCAGCAAGCCGGCGCCAAGCGACTGCAAGCTGCCAAGATCGCCGCGAAGGCAAACGAAGACAGCGTGGAGGCAGCGCGGGCGCAATTCACCATAGGTCGGCGTAGTCTCATCGAAATTCTCGACGCCCAACGTGACTATGTAAACGCTCAGGAAAGGCTGATCCTGGCAGATCAGAATTTCTTTTTGACGAACTATGCTGCGCTCAGTTTGACAGGTGACATTTTGGACCTTCTCGGCCTTGGGGTCGTGACCCAGGGGGCAAGACAATGACACAACAACAAATTCTGATTGGGCCGTCCAAAACGTCTGGGCTTGAAACGTGTTTTTTGCACGTTGCAGCTCATCTCGATCGTCCACTTACAAGCGCTGCATTGAATGCCGCACTAACCGGAGACGGCGACGGGCTGACCATTCACGACCTGCTCGAGGTGGCTCAGAATGCTGGGTTGCAAGCCGGTTATGGGCGTTGGGCGCTCGGGGATTTGGACAGTAGTTTTACGCCCGCAATTTTACTTCTGACAGATCAACACGCCGTCGTCTTTCACGGTTTTTCGGAAAACGGCGATCTCCTGATTTTTGACCCAAAGATGGGAAACGAAATAACCGAGATCGAAGGGGCTAAGTTGGCAACGATCTACACTGGCTACGCGATATTGTTTCGGCGCGTGCACAACGAAGATCACAACAGGACATTCAGACCCGAGACCGGTCATTGGTTTTGGTCGGCCATTGGTTCAAACCGCTGGTCCTACACGCAAGTTGCGCTTGCGGCTGCGGTGGCAAATTTGCTCGGGCTTTCCACATCTGTCTTTATCATGGTGGTCTATGATCGAGTGCTACCCAATGAAGCAACTGAATCGCTGATCGCATTGACCCTTGGTGTCGGTCTAGCACTGGTATTCGACTTCGTCCTGAAACTGTTGCGCGCCGGGTTTATCGACCGAGCAGGTCAAAAATCGGACAGGATGATGGGACGACGCATTTTCGACCACCTTCTCAACATTCAGATGAAATCCAGAACCGGATCGACGGGCGCTATGGCCAGCACAGTTCGCGAGTTTGAAACGCTGCGCGAGTTTTTCACCTCGGCAACCTTGGTTGCTGTCGTTGATCTGCCTTTTGTCGCTTTGTTCGTATTCGTCATCCACCTTGTTGGTGGCCCTCTTGCCATAATACCGGCCATGGCAGTGCCAATCGTGTTGCTTTCGGGGCTGGCCGTGCAACCGTTTTTGTCCCGGTTGGCCGAACAAAGCTTTTCCGGAGGGCAATCCAAACAATCCGTTTTGGTCGAAACGGTTTCGGGACTTGAAACCATCAAAACGACGGCCGCTGCCAATCAGATGCGTTGCCGTTGGGAAGGTGCGGTCGAACGGCAGGCATCACACAGTGTAAAAAGTCGAGCTATTACTCAATTGGCTCTGAACCTGACAGGGTTCACTCAGCAAGCAGCCCAGGTCTTGATCGTGTTCTATGGTGTCTTTCTGATCACCGAAGGGGCGACCAGTATGGGTGCCCTTGTCGCCTCGGTCATGTTGACCGGTCGGGCTCTCGCCCCTTTGGGGCAGCTCGCGCAAACGTTGACACGCGCAAATCAGGCGCTCAGCGCGTACCGCAATCTGAACGCGCTGATGGAAGCAGAAAGCGAGCGTCCTCAAGGGAGGACATGGATCACCCGTGGCACTATTGAAGGACGTATCGCATTTAAGAACGTCTCGTTTTCTTACCCTGGTCAAACCCGTGACACCCTCAGCGATGTGTCCTTCGAAATTGAAGCTGGCGAAAAAGTCGCAATTCTAGGCCCCATCGGGTCGGGCAAAAGCACTATCTCGCGGCTATTGCTGGGTCTCTACCAGCCCCGCGCAGGGTCAGTGATGCTGGATGGTGTAGACATCCGACAAATTGATCCAGGCGACCTGCGGCGCAACATTGGTTCAGTGCTTCAGGACATATGGCTGTTTTCGGGAACGATCCGTGAAAACATTGCCAGTGGCACGATCAGGCCGCAAGATCAGGACCTAATTGACGCAGGGCAAGTTGCCGGAGTGGAAGATTTCATCGCCGACCATCCTGGCGGTTATGACCAGCCTCTTGCCGAACGTGGCGAAGGATTGTCCGGCGGGCAACGCCAAGCCATTGCCTTGGCACGGGCTTTGATTGGCCGTCCTCCGGTACTTTTACTGGACGAACCCACGAGCGCGATGGATGTGAAAACCGAGGCTGAGGTCATAAAGCGCCTGCATAGCGCTACCAAACGCGACACGATGATTATCGTGACCCACCGCACCAGCCTTCTGGCGCTTGTTGACCGGATTATCGTGATCGAAAACGGACAGGTTGCCGCAGATGGGCCAAAATCGATTTTGACGCGGCAGCCACGCCCCAATGGGAGGCATCTGAATGTCGCAGCATCCTGACTTTGCATCATTGGTCAATGAAATAAGGGGGCAATCTCCTTGGCGCGGTTCTGTGTTGTTGTTTGCAATTCTGGCTTGCCTGCTGACAGTAGGGTTCTGGGCGTATTTTACTGAGTTGGACGACGTCACACGCGTGGACGGGCGCATCGTTCCATCAGCCAATGTTCAACTCATCGACGCCA
This sequence comes from Ruegeria lacuscaerulensis, assembly GCF_013034685.1. GTDB lineage: Bacteria > Pseudomonadota > Alphaproteobacteria > Rhodobacterales > Rhodobacteraceae > Ruegeria > Ruegeria lacuscaerulensis_B. The sequence continues at coordinate 226,264 of NZ_WQGO01000005.1, read as the reverse complement.
CAGAATCCGGCGTATTGCGATCGCTGCACGTCAAAGAAGGCCAAATCGTGGATGAGGGCGCATTGTTGATGGAGTTCGACACCACGCAAATAGACAGCCAACTCAACCAGGAACAACAAAGGGCTTTTGGCTTGATGGCCAGAGTCCACCGGTTGCAGGCGGAAATAAACGAAACCGAATTGCGATTTGCGCCAAGGCTGGTCGAAGGCGCGCCGGAAGTCGTCAGATCGGAAGCGGCCCTATTTGACGCCCGGCAATCCGAGTTGAGATCTGAGATCGCGATCCTGGAGCGACAACGACAACAACGTCACCGGGAATACGAGGAAAGCTTAGTTGATCAGGTAACTGCCGACGAAACCTTGCAAATACTGGCAGAGGAACGCGCCATCATGACACCATTGGTCGAACAGCGTATGGAACCTGCGACGACACTGCTGACGTTGCGACGAAATGAGGCCGAATGGGAGGGGCGGCTTACACGGGCTGTTGCGATCACGCATCGCTTGAAAACCGGGCTGGATGAAATTGACGATCGGATTTTAGCAGCGCAAAGCCGGTTTCGAAGCGCAGCATTGACCGATTTGGCGATCACCACGGCAGAACTTGCGACCCTACAACCTCTTTTACCGGCCCTTAAGGATCGTGCCGAACGTGCCCAAGTCAAATCCCCAATGCGCGGCGTGGTTAATCGGATCTACCGTACTACGATCGGAGGGCTGGCCAGAAGCGGAGAAGAGTTGATCGAGATTATCCCTCTCGACGATCGCTTGCTGGTCGAAGCCTATGTAAAACCGGAAGATATCGCCTTTCTACGCGCAGGGCAGCCGGTCAAAGTAAAGATTACGGCCTACGACTTTGCCCGTTATGGTGCATTGGATGGCCAGATCACGCGGATTGGAGCCAACACCATCACCCGGTCCGAGCGAAATGACGAAGAGGTTTTTGTCGTCGAAATTCAGACCAAACACTCGATTTTGGATGCCAATGGTGTAGAAGTGGAAATTATCCCAGGCATGATCGCAGAAGTGGATATTTTGTCGGGCAAGAAAACCGTGCTGGACTACGTTTTGCGTCCCGTCGTCAAAGTCAAAGACCAAGCGTTTCGCGAATAGTCCCGTCTGAAAGTCTCCGCATCTCATGTACAAACTGGGCAGCGGGGTCTCGACGACTATGAGACCGTCCGATCAGGCCCACTCAACATCCCCCAGAAAAATATAGCCTGCGCCATAAATCGTCTTGATCAGACGCGGGTTTTTAGGGTCTTCACCCAGCTTCGTCCGCAGCCGAGATATGCGCACATCCATGGCCCTGTCAAAACTGTCACCGGCTCCCCCACCCAGCGCCTCTTGCATCTGAGCGCGGCTGATCAAGCGTTTAGGACTTTCAAGAAACAGTCGTAGAACTTCGCCTTCCGCATGGCTGAACGAAGTTTCCGCACCATCCTCGTTCTCAAGGATGTAGCGATCGAAATAAGCCGACCAGCCGTTAAAGCGGGCCGTATCCGACTGCACGGCCTGTACCCGCGGCGATCGCAATCGGGCGCGGATACGCGCAACAACTTCGGCAGGATCAAAGGGTTTGGTGATATAGTCATCGGCCCCCAATTCAAGCCCTGTGACGCGGTCCTGAACTTGCGCTCGGCCGGAAATGATGATGACTGCCGCGCCTTGCTCCAACGCCAACCGGTGCACCAGCGCCAAGCCGTCCGTGTCGGGCAGAGACAGATCCACAAGGCAGACATCGGGTGTGGCGCGTTTTAGCGACGCCTCGAATTCGCGGGCTCGGGCGAAGCTTTGAGTCCGGAACCCGGCATCTTCCAGGGCATCGGTCAGGATGCGGCGGATTTCAGGTTCGTCATCGACGATGGTGACCAATGGCTGTGTCATCAAGCAACCTCGGATCGGAGAAGGGCGGAAAGTTGTGCCCGCGTAAAGGGTTTGCGCAGAACAGGGGCGCGCGTCAGAGCTTCGCGGTGTAACGGGTCGGAATATGGCAGGGATGTCATCAGGATTGTTGGTAAACGTGACCGCATCCGTGTCAGCAAGTCCAAACCGGTTGCATCCCCTTCAAGCCGAATATCTGACAAAACCAACGCGATGTCGTTCAGGTCACTGGTCAAAGCCAGCGCTTCATCGGCAGAGGTGGCCTCGATCACAGTGAACCCCAGATCAATCAGCATATCGCGAAAGTCCTGGCGCAAGGCATCGCTGTCTTCGACCAACAAGACCAACCCTTCCTGCACCGGCGGCGCGGGACGATAGGGCAGCCGCAGAACGACGGATGCACCGGACGGCGTGTTGCGCAGGCTCAGATCGCCGCCGGCCAATTTCACCGTGTCATAGACCATTGGCAGCCCCAGGCCCGACCCTTTGTCGCCCTTGGTGGTAAAGAACGGGTTCAGGGCCTTGTCCAGCGCCTCGGTCGAGAAACCGGGGCCGGTATCGGACACCGCAATTTCGATCCAGATCGTCCCGATCGTATGTGCACTGATCGTCACTTGCCCGGAGCCGCCACAGGCATCGCGCGCATTCAGAACCAGGTTCAGCAATGCGTCCTGCACCATGCCCGGATCCAGCATCAGCGCCTCATCTGGCAGAGTATTCACCACCGAAAGACCCACGCCGCGTGGCAGAGAGGGTGAGGCAAGGATACGCAAATCCTCTAACAAACCTCGCATATCGGTTGCCTTGGGCTGCGGCGTTCTGCTGCCGGTCATGTCGGCGATGCGGTTTAGAAGCTGGCCGCCTCGGCGCGCCGTCTGTTGCGTGGCGGCCACCAGTTCTCGGGCGCTTTCGGGCAGATCCATCTTTTGCAGCCGCGACTGTATGCCCAGAATGATCGTCAACAGGTTCGAGAAATCATGCGCCAGCCCGCTGGTCATCTGCGCAGCCATCGCCCGACGGCGTGTTTGTTGCAGTGCGACTCTGGCCTGCGTTTCTTCGGTGATATCCACCGACATGACATATACGCCTCCTTCGCCATCTGGCGTGAACGAGACCCGAATGCGACGAGAATCCTGATCCTCGTTAAACTCAAAAACCGAAGGTTCTCCGCAATAGGCATTTTGCAAATGCGCTTCGACCCGGAGATATGTGGCCGATCCCAACGCTTGCGAAATATGCATCCCAAGTATATCGGACGGCCGGCCGGGCAGTACGGTGCTCAGACGGCGGTTCGAGTAATCATAGCGACCCTCGGAATCCAGATGCGCGATATGGGCTGGCATCATCTCGGTCGTCATCCGGGTACGGGCTTCGATCTCGGTCAACTGGCGTTTGGCTTCCTCCAGCGCCGAGATCGTCGCAGCCAGTTTCCGGTTTGTTGCCGTCAATTCTTCGGCACGGTCCAGAAGTTGTTCGGACAATTCCTCGGATCGGGCGCGCAACAGGGCCTCGGCCTGTTTGGTGTTGGTGATGTCGGTATAAACGGCGACCCAGCCACCTTTGGGCAGCGGCGCCCCCTCGACCGAGATCACCTGCCCATTGGCCCGCACGCGTTCCATATAGTGGGGTTCGAATGCAAGTGCCTGTTGGACACGTTGTTCTACGATTGTATCGACATCGGCTACGTCGCCATATTCGCCAAGTTCGGCAAGATATCGGATCGTGTCATGAAAGAACGCGCCGGGCTGGACCAAGCGATCCGGCAAATCGAACATTTCCTGAAACGGACGATTGCTGACGACCATCCGCAACTGGCTGTCATAGATCGACAGCCCCTGACCAATCAGGTTTAGGCCCGCGGTCGTCATGGCCTTTATATTCTTGTCAGTTAAGTCCAAACCTGTTCTCCCCGATATATGCGTAGCACCGGATCTTTCACAGGTGTAGAGGGCACAGGCGCGACATACGCGCCAGTGCGTTTCAATAGCGGTTTTGCACCTTCGGTCCATCCGAGGTGATGGAATGCAAGGACAGCGTATGATCCGTATTGCGCATCCGGTGACGCAGCATCTGCCGCCCCAAACGGGCCAGATCGGTTGCATATGCGGGATCGTTGGCTACGTTTTGCATTTCACCGGACTGTTGGTGATCGAACAGAATGGGCGGCAAGTCAGCGGCAAATTCGACCAAAGTAAACCGCGCGTCGCGCAAGATGGACAGGTTCGAGGCGCTATGGCCGGTTCCAAGCCGCTGTTGCCATAGAGTTTTTGCTTGCGGATCTCCGAAATCCAGTTCGCTGTAGGTGTAATTGCGCCAATCTTCGGGCGCGTCCCCCGTCAGCAAGGGCAGCAATGACCGTCCGTCCATCGCATTGGGCGGCGTCCGGCCAACCCAGTCGAGGATGGTGGGCGCGATATCAATGGACTCGGTCGGAACGGTCACAACCTGACCGACCTGTGCCTGATTGCCCGGCACCCGAATGATCAGTGGCGTATGATAGGCGGCGTCAAACACCGTCATTTTGCCCCAGCTATGATGATCGCCCAGCATCTCGCCATGGTCTGCGGTCACTACGATAAGCGTCTGCTCATACTGGCCACTGTCTTTCAAAAACTGGATAACTCGCCCAATATGGTGATCGACCTCTGTGGTCAGGCCCAGATAGACGGACCGCAATGTCTGAATATTCTGATCACTCGGTTCGACTTCATCGAACCCCAACACAACGTCTCGTGCGCTATGGCGGTCTATGGTCGGCTCAAAGAACGGGTGCATGGCGCGATCTTGCGCCTCGTCTGCGTGCCGGATCGGCAAAGGCAACGCGGCGGGATCATACATGTCGTTATAGGGCGACGGGGCCACCAGCGGCGGATGCGGCCGGATATAGGTCAAATGCGCAAACCAGCCCTGACCGGCCATCGGCGCCATATGGTTCAGGAAGCTGTCCGTCAGAAAGGCTGTGTCGCTGTCCTCGGCCCGATAAGGTGCGGGATCGTTCAGCCTTGGCGCGCCACCGTCGGGTGCGGTTGGCTTGTGAAGATCCCAATAGTCCTGAAACGCATAGCCCTTTTGCATCAGATGGGCGCGCCAAGGATAGGACTCCTCCAACCGCATCTCCAGCACTTCATCAAAACCAGGCATCGGATGCTCATAAGATTTGAGGATCGGGTCTGACGCATCATAGGCCCTTGGGTCCGCCGAAGTATCGGTATAGCCGAACAACATCGGGCGATACCCCGCCTTTCGCATTTCCGATGCGATGCTGGGCGTGTCATGCCGCAGGGGCGTTCCGTTGCGCACAGACCGGTGGTTCATCGCATATTGCCCAGTCAGGATAGATGCCCGCGACGGCCCACAGGGATTGGTGACTGAAAAATGGCGGTCAAAGCGGACGGCATCAGCTGTCAACGCCCTGAGATTCGGCAGCTCGATACAATCCGCCAGAGCGCCGCTCAGACAATCTGCCCGAAGCTGATCAATGACAATGAAAAGGACATTCCCCGACTGCGGCATGTCAATTCTCTCAAACCCGAATTTAACCTGCGGCCACACTGTCCTGAACAGGTGAATTGAGCAATAGGTATAGACCATGCGCAATCTGGCTTTGGGGCTTGTCGCATTCACGACATGATGCAGGGACAAAATTGCTTCTTCCCAAAAAATTACATTGCAGCCCCACACTGTTTTACATCACATACAGCCATGACGCGACCTAGCCTGAATTCGGAAACAAGCGCCGACGGCGTTTACCTTCGGGTGTCCGGAGACTTGCTGACTCAGACACTCAGTAGCGTCGAACAGAGCTTTGCTGCGTATAAGCCTGACGATAGCAATCTGATCATTGATCTGTCTGGAATCCAGGCGCTGGACACCAGTGGGGCTTGGGTGGTTGCCGACCTTGCGCATAGGGCGAAACTGGCCGGAGCCGAGGTGCGGTTTCAAGGGGCGTTGCCCGCGTATTCCGACCTGATCGAGACGGTCACACGCAACATCCCCGAGGATCCGGAATCAGAAGACACTAGTCGCAGTTTTGCAGATTGGATCGAAAGTCTGGGCAAGCGGACTGCAGGAGGGTGGAAAGACACGCTGTCGATGCTGGAATTCCTTGGGATGACCCTGCACCGGTTGATGCGCACCTTAATGATGCCTCGACGACTGCGCGGTGCCGCGCTTGTGTCGCAAATGGAGGAAACCGGCTTTCGCGCCATTCCAATAGTCGCGCTGATGGGCTTTCTGATCGGGGTGGTTCTGGCGTTTCAGGGCGCAACCCAGCTGAAGCAATTCGGAGCCGAGATCTTCGTGGTCGAGTTGATCTCGATCTCGGTCCTTCGGGAACTGGGCATTTTGCTCACGGCCATCATCGTGGCGGGCCGCTCTGGCTCGGCCTTTACGGCCTCGATCGGGTCGATGAAAGTGCAAGAAGAGATTGACGCGATGAGGACCCTCGGCCTGGATCCGATCGAAGTTCTGGTCATACCCCGCGTCATGGCATTGCTGGTCATGCTGCCCATTCTGGGGTTCATTGCCAATATGGCGGCCCTGATCGGCGGCGGATTGATGAGCTGGATTGATCTGGGCGTCAGCCCCGGCATGTTCGCCACGCGTCTGAAAGAAAACACAGGCATCTGGCAATTTGCCATCGGCATGATCAAGGCCCCTTTCTTTGCGCTTGTGATCGGGGTGATTGCCTGCTGGCAGGCGTTACAGGTCAAGGGTTCGGCCCAAAGCGTTGGGCAGCGTACAACGGCGTCTGTGGTTCAATCCATTTTTATGGTGATCGCGTTGGACGCCTTGTTTTCCATCTTCTTTTCGGTGATGGGTGTCTGACATGGACGGGACTTTGCCGCAGCACAGCCAAAAGGCGGACACACAGCGCGAAGCTGTTATCCGCGTGCGCAACCTGACCAACCAATTCGGCCCTCAGATCGTGCATCAAAATCTGGATTTAGATGTCTGGCGCGGTGAAGTTCTGGGCATCGTCGGCGGATCAGGCACCGGGAAATCCGTTCTTCTGCGCACGATCGTTGGGCTAAACAAACCGGCCGCTGGCAGTATCGAGGTTCTGGGCGTCGATGTTGTGAACGGCCCCGAACAGGAGCGCCGCCAGATTGAACAGCGCTGGGGCGTTGCGTTTCAGGATGGCGCGCTGTTTTCCTCTCTGACCGTGTTGCAAAACATCATGGCGCCGCTTCGCGAACACACGGGCCTTAGTGAAAGCCTGATGTGCGCATTAGGAAACCTCAAGATCAGCCTTGTCGGCCTGCCACAATTTAGCTGCGGCAAGTTTCCGTCCGAATTGTCCGGAGGGATGCGTAAACGCGCCGCCCTTGCACGTGCGCTTGCGCTGGACCCCGAGATTGTCTTTCTGGACGAACCCACCGCCGGTTTGGACCCGATCGGGGCCGCCGCCTATGACGATCTGATCGGCGAGTTGCAACACGCGCTTGGGCTGACCGTTTTCATGGTAACTCATGATTTGGACAGCCTTTATGCCATCTGTGACCGGATTGCCGTACTTGCAGAAAAACGCGTCCTGGTTGAAGGTCCGATTGAAGAAATGACCAAAGTCGATCATCCTTGGGTGCAAGAATATTTCACCGGCCCAAGGGCACGCGCGGCACAAGAAAAAGGGCTAGGCAGGTAAAGGCAATGGAGACCCGAGCAAATTATATCCTGATCGGTGCCTTCACGCTTGCGGGCATTCTTGGTGCGTTCGGGTTCTTCCTTTGGCTCGCCAAATTCGAAATCTCGCGCCAATACGCGTATTATGAGGTGCTGTTCGACAATGTCTCGGGCCTCTCCGCCGCCGGTGGGGTCAGCTATAACGGGTTGCCCGTCGGACAGGTCATTTCGCTGGAGCTGGATGAGGACGATCCTTCGAAAGTACGAGTCCGTCTTGAGGTGGACGCGGAAATCCCGGTGACATCCGAAACTATTGCGCAATTGCAATCGCTTGGGGTGACCGGCGTTAGTTTCGTGGAACTGACCGGTGGATCGTCAACCGCAGAACGCCTACCGCAGAACAGCCTGATTCAAAGCAAACGCAGCGCCATTCAGTCCCTCTTCGAAGGCGCGCCTTTGTTGATGGAGAAAGCCATCACCCTGCTTGAAGACATCAACGAGGTTGTAGACGAAAAAAACCGACAGGCCGTTTCCGATATTCTGGCCAACGTCGCCTCGGCCACCGGGCGGCTGGACAAGACCCTGTCAGATTTCGAATCCCTCTCGGCCGATCTGGGCGGCGCTGCGCGAGAGATTTCGGACTTCTCCAAACGTCTGGATCAGCTCGCCGATACGGCCGAGACCACTCTGACCACCGGAACCGATACACTGAATAGCGTCAAGACGGCCTCTGAATCCGCTGCCGCCGCGCTGGATAGCGCCAAGACGACTTTTGAGACCGCAGACCAGGTTATCCAGCAGGATCTGAGACCGTTTATTGACCGCGCCTCATCTCTGGCAGAAAATCTGTCTGGCCTGTCAGATGAAGGCAGCGTGGCGCTTGCGACTGCCACGGAAACCTTCCTGAATGCCAACGAAACACTCGGCTCTATCACCGGTGCAATGGACACAGCAAAAGGCACACTGACATCAGCCGAGAGCGCCTTTGATTCAGCCAATCGCGTGATCAACGAAGACGTGGGCGCTGTCATGGCCGACATCCGCAACGCCGCCAATCAGGTGGCAACCACTGTCACCAGCTTCACCGACAGGCTGGACGAGATTTCCGAGGATATCCTCAGCGCGTCGGAATCGGCCTCGAACCTGCTGGGAACGATTGACGGAATCGTCCAGGAAAATCGCCGTCAGATTTCGGATTTCATGCGCGTTGGCCTGCCCCAATTCACCCGGTTCATCGAGCAATCCCAACGTTTGGTGGTCACTCTGGATCGGCTGGTCGACAAGGTTGAACGTGACCCCGCGCGGTTCCTGCTGGGCACTCAAGCATCGGAGTTTCGCCAATGATCAGGTTTCTTCCTTTCGTTCTGGCGGCAGTGGTTCTGGCTGGATGCACCGGGCTGGGTACGTTGCAACAGGCGTCAAAGCCCAACGACCTGTATCTGCTGACGCCTAAAAGCACGTTTTCATCGTCGCTGCCACGCGTACAGAAACAGATCGTTGTAGAAGAGCCGACCGCAACGGCGGCGGTCAATACGGATCAGATTGCGATCCAGCCTTCGCATCTGCAAGTACAGTACCTGTCCCGCGCGCGTTGGGTCGACCGAGCTCCCCTGATCGTGCAGGCGCTAATGGTTGAAAGCTATGAAAACAGCGGCAAAGTGGCCGCGGTTGGACGGTCCACTGTTGGCCTTCGAGCAGATTATGTCATCGTCCCCGATCTGCGCGAGTTTCAGGGCATAGTCGTCAGCGGCACCGATGGCGAGTCGACCGTTCGCATAGAAGTGCGCATGAACATCAAGATAATCGACGAGTTCGAAGACAAGATCATAGCGTCGGGTTCGTTTCAGGAAGCCGTGATTGCCGAAAGTGAACAAACCCCGGATCTGGTCAACGCTTTCGATATCGCCCTGGGCAAAACCATGCGCGACGCGGTCGAGTGGAGCGTTCGAAGAATACACACACACTCGACCAATAACCCAAGGTCGTTCTAATCGGCCAAGGACTGGGCCAGGCGCATCAACATGATTGCCTCGGCCCTGTATCCAAACGGATCGTCCCCCCGTGCCGCCGTGGCCATATCGATGGCTTGCGGATAAGACCAATTGCCCAGATATTCACCGCCCCGCAGCGCCTGGGCGTATCCCGCAATCGCGTGGGAAAACGCGACATCGTCCGTCAAAACGCCCTGGTCGAAACGAATAGGGTTTTCGATCAACTGGCTGCGGTCCGATCCGGGTTGCTTGTAGCGCAATTTGAAATATCCGATCTCCTCGTCCGTATCCGCGACCACCTGAGACGCGCCATAGCGCAAGGGACCATTGCGGATCGCGTCGGAGCCGACAGGTGTGACTTCGTAAATCGCAGTCACACTGTGCCCTGCCCCGATATCGCCTGCATCGATTGCATCATTGTCAAAGTCCTGACGCCGAAGTGCCCGCGTCTCATAGCCAATCAGGCGATATTCGGCGATTTGCGCGGGGTTGAACTCGACCTGAATTTTGACATCATTGGCAATCGGAAACAGCGCGCCGGTCAGTTGATCGACCAGCACTTTGCGCGCCTCGCCCAGCGTGTCGATATAGGCCGCCTGCCCGTTCCCGTTCTGCGCCAGCGCCTGCATCGTGGCATCATCCAGATTGCCGCGTCCAAAGCCCAAAACGCTCAGATAAGTTCCGCTGTCGCGTTTCCGAGCGATGAAGTCCTTCAAAGCCTCCGGATCCGACAGCCCCACATTGAAATCACCGTCTGTTGCCAGAACGACCCGCGTCACCTCGCCATCCGACGCAATCTCCCCGGCCACCTGATAGGCCTGTTGCAACCCGGCTTGTCCGGCGGTCCCGCCTCCAGCCTCGAGCTTATCCAGCGCCGCCAAAATCTTACTCCGCTCGGTGGCCCGGGTCGGTTCCAGCACCTGTCCTGTATTGCCCGCATAGGTCACGATTGAGACCTGATCTTCAGGCCCAAGTTCCGACAGCAACAGCCGGAAAGACTGTTTAAGAAGCGGCAGCTTGTTTGCATCCTGCATCGAGCCTGAACTGTCGATCAAAAACACAAGATTCAGGGGCGGACGTTCGGCAATCTGGGGCAGCGCGCCCTGAATACCGATATGCACAAGCTGCGTTCCCGCGTTCCAAGGCGTCGGGCTGACCGTGATCGTCGGACGAAACGGGGCCTCACCATCGGGTGCCGGATAGGCGTAGGGGAAGTAATTCACCATCTCTTCCACCCGCACCGCGTCTTTCGGTGGCATCTGACCATTCAACAGCGAGGACCGGACAATCGCATAGGATGCCGTGTCGACGTCGATCGAGAAGGTCGAAACTGGGTCCTCGGCCGTGACTTTCAGTGGATTGCTATCGGCGTTTGCGAAGGCTTCTGTGTTCGGAGTTGATGCGACTACGACGTCGGGTGCAGCCGGGGCGATCCGGGCAACCTCGGCGACATTATCCCAACCGAGGCGAACCGTCGGCTCGCTGTTTGCACCTTCCGCGCGCTTGCTCAGCGCCTGCGGGGCAGCGGCGATAGCGTCGGCAAATTTTTCCTCGGCTTGTGGCAACGGCTGAGGGATGGGTGCCGGTTCAACAACCCGGCTTTCGATCTGGTCCGTCACGCGCAGCGGGCCAGTTTGCATCTGCGGGACAATAAGCACCAATGCGATAGCCCCAAGGGCTGTTGTAGCGGTCAGAACACCACGGGAAGTCAGGGAATTCAGCATGAAAATCGCTCCTTCTGTCAGGCGGGCTACTGGGCCACGCTTGACGGTGGGACGTGCGCCGACGCGAGATCCTTGGGCACGCGCAAAAGATTTTCGTGCCCGGTCCAGATTATTCGCCCGGCGTGCGCTGTCGGGGGCGGGTGTTGCCGCATCCATCAGCGATTTGAGATGGTCAAGATCGTCGGTCATTGGTCCAATTCCTCTTGCCGCATGGCCCGCAAGCGCTTTCGGATGTCCGACATACGCCACGAGACCGTCCCTTCAGACACGCCCAGAACCTCAGCCGCCTGCGCGTGGGTCATCTCTTCCTCAAGGGTCAGGGCAAGCGTCTCCTGCAAATCCTGCGGCAGGCTGCGCATTGCCCTTTGCAACCAATCCACGGCCTCGGCGGCCTCGGTCGCTTCGGCCCGGCGCATCTGTTCGACGTCGCCCCACCCTGCTGCGACGCGACTGTGAGAAGTGGCGCGGCGACGCGCATCCTCGGCTGCATTGACTACCACACGATAAAGCCATGTGGTGAACTTGGCCCGCGCCTGAAAGGCCTGGACTTTCAAAGGAAGCGCCGCGCAGATATCCTGCGTCAGGTCCTCAGCCTGATCCGCCCGCCCGGTCAGCCGGAAACACAGCCGGAAAATCCGGTCATAGTGGCGCCGCAAAAGAGAAGCGAACGCGTCCGCGTCGCCTTTTGCCGCCGCCCGGGCCAGATCCTCATCCGATGTTTCCATACGCATCACGATGAGTAAGACGGATGGAAAAGGTCAATCCTTGGCGCGCGCGTGAAAAAAATCAGAAATGCTGGGCCGAGGCGATTTTCCAATCGGCTGCGAACTCATCCGGGACGGCATCGCCCAGGAACGCACCCTCATCCACGATATCGTACAGTTCTGCGTAAGAGTGCTCTCGCTCATCCGCTGTACGACGCCGGATATCCGAGGGGTTAAGTTCGGACACTTTCTCTTTGCCCATGGCCCCCAGAATTTCGCGGAAACTTTCCAACGTGGCGTCGTGATAGCGATGAACCCGCTGTCGTTTCTGCGGCACGTTCACGGCGCGACCACGAACCGGGTCCTGCGTGGCGACGCCGGATGGGCAGCGGTTGGTGTTGCAATGCAGCGCCTGAATACAACCAATGGCAAACATCATCGCCCTTGCCGCGTTACACATATCCGCACCAAGCGCGAATTTCTCGATCATGTCATAACCGGTGGCCACTTTGCCCGAACAAATCACCCGGATCTTGTCGCGCAACCCTGCGCCACGCAGGCAATTGTTCACAAAGATCAATGCCTCGTTCAGAGGCATGCCCAGACGGTTGGTGAACTCGACCGGAGCCGCGCCAGTGCCCCCTTCGGACCCGTCAATAGTGATGAAATCTGGCAGAATGCCTGTCTCAAGCATCGCTTTGCAGATTGCCATGAATTCCGACGGGCGACCGATGCATAGCTTGAAGCCAACCGGCTTACCACCCGACATCTCACGCAGATGCTGAACGAACTGCATCAATCCGGTCGGACCCTCAAAGGCGGAGTGCGTGGGGGGCGAAATGACGTCCTGGTGCACCGGAACGCCACGAATTTCAGCAATCTCCTCATCAACCTTGGCGGCAGGCAACACCCCCCCATGCGAGGGCTTGGCCCCCTGCGACAGTTTGATCTCAATTGCCTTTACAACGTCCTTTTTGGCCTTTTCGGCGAATTTGTCCTTGTCGAACCCGCCATCCGCTGAGCGGCATCCAAAATAGCCGGTTCCGATCTGCCAGATGATATCCCCACCCTCGGCCAGATGATGCGGAGACAAACCACCCTCGCCAGTGTTATGAGCAAATCCTCCATCCTTGGCACCGCCGTTCAGAGCCCTGATCGCATTTGCACTAAGCGCGCCAAAGCTCATCGCCGACACGTTCAGGCGCGAAGCATTGTAAGGCTGGGAGCATTGCGGACCGCCCAGCAAAACGCGCTCTTCGCTTTCGTCCACATGTTTTGGGGCGAGTGAGTGATTGGTGCGGTGATAACCCACGGAATTGATATCGTACTGCGTCCCAAAAGCCTGCGTGTCCACCTGACCTTTCGCGCGGGAATAGACCAACCCGCGAACAATTCGGTTATAGGGGCGGCCACTTTCGTTCGTTTCCACAAAATACTGGCGGATTTCGGGGCTGACAAACTCCAGCATATAGCGAAAATGCCCAAGCACCGGGTAATTGTTCAGAACATTGTGCTTCGTCGTCAGTATGTCGTACAGACCGATCACGGCGTAGGGGATCAGCAAGATCAACAGCCAATGGATCGGAGACCAGACAAACCCAAGGATCAGGGTCAGCGGCAGGCAAACACAGCTTAGAAAGTAATAGAGTCGGCGGACTATCATTGGGGCTCTCCTGAACTGGCCTGCGTTACATCGGAAGTTGGGCAATTCGATCTTTTGTTGCAAGCGTTTATGCCATTTGTCACCTGTTCCAGCGGATTCGTGATAGTGGCGGTCGATGGTTGATCCGTCCCCAGCCAGTGGGTATGCCGATAGGCACAAAGAACTGGGCAGGGTCTGTGACTGATAGCAAACTTCAACCCAACATTGGGCGCATGTTCCTTGCCGTTTTTGTCGGCGGCGCGGCAGGTTCGCTGCTGCGTGAAGGGTTGTCGGTCCCGCTGCCCAGTATCTTGGCCGTAACGACGACCTTCGGGATCAATGTTCTTGCCTGTTTCGTTCTAGGCTGGCTCTATTCCATCCGGCACCGGGTTCATGCGCATGTATTGCATCTGGGAGCTGTGGGGTTTTGCGGCGGGCTGTCCACCTTTTCCTCTTTCGTGGCCGATCTGGCCGCGATCGCCTCAACTAGCCCATGGGGCGCGGTCTATGTTGCCACGTCCGAGATTGTCTTTGGCCTTGCCGCAGCCCTGTTGGGTGAGGCAGTCGGGCGGCGCGTTCACGGCGTGAAGGGGGCCAGATGACCGAAGCCTATCTGCACGCCATCTTTGGCCTCGGCGGAGGGTTGGGAGCGGTTCTGCGCCATTGGATCGCCTTGCGGCTGCGGCACGATCTGCCGATTGCAACGCTGTTTGTGAACGTGCTGGGCAGCCTGTTGCTGGGGCTTTGGATAGGGGTTCTCGGCGGGCCAGTCGAGATGGGGGAGGAGGCGCGGCGACTGGTATTCGGATTCTGCGGCGGCTTCACCACGTTTTCTAGCTTTGCCTATCAAACGCTGGACCTGAAACGAGAACGCACCCTTGTGTTGGCCGCTGGCAACATCGCGTTCAGCCTTGCCCTTTGTTGGGGGGCGGTTGTATTGGGAATGTGGCTGACGCAGTGACCGATCGCGGCCCCGGCAAGTTACATCGGATAGGTATGCATCCGCATCGACAGATTGCCCATGATCCAGACCGTGCCCACGATGATGATCAAAAGGACAAGCGTTGAAAACAGCACCAAGTCCAAATCCTCGCGGCTGCTGCGGCGGCGATCAATATGCAGGAAATACACCAGTTGCACGATCAGTTGGGCCAGGCCCAACAGACCAATCGTCAGGTAGACGCCCGTGGTTTTAATGCCGAACACATAGGCAATGATGAAAACGATCAGCGTCAGCACCAATGAACCGCCGTAACCGACAACATAGCGTCTGCGTTCGCGCCGGTGCATCTCGGTGAGGTTATCCATAGGTCAGCCCTCCGAAGTAGACGATAGTGATGATGCCGATCCAGATCAGGTCGAGAAAGTGCCAAAACAGCGCCAGACGCACAACGCGGGACATCAGCACATCGGTCAGGCCAAAGACGCGCAGCTGTATGCCAAGCACGACCAACCACAGACACCCCGCCGCAACATGCAGCCCGTGTAGCGGGACCAACCCGTAGAATGCCGACAGGAATCCACTGCGCTGGGGTACTCCGCCCTTTTCCGCCATCGCCATGAAGTCGCGCAGTTCAAGCACCAAAAAGCTGAGGCCAAGGACCAGCGTTATCCCAAACCACATCACGATGCGGGATCGTGGCAGGTTGTATTTCAGAGCCAGCATTGCCAGCCCGACCGTCAGGCTGCTGGTCAGCAGGATCAACGTCTGGGCGAAAATACTGGTCAGATCGAACAGCTCATGCGGACCGGGGCCACCAGCCTGCGCGTCGATCATGGTGATGTAGATGGCGAACATCAGGCCGAAATAGACCAGATCGCTCATCAGAAAGACCCAGAACCCGAACGAGACGACCTCGGTGGCTTTGTCCGCGCCGGGGTGGCGGCGACCAAGGTTCAGGCCAGGATAGCTGTGGGTGGGCGCGCGCTTCATGTCGCCGCCTCCAGATCGGGGCGGGCAAGGCCGCGATTTTCCGGCGCGTATTCGTGATCGCGGTCAACGGGGGTCGCTGCGCGGACCAGATCCAGCCAAGCCTCGTGTTCCTTGCGCACCTGTTCGGCTGGGATGACCTCTTCGGTATCGGTTCTGAACGTCCAGGCGATGAAGGACACGAGCATAAGACCGGTAGTCAGCGCCGCCAGCCACCAGATCCACCAGACAAGTGCGAACATCCACACCCCGCTGAGCACGCAGAGGATGAAACCGATGCTTGTGTTGCGCGGCAGCAGGATATCCTCGTAGGCATCCGGCGTTGGATAGGCCGCACCCTGCTCTTTCGCTTCGGCAAAGTCGTCACGGTCTGTCACCTGCGGGATAACGGCGAAATTATAGGGCGGCGGCGGGGCCGGGATGGACCATTCCAACGTGCGCGCGTCCCATGGGTCCCCGACAGGAACGCGTGTGGTTTCACGCTGTTTGATACTGACCCACAACTGCGCGACAACCGACAGAAGTGCGGCCAGAATGACCAGCGAGCCCAGGGCAGCCACGATCATATAAGGGTGAAAGCTGGGGTCTTCCCAACTGAACGACCGGCGCGGCATCCCCATCAGTCCCACGAAATAAAGCGGCAGGAAGGTCAGCATGAACCCGACCGTCCACAGGACCACCGAGATCCGGCCCCATGTTTCGTTCAGGCGAAATCCGAAGGCCTTGGGGAACCAATAGTTATACCCGGCCAACAGCCCGAACAGCACCCCCGGCAGTAGCACATTGTGGAAATGCGCCACCAAGAACAGAGTATTGTGCACCTGATAGTCGATGGTCGGATTGGCAAGAATGACACCCGACAGCCCTCCGATCACAAAGAGCATCAGGAACGCCAGACCATAGAGCATCGGCACCGAAAACCGGATGCGCCCGCGAAACAGCGTCGCCATCCAGTCATAGACTTTCACGCCGGTCGGGATGGCGATCAGCATTGTGGCGATGCCGAAAACCGCATTGATCAGCGCGCTTTGCCCCATGGTAAAGAAATGGTGCAGCCAGACCGTAAAGGACATAATCGCAATCGACATGGTCGCAATGACCAGCGAGTTGTACCCGTATAGCCGTTTGGCCGAGAAGGTGGCGAAAATCTCGGAATAGATCCCGTAGGCGGGCAGAACCAGCAGATAGACCTCGGGGTGGCCGAACAACCAGAAAAGATTGGCGTAGTTCATCATGTTGCCGCCAAGGTCATTGGTGAAAAAGTGGAAATCCAGATACCGGTCAGCCGCCAGCATCAAAGCGGCCACACCCAAAGGAGGCATTGCAAAGACGATCAGGATTGAACTGCAAATGATCGTCCAGCAATACATCGGCAGCCGCATGAAGGTCATACCCGGCGCCCGCAGCTTGTAGATCGTCACCGCAAAGTTGATCCCTGTCAGGGTGGTGCCGATCCCCGATACGACAATGGCCCAAATCCAGTAATCCGGCCCGACGCCCGGATTGAACGCGGCACCGGTATAAGGCGGATAGGCCGTCCACCCTCCGGTCGAGAACGCACCCACGACCAGCGAGACCATCAGCATCATCCCGGCAGAAACCGTCAGACCCAGGCTGATCTGGTTCATGACCGGAAAGGCAACATCGCGTGCGCCGATCATCAAAGGGATTAGAAAGTTCGCGACGCCAAACACAAAGGGCACCGCCACAAAGAACACCATGATCGTGCCATGGGTACTGAAAAGCTCGGCGAAATGTTCGGCCTCAAGAAAACCGTCCCCCGGGCCCGCAGCTTGCTGGGCGCGCATAACGACGCCCTCCAACACTCCACGCGCCAGCATGACAATGGCAAAGACGATGTACATGATGCCGATTTTCTTATGATCCGCACTGGTCAGCCAATCACGCCACAAGGGCCCCCACAGGCGGAACCATGTCAGCAGCCCTACAACGACAACAACCCCGACCAGCACGACGGCGGCGGCGGCATTCGCCACAATCTCATTGGCGTTCGGCGTCTGGATCAGACCTACGATCGGGAACGCGTCCCAGCTTAACCGCCCGATCAGCCCTCCTGCTTCCGACGTCATTGCGCACCCTCCTGCCCATAGGTTGCAGTTCCGGGTTGCTGATCTGTCGGTAGCGGTTGCCCACCGTGATATCGGTGCAGGATCGAGTGGAACAAATCCCCCTCCTCAAGCGTGAAATACAGCGCGTTGAGCGGCATGAGCGGCGTACCCAACGCGGCCTGTACCTCATCGCGGTCGGTGCGCATGGCCAATGTTTGATAGGTCTCATCGGTCAGCGGAATGCCATGGGTGCGGACGCTGTTGACCCAGGCCTCAAAATCGCCCGGTTGCATCGCTTGCGTCACGAATTTCTGCTTGGTGAACCCACGGCCGTTATATTGGGTGTTTTCGCCCTGCATGGTCCGGGGGGTGTCGGCCACCAGATGCAATTTGGATGTCATGCCGGGCATCGCGTAAATCTGCCCTGCCAGCGCCGGGATCATGAAGGATTGCATGACCGTATCGGTCGTCAAGGTCAGGGCCACCTGCTGGTTCACGGGTATGCCGAACTCTCCCACGCTGGCGATGCCATGATCGGGGTAGATGAACAGCCATTTCCAGTCGAGCCCCACAACCTGCACGTTCAGGGCGGGTTGGCCTCCAAACGGGGCGGCATAGGGATCAAGCCGATGCGTCGCTTTCCACAAGTAGAACGACAGGATGGCCACGATCAGTACCGGCACACCCCACATAGCAAATTCCAGAGGCCCCGAGAAATCCCATTTGGGTCGGTAAGCGGCAGAGGTGTCGGGGCGACGGCGATAGCGATAGGCGATCAGGGGTACCAGCACCAACACCGGGATCACAGCAATCAGGATCAGAGCCGTCGCGCGCAGCAGATGGGTTTTCTGCACGGCCGCAATCGGCCCCTGCGGGTCCAGAAAACTGTCGCTGGCAAAAACGGATTGCGCGGACACAAGTGCAAGCACAACCAGCACGAGCACTCGCGACCAACTGAAATACCTCACACCCAAAAGCCCTTATACCGATATCTGGGTCAACTATCGGCAGAGTCACACGATTACTCAAGGCTTTTTCGGGTCGGATTTTCGCCCGACCCAAGCGAGCGGTGTCAGCCGCGCCCACGATAGGGCGGCACGCCCTGATCGGGAATCCAGACATGCTCGGGTATGGCCCCCGTCTGCCAGAAAACATCAATCGGAATACCGCCCCGCGGATACCAGTACCCGCCGATCCGTAGCCAGCGCGGGTCAAGAAAATCGACCAGACGACGCGCGATGGACACGGTGCAATCTTCGTGAAACGCGCCGTGATTGCGGAACGAGCCCAGAAACAGCTTGAGCGACTTCGATTCCACCAACCATTCGCCGGGCACATAGTCGATCACCAGATGTGCAAAATCCGGCTGCCCCGTCATCGGGCACAGCGAGGTGAACTCGGGCGCGGTGAACCGCACGCAATAGTCGGTATCGGCCTGCGGGTTTTGCACCCGTTCCAGCTCGGCGGTTTCGGGAGAGGTGGGCAGTTCGGTTTTGCCGCCCAATTGGGTCAGGTCGCTGTAGATGGTTTCCATTGTCTTCTCCTGATGGGGTTTTAGACCCCGCGTTTGTTGCCCCACAAAAGGACATGCAGTTGAGGCAGCACCCGAGGGGTGAACCAGCCATCTGCGGTGACTTTCTCGACCAACCATAGCAGTCGATCCGACAGGGTTTGCGGATCGAAGGGCTGCGTGGGATCGACTGTATCGTTGCCCGGTTGCAGGTACAGCGGCAGCGCAGGATAACGATCCGCCGCGGCACGGGCCCAGTCATAATCGCGTTCATCAAAGATCACGATTTTCATAACCGTTTTGGGGCTGTTTCCAGCAGCCAACAGGCAGGTGTCGAACGCTGCCCAATCCACCGTCTCCCCGCTAGAGGGCGGTTTGGGGCTCAGGACCAGCGTATCCAGATCGCTGAACCACGGCTTTGCGATAGAACCTTGCGTCTCGCAGGCGAACCGATAGCCTTCGACCTTTCCCTTGGCGATCAGAGGGGCAAAGTCCTGAATGGCCGGGTTGCCACCCGACAGCGACACGGTCAAAGGCCGCCCGCCTGACAGATCGCACACCCGGCTCCAGACTACATCCGTGGTCATCGCCGCCCAGTCATGACGATAGGCAGTATCAACCGCGTGCAGGCTATCGCACCAGCTGCACCGGTAATCGCATCCGCCGGTGCGCACAAACACGGTAGGTTCCCCGATCAGCGCGCCTTCGCCCTGAATCGTAGGGCCAAAAATCTCGGCAATGCGCAGGCGGGTCATGGGCGATACTCGGCCCATGTTTTCGGCGTCTCACTGACCCGCACAGCGGCGGTTTCCGGCCAACGAGCAGCACACCAGTCATAGAAATGACGCGCCATGTTTTCAGCCGTGGTCAGGATGTTCATCACATCGTTCAGATGGCGATGATCAAACGTCTCGTCGATATAGGTCTTGAGCGGCTTCAGCTCGCCATAATCGCGGACAAACCCGTCAGCGTTCAGGTCCTTGGCGGCCAGTTCGACCTCGACCACATAATTATGCCCGTGCATCCGCGCGCATTGGTGATCGTCGGGCAGATGGGTCAGTTGGTGCGAGGCAGAAAAGTGGAATTCCTTGGTGATCCGATACATCAGGCGCTTTCCTTCTGTGCCGTGGCCGCCACCCAGAAATCAGGGTCGTCATAGGTGGTCGGGTCCGGGATGCCGGCCAGATGGAACGCCTCGCGCCGTTCCACGCAGGTGCCGCAGCGCCCGCAGTGATGATCTCCGCCTTTGTAGCAGGACCATGTCTGCGCGAAGGGGGTGTTCACCCGTGCGCCCTCGGTCACGATATCGGCCTTGCTGCGATGCACGAACGGCGTGAACAGCGAGACATCGGCATAGCCATCAAGCGCCAGTTTCTGCATCGCCTCAAAGGCCTCGGTGAAGGCCGGGCGGCAATCGGGATAGATAAAGTGATCCCCGCCATGCACGGCAGTGGCCACAGCATCCGCACCACGGGCGGCGGCGGCACCGAATGCGACGGTCAGCATGATGGCATTGCGGTTGGGCACCACGGTCACTTTCATGCTGTCCTCGGCATAATGCCCGTCGGGCACATCCACATCATCGGTCAGGGCCGAGCCGGTCAGAACCGCACCCACAGGGCGGAGGTCGATGATGTCATGAGACACGCCAAGGCGCTGTGCACACAACGCGGCATAGTCCAGCTCTTTGCGGTGACGCTGGCCATAGTCGAAAGAGATCAGGCCCGCCAATTCGTGATCCTGCGCAACCATATGCGCCAAAGATACCGAATCCAGCCCGCCCGAGCAGATTACGATCGTTTTCATATTTTGAACCCTTGTTTTGATACCCGGGTAGGCTGCGACCGGGATGCGCCCTGTTATACTCTGTCGTGCGCGGTGCCAAGGCCCAAGCGCCTGATTGCCGGATCACAAGACGGACAGATGGATTCAGGAGCGATTCGCATTTTTGGATCAGGTGACGTGAGGGAAATGCAAAGACTTCAGGTCAAGTCCAAGCCCCGCGCTTCACGAAAGTGTCAAGAACACGTGAAGTTTCGCCATTTTATTGCCTGCGACCTCTCGGTTTCATTCACAATCCACCTAAGGTTGCCTAATTTGCAGGCAAAGGCTTTAACCTTTTTTGAAATAATGCCAACGTCTGCCCCAGTGAAAGGCGACTTTCGCAACAACATTCCTGACTGCAAACCGAAACCCAGTGACGCGGTGTTCATTGCGATCTGACAAAGCAAAATCTGAACCTGTTCCGGGCCGCTTTCTGGTCGGGCAATCAAGGTGGCAACGGGCCACCCTGATCGGCTGCGTGCGCCTTGCCTTCAAAAAACGGGAGTTAACAATATGAACAAGTATATTCGGACATCTCTGGCAGGTCTGCTGACCTCGACCATGATCACCGGCGCGGCTTTTGCCGCCGGGACCCACCCGACCACGGGCGAAGCGTTGGCCGATGACCAGACGTTCACCTATCGCATTCTGGACGAGCACAGCTCGGTCGATCCGCAGGTAGTTGAGGATGTTTCGGGCGCCGAGATCGTCCGCGATCTGTTCGAAGGTCTGATGAACCAGGACGAAGACGGTAATCTGGTGCCGGGTGTTGCCACCAGCTTCACCACCAATGATGCCAAGGACGTCTATACCTTCACCCTGCGCGACAATGCCAAATGGTCCAATGGAGATCCGGTTACAGCTGGCGATTTCGTTTACGCCTGGAAACGTGCCGTCGATCCCGCGCTGTCCTCGCCCTATGCGTGGTACATGGAGCTGATGTCGATCGAGAACGCGTCTGAAATTATCGCAGGCGAAAAGCCGGTTGACGATCTGGCCGTCAAAGCCATCGACGACCACACGCTGGAAGTAAAGCTTAGCGCACCGCTGTCCTATTTCCCGCAGATGACCACGCATGCGACCACCTTCCCTGCCCCGCAGAAAGTGATTGAGGAGTTCGGCGACGCCTGGACCAAGCCCGGCAACATCGTGTCGAACGGTGCTTATGTTCTGACCGAGCATCTGCCGCAGGAACGCTCGGTTCGCGAGCGCAACGAGATGTACTGGGACAACGACAACACGATTATCGAAAAAGTCGTGGCCTTGGTCATCAACGACGAAAACGTGGCCCTGACCCGCTATCTGGCCGGTGAACTGGACCGCACCGAAGTGCCCGCAGGCCAGTTCCCGCGCCTGCAAAAAGAGCACCCGGAAGAGGCGATCAGCTTCCCGCGTCTGTGCAACTACTATTACACGTTCAACCTGTCCGAAGGTGGTCCGGAAGCGTTCAAAGACCCGAATGTCCGTCAGGCCCTGTCGCTTGCTGTAGATCGTAAGATCATCACCGAGAACATCATGGCAGGCGGTCAGCCGCAGGCATATACTTTCGCACCCGAAGCAACCGCAGGCTTCACCGTTCCGGACGTCGAAATGGCGTCGATGTCGCAAGCCGAACGGGACGAACTGGCCAAAGAACTGCTGGCCGAGGCTGGTTATGGCGCAGACAATCCGCTGAGCTTCGAGATGGTCTACAACACGTCAGAAGCGCACAAGAAAGTTGCCGTGGCGCTGAGCCAGATGTGGAAACAGAAACTGGGCGTGAACGCCGAGCTGGCCAACATGGAATGGAAAGTGTTCCTGGAAGAGCGCGGCAACCAGAACTTCGATCTGGCCCGTGGCGCATGGTGTGGCGACTATAACGAAGCCTCGACCTTCTTGGACTTGTTGCAGTCCGAATCGGGCTATAACGACGGCAAGTACAACAACGCCAAAGTTGATGAACTGCTGGCCTCTGCCAAAACCGCAGACGATGCCGCGCCGCTTTATACCGAGGTCGAGCGTATCATCGCGCAAGAGACCCCCGTCATCCCGATCTATCACTATGCTGGCGTCTATATGATGGACAGCGATGTGGGGAACTGGCCGGTCAACAACGTAGAGCAGAACTGGTACTCCAAAAACCTCTACAAAACAGCCGAGTAATCACCTTTAGATCCCGCTGTGCCCCAAGGACCGCTTTGGGGCACAGCCAATAATTGGGGGCATGAAATGCTTGCCTATATTATCCGGCGGCTATTGGTCGCCGTTCCGACGATCCTTTTGCTGATCGTCGCCAGTTTCTTTCTGATGCACTTCGCGCCCGGTGGGCCCTTTACCTCGGAACGGCCCCTGCCGCCCGCGGTTCTGGCCAATATCGAGGCACGCTATGGGCTGGACCAGCCGCTGTGGAAGCAGCTTTGGGACTATCTGTATAACATCGTGGTGCATTTCGATTTCGGGCCATCCTTCAAGTTCAAGGATCGCGATGTGAATGATATCATCGCCCAAGGTTTCCCGATCTCACTGACCTATGGGTCCCTGTCGTTCCTGTTTGCCACCACGATTGGTGTGGGGCTGGGGATTGCGGCGGCCATCAAGCACAATAGCTGGATCGACTATTTCGCTGTCGGTCTGGGCATTGCAGCTCAGGCGCTGCCGAACTTCATCATGGGCCCGATCCTGATCCTGACCTTCACCCTTTGGCTGGGTTGGCTGCCGGGCGGTGGCTGGAACGGAGGGCAATGGCCATATCTGATCATGCCCGTTATCGCGCTCGCGACCTCATATATCGGCTCGATCGCGCGGATCACACGATCGTCTATGCTCGAGGTTCTGAACTCGAACTTCATCCGCACCGCGCGGGCCAAAGGACTGCCGACCAGAACCGTGATCTGGCGCCATGCGCTGAAACCGACGCTTTTGCCGGTGGTGTCCTATCTGGGACCGGTCTTCGTCTATGTTCTGACGGGTTCGGTCTTCGTTGACATCTATTTCTCGACCGGCGGTCTGGGGCAAGCCTATGTCGGCTCGGCCCTGTCGCGTGACTATGCGGTGCTCTTGGGGGTCACGATTCTCTATGGCGCGCTGACCGTCATCGTGAACCTTTTGACCGACCTGGCCTATGCCTGGTTCGATCCGAAAATCCGGTACTAAGGGGCGAAACATGCTTGGAAAATCTCAAAAAGCCGCCCATCTGGCCGAAGATATCACCGATTACACGATCATTCAGGGGCGTTCACTGTGGCAAGACGCACGGATGCGTTTTGTGCGCAACAAGGCCGCGATGGCCAGCGTAATCATTCTGGCGCTGATCGTTCTGTTCACCCTTATCGGGCCCTACTTTGCGGTCTGGAACAATGAAGAGATCGACTGGAACGTTATGGGTGACGTGCAGGGCATGGGTATGCCCTCAGTCGAAACCGGCCATTTCTTTGGCGTCGATGATTTGGGGCGCGATCTGTACAGCCGCGTCATTCAGGCCACCACCACATCGCTGCTGGTCGGTCTGATCGGTGCAGCGACAGCGCTGATCGTTGGCACCTGCTATGGCATCGCCGCCGGCTATATCGGTGGCCGGACCGACAGCGTCATGATGCGCTTTGTCGACATCTTGCTGGCGATCCCGGCAACTTTGGTGATTATTCTGCTGCTAGTCGTGGCGGGTCGATCCTTCTTCATGCTGTTCATCGCACTTGGTGCGGTTGGTTGGCTGACCATGGCGCGGATTGTACGGGGTCAGACCCTGACCCTGAAGAACCGCGAGTTCATCGAGGCCGCCCGCGCCGCAGGTGTCAGCGAATTTACCATCATGTACCGCCATATCCTGCCCAACTTGCTGGGCGTTGTGATCGTCTATGCCTCGCTTCTGGTGCCTGAAATGATCCTGACCGAGAGCTTTATCTCGTTCCTTGGGCTGGGGATTTCAGAACCTTACACCTCGCTGGGTCGTTTGATCGCGGAAGGGGCCGGAACCATGGGGTATGGCACCTTGTGGCAATTGATGTTCCCGCTGACTTTCTACGTCGCCATCATCATCACGATGTTCTTCATCGGGGATGGTCTGCGTGACGCTCTGGACCCGAAGGATCGCTGATATGAGCCTGTTTTCCGTAAAAGACCTGAAGGTCCAGTTCGACACCCCCGATGGCGTGGTCGAGGCCGTCAAAGGCATCAGTTTCGACATTAACCCCGGCGAATGCCTTGGCATCGTGGGCGAAAGCGGGTCGGGCAAAAGCCAGACCTTTATGGCCGCGATGGGGTTGCTGCCACCCGCAGGACGGGCGCTGGGGTCGGCCACTCTGAACGGCACCGAAATCCTGAACCTGCCGATCAACCGCCTGAACAAGATCCGTGGCTCTGACGTGGGCATGATCTTTCAGGACCCGTTGACAGCACTTACCCCGCATCTTCGGATAGGCCAGCAAATGCGCGAGGTTCTGCAGGTGCATGAAGGGTTGCAAGGCGCGAAGGCGCGGGCCCGCTGCCTGGATTGGCTGAACCGCGTCCGTATCCCTGAGGCCGCGCGGCGACTGGACCAGTTCCCCCACGAATTGTCCGGGGGGATGCGCCAACGCGTGATGATCGCCATGTCGATGCTGTGCAATCCCAAGCTGCTGATCGCGGATGAGCCCACCACGGCGCTGGACGTGACCGTTCAGGCCGACATTCTGGACCTGATGGTGCGCCTGCAAAAGGACGAAGGCACCGCCATTGCCCTGATCACCCATGATATGGGCGTAGTCGCCCGTATGTGCGACCGCATTCAAGTCATGCGCATGGGCGAATTTGTCGAAGCCGGAGACACCCGCGAAATCTTCCGCGACCCGCAGCACGACTATACCCGCACCCTCCTCGATGCGATGCCGCGCATTGATGCGGGCGATGCGCCCAAGGCGTTGGAGAAGGTCGAAGAACCGCTGCTTATGGTCGATGACGTCAAGGTGCATTTCCCGATCAACGTCAAAGGCGGGTTGTTCGGCCGCAAAGTGCCGCTCAAGGCTGTCGATGGCGTCAGCTTTGACATCCGCAAGGGTGAAACTCTGGGCGTTGTGGGCGAATCCGGCTGCGGCAAGTCCACGCTGGCGCGCGCCGTATTACAACTGATCGAACCCAGCGGTGGAAATGTCAGTTGGTTGGGCCACCCCATTGTGGGTCTGAAGCGCGCCGAGTTGAACAAGTACCGCAAGGACTTGCAGATCGTCTTTCAAGACCCTCTGGCCAGCCTTGACCCGCGCATGACAATCTCGGCATCGATCGCCGAACCGCTCAAGACCTATCGCCCCGATCTGACGGACCGCGAGCGCAAGCAGATGGTCAGCGAAATGATGGAACGTGTGGGCCTGAATGCCAACATGATCAACCGTTATCCGCACGAGTTGTCAGGCGGTCAGAACCAACGGGTCGGCATCGCGCGCGCGATGATCAACAAACCCAAGCTGATCATCTGCGACGAGGCAGTCTCGGCCTTGGACGTGTCCATTCAGGCGCAAATCGTTGAATTGCTGCGCGAGTTGCAGCAGGAGTTCGGTCTGTCGATGATCTTCATCAGCCACGATCTGTCGGTGGTACGCGCCGTTTCGAACCGGATCATGGTGTTGTATCTGGGTCGGATCGTGGAGCTGGGCGATGGCGAGGTGATCTGCTCGGACCCGATCCATCCTTACACCAAGTCGCTGATCTCGGCCGTTCCGATCCCTGACCCGGATGTGGAACGCACCCGTCAGCGGCTGAAGCTGCCAGGAGAGCTGCCCTCACCCATGGACCCCAAAGCCGCGCTGCGCTTTTTGCCCAGCCGGTTGTCTGCCGGTGAGACCGACTATGTTCCAAGCCTCAGCGAAGTTCGTCCTGACCACTTTGTCGCCGAACACGACCCGTTGGATGCCATCATGGCCAATGGGTGATACCCGGCCCGAAGTCAGAATGCTGACTTCGGGCGTATTCAAACCCTGCTTAATTTGCAGGCAAGATTAACTAATAATTCAGCACTAGTTTAACTCAAATAAGTAAGATTGTTTCCAAACCGTTGGAACTCATTCGCCCGGCGCGCACCTTTGACATCGGATCGTTTTGACTTCCTGCCGTCTGAGTGGCACGCTTGTCGGCGATTGGTTATTTGATACGAGTGTTGACGTTGTACATTCCGGCCGCACCGCCTATGAACACGCCGTGGGCACCTGACGGAATTTCCGGCACTATAGATTGAACTTGAGAGGTACTATGGCACGCAAGGTCACCAAAGCAATTTTCCCGGTCGCGGGACTTGGTACCCGCTTTTTGCCTGCGACGAAATCCGTCCCAAAAGAGATCATGACTCTGGTGGATCGCCCGCTGGTTCAATACGCGATCGACGAAGCCCGGGCAGCCGGAATTACGGAATTCATCTTTGTCACGTCACGCGGGAAATCCGCCCTCGAAGACTACTTTGATCACAACCACATCCTCGAACAGGAATTGAAAGCCAAGGGTAAGGATGACCTGCTGGAAGCGCTGAATGCCACCAATATGGAAAGCGGCGCGATTGCCTATATTCGTCAGCACAAAGCACTTGGTCTTGGGCACGCAGTCTGGTGCGCCCGCCGCCTGATCGGGGATGAGCCCTTTGCCGTTATGCTGCCCGACGATGTGATTGCGGGGGACAAACCTTGCCTTCAACAGATGGTCGAAGCCTATGAGGAAACCGGCGGCAATATGGTTGCCGCGATGGAAGTTCCGCAAGAGAAAACAAAATCTTACGGTGTTCTGGATGTCGGTGAAAACATCGGATCGGTTGTGCGCGCACGCGGCATGGTAGAGAAACCAAAACCCGAAGAAGCCCCGTCGAATCTGGCTGTGATCGGGCGCTATATTCTTGGGCCGTCGGTTCTCTACAACCTCAACCAAAAGAAGAAAGGCAGCGGCGGTGAGATCCAGCTGACTGACGCCATTGCAGAAGATATCGGCAACGGAGTTCCCGTCTTTGGCTACAAGTTTGAAGGCCAGCGGTTCGACTGCGGTTCCAAGTCCGGGTTCCTGCAAGCCACCGTGGCCTTTGCTCTGGCCCGCCCGGATCTGCGCGACGATCTGCGCGAATATCTGCATGACATTGTTGCGACGGATCAGGCGGCCCAGTAATCGGCCACTCTTTCCTTTGATCGCAAGACGCGCAATATAGGCGCGACGCGCTAATAGGCAGATATTGATGACTACGATTTATCCCGTGATTCTTTGCGGTGGGGCGGGGACTCGACTGTGGCCCTTGTCGCGCAAGAGCTATCCCAAGCAATTCGTGCCCCTGATCGGCGCGACAAGCCTGTTGCAGGATTGTGCCGAGCGGATGCGTGGCCCTGCGGATGTCCCTTATGCCAAGCCATTGATTCTGACCAATGATGCTTTTCGCTTTGTGGTGCCCGAACAACTGGCGGAAATCGGCATTGATCCCGGCCCCATTCTGATCGAACCCGAAGGGCGCAACACCGCCCCGGCGGTTCTGGCCGCCGCGCTCTATCTGCACGCCAGCGACCCCGATGCGGTGATGCTGGTCGCCCCGTCCGATCATGTGGTTCCGGACAAACTGGCATTTCATACGGCCGTTGCAGCCGGTGTGGACGCCATCACCACTCGCAGTGATTTGGTCACATTCGGTATTCAGCCCGACCGCCCCGAAACCGGCTATGGCTATTTGAAACTCAGCCATGCACCGACCGGTGAGGGCCAAGCTGTTCCACTGGAACGGTTTGTTGAAAAGCCCGACCTGGCCCGCGCACAATCCATGTTGGAGGATGGCAGCTATCTGTGGAATTCGGGCATCTTCTTGTTTGCGGTCCGCGATATCATCGCAGCCTTTGAAGGCCATGCGGCCCAATTGATGGACCCTGTGCGCGCCGCAGTCTCGAACGCCAAAACGGACCTTGGTTTCTTGCGCCTTGACCCTGAGGCTTGGTCGCAGGTCGAGGATATCTCGATCGACTACGCCGTCATGGAAAAAGCCCCGAACCTGAGCGTCGTGCCCTATGCCGCAGGCTGGTCCGATGTCGGCAGTTGGTCCGCTGTTCACGAGTTGGGAGAACCAGACGCGCAAGGGGTCGCAACTGCAGGCGAGGCGACCGCTATCGACTGTCAGAACGTGCTGATCCGCTCGGAATCCTCGGCGCAGGAAGTAGTCGCGTTGGGGGTACAAGACATGATCGCCATTGCAATGCCAGACGCCGTTCTTGTGGCCAGTATGGATCGGGCGCAGGACGTGAAGAAAGCTGTGGCCGCCCTGAAGGAAAAGGGCGCGAAGCAGGCAGAATCCCTGCCGGTGGATCATCGCCCCTGGGGCTGGTTCGAAAGCCTGGTGATCGGCGACCGCTTTCAGGTCAAACGCATCCACGTGCATCCCGGCGCCGCGCTAAGCTTGCAATCGCATCACCATCGGTCCGAGCACTGGATCGTTGTGGAAGGAACGGCGAAAGTCACGATTGATGACGAGGTGCGTCTGGTCTCGGAAAACCAATCGGTCTACATCCCGCTGGGCGCGGTCCATCGGATGGAGAACCCGGGCAAGGTTCCGATGGTTCTGATCGAGGTGCAGACAGGCTCGTATCTGGGTGAGGACGACATCATCCGATACGAAGACATCTACGCCCGCGGTTAACCAACATCTGCTTGCAAACTGGAAGTTACCAACTGGTTTCGCCGCCGTGCGTGCCGGTCACACGGGATTCATGCGCTTAATCTCATTGTGGCGCGCAGTGAATGCCGGACCGACAACCACAGGAGGGCGCGCCCAATGTCACAGAACTCACCCCGTTTGAACCTGCCATTTATCCAGCCATCGCAGGCGCAAAAGCATGTCACCCACAACGAAGCTCTGCGCCATCTGGATCTGGTCGTGCAACTCAGCCTTATCGCAACCGATGCTGTTACCCCGCCCGCGACGCCCGCGCAAGGTGACATCCACGCTTTGGGTGCCGCGCCCATCGGCGATTGGGCGGGACAAGGCGGGAAGCTGGCTGCATGGCTGGACAATGGCTGGGTGTTTTTTGACCCGAGCTTGGGATGGCGCGCCTGGGATCAGGGTGCGAGTGTCCTCAAGTTGTGGGACGGGTCGAATTGGATCGCGCCCCCGGCGGGCACGCAGAATCTAGAAGGTGTGGGCATTGGAACATCGTATGATGACACCAACAAGCTGGCGGTGCGGGCAAATGCTACGTTGCTAAGCCATGATGGCGCGGGTCATCAGTTGAAGATCAACAAGGCAGCGGCGGGCGAGACCGCGTCGCTGCTGTTCCAGTCGGAATGGACAGGTCATGCCGAGATGGGTTTGACCGGAACCACTGGGTTTACGATCAAAGTATCCCCGGATGGCAGCAACTGGAGCGACGCGTTGGCTTTGGACCCCGCAACCGGCACTGCATCCGGTACCGCGATCCAGCAAAACGCCAGTGACACCACAACCGGCCGGTTGATGCGGGCAGATTATGGTTATGGTCCCGGCAACCTTTTGGGCTCGGTGCAAGAAAACGCAGGCACCCCAACGGGCGCAGTGATCGAACGGGGTTCAAACGTGAATGGCGACTATGTCCGTTTTGCAGATGGCACCCAAATTTGCACAGCCCGGCTAAACCCGACGGATTGCACCACGGCGACAGGCGGGGGGTTCACCAGCGCCGAAGCCACCTGGACCTTTCCAATGCCCTTTGCGGCGGGTTCTGTTCCCGCGTTGTCAGGTGATGGCGGCGACACAAAACGCTTTTCTGCGTGGGGCACCCCAAGCACGACGCAGGTCAGCTATAAGGTGCAGTCGTTCACCTCGGACGCCACCATGGTCGCCCCCGGCGCTGCCGCCATCGGTCGCTGGTTCTGATCCTAAGGCCGCCCGGCAATCTGTCGGGCGGTTACTTCGCGCGGATTTGCGTCTGAGACTGATCCAGAAACCACGCATAGGTTTCGCGAATACCGTCATCCAGCCCGACCCGCGCGCGCCATCCCATGTCGGCCAGCCGCGAGACATCCATCAACTTGCGCATCGTCCCGTCCGGCTTGCTGCTATCCTGTGAAATCCGCCCGTCATACCCCACGGTCCGCGCCACCAGTGCGGCAAGTTCCGCGATCGAGATATCTTCACCACAGCCCACATTGATATGGCTCAGCATCGGCTGGGTATTGGCCTCGTAAATATCGCGCGGCAGGTCGAGCACGAACAACGAGGCCTCGGCCATATCGTCCACATGCAGGAATTCGCGCCGGGGCTTGCCAGTGCCCCAGATCACCACCTCATCCAGCCCGTCGCGCTTGGCCTCGTGAAAGCGGCGGATTAGGGCGGGCAACACATGGCTGTTCTCGGGGTGGAAATTGTCACCCGGACCATAAAGGTTCGTCGGCATGACCGAGCGGTAGTCGACCCCATGCTGCCGGTTGTAACTTTCGCACAGCTTGATCCCCGCGATCTTGGCGACCGCATAGGGTTCATTTGTCGGCTCCAACACGCCAGTCAGCAGGGCATCTTCGCGCATGGGTTGCGGAACCGCGCGCGGGTAGATGCAGGAACTGCCCAGTTGCAATAGGGTCTGAACCCCTGCAGCAAAAGCCTGATGGATCACATTGCACTCGATCATCAGGTTTTCGTAAATGAAATCCGCTGGATAGGTGTTGTTGGCATGAATGCCCCCAACCTTGGCGGCGGCCAGTACCACCACATCGGGGCGTTCGGATTGCATAAAGTCGCGAACTGCCGCCTGATCGGTCAGATCAAGCTCGGCATGGGTGCGGGTGATGAGCTCAAGCGCTTCACCTGCTTTTTTACGGCCTTGCAACCGACGCAGGATCGCGCCACCGACCATGCCGCGATGTCCGGCAACATAGATCTTTCGCATGCCCCGCTCCTCAGCCATTTTCCAGACTGACCGGCAAGTCATACCCGTGCTCTTTCAACAAGGCATGGCGTTTGGCGGTCTTCAAATCCTCACGCACCATTTCGGCGCACATTTCCTGAACGGTCAACTCGGGTTCCCACCCCAGTTTGTTTTTGGCATTTGACGGATCGCCCAACAGAGTTTCCACTTCAGCCGGGCGGAAATATTGCGGGTCGATCCGCATCACAACATCCCCGGCCTTCAATGCAGGCGCATCCGCGCCTTCGACCGAGACCACAGTGGCAATCTCATCCACGCCATCGCCCGAAAACGCCAGCGTCACACCCAGTTCAGCCGCTGACCATTCGATGAACTGACGCACCGAATACTGCACACCGGTTGCGATCACGAAATCCTCTGGCGTGTCCTGCTGCAACATCAGCCACTGCATCCGCACATAGTCCTTGGCGTGACCCCAATCCCGCAGGCTGTCGATATTGCCCATATACAGACACTCTTCCAGACCCTGCGCGATATTGGCCAACCCCCGCGTGATCTTGCGGGTGACAAATGTCTCTCCCCGGCGTGGGCTTTCGTGATTGAAGAGGATTCCGTTGCAGGCATACATGCCATAGGCTTCGCGGTAGTTCACCGTGATCCAATAAGAATAAAGCTTGGCCACCGCATAGGGTGAGCGCGGATGGAACGGCGTTGTCTCACGCTGCGGAATTTCCTGAACCAGACCGTAAAGCTCCGAAGTCGAGGCCTGATAGAACCGGGTTTTCTCCTCCAGCCCCAGAAAGCGGATCGCTTCCAACAGGCGCAGGGTTCCGATGGCGTCCACATCGGCAGTGTATTCCGGCGACTCAAAGCTGACCGCCACGTGGGATTGCGCTCCCAGGTTATAAACCTCATCCGGTTGCACCTGCTGGATGATCCGGGTCAGGTTCGACGTGTCGCTCAGATCGCCATAGTGCAGATGAAGGCGTGGATTCGGCACATGCGGGTCCTGATAGATATGGTCGATCCGCTGCGTGTTAAATGACGAGGCACGGCGCTTGATACCATGCACCTCATATCCTTTTTCCAGCAAAAACTCGGCCAAGTAAGAGCCATCCTGCCCAGTGATGCCGGTAATTAATGCTGTTTTTGTCATCGGTCCATTCCACACATTCTATCTGCTTGATCGCAGACTCAGAAACAGCAAGATACCTCGGAATGCAACCCAAGGTCACGGCTGGGCATTGAAACCGGCGAAACTTTCCTGAATGAATGCGCCACAAGGCGGTTTCCGAAGAAGGATATTGATACATGCGTATTGCAATGATCGGCACAGGGTACGTGGGGCTCGTGTCGGGGGTCTGTTTTTCGGATTTTGGCCATGACGTCGTTTGCGTAGACAAGGCCGAAGGCAAGATCGAGATGCTTCAGACGGGCGAAGTTCCGATCTATGAGCCCGGTCTGGACGTGCTGATGGCCAAGAACGTCGCCTCGGGACGGTTGAGTTTCACCACCGACCTCGCCGCTGCCGTAGATGGGGCGGACGCTGTGTTTATTGCGGTGGGCACCCCGACCAGGCGCGGCGACGGGCATGCAGACCTGACCTATGTGATGGCCGCCGCCGAAGAGATCGCCAATGCGCTGACCGGCTATACCGTGATTGTCACGAAATCCACTGTTCCCGTGGGCACCAACCGTCAAGTTCAACAGGTGGTCGCCGCCGCCAACCCGCAGGCCGAATTCGATGTCGCCTCGAACCCGGAATTCCTGCGCGAAGGGGCCGCCATTGATGATTTCATGCGGCCCGACCGGGTGGTTGTCGGTGTCGAAAACGACCGGGCCGCCGGGGTGATGGCCGATATCTACCGCCCACTCTACTTGCGCGATTTTCCGATCCTGACAACCGATCTGGAAAGCGCCGAGATGATCAAATACGCGGCCAATGCGTTTCTGGCGACCAAGATCACCTTTATCAACGAAATCGCCGGCCTGTGCGAACGTGTTGGCGGCGATGTCAAAGAGGTGGCTCGCGGTATCGGTCTGGATGGTCGGATCGGTAACAAATTCCTGCATGCTGGCCCCGGTTATGGCGGATCATGCTTTCCAAAGGATACCAACGCGCTGGCGCGGATCGGACAGGATCACGCCTATCCGATGCAAATCACCGAGACGGTCATTCGGGTCAATGACGGTGTAAAAAACCGGATGATCGACAAGATCCGGGATGCCTGCGACGACAGTTTCAATGGCAAGACCATCGCGGTGCTGGGCGTGACCTTCAAACCCAACACCGACGACATGCGCGACGCGCCCTCATTGACCATCGTGCCCGCCCTGATCGGGGGCGGTGCCCGTGTCCGCGTCGTCGATCCGCAAGGCCGCGCCGAAGGCGAGGCCCTGCTGCCCGGTGTCGACTGGTTCGACGATCCTTATGCCGCCGCAAAGGATGCGGATGCGGTCGTGCTGCTGACCGAGTGGAACGAGTTCCGCGCCCTGAACCTCGGCGATATGGCGGCCTCGATGACCTCGGCCAGAATGGTCGACCTGCGCAACATCTATTCCCGCGACATGGCCCTGAAGGCCGGATTCGAGAGCTATTCCGGGGTCGGTCGCTAACCGTATAGCGGCACATCCGCCTGCGCGCCCTCGGCCAAAGCCTTGCTTTGGTCGCGCCGCACCTGGTCGTACAGGGCGAGGGAATCGGCAGAAAACAGGCTGCCGGGCGGGGGAACGGGAACAAAATTGCTCTGCCCGTCGCGCCCACGCGCCAGCATGGCATAGTCCTTTTCGGCCACCAATTGTTTGGCATTGGGGTTCAGATACCGGATCGCCAACCCGATGCGCCGGTCGTCCGAGCTGTTCGGTCCTGACCCGTGGATCGTTAAACCGTGATGCAGCGACATTTGCCCCGGCGACAGCTCTATCCGGGTTTTGTCCTCCTCCAGCACCTCCACGGCGATCTCTTGCCCGCGTGACAGAAGGTTCGTGTCAGAATAGGTGTCGTTATGCGGCAGGATCGGGTTCTTATGGCTGCCCTGCACAAAATCCATGCAGCCGCTTTCAGGCGTCGCAGGCGAAAGCGCGATCCAGGCCGTAACCTGATCCGGCGTCTCGCCCATACCCCAATAGGTCAGGTCCTGATGCATACCGACCGTGTGCGCTGTCCGCGGTTCCTTGACGAAAAATTCGGCTGACCAGATCATGATATCGGGGCCCAAAACGCCCTCGACCAGATCCAGAACACGGGGGTCCATGGCAACGCGGGCGGCCAAAGGCATTACAAGATGCGAATTGACCCGCTTATAGGTGTTCAACGGCAAAGGCAGATCGGCATCCAGCCATTCCCGCTCAATCTGTTCGAACTCGGCCCGCAGGGCGGCCGTTTCCGTGCCCGTGAAAACGGTCAGGGGAAACAAATACCCATCCTCCCAATACTGAGCGGATTGTTCGGGCGTCAGGGCGGTTTGAGCCATTGAGACAGGGTCAGACATGCGCGCTCCTCCTTACTGCATGTGTTTGCAGCCTAGTTGATGCGTCATTAATGGCAGAGCACAGGTTCTTGCCCGTCAGGCTAAGTTCAGCTTAGTCTAACTGCCATGGCAGGCCGTATCCCATCGCTGAACTGGCTGCGCGTGTTCGAGGCCGCCGCGCGAACCGAAAGCTTTGCGCGCGCGGCAGCCCAATTAAACATGTCCGCCGCCGCCGTCAGCCAACAGGTCAAGGCTCTCGAGACGCAATTGGGCACCCCTCTGTTTCACCGCCATGCGCATTCCGTCACCCTGACCGAGACCGGACGCGCCTATCTGCCATCGGTGCAGCAATCACTGCTGATGCTGGAAACCGCAACGACCGGATTGTTCGGCGAAACACGCGAACAGCGGCTTTACGTGCAGTCGGTTCTTCTGTTCGCTCATGGGGTTTTGGCCGGGGGTCTGCCCGATTTTCACACGCAAAATCCCCATATCAACCTGTCGCTGTCGACCGGCAATCTGGACGCTGATTTCAGCAATCGTTTCACCGATCTTCAGATCGTGTTTGGCAATCCAAACCTCTTTGGCACGGAAAGCGATGAACTGGTGCGTGAAAGGCTGTATCCCGTGGCCCCGCCCGAATTGGCTGCGCAGATCGACACGCCGCCGGATTTGTTCAACTTCACCCTGATCGAGGTCTCGACCCACCGGGCAAGCTGGCCACATCTGTTCGAAACGCTACGCCTGCCCGCGGGTCAGGCGCGGTATTTCTTTGCCGACAACTCACTTATCGCGGCCGAGCTTTCGGCGGCAGGCGCGGGCATTGCGCTTGCCCGAGCGCCTGCGTCAGACCGTATTGTAGCTCTGTCGGGCTTGGTTCCATGCCTCGACGGGATCGAGGTACCGGGGCAAGAGGCTTATCACTTGATCTACCCGTCCCGCCGAACTCTGCGCCCTCCGGCTCGGCGGTTTCGGGACTGGATCATGGATCACAGCGCGGCAGTCCAGACGCGGTAACGCCCCTGCCCGGTCACTTCACGGATCAAGCCGCGATCCGAAAACCTGTCGATATTGCGCTGAACCGCCGCACGCGAGGCACCCGTCAACTCTTCGGCCAACGGGGCCGACACCATGGGCCAGGCTGTCAGCGCTTCGATCAGTTTGGGTGGGGTTCGTCCGCTCAGGTCGTCGGTCGCGGCACGGGCACGAGCGTCCCAGGCGCTGACACGGTCCAGATGCAACAAGGCGGCCAAGGCGGCCTGCCCAAGACCCCGATACCACGCGCCCAGCTTTTCCCCGGTATCACCCATGCCGCGCAAAGCGCCAGGGCCAGACAGGGCCAATGGCATGAAAAGCGCGCCGCCCCGACCCATCGTGGCCGCATGGCGTGCTGCGATGATGGCTGCTTCGGTGTCGTGCCCGACGCCGGGTGAAACCGCACGCCACGCATGAAAAGCAATCGCGGCTTGCGTGATCGGGTGCAGCCCGTCTGCATGCCCCATCACCTCGGCCAGGTCGGCAATGGCCTCGGGCACTTCGTCGATCCCCTGCGCCATCCGGTCAAGAAAGGCTGTCACCCCGGTGGCCCATCCACCCTCGGACGGTCCAGCACCCGATGTCAGACGCCGCACGGCCCAGCCGGACCGAAACAAAGCCTGCACGTCATCACCGGTCGCGCCGATCCGCAACCCGGTCCACAGCGCCAAGCGATCCACACCGATCCGATCACCAGTCCACCAACCCAGATCAGACACATCCATCAATGCCAGACGATGCGTCCAGCCTTTGGGACCAGCCCGTAGCCTTTCATCCAAGGCGCCGAATGTGGCCGCCAGATCCGCCAGTTCCAGTGACAGTTCTGCCTGCGCCGCCCGCCAATCCCGAGAGTCGAACAACAGCCTGCGATCGGCCTTTGGGCCGGGCAGGATAAAATCCTCTTCGGGCTCTTCGTCGGGGGGCAGAAACCACAGATCGTCATCCTCGGGCGGGTCGACATCATAGATACTGCCGGGGCCCAGCGTTTCGTCATCCTCATCGGGATCAGGCATGGCAGGGTTTGTGGTCATACCCGACATATTTCGGGTATTTCCACCAGTTCACAAGACGATTCTGCCGCTTAGGGATCAGCTGGCGAAACTTGTCGTCAGAATATCCAGCTGCCCCTGCAACGGTGTTTGCGGGCTGCTGCCGATCAGCATGTACCCATATCCACCTTCAGACCATGTCGCGGTTGCAAGGCCGCTCAGCTCAGCAAGGTTCACATCTTTGCTGGGGGCGCCTTCGCCCTGACGGATGATGCAGAAGGCAAAGGGCTGACCCTGTTCATCTGCGAACACGACCTGAATCAACGGCTTGCCGTTGAACGACAGAACCTGCGCGCGCTTTAGCTCCATCCCCGGCAGGGCTTCCAGCGTGTCGCGGTTCAGCGACCGGCCCAGCTCGGCCTCGGCCAATTCGAACTGCGTGTCCAGCGCCTGAGCCGAATTGTCCAGCGAAGCAATCGTATCGGGCACATAAAGCGACTGGTAGATCGCCGCCTGTTCAGCCCAGCCCAGCGGCTCGGGCCGGGTGCTCCAGAAGGTTGCCGACACCGCCAGCACCGCGACCGAAGCGGCGACAGCCACCAAACGCCACGGGCTTCCGGAATGGTGAACAGGAACAGCCGACTGCGGTTCAGGCAGATCGACCTGCGGTGCCTCGGCGGGCACGTTTTCAAACACCGCCTGCACAACCTGTGCAAACGGATCCAGCGCCATCAGGCGCGCTTCCAGCTCGGGGTCGGCCGCAACCGCGGTTTCAATCGCGTTTGCCTCAGCCTCATCCACATTGCCTTCCAGATACGCTGTCAGCGTCTCATCGGAAAACTTCATTTGCCACTCCGTCGAACGGCGCTTGCAGCATCATGCTGCATCACGGTTTTAAGTTTCTGCCGGGCGTTGGACAACCGGCTCATAATCGTACCGATGGGAACGTCCAGCATCGCCGCCGCTTCGCGGTAACTGTAGCCTTCGACAAAGACCAGCATTACCGTTTCGCGCTGCGCTTCTGGCAGTTGCATCACTTGGGTAAACACCTCAGCCGCGAAAATATTCGTTTCGGAATCGGAATCATGTGAAATTAATTCCGCCTCGGGCGTCACCGACAACGCCTGCGCCTTGCGGACCGAGCGCGAGCGCACCTCGTTCAACCAGATCGAGCGGCAGATCGTCATCAGCCAACTGTCCAATCGATCATGTGAAGTCACCTGATGGTGACGCTCCAACGCACGCAGGCACGTGGATTGCAGCAAGTCATCCGCCACATCGGAGGCTCCGGACAAGGCAAGCCCAAAACGCCAGACGCGTTTCGAATACGTCTGTATCGCGCCGCGCACGGCCTGTTCGGAACTAATTTCACCACCCATTGAATAAATAGTGACCTGTGTGTGTTTGACATTCACGGATCGGGCCCGCGAGGTCAGGAATGTCATAACCTGTGGAGGAATGAAATGAAACTTATGTTGAAAGCAGTCACGATTGCGTCGGCAATTATTGCAACCCCGGCCTTGGCTGAACATTGGACCTTGTCGCCCGAAGGCTCGCACCTGGCCTATGGCACCATCAAGAAAGACACCGTGGGCGAAGTCAATTCCTTCACCAACCTGTCGGGCCATGTCAGCCCCGATGGCAAGGCCGAGATCGAGATCGACCTGTCCTCGGTCGAGACGAATATAGACATCCGCAACGAGCGCATGATCGAGCATGTCTTTCGCAATGCAGGCACGGCGACTTTGACCGCCCAGATCGATATGGACGAGGTGAAGGCGCTGGCCGTCGGTCAAACAGCAGTCGTTGATGTCGAAGCGGCACTGTCGCTGATCGGCACGGATGTTGAGTTTGATACTGAAATGTTCGTCCTGCGGGTTTCTGAGAAATCCGTGATGGTCTCGACCAACGACATGGTGTTTCTCAGCACCGAAGACGCGGGCGTAAATGCCGGGGTCGACAAGCTGATGGAGCTGGCCAGCCTTCCCGGCATCACCCGGACCGTGCCCATCACCGCACGCCTATTCTTCAACATGGACGAGCAAAAAGCTGACGCTGGGACAGCTGCTCCGGTTGAGGTCGCCGCTGTCGCCGCCGTTGATGGGGATATCAAGGCGGGCAAAAAAGTCTATCGCAAATGCAAGGCGTGTCATCAGATCAAAGAGGGCAAGAACGGTGTAGGCCCCTCGCTCTACGGCATCGTTGGCGCCTCGGCTGCGCAAGCGGATGGGTTCAAATACTCGGACGCGCTGAAAAGCTCGGGCATTGTTTGGGATGTCGAGACCCTGACCACTTTTCTGGCTGACCCCAAGGGCACTCTGCCCGGCAACAAGATGCAGTTCGCCGGCTTGAAGAAGGATGAGGACATCACCAACGTCATTGCCTATCTGCAATCGGAATCGGAAGGCTAACGCCGGAAAGCTGTTCCTTCGCCTGCCCCGCCGCGCTATTCCTGTGCATGACACCATGGGAAAGGAAGGCGGGGCATGAGCGATACGGTCAAATTGACTTTGGATGAGATCCACGGGCTCAGCCTGACCATCCTGAAAAATGCAGGCTACGGCCCGGACCATTGCACCGCCATCGCGGATTTGCTGACCACCTGCCAGATCGACGATTGTCAGTCGCACGGGCTGTTTCGCTTGCTTATGTGCGCAGAGACGATGAAAGCGGGCAAGGTCGACGGCCATGTCGCGCCAGTCATCACCCCCTCGGACAACGCCATTGTTCGTGTCGATGCACGCGGCGGGATCTCTCTGCTGGCCTTTCATGAGGCCCTGCCCCACCTGATCGAGAAAACGCGCACGCACGGCATCGCCGCCATGGCGATCAACCGGTGTTTCCATTTCTCAGCCCTCTGGCCCGAGGTTGAACAATTGTCCTCGGCCGGGCTGGCCGCGATGGCGATGGTGCCCAGCCATTCCTGGGTCGCCCCAGCCGGAGGTACACGCGGGTCACTTGGCACCAACCCGCTGGCCTTTAGCTGGCCGCGTCAGGGTCAGGATCCGTTCACCTTCGACTTTGCCACCAGCGCCTTTGCACGGGGAGAGATCGAGCTTTACCGCCGCGCAGGCAAACCCCTGCCCGACGGCGTAGCGCTCGACAAGAAGGGCAACCCAACAACCGACCCGCACGCTGCGATGGAAGGCGCGATGCTGACCTTCGGCGGCTATAAGGGGTCGGCGTTGTCGATCATGATCGAGCTTTTGGCTGGGCCCTTGATCGACGATCTGACCAGTCTGGAAAGCTTGGCCTATGCCGACGGCACCAGCAGCGCACCCTATCATGGCGAGATCATCCTGGCCTTCGACCCCGCGCAGTTCAGCGGCGGGCGCGTAGACGAAAACGATGCCCGCGCCGAGCGTCTGTTTGCCGATATCACGGGTCAGGGCGCGCGCCTGCCCTCGCAACGTCGCTATGCCGCGCGGGCGCGCAACAAGGCGCGGGGCTATGTGGAAATCTCGAAATCGCTGCATGACGATCTGCTGGCTCTGGCCCGTTAGCATTCGGCCTCTTTCCCTTGCCGGTGCCTGTGGCTAAGAAGACCCTCCGACCCAGTTGCAGGAGACCCCCTTGGACCGCATCGCACGCACCATCGCCGCCGAGATCAACGCCCGCCCCGATCAGGTGGGCGCTGCGGTCAAACTGCTGGACGAAGGGGCCACAGTCCCCTTTGTCGCCCGTTATCGGAAAGAGGCGACCGGCGGGCTGGACGACAGCCAGCTCCGCACCCTGTCTGAGCGACTGGACTATCTGCGCGAGCTTGATGCCCGCCGTGACACGATCCTGAATTCGATCCGGGATCAGGGCAAACTGACCGACGACTTGGCCAAATCCATCGCCGGGGCCGAGACCAAAGCGCAGTTGGAAGACATCTACCTGCCCTACAAGCCAAAGCGGCGCACCAAGGCAATGATCGCGCGCGAAAACGGGCTGGAGCCGCTGGCAGAGGCGATATTGGCCGACCGCTCTGCCGATCCCGAGGCGCTGGCCGGGGGCTATGTCTCGGACACAGTGCCCACGACCAAAGATGCCCTGAACGGTGCCCGCGACATCATCACCGAGCGTTTGACCGAAAACGCCGCCCTGTTGGGTGAACTACGTGGCTTCATGCAACGCGAGGCCCTGCTGACCGCAAAAGTAATCGACGGTAAGCAGACCGAAGGGGCCAAGTTTAGCGATTATTTCGACCATAGCGAACGCTGGGCCGATACACCCTCGCACCGGGCGCTGGCGATGCTGCGCGCCTCGAAAGAGGGGATCGTGACGCTCGATATTGCCCCCGACCCCGAAACCGGCACCGCAAGGGCCGAGGCGATGGTCGCCGCCCATCTTGGCACGCGGACCAATTCGCCCGGCGATCTTTGGCTTCGCAAGGTGGCGGGCTGGACATGGCGGGTCAAACTGTCTCTGTCGATGATGGTCGAATTGATGGCCGATCTCAGAAGCCGCGCCCAGGATGAGGCGATTCAGGTCTTCGCCCGCAACCTTAAAGACCTGCTGTTTTCCGCCCCTGCTGGGGCCAAGGCAACGCTGGGGCTGGACCCCGGTATTCGTACTGGTGTCAAAGCGGCGGTGGTCGATCCCACCGGCAAGCTGGTCGCCACCGACACCTTGTATCCGTTCCAGCCCAAAAACGATCTGCGCGGCGCGCAAGCCGCCATTCTCAAGCTGATCTCGACCCATGACATTGACCTGATCGCAATCGGCAACGGCACCGCCAGCCGCGAGACTGAAAGCTTTGTCGCCGATACTCTGAAACTGCTGCCAAGCGCGGTGAAAGCCCCGACCAAGGTGATCGTCTCAGAGGCGGGCGCGTCGGTCTATTCCGCGTCGGAACTTGCCGCGCGCGAGTTTCCCGATTTGGACGTGTCCCTGCGCGGCGCGGTTTCAATCGCGCGCCGCCTGCAAGACCCGCTGGCGGAACTGGTCAAGATCGAACCCAAGTCCATCGGCGTCGGACAGTACCAGCACGATGTCGATCAGCACCGCCTGTCCCAATCTCTGGACTCCGTAATCGAGGATGTGGTGAACGCGGTCGGTGTCGATCTGAACACCGCCTCGGCCCCCTTGCTGTCGCGGGTGTCGGGTTTGGGTCCGGGTTTGGCCGACGCCATTGTGGCCCATCGGGACGTGAACGGCGCGTTTGACCGCCGCGAAGACCTGCTGAACGTGGCGCGCCTTGGCCCACGCGCTTTCGAGCAATGCGCGGGTTTCCTTCGCATTAGAGACGGATCCGAGCCGCTAGACGCCTCCTCAGTCCACCCCGAGGCCTATGGCGTGGCGCGCCGCATCGTGGCCGCCTGTGGGCGCGACATTCGTCAGATCATGGGGCAGAAAGACGCGCTGAAAGGTCTGCAAGCCCGGCGTTTTGTCGACGATGCCTTTGGCCTGCCCACCGTGATGGATATCTTTACCGAGCTTGAAAAGCCCGGCCGCGATCCGCGACCCAGCTTCAAGACCGCCTCTTTCGCGGAAGGGGTCAATGAGATCACCGACCTGAAACCAGGAATGCGGCTTGAGGGCACCGTCACCAATGTCGCAGCTTTCGGGGCATTTGTGGATATCGGCGTGCATCAGGACGGGCTGGTGCATATCAGTCAACTGGCCGACCGCTTCGTCAAAGATCCACATGAGGTCGTCAAAACCGGTCAGATCGTCAAAGTCGCGGTCGTGGAAGTGGACGTCAAACGCAAACGCATCGGCCTGTCCATGCGCAAGGATGGCGGGGCGGGTCAAACTGGGCGCGGGCGTCGTTAACAGATTATCTATTTGGGTTGCGCGCTCGGTTTCGCTAGGTTGACGGAAAATGACAGTCGGAGAGACCAGAATGCCCTCATTATTCAGTCCATTTGACCTGCGATCCGTGTCTTTCAAGAACCGTATCGCTGTCTCACCGATGAGCCAGTACAGGGCGAAAGAGGGAGTCGCCAATGACTGGCATCTGGTGCATCTGGGCCGGTTTGCCATGGGCGGTGCCGGGCTGGTCTATGCCGAAGCCACCGCGGTGACACGCGATGGGCGGCGCACGCCCGGCGATCTGGGTCTTTGGGATGACGACCAAATTGCCCCGTTGAAACCCATCGCAGATTTCATTACTCGCGAAGGCGCAGTGCCGGGCATTCAACTCAGCCATGCGGGGCGCAAAGCCTCGGAACGGCGTCCCTGGCACGGCGAAACTCCGCTGGATGACGAAGACGCCACGCAGCGCGACGAAGCGGGCTGGCCCACCATGGCACCGTCGCCCCTGCCCTATGCCGAGGGCTGGCCAACCCCGCGTGAGATGACCGAGGCCGATATCGAAGACATCATCGCCGCTTTTGGTGCGGCCGCACGACGGGTGCAGGCTGCCGGATTCAAGATGATCGAGGTCTATGCCGCGCATGGCTTTCTGGTGCATCAATTCCTGTCTCCGATCACCAATCAACGCTCGGACCATTGGGGCGGAAGCGCCCAAAACCGAGCGCGCTTTGCCGTCGAGATCGCACGTGAAATTCGACGAAACTGGCCTGAGGACTATCCTCTGGCTTTTCGGTTGTCGGCGTCGGACTGGGTGGACGGCGGCCTGACCGTCGAAGACACCGTTGACATCGCCAAGGCGCTCAAAGCTGGCGGGGTGGACATGATCGATTGCAGCTCGGGCGGGATCGGCGGCAAGGATCGCCCGCAACGGATGACAATCGAACACGGCTTTCAGGTGCCGTTTGCATCACAAGTCCGGTCCGGGGCGGATATGCCGACGATGGCAGTCGGTTTCCTGTGGGACCCCAAAGTGTGCGACGCGGTGATCCAACAGGGCGACGCCGACATGATCGCCGTGGCCCGCGAATTGCTGGACGACCCGAACTGGCCCCTGCGCAGCGCCGCTGCACTAGGGGCCGACCAGAACCATGCACTATGGCCCGTCGAGGCCGGATGGTGGCTGAT
The DNA here is from genome assembly GCF_013034685.1 of Ruegeria lacuscaerulensis. Classification (GTDB taxonomy): domain Bacteria; phylum Pseudomonadota; class Alphaproteobacteria; order Rhodobacterales; family Rhodobacteraceae; genus Ruegeria; species Ruegeria lacuscaerulensis_B. The sequence continues at coordinate 182,151 of NZ_WQGO01000005.1, read as the reverse complement.
GAAACGCAACCGGCTTTTGTCCAAACTGGGCCTGCGATAGCGCATCAGATCGCGCCTCGAGGTCCAGCGAGGCGCTTCTCTGTGTCGAAAATGGCGTCGCCTGCGCGAACATGGCTAAGACGGACACATTCGATACAAATGATACACGTCTGGGGATATTCTGGCGGACAAGGGATCGCTAGCATCTGCGCCAAACTCGTAGTTTGTTGGTCAGGATTTAACGATGTCAGAATACCAGTTTGTCGAATCTGCCCCGTTCGAGACCGGATTTTCCCGGATCTTTGACCAGCAGATCGCCCCATTCCTACGCGAGAAAGAAGTTGAACGTCAGGCCGCCGTCTCGCGCAGTATGTTCTGGATCAAGTTCTCTGGCGTTGTTGCCGTCGTACTGGCCGGACTAGGCGGGTATTACATTCATCCTCTTTTTGCGATTTTTCCACTTGCTTTCGGCGGGGCCGCGGCCTTGATCCTTTATCTGGAACGAGGCGGAAAAGTCAGTTCCGATGTTTCGAAATACATTCGCCCCATCCTGTGCAAATTCCTAGGGCATATGGAGCTGCACTCGGACGTACCTATGAGCTTCCTTCCCATTGGGCGCTTGGTTTCATTGCAAATCATACCTGAATCCGAACGCGTGCGCGAAAATCACGCGATCAGCGGCACCTGGCGGGACACCAATTACAAACTGCTGCAAATGAGCTGCTCGGACACTTACAGAGACAGCGACAACAAACGAAAGACCAGAACCCTGTTCTCGGGCATCGTGCTGGAAATCGACTGCCCGGCCACAATACCACGCACGGTCTTCGTCAAAGATTTCGGTGGGACCCTAAACAAGCTGTATAGCTGGGCAAGCCGCAACGTCTTGCCCCAACATCGCTGGGATCTTGGCCTAGAGGATGCCGAGAAGATCTTTGAGGTTTTTACCGACGACCCGCACCAGCTGGAACAATACGTCAAACCCGAATTTGCTTATACGCTGAGCGAGATCGCCAAACGCTACCAAGGTGGGCGCGACTATTGCTCAGCGGCATTTTCGGGCAAGAAATTCTATCTGGCGCTCAGCCTTCCCCACGGGTTTCTCAGCTTCAACCTTGGTGGTGCCCCGCTGAGTGAAGCGGATGAAACCATCCATCGCGCCTTCCGCGATCTGGTAATGCCACGACAGATCATTGATGCCCTTCATCAATGAACGCTGTCGGGCGGCTCAGTCTTTCACCGATTGCATCGACACATGGGTCGAGGTGCTGTCCACATGCGGGAGCGTGGACACAACACGGCCCAAAATCTCACGGTAACTGCGCATATCCTTGGTGCGCAGTTTCAGCAGATAGTCAAAGGCACCCGCAATCATGTGGCATTGTTCGACCTCGGGCGCGCGTTGCACGGCTTCATTGAACTCAGTCAAAGCCGCTTCGGTGGTGATTTTCAGGCTGACCTCGACAAAGACCACCTGTTCGACCCCCAGCTTCGAAGGGTCCAGAATCGCGCGAAACCCCTGTATATACCCTTCCGAGATCAGACGTTTCATCCGCACCTGACAAGGTGTCTTGGACAATCCGACCCGCGCCGACAATTCCGTAACCGGAATACGGCCTTCACGGCTCAGAATACGTAGGATTTTCAGGTCATGTCGGTCTAGTTGACTATTTTTCTCTATTAACACGGTCTCAATCGCCAAAACTAAATAGGAAATTTGGTCAATAAACACGCCTATTTTGAAGCTTTAGTCAACATAACTTTCGGCGATTTGATAAGATTATTTGAATTGAACGCGGATTGGAAAGAACATGACCGGGCTACATGATATTCGTCTGAACCTTCGACACAACCACCTGCGCGCAGAATCCGAGGTATTGCAGGACCTGACAAGCCGCAATCCGATTGACGCAGCAAGGCGGGCGGTGGTCCAGAATCGCGCGGCTGATCTTGTACGCGCGATCCGCAACGACAGCCGCCCCGGCCTGATGGAAGTCTTTCTGGCCGAATATGGCCTGTCCACCAATGAAGGCGTGGCCCTGATGTGTCTGGCCGAGGCGCTGCTACGGGTGCCCGACGCAGATACGATTGACGCGCTGATCGAGGACAAGATCGCACCTTCGGCCTGGGGGCAGCATCTAGGGCAATCGTCGTCGTCTCTGGTCAACGCCTCCACCTGGGCATTGATGCTGACGGGCAAGGTTCTGCAGGATGGCACCGGCATTGCTGCGACCCTGAAAGGGGCGGTGAAACGGCTGGGGGAACCGGTGATCCGGGTCGCGGTGGCGCGGGCGATGAAGGAAATGGGCGCGCAGTTCGTGCTGGGTGAAACCATCGAAGAAGCACTGGAACGCGGCAAGAAACAAGAAGCCGAGGGCTATACCTATTCCTACGACATGCTGGGCGAGGCTGCTTTGACAGCCCACGACGCCAAGGCGTTTCTGGCCGCGTATTCGGACGCCATCGCCAAGCTGGCCAGGGAATGCGACGCGCAAGACATTCGGGAAAACCCCGGCATTTCGATCAAGCTCTCGGCGCTGCATCCCCGCTATGAGGTCGGGCAAAAAGACCGGGTGATGGCGGAGCTGGTGCCCCTGACGCTGCAACTTGCACAACAGGCCAAGGCCGCCAATATGGGCCTGAATATCGACGCGGAAGAGGCGGATCGGCTGGATCTGTCCCTTGACGTGATCGAAGCTGTTCTGCGCGACCCGTCGCTTGCGGGCTGGGACGGGTTCGGCGTGGTCGTGCAGGCCTATGGCAAGCGCGCAGCCTATGTTCTGGATTGGCTGCATGCGCTGGCTGCTGAATTGGACCGTAAAATCATGGTGCGTCTGGTAAAAGGTGCCTATTGGGATACCGAGATCAAGCGAGCACAGGTCGAAGGGCTGGGCGGCTTCCCGGTTTTCACTCGCAAGGCGGCCACCGATATCTCGTATATCTGCTGCGCCCAGAAATTGCTGGGCATGACAGATCGGATATATCCGCAATTTGCCACCCATAACGCCCATACGGTGGCCGCGATCCTCGACATGGCCACAGACACACGCAGCTTTGAGTTCCAGCGCCTGCACGGCATGGGTGAAAGCCTGCATGATCTGGTCCTGAAAGGCAGCGGCACTCGGTGCCGGATTTACGCGCCGGTCGGGGCGCATCGGGACCTTCTGGCCTATCTGGTGCGGCGCTTGCTGGAAAACGGGGCGAACTCTTCGTTCGTGAACCAGATCGTGGACCAATCCGTGGCCCCGGAAATCGTCGCCGTCGACCCGTTCGATGCGCTCGACTCAGGCTCTAACGCGGCTGTTCTGCTGCCTGCCGACCTTTATGGGACCGAACGCCCGAATTCACGGGGCTGGGATTTGCACGACACCGACGATCTGGCCGAGATCGAACAGGCCCGCGCGCCATTTCGCGCAAAGTTCTGGCAGGTTGGGCCGCTTTTGGAGAGCGCGTCGCAGAACACCACAGACCGCCCTGTCCTCAATCCCGCCGATCACGCGGACAAGGTGGGTGTGGTGGCTGAGGCATCGGTCGAGGATGTCGAAACGGCACTTGGCGCGGCGGCCCCGTGGAACGCGGATGCTGAAACGCGTCGCCAGACCCTGTTTCGCGCCGCCGAGCTATATGAGCAGAACTTCGGAGAGCTTTTTGCCATCCTCACCCGCGAAGCGGGCAAGACCCCGATGGACGCCATCGCCGAGCTGCGCGAGGCGGTCGATTTCCTGCGCTACTATGCTGTGCGCGGCACCGAAGTTACGCGACCTGCGCGCGGTGTGATGGTTTGCATTTCACCGTGGAACTTCCCGCTGGCCATCTTCACCGGGCAGATCGCCGCCGCGCTGGCCGCTGGCAATGGTGTCCTGGCCAAACCGGCGGACCCAACGGCCATCACCGCCTGTGTCGCCGTCAACCTGATGCATGAAGCCGGCGTTCCGAAGACGGCGTTACAACTGCTGCCGGGCCGCGGCTCGGTCGTAGGCGCACGGCTGACGTCGGATCCAAGGATCAAAGGGGTGTGCTTTACCGGCTCAACCCACACGGCGCAGACTATCAACCGCGCCATGGTTGATCAGATCGCCCCCGAGGCCCCTTTGATCGCCGAAACTGGTGGGCTGAACGCGATGATCGTGGACTCCACGGCGCTGCCGGAACAGGCGATCAAGGATATCGTCGCCTCGGCCTTCCAATCCGCCGGTCAGCGCTGTTCTGCGCTACGGCTGCTTTACGTACAAGAGGACGTGGCCGAACCCTTCCTCGAGATGCTCTACGGCGCGATGGATGAGCTGGTCGTGGGCAACCCATGGGACTTGCGTACCGATGTCGGGCCGGTGATCAGTGACGGCGCGCAGGGTGAAATCCTTGCCTATGTCGAAGACGCCCGCGCACAGGGGCGTGTGTTGAAAGAACTGGATACCCCGACAGACGGGACCTTCGTTGCCCCAACCGTCCTGCGTGTATCGGGTATTGGTGATCTGGAAAAAGAGGTGTTCGGCCCGGTCATGCATGTGGCCACCTACAAGGCCGCCGAGCTGGACGCGGTGGTCGCCGCGATCAATGCCACGGGCTTTGGCCTGACCTTCGGAATGCACTCGCGCATCGACGACCGGATCGAACAGGTTACGTCGCAGCTGAACGTCGGCAACATGTATATCAACCGCAACCAGATTGGCGCGATTGTGGGGTCCCAACCTTTCGGGGGTGAGGGGTTGTCGGGCACCGGGCCCAAGGCGGGCGGTCCGTCTTACGTCAAGCGCTTCACCAAGCCGGTGACGCAAAGCTTTGCCGCGGCTACGGGACAGGCCGCCGATGAGGCCACGGTTCAGGCTGTCCTGACGGCGACCAAACGCCCACCGCGTATCGCGTTGAAACGGCAACAGCTACCGGGGCCGACGGGCGAGTCGAACACGCTGTCGACCTATGGCCGTGGCATCATCCTGTGTCTTGGCCCATCGCTTGAGGCCGCGCAGGCGCAGCGCGAAATCGCTGTGGCGCATGGCTGTTCCGCCGTCATCGTTGCGCCCGGCGCAACGGGTCCGAACACGGTGGACGGTGTACTGGAACCCGCTGTGTTAGGCTCGATTTCGGGCTTCGATGCGGTTGTCTGTTGGGGAGAAGAGGCTCAGCTTCGGGCCATCCGCACGGCCTTGGCGCAGCGACCCGGTGCTTTGATCCCGATGATCAATGACGCGGATTTCGGCGACCGCTGTCAGCTTGAGCGTCACGTGTGTATTGACACCACCGCTGCCGGTGGCAACGCCTCGCTTTTGGCGGCAGCAAGTTAACCCGCGACCGCCCCGGCAGACCGATTTGTCCGGGGCGGTGCACAAAAATGAGAGGCGGTCAGATCACCCCACCTTTACGACCATCTTACCAAAGTTCCCCCCGGCCAATAACCGATTGAACGCTTCAGGCGCGTTTTCCAGCCCCTCGACCAAGTGTTCTTTGTAAGTGACCGAGCCGTCTTTTAGCCAGCCGGTCATGTCGCGGACGAATTCCTGATACACCTCGGGTCCGAAATTGTCGAAAATGATGAAACCCTGCATGCGCACCTTCATCCGTAACAACGTCCCCATGATCGCCGGGCCCATATCCGGCCCCTCTGGCAGACCGGGCAGATTGTACCAGCTTACGATGCCGCAAACGGGTACGCGCGCAAACGGGTTCAACAAAGGCAGAACCGCATACAGCACCTTGCCGCCGACATTCTCGAAATAGACGTCAATACCGTCCGGGCAGGCCTCGCGCAGTTGTCCAGCCAGATCATCCGAGCGGTGATCCAGACAAGCATCAAATCCCAGATTTTGCACCACATGCGCGCATTTCTCGGGCCCACCCGCAATGCCGACCACGCGGCAACCTTTCAGCTTGGCAATCTGACCCACAGTCGCCCCTACCGGGCCTGAGGCTGCGGCGACAACAACGGTTTCACCGGGTTTAGGCTCACCGATTTTCAGCAGCCCGGCATAGGCCGTATAGCCCGGCATCCCCAAAATCCCCAGCGCCCAGGACGGGTTGTCTGGTGATTGACCAAGATTGACCACCTGCACCCCGTCCGAGATCGCATAATCCTGCCAGCCGCTCATGTTCAGGACATAATCGCCAACCGCAAAGCCCTGAAGGTTCGACTGCTCGACCCGTCCCACGACCTGCGCAGTCATAACACCGCCGATCGCCACCGGCTCGGCATAGGATTTCGCATCATTCATGCGTCCACGCATATAGGGGTCCAAAGACAGAAAGACCGTGCGCACTAGCATTTCATCTGCCCCGGGCGTCGGGACATCGGTTGTCTCTAACCGCAGAGTGTTCTCGTCTGGCTGGCCCTTGGGGCGTTCGGCCAGAACAATACGGCGGTTTGTGTCGGGGGATTGGGGCATGGTGCTCTCCTACAAATCGGTTTGCCGTAGCAGAGACCGGATAGCTAAGATGTGCAACCCAATCTGCCCCGGAATTGTGGCGATACAACCATAGGCTGCTGAAATCCACCGATCTCTTCACCTTGCAAGGGTTTGACATTGCCGGGCCAATCGCCAACAACTTGCATGTCTCATTTCGTCAACCGACCCGCTGCGCCCGTGGTTTACAATCCTCATTTCGAAGGGCTGGCGCGTTTTGGGCCTGTTGCGGCAGGAACACGGCCCTCGGGGGCGCGACACAACCAGGAGGATAGGCAATGAAAGTCGGCGGCGTTCACTATCGGGCGATCTGGCGCGATGCGCAAAGCGGCGCAGTGCGGATCATTGATCAACGCTGGCTGCCGCATGAATTCAAAGTCGTCACCTTGTCCGCATTGGAAGATTTCGAAGTCGCAATCCGCGACATGTGGGTGCGCGGGGCGCCTCTGATCGGGGCGACCGCCGCCTATGGCATGGCCGAGGCGATGACGAGGGACCCCTCGGACGTGAATTTCGAACACTCCAGCACCGTTTTGAACGCGACGCGGCCCACGGCGGTAAATCTGGCCTGGGCGCTTGCGCGGTGCCGCGCGACTCTGCTGCCGCTGCCCCCTGAAAACCGGGCTGACGCTGCCTGGGCGCTGGCGCAGGAGGTGTTCGAGGAAGATATCGAAATCAACCGCCGCATTGGTGAAAACGGCCTGGCCCTGATCAGAGAGATCGCCGCGAAGAAGCCCGCAGGCGAGCCAGTGAACCTTCTGACCCATTGCAACGCCGGCTGGCTGGCGACGGTCGATTGGGGCACGGCCACCAGCCCGATGTACCACGCCTACAACGAAGGGGTTCCGATCCATGTCTGGGTCGACGAAACCCGCCCCCGCAACCAAGGGGCCCTGACCGCGTGGGAGCTGGGCGAACATGGCATCCCGCACACCTATGTGGTGGACAATGCAGGCGGGCATCTGATGCAGCGCGGGCTGGTCGATCTGGTCATCACCGGCACCGATCGCACCACCGCACGCGGCGATGTGTGCAACAAGATCGGCACCTATCTCAAGGCGCTGGCGGCCTATGATAACGGGGTGCCGTTCTATGTAGCTTTACCCTCGCCCACAATAGACTGGTCGCTGCAAGACGGGGTCGCCGAAATCCCCATCGAGGATCGCCCTGAGGCCGAGATTACCCGTATTCAGGGTCTGAATCAGGGTCAGATCGGCGAGGTTCTGGTCACGCCACAGGGCACATCAGGCGGCAATCCGGCCTTTGACGTCACCCCCAACCGTCTGGTCACGGGGCTGATCACCGAACGTGGCATCTGCGACGCCAGCACCCAAGGCCTGGCCGGCCTATTCCCCGACAAAGCCCATTGAAAGCCCACAGACTGCAAACCGAAAGAACACCGATGATTGAAAACTGGTACGACGCGGCAAAAGCACAGGAATGGCGCGCGGCGGCGGGCGATGACCCTGCCGATCAGGAACTGGCAGAACGTGTCTATACCTCGCGCCTGATCGGCCAGAACCCCGACCTGTTGATGCATGGTGGCGGCAATACTTCGGTTAAACTGGAGCGTCCTGATCTGTTCGGCGACCAGCGCCAGGTGCTGCATGTCAAAGGCTCGGGCTGGGATCTGGACACGATCGAGGCACCGGGTCTGCCAGGGGTCTGGCTTGATCCTTTGCTGAAGGCCCGGCAACTTGAAACCCTGTCCGACGAAGACATGGTCAACTACCAACGCTCGAACTTGCTGGATTCGACCTCGCCCAACCCGTCGGTCGAAACGCTGCTGCATGCGTTCCTGCCGCATAGATATGTTGACCACACCCACGCGACACCTTTCCTGATCCTTGCTAACCTGCCTAACGCAGCCGAGATCTGCCGCGAGATCTTCGGCGATCGTTTGGGCATTGTACCCTATATCATGCCCGGCTTCGATCTGGCCAAGGCGGCCGCTGATGTCTACGACGCCAACCCTGCCGTCGAGGGGCTCTTGCTGCTGCAACACGGGCATTTTGCCTTCGGTGACACGGCGCAGGAAAGCTATGACAAGATCGTCAGCCACACCAATGAGGTCGCCGCCTATCTGGGCCTGACGGGCGTCACCCCTATCGGCGAACGCCGTCCAGCTGAGGGTTTACAGGTTCTGCCTATGCTGCGCGGTGTCATCGCCGAGGTGAATGCCGAGCGCGACGACGCGATGCCCATCTTTGATCTGCGCAACGGCGATCATACCCATACCTTCATGGCCCGCCCCGATATCGACGCGCTGGCCACACGTGGGATGGCATCACCCGATCACGTGATCCGCACCAAGGGCCGCCCGCTGGTGCTGCGCCGCGCCGATCTAGCCAACCGCGAGACCATCAAAGCCAAGGTCGAAGGTTTTGCCGACGAGTATCGCGCCTATTTCAACCGTCAGGCTCCGCACGCCAAGGAACCCAAAACCCTGCTGACCCCTGATCCCAAACATGCCTGGATCGAAGGGATCGGCATCGTCGGCATGGGCGGAAACGCCAAGGCAGCAGCAGCAGCGGCCGATCTGGCCGAGCAAAATATCCGCGTGCGCGCCGTTGGCGAAGATGCGGGCGGGTTCTATCCAATCAGCGAAAAGGACATGTTCGACTGCGAGTATTGGTCGCTGGAACAGGCCAAGCTGGGCAAGGGAACGCCATCGCCGTTTCAGGGCAAAGTCGTTATGATCACGGGCGGCGCGGGCGCGATCGGGGTGGCCACGGCCAAAGCCTTTGCCGCCAAGGGGGCCAACCTGGTGCTGATCGACAAGGACCCGCAGGCGTTGGATCAGGCGCTGGACCAGCTTGGGCGATGGCACGTCCCCCATGCCGAAGACATCACTTCGGACGGCGCGGCTCAGCGGGCGATGGACGCCGCGATCCTAGCCTTTGGTGGGTTGGACATCCTGATCTCAAACGCAGGCACAGCAAGGTCGGGGGCTTTGCTGGATCTGGACGATGCGGCCTTCCGGCAGGCATTCGAATTGAATTTCTTTGCCCACAAGAATTTTGCCACCGCCGCCGCCCGCGTGATACAGGCGCAGGGACGCGGCGGGCAGATCCTGTTCAACATCTCAAAACAGGCGGTCAATCCCGGCAAGAATTTCGGGGCCTATGGCACACCGAAAGCGGCCACCATGTTCCTGATGCGCCAGTTGACTTTGGAACTGGCCGGTGCGGGCATTCGCGTTAACGGGGTGAATGCCGACCGCATCCGCTCGGGCCTGTTAACGGACGATTTCATCAAGGAACGCGCCGCCGCCCGTGGTGTCAGCGAAGACACCTATATGGGCGGAAATCTTCTGGGCCGCGAAGTTCAGGCTCACCACGTCGCCGACGGTTTCGTGACCCTTGCACTGTCCAAGCGTACAACCGGCCACGTCCTTACCGTCGATGGCGGCAACACTGAGGCCGAATTGCGTTAGCCGGGTGATTTCTGCGCCTGCTGCCACTCTCGCCAATGCTGGTCCAAAGGCCCCTGTACTGCAGCCATCACGGCCTCGGCCTGTTCAGCGGGAATGGCGACGCGGTCAATCGGGGCGATACTGGGATTGCACCAGGTCGTGGCCCCCAGCCGGTTGCCAAAGCAATCAAAAATCACGTAGTCGAAATGGTCAAACATATCGGCCAGCAGATAGCTGTTATTGGGTGAACTCGCGACATTGAACTCAAACGCCACAACGGGTCGGAAGTTTTCGAACGTTTTGTGAGCACCGTGCAGGACCTCAAGCTCGAACCCTTCCACGTCGATTTTGATGAAACCAGGTGTCAGGCCGAACTGATCGACCAGCACATCAACGTTCAGCATATCCATACGGATGGTTTCAAAATCATCCTCGATATCAGGGAAGAACTCTTCAATGTAATTTGGGCGCGCGGAGCCAAGCTCGTGATGAGTTTCGGAATAGGTAAAGCTGACATCGCTGGCCGCCCGAGACCCGATAAGCACATTGGTAATGTCGACCTGCGGGTCGCCCGCAAAACCTTGCTGCAACGCGCGATGCAGCGTCGGGTGCGGTTCGACTGCAATCAGCTTCTGGTCCGGTCGGCGAAAGGCATTGCGCATGGCATGGGTGTGAAACCCTTTGTTTGCCCCGATGTCGATAGCGTCACCGCCGCGTTCAAGCACCGGCGTATAATATAGCCGGACAACATCATGCAGCGCCTGCATGAAGGGATCAGGAAACCAGCCGTCTTTTACAAACGGAGCATACTGCGTTTGCAACTGCTGCGGCGTCGGTGCCTGAGGACTGGATTGCACCGTTAGATTTAACGCTTTGAACGTCATCAGGGTTATACGCGGGTCGCTGAACCGAAGGCCAATGATCGGATCCACTTCGGACCCATCCAGCTCGAAAACCAAGGTCTCGCGGCCCCAAGCATGATCCAGTAACCGCGGGTGAGAAGCCGCGTTGAAATTTCGATTTTCAGGGGCGCCGTGCTCCAAATAAGCTTCGAAAACAGGCGGCATGTCGCCGCTTTGATCATGGCGCCCAAACCATGAGAACGACACTTCAACTCACTGTTTTCCGCCTGACAAGTCAAGAACCTGGTCAAGGCGGAAAAATGCGGCATGGAAGTGCATATCCTGATTTTGAGAAACCCGGACGAACCGCGCTGTTCTATCCCAGACCTCGAAGGTCATATAATTTGGGCTTGTCGAAAATACTTCCATCAAATGCGATCCTTGGTGCGGCATCGGAGGCCACAAAAGCCTACGGTCCAAAATAGCTGTTGTGTGCGGTTAAGTCAGCCCGCACGCTAGAAGTCAATCGACATAAACACAAGCAATGAGGCCTTATTTAACCTATTCGAAACTGGCGATTTTCCGCTTGTCCCGCTCCACTGCATTTGCCCCTGTTCAAATCCAATGTGCTAGTGTCTGGTAAATGTCACTTTAGTGTGCGAGTGACCTACCCGACGAATGCGAAATGAGGCTCAGGATGAGAGTATTGGTGACGGGTGGAACCGGTTTTCTGGGGCAAGCGGTCTTACGCCAATTGGCGGAGAAACCTTTTCACATAGGCAGCTTGCAACGTGCATCATCTACCTCTGTTGACGACATTCTCGCCGATGGCGCCGCGACCGTTGAGACACTGATCCTGAATCCTGAACTTAAGGATGTATGCGCGCAGGTCGAAGCCTTTTCGCCTGGTGTAGTCGTGCATATCGCGGCCGTTTCTCGGGCCAAGGAAGACGAAGAGGGCATACGCGCGATGCTCGAGGTCAACACGCTATTGCCGTCGCTTCTGGCCCAAAGCGCGGCGCGATGCGGGGCGAAGGGCATGGTGGTATGCGGCACAAGCTGGCAAACTTCGTCGCCGGAAAACATCTATGACCCGTTCAACTACTACGCAGCGACAAAGCAGGCCGCCGAAGATATTCTGGTTCCTTTCGCAAAGAACGGGCTGAATGTCATTTCCCTAAGAATGTTTGACAACTACGGCCCATCAGATTGGCGCAACAAAGTTGTCGATCTTGTTTTTAACGCGGTCGTCGCGCAAGAGCCCCTGAAAATGTCGCCGGGGTTTCAGAAAATGGACCTCGTCTACGTCGAAGATGCGGCGGCTGCGATTGTCGCCGCGACCGAGCGCGCGGCAGGCGACCCGCTGGACCAATTGGAAGTCTATGGTGTGTCTTCAGGTGAGCATCACTCGCTTCGCGATCTCGAAGCATTGATCGGCGAGATCGCGGAGGCAGCACCCCCCATCCAATGGGGTGAACGCCCGTATCGTCCGAATGAAATAATGGAGCCCAACCGCAAATTGGCGCGCGTTCCGGGGTGGTCCCCTCACGTAAGTCTTCGTAAAGGTCTTGAAAGAGTGTGGGAATCAAAACGCAACGCATTGAGACTGGCAAAGTAAATGTCGCAAAAACACACGTTCACAACTCTCGCGCTGCTGGACAACATCCAGTTTCCTAAGCTGGAAAACGGCAAACCACTTGCCTTGAACTACAGCCACGACAAGAACCTGTTTCAATTTGTGCACGAAGCGCTCAGACGCGGTCACACTGTATTCTTGGCCTCAGCGCAGGAACCTACGGACCCAAAATACCGCGTGAAGGTAGTAAGCGCCTACCCCAACTATGTGTGCGAAACCGCAGATATTAACAACAAGGACGTCGATTTTGTCGTGAGCGTTTTTCCCGACGCTCTCAACATCAAGCCGACATTTCCCAATGCCAAGATCATCGCCATTATGCCCGCTTTGCATTGGGTTGAAGATCCCGGCTTGTTTACGCATGACTACCTGCGGCGGGTGATTACCGCGGCCCGTTATCACGTGGATTACTACGTCACCCAAAACATCCGTATGAAACAGGTGCTGTTTTCCCTGCTGCACCTGCTGGCACGGTTTCCTTACGAAGATCGTATCCTGGTCGCACCCCAAGGGATCGTGGATGAGGTCAAGCGACAGGCCCCTGATCGGCAGAAACTGCGGCAGAAACTGGGACTAGAACCCGATGACATCATGGTTCTGAATTCCGGCGGCATCTGGAAATGGACAGACTTCAACACTTTTTTCCAAGCGTTCTGCGAATTCACTGTCGAAAACCCGTCTCATAGGCTGCGGCTCTACATGATGGGAATTGTACAGCCCTTTAACCGCGATCACGACGAGTACGTCGCGCAATTCCGAGCCATTCTGGACAAGTACCGGGATAAGCTGGGTAATCACCTTGTCCTGTTTGAAGACTGGGACGAAGGCGGTAAACATGTCCAAGACTATCTGAGCATCGCCGATGTTGGGATCAATGTCAGCCAGGACACGCTCGAGGCGTGGCAAAGCTACAGAATGCGCTTTCTGGACTACATGTATTTCGGCATTCCAGTGATCAACACGTCCGGGGATGATTTTTCGACCAGGCATTCCGACGCGTTGTTCGTTTGCAAACCCAAAGATACGGAATCGTATAAAACCATATTCCGGCAAATTACGGATCGCCCGGAGCTTGTCAGCGAAAAATCAGCCATGATGCGCGAAATTGCAGCTGAATATGATAGCCAGCAAACCTATGGCCGCCTGATCGAAAAGCTCGAGCGTTTGCCCGCGCGCTTCGAAAAAGACCATGTTATGTGGGATGCAAGCATTGCCGATCAGCCAGATTTTTCGGCAACACCTGCGCTTCATCATGCTCAGGAACGGCATAAAAATTGGTTTGTCAGAACTTGGAGACGCCTCACCCAGAGCCGGAAACGCAACCGAATGCGGATGAGACACATGTTAGCCGGCCAAAGTTATCTGATCGAGCGGCAGGCGGTGGCTGTCGACCAGCTTTCGAAGATAGATATGCAGCAAAAGGAAATTGCCGACGCTCTGGATCGCCTGAACTCGGCCGTCAATCAAAAGGACGCGCCAACGCAACAAAAGTAGGAATGGAATACTTGTTGCAAAGGGCAGCAGCATTTGGGAAGCGTAAACCACAATAAATACTCGAAGAAATTATTAGCGTTCAATAAATCCAAACACCCAGGAACTGAAAGATAGAAAAATGAAGGCTGTTATTCTTGCCGGCGGGTTCGGTACGCGCCTTGCAGAAGAAACCGGATTGCGCCCCAAGCCGATGGTTGAAATAGGCGGCAAACCGATCTTGTGGCATATCATGAAAACCTATTCCCACCATGGCATCAATGATTTCGTTATTTGCCTGGGATATAAGGGCTACTTTATCAAAGAGTATTTCCAAAACTATTTCTTGCACAATGCCGACGTCACTTTTGACATCAAACAAAACAGCATGACCGTCCATGAAATGCGAGCCGAGCCTTGGACCGTTACACTGGTTGAAACCGGCGAAAACTCTCAGATTGGTGGTCGGATCAAGCGGGCTTCGCGGTATTTCAAAGATGACGAGGCCGTGTGCATCACCTATGGGGACGGCGTCGCTGACGTTAACATCACTGCTGCCATCGAATTCCATAAACAACACGGAAAACTGGCTACCGTCACCGCCGTTCAGCCTCCGGGGCGGTTTGGCGCACTGGACCTTCAAGACGAGAAGGTGCTCGGGTTTCAGGAAAAGCCGGTTGGCGACGGCGGCTGGATCAATGGCGGATATTTCATCGTTTCTCCGAAAATCGTGGACTATATCGACGATGACTTCACGGTTTGGGAGCGCGAACCTCTGGAAAACCTTGCAAATGACGATCAGTTGCGGGCTTGGTACCACCATGGTTTCTGGCAACCCATGGATACCCTGCGGGACAAGGAGCATTTGAACCGTCTTTGGTCCAACAACGAAGCAAAATGGAAAGTGTGGTGACGTAGCATGTCTAAGAAAATCCTAGTGACCGGAAACACAGGTTATGTCGGCCCCGTTCTGGGGCGTTTTCTGAAACAGCGACACGCGGACCTGCATCTGGTCGGGTATGACGCGGGCTTTTTCTCGCATTCGCTGACCGGGTCCGATTTCCTGCCCGAAATCGTGTATGACACACAGCACTATGGCGACACACGCGACATCACCGCTGACCATCTTGCGGGCTGCGACGCGGTGGTCCATCTGGCCGCCGTTTCCAACGACCCCATGGGCAAAGAATTCGAAACAGTCACCCATGACATCAACCGCGCCGCAAGCGTTCGGCTGGCCAAGCTTGCCGCCGAATGTGGCGTATCGAATTTCGTCTTTGCCTCCTCCTGTTCCATGTACGGCGCGGCAGAGGGCGGCCCGCGCAAGGAAACCGACGCTACCGCCCCGCAAACCGCCTATGCCCGGTCCAAAATAGGCACCGAGCTTGACCTGCAAGAGGCCGATTTGGGCGACATGACCCTGACCTCTTTGCGGTTCGCAACTGCCTGCGGCATGTCCGACAGGCTGCGTCTGGATCTAGTGCTGAACGACTTCGTGGCCTGCGCCATGGCTACCAACAAGATCGTCGTTCTCAGCGACGGAACGCCGTGGCGGCCCTTGATCGATGTCGAGGACATGGCTCGCGCCATTGAATGGGCAGCTCTGCGCGAAACGTCGAATGGCGGTAAATTCCTGGCCGTGAATGCCGGACGTGACGAAAGCAATGTGCGTATCTCTGAGCTGGCCGAAAAGGTCAAAGCACAATTCCCCGGCACCGTGGTCGAGATCAATACCGACGCGCCGCCCGACAAACGCTCGTACCAGGTTGACTTCGCGCTGTTCAAATCGCTGGCCCCCGAGTCCATCCCGCAAGTGACGCTCGAGCAATCCATCGAACGTCTGCGCGCAGGGCTGGAACATTTCGGCTTTGGCGACACTGATTTCCGCAGTTCGTCCTTCATCCGCCTGAACGCGCTGCGTGCGCATATCGACAGCGGACGTTTGTCGCGTGATCTTCGCTGGGGGTCGCTGTAAATGCTGTTCACCCCGACCCCGCTTGAAGGGGCTTACCTGATCGAGCTGGAAAAACGCGGCGATGACCGCGGCTTCTTTGCCCGCATGTTCTGCGAGGACGAGTTCAAAGCACATGGCCTTGTCGGAAAGTTCGTGCAGATCAACAATTCATTGACCATGTCGAAGGGCACAGTGCGGGGTATGCATTATCAACTTCCCCCCCACGCCGAGGTCAAGCTGATGCGCTGCGTAAAAGGTGCGATCTTCGATGTCATCGTCGATCTTCGGGATGGGTCAAAGACGTTCGGTCAATGGTTCGGCGCTGAACTTACCGCTGAGAACCGCAAGATGATGTATGTGCCGAAAGGCTTCGCCCACGGCTTCATGAGCCTTACTGATGACACGGAAATTATCTATCCGGTCAGCTCGGCATACGCGCCGGAAAGTGAGCGTGGTCTGCGTTGGGATGATCCGGCGATCGGCATCAATTGGCCTATGGCAGCTCAGGAAGTTTCGCAGAAAGACCAAACGTGGAACGATCTGGACAGTTCGACCCATGCAGTAAAAGAAACTGAGTAATTTGCGGAAACTGGCCCAGGATTTCTGCAGGTCAGCTTCGGAAGTTACCCGATTTTGATACTCAGAATATTGTGGCATAGCCGGTAGAGCACACGGAAGGCACCGTAAGATGAAAAACCCTATGAAATCGCGGATTCGAAACAAACACATCAAGCGCAGCGTTGACGAATTGATCGCACAAGTTAGCGAGCTAAAACAGGCGCTGACAGGTGACGGTTCGCTTTATCCAGCGCAACCTGCGGAACTTGCCTTGAATCTACACAAGGCGATCGTAGGGAACTGGAGCGCGGTTGCTGCTACATGGCCGCTGGCTCGGACACCCAATGTCGACATTGCTCCTGACTACGAAACCCCCATACCGTCGCGCGACAATATTGGCAGGATACAGGGTAAGTATAATCCCTGTGTCGTGGGCACAGATGGATCTGAACCGGATGCGCTGAATAAGTCGTTTATTTCAGGCGGCATAGAAGACATGACCGTTGTCATGAACATCAGCGAGGTTATGGGGCTGCCGCTAACCAAGGACACCGTTACACTTGATTGGGGCGTCGGTTGCGGACGCATCGCCAGACATATCCCCGACATACTGAAACCAAACTTGTTTGGCGCCGACGTTGACCCTGTCAATATTGCCTATTGCAAGGAGAACATGCCGTTCGGGGACTACACAGTGCTCGATCCATACAGCGCAACTCCTTACGATGACGATCAATTCGATCTGGTCTACTCTCATAGTGTGCTGACCCATCTTGCAGAACCTGACCAAAATCACTGGCTCCAAGAATTGTCGCGCATAACCCGTGGCTTGATGGTTCTGTCTGTTCACGGCCCGTATAGCGTGTCGACCGCCGAGTGGTCGAAAAACCCCTACGCGGTCGAACACTACATGTTGCAAGGCATCGTAGACGCACCCGACCCGAACCCAGACATCGCAGACGTAACCGACCCGGAATATTATCGCGATATTGGCCATACACCCCAGTACATTCAAAACCACTGGTCAAAATTCGTGGAAGTCGTCGAGATTATTCCTAAAGGCTTCGGGCATGTGCATGATGCAGTGGTCTGTCGTCCAAAATAAGATAATTCCCGCAGGTTCAACTAACGTACGAGCCTGCGGAAAAACCACTTGGGCTCGGCGCCTGAGCGGACCGATACATTGAAGGCCGGCGCATTTCCGCGATAAAATGCGGTGGTCAGATCCCGGTTTCAATTGGTTGCCACCTTCAACAGGGCTCGAACTTAAATAACAGGTATGAACAACTTGGCTCCAAGCGATCAACTGCTCGAACGCGTCGATTCCTTTAATTTTCTATCGGTCGATATTTTCGACACGCTTCTGTTCCGCCACTGCAAGTCTCCTGTTGATCTGTTCGAATTCATAGCGGATCATCCTGAGGTCCTCCTAGCTACCCAACATTTCAAAGACTATCGCACTGGCGCCGAGGCAATGGCGCGAGAGGATGCTTCCGCACAGCGGATCGAAGACGTGACACTGGATCAGATCTATGCCTGTTTCGCGCAACTGACAAATTGCACAAAAGATCAGGCTGACAAGATCAAACAGCTGGAACTTCGGACTGAACGCGATCTATTGCATGTGACCAGCCTGGGCAGGAAACTTCTGACTCGTATTCAGGACAGTAAGTCGCGCTGGGTGATCACCTCGGACATGTACCTGCCGAAAGACGAGTTGGAAGATCTCCTGACGCAAAAGGGTATAACCGGATGGGAGCGCGTCTTCGTCTCCGGTGAACAGGGTAAGACCAAGCACACGGGCAGCCTGTTTGACGACGTCGCAGCGCATTTTGATGTACCTCGCAACCAGATCCTCCACATTGGCGACAACCGTCATGCAGACGGGAAAATGGCGACGCAGGCAGGGTTCATATCGCATGTGCTACTGGCCAGCAAAGACCTGCCAACGCGATCTCCAAAACCCCGGCGACACACTAGTCTGCTGAATGGAACGCAGCCGATCTCACAGATTTTCACCGCCAACTACTTGGAAACACATCACTACGACTCGGAAAATGTCGACTTTCGAAAACTGTCCGACGACCAGTATCTTGAAGCGTTTGGCGCCTTGATGATTGCTCCGCTCATTACATCGCTGTTGATTTGGATAAAGCGGGAAATGGACAAACAAGGTATTTCGCGGCTCGCGTTTCTGGCACGGGATGGAATGTTTCCAAAAGCTGTTTTCGATCTGCTTTGGCCGCAAGGATATGAAACTCAATATGTCGCTGCTTCCCGGCGTTTGTTGACCCTTCCTTTTACCGAGTTAGACCCTGATACAATCGCGGGAATGTTGCATGCCACGCTTGAGGGATCGCAAACGCTGGACGAGTTTCTCGGGAAGATTTCCGCAGGCCCGCTGTTGAAATCTCTATTTGCAGACGCTGGCCTATCTGGCACGGACGAACTGACAAAAGAGCGCCGCCGCACCATCCTGAATCTGTTGCGTGAAAACCCTGACGCTTTCTATCAATCTTTCGCGCATGAAAAGGAGGTTCTGTCCACCTACTACCGCTCGGTCTTCCCTGAAGGCACACACACAGCCATCTTCGACGTCGGGTGGCGCGGCAGTTTACAGCGGTCTATTGATGAGATTATCGGCAAGGACGCACATGTTCTGGGTCTTTATTTTGGCACGAGCGCTCAGGCTGCCTCTATTCTGCGCCGAAATGGGCTGGAGTACGAAAGTTTCGCCGCGTCCAATGGCCTTCCTCTGTTCATGTATCCTTGGGTCGAAGACTTCCGCGATATCGTAGAATTCTTCTTTTCTGCCGATCATGGCAGCGTTCTGGGTCTACAGGAAAAACCGCAGGGCGAAATCGCTTGGAAGACGTCTGACGTCAGTACGGCAGAAGCTGAAAACCTCCAACGCGCCAAAAAGATTCAGGATGGCGCGCTGCGTGCCATCAAGTCGGTCACTTCGGCCATACCCATCGATGTGCTCGCTAAATATGCCGATCCAAGGGACGAAAAGGATCTTCGACAGTTTCTAAGCAAACCGCACCGCCACGATGCCGTCCGCTTCAACAAGGTCCGCATATTTTCAGGTGTGGGCGATACCACCGGAGAAAGCTTGACCCGCGTTGGCGAACGCAAATCTCATTACCGAAATGCGAAAGGCAGCCGGTGGAGGGCTGGCTACGTTGCTCAGCTAAACCCGATCGCATTCGCCTGGGTGAAATTGCAGTTCCGGAAAAGGAAGCGCATCCGATTGTAACGGATCGAGCCAGAACGCGAATCTAGCCCGGGCATTACTGGCACTTAATGTCGAAACACACAGTGTCTTCCCTGAGGATACGGCCCGTAAACCTGACGTCAAACCACCGCTTCAGCCGCATCGGGCAGCAACAAGGTCAGATCATCTTCCGCAAACAGGTCAAAAGACACGTCCCATGCAGCGCCGGGCCACAGAAGTTGCAGCTGTTTCTTCGCGGGCCGGTAGACGGCTGTATAAAGCGTCCCGAACCCGGATTTGAAGGCGGTGGAATAAAGCGGCGGGCGCAGGAACGCGTCGATGAAACGCTTTTCGCTTTCGGGGTGCTGGTTCAGGCGGTTCAGCAGAAACCGTTCCCGTTCGACCGTTGCGGTAAACCGCGCATGTTTGGACCACTCAACCTGCCCCTGATGGTTTGTCGCCACCGGCACATCTGAGATTTGAGGGTGCCGGTCAGGGGCAAGATAGACCGTGCTGTGATTGTATTTCGCGTCCAGAACGGTGACGTTATAGCTCATGTGGCAGGGAATGCGGCAGAGCGCATCTACCGCTTGTGCCGTGGTCTCACAGGTCTGCAACACATAGCGCAAGATCAGCGGCACGCCGAAGCCGTCGCCCACCTCGCGCCGACCGCCAAAGGTCAATGAGACCGCAAGGCCGGTATCGTTGATGCCATCCAGCAGGCCCAGAATGCCATCGCTCATCCCGATCACGCCGCGCCCGCCCCAGCGGGTTTTCAACAATGCAGCGTCAAAGGTTTTGGGGTGGTAGTCGTAGTTGCGCACCAAAATGGGTGTCTTGCCACGCCAGATCGCCTGGCTACACCCCGACAGATATTTGGGCGGGCAATAAAAGCTGAGAAACCGCGCCTGACTGTCGCTGCCGCCCACCAGTTCAACCACCTCTTCATATAGCGGCAGGATCTCGGGCATGTGCGTTTGCAACGCTCGCAAGCATTCGCGATAGGTGGGCCGCGCCGAATACCCCTCTTGCACCCACCATTTATGGTAGGCGGGCCAGTATTCGGCAAACAGCCCGGCCAGCTTGGGACCGGGCTGTTCCTCGTCGATTGAGCGAAAAACAAGCGCCATGAGGCCTTCTACATGATTTTGAACGCAGGATCTTCCATCGGCTGCGCGGCTGGCAGCGGTTCGGCGGCGTAGGCCGACGTGATGCCGTGAATCCACTTTTTCGACTTGTCCGTCAGCTTGAACCCCTTGGTCATTGACCGTCCCCGCGTCACCAGAATGCCCAGATCGGCCCCTTCATAGCGGTAGTCGCCGACATTTGAGATGCGCAGAAAGAACGCCTCATTCTCTCCCACTGCGCGGCGGTGATAGTCGAAGCGGTCAAACACCACACGGCCATCTTCGAGCATCTTGTAGATGCCCGATTGCGGGGCCTGCGTGATGCGGTCGACGCTGTCATCGGTATGCTTGATCACCATCTGCGACCAGCTGTCGATCATGTCAGGGTCGGCCCAACGGGCGTTCAGTTCCTCGACATCCAACTCGAAGGGCTTCTTCGAAAATTCCAGCAGGTGGAACAGGAACAGGGGCGCGTCGGCATGGGCAAAAGCCGCATGGTTGGTCATCGAACTGGCCCCAGTGATGCGCGGGTTCAACTCACCCAGCCACAGCTCATCGGTTTTCTTGTCGATCAGGAAATCCAGTTCGAAATAGCCACGATAACCGGATTTGCGCAGTTCCTCGCCGAACTGGAAGGTCAGCTGCCGCGCCTGTTCGCGCGCCTTGGGTGGGAAGGCAGTCGAGAATATCTCGTTCCCGCACCAACCGCCGCGATAGGGGGTGAGTTCGTTGAAGCCCACGAGCTCGGTCATCAGCGGTCCCACAATAGTGCCTTCGGACGTCGCGCAGGCCTCGATCGCCGCACCGCGACAATCGATCCGCTTCATGATCTTGATCTCGCCCTCGCCTACGATCTCATCCTTGTGTTTGTTGAAATCCGCCTCGGATTTGATGAAGAAAGTGGTGTGGCCGCTGTCGCCAAAGGCCGATTGTAGCACCAGATCATGCCCCAACCCGGCTTTGTCGCAAATTTTCTTCAGGTGATCATAGCTTTTGACCACGCTCAGCGTATTGGGCACCGACGGCACACCCGCCTTGTTGCCGATGCGGACCGTTTCGATCTTGTTGTCGCATTTGGTGCGCAGCTTGGCTTTGGGGAACCACAGCTGACCGCCCAGTTCCTTGACCAGTTTCTCGGTCGTCTCATCGAACATCAGGAACACGAACTTGGGCTTGCCACCGCGCCGCTTGACCAGGTCGATGACCTCTTTGTGCTGTAGCAGATAGTTGTTGATGTCTTCGATCGACTGGAATTCGTCATGCGGCATCTCAGAGGGCACGAACACGTTCGGATGCCGCCCGTCAAAGCAATCCATGTAGCAGATATAGGTGAAGTTCATCACCCACTCATCCAACCCCAACAAGTTGAAATTGGTCGCCGACACAAAATAGATCGGGTCCTTGTTGGTGTGGAAATACCGGCGGATTTCCGAGATGTTCTTCAGCACCTTCTTAGGCATATGGTCCTCCCAGTCCCTTATGTTTTCTTGACTGATTTCAAAGCGTCTTCGGTAAAAATGCGCAGGCCCAGATCGGCGCGGAAACCGTGGATCTCCGACACGTCCAGTTCCTGCATGAATTTGAGAATTTCCGGGCTAATCACCTGCCCCGGCACCAGAATAGGAAAGCCCGGCGGGTACGGGATCACGAAGGTGGCCGAGACCATTTCCTCGCCCGCCTCCAGCCGGTCCAGCATGTCATGATCGGGTTCCACGTAGTCACAATTGTCCTCGTCATAGGACAGGAAGAACGCGGTGCGGATATCGCCCGCCTCGGTGCCTTCAACACAGCGGAACGCATCATGGAAGCGGCTGAAGTCGGGCAGTGGCGGGACGTGTTCGCTCAGGTTGCGGACTCGCTTGTCAAAGGCGCGCTTTTCCATCTTGGACGCGTCGTCCATCAGATCGTCCAGCTCCTTGGCGATCTCGACCAGCACCTCGATCAGATAGGCGACCGAGCTGCGCGTGGTGCCGATATTGGTCATGAACAGCACGGTATTGCGCGAGGTCTTGTTGATCTGGATGCCGTATTTGTCCATCAGGATCTTGGTCTTGAACGTATCACCGTCCCAGCCCGTTGCGCCCACATGCAGCGTAATCCGCGTGGCATCCAGAACAAATTCATCCTTCGCCCAGCAATCCCAAACGTCCGCCCAGCCCTGATCGGGATCGAAATAGCTGGTCATACCGCTTTCGCGGTACTCCTCGGGGATCATGTCGCCTGCAGTGACCAGTTTGAAGTATTTCTTCAGCAGCGGATGCGTCGTGACCGCCCGGCGGATCGCCATGGCGCTTTCGACCTGACGCTGGACGAACTCATAACCTTCGATCTCGACCTGCCTGCGGCCAACATCCAACGAAGCGATGATCTGATAGTTGGGCGAGGTCGAGGTGTGCGTCATGTAGGCTTCGTGAAACGCTTCTTCCACAGCGCCTTTGAACTGTTGGTCGTTGACGTGGATCATCGAGCCCTGCCGCAGCGCGGTCAGCGTCTTGTGTGTGGATTGCGTGGCATAGACACGCACCCGTGCGTCCGGCGGGGCGATCAGACGGGTGTTCAGCAGGGTCTCATCATCCGCGCCCTCCAGCTCGACCTGTTGGGCTGCATAGGCTTCGGAATGGTCTGCGGAGCGGAACTGTTCACGCAGGATATTGGCCGAGCGCATCGCCGTTCGCACGCGCGTGTTGGGTGCGAAACGGGCATAACCGAACCAGGCTTCATCCCACAGGAACACAAGGTCTTTCTTGATCGCCAGACATTCCTGCATCACCCGCTGAACGTTGTAGACGATGCCATCAAAGGTGCAGTTGGTCAGCAGCACCATGCGTACCTGATCCAGCTTGCCCTCGGCTTTCAGGGCCAGCAGCTTGTGCTTGATCTCGCGGATCGGCACCGCACCGTACATCGAGTAATCGTGCAGAGGGTAGCTGTCCATATAGACTACGCTCGCCCCCGCCAGCACCATGCCGTAATGGTGCGATTTGTGGCAGTCACGGTCGACCAGAACGATATCGCCGGGGCGCACCAGCGCCTGCACCACGATCTTGTTGCAGGTCGAGGTGCCGTTGGTAGCAAAGAAGGTCTGTTTTGATCCGAACGCGCGGGCGGCGGCCTCTTGCGCTTCCTTGATGGGGCCGCGTGGCTCCAGCAGAGAATCCAGCCCGCCCGATGTGGCCGAGGTTTCGGCCATAAAGATGTTCGACCCGTAGAACGCCCCCATATCCTGAATCCAATGGCTACGGCTGATCGACTTGCCGCGGCTGATCGGCATGGCGTGGAAAACGCCGGTGGGTTGCTTGGAATATTCTTTCAGCGCGGTGAAGAACGGGGTCTTGAACCGCCGCTGCACCCCGCGCAGGATGTTCAGATGCAGTTCCAGAAAATCTTCCTGATTATAGAACACCCGTCGGCACAGGCCCAGATCAAGCCCGGCGATATCCTCGGCCGAACGGTCGGTGATTAGATAGGCATCCAGCTCAGGGCGCAGCATTCCAATCCGGCGACAGGTTTCCGGCCCGTATTCCGAAGGGGACAGCGCATCAAGATCTGCGCCTTCGCCGTACAGGCTGATATAGCGCCCCAACACGTTGGTTTCGTTCTTGGACTTCAGGCTCAGACCCGGACGAACGATCACGGCCTGCACATTCTGGTTGAACAGAACGCCAATCAGCGCATCCTCGACGCTGGGCACCACGACGGTCTCATAAATGAACGGGTCTTCGCTGCGGCGCATCCGTTGCAGGCTGGATTGCAGGAACCGTTCCTGATGTTCGTTGACATTGTCGACGATCATTACCTCGAAATAGGGTCGCCCCAGCGCACGGGCTTCGTGGCTTTGAGCCGCTTCATCCTCGAACTCGTCGCCCTCGGTCTCATCCGCGATCAGAGGGATCGAGCGACGCCGATACGCCCCCGATGTCAGCGCGCGCGAGACCCGGCGCACGGCGGTCGAGAAATCGCCGAAATTGCCATGGTCCAGCAACCTGCGCAAATAGTCAAAGGCCGACGCGCCAGGAAACGCGAAATAAACCTCGATAGGGGCCAGTGCCTGAAGCAGACGGCGCGCCCTGTCCCGATCAGAATCACCGGCGTTTTGATCCAGAGATTCGGCTGTTTCCCGCAGCGCGCTCCACCTGTCCGCCCGCAATTGCGAGGCGCTGTAATAGTCCGAGATGGTGTGGAGCTTTTCGCTGTCGGATAAGCCGTGCATGAGATCAATGTCCTTTCTGCAATTCCCGAAAAGCTGCGCTGGTATCAGTCTGTGCCTGAGCGCCCTTTGTAGAGATAAAGATTATCGGGCTTGGTCGAGGTATCTTCGTTGTATCCCAGCGCTGTTCTGGGGTCGGAAGCGGCGACACCGGCAACATCGCCCTTTTGCGGGATGCGCAGCGGCCCCAGCGTGTGCAAATAGGCATCTGCTCCGCTGGCCCGGTCATAAACCGGGAAATCCGCCTCGCGGTCGCGGAAGCTTTTGAGAACCTGCCCCAGCCCTTTCAGCCCGACCTCGCGCTGACGTCGTACCTGATCCAGGTCGATCTCGATGGGGAAGATGTCCTCTTGCCCCGCCGACTGGTGAAGCACCGTGGCCGAGGGATCAACCACCAGCGACCGCCCAACTCCACCAGCGGCCAGACCGTTCACGTCGAACACGTAACACTGGAACTGCGCCGCGGTGGCCTTTGCAATCGACAATTCGGCCTCACGGTCAGTGGTGCCGGTCAGCACCGGATGCAGCAGAACCTCGACCCCCTGGCTGGTCAGGTGGCGAGTGGTTTCGGGGAACCAGATGTCATAGCAGATCGACAGGCCGAACCGACCCACATCCGGGACGTCAAAAATGCAGAATTCCGTGCCGGACGAAATGCTCTGTTCGTAGGGTTTGAACGGGAACATCTTCGAGTATTTCGAAACGATCTCACCCTCGGGGTTGATCACCACCGAGGTGTTGAAAATCCGCCCGTCCTCGCGCTTTTCGAACATCGAGCCGGGGATCAGCCAAATTCCATAGCGACGCGCAGCGTCCTGAAAACGCGACAGATCGTCATTGGGAAAAGGCTGGGCAAACCGGTCGAGCGGACCATAGGGGGCCAACTCGCTGAACAGCGCCATCTGGGTCCAGGGAAACCGCGCCATCATAATGTCGATCCGGTGCAGCATCGCGTCTACATTCGACTGCAACGCGCCCACATGCATCTGAATTCCGGTTATCGCAAAAGGGGTCATCTTGTTTGTCTCTTCTTCTTGCCGATTGCGACCGCCGAGGTGGTCCGGCGTTCTTCATCGGAACATGAAAGCACGGATTGGTGCAAGCCCACGATCCGCAAGGGGGTGATTTAGTCGGTCTCCTCCTCGCCGGGGGATTCCACAAAGTCGATATCGTTGCGCACCCAAAAGAACCGGAACCCGCAACTACGCAGCCATTTCTCCAACCGGTCCAGACTGGACCATTCCCGCCGCAGACCGCGCGTGGATTCCACCAGCGCCCACTGACCATCGACCAGAAAATAGACCGTCCAGGTGTTGGGATGCGCCGAGTGGTTGGCAAAGCCGCCGCTAACAACCTCGCGCGCGGTGCGCACAGCGACCGGATAGTCTCCGATCCTGTTTTCAGCGGCGAGGATGGCCAAGTCGTTCTGGCGGATCGTGAAAGTTGGAAAGGGAGCGTCGTTCATGATTTGCCTGTTAAAGAACACACCCATTCCGGTGCCCCACGATCCGTCTGTAGATCAGCATATGACGGATCACGCGGCCACGGTCTGGTTTGCCGGCTCAGTGGTCTCGCCCACAGCTTCAGCATCCTGATCCTGAATGGCGCGGAACAGGGCCCTGCGGCGCTCGCTGATATCTTCAGACTTCAGATTTTCGATCCGCGTCGCCAGTGTCCAGATATGGCCAAACGGGTCGGCAACCGTGGCGCAACGTTCGCCCCAATAGGTGTCGACTGCCTCGGCCATCAGGGTTGCGCCGTTTTCCAAAGCGGCCTCCAGCGCGGCATCCGCGTCTTCGACATACATGTGGTGGCCCACCGGGGTAACGGTGCCCGCAACTGTCGGAACATGTGCGCCCCAACCCGCAGTGACGAACAGCATCGAGTTGCCGATCTTGATGGCGGCAAAGCCGGGGGCCTCATCCGCATCAAAGGCCTGAATCTTGGCGTCAAAGGCTTTTTCGTAAAAGGCCAGCGCCGCAGGCACGTCCGCAACAGCCAGCGATGCCGTACAGGTGCGATAGCCGCGCGGTAGAGTGGCAGGCTTCTTTTCCATATCTCAAATCTCCGAATTGGGCGGGGGAGCGCCCGATGAGACATGCGGGAAAATCCCGCAGTATGAATCATACTGTGGATCAACTGGTCACTCATTGCAACACTATGGTTCATAGTGCGGATACATCCGCGATGACGGTCAGAAAGTCGGCGGGGTACAGGCGCTGACGATCCGGCATTTTTCCGGTCCAACCTGACGGAACCGGTGCGGGGTGCGGCTGTCGAAATAATAGGCGTCCCCCGGCCCTAGCACCTTGCGATGATCGCCCACCGTAACTTCGACCCGACCCGAAATCACCACGCCGCCCTCTTCGGCCTCGTGGCCATACATTACACGTCCGGTATCCGCGCCCAGATCATAGGTTTCCTGCAAGATCATCATCGCGCGCCCGTGCAAGTTCGATCCCACCTGCCGCAGCGACAGCCCGCCCTTGCCGATCTCGGTCAGGTCTTCTGCGGCATAGAACACGGTCTGCTCGGCCTCGATCTCGAACGAGAAAAAGTCGGACATGCCGATCGGAATACCCTGCAAAATCCGCCGCAACGCTCCGACCGAGGGGTTCATCTTGCCCGACTCGATCAGCGAGATGGTCGAGTTCGGCACATCCGACTTTTTGGCCAACGCCCGCTGCGACAGACCCGCGCGTTCACGCAGGGCGCGCAGGCGCAATCCAAGGGTCAGATCATCCTGATTGGCGTTCTTCATGTTCACTATCCGCATCACTTGAGGGGTGCCGAGACCGTAAATCAAGGGCTTATGGTTGGCAAGAAACAGGCTTTCGCTCAAACCTGTGGCTACTACAGTCACGCGATCAGATTTACGGGCGCGCGCCCGACAACCCGAAAGGACGCAATATGCTGAATGCTCAGATTGCTGAACGCCGCAACACATCGATCGCGCAAGGCGTGGGAATGCAGACGCAGGTCTATGTGGACCGCGCTGCGAACTCCGAGGTGTGGGACGTCGAAGGCAAGCGTTACATCGATTTCGCCGCAGGCATAGCCGTTGTGAATACCGGGCATTGCCACCCCAAGGTGATGGAGGCGGTCACGACGCAGGCCGCGAACTTTACTCATACCTGCCATCAGGTTCTGCCTTACGAAAACTACATCCGTCTGGCCGAGCGTCTGAACGAAAAGGTGCCGGGTGATTTCACCAAGAAGACCGTCTTTGTGACCACCGGCGCCGAAGCGGTTGAGAACGCTGTCAAAATCGCCCGTGCCGCCACCGGCCGCCCCGCCGTTATCGCCTTTGGCGGCGGCTTCCATGGCCGCACCTTCATGGGCATGTCGCTGACCGGCAAGGTGCAGCCCTACAAGGCCGGCTTCGGCGCGATGATGCCCGACACCTATCACGTCCCTTTCCCGGTTGAGCTGCACGGCACCTCGACCGAGGATTCGCTGGGCGCGCTGACCAAACTGTTCAAGGCCGATCTGGACCCGGGCCGCGTTGCTGCCATCATCATCGAGCCGGTTCAGGGTGAAGGTGGCTTTTACCCCGCCCCGGCCGAGCTAATGCGCGGCTTGCGCGCCCTGTGCGACGAACACGGCATCGTTATGATCGCAGACGAAGTGCAGACGGGTTTTGCCCGCACCGGCAATTTGTTCGCGATGGAAGCCTATGACGTGGCCGCCGACATCACCACCATGGCCAAAGGTCTGGCGGGCGGTCTGCCGTTGGCCGCGGTCACGGGTCGCGCCGACCTGATGGATGCGGCGCAACCCGGCGGTCTGGGCGGCACCTATGGCGGCAACCCGCTGGGCATCGCCGCCGCCCATGCGGTGATGGACGTGATCGAAGAAGAGGACCTGTGCGGCCGCGCAAACGAGCTGGGCTCGCGTCTGAAACAACGTCTGGAATCGATCCGCGCCCGTACACCCGAGATCGTCGACATTCGAGGCCCCGGCTTCATGATCGCGACCGAGTTCAACACCACCGACGGTAGCGCACCAAACCCCGAGATGGCCAACGCCGTGCGGGCCGAGGCGCTTAAGCGCGGATTGATCCTGCTGACATGTGGCGTATATGGGAACGTAATCCGCTTCCTCGCACCGCTGACGGTGCAGGATGAGATCTTCGCCGAGGCGATCGATATCCTCGAAGCCTCGGTCGACGCTGCCAAAGGAGCCTGAACATGCTGGATACCAAAGTGACCAAGCTGGAGCTGAAAGATCCCAGCCTTCTGGAAACCCGCGCCTATATCAACGGCACATGGGTTGAGGGTGAAGCGACCTTTCCCGTTTACAACCCTGCAACCGGCGATCTGATCGCCAATGTGACCGATGTCAGCATCGAAGGCACCGCGCGAACCGTGGACGCGGCCTATGCGGCAAAGAAAGAATGGGCCGCGCAAACCGGCAAGGAGCGCGCCGCAATCCTGCGCAAATGGTTCGATCTGATGGTGGAAAACGCCGACGATCTAGCCACGATCCTGACCGCCGAGATGGGCAAACCCTGGGCCGAAGCGCGGGGCGAGATCCTGTACGGGGCGTCTTTCATCGAGTGGTTCTCGGAAGAGGCCAAGCGGGTCTACGGCGACGTCATCCCCGGCCATCAGCGTGACAAACGCATTGTCGTTCTGAAACAGCCTGTGGGCGTGGTCGGTTCGATCACCCCGTGGAATTTTCCCAACGCCATGATTGCCCGCAAGGTTGGTCCGGCACTGGCTGTAGGCTGTACCTTTGTGGCCCGTCCGGCAACGCTGACGCCTCTGTCTGCGCTGGCGATGGCTGTTCTGGGCGAACGTGCGGGCATCCCGGCAGGTGTGTTCAACGTCATCCCCGGCACAGACAGCTCGGGCGTGGGCAATGAGATGTGCACCAATGACAAGGTGGCCAAGATCACCTTCACCGGGTCGACCCGTGTTGGCCAGATCCTGATGCGTCAGGCGGCAGGCACGATCAAAAAGATGAGCCTCGAACTGGGTGGCAACGCGCCGTTCATCGTGTTCGACGACGCCGACGTGGACGCTGCCGTGGATGGTGCAATGATCGCCAAATTCCGCAACAACGGCCAAACCTGCGTCTGCGCCAACCGCATCTATGTGCAGGCGGGCGTCTATGACGAATTCGCCGCCAAGCTGGCCGAGAAGACCAAAGCCCTGAACGTGGGCGACGGTTTCGGTGACGGTGTCACCACCGGCCCGCTGATCAATGACGCGGCCGTCGCCAAGGTCGAGGAACATATCTCGGACGCGGTGTCCAAGGGCGCAACGGTCACGCTGGGCGGCAAACGCTCGGACCTTGGCGGCACGTTCTTTGAACCCACCGTTCTGACCGGTGTGACCCGCGACATGGTGGTCGCAAAGGATGAAACCTTCGGCCCTGTCGCGCCCCTGTTCAAGTTCGAGGACGAGGACGACGTCGTCGCCATGGCCAACGACAGCGAATTCGGTCTGGCCTCGTATTTCTACAGCCGTGATCTGGCGCGCGTCTGGCGCGTGGCCGAAGGGCTGGAATCGGGCATGGTGGGCATCAACACCGGTCTGATCTCGACCGAGGTCGCGCCCTTCGGCGGTGTCAAACAATCCGGTCTGGGCCGCGAAGGCTCGAAATACGGGACCGAGGATTTCCTCGAGATCAAATACCTCTGCATGGGCGAGATTTCCTGACCTTATCGGGCAGGATCTGACCCCGCGGCACCAAAGAAAAGACCGGGCTTCAACGCAAGCCCGGTCTTTTCTTTCCAATTCTGGCGGCTTCAGAACCCTACCGGATCACCGCCTCACTCTTTAGTGCGAAAGGCCAAAGATCTTCAGTATCCCTTGCGCACAGAGCGATCCGCCGACAGCGAATTTTGACTCTGTTCAACCAGCATTTCGATTGCATCTGCCAGATGTTCCCGGTTGATGTGATGATCCCCGCGCGCGACGCGAAGTTTATGCGCTTTTAGCAGTACATCGGCATGGCGACAGCCTTCGGGCGGTTCGAACCTATAGCTTGCGATTTCAAGCCGGAGCCCCAGCGGATCGCGGAAATAGATCGAATCCATGAAGCCCCGATCGACGGGACCCGTGTTATCAACGCCCCGCGCATCCAAACGCGCTGCCACTTGCCAGAATGTGGCTTGGCTGACGTTGAAAGCGAGATGATGCAAAGACCCGATGGCCTCTGGTACAGGGGTCGCATCCGGTTTCCGGTCTTCATTGGTAAAAATTGTGATGAGGCGCCCATCGCCGGGGTCAAAATACAGATGCCCCTCGTTAGGATTGTCGAGATTCGGCTGATCAAAAATGAACGGCATTCCCAGAACCCCTTCCCAGAAATCAATCGACGTCTGTCGGTCCGCTCCGTTGATCGTGATGTGGTGCACACCCTGCGTTTGAATTTTCTTAATCTGATTGGACTTTGACATTTTGCGACTCCGGGGTTTGTACACTCAGGCCTGACCTGTCGGGTTTGATTTCTGCGGCATCACAGGTGCGGGCCCAAGGTTCATAAGCTTTGCCAGTGCAACAATTTTGCGCCCCACATTGTTTTTCAAAAACGTTTCAGCCGGGCCCTTTCACGTGTTGGTGACAGAATACGGCATCTCCCTTTTGCACGGCTCATTTGGTCAACCGGTCTTCTGCGAAAAGCTTCGGGTCAATGATCGCGACAATGTCGCTGCCGCTGTCCTGCAATCCAAGCCTTTCACACAAATAGGCAGACGCAACATTGCCGGGCGCAATGCCCGTCTTGAACCCGGTGGCGCCAAGCTGTTCATGAGAGTGTATCAGAGCCATTGCCCCCAAGATTGTCGCAATCCCCTCGCCCATACGCTCGGGTTTGGTCGAAAGCTGACCCCATTGCGCGCGACGATGCAACGGGCTGCTGGGTGGATGACACAGAACCGAGCCCGCGGTTGCGACCGGTGTACCCGACCTGTCAACGGCGACCATGGCAAACCCGGGCCGGGACACTCCACGCATAACCGGTCCGATCGGCGGCAAAACTCCGTGGCTCAATGCAACTTCGGCAAAAGCTTCCAGCCATTCCGGCGGAGAGTCGCGATCAATCACGTGCACGGTCAAATCTTCGGGCAGCGCCCGCGTCTCGACAACGTGGTGCGCGACGTCAACGCAATTCAGGCCTCCCAGATAGCAGGCTATCGTATCTGTTTTGAAACCCTGGCTTTCAATTTTTGCCAGCGTTTTCGCAACCTCAGGGCGTGGTATGCTCTCAATCGCGGTCACGCCAAGGATCCGGGCCATTGCATAGGCATCATCCAAGGCCTCGCTATACTCATTGGAAACCTGAATACCCCGCCCATGGCTACAGAACCGAGGGTCATCCCCCAGCAGATGCAAAAGATGCTCGCCAGTGGTGGACATGTGTCGCTGGGCTTCACTACCAAACACTTCCATCGGTTTTCCTTCAGGGCACCCCATGACAGTAAACCGATGATCATTTGATCAGGGTTTGCCGTCAAGACGCTCGACCGTATTCTACCCGCCATGTCGCGGACTTGAGGTTTCCCTCAGAAAACTTGCGCTTGCTTCGTCGGATGGAAAGAACAGTTCGATCTTCAAGTCATCCAGAGTGACATCCGTCACGGTGCTGAATTGCGCAACAGTCCCAAACATCGACACCCGTTGCTCCCCAAAACGATAGATCGCCGGAACCGTTGGACCGGGAACCATATCCCTGTGGATGCTTGCATAGGGCGCAAGCGCCTTGGCCGCAGCGTCCAATTCGGGCAACCCGCCAGCATTCGCGCTTTCCGAGCGCAAACGCAGCATTGTATGATGCGCAACCTCGGGCCAGTTTTCTACCAGCTCGGCCATGACCGGGCTTGTAACAAGCGCCAACAGGCTTTGCCCGGTTTCGATCCCAAGCGGTGCAAACAGAAGCTCGGCCGCTTTGTTCAATCTGACAATCCTCCAAACCCGATCCAACACAATCCCCGGGTAGGGGTCATGCCGTTTCAGTGTCCATTCTACGGCATCGCGGATCGGGGCCATGGCGGCGTCATCAAAGGGAGTTTTGGCAAAACGGGCGGCAAAACCTTCTGCCTGCAGCATCTGGTTTCTGGCGTCGACAGGTACATCCATAACGTCCGAAAGATGAAGGATCATATCCGGGCTGGGTCGAGACCGGCCGGTTTCGAGAAAGGAAATATGTCGCGCACTGACATCGGCTTCGGTCGCCAGGTCAAGCTGGCTCATCCGCCGATGCTTCCGCCATTCTTTCAGCAAACTGGAATAAGGGGTCATGGTGCCACCTTAGTGACCCTGCAGGTAGAAATCACTTACCTCTGACGTAATTGATCTCGACCCGCCCCGACCGCATGAAGGACACCATCGAAAGGAGGGCGTCATGACCCCACAACACATCGCGATGCGACGGTCGGGCACGGCATTGGTCGCCACCGGAGTTCTATTTACATTGACCGCACTGCCTGCCTTGCACAGTCTGGCGCATATCTTTCTGACAGTGGCGTATTGGCCGATCCACTCGGTTGCAGCCGATATCACCGTCCCAGCGCCATTATTGCTTGCAATTGTTGGCGGTCTGACGGCCGGGCTAGGCGCGATGCAATGGGCGTTGGGAACCTACGTTGTGCCGATATCCCCTGCCGCTGCAGCCAAAGTGGCACAGATCACCGCATGGGTCTGGTTTTGCACCGACAGCACTGGCTCGGTCTTGGTCGGAGCGCCCTTAAACGTTGCCCTCAACATTTCCTTCCTGCTGTTGATCCTCTGGTCCAGCCGACCGCAACCAGATGAAAATCCTTGAGGATCTGACGTTTTCGATCACCCAGCGATGGGTTCAATCTCGAATTGTCGAGGCCCGCTGCAAGCAACGGGCGCGACGTCAGGGTTTTCAAAATCCATATCGACGGACACACAAATACAAATTCACCAGAGTTAAGTTGGAAATAGCCGGGTGGGATACAAAAAGTACTGGGTCAGCACAAAGGTGCCCTGCAACGTGCCTGCAAAATCTCACTCGATGAAACTGATGACGGATTTCAGCAAGCGCCGGATGATCGTTTATAAAAAGCGATAGAACTCCGGGGGGCTGAGTTGCAAAATCACGTTGAGAAATCTGTTTCCAGCTTGAAAAGGTCAGAGCCCCAAGGGGCTCTGACCCGTACCAGCGGCGTTACATGTCACTATCCGAGAACGGACGCGGATAGTTGTTGATCTGCTCGGGCGTGAAGGGCAAATTCTCGACCTCGACTGGCGCGGTATAAAGCTGCCGCGTCTCGGGCCGTTCGTTTGCGATACCCGTCAGGGCAGGCCCCGGAGTTGGATCGGGACGGTTCGGATATTGGTCCATCCACAGCTCGTGCCGAGCGCGTTGGCGATTGAACATCGACTTGATGTGGAACTGCTCGATCATCTCGCCGGTTTTCTCGCGCGGGTCGGTATAGAGATCATAGAACTCGTTCTTCGACAGGCCGGGAGTTGCGTTTTTCCAATCCCGCTTGAACCGGCCCTTGACGCCAGCCGACAGGTTGGGACCCTGATAGATCATGACATAGTCGCGGCGGCTGAAGCCGTCTCCGTTCAGCAACAGCGAGGTCTGATCGACACCGTCGATCACCCGGTCGGTTGGGATGGCATCCATCGCACCTCCAAGGCGCGCGAAGGTGGTGAAAAGGTCGCTGACATGCAAGATGTCCCCCACGATCTGATCGGGCTCAATCACACCCGGCCACTTCGCGATTGCCGGAACCCGCACACCGCCTTCGGTAAAGTCACCCTTACCGCCTGTATACAGCGTCTCGACCATGCCACGCGGCCCGTAGTGAATGAATGGACCATTGTCGGCCATCACGATCACCAGCGTATTTTCGGCGATGCCCTTGGCCTCGAGATAGTCAAACAACTCTCCCACGAATTGATCGATTGCAACCAGACCTTCTTGCGCAAGGTTCTTGTTGGCCGTGTCTTTCTGCGTCTTGCGCGGATCAGGAAAAAATGCCGCCAGGATCGGGTGGTAAGCGATGAAAAAAGGCTTTTGCTCCTCGACACTCTTGTCGATGAACGCCAGTGTCCGGCGCTGCGCTTCTGTTTCGATATCCCAATAGTTCTCGATATTGGGCGGCGGGCCCCATTCCAGCGTCTCGCCGCCTTTGGTTCCCTCAAGCGTCCAGACCTGACCCAACGGCTGCCAGGAGTTGTCGATGTCATATTTGTCTTCACCATAGAAGTCCGGATAGAGGCCGGTGATCACGTTGCCGACCTCGGCCTGCGGTATCCACATCGACGGAACCTGATTGTAGGGGGTAAACAAGGCCTCGTCATAACCCTGGTTGTGGGCGTATGAGAACTCGGTATCCCCCAGGTGCCACTTGCCGTAAAACGCGGTGTTGTACCCGGCACCCGAGAGGACCTCGGCAATGGTCACCTCCTCAGCATCCATGCCTGAATATTCAACGGGGAAGGACACTGTGTGCATCCCGCTGCGCACGGCGTAGCGGCCGGTCTGAAATGCAGCCCGCGTGGGGGTGCAAGCGGGTTCGGTATACATGCGCATGAAGTTGATCCCTTCATCCGCCATCTGGTTCATATTGGGGGTCTCGAACCCACGCACGGCCTGAATTTCGGGGATGCCAACCTCGCCCACGGCGGTGTCGTCCCACATGATGTGGATGATGTTGGGTTTGGTGCCGTGTTCAGCCGCAAGCGCATCGAGTTTTTCCTGAAGCGCGGCATCTTCGGTCGCCCACCGCTCGCCGTGCTGAGCATGAAGGATGTAATGTTCGGCGTCGTGGATGATGGGCTGAGCCGCCACATCCGACGAAAGCACAGCTGCCGCTGCGCCACAGATTGCCAGACTAAATTTCATTTCAGTTTCCCTTTCCTCTATGCTGTTTCCAACAAGTTGATCGGATCCGCGCGGCTGGCGTTCAGCCCCCAAGATTGCGTTCAAGTACGGTTTCGATTTCGCGGACCAGCCCCTGCAGGCTTTCAAGCAGAAGGTCGCGTTCGGCCTGTGTTCCCGGATGCGAGCTGGGACGGCATCGGATCAGAGCGTTCAGGTCACCGGCCAGCAGCTCGTAGTCGCGTCAGATTTCGGCGAAGACTACGTTGGATTGCCGAAGCTGCGTGATAAGCACCTGCCGGTCCGGCAGGTACAATTCGACCGTCGAAGGTATAGTTCCGATCTGTCAATATGCAGAGCCATGCATGGCAGCATGAGCGCGGTTGAAAGGACCCGATAGGGGTTATACGGTGAAATACGACGTGAAACCGTGACTTCATACCGGTTTAGAAACCTGTTTTTGTTGACTTAAGCGACTCTGAGATGAGCGGCGCATCGAATATGGAAAAGCGTGACGAGCCTTTGGCCGAAGCCCAGATCCGAGAGGCGTTGGCCAGAGTTCTCAACAGCCCGCAGTTGTCAGCCTCGGCGCGGTTGCAGGACTTTCTGACTTACGTTGTCGACGAAAGCCTGCACGGTCGGGGGCAAGCCATTGTCGGCAAAATTATCGCGCAGGATGTTTATGGGCGCGACCCCACCAAGGGCAGCGACAACGTTGTTCGGGTTGATGCGCGTAGGTTGCGACGGGCGCTCGCGGAATATTATGGCGCGGATGGTGCGGATGACCCAGTGCATATCCATATCGACAAAGGCCACTATACGCCGCGGTTCGAAGCACGGTCGCAGGCAGATCGGCCAGGACCACAACATGCGCGTGCTCAGGGAAGGCGAATGTCAGCGCTCTGGCCCATTCTGATGGTCGGCGCGATCGTCAGTTTGGCAGTTGTATTCTGGATGTCTTTTAAGGAAACGCCGCAACCCTCAGAAACAGAAAACGCAAGCAATGCTGCGCAGGAACGGCTGGCTCTGGCGGCAAAATCAATGGCAACATTGCAGGCTGCCAACATGTCGCAAAAGGCCAGCGAACTTTTGTTTCCCATAGCGGATACAGATCATCAGAATTCGGCCACGCAAATGTTCAAAGAGGCCATCCGCATCGATCCCGAATATTCAGGCGGCTATGCAGGTGCTGCGCACAGCCTGTCAACTCTGGCTATTCTGTCCCCAGAAGAAACCCGGCGGCAGGCGATGCTTCGCGAAGCGTCGCAGATGTCACAAAAGGCGGTCGATCTTGACCCGACGAATGGTTGGTCAATCTCGTCTCAAGCATGGCTGGCTTTTGCTTCGGGCGACTTGGAAACCGCAAAAGAATTAGCGGATCGGGCTTTCAAACTCAGCGACATGGATGCGCGGGTTTTGGATTTCAGCGCGGTGATCTTTTTACTGACAGGTGATTTTAAATCCGCTCAGATGATTTCTGACCCGGAACAGCCACGCAGAGCTGCGGGATTGCATCACGCACATCGAAACATTTTTGGCGTCGCGAGTTTCCATTTGGGCAACTACGAAGCCGCTATCTCGGCCTTTGATACGGCCATTGCTTCCGGAGGTCCCGTCAGTGAGTTGACACTGCTTTTCAAAGCCGCCTCCTATCAAGCTGATGGTCAGACAGATATGGCAAAAGTGCTTCTTTCAGAACTGGCACAGATTTGGCCCGATTTTCATCCTTCTGTCGCGCTGAACAGGCTATACATCAATCCCGATCACGCGAGCGCTGTGCTGTCGCAATTGAAAGCCGCGGGTTAGCAAGAAAACCCGAATGTGCCGAAACACTCGGACGCCAATTGACGGGCACGACGGCCCGTTCTGCTTTGCTTGCGACGTCTCCCTGTTAGTGAAACACGGTTTCACCAGCGTCGTCGCGGATGGTCGTTCCCTTGGTACCGGCCACGATCCCAGCCAGATCAGCCAGGGCGCCGATGGCGGCGGATTTGCCGGTCAAGCGGGCGAACTGAACCGCTGCATCCACCTTGGGACCCATCGAGCCTGCGGCGAAATCATAGGCGTCGATCGCATCAGGTGTTGCCGTCTTGATGCCACGTTGATCATCAGTGCCCCAGTCCAAATAGACGCTGTCCGCATCGGTGGCTGAAATGAACAGGTCCGCCCCCACTTCGCGAGCCAGCAGTTCCGAGGCCAGATCCTTGTCGATCACCGCTTCGATCCCCTCCAGCGTACCCGCGTCGTTATAGACGGTGGGGATTCCGCCGCCACCGGCGCAGATCACCACGGTCTGTTTCTCCAACAACCATTTGATCGGCCGGATCTGGAAAATCCGCTTGGGCAGGGGTGAGGCGACCACGCGCCGCCATTTGTCGCCATCGGCGCGGATGTCCCAACCCTTGTCAGAGGCCAGCCGTTCGGCCTCGGCCTTTTCATAAATAGGCCCGATGAACTTGGTCGGGTTGTCAAAGGCGGGGTCCTTGGCGTCGACCTCGATCATGGTCAGCAGCGTGGCCAGAGGGGTTTCCTGCGGCAGGCGGTTGCCCAGCTCCTGTTCGACCATATAGCCGATCATGCCTTCGGTCTCGGCCCCCAACACGTCCAGCGGGTAGGCTTCGTCCGGTTTGTAAGCATTGCCTTGCAGCGCCAGCAGGCCGACCTGTGGGCCATTGCCATGGGTCACGATCAGCTCGTTGCCTTCGGCGATGGTGGCCAGCGCCTCGGCGGCGATGGCGGTGTTTTCGCGCTGGTTCTCCGCGGTCAAGGCCTGACCGCGGCGCAGCAGCGCATTGCCCCCAAGGGCGACGACAATGCGCATGGCTCAGCTCCCTAATGTGGCGACCAGAACCGCCTTGATGGTGTGCATCCGGTTTTCGGCCTGTTCGAACTGGATCCCGGCGGGGCTTTCGAACACCTCTTCGGTCACTTCCATTTCGGTGATGCCGAATTTCTGATGGATGTCCTCGCCCACCTTGGTTTCCGTGTTGTGGAAAGCGGGCAGGCAATGCATGAATTTGACGTTCGGATTGTTCGCCGCCGCCATCAGATCGCTGTTGACCTGATAAGGCGTCAGCTCCTTGATCCGGCTTTCCCAGACCTCGGCTGCCTCACCCATCGAGACCCAGACATCGGTATGGATAAAGTCCACGCCGTCCACCGCCTCTTTCGGATCGTCGGTGATGGTCAGCTTGGCGCCATAGCGCGCGGCGGCCTCTTCGGCGGGACCTCGGAATTCGTCCGAGGGCCACAGCTCTTTCGGGGCGCCGATGCGCACGTCCATACCCATCATGCAGCCCGCGATCATCAGCGAATGACCCATGTTCGAGCGCCCGTCACCAACATAGGCATATTTGATGTCATGCAAGGGTTTTTCACCATATTCCTGCATGGTCAGCAGGTCGGCCAGCATCTGGGTCGGGTGGAATTCGTCCGTCAGGCCGTTATAGACGGGCACACCCGCATAGTCGGACAGCGTTTCGGCCAGATTCTGACCGAAGCCACGGTATTCGATCCCGTCGAACATCCGGCCCAGCACGCGGGCGGTGTCTTTCATGCTTTCCTTATGCCCGATCTGCGACCCCGAGGGCCCAAGATAGGTGACGCCCGCGCCCTGATCCATCGCCGCCACTTCAAAGGCACACATGGTCCGGGTCGAAGTCTTTTCAAAGATCAGGCAGATATTCTTGCCCTTCAGGTGCTGAATCTCGGATCCGGCGTATTTCGCACGTTTCAGGTCGCGTGACAGGTCCAAAAGATAGCGCAGTTCGCGCTGGTTGAAGTCGAGCAGTTTGAGGAAGCTGCGGCCCTTGAGGTTAAATGCCATCGTCTTCGTCTCCTTTTCGTCATCAGTCTCAATAATCTACGGGGTCGCGCCAGATCGGGCAGGTCATGCAATGCCCTCCACCACGTCCACGGCCCAGTTCGGACCCGGAAATGGTGATCACCTCGACACCCGCCTTACGCAGCAGCGTGTTGGTATAGGTGTTGCGGTCATAGGCCACGACCACGCCGGGCTCTAACGCGACCACGTTGTTGCCATCGTCCCATTGCTCGCGTTCCTGATTGAACGCATCACCACCGGTCTGCACGATGTTTAGCGACTTGATGCCAAGGCACTCTGCCGCGACATCAAACAGGTGTTTGTCCTCACGCCGGAACTCGATCGAGCCCTCTTTGTTGCCCGAATGCAGGCTGATACACTGGATCTCGTTACAGACATCCACAAAAGCGGTCGCGGTTTCGCGGTCGCAATGGCTAAACACCGTATCCAGATGCATGGCCGCCCGGCTGCGTGGCATCTGGCAGGCCACAACCCGTTCAGCCGCACCCTTGGCGAACAGCGCGCGTGCCACCTGACCCACCGCCTGCGGGCTGGTGCGTTCGCCCATACCGATCAACACGCTGCCATTGCCCCAGGGCATGACATCGCCGCCTTCGACCGTGGCCGCACCATGATCTTCGTCGGGATCACCCCACCAGATTTCAAAGTCGCCATCCTTGAAATCAGGGTGGAACTTGTAGATCGCCGTGACCAGAAGCGTCTCGGGACGTCGTGCGGGCCAATACATCGGGTTCACCGTCACACCGCCGTAGATCCAGCAGCTGTTGTCGCGGGTGAACTGCGTGTTGGGGATTGGGGGGATCACAAATCCCAAAGGGCCAAGGTAGCTGCCGAACATGCCCGAGGGCTTGAAGGGCATATCCTCGACAGCGATGCCGCCGATCAGGTACCTGGCCAGTTCTTTGGCCGGCATTTCATCAAGCCATCCGCGCAACTCAGTCAGCAGGCCGACGCCAACCTGATTTTCCGTGATCCGCCGTTCCAGCACCCAGTTGCGGGCATCTTTGTCCTTGAGTGTCGTCTCTAGCAAAGCGTGGAATTCCAGCACTTCGACCCCGCGCTCTTCCATTTTCATGCGGAAATCAGCGTGATCGGCACGGGCTTTGTGCACCCATAGAACGTCATCATACAAAAGCTCGGCTGCGTTGCCCGGGGTCAGGCGGGAATGGGCAAGGCCCGGTTCGCACACCATCACCTTGCGAAGTTTGCCAATCTCGGAATGGGCTCCAAATCCAGTCATGATGTCTCCTTCGGTGTTGCTTTGCCGGACTGCCAGCGCAGCCAGACATGGATGGGCAGACCTGCCAAAAGCAGCAGAACGCCCCAGAAAACCACATCCTCACCCGCGCCGTAGATCGCCCAGAGCGCGTAGGCAAAGCCCAACGTGGCAAGGATAAGGATGTTGGGTGACAGCCGGATGTGGTCGCCCCGACGCGCATGGATCATGATCTCGGCCAGGGCGCATAGCAGATAGGGGATCAGGGTCGACAGCGTGGCCAGCAGGATGATGAATTCGAACTGTTCGGCCAGCGACCGTGTGTAATTCATGGCAATGAGGGCACTGGCCAGAAGGCTGGACACGATCAACCCAAAGGCCGGTGTACCTGAGCGAGACAGGCGCGCGAAATAGGCCGGGAACAACCCGTCGCGGGCCGCGCCTAGGGGCACCTGCCCAGTCAGAAGAACAAAACCGTTCAGCGTCCCAAAGGTTGAGATACAGGCCCCGATGGCGATAAAGACAGCGCCACCGAAGCCCCACATGACCGTGGCGACATCGGCAAGCGGCGCATTGCTTCCCGCCAAAAGTGACGAGGGCACGACACCGAGCGCCACATAGGTTGTCGCGATATAGATCAAAGCCGCCACGCATGTGCCAAGGATCGTGGCGCGGGGAATGGTGCGCTTGGGATCTTTGACCTCACCTGCCGGGACGGTCGCCGATTCCAGCCCCACAAAGGCCCACAGTGTCAGCGCAGCACAAGTTGAAATCGCCGAGATGTTGGACATTCCGCTGACATTCACCAGTTTGAAATTAGCGCTGTCTACATATGCAAAGCCCAAAACGATCAGCACCAGCAGCGGAGCCAGTTTCATCACGGTGGTCACGACCTGAATGATCCCCGCTTCACGCACACCGCGCACGTTGATCCAAGTCAGCAACCACATCGACCCCAGTGCTGCGGCCAAACCGGCCAATGCGCTTTGGCCCACGGCAGGGACCATAACGCTGAGATATCCAGCAAAGGCCACGGCCACGGCGGCATTTCCCGACCAAAGGGCGATCCAATAGCCCCACGCGATGATGAACCCTGCAAAATCCCCAAAGCCTTCGCGGGCATAGGCATATGGCCCACCGGTATCAGAAGACAGGCGCGCCAGCCGTCCGAAGATCAGCGCCAGGACGATGGCTCCTCCGGCGGTCAGAACCCATCCCGCCATCGAGATCGGCCCAAACGCTGCAAGAGACGACGGCAGCAGGAAAATTCCCGACCCGATCATATTGCCCACCACCAAGGCGGTACACATCCAAAACCCAAGAGCGTGTGGGGTATCAGAAGAGGTCATCGGACAGCCTTACGCAATTGCCGACAGGCTGAGACCGACCATGATGATCACG
Source organism: Ruegeria lacuscaerulensis (assembly GCF_013034685.1). GTDB lineage: Bacteria > Pseudomonadota > Alphaproteobacteria > Rhodobacterales > Rhodobacteraceae > Ruegeria > Ruegeria lacuscaerulensis_B. The sequence goes on along the minus strand of NZ_WQGO01000005.1, from coordinate 140,081 downwards.
ATCAGTACACCCAGCAGCGGAAGGGTGAATTTCAACCACCGTTCATAGGGCACACGTCCCAACGCCAAGCCACCCATCACCACAGCCGAGGTCGGCGTGATCAGGTTCACCAGACCGCTAGCGGACTGATAGGCCGTGACGACCAAAGAACGGTCCACGTTCGAAAAATCCGCCAGTGGCGCCATGATCGGCATGGTCAGAACCGCCAGACCCGATGAGGACGGCACCAGGAAAGACAACAGCCCCTGCAGCCCGAACATGGTATTGATGAAAGCCACCTGACCCAACCCGTTCACTGCACCCTCGGCCCAATACAGGATCGTGTCCGTTATACTGCCAGCATCCATCACGATAACGATGCCACGTGCAATCCCGATCACCAGCGCCACGCCCAACAGATCACGCGCGCCATCCACGAAAGTCGAAGTGAACTCTTCTTCTCCCATCCGTGCGATCAGCCCGACGACGATGGCGGCCACAAGAAACAGGCCCGACATCTCGGCCATCCACCAACCTCCGACGGATACGCCCCAGATCATTACGCCGAAGCTGGCTGCAAAGATCACAAGGATTACACCATGGGTGCCCGTAAAGGTGACAGGCGCATCGCCCTCGCGTTTGCCTTTGAGGAAATGTGTTTCATTGCTTTCGCGTTTGTCGGCGACGATCGACAGCTGAGGGTCGGCTTTGACCCGCGCCGCGTAGCGCATGACAAACGCAACACAGGCCAGCCAGCAGACCGCAAGCAGTCCAAAGCGCAGCATGATCCCATTGGTGAACGGTACCCCCGCCGCGTCCGAAGCGATCACGGTGGCAAAGGGGTTGATGGTGGACCCCAGCGTACCCACGCCCGCGCCCAGCATGATGATCCCACACCTACAGCGGCGTCATAACCCGCCGCAATCATCACCGGAATGATCAGGGTGTAGAAGGCCAGCGATTCCTCAGCCATGCCATAGATGGTGCCGCCTGCAGCAAACAACGCCATCAGGATGGGGATCATCCACTTTTCATGCCCCTCCATCCTTGCCATCGCTTTGGCGATGCCTGCGTCAATGGCTCCGGTATGGGCCACGATCCCCAGAAAGCCTCCAATCACAAGAACAAACAGCGCAACGTCGATGGCCTGAGCCTCATAGGTGGCAGGATTGTAGAACCCCGCAATCGGTGCCAGAACCACATCGAAAAAGCCCTGCGGCTGCGGGTCAACTACCTGATAGCTGCCTGGAACCGGGACATCCTTGCCCAGCTGTTCATTTGCGACTCGGTCATACTGACCGGCGGGCACGAACCAAGTGGCGATCGCAACCACTGCGATCAAAGCAAATAGAATGGTGTATGCAGTAGGGAACTGGAACTTCATTTGAACGATCCACTGAAAATACCGAGAATGAAAGCTAAGCTGCCTGCGTGCCCGATGATCTTCCGTTCAGTCCGGCCGGGTTCGTTGCAAGCTGTTGCGTGAAATGTGCAAAGCAAAATCAAACAGGACTTTGACTTGGATCATTAAAAACCCAAAAAGATGTAACTGATTTGTGAAATTTAGCCCTCGGAATTTTGCATGCGCAGACAAAAGCCGTTTTTTGCGGGCTAGCTGTTCACGTTATCCGGATCGAACGTTCCCGATGACAGATCGACACGCGCGTCGACCTCAGCTGCGTTGACGGTCGCATCGGCCCCCGGCTCGCTCAAAATAGTAGCTGTCTAAGGGGCCGGCTTTTGGCGTGTCACACTTCGAACTTTTCCCGGCACAGGCTTTCAATCTGTGCCCAAGTTGATTTGAATTCAGGTGTATTTTCGGCCGCATAGTGGAAGTTCTTCATCAAGCCTGTCAGCTGCGTAAACACCTGACGTACTTCGGCTTTATCGGCGAAATCTGCGGTGGATTGGGTCACGCCATAGACAAGCTTGAAAGTCATCTTCTGCCGCTCCAGCGGAACGGTCGCGTCCACCTGATCGAATGCGTCCTGCTGCAGATACACCATATCCACAAACAGCCCCTTTTGCTGAGTGACAAAGTCCTCGATCGTGACGCCCTCTTCGCCCGTCACTTGCATCATCTGGTCGACCTGTTCGCCCTTTTCGATAAGCGCCAGCAGATCGCGGACCTTGCCGGTCCAGCCAGCTTCGGCATTCTTGTCATACCAGTCGGACAGCTGATCCAGATATCGTGACCAGCTGAGCATCGGGTCCACCGCCGGGTAAAACCGCTTGTAAGCGCGCTCGGACGACAGGCCGAGGAAACACTTGACCGTAGAAAGGGTCGACTGCGTGACCGGTTCGTCAAAATTGCCCCCGGCGGGGGACACGGTGCCAATCAGCGTCAGGCTGCCCAACGCGCCGTCATTGGTCTTCATCGCGCCTGCGCGCTCGTACAGCCCCTTGATCGAGCTTTCCAGGTAGGCTGGGAAGCCCTCCTCACCCGGAATTTCCTCCAGCTTGCCCGAAGTCTCGCGCATGGCCTGCGCCCAGCGGCTGGTGCTGTCGGCAATCAGCAGCACGTCATAGCCCATCTGGCGGTAATATTCGCCCAGTGTGATGCCTGTAAAGATTGACGCCTCGCGCGCAGCAACCGGCATCGAGGATGTGTTACAGATAATAATCGTCCGGTCCATCAGGCTGCCGCCCGAGGTCGGGTCGGTCATCTTGGGGAATTCCGCGATAGTTTCCACCACCTCGCCCGCGCGCTCGCCGCAGGCGACAACGATCACGATATCGACCTTGGAATTCCGTGCGATCAGGTTCTGCAGCACGGTCTTGCCTGCACCGAACGGGCCGGGAATACAGGCCGTCCCGCCGCGCGCGATAGGGAAGAACGTGTCGATCAGGCGTTGCGAGGTCAGAACCGGCTCGGTCGGGTAAAGACGTTCAGACAAGGCGCGCTTCAGGATGTTTTCCGGCAACGCCCTCCGGACGGGCCATTTCTGTGACAGGGTCAGCGTGTGTTCGCCGCCCTGCGAATCCTCAAGCCGGGCCACGATGTCGTGGATCGTGGCAGCCCCTTTCTGGACCCAGACGACCTTGTAATCGCCAACCCAGTTAAACGGCAGCATGATCTTATGCTCGAACCGCCCCTCGGGCACCGTACCGATGCTGTCGCCCGCTGTCACCGTGTCGCCCACCTTTACCGAAGGTGTAAACGACCATTTCGCCAGCGTATCCAGCGGGGCCACGTCCGCGCCGCGCGGCAGGAAAGTGCCAAACTCAGCGGCGACCTTGGGCAAGGGCGATTGCAGCCCGTCAAACACCTGACCCAGCAGACCCGGACCCAGTTCGACCGATAACAACTGGCCAGATTGCTCCACCGGGTCGCCCACGGCCACGCCGTCGGTGCTTTCATAGACCTGCACATCCGCTGTATCCCCGCGCACGCGCAGCACTTCGGCTTTCAAACGTTCCTGACGGCCACCGGGGCCTGGGCGCGTGGGCAGGATGAAGACCACCTCGTTCTTGACCAATTGCCCCGGCGCGCCCGAGGCATCTGCGTTGGCCTGAATTTGCACCAGCCCCTCTTGCACCGAGACAACGCGGGCAGTGGCGGTTTGCGTGACGGGGGTTGCGGCGGTCATGCGTAGGCTCCCTCAAAGTCGATATCGGCGACGTCGGCCATGGCCTGTTGCGCCAGTTTTTCAAATCGCGTTGCCGCATCCTGCGCATTGCTCTGCGCCCAGCGGTCGAAAATACTCCAGATCAGAACGTAAATCGCTACGGCCTCGAAATCGAACAGATGGCGGGCGGCGTGGCGTTTCAGCTGCTTATGGCTAACCGAAAGCAGAAGCCTCTCCAGACCCAGCGGGTCCTCGGCCTCCAGCAGTTGCTGCGCTTCCTTGAGCCACGGCATCGAGCTCTCAAGCTTAAAGGTTGGATCACTCCAGTTTGCCGGGATGTGGCGAGCCCAGCGGCCCATGCCGAAGGTTCCGGCGGGCGAGCTGCCACCCTGTTTGCGAAGGCGCAATGCGGCTACGGCGGTACGCAAATCCATCCGCTCCAGAAACAGCTTCTGTAGGGTCGGCTGCGGGATATCGCCCAACGCAGCTTTGCACCTTTCGACGGCCTGCACGTCTGTCACGTCCATATCATAGTCGCCCCAATTCAGAGCGTGCTCCAACACCCGCAGCACCTGCGCATCCTCACGCGCCAGCGCGCGCAACCGACGGTCCAGCCGAAGGCGCGAGATCGGGGGCTGCTTGGCGACGAACAACCGCTCCGAGCCCGGGAGGCTGCTGATTAGCGCGATATAGGCGTCGGGGTCCGACATGTCAGCGGATCACCCCTTCCAGCACGGCACGGAACCGGGGCTGAAGATGCTCCATCAGCAAGGAGGCAACAGCCTTGTCCGTCAGGTCCAGCACCACGCCCTGATCCTCGGCCCGCACCCGGATGCCATCCTGCGTGCTGTCTGCAGCGTGCAGTTCCACCTGTTCGCGTAGCATGTCGGCGGTCAGGCCCAGCACGTATTTCGTCAGCTTGCCCGACTGGATATCGTCAGCGTTCTGCTTGATATCCTCTTGCGTGGCCACCTTAGCAGGCAGGATCACCTGCACCTTACCGCCCAGCTTGGCCCCTTCAGCCGCGCGCCCGACGACCTCAAGGATCATCTGTTTCAGCATCTCGGGGTCAGCCATTTCTTTGGTGACAAGGCGTTCGACATCTTCGCGGAACCGGTCGGTCAGGCCCGCCTTCATGGTCAGCACCGCATCACGCATGGCGGTGTTCAGCGCCTCTTCCCCGGCGGCACGGTAATTGTCGGATTCGGTGCGCGCCTTTTTCTGATACTCATCCGCTTCGCGCTTGGCATCGGCGAGAATCTTCGCCGCCTCGGCCTTGGCTTCAGAACGCAACTTGTCCGCATCCGCCTGCCCCGCCGCGACACCGTCGCTGCGCAGCTTGTCGATCAGCGCATCGACCCCGTGCGAGATCATTCCGTCCTGTGCCATCAGCTGATCCCCGCGCTAATGACCAAGGCAAAGACAAAGGCAAAAACGCCAAAGCCTTCTATGATCGCCGCAGGGGCCAGCGACAGGCCGAAGATCTCAGGTTTCTCCTTCGTGGCATTGATCGCCGCCGCACAGGCCCGGCCCTGCCAGATGCCGCAATACATCAGCGCAATCCCCGAAAGGATGCCGATACCGAACAGCCCGCCCGCGTTTTCCGGCGTCACATCGCGGTTCAGCGTAAACATGATCACGATGCCATAGATCACCATGGTCGACGGAAAGGCCGAGACGCCAATAAACCGGCCATAGCCGCCCTCGGTCTCGGTCATCGCGCCGATACTGGCCTGCCCCGCGATGGCACAACCAATGGCGCTGGACGCCGCACCCAATGCCATGGGCGCATAGATTCCCAGCCAACCCAATGTCAGTACAAGCTCATTCATTCCTGAACCTCCTTGCGGGCGAACGGGCGAAAGACGATGCCTTCATCCGGCAGACCCCATTTAAAGAATTCGATGTAATTCAGACGTAACCCGTGGACGACGCCGCTCATCATCGCGAGGGCGAAGTTAAGCACATGACCGGCAATCAGGATCAGCAGCCCGAACAGGATGCCCGGCCCTTTCAGCGCCTGCATCACTTGGACCGCCAGATCGTTGAACGTGATCGCCAGCGAGGCCGAGGCCAGCCCCAGCGCGAACAGGCGCATGTAACTCAAAACATCGCCAAACGCCCCCATCGCCCCCGCCAGCCCCTGCAGTCCTTCGATCAGACGCCACAGCCAGTCGGTAGGTTTGGTGATCTGTCGCTCGCTAGTGAACAGCAGAATGGTCAGAAAACCGGCAACCATCAGGACGGTTCCGGGCAGGGTCGCGCCGTCGTTCATGTAGGCCAACCACAGAACAAACCCGCCGATTAGCACTCCGATCCAACCTATATTGGCAAAAGCTCTGCGACGTCCCCACGCCGCGCGTGCGGCCAGTGCGTTGGCCAGCACCAGATGGAACACCCCCACCACGATCGAGATCATCATCATCGCGTTGAAGTTGTTCAGATCCAATATCTTGAGCCGCGCCCAGATCGACCCCTCCGCAGGGGACGCGCCGAAATAGCTGCCGACCATGACCCCATAAATCACTGTCGCACCCGCGATGATCACACCATAGAGCCGCCACGACCGCTGCGCCGGGGTCTTGTCCACCTTCCTCCAGAAGGCCAGCAGGCCCAGCACGATCACCGCGCCATAGCCCGCATCCGCCACGATCATCGCAAAGAAGATCGCAAACGAGGCCGCAACGATGATGCTGGGATCCCAGTCCCTGTAGCCCGGTATTTGGTAAAACAGCGCCAGATCGACCGCCGCGCTGCGGTTTTCGGGCTGCTCCAACAGCGTCGGAGGGGCGTCATCCGGGCCCGGTTCCTCGATCAGAACAGCGGCGTCTCGCGCCTGCGCCATCTCCAGCACCGCATCCACACGATCTTCAGGCACCCAGCCCTGCAGGGCAAACATCGCGCCCTCGTCGCGGACCTTCTGTGTGGCATGGGCCAGTTCCGCCGCGCTTTCCGCCGCCGACAGGTTTCGGCGCATCAGGGTCAGGTAACGGGTCTGCGCGATGCGTTCCGCCTCAAGCGCCTCAATGGCGATCTCGGCCTCTTCCAGCTGCGCCTCAAGCTCATGGATCGGCAGCGACCCGGTATGAGTGCGCGGCACTGGCAGAATATCATCACCCGGATCCTCGGGCGCGATCAGCACCGCGTAAATATAGCGGTGATCCTGTTCCAGAATGGCCCAGGGCAGTTTGACCTCGGACAACGCCTCGCGGTGTTTCACCGGCAGTTGGTAGAACCACAGCCGATTGCCCGCCAGCACATCATTGGGTGGAAAATCCAGATCACCCCACGGACGCACCTGCGCAATCCGATGCGCCAGAAAATCCCGCCGATCCGTCGCCGCGCGGCTGCGTTGCATCAGGTCCAGCACGTCGCGCACGAACTGGTCCATGTCGAAGGCCGGATCGCGCTGTATCTGGCGGCGCGGGTCGGCCACATCGGTCAAAAAGCGCAGCGCCTTATAAGCGTCATGCGCGCCACGTTCGCTGATCTTTTCCGGCTCGGCGGGTGGAGGCGCCAGTGGCAGTACATGCATACAGCCCAGCCCTTGCAGCGCCTCTAACGTGTCGCCCTTATGCGCGGCGGGTCCGACGAGGGACAGTTTCTTCAGCCGCGCGACGCTCATGTCAGCGCCTCCTGCGCATGTTTGCGTTTGGAGATTTTCGAGCGCACAACCGCCTGCATCTGCTCATCGCTCAGATAGATGCGGATTTTCTTGATATTGGCCTTGGCGCGCGGGATCAGAACCTTTTCGAACAGGTTGACCCGTTGCGTGATCGTGGCCACGGCCTTGTCGAAAATGCGCACCCTTTCTTCGGCGACCTTCACGCGTAGCCGCGCCTCGATCATGTCATGCAACAGGTTGGCGGCGGCATCGACCCAATGTGGTTTGGCCAACAGCGAATAGGGTCGCACGGCAACTTCGATTCGGTCCAGATCGGGCATCTTGACGCCGACCACGTTGACCTCTTTCAACTGGTAATCCTTCAGCTGAACCAAGCCGTCGAGATCAACCCCCTGCTGTGCCAGCATCGGCAGCTTTTCCCCGACCTGCTGCGCCAGATCATGCACCTCTTGCTGAAGGCGTTGGACATCTTCGCGGGCTTTGGCACGTTCCGCCATCAACTGCTGGCGCTTGAGGTCCAGCGACGGCAGGAACCGCTCATAGCTTTTCAGCTGGGTCTGCTGGCGAGCCAGCGACGATTTATTCAGCTGCAACCGCGCCATCGGTATCCTTTGGGAAATACTTCTCGACCAAAGCCTGCTTCATCAGCAACTGTTCAGGCTGGAAACACTCGGCCAGCGTCTTCCACCCCAGATCCAGCGCGTCCTCGAGCGGGATCGAGACGTTGATGTCCATAAACCGCGCCCGGAACAGCGCGCCGAATTTCAGCAACTGGTGATCGTAATCCGAAAGATCAAAGGCCATCGCCTGTTTCTGCGCCGCATCGCGGCTTTCGGAATAGAAGCGGATCATCGTGTTCATGATCTGCCCGTGATCTTCACGCGTGGTCTTGCCGATCACGTTCTGCTTGAGGCGTGACAGGCTGCCAAACGGATCAATCACCCCCGAATGCAGGTAAAACTGCCCCTCGGTGATATAGCCCGTGTTGTCCGGCACCGGATGGGTCACATCATTGCCGGGCATCGTCGTGACAGTCAGTACAGTGACCGAACCGCCTTTGGCATAGTCACATGCCTTCTCGTACCGCCGCGCCAGTTGGGAATAGAGATCGCCCATATAGCCGCGCTGCGAGGGCACGCGTTCCTGACTGATCCCCACTTCTTTCATCGCGTCGGCATAGGCGGTCATGTCGGTCAGTAGCACCAATACCCGCTTACCTTCCTCGACCGCGAATTTCTCGGCCACCGCCAGCGCCATATCGGGCACCAACAGCCGTTCCACCAGCGGGTCCATCGCCTGATTGACGAACATCACCGTGCGCGAGAACACGCCCGCATCCTCGAACGACGTCCGGAACGTGTGATAATCGTCAAAGATCAGCCCTAGCCCGCCAAACACCACGATATCCGCATCCGCCTGAATTCCTATCCGGCTGAGAAACGCATTAAACGGCTCGCCCGAGACCGAAAAGATCGGGATTTTCTGACTTTCGACCAGAGTATTGAACACGTCGATCATCGGCACGTCCGTGCGAATCATCTTGTTGGGCACTGCACGTTCCGAAGGATTTACGGTCGGCCCGCCAATTTCGATCCGCGGTTCGGATGACAGGTCCGGCCCACCGTCGATTGCCACCCCTGCCCCGTCAAAGACACGGCCAAGAATATTGGCCGAATAGGGCGTCTGCATCGGATGACCCAGAAAAGTGGCTGTCGCCTCGGTCGAGATACCCTTGGTGCCCGAGAACACCTGCAGCGTCACCACATCCCGGTCGATGAAAATCGCCTGCGCCAGCGTTTTGTGTCCGTCGATGGTTTCGATCACCGCCAGATCGTTGAACCTAACGGTTGCTTCAGCCGATCCGTCCAACGGAACCCTAACTTTGATCGTATCCCCAACAATTTCCAGAACACGAGTATATTTCAAGAGACTCTGAGACATCGCCTACCCTAAGTCGCATGATTAAGAGTTTATTTTTCTTTTCACCTTCAAACTGCCCACCGAACCAGTGCGCTCGGAGGGTTTAATATTGATTTGGTAAATCCGGTTGCCTCCAAGCTAATAGAGATTGCAGGCCTAAAGCAATGAAATCAGTTCAATTCTGATTGGATTTTGTGTCGCCATGCGTTTTCAAGACTTTGCCATTGACCTCTGCGACGCTGCCTTTGGCCCCGTTTCAGCATCAGGACGATAGTCCAAAACGCGCACAAGCAAGTTGGCCATCTCTTCAAGTTCTTTGGAAGGTGTTTTGACTTCCCCTATGATGCGTTTGACCAGATCAACGGCTTCAGTGCGCTGCTCCTCGTCAGGCAACAGATAAGGCAACGTCTCGACTGCACCCTTCGGATCGAAAGTGGCGACCAGAGTCTGCTCGTGCAACATACGTTGACGTTCTACAACCGAAATGGATTTGAACGGCGCTTCGTGCCGAAAGATATGCGCCCAGCGGTGCAGAATCTCAGCGCGAAAGCCTTTGTGGCTGTCGGCCAATAAGATCAGCATTCGAATGACCGCCTCGGGCAGACCTCCTTGCCGCATATGCGCAAGCACCGTGTTGACCTCTGGCAAATTGCGCAAAGACGCTGGGTCTGGCAGGGTTCGGCGCTTGGAATACTCTTGCCCGAACCAAGTTGCGAACGGCCCGCCCCAAGTGGCGAAGAAGGTTGCCTCATACCATGCGTCGCGCAAATCACGGCCCAAATCCATCGATTGCTCGATCCATTCACCGGTGAGTTTTTCCCATTTTAGAAACGGGTTGTCAGCATCGGCTGGCGCGCGCTGCGCTCTGGCGTCCTGCGCCAGTTTCTCGATCCCTTTCCCCATAACTGTGTTCGAAGACATCGACGAACGCTGTACGCGCAGCGGATGCGCATCGCGCAAAGCCTGCGCTGTCACCGGTGTCGACATTGTTTGCAAGACTGGGCGACCAAAGGTTTCATAGGCACCCGCTTGCACTTCCGACATATGCGCCACGGCGGCAAAGCAGGTTTCATCCTGGCGACCGTCATCCAATGCAGCGACATCTGAAAGCGTTCGATCGACGAACCGAACTTCGAAGGATTTTTCGACCCCGTCCCCTTCGATGTTATCAATGACCATTTCATAAAGACCGGGTGCCATTGCCTCGACTGTTTCAAGTGTAGAGGCGAGGCCTGTGTGCTCTTTGCGCGCAATCTTGGAGGAAACAAAAATGCCCAGATGCCCCACTTCATCATGAAGCATGTAAATAATGCGCTGGCCGCGTACTCGTATCTCTTCTTCGTCCGCATACGTTTCAGCGATCCAGTTCAAAGCCTGTTGCGGCGGCGTGATATTGTCGCCGTGACTTGCAAAGACAAAAATCGGCGCTTTGATCGCCTTGAGATCTACGGGAACTCCGGGTTCCAGTTGTGCGGTATTCTTGACGAGCCGGTTTCCAACGAACAGTTGTTCGACAATCCATCGAATTTCGGCCTCGTTCAGAAGAAAGAAACCGCCCCACCAACGCTCAAAATCGATGAAACGCTGACGGCCGGCTTCGGGATCGCGGTACAGGTCGAAATACTTGCCAAAGTAGTTGCGGCTGGGATTTAGCTGCTCGAAATTCATCACCAGATTGGCACCGTCAAATTTGCCGTTCCCCAAATCTGACCAGAGCATCGGCTGCCATGTACCGCCAAGCATCCCACCATTGTAGCGCATTGGATTTTCACCAACTTCACCCGACCAAGGTGCGACCGGCGCACCATTGAGCACCAGAGGCCCGGTCAGATCGGGGTTGCAGGCCGCCATCAGCAAGGTCGCCCAGCCGCCCTGGCAGTTTCCTGTCACAACAGGTTGCGGGCTTTTTGGGTGACGCGCGCTGACGGTGCGAACAAATCCAGCTTCGGCATGCATCACATCCGCCAGTGTCTGTCCTTCGACCGGGTCACGGCCAAAACTCACAAAGTATACCGAGTGGCCCTTCGCCAGCGCCACGCCGACCTGGCTGTCGGACTTGAACCCACCAATACCACCGCCATGTCCAGCACGAGGATCAATAATGATGTAGGGGCGTTTGTGATCGTCTACGTTGATCCCTTGCGGGGGAACAATGCGCAAAAGCTGATAGTTGCAGGGCCGATCGAGCTCCCTCCCGTCAACCATCACTTCGTAGTCATAGACAAGCACTGGCGGGCAACCGGCCGCTTCATGTTCGAGGAAAACGTCTCCGCGCTCGCGCAAGACGTCCATCGTCAGGGCGACGCGCTGACCTGCATCCTTGATATAGTCCGTCCATGCCGAACCTACGGATTTCGTCCGCGCGAATTGCACCGCAAGATCTCGCAGTTCGTTTGACCATTTCGTAGACCGGTTTGAATGGTGCTCAGTTATTTTCTGTGCCTGATTAGTAGCGGCTTGCGACAAAATTTGGTACTGCATACCAGATTGATCAAGCACACCAGAAATCGCATCAAGCACGTTGCTGTTTACGGTCGCTGTGGTTTTTTCACCGGTTGAAGGGTGCGACGCATTTTCTTTCGCAATTGAATTCCGGGCCATAGGTCAATCCTTCCTCAGACGATGCTGTACCCACCGTCGATGGGGTGTACGCCGCCAGTCACGTTGAACGCCTCGCGGCTTGCAAGAAACGCGGCATAGGCACCGACATCTTCGATGGTCGCCAACTGATGGGTGGGTGCACGCTCGGCAGCGGCGCTCAGCAGTGCATCAAAATCGGACAGCCCGGTGGCCGCGCGGGTTTTCAGAGGGCCAGGCGACAGAGCGTGCACCGAAATGCCTTTGGTCCCCAGTTCTGCAGCGGCATAGCGCACCGAGGCTTCCAAAGCGGGCTTCACCGGCCCCATGATATTGTAGTTTTCAACAACCCGAGTCGCCCCAAGAAACGAGACCGTCATACATGTTCCGCCACGCACCATCAGCGGTTCGGCCATGCGGATCATGCGCAGAAACGAATGAACAGAAATATCCATGGCCACCCCAAACCCTTCGGCCGAGGTATCAATAACCCTTCCGTGCAGATCATCGCGTGGCGCAAAGGCAATAGAATGCACAAGAGTGTCAATCCGGCCCCATTGCGCCCGGATTGCATCAAACAAGGCGTTTGTCTGGTCTGCATCCCGCACATCCAGCGGAAGACAGATTTTTGCATCAACCTCTTCAGCCAGCGGGACGACGTATGGTTTGGCCTTTTCGTTTACATAAGTCAGCGCGATCTCTGCGCCTTGTGCATGAAGCGCACGCGCGCATCCCCACGCAATCGACTGATCGTTTGCGACACCGATAACAACTGCTTTGTATCCGTCCAATCGAAACATAGCATGCCTTTTTCTGCAGTGCAGCATAGCGCCTTTTCCTCGATTCGGGAAAGACGATTGCGGGGCAATTCTGCCTACGCTGCGTCACAGAGCGATGAACACGCACCAGTATGCTCAAAAACGGGCGAATTATGTCCGGGCTTTTTCCGTTTCAGCAATTCGCGCAGTAGACGATAGTATACGCCCGTGCCTTGTCCGGCCACGAGTGTTGAGATAACACTCAAACGGAAACGACGCTCTAAACTTCGGCTCTGTACCTCAGCGGAGTGCGAAGGGGTTTTCCTGGATTGCCGCGTTTGCTCGGGTACTACCTGTGAGCCCAAAGCAACCATATCCGCACTAACTAAAGCGCAAGACCGTATCGAAAGCTCAAATCAAAAAGAAATTTTAGCGCATTGCCTGCTATTGCTGAGGGCCCATCAATTTCGCGTTTCGACGGCGCGCAATCTCCTGTCGAATTAGGTCTATGTGCAAACGTGCATCATATGCGCCTTGGCGATATGCGAGCGGCAGGTTCAGATTTGCAAGTGCGGTGTCCACTTCTTCGAATTTATTGGCGACCTCTTCCACCTCAGCCAAAGTCTGTGCCTTGCTGAGTTCTTCCTCAAGCGCAGCGATGCGCTGGTAAAAACGCCAGACCCTACGCTTTTGAAACCAAACGTAGCCAGACGGGACGATCCGCAGAAAAGGAACTAAGAACAACAAAGGCAATAACAACAGCAATACACTGCCAAATTGCGCTGCGATCCAATATGGCAAGACGCCATGCAAAAAGTTTGGCCCAGAATTTATGAGTTCTGTCGCAATTTTGTTTAGTGGCACAGGCGGTGAAGCTGTGTTTGGATACTCGCGCGCACTTTGCAAAATAGTGGCTTCGCTATGAATGTTCTTCGCTGCATTCACCAACCTATCGGTTACTGCAGGATGAAGATCGGAAGCGGCGATAAGTGAAGCCCTCAACGCTAAGATTTTGACATCCTCCGGCGGCCTCGGAGGGTCCAGTGTGATTGATCCTGCCGGTACAGTTACCGAATTTGCGCCTGCAAGTTTCAATGCCAGAGCATCGACCAAAGCCATGGGAACGAAAACGATTTCTGGATCAAAAATTGCGTCCATAAGATAAGGCGCATCGAGGGGTGCGACAAACAACGCTGCATCCGCTTCGTTGGAATACAAGGCCTCTATTGCATCGTTTCCCCCGGCATCGACTAGGGTTATGCCGACATTTTGCAAACCTGCGGCCTCAATTAGCGATAAAGCAGCGGCGCGAGTACCAGACGCCTTGGTTCCTGCTGCTAAACGTATGTCTCCCCATTCTCCTGCATTGGCCCCAACTGGACTAGACGGCCCACGGAACACCACCATGGGTTCAAGAAAAATGGCACCCAGGGACTGCAAGTTTTCGTCCTGAGGTAGTTCAAGACCGCCTTGAACAAAAGCGGCATCCACTTCGCCGGAAACAAGTTTTTGAATGTTCTCAACGGACCCCTCGGTTTCAACCAAAATTACCTGAATGCCGTCACGTGCAAGTTCTGCTTTATAGAGTTGTCCAACTTGCCAGTATCCGCCGCCGTTTATGCCAGCAGCCAGCTTAATATTGTTGGGCGGTTTCAAACCAAAGATCAGAAAAACAACCAAACCGACAAACATAATCGGAAAGAGAATGAAAAGAGCTAAGCGCATTTATTCCCACATTCGGATGATCGGAACCGTTAAGTCGTTCTCATTTGATAGCAATCTTTTTGCCAACGAGAAACTGATCCCAGCGATTGGCACTCGTAGCTCTTATGAGCGTCAAGACCCATAAGTATGCACCTGATACTCCTGATCGAGTTTGTGTTTTGCGTCAGCCAACCAGTCTTGTAATGATCATAATAAAGACTTTTTGCGCACCACATGATTGAGCACATAATCTATCCTCGTCACGAACTAGACAGCCAAAGCGGCATTCAAACCTGCTAAATAAGGATTTGACTCCAATACATCCCCTTGTGTCCACCACCTGCAGTCACCCCCGCCCTTACATGTTGCGCCGTTGCCCTACCGACCGATGTGCTTACTGGGTCCACGAACCCCTCCTTTGTAGACAGACCCAGTCATTGCGTTCCTAGCATCCAATCCTAAGCTCGCATCATATGCCAGGGCTCGGCCACAAGATTCGCCGCCAACTGCCATCAAGTCCAAAACAGCTTTTGGGGAAACCCGCCCTAAAAATGGCGCACGAAAAACGCCGGGCACTGGCCCGGCGTTTCTGTTTGTTAGCATGTTGCTGATCTTACCCGTGGGTAAGGTCGTCGTCTTCCTGCAACTCGTCCAGCAATGAGGCGATCGCTTGCTCTAGCTTGGCACGGTTCACCCGTGTGAAGTCCAGATTATAGCGCAGTTCAATTCGCCCGCTTGAGGCCGAGCACTTCGCCACCCCTGCCCTGCCCGAAACTTGAAACGTGGTCTTCGCCCGCCGCGTCTTTCCACCGCTTGCACCTGGCACTTTCTTGGGGTTGTCAGCTGTCGGCTCTAAAAACGAGCGAAGAATAGCAACCTCGCGCGCGCCGTCGCGATCCGGTTCGTTCATCAAACTGGTGCTCACATGACGCGCCAAACCGGGATCGGCATCCAACCTACGTTTCAGCTCAACGCCGACATTGCGCGGAATATCGTTAGGATGCATCAGCACCTTGTCCAGCATCATCAGCAGGCTGGCGAACGATCGGATATAGCTGCGTTTGGTATAGCTGGCGGACTTGAACAAAAGCGCAACGGCCTTGTCCACGTCCGGGCATTCATTCGCAGGGTTCTCGGCAAAGGCCCGCGCCAATGTACCCATTTCCGCAAATGAGATATCCTTGCGGATCAGGTTTTCATCTACCATGCGACGGTAGCTGTCATTCAGATCCGCGCCATCCGAAATGCCCGCCGGGATAGTCGCATACACTTCATTGCCGGTTTCCTGATACAGAGCTCGATAGGCAGACAATCTCCGCATCCCTTGAATGAGCTCGTACCGACCATCAGCCCGACGCTCCAACCGGATTGGGTTCGACAATCCGATTTCGCGGATCGAATCCTTCAACTCGTCCAATTCAGGATCCGGGCCGTTCTTGCGATCCCGGGTCAGCTTTTCAGTTACCACATCAGCCAGAAGTACATGCTCAGTCACCAGACCTTCGGACCGCAGACGAACGAGCTCATGGGCCAAGCGATCGTTTTCGGCGCGTATGGTGTCCTCTGTCGATTGTTGCCCGCGCAACGCTTCGGCGTTTTCCGAGATCGCGGCGGCCATCGGGCCACGGCGTTTTTCCAAGACCTTGTCAGGAACTTTGCCAACCGGGATATCCTCCATGGAAGGCATGTCGATGTCGAACATTCTGCGTTTGCGGCTCATGCGTCATCCTCCAATTGGTCCCAGGCCGAAAGCATCACGCCCCGGAATTCCTCGTACACGTTATCAAATGTAGACCGCGCCCTGCGCCATGTCTCGCGCGTCATTTCGCGGTAGTCCATCTCATAGACCGAACTCAGGAACCGACCGGATTGTTCGACCGCACGGGTCATTTCAACCGGATGCTCGGCCACATGTTCACCGAATACTTTCTTGAACGCCTCGAACATGGCCGAATGCAGCGCATTGCCTGGCTCGTACCGGGTCAGCAGAAAGCGCATTTCACAGAATGTCTTGGGTAAGCCGATCTTACCCGTGGGTAAGGTCTTGTCGAAACCGTAGGCAAGGTCTTCCAGCGCTTCAGCCAACTGACCAATGAAAGAGGTTGTCGAGTCGTATTCCCAATAGCCGGGCCCTGAGGGAATATAGAGCATGTCTGCCGCGAACACCGCGTTCATGGATTGATAACCAATCGCAGGCGGGCAATCGAACAGGATCAGGTCATAGGCATCATCGGGGATCTGATCCAGATAACGCGACACAGCCGCGAAGAATGACCACTCTGGGTTCAAGTGACGATACTGGGCCGAGGCGAACTCGACAAAGGCGGCGTTGGCGCAGGAGGGGACAACGTCAATGGTCGACCACGAGCTTTGCTTGATGAAATCCCCAATCCGAAGATCGCCCAGGCCCATGTCCGTGATCGACGGCGGCAATTCGCGGCGGGGCAGGGCGGTGCCTGATTCAGCAGCGACGGGGCGGTTGTTCATACGCTCGGTTTCGCGGATCAGATCGCGGGCCATAATACCCCAGACCGTGAAATCTTCGGCCACATCGGTCAGGCCCATGGAATGGCTCAAAGTGGCTTGCGGATCGAAATCCACCACCAACACGCGGTAGCCATCCAGCGCCGCCGCATGAGCCAAGTGAAGCGCAACGGTCGACTTACCAGCGCCGCCTTTGAAGTTTGCCACCGCCGCACGTATCGCGCGTTTACCAACGGGGCGGGGCGGCATAAGAGATTTGCGGTTCACCTTGAGCCGCCGGCGGAGCTCATTCACCTCTTCCAGGCTGAACCAGCGTTGCCGGCCGTCTGGTTCCACCTCACCACCCGGCAGCGAGGGATCCGCAGCCAGCTTGCCCCGAAAGGTCGACTGGTTAATGCGAAAGATCAGCTCGGACACTTCCCAGCTGGAAAAACGACGAAGAGTCTTCTCCATCTCAGGACTAAAGGTTTGCTGCCGAATCCAGCCCTGCAACTTAAGGGACTGGTTCCGCAATGCGTTCAGGTCTTCGTGCGTATACATGCCTCGGGTCTCACTATTATGGACGCTATTTTTTATGATTTCACTATTTACGCCCTATTTGCACTTTAAGCAAAAGAAAATATACTCAGATCACGATCTTACCCATGGGTAACATAAACAAGGGAAATCAACGTCCTTCAGGACCCGAATCGCGGTGATTCGCGGTGCCTCTGGAAAATAGGGCAGGACGCTATATTTAGGGGGGCGTTAGACTCTCTATCGGTCGATTTGGGGGGACAAATACGCCACTTAAGGGGACAACTAGAATGTCCCCCATCACCAATACTTCACCATTTTTCTTTTTTAAAATTGGGTTTGAGTTGCTGAAAAACCGGGTCAAATCAAACTTCTCTTGACAGAATCGTCGCTTTGGACGCTAATCAGGGCATCAAGACGAAAAGCGTTGGCAAACAGCGCAACAGGGGTGGAAACTCCGCCCGAGGCAGACAGAGCGGTAAGATTGGAATGCAGGTTGCAAAACCGGTTGGGCTAAACGCGCCCGCCATAAAATATGATATCCTGTCCGCGATGACGGTGCACGCTTTGTCAGGCGACAAGCATCGGCAGCGCAGTATTCTACGCATCATTGCGTTGATCACCACGCGGTATAACTGGCGCGCGAATGAGTTGTCGATCGGGCGGGAAGAGATTGCGCGGCTATGGTCGGTGAATGAGCGCACCGTCAAACGTGAGATGTCCAAGCTGCGGTCTATGGGTTGGATTGCGGTCAAACGCCCCGCCGCGCGGGGCAGGGTGGCGGTGTATGAGCTGGACCTCAAACAGGTGATGATCGACACGTCCGAGGTTTGGCCGACGATTGGCGCGGATTTTGTCGCGCGGATGTCAGACTCGCCCGAGCCCGGCACAAATGTGGTGCCGTTCAAAGTGAAACCTCCAGCGCCCGAGGAAAGCGATGGAGATATCTGGACGCAGGTTCAGGCCATTTTGCACGGGCGCGATCCCGAGCTTTGGGCCAGCTGGTTTCGCCATTTGATCGAGGCCGAGAGGGCAGGGGGGACCGTAACCCTTGTCGCCCCCTCGCGGTTCGAGGCGGACTATATCCATCGCAACTGGTCCGAGCGTCTGCTGGCCGCCTATAGCCGCATCGCGCCCGAGATCAGAAAAGTGCGGATCGAATCCAGCGGCTAGACAGGAGGGTTAACCAGAAGCACTGAAATCACGCAGAACCTGACCGGAATTGCTGGATGTGCGCAGGCCGTTCCGCATCGCCAATGCCCCGTTCACCAGCACATGTGCAATGCCCGAGGCATAGCGGCGGGGGTGTTTCGCGGTTGCGTTGCTGGCAATATTGACCTGATCGAACACGCAGATATCGGCCTGTTGCCCTGCGGCCAAAACCCCGCGGTTCTTCAGCCCCAACCGATTGGCGGGGATCGAGGTCAACTTGGCCACCCCCTGTTCCAGAGACAGCGTCGACTTGTCCCGCACGTAGTATTGCAGGAACCGCGCGGCCCAGCCGTAACCCGATAGCGAGCCAATGTGGTCCTTCAGAACGCCCTCATTGGCGATGGCCACAGTGTCCGAGATCACGGCGCATTCGGGTTGTTCCAGACAGAGTTCCACATCCGAGTTTCGGAAGGATTTGGACGACCACATGCAGGCCATCAGGTTCTCGCCTTCCTCCATCAGGATATCGAGCACTGCGTCATAGGGGTGGCAATTCCGCATTCGGCCGATCTCGGCGAAGTCGGCGCCGACGATGTCCTTGTTGACGGTGGCGTTCAGCAAGACGATGTCCGACCATTTCTCGGCCTTGACGATCAACCACATGGGTTGGGGGTTGGCCTTGATCCGCGCGCGGGATTCAGGGTCGGCCAGTCGCGCAAGCACATCGTCCACGGACCCTGCCTGCGCCCATTTCGGCAGGATCGCCGCCATGAGGGTATGGTTCCAGTCATGCGGGATGACGTCAAAGGCGATGTCCACGTCGTGACGGCGAGCCAGGTCGATCATTTCCAGTGTGTGGTCCATGGCATAGTCCGGCGCGCCGAATTTGGGCTGGATATGGCTGATCTGCAGCTTGGAGCCGGATTGGCGTGCGGTGGCGATGGCTTCGGCAAAGCCCAGATCGTAATGCGTATCCCGGTTGCGCACATGGGTGGCGTAGAGGCGTTTGTATTTGGCCGCGACCTCACACATCGGCACCAGATGCTCCGGCGAGGCGAGGCTGCCGGGGAAATATTCCAGACCCGAGGAGAACCCGCCCGCGCCTTCGTCCATGCATTGATCGACCAGCCGGGCCATTTCGGTGACGTCTTCGGCCTCGCCCGGATGAAGCTGATCGCCCAGAACCGCGCGATGCACGGTGCCGTGGCCGACAAAGGCCATGACATTCACGCCGAGTTCGGTGCGATCCAGCACATCCAAATAGTCGCCGAAACCCAGCCACGTGTCATGCTTGGCCTGATCGGTGTACCACGGGGCCACGCGGCTGATATCGCCTGGGCTGTTAACGGGCGCGCAGCTGATGCCGCATTGGCCGATCACCTCGGTCGTGACGCCCTGATGCACCTGACTTTCCGCGCGTCCATCAGCGATCAGCGTGAAATCGGAATGGGTGTGCATGTCGATGAAACCCGGCGCGACGACCAGGCCCGAGACGTCGATCTCTTGCGCGGACTTCTGCGCGGCCAACTCACCGGCGGGCAGAACGGCGCTGATGGTCTCGCCTGTGACTGCCACGTCGCCCAAATAGCCGTCCTGTCCCGTACCATCGACAATGGTGCCGCCTTTGAGAACAAGATCGAACATGGGTGCCTCCTATTTCGCTTCTCCGTACAGCCAGTCGGGCAGGAAGGTGGTGAGGTCGGGGAAGAATATCAGGATCACCATGCCGATGATATAGGCGAGGATGAACGGCAGGACGGCGACGGATATGCGTTCGATGGATATCCCGGAGATCCGCGCCGCAACCGTCAGGTTGGCGCCAAGGGGAGGTGTCAGGAACCCGATTTCGCAAGTGATGACGGTGAAGATACCGAACATCACCGGATCAACGCCCAGAGAGCTGACCAAAGGCAGGAACACAGCGGTGAAGAGGACGATCTGGGCCAGCGACTCCATGAAGGTGCCGATGAAGATGTAGAACACGCCGATCAGCAGCAGGACGAGGAATTTGTTCTCGGTGATCGAGGTGATGCCGTCTTGCACGGCCGTGGGCACGTCATAGAACGCGGTCAGTTGCCCGAAGGCCAGCGTGGGCGTCAGCAGGATCAGGATGCCGGTCAGCAGCGAGGTAAAGCGCAGCGCTTCGATCAGCTTTTTCAGGGTCAGTTCGCGATAGATGAAGAAGCCCACGAATAGCGAATAGAACACGGCCACGCCGGCGGCCTCAGTCGGAGTGAAGGCCCCGCCATAGATGCCGCCCAGGATCAGAACCGGCGCGCCGATGGACCATTTCCCGTCCCAAGCCGCGCGCAGAAATGGACCCCATGAGAACCTCTCGCCGTCGCCGCCATATCCGCGCCTACGGGCGACGATATAGGTGGTGATCATCAGCAGGATCGTGACCATGACACCGGGGATGAGCCCCGCCAGAAACAGGCGCGGAATCGAGGTTTCAGACACCAGCCCGTAAATGATCAGCAGGTTCGAAGGCGGGATAAGACTGCCCAAGGCGCCTGCGCTGGCGGTGATGGCGGCAGCGAAGGGCACGTCATAGCCTTCGCGTTTCATTGCAGGCACGGTTACAGACCCGATCGCCGCCGTGGTGGCAGGGCCCGAGCCCGAAAGTGCGGCAAACAACATGCAGGCAAACACTGTCACCAGCCCCATCGAGCCGCGATAGGCCCCCACCAGATTGGTCGCGATCGAAATCATGCGGGTGGCCATGCCGCCCACTTCCATCAACCGTCCAGCCAGCACAAACAGCGGAATGGTCAGCAGTGGGAAGGGGGTCAGGCTGCCATAGCCGGTCTGCGCCATTAGCGTATATGGGATGTCGATCAGATACAGCGCCAGCGCCGTGGTCAGACCGACCGACACAAAGAGCGGCACGCCCATGACGGTCAGCACCACAAAGGCGATGGCCAAGATCATCAGGGCGCTCATATCTGATGCTCCTGATCCTTCGAGGTTGCTTCCCATTCCTCATCCAGCATTCCGGGCAGGCCGTTGCGCCCGTCGCGCCACCAATTGACATAGGTCTGCGCCAGGCGGATCAGCATCAGCCCATAGCCGATCACCAGAATGGTTTGGGGGTAGAATTGGTTGATGCCCAAACTGGGGCTGGTTTCGGGAAAGCGCCAGAAGACGGCCAGATAATCCCAACTGATCCGCAGCATGAAGAGGCAGAAGAAGGCCCAGAAGATATCGGCGATGAAAATGACGATCTTGCCGAAGCCGGTGGGCAGCGCCTGCACCGCGACCATGATGCGGATGTGGAACCGCTCGCGCACACAAAGCGATGCGCCCATATAGACCGCCCAGACCATGCACATGGCGGCGGTTTCCTCGGTCCAGTGCAGCGCCACCTGAAAAACGTAGCGCGCCACCACCTGCGCAAAGACTGCCACGGCGATCACCGCCAGACAGGTGCAGCAGATCAGTTCCTCGAAATGCCGTTCGAGCCACTTGAGTGCAGCCATTTTGTCCCTCGTCCGCTTGCCGGGCCGAAAAAGGGCGCCTTGTGGCGCCCGGATTGTTTATTGGGCGGCGGCCTGAATGGCGTTCACCAAGGCGATGAAATCATCACCGCGTTTTTCCGCGAACTCCTGCTGCACGCCTTGGGCCGCGGCAATAAAGTCGGTGCGATCCGGGTCGGTGCGGGCCATGCCGCCTTCGTCAACCAGCCACTGGCGGACCTCTTCGGTCTCACTCGCGACCTGAGCGGCAAATTCGGCCCCGGCCTCGGCAGCGGCGTCCATGATCTGGGCACGCTGTTCATCGTTCAACTTCTTCATGAAATTGTCCGACGCGAACAGAGGTGCGAAGGCCACGAAATGCTCGAGGATGACCAGATGCGGCTCGAACTCGAAGAACTTCATGTCGCGAATGAAGGATGTTCCGTTGTCGCCACCATCCACGGTGCCAGTTTGCAGCGCGGTGGGGGTCTCGGACCACGCAAGCGGCACTGGGTTTGCGCCAAAGGCTTCGAAGGTGGCAATCATCACCTCGTTCTTGGGGACGCGGATTTTCAGACCTTCCATATCCGCCATGGTGTTCACGGGGCGAACAGAGTTGTAGAAATCCCGATAAAGCGCCGGACCAAAGGCCAGCAGGTGGACGCTGGTATCGGCTTGCAACTGATCTTTCATCTGCTGTCCGACTTCGCCGTTCAGCACCCGGTCCAGATGTTCGGCGTTCTGGAAGATATAGGGCAGCACCGTGACATCCATCAGCGGCCAATGGGGCGAGACGTTGTTGGCGGTGATAAAGAACCCATCAACCGTGCCAAGCTGCATGGCCTTGAACGCCTCATCCTCGCTGGAGATCTGGTTGCAGCAGCGCAGTTTGACTTCGATTGCACCGTCCGAGTGCTCGGCCACTTTTTCCTGAAAAATCTTGCCGAACCGGCCATAGAGCGATTCCTCTGGCGCGCCAAAGCCGACATTCATCGTGATGTCAGCGGCCAGTGCGGATGTGGCGGAGAGTGCGAGTGCCAGTACCGGCATCGTCACCGTTTTCAAGTTCCAAAGTTTCATGAAGTCCTCCTGGTTGGTGCGTTCTTGTTGTTTGATCTTGCCGTTTGCCGCCCCGATTTTGTTGATATTCCGTAAGCCTATTACGGGGCGGTAGAATTCTGCAAATCCCAGCGCGCCAAAGAGTGTCAGGCAGCTAAAGCCTGATCCCTCGGATCTGTTAGTGGGACAGGGAAACGCTACCCAATCCTCATTGATGCAGAAAACAGTTGTTTTCTGGGGGTATTATTGCATTTTTTGGGTTTATTGCGCCGCGTACGGCGCAGGCTGCGTCAGGAGGTGATCAAACCCGCCCTGATCCGAGATCTCGCGGCAGGTTTCCAGCACCTTGCGCACCAGGGCCGAGCGTTTGCCCGCGCCGGTATAGGCTACCCCGTAAAAAGGCGCATCCTGATCCCCTGAAATCGGCCGCGCGACATAGCCGTTCTGACCTTTGCGGTCCAGCGGCCCGCAGATGTTCAGAATGGCATAGCCCAGATCCGCCGCGACCATCCCGCGCAGAACCGAGGAGCTTTTGGTGGTGTGGGCAATACGCGGGCGCAGCCCTTCGGTGGTGAACAGGGCCTCGAAATAATCCGGGGCGCCAGGCAGATCCAGCAGGATCATCGGCAGGTCGGCCAGATCGGACAGCGCCACCTGGTCCTTTTGGGCCAAGGGCGAGACATCGGGGATCATCGCAATTGGTGCCGCCTTGAACATGGGCAAGAAAGGCTGCGCCTTGGGCGCGGCGCGACGGTAGGTCAGGGCCAGATCGACCACGCCGCTGTTGAGCATTTCGGCAATGCTGAGCATGTCGCCCTCCTTAATCTCGACCCTGATCTGGGGGAAATCCTGCGAAATGCGCTTGAGGATCGGCGGCAGAACATAAGGCGCGGTGGGGGCATAGCAGCCCAGACGCAGAGTGCCAGCTGGATCTCCGGTCAGGGTCAGCAGATCGGATTCGAAGATGCGCGCCTGTTCCAGAAAGGTGCGGATACGAGCACCGATCTCGATGCCTTTGTCGGTGGGGACAATGCCTTTGGCGGGCATCCGCCGCAACAGTTCGGCCTGGGTCGTGCTTTCGATCATGTCGATGGCGGCCGTGATCGAGGATTGCGAGATATTCATCTCGACCGAGGCCCGCGCGATCGAACCGGTGCGCAGGGCCGCATCGAAATACTGAAGCTGTTTGAGGGTAAAGCGCACGGGTAATTCCTGTATTTTTTGTGTGATACTCTGATACTAATTCTATTTTTCCAAGTGACCAAGCTTGGCTAGCTGTAGGAGACCCGAGAGGAGGGGGACATGGGCAAAACGCTTCTTTTCCATGCGAAATCCGTGGTCACGATGGACAGAAACCAGCCGCGCGCCAGCCATGTGGCGGTGCGCGACGGGCGGGTTCTGGCGGTAGGCGGACCGAATTGCGCGGACCCGTGGGGCGGGGCCGAGGCCCATGTCGATCTGTCTGACACGGTGTTGATGCCGGGTTTTGTCGAAGGCCATGCGCATATGATGGCCGGGGCCATGTGGGACTATGCCTATTGCGGCTATCACGACCGGATCGACCCGCAGGGTCAGATGCACAACGGTATGACGCAGATTGATCAGGTCATTGCGCGGCTGTCAGAGTTCGAGGCGACCCTGGCACCGGAGCAGCCGCTGATCGGCTGGGGGTTCGATCCGATTTTCCTGACCTCGGAGCGGCTCAGCCGCCATCATCTGGATCAGGTCAGCACCACGCGTCCCATCGTTATCATCTTTTCGAATTTTCACCTGCTCTGCGGCAACAGCGCAGCGCTTGCACTGGCGGGCTATGACGCTGCCACCAATGTCGAGGGCGTCACCAAGGGGTCGGACGGTCAGCCGACCGGAGAGTTGCAGGAAATGGCCGCGATGTTTCCAGTCATGCGCCGGACGGGGATCGACTTTCGCGACCTGACGCAGACCGATGCGGCGCTGCGGTCTTATGGTGAGGTCTGCAAGCGCGCGGGCGTCACCACCGTGACCGATCTGTTTGCCACGCTGGGCGATGAGGATGTCGCGCGTTTGGCCGCTGCGACTGCGCGGTCGGATTTCCCCGTGCGTCTTGTCCCTGCGCTGGGGGCGATGGGCGGCACCCCGGCCGAGATTGCGGCACAGGCGCAAGCGATGCGCGACCGGTCGACCGAGAAGCTGCGGCTGGGCGCGGTTAAACTGATGACGGATGGATCCATTCAGGGGTGGACAGCGCGTGTGCGGGCGCCGGGTTACGTGGGCGGGCAGCCGAACGGGCTGTGGAACACCGCGCCCGACCAGATTTTCCAGCTGTGCGAAGAGATGCAGCGCCAGGGGCTGCAAATGCATATTCATGTCAACGGGGATGAGGCGGCCGAGGTGACGCTGGACGCGTTGGAGGCGGCGGCGCGCAAACATCCGTGGCCGGGTGCGCGCCACGTGTTGCAGCATTGCCAGATGATGGATGCCGCCCTGTTTCGCCGCGCGGCTGAGCTGGGCGTTGCCTGCAACATCTTTGCCAATCACCTGTGGTATTTCGGCGATCAGCACACGGCTCTGACCATCGGCCCGGATCGGGCGCAGTCGATGGATGCGGTGCGTGATTGTCTGGATGCGGGGGTGATCACCGCCATTCACTCGGATGCGCCGGTGACGCCTATGGGGCCGCTGTTTACCGCGTGGTGCGCCGTGAACCGCCGCACCATGAGCGGCCAGACGTTGGGCCCGGCGCAGTGTATCTCGGTCGAGGAGGCGCTTTATGCCATCACTCAGGGCGCGGCGCAGACGTTGAAAATGGATGCCGAGATCGGCTCGATCCAAACCGGAAAGCGCGCTGATTTCGTACTGTTGGGCGCGGATCCGACCGCAGTGAATCCGGACGCGTTGAAGGATATTGCCGTCTTGGGCACGGTGCTGGGCGGTGAGGTGCATCGCCTATGACTCCGCTGCCCATGACGGTGATCGGAGGGTATCTGGGAGCGGGCAAGACAACGCTGATCAACCGGATTCTGTCAGGCGATCACGGGTTGCGCATTCTTGTGCTGGTCAATGATTTTGGTGCGATCAACATTGATGCCGACCTGCTGGTTTCGGCCAAAGAGGACACGATAGAGCTAGCCAATGGCTGTGTGTGCTGCACCATGGGTGCTGATCTGTTTCTGGCGGTTGGCGATGTGCTGGACCGTCGCCCAAGGCCCGATCATCTGATCATCGAGGCCAGCGGCATCGCCGACCCCGCGCGGATTGCAAACGTGGCGCAGGCGGAGCCTGATCTGGACTATGCAGGGATCGTGACGGTTGTGGACGGTCAGCAGGTGCAGGCGCTGTGCGCTGATCCTTTGATTGCACCTCAGGTTCTAGGGCAGATCGCCTGCGGCGATATTATTGCCGTCAGCAAATGTGACCTGTCCCCTGCGTTGCGACAAACCCTGTCGGGCCTGAATACCACAGCGGTGCTGACCCGGACGCAGGACCTGAACATCGCGCAAGTGCTGATCGCACCGCAGGGTCCGATTGATCTGCCGCAGACCCCGCATCCAGCCTATACCAAGTGGTCGTTCACCGGCCCGGATCCGGTTGATCGGACGGCGTTGCAAGCCGCCCTGCGTGCCCGCCCCGAGGGGCTATTCCGGGTCAAAGGGCAGGTGAGGGGCCCGGATGGGGCGGGTCTCTTGGTGCAGGTGGCCGGGCGCGACATTGACATTGGCGATATCGAACAACCGGCGCAAAGCCAGTTGGTCGGGATCGGTCTGGCGACCAAATTGTCAGCGAAGGCATGTGACCTTTGGTGGACGAAATCCGCGTTGCGAAAGCAATAGTCGCAAAGGATTGAATATCTCCTCCGAAATACCCGTTGCACGAAAATAATTTGATGAGACAATGCAGTCACCGGCGAGGTTAGGGTGGTTCAGCCGCAGGGGAGGCGACTGAACAGGGGCTTTGTGCCTGGCCGGCATCATTCACAGTCAAAAAGCGCGGCTGCGCGGGGGGAAATTTTGACTAAAGTTCTTTTGGTGGAAGACAACGAGATGAACCGCGATATGCTGTCGCGCCGTTTGCAGCGCAAGGGCTATGAGGTCGTGGTTGCAAAAGACGGGTTAGAGGGTGTGTCGATGGCGGGTTCGGAAAACCCTGACATCATCCTGATGGATATGAGCTTGCCCGAGATCGACGGCTGGGAAGCGACGCGCCGCATCAAGGCCACGCCCGAGACGGCGGCGATTCCGGTTGTTGCCTTGACGGCGCATGCTATGGCCAGCGACCGGGAAAAGGCGCTGGAGGCCGGGTGCGATGATTTCGACACCAAACCGGTCGAGCTAAGCCGACTGCTGGAAAAAATGGACAAGCTGGTGCCTGCCTCCTGACAAGTCCGGCTATTTCGCTGGGGGTTTGCGCCCGGTGACGAAGTGCGTTCTGACCTGACCCTTGCCCTTGATGCGGGTCTCGATGGGATCCGAGACCTGAAACCTGTGTGCGATCCGCCACGCGGTGTCTTCAGACACCTGCACCCGACCGGGTGCACCGGTTGATTCCAGACGGCTGGCGACATTCACCGTGTCGCCCCAGATGTCATAGAGAAACCGGTGCGAGCCGATAATGCCCGCAACCACCGGCCCGCTGTGGATGCCGATCCTGATATGCATTGGATGATCAACCTCGCGATTCAGCGCCTCGACCTGCGCCAGCATCCTGTGGGCCATCTCGACAATCACCTCGGCGTGGTCATCGCGGTGATCGGGGACACCGGCGGCGACCATATAGGCATCTCCGATAGTCTTGATCTTCTCGACGCCCAGTTCTGTCGCGGTCCGGTCAAAGCCCGAGAAGATGCGGTTCAGGTAAGACACCACATGGGCCGGGGGCAGTTTGGCCGACATCTCGGTAAAGCCCACGATGTCGGAAAACAGGACGGTGACATCGCTGTGTCGGTCGGCGATGGTCGCTTCGCCTTGGTTCAGGCGCGTCACGATTTTCTGGGGTAGGATGCTGTGCAGAAGGTCTTTGTATTTCTGCTTTTCCGCCTCCATCTGATCCAGATAGTGGCGTTCGCGTACGCGCCAGCGTTTCTTCTCCAGCGCGGCGTTGATACGCGCTTGCAGCAGAACAGGGTTGAAGGGTTTGGGCAGATAGTCCTCGGCCCCGGCTTCGATACAGCGGGCGACGCTTTCTATTTCGTCCAGCGCCGAGATCATGATGACCGGGATGTCGTGCAGAGCGTCATCCTCTTTCAATCGGGCCAGCACGTCAAACCCGTTGATGTCAGGCATCATCAGGTCCAACAGGACCAGATCGAAGGGTTGCATGGACGCCATTTGCAGCGCCGAAAAACCGCCATCGGCGGTCCAGACCTGATGACCATCGCGCTGAAGCCGTCGGGCCAGCAGCGCCCGGTTGGCCTCGACGTCATCAACCACAAGGATGTTGCCAGTTAAAAGCTCGGTCTCGGCAATCGGGTCGATCGAGCGCATGCTGTCGGCCAAGTTGGCGAACATCGCGGCAGTGTCCTGCGGCGCGTTGGGGATGTCCGCCGAATTGCCTGCCGGATCATCGGACAGGGCGGCAAGATGGTCGATCTGCTGCAAAAGCGCGTCGGTATGGTCCAAAAGGCCCACCAGGTCACCCTGAAGGTGGCTTGCATCCAGATCGTCCAGATCCTCGAGCAGCATTTCACTGTAGCCTTTGATCGCGTTCATGGGCGTGCGCAGGTCGTGGCGCAAACGCTGCACGCTTTCATCGCCACCTACGGTCAGTTTCAGCGCCGTTTCGGGATGCAAAAGCTGATCCACCTGTGTGTTCAGATCGGCGGTGGCCTTCGAGATCCGGTCGAGATCCGAGGCCACGTCCGACAGCGCCTGCCGGTCGACCTCGGATTGAAGCAGCTCGTTGAATCCCACGATGGCGCTGACCGGTGAGATCAGGCTCTGGCGCAGATTGGCCAACCACGCCGCCTTGGCGCGCTGGGTTTCATTGTCGGGCTCGGGGCGCATGATCTAGCGGTTCCCGGTTCGCGCGTTGGGCAGGATGGCGTTCAACTGGGACAAGATGGTTTCAACCTCGTCCCCGTCCTTGCTGATCAGCGTCTGGACCGAACCATTCAGCCGGGCGCGGTCCTCG
The DNA here is from genome assembly GCF_013034685.1 of Ruegeria lacuscaerulensis. Classification (GTDB taxonomy): domain Bacteria; phylum Pseudomonadota; class Alphaproteobacteria; order Rhodobacterales; family Rhodobacteraceae; genus Ruegeria; species Ruegeria lacuscaerulensis_B. Next base: position 111,178 of record NZ_WQGO01000005.1, on the reverse strand, counting down.
TTCGACAGGGTTTTTGCAGTCACCACGATGACTGGAATTTCACCCCAATCGGGGTTCTTGCGCATTCCGGCCAGAAATTCGAACCCGTCCATCTCGGGCATCATCAGGTCCAGCAGGATCACATCCGGGGTGGATTTCGACATCTGGTTCAGCGCGTCCAGCCCGTTTATGGCCTGATCAATCTGCCAGCCCTCTTTGGCCAGAACACGACAGATCATCTCGCGCGTGGCGGCTTCGTCCTCGACCACCAGTACGCGGGTGGAGGGTTGGGCGGAGCAATGCTGTTTCAGGGCGTTAAGCAATTCGACCGTGTCGATCGGCTTGCCCAGATACTCGCTTGCGCCCAGCGACAACCCGCGGGACCGGTCATCAGCGAAGGTCAGCATGATCACCGGAATTTCGGCCAGTTCGGGATCGTCCTTGAGTTTGGACAGCACTGCCCAACCGTCGATTTCGGGCATGAACACGTCCAGCGTGATCGCGTCAGGCCGGGTCTTGCGCGCCAATTCCAGCGCATCCTCACCTCTGGTCGAGGCCAGCACCCGGTATCCTTCGCGGCGCAGACGCCGCCCAAGCAGATCATGCACGGTCGGATCATCGTCGACCAGCAATATCAGCGGCGCGGTCGGATCACTGTTCGGATCGCCCTCGGTATAGCCCGGCCCGTGCAGCAGATTGGCCGCGGGATCGCGGCAGACACCTGGCAGGCGGATGGTGAAGGTCGAGCCTTCGCCTAGTGTGCTGGTGCAGTCGATATCGCCGCCCAATTGTTCGCAGAACACCTTGGTGATCGACAGCCCCAGCCCGGTGCCGCCGTAATTCCGGGTGGTCGAGGAATCAGCTTGGGTGAAAGCCTCGAAAACCTTCTCGACTTGCTCGGGTGTCATGCCGATGCCCTGATCGGTGACGGCAAATTCGATCAGATCGGGATCATCCGTGCGCTGCACAGTCAGAGCGATCTTTGCGTCTTCGGTAAATTTGCAGGCATTGGACAGAAGGTTCAGCAGGGCCTGCCGGACCTTGGTCAGATCGCAGACCATCTCGCCGATATCCTCGGGACACGAGATTTCCAGCGCATTGGCGTTTTTCTCGGCCAAAGGTTGCACCGTCGTGCTCACATCCATGACCATCTGGCAAATGTCAAAGGATTCTAGATTGAACTCCATCTTGCCCGCTTCGATCTTGGACAGGTCCAGAACGTCGTTGATCAGGGCCAACAGGTGCTTCCCGGCGGATTGGATCTTGGTCAGATCGCTGAGGTTGGCCTCATCATTCTGGTCAATGGCGTCTTCCAGCATCAACTCGCTGTAGCCGATGATCGCGTTCAGGGGCGTGCGCAGCTCGTGGCTCATATTGGCTAGGAAGGTGCTTTTGGTCTTGTTTGCCGTCTCAGCGATGTCGCGGGCTACGCGCAATTCGCTTTCCACCTGTTTCTGAGTGGTGATGTCGCGCCCGTAGATATTGGCATAGCCACCATCGGGCACGGGCCACAGAAGCAGGGCGTAAATCAAGCCGCCGGCCTCGTACTCGAAATCCTGGCGTTGATCTTCTTGCAAGCCCTTGGCAACGCGCCTGCGCCATCCGGTGCCGACCCGGTCGCCCACCTTGAGCTGAAGCGCCGAGATCAGCGCCGCACTGGCGCGGTTGGCGTAGATCAGTTTGCCGTCGGCGCTGATGCGCATAACGGGGTTGGGGTTTTCCTCGGGGATGCGGGACAGTTCACGCATCCTGTTCTCGGCCTGTTTCAACTGGGTGACATCGCGGCCGTAGAGGTTGACATGTTTGGCATCGGGCAGGGGCCAGAGCAGCAGGGCATAGACCATCCCGCCCGCCTGACATTCGAAATCCTGTCGTTCGTTCTGGCGCAGGCCTGTCTCGACCCGCTTTAGCCAGTCGGGGCCGACCCGCTGGCCGACTTTAAGGTCCAGCGCGTCCAGCAGCGGGTCGCTGGAGCGGTTGGCATAGATCAGCACCCCGTCATTGCTGATGCACATGACCGGGTTGGGGTTTTCCTCGGGGATCTGCGCCAGTTCGGCGTTGCGGGCCTCGACCTTCTTCAGGTCCGAGACATCGCTGTAGATAGCGACAATCCCGTTGTCGCTTGTCTTGCGCTCGCTGATCTTGATCCACCCGCCCGAGGCGCGGCTTTGCATCTGGGTGCCTTCAGGGTTGAAGTGGCGCTTGAGCCGCTTGGTCAGCCATTCCTCTTCACGACCGGCTGCGTCCTGTATCACGCCCAGCGAAAGGGCTTTGCGGACGACCTGCTCAAACTTCATTCCCGGTTTTATTACATCTTCATGGCCCGGATACAGCATCTGGCGGTATGTCTGATTGGCCAGCACCAACCTGTCATCCGCATCGTAAAGGGCAAACCCCTCAGGGATGGTGTTGATCGCATCCACCAGTCGCGCCAGCGTCTGTTCTGCCGCGCCATTTTCGGAGCTAAGGCTAAGACCTGCGCATTGGGTGGTGAGCTGTTGGGTCAGCGCGATCTCATCTTCGCTGAACCCGGCGGCTTGCAGACGTGTGGTCAGTTCGTCGGCGTCCTGCATCCGGGCCGTCAAATCTGCCAAAACCTGCAAGATCTCGGATCGGGTCATTTATGTGCTCTCCCACGTGGCGAGACCAGAAAGCCGGGAAGCCGTCATATTGGTCGCCTGTCTATTCAGCAGTTCAAAGGAAATGCATGCACAAAACAAGGCGTTTTCCGAGAATGAGAGAAACTGATTGGGCCGGGGAAGGCGCGAAAAGCACAGACATAAACATGTTCAAATACAATCTAAGATTAATCATATCTACATGTCACACAACGCCAAATTGTTGACGCAATTCCTTGGCACTCAACTTTCAAAGTGATTTTTTGCAGGAGATTTTCGATGCCGAAGCCAAACAAGGGCGGGGGTGACAGCAACGTCATCTCAGGGAACAAGCGGGACAACACTCTGACCGGAACCAGCGCGGATGAGGTGCTGGACGGCAAAGGTGGTAACGACCGTCTGACAGGCGGCGGCGGCGATGATACGATCCTAGGTGGCAGCGGGACCGACACAGCCGTCTATGCCCATGCGCGCGATGCTTATGAGGTCATACTGCTGGATGACGGGCGCATTCAGATTTCGGGACCCGAGGGGACAGACACCCTTTCTGATGTCGAGCTGTTCGAGTTTGCGGATATGACCCAAACAGCCTCTGATGTGATATTGCCACGTTTTGCCAATCTGAGCGCGCAGGCGGTGCAAGTCGAGGACACCGTGCTGTCGCCGGGTGAGGTGACGGATGTGAGCGTATCGATCGCTTCTGACGGCGTGCTTGATGCAGCCGCGTCCAGTGTTGACCTTGTGATTGCCGCCGCTCCGGACGAAGGGGCGATCATCGACACAATTGACGCGGCGCAATTGGGTGCTTTGGCGACCGGCAGCAGCGACTCGGTTTCCTTCACGCTTGATCCCGGCGCCTTGCAGCCCGGCACCTATTGGGTTGCGGTGCGCGTGGACAGTGGCGATGCCCTGACCGAAGAGGATGAGACCGACAACCTGACCGAATGGATTCAGATCACTGTCGAGGCTCCCAGCACCGATTTGCAACTGCTTTCGGCCTCGGTTGGCGACGGATCGGACCTTGATTTGGACGGCGGCGCGCGGATCGAGATCGACTATGTCATTCAGGACGCCTCGAACATGGATGTGTCGGGGTATACGGTCGCCACCTATATCTCGACCGATGCAACGATTTCCGAAGATGATCAGCGTATTTCAGTGATCACTGGCGGCACCGATCCCGAGATGACGACAAATGTGACTGGAACGCATTGGCTGCCCGAAGGCTTCGCGCCGGGCACCTATCACCTGATAAGCGTCGTCGAATGGGATGACGGATCGACCGATACGCAGCCTGACAACAACACCATTGTGCATACCGTCACCCTGACCCCTCCGCCCGCGCCCGTGGTGGACCTGTCGGTGGGAATGCTCAGCATCGCCGCGTCCTCGGATCTGGATCTGGGACCCGAGGGATATTTGTCTGGCCCGACAGGCGGGCAGCTTGATTTCAGCTTTGACGTCTCGAACTTGGGCTCTGACCCGGCAATCAATACGGGCTTCACGGCCTATCTGTCGACGGACGGTACTGTGTCAGGCGACGATATTGTGATCTGGAGCGGTTCGGCCACTCTGACGGCTGGAGGTTCGACAACTCTCACGGGATCGGCCAGTTTGGATGCGGGTCTTTCCGCCGGGGACTATCAGGTCATTCTGGTGGCGGATGCCCAGAATGAGGTGGACCCGTCTAACAATAGTGGCACCGCAGACGTCGCCCTGATCGGAGGGTCCGCCGTGGGCACCGAAGGAAATGACGTTTGGGTCGGCACTGCGGGCGGGGATAGTATTGATCTGCTGGGCGGCGACGATATCGCGTTTGCCGGGAGCGGGCTGGACACGGTAGATGGTGGCGACGGGGTCGATACGCTGGACTTCTCGGGCAGGGCACAAGGCGTGCAATTGGCTTATGATTTCGTTTTCGATCCCGAGGACCCTCAGTATCTGGTCGAACAGGGCGCGACCGAGGCGCAATACATCAATTTTGAAACCCTCATATTGACCGCGCAGGACGACCATATTGATCTGTCCGCTGGCGCGGCGGCTACGGTCAAAGCTGGCGCAGGCAACGATCTGATCTTTGGAAGTGCCGGGGATGATATCCTTGAGGGCGGCGCCGGGGACGATTTGATTGCTGGCTATATGGGCAATGACACGATCAGTACCGGTGAAGGTAACGATATGGTTGGCGTTGCGCGCAATGCCTCCGCGGACGGGGTCAGCGGATTTGGTCATGATGTGGTGGATGATTTCGACTTCAACTTTGACGCCGTAGTGATCAATGTGGGGTACCAGGACACCTACGACCCCATGGTCGATTTAATCCAGACCAGCGAGGGTGCGCTTTTGCAATATGCCGATGATTCCAGCCTGTTGCTGGAGGGGGTCGATGTTGCCGATCTGGATGCGAACCACTTTATCGTCGTCGAAGACGAGCCCGCTATGATCGGAATCTAGGGTGACGATCCGGGTGCTTGGGTGTCCAGAACCGCTGCGGTGAACCGGCGCAGGCCGGGGATGTCTTGTGACGCGGACAAGGTCGCAATTCGGGTCGGCCAGCTTAGGGGCGATGTCAGGCGCAACGTCGCAACGCCCGCGGTATCCGAGCTGCGCAGGATATTCGCATCGACAATGGCGCACCCGGCCCCTTGCGCCACCATATGGACCAGAGCGGTCTGTGTCTCGGCCTCGGCCCGGACCTGAAACGAGGTGCCGGCACGGTCGAACATCATCTCGACCGCGCGCCGAAAAGGGCTGTGCGGGGTTAGCATGATCAGCGGTCTTGTCGCCATATCAGCCGCCGAAACCTCGGTTCTGTCGGCCAGCGTATCGGTGCGCGGCACGATTGCGACCGGGTCCAGATCGGTCAGGCGGGTGCAGGCGAGGTTGGGGTCTCCGGGGTCCGAGGAGACGACCGCACAATCCACCCGTCCTTCTCGTAGGGCCGCGAGACCAGCCCTTTCATTCAGAACGACCACATCCACGCGCAAGGCCGGAAACTCGGCCATCAACCGTCCGGCTGCAATGGCCACCCGCGTATCGGCCACGGCCGGAACTGTTGCCACGCGCAAATGCCCTCCGGTCCCAAGGGCGATCTGGGTGGCGGTGTCGCGGATGCGATCCAGCCCTTGATAGTGTTTCTGAACCGCCTGCTGCAAACTATGCGCCGCGGCGGTGGGTTCGAATTTTCGTCCGGCGCGGTCAAACAGGGCCACGCCCATCTCAACCTCGAGCTCGGCCACAACGCGGCTGATTGCAGGTTGCGAGATGTGCAGGGCGTCGGCGGCTTTTCGGGTGGACCTGTGGCGGTAGGCCATCTGAAACAGCTCAATCTGGCGGGCGGTAATGCGCATGCAAGTTGATAACATTTGAGCATCAATAAATACAATAAGATGATTTTTCATCATAGTAGATGAGCGCTAGGGTCATCGCTGCGAACCGCAGAAAGGACCTTGCCCCGTGTCGGCTGATTTGCTGATCTTGCTGATTGCCATCGTTTTAGGGGCCGGGCTTCAGGTTGGGGTCGGGATCGGTTTCAGCATCGTGGTGGCCCCGGTGATGATGGTGTTGCTGGGCACGGCGACGGCGGTGCCGGTGCTGTTGATGCTGAACACGCTTGTGTCGCTTGTGGCCACCGACCCGCAGGTCTGGCGGCGCGACCGGGGGCTTGTGCGGGACGCGGTTCTGGCCTGCCTGGCTGGGATCGCGCTGGGGCTGCTGATCTATCCGCTTTTGTCCGAACGCGCGGTTCTGTTTTTGACCGCCGCGCTGCTGCTGATTGGGGTTGCAACTTCGTTGATCCCATTCGGGCAGAACATCGGACCATCAGGATTCCGCACCATTTCGGGTCTGTCCGGCCTGGCAACTGTCTGGGCGGCCACGCCGGGGCCGTTGATGGTGCTTGGTCTGCTGGCGGTGGGCCGGTCGCCGCAAGCTGCCCGCAAACTGGTGCAACCCGTTGCTCTGGTTGCCTATGGCAGCGCCTTTGCGCTGCATTTGGCGCTGGATTGGACGGCCTTTGCTGGTGCGCCGTGGTTGGTGCCTTTTGCCGCCGCGACGGTATTGGGCAGCGTTTTGGGTCGTTTGATTGGCCCGAAGTTACCGCAACGCGTAGTTGGGCAGGCGATCCGGGTGATCTCGGTTCTGGCCTGCGTGGCCCTCATTCGACGGGCCTGGATGATGGGATGACACAGGATGACCATGCACATGCAGATTGACCGAAAACTGACCGAATTTCCCCGCATCCGGTTGATGACCGAGGTCACTCCGGTCGAGCGGCTGAACCGGATGTCGGACCGGTTGGGCATCGACCTGTGGTTAAAGCGCGACGACCTGACCGGGTTGAGTTTTGGCGGCAACAAGACCCGGCAGCTTGAATTCTACTTTGGCGAAGCCCTGCATCAGAAGGCTGACACGGTTTTGATCACGGGCGCGGTGCAGTCCAATTTTGTGCGCACTGCCGCCGCCGCTGCGGCGCGGTTGGGTATGACGTCGGTGCTGCAACTGGAAGAACGCGTACCGGGGATGGGGCCGGCCTATTACCGCTCGGGCAATGTTCTGCTGGCGCAGATTCTGGGGGCCGAGCATATGCACTTTCCGGTGGGCGAGGACGAGGTCGGAGCGGACAATGCGTTGCACGATCGCGCCGCGCGCCTGAGGGCCGAAGGGCGAACACCTTATGTCATTCATCTTGGCGTCGATCACCCACCGCTGGGGGCCTTAGGCTATGTGCAGGGCGGCGCGGAGCTGGCCGATCAGATGGCGGAATTTGATGTGGCGGTGGTGCCTTCCGGCAGTGGCGCGACCCATGGAGGGTTCCTGACCGGGCTGCGCCTGTCAGGTCATGGCGCGCAAGTCTACGGCATCTGCGTCCGCCGCGACCAAACCCAGCAGAAGGCCCGGATGGAGAAAGTTCTTGGCAAGCTGGCAGCGTTGATGGGTTTTGACCCGGCTTTGGTGAAGGAAGACATCCACGTCTGGGACGGTGCGCTTGCCCCCGGCTATGGTCAAATTGGGGACCGGACCCGCACGGCACTGGAGCTTATGGCCCGGACCGAAGGCATATTTCTGGACCCGGTCTACACCGCCAAGACCTTTGCAGGGCTTTTGGGGCTTCTGGACAGCGGCGCGATCCGCAAGGGCCAGAAGGTCGTGATGCTGCACACGGGCGGTTTGCCCGCGCTGTTCGGCTATCAGGACCAGCTTGAACCAACCTGACCAAACGACACTCAAGACAATCTCAAAGGGAGGAAATTATGAATAAGAAACTGATTTTGGCGTCGACCCTGACGCTTGCGCTTAGCACCGTGGCCGCTGAGGCCGAAGAGTTCGTGACCATTGGAACTGGCGGCGTGACCGGTGTGTACTATCCGACCGGTGGCTCAATCTGCCGTCTGATGAACAAGAATCGCAAGGAAACCGGGGTGCGTTGCACGGTCGAATCCACCGGTGGCTCGGTCTATAACATCAATACGATCCGCGAGGGCGAACTGGAATTTGGCGTGGCCCAGTCCGACTGGCAGTTCCACGCGCTGAACGGCACCTCAAAATTTGAAGAGGCCGGGCCATTCGAAGAGTTGCGCGCGGTATTCTCGGTCCATGCCGAGCCGTTCAACGTGATGGTTCGCGCCGATTCCGGGATTGAGCATTTCGATGATCTGGCAGGCAAGCGGGTTAATATCGGCAATCCGGGATCGGGCCAGCGCGGCACGATGGAGGTGCTGATGGACGCCAAAGGGTGGACAAAGGATACGTTTGCACTGGCGGCCGAGCTGAAATCGGCGGAACAGTCCAGGGCCCTGTGCGACAACCAGATTGACGCGTTCATCATCACTGCGGGCCACCCGTCCGGCAACCTGACCGAAGCCGCGACGACCTGCGATGCCAAACTGGTTCCGGTGACCGGTGACGCCGTGACCGGGTTGATCGACAACAACGCCTATTACCGGGCCGCGACCATTCCCGGAGGCATGTATCGCGGCACCGACGGGGATGTGGACACGTTCGGGGTCGGCGCGACGCTTGTGACCTCGGCCAAGGTCTCGGACGAGGCGGTCTATGCGCTGGTGTCGTCGATCTTTGAGAATTTCGACGACTTCCGTACGTTCCACCCGGCATTCGCAAATCTGACCAAAGAAGAAATGGTTTCAGCGGGCCTGTCCGCGCCCATTCATCCCGGAGCGCTCAAATATTACCGCGAGCAGGGTCTGTTGGAATAACGAAAGCGCAATCGCGTGCTTATCTCAGGTGAGGCCCAGGAGGGCCTCACCTTGTTGCAGGACTGCCTGCGCCGGTTGTTTTAGGATCTTCCCGGTCGGGCGGATGCGTCAGGTTTTCGGCAAGAAGGCATCCAGGGTTCATGATGCCTTTTGGGTCGAGCGTGAATTTCAACTGAGCCAACAGATCATGACGTGCAGGAAGAGTTTTTCGGAACCACCCGGCCTTGGTGCGGCCAATGCCATGCTCTGCTGAAAATGAGCCGCCGAGCTCTGTGACAATGTCAAATATGCGCGCTTCGATGGTCTTTCCGACGGCGCGCGCCTCTTCCTCGGACTTGGACTCCGGGGGTAGGGCATTAAAGTGAAGGTTGCCGTCGCCCAAATGGCCGTAGGTCTGCGGTATCCAGCCCGGAAACTCCTCAGCCAGCATGGTTTCGAGCGCGACCGCGGCTTGGGGCACATGCCCCAAGCGAACCGACACATCGCTGCGCACGTGGTAGCCGCGCTTGATCTGTCCTTCGACCAGCCCTTCGCGGATGGACCAGAACCGGGCGGCCTGAGATTGCGATTGCGCGATGACGGCGTCCTGCACCACCCCTTGCTCAAATGCTGAGGCCAGAAGTGTCTCCAGATGGTCTTGCAGCGGTAGGTCCATCGCGGATGAAAACGCGATCAGCACATGGACGGGCGCATCGACCGGCAGGATCATCGAGGGGTCAACGGATTGGGCCAATGGCATACAGCTTTGGGACATCACTTCAAAGGCCGACAGGACCTCGTGCCCGTTGCTGCGAATATGCCGCAGCAGGTCCAGCGCGCCCTGCATCGAGGTGCAGCCGGCATATGCGGTGGCGCTATGTGTCTGGCGGGGAAGAATGCGCAGGCAGGCACGGGTGACCAAGCCAAATACCCCTTCGGCGCCGATAGCAAGCCGCAACGGGTCCGGCCCCCGGTTGTCTTTGTGCAATCCTGTGATCGACGATAGGATCTGCCCTTGGGGCAGCACCATTTCCAACCCCAGAACCTGAGCACCCATCATGCCGTGGCGCAGGACATTCACTCCGCCCGCATTCGTGGATATCAGCCCCCCGATCTGAGCGCTGCCCTGAGAGCCGATGGCAACACCGAACTGGAAACCCTGCTCGCCTAGGGTCGTTTGCACTGTTTCAAGGACGGCGCCCGCCTGCACCGTGCATGTCATGCCGTCGGCGTCGATCTCTTCGATTGCGGTCATGCGTTGGGTGGAAATCAGAATGCAATCGCCCCGATTGCGCTGCGCGCCCCCGACCAGACCGGTATGCCCCCCTTGCGGGATGATACCGATGCCTGTGGCGTGGCTGAGGGCACAGACCTGCGACACCTCGGCTGAAGTGGTGGGTTTGACAACGGCCAGGCATTGTCCGTGCCGGTCTCGGGTCCAGTCTCGGGTGTAGGTCTCGGAAATATCTGAACCGGTCAGGACGGCGGCTTCGCCCAGCGTCGCCCTAAGCGCAGACAGATACGAATGAGTTGTGGCCTGGTCGTGCGAATCTGTTGGGGATGATGGTGTCATGTCGGACCTTTGTCACATCCGCCCCGCAAGTAAACCATTATCGGTCCTTGCGCGTTTGCCTTTTGCCATAGCGTCAGGATCGGCTGGCAAGGATGCTGTTGTGCGGAGCCAAAGGGAAGACGTGATCGGGGTAGCGGGTCAACATGCCAGCAATACGCTCGGATTTGGCCATCCCCTGTTGGGCCAGTCCAAGGCCGCGGTTTCAATGAATGTCAAAGACTGTGCTGCGCTTGCGACAATTGCTTGTGGAAACTGTGGCCCCAGAAATTGCAGGCCCAGATAGTGGTCGGGATGCGGGTGCGTGATCACGATATGGGTCAAAGGTTTGCCGGTTTCGCGGACCAGACGCGCCAGATCCTGCGCCTCGCTCACGTTCAGATTTGCGTCGACCAACACACAGCTCTGAGGGCCTTCGATCAGACAGGCATTGGCGAAAAAGCCGACCTCTGGGGCCGGGTGACGGTCGAGTTGCGGCGCATCGGCCTGCGCCGGACGGGCCAGTGCCGACAGCATGGCACAGCCCGCAACCCGCATCCATTGGCGGCGCGAGATCATGGCGGTCTGTTTACTTGCAACTGCCAACGGACCCAACGGCGCATTGTCGCGCGTCGTTGTAATAGGCCCCGTCAAATCTGGCACCTTCGAAATTGTTGCCCCCCAATTGGGCTTTGGTCATGAAGGCGCCGCGCAGGTCCGCGCCCGCGAAATTGACTTGTTGCAAATCCGCGCCAATCAGGATGGTGCCGGTCAGATCGGCATGGGACAGGTTGGTCCCGCGCAGCTTGGCTGCAGTCAGTTTTGCGCCGCTGAGGTTGGCGTGGCTGAGATCCAAGCCCGAGAAATCCTGACGCGCCAGATCACAGCCGTGCCAGTCCATACGCGGCGCTGGTTGGGCATCGCAGTGATCGACCGCAGCCCCCATCTGCGCCAGAGCGGGGCAGGCTGCAAAACAGGCGACGAGAAAGAGCTTATGTGACACGTGAAGATCCAGAGAGGTTTTTGGGGTGCGAATGTATTGGCCACCTATTGGCCACTGCGCCGACCTGACGCGATGGCATTCAGAGGTCGATCCGCTTAGTTCGCGCTGAGGATCGCGTAAAAGCGGGTGAAAACCATATCCTCGTCTGCATTGTCGATATGGCACGAGGCACAGGCCTCGATTGGGGCGGCGGCGGCGGTTTCCGCATAGGGTGGGGCATGGTGGCCAAAGTTGAAATAGCCCCAGTTGTTACTTTCCGCAAAGCGCGAGGAATCCTTGACCGCGATGTCGATGCCGTTGAACCCGGCCGGGAAATAACCCTGTCCCGACACCTCAAGCCGCGATCCGTCCGCTTCCTCGCCGGGTTGGGTCAGTTGCAGCTCTTTCAACAAGATAGTGCCTTCGGGAAATTCCCCGGTTTCCTTGTACTGAGCATAGGCCGTCGGATGCATGTAAACATTGTGGTATTCCGGGAACCCGGCCTGCCCGCCGTTTAGTGCGTTCGGCGTCAGGGGTGAGCCCAGGAACACCCATTCCCTGTAGCCTGTCGGTAGAACCAGTTGACCATCCTCGGTCCATTGAGGCTGCCAGTCGTCGGACACTTGCGCGTTGACCGATGTGCTGAACTGACTGATCCCAAGCGCTGCAACACCCATCGCTGCGCCCAATGTAAGGATTTTCAATACTCTCATGGCTGATGTCCTCTTGCTTGGAAATTTACGTCGCCCGGAAATTTGGGGCGGGTTTATGTGACACCAGCCTATCCAAGCCGGCCCGGCGTCAAATTGCGTATCATCCGGAAAAAGATGCAGATCGTTCAGCATCACGAGCTTATCAGCAAAAACAGCGGTGATTTGACTGCCCGTGCGCATATTGGCCGCTCGCATTTTTAAGATGCCCGCGTCCATTTGCCCTGACTTGGTTTGAGTGAAAAATATTGCAACCACAAAATTTATCGATAAAAAATGACCGCAATCTCGGGTTACATGAAAGATTATAGATAAAATGCAGAACCAAACTAACTCATGGACTCGTGACGCGGCTCAGGCGCTGTATGATCTGCCGCTGATGGATCTTCTGTTTCGCGCCCAGACAGTGCATCGCGCCAATTTCGATCCCAATAAGGTCCAGACCTCGAAACTTTTGTCGATCAAGACCGGAGGCTGCGCCGAGGACTGCGCCTATTGCTCGCAATCGGCGCGCAATGGGTCCAAGCTGTCGGCCTCGAAACTGATCGAGGTCGAGCGGGTTCTGTCCGAGGCCCGCAAGGCGAAAGAGGGCGGCGCGACCCGGTTCTGCATGGGGGCCGCGTGGCGCGAGCCCAAAGACCGCGACATGGCTGCGCTGGTTGCCATGGTCGAAGGCGTGCGCGACATGGGGATGGAATCCTGCATGACGCTTGGCATGCTGAGTGACACGCAGGTGGTGCAACTGCGTGATGCGGGGCTGGATTACTACAACCACAATATCGACACGTCCGAGCGTTATTATTCCGAAGTGATCACCACCCGGACCTTTGCCGACCGGATCGACACGATGAACCGGGTGCAAGAGGCGGGGATCAAGGTGTGTTCGGGTGGCATTCTGGGCATGGGCGAGGGCGTTCAGGACCGTATGGATATGCTGGTGACGCTGGCCAACATGGCGCCTGCGCCGGATTCGGTTCCGATCAACATGCTGATGCCGCAGCAGGATACACCGCTGGCCGATGCCAAGCCGATTGATCCGATTGACTTTGTGCGGGTGATCGCGGTGGCACGGATCATGATGCCGCAATCCTATGTCCGCTTGTCTGCCGGGCGCAGCGACATGAGCGATGAGCTGCAGGCGATGTGTTTCTTTGCCGGTGCGAACTCGATCTTTGTGGGCGAAACGCTGCTGACGGCGGAAAACCCTGAGGAAGACACAGACGCGGTTCTTTTTGCCAAGCTGGGGCTTCAGGCCGAGGTCGCGGCACAGGACAGCCGGGCTGACGCGGCCGAATGACGGTTACGGCGCGATTGTCCTCGATGCTTGAGGTGCTGGGCAACCGGCATCGTCGGCGGGTGTTGTCACCGCGCCGGGGGTTGGATTTCGCGTCGAACGACTATCTGGGGCTGGCGCCGTCGCCCGAATTGGCCGAGGCCGCGCAGCACGCGCTGTCGCGCGGGGTACCGCTAGGGTCGGGCGGGTCGCGCCTGTTGCGCGGCAACCACCCCGAGCACGAGGCTTTGGAACAGTTCGCCGCAAGTTTTTTCGGGGCCGAGGCCGCGCTTTTCATGGGTGGCGGGTTTCAGGCCAATCAGGCCATCTTTTCCAGCCTCCCCGCCGCGGGGGATCTGATCCTGCATGACGCTTTGGTCCATGCCAGCGCGTTCGAAGGGATGCGCACCGGGCGTGCCGACACACGGGGCTTTGCTCATAATGACTTGGCCGATGCGCGCCGGGTTCTGACGCAATGGCGCACCGAGGGTGGTTCGGGTCAAGTTTGGGTTGCGGTCGAAAGTGTCTATTCGATGGAAGGCGATCTGGCCCCGTTGGTCGATTTCGCAACGCTGGCGCGGGACCACGATGCGGTGCTGGTGGTGGATGAGGCCCACGCAACGGGCGTCTTTGGTCCACAGGGCCGGGGGCTGGCGCATGGGCTGGACGCGGATGTGCTGACCTTGCACACCTGCGGCAAGGGTCTGGGTGTTGCGGGCGGATTGATCTGCGGTCCGCGTGTGATAATCGACACTTTGATAAATCGCGCGCGCCCGTTCATTTTTGCCACCGCCCCGTCGCCCTTTAATGCAGCCCTCGTGCGGGCCGCGCTTGAGCTGCTGAGCAACGACCCGATTTGGACGCAGCAGGCGCAGGACCGGATCGCGCATGCCCATTCGGTGGCGCATAGTGCTGGGATCGCGCCGCAAGCTCTGACCAGTCAGATTATCCCCGTCATTCTAGGTGATGACGCCAGCACCATGGCAACGGCGGCGCGCTTGCAGGAACAAGGTTTTGATATCCGCGGCATCCGCCCGCCGACCGTGCCGAAGGGCACGTCGCGGTTGCGAATCTCGATCACCGGGAATGTCACCAAATCCGAGATCAGCGCCTTGTTCGAAACACTGTCGCGCTACCGGAAGGAGGCCGCATGAGCACTCTGGTCGTCACCGGCACCGATACCGGTGTGGGCAAGACCGTCCTGTCCGCCGGGCTGGCCGCTGCCCTTGGGGCCAGCTATTGGAAGCCGGTCCAGTCCGGGTTGGAAGAGGCGACGGATACCGAAACCGTGCAGGCCCTGTCTGGCGCGCCGATCCTGCCCGAGGCGTATCGGCTGAACCTGCCCGCCTCGCCGCATCTGTCGGCCGAGGATATGGGGGTTGAGATCGACCTTGAGCGACTGACTTTGCCTCAGGTTCCCGGCCCGTTGGTTGTGGAAGGGGCGGGTGGCGTGATGGTGCCTCTGACCCGGCAGCATTTCTTTCTGGACCTGTTTGCCCGTTGGCAGGCGCCGGTCGTTCTGGCGGCGCGCACGGCTTTGGGCACAATCAACCACACCGCGCTGTCCTTGCGCGCCTTGCGCGGCGCGGGTGTCGACGTGGTCGGCGTGGCATTCATCGGAGACGCCGAGCCGGATGTCGAACAAACTATTGTCGAGATGTGCGAGACGCGCCATCTGGGACGGCTGCCGATTCTGGACACCGTGACGCGTGCCAATGTGGCCGATGCGATGGCGGGGGTGGATCTGACCACGATACGGGGTGCGCTGTGACCCCTTTGGATTTTGACGCGCGCCATTTGTGGCATCCTTATACGAATGTTCTGGATCCGGGGCCGATGCACCTGATCTCTTCGGCCGAAGGCGTCTGGCTGACGCGCGAGGACGGCGGTAAGATGATCGACGCCATGTCATCTTGGTGGTGTGCGGTGCACGGCCATCGTCACCCGGCCATCATCGCAGCGATGCAGGCGCAGTTGGATCACTTGCCCCATGTCATGTTCGGCGGCCTGACCCATACGCCTGCGATTGAGCTGGGCAAGCGGCTGACCGACATGCTGCCCGATGGGCTCGATCGGATTTTCTACAGCGACAGCGGCTCGGTCGCGATCGAGGTCGCGTTGAAGATGGCGGTGCAATACCAGATGGCCAAAGGGCATTCGGGTCGGACTGAATTTGCCACGATCCGGGGTGGGTATCACGGCGATACATGGAAAGCGATGAGCGTCTGCGACCCAGTCAATGGAATGCATGGGCTGTTCCGGGGGGCGATGTCGATCCAGCATTTCCTGCCCCGGCCCTCTGTAGCGTTGGGACAGGACTGGCCGGAGGATCCGGCGTTGAATGGGCTTGGCGCTCTGGAAGAGATGCTGGACCGTCAGGGCGACCGGATCGCCGCGCTGATCCTTGAGCCGGTGGTACAGGGTGCGGGCGGGATGTATTTCTATCACCCGTCCTGGCTGAAAGGCGCGCGCGAGCTGTGTTCGGCCCATGGGGTGTTGCTGATCTTTGACGAGATCGCCACCGGGTTTGGGCGGACGGGTCAGCTTTTTGCCATGCAACACGCGGATGTGGTGCCGGATATCCTGTGCGTGGGCAAGGCGCTGACGGGGGGTCATATCACTCTGGCCGCTACAATCGCGACCGAAGCCGTTGCGCGCGGGATTGGTGAAAGCGAGGCCAGCGTGTTGATGCACGGGCCGACCTATATGGCCAACCCGCTGGCGTGCGCGGCGGCCATCGCCAGCCTCGACCAACTGAAACAGCGTGACTGGCATCATGAGGTCAGCGCAATTGCCAAGCAGATGGAGCATGAGCTTGCGCCCGCGTGCGACATACCGGGCGTAGCCGATGTGCGGGTTCTGGGGGCAATTGGCGTGATCGAGATGGAGAGCGTGGTTGACCCTCGGATCGCGCATGCACAAGCGCCAAAGACCGGTGTCTGGCTGCGCCCCTTTGCGCGCAATATCTACTGTATGCCGCCTTTCGTGATCTCGGGCGATGAGTTGAGCCAGGTGACGGCGGCGATGGTTAATCTGGCGCGGGGCGAGGC
Source organism: Ruegeria lacuscaerulensis (assembly GCF_013034685.1). Taxonomy (GTDB): domain Bacteria; phylum Pseudomonadota; class Alphaproteobacteria; order Rhodobacterales; family Rhodobacteraceae; genus Ruegeria; species Ruegeria lacuscaerulensis_B. Next base: position 94,823 of record NZ_WQGO01000005.1, on the reverse strand, counting down.
ATGAAGGCGGTCTGGCTGTCCCGCTCTGGTGTTGAAAACCTGACACTGGTGTTCGGTGGTTGGGCGCTGGGGCCTGCCCCGTTTGCCGGGCTGGAGGGCGGTGGGGATGTTCTGTTTGTCGACGACTATACCCAGCTTGATGCTGAACTGCCCGAACTGGCCGATTATGATCGGCTCGATGTGCTGGCGTTTTCCTTCGGTGTCGCCTCGGCTGTGCATTGGTTAGAGGGGGCGGGGGTCAACCCGGATCGTCTGGTGGCGGTCAGCGGTACCTTGTTTCCAGCGGATGCCGAAAAAGGCATCGCGCCTGATATGATCAACGCCACTGCCGACAATCTGAGTGCGGCCAGCTTTGCCAAATTCTGTCGCCGCGCCGGGTTCGAAGGGCCAGTCCCGCAGATCGACATCCACGCGGCGCAAGCGGAACTGCGTGCGATCCTTCAGCGCGGCCCCGCTCCGGCGTGTCGGTTTGACAGAGTGTGGATTCCGCACCAAGACCGGATCATCCCCACCAAGGCGCAAGAGGCGGCGTGGCAGAGCTCGGCCATTCGGCGCATTGACGGCCCGCATGTTCCGTTTCGAGCGGGTCAAAACTGGGCAGAGTGGTTGGCATGAACGCATTGATCACAGACCGGGTACAACGCAGTTTTAGCCGCAGCTTCGGGAGCTACCACGACGCGGCGGGCCAGCAAGCGCAGATTGCGGCGGATTTGGTCGATGCCCTGCGAATCCATGGCGCGCCCGACAAGTTTACCCATGGGTTAGAGTTGGGGTGCGGCACAGGCCACCTGACCCAACGGTTGAAGGAAACTTTCCGGTTTCAGTCGCTGACGCTCAATGACCTTGCGCCTGAGGCTGAAAAAACGGCAACAGACGCAGATGCATCTTTCCTGTGTGGTGACGCCCAGCAGATCATGTGGCCAAATGAAGTCGATCTGATCTGCTCGGCCTCGATGATCCAGTGGTTTGAGGACCCGGCGATTCTGATGCAACGCATAGCAAATTGGCTGCAACCCGGAGGGTGGATGGCTGTTTCGGGCTTTGGTCCGAGGCAGTTTCAAGAGCTGGCCCAAGTCGGCTCCAACGCTGGTGCGCCGGGCCTGTGCCAGCTCGAAGAGCTGTCCGCTGCCGTCCGCGATGAACTGGAGGTGGTTGCAACCGGTCATTCTATCCGGACACTACGGTTTGACTCGCCTCATGAGGTATTACGCCATTTGCGGAGCACCGGGGTGAACGGCCGCGCGCGGGCAACCTGGACCCGGTCGGATTTGCGGCGGTTTTCGGATGACTATGTCGCGCGTCACGGCAGCGACGGGACTGTGCCGCTGACCTATCACCCGATCTGGATCATCGCCCGCAAGCCGGACTGATCGCCCACCGGGATCACAGCGCTGTCACACAGGATTGACCCGTTGGTTACACGCCTCCGTGCTAGGCAGGGCAGGCGCGCGTGTTTCCACCTGAATCTTCCGAACACAAAGGTCCCCAAATGATCAGAGCCGTCCTCATCTCCGCCAGCTTGCTACTCATCGCCGCCTGCGACATCGGCCCAAGTGGCGGCAGCGCTGAAAATCAAACTCAGGACTTCGAAGAGAGCTTCCGCAATCGCGGCAGCTGATGCCTAATGGCTGGGCCAGGTGGTTTCGGCCCAGCTTTTCCTGACCGTCTGTCCAAGACGGGATAGGGCATTCTGGTCGGTTTGCGTCCTGCGCGCGGCAGGTATGCGTGCCTCATTTCCGCTCTATACATCCCCGCCGTCTCTGGTTATGAGCGGCGCTTCGATGATGATCCGTATGTTGGACGCTCTGAGGGTGACAGCATCACCAGAGCGAGCCGATCTATGAAACAGACATTGCAAGATGCGCTGACGCGCAAAGGATATGAAACCCTGACCCCGGTGCAACAGGCCGTGACTGCGCCCGAGTTGCAGGGGCGCGACTTGTTGGTTTCCGCGCAAACGGGTTCGGGTAAGACCATCGGGTTCGGATTGGCCATCGCGCCGACGCTTTTGGGTGAGCGCGATGTCTTTGACGCGGCCGCAGCACCTTTGGCGCTGGTGATTGCGCCCACGCGCGAGCTGGCGATGCAGGTCAAGCGCGAGCTGGCGTGGCTTTATGCTGATGCGGGGGCGTTTCTTGCCTCTTGCGTGGGCGGAATGGACATGCGCGACGAACGCCGCGCCTTGGCCCGAGGCGCGCATATCGTTGTCGCAACGCCGGGCCGGTTGCGCGATCATATCATGCGCGGTTCGATCGATCTGACTGATGTGCGGGCGGTGGTGCTGGACGAAGCTGACGAGATGCTGGATCTGGGCTTCCGCGAGGATCTGGAGTTCATTCTGGAACAAACGCCCGAGACGCGTCAGACGCTGCTGTTTTCGGCCACGGTGCCGCGCGCGATTGTCAGCCTTGCGGCGCGCTATCAACAGGATGCTGAACGGGTCAGCACGGTCAGCGAACGCACGCAGCACGCGGATATCGAATACCGTGCACTGAATGTGGCGCCGCGCGATGGCGAGAACGCGATCATCAACGTGTTGCGCTATTACGAAGCCCCGAACGCCATCGTCTTTTGCAACACGCGCGCCATGGTCAGCCGGTTGACGGCACGCTTGTCCAACCGGGGGTTCCCGGTTGTCGCTTTGTCGGGAGAGTTGACGCAGAGCGAACGCTCCAACGCGCTGCAAGCGATGCGCGATGGTCGTGCCCGTGTCTGTGTGGCCACCGATGTCGCGGCGCGGGGGATCGACCTGCCGAACCTTGATCTGGTCGTTCACGCCGAACTGCCCAACAGTCACGAAACCCTGCTGCACCGCTCGGGCCGGACCGGTCGGGCAGGCCGCAAAGGGGTCAGTGCGCTGATCGTGCCCCCGGCGGCGTTCAAAAAGGCACAGCGCCTTTTGAAATTCGCCAAACTCAACGCCGAATGGGGGGCTGCGCCCTCGGCCGAAGAGGTCAACGCGCAGGACTTGCAACGGATGTTTGCGTCCGACGACTGGCAGTCCGAGGTCCCCGAGACCGAGCGCGCCTCGGTCGAGCGACTGGTTGCGCGGTTCTCGGCAGAACAACTGGCCGCAGCTTACGTTCGCCAGTACACGCGCCAACATTCCGCGCCCGAAGAACTGGGCGAAGTCAGCGCGGCAACCAAACCCAGCGCCCCCTTTGGCCCCAGCGTCTGGTTTTCCCTGTCTGAGGGGCGCAATCAACATGCGTCACCGCGCTATGTTCTGCCGATGATCTGCAAGGCCGGGAACATCACGAAATCCGATATAGGCGCGATCCGTATTGCTGACGAAGTGACTTATATCGAGATCCGCGAAAGCAGCGTACCCGGTTTCATCGAAGCCATTGGGCCCGACTTGAAGGTCGAAGGCACGAAAGAGATCGAACGACTGGACACGGCCCCGGACCTGTCGCGCCCCGCAAAACCCGGCCCCAAACGTGGGATGAAGGGCAAGAAACGCGAAAAACCTGAGCGTCCGGAGCGTCTGATCGAACCGCAACCTGCAAAGACGCGGAAGAAGGACGCGCCCAAACCTGCGGACAACGGAAAAGCCGATCCCAAATCCAAGCGCAGCAAGGCCGGGGACGCCTGGGCAGGCAAGACACCGGATCGCCGCCCCAAAGGTCCTCCGCCGCCCAAGGGCAAGCCAAGCAGCAAGAAGAACCGCGCGCGGGCTGCGGCGGCCAAGGGCGGCAATGCGGTTCCGAAACGCCGGACGTAAACTAGGGCGTTAATCGCGCTGCGAAACCCCTTTGCAGAGGTCGTGCCTCGGTTCCGAGGCAGCCGCAGTCCGCTGCGCCGTACTCTCCCTGTGCGCGGCGATAGGGATGGACAATTAGCTGAAGCTCTAGGCAGCTTGCAAAAAACAATTGAGAGCGGGTCTGGGAAATCTATCAATGATGAACTAACAATCGTATTGGATCAGTCAGATAAGGCTGCTCTGTGTGTTACTTGGACACAAGTTTTTGTTATGAAGTATGACCCGTTAAAAATTAGACCATTTACCGCAGCAGAACTCTACGAAGCCCGATGGGAAACTCCCGATCATGCTGTGTTTGTCGAATTGGCGGATATGATACCTTTCCTGGAGGGGCAGAGAGACCAATGGTTATGGATCGGATTGATTAGGTCTCTAAATCCTGACATCAAAGGTTACATCGATGTTGTAACTTGGATTTTAGATCATGATGACTGTGACGTTGCAGTTGCAATGTACGCTTATGGTTGCCTACAGGGACCATATGCATGTGGTAGGCCGACATCCCGAGGAAACTCGTCTGACTCAGGTGGACTGATCCCTCTTCGCGTGATCGAAGCGCGAAACAAGTCGCGACCGTATACACAGAATAACCTCCTAGTTGAGCAAAATGACTTTCAGCGCGGTGATCCAGATCAACTGCTTCAACAGAGTTATGAATACGCTGACAAAATGCTCGAGAAAGCGAAGAAGGAAGCGGAAATCAAAGGCGAGACCTTGAGGGAGGAAGACTTTCCCAAGCCGTGTATTTCTCCCCCAGTGGAATTGCTAGAAACTCCCTTAACCGGACATCAAAGACGCGTCGACTACGTTATCGATGAGAACTACGCGGTTTTTGTGCCTGTTTGAAGCTTGCTGCATTAGAGTTGAACATCTATGGCCTTAGAACCCTGGCAGAGCTGCCAATGCTTTAGAGTTCGAATAATGCTCAGGTTCAATGGACCTCGGATTGCAGTCTTACAAACGACAAAGGCGCCCTTGGGCGCCTTGTTTTATTGGTCGGAGTGAGAGGATTCGAACCTCCGACCCCTGCCTCCCGAAGACAGTGCTCTACCAGGCTGAGCTACACTCCGACCGTGGCGGCGGGTCTATACCCGGCAATTTGGATGTGCAAGAGGGATTTTGCGGTTTCAAACCCCGCGCTCATTGTCGCGATTGGTGTCAGGGCAGGGCGTCCGTGCGGTAGAGGCGGATTTTGGTGCCGCCGTGGTCAACCACCGGTCCGGGCGGCAGCAAAGGCAGGCGAGTTGCGCGGGCAAGCCCTGCATTGCTGGTCACGATCCCCGCGCGCCAGCCGCTGAATCGGGAGGCAAGCACTTTGCCCAACGCCCCGTAGAGAGAGCGCAGGCGTTTTTCATCGCCGATTCGTGCACCATAGGGCGGGTTAACGATGACCAGACCGGCGTCGCCGGGTGGGGGCTTGATGTCGCTGACGGCGCGGGTTTGGAACTTTGTCACGTCAGCCACTCCGGCCTGCGTCGCATTGGCTTGGGCGGCTTCAACAGCGCCCGAGTTGCGGTCGGAACCGGAGAAAACAAGATCGGTTTCGGACATATACCCGTTGGCGCGTAGGTCACCCCACGCAGTGGGGTCGAACCCGGCAAGGTCTTCGAAAGCAAAACTGCGGCCGCGACCGGGGTTCAGCCCCAAGGCGATCTCGGCGGCTTCGATGACGAAGGTGCCGGAGCCACACATCGGGTCCAGGACCGGTTCGGATCCGGTGTATCCGCACTCGCGCAGGAACATGGCGGCCATGGTCTCGCGCATTGGGGCTTTGGCAACTACCGGTTTGTGGCCGCGTTTGTGCAGCGGCTCGCCGGATGTATCGACTGAAAAAGTGCAGATATCCTTTTCAATGCGTAGCAGGACCCGCAGGGTGGCATCGCCCGAGATTGGCGCGCCGAGAGTTTCGGTAATTGCGTGCTCGATCCGCTGCTTTGCGGCGCCTGCATGGTAGATACGGGATTTGCGGCTGGTCGCCTCGACTTTGACCGGCACATCGGGGCGCAGAAAATCTGACCATGGAAACTTGCGGGCACGTTTGTCGAGCTGGGCCAGGTGAACGGCAGGAAAGCTACCGATGCGCAGCAAGACCTTGTTGGCACCCCGCAGACACAGATTGGCGCGCCAGACATCGGTCCATCCGCCGCGCAGGCTGACACCACCGGGTACGATTCTGGCGTTTTCGAATCCGTTTTCGACAGTCTCGGCCAGCAAAGGGGCCTCGAGGCCGGGCGTGGCCACCAGAAATATCTCGAATTTGTCGCTTTGTTCCATTTTGGGTGCTTACACCGGATGCGATCCGGGTGCGACATGCATTTTCCACGCATCGAAACTGCGCAACATGATAGGAATGTGACAATTACTTGCGGCTTTGAGCGGTAACAGGTTTGCGTTTATGACCATCCCCGCGTAAAGGGTCCATGATCGAAAATATGCCTGCGGATTTTGGACCGTTTTCGGCGCTTTTGCGACGGAGATCCCGAAAAACCGTGCTATTGCAGGATTCCGAAAGGACGTCGGCAGAGTTGGCGCAGACAAAGAGGCTTGGAAGACCGTAGCGACATGCAAACTTTCAAACTGAAAAAAGGGTTCGAGCTGCCGGTGCTGGGTGCGCCGGATCAGACGATTCATCCTGGACCCGAGTTTTCGACCGTCGGGGTTCTGGGCGGCGACTATATTGGCCTGAAACCCAAGATGCTGGTACAAGAGGGTGACGACGTCCAGCGCGGCACGCCCCTGTTTAGTCACAAAGACGCGCCCGATGCGATGATGGTAGCGCCAATGACCGGCAAGGTCGTCGCAGTCAATCGCGGTGCTCGGCGCGTGCTGCAAAGCGTCGTGATCGAGGTGTCAGACCCCAATGACACCGGGGTTGATTTCTCGGGCACCGGGAATGCCGACAGCGCCGAGGGCGTGACGGCCAAGCTGTGTGCTGCGGGTCTTTGGACGGCCTTCCGAACGCGGCCCTATTCCAAAATGCCGACACCCGGCACCACACCTGCAGCGATTTTCGTGACGGCGATGGACAGTGAGCCTCTGGCGGGTGATGCAGCCGTGATCATCGCTGACGCAGGGGATGCTTTCGCTGCGGGTCTGGCGGCGGTCGCGAACCTGACCGAAGGCAAGACCTATCTGTGCCACAAAGAGGGTGACTCGGTACCGGGCGCCGATGTGCCGGGAATTGAAGCCGCCGCATTCGCAGGTCCGCACCCGTCGGGGCTGGCGGGGACGCATATTCATTTCCTTGAGCCGCTGGCAGGGGACAAGCAGGTCTGGACCATCGGGTATCAGGACGTCATCGCCATTGGTCGCCTGATGCAGGCCGGCCATCTGGACCCCAATATCGTGATCGCTCTAACCGGTCCGGGCGCGCGTCAGCCACGCTTAATCCGCACGGTCATGGGCGCGTCGACCGACGATCTGACCCGCGATGAGGTTGATGTGGACGGGACGCCCCGGATTATCTCGGGCTCGATCCTGTCAGGTGCACAGGCTGAAGGCCCGACCGCTTATCTGGGCCGCTTTGCGCGGCAGGTTTCGATCATCCGTGAAGATCACGATCAACACACGATGGGTTGGATTCTTCCGATGCCGTCGAAATTCGCCGTACAGCCCGTGTTGGGCTCGGCCTTTGCGAAAAAGCTGTATGCGTTCACTTCAAACCTGAATGGCGGCCGTCGTGCGATGGTGCCGACTGGCGTGTTCGAAGAGCTGATGCCGCAGGACTATTTGCCAACGCAACTGCTGCGCGCATTGCTTGTCATGGACACGGACACGGCGCAGGCGTTGGGTGCGTTGGAGCTGGATGAAGAGGATTTGGGCCTTGTGGGCTTTGCCTGTCCGGCAAAATATGAATACGGGCTGGCGCTGCGCGACTGCCTGACCAAGATTGAAAAGGAGGGCTGATCCACATGGGTTTGCGCAGCTTCTTCGATCGGATTGAGCCGAACTTTACCAAGGGCGGCAAGTACGAGAAGTATTTCCCCATCTACGAGATGGTCGAAAGCTTCATCTACACTCCGAAAACCGTCACCACCGTTGCCCCGCACGCACGATCCTACGTGGATATGAAGCGGATTATGACTTATGTCGTGATCGCCACGATCCCCTGTATCCTGTGGGGGATGTGGAATACGGGCTATCAGGCGAACTCGGCCATTGCGACGCTTGGTCCGGATGCCGCGACCGGTTGGCGTATTGCTTTGCTGCAGATGTTCGGCATCTCGCTGGATCCGTCCAGCCTGTTTGCCAATGTGTTGCACGGGTTACTTTATTTCCTGCCGATCTACATCACGACGCTGGTCGCGGGTGGTATTTTCGAGGTCATCTTTGCCACCGTGCGCGGGCATGAGGTGAACGAGGGCTTTCTTGTCACATCGATGCTCTACACGCTGATCCTGCCGGCATCGACACCGCTGTGGCAGGTCGCTTTGGGCATCATCTTTGGCGTTGTCATCGGCAAAGAAGTATTTGGCGGCACCGGCAAGAACTTCCTCAACCCGGCATTGGTGGGGCGGGCGTTCTTGTATTTCGCTTATCCCGCGCAAATGTCGGGGGACTCGGTCTGGACTCCTGTGGATGGGTTCTCGGGCGCGACCGCGTTGGGGATCACCGCAGCCGAGGGCGTTCAGGCGCTGGCGGCCGACGGGATCACCTGGGCCAATGCGTTCTTCGGCACCATTCAGGGCAGTTTTGGTGAGACATCGGCGCTGGCCTGCATGATCGGCCTGGCCTTCCTGCTGACAACGAAAATTGCCAACTACCGCCTGATCCTGGGCTGTTTGGCGGGGACCATCGGCTTTAGCCTGTTGCTGAACCTGATCGGGTCGGACACCAACCCGATGTTTGCGATGCCTTGGTACTGGCACATCGTACTGGGCGGCTACGCCTTTGGTCTGGCTTTCATGGTCACCGAGCCGGTTTCCGCCAGCCACACTAACATGGGCCGCTATATCTACGGTGCGCTGATCGGTGTCATGGTTGTGATGATCCGCGTCATTAACCCTGCTTTCCCCGAAGGCATGATGCTGGCTATCCTCTTCGGAAACGTCTTTGCGCCGCTAATCGACTATTTCGTCGTGCAAGCCAACATCAAACGGAGGGCGCGTCGCCATGTCTGATACGCAGTCCCAAGAACCAAAGGGCGCTATTGCAAAATTTCTGGCCGCCTCGCCGGATTCTGTCGGCAAAACGATCATCGTCGCGGTCGCTGTCTGCCTTGTGGCCTCGATGGTCGTATCCGCCGCAGCCGTCAGCCTGCGCCCTGTGCAAGAAGCCAACGCGCTGAAGGACAAGCAGGTCAACGTTTTGCAAGTCGCCGGTGTCTATGAGCCGGGCGTAGATGTCACCGAGGCATTCGCCGCGTTCGAACCGCATGTACTTGAACTGTCGACGGGCGCTTTCGTCGACGATCGGTTCGACGCTGCCACGTTTGATGACATCGCTGCGGCCAGCGACCCGGACTTCAGCGTTGCGCTGGACAATGACCCGGCGGGTATCGGGCGTCAGTCTAAGTACCGTGTCATCTACCTGTTGCGCGATGATGCGGGCGAGTTAGACAAGGTGATCCTACCGCTGCATGGCTATGGCCTGTGGTCCACGCTCTATGGCTTCATCGCGCTGGAGAACAACGGCAACGATATCTTCGGTCTGCAATTCTATCAGCATGGTGAGACGCCGGGCCTTGGGGCCGAGGTGGACAACCCCCGCTGGAAGGCACTGTGGAACGGTAAAAAGCTGCGCGATGACGCGGGTGAGCTTCAGATCACCGTGGCCAAATCGCAGCCCGCCGCTGGCCCGGACTTTTATGTCGACGCGCTGGCCGGTGCCACGCTGACTTCGGTCGGTGTCGATAACCTGGTGAAATTCTGGATGGGGGATGCGGGTTACGCTCCGTTCCTGGCCAAACTGCAAGCAGGAGAAATCTGATGTCTCAGAGCAAGAAAGAGATGCTGGTCGACCCGCTTGTCGACAATAACCCGATCACTCTGCAGGTGCTGGGCATCTGTTCGGCGCTGGCGGTGACCTCGTCGCTGCAAGTGTCGATGGTGATGGCGCTGGCGGTGATCTTCGTGACCTCGTTCTCGTCCTTCTTTATCTCGTGCCTGCGCAACCAGATTCCGGGCTCGATCCGGATCATCGTACAGATGGTGATCATCGCTTCGCTGGTGATCCTGGTGGACCAGATCCTTAAGGCCTATGCGTTTGAGATCTCGAAAACCCTGTCGGTTTTTGTCGGCTTGATCATCACCAACTGTATCGTGATGGGCCGGGCTGAGGCGTTTGCGATGAAGAACCCGCCCGTCGCGTCGTTCATCGACGGCATGGGCAACGGTATGGGCTACGGCCTGATCCTGCTGCTGGTGGGCTTCATCCGCGAGCTGTTCGGGGCCGGGTCGCTGTTTGGCATCACCATTCTGGAGACCGTCAACAACGGTGGCTGGTACGTGCCCAACGGGATGCTGCTGCTACCTCCGTCAGCGTTCTTCATCATCGGTCTGATCATCTGGGCCTTCCGCACATGGAAGCCGAACCAGGTGGAAGAGCGTGAATACAAAATTCAGCAGGTAGAGGCCCACTGATGGAAGGTCTGATTTCATTGGCCGTAAAGGCTATCTTTGTCGAAAACCTTGCGCTCAGCTTCTTTCTCGGGATGTGTACCTTCATCGCCGTGTCCAAGAAGATTTCGACCGCGCTGGGTCTGGGCATCTCGGTCATGGTTGTGCAGGCCATCACTGTGCCTGCCAACAACCTGTTGCTGAACTACCTGCTGAAACCGGGCGCGCTGGCCTGGGCCGGTTTCCCGGATGTGGACCTGACCTTCCTTGGCCTGATCTCGTATATCGGTGTGATCGCGGCGATGGTTCAGATCCTTGAGATGGTTTTGGATAAGTATTTCCCGCCGCTCTACAACGCGCTGGGGATTTTCTTGCCGCTGATCACGGTGAACTGCGCGATCTTGGGTGGTTCACTGTTCATGGTGGAGCGCGACTATAACTTTGCCGAGGCCGCGACTTATGGTCTGTCTTCCGGTTTTGGCTGGGCGTTGGCGATCACTGCGATGGCGGGTGTGCGCGAAAAGCTGAAATATTCGGATATCCCCGACGGCCTGCAAGGGCTTGGGATCACCTTCATCACCGCGGGTCTGATGGCGATGGCCTTCATGTCCTTCTCAGGCGTGAAACTGTAAGGAGGGGCGCATGGAAACTTTTAGCTTAGGCGTCGTTCTTTTTACCCTGATCGTGTTGGGGCTGGTGGCCATCATCATGGCTGCGCGGTCCAAGCTGGTGTCGACCGGGAACGTGAACATCACCATCAACGGTGAGAAAACCATCTCGGTCCCAGCAGGTGGCAAACTGCTGCAAACGCTGGCGGCCGAGAAGCTATTTGTTCCGTCCGCCTGTGGCGGCGGCGGTACCTGCGCGCAATGCCGGGTGCGGGTGCATTCGGGCGGTGGCTCGATCCTGCCAACCGAGGAAAGCCATATCACCAAGCGTGAGGCTTCGTGCGGTGACCGTCTGTCCTGTCAGGTCGCGGTCAAGCAGGACATGGACATCGAAGTCCCCGAAGAGGTCTTTGGCGTCAAGAAATGGGAATGCACCGTCCGATCCAACGACAACGTGGCGACCTTCATCAAGGCCCTGACCCTGGACCTGCCGGAAGGCGAGGACGTGAACTTCCGTGCCGGTGGCTATATCCAGATCGAGGCCCCCGCGCACGCGTTGAAATACACCGATTTCGACGTTCAGGACGAGTATCGCGAAGATTGGGACAAGTTCAATCTGTGGCAATACGAATCCGTCGTGGCCGAACCGATTGAGCGTGCCTATTCCATGGCCAACTATCCGGACGAAAAAGGCATGATCATGCTGAACGTCCGAGTGGCTTCGCCGCCTCCGGGTTCGGATGGTATCCCCCCGGGTCAGATGTCGTCGTATATCTTCAACCTGAAACCGGGTGACAAAGTCACGATTTCGGGTCCGTTTGGTGAGTTTTTTGCCCGCGACACGCAGAAAGAGATGGTCTTTATCGGTGGTGGTGCGGGCATGGCCCCTATGCGCAGCCACATCTTCGATCAGCTCAAGCGTCTGGAAAACCGCGATCGCAAGATCAGCTTCTGGTACGGCGCGCGGTCGAAGAAAGAGATGTTCTTTGTCGAGGATTTCGACCAACTGGCCGAAGAGTTCGACAATTTCGAATGGCATGTCGCCCTGTCGGATGCGCAGCCCGAGGACGATTGGAAAGGCTATACCGGCTTCATCCACAACGTTCTGTTCGAGGAATACCTCAAGAACCACCCCGCGCCCGAGGATTGCGAGTTCTACATGTGTGGACCGCCGATCATGAACCAGTCGGTCATCAACATGCTGCTGGACTTGGGCGTGGACCGCGAAGACATCATGCTGGACGATTTCGGCGGATAAGACAGGATAAACCGGCGCAGCACAGCGCCGGTTTTTTTACAACCGGAGGTCGCTGGCCTCTGGCGGTAGACAGGATTTGACGTCGAACAACACGTTTTGATCCTTGCCAAAGGCGCGTATCTCGGCTGGGGCGAGCGCCAGAAATTCCTGATGCGCAACTGCCAGAACGATACCGTCATAGGCACCGGTTTCAGGCTGCGAAGTCAATGAAATCCCGTATTCCTTCTGCGCGGCAACTGCATCCGCATGGGGGTCGTGGACATCGACTGTGACGCCATAATCCTGCAACTCGTCAATGATATCCACCACGCGCGTGTTGCGCAGGTCGGGGCAGTTTTCCTTGAAGGTCAGACCCATCACCAGCACGCGGGCGGCGGCCACATTGATCCCGTCGCGCATCATCCGCTTGACCAGTTGCGAAACCACATAGCCGCCCATACTGTCATTCAACCGACGCCCGGCGAGAATGATCTGAGGGTGATGGCCCACGGCTTCGGCCTTGTGGGTCAGGTAATACGGGTCGACGCCGATACAATGACCGCCCACCAGACCGGGGCGGAAGGGTAGGAAGTTCCACTTGGTTCCCGCGGCGCGCAGAACCGCATCGGTGTCGATATCCATCCGGCCAAAGATCATCGCCAACTCGTTCACCAGCGCGATGTTCAGGTCGCGCTGGGTGTTCTCAATCACCTTTGCGGCCTCGGCCACATGGATGCTTTCCGCCTTGTGGGTGCCTGCCGTGATGATCCGCGCGTAAAGCGCATCCACCAGATCGGCCACCTCGGGGGTCGAGCCGGAAGTAACCTTGCAGATATCCGCGATCCGATGGGTCTTGTCGCCGGGGTTGATCCGCTCGGGGCTGTAGCCTGCAAAGAAATCGCGGTTGAACACCAGGCCCGAGGCGCGTTCCAACACTGGCACACAGTCTTCCTCGGTCGCGCCGGGGTAAACGGTGGATTCGTAGATAACCAGATCACCGGGTTTCAGCACGCGTCCAACGGTTTCAGACGCGCTGAGCAGCGGTGTTAAGTCAGGCTGCTTGCCTGCCGTGATCGGGGTGGGGACGGTTACGATATAGGTGTCGCATCCGGCGATTTCTGCCGGATCGGTGGTGAAGGACAGGCCGGTTGCGGCGCGCAGGTCCTCGGGCTCGACCTCATGGGTTGCATCCCAACCGGCACGCAGCGCGTCGATCCGCGCAGTGTTGATGTCAAAGCCGATTACGGGGCCGATTTTGCCAAAGGCCACAGCCAGCGGCAGGCCGACATAGCCCAGTCCGATCACGGCGATCTTGCGCGCGTTGGGGTCTGCTTCAAACATCGCCGTCATTTACCATGATAGTCGCGGAACCACGCGACGAACCGGGCTATGCCCTCTTTGAAATCGGTCTGCGGGCGGTACCCTGTTAGGGATTGCAGGAGGTCATTATCGGCCCATGTCGCAGGCACATCGCCCATCTGCATGGGCATGTAGTTACGGATCGCCTTTTTGCCCAAGGCATCCTCGATGGCCTCGATGAAGTCCATCAGCCGCACCTTGTCGCCATTGCCGATATTCACCACACGCCAAGGTGCTGCCGGAGACAGGCTGTCGCCCTCGGCAATCTGATCCGCGCTGTCTGGGCGCTCGGGCGGCACGTCGATCAGCAGGCGGATACCCCGCACCAGATCCTCGACATAGGTGAAGTCGCGGTACATGTCGCCGTGGTTATAGATGTCGATCGGGCGGTCATCCAGAATGGCGTCCACAAACTTATAGAGCGCCAGATCGGGGCGGCCCCAACTGCCGTAGACAGTGAAAAAGCGAAACATCGTCGTCGGCAGGTTCCACAGATGAGCGTAGGAATGGCCCATCGCCTCATTCGCTTTCTTGGTAGCTGCGTAGATGGTCAGGGGGGTGTCGGCTTTTTCGACCTCGGTAAAGGGCATCTCTTCATTGGCGCCGTAAACGGATGAGGTCGAGGCCATCAGCAGATGCGCAACTTTGTGTTCGCGGGCGACCTCCATAACGTTGAACGTGCCCACGACGTTCGAGTTGATATAGCTGCGCGGGTCTTCCAGGCTGTAGCGAACCCCGGCTTGTGCGGCGAGGTGGACGATAACCTCGGGCTTGAAGTCATCGGCGACCTGTTTCAGGCGGTCGTGATTTTCCAGTAAGTCCTCTGTTGCGGAAAAGCCCGGGTTTTGCAGCAGCATCTGGTGGCGGCGCTGTTTGAGGGTGACATCGTAATAGTCGGTCATCCCGTCATAGCCGTGCACACGAAAGCCTTCGGCCAGCAAAAGCTTGGCCAGATGGAACCCGATGAACCCGGCCGTTCCGGTGACAAGAACCCGTTTCATGCAACCCTCTGTTTCATCGCCGTTTGATGCTGCATCAGGGATACTGTCACCGGCCCGAGGTCAAGCGGTTTTCGCACTTTGGAGCGTCAACCGACGATCATCTGTTTCATGCGAAGGGCTTCGTATTCCAGCTCTTTCAGGCGGAAATGCACGACGTCGCCAATGGTGATCACGCCGCGCAGGGCGCCGTCGGCGAGAACCGGCATATGGCGGAACCGCCCCTCGGTCATGGTTTTCAGAACGTCGTTCAGCGGGTCATCAGGTGCGCACGTTTTGACCTCACGCGTCATCAGGTCCTCGACCGATTGGGGAAGCGTCTGACCGGGGGTGTCGGCCATGCGGCGCACGATATCGCGTTCCGACAGAATGCCCTGCAGTGCGCCGTTTTGATCGGTCACCAGAACCGCCCCGATTTTCTTTTCCTTCAGCGTGTTCACCACCGAGTGAATCGTGTCGTTTGGACGCACCGAGAACACCGCATTTCCCTTGCCCTCAAGCAGTTTCGCCACGGTCGTCTGCGAGTGTGACAGGTTCGAGTCGACCGACTGGCTGCGCGTGCTGGTCTCGGCCTTGTCGCCGCGGGTCGGTGGCTGGTAAGAGCTTGGGGCCATGGGCAATCTCCTTCTGCTTTGTTATTTACCTTAGCGCAGCCAAACGACCTGTATAGGGTGCAATTGCCCGTTCCGGGGAAAACTGCCGAAAACCAAGGATATCCGAACTTTTGTCCGACCTTTCTCTGACCCCGCCTGTTGCAGCGCTGATCTTTTTCGCCGTGGTTGTATGCGGGCACAATTTTCGCATGGCATGGAAACAACAAGCGCCGGGGTGGCAGAAAAAGGCGTGGCTGTTTGGGGTGCCTGCCGGAATTGGTCTGCTGGTTTTGGGCTTCATGCCGCTGAAACTCTGACGCAGGTTTGACTCTGATCCGGGGCGCTGGCATATGCCGGGCACGTTTTCCTAAGAGGGTGCTGTGATGCGTCTTGTCCCCGTTTTGGCTGTTGCCGCGCTGGTGTCTGGCTGTTTGTTCGACAAAGAACCAGAGGTCGTGCGCCTGTCTGGCGAAACCATGGGGACGACCTTCAACATCACCGCCATCGGCGTGGACCTTGACGAAGAGGCGCTGGCAGGTGCAGTCGATCAGACGCTGGCCGAGGTCAACGCCAAGATGTCCAACTGGGATCCGAATTCCGAGGTGTCCACCTTTTCTGCGTCGGACAGCACCGATGCCGTGGCAGTATCTGACGAATTTGCGTTGGTGATTGATGCGGCAAATGACGTGCACGAGAAAACGGGCGGCACGTTTGACGTCACCCTTGGCCCGCTGATTGAGCTGTGGGGCTTTGGCCCGCGCAAACCCGAAGATCCTGTGCCATCGGATGCCGAAATTCAGGCCGCGCTGGACAGCGTCGGTCAGTCCCGCCTGTTGACGCTGGACCGCGAGGCCGGGACGTTGGCCAAATCAGAAGCGGGTGTAGGCATCAACTTGTCGGCCATCGCCAAAGGCTATGGCATTGATGCAGTGGCCGAAACGCTGCGCGACGCCGGGATCGAGAATTACATGGTCGAGATCGGCGGCGATCTGGTCACTATGGGTCAGAATGACAAGAACGAGGCCTGGCGGATCGGGATCGAAAAACCTGAAACCGGCGTGCAGGCCATTCAGTTGATCGTTCAGCTTGACGATCTGGGGATGGCGACCTCGGGCGATTACAAGAACTTCTTCGAACAGGACGGCGTGCGCTATTCGCATATTATCGACCCGGTGACAGGCCGCCCGATCACGCATCGGACCACCTCGGTCACGGTGCTGGCGGAAAACGCGATGATGGCCGATGCTTGGGCCACGGCCATGTTGGCGCTGGGGCAGGAAAAAGGGCTGGAACTGGCCGAAAAGCATAAACTTGCCGTGTATTTCATCTCGCGGGATGTGACAGGGGGCGAAGATGCCTATATCACGGTTCATAGCAGCGCGTTCAAAGACGCCTTGGGCAGCAACTGACGGATACGGATCATGAGCACCTTTATTCTGGCTTTCATACTGCTGGCTCTTGTGATGGTGGGCATGTCGTTGGGCGTGATGCTGATGGGCAAGACCATCAAGGGCAGCTGTGGCGGTCTGAACGCGATCTCGGGTGCGGATAAATGCGTGGTCTGTCAGAAAGATGTCGACCCGAACAGCCCGCTGCGTGATCAGTTGCAGTGCAAGCGCGCCAAGAAGATGCTGGAACAGATGGAACGCGAAGCGCAGGTGTAAATTCCGCTTCGCCGCTGACGCCGAATTGGTTAGCCTAAGCCCCGGACGATCAAAGGGGCGCATCCGTGGCAAAAGCCAAAAACATCCTGTTCATCATGTTCGACCAGCTGCGCTGGGATTACCTGAGCTGCTACGGCCATCCGCATCTTCACACGCCGAATATTGACCGCTTGGCGGCGCGGGGTGTGCGATTTGACAGGGCTTATATCCAATCACCCATTTGCGGCAGCTCTCGCATGTCGACCTATACCGGACGCTATGTGCATTCGCACGGCGCCTCGTGGAACGGCATCCCACTGAAGGTCGGCGAGATGACGATGGGCGATCACCTGCGCAGTGCCGGAATGGAGTGCTGGCTGGTCGGCAAAACTCATATGCGCGCGGATGCCGAGGGGATGGCCCGACTGGGTCTGGAGCCTGACAGCCTGATTGGGGCCCGTGTGGCCGAATGCGGTTTTGACGTGTTCGAACGCGATGACGGGATGCTGCCCGAGGGACCGGATGGCTATTATGATCCGGACGGCGCGAAAGAGTACAACAAGTACCTCGCGGCCAAAGGGTATGAGAGTGACAACCCGTGGCACGATTTTGCCAATTCTGGTCTTGATGCAGATGGCAACGTTTTGTCCGGCTGGTTCCTGAAGCATTCGACCGAGCCCGCAAATATCGCCGAGGAAGACAGCGAAACCCCATACCTGACCGGGCGCGGGATCGAGTTCATGGATACTCATGACGGCCCCTGGTGTTGCCATCTGAGCTTCATCAAGCCCCATTGGCCTTACATCGTGCCCGAGCCCTATGCCTCGATGTACGGCCCCGATGACGTGCTGCCGGTCAACCGGTCGAAGGCCGAGCGTGACAACGCGCACCCCGTACTGCGCGCCTTCATGGACACAAAGATTGGCCAGACATTCTCGCGGCAGGATGTGCGCGAGGCGGTGATCCCCGCCTATATGGGTTTGATCAAACAGGCGGATGACCAGATGGGCCGCCTGTTCGACTGGATGGAAAAAACCGGCCGGATGGAGGACACGATGATCCTGCTGACTTCGGATCACGGCGATTTTCTGGGCGATCACTGGATGGGGGAGAAAACATTCTTCCACGACGCTTCGACCAAAGTGCCGCTGATCATCTATGATCCATCGTCCGCCGCTGACGCCACGCGCGGCACGGCCTGTGATGCGTTGGTGGAAGCCATCGATCTTGCCCCGACCTTTCTGAATGTGGCCGGTGGCGCAGATGCCTCGCATATCCTCGAAGGGCATTCCCTGTTGCCGATCCTGCATGGGACACAGGCGGAAACTCCGCGGGATGTGGTGATTTGCGAATATGATTATTCGGCCTCGCCGCTAGCGGAGAAACTTAATGCCTCGGTCCGCGATGCGGTGATGTTCATGGTCGCCGACAAGAAGTGGAAGCTGATCCATTGCGAGGGTGGCCATCGTCCTTTGTTGTTTGATCTGGAAAACGATCCACAGGAATTGACCGATCTTGGCGATAGCGCCGACCACGCCGACATCATCGCGCAGATGTATGAGCATCTGTTTACGTGGACCCGCAGGCAATCTCAGCGCACCACGCGGTCCGAGGCGCAACTGATCGAGATGCGGACCAAAAGCCGGGGCCGGGGGGTTGTTGTTGGCATCTATGATGAAAACGACATGCCGTTGGAGTTGACGGTGAAATACCGGGGCCGCAAAGCGCGCCCGTATCGGGATATTGTCGGCAAGGATTAAATTCACCGCGTCTGCGCCAAAAGGCGGTTCACCCGGCGTCGGCCAAGGGGTAAAAGGTCAGGCAAGAGCAGCAATCCCGGAGAGTCCGAATGACCGCCCCCAAACCTGTCGTCCTGTGCATTCTTGATGGTTGGGGTCTGTCCGCGGAGACCAAGGCCAACGCCCCCTATCTGGCGCAGACCCCGACATTTGACGCGATCATGGCGCAGGGGCCGCACGCCCAGCTGATCACACACGGGCCTGACGTGGGTCTTCCTAGCGGCCAGATGGGCAATTCTGAGGTTGGCCATACCAATATTGGCGCAGGCCGCGTGGTGGCGATGGATCTGGGGCAGATTGATCTGGCAATTGAGGATGAGTCATTTTTCGAAAATCAGGCGTTGCAGGCCTTCATCGCCAAGGTGAAGGCGGCGGGCGGCACGGCGCATCTGATGGGTCTGGTCTCGGATGGCGGCGTGCATGGTCACCTGAACCACATCGTGGCGTCGGCCAAGGCGATCACGGATGCGGGTGTATCGGTGGCGTTGCACGCGGTGACGGATGGGCGGGACGTGGCCCCGAAATCAGCCGCGCCCTTTGTTGCTGAACTGGAAGAGCGACTACCTGACGGCGCGCAGATCGTCACTGTTAGCGGGCGCTACTATGCCATGGACCGCGACAATCGATGGGAAAGGGTCAGTCAGGCCTATGACGCCATGATCAAAGCTAAGGGCCGTGCGGCGGCTTCTGCGCGTGCAGCCGTTGAACACGCCTATGACCAATCCGAAACCGATGAGTTCATTCTGCCCACGGTGCTGAGCGGATTTGAGGGCATCAAGGACGGCGACGGCTTCTTCTGCCTGAACTTCCGCGCCGACCGCGCCCGCGAAATCCTGCGCGCGATTGGCGAGCCGGGTTTTGCCGATTTCGACACCGGGCCGCGTCCGCATCTGTCGGCTTTGCTGGGAATGGTGGAATACTCAGACGGCCACAACGCCTATATGACCACTGTATTCCCCAAGCGAGACATCGTGAACACCCTCGGTGAATGGGTGGCCAAACAAGGTCTGCGTCAGTTCCGTTTGGCCGAGACCGAGAAATACCCCCATGTCACCTTCTTCCTCAACGGTGGCAAGGAAACCCCCGAGGCGGGCGAAGACCGCTATATGCCCAAATCGCCAAAAGTGGCGACCTATGATTTGCAGCCCGAGATGTCGTCGGCCGAGGTGACGGCCAAATTCGTTGAGGCGATTGAAGAGGGCTATGACCTGATCGTCACCAACTATGCCAACCCCGATATGGTCGGCCATACCGGTGATCTTCATGCAGCTATCAAGGCGTGCGAGGCGGTGGATCAGGGCTTGGCGCAAGTTGTTGCGGCGCTGACCAAAGCAGGGGGCGCGATGATCGTGACGGCGGATCACGGCAACTGCGAGGTGATGGTCGACCCTGAAACCGGTGGGCCGCATACAGCGCATACGCTGAACCCGGTGCCCGTGGCTTTGGTCGGCGGACCCGAGGGCGCTACGCTGCGCGAGGGGCGGCTGTCGGATCTGGCACCGACACTGTTGGACCTGATGGGACTGGAGCAGCCTCAGGAAATGACCGGGCGCAGCTTGCTGTCATGAGGGCGCTTCCTGTTCTGCTCGCAGCCCTTCTGGCAGCCCCGCTTTACGCGCAGACGGACCCGTCCACTGCGGCGCTGAACGCGGCGCGCCAGCTCGAGGCGGCCTCGATCGCGCTGACCGAAGCCGACAGCGCGCGGGATCGGGTGCGGGCGTTGACCACCACGGTGCAGGCTTATGAGGCCGGGTTGACGGCGATGCGCGAAGGCTTGCGCAAGGCCGCTACGCGCGAGGCGCAGCTGACCGCCGAATTGCACGCACGGGAAAAGGATGTGGCGCAGCTGTTGGGTGTGTTGCAAACGATCGAGACCACAGCGCCGCCGGTTTTGATGCTGCACCCGTCGGGCCCGTTGGGGTCCGCGAGGGCGGGCATGATGTTGTCCGAGGTCACGCCGGGCCTGAACGCCCGCGCTCAGGCGCTGGCCAGTGACCTGCGAGAGGTTCAGACACTGCGCCAATTGCAGCAAAGTGCGACCGAAACCCTGACCGAAGGTCTGGTGGGTGTGCAAACCGCCCGAACCCAACTAAGCGCCGCGATTGCCGACCGTACAGACCTGCCGCGCCGCTTTGTCGAAGACCCTATTCGTACCGCCATCTTGATTTCCTCGACCGAGACTTTGGAAGGCTTCGCAAGCGGTCTGTCCGAGATTTCCGAGGGTGAGATTGCCGCCGCCAATGCCGATGTATCCGACCGCAAGGGTCAGATCGACCTGCCGACGCAGGGGATCATCCTGCATCGCGCGGGCGAGACCGATGCCGCAGGCGTGACCCGCCCCGGCATTGTGATGGGCACCCGGCCCCGCGCGATTGTTACATCGCCCACGGCCGCGACGATCCGCTATCGCGGGCCGCTGCTGGATTTGGGCAATCTGGTGATATTGGAGCCGCAACCGGGTCTTTTGTTCGTCTTTTCCGGCTTGCAAGAGGTGTATGGAGAGACGGGTCAGGTGATCCCGCAAGGCTCACCAGTTGGGTTGATGCCAGGTGAAACGCCGGAAATCGGCGCTATTTTGTCAACAAGCAGTGATGGCACTGGAACTGGCCGCTCAGAAACGCTCTATATAGAGGTAAGACAAGAAAACAGCCCCGTGGACCCGGAATCGTGGTTTCGGACCGACAAGGATGGATAACCGAGTATGAAGAAATTTGTGATGGCCGGTTTGGCCGGAACCGTGGCAGGCATTATCGCAACCACTCAGATTGCAGGCCCCTTGCTGGCGCAAGAGGCCGAGAACAAGGCGAGCGTCTATCAGCAGCTCGACCTGTTTGGGGACATTTTCGAGCGTATCCGTTCGCAATATGTCGAAGAGGTTGAGCCCGAAGATCTGATCGAAGCCGCGATTGACGGAATGCTGACCTCGCTTGATCCCCATTCCAGTTACCTGTCGCCCAGCGATGCGGAACAGATGCGCGTGCAGACGCGTGGTGAGTTTGGCGGGCTGGGGATCGAGGTTACGCAGGAAGAAGGCTATGTCAAAGTGGTCTCACCCATCGACGACACTCCGGCGGATGAGGCCGGGATCGAAGCGGGCGATTTCATCACCCATGTGGATGGCGAAAGCATTCTGGGCCTGACGCTGGACAAGGCGGTCGATCTGATGCGCGGGCCGGTGGGCTCGGAAATCGTGATCACCGTAGTTCGTGAGGGCGAGCAGGAGCCTTTTGACATCACCATTGTCCGCGACACGATCAAGCTGACTGCCGTGCGCGCCCGGACCGAAGGTACCAGTGTCGTTCTGCGTGTGACGACGTTCAACGACCAAACCTTCCCCAACCTGCAAGAGGGCCTGAACGAGCAGATCGAAGAGATCGGCGGCATCGACAAAGTCAACGGCGTTGTTCTGGACCTGCGCAACAACCCCGGTGGTCTGCTGACGCAGGCGATCAAGGTTTCAGACGCATTCCTGAACGAGGGCGAAATCGTTTCAACCCGTGGCCGCGATCCGGGCGAGGGTGAGCGGTTCAACGCCACCGCCGGTGATCTGGCCGAAGGCAAGCCGATCGTGGTGCTGATCAATGGCGGTTCAGCGTCGGCCTCGGAAATCGTGGCGGGTGCGCTGCAAGACCATCGCCGGGCGATTGTCGTGGGCACAAAGAGCTTTGGCAAAGGCTCGGTCCAGACGGTCATGCCGCTGCGCGGGGATGGTGCGATGCGTCTGACGACGTCACGCTATTACACGCCGTCGGGACGCTCGATCCAGGCGCTTGGGGTCAGCCCGGACATTATTGTTGAACAACCGCGTCGTACAGCGGATACCGAGGAAGAGGAAACCAACCCCCGCACCCGGTCCGAGGCCGATCTGCGTGGCAGCCTGAACAATGACAGCCTCAGCGAGGATGAGATCCGTCAGATCGAGGAAGACCGCGCCAAGGCTGAAGAAACCGCCGAATTGCGGGAAGAGGATTACCAATTGGCCTATGCCATCGACATCCTCAAAGGTCTGTCGGCCTTCCGGCCCAACGGCCCGTCCCAGTAAATCGAAGGGCCGCTCCAGGGCGGCCCTTTTCTTATGAACTTAGCTTTCGACCTTCCGCAGCTTCTCTTCATCCAGCATCGTCGCAAGGATCATACCGACCGAGACCGAGATTGCGGCGAAGACAAAGGCCATGTTCATGCCACTGTCGAACGCCGATGCGATGGCGGTTTTCACCTGTTCGGTCTCTGCCGGGGTCAGTTTTGCCATCACGGCTTTGGCGGAATCGGTGGTCAGCGTGCCGCCGTTGATGGCCCTTTGATCCGCTTCGGACATTTTGATGCCATCCACCGCAAGCTGTTTGCCAAGGCTGGAGAGGCTGGTGGCATACATGATCGCGGTGGCGAACGCGACTGAGATGGCACCATAGACGAGATGGGTCATGAAGCTTAATCCGCCAACAAGCCCGGCGCGTTCGGGTTTGACCGCACTGACCGCAGCCGTACCCGATGGCCCCACTGTCAGTGTAGCGCCCAGCCCGATCATGGCCATGCCGGGCAGGATCTGGAAATAGCCCAGCCCTGCAGGCATCACCACGATGCTGAGCGCCCCTACGGTGGCAATCAGGTAGCCCCAGAACAACAGCCGCTTCGGCCCGAAGTCGTTATAAAGCGTCCCAGAAACGATCGACCCGATCGCCAACAGTAAAGTCAGCGGGGCCAGCCCAAGCGCTGAATGAAAGACCGACCAGCCCAGAACCTTCTGCATATATTGCGGGAAATACAGCAGCCCGACAAAGGCGGCTGAGACGTTGAACATGTTCAGACCCAGCGTGATCAGAAACTCTCGGTTCTGCATCATTTGGGGCAGCAGCAGCGGCTCTTTCACACGCTTTTCGATTATGGGGAAAGACAGGAACAGCACGGCGCTGACGAAGAACACCATCAGCAGTGGCGGCGAGGCCCAACCCCAATCCGCGCCCACATCCAGTCCGTAAAGCAGCAGCAGGACCGCCAAGGACAACAGAACCATTCCGGCGATGTCCAGATGCTCACCCTGTTTGTGCTGTTTTTCACGCTCCATCAGGATCAGTGCCGTAATCATCGAGATGGTCGAGAATATGACATTGGCCAGGAAGAACAGCCTCCAATCACCGAAACTGACCGCTGCGCCGCTGATCAAGGGACCAAACACATTGCCACTGGTGACACCCGCCAAGATCATTCCCATGACCAAGGCCCGCTGTTCAGGCTTGGCGATCTTGGTGGCGCCAAAGGCCAGCGCGCAAGGCCAAACACAACCTGCGCCGATACCTTGCAAGGCGCGCGAGAGGATCAGGAAATCGAGGCAGGGGGACAGAAAACACATGACCGAAGAAAACAGAAAGATCGACAGCCCGATCAGCATCATTTTGCGGTGGCCGAACATGTCCCCCATCCGGCCTCCGGCCACCATGGTCATGGCAAAGAACAGGGCGTAGATGTTTAATACCCATTGGGTCGAGGTGATGTCCGCGTCAAAGCTGTTTTCGATCGCGGGGACCAGTATCAAGGCGCCGGTAAAGTCGATCCCGATGCCAAACCCTGTCACCATCAGGGCGATGACCTTGATAATACTCGTCCGGTCCATACCAATACTCCACCAATCGCCTATCGGTTCATGATGCACGGAAAACGCTGGAAAGATAGGGGCTTGGGTCGCAGGCGTCAGGTATCGGACTGTTGCGACCGGCGAAAGGCGCGTTTCAGAAGGTCCAGTTCCGCGCGCAGCAGGTCAATCTCGGCCCGCAGATCGTCCGCCGCAGGAACCCCTGCAATGATGGTGAAATCGCCCAGTTTTTCCGAACTGTCCCGATCTAGGATGACAAAGCTGTGCACCCCGTCCGACAGAGCCGAGTTCGGGACGGGAATAGCCAGCGCCCAGCCATCGGGCGAGGCGGTCAGAGTTACGCCGTCCAACACCTCATCCCGGTAGTGAACTGAGACGTGCGGCTCGGCTGAGGATGTGATCAGCCCTTGCCAGATTCCGTTTTCCAGTCTGAGCGGCGTCAGGATGGGGTGCGTCATGATATGGGCCTCATAAATCGGCGCGATGGTGGCGGCAGAAGGTCAGTTCGCGCACAAAAATGCGGTTCATCGTCGGGGCGTCAAAGATGAGATCTAGCCAGATCTTGTCGATCCGCCGCTCGTTCAAGGGGAGGTGGGCCAAATCGAAATCGACCCCGCCTGTTCGGTTTGGGTCTAACTCCCTGAGAACCTGTTCGGTATTGGGGCCGTGCTGGATGTTCAAACGGGCCATTCCGTGTGTATCGCGTTCCGCCTCGATCTGCGCATCGACCCGTATCAGGTGCTGCTTGGTCAGACCCTGCGCGGCATCTGCGGGCAACGCGACGGACAGGGACAGAAAGGAGCCTGCGAATTCGAACACCTCGAGACTGAGCCCAAAGGGTGCCAGATCATTGTCGCGCCGGTTGCGCGTCTGGCGCAGGCTGATTTCCGCCAGCGCGCAGTCGTGAAACAAGGTAGTCTGACCGTCCAACGGTGTTCTGCGCGGGGCCGAGGCCAGCCCGCTGCGCGACAGCGGTTCGCGCCAGAGGTCGGGGCGCCAGCTCCAATCTGTGCCAAGGGGTTTGGCGAATTGGTTTGATCCGATCAGGGGCCGCGTCAAACGGCCATCCGCCGCATGGATCAACCGGTCCAGATCGGCGCGCAGCTTGCGCGCTTCGTCTCGCTGGTGGCGCAACTGGGCGGGGGGTGTGTGCCCGGCCATCTGTGCGGCCTGCCGCCAACGGGCCTGCACCTTGCGGAAAATATAGCGATCCAGAAATTTGCCCATGGTCCCCGTCATCTTTTGTTGACCACTGTTTAGTCAATGACGGTGGTTAGGTTAAAGCCGAAACCCGGAAATATCGCGTTAATTCCGGCGGAACAGCCGGGTTTCGGCTGGGCAGGCGGGTTGCGATCTGATACCCGCAGGGCCGTTCTTGCAATCGCGTGGACCAATGCGTACCGTCCGGCACCTGATTGCTGTAGATCATCCGAAAAAGCGCGTATCACAAAACTTGAGGCAAGGCCGGGGTATGGAACCCACTCTTTTTTCGTTCATTTGGAAGTATTCGAAGAAACAACAGATTGTGCTGTTGGTGCTGACGGTTCTGTCCTTCCCGTTTCTCTACGCCTCGTTGGAGTTGCCCAAGCAGATCATCAACGATGCCATCGGTGCGCCCAGCGATACGGTGACGGTGCTGGGGATCTCGTTCACACAGGTCCAGTATCTCTTGATTCTGTGCTGCGCGTTCTTGCTGACGGTGATCATCAGCGGGCTGATGAAGATGCGCATCAACACGATGAAGGGCGTTCTGGCCGAACGGATGCTGCGTCGGCTGCGGTTTACACTGATCCACCGTACCATGCGCTTCCCAAAATCCTATTTCCAGACCACCAGCCAGGGTGAGCTGGTGTCGATGATCACCTCCGAGGCAGAGCCGATGGGCGGGTTGATGGGCGATGCGATTGCCCAGCCGGTGTTCCAGTTCGGGCAGATGATGACCATCGTCACCTTTCTGTTTATGCAAAGCGTTTGGTTCGGATTGGCCAGCATCGCGCTGATCCCGCTGCAAGCGTGGATCATTCCCAAGCTGCAACGGCAGATCAACCTGCTGAACAAGGACCGCATCCAGGAGGTGCGTCATCTGAGTTCGGAAATCGGCGAAAGTGCCGCGGGCATCAGTGATCTACGCACCAATGGGGGCTGGCGATATCGTCTGGCGCTATTCAGTCATCGGTTGGGCACCTTGTTCGAGATCCGGTTCAAGATCTACAACAAGAAATTCTTCATGAAATTTCTCAACAATATGATCACTCAGATGACGCCGTTCCTGTTCTATTCGGTTGGCGGCTATCTGGCGATCAAGGGAGAGGTTACGGTGGGCGCGCTGGTTGCGGCGCTGGGGGCCTACAAGGATCTGAGCGGCCCGTGGAAGGATTTGCTGACCTATTACAATCAGGTGCAGGATATGTCTCTGCGCTGGGAAATCGTGACCGAGCGGTTTGCGCCGGACAATATGATTCCAGAAAACCTGTTCGTGGGCGAGCCAGAGACGATTCCACACCTTACGGGCGCAATTCAGTTGCGCAACGTGACAGTCCGCGACGATGACGGCAAAACGATCCTTGAAGATATTGACCTGACGATCCCCAAGGGCGCGCGGGTTGCGATCCAATCCTCGAACGCGGCCGAGCGCAGTGCGTTGGCACAGGTCCTCACGCGCGAGTTGCTTCCGGTGCAAGGCGATGTGACCATTGGCGGGCACGATCTGCAAGGGTTGCATCAGGCGGTGATCGCGGCCCGGATAGGCTATGCCTATTCGCGGCCCTATCTGTTCGACGGGACCTTGGGGGACAATCTGCTGATGCCCCTGCGCACCCGTCCGAAACATGCAGAAGAGGCCAAAAAAGCGCCGACACGTTGGCAGATCGAAGCGGAACGCGCCGGAAACCCGGTGGATTCCCTGTCGGACGAGTGGATCGATCCCGCGCTGGCCGGGTTAGAGGATATCGACGACATCCGGGACTGGTGGTTCCAGCTGGTCGAATCCATGGGCATTGACGAGTTCATGTTCCGTCGGACGTTGCGGTCTCAGTTCGATCCGGTGCAGCACCCGTCGTTGGCGCGTGAAATTGTCGATCTGCGCGGCCGCGTGGCCGAGCGGTTACAGGAAAAGGGGCTGGACCGGTATGTCTACCGCTTCGACCCGGATCTGTTCAACCCGGCGGTTCCATTGGGGGGCAACCTGCTTTACGCCGCGCCGTCGCATGATATTTCGCCCGATATTCTGGCGGGCGACCGGCGGTTCATGTCGATGTTGCGGGCACATGATTTGGATGACGACGCGATGGGGATCTCCAGCGCGGTGCTGAAGACACTGAACCGAACTTTCGGACGGGATGGCACCGATCACCCGCTATTCCTGCGGTTGGGCATGACCAAGGACATGTATTACCGCCTGCTGGATATCGAGGAACGGCGCAAGCTGAAGGGTGAGGCCGGGATCACCGATCAGGAACGCGCGCTGCTGTTGACCGTTCCTTTCCTGTTGACGGCGGAACAGATTGGTCCCGATTTCCCCGACGAATACAAGGAGAAAATTCTGGCCATCCGCAGCGGACAGGCGGACCGTCTGCGCGCGCATCTGAAGGGCATGTTCATCCCCGTCACGCCTGACGCCTATATCGAGCGTATGACGGTCATTGAGAATGCGCTCTTTGGCCGTATCTCGTTGATGGCGGGCGCGCATGCGGATGAGATCGAGGATGTGGTGGCCGATATCTTGAACGAGGCCGGTCTGCGCCGTCGTGCGGCGGCGATCATCTATGACTTGCCCTCGGGGCTGGGCGGAAACAACCTGCCGACGGTGTTTCAAGAGCGCGCCGCCTTTTCGCGCGCTGGAATCAAGCGGCCCGATGTCTTAATCTTGGACAAGGCGCTGGCCAGCCACGATTCCGAAAGCCGACTGCGGACGCGGTTGAAACTGCGAGAGCTGTTGCCCGACTCGATCATGATCTTCATGGAAGATCACTTTGCCCATCCCGAGGCTTACGACCTGTTTGTCGAGATCAAGGATGGCCGTATCGACGGCGTCTCCAAGACGCGAACCCTGGACGAGGTGGACACGACTGAGGATCTCAGCCGCAAGCTCAAGATCATATCCTCGACCGAGCTGTTCGCCGGCATGGATGGCCGCAACCAGCGCCTGCTGGCTTTTTCGGCGCAATGGTACCATGCCACGGCTGGTCAGGTCATCTTTTCATGCGGTCAGGCACCGGATGCGGCCTATCTTTGCATCTCGGGCCGAGCCAGCCTGGAATGGCCCATCGAGGGCGGCACCTCGCGGCAGGTTTCGGTTATTGAACCGGGCCGTCTGATCGGGGATTTGTCCATCATCACTCGGGACCCTCGTCAGTTGGACCTTGTGGCGCTGGAGGAGTGTTCCTTCCTGCGCATTGGTGCCGAAGAGTTCCGCGCCGTGGTCGACAGCGACGCGGGTGTTGCCGTTCAGTTGCTTGAAACTGTTGCCGGGTATCTGACCTCACTGGCCAACCGGGTGAACGAGACCAAGGACCCAACCATCTTCCTGGAAGATCCCGGCCAGCCCGAGAGCGTAAATGAACGTGCCTGAGATCAGCTCGCCCCGCTACGGGTCGCATGAACAGCTTGTGGCCCCGGCTCGGGCGCGCGCTGAGATTTGGCGTCTGTTGGCGGGGTTGGGCATCGTCGCAGCCGTTGTCATTGCCCTGAATCTGGCGCTTCTGATCGTCATTTCAGCTATAGGGTCCTACGAATGGGCCGAGGCGTTTTTGTCCGGTTCCTCACCGTTGTCCATGTTGGTTCTGCTGAGCAGTTTCGCCTTTGTGACATTGGGCGTTCGACTGGCGGTCCGCCGTCTTCACCAAAGGTCGCTCGCGTCTGTTTTGGGCCCACTAGGTCAAAGTGTTGCACAGTTCTGGGTCGTCTTGCGCGCATTGGTGGTGCTTGGTGTCGTCATCACGGTGTTGCCGCCATATGATATGGGGGCCGCTTTCGTTCCGAATCTGGCCTTGTCGACATGGCTGTTGTTTCTGCCCCTGTCTTTAGGTGCAGTTCTGATTCAAACCAGCGCAGAAGAGTTTTTGTTTCGCGGCTATATGCAACAAGCCCTCGCTGCGCGATTCCGGTCGCCTGCGGTGTGGATACTCGTCCCATCTTTGCTGTTCGGAATAGGCCACTACGCCCCCGGTACCGCCGAAGGGAACGCCGGGCTGATTGCGCTTTGGTCTATCATGTTTGGCGTTTTCGCGGCTGATCTCACCGCGCGCTCAGGCACGTTGGGCCCTGCGATAGCACTCCATTTCTTCAACAATACCGTGGCGTTGCTGTTCATATCGTTGCCCGACAGCCTAAGCGGCCTTGCCCTTTTCCACCTGCCTTACGACATGTCCGATACCGGTATATTGCGGCAATGGCTTTACGTGGATTTCGCCATCATGACCGTCAGTTGGCTGACCGCGCGCCTGGCACTCAGGCGTTGATTGCATTTCTTTCCGTTGCGTCTTATTTGACGTCAAAGCCGCATTAGCAAGGTTCCGACATGAACTGGATCACAAACTACGTCCGCCCCCGGATCAACTCGATCTTTTCGCGCCGCGAGGTTCCCGAAAACCTTTGGCACAAATGCGATGAATGCGGAACGATGTTGTTTCACCGCGAACTGGCGGCAAACCAGAATGTTTGCACCCAATGCGATCATCACATGGCGATCACCCCACGGGAACGCTTTGCTCACCTGTTCGACGGCGGTATCTTTACCGAGGTAGAGGTCCCTGCGCCCAAAGACGACCCGTTGCAGTTCCGCGATCAGAAGAAATACCCCGACCGCATGAAGGCGGCGCAGAAAAAGACCGGCGAGAAAGAGGCGATGCTGGTCGCTGCTGGTGAAATCGGCCGTACTCCGATCATCGCTGCGGCGCAGAACTTTTCCTTCATGGGCGGTTCGATGGGCATGTATGTTGGCAACGCCATCATCGCCGCCGCGCAAGAGGCTGTGAAGCTGAAACGCCCGTTGATCCTGTTTTCTGCTGCTGGGGGTGCGCGGATGCAGGAAGGCATCCTCAGCCTGATGCAAATGCCGCGCACGACTGTGGCGGTCGAGATGCTGAAAGAGGCGGGTCTGCCTTATATCGTCGTCCTAACTCACCCGACCACCGGTGGCGTCACCGCGTCCTATGCAATGTTGGGTGACGTGCACATTTCCGAACCCAACGCACTGATCTGTTTTGCCGGGCCGCGCGTGATCGAACAAACCATCCGTGAAAAACTGCCAGAAGGCTTTCAGCGCGCTGAGTATCTGCTGGATCACGGTATGCTGGACCGCGTCACCAAGCGCACCGAAATGCGGGACGAGTTGATCACCATCACCCGGATGCTGCTGAACCAGCCGCCGGCAGTGAAAGGCGATCTGCCCGCGCCAGCTCCGGAAAAAGCACAGCCCGAAGCACTGGCTGAACCTGCGGACGAAAAATGACCTCACCGTCTTCTGACGTCATCCTCGACCGGATGATGGCACTGCATCCCAAGATCATTGACCTGACCTTGGATCGGGTGTGGCGTCTGCTGGCCGCGCTGGATAACCCGCAAGAGATGCTGCCCCCGGTGATCCATATCGCAGGGACCAATGGCAAAGGCTCGACCCAGGCGATGATCCGCGCAGGGCTAGAAGGGGCAGGGCTGTCAACCCATGCCTATACCTCGCCGCATCTGGCCCGGTTCCACGAACGCATCCGATTGGCCGGAGAGTTGATCTCGGAACCCGCCCTGACCGAGGTGCTGGACGAATGCTACGCTGCCAATAACGGCGAAAACATCACCTATTTCGAGATCACGACCTGCGCCGCCCTTCTGGCTTTTGCGCGCACACGGGCCCATTACACTTTGCTCGAAGTGGGTCTTGGCGGGCGTCTAGACGCCACCAATGTGATCCACGAACCCGCAGTTACGGTGATCACGCCCGTGTCCATCGACCACGAACAGTTCCTTGGCGATACACTGGGAAAGATCGCCGCGGAAAAGGCCGGGATCATCAAACCCGGCGTGCCCTGCATCGTCGGACCCCAACCGGACGAGGCGCTCGAGGTCATCGAGTACACCGCCGCCCGTCTTGGCGCACCGCTGTTGGTTCACGGCCAGCACTGGCATGTGCACGAGGAAAACGGACGCCTGATCTATCAGGACGAAACGGGTCTGCGCGACCTGCCTCTGCCAAACCTGTTGGGCGCACATCAGATCCAGAACGCAGGTGCCGCGCTGGCGGTCCTGCGCCACCTGAACCTGGGCGATGACGCCTATGAGGCCGCCGTCACCCGCGCCGAATGGCCAGCTCGGATGCAACGCCTGAAAACCGGCCCGCTCGTTGATGCCGCTCCCCAAGCCGAGCTATGGCTGGACGGAGGCCACAACGCCGCCGCCGGGATCGCCTTGGGCGATGTGCTGGCGAAACTGCCTAAACGCCCCACCCATATGATCTGCGGGATGCTCAACACCAAGGACGTCACCGGATATCTAGCTCCGCTGGCCGCGCAGGCCGAAAGCCTGACTGCCGTTTCCATACCGGGAGAAGCCGCCACGCTTAGCGCCGAAGACACCGCATCCGCGGCCGCCAAAGTCAATCTGCCGGCCACTACTGCAAACAGTGTCATGGATGCTTTGACCGCCATCGTCACTGTTGACCCGCAAGCCCGCGTCCTGATCTGCGGCTCGCTCTATCTGGCTGGTCACATCCTGCGCGAAAACGGCTAACCCCAATCCGCGCAGCTTCATCTGGCCAAAAATATCCCGGGGGAGGCGCGCAAAGCGCGTCGGGGGCAGAGCCCCCTAGGTCCCCCAATCCTGTGCCTGCATTTCCCGCAGACGTGATGCGGTGCGTTCAAATTCAAACGTCCCTTCACCCTCGACATACAGCATCTCAGGTGCTGCGGCCGCCGAACAAATCAACCGCACCCTCGCCTCGTAAAGCGCGTCAATCAACGTCACAAAGCGTTTCGCCTCGTTAAAATTGTTGCGCGACAGGCGCGGAATATCCTCTAACACAAGCACTTTGATGGCTTCTGCAATGGCCAGGTAATCCGCAGGCCCCAACATCCGCCCGCACAGATCATAGAAGCTGGCGCGCGCCACCCCATTCCGAAACGCCGGTAGCTCGACCGTGCG
This sequence comes from Ruegeria lacuscaerulensis, assembly GCF_013034685.1. Taxonomy (GTDB): domain Bacteria; phylum Pseudomonadota; class Alphaproteobacteria; order Rhodobacterales; family Rhodobacteraceae; genus Ruegeria; species Ruegeria lacuscaerulensis_B. Next base: position 62,546 of record NZ_WQGO01000005.1, on the reverse strand, counting down.
ACCATTGACCTGCAAAACCAACGGATCGGCCTGCCCCCCGGACAAGTCCTGCCACACAGCCCGAACGCTCTGCCGCGCCTCAGGTCCAATCGGGGTGAAATAGACCGGCGCTCCTTGCAGACGGTTCTGGCGATAGTCGGTGGGCGAGACCAACTCCCAAACCTGCAGCTGTTCCTTGATATGCGCGATGAATGGCAGGAACAGCTGCCGGTTCAGGCCATCCTTGTACAAATCGTCCGGGTGCCTGTTCGAGGTCGTGATAACCGCCACACCGCCTGCATGCAGCAGGTCGAACAGTCGGCCCACAATCATCGCATCGGTGATATCGGTGATCTGCATCTCATCAAAAGCCAGCAGGCGGACGGATTTCACAACCGCATCGGCCACCGGGGCCAACGCATCCTCGACCCCATCGGCGCGGGCTTTGTGCATCCCGGCGTGGATTTCCTGCATGAAGGCATGAAAATGAACGCGTCGTGCGGGAATATCCTCGAGCGCATCGACAAACATGTCCATCAGCATCGACTTGCCGCGCCCAACGCCGCCCCACAGATACAACCCCTGCGGTGCAGGTGGGGCCTTGCGGAAAAATCCGCGTTTAACCGGGGCGGCCAGAGCCTGACGGATACGTTCGAAATGAGGAAGAACAGCCTCTTGCGCATCGTCTCGGGTCAGGCTGCCATCGGCAATGCGTGCCTCGTAAAGCGAAATCAAATCCGTCATATTCCGAGGCATACCCGCCGCGCAGCCCGTTGAAAAGCGGCCATTCCCGCGACGCATCAATTTTGCTGATCCGAAGTCCCAAAACTCCTGAATTGACCACGTCAAGATTTCCTCTACCGTCCTTGGACCGAACCGTCCGAGGGCCCAATGCCGCAATACGAACGCCTGCTGAACCCGATCCTGATCGTTGGCTGCATCATCATCACGGTTAGCTTTGCCGTACGCGCGTCGTTCGGGGTGTTCCAGATTCCGATCGCCGACGAATTCGGCTGGCTGCGCACCGACTTCTCGATGGCGATTGCGATTCAGAACCTGGCCTGGGGGATCGGCCAGCCGATCTTTGGTGCGCTTGCGGAAAAAATTGGTGACAGGCGCGCGATTGTTCTTGGAGCGCTGACTTATGCCGCGGGCATGGTCCTGACCGCGTGGTCGGTGACACCGTTCGAACATCAACTATACGCTTGGCTTGTAGGTTTTGGCATTGCCGGAACCGGGTTTGGTGTAATCCTGGCTGTTGTCGGGCGGGCGTCTTCGGATCAGAACCGCTCGATGTCTCTGGCTATCGTGACGGCAGCGGGCAGCTTTGGACAGGTCCTTGGCGCCCCCGCAGCCGAATGGATGCTGAGCTTTCTGCCCTGGCAGCAGGTTTTCATCATCTTTGCGCTGCTTATTCTGGCCCTTGTCCTGACCTTGCCTTTCATGCGCGCGCCGCAAGCGGCCACCAAGGCCGAGTTGCAGGACAGCATGGGTGAAATCCTGGCGCGCGCTTTCCGAGACCCATCTTACGCGCTCATTTTTCTAGGCTTTTTTAGCTGTGGCTACCAATTGGGTTTCATCACCGCCCATTTCCCCGCCTTCGTGACTGAGATGTGTGGGCCGATCCAACCAGGAGGAGTACTGCACGCCGTCGGGATCACGACAACATCGGCGCTGGGGGCTGTGTCGATTTCTCTGATCGGTCTGGCTAATATAGGCGGCACACTGGTAGCGGGTTGGGCGGGTAGCCGCTTTCCCAAGAAATATCTGTTGGCCGGGGTCTACACGGCGCGGACACTTGCGGCCGCTGTCTTCATCGTCTTTCCGATTACACCGATCTCTGTCATCGTCTTTTCTCTGGTCATGGGGTCGCTATGGCTGGCCACAATCCCGCTGACATCAGGGCTGGTCGCTCATCTTTTTGGGTTGCGGTATATGGGTACGCTCTACGGGATCATCTTTTTCAGTCACCAGATTGGTAGTTTTTTGGGCATTTGGTTGGGGGGCCGCATGTATGACGCTTATGGCGACTACACGATGGTCTGGTGGATCGGCGTTGCCATCGGTGCTTTCAGCGCAATCGTTCACCTGCCCATCCGCGAAAACCGTACCCCTGTTCCAGCGTGACCATGGCCTTAAAAACCGCAGCGCGACACGCGCTGCCCGGCCCAACCGGAGGTGACGCATCTTTGATGCGGCTTCGACGGGCGGGAGCGTTACGCCCTTTGTGCCGCGCGTAACTCCCGTTCCAAAGCGTCCAGAAACCGGGATCGGTCGGCCCTGTTGAACGGTTTCCCTCCGCCACCAGCGCCCAGCGGATTGGCCGCGCGCAGGTCGGCCATCAGATCGCGCATCGCCAGTTGCTGGCCGATATTGGCGGCGGTGAAGGCCTCGCCATTGGGGCGGAGAACCCGAGCACCGGCTTCGACGCATTTCGCGGCCAGCGGGATGTCGGACGTCACCACCACATCGCCGACACCGCAGCGCTCGGCTATCCACTTGTCCGCCTCGTCCGCGCCCTCAGATACGACCACAACCTGTACCAAAGGATTGGCCGAGGGGCGCAAACCCCCGTTTGACACCAGTGCCATCGGTACCTTGTGCCGGGTCGCCACACGTTCGGCCTCGGCTTTTACCGGGCAGGCATCGGCATCGACATAAAGCGTGGTCACGCCTTTTTCGCCTGTTTCGCTGCGGGTTTTTTCTTGACCTTGAACTCTTCGGGAATGGGCATTCGGTTGAACGCATCCAGCCCGGCGATTTTATAGGCTTCGGCCAGTGTCGGATAGTTGAACGTGTTCTGCACAAAATAGTCCACGGTGCCCTTCAGGTTCAGCACGGCCTGCGCGATGTGGATCAGCTCGGTTGCGCCTTCACCAACGATCTGCACCCCCAGCACCCGGCGGGTCTTCAGCGAGAACAGCATCTTCAGCATCCCGTGCTCCAGTCCCATGATGTGCCCGCGCGAGGTTTCGCGGAACCGCGCCACGCCGACCTCATAGGGGATACCGCGTTCTTGAAGCTCTTCTTCGGACATGCCGCAGGTGGAAATCTCGGGGACGGAGTAGATGCCGTAGGGGTACCACGGGCTTTCCGGCAGGGTTGGGGTCTCCAGCGCATGACAGGCCGCGACGCGACCTTGCTGTAGGGATGTGGATGCCAGAGAGGGATGCCCGATCACGTCGCCCGTCGCATATATATGCGGCACAGCGGTTTGATAAGTCTTGCGATCCACCGTGATCCGGTTGCGGTGATCTGTCTCCAGACCCACCGCCGACAGGTTCAGGGCCGATGTCGCGCCCATGCGCCCGGCGGCAAACAACAGCATCTCTGCCCGCACGTGGCGGCCATTGTCCAGCGTGACTTCCACATGGCCGCCGGCATCCTCGATCTTTTCGACCGCCGAACCCAACCGCAAGTCCACGCCGTTTTCGCGGATCTGATGGGTGAAATCGTGGATCAACCGGCTGTCGATGAAGTCCAGAAAGGTCTCGCGCGGCTCGATCAACGTGACCCGCACATCCAGCGCCGAGAACATGGTGGCATATTCCACCCCGATCACGCCCGCGCCGATCACGCAGAGCGACCGGGGGATCTCGTCCATTTCAAGAAAATCGTCGCCGTCCACCACGGTCTTGCCGTTGAAGGGCACATAATCGGGCCGGTAGGTCTTGGTTCCGGTGGCGATCAGGAACTTGGCGGCTGTCAGCCGGGTCGTCTTGCCCGCATCCGTTGCAACCTCGATCTCATGCGGGCCGACGAATTTCGCCAGACCGTTCAGCGTTTCCACGTGGTTGCGGTTGAACTGGTGTTCCAGAACATCGACCTCGTGATCCAGCGTCATGTGCAACCGGGCCTTGAGGTCCTCGGCCCGGATTTGGTCTTTCACCCGATAGGACCGCCCATAGAAACTGCGCTCGCGCCAGCCCGAGAGGTTCAGCACGGTTTCCCGCAGGGTCTTCGACGGGATCGTACCGGTGTGAACCGAAACGCCGCCCAAGCGGTCTTTGCGGTCGATCACCAGCACCCGGCGTTGCAGTTTGCCTGCCTGAATCGCAGCCGCCCGCCCCGAAGGGCCAGACCCGATGATGATCAGGTCGTAGTCGAAATCGCTCATGCGTTAGTCTCCGTACAGCGCCTCGGCGTGGAAGGTGATATGATTTTCCATGAAGGTCGACACAAAGAAATACGAATGGTCATAACCCGGTTGTAGCCGGAAGGTTGCCTGTTGGCGACGCTCAGCAATCGCCTGCGCCAGCGCCTCGGGGCGCAGCAGGTCCATGAATTGATCGCTGGCCCCGGTGTCGATCAGGATGGGGCCGTCAAAGCCTTTTTCCTTCATCATCAGCGAGGCGTCATGTTTGGTCCATGCGGCCTCATCATCACCCAGATAGGCGCTCAACTGCTTGCGACCCCAATCGGCCCCCGTCGGGTTCGAGATCGGCGCAAAAGCCGAGACTGAGCGATAGCGCCCCGGCAGGTTCATTGCCAGCGTCAGCGCGCCATGACCGCCCATCGAATGGCCGGAGATGGCCTGACGCTCCATGTCGATGGCAAAGTTTTCAGCCAGCAGGGCTGGCAGTTCCTCGGCCACGTAATCCCACATGTTGAAATGTGGGGCCCAAGGGGTTTGGGTCGCGTTCACGTAAAAGCCCGCACCTTGGCCCAGATCGTAGTCCTCGTGATCGGCCACGCCCTCACCACGCGGAGAGGTGTCGGGAAACACAACCGCAATCCCTTGTTCTGCCGCCCACGCCTGCGCGCCCGCTTTGGTCATCGCGTTTTCATGGGTGCAGGTCAGGCCCGAAAGATACCACAGGACCGGAACTGGGCCGTCCTTGGCCTCGGCAGGCAGAAACAGGCCAAAGGTCATGTCGCATTGGCAAGCGGTCGAGGCATGGCAGTAGACGCCCTGTACGCCTCCGAAGCAGTTGTTTTCCGAAACGGTTTCCATCTGGCTTGTGTCCTTACATTGGGGTTGCGCCATGGCTAACCGCCCAAAAGCCGCACGTAAAGTGCGGTGGACACTGGGTGCGCGCATTTTTCGGAAAGGTGATGATCAGGGCGTGCTGACCCACGCGATGACCAGTGGAACGGTCAGGATACTTGCGGCGGTCGACAGAAGGATAGCCGCCGATGCCCGATGAGGGGCGACGTTATAGTGCGCGGCCAGCATATAGACATTTCCGGCGACCGGCAGCGCAGCGGCGGCAATGGCCACCGAGGCCGGAAAGGCGGCAATTGGCATGATCCACAGCAAGGCCACCGCCACACAGGCGGGATGAACCACCAGTTTGCAAAAACTCAACCACCCGGCGACCTGAACCCGTTCGGCGGATTTGGAGGCCAGCGACGCCCCGATGGCGAAAAGCGCGCCGGGTGTGGCTGCACCGCCAAGAATGGTCAGAAAGTCATTCAATGGCGCTGGGACAGGAAACTGCATGGCGGACCACAGCATTCCGGTCGAGATGGACACGATCATCGGGTTTTTTACCAGACCCAGTCCGATTAGTTTGAACGTGGCCGGGGCCAACCGCCCGTCGCGACCTGCATTGATCAGGATCACGATCAGCGACGAGAACACCACCAGATCAACGGTCAGCACCAGCATGACGGGGCCGATCGCGGCCTCGGTGAACAGAAGCGCGAGCATCGGAAGGCCCAGAAACCCCACGTTGCCGATAGCCGCGCACTGTGCCTCGACCGCGGCGGTTGGAATGTCGAGCCTGCGCAGCCAAGCGACGCAAGTGGCCAGTCCGTAGACGGCCACCGTGCCTATAAGATAGCCGATGACAAGGCGCGCGTTGAAAATCTCGGCGAAAGGCAGAGTGGCGGCAAACCGAAACAGCATCGCCGACAGGGCGAAATAGAACACGAATTTTGTCAGATAGGCCGTCGCCTCTTCGGTAAAAAAGCGGGTGCGACCGGCCCAGTATCCCAGGCCGATGATCGCGAAAAAAGGCAGGGTGCGCAAAAAGATATCGACCATGGCCGAAGTGTTAGCACGGTTTGGCAGAACGGCAAGGCCGCGTATGTATGGTCATGGGGATCAAAGACCGCGTTGGATACGTCTAGACAAAATTACCGGTTTTGTAGGGTTTCGGCGGCATCATTTTGTGCGAATCGTTGTGTCTGAACTAAACGGTTTATAAACTTTAACCTCTTCATCAACGGAGTGAGCATGTCAGAACCAGCCGCCATTTTGCGCACCGGACGCAAGTTCGATCAGGTATTGCGCGGTGCGCGCGAGGTGTTCATGGCGGATGGGTTCGAAGGCGCAAGTGTTGACGATATTGCGCGCGCAGCCGGGGTGTCCAAGGCGACGCTTTACAGCTATTTTCCTGATAAACGTCTGTTATTCATGGAAGTTGCGCAGACAGAATGTACCCTCATGGCCGAACACGTCGTGTCGATGGTGGACGATACGCTGCCGGTGCGCGACGTTCTGTTGATCACGGCCAAACAGTTGACCGCATTTCTTGTATCCGATTTCGCACAACAGGTTTTCCGTATTTGCGTCGCCGAGCGTGACAGGTTCCCGGAACTGGGCCGCGCGTTTTTTGAGGCCGGGCCAAAACGCGGTACCGGCCACATTGCGGAGTATCTGCAACTGGCAGTCAAAAATGGCGAATTGGCGATTGAGGATGTGCAACTCGCGGCCGAGCAGTTCTCGGAGTTGTGTAAGGTGCGGATCTGGGCGCGGGCCGTTTTTGGAATTCAGAACCAGTTTTCGCAGGACGAAATAGATGCGGTCGCCTTGCAGGCGGTCGACATGTTCATGGCAAATTACGGGGTTCGATAGGTCGGGATTTGGTTAAACTTTAGGCATTGGGACGTGGCTCTGCGCGTCGCCTCAAGGCTGGGTTTGACTGCGCAGGAATAATAGCGAACCATCGGGTGTATGAAACCAAAGGCCCGGAACTTTTGACCAGTGTGAATTCCAGTTTCTCGCGCCGGCTGGCTGAGCTTGTCGCGCAGATCTACCCTGACAAGGACGTGCCGGACATTGCGAAGCGTGTGTCCGAGGCGTTCTGGCCAACCGGCACACATCGTCGCAAACAAGGACGCAAGCCGGGCAATGGTCTTTGGTCCGAGAAAGACAGCGTTCTGATCACCTACGGCAATTCGATCGAAGATCAAGTGCACAAGCCGCTTGATCTGCTGCATGATTTTCTGATCCGTCACCTGAACGGGGTGGTCAACGGCGTTCATATCCTGCCGTTCTTTCCATTCACCTCCGATGATGGGTTCGCCGTATCGGATTATTACAGCGTCAGTACGCAGCTGGGAGGTTGGCCGGACATCACTCGGATTGCCAGTGATTTCCACCTTATGTCCGATCTTGTGCTGAACCATGTCTCAAGTCAGGGTATGTGGTTCACAAATTATCTGCAGGGTAAACCGCCACATAACCGGTTCTTTTTCGAAGCTTCACCCGAGGATGATCTGTCTGCGGTTGTCCGTCCTCGCACCACGCCGTTGTTGCGGCTAGTCGATACCAGCGAGGGCGAGAAATACGTTTGGTGCACTTTCAGCCACGATCAGGTCGATCTGGATTTCTCGAACCCCGAGGTTCTGATCGAGATGCTGCGGATCATCCGCCTGCACATCGACAAGGGCGTGCGTATACTGCGACTGGATGCGGTGGCGTTCGTGTGGAAAGAGATCGGAACGAATTGCATCCACCTGCCGCAAACGCACGCCATCGTGCAATTGTTGCGGCTGTTGTGCGACTATGCCACCGAAACGCTGGTTCTGCTTACGGAAACCAACGTGCCGCGGACTGAAAACCTCAGCTATTTCGGCAACCGGAACGAGGCGCACGCGGTTTATAACTTCCCTCTGCCGCCTTTGATCCTGCATGCGATGCAATCAGGTACGGCGCAATATCTGCGTGAATGGCAGGCCGCGATGCCACCCGCGCAGCTGGGCTGCGCCTATCTAAACTTCACCGCCAGCCATGACGGCATCGGGATGCGCCCCGCCGAGGGCGTTTTGCCCCCCGAGGAAAAGGACCGAATGATCGACACGGTGCGCCGGATCGGCGGATTGGTTTCGATGCGCGCGCTGCCCGACGGGCGCGAGGAACCCTATGAGCTTAACTGCGGGTATTTCGATGCCATGTCCGAGACGTTCCACGGCCCCGATCAATATCATCTGGCACGGTTCATCTGTTCGCAGACCATCGTAATGTCTTTGGAGGGGATACCAGCCTTTTTCATCCATTCCCTTCTGGCCACGCCCAATGATCACGAGGCCGTCGAACGGCGCGGCATGAACCGGGCGATCAACCGGCATCGCTGGCACTATCCCGATTTGTTGGCACGTCTGGCCGATCCGGGGTCAAATCAGGCGCTGGTATTGTCAGCGCTGTCCAAACGTCTGCACCTGCGGTCGCAGCAACCGGCCTTTCACCCCAACGCCACGCAGTTTACCCTGCGGCTGGATGATCGCGTCTTTGGCATCTGGCGGCAGAGTCTGGATCGAAGCCAGTCGATCTTTGCGCTGCACAATGTCTCGGCTGAATTGGTCCATGTCAGCCCCGCCGAGATCAATATGATCGCCGAAGAGGTCTGGACCGACGCATTGACCGGCGAAATCCTAGCCACCAACGGCCCGGATATTGTTCTGGCTCCGTATCAGTGCCGCTGGATCACGAACGCGGGCTGAATTCGTCCAGATCGTCGGATACGGCGGCCTTGAGACGCAGCAGAAACTCGGGGTCGGCCGAATGCACTCGGTTCCATGTAGGGATGAACGGCGTCTCATGCGGGTTGTCCAGAAACACCTGCCCGGCGCGAATGATGTTTTCGCCGAACAGCTCGATGGACTTCTCTTCCTTGTGGCGGTCCAGTTCCAGCCCGTTCATCTTGGCATCGGTATAGTAACCCTCGAGCAGATCCAGCGCCGAGCGATAGTAGGTCGCCTTGAGCGTGCGGAACGTATTGGGCGTAAACACGGTGCCATCGGCGGCCAGTTTGCGGAAGATCGCCTTGCAGATATCGGTGGACATACGCGACAGGCCGCGATTTGCGTCCTCGGGCGAAAGGTCTTGATGTTTGTGGTCGTAATTGTCGGCAATCTCGACCTGACAGACGGATTTCGGGGCCAGATTACGCCACGCTTCAGACAATACGCCGATCTCTAGCCCCCAATCGGATGGAATGCGCAGGTCGGGCAGGGTGGGGGTGCGGATGGCGAACTCGCCCGACAGCGGATAGCGGAAACTGCGCAGGTAATCGAGGTAGTCGCGATCCCCGATCACCTTTTTAAGCGCGATCAGCAGCGGGCTAACCAGCAGGCGCGTGACGCGGCCGTTCAGCTTTCCGTTCCCGATGCGCGGATAAAAGCCCTTGGCCATCTGGAACGGAAAGGTTGGGTTCACCACCGGATAGACCAGACGATCCAGTATTTGCCGGTCATAGGTCACGATATCGCAATCATGGATCGCCATCACCGAACTGTCGGCGCAAGCCAGCAGATACCCTATGCAGGACCAAACATTCTTGCCCTTGCCCGGCTCTTGCGGCGCCAGTCCCAGTTCTTGCAGATGCGCCTGCAACGCAGTCAGGCGGGGGCTGTCATTCCAGATGACGGCATGGTTTTGCGGCAGATCGGCAAAGAACGCCCGCGCGTGGCGATATTGCGTCTCATCCGCTTGATCCAACCCAATAATGACGCGGTGCAGGTAGGGCACTTGCGCCAGTTCGTGCAAAATCCCGGTCAATGCGGGACCTGCCAACTCTGAATAGAGGCAGGGCAGGATCAGAGTGATCTTGCGCGTCTCGGCAAAGACCGAGATTTCATGGGCCAACTGGCCAGCGGGTCGGCTGCGCAGGTTGTGCAGAGTGGTAATGTTTCCGTTCTGGTGAAAATCGGCCATGTCGTGCGCCTCGTTTTGTCAAAGATCCCGGGTCAGCGCCAAAATCGCGTCCGACCACCCTTGTGGACCTGCCTGTTTTGTTCTGAGAATGCGGGCTTCGGTATCGGACGGAAACTGCGATATCCCAGCGCTGTGGGGGTTGTGAACGACCACGCCGTGATCGGCCAGCTCCAGCATCTCACGGTCATTCGGAGCATCCCCCAAAGCGATCGTCAGACGAGGGGTAAAGTGGCTGATAACCTCGCGCATCGCGTCCGCTTTGGTCGAGCCAAACGACAAGGTCAGAAATCGCCCACCCTGACGCGCGTGCAATCCGTGTTCCTGCGCGGCAGCAAGGAATGCTTCAAGGCCTGAAGTGGAGCCAGTCCACAGGCCCGGCTCGCTAAACCGACGCTGTCGGGCAAGCGACGCCTGCTGGGGGTCGAGGCCCGTCAAATTGGCGATCTCGCTATCGGACATATCCCCGAAGCCTTCAAATCCCTTGGGCAGTTCTGCGAGACTTGCGCGCAGCTTGGCATAACAGGTTTCGCCGCTATTGGGCTGGTCCGGCCATAGAACGCCCGAGCCGTTTTCAACGATGGCGGGCATCCCGACAAGCCCGAGTTCCTGTTGCAGAGGCAGAATTTCAGCCGCGGTTTTGCTGCTGGCCAAGACCAGACCGGCCTTCAGATAAGACAGGCGCTGAAGCCCGGGTTTGGCGGCTGCCCAGCTATAGTCGTGATGATCCAGCAGCGTCCCGTCGAGATCGGAAAAAACCAATAAATCAGGCGCGCGCGTCATGGCCGGGGAGGGGTCGTGCAGAGTTTCATATCGTGAAATTAGAAAACCATGCCCCAGCGAAGTAAATGTATAGCGGTGATAAATGCGCCAAAAGAACAACCCGCGCCTAAAAAATAGGCGCGGGGGTACCCAGGTCACTCGATAAACGTTTTGGCCAACCGGTCGCTGATAGGTTGCGACAGGTAGGTAAAGACTGCCCGTTCGCCGGTATTCACAAACAGATCGGCGGGCATTCCCGGCACCAGATCCAGTGCCGCGATCGCCTGCGGCTGATCGGCGTCCAATTTGACGCGGGCTTTGTAGTAAGCCTCGCCTGTGCGGTCGTCTTCCAGCGCGTCGGCTGAAATGTCGAAGATCTGACCATTGGCTTCGGGGACATCGGCCTGCGCGAAAGCGGACAGGCGGATACGCGTGGTTTGCCCGATATGCAGCTTGTCGATGTCACCGGTCTTGACGCGAGCTTCGACGATCAGGGCCTGATCGGCGGGCACGATGTCCATGATCGGCTCACCGGGTCGGATCACACCACCGGTCGTTGATACCGCCAGGTTCACCACACGGCCGCTGGTCGGGGCCAGAACCTGCGTGCGGTTCAGACGGGCCAGCGTTCCTGCAAATTGCGGACGGACCAGATCAAGCTGGGCTTCGACTACGGCCAGTTCTCCGGCGATGACCTCATCACGCAGTTTCTGCTGGCTGATCAGCGACAATTCCAGTTCCTGCACCTGGTTTTCGGCTTGCGCGATTTGCGTGCGCAGCGAGGCATCGACACCATTAAGACGCTCCAACTCGATCCGGCGGGCGCTGACGCGAGTGATGGCAACCAGACCTTTGGCCAACAAAGATTCCAGGTTGGTCAGCTCACCTTTGGTGATATCGATCTGGTTTTGAGTGCTTTGGCGTTGCTCTTTCAAACCCGCGATCTGGGCACGCAGACCCGACACGCGCTGCGCGTTGATTTGGGCTTCGGTGTTGCGGGCGCGGGCCTCGGCATCGAAGAGTTGTTTCTGCGTCAGATAGGGCGAGACCCAATGCAGGCGCTCCATGCCTTCCTGAAAACCCGCAAATGCGGCAGCTTCGTCGAAGTGACCTTGGCCGCTCATCTGTGCCATCAGACGGGCGCGGCGTACTGAAAGCTCGCCCAACTGGCTGCCCTGCACGCTAAGATCGACGTCGATCTCGGTGCTGTCGAGCCGCACGAGGGGTTGCCCGGCCTGCACAAACTCGCCATCCGTGACGAGGATTGCGTGAATGATGCCGCCATCCAGATGCTCGACCGTTTTGCGGTCGCCTTCGACCACGAACGAGGCAGGAGCAACTACTGCGCCGTCCAGTTTCGAGGCCAGGGCCCAATAGGCGCTGCCGCCGACAAAGGCCATCAGGGTGAAGACGCCGAACAGGATATAGCGTCCGATATTTGATGTGGTGTCGTTGATTTCCTTCAGTTGCGCCTCGTGAAAGGCAACTGCACCGTAGGATTGGGAGTGGGGAACCAAGTTTGTCATTGGGCTGCTCCGCTGATCTGGATTTCATTTGCAGGGCGTGGCGACGGGGCCGCTGCGCCGGGTTGAGTGGGGGTGGCAAGGACATTGCGCCGGTTGACTTTCAGCACGTCATCTTTGTCGCCGAATTGGGTCTGGTTGCCGTCGCGCAGCACCATGACCTTGTTGGCTGCTTGCAGGGTGGCCGGGCGGTGCGTCATCACGATCGAGATCGCTCGGCGGGCTTGCGCGGCCAGAATAGCGTCGCGCAGAGCCTGTTCGCCTTCGGCATCCAGGTCCGAGTTCGGTTCGTCCAGAACCAGAACGAACGGATCACCGTAAAGCGCGCGGGCCAGGGCCAGACGTTGGCGTTGACCGCCGGACAGGAAAAAGCCCTGACCGATACGTGTTTCATAGCCGTCGGGCAGCGAGCTTATCAGCTCGTGCACGCCAGCCTCACGCGCGGCGCGCAGAACTTCGGCATCGTCAATGGCGATCGAGAAGCGGCCGATATTTTCGCGGATCGTGCCGTCGAACAGCTCAACGTCCTGCGGCAGGTAACCGATCTGCTTGCCAAGGTCCTCGTTATTCCATTTGGACAGAGGGCTTCCATCCAGCAGAACCTCGCCGCGCTGCGGGAACCAGATCCCGGCCAGCATCTTGCCTAGCGTGGTTTTCCCCGATCCGCTGTGGCCAATCACGGCCAGAACGTCGCCCGGCTGCAGACCAAAGTCGATGCCGCGGATGGTGGCGTTCACAGCGCGTGGCGGGCCGGCCTGTGCAATTTTGACGTCCAGCGACTTGAACGCGCGTGGCAGGTTCAGATTGGTCGGCGCTTCCGCATAATCCTCGGTCAGTTTCTTGATCTTGGCATAGGAACCGCGCGCGGCCAGGAAGGTGCGCCACTGGCCGATCAACTGGTCGATAGGCGACAAAGCGCGGGCCAGAACGATGGTTGCAGCGATCATCACACCGGCGGTGGATTCCCCGGTGATGGCCAGTGCGGCACCCAGACCCAGTATGGCTGATTGCAGGCCCATACGGATTGTTTTGGACAGTACCGAGAAGCTGGCCACACGGTCCGAGGCGCGCGTCTTGTACTGGTGCGCATCGGCTTGCAAGGCAGTCCAACGGCGCATCAGGTCTGACTTCATTCCCAGCGCATGCACAAGTTCGGCGTTCTTGTCGCTGGTGTTGAACAGCGCGTCAGAACGTCCACGCGCCTGCGAGGCTTGCTCCATCGGGCCGCGGGCGCGCGAGTTGTTGATCAATGCCATGATGGTCAAGGTCAGCGCGCCGACCAGACCCAGCAGGCCCAGCAGTGGGTGCAGAACATACAGCACCATCAAATAGATCGGGATCCAGGGGGCGTCGAAAAAGGCGATCAGGGTCGTGCCCGAGATGAACTCGCGGAAGCCGTTGACATCCTCGACCAGATGCTCGCCGGCGTCGCTTTCGCCCTGCACCCGGCGGCGCATCGCAGCGCTGAGCACCGGGGCGCCGACGCTCAGCTCGAACCGGGCGGCGAGACGACCCAGGATGCGCATCCGCATCAGGTCAAGGCAGGCGATTACAATGAAAACACCAACCAGAAGAACGGACAGAGCGATCAGTGTGTCGACGTTCTGGCTGGTCAGAACACGGTCATAGACCTGCAACATGTAAAGCGGCCCAGCCAGCATAAGCAGGTTCAGAAACAGGCTGAAGAAGGCGACCGCAACAAAACCCTTGCGCAGTGACCCCCAGGCAGTTTTGACGGGATTGGCTTGCTTGAACATTTCTTTGACCCTTTCCGGTTTGAAGAACGGGGCGACCCAAGGCCGCCCCGCTGTTGGTCAGTTACGCGACAAAGTCGTCGTCGTTCAGGTCGGTGCTGTTGACACCGGCGAGGCGGACGGACCCTTCACTGCCGAAGGTGATGACCGCGTCGTCGCCATCTTGTGCAACGCTGACACTGCCGTCGAAGTCGGGTCCGAATTCGCCGAACTGGAGCTGGTCCAGACCGACTTCGAAGTCCTGAATGACGTCGTTGCCGAAGTTGCCTTCGAAGACGAAGGTGTCGTTGCCTGCGCCACCGATCAGGATGTCATCGCCACCCTCACCGTTCAGCACATCGTCACCGGCCTGACCGTTCAGGGTGTTGGACCCCGAGTTGCCCGACAGGATGTCGTCGCCACCATTCGGGCTGCCAGCGTTGTTCGAGCCGTTGATGTTTTCGAACCCAAACACCTGATCCAGGATTGCACCATCGGGTGCATTGACCTGTGCAACGCCGTTGCCTTCTTTATCCAGATCCAGAACAACGCCCGGCCCTGCAGTGAACAGCGCGGTGTCGATCCCTTCGCCACCGATGATCACGTCGGCACCTCCGAAGGAATGGATCGCGTCATTGCCGGCACCACCGTCGAGGATGTTGAACTCGTTGTTGCCAAGGATCAGGTCATCCCCGTCCGAGCCTACAACGTTTTCGAAGTCATCAACTTCGGCGACGATCTGGCCATTCTGGATGATGGCACCGTCCTGCGGACCTTCATCACCGCTGCCAGCAGGGTTCGGCGAAGGACCGCTGAGGTCCAGATCAACGGTTACACCGTCAAAGCTGGAGACGTCGATCGTGTCGCTGTCATCCGAGCCGACAACCCGCTCGATCGAGCGCAGGATGTCCACTTCGATCTGGTTGTCGATGACGTCCTCGCCGATGACACCTGTGCCACCAGTGGCTTCGGTATCCAGCGTTGCACCAGCATCTACCAGCGTGTCCTGCACGACCGGGCCGTTCTGACCAGCAGGTGCATTGTGCAAGTGCACAGCCGAGACAACACCCGGGATCGGCGTCAACAGATCAGCTTCGTTCAGGCCCGTAACGCTCAACTCGCTGGAATAGGTGACTTCACCGGTTTCCAGGTTTTGAGTGACGACGAGGGTCGCCTGACCGGTCGCTTCGCTGTCGGATGTAGGACCAGGCTCCTGCGAGGCGTCCAGACCACCGCTCAGCGTGACAGTACGGATGCCATTCTCGGTCACGTCGCTGTCAACCAGCAGTTGCCCGCGAATTTCACCAGCCGGGAAGTCCGATGTGTGGATGTTGTAGTACAGGTTGCCCTGGACTGCCTGCTCCACGAACTCGGCGCCGTTGGTGATGGACGATCCGAACTGATCCGGTGCTGCAACAACCGCGTCGGTGACGGTGACGTTAAAGCCGGTGTCACGTGTGGCAGTGCCATTGCCGTTTGCATCCAGGCTAACCTCGACCGCGACATCCAGATCCGAGAAATCGGCTGTGTCGATGCCTTCGCCACCGTCGATGAAGTCATTGCCCAGACCGCCGGTGATGACGTTGTCTGCGT
Source organism: Ruegeria lacuscaerulensis (assembly GCF_013034685.1). Lineage (GTDB taxonomy): Bacteria > Pseudomonadota > Alphaproteobacteria > Rhodobacterales > Rhodobacteraceae > Ruegeria > Ruegeria lacuscaerulensis_B. The sequence goes on along the minus strand of NZ_WQGO01000005.1, from coordinate 47,076 downwards.
CGCCTGCGATCAGAACGTCATCGCCTGCGCCGCCCGAGATATCACCGTTGGTGGTGCCCAGGTCGACAAAGATGTCGTCGCCGTCGCTCAGCAGAACGTTGCCGTTGATCACGCCTTCGTCGTCGTTGACGATGGTCACGAAGCCTGCATCCGATGCGTCGATCGCATTGACCGTGCCGCGGATTTCGCCTTCGTTCAGGATCGCGCCAACCAGGTTCAGGCCGCCATCAACGCGGATACCTGCTGCGGCGTCCGAGTCCTCGGAACCGGCGATCAGGCCTTCGTTGACCACAACACCCGCGAAAGAGGCGTCGTCCTGGCTGGTGAACAGGCGCAGACCGTCACCGACCTGGTTGCCTTCCAGCGCATCGCCACGACCTTGCAGCGTACCTTCGTTGATGACTGCTGCGGACACGATGTCCCCCGACTCGTCGCCGGTTTGCAGCGAAACGGCGGAACCGTTATTGCCTTCGCCTGCATCGACCAGACCCGAGTTGGTGAAGCTGTAGTTGTCAGCAGTGCCATCGGCATAGACGGTGCCGTTGCGCTGATCGCCAGTGCCAAGGATTTCGCCTTCGTTGACAACATCCAGACCGATCCCGTCGATGTTCACCGCACGGCTGTCCGATGTCACAGTGCCGCGGTTGACGAACGAGCCGCCTGTGTGATCACCGGTGCCAAAGTACACACCGTTCTGGCCGCCTTCGAACAGACCGCCTTCTTCGTTGATCAGCTGACCTTGGAAGTTGACGTTGTTCACCGCACGGAACGCACCGACGGTGCCGTTTGCACCTTCGGATGCAACGGTGCCCGAGTTGGTGATGGTGCCCGAGAACGTGCCCGTGTTGCCGACATTGCCAATACGGATGCCGTCTCCGGCGCCGTTGGTGCCTGCCGCCGCGTTGCCGCGACCCTGGATGGTGCCTTCGTTGTTCAGCTCAAAGCTGTTCTCGCCTGCAATCTCAGCGCCAAAGCCCGAACCTTCATTGCCTTCGCCCGCATCGACCACACCGGTCGAGAGGTTGTTGAAGGTAAAGTCCTGCGCGGTGCCATCAGCATAGACTGTGCCGTTGCGCTGATTGTCGGTGCCAAGGATGTCACCGGCGTTGTTCACTTCCAGACCGATGCCATCAATGTTGAACGCGCGGCTGTCGGACGAGATGGTCCCGCCTTCCAGGTTGTTGAACACACCACCGGTGTGATCTGCGCCCTCACCGTTGACCGGGTTGCCGAAATAGACACCGTTCTGCACGCCCGAGATATCGCCCGAGTTGTTGAACTCACCCTGGAACGAAACGCCGTTTACGAAGCGTACGCCAGCAACGGTACCGTTTGCGCCTTCCGAGTCGATGGTGCCGGTGTTGTTGATGACCGCATCGGTGGTGCCGATGTTGCCGACATTGCCGATCCGCACGCCGTCACCGGCTGCGTTTGTGCCCGCTGCGGCATTGCCGCGGCCTTGGATCGTACCGGCGTTGTCCAGCGTGAACGATGTCACGCCGTCTGGTGCGTCACCGATTTCAACACCAAAACCCGAGCCTTGGTTGTGCTCGCCCGCGTCGATGGTCCCGGTTACGAGGTTGTTGACCGAGAAATCATCGGCGGTGCCATCGGCATAGACAGTGCCGTTGCGCTGATCGTCGGTGCCCAGAATGTCGCCACCGTTGATCAAGTTAACCCCTGTGCCATCGATGTTTACGGCGCGGCTGTCGGATTGGATGGTGCCGAAGTTCAGAACGTCAAGATCATGTTCACCCTGGCCGATATACAGACCGTTCGCGGCACCTTCGATCACCCCGGTCGAGGTGTTCAGGATTTCGCCTTCGGTGTTGGCGCCGTCGGCGATGCGGATACCACCGGCAGTGCCTTGGGTGCTTTCCGACGTAATCAGGCCGCTGTTGACGATTTCGGTTTCCAGGATGGTGCCCTCGGCGCCGTTGTCGACTCGGATGCCGTCGCCGGCCAGCGATGTGTTCGATGCTGCCTGACCGCGACCCTGAATGGTTGCACCAAAGCCGTTGAAGATGTCGGTTTCGACACGATCGCCGACCTCGTCACCCACCTGCAGCGACACACCTGCGCCCTGGTTGCCTTCACCTGCGTCAACGGTGCCGCCCGTGAAGTTCGAGATCGAGACGTCCTCGGCGGTCGAGTTGGTGTAGATGGTGCCGTTGCGCTGATCGCCGGTGCCGATGATGTCACCAAAGTTGCGAACGTCGATTCCCTGGCCCTGAATGTCCACAGCCCGGCTGTCCGAGCTGATCACGCCGCCTGCAAAGTTGTCGAGGCTGCCCGAGCTTTCGGCGCCAGCAAATTGCACGCCATTGAATTCGCCCACGATCTCGCCAAAGTTGCGGATCGAGGCGCTGCCTGTGACCTGAACACCGGTTGCCAGCGCGTCAGGGCCGTTGTTGGCTTCGATACGGCCGGTGGCGAAGTTGAAGATGTCGACGTCCTGGCCTTGGGCTTGAACAGCGGCAACTGCGTTGTTGGTGATGATTTCACCAAAGTTCAGCAGACGCGAAAAGTCGTTTGCCAGTACAAAAGCCGGGGTGTCATCAACCACGGTGCTTTGCGCGAAGTTGTTAATTAGAGTCTGACCATCACGAGAGGTCTCTTGCGCCAGCGTGGACGTCGTCAAGAGACGTGCGCGAAGGCTGCTTAGAAGTTGGGACAGCATTGGATACTCCGTCAAAAATTGTTTCGTTTTGCAGATCGCTCGCTGCGATGGGCGTTCCGCGTATCAAAGGGGTAGCCAGCCGTACCGGTCAGCTAAAATTCATCCTTCGAATTGGGGGTATAACCAACGCAAATACTCACGTTATTCGTGAAGATTTTGAGCGTCGATTGGCGTAAAAACAATGACTTAGCCGAAATCAGATCACTTCGGTAAACTATTCGGTTGCGACAGTTGACACTTATGTGACCAGACGTGATCGTATTTTCATACACGAGGGGTAGCATTGGGGTAAGAATTGGTCGGCCCGCAGGGGTGCGACTCGGTTTTTATAGTTTGCGAATATGAATTTCAGAGATTTGGAATATGTCTTGGCCATCGCAAAACATGGCCAGTTCAGTCAGGCCGCCGCGGCCTGCAATGTCTCGCAACCCGCATTGTCCAATCAGGTCAAGAAACTTGAGCAAGAGTTGGGAGCGGAACTGTTTCTGCGCCTCAATAACGAAGTGCGTCCGACAGCCTGTGGTCTACAAGTTCTGCGCATTGCCGAACGTGTTCTGAACGATGCGCAAAAGATCCGCGATACGGCGACCCAGTTCCGCGACCCCGAGGCGGTTCCCTACACTATCGGGATGACGCCGACGCTGGCCCCTTATCTGACGCAGTATTTCTCGGACCTGTTCAGAGCCCTGTTCCCGAATATGCGTGTGACGATGATCGAGGACCTGCCGCATAACATGTTGCGCATGGTAGAAGATCACACATTGGATCTTGCACTGGTCGCCAAGGTCAACAACACCGAGACGCTGGAGTTCACGTCGATCTGGTCCGAGCCGTTGTTTCTTGCGGTGCGCGAGGGGCATCCGCTTTGCACCCTGCCATCGATTGCGCCTGAGGAAGTGCCGCGTCACGATTTCATCCGCCTGCCGCATAGTTTCGGCTATGAGCTGGAAAACCGTCTTCCCAAGATCGACCCGGCAAACCGCGCCAGCAAGCGGTTTGACCTAAGCGCGCTGCGGTTCGAGACGATCTGTCGGCATATTTGTCATTCCGACGATTGTACAATCGTGTCGGCCCTGGCGGCCGAGCAATTCAAACGCGACCGCTGGCCTTTGTGCTTTATCCCCTTTGACGCGCCGGGCAACCTGCGCGATCTAGGCGCGGCGACCCGTCCGGGTTGCCCAAGACGGCCGCTTTTGGATCGGATCGGGGCGTTCGTTCTGGAACAGCCTCCGGTCGGTGTAGCCCCAACATTCCAGACGTGATCGCGGAAAACCGAAAACTTGCGCTGTATCAAAGTCGGCGCGACTGATTCCCCTCAAAGCTAGGAACAGAACCGGGCCGTCCCACGCCGGATGGCTGTCTTTGCGTATGCACGCGCTCGCGGACTCGTTAACTTTGTTGACAATGGATTTTGTATTTTGGATACATTGGGCAGTGATTTCGCGGCGGCAAGAGTCGCCAAAGAGTGTTCTGACAAAAAAGCACTAAGCGAAAACCAAACGAACGACATTTCTGGGAGAAACTCATGAAACTTAAGTTTTTGGCCGCAACCGCAGCGATTGCGTTGTCCAGCGCTGCGGCACAGGCAAATACGTTGGTCTATTGCTCGGAAGGCTCGCCCGAAGGTTTTGACCCGGCGCTGTTCACCGCTGGCACCACCTTTGATGCGTCCTCGCACCCGATCTACAACCGCCTGCTGGAATTTGAGACCGGCACCACCAATGTGATCCCAGGCTTGGCCGAAAGCGTCGAGGCCAGCGATGACGGTTTGGAATATACGTTCAAGCTGCGTCAGGGCGTCAAATTCCACTCGAACGACGAATTCACCCCAACCCGCGACTTCAACGCCGATGACGTGATCTTCTCGTTCATGCGCCAGAAGGATGAAGGCCACCCCTATAATCAGGTGTCGGGTGGCACGTGGGAATATTTCCAGGGCATGGGTATGCCTGATCTGGTCGAGTCCATCGAAAAGATCGACGACTACACAGTGAAATTCACGCTGTCTAAACCCGAGGCGCCTTTTGTCGCCAACATGGCGATGGACTTTGCCTCGATCCTGTCGGCGGAATATGCCGATGCGATGATGGAAGCGGGCACACCTGAAAAGCTGAACACCGCGCCTATCGGCACCGGCCCGTTCTCATTCGTGGCCTATCAGAAAGACGCCGTGATCCGCTATGCGCAGAACGCTGATTACTGGAAAGCACCGGCGGATGTGAGCAATCTGATCTTTGCGATTTCGCCTGATGCGTCGGTCCGTTATCAAAAGCTGAAGGCGGGTGAATGCCACATCATGCCTTATCCGAACCCCGCCGACATTCAGGCGATGCAGGATGACGCTGACATCAACATGATGGAGCAAGAAGGCCTGAACGTGGGTTATCTGGCTTACAACACCACGATGGAGCCGTTCGACAACCCGAAGGTCCGTAAGGCGCTGAACATGGCGATCGACAAGCAGGCGATCATCGATGTGGTCTTCCAGGGCTCGGGGCAAGCGGCCAAGAACCCTATCCCGCCGACCATGTGGGGTTATAACGAGGCCATCACCGACGATGCCTATGATCCCGAAGCGGCCAAGGCGATGCTGGAAGCTGAAGGCGTCAGCGATCTGTCGATGAAGGTTTGGGCGATGCCGGTTCAACGCCCCTATAACCCGAACGCCCGCCGCATGGCCGAGCTGATCCAGGCAGATTTCGCCAAGGTCGGCGTGGATGTCGAGATCGTCTCCTATGAATGGGGCGAGTACCTGTCGCGCTCAAAAGAGCTGAACCGCGACGGTGCCGTGCTGCTGGGTTGGACCGGTGACAATGGCGACCCGGACAACTTCCTGGCCGTGCTGCTGGGCTGTGACGGTCGCGAAGCCTCGAACCGCGCACAATGGTGCCACGAGCCTTTCGAAGATCTGATCCTGAAGGCCAAGCAGACCACCGATCAGGCCGAGCGCACCAAGCTGTATGAAGAGGCGCAAGTCATCTTCAAAGAGCAGGCCCCCTGGGCCACCATCGCACACTCGGTCGTTTACATGCCGATGCGCAACGAAGTGCAGGGCTACAAGGTCCACCCGCTGGGCGGCCACATCTTCTACGGCGTAAGCGTCGAATAAATCATCACTCACAGATCGGAGCCGCCCGCGTGGCGGCTCCGGTTTTCTTTTTTGGAGGTCGGCCCTCATGCCGGATTTGTCCGAGTACCGTCAACTGGCAAAGGACATGTCAGTCGATGCCGTGGCCCTTGTGCCCGGTCCCAATTTCACCCGCGCTTTGGGGAAACCCTTCATGAGCCACGAGCGACCCTTTGTGGTCGTTATTCCGGCCCAAGGCGCCCCTGCCGCGATTGTCCCCAATCTGGAGCTTGGCACCTGGGCGCTGGTCGGCTTTGACGGTGCCGTGTTCGATTGGATGGACCAGACGGGCTATGACAGCGCTTTTGCCGCTTTGGCCGCGCACATGCCGCTGACATCGCTGGCCGTCGAAGGGCAAGTGATGCGGGTCTTTGTGTCGAAGGCTTTCACCAACGCGCTGACCGATCTGCGCATTGTGGATGCCGAACGCGAAATCTCGGGCTTGCGGATCATAAAGACCGATGACGATATCGCGGCACTGCAAGCTGCCATTGATATCTCGGAACGCGCGCTGGAGCGTGTGATAGCCGATGTGCGCGTCGGACAGACGGAAAAACAGATCGAACAGGCGCTGATTCAGGCGCTGTTCGCCGAGGGTGCGGCCTCGTTGGCGTTCGCACCAATTGTGGCGGCTGGTGACAATTCGGCCCAACCGCATGGCAAGGCGCGAGCGGATTACCAGATCAAACCCGGCGATGCGTTGTTGTTCGATTTTGGCGCGCGCAAACACGGCTTTGCCGCCGATATCACCCGTACGTTCTTTGTGGACGAAGTTTCGGACGAGGGCAGGGATGTCTACGACACCGTCCTGCGGGCCAACCTCCAAGGGTTCAACGCCTGCCGCCCGGGCACTACTGCGCATGACATCGACGATGCCGTCACTCGCGTGCTTGAGGCATCGCCTTATGCCGATCGTATCCGCACCAAAACCGGGCACGGGCTGGGCCGCGACGTACATGAAGCGCCCTATATCATGCGTGGAAATCATCAGGACATCCTTCCCGGCATGGTCTGGACCAATGAGCCCGGGCTTTATGATCTCGGAAATTTTGGTGTTCGGATCGAAGATGATGTTCTGGTGACGCAGGATGGCTGCCGGTCACTGACCCGCTTTCCCAAAGATCTCACAATCATAGGTCGCTGATGTTTGGCTACTTCCTTTCGCGCCTTGGAATGTTCGTTCCGACATTTCTGGGCGTGACGCTGATTTCCTTCATGTTCATCCGGGTGCTGCCCGGCGATCCCATCATCGTCATGGCCGGAGAACGCGGTATGACTGAAGAACGCTATCAAGAGATGGTGGTCAAGCTGGGCTTCGACAAACCGGTGCTGCAGCAATACTGGGACTATCTGGTCGGCGTTATGCATGGCGACTTGGGCGAAAGCTTTGTCACCAAGAAACCGGTCTGGGATGAGTTCTTTGCCCTGTTCCCAGCCACGCTGGAACTGTCGATCTGTGCGATGATCTTTGCCGTGGCTCTGGGCTTGCCTGCGGGTGTGATTGCTGCCGTGAACAGAGGCAAGTTCTTTGACCGCGCGCTGATGTCCTCGGCTTTGGTTGGCTACTCGATGCCGATCTTCTGGTGGGCCCTGCTTCTGATCATCGTATTCTCGGGCAATCTGGGCTGGACGCCGGTATCGGGGCGGATCGACCTGTTGTATTACTTCCCCAGCGTGACCGGGTTCATGCTGATCGACAGCTTGCTTTCGGGGCAGGAGGGGGCGTTTACCTCAGCCGTACGCCACCTGATTCTGCCGACCATCGTGCTGGGCACCATCCCACTGGCGGTGATCGCGCGCCAGACTCGCTCAGCCATGTTAGAAGTTTTGGGCGAGGATTACATTCGCACCGCCCGCGCCAAGGGTCTTGCGCCCACGCGGATCAACGGGCTGCATGCGCTGCGCAACGCTCTGATCCCGGTGATAACAGTGATCGGCCTGTCGGTCGGCACGCTGCTGGCCGGTGCGATCCTGACCGAGACAATCTTTAGCTGGCCGGGAATCGGCAAGTGGATGGTCGACAGTATTTTCCGCCGCGACTACCCGGTGGTGCAGGGCGGGCTGCTGATGATCGCTGTGATCGTGATGCTGGTGAACCTGCTAGTCGATGTCCTTTACGGCATCATCAACCCCAAAATCCGGAGGCGGTGATGGCCGAGCTTTCCGCAACCACCCCCAAGACCGAGGACCGCCCAAGCGCCCTGCGCGAATTCTGGTTCTATTTCAGCGAAAACCGCGGCGCGGTGATCGGGTTGTATGTGTTCATGGCCTTCGTAATCTGCGCGGCCTTTGCGCCTTTGCTGGCGCCCTACGACCCGACTGAGCAGTTCCGCGACCACATCCTGCAACCCCCCGCGTGGCAAGAGGGCGGCAGCTGGGCCTTTCCGCTGGGCACCGATCCGTTGGGGCGGGATATGCTGTCGCGGCTGATCATGGGATCACGCTATTCCTTCTTTGTGGGCATCGTTGTTGTCTGTGTGGCCGTGACGGGCGGCGTGATCATCGGGCTTTTGTCCGGTTTTGCGCCGAAATGGGTCGATACGCTGATCATGCGGGTGATGGATATCATCCTGTCCTTCCCCTCGCTGCTGTTGGCGCTGGTGCTGGTGGCTATTCTTGGGCCGTCGCTGACCAATGCGATGATCGCTATCGCCATCGTTTTTCAGCCGCATTACGTGCGCCTGACCCGAGCCTCGGTTCTGTCTGAGCGACAGAAAGACTATGTGACCTCGGCCCGTGTGGCGGGCGCGGGCAAGGCGCGGCTGATGTTCAAGACTGTGCTGCCCAACTGTCTGGCCCCGATCATCGTGCAGGCGGCGCTGTCCTTCTCGACCGCCATTCTGGACGCCGCCGCGCTTGGATTTCTGGGGATGGGCGCGCAGCCACCCACGCCGGAATGGGGCACCATGCTGGCCGAGGCGCGTGAGTTCATTCTGCGCGCTTGGTGGGTCGTCACCTTCCCCGGCCTTGCCATTCTGGTCACGGTGCTGGCAATCAACCTGATGGGCGACGGCCTGCGCGACGCACTGGACCCGAAACTGAAGCGGAGCTGACGATATGAGCTTGCTGGATATCCGAAACCTCACCGTCGAATTCGCCACCGCCTCGGGCCAGTTCCGCGCCGTGGACGGCGTGGACCTAACCGTTGACAAGGGCGAGCTGATGGCCATCGTCGGTGAAAGCGGCTCGGGCAAATCCGTGTCGATGCTAGCGCTGATGGGCCTATTGCCTTGGACCGCTACAATCACCGCCGACCAGCTGAGTTTCGAAGGCATTGACCTGACCAAAATCTCGGCCCGCGACCGGCGCAAGATCATCGGCAAGGACATCGCCATGATCTTTCAGGAGCCGATGTCGTCGCTGAACCCCTGTTTCACCGTGGGCTTCCAGATCAAAGAAGCGCTGCGCATCCATCTGGGCCTGAACCGCAAAGACCGCCACCAACGTGCGATCGAGTTGTTTGATCAGGTCGGCATTCCTGCACCGGAAAGCCGGTTGAACACTTTTCCGCACCAGATGTCAGGGGGGATGAACCAGCGGGTCATGATCGCCATGGCGATTGCCTGCAACCCCAAGCTGCTGATCGCTGATGAGCCGACAACAGCGCTGGACGTCACCATTCAGGCGCAAATTCTCGATCTGCTGGTGCGGCTGCGCGATGAACAGGGGATGGGTCTGGTTTTGATCACCCACGATATGGGCGTTGTGGCCGAAACCGCCGAACGGGTGCAGGTACAATATGCCGGTCAGAAGGTCGAGGAACAACCGGTCAAAGACCTGTTCCGCACCCCGCGCCACCCCTATACCTCGGCGCTGCTCAGCGCGCTGCCGGAACGGGCGACCTCTAAAATGTTGCCGACGATTCCGGGTGTGGTGCCGGGGCAGTTCGACCGCCCCAAAGGCTGTCTGTTCAGCCCACGCTGTCAGTTCGCCGATGTCACCTGTCAGGCCATCCCGCCCACACCGCATAGCGATTTGTTCGGCAAGGCGCGGTGTCACCATGTCGAAAGAATTGCAGCCGGAGAAATGGCATGACAGCTCCTATCGTTCAGGCAATCGCGCTGGCGCGACACTATGAGGTCAAGGGCGGGCTGTTGTCTAAATCGGCCACGGTCAAGGCCTTGTCCGGCGTCGATTTCGCGATGCAACCGGGCAAGACACTGGCGATTGTCGGCGAGTCGGGCTGCGGTAAGTCCACGCTAGCGCGCGTCGTCACAATGATCGAAGAGCCGACCTCGGGCACGTTGTCCATTGACGGGGTTGATATCACGCCGTCGAAATGGGCGCAGATGCGCGATACGGTGCAGATCGTGTTTCAGGACCCCTATGGCTCATTGAACCCACGCCAGCGGATTGGGCAAATTCTGCAGGAGCCGCTGATCATCAACCGCCCTGACATGTCTGCCGCCGACCGCGAAGCACGGGCGCGCGAGATGATTGATCTGGTCGGGCTGCGGTCGGAACACTATGACCGCTATCCGCACATGTTCTCGGGCGGTCAACGTCAGCGGATCGCAATTGCACGCGCGCTGATGCTGAACCCCAAAGTGCTGGTGCTGGACGAGCCGGTCTCGGCCTTGGACGTGTCGATCCAGTCGCAAATCCTGAACCTTCTGGTTGAATTGCAAGAGCGCCTGAACCTTGCCTATCTGTTCATCTCGCATGACCTGTCGGTAGTTAAACACTTCGCCGATGATGTGATCGTTATGTATCTGGGCCGCGCGGTCGAGCACGCCACGAAAGACCAACTGTTCGCCGCCCCCCGTCATCCCTATTCCAAGGCGCTGTTATCGACCACGCCGCGCGCGGACCCTGAGGCGCGCAAGGAACGGATCAAGCTGGAGGGGGAGTTGCCCTCGCCCATGAACATCCCCAAAGGCTGCGCTTTTGCGCAAAGATGCTGGCTCGCAACAGATGAATGCCGCGCAGCCCCGCCCGAGCTGTCAGGCGAAGCCCATCGCGTGGCCTGTCTGCATCCGCTGGACTGACCCTAGTCTTCGGGGTTTCGCGTTGCCGTGACCATGGCCAGCAACTGGTCTTTGGTGCGTTGGATGTGCCGGGTTAGCAGATCGCACCCGGCTTCGACATCGCGCGCGCGGGCAAGGGCCAGCAACTCGCCATGATCACGCTTGGCGGGTTCGCGCTGTTCCATGACGCTTAGATGCATACGGACATAGCGATCCGATTGCACATTGACCCGTTGCAGAATGTCATTGGTAAGCCCGCGCCCTGCCGCTGCATAAAGCGCCTTATGATATTCATAGTTCAGACCGCCCCAGCGCCCGACATCGTAGGCTTCGTAGGATTTCTCCATCTCATCCAGCAACCTTTCGCATATGGCGAAATCGGCTTCGGTCATAAGTGGGATCGCGCGGCGGAACAGGTCAACTTCGAGCAACACGCGTAGGTCGAATATCTCGGCGATTTCGTCCAGCGAGTGCGTGGTCACGGCAGCGCCGCGATTGTTGGTCAATTGTACCAGCCCTTCGGCATCCAACCGCTTGAGCGCCTCGCGGATCGGCATGCGCGAGACATCATAGTCCTCGGCCAGCGCTTCTTGGCGGATGGTCTCACCCTCGGCCATCTCGCCGCTGAGGATTCGCTCGCGCAAGTCATTGGTAATGACATCTGGCAGGCTTTGCCGTGGGATCGCGCGGGTGCTTGGCATTGTGTTCATCTCGGGCAGTGCATTTTGTATCCAAAGTACAAACTGGAGGCGAGATTTCCAAGGCCTTAGCGAATGGGTATTTTGCGCACCCAAGCTGACCTGACATTCGGTTGATGCAAGCCATTAAAATAAAACCCCAGACTGCTGATGCGATCTGGGGTCCATTGGTAAGTGATTTGGTGCCAGGGTTAGCCCTGAACAACATCCTGCCGTTGCACGCCCAGTCCTTCGATCCCCAACTCCATCTTGTCGCCGGGCTTCAGATAGGTTTGCGGGTTCTGTCCCATCCCAACACCCGGAGGCGTCCCGGTCGAGATCACATCCCCCGGCTGCAGCGACATGAATTGCGACAGGTGCGAGATCACCGTGGCAACGCCGAAATGCATCGTCTTGGTCGAGCCGTCCTGATAGCGATGCCCGTTGACCTCAAGATACATCGGCAGGTTTTGTGGATCCGGCACCTCATCGCGCGTAACCAGCCAGGGGCCGATTGGGCCAAACGTGTCGGCAGACTTGCCCTTGACCCACTGGCCCGAGCGGTGCAGCTGAAAGTCTCGCTCGGACAGATCATTGACTACGCAATAGCCCGCGACATGATCCAGCGCTTCCTCTTCCGAGACGTATTTCGCCTCTTTCCCGATCACCACGCCCAGCTCGACCTCCCAGTCGCTTTTGACCGAGTTGCGGGGGATTTCGACCGTGTCATTGGGACCGATGATGGCGGATGTGGCTTTGAAGAAGATGACTGGTTCGGCGGGCAGCTCCATGCCGCTTTCGGCGGCGTGGTCGGCATAGTTCAGACCGATGCAGATGAACTTGCCCACCTGGCCCACACAGGCCCCGATGCGGGTATTGGCATCGACGGCGGGCAGGCTGGCAAGATCCAGCGCGTCTAAGCGCGCCAGGCTTTCATCGTCAAGCGTTGCGCCTGCGATATCATCAACTACCCCAGATAGGTCGCGGATCGTACCGTCCTGATCCAGAATACCGGGCTTTTCCTGTCCGGCAGGGCCGTGGCGTAGCAACTTCATCGTAAAATCCTCACTATCTTCAGATCGTCCAGCCGCCATCGATGGCGAATGGCTGGCCGGTGGTGTATTTGCTGGCGTCGCTTGCGAGATAAAGCGCGAGCTCTGCGATTTCGTCCGCCGAGCCGATGCGCCCCATCGGTTGGCGGGCTATAAAGCCGGACATTGCCGTTTCATAGTCACCGGTCGCCCGCAAACGGTCGTGCAGGCTGGGGCTGTCCACGGTACCGGGGCAGATTGCGTTGCACCGGATGCCTTGCTGGACAAAATCCGCGGCAACGGCCTTAGTCAATCCGATCACCGCAGCCTTCGAGGCGCAATATGCAAATCGGTTTGGCACGCCTTTTATTGACGATGCAACCGAAGACATGTTGATGATCGATCCGCCGTCCTTGCCTAGCATTCCGGGCAAGGTCACGCGAATAAGTCGATACATGGCTTTGACATTCAGATCGAAACTGAAGTCCCAGTCACTCTCATTGCAATCAAGGATGGTTCCGCCGGCAACATATCCGGCACAGTTGAACAACACATCCAATGCAGGCAGGTCTGCTACGGCCGCCTTGACCGCAGCGGCATCCGTGACATCCAGCTTCAGGGTCGTGATCCCCGCAACTTCGGCCAGTTCAGCCAGCGACACATCATTGATGTCGCTGGCAATGACTTGCGCGCCCTCTGCCGCGAACAGCTCGGCCGTAGCGCGGCCGATGCCCTGACCCGCCGCTGTGATCAGGGCCGTTTTACCTGCCAATCGGTCCGAGGGGTTATGCATCCCAGTCTTTACTCTCACACGTCTTCGGGCAAAAGGCCGGTTGGGATGTCCTGGTAACAGACCGGGCGCAGAAAGCGACGGATCGACAGGGTGCCAACCGACGTGGCACCGAAATTGGTCGAGGCGGGGTAGGGGCCGCCATGGACCATGCTGTCGCAGACCTCAACCCCGGTGGGGAAGCTGTTGGCCAGCAATCGGCCCGCTTTGCGTTCCAGCAGCGGCAGCAGGGCCTTTGCGTCAGCAGTGTCGCTGTCGTCAAGATGCAAGGTACAGGTCAACTGACCCTCTACTGCGCGGGCGACCTGCAGCATCTGAGCGGTGTCGCGAACGCGAACCACTATACCGAGCGGGCCAAACACCTCTTCTTGCAGTTTGTGATCAGATAGCCAGTCGTCGCCTGACACAGCGAACAGATATGGGGCCGCGTCGCGGGCGGCGCAGCTTGTGCCCATGACCTGCGTCACACCGGTGCCAGCGGCCACCCGTGCCACGCCATCGCGATACGCGTCGGCGATGCCATCGGTCAGCATGGTCTGGTTGGCGGTTGCGTTCAGCCCTGCCTCGGCAGCGGCTTGGAAGGCGTCGGCCTCGGGCCCGTCGACTACAACGGCGATGCCGGGATTGGTGCAGAACTGCCCCGCGCCCATGGTCAGCGATCCGGCCCAGCCGGTCCCGATCCCAGCCCCGCGTGCGGCAGCGGCCTGAGGCAGGATGAACATCGGATTGACCGAGCCCAGCTCTCCAAAGAACGGGATGGGTTCATCGCGTTGAGCGCATAGATCGAACAGGGCGCGACCGCCACCCAGACTGCCGGTAAAGCCCACGGCCCGGATCAGCGGATGCTGCACCAGACGAGTGCCCACGTCACGCTTGCCCCCCTGCACCAGCGAAAATACACCGGGGTGCACCCCAGTAGCCTTGATCGCGGCGTCGATGGCCTGAGCCACAATCTCACCAGTGCCGGGATGGGCCGAGTGGCCTTTAACCACAACCGGGCACCCTGCGGCCAAGGCCGCGGCTGTATCGCCGCCCGCGACCGAGAAAGCCAGTGGGAAGTTTGACGCGCCGAACACGGCCACGGGGCCAAGCGGGCGTTGGATCATCCGCAGGTCGGGGCGGGGCAGGGGCGCGCGGTCCGGCATGGCCTGGTCGTGGCGCATGTCCAGATAGTCACCCTTTTCGATATGATCAGCGAACAGGCGCAGCTGTCCCACGGTGCGGCCACGCTCGCCCTGCAGACGGGCTTCGGGCAGGCCGGTTTCCTGTGTGCCGATTTCGGTGATGGCGTCGCCGCGCGCGTCGATCTCATCGGCAATTTTGCGCAGCAGGGCGGCACGTTCGGCGCGGGTGGACCAGCCGAAACTGGCGAAGGCCTCCTCCGCGGCTTCAACCGCAGCGTCCACCAGAGCGGGCGTTCCAACCGGGAAATCATGGCTTGGGCCGTGAGCAGGCTCCGAGCTAAAGGTGGCGTCTGATCCAAGCCATTCGCCGGCAATCAGGTGTTTTCCGATCAACATGTTTCTAAATTCCTACAACAGGCCGCGTTCGGCCAGGTTTCGCATCAGATGAGACGACCCGAACCGCCATTCGGGACATTCGGTCGACAGGCGCACCGTATTGGTTAATGCGCCGAGTTGGTCATTGGCAATTGTGACGACATCACCCAGCTTGTGGGTGAAACCACCGCCGGGTGTATCCCGGTCCTGTGTGGGTGCAAAGAGCGTTCCCAGAAACAGCATAAACCCGTCGGGATACTGGTGGTGCCGCCCGATAGTCTGTTTCACCAGATCCGCCGGGTCGCGGCTGATCTGAGACATCGAAGACGCGCCGTTCAGGACAAACCCATCCGGCCCGTTTACGGTCAGGGTCAGTTCGGCCTGCCGCACATCGTCCAGTGTATAGCTGTCATCAAACAGGCGGATCATTGGTCCGATCGAACAGGATGCGTTGTTGTCCTTGGCCTTGCTGAGCAGCAGGGCCGAGCGGCCTTCGACATCGCGCAAGTTGACGTCATTGCCCAGTGTCGCGCCCTTGATCTGACCTTGCGAATTCACCGCCAGGACCACCTCGGGTTCAGGGTTGTTCCAGGTTGAGATCGGGTGCAGGCCTATCTCGGCACCGAAGCCCACGGATGACAACACCTGCGCTTTCGAGAACACCTCAGCATCCGGTCCAATACCGACCTCAAGATACGGGCTCCAGAGGCCTTCGTCGATTAGCGCCTGCTTGACTTGTGCGGCTTCGTCGGAGCCGGGGGTGATGTTGGAAAGGCTGTCGCCGATACGCGCGCCGATGCGGGCGCGGATGGCTTCGGCCTTGGCCGGATCGCCAGCGGCCTGTTCTTCGATCACGCGTTCGACCATGGAACCTGCAAAGGTGACACCGCAGGCCTTGACCGATTGCAGATCGCAGGGGGCCAGCCATTCATGCTCGCTTTCGACCGGGCCGATCGCCTCGCCGGGGGCCGATCGTACGTAATCCGCGGCGTCGTCGCGTTCCAGAATGTCGCGAACGGTAGGAGCTTTCTTGGTGGTGATATCCACCACCTGACCCTCACGCAATGTTACCACGCACGGGCCGATACCCGGCCGTTCCACACGGCCAAGCCAAAGCCCGGCAGAATCCAGATTGAGTGTTGTCATGTCAGGTCCTAAGATTGTAAGCGCGCGCGGCGTTCCCACCGAGGATCGCATCGCGTTCGGATTGAGTCAGCGCGCTGAGAAGCGCTTCGGTGGTTTCCAGCCAGCGTTCATAAGAGCTGGCCAACGTGCAGACTGGCCAGTCGCTGCCCCAAATCAGGCGCGATGGGCCAAACGTATCCAGAAGGTGCTGAACATAAGGGCGCAAATCGTCGATCTGCCAATCCGATGCTGCTTCGGTCACCAGTCCGGATAGCTTGCAGAACGCATCGGTGTCGCGGGACAGCGCTGCCATATCCTCGGCCCAACTCTCGATCACACCGTCGCGGATTAAGGGTTTGGAGCCGTGGTCGATTACCACACGCATGTTCTTATGCCGAGCCAGCAACTGCCGCAAAGGTCCAAGATGCTGCGGCAAGGTCAGCGCATCGAATGTCAGATCATGGGATTGCAGTGCTGCGAAGGCAGGTGTAAGTGCGTCGCCCAGCATCCAGTCGGGATCTTCAATGTCTTGGATCATCGGGCGCAAACCGACCAAAGCGGGGTGTTGTGCCAGAGCAGCGATCTGTGCTGGTGAAGCCGACGCTTCGAAGTCAACCCAACCTACAACGCCCTTGATAAAGGCAGCCTGATCAGCCAGCGACAACATATATTCTGTCTCAGCTACAGTCGGAGCTGCTTGTACCAGCACCGTGCCACCGATGCCTGCCTGCTCCAACATGGGGGACAGATCATGCGGCAGAAAATCTCTATAGATCGCTGCCAGATCGGGGGTCAGCCAGCCATAGTCGTTGCGCGCGACTGACCAGAAATGCTGATGCGCGTCGATTTTCAACCGATCACCCCTTTTTTAAGGATGATATTGCCATAGAGCCTGCGCTCACCCGTTTGTACGATGGCATAGGCCGTTGCTGCGCGGTCATAGAATGCAAATCGCTCTAGCCCCTGTACATCAGCCGGGTTGTCAGCGGTTTCGTTGATGATGCGCTGAAAATCCGCCACAGCGTCAGGCACCGCATCCGGATCACCGACCACCTGCATGGTCAAAGCGGGGTCGGAGACGAAATTGTCCAGCGGCATAACCGACAGGACAGCGCGCAGGACATCGCTGGCGGATGACCCGTCGGCGCGGATACAGTCTGGTCCGGTGCTTGTGCCTGGGAAATTTGCGTCGGCGATAACGATCTCGTCGCCGTGGCCCATTGCCCGCAAAGTGTGCAGCAAGTCCGGGGACAGGATTGGATCAATATTACGTAGCATCGGCAAGCTCCGCTGGCAGGGGTGCATCGGGCCGGATCAAGCCTTCACTGCGCAGATCCGACCAGAGACCGGCTGGAATCTCGCGATCCAGCAACGCGACATTTGCCTGAACTTCCCTGGCGCTGACCGCGCCGGGGACGACAGTCTTGACGCAGGGATGGCCCAGAACGAATTGAAGTGCTGCAGCGATCAGCGGTGTGTTATGCGCGGCGCAGACTGCCTCGATCTTGCGCACGCGGTCCAAAATGTCTTCGGACGCGTCGGCGTAGTTGTATTTAGCACCCGGAACCGCGCCCGTGGCCAGAATGCCCGAATTGTAGGGGCCGCCCAGAATGATCCCGACATCGCGTTTTTCGCAAAGCGGCAGGAAACTGTCCAAAGCCTCTTGCTCCAGCAAAGTGTAGCGACCGGCCAGTAGGAACCCGTCGAAATCGCCAAGTCCTAACAGTTTTTCACAAACCTGCCATTCGTTCACGCCTGCGCCGATTGCCGCGATTTCACCCGCTTCACGCAATTCAACCAGCGCCTTGTACCCGCCACCGTCAAACAGCTCGCGCACTTTGGCGTCGGACATCTCTTGGCTGCCCTGACTGAAAACGCAGACGTCATGGACCAGAAGGATATCGGCGTTAGCCACACCAATCCGTTCACGGCTGGCCTCGTATGACCGCATTACACCGTCATAGGTGTAGTCGAACACGATCCGTTTCTGTGGTACGTCGACAAAGGCTTCGGGTGTCACTTCGTGGGGTTCGCAATCCAGCAGAAGCCGCCCGATCTTGGTCGACAGCTGGATGTTCTCGCGCCCAAATCGGGCGATTGCTTCGCCAAAACGTTGCTCGGATCGACCAAGGCCATATTGCGGTGCGGTATCAAAAAAGCGGATGCCTGAATCATAAGCCGCCTGCAGAGCCGCTTGCGCGTCAGCATCCGAAACCTTGCGGTATAGATTCCCCAGCGGCGCACCACCAAAGCCCATGCGGGTTAAAGGGACAGGGCGTGCTGTGCGGTTGTTCAGTAGTTCTGTCTGGGAAACGGTCATTCGGTCTCGCAATTCGACTTTTGTGTGAGGTTGAACAAATGGGGCTTTTGCCGTTCGAGTTCTTCTAGGCGTGGCATCAACTGCCCCAAATGGATATGCATCGCGTCTTGTGCGGCGCGTTCGTCCCGATTGGCGATTGCATCGAAGATGGCCCGGTGTTCGGCCAAAGTTTCGACCACCCGGCCAGGTGTCGGCAACAGAAGCATACGGGCTCGGCTGACCTGAAGCGACACCGTCTGCGCCACATCCGCAAGGCGATGAAACCCGGTGAAATCCATCAGCATGCTGTGGAACTCTTCATCTGCCTGATAGAATCCGGGGATGTCCTCGTCCTCGATCAAAAGCTCTTGCAAGCGCATGTTGCGGCTCAGCCGTTTACGCTGATCCTCGGTCAGATCCCGCGCGACCTTGGCGACAGTGGCCAGCTCCAGCGCTTCGCGCAGAAAAACTCCTTCGCGGATTTCGTCCATCGAGAAATAGGACACACGGGTGCCCGATTGCGGGACCACATCCACCAGTCCCTCGGACGCTAGCCGCGCGATTGCGTCAGCGACGGGTGCGCGTGACACACCCAGACGCTCGCACACCGGAGCTTTTCGCAGGTTTGCGCCGGGTGGAAAATCCAGCGCCAGAATCGCTTGCTTCAAAGATTGATGAACCCGTTGGGTCAGCGACCCTTCCGTTGACGAGATCACGGGCAGCAAAGCGGCGTCAATGTCCTGAGGTTTGTTCATGGTTTGTGATTTAGCATTCTAACATGTTAGTTGACAAGTACAGATTTTCCACTTAGCAACATGACCAAGCAAGCGGGGAAGTGATGCAAGCAAACGGCGGCATAGATGTTCTGGAGAAGGCGGCGCGAGACGTCGTGAAGTTGAACCCGGATGACAATATTGTGATCGCTCTGCGCGACTTGCAGGCGGGGGAGCAGTTGGCGGATGTTTCGGCTCCGCTGACGTCACAGATTGCGCGGGGCCACAAAATCGCAGTGGAACCGATTCGGGCTGGTGAAAATGTCATCCGCTACGGTCAGATCATCGGGCAGGCAAAATCCGACATCGCGCCAGGTGAGCATATTCATGTACACAATCTGGGCATGGGGGCGCATCAGCAGGACTATGCATATGCGTCGGCCAATGACCCGTTGCCGAAGATCGCAGAAGAACGAACTTTTCAGGGCTATCACCGTGCAGACGGCAAGGTGGGGACGCGGAATTATATCGGCATTCTGACCACAGTGAACTGTTCGGGTTCAGTCGCGCGATTCATTGCGGAAGCAGCCGAGAAATCAGGGCTGTTGGAAGCTTATCCGAACGTGGACGGCGTGGTGCCGATTGTGCATGGCACCGGCTGCGGCATGTCCGGCAAGGATGAGGGCTATGCCACTTTGTTCCGCACCCTTGCGGGCTATGCGCAGCATCCCAATTTTGCCGGTATTCTGTTGATCGGACTGGGTTGTGAGGTGATGCAGGTAGCCGACCTGGTGGGGGGTCGTCCGATCCGCCCCGATGGTGCGCTGCGCTACATGACCATTCAGAGCGAGGGCGGCACGCGGCGTACGATTGAACGAGGTTTGGCCGAGATCAAGGGAATCGCCGAACTTGCCAACCAAGTGACACGCGAACCCGCGCCGATCAGCGAGATTACGGTTGGAATGCAATGCGGCGGCTCGGACGGGTATTCGGGCATCACTGCAAACCCTGCACTGGGATATGCATCCGACCTTCTGGTGCGCCACGGTGGTACGACAATCCTGTCGGAAACCTCGGAAGTATACGGGGCCGAGCACCTACTGACCCGCCGCGCTGAAACGCCTGAAGTGGGCGCCAAGTTGATTGAGCGCATTCATTGGTGGGAGGACTATACCGAACGCAATGGCGGCGAGATGGACAACAACCCAAGCCCGGGTAACAAGCGTGGCGGGTTGACGACCATTCTGGAAAAATCGCTCGGCGCTGTTGCCAAGGGCGGCACAGCGCCGATGCGGGATGTCTACAAGTTCGGCGAGATTGTCGACAAAAAGGGCTTTGTTTTCATGGACAGCCCCGGTTTCGATCCATGCTCGGTCACGGGGCAGGTAGCCTCAGGGGCGAACCTGATCGTTTTCACTACCGGACGGGGCTCGGTCTCGGGCTATCAGCCGACCCCTTGCGTCAAGCTGGCAACGAACTCTGAAATGTACGCGCGGATGGCCGACGATATGGACCTGAATTGCGGTGACATCATCACCGATGGGGTCAGCATCGAAGCGAAAGGAGAGGAATTGTTCGAAATTCTAATCCGCGTTGCCTCGGGCGAGAAAACCAAAAGCGAAGAGCTGGGATTTGGGGGGGTCGAATTCGTCCCCTGGCAGATCGGCGCCGTAATGTAATCACACACCCTAGGGGATGAGGGTACAATGGGAGGGAACATGACAAAACTGGTCGACATGACGGGGATCGAAAAGTATTTCCCCGGCGTGCACGCGCTGAAAACAGTGCAGTTCGATCTGTTTTCGGGCGAGGTTCACGCACTTATGGGCGAGAACGGCGCCGGGAAAAGCACGCTGATGAAGATCCTGTCGGGGATTTATCAGCGCGACGGTGGTGATCTGGTGATCGAAGGAAAGTCGGTCAGCCCGACCACGCCCGGCGAGGCGCAGGATCTGGGCATTGGCATCATCCATCAGGAGCTGAGCCTGATGAACGACCTGACCGTTGCACAGAACATCTTTATCGGTCGCGAACCGCGCAAAAGCTTCGGTCGTCTGGATGAGGCCGCGCTGAACGCACAAACGGCCGAGATATTCGCCTCGATGAACCTGTCGCTGGACCCCAAGACATTGGTGGGCAGCCTGACCATCGCGAAACAGCAGATGGTCGAGATTGCCAAAGCACTGTCGTACCGGTCCAAGGTTCTGATCATGGATGAACCCACAGCGGCTCTGAACGATGCCGAGATCGCCGAACTGTTCGTGATCATACGCCGTCTCAAGGCCGAGGGCGTGGGCATCGTCTATATCAGCCACAAAATGGACGAGCTGAAGCAAATCGCCGACCGCGTCACCGTGATGCGCGATGGCGAATATGTGGGCACCGTGGGCGCTGCCGAGACACCAATCAGCCAAATCATCGCCATGATGGTTGGGCGTGAGGTGAACGAGAAACCTCTGGACGTGCCGGATCTTGGCGATGCCGAAGTTTCGCTTGAGGTTTCTGGTCTGAATCGCGGCAAAGAGATCAAGGATGTCAGCTTCTCGGTCCAGAAGGGCGAGATTCTGGGGTTCGCGGGCCTGATGGGAGCCGGAAGAACCGAGGTTGCGCGCGCGATTTTCGGCGCCGATGTGAAGGACAGCGGAACGATCCGCGTGCACGGGCACGAGGTCTCGATCAAGTCGCCCAAGGATGCGGTGCGGGCGGGCATCGGTTATTTGTCCGAAGACCGCAAGCATTTCGGATTGGCCACCGGCATGAACGTGCGCGACAACATTGCGCTGGCTTCGATGGATCTGTTCACCGGCACCGGAGGGGTGTTGAATGACGGTGAAATCAGCACCACGGCCAAGGGATATATCGCGCAGTTGGGCATTCGCACGCCCTCGGACGTGCAAGAGGTCCGACTGCTGTCAGGGGGCAATCAGCAAAAGGTCGTCATTGCAAAATGGCTGCTGCGTGATTGCGATATCCTGATCTTTGACGAACCCACGCGTGGCATCGACGTTGGTGCCAAGTCCGAGATTTACAAATTGCTCGAAGAACTCGCCGAGCAGGGTAAGACCATCATCGTGATCTCGTCGGAACTGCCCGAGATAATGCGCCTGAGCCATCGAATCGCGGTGATGTGCGAGGGCCGGCTGACCGGCATTCTGCCCGGCGGAAAAGACACTACTCAGGAAGACATCATGCATCTGGCCACCCAACGCGCGGCGGCTATGCAGGTAACGGGGGCACCACAATGACCACGGCAACAGACGTTGAAAAGAAAAAACCACTCGCGGGACTGTCCGACAGCGGCGCGTATCAAAAGCTGCTGGCTTTTGCCAGTTTGATCGCGCTGCTGATCGGCTTCTCGATTGCGTCGCCGAACTTTATGCAGACCTCGAACATGATCGCCATTTTGCAGGCGACCTCGGTGAACGGGGTGCTGGCGGTGGCGGCAACGCTGGTGATCATCACAGGTGGGATCGACCTTTCGGTGGGCACGCTGATGACTTTCTGCGCCGTGATCGCAGGCGTGGTGCTGACCTATCTGGGGATGCCCCTGCTGCTGGGCGTGGCGGCAGCCATCGCGGCGGGCGCGTTCTGTGGGCTTTGCTCGGGCACTTTCGTTGCCAAGATGAAGATCCCGCCTTTCATCGCCACGCTTGGCATGATGCTGATCCTGAAAGGCCTGTCGCTGGTCATCTCGGGCACGCGGCCGATCTATTTCAACGACACGCCGGGGTTTGACCAGATCTCACGCGGGTCGCTGATCGGAGAGATTTTCCCGGCGCTGCCCATCCCGAACGGCGTGCTGATCCTGTTCCTGGTGGCGATTGCAGCGTCGTACATCCTGAGCCGTACGGTTCTGGGCCGCTACACTTTCGCCTTGGGTTCGAACGAAGAGGCCGTGCGCCTGTCGGGTGTGAACACCGACGCCTGGAAGATGCGCATCTACGCTCTGGCGGGTGCAATCTGCGGCATCGGCGGCATCCTGATCGCTTCGCGCCTGAACTCGGCGCAACCTGCGCTGGGTCTGGGATACGAGCTTGAGGCGATCGCAGCCGTGGTAATCGGTGGCACGTCGCTTTCGGGCGGACGCGGTACCATTCTGGGCACGCTGATCGGCGCGCTGATCATGGCGGTCCTGACCAACGGGCTGCGCGTGCTGTCCGTGGCGCAGGAATGGCAAACCGTTGTCACCGGCGCAATCATCATTCTGGCGGTCTATGCCGACATGGCACGGCGCAAAAAGTCCGGCTGAAGAAACCAACTATAAAACGACCAACTGTGGAGGAGAAAAACATGTTTTCACGTCGTTTCATTCTGGGTGCGCTGAGCGCAGCCACGATTGCAGGTCCGGCCTCGATAGCCGCAGCGGAAGAAATCTATATTCCGCTGGTATCGAAGGGCTTCCAACACCAGTTCTGGCAGGCGGTGAAATCCGGCGCCGAGCAGGCAGCTGACGAGTACAACGTAACCATCACCTTTGAAGGCCCCGACAACGAAACAATGGTCGACCGCCAAATCGACATGCTGGCCGCTGCTCTTGCCAACAACCCCAAAGCCATCGGCTTTGCTGCGCTGGACAGCCAGGCGGCTATCCCGCTGCTGCGTCAGGCGAATGACAAGGGTATCCCGATCATCGCGTTCGACAGTGGTGTCGACAGCGACATCCCTGTTTCGACCGCAACCACCGACAACCTGGCCGCTGCGGGTCTGGCTGCCGACAAGATGGCCGAGAAGCTGGGCGGAAAAGGTAAGGTTGCTGTTGTGGCCCACGACCAGACCAGCCGCACCGGTATCGACCGCCGCGATGGCTTTGTGAAC
This sequence comes from Ruegeria lacuscaerulensis, assembly GCF_013034685.1. GTDB lineage: Bacteria > Pseudomonadota > Alphaproteobacteria > Rhodobacterales > Rhodobacteraceae > Ruegeria > Ruegeria lacuscaerulensis_B. The sequence continues at coordinate 23,353 of NZ_WQGO01000005.1, read as the reverse complement.
CGTATCGAAGAAAAATATCCTGACATCGAAGTTGTCACAGTTCAGTACGGCCAGGGCGACCACTTGAAATCGACCGAAGTTACCAAGGCGATCCTGACGGCTAACCCTGATCTGGACGGCATCTTCGGCACCAACGAAGGCTCGGCCATCGGTGTTGTGAACGGTGTTCAGGAACTGGGCACCGAAGGTCTGGTGATCATCGGCTATGACAGCGGCAAAGCGCAGAAGGACGCAATCAAAAGCGGACTGATGGCTGGTGCGATCACTCAGAACCCAGTTGGGATCGGTTACGAGACCGTCAAGGCCGCCGTTTCCGCACTGAAAGGTGAAGAGGTTCCGGCACTGATCGACACCGGTTTCTACTACTATGACGCCTCGAACATGGACGATCCAAAAATCGCGGCGGTTCTGTACGATTAAGATCAAGCCCACTCACGGTTTACCGGCCCGTCGTTCTGCGGCGGGCCGGTTTTGTTTGCGCTACTCGATCAGGAAGTATTAAGATGAAACTTTAAGGCGAGGGCAACTATGCGCCGAATTGAGGTTTCTGAATTCGTATTTCCACATCTAGTGTGCTAGTGTCTTTCAGTGGATCGTTAAGATTTTGTTTAAAGGTTGATTTAAGTGTCAGACAACTTGAGTAATAAGTTTAGATTGCGCCCGATGGAGAAAGCGGATCTTGAGGTCATCTCCCATTGGTTCCAAGACCCTGAAGACGTTGCGCTTTTTGATCGGACATCGCGGGTTCCGTTGAACCAGTTTCAGACAGAAGAAAGTTGGAAGGCCGTGTTCACCGCCGAAGGAGCGGGGTGCAAATGTTGGTTCGTGGTGGAAAACAGCTCTGGTGAAGCGGTTGGCCTGGCCGGGATCGAAAGCGTGTCGCTGGTAAACCGGGATGCAGTGGTTGCAATGTTTGTCGACAAATCCGCGCGACGCACCGGCGTTGGTATCCGAGCGACGGCTTTGGTGGTAGATTTTGCCTTTCGGCAACTAGGGTTGAACCGTTTGACCTCTTATTATCGGGCGGACAACACCAGCAGCCGCGATCTGGTTGCAAGGATAGGATGTCAGGTCGAAGGGACCATGCGTGAAGCCTGGTTTGCAGACGGGCAGTTTCACGACATGGTTGTTGTGGGTGTTCTCAAAGGCGATTGGGCGAAACGACGCGACGCTTTGGCGGCCGAACTGTCTGACGATACACAGGTCTCGTTGGGGCCGAATGCGTCTGCGGCTTGGACATGGCCGCCGAAGTGCAAGAGTGGTTGAGTGAAAGTCGTTAATACCGCAAGTAGTCGTTAAATTTCAAAATTTGCTTTATGCTGATCCACGGACCTGCTCGGTGCCAAATAAACGAGAATAAACAGTGAATACGACCAATCCGAACTTTACGATGACTCAAAAGCTTGGCGCTGTTCTGTTCGCCGATGTCGTCGGGTATTCGCGATTGATGAGTCAAAATGAGTTAGATACTTATAACGCGCTGAAATCATTGATTTCTGATCTCGAATCTTCCTGTGCAAAACACCAGGGCAGGGTGGTCGAGGTGCGCGGCGACGGCATCTTGGCATTGTTTGAAACAGCAACAAGCGCGGTCGAGTTTGGTGTCGAATTGCATCGTATCGCCAGCGCGCATAACAGTGCCGGTCCCGAAGACCAGCGAATCAAATTCCGTGCGGGCGTTCATCTTGGGGAAATCCTGATCGACGATCGCGGCATTCATGGCGATAACGTCAACATCGCCGCACGGCTGCAAGAGATCGCCGAGCCCGAGCGTGTCTATGTTAGTTCGGCTGTCTATGATCAGGTCTGCAACCGCCTGCGCTATGGCTATGAGTTTTTGGGGCCCAAGCAGCTCAAGAATATCATGAACCCGGTGTCGACCTATTGCGTCCGCAGCGAGGTTGCAGGCGCAACCATGGCGGGAACGATGCGACCCGAAGTGTTGGGGGATATTCTCGAACGTCCTGATACACCATCGGTTGCCGTGCTGCCTTTTGCCAGCCACGGGGACGAGTCCGATAATTGGGTGGCCGAAGGTCTGACAGACGACATCATCATGAACCTGTCCAAGTTCAGGAACCTGTTCATCATCGCGCGTAACTCGTCCTTTTTCTTCAAAGCGCAATCCATGCCGCCGAAAGACGCCGCACAGCGGTTAAACGTGCGCTATATCGCGCGGGGCAGCGTACGCCGATCAGCCAGTCGGATCCGGATCTCGGCCGAGTTGGTGGATGCCAGTAGTGAACGCACGATCTGGGCGGAACGGTTCGACCGTAATATCGACGATATTTTCGACATTCTGGACGAAGTCACCGAATGTATCGTCGCTGCGACCGCCGTCATGATCGAGTCGCATGAAAAGCAGCGGATGATCCAGGCGATCCCCTCTGATCTTGAGGCTTATGGGTCGGTTCTTCAGGGCCAACACCATATCTTCAAATACACGCGCAACGACAATCGTAAAGCGAAGAACTTTTACCAATCCGCGCTGGAACGCGACGGCGGCTATGCACGCGCAGCGGCGGCGTTGTCACGGACGCTGAACATCGACTGGCGCTATTCCTGGAGTGATGACCCGTCCAAGGCGTTTGAACAGGCGCTGACCTTTGCCCAACAGGCGATTGAGCTGGACCCGACGGATGCGCGCGGCTTTGGTGAATTGGGGTATGTGCATCTGTATCGCAAGGAACATGACGCCGCTATTCAGTCCTATCAACGTGCATTGGCCCTGAACCCCAATGACGCCGATATGCATTCGGATTACGCGGACGCTCTGGCCCATTCGGGTGATAACGAAACGGCGATCACGCATCTGCAACAGGCCATGCGGCTGAACCCTTATTTCCCCGATCAGTACCTGTGGCATCTGGGCGGCGCCTATTACAATCTCAGACGCTATGAGGACGTGATAGAGACGGTCAACAAGATGAACAACCCAACCGAGGGGCAACGGATGCTGGCCGCGAGCCATGCGCAATTGGGGAACACGGATATGGCGCGTCTGATCGCGGACAAGCACCGCGAAGCGCATCCCAACTTCTCTCTGTCACGGTGGGCCAAGGTTCTGCCCGACCGGCTGGAGGATGACACCCAACACTTTGTAGAAGGTCTGAAAAAGGCCGGGTTTTGAGCATAAAAAAGGGCGCGACCCTGCGCGCCCTGTTTGAACCGGGAAAGGGAAGGGGGCTTAGTCGCCGCCCCGCACTTTCGCACCGCTGACTTTCGCGCCACTGACTTTGGCACCGGAAACCTTGGCGCCCGAGACTTTCGCACCGCTAACCTTGGCACCCGACACCTTTGCCCCACTGATCGCCGGGCTGTCGAAGCCGAAATAAATGTCCAGTAGAACCTGTTCGAACTGACCGGTTGTGACATCCATACGCATGGTCTGATCGGCCTTTTCGTAGCGCCAAACCATGATGTCGTTTGCTACTTGGTAATCAGCCGCCGCGACGCCGCCAATCGAAGGATCCCTTGGAGCGCGTGATGCATTGTTTGGAGGTTCATTCGGGTTGCCATTTACGGGGTCACCGTCGCCATGAACCAGAAAAATAGCTGGTTCTGGCAGGTCGTAATAAGTGCCTTCATAGGCAAAACCATAAATCTTGGCGAACTGTGCTTTTAAGTCGTTTCCGCCCTGAACTTTCTCATCTTCAAGCTGGTCGGAAAGATGCTTGTTGTTGCCTTTACCGCCCTTTTTCTTGTTTTCCAGCTTAATGTCAGTCAGGACTCTTCCGTAAATTAGCACTTCCGAAAAACTGAGCAATGTTTCACCCATAAACTCATCTCCCAATTGTGGGGTCGCGGGTTTGACCGTTCACCCTTTTCACCACGGCCCGAGATGCCCCGTGCCAGAAAATCCAAAAAAATCACCCCTCTATTCCATGCCATAAATCGGCTTCAAAAAAAAGAATTTTGCGATTGGTCAATCCGGGACCATCGTACGGACTGAATTTGAATGGCTGTCTTCTTCCGGGTCAGGCAGGCGGGGACCGGCCGTTGTCAGCCCGATATCGCGCATTCTGAAGTTGCCCTCGATGATCTGGTGGAACGCGCCGCCGGTGATCTCCTGATCCACGGCAAGCAGTGCTTTTTCCACGCCGAAATAGCTGAGCATGTCCGCATCCAGGCGCGACCAGGTATCGGCCAGATAGGTACCCAGATAGTCTCGCGCTTCAAGCAAGGCGATACGGAACCCATCGGGATTTTCGGCGTAGCGTTTGTCGAAAATCTCCTGCATGACGGCGCTGTAGTCTGGAGAGCCTTCCAGTTGGTCCGACAGGTCTTCTTCCTCGGGCGAGATCAGCCCGTGCAGCAGCAGCCGTTCGTGATAGATATCGACAAAGATATCGAACATCGCGCCGGTCAGCGGTTCAGACAGTGCATGTTCACTGGACCAGCCATGGGAAAACTCGGACAGCGTTTTGTTGTTGGCGGCAATTCGGATCTGAGCGTTCTCGGACAGTTCGGCAAACCGGTTCAGGCGGTTGTAGGTATAAAGATTTCCATGCGTGTTTTGCAGCAGGCTCTCGACCACTGATCCGAAATGGAGCGAGGCCAATAGCGCCACCATATCGGCGGCAGACTCGTGAAAGCCGTAGTATTCGCCGGAGGCGTCCCCGTTCGAGGGCATCCCGATCACGCTGTAAATGATTGCGTGGCCGATCTCATGGGCGACGACATCAAAGTTCAGACTGTAGGGGCGGTATTCGTCGCCATGGTCATGGGTGCCGCCGGTTTCCAGAAACCCCCACCCGATATGCGCATTGTCTAGGCTAGGCAGCAGCGACAGTTCCAGCCGGTCGAAATCACGGGCAAAGTGCCAAGGGATTGGGTGATCAAAATAGCCTTGCCACACATCCATGGTGAAATGTGCAGACCCAAACAGATGTGCGGCTTCAAAAGAAGGGTCTGTGGGGTCGATATGGATGAAATTTCCGAACTCGTCCGGCATGGCCGGAGGCTGGATATAGCCGTTCCAAGGTGGCAGATACATGCCCGGACCGTCGGGGCCGGGAACTATCGCCCCATAGGGCGTGGTTTTGCCAACCGGGTTGACAGTATACATGCGCGGCCCCGAGGGGCCCGGCCCAATGCTGCCCTGCGGGGCCGAGATTTCGACCAGCTCCAGTTCCGCGTCGGGTTCCAGGAAAGGCGATTGTGGGAACAATAGGAACCGGGTTCCGGGTTCGTCATCAGGTGTCTGTTCGGGTGAAGTCATCTGGTGCCCTCCCGTGCCCGTCCGGCGCCCCTATTCGTGATTGGAGTCGTCCGTTGTGACGGCTTTTTGGCAATACAAATACTCTGTTTCTATAAGCTCATAAAACGCATCCCGCCCGGACAAACCAAGCGACCTTGCATAGGATTCAAGATCATCGGGCACCTCTTGGTCAAGATGTGTTTCAAAATACCACAGCACCATGCGCAAACGGTCCGATCCAGTCGTGAGGGGCGCGGTCGCTTGCAACTCTGCTTTCGCAGCAGCTCGGTCCCGAAGTTGGGAATAGATCCCCGCACGGCGCAACTCGTTCAAGAGCGGGGCTTCAATATCCGCGCCTCGGTCTTGCGATACGGCTGACAGACGGGCCGCGTCGGCCAGCATGTCTTCATAGGTGTTTGGGCTCAGGTCGTTCGCGTCCAGCCAGCGCATCAGGTCTGCGTGGCGGGTTAGGTTGGCACGATCCCGGTGCGCTGTCATTTGTTGAACCAGCGCGTCGCGGTCTGGCGTTTGGCCGCGTCTGTGCGCCTCATCCCGTGCCAACACATGCAGCAGGGCGCGATCTCTCACTTCGGCAAAAAGCGCGGGTTGCAGACGCAATTCGTTTATTACGGCGGGGTCGGAGGGTGTTTCGGCCTCAACGCGGCGGCGCAGAGAATTCCACATCAAGGTCCGTTCTGTTCTGTGTGAATGACTTGTGTCATCCCCAATACCTTGGGCCATTTGGACGAGCATGGCGAGGGCATCCTCTGCTTTGGCATCTACATAACCGTTGGGCAACCAAGCCATGAAGCTGGTGATCTCAGAGCCGCCCGTTAACGCCTTTACGATACCCTCCCACTGGCGTTTCTTGTACTGGGTCTCCTTGGACACGCGCAAAAGAGTTTGGGCACCTTCGTCTGACAAAACACCCTCAGCCCGCGCGCGTTCCACAGTGGTCCGGATCGAAACCATTGGCACGCTGAGAGACGGATAGCCCAGTTCGGCAGGTCCATGCAGAACCGCCACTTCATCATCATCCTGCAATACGCCTGAATGGTAGTCGTCAAAGATGCGCCCGACGCCAATCATTCCGAAATCGGCCAGTTCGGCGGCGCGTAGCGCGCCCATGCTGGCGCTGCCATAGACGGGAATACCCTGTTCCATCGCCCACAGGATTTCTTTGTGCCAAACCGAGGGCACCCCTTCGAAATACCCGTCAATTATCCCGATCGCACTGGGTTTATCGCGGGTGACACGATAGACGTCACCCTGCCGGACGGGCGGCAGAACCGTGGCGTCCAAATGCGCTGCGACGGCCTTGGCCGACAGGGTCGGACCTGCAAAGACCACGGCAGTCATGTGTGCTGCTCCTGCACTCGGGCGACCCGTACGCCTGGGATGAAATCCGGGTCGTCATGCGGTGCCTCCAAACCGGGTATGACCGCGCGCACCACGCCGATGTCTATGTGCGGTTGTGACAGGTCAACTATTACCACTTGTGACATGCCTTGCCGGTCCAAACACTCCAAAAGCAGATCGCGGTCCTGTTCGAAAGATGCGCTGGCGTGGGTGGGGCAATCGGTGAAACTCTGGATCGGTTGGGCCGCGTCAATCAGGTCGCGGACGTACTGGCATCGTTCGGATTGCGCTTGATCGGTGAATTCGGCAGGATCAAGATCGTCACGCGCGCCCGAGATATAGGTCAGACGGGTCTGAGCGGCCTCGGTCAAAGCGCGCAACAAGGCGATGGAGCGGTCCACATGGCAGCCATCCCCGATCCCGATATGGCCGGGCTGACCCCCGGCCTCGGCAATCACGCAACGAAAACAGGCGATGCCGATATCCGAGGTGGTCTGCCATATCCCGCAATCCAGACCGGCGGCGTCAATCATGGCCATCGCGCTGCGGCATCTGGGATCATCGACCGTGTCCGGATCAACCCGAACCTGCGGTGTATGATGATGCCACAGGGTTGTGGCATCCCGCTCGATCAACTCACAAATCGCGTGGCAACTGGCCTCGGTGACATTGTTGCCGGAGGCCAGCCCGTTGGTTGTTCGGGGGAAGGCCCCCTGGGTGGCGCTTGGGGCGGCGGTGTAGTCTGTGTCCACCATCTCAAGCGGGACCCAGCAGGCTTGGTTGGCATTCAGATCACATCCCTGAACCCACAGCATCGCCGCATGAGGATCAAATTGCCCGCCGGTCACACGTGGCAGGCGGGTCACATCGATAACTGCGTCATCGGCCACAAGATCGGAATACCGCGCCAGCCGCTGGGGCAGGTGGACACGTTCGGCGTGCCAGGACTCGATCGCCTCCATCACGCCCGAGGCTTGTGCCGCGCTCAGTGACAGACCCTTGCCCAAAGACACCGCCACGGAACGAGAGTTCGGGCGCGCCACCATCACGGTTGGCAATCCGATCCGGTCCAGCCCGGTCAGGTTTGCAACGCGCGTGATGCCCATGTCCTTGAGATGGGGTTTGACGATCTCCAGCGTTTGTTCGGGGTCTCGCGACCGGTGCGTATCAAGAACGTATTGTTTTTGTGAAACACCGGGCATCAGGGGACCTTAACCAATTCAATTCGAAACAGACAACGAAGCGGAAACCAATTTCGGATCAGGATGATAGAGGATCGTCGTTGGGTCAACTGTGACGGTCGGACAGGCGGCTAAACATATACTGAGATTGGTGGTGATATTCTTGCCCGTCCATGAAGACGACGCTGGGGAAGGAAGGGTTGTTGATCGCGTCCGGCCAGCCTTGCGGCTCTAGTGCTAGGCCGCTACGTGTAGAATAGGGCGCGCCGAAAACGGTTGGCAGATCCGCGCTGTCCAGAAAGTCACCGGAATAGATCTGAAGCCCCGGTTCGGTTGAATGCAGGTCCAAAGCGACACCAGACCGAAGCCCGTGCAGTTGGGCGATATATTTTAGTCTAATACGATCGCGCGCTATGCAAAAATTATGGTCTAAGGGAGCGTCTCCGACGGGCCGGAGTGTTTGAAAGTCGTAAGGCGTGTTGCGGACAGGTTCGACCGAACCCAAGGGGATCAGTTCGTCATCGACCGGCAAATAGTCTTGTGCCCGGACACGCAACAGATGGTCCCCGATATCCCCGTCGCCATTCAGGTTGAAATACCAATGCGGCGTGAAATTGCAGATCGTGTCGCCCGTTGCTATGGCCCGGATGTCCAAGTTCAACGTCGCGGGTGACGTAATGGAATAGTGAGCTTTGACGGACAAAGCGCCCCCAAAACCCATGTCTCCCTCAGGTATTTCCAGTTCGAAAGACACCGCATTCTCTGTCTGGTTGGTCCGCCGCCAGTTCTGTCGGGCAGCGCCTTTACTTCCGCCATGAAGGCAATGTTTGCCCAGAAAATTGCGTTCCACTGAATAGGTTTTTCCATTCAGAGCGTATTGCCCGTTGGATATCCGGTTTGCGCAGCGCCCAACAATGCAACCAAGATATGGGTCATTGCGCAGATATTCGCTCGGCGCTTTCCAACCTAAAACCAAGGGGTGGTCGATGCCGTCCAGACGTAAATCAATCAGCGAGGCACCAATCGAACCGAGGGTCGCTGTCAGTGTCCCGTTGGAGATTTGAACAACAGCTCGCTTGTTGGCTTCATGGGGGATCATAAATTTAACATAAGATGTCTTACAGGTAATCTATTCTGGTTCCATTTTCTTCAACAAGGTCTCTAAAACAGATTTCAACCGTTGGACGTCGATCGGTTTATGCAACAAGGGGACACCTGCGCGTTTGCAATATCCGGTCAGTTCAGAAGATCTGTTGGCCGAAATGATACAGGCTGGCAGGTTACCGAATTCGTGCCGTAAAGCTACGACCGCATCCGTTCCCTTTTTACCGTGGTCCAGTTGATAGTCGGCAATGACAATGTCGGGCACAATTTCAATCTCGCGCAGCAGGCCAACTGCTTGTTCCTCGCTGCTGCACTCCAGAACTTGGATGCCCCAGGATTCCATCGTCATGGTCAGTGCAGAGCGCAGGTTCTCGTCGTTTTCGATCAACAAAGCCACAGTGCTGGTTAGTGTCACCGAGTCATCAACCTGTTGCAGTACATGGCCATGCGGTTTTAGAGGTGCGGTATCCGCCAAAGGAACCTTAACCGAGAACATCGTTCCCAGCCCCAGCTCGGATCGTAACTGAATGGGGTGATTCAACAGTCCGCAGGCGCGCTCGACTATGGCGAGCCCCAGGCCCATCCCCTCGGCTGCGCTGGCATCGGAATGGAGCCGTTGGAACTCCTGAAAGACGATCTCTTGCTGGTCGGATGCGATTCCGACGCCTGTGTCCCAGACCTCGATCCGAACCGAGCCCTGCTGTTTACGCAATCCAACTAGAACCTTGCCTGCATCTGTGTAGCGGATCGCGTTGGACAGCAGGTTTTGCAGGATGCGCCGCAGGTAGCTTGCGTCACTGCGGATCAAAGCGTTGCTATGTACGAACCGCAATTCAAGCCCTTTGGCTTGGGCGACAGGACGAAACGAGTCTTCGAGCTGAGACAGCAGATTGCTAATTGAGAAGGTGGTCTGGTGCACCGTGGCACGACCGGAATCCAGTTTCGAGATATCCAGAAGCGCCTCGAGGATATGTTCGACACTGTTGAGCGCGCTTTCGGCCTTTCCGGCCACGTTGCGTGCGTCGTCTTCGTTTAACCCGCTGCCCAATGTGGCGACATAGAGTTTGGCAGCTGAAAGCGGTTGCAGCAGATCGTGGCTCGCTGCAGCAACAAAACGTGATTTTGAAGAATTAGCGCGCTCAGCCGCTTTCAAGGCGTGGGCCAATTCCCCGGTTCGCGCGGCGACGCGGTGCTCTAGCAGGGTCTTGGCTTCGTGCAGGGCTTGCGCCGACTGGTGCTCGGCCGTGACATCGGTAAAGGAAATCACGAACCCCCGATCCGGCATCTCTTGCGCGAACACGGAAAGGATCTTGAACCGCCCGCTGCGCATCTGAAACTTCAGCGGTGCCCGTTCCGCAGTTCGATTGACCCAATCCAGCAGATCGGCATCGCTGACGCCGCCTTCAAACCGGATGGTCGCGCTAAGGCGGTCGAATACGGTTTTGAACTGGACGCCCATCTGAAACTGCGCATTTGGGATGGCCAGCAGTTCACTGGCGCGATTGTTCCATCCGATCAGGCGCAATTTGCTGTCGAAGATGCAAACGCCTTGGTCGATATGCTCCAGCGTGGCGCGGATCAGGCGGGCCTTGTCGTCAAGGATACGGTCTCTCTCTTGCCGTTCGATGCGCATGATATCGGTGACGTCAGTTTGCAGGATGACCGTGCCGCCATCGGGGGTCCGATGTTCCGAAACCTGCGTCCACCGATTGCCGTTAAGCCGGACGTTAAACACTACATGATCGTCCGTATGACGCGACATACGCCGTTTGGCCCAATCTTGTGGCGTAAGCGTTTCGGGCAGGGACAGGAACCTGGATTGACTGACAAGCTCGACATATTCGGTAAAGCTGAGACCCGGCACCAATTGCGCCTGAATATCGGGCATGTGCATCCCGAAGCGGCTGTTGCATAGCACCAGCTCTTCTTCGAGGTTGAACAGTGCAAACCCTTCTTGAACCGTCTCAATTGCGTTGGCGAGGTCGGCGCGCGCGGCCTCGGTTTCCTGATTGGCCTGTGCAAGCTGCGCGTTCGACTCGTTGAGCAGTTGCAGCGCGCGTTCCAGATCCAGCGTGCGGGCGCGAACTTCTTGTTCCAGCACGGCGGCGCGCTGGAATTGCGCATAGGCCGCCCCGCTGGCATCGGTCGATTCCTCGACCCGGCGCATCAGGGCTTCGGCAATCTTCAGCAGTTTCTGGTTTTGGCGTTCCAGAGGGTCATGCGGGTCGATCAGCGATTCAATCATGGCCGTCATCCTCGGGTGGATAGATCGCGACCCCGGTCAAAGTCTGATTGACATGGATCGAGTTGAATTGCTCGCCATAGGTGGAAAAGCCGACCACGTTGTTCTCCGACATGATCTGCGACAACGCGCCCGTCATTTGTTTTTGCTGGGCTTCTAATCGGCGCAGGATACAGTCGCAGCCCAATATCGTATCCGGATGCGCGGATTGGGTCAGAGCACCGATTTCGCGCTCTAGATGGGTGATCATGTCCATCGGTTCGGCCAATGTCAGAACCAGACCTTCATCGATGGCCGAGAAAAAGACCAAATCCCCGTTACCGGCAACGCGTTGAATGGCGCGAACATGATGTTGGCCGCCAATTTGAACGACGACTGGATGAGCCGCAAAGGTAAACGTATCCAGCTGTTCGGGGTCTTTTCCCAATATTCGTGCATATTCACGCGCCGCCGGTTCGGCGTTGATCTCACGCACGATGCGGTTGGTTGGGTCCGCGTCCGTCACGACCATGCGTTGGGCCGTTGGCACAAGATGGTCAGTCTTAAAGACTTTGATTGGACAGCGTGTGCGTACCTGAGTCAGGATCGCAGCATTCTCATGTGCCAGACCCTGATGCAGAACAAAGGTGTTGTCGAACCGGGTTCCGTCGCCCGCCGATCCGCCAAACAGCGGCACAGGCCCCAGCCCTAGCGCCAATTCCGAGGTCAGAATGTCCTCTTTCGTTGACAAACCGTCGATCAGCAAAAATGTAAACTCATGCTGCCAATCTGGTTGGATATCCGTCATTTCTGCTCGGTTGCGGATCATCTCGTGGATGATATCGGGGGCTGAGAAATCATCTAGATCCGGCACCAAGATCGTGCGCGTTTCAAAATGGGTTGCGGGCAGGCCTATGGCGACGATCTGGTCTTCGGTATAACCGTCCCCCGCCAACTCACCGGCCGTCGTGCATCCAACAACTGGAACGGGTGAGAACTTCTTGGCCGCTTGCGCAATGATATGCGCAGCATCCGCGCTGCCACTCACAAAAAGAATGATCAGTGTCAGATTGTCTGACTCCAGTGCGCTGCCAAGTTGTGCGACGGCGTCTTGCACGCCACAGCCAACAAATGCAGTTTTCACGATGCCTGGCGCACGGGTTTGGGCCTCTGCCCACCCGACTGCTTGGTCCATCGGGCCTCCTCCCTAAAGCGCGACGAGAGTCGAACGTAATACGGTTAGCCCTGTTCTTGCAAGACGCTGGCGAACGAGGCTTTATTGGCGATCAGAACGGCCTGTGTCCGGCTTTGAACCCCCAGTTTCCGCATGATTGCAGTCACATGGGCTTTTACGGTCGTCTCTGCGATAGACAGGTCATACGCAATCTGCTTGTTCAGTTTGCCCTCGCAGATCAATTGCAGGATACGGGATTGCTGATTGGTCAAGGTGGCCAGCCGCCCAACTGCATCGCTTTGTTCGTCATCTTGTTCTTCGTCGATCAGCACGCATCCTTCGGGCAGGAATACACCACCGGAATGGACCGTTTCAAAGGCCGTACGGAACACATCGCGCTGGCTGTGCTTTGGGACGTAGCCTGAGGCTCCCCCGTGGATGACTTGGCTGATGACCCGATTGTCCGTCATAGAGGACACAACGATCACAGGTGCTTTGGCCGCCGCTTTCAAGCGCACCAGACCGTCCAACCCATCCACGTCGGGAAGGTTCAGGTCCAGCATGACCGCGTCCGGTTTCAGGCCTTCGGCAATCATGGTCAGAGCGTCTTCCAGCCGGTCGGCTGTGTGGATCTCGCCAATATGCGCAACGCTTTGCAGCGTCATCGAAAGCGCATCGCAAAACAACGGGTGATCATCGACGATCAGGACGTTTTCGAAATCATTTTGCCCTTGAGGGTTTGCAAGCATGGGTCTTGGCCTTTGCAATGGGTTGCCCAATTTAACCAAGCGTAGCAAGGGAATGGAATGCAGCAAACTGGCGAAAAGTCGTATAAGAAAACGCGCGCCCGTTTGGGGCGCGCGCTTGGATCGAATGACCCTTGTATCAGTTTGCCGAGGCCAGCTCTTTCGGCAGACGGAAGGTCCACAATGTGCCGCCCTGGTTCAGGTAGTTGACCTTTTTGGCCACTTCACCACCCCAAAGCGGAACCGCGCCGCCCCAGCCCGAGATGACCGAGACATATTGCTCGCCATCCTGTTCCCAAGTTACAGGCTGACCGACGATGCCCGAACCGGTCTGGAACGACCATAGCTTTTCGCCGGTTTCATCATCCAAAGCAATGAACTCGCCCTCGGGTGTGCCGAAGAACACCAGACCACCAGCAGTGGTCATCACGCCCGACCAAAGCGGCGCGTCGTTCTTGTATTCCCACTTCCATTCGCCGGTATCCGGGTCAATGGCCTTGAGCGAGCCGATATGGTCTTCGTAGTTCGGCTTGATGGTAAAGCCCGCGCCCAGATAGGCGGCACCTTTCTTGTAGGTGATCGGCTCGTTCCAGATATCCATGCCCCATTCGTTGGAAGGCACATAGAAATTGCCGGTTTTCTGCGAAAACGCCATCGGCATCCAGTTCTTGCCACCCAGGAACGAGGGCGAAGCAAAGATCACTTCACCTTTCTTACCATCGGCTGCCGCTGCAGGATCACCGGGGCGGTTGTCTTCGACAAAGATCGGACGACCGGTTTCATCCACGCCGGAGGACCATGTGATATCCTTGACGAAGGGCGTGGCAGATACGAACCCGCCGTCTTCACGGTTCAGTACGTAGAAATACCCGTTGCGGTCGGCAGTTGCATAGCGCTGATTGCCCTCGCGGTCGGTATAGGCGACGACTTCGTTTACGCCGTCATAATCCCAGCCTTCGCGCGGTGTGGTCTGGAAGTGCCACTTGATGTCGCCAGTTTTGGGGTCGATCCCGATGCGGCTGGCGGCATAGAGGTTGTCACCCTTGTTGCCTTCGGTTGGGGTCCCTGCATTGCGCAGCCAGCTGTTCCAGGGGGCCGGGTTGCCCGCGCCGAAGACCAACGTGTCGGTGTCGGCATCGTACGAGCCGCCTAGCCACGTCGCGCCGCCGCCGGTTTTCCACATGTCGCCAGGCCAGGTTGCGTTCAGCTCGCCCGTCATGGTGCTTTCTTCGCCGTTCAGCGTGCCCATGTGACCTTCGATCACCGGCCGTTCCCAGACCAGGTCGCCGGTATTGACGTCCCGCGCCTGAACCGCGCCAACGATGCCGAACTCACCACCCGAATTGCCGGTGATGACCAGACCATCAACGATCAGTGGAGCCGCTGTATAGGAATAGCCCGCTTTGTAGTCGGCGATCTTGTCGCGCCAGACAACATCGCCCGTGTCCTTGTTCAGCGCCACGATCCGTGCGTCCAGCGTACCAAAGATGACCATGTCGCCATAGATGGCCGCACCACGATTGACCACGTCACAGCAGGGCAGAATGCCTTCGGGCAGACGCGCGTCGTATTGCCAGACTTCTTTACCGGTCTTCAGATCAATCGCATAGAGGCGCGAGTAGGATCCGGTGATATACATCATACCGTCATAGATCAGCGGCTGGGTTTCCTGACCGCGCTGCTTTTCGCCGCCAAGGCTGAAAGCCCAGGCTGGCAGCAGGTTATCGACGTTGTCCTTGTTCAGCATGTCCAGCGGGCTGTAGCGCTGCAAGTGCCGCCCCATGCCATTGGTCACGATCTGCGTGGTGATCGTTTGGTCGTTCGCCAGATCGTCTTCGGTAACTTCTGCATAGGCCGCGCCCGTTGCAATCACACTTGCAACTGCCGCCATGATAAACCGGCTCATCGGTGTCCTCCCTAGACTTATGTCTTTCCTCCGTGCCGAATCTCCGACACGTCGGGATTGTTGGCGAGAGTATTATTCGCGGGAGAGTCCTTCGGTGAAATTGCACAATGGTCGTAGGGCTTGAGCGGACGATTTCAACTAGTGTGACCCAACTTTTTCTGAAGGGAGGATACAATGCGACGGCTTTTTTCAAGCATTTTGCTGCTTGGCCTTGCTTCGGCCCTACCTTCGGTGGCCAAACCGTTAACCGGGCAGAAAGAGATTTTTCTCGTTGATGATGCTGGGCATAGAATACTAATAGGGTACGTAAAATTCTCGCAAAATGGCGAGACAACGATCTACGATCTCGAATTCAATGACGAGGTGTTTTCCGAACATTTCTTGTCAATGCGCCCGTTTAAGTGCTTGGAAGGTCCGGACAAACACTGGTGCCATGTCCCCTACCCCTACGAGTTGCAGCGGTATGTTTCCGCAGAGGATCTGACCGATCTGGAATATGATCTTTTGTTCATCCATAAGGGGGCGACCGAATACGGTATCAACATGTGGAACGGCATTTACTACCGATTGAACGCGGACGGCGACCATCTTGTTGGGCAATTGCACGAAATGGACATGGATGTGTTGTCGGCACCGCCCGAGGCCGGGAACCTCAGACCGATAAAGCATGATGACATCCACGAATCCGATCCTGACAGCCACTGGTTGCCAGGTATCGTGATTGAATAGGGTTATTGCGCGGAAAGGCTGCTCAGGTAAGCCAGAATAAAATCCTGAATCGTTCGGTCTTCGATACCCACATGGCGCATCTTGGTGCCGGGCATGAAACCGTCATTGTCCTCCATCCATGCGCGCAGTGCTGCGGGCGTCCAGACGATACCGGAACCTGCAAGCACGTCTGAATAGTCATAGCCGTCAACGGTTCCTGCCTTGCGCCCTACGATCCCGTCCAACTGAGGCCCATAGCTTGGATCCGTGGCATCCGGCGCGTGACAACGTCGACATTCCGAGAAAAACAGATCTTCACCGGCGTCAACCTTGATGCGGTCGAAGGTGGATTGAGCCAGCGTGGGCGGGGCCGAGATGGCGTAAGCGACAAGGCCAAGTGACAAGGCGAGGTGTTTCATAGGGTCCTCCAAACGTTTTTCGAATGATACGAATTCCGCTGGGGGCAAGGGCTTGACGTACATCAAGAAACTGAAGGCGCACCCTCATCCTTTGGTCGTAGAAATGTGGGGATATTGCGCTTTTCAGAACAGGGGCGCGTATTTCCATTCATCCGCGTCGGGTGTGACCTCGTTCGGATCATAGCCTGATTCTTGCAGCCGTTTGGCGATTTTCAGCCCTTCCCGCGCGGCTTCATCGACATAGGCGCGTCCCAGTTCCTGATTCTGCGCCACACCGTGCCCGCGCAGCAGGTTGAGGCCATAGTTGAACTTTCCAACCGGATCGCCCAGATCGGCGGCGCGTTTGTCCCATGCGGCGGCTGCGTCCGGGTCATAGGGACCCGCTAGACCGTTATTGTCCAACTGACCCATCCATGTCATGGCTCCGGTATAGCCCGCCTCGGCGCAGGTTCTGAACAAAGTACGCGCCAGATCATGCCGCCCTGACTTGGTCATGTAGTAGCCCGACGCGCAGGTGGTCATGTCGGTGATACCGTTGTCGATATTGCTCATGACCTTGCCCCATCCTGTGTCCTGCGGGTTGAGCGTGCCGAACTCATCCTCGACCGTTTGGGCCGAGGCGGCGGACGCTATGAACAGGGACAGTGCAGCGATACGGATCATGGTCGAGCCCTCTGGTTTGGGGGTAGTCTACCTCAACACTCGCGCGATTTCACGTCTGCCATGGTCGTAGAGGCTCTACCCGCGGGGTTTCTTCACTCCCCGCGCCGGATCATATCCCCAAAGCGCAAGTCCCAGGAAAATAAACCCGGCCAGAATCGTCCATCCGAGGGCTGCCGCGTTGAATTGCCCGTAGAGCGCAAAACGGATCAACTCGACCGCGTGGGTGAAAGGGTTGAACGCGCAGATATCGCGCAACAGGGCCGAGCTTTCGGCCATCTTCCACAGCGGGTAAAGCGCCGAGGACAGGAAGAACATCGGGAAGATGACAAAGTTCATAACCCCCGCGAAATTTTCAAGCTGCTTGATGGCCGAGGACAGCGCCAACCCCAACGCGCCGAGCATCAGCCCCGCCACGATCAGTGCCGGGAACACCAGCAGATAACCAATGATTGGCATATCGATGCCGTAAACCGCGGCGACCGCAAGAAAGGTATAGACCTGCAGGATCGAGATCGTCGTGCTGGCCAGCAAGCGGCAAAACAAAAGCCACCAGCGGGGCAAAGGGCTGGTCAGCAGCAAGCGCATGGAGCCCATCTCGCGGTCATAGACAAGACTGAGAGAGCTTTGCATCCCGTTGAACAGCATGATCATACCGCACAGGCCGGGCACGATGTAAATCTCATATGTGATATAGGTCTGATAGGGTGGCGTGATAGACAGGCCCAATGCCGCGCGAAATCCGGCGGCAAAGACAATCAGCCAGACCAGAGGGCGCACCAGCGCGGCGACAAATCGGCTGCGCTGACGAACAAAGCGTAGTGCCTCGCGTATCAGAATGGCGCGCAGGGCAATCAGCGCGCCGGTCATGCCGTGGCCCCTGTCATGGACAGAAAGACGTGTTGCAAAGGTTGTCCGCTGGTCAGGTCGCTGCACAGTTCCTGTTTCAGCAGCTTGCCACGGTGAAGGATGGCGACGTGGTCATCCGGCTCGATCTCGTCGGTCAAATGCGTCGCCCAGAGCACGGTCAGCCCGTCCTGCTGCGACAGCGCATGGACATGCTGCGTGATGGCTTTTCGGGCGGCCGCATCCAGTCCAACCGTTGGCTCGTCCAGCAGAAGAACCGAGGGGGAATGGATTAGGCTGCGTGCGATTTCCAGCCTTCGACGATGCCCGCCATTCAGGTCGCGGGTGCGTTCGGCCGCGCGTTCGGCCATGTCCAGCCGGTCAAGCGCGGCTGAGATCCGCGTTTCGGCATCGCGCCCCGCCAACCCGTGCAAAGCGGCGAAATAACTGAGGTTGCGGTGCACCGTCAGATCCAGGTCCAACGTAGGTTGTTGAAACACCACGCCAATCTGAGCCAGCGCCTGACGGGGCTGTTTTGAGATGTCGAACCCTGCAACCTCGATCACGCCCTGCGCCGTGGTAAACAACCGTGTCAGAAGAGAAAACAGGGTCGACTTCCCTGCTCCGTTCGGTCCCAGCAACGCACAAAACGCGCCCTGGGGGACATGAAAGCTCACATCATCAAGCGCGCGTTTCTCGCCATAGGCGTAGCTGACATTTCGGACTGAAAGCCCTGTCACTGAATGGTAATCTCCAGCCGCTGTGTTTCGCCGGTGCTGCCCGGCACTTTCAGATAGTAGCTGCCCGGCTTGATCGCGACAAAGCCTATTTCCATCTCACCAGCTTCATCGAATTCGACCGAGTCCAGCCCCAGAGGGCGGATTTCCAGTCCTTCGACGACGATTTCATCAACCCAGATCGCGCGGAAGAATTCAGGACCCACCAAAGCCAGTTCCTGACTGCCATCGCCCTGAATCTCGAACTCGTAATACATGCCGGATTTCAGCACCCACGGGGCCTCGGCCAGAGGCACACCGGCGGACAGAGTGATCGGCGGCAGGTCTTCTTTGTTCTTCGCCGACAAAATTCCGGCCAGACCAAATCCGTCATCGTCATCATCGGCCAAAGCCGCAGCTGGCAAAGCCATAGCCATCATCGCGGCCACGCATATCAATTGCTTCATCTCTTAAGTCTCCTCGAAATTCTTTCAGTTGGTCGGACGGAAGGCCGCGCCCCAGGGGAAGCGTCCGACCTTGATTGTCTTGATGGGTTCACGTTTCGCCACGTCGATCACGGTCACATCGCCGGATACGCCGTTTGTGGTGAACAGCAGCGATTTGTCGGCGTTGAAATCCATGTGCCAGACGCGACGCCCCACAAGGATGTAGTCTTCAACCTCATAGGTTTCGGCATTCACGGCCGCCACATGGTTCGACGGTCCCAGCGCGACAAAGGCGGTTTCATCCCCGTTGGACAGTTCAAACCCCACGGGTTGCACCCGGTCGGGGTGGACACCTTCGACCTCGAACTCGATCTTGGCCTTTTCGGTCTGTGTTTCCACGTCGAACACCGTGATGGTACCGCCGATTTCCGAGCTGACCCACAGCTCGGTCCCATCCTTCAGGAATTCCGCGTGGCGCGGGCGGGAATCGACCAGAGTGTTGGCGAACAGCTCTTGCGTTTCGGTGTCGATCCAATGGGCCATGTTGGTGGTCTCGGACGTGGTGATGGCGATCTTGCCATCGGGGGACACAGCCATCCCTTCGGGCTCAATCCCAACATCGATCTGAGCAATTACGGTGCGCGATTCCGTATCGACTACGGTGGTGATCGCGTCGTCTTCGTTAGCGATATAAAGATGGCGATCATTGGGGTGCAGCACAAATTGCTCGGGGTCCTCGCCCGAGGGCAGATCGTGTAGGATCTCGCCCGTTTCCGGGTCCATCACCTGCACCGCGTCGCTGTCTGAGGCGCAGATATACAGCACCGAGAAATCCTTGGAAAAGGTGATCCCGCGTGGGCGTTCGCCGGTTTCTATCGTACGGATCACCTCGAGCGTCTCGATGTCGATCACGCTCAGCGTGTCGTCCTTTTCATTGCTGATCCACATTTCGTCCGCGGCCGCCGGTGCGCAGAGGGCGGTCGCCGCCAGAAGTGCTGTCAATCTCATCCCAGTTACTCCCTGAATGCCTGACACTGGCTTTCGCCCTCGTCTAGTCCCAACGTGTCGAGTTCCGTGCGCTGGTGCAAGAACCCCTCCAGCGGCGCCATCGCAACGACGGCGCGGTCGGTGACCAATGGGATCGGTTGCCGCAACTGCCCGTTCCAGGACCGGAAATTCATCGCCCTGCCCTTGAACCCGGCCAGTTCGAAATCGTCCGACAGGATGTAGTCGAGCAAAACGGTCGGGTCACTGGATTGCGTGCGTGTCACTGCCTCGCCCAAAGTCCGGTAGGCGGCCCATGCGGCATAATCCTTTGGCATCATGCTGCGGCCGGTCTGTTCGGTGAACCGGTTTTGCATCTGGACCGCGCCCCATTGTTCCACCACACGCGACCACGTTACAGGTTGCAGTCCGTCGGACCCTGCCACGGGGCGGGCCTGCCATGTGTTGAATTCGATATACCGGCTGAAGTCGTCCAATTCATCTGCGATCAGCAGGACGTCATAGTCACCGAATTCCTGTGTAAACAGCGGCACCTCTTGAGCGGCATTGCGGCGTAAGTCGGCGTCGAATTCCCATGTCTTTTCGGCGCTTAGCTCCAGACGGAATTTTTCCAGCGATCGTTTGAGCGACTGTGCAAAGGCCTGATCACCGGGATGGACGCCGGTGATCATCACCAACTCGTCCCAGCGGCGTTTTACCAGAAATTGAACCAGCGCATCGGTGCGCATCATGTTCGACGGCAAAGTATGCAGCAGATTGGCGCGGCAATTTTGGTCTCGCACATCCAGATCAGACGCGGATGCGTTGAACAGAATAGCGTTCGCCGCCTCAGGCAGGTCAGCAACGTCCAGTTGCGCTTGTGCAGGCGCATCGAGGATTAGAAAAGGGCTATCCGCCAAAGCCTGACGGGCAGCGGTCAGCCAATCGCCACCCTCGGGAACGGACGTGACGGACAAGTTGTATTTATGCCCAAGGAATTTTGCGGTTGTCAGGTTGTCGGCCAAGGCCAGCTCGCCCCCTGCCACACCCAAATCGTCCGGTATCGGATCAAGGTTGGATAAAACCGGAGGCCGCGGTACCTGCATCTGCAAATATGTGACCGCAATCTCAACCTCGGCCCATGCTGCGGCCGGCAGCAGAACCGAAGCGATCAAGGCGCGCAAATAGGTTTTCATGTCGACGCCTCCTCCCTGGCAATTTGATAAAATCTGCTCATCCCTGTCGGGACCATTAGACCTTAGTCGCAGCTACCCCCCAATCTGCAACCAAGGTCTAATTCCATGCTGAATTCTGCTAAGCTATGACCGGGGAAAGCGTCGTAGAGGAGGATAAGATGCGTCCAGGTTTTTATAGCGTAATGCTAAGCGCCGTCATGGCTGGCGGCATGGCGCTGGCCCATGGCGATGTCGCCCCGCAGCCCGTGAATACTGACGCTCTGCCCGATGTGGGCGATGAGTGGCTGATCGAGAACCCTTACCGCGACAAGGGAGAAGAGGTCTGGCAGGCGGCGATTGAAATCGGTGATTCCGGCTATAACCAGAACTGCGCACGATGCCATGGTTTGGGTGTTGTCTCGGGCGGGTTGGCCCCTGATCTGAGGTATCTTGAAGCCGAAGAATATGGCGATGAATGGTATGTTGAGCGATTCCGCGAAGGTTACACTCAGAACGGGATCACCAAGATGCCCGCCTTTGGCGAGCTTCTGGGCCAGAAGGCCGCGTGGGCCATCCGCACCTATATTGAAACCCGTCCCGATGACGGAGCATTGGATGATCATTCCGACCGGCTGAAGGAAATACGTGATCTGCTGGCCGCGATGGCCGACGGCGGCGACGGAGACGCAGCCGCGCTACAATCTGAACTCAGCGAGATTGCGGGAACTATTGAGACCGGCTCGGGCGCGCCCGTGGCCGATAGCGTCGCCCTACGCGCCGCTGTTTTGATTTCGGGGGACAGCCCGAACTTTGCCGAGGCAGCGGAACAGCTGACCATCGGCTTGTCTGCCGCGCAATAGATCGGCAGAGTGGGGCACATGATCGGACGCTTTTTCGTTTTCTCCCTGTTGGCTGCGGCCCTGACCACTGGGCAAGCAATGGCCAGGTGTAAAGATCATGTGCCCCAACCCAAACCGCAAAACGCCAGCCGTGACATCGTGGGAGCCGACCTCGATACCATTATCGAGCGCGGTTATATTGAGTTCGCAGCCTATGAGGATTTCGCCCCGTGGTCGTTCGAGGAAGACGGCAGAATTCAGGGCGTCGATATAGAAATCGGCAAGTTGATTGCCGAAGATCTGGGTGTCGAAGCTCGGTTCAATCTGGTCGCCGCAGGAGAAAATCTTGAAGCCGACCTGCGCAACTGGGTCTGGAAAGGCCCTTTGATCAACGGACGTGTCGCCAATGTGATGCTACACGTCCCCTATGACAGTGAATTCGCCTGTCGGGTAGAACAAGTGGTTTTCACCGGTCAGTATCACGATGAAGAAATCGCGATTGCCTATCGCAAGGATGAATACCCCGAAGACCCGCCCGTTCCGGCCTATTTCCGCTTTGATACGGTCGCGGTGGAAAATGACTCGATTGCTGATTTCTACCTGTCGGCCTTTCCGGGCGGCCAGCTTGCGCAGAATGTGCACCGCTTTCCCACAGCGGGTCTTGCGATGGAGGCCTTGGCGGCAGGTGACACCATGGCGGCCATGGGCCCACGCGCTCAGCTCGAAGCCGGTTTGACGCCCGAATTGGATCTGCACACGCCGCCCTTGCCCGGTTTTGCCGTCAGCAGCTGGACCAGTGGCGTTGCGGTTCATTTCGCCTATCGCGGCCTCAGCTATGCGGTGGACGATGCGATTTATGCAGCGCTTCAGGATGGCCGGATCGAACAGATATTCGCCGCGCACGGCCTGACGCATGCACCGCCGAAACTGCGGTGACTACACCCAAGGTCTTATAGGCACCGGGTAGATCACCGCGTAGCTTAACCGAAAATACTGGAGGGAGTGACATGGAACTACATGACAGCCGCGTCATTGCGGCCCCACGTTCCAAAGTCTGGGAGGCACTGCTATCGGCCGACATTCTGAAAGAATGTGTCCCCGGCTGCAAAGAAATGTCGGGAACAGCAGAAAATGGGTTTGCCGCGACAGTGGTGCAGAAGGTCGGACCCGTAAAGGCCACGTTCAAAGGTGAAGTGACCCTGTCGGACATGGTGGATCAGGAAAGCGTCAAGCTATCTGGGGAAGGCAAAGGCGGGGCCGCCGGATTTGCCAAGGGTGCAGCAGATGTCACCTTGTCGGATGCGCCCGAGGGGACGTTGCTGGCCTATAATGTCGATGCGCGCGTGGGCGGCAAGCTGGCTCAGCTAGGGGGGCGGGTCATTGATGGCGTGGCCAAGAAAATGGCCGACCAGTTCTTTGAGAATTTCCAGAATGCGGTCGAGGAAGACCCTCAGCCCGCGCCTGCCGAGGCTGCGCCCGAACCGGCAGCGGCCCCTGCTGTGTCAGAAACGTCGGCTGAGCCAGCTCAGGCAGCGCCGCCGGAAGAGAAAAAAGGTTGGTTCAAGCGCCTGTTCGGTGGTTGATCCGAAAATTTAAGGGAGGAAAATCTGATGAAGATTTCGATGACTGTGAACGGCGTAGCTGTGAGCGGTGATGTTGAGGGTCGGAC
>NZ_WQGO01000033.1 GCF_013034685.1 Ruegeria lacuscaerulensis | reverse complement strand
ATGGCAAAGGAAAAGTTTGAGCGTACAAAACCGCACGTCAACATCGGCACGATTGGCCACGTTGACCATGGTAAAACCACGCTGACCGCAGCGATCACCAAGTATTTCGGTGACTTCAAAGCGTATGACCAGATTGACGGTGCGCCGGAAGAGAAAGCGCGCGGGATCACCATCTCGACCGCCCACGTGGAATACGAGACCGAGAACCGCCACTACGCGCACGTTGACTGCCCCGGCCACGCCGACTACGTCAAGAACATGATCACCGGTGCTGCCCAGATGGACGGCGCGATCCTGGTTGTGAACGCCGCTGACGGCCCGATGCCGCAAACGCGTGAGCACATTCTGCTGGGCCGCCAGGTTGGCATCCCGAAGATGGTCGTGTTCATGAACAAAGTTGACCAGGTTGACGACGAAGAGCTGCTGGAACTGGTGGAAATGGAAATCCGCGAGCTGCTGTCTTCGTATGAATACCCCGGCGACGATATTCCGATCGTTGCAGGTTCGGCTCTGGCCGCGATGGAAGGCAACAACCCGGAAATCGGCGAAGAGAAAATCAAGGAACTGATGGCGGCTGTTGATGAGTATATCGACACCCCCGAGCGCGCTGTTGACCAGCCGTTCCTGATGCCGATTGAAGACGTGTTCTCGATCTCGGGCCGTGGTACCGTTGTGACCGGTCGTGTTGAGCGTGGCGTGATCAACGTTGGCGACGAGATTGAAATCGTCGGCATCCGCGACACTTCGAAAACCACCTGCACCGGCGTTGAGATGTTCCGCAAGCTGCTGGACCGCGGTGAAGCGGGCGACAACATCGGCGCGTTGCTGCGTGGTGTTGACCGTGACGGCGTTGAGCGTGGCCAGGTTCTGTGTAAGCCGGGTTCGGTTACACCGCACACCAAGTTCGAAGCCGAAGCCTACATCCTGACCAAGGAAGAAGGCGGTCGTCACACTCCGTTCTTCGCGAACTACCGTCCTCAGTTCTACTTCCGGACAACTGACGTGACCGGCACCGTGACCCTGGCGGAAGGCACCGAGATGGTCATGCCCGGCGACAACGTGTCGTTCGGCGTTGAACTGATCGCGCCGATCGCGATGGAGCAGGGCCTGCGCTTCGCGATCCGCGAAGGCGG
>NZ_WQGO01000004.1 GCF_013034685.1 Ruegeria lacuscaerulensis | reverse complement strand
GCTCGTCAGGCTCATAACCTGAAGGTCGCAGGTTCAAATCCTGCTCCCGCAACCAGTGTCAGAAATCCCCTACACAGCCCGGTCAGACTAAAATTGATCCCCCAGATCAAGTGCTTAACGTCGCCACCGCGTCAGGCTCAAAACCTCAAAGCAAGTGGGCCAAAGCATTCTCCAGAAACCAACACGGTTAACAAAATGCCGAACATGCCGCCTCACGGCGACTTTAGTTCATTCTGGGCCAACCCAATCATCGCTGCCACGGCACCCTGGAGTTCGATCTGAACGCCGTCCCTCTCATGCAGGACCGTGACCCGTTCGATAAGGACCCGGATGATCTCCAAAGCTCCTGTGAGGATCGACAGGTCCGATAACGCCTTTGCAAGACTAGCAACATTGGAGCGATAGAGCTCGGACAGGTTCGGGTGTAGTCGCACCGGTGAAAACGCAGGCTCAGAGAGCGGCGCGTTCTCACCACCCCCGCGGGAAGAGTCATGGACAGACTTGACGGACTGGGCCCTTGGACGCGAGGACTAAAAAAAAGAGAATTTGACCACCCTGATGGGTCACTTGAGATCGCGGTTACGCGGTGCCTCTGACGGGACGGTCATTGTCGATGTTGAAGATCATTCCGTCCAATAGCTCCTCCAGATCGGGGCGTGCTGCCGGACCGTTTGAGATATCTACAAGCATTAAACTGCCATCTGGTCGGATTGCGAATGTCCCAGGCTCGGCAAACATATCCGAGGTTTCCGCCTCGGACAGGGGTTCAGAGACATACAGGCCCAGATCGCGCATTTCCGGGACTGTAAGCCCATAACATAGATCGAAATTCCATCCGAACTCATCCCGGTCTGCCAAAGCCTTTTCCAGAGAATCGGCCGAGACCACAATGACATTCATCCGATCGGTCCAATCGGCCAGCCGTGCATTTAACTTGTTCAAATAGCGTTTGCAGCGAGGACAATGCCGACCGCGATAGACAAACAACATTGTCCAACGTTCGGTTGCTGTGCCAATCGCCCGTGTACCGCCATCCACATGCGCAAAACTGGTCGGAGTAACCTGTTTGCCAACATTTGGTTTTGTCATTTTATTTTCCCCCACACATTGTACGCCTTGTCAGATTCACCCCAGCGAAAACGGTGGCCTTCCTGCCCGGTTTTAGACGCCTTCAAACAGGATT
Source organism: Ruegeria lacuscaerulensis (assembly GCF_013034685.1). Lineage (GTDB taxonomy): Bacteria > Pseudomonadota > Alphaproteobacteria > Rhodobacterales > Rhodobacteraceae > Ruegeria > Ruegeria lacuscaerulensis_B. The sequence goes on along the minus strand of NZ_WQGO01000004.1, from coordinate 514,140 downwards.
TCCTTCTTTATGTCGGCATCCTGCTGGCATAAGGCAAAATCGTCTTCATGCAGAAACCCCCGTGGAGCGGGCGCAATTTCGAAATGTCCGAATTCATCCTGGCCTGAAACCAGCGCGACCAGAGTACGCGCGCCATTCTTTTGTTTCATCGACGGTTTGATGAACCGAAGGGCGGCGCCGATCCGGCGATCATCTGTTTGGTTGGGGCCCGAAGCGTGAAACAGATGGCCGTGGTGGATCGAGGCCTGACCAGCGTGCAACGCGGCGGCAACCGTGTCGGCATCGTCGACATTCACCGCTATCTCCTGTCCGCGCGACAGCAGGTTGTTCTCATCGAAAGTGTCCACATGTGGGACGATACGGTTCTGGTGGCTGCCGGGAACAAACCGCATACAGCCGCTTTGCTCGGACGCCTCTGAGAGGGCTACCCAACAGGTGACTTCCTGTGCATCGTCCAAACCCCAATATGTCAGGTCCTGATGCCACGAGACAATTTTGGGCGACCGCGCTTCTTTGATGAATAGGGCGCCGCTCCAGACCATGAGATCGGGGCCCAGAACAGGCGAGACTGCAGCAATCACATTAGGATGGCGCAATAACGCATCAAAAGAGGGTATCAGCCGATCGGGATAGGAATACAGCAGTTTCAGTCGCTGGCTGTCGCCCGAAACTGCGTCTTCGGCCCTTTCGAAGTCGTCGCGCAACCTTTGCGCTTCGCTTGGGGTCAGAATATCCAGCGGCGAAACATATCCGTTCTTTTCATAGTCACCGCGTATGTCGAGAGTATCGTTTCGCATTGTCATCCTGTTCTGTCTCGGATCACTTGACCAAATATCATTCCTTCAACCAAGTAAATTTGTCCAAAGCGGGTGCCCGCAGGCCGCATTTGCATGGCGTATCCCAAGACACCGGTCGCGTTCAGACGGCCGAAACCAGCGCGATCCCAACCACCGCCAGCAACGAGGCCGCCATTGCCAGGTTTATCCGACGGTGCCACGTCTCGCTGATATCCAAACTGCCAAGTTTCGCCCCGGCGCTGAGCCAGATCAGGTGCACGGGCACCCAGATCAGGTTGAATAGGATGATCTTGATCACTGCCTCCCAGATCGGGGCGTCGGGCAAAAAGGCGAACCCGGAAAACAGCGCAGTGCTGACGACATAGGCTTTAGGGTTGATGAATTGCAGCGTCAGCCCGTTCAGAAACCCAAGCGGCGTCGCAGCAGGCGCAAATCCCACACGCGACCCGGCACTTGCGATGCGCCATGCCAGAAACACCAGATAGCTCACCGACGCGACCAGCAGCACTGTCCTCAGGAAGGGCACAGCCAAGGCCACAGCGGCAACGCCCGAGATCACCAGCAGCATGTTGATGAACCCGCCCAGCATCAACCCGGCGACAAACGCAAAGCCAGCACGAAACCCAAAGGCCGACCCGATCCCCGCCGTTGTCAGCACGCCCGGACCGGGCGTGATCAACAGAAAGAACACCGCAATGACGAATTCGATCATGCGCCAGAGTGGCCCGCTATAGGTCCTTGCATTCCGGAACGGGCGTCAATACCGATCCATCCTGCAAGTGTTGCAGCAAATTGTCGACCGTCAGGTCGCCCATGGCCGCACGAGTTTCAACCGTTGCGCTTCCGGCATGGGGCAGCAGCGCGACATTTGGCAAATCACGCAGGGCCTGGGGCACGTGGGGCTCTTTCTCGAAGACGTCCAGCCCGGCCCAGCCCAGATCGCCCTGTTGCAGCGCCTCGATCAGGGCCGTTTCGTCCACAACCGAGCCTCGGCTGACGTTAATCAGCGTGCCTGCCGGGCCCAAGGCTTTCAGCACCTCGGCATTGACCAACTTGTTCGTCGCGGGCCCACCCGGCGTGATGCAGATCAAAACGTCCACATGCGCGGCCATATCCACCAAGGAGCCGAAATACTGATAAGGTACATCCTTTTGGCTGCGTGAATGATAAGAGATTTCGGGCGACCAAGGGGCCAGTTTGTCCGCAATCGCCTGACCGATGCGGCCCAGACCCAGAATGCCGACCTTTTGACGATCAGCCGAACGGGTCAAAGGCGCGTTGCCCTCAGTCTCCCATCGGCCAGACCGGACATAGGCATCGTCGCGCACCAGCTCGCGGTAGCAGGACAGCATCAGCAGAACAGCGGTTGTGGCGACCTCGTCATTCAGCACACTGGGGGTGTGGGTTACGACAATACCCAGCTGCGCGGCAGTCTTGGCATCAACCGCGTCGTAGCCGACGCCATAGACGCTGATCGCCTTGAGGTTTGGCAAAGACGTCATCAGATCGGTCGGGATGCCGGCATGCCCGTTTGTGATGACATGTGTGATGTCTGCGGCTTCGTATTGATCCAACTGATGAATGTTGAAGGCCGGAGACAGGCGGGATTGCATCCGCTCGGTGATATTTCCGATTTGCAGGAGGTCGGGCATCGTGGCGCACCTTTTTATCTGTAAATGGGCGGGGTTTGCGCCCCGCCGAGAGGTGTCAGTGATTGTCGCGCGGGGTGAATTTGCGGGCGATGTCACGGTAGTTTTCAGCCCCTTTCAGGATCATCCCCCGATCCAGTTGATCCACTTTTTCGCGGAAGATTTCCTGCCACGGTGACTGATGGGGTGGCATTTCATATCCGCCATTGGCCTCAAGCGTACGGGCGCGTTCGTGCAGCTCGTTCAGCGGCACCAGCATGTCGGCCGTGCCTTTGCCCAAGTCAATGCGCAGACGATCACCGTTCTGGACCAGAGCCAAGCCGCCACCAGCCGCCGCCTCGGGCGCCGCGTTCAGGATCGAGGGGCTACCCGAAGTGCCCGATTGCCGCCCGTCGCCGATGCAGGGAAGCGCTTCGATACCCTGTTTCAACAGGTAGGACGGCGGTCGCATGTTCACCACCTCGGCCGCGCCCGGATATCCCTTGGGGCCAGCCCCGCGCATGATCAGGATACAATTGGCGTCGATATTCTCGGATGGGTCGTCAATGCGGTGGTGGAAATCCTCGGGGCCATCAAAGACGACCGCGCGCCCTTCGAATGCGTTGGGGTCCTCGGGGTTTGACAGATAGGCTTTGTGAAAGGCGGGCGAAATGACCGAGGTCTTCATGATTGCACTCTCGAACAAATTGCCCGACAGATTGATGAACCCGGCCTTCTCCTTGATCGGAGCGCTGACCGGCTTGATGACGTCATCGTTCAACGACCGGCGCGCCGCGCAGTTTTCGCCCATCGTCTTGCCATTGGCCGTCACCGCATTGGGGTGCGGCAGCATGTCGGCGGCGATCAATTCACCAATGACGGCGGGAACACCGCCCGCATGTTGGTAGTCTTCGCCCAGATACTCACCTGCTGGCTGAAGGTTGACCAGCAGAGGCACGTCGTGGCCCAAATCCTGCCAATCGTCATTGTCCAGCGGCACACCCAGATGGCGGGCAACCGCGTTCAGGTGGATCGGAGCGTTGGTCGAGCCGCCAATGGCCGAGTTCACGACGATGGCGTTTTCAAAGGCTTCGCGGGTCATGACATCGCTGGGGCGTAGATCCTCCCATACCATTTCGACGATCCGACGCCCGGTTTCATAGCTGATCTGGCCACGTTCACGATAAGGGGCCGGGATGGCTGCTGATCCGGGCAATTGCATCCCCAGCGCCTCGGCCAAAGAGTTCATCGTCGTCGCGGTGCCCATGGTGTTGCAATAGCCAACGGACGGGGCGGCGGCGGCGGCGATATCCATGAACTCATCGGTGTCGATATTGCCCGCCGCCAAGTCTTCGCGCGCGGACCAGATCACGGTGCCGGATCCGGCGCGCTTGCCCTTCCACCAACCGTTCAGCATCGGGCCGACCGACAGGGCGATGGCGGGAATGTTCACCGTTGCGGCCGCCATCAACAGCGCCGGGGTGGTCTTGTCACAGCCGATATTCAGAACCACTCCATCCAGCGGGTAGCCATAGAGGCTCTCGACCAGCGACAGATAGGCGAGATTGCGATCCAGCGAGGCCGTAGGCCGCTTGCCCGTTTCTTGAATCGGGTGAACAGGGATTTCGATACAGGTGCCGCCGGCCGCAATGATGCCGTCGCGGACACGTTTAGACAGCTCAATGTGATGGCGGTTACAGGGGCTCAGGTCACTGCCGGTCTGGGCGATCCCGATGATGGGCTTGCCGGATTGAAGCTCTTCCCGCGTTAGGCCATAATTCAGGTACCGCTCAAGATACAGCGCTGTCATCTCGAGGTTTTCGGAGTTCATGAACCATTTGCGCGATCGCAGGTCTTCTTTGTTTATCTTTTTTGTCATCGGCCGAATTCCCTGTCCTTTAGATCGGTTTGGTTTGTGGTCATTGCGATTTCTGCGCGCAAAATACCGCAAACCGAATTGCGTGCCCGGTGCCAGCGCTTTCGCAGCTTGCACTATCGGGTTGGTTTGATTTGAACCCTTTTCGAAACTTTCCATGATTTCGAGATTATGAAGACGAATCGAAAGTGGATTTTCAATCTTAATAGTGCCAAAAAGACCTCAAAGTAAGAATTATTAGCGCTATCATTTGCCGCGCCGGGAAATGTGACAATAGAGCGCCGGGCAGGCGCTCCAAAAGGAACTGGCGAATGAAGCAAGGATCAATCGCGTCCCAGCTTGGGGTCAGGGTGCTGGGCTCTATTCGTCAGACAATCTGGAACAGCTGACCGGAATGGTACGGCCCTTGGAGGAAAACCAATTGTTTCTGGTAGATTCCGCGGCCCGGACCGTCACTGGGAAAAGCGCAAAAATCGCCGCGTGCTCTGATCACCGTGCGGCTGTTTTGACAACTTGATTGAAGAAAAGGATGAGGCCGCATTGGATCACGTGGCTTTGTCTAAGAAACTAAAGCAACGGAACGGGGGTATCACGTGAAAAAGATACTGATCATAGGTGGCGGCGGAATGTTGGGCCAGAAACTGGCGCAGCGCATCCGGACCGAGCAGGTTTTTGGCTCTGACGTCGAACTTACGCTGTTCGATCAATCCTTTCCGCCCAACGGGGTCGTTGGCACGCAGATAGCAGGCGATATTGCTGCGATGGGCACAGCACAGGATTTGGCGGCCCGTCGGCCTGATTTGGTGTTTCACCTCGCAGCTATTGTGTCAGGTCAGGCGGAAACGGATTTCGCCTTGGGTTGGGATGTCAATCTGATGGCCACATGGGCGCTACTGAACGCTCTGAAAGTTGAACATGACGCATCTGAAGGGGAATACCGGCCTAGGTTTGTATTTGCCTCTTCCATCGCCGTATTTGGGGCGCCCTTCCCGGACAAGATCGACGACGAATTCCTGTCGGCACCTTTGACCAGCTATGGCGCGCAGAAAGCGGCGTCCGAGTTGTTGATTACAGATTTCAGCCGCAAAGGGTATATCGACGGCCTGTCGCTGCGCCTGCCGACCCTGTGCGTGCGCCCCGGCAAGGCCAATGCTGCGGCCTCATCGTTCTTCTCGGGCATTATCCGAGAGCCGCTGAACGGTGCCGAGGCGATCCTGCCGGTGGCCGATACCGTGCGCCACTGGCACGCCAGCCCTCGGTCAGCGGCCCAGTTCCTGACTCATGCTGCCGATCTGGATACCCGACTTTTGGAGGGCCGCCATGCGCTGAATATGCCCGGCATCAGTTGCACGGTCGCCGAACAGATCGAGGCGCTGCGCAATGTGGCAGGGCAGGAGGCCGTGGACAGGATCAAACACGTGCCGGACCCGGCCATCGAAGCCATTGTCAAGAACTGGCCACGCGACTTTCAAACCGACCGCGCGCTGAATCTTGGTTTCAGGGCCGAATCCAGTTTTGAAGAGATCATCCGAATTTATCTGGAAGATGACCTGAATTTCTAAGCGTCCAGCGTTTCGCCGGTCAGGTGCCGTTTCAGGTGGTCGTGTATTTTCTGTTGGGTCAGCTTTGGGTCGCCTGAAAGAGCAGCCTCAAGAATATTGGCGTGATGTTCGATATTCATCGAAATGAACTCGAATCGGCGATCCGCGACCATCAATTGTTGCCGGAATTGCGCATAGACGCGTCCATGCATTTGTTTCAGCGTCTCCGATCCGCAGGCCGAAATCAGAGTTTCATGAAACTCTTTCTCGGCGGCGAACCAGATATCGATCAGGTCACTCGGATCGTCCTTGTCGCGGATGCGCCTTTCGATGTGACTTAGTTTGTGGTGAGCTGCGGTTAGGCGTGCCTCCCAATCGACGCCGCCGTTTTGGATCGACAATGCGGTTCCCTCTGCTTCCAGCAGAATGCGGACATGGGTCAGTTCGATCAACTTCTGGGGCGCGCGTTGCGGCACGCGGAACCCGCGTTGTTCCTGAAAATCTGCAAGGCCCACAGCAGCAAGCCGGAACAGGGCTTCACGGACCGAACTGGCCGAACATTTGTATTCTTTCCGCAAGTCTTCCGCCCGAAGCTTGGCCCCGTGTTCGAATCCGTTCGAGATCAGCCGCATCTTAAGATCTTGATAAATATCGACTTCAGCGGTCATCGAAAGAGTTATCCTGAACGTTACCCTTCGCTCTTCCTATCCCTAATTTCGTTTTTGAGCAATAATCTCGAAATTACGCTCAATTTCACATTTTACTTGTCGCATGCGATTCGGCGTCCTAACGTCAGGCAGCGTCGTTCAAGAGAGGGCTTAGAAACCTTCAGCACGCCACGCTCAACGTCTGGGAGGACAATATGAAATTATTGACGACCGCGGCCGCTGTGGCCGTAGCCACGACCATGGCCGCGACATTCGCCGCTGCCGAAACTACAAAACTGCGCATTCAAACCCATTTCTCGCCGGAACAGCTGTCGGGCAAGATGGCGGCCAAGTTCATCGAGGACATCACCGAAATGTCCAACGGTGAGATCGAGGTCGAGATGTTCTATTCCTCGTCCGTCGTCAAATCGGTTGAGACATTCGACGCCGCCGCAACGGGCATTCTGGATTGCGATATGACGGGTGGCGGCTATCAGACCGGTAAGAACCCCGCATTCCAATTCGCAGGCGATCTGCTGGGTGGCTATCAGAACCCCTATCAGCAGATGGCATGGCTGCTGCATGGCGGTGGCCGCGATGCGCTGAACGAGCTGTATAACGGCTATGACATGGAATTCGTCGGCTGGTGGATTCCGGGACCGGAATCACTGTCCTCGACCAAACCGATCGCAACGGTCGAAGACTTCAAGGATTGGAAATTCCGTTCGCCTCCGGGTCTGGCCACGAAAGTGTTCGCCGAGCTGGGTGCCTCGCCCATCGTGATGGACTTTAACGAGATCTTCACGGCGCTGGAAACCGGCATCATCGACGGCGCCGACGCGGCGAACCTGACCAACAACGTGGGTCTGGGTCTGTATGAGATCGCGGGTCACACCAACTTCCCGGGCTTCCACTCGATGCCAGCGGATCACCTGGCCTGCCGCAAGGATGTCTGGGAATCCATGCCCGCGCATCATCGCAAGATCATCGAGGTCGCGATGGACAGCCTGGCCCTGCACAACGCCACGATCAACGAGGTGCAGAACGCGCAAACCGCCAAAGACCTGCGCGCCCAGGGTATCCAGCTGTATGAATGGACCCCGGAAGATCTGGCCGCTTACCGCGATGCCGTTCAGGTTGGCTGGACCGAGTTTGCCACCACGCCCGAAGCCAAGGCGCTGTTGGAAAGCCACGTTGCGTTCCTGAAAGACATGGGTGCGATGAAATAATCGGCGTCATGCTGAGACGATCCTTCGGAAAGGCTGCGATCCGTGGCCTTTCCGGACCTTTCTCAGGGACGTATGTCGAATGAAAATCACCAAGATCATTAGTCACGTCCTGCGCTACGACATGCCCGAGGTTTTGGGCTATTCGCAGCAATATTACGACAAGCGCAGCGCGCATCTGGTCGAAGTTCAGACCGACGAAGGCGTTACCGGATGGGGCGAGTGTTTCGGCCCCGGTACGGTCGCTCTTGCCAACAAAACCATTGTCGAACAGGTGATCCAACCCATTGTGCTGGGATCGGATCCGATGGACCGCGACGTGATCTGGCACAAGGTCTACAACCTTCTGCGAGATCATGGGCAGGGTGGCATGCCCCTTCAGGCCCTTTCGGGTGTGGATATCGCTCTTTGGGATATCGCTGGCAAAGTGGCGGGCCTGCCGCTGCACAAGCTGATTGGTGGGGCGCATCGCAACTCGGTCCCCTGTTATGGCTACGGTATGATGCTGCGCGATGAACCCGTCGATGATCTGGCGCGCCGCTTTACGGACGAGGCCGCCGCGATCAAAGAGATGGGATTTGTCGCCACCAAGATGAAAACCGGCTTTGGCCCCGAACCAGACGTCAAGCTATGTCAGGCCGTGCGGCGCGGTGTCGGCGACGATTTCCGGTTCATGGTCGATGCCAACCATGCCTATACCACGTCGGATGCGTTCTATGTGGGACGCGCTCTGGACGAGCTTGGAGCCTATTGGTTCGAAGAGCCTGTCGCGCCCGAGGATACCGATGGATACCGCGAGTTGCGCAAAGGGCTGAAAACCAACATCGCTGGGGGCGAAGCGGTGTTCAATCGGTGGTCGTGGCGCACTCTGCTGGAAAGCCGTGGCTTGGATATCGCCCAGCCCGAGGTTTGCGCCTTGGGTGGCGTATCCGAGTATCTGCGGATTCTGGCCTTGTGCCACGCCCATTTCACTCCGGTCGTCAATCACGTCTGGGGCAGCGCAATTGCCGTATCCACGAACCTGCATCTGCTGGCAGCAATGCCGCCGATGCCGGGCGGCCTGCACCCGTGGGAGCCGATGCTGGAGTTTGACACCACGGACAACAAATTCCGGGACGATCTGCTGACCGTTCCTTTGGACATTCAGGGTCAGGTCAAAGCTAACGCAGGCCGTGTCGCGGTTCCGACCGGGCCGGGCATCGGCGTCGAGCCCGACCGCGTCTTCATAGATCACTTCCGGGCCAGGACATAACGACAGGGGGCAGGAAATGCAGAAATCCACGGGTGGAATTATTGAATGGCTGATACCCTTGGCATTTGTCGGAACGGCCAGTTGGCTGGTCTGGCACCTGCCTGCCTTTCTGCTGGATTGGCTGCCCTACACTTCGGAATCCCTGAAATCTCAGGTGCAGGAGATTTACCTGCGCGCCGACATCACGCCAAATGCCGCTGGCATCTTCGGCGGACATATCGACATTTTTGACATGCTCGCGCTGATCCTGACACCGATACTTGCGGTGATCGGTGCCCGAACCGTGCGCCCGGCTGCAATGGAGTATGGCGGGCTCAGCGCCATCGACCGATTCGCCCTGTTCATTGGGCGCGTCACCATGATGATGATCGCCATCATGACCATTGTGATGCTGTACGAGGTCTTCCTGCGTTACATTCTGGAAAAACCCACCGAATGGGCCAACGAGATGACCCTGTGGTTCGCCAGCTTCGTCTTCCTGATGTCTGGCTACTACGGGATGCAGCAGCGCAGCCACATCCGCATTTTCCTGCTATACGACGCCGTGCCACGATGGCTGCAACGGGTGTTCGACACGATCTCGACCGTTCTGATCGTGCTTTTCGCCTTCTTCCTTGTCTATGGCAGCTACAAACAGGTCTTCGTCAATAAGTTGTATAAATGGGAGCTGTTCGGCTCGGCTTTCAACCCGCCGATCCCGGCGACCCTGCAACCGATGGTGCTGATCGTCATTACGCTGGTGGCGTTTCAGGCGGTCGTGAACCTGATCTCGGATTGGAACAAGGAACCCGAGATTCACACTGACGAACCTGATGAAGAAGAGATTGAAATGCTGAAAAAAGCAGTGGGGCAAGACTGATGGATATTGGAACAATCTCACTGATCCTGATGGTCGCACTTATCGTCTTGCTGGCCATCGGGATGCCGCTGGGTCTGGCCTCGGCCTCGCTGGCGGTTCTTGTATTGGTGCTGAAATTCGAGCCCAACCTGCTGCTCAACCCGTTTTCCTTTGGCGACGGGCTGCTGACCGGCAGGCCGGGGACGGGGCCGCTCTATATTCTGGCACAGAAAATATACGGGCTCTTAACGGATTACGTGCTCATATCCGTGCCCTTGTTCATCTTCATGGCCTCTCTGCTGGAACGCTCGGGGATCGCCAAGGACATGTATTCCTCGCTCAATATCTGGTTGTCGCGGACGCGGGGCGGGATTGCCATCGTCACCTCGATCATGGCGGTGATCATGGCAGCGATGTCGGGGATTATCGGGGGTGAGGTCGTTCTGCTGGGCCTGATCGCCCTGCCGCAGATGTTGCGGCTGGGGTATAACCAGAACCTCGCCATCGGGGTGATCTGTGCCTCGGGCTCGTTGGGGACGATGATCCCCCCGTCAATCGTGCTGATCATCTATGGTCTGATCACCGAAACCTCGATCAAGTCGCTGTTCACCGCGTCCTTCATCCCCGGCTTCATGCTGGCGTCGATGATCATCCTCTACATCATCATCCGCACCCGGCTGAAACCCGATGATGCCCCCTTGCCTGAACCCGACCCGAACGACCCCGAGCCGACCGAAAAGCGCAAGCTGTTCGCCGCGTTCATGTGTATCGTCGTTGCCGGATTTTCCACCGTTCTGTTCATCCGGGCTGCGTTCTTCGAACTGTCGGGATCGAATGCCGCCAGTCAGGGCGAGCCCGCGCGGTTCGGAACGGCAGATTACCTGCCCTGGTTTGCAGGCGTCACAATTGTCGCGCTGCTGCTGATCTTTTTCGTCTTCGGCAAAGAGCGTGCGCGCGTTGGCTGGCATATGGGCAAAGGGCTGGTCGCACCGATGGTCGTGATCGGCGTGGTTCTGGGTTCGATCTACGGCGGCATCACCGGCATCACCGAGGCGGCCGGAATGGGCGCGTTCGCCGTTCTGATCATCGCCATCCTGCGCGGAGAAGGTTCGTTCGAGCTGGTTTGGGACAGCCTGATGCGCACGCTGAAATCCACCGGTACGATCATCTGGGTCACGATTGGTGCCGCCTCGCTGGCGGGGGCCTATACCATCGCGGGCGGACCGCAATATGTGGCTGATCTGATCGTGGGTCAGGAATTGCCACCGATGCTGGTCATTCTGGTGATGATGCTGATCCTGCTGTTCATGGGCGCGTTCATGGATTGGGTCGGGATCGTCTTGCTGATCATCCCGGTCTTCCTGCCCATCGTGCTGCGCCTGCCCATCGAAGAGATCGGCCTGATCGGCCAGCTGCAGCCAAATCACGTAGCGATCTGGTTCGGCGTGGTGTTCTGTATGAACATGCAGGTCAGCTTCCTGTCGCCGCCCTTTGGACCGGCAGCGTTCTATCTGAAATCGGTGGCCCCGCCGCATATCAGCCTGACTGATATCTTCCGCGGCTTCCTGCCCTTTATCGGCATCCAGATTCTGGCGCTTTCGGTGCTGCTGATCTGGCCCAATATCATCGCAATCCTGTTGTGAGGATCGACCCATGCTGACGCAAGAGCAAATCTCACGTTTTGAAACCGATGGCTATCTGGTCGTGCCAGACGTTATTCCGCCTGACATTCTGAACCGGGTGATCGACGAATACTCGACCCTGCTGGATGGGCTTTATGCGGACTGGTTCGCGCGAGGTCTGGTGCCCAGCCCCGAGGGTCTGGATTTCTGGGGCAAGCTGCTGGCCGCTTACGAGGCCCGGTGCGACTATTTCCAGCCCATGGATATTTCTCTGCCCGGCGACCGGATCATGGCCGATACGCCTTTTCACATCGGACCCGCCGTGTTCGAGATGATGACCGCCAAGCCGCTTTTGGACGTGGTCGAGCAACTGATCGGCTCGGAACTGACCAGCAACCCCATTCAGCACGTGCGCCTGAAACCTCCGGCGCGGAAGCTGGCAAATGATGAAATCCGCGCGCATATTACTGCAACGGACTGGCATCAGGACCGGGCTGTTGCGCTGGAGGATGCGGACCAGACCGACATGGTCACTGTTTGGATCGCGGTGAACGATGCGACGGTCGAAAACGGCTGTTTGCAAGTGCAGGCCAAAGCCCCGGATCAGGACATCCTGCCCCATTGCGCGCGCACCCAGACCGGGATCGCGGACGGGTTTGTGGATGAGACGACCGCTGTCCCCCTGCCGGTCACAGCCGGAGGCATCGTCCTGTTTCACCCTCTGACCCCACATGCCTCGCGGGTCAACACCACGGATCAATTCCGCTGGTCCTTCGACATACGCTACAGCGCGACGGGGCAACCCACAGGGCGCGGGCATTTCCCGGATTTCGTGGCCCGGTCCCGCGTCAACCCTGACCGCGAATTGCACGACTGGCGTGTCTGTCGCTCGAACTGGGAGGCCGCCCGCGCGCGTCTGGCCACCCAGCCGCATATCGACATTCATCGGTGGGACTCGACCTCTCCGTTCTGCGCATGAGGGAAACCGGACATGACATCTGTTCTGGCAGATAACGGCTCCACGCCGTGCGCAACAGGAGCAGCGCAGTGAAACGTATCCTCGTCGTTGGCGGCGGGCTGATCGGCATTCGCCATATCCAAGCCGTTAAGCAACATCCGGGCTGTCATCTTGTGGGGCTTGCTGACCCGGACATGTCGATCCGTGTGGACGCAACCCGGTTCGCCAGTATGGATGACGTTCAGGACGATGTGGACGGCGTCATCATCGCCACCCCGACCCATCTTCACGCCGCGCATGGCATGGCGGCAGCAGCACGCGGGTGGCACATGCTGATCGAGAAACCGGTTGCTGGCACCGTGGCCGAGGCGCAAGCGTTGGCCCGTGCCCTTGAACAGGCTCAGGTCCGCAGTCTGGTCGGCCACCATCGCCGCTATCACCAAGTCCTTCAACATCTTAAGGCCAAGATCGCCGAGGGCGTCATCGGGCGGGTCATCAATGTCTCGCTTTTATGGGCGATGCGAAAGCCGGACGCTTATTTCGAACAGAACTGGCGCACCTCGGGCGGCAGCCCGGTGATGATCAATCTTGTCCACGACATCGACGTTTTACGCTTTGTCATCGGCGAGATTAGCGAGATTGCCGCCTTGCGAGGCGCTTCGCTGCGCGGGACGGACAGGATTGAAAGCGGCGCGGTGGCGCTTGCATTTGAAAACGGGGCGACGGGAACCATCAGCTTCGCCGATACCGCGCCCAGCCCCTGGGGGTTCGAGGCCGGGATCGGCGAGAATCCCAATATCGGCACCACCCATCAGGACATGATGTGGATCACCGGCACAAGAGGGGCCATCAGTTTCCCGTCGCTGACCCTGTGGCAGGGCAAGGACTGGGGCACCCCGTCAGAGCGCGTGGAGTTCGACAAACCGGCCCAAAGCTGCGTGCCGCTGGACGCGCAGTTGGATCATTTTCTAGGCGTGATGGATGGGGCCGCTCCGCTGATTGATGTGGCCGACGCCGCGCGTACCCTTGCGGTCGCCACCCGGATTGAAGAAGCGTTGGCGAAACAGAACGCGGGCTTGCCGGTGCAGGCCTGAACACGCGCTCGCAAAGGATGGGCGCAGGGACACATAAGACGAATTGATGGAAAGGAATTCGCATGAGCAAACCTTCTGTTGGATTTATTGGCCTCGGGCTGATGGGCGGGGCCATGGTCAACCGGTTGCTGGACATGGGCTATGCGGTCACGGTTCTGGGCAACCGCAATCGCACCCATCTGGATGCTGCGATCGCCCGCGGCGCGGTTGAGGCACAAAACGCAAAAGATCTGGCCGCTGCCAGTGACATCGTGATGCTGTGCATGGGCACTTCGGATCAGGTCGAGGCGCGGATGCGCGGGGAAAACGGCGTGATTGCGGGTTTGAAGCCCGGCGGCATTGTGGTGGACTTTGGCACCTCGCTGCCCGGCAGCACGCGGACCCTCGCGGATGAGGTCTCTGCCGCCGGGGGCAGCTATCTGGACGCACCGCTGGGGCGCACGCCCTCACACGCGCTGGAGGGCAAGCTGAACATCATGGCCTCGGGGGATCAGGCCGCTTTCGACACCGCAAAACCTGTGCTCGAAGATCTGGGTGAGAACGTGTTCCACCTTGGAGCCGTCGGCTCGGGGCACACGATCAAGCTGATCAACAACTTCTTCGGCATGACCGTGGCCAATGCCATGGCCGAGGCTTTCGCCATGGCCGATGTGGCTGGGGTGGATCGCAAGCAGTTGTACGATGTGATGGCTGCGGGGCCACTGCATTCGGGGATGATGGATTTCGTCACCGCCTATGGCGTTAATCAGGACCCGAACCAACTGGCCTTTGCGATCAAGAACGCTGCCAAGGATATCGGGTATTACGACCAAATGGCGCGCGATGCGGGAGTCAGCAGCGTGATGTCTCAAGGCACCTTGGCCGCGTTGAACGATGCGCGCGACACTGGTCAGGCGGACGATATGGTCAGCCAGATGGTCGACTATTACGTCAACCGGTTCAAACCCTAGGCGATGACCGTCGCCGCCCGATCGACCGCAGATTTGCCGCGTCTGGGCATCGTGTTGATGCTTCTGGCGTGGCTGCTGTTTTCCTTTGTCGATTTGGGGGCGAAATGGCTGGCCGTCGCCGGATTTCCGGCCTTTCAACTGGCGTTCATGCGCTATGCGGGCCATTTTGTGATCTCGCTGGGTGTCATCGCAAAGGGGGGCTTCCAGCCCAGCCGGTTTCATACCGATCATCCGTGGCAACTGATCAGCCGGGCTCTGCTGCTGATTTCGGCCACGGTGTTCAACTTCTACGCCCTTCGGTTCCTGCCGCTGACAGCGGTGTCTGCGATCATGTTCTCAAGCCCGGTGATTGTGTGTTTCCTGTCGGTCTTTGTCCTGAAGGAAGCCGTAGGGCCGTGGCGGTGGTTTGCCATCCTTCTGGGCTTTGTTGGCGTATTGGTGATCGTCCGCCCCTTTGGCGCGGTGTTCCACCCCACCATGTTACTGATCGTCTACAACGCGACGGCCCTGGCGCTGTATTCGATCATGACCCGGCGGCTGTCCGGGGTCGTGTCGGTTGATACGATGCAGTTCTATCTGGGCCTCACCGGAACAGTTGTCCTGTTGCCCTTTGCGGTGTGGTTCTGGATGCAGCCCGAAAACCTGTGGAGCATGATCGTGCTGATCGGACTGGGCGTCTTCGGATGGGGCGGCCACCAATTGCTGACAAACGCGCATCGCTTTGGCACCGCCAACCAGTTAATGCCCTTTACCTATTCCTTCCTGATCTACATGGCGATCTGGGGTTATCTGTTCTTCGAAACCGTGCCGGACGCCAGCACGCTGACGGGGGCTGCGCTGATCATGGGCGCCGGGCTGATCATCTGGAAACGGGAGAAGCGATAGCGGCCCTTATCCCCGCACCGCAGCCAACACATCTTGCGCCCCTATGATCTGCAACAGCGCTTTGTCCGGCTCATCCTGCTGGGTCGCCCGCGCGATGTCTGCTGCCAAGGGATCGTTCAACGCGCGTCCTTTGGCGGTCTCTGAAACACAATAGGCAATCCACGCCCGCACCCCTTCGGCAACCGCTTTTGATCCGGTCTCGCGCAGGGTGGGGATGAACCTGTAAGGCAGTTTCTGGCTGCCATCCATGGCGATCTGATCCAATCGGTGGGCGAGTTCGGGGTTCTCGAACCGGGCAATCAAGGCGGCGGCATAGTTTGGGACCTGATCCTGTACCTCGTCTGGTAGCGTTCTTCCTGCGTCGGCCATCAAATCCTGTACAAGCGGACGCAGAACAGGGTCGCGGATCGCCTCATGCACATAGGTCAGCCCACGTCCCAACCCCGCATAGGCCAGCAGCGAATGCGCGCCGTTCAGCATCCGCAATTTGCGCAATTCGTGCGGAGCAACATCCTGGACGAATTGCACGCCGGGCCAGTCGGGGCGAGGGCCTGCAAAATCGTCTTCGATCACCCATTCCGAAAACGCTTCGGTCGGGACCGCCATAGGATCGCCGCTGATGGCGCGCACCGCATCCGTGGTCGCCGGAGTGATCCGGTCAACCATCGAATTGGGAAAGCTCAGCCTGTCCCAGTTCAGGTCCAGCCCTGCGGCCGCGGAGAAATCGGCAACGGCCGTTTTCAGGGCGTCGCCGTTGCCCACCCGGTTGTCACAACTCAGTACCGTTGCCGGGCTATCGTGCCCCGCAAGCCCGAAGGCCAGAAATCCGATCAGGGTCGACGGGCCTTGCCCTGCAAGATCAGAGGCGATGGCCGGATCGTCCAACTGCAACCGACCTGCGCTGTCCAGATGATAGCCCTTCTCGGTCACTGTGGCCGAGATGATATCTGCCTCAGCCATGGCCTGGAAAATCGCGTCTCGGTCATCGGGCAGGGCCAAAACGTCGCGCAGAACCCGGATGCGCCGGACACCTTGACCCTGCACGCACAGGTCATAGTCAAACCCTTGCTGCGCCAACCCGTCCCGGATCGCTGTAGACCGCAAGCTGACTCCGACCAAATCCCAGCCCTGCGCCTGATCGGTGTAGTCCAGCAAATGCGCACGAGCGAAGTTGCCGAGACCGAAATGCAGTATCAGCCCCATACTATAGCTCCAGCCCGTAGACCTGCCGCGCCAGATCAGTGGTCAAAAGTTGCGCCAGCCGTTTGGCGTCGACCATCCCGAAATATCCACGCTCGATTTGCTGGGACAGATGCAGCGCCACGCCGCGCCGCCACATGTCGTGGCGCGCCGGGATCGACAGAAAGGCGCGGGTGTCGTCGTTGAACCCGGCCAAATTGAAGTAACCTGCCGTTTCCACCACCTGATCGAAATAGCGCGCGATCCCCGCCGGGCTGTCATGGAACCACCACGGCGGACCAATACGCAGACAGGGCCAGTGACCTGCCATCGGGGCCAGCTCTCGGGCATAGGTGCCCTCATCCAGTGTGAACAGGATGATACGTAGCTTTGGCGAATTGCCAACACGGTTCAGCAGCGCGTCCAGCCCATGCACCCAATTCATCGCAATGGGAATGTCGGCCCCTTTGTCACGCCCGAAGCCCTGCATCACAGCGCGGTTGGTGTTGCGTCTACTGCCCGCGTGGATTTGCATGGTCAGCCCGTCCTCGACCGACATCTGCGCCATTTCGATCAGCATATGACCATAGAACCGTTGGGCATCCTCGGCGCTGCCTGCGCCCTGCCGCAACCGTTGATAGATCGGGTCGGGATCGTCCAGCCATTCGGTCTGCACCTTCTCGATCCCGTGGTCGGTGGCTGTGCAACCCAACTCGATGAACGCGGCACGCCGCTGGCGCAGGGCTTCAAGATAGCCGCTGAAGCTACCGACATCACAACCGGTCATCGCACCCAGTGCAGTCAAGTTCTGGACGAAATCCGGGTCCGCACCATCCAGAACCCCGTCGGGGCGGAAAGTTGGAACAACGCGCCCGCTCCAACCGCTGTCGCGGATCGCTTTGTGAGGGGCCAGATCATCCAGAACCGAGTCCGTGGTGGCCAGAACCTCGATCCCGAACCGTTGGAAGAGCGCCCTTGGCCGGAACGCGGGCTGCGCCAGACGGGCGGCAATCTGATCATAGATCGCATCGGCGGTGTCCGGCGACAGATCTTGAGAAACCCCCAGAGTTTCCCGCAGAACATAGCTGATCCAGATCCGCGACGGGGTGCCCAGAAACAGGTCCCAATGAGTGGCAAAAGCGCGAAACACCTGACGCGGGTCCGCATCGCGCCCCGCTGGGCCCACCCCCAGTTGCTCTAGCGGAACGCCTTGGGAATAGAGCATGCGGAACACATAGTGATCGGGCACCACCAGCAGCTCGGCCGGGTTGGGAAAGGCTGCATCCTGCGCGAACCAGCTTGGGTCGCAATGACCGTGCGGGGACACGATGGGCAGGTCTTTGATGCCCAGATACAGGTCTTCTGCCATGCCCTTTAAATTGCCTGTCAATTTCCCCTCCGTGCTTTGCCCAAGGAACAGTTAACACATTTTTTACGGCTTGCATCTTTCGGGTACAAAGCCTCAGACTGATCCCAGGAACCGGGGGGAAGAATGAACATTGCGCTGATTGGTTTGGGGATGGTTGCGGGCACCCATGTTGCTGCGATCTCCGCATCGGACCCCGGCTTGACGCTGGCTGGTGTTCTGGGGCGTGACCCTGGAAAAACCGCGCAAATTGCGAACCGGCATGGCACGCGGGCCTATGCATCGGTTCAGGAGATCGCCAATGATCCATCCGTCGATTTCGCAATCATCGCCACCCCACCGGACCAGCGCTCGTCACTTGTGCAAACCCTTGTAGCGGCAGGTAAACCTATTCTCATGGAAAAGCCGGTTGAGCGGGATTTACAAGCCGCCACCCGGATCGTCGAACTGTGCGAAACTGCCGGGGTGCCGCTGGGCATCGTGTTTCAACACCGCGCACGAGCGGCCTCGGCTGCGCTGAAGGCGGCCTTGGAGGCAGGCGAGCTGGGCTCAATCGCGACGGTCGATATCTGTGTGCCGTGGTGGCGTGACCAAAGCTACTATGACGCGCCGGGGCGCGGCACCTATGCGCGCGATGGCGGTGGTGTGATGATCTCGCAGGCGATCCATACGCTGGATCTGGCAATGTGGCTGCTGGGGCCGATCACCTCGGTTCAGGCCATGATGCGGCAGACGCCTCTGCATGATCTGGAGGCCGAGGATTGGGCCGGTGCTTTATTCGAAACTGAAAGCGGCGCCATCGGCAGTTTGATGGCCACCACCGCCGCATTTCCGGGCATGGCCGAGACCATCACGATCCAAGGCACCCGCGCCAAGGCGCATCTGGGCGCAGGCGTATTGACGATCACCGCGATGGATGGAACTCAGACAACCTTCGGCGAAACGGCAACGACCGGGGGTGGCGCCGATCCGATGGCCTTTACCCATGAATGGCACCAATCGGTGATCGAAGATTTTGCCGAGGCGATCCGCACGGGACGCCCGCCCATGGCCACGGGCCGCAGCGCGCTTTTGACCCATGCGGTCATTGATGCGATGCAAATCGCCAGCGAAACCGGCCTGAAAACGAGAGTATCCGCATGAGCCTGACCTGCGTCGCCCTTGGGCTGGATCACCGCCATATCTATGGCATGACTGAAAACATGCGCAAAACGGGGGTTGTCTGTGTCGGTTATTGGACGGAGGGAGACCCCGTCACTCTGCCCGGTTATGTCAAACGGTTCCCCGACATCCCCCGGTTTGACCGTCTGGAGGACGCGCTGGGCTGCGGTGCCGATCTGGCTCTGGTCTCGGCCATTCCGGCAGACCGCGCGGCGCTGACGGTCAAGGCCATGCAAAACGGCATGGACGTCATGAGCGACAAGCCCGGCTGCACATCCTTCGAACAGTTGGATCAGATCAAACGGGCCGTGGCCGAAACCGGACGCATATGGTCGGTTAATTTCTCGGAACGGTTCGAAACCGCCGTTAGCACCCGCGCCAGCGAGTTGGTTTCGGCAGGGGCCATCGGGCGGGTCGTGCAGACCATCGGGTTGGGCCCGCACCGCCTGAACAAACCCACCCGACCGGACTGGTTCTTCAAACGCGACCGGTACGGGGGGATTTTGGCTGATATCGCCTCGCACCAGATTGATCAGTTTCTGCACTATACTGGGTCGGATACGGCCCAGATCACCAACGCATTTGTCGCCAACTATGCCAATCCCGACGACCCCGAGTTGCAGGATTTCGGAGAGCTGAGCCTGCGCAGCGCCCATGCCACTGGCTATATCCGGGTGGATTGGTACACGCCCGATGCGCTGCCCAATTGGGGTGATGGGCGGCTGACGATCTTGGGAACCGAGGGGTATATCGAACTGCGTAAATATGTGGACGTAGGCGGCGCACCCGGTACAGATCACCTGATTCTGGTCAATGGTGAGCGGTGTGAAAAGATCGACGCCTCAGGCGCTGACCTGCCGTATTTCGCGCGTCTGGCCCATGATATCCAACACCGCACCGAAACCGCGATGACGCAGGCGCATTGCTTCACGGTCATGGAACTGGCGTTGCGGGCGCAGGACATGGCAGAGGCGTCATGATCAATGTCGCAATCCTCGGCGCGGGTATCGGAGCGCAACATCTGGCGGCGCTGTCTCAGCTTGGCGAAAGGTTCCGCGCGGCCGCCGTTGTCGATAAGGATGCAGCCCGGATTGAACAGATCAGGGGCGATGCTGATTTCGCGGCGCTCACCGAGATTCAGGATGCACTGGATGATCCCTCCATCGACCTTATTGATATCTGCCTGCCGCCGCATCTGCATGTGCCGATCACGCTGGCCGCGCTGAAGGCCGGAAAGCACGTGGTGTGCGAGAAACCTCTGGCCACCTCGATGCGGGATGTGGACCAGATCATCGAAACCGCGCGAAACACGGGCAAGCAGGTGTTCCCGGTCTTTCAATACCGCTGGGGTCCGGCCCTGTCGCAGCTGCGGCACTTGCAGAACGAAGGTCTGACCGGCGCCGTCCAGACTGCCGCGCTTGAAACACACTGGTCGCGCGGGGCCGATTACTATGCTGTCCCCTGGCGCGGAACGTGGGAGGGCGAGCGCGGTGGGGCTGTGCTGGGTCATGCGATCCACAACCACGACCTGCTGACCCATATCGCGGGCGACATTGCGTCGGTTTCGGCGATGGTGACAACGCGGGTCAACCCGATCGAAACCGAAGACTGCGCGGCCATCTGCTTTGCCATGACATCGGGCGCATTGAGCACCAGCAACATCACTCTGGGCGCGGCCACGGATGAAACACGGCTGCGGATCGTGTTTGAACACCTGACCGCGACGTCGGGCACCGAACCTTACGCACCGGGTCAAGCGAAATGGACTTTCACGGCCCGCGGCCCCGCCCGACAAGAAGACATCGACACCGCGCTTAGCCGCGCACCCACGGAACCCGCAGGATTTGAGGGGTTTTTCGCAGAAATCAGCAAAGCCCTGCGCGGGCAGCCGAACGCGGCGGTGACGCTTACCGAAGGTGCGGCCTCGGTCAGTATTGTTACCGCGATCTACCATGCGGCGCGCAGTGGGCAGCGTGTGGCACTGCCCATCACACCCGATCACCCGCTTTATGAAGGATGGCTGCCATGAAACAATGCTGGCGCTGGTTTGGCCCAGAAGACCCGATTGCCCTGTCCGATCTGCATCAGGTGGGCGTTCAGGGCATCGTCACCGCCTTGCACCACATCCCGCCCGGTCAGCCTTGGGACGTCCCAGCCATTACCGACCGGCAAGCCATGCTGGCCGAGGCTGGCTTTGAATGGGACGTCGTCGAAAGCTTGCCCGTCTCCGAGGCGATCAAGACACAGACGACGGACATGGCAGCGCATCTTGAGGCCTATAAATCCAGCCTGCGCGCGCTTGCGTCTCGCGGGATTGAGGTGGTGTGCTACAACTTTATGCCGATCCTCGATTGGACGCGCACCGCCCTGCGCGCGCCGCAACCCCATGGCGGCTCTGCCATGCTGTTCGATCTGGCTGATTTTGCCACGTTCGACATCCACATCCTGAAACGTCCCGGCGCGTCCGAGAATTATTCCGAAACTGTCCAGCACGCGGCCTCCAAACGGTTCGCCGAAATGTCCGACACCGCCAAAGCCCGGCTGCAACACAATGTCACCGCCGGGCTACCGGGCGCCAATGACCAGTGGAGCGTCGAGGATGTCCGCGCCCTGCTGGACACCTACTGCGACATTGACCGCACCCGCTTGCGCGCGAACCTGGTCGACTTTTTGACCGAAGTCGCCCCGGCAGCGCAGGACCTTGGTCTGCGCCTGTGCTGTCACCCGGACGATCCGCCGTTTTCTCTGCTCGGGCTACCGCGCGTGATGTCCAGCGCGGATGATTACGGCGCCGTTTTGGACGCGGTTGATCTGCCTTCAAATGGCGCGACGCTGTGCACCGGATCGCTGGGTGTGGCGGCCAGTTTCGACGGGCCGGAATTTGTCCGCAGGCATGGCGGCAAAATACACTTCGCGCATCTGCGCAACACGAAACGAATTGCAGGGTCGGACGCGGAAAAACCCGATTTCTACGAGGCCGCGCATCTGGAAGGCGACACCGACATGGCGGGCACCGTGCGGGAATTGATGGCCGAGCAGAAACGACGAAAACAAGCAGGCCGCAGCGATTGGCAAATTCCAATGCGTCCTGATCATGGGCAGGAGTTGTTGTCTGACCGAGGTGGCCACAGCACGCCGGGATACCCTTTGATCGGCCGGATGCGCGGCTTGGCCGAACTGCGCGGTCTGATGGCAGCCTTTACCTGATTGACACTGCATTTAAGTGCTTGCCTGACGGCAGTAATCCCCGTTTACTGATCGCACCTAACCGGGCAGCGGGGTGTCTTTGGGACGCGCCCGACGTCTTTTGCAAGACGCGTGAAACCCCCGCGAAAACCGATGCAGGAACGCATCTTTTTCACAGCGTCAGCCCGCTCCGACAGGGCTGAAAAACGGGAGGTTTCCGAATGAAAACCGCAGGCGTAGTCGGTCTTGGGGATATGGGCAGCGGGCTGGCCAAGAACCTGATCAAGAATGGCTTTGAAACCTCGGGCTTTGACCTGAGCGAAACACGCATGGCCGCATTTGCCGATATGGGTGGGTTGGCAAAGGACAGCGTGGGTCAGGTGGGTCGTCACGCCGCCAGCGTGTTTGTCATGGTCATGAACGGCGATCAGGCCCGCGCGGTCATTCTGGGCGAGGATGGGCTGGTGGCCAACATGACCAAGGGCGGAACCGTGATCCTGTCGGCCACGATCACACCCGCCGAAGCGCGCGGCATTGCGCAGGACATGGAAGGGTCAGGCATTCACCTGATCGACACACCCGTTTCGGGCGGGTTTCCCGGCGCGCAGAATGGCACGTTGACAATGATGGCCGCCGCCGCGCCCGAGGTTCTGGACCAGAACGCCGAGGTGATGCAGGCCGTTTCCGGCACCATTCACCGGGTGGGGGAACATGCCGGCGACGGACAGACCGTCAAAGCCTGTCTGCAATCGCTGATCGGCTCGATCTTTTCGGCCACGTTCGAGGCTGCGGCCCTTGCTGCCAAGGCTGGTGTCAGCGGTCAGGCCCTGCTGGACGTGTTCGCGTCCTCCAGCGCGGGCTGCGGCGTGGTGAACACGGCGCTTGAAAACATCATTGATCGCAAGTTTGTCGCCACCGGCAGCCATATCGCCACCATGCACAAGGACCTGACCATATCGCTGGCCGTGGCCGGAGAGCTTGGGGTTCCGATGCAGACCGCCGCGTCCGCGATGCAGATCTTTCACGCCGGGAAAACGAAATACCCCGATGGCGACAACTGGATCTGCACAAAGGTGATCGAAGAGATCATCGGCGCCGAACTGCATCGCTAAAGGAGGCCCGTCATGAAATTAGGAGTTATTTGCGACGGGATTTCCCGCGATCTGAAACATGCGGTCGATGTTATGGATGAATTCGGTCTGGACTATGCTGAACTTCAATTCGTCGGCGATACCGAAGTGGGCGATCACAGCCCGCAGGAGATTGCCGAGATTGATGCGCTGTTGCGGGATCGGGGCAAACCCGTCTCATGCCTGTCGCGCCATATTTTCGCGGGTATGACAGCCGCCAACCAGCCCGGAGACGAGCTGCATGTCAAACATATGGACGCGCTGAAGCGGGTGATCGACATGGCGCATATCGTCGGCTCTCCGCTGGTACGGATCATGACCCAAAGGAAAGAACAGATTCTGTGGGGCAAAAACGGGGCCGAGAAATGGAACGTTGCCCATGGTGTCTGGGATACGATGCCGCCCCTGATCGCGCCTGCCGTAGAACTGGCTAAAGCCGAGGGCGTGACGCTGGTTGTCGAGACCGGGAACGGTACGCTGGTGAACTCGAACTACACCGCGCGCAAGCTGATTGACGATCTTGACGCCAAAGATGTGCTGAAGGTCCTGTGGGACCCCGGCAACAACTGCTGGTGTCATGAACTGGCCTATCCCGACGGGTATGACGAGCTGCGCGGCGGCTATCTGGGGCATATCCACATCAAGGACGTCAAGGTGGACACGCCACGCGCAACACTCGAAGTGCGCCGGATGGGCGAGGGTCAGCTGGCCGATCTGTTCGCCCCGATTGCCGCTGCGCTCCGCTCGGATGGCTATGATGGCGTGGTGTCCTTCGAAAGTGTCTATCACCCCGGCAATGGTAATTTCGAGGACGGGTTCCGTTTGTGCGTGGACCGGTTCAAAGAAGTGTTTGCGTAACGCGCGCACCTGTGCCCGCGTGACTTACGCGGGCACTTCCATATGTTCGGCGTTCAGCTTGTCCCAATCAAACTCGACCCCGATGCCCGGCGTATTCGGGGCCACCGCCAGACAGTTTTCAACGACCAGAGGGCGGGTCGTGTACTGGTCGATGGGAAAAGAATGAACCTCAAGCCAACCCGCGTTGGGTTGCGCGGACACAAGACTTACGTGCAGCTCCTGCATTCCGTGACTGCAAACCGGGATATTGTGCTTGGCGCTCAGCGCCGCGACCCGCAGCCAGCCGGTGATGCCGCCGCAATTCGACGCGTCGGGTTGGATGAAGCTTAGTTTGGCGTCGTCAAAGGCGTATTCGAACTCATGGATGGTGTGCAGGTTTTCCCCCATGGCCAGCGGAACACCCGTGGCGTCAGCGATACGGCCATAGCCTTTGTAGTCATCAGGAATCGTGGGTTCTTCGAACCACAGGATATCGTGCTCGGCGAATCCCTTAGCGGCGGTGATCGCCTGATCCACTGTCATTGAATAGTTTGCGTCGACCATGAAGAACCTATCCGGTCCCAACATCTGACGCACGGCTTTTGCGCGGTCCAGATCATCAGCCAAATCAGGCTGACCCACTTTGATCTTCACCCCGTTGAACCCGCGTGACAGATACCCTTCGGTCTGGTGCAACAACTTGTTGAGTGAGAAGTTCAGGTCGATCCCCCCCGCATAAGCCTTGCAGCGGTCCGCTGTACCCCCGGCCATTTGCCAAAGCGGTGCGCCGGTGCGTTTGCCCCGCTGGTCCCACAGCGCAATATCGACGGCCGAGATCGCAAATGAGGCGATGCCGCCCCGCGCCACGTAGTGCACATGCCACTGCATGGCGTCATACAGATCTTCTATATGATCCGAGTCCTTTCCGACCAGAAAAGGTGCCAAGTCATGCTGGATCATCGCAAGAATGGCATGACCGCCTTTGCCTCCGGTATAGGTATAGCCAACCCCCTCGGCCCCGTCATCCGTGCGAACCGTGACGGTGACAAGCTGGAAAAACGTGTGATCGCCGTGCTTTGCGTCCACCAGCACCTCGGCCAGCGGAACATTGAACAATCGCGCCGAGAGGTTTTCGATACGTGCCACGGTCCAAGGCCTCTTTTGATGTGTCGATGTTTGGAAACTGTAAGAGGGTAAATGGAAAAAGAAAGCCCAAGATCAGCGGTAAGTAAGCCCTAGTGTCGTTTTGAAAAATGACATTCGGTTTGGAAAAGATGGGCGAGGCGCTATTTCCGTGCCTTGTCAGTGTCCGGATATTCAACCCATTTAGTTGGTCACCGCGACAGGTTCAGTTTCGAGGAAAGCCCACCGGATGTTTAAAGTAATGGATGAAAGTTACCTGACTTAAATCATTTGCGTAATTTGTTCTGAAAAAGTGGTGAGCCGTGGAGGATTTGGACCTGAGATCCGCTACCGAGGCGTTGTAGAAGCGTATCTTAGTTCTTTTGTACCGTGACCATTCGAACAGCATTGAAGCCCGTTCCGACCCGCCTGCACATTTTGACGTTCGGGACTGGTTACACAAAGTCTGGAGTGTGCGGAAATCAAACCTTTTCTTAGCTCTCGTTGATTGGCGAGGAGACTATTCCCGGCATTGACTATCCTGTGGACACAAAAATCTCTATAAAACGATGTTGTTGTTTGTCGTTTTGAAAAAGATGAAAACACGATGCGTTCAAGTATACGAAGTTTTTTGATCGTTCTGACCTGCTTTGTTGGGCTAACAGCTCCTCGCGTTTTGCATGCTTGTACGGTGTGTGTAGAGCTTCCAAAAGCCTCTATTGCTGATCACGTCCTTGCCGCCGAGGTCATCGTATTGGCTGGCCCCACGTCAGGGAACCCATTCAAGTTCTCAATTAGACGAGTCTTAAAGGGCTCGGACGACAGGTTAAAAGAAATTCCCGAAATTCCATTTCTGGTTGATAGCGTAACGAGGCGCGCATTCCGCTCTGATCCAACGAATACAGTTCTTTTCACATATGGAGCAACGCGCACAGACAGAGCCGGGCGCAGTTTTTCGAGGGGATGGAAACGCATATTCACGATGACCCCAGAGCGAAAAGAGTTTATCGGGAAACTTCGCTCCGTCGGTCAGCTTTGGAGTTATGGAGAAACGGATAGCTCTGACCGAATTTCGTTCTTCTCTGACTATCTGTGGCACTCTGATCACGTATTACACAGCACTGCCTTGGTTGAAATTGGTCGAGCACCCTACGACTTGGTGCGCCCGATAGGAGACAGGGTTTCAACGAACCAGATCTTGGAAGAGCTCAATAGACTGGATCGCTTTGTCTACAGGCCCACCGTCATACGCCTGCTTGGCCTGCAAAGCGACACGCATGCCCGCTCAATCGTACGTCAGCGATACATCAAAGCACTAAATAACGGGGGCCTAAACGCATTTGAATGGGCGCTTGCTGGCATAGAGGCAGATGGAGCATTGGCAATCAAATCGATTGATCTGGTACTTCAAGGTAATCAAATGACGGATGATGACAAATGGGCGTTCGTCCGGGCTTTAACAGAGGCTGGATCGTCTCAGCCGAGGTTCAGAGGTGAGATTATCGCAATCCTATTAACGGTTCTGGAAAGAGATCGTACCCTCGCGGCTCGGATTGCTTTCGCTACGCGAAATTGGGGACAGACACCACTGCACCAACAGTTCAAGGCCATTGCCGATCACGAACTAACAGACCCGGCAACAGAGTTTGTTCTAAATATGGTTCTGGATCAGGAAGTGGCGGTTGAGTAACCCAACTTGATGTTTTTCAAAATCTCAAAGCTGTTCGCTATGCGGATATGGGCCTCGCCTCTTTTCGGACCATTGAAAACCTTACAAACTGGATGACAAAACGATCCAAACCATGTGGCGCATTGCCATGCGGCCGTAGAACAACAACACCAGAAACCGTGTTACATTGCTTCTGTTAGACAAACCCCGATGGCAGAAGACCAGAAATCACCCACACAACATTGTAGAAAGGAAAAAAGTGGTGAGCCGTGCAGGATTCGAACCTGCGACCCACTGATTAAAAGTCAGTTGCTCTACCAACTGAGCTAACGGCCCACTCTTTTGTCTAGATCCTTCGATCCGTGGCGCTCTCTAAGGCATTTTCCCGATCGGGTGCAAGTCCTTATTTCACGCTTCGTTCCGCCTGTAATTTCTTACGTTTCGGCGACCCGATAGGCGGCCTAATTAGGCAGGGGACGCAGGGGGGTCAACCCCTTTTTTCAGGAATCTGCGCGATAGGGTGGATTCATTTCAAAGGCAGGGTTATATGCCCGCCATGCAACGAATACTGACTTCGGGTTTGCCCTTCATGAAGATGCACGGGCTGGGCAATGACTTTGTCATTGTGGATGCGCGTGCGCAAAGCATTGAACTGACGCCCGCCCTGGCAAAGGGAATCGGGCACCGTCAGTTTGGCGTCGGCTTTGATCAGTTGGCAGTCATCGAAAACGGCGAATCGGATGCGCATCTGGTGTTC
Organism: Ruegeria lacuscaerulensis; assembly: GCF_013034685.1. Lineage (GTDB taxonomy): Bacteria > Pseudomonadota > Alphaproteobacteria > Rhodobacterales > Rhodobacteraceae > Ruegeria > Ruegeria lacuscaerulensis_B. The sequence goes on along the minus strand of NZ_WQGO01000004.1, from coordinate 486,419 downwards.
TATAATGCGGACGGGTCGACCTCGGCTGCGTGCGGGAATGCCACGCGCTGTATCGCCCGCTTCCTGATGGAGGAAACCGGCAAGCCCGAGCTGACCCTGACGACGGAACGCGGTACGCTTTATGCGCGCGACGCGGGCGATGGGCTGACCTCGGTCAATATGGGTCCACCGCAGCTGGAGTGGCAGCAGATCCCGCTGGCTGAAGAGGTTGATACACTCGAACTGCCCATCGAAGGCGGGCCCTCGGCGACTGGAATGGGCAACCCGCACTGCACCTTTTTTGTGGACAATGCCGAGGCAATCCCGCTGGAAGAATTCGGATCGCGCTACGAATATCACCCGCTTTATCCCGAACGCACGAACGTTCAGGTGGCGCAGATCATCGGCCCCGATCACATCCGTATGCGCGTGTGGGAGCGCGGCGTGGGCATCACGCTGGCCTCTGGCTCGTCCTCCTGTGCCACAGCGGTGGCGGCTGCACGGCGCGGCTTGACCGGGCGCAAGGTGCAGATCGAACTGGACGGTGGCACGATCTGGATCGACTGGCGCGAGGATGGCGTCTGGATGACCGGCCCCACGGCCCATGTCTTCTCGGGAACGCTGACCCCTGAGTTTCTGGGGGCTCTGGGATGAGCGCACCCAAGTTCACCACTCTGGGCTGCCGCCTGAACGCCTATGAGACCGAGGCGATGAAAGAACTGTCGCAACAGGCGGGTCTGTCCAACGCCGTTGTGGTGAACACCTGCGCCGTGACGGCCGAGGCCGTGCGTAAAGCCCGGCAGGAAATCCGCAAGCTGCGTCGCGAGAACCCCGATGCGCGTCTGATCGTGACCGGTTGCGCGGCCCAAACCGAACCCGAAACCTTCGCCAAAATGGACGAAGTCGATGCGGTCATCGGTAATACCGAAAAGATGCAGCCCGACACGTGGAAAGGCATGGCCGCCGATTTCATTGGTCAGACCGAGGCGGTACAGGTCGATGACATCATGTCCGTGACCGAGACCGCAGGTCACCTGATCGACGGCTTCGGCACGCGATCCCGCGCCTATGTGCAGGTCCAGAACGGCTGTGATCATCGTTGCACCTTCTGCATCATTCCTTATGGCCGTGGCAACTCGCGCAGCGTCCCTGCGGGCGTGGTGGTGGACCAAATCAAGCGGCTGGTGGACCGGGGCTTTAACGAGGTTGTGCTTACAGGTGTCGACCTGACCTCATGGGGCGCTGACCTGCCTGCTCAGCCGAAGCTAGGTGATCTGGTGATGCGTATCCTCAAGCTGGTGCCGGACCTGCCGCGCCTGCGGATCAGTTCGATCGACTCGATCGAGGTTGATGAAAACCTGATGCAGGCAATCGCGACCGAACCGCGCCTGATGCCGCATTTGCACCTGTCGCTGCAACATGGCGACGACCTGATCCTGAAACGCATGAAACGCCGCCACCTGCGCGACGAGGCCATCCGTTTCACCGAAGAGGCCCGCAAGCTGCGCCCTGACATGACCTTTGGCGCGGATATCATCGCAGGCTTCCCCACCGAAACGGACGCCCATTTCGAAAACTCGCTGAAACTGGTTGCGGATTGCGACCTGACCTGGCTGCATGTCTTTCCCTATTCCAAACGCGAAGGCACACCGGCCGCCCGTATCCCACAGCAAATCAACGGTACCATCATCAAAGCCCGCGCCGCCCGGCTGCGCGCCGCCGGAGACGCTCAGGTCGCCGAACACCTGACAGCTCAACTTGGCAAAACCCATCACATCCTGATGGAAAACCCGCATATGGGCCGCACTGAGCAATTCACTGAAGTCACCTTCACCACCCCCCAACCCGAAGGGCAGATCGTCACCGCCACGATCACCGGTCACACGAGCAGCCAACTCAAAGCCTGATCCGCCTTTCATCTGGCCATAAATATCTCGGGGATGAATTGGCCACAGGCCTAGAAGGGGCTGGCCCCTTCACCTCGCCTGCAACAAAAAACCCCCGCAACCGGATGGCGCGGGGGTTTTCAATTTCAGCGATGCATAAACATTAGTCCTTGCGCTTGCCTTTGACACCGGCCCACAGGCGCTTGTTCACCAGATACAGCAGCACGGACAGAACCGACAGGAAGATCACGCCCACAAAACCGGAATACTTCCGCTCCATCATCTTGGGCTCAGCCGTCCACATCAGGAAGGCCGCAATATCCTCGGACATGGCTTCGACCGTGGCGGGGTGGCCATCGGCGAATTCAACCTGATCATCCGACATAGGAGGTGCCATTGAAATCCAGCCACCGGGGAAAGCCTTGTTCTCATAGAGAATGGTGCCGGCCTCTTCTTTTTCCTCACCGGTATAACCGTCCAGCAGTGAGGCGATGTATTCCGCACCACCCATGCCTTTGAACAGCTGGTTGATCCCCAGACCGTATGGGCCGTGGAATCCGGCACGTGCTTTGGCCATCAGGCTCAGGTCCGGTGCACCAACGCCATTGTTGGCCGGGAAGTGGTCGGTCGGGATGGCCGCGCGGAAATCATCCAGCTCGGGATCGAACACTTCGAAGTTCTCTGCCGAATAGGCGATCACTTCTTCTTCCGAGTATCCCAGCGCTTCCAGATCACGCAGAGGTACATATTGCAGGCCGTGGCAGGCTGCGCAGACCTCGGTGTAGATCTGAAGACCGCGCTGCAGCTGGTGCTTGTCCCAGGTGCCAAACGGCCCTTCGAACGAGAAGTGGAAATCCTCGATATGCTGCTCGCCGCCACCTGCGGCGAAAGACGCAGCAGGGGTAAGGGCCAAGGCAAACGCGGCACCGATTGCAAGTTTCTTGAACATGTTTCCGGTCCCTCTTCTTACTCGGCCGGCGTGGCGTCGGCGTCAGCCTTGCCATAATGCGCGTTGAAGTCTTCTTCGATCGTCTCCGGCTGGGCATCGGGCTTTTCGATGACACCCAGGATCGGCAGGATCACGAAGAAATAGGCGAACCAGTAGGCGGACGCGATCAGCGAGAAGGTCGCATAGGGCTCCTCGGCGGGCATCGCACCCAGCCACATCAGGGCAAAGAAGTCGACGATCAGCAGGTAGAACCACCATTTGAACATCGGACGGTATTTGCCCGAACGCACGGTCGATGTGTCCAGCCACGGGGCCAGCGCCATCGCCAGGATCGCACCGAACATCGCCAGAACACCAAAGAATTTGGCGTCGATGATGCCGCCGGTGATGAAGCTGGCGAATTGCACAACCCAGACCTCGCCGGTGAAGGCACGCAGGATCGCGTAGAATGGCAGGAAGTACCATTCAGGCACGATGTGTGCCGGCGTGACCAGCGGGTTGGCTTCAATGTAGTTATCGGGGTGGCCCAGATAGTTCGGCATGAAGCCGACAACCGCCCAGAACACGACCAGGATCACGGCCAGTGCGAACAGATCCTTGATCACGAAATACGGCCAGAAGGGCAGGGTGTCTTTCTCGGCATCGGCTTTCGACGTACGGCGAACCTCAACACCCGTGGGGTTGTTGTTGCCGGTGGTGTGGAAGGCCCAGATATGCACGATCACCAGCGCCGCAATCACGAACGGCAGCAGATAGTGCAGCGAGAAGAAGCGGTTCAGCGTAGCGTTGTCCACCGCGGGTCCACCCAGCAGCCAGGTCTGGATCGCGTCGCCAACGAAGGGGATCGCGCCAAACAGTCCGGTGATCACGGTCGCTCCCCAGAAGGACATCTGACCCCAGGGCAGAACATAGCCCATGAAGGCAGTACCCATCATCATCAGGTAAATCAGCATCCCGATGATCCACGTGATCTCACGCGGGGCTTTGTACGAGCCGTAGAACAGGCCACGGAAGATGTGGATGTAGACCGCAACAAAGAACAGCGATGCGCCGTTCATGTGCAGGTAGCGCAGCATATAGCCGCCATTCACGTTGCGCATGATGTGCTCGATGCTGGCAAAGGCCAGATCAACATGCGGGGTGTAGTGCATCACCAGAACGATACCGGTGACGATTTGCAGCGCCAGGCAGAACGCCAGGACGATGCCCCAGATCCACCACCAGTTCAGGTTCTTGGGGGTGGGGATCATGATGGTGTCGTAAATCAGGCCGACGATGGGCAGGCGGCTGTTCAGCCATTTCTCGCCGTTTGTCTTCGGCTCGTAATGATCGTGGGGAATTCCGGACATCTGGGTCTCCCTTAGCCGAGTTTAATGGTGCTGTTGTCTGTCCATTCCGCAGGCGGAACAGGCAGGTTTTCAGGCGCGGGGCCTTTACGGATTCGGCCAGCCAAGTCGTAGTGCGAACCGTGGCAGGGGCAGAACCAGCCGCCAAAGTCACCGGCATCACCCAGCGGCACACAGCCCAGGTGCGTACACACACCCATCTGAACCAGCCAGGCACCGGGGGCTTCGCCCTCGGGCGAGGGCATCACGCGGTTTTCGTCGGTCGCAGGCGCATCAGCCGGTTGGTTGAAGTTGCGAGCCAGTGGATCGGGCAGCGCATCCAGACCTTCGGCGTCCTGCTCTTTGGCCTCTTGGATCTCGGCACCGGTGCGGTGACGGATAAAGACGGGTTTACCCAGCCATTTCACAGTCAGCTGCGTCCCCGGCTCAACGCCGCTCACGTCCACACGGATCGAGGACAGCGCCTGAACGTCTGCCGAGGGATTCATTTGGTTGATCAGGGGCCATACGGCTGCACCCGTCGCAACGACACCTGCGCCGCCAGCGACGTAGTAGAGGAAATCTCTGCGGGTGCCTTCGTGGTCTTCTGCGTGGGACACGAGGTTTTCTCCGATTCCGGCGCCCGGAGGATACCGGGCAAACATGCATCAGCACCGCATCAAAGCGGCGTCTCATCGCGGCTATCTATCCGGGAGAAATCGGTTCGTCCAGCGGTCATAGGCGCGCACTACGCCGCATCTGGGCATTCATGTCACAACGTCAGGGTATTTTTTCAAGGTCCGGGCCGGTTTGACCGGAAAAATCCACCTTTGCTCGCCCACGTCTGCTTGGGGTGATTCGGTTTGCTTTGGGCACGCCCGTCACCCTGATGGGTCTCAGTATTCTGGCCGGAGATTTCAGGTGAAATCACCCATAATTTTCCTGATTTTGGCCATGAAAATTTCAACTTTCGGCAGATTTGACCCAGCTAAATATATGAGTTCAAATTAGATATTTCAGAATGCCCAGTTGAGACGCGATTTCGATTGCACTTCAAAGATGAATGCAAGAAGGCGCGGGCAAGGACAATTCTCAGCAGGACGCATCCCATGCCCAAATTTCCCCTGATCACGTTTGTTTTCGCTCTGTCGCTGTCCTCGCAGGTCAGCGCCGCCGGGGACGCAGCCAAAGGAAAGGCGCTTTATAACCGGTGTTCCTCGTGCCACGCGATCATCAAGGGTGATGAGGTTCTGGTCAAAGGTGGAATCACCGGACCGAATCTATTTGGCGTGGTCGGGCGCGTTGCGGGTACAGAAACTGACTACTTGAATGGAAGCGAACGCCTGCCTATTAGCATGTTCACCGATGATATGATCCGCGCTGGGCAAGAGGGGCTTGTCTGGACCGAAGACAACATTGCCGCCTATTCAAAAGATCCGATCCGCTTCATCAAAGACTACCTGGACGACGAAACCGCCCGCCCCAACATGAGCGTGCAGCTGAAAAAAGGCGCCGAAGATATCGCCGCCTATCTGGCCACCTTCAGCAACTGACCCTAGCGCTGGCCGCGCATCAGCGTGGCCAGCTGCGCCAATTCCACCCCGATCCCACCGGCAACCTGATCCGCCGCCGCCAAGCGCACAGCATCGGGTTTGTTCTGGTTCAGCTTCCAAGTGCCCTGAATATCGTCCACCTGCATCCGGCAGGGCACGATCATGCGCATCATCCGGTCCAGCGCCTCGGGCGTCATCTTGTCTGTTGTCCAGGGTGGTTTGGGTAACAGCCGCTGCTCATAAAAGGCTGACTGACGGTCCAAAAGGCCCTGCAACTCATCATGCGGCCGCAGTTCCAGTACTCCCGTCAGATGGACGGCAACATAGTTCCAAGTCGGCACTTGGTCTTCGACCCCGTACCAATCGGGTGAGACATAGCCATCCGGCCCGGCCACGGCAATTTTCGCCGTGCAAGGTGTTGCCAGCGCGCGGACAATCGGGTTCGACCGCACAAGGTGCAATTCAGCGACCATGCCATCTTCGCTCAGCAGGAAAGGCACATGACTGATCAACGGTACGTCTGCGGTGGACAGCGCCAATACGCCAAAGGCCCGCGAACGAGCAAATTCGACACTTAGGGCCTGATCTTCAGTGCGGAAAGCTGGGTTTGGGTGCATCACAAATCTCCTGACGGAATGCCTTGCAGATTCGCAGCGATCTTGGCAAGGTCCCCGTCGTTCTCAGGGCGGGGCGAAATTCCCCACCGGCGGTATGCGGGCGATGACCCGTAAGCCCGCGAGCGGTCCCGAGTTATTCGGGGTGTCAGCAGATCTGGTGAGAGGCCAGAGCCGACGGTCAAAGTCCGGATGAAAGAGAACGTGCAGCGTGCCACCCGGCGCGGCTGCTCGTGATCGCCTTGGGTGACGTGTCTGTTTACGTAGGAGATCACAAATGACACACACCCGCTATGCTTTCGTCAAAGCCAACTGGCATTCCGATATTGTCGATCAGGCGCTGGAAGGATTCCAACAGCTTATTCCCGCCGACCAGATAGACGTCTACGATGTCCCTGGTGCGTTCGAAATGCCCCTGCTGGCCCGCGACCTGGCGCAAACCGGGCGCTATGCGGCCGTCGCCTGCGCCGCCTTTGTAGTGGATGGCGGTATCTACCGGCATGATTTCGTGGCGCAGGCGGTGGTCGACGGGTTGATGCGCGCGGGGATGGACACGGGCGTGCCGGTCCTGTCGGTCTCGCTGACCCCTCACCAATATCAGGAAACCGACCATCACAACGCCATCTACCGCGCCCATTTCGTCGAAAAAGGCCGCGAGGCCGCCCAGGCGGCTCTGACAATCTCAAAAACCCGCACCACAATCGTACAAGCGGCCTGATCCTTCTTCTGTTCAAAAATACCTCGGGGGAGTCGCACCCGTGCGACGGGGGCAGCGCCCCCTTCCCCACTTTCCGCATGCAAATCCGCTTGAGGCCAAAGACACTCCCCGCTAATCACGATTTCTAAAGGAGCATGCCCCATGTCGATGAACAGCTTTGGACACCTCTTCCGCGTTACCACCTGGGGTGAAAGCCATGGCCCCGCCTTGGGCGCCACGGTGGATGGTTGCCCTCCGGGTGTCGCCATCGACGAAGCCATGATCCAGCACTGGCTGGACAAGCGCAAACCCGGGCAGAATAAGTTCACCACCCAGCGCCGCGAGCCCGATCAGGTGAAAATCTTGTCCGGTGTGTTCGAAGGTCAAACCACCGGCACGCCCGTTCAGCTGATGATTGAGAACACCGACCAGCGCTCCAAGGACTACGGCGACATCATCGACAAGTTCCGTCCGGGACATGCCGATATCACCTACTGGCAGAAATACGGCATCCGCGACTATCGCGGCGGCGGGCGCAGCTCGGCCCGTGAAACCGCATCGCGCGTCGCGGCCGGAGGGCTGGCGCGTGAAGCGATCAAACAGATCGCGCCCAATGTGCAAATCACCGGCTATATGACCCAGATCGGCCCACATAAAATCGACCGCGCCAACTTCGACTGGTCGCAGATCGAACAGAACCCGTTCTGGACACCTGACGCCCAAGCCGCCGACGACTGGGCCGCCTATCTGGATGACCTGCGCAAATCCGGAAACTCGGTTGGCGCTGTGGTCGAAGTCGTCGCGCGGGGCGTCCCCGCTGGGCTGGGCGCTCCGATTTATGCCAAGTTAGACACTGATCTCGCAGCCGCAATGATGTCGATCAATGCCGTCAAAGGTGTCGAGATAGGCGAAGGCATGGCCGCCGCCGAACTGACAGGTGAGTCCAACGCCGATGAGATTTTCATGGGGCAGAACGGCCCGCAATACAGCTCCAACCACGCGGGCGGTATTCTGGGCGGCATCTCGACCGGGCAGGACATCGTAGTGCGGTTTGCGGTAAAGCCGACTTCATCCATCCTGACCACGCGCAAGACGATCACTAAATCGGGTGAGGAGACCGAGATCATCACCAAAGGCCGCCACGACCCCTGCGTCGGTATCCGCGCGGTACCGGTGGGTGAGGCGATGATGGCCTGCGTGATCCTAGACCACCTGCTGCTGCATCGCGGTCAGATCGGAGAAAACCGTGGACATATCGGCTGACCTGCGTAGCCGCCTGCGCGCTGTCGTGGCGCAACGCATGGAAACGGACCCGGCCCATGATCTGGCCCATTTGGACCGCGTCTGGGTAAACGCTCGGGCCATTTCCGATGACCAGACTGACATGACCGTCCTACTTGCCGCCAGCTATCTGCACGATCTGGTCAACTTGCCAAAAGATGACCCAGATCGCCATCTGGCTTCGCGCAAGTCCGCATCGGAATCAGTGCCTATTCTGAGTGGATTCGGCTTTAGCTGCGCCCAGGTTGACGCCACCAAACATGCCATTGAGGCACATAGCTTCTCGGCCAATATCCCGCCCGAGACGTCCGAGGCACGCATCCTGCGTGATGCCGACAGGCTGGATGCGCTGGGCGCCATCGGGATTGCACGGAACTTCTCGGTGTCGGGTGCCTTGGGGCGCACGCTCTATGATGCAGCCGACCCCTTTGCGGCTGATCGCGCGCTGGATGATCTGCACTATTCGCTCGACCATTGGAAAGTGAAGCTGCTGAGTCTGTCTGATGACATGCTGACTGAAACCGGGCGGCAGATCGCAAAAGCAAGGACCGCGCGTATGATCCGTTTTCTGCACGAATTCGCCGAGGAAATCGGCAGTGACCTGCCGCGGACGTGGATAAACGGCGACGCGACCGGTTGATCTTTGCCCGTTAAAGGCGCAGGGTCCGGCCCATGGCAAAATCCTTAACATCGCATCGACCCGCCCTGGCGGTGGGTCTGAAGCTGGGCGCATTGTTCCTGTTCACGGCTATGGCCGCATTGGTTAAAGCGCTGTCGGATACGTTCCCGCCGGGCGAGATGGTCTTTTTCCGCTCGCTCTTTGCCATCCCTGTGATCATTGGCTGGCTGCTTTGGCGTGGAGAGCTGGCGCAAGGGTTGATCACCCGAAAGCCGATGGGCCACGTCTGGCGCGGTGTTCTGGGAACTTCGGCCATGGGGCTGACCTTTACGGGGCTGGCCCTGCTGCCTCTGCCCGAGGTCACGGCCATTGGCTACGCCACGCCGATCTTCACGCTGATTCTGGCGGCCGTCATTCTGGGTGAGCGCATTCGCATGATCCGTATCGGTGCTGTCGGCCTTGGGCTGCTGGGCGTTCTGATCATGATCTGGCCCCGGCTGGGCGGCAACAACATGGAAAGCACGGCAACCCTCGGCGCGCTATGCGTTCTGGTTGCCACGATGGCGCGAGGATTCGTGCAAATCCATATCCGACAACTGGTTCAGGTCGATCACCCCGCCGCCGTGGCCTTTTACTTTTCTGTTACGGCAACGCTGCTGTCCGCCTTGACGGCATTTTGGGGATGGACCGCGCCCACGCTTGAACAGACCCTAATATTGGCACTTGTAGGGCTGACAGGAGGGGTTGCACAGATATTGGTCACGACGTCCTACAAGTTCGCGCAAGCCTCGATGCTGGCACCTTATGACTATACCACGATGCTGTTTGCGGTGGTCATCGGCTATGTCTGGTTCGACGAGCTGCCGACTTTGGTCATGTTGGGTGGGGCAGCGTTGGTTATCGCGGGAAATGTGGTGGTGATCCTGCGCGAACGGCAACTGGGGCTGGAGCGGGCAAAAGCGCGTTCAGTCACGGATCCCAAAGGCTGATCTTTACCTTTCGCGAACTTCACCTAGGTTGGGCGCAACACAAGGAAAGGTTCCCACCATGAGTGATGCGCAGGATCACAAGGAAAAGATGCAGAAGGTGCAGGCCCAGCACCGCAAGAAAGTCTCCGAGGCCGTAGACCCCGAGCGCGGGTTGGTCCTGATCAATACCGGCAAGGGCAAGGGTAAATCCTCGGCTGCGTTTGGTGTGGTCATTCGGGCGCTGGGCTGGGGCCAGAAAGTTGCCGTTGTGCAGTTCATCAAGGGTAAGTGGAAAACGGGTGAGCGGCGTTTCTTTGAAGAACGCGATCTGGTCACATGGCACACAATGGGCGAGGGCTTTACCTGGGACACGCAGGACCGAGAGCGTGACATCGCCGCGGCCAACGCCGCCTTTGGCAAGGCGTGTGACCTGATGGCCAGCGGGCACTATGACCTGGTGGTATTGGACGAGATCAACATTGCCCTTCGGTACGAGTATCTGTCGGTCGAGCAGGTCATTGATGGGCTGAATGCACGCTCGGACAAAACCAGCGTGTTTCTTACGGGCCGCGACGCGCCGCAGGCGCTGCGTGACTATGCAGATCTTGTCACCGAAATGACGGAAGAGAAACACCCGTTCCAAGCTGGTATCAAAGCCCAGCGCGGCGTGGATTTTTAAGTGTTGGAATGACAGAGCGCCCCTGATCATAAGTCTGGGGCGCTCTGATCCCATTAAATTGCGCGAGACTTTGGGTCCAGCGTGATCGACCACAGCTCGGTATCGGCGCGGTCCATCAGACGCACTGTCATCTGCTCGGTGGCTCCGTCGATATCCACCAATCCAAAGAACTGCAGACCGGCGCTGGGGGGTAGATTGACACCTTGTCCCTCGGCCGGGGCTTTGACGAATTTGACCTCGGGGCCGAAGGTCCCATCCAAGGCGTTCGGCCCAAAAGTTCCGGCATGCAGCGGGCCCGAGACGAATTCCCAGAACGGCTCAAAATCCTGGAATTGCGCTTTGTTAGGGTCGTAATAGTGCGCGGCGGTATAGTGAACGTCAGCGGTAAACCAGACCGTATTGGTGATCCCGGCGGTTTTGATAAATTGCAGCAGTTCGGCAATCTCCAACTCGCGCCCTTTGGCGGGGCCGCTATCACCGTTTGCGATGGCTTCGGCCCCGGCTTGTTCCCGCCAGTTGTCCCAGACGATCAGACCGATTGGCATGTCGGATGCGATAACCTTCCACGTCGCCTCGGACGCGGCCAGTTCCCGTTTCAGCCAAGCCAGTTGCTCGGCCCCCAGAATGCGGGACTGATCAGTGATCTCATCCTCCATCGAGGCCCCGTTCGGCCCGCGATAGCTGCGTAGGTCCAAAAAGAACACGTCCAGCATTGGACCATATGCGATCTTGCGATACACCCGCCCCGGCTCGGCCGGGGTGATGCGCAGCGGTGTCATTTCGTGGAAGGCACGGGCAGCGCGGGATTGCAGCACGTGCACCGATTTCTCAGAATAGCGGTCGTCCGAGATCAGGTCTTTCGCATCCGACCAGTTGTTCACGACCTCATGGTCATCCCACTGAAAGAAGGTCGGGCAGACGGCGTTCATAGTGCGCACATGCTCGTCCATCAAGTTGTATTTCCACTGACCACGGAATTCGTCCAGCGTTTCAGCCACTTTGCGTTTCTCGTCGATCAGGGTGGTGTTTTTCCAGATCAGTTTATCATCTTTGACGACCTCATCCTGCATCGGACCATCGGCATAAATCGTGTCGCCCGAGTGGATGAAGAAATCGGGCTTGTGCTGCGCCATGGTGGCGTAGGTGCGCATCCCTTCGTCGTCGATGCCCCAACCCTGCCCAGCGGTATCGCCCGACCAGGCAAAGCGGATATTCCGGCGTGAGGTCGGTGCAGTGCGAAATTGGCCAATAATAGGCTCTGATATGGTGCTAATGTCGTGTAGATCCGCTGCGGTAAACCGATAGAAGATGTCCTGATCCGACGGCAACCCGTCGACCAGTCGCTTGACGGCTAAATCGCTGTTGGGGATTGCATCCATCGGGGTCAGCTTGCGCGCATCAGTAAAGCTCTCGGTGGTGGACACTTCCATCATCACGCGAGCCGGTCGATCGGTGCGAGTCCAGATCATACCCGAGGTGGTGTCAACATCACCCGACTGAACGCCGTGGGTGAAAACCGGGCGCGAGGATGCGCGGCTGATGGCTGGCATGGACAGTGATGCGGCGAAGGCGGTGCTGCCGGCCAGAAAGGCTCGGCGATTGGGGCGTAGGATTCGGGTCATTTGGGCTCTCCTGTCTGGTGGTCCTTAGGGACCACGCGATTGGTGAGCGGCAGTGAGCCGCCTGTTTGTAAAACAAGCGGCTCAGTTTTTTGAAAGTATCACGATGATATTGTGACACTTGTGGACAAGGTGCTTAGGCCGTGACGTCCTGTTCCGGCGCGCTGAGTGCGATCACCACAACAACTGCCGCACCGTTCACCCAGTAGAATACCGCATCCAGGCCGGAAAATCCAAGCAGGCTGGGCGCAGCAAGGAAGGTCAGCCCGACCAGAAGATCGACTGTCAGGTGCAGTTTATAGGGCAGCACACGCCAAATCCCCAGATGGTGATCGGTCAGCACGGTCAGCACAAATGCGGCGACGCCGGTCACGACCGACAGCCACAGCGCCAGCGGGTTGGATTGGCCTAGACCCAGTATGAATGGCAAGGTCATCAGCGCAATGGCAACGGGGTAATCCAGATAGGCGTGAATGTTGCGGGTCACGAAACGGGCAGACATGGAAGGTTCCTTTCCTTAGCTTGGTATGAGTCCAAGTTAGATCAGTAACCCCGAACGTATCAGTCCGGCTCGTTCGCATGATATTGCAGATCGTTCAAAAAATCGTCGCTTCAGTGCATGGCTCGATAAGCTGCCGGGGACAGACCGACCTGTTTTTTAAACACGCGCGAGAATGCGGCCTCGGACGCATAGCCCACTTCGGCGGCTGCGTCCGCGACGTTCCAGCGGCTTTCGGTCAGACCATGGCAGGCGATCTGCATGCGCCAGTCGGTCAGGTATTGCATCGGAGTCGTGCCCATCTTTTCGGCGAATAATTGGGCAAAGGCCGTGCGTGACATCCCGGCCTCGCGGGCCAGCAACTCGACGCTCCAGTCCTGCGCCGGAGACTGGTGGAAAGCTGTCAGCGCGCGTGACACGCGGGGATCAGCAAACCCAGCCAAGGCAGATTCGCTGGGGCTTTGATGTTCCAGATGGGCGCGGATGGCTTGGGCAAACAGCACTTCGGATAGTTTCAGCGCAATCAGATCGCCGCCAATGCGGGCGCCGCTGACCTCGGACCCGATCATGCGCAGGGTCGATTCGATCCAGGCTCCGGCCTCTTCGCCGTAGTTCTCGATCAGGATATAGGGGGGCAGCCGGTCGATTAGCATATGTCCCGTGCCCTGCCGCCCCGGCGGGCCGGTGAACGAGAAATGCCCGCAGATCAGCTGCGTATCCCGGCTTTTGTCCTCGCCGCCATAGACCAGAACGCCGTCGCCTTGGTAGCCGGATTTTTCCAGCACCTCTTCCAAAGGCAAAGCGTCCAGCGGTTTAACCTCATTGCAGAGCAGAGCATGCGCGGACCCGTGCGGGATCAGGATCAGGTCGCCTTGCCGTAGCCGCAGTGTTTCGCCAGTGGTCGAGACATGCACCTTCAGCTCGCCCCGCTGTACAAAGTGAAACCGGGCCACGTTTTCGAAGGCTGGCACCTGGACGCCAAAGGGCGGCGTGAACGATGTGCGGAAGTAGAACGTGCCTTTTAGGGACAGGCGCGTGAGGATATCGCTGAGCAGGTCTAACATATGCTTAACCTAAACGATTATGCGCATACATCCATGGGTTCGAACGATCTGCAATAAGTCCCGCACGTTTGGCAAAAGAAAACCCCGCGGATCCGCGGGGGTTCGTTAGAATTGGTTGTTTGGGATCAGGCGCGGACCAACGCCTCATAGTCCGAGGCGATCTCGCGGGTGAGGTCGCCTACCTCGAACGTATAATCGCCAATTTGCCCGACCGGAGTGACCTCGGCCGCTGTACCGGTCAGCCAGCATTGTTCGAATTCGGCCATTTCCTCGGGCTTGATGCGGCGTTCGTGGACAGTGATGCCCTTGTCTTTCAGCATCTGAATGACGGTCTGGCGGGTGATGCCGTTCAAAAAGCAGTCGGCTAGAGGGGTGTGAACCTCACCATCTTTGACGAAGAAGACATTGGCGCCGGTAGCCTCGGCCACATAGCCGTTGTAGTCCATGAACAAGGCATCCGAGCATCCCTTGGCCTCGGCTTTGTGCTTGGAGATGGTGCAGATCATGTAGAGACCCGCCGCTTTTGCGTGAACCGGGATGGTTTCGGGGCTGGGGCGTTTCCATTCTGCGATATCCAGCTTCGCACCCTGCATCTTGGCGTCGCCGTAGTAAGCGCCCCAAGGCCAGACAGCCACGGCCATCCGCACCGGGTTTTTGGCCGAGGCCACGCCCATATCCTCACCCGAGCCGCGCCAGACCAGAACGCGCACATAGGCGTCCTGCAGTCCGCTGGCTTTCAGGGTTTCTTCCTTGGCGGCCTCGATATCGTCCACCGAATACGGCATTGGCATGTCCAGAGCCTCGGCCGAGGCGATCAGACGCTCGGAATGTTCGCGGCTTTTGAAGATTTTGCCGCCATAGGCGCGTTCGCCCTCAAAGACCGAAGACGCATAGTGCATCGCATGGGTCAGGATGTGTACATTGGCCTCGCGCCAGGGCACCAGTTTGCCATCCAACCAGATGACACCATCACGATCATCATATCCCGACATGCGAAACCTCCTGAACCGGGCTGAAATTTCCGATTGTTGCGTTATTTAAGTCCGAAGCGGACATAATGTTGCGCAAAAACTGCGATTCGATACCTGTCTGCCCTTGGAATGTCAATAACGCTGACATAAACTCGACCCAAGTAACGAATGAGGCACAAGATGTCCGACACCCGTCCCGCCCAGGTCTTTGGCGGAGAAAGCCTGCTGTTTCTGACGGATGAGCAGTTACGGCAAGGGATTGAGGCGATGTTTTTCGCGTATCGCGGGTTTACGGCGGACCCTGATCGTATCCTGTCCGAACTGGCCTATGGTCGCGCGCATCACCGGGCCATTCATTTCATCAACCGGGCTCCGGGAACCACGGTGAACAATCTGCTGGCCATATTGGGCGTGACGAAACAGTCTCTGAACCGGGTGTTGCGAACCTTGATTGACGACGGATTGGTCGAAAGTCGGGTGGGAACCGTGGACAAACGTGAAAGGCACCTATTTCTGACAGAGAGAGGCCGAGAATTGGAGACTACATTGTCCGAGTCGCAGCGCGTTCGGATGCGGGCGGCGTACAAGGAAGCGGGCCCCGAGGCCGTTTCAGGGTTTCGTAAAGTGCTTGAAGCGATGATGGATGCTGATATGCGTCATGCATACAGGAAATTGCGGGATACCACCTCATGAGCGATATGGACGCGCATCTGCTGATCGTTGACGATGACGAACGCATTCGGGATCTGCTCAAGAAGTTTCTGATGCGGAACGGGTTTCTGGTGACGTCGGCCCGTGATGCAGCCCACGCGCGGCGGGTGTTGTCGGGGTTGGATTTCGACATGATCGTGCTGGATGTGATGATGCCGGGCGAAGATGGTGTTAGCCTAACGAAGGCGCTGCGCGAAACCCATTCGACGCCGATCCTGTTGCTTACCGCGCGCGGCGAGACCGAGCATCGGATCGCGGGGCTTGAGGCTGGGGCCGATGACTATTTGGCCAAGCCGTTCGAACCCAAGGAATTGTTGCTACGGATCAACGCGATCCTGCGTCGGATGCCCGAGACACCTGCGCAAGAGACGGTTAGCAAGATCCTGAACCTCGGACCCATCCGCTATGATGTTGAGAAGGGCGAGATGTGGCAGGGCGAAGAACCTGTGCGTCTGACGGCTACGGAAAGTCAGTTGATGAAGATTTTCTCAGCCCAACCGGGTGAGCCGATCAGCCGGTCGAAGCTGGTTGAAGATTTGGGCCGCGACAAAGGCCAGGCGCAGGAGCGCGCGGTGGACGTGCAGATCACCCGTTTGCGGCGCAAGATCGAACAGGACCCCAAGCAGCCGCGGTATTTGCAAACTGTGCGCGGTGCAGGGTACATGTTGGCCCCGGACTAAGGGCCGCTGCGCGGCGATTTTTTGCCTTCGGCGAGGATATTTTTAGCCAGATGAAGATGGGATCCTGATGAAGACTGCGCTTTTGACTCATGCGGATTGTCTTGGACATGTGACGCCGGACGGCCACCCTGAGCGGGTCGCGCGATTGGAACATATTCTGCATGCCTTGGAGCCGCTGGATTTGGATCGCAAGACTGCGCCTTTGGCAGCAGATGATGATCTGCGGCGTATTCACCCGGACAGCTATATTGAAGACATTCGGCGCAGCGCGCCTGTGGACGGGTTTCGGCAGATCGACGGCGATACAATCATGTCGCCGGGGTCGGTGAGCGCGGGATATCGCGCGGCGGGGGCGGCTGTTCGGGCGGTGGATTTGGTGCTGGGTGGTGAGGCGCCGAATGCGTTTTGCGCGGTGCGGCCTCCGGGGCATCATGCTGAGACTGACACTGCCATGGGGTTTTGCTTATTCGGCAACGCGGCTCTGGCGGCGAAACATGCGCTGGATCATCACGGGCTGAGCCGCGTGGCCGTTGTGGATTTCGACGTGCATCACGGCAATGGCACGCAGGGTCTGCTGTGGGACGAAAAGCGCGCGTTGGTCATTACAAGCCAGCAGATGCCCTTGTGGCCGGGGTCCGGGCGCCCCAATGAAACCGGTGCTTATGACACGGTGCTGAATATCCCTCTGGCACCTGGTACAGGTGGGGCCGAGATGCGTGCGGCCTATGAACGGTTGGCCTTCCCGCGTCTGCGTGCCTTTGCACCTGAGCTAATTGTCATCTCGGCCGGGTTTGACGCGCATCAGGATGATCCGCTGGCCGAATTGAACTGGTCCACCGGGGATTTTGCCTGGCTCACGTCAGAGCTGTGCCAGATCGCGGCAGAGGTGTGTGAGGGTCGTATCGTCTCGACTCTGGAGGGCGGGTATGATCTGAAAGCCTTGGCCGAGGCCACCCGTGCTCATGTGGAAGAATTGATGAAGGCAGCCCAATGACCGAGACACCCGTCGACCAGATGACATTCGAACAGGCTATGAAAGAGCTGGAGGCCGTGGTTGGTCAGCTTGAGCGTGGCGATGTTGCATTGGACCAGTCCATTGCTCTGTACGAACGCGGGGCGCAGCTGAAGAAACGCTGCGAGGATGAGTTGAAGCGGGCCGAGGAAAAAGTGGCGGCGATCACGCTGGACGCCAATGGTCAGCCGACCGGGACCACGCCTGTCGAAGGTCAGTAAATGTTCAGTGACAGACTGGCGCAGGATGCGGCGCGGATTCAAGCCCATTTTGATCGGGTTCTGGGGGCGCTGGACAATCTGGATGTGACCCAGGCGATGGCCTATGCCACCAAGGGCGGCAAAAGGCTGCGCGGATTTTTGGTATTGGAAAGTGCGCGGTTGCATGGTGTTGAGACTGAACGAGCCATTTGGCCCGCGACGGCTATAGAGGCGCTGCACGCGTATTCGCTGGTCCATGATGATCTGCCTTGCATGGATGATGATGATCTGCGCCGGGGGCGGCCCACGGTTCATGTAAAATGGGATGAGGGTACGGCCGTTCTGGCCGGGGACGCGTTGCAGACGCTCGCGTTTGAGCTTTGCGGGAACGCGCAGGTTGGCGAGGCCGCAATTCGCTCAGATTTGACTCTAACACTGGCAAAAGCCAGCGGTGCGCAAGGTATGGTGCTGGGACAGGCGCTGGATATCGCGGCGGAAACGGCGGAGGCTCCGCTGACGCTGGAACAGATCACGCGGTTGCAGGCAGGTAAGACCGGGGCGCTGATCGAATGGTCTGCCTGCGCGGGGGCATGGCTGGCTCAGGCAGACCCGGACCCGCTGCGCCACTATGCCCGTGCTCTGGGCCTTGCCTTTCAGATCGCGGATGACATCTTGGATGTTGAGGGTGATGCCGAAAAAGCCGGAAAACGTCTGCAAAAGGATGCAAAGGCGGGCAAGGCCACCTTTGTCTCGCTGCTGGGGCTGGACGCCGCCAAGGCCCGCGCGGCGGAGCTGGTGGATCAGGCCTGTGCTGCGCTGGATGGCTATGGGCCTGCTGCTGAAACCTTGAAGGACGCCGCCCGCTTCGTTATTGCCCGGGACAGCTAAGCCAGGAACGCGCCATATGTCTGACCGCCCGAATACGCCCCTGCTGGACCTTGTGAGCCGCCCTGCGGACCTCAAGCAGTTTTCGGATTCGCAGTTGCGGCAGATCGCCGATGAATTGCGGGCTGAGACCGTCTCGGCCGTTTCCGTCACCGGCGGGCATTTGGGCGCTGGTTTGGGTGTCGTCGAGCTGACCACCGCGCTACACGCCGTCTTTGACACCCCGCGCGACAAGATCATCTGGGATGTGGGGCATCAGTGCTATCCTCATAAAATTCTGACCGAACGGCGCGACCGGATCCGCACTCTGCGCATGAAAGACGGCCTCAGCGGCTTTACCAAACGCAGCGAAAGCACCTATGACCCGTTCGGGGCTGCCCATTCCAGCACCTCGATCAGTGCTGCGCTTGGGTTTTCCGTCGCGCGCGATCTGGGCGGTGTCACGCCCGAAGGGTTAGGCGATGCGATTGCTGTGATCGGCGATGGCTCGATGTCCGCAGGCATGGCGTTCGAGGCGATGAACAATGCTGGCCACCTGAAAAAACGCCTGATCGTAATCCTGAACGACAACGAGATGAGCATTGCGCCCCCGGTTGGTGCGCTCTCCAGTTACCTTTCGCGGATATATACCGAGGCCCCGTTCCACGATCTGAAAGCCGCCGCCAAAGGCGCGGTGTCCCTGCTGCCGGAACCCTTCCGCGAGGGGGCGAAACGCGCCAAAGAGATGCTTAAGGGCATGGCCATGGGCGGCACGTTTTTCGAGGAGCTGGGATTCTCGTACATCGGTCCCATCGACGGGCATGACATCGACCAGTTGCTGCCGGTGTTGCGTACCGTCAAGGCACGGGCGACCGGGCCGATCCTGATCCACGTGCTGACCAAAAAGGGCAAGGGCTATGCCCCCGCCGAGCAAGCTCGCGACAAGGGGCATGCAACCGCGAAATTCGACGTAGTGACGGGCAAACAGCACAAAGCGCCATCAAACGCGCCGTCCTATACCTCGGTCTTTGGCAACACGTTGGTGGAAGAGGCCGGGCGCGACGACAAGATCGTGGCTGTGACTGCGGCGATGCCAGACGGCACCGGGCTGAACCTGTTTGCAGAACGCTACCCCTCACGTTGTTTCGACGTGGCGATTGCTGAACAGCACGGCGTGACCTTTGCCGCCGCGCTGGCTGCGGGTGGGATGAAGCCGTTTTGCGCGATGTATTCGACTTTCCTGCAGCGCGGTTATGATCAGGTTGTGCATGATGTTGCCATTCAACGCCTGCCGGTCCGGTTCGCCATCGACCGCGCGGGGCTTGTGGGGGCCGATGGCGCGACGCATGCGGGATCGTTCGACATCGCTTATTTGGCCAACCTGCCGGGCATGGTGGTGATGGCCGCCTCGGATGAGGCCGAGCTGATGCACATGGTCGCCACCGCCGCCGCACATGACGAAGGCCCCATCGCCTTCCGGTATCCGCGAGGCGAGGGTGTAGGTGTAGACCTGCCCGAACGCGGTGAGGTTCTGGAAATCGGCAAAGGCCGCATCATCCAAACCGGCGCACGGGTTGCGCTGCTGTCCTTCGGCACACGTCTGGCCGAAGTTCAAAAAGCCGCCGAGGCGCTTACCGCCAAGGGCATCACGCCGACGATCGCCGATGCGCGTTTTGCCAAACCGCTGGACCGCGACCTGATTCTGGATCTGGCCGCCAATCACGAGGCGCTGATCACCATTGAAGAAGGGGCGATTGGCGGCTTTGGCAGCCACGTGGCGCAATTGTTGGCGGATGAAGGCGTGTTTGATGCGGGTCTGAAATACCGTTCGATGGTGCTGCCTGACATCTTCATCGATCAGGCCAGCCCGGCGGATATGTACGCGGTAGCTGGTATGAATGCCGAGCAGATCGAGGCCAAAGTACTGTCGGTTCTGGGCGTGGCCACAATCGGCGAAAAGCGCGCCTGATCTCTGTTTTCGCAGAAAATGGTGCCTATAGATGGCACTGAACAAAGTAGTCACCAAGCGTCAAATCCAATGAGCCTCCTTCTCGGATCAACTGGCGTTTCCTGTAACTCGCGAGGCGTCTTCAATGATGCCACTACAAGCTCACTTCGGTGTCTCGCCAAAGTAACCCCCAAAAAATGCGATCATCGCTAACAACACACCAACCAATATCACGATCACAAGCAGTGCTCCGCTACCTTTGGCAAAATATCCCAGTGAGACTAGGCCAACCACGAAGATGCCGACCAGAAAGTAGAGTACTGTATTGTCCATCTTTACCCCCAAATGAGTTGTTTACACTCAACAAGTACATGCTCGAAAAAAACGATCCAAAGACCGCTATAGATGACGTCAAACGGCTTTCGGTGACTGTCGAATGCCGCTCAGCGTGGCGAACAAGACCGGTACCAGGATCATTGTGAGCATCGTACCCACCGTCAAACCGCCCATGATCGTTACAGCAAGACCCACCCAAAACACGTCTGGCAGTAGCGGTATCACACCCAAAACTGTAGTGGCGGCGGCCAGTACGACAGGGCGCAGTCTTGAGGCTCCGGCATTCAAAACGGCGTCGTAGCCCGGCTGACCTTCGGCCAAGTTATCGTTGATCTGATCGATCAGAACGATTGCGTTTTTGATCATCATGCCCGCCAGGCTCATGCCCCCGAGCAAGGCAACGAACCCAAACGGTGTGTTTGTGAGGAGCAGGCTCGGAACAATACCTATCAGCACAAAAGGTACAGTCAGGAAAATGACAAGCGGTCTGCGGTATGAGTTAAACAGCCCAACTACAATCAATGCCATGATCGAAAACGCGGGGATCATACCCGGAATCAAAGACGCTTGCGCAGAAACTGTGTCCTCGTACTCTCCACCCCATTCCATGCTGTAGCCCGGCGGCAAGTCAGCCTCCAAAGCTTCAAAATCGGCAAGAACTGCGGCGCGATAGCTTGGCAGAGTTACGCTATCGATTGAATTGGCTTGCACAGTCAGAACACGGCGCCGGTCGCGACGATTGATCGTTGGATCTTCGGGCTGGATATTCACGCCGCGTACGACCTGCGCCAATGGCACAGGCTCAACAGAAAACGGTGACTGAAGTTGCAACAGTTCAAAGTTGTCGACGGCAGCCACGTCTTCTGCGCCGGGCCGAACGATGATTGGCAGCAACTCGTCACCTTCGCGGTAAAGGCCGACCGAACGCCCGTCAAATGCACGTTTTGTCGTGTTACCAAGATCTTCATAGGTGATGCCGGTCCATCGCGCTCGGTCCTGGTCATAGGCTGGGACTGTTTTCAGGACACGGTTGCGCCAATCGGTGCGCGCCACTTTCGTCCATTGATGCTGATCTAATATCGCAACCGCTCTGTCACCAATTTTGCGCAATGTCTCAGGATCAGCATCCGCCGGGCCGACGATGCGGTTCTCGAACGCCCATGTATTGCTAGGTCCTACACCAAATTGGCGTGTGAAAGAGGTCGCCTCGGGGATATTGGCTGATATCCAAAGCGATATCTCTTTGGTCATCTCTGGAATGTCGCGGTAATCCTCGACGTTCACAATGACTTGCGCGTAGGATGGGTTGGTTCCCTCGGGGTCGACCGGCAGGTAGAAACGCGGCGGGCCAGCTCCGATAAAGCTGGCGATGCCAGTGACACGATCGTCCATTTCAACCTTTTCTTCGATCCGCGAGATCGCTTCTGACACGGCTTCAATCCGAGTTCCTTCAGGCGCGTAATAGTCGATCATGTATTTGGTCATCGACGAGGTCGGGAAGAACAGCTGTGTGATAGACCCAAAGCCAACCCCGGCAATGACCAAAGCACCCAAAGCCACCCCGATCGTCAGATAACGCACGCGGATCGCCGCAGCCAGAAAGCGGCGGTAAATCGCATAGAAACCGGTGTCAAAGGTCTCGCTTGCTCCACCCTTTGGCTCCGGTAGCATGGCAACGCATTGCAGTGGTGTTACCGTCATCGACAGCAACCAACTGACCAGCAACGCGATCCCAACAACTGAGAAGAGTGTTCGGCAGTACTCCCCTGCGCTCTCGACAGATGCAAAGATCGGGTAGAAAGCCATGACCGCGACAAACGTGGCCCCAAGCAACGACATAGCGGGACGCGTTGCGGCCTCAATCGCGGCCTTTGCACGGTCCATTCCTTGCGACATCCGGACCATGGCGCCGTCCGCTACCACGATCGAGTTATCTACCATCATGCCGAGCGCAATGATCAATGCACCCAAGGACATGCGCTGAAGATCTATGCCAAGTGCTGCCAAGGGTATGAAGGTGGTTAGGATTGTTAGAATCAGCCCGCTGCCGATGATGATCCCCATCCGAACACCCATCGCCAAAGTTAAAACGACCAGGACGATTGCGACGGCTTGGGCAAGGCTCACCAGAAAACTGCTGACCGCAAGGTTTACGTCATCGGATTGCCAATGAACCCGTTCAACCTCGATGCCCATCGGCAGGCTTGCGATCAGTTCTGATACTCTCGCATCTACCGCCTCACCAACACTGACAACGTTGACCCCAGACTGGAAGGATATGGCCAAACCAATAGATGGAAGCGCGTTATAACGCATCATAGTTATCGGTGGGTCAATGTAGCCTTCTTTAACCTCAACGATGTCGCCCAGCCTTAGCAACTCTGGCCCACGACGTTGACCGCTTTGAGCCTGATCCAGACCACTTGGTCGGACGACTAAATCTGCGATGTCAGTTGGGCTTGTGAAGGTTCCGCTGGGCGCAATGCGCATGCGGTAGTCACCGACGTTTACCCGCCCTGCATCCACGATCGCATTCTGGGTCTGTAACGTGTTGAGAATTGTCTGAGCCGAAACTCCCAATGCGGCCAAGGCTTCTTCCCGTGTTTCCAGATAAATGACCCTGTCGCGTTCTCCCCAAAGATCGACGCGGCCGACACCGTCGATCAGCGAGAGCTCTCGCTTGAAGTCTTCGGCATACCCATCAAGCTCCTGAGCGGAGAACCCATCGGACGTCATAGCCAGCAGTAGACCGAAGACATCACCGAAATCATCGTTGATGGCAGGACGACCCGCGCCAGGGGGCAGGTCTGTTTCCACGTCTCTGACTTTCCGACGTAGTGTGTCCCAGATTTGCGGTAGCTGGTCCGACCAATAGTTCGGGCGAATTTCGACTTTAATCGTCGACACACCCGCCCTGCTTTCGCTCGAGATGTAATCAATCTCCTTAATTTCCTGGAGTTTCAGCTCGATCCGTTCTGTGATCTCTTGCTCAACTTCTTCAGGGCTGGCGCCGGGATAGAGGGTGGTCACAACCGCAGTTTTGATAGTGAACTCGGGGTCTTCTAGCTGCCCCAGACTAAAGAAAGCCGAAATGCCGCCCAACGTAAGCATGACTACCGTGAACCAAACGAATTTGGCGTTGCGGATGGAGAACGCCGCGAGACCCATTACTCTGTATCCTCGGAAAGTCGTGAAACCTTTTGGCCTTCTCGCAAAGAATTCGCTCCGGCAGTGACGACCACATCACCAAATTCCAGACCTTCACTAACGGCCACCCCTTGCGACCGGGGCGTGCCAAGCGAAACCTTCCTTGCCGTTACGGTTTCTGAGCTGGCATCGAATACCCAGACATGCGGATCTGTTTCCCCTTCAGGCACGAAAACCGCGCTGGCAGGAACCATGATCGCATCGAATGGTTCGTGCCCTTCCTTTGGCTGGCCACGGACGCGCCCTGCCATACCCGGAAGAACAAGTGCGTCTTCCGGTTGATCCATAATCAACGTGACAGGGAAGGTTCGGGTCGTCGCCGAAGCCTCGGATCCAATCTCGCTGATTTCCGCCGGTAGAACCACATCCCCCAGAGCATCAAAAGTAACGGTGATGTCTTCAATGTGAGGGATCAGGGCGATGTATCGTTCGGGGATATCGATCACCACTTCGATGCGTTCGGCATCCAAAATGCGCAGCACCGGAGTCTGAGCGGCGACTTCTTCGAAATCTTCAATGTATTTGCCGACAACACGACCATCGAACGGTGCCGCCAAACTCGTATAGGTTAAATCCAGAGTGGCTCTGTCCAGAGCGCCTTGAACAGAATTGATGGCCGCCTTAGCGGATGTCTCGCCAGCGATAAATCGGTCGAGTGTAGCCTGAGCAGCGACGTCCTTTTCGACCAGCGATCGTTGCCGATCTGTTTGCAACTTGGCGTTCTCAAACGTTGCCTGTGCGCTTTCGAGTTCGGCGTTAAGCCGGTCTACTTCAGCCTGGTACGGGGCTGGATCCAAGGCTGCCATAATGTCACCCTTAGTTACAAGGTCGCCAACCTGAACATCGACGCCAACAACATTGCCCGGTACGCGAAAGGCCAAAGAGACTTCGCGCGCGGCCCTGGCTGTTCCGACAAAATATCGGTCATGCAAACTGGAGAGGTCGGAAATCTCGGTGGCTCTGACAGGTCGAATAAGTGTTTGGGTCGCATCTTCTTCCTTCTCCCAGCAGCCGGTAAGCAACACGAAAGCAAATAGCCAACCAAAAGTTCTCTTCATATCCCCCTCCCGTGCAGCCCGCGTTCCTCACTTCGTCGCTGTGAAGGTGGCCTAACTTGCGGATTTTGCGCCTAAACCTGTTGCAATTGTACGCGCTTACCAAACAAAGTCAAAAATACGAATTTGTTTAGTGGTGGCGGAGAGAAACCCGAGTAGACTTTGGCAAACTGACAAGACAATTTATCAGTACGATGTCGCCTCGACGCTGCCGTTTGTCATATCGGTAGCACAGAAGGCCGTGTTTCGAGTTAGTGTAACTGCGTTAAAAGGTAAACGTGCGGAGGGCAAACTGTGATTGATTAAAGTCCAGGCCGTCGTCCGGACCTACGTGTGGAGCTGAAATGTCCCCCTTTCGTGAACCGCTGCCATTGCTGATTATTTGCTAATGGCAGCTTTGTCCGCAAAGCAACCGCTCATGCCGAGTGAAGCGAATAACCGCTTTGAGCCCTATTTACTCGGGCCTAACCTTCAGAAACGCGGCAGCGATGGTATCAGCTGAACCCAATTCGGTAGGTCACACAAAACGCATAGAGTGCCATACGGTGACTGTTGGCTGCACTGAGCCCAAAGCGGAATGTTTTAACTTTTTGTCATGAAAAAAGTCAGTTCAGTGTTAGTTTGATACCGCGACATCCAATAGATGTATTCCATGCTGGACAATCGAACTTAAGCCCAGCCCAATAATCTATGCCCTAGTCTAAACTGAGTCAGCTACTTACGGTGCCAAGATGCGGTTTTCTTCCCTCGCCCAGAAACTCTTGTCGTTAATAATCTGACTTTTTGAGCCTCAATGTGTATTATTCTCGACATGAGATGCCTTGTACTCCTGTGGGACGGACAATGATTAAAGAAATAAAACCCATGCGCTTGCTTTCTGTACTTAGTGTGATGGTTCTATTCACAACCGGAGCGGTTGCTCAGACAATCGAACGGATAACAAAAAATAACGAAATCCGCTTTGGTTTTCGAATAGATGCTGCGCCACTATCTTACGTCAACGACCAAGGTCGGCCGTTTGGCTTGTCACCCTTGATTTGCGATCAGGTCGCACAGCGTCTCGCGAAGAAACTGGAATTGAATGAATTGAACGTCCAGTTCATTCCGGTCGACTCCAAGGATCGTTTCGACAAAGTTGCCTCGGGAGAAATAGATATGCTCTGTGGGGCTGCGACTATAACACTTTCCCGTCGCGAAGCCGTTGATTTCTCGCTTCCAATATATGTCGATGGCACGTCCATATTATTACCAATTGAAGCCGAGGGCACTATGAGTGCGCTGGCGGGGAAGAAGATTGGTATGAGAAGCAGCACGACAACAGAAGCATCCGTTCTCAATTCCTTTGAAGCGGAGGGTATCGAAGCAAATATGGTGCGGTTCGGTTCACACCCAGACGGTATCAAGGCGCTAAGAGACGGCGAAATCGATGCGTATTTTGCGGATCAGTCGATTTTGTTGGTCAACTACATTGCTGCCGGACTAAAGGGCAAATTCAAGTTGTCCCAAGAAATACTAACCATAGAAAAGCAAGGATTGGCGATACCGAAAGGAGACTATGATTTTCGATTGCTAATAGATCGCATTTTGTCAGAGATGTACGCTCAAGGCACAATGGAAGAGATTTTTCGCATTGCTTTGCCAGGGATCGAGCCCAGCGAAGCATTGAAGGCTCTTTATGTTATCGCCCCTACCAATCCTTGAGACGCATTGCATGAAACAGTTTTGCTAAGTGTCAATTGTCCTTTTGTAATTTATGCTGGTTTGTTCGCAAAGCGGAAGTTGGGACGAACTTCAGCGAAGGTACGCACCAAGACAAAAGGCGACGCTAGTTGTGGACGCAGCATCGGTTGATATGGCCGGAGAGCAGACGTTCTCTGCGGGTGCGCATTTCGAGTTGGGCATAACCTGAAGCATCCTTCCCAGCCAACATAATGACGTTTGACTAGGCGAACACGACCAAAAAGTCGAAGGGACCAATATAGGCGAGCGAAGCCTAAAAATGTTAAACTTGCGGCGGTTTTAGTTAAACCGTTTCAGCTGGATTGCCTACACTGCTGCAAAGCAAGGGAGGACGTTATGAACGACGATGCTGAAATCTCTGGCGGTTACAGTAGCGATCCAGCCCGTTCCTACTCCCTGAAGGCAGAGGCCTATACGGATCACTCGTGGTTCGATGCGGATCTGAAATCGGTAATCGCTCGGACTTGGCAATGGGTTTGTCATGTTGAGAAGACCCGCGAGCCGGGCGCTTATTGCACCGTGGAAATCGCGGGCAATCCGATTGCGATTGTACGCGGCAAGGAAGGAATTCTGCGGGCCTTTTATAATGTCTGCAAGCACCGCGCGCATGAGCTTCTGTCAGGAGAAGGCAACACGACGCGGATCATGTGTCCCTATCATGCTTGGGTCTACAAGCTGGACGGGCAGTTGGCGCGCGCGCCGCATACTGAGAGCCTTGTTGATTTCAACCCGGGTGAAATTTGCCTTGATGAAGTGCAGGTCGAAGAATTCTGCGGCTTTGTTTTCGTTAACCTCGATCCGAATGCGCGACCCCTCGCTGAACAATCCGGGAACCTTGAAACGGAGGTGCGCCATTGGGCACCTGATGTGGATCAGCTGACATTCGGCCATCGGCTGACCTATGATATCAAGTCGAACTGGAAAAACGTCGTCGACAATTTCCTTGAGTGCTATCACTGCCCGACCGCGCACAAGGACTTCTGCGATCTGGTGGATATGGACACCTATAAGGTGACGACCCACGGTATTTATTCCAGCCATATGGCGGACGCGGGTCAAAACGCGAATAGCGCCTATGACGTTTCCAATGCGACAGTTAAGACTCATGCCGTTTGGTGGCTTTACCCGACAACGTGCCTGATGCGTTATCCCGGACGCTCCAGCATGATTGTGTTGAACATCATTCCCGTGAACCCGGATCGGACACTGGAAACCTACGACTTTTTCCTTGAAACGCCTGAGCCTGACGAGATGGAGTTAGATGCGATCCGATACTTGGACGAAGTGCTTCAGGTCGAAGACATCAACCTCGTGGAAAGTGTACAGCGTGGGATGAATACGCCGGCGTTCACGCAAGGGCGGATTGTTCATGATCCCGATGGCTCGGGCAAATCGGAACACGCGGTTCACCATTTCCACGGGCTTGTTCTGGACGCCTACGAAAAAGGTGCCGCGTGACGCGGCCGAATATTCTGGTGATCATGGCGGACCAACTGGCGCCGCATTTCACCGGGGCATACGGACATAAGATCGCCAAGACTCCGCATTTGGACGCGTTGGCTGCGCGCGGGATGCGCTTTGATGCAGCTTATTGCAACTCGCCGCTCTGCGCCCCGTCGCGCTTTGCCTTTATGTCAGGGCAGAACATCAGCCGGATTGCGGCATATGACAACGCGTCTGAATTCAAAGCGTCAGTGCCCACTTTTGCACACTATCTGAAATCGCTCAGCTATCGCACGTGCCTGTCCGGCAAGATGCACTTTGTCGGTCCCGATCAGATGCACGGGTTTGAGGATCGCGTGACCACCGATATCTACCCCGCGGACTTTGCCTGGACCCCGGATTGGGAAGCTCCTGACGAGCGGATCGATAAGTGGTATCACAACATGCAGACCGTTAAAGAAAGCGGTCTGGCGCATGCGACATACCAGATCGATTTTGATGACGAGGTCGCTTTTGCCGCCAAACGCTGGCTGATCAATGCCGCAAGGGACAAGGCGCTCGGGCTGGATGCGCCTTTTGCTATGGTGGCGAGTTTCATCCATCCGCACGATCCGTATGTGGCGCGTCCCGAATGGTGGAACCTTTACTCCGATGATAACATCGACATGCCGGCGTTTGTGCCAAAGCTTGAGGATCAAGATCCGTTTTCTCGGCGTTTGCTGGACGGGATCGAAGCCTCGTATGTGCCCTTGACGGAAGAGGAAGTGTGCCGTGCCCGCCGGGCATATCTCGCCAATGTCAGCTATTTTGACAGCAAGATAGGTGAGCTTGTTCAGACCCTCGAGGAAATTGGAGAACTGGACAACACTATTGTCATAGTCACTGCTGATCACGGCGATATGCTGGGCGAGCGTGGCCTCTGGTACAAGATGAACTTCTTTGAACATTCAGCCCGGGTGCCCATGGTCATGGCCGGGCCGGGCGTTGCTGTCGGGACAGCGCGTAATGCTGTTTCGCTCGTGGATCTTTTGCCAACGTTTATCGAACTTGCCGGCGGCGACCTGTCAATGCTCGGTGAACCGATAGACGGGCGCAGTTTGGTCCCCTTGATGAGTGGCGAGGACGACCCGGTTGACGAAGCAATTGGTGAATACTGCGCAGAGATGACGGGCTATCCCGTGATAATGATCCGGCGCGGGGTGTTGAAATACATTCATTGCGACAGTGATCCAGCTCAGCTTTATGATCTCAGCGTAGATCCCTTGGAAATGCGCAATGTCGCGGCAGATGCGGAATATGCCGATGCGGCGTCAAACTTTGCGGCGGAGGTTGCCGCGCGTTGGGATGGCAAAGCACTGCGCAAACAGATCATCGCAACGCAAAAATCTCGTCGGGCCCTGCACGCTGCGATGGAAGCAGGTGCAAGCGAAAGTTGGGACTACAACCCGCCGAGCGACGCCAGCCAGCAATACGTGCGAAACCATATGGATTGGACCGCAGCCGCAAATCGCTACCGCTATCCCCCTTTGAAGGACCAGAATTGATGAAGCTTGACGGAAAAATCGCGCTGGTGACTGGCGCACGCGGCGGCATAGGACGCGCGATTGTGGCGCGGTTCATAAAGGAAGGTGCGACGGTCTACGCTGCCGATCTCACACCCCATGGATCGCTCAATGCCCATGACGACGATGGCAGCATCTTTTTGAAACTTGATGTAACGCAAGAGGCCGATGCTATCGCCGCAATGCAAGCAGTGCGACGTGGACAGGGAAAACTGGATATTCTGGTGAACGCCGCAGGGATCGAAATCGAAAAGACCGTGGAGGAAACCACGCTTGAGGAATGGAATCAGAGCTTTGCTGTGAACTCGACGGGGACATTCCTGACTTCAAAATACGCACTGCCGCTGATGCGTGAAGCTGCGAAGTCGGGCAGCAGCGCCAGCCTGATCAATTTCGGTTCGTATGACGGGTTCATCGCCGATCCCGGCCTTGCTGCCTATTGCGCCACGAAGGGCGCGGTGCATGCGCTGACTCGCGCCATGGCTTGCGATCATGGTCCCGAAGGCATCCGCGTCAATGCGATCTGCCCAGGCTACATCGATACACCGATGCTACAGAGTTTTTTCAACGGTGATGGTTCTGGCGGGGGTGGCGGCAATATTGAAACACTGCAAAAGGCCGTGCGAGACGTGCATCCGATGCGCACCTATGGCACACCCACGGACATTGCCAATCTGGTTAATTGGCTGGCCTCAGATGAAGCGCGCTATGCCTCCGGTCAGCTTTGGGTGCTCGATGGCGGGCTGTCGGCGCAAGTTCAGCAGATGAAACTCTGATGCCAAAGTCCGTTATCATCACCTGCGCACCCACGGGCGGTATCCATACCCCTTCCATGTCGCCGCACCTGCCGGTTACCCCTGCTGAGATTGCCACCGCCAGCATTGAAGCCGCCCAAGCCGGTGCATCGATCATCCACCTGCACGCGCGCCATCCAGAGACTGGCAAACCTGATCCTCGTCCCGAACTGTTTGCTCAGTTTTTGCCGGTCATAAAGCAGTCTACTGACGCTGTGATAAACGTCTCGACAGGTGGCGGGCTGGGGATGTCGATGGATGACCGGCTTTTGGCGGCAACGTCTGCCAGCCCGGAGATGGCTAGCTTGAATATGGGGTCGATGAATTTTGGCATCTTCCCGATGCTGCAAAAGTACACCGAATTTCAATTCGACTGGGAACGCCCGTTTCTTGAGATGACCGAAGATTTCATCTTTCCCAACACGTTCAAAACGATCCGCTATGCGATCGAAAAGCTCGGCGGCGATCACGGCACCAAATTCGAGTTCGAATGCTATGACCTGGGCCACCTATACAACGTCAAATGGTTCGTAGATCAGGGCATTATCAAGCCGCCATTCTTTATTCAGATGGTCTTTGGCATCTTGGGCGGAGTTGCTGCGGATCCCGATCATCTGGTTCATATGCACAACACCGCTAACAAACTGTTTGGGCCCGAGAATTACGAATGGTCAGTGCTGGCGGCAGGGCGGCATCAGATGCCCTTTGCCACCCTAAGCGCGATGCGCGGCGGAAACCTGCGCGTCGGGCTGGAGGACAGCCTCTTTATCGGCAAAGGCGAGCTTGCGACGTCAAATGCGCAGCAGGTCATTCGCATCCGCAGCATCATCGAAAATCTGGGTCTGACAGTTGCTACTCCAGAAGAGGCGCGCGCGCGTCTGGCGCTAAAGGGCGGCGATCAGGTTGGGTTCTAGGGAGGGACCTATGCAAACGAAAATGCTGATAAACGGCGAGCTGGTCGAAGGCACAGGCGAGGCACTCGATGTCCTGAACCCAGCGACAGGCGAGGTGCTCGAGGCGGTACGCGAGGCAAGCCCGGAGCAGATTAAGGCGGCGACCCGCAGCTCTGCAGAAGCGTTTGACGCATTCGCGAGAACCCCTCCGGCAGAGCGCGCGGCGTTGCTGCTGCAGATCGCTGATGTGATCGAAGCGCATAGCCAAGAACTGGCCGAGCTGGAAAGCTTGGATGTCGGCAAACCGTGGCCATCTGCGCACGATGACGAGATGCCGCTGACCATCGACGTCTTTCGTTTCTTCGCAGGCGCTGCTCGCACCATGACGGGGTCTGCGACCGGCGAGTACGTTGCAGGCCACACATCCATGATCCGCCGTGATCCAGTCGGGCCTGTGGCTGCAATTGCGCCGTGGAATTATCCGTTGATGATGGCGTCATGGAAGCTGGCCGCGCCGGTTGCGACAGGCTGTCCTTTAGTACTGAAACCCTCTGAACTGACGCCGCTGTCTACGCTGCGTCTGGCGGAGCTATTACAGGATGTCCTTCCCAAGGGCGTGCTGAACGTGATCCACGGACGCGGCCCGTCCGTTGGTGACGCGTTGATCAACAGCCCAGAGATGGAGGCGATAACGATCACGGGGTCACCAGCTACCGGCATGGCGGCCATGCGCGCGGCTTCTCAGCAAATCCGTCACGTGCATCTTGAACTGGGAGGGAAGGCCCCGGTCATAGTATTCGAAGACGCAGATCTTGATGCCGTAGCCGAGACGATTCGATATGGCAGCTATTTCAACGCCGGTCAGGACTGCGCGCAACCCTGCCGCATCATGGTGGCTGATGGTGTTTATGACCAGATCGTAGCTGCAATTCAGGATCAGGTTGACCAGATCCAGATCGGTGCGCCTAAGGCCAAAGGCACGGAAATGGGGCCGCTTGTGTCCGCTTCTCAACGCGACCGTGTCGCTGGTTTTGTTAACCGCGCGCGCAACGCTGCGGAGATCGTCTCAGGCGGCGCCGCAGGCGACGGCGACGGATTCTTCTACAAGCCCACAGTCATCGCCAATGTAGACAACGACGCGGAGGTTGCCTGTAATGAAATCTTTGGTCCTGTTGTCACCGTTTCCCGGTTCTCGGATGCGGAAGAGGCATTGAAGATCGCAAATTCAGCCAGCTATGGTTTGGCATCCTCGGTTTGGACCCGCGATGTGGGACGCGCCATGAATATGACTTCTAAGCTGCGCTATGGTTTCACATGGGTGAACACCCACGGCGTTGCCACGCCCGAAATGCCGTGGGCCGCGATGAAAGGCTCGGGTACAGGCAGCGACATGTCAGTTTACGCCTTGGATGCCTATACCGCGATCCGGCACGTGATGGTGGCACACTGATGCGGTTGGCGGGCAAGTGCGCTTTTGTGACGGGCGGCAGGCAAGGCATCGGCCGCGGTATCGTAAACGCGTTTTTGAGCGAGGGCGCGACCGTTACGACTTGCGGACGTGGGCCTCGACCCGGCGGACTGCCTGAAGATGTCGTTTGGCATGAGCTCAACGTGTCAGATCCTGCGGCAGTGAACATCATCGCCGAGGCGACGGACATTCTGGTCAACAATGCGGGTGTGCAGGTCGAGAAAACTGTGGTTGATACCACGGATGCCGACTGGGAACTGGTGATGGGCGTAAATGCACGTGGCGTTTTTAACTGCTGCCGCGCGTTTGTCCCGCTTATGCCCAAAGGCGGATCGATTATTAACATCGGCTCGATTTCTGGCAACGTCGCGGACCCGTCCATGGCGCTTTACAATGCGTCAAAAGCTTTCGTGCACGGGCTGACGCGTTCCATCGCCGTGGATCACGGACCAGACATTCGTTGCAACGCAATTTGTCCTGGCTGGATCGAAACCGGAATGCTCGATGCAGGGTTTGATCTTGCTGACGACCCTGCAAAAGCGAAGCAGGACGCACTGGCCCGTCACGCTGTTCGCCGGTTCGGTAAGCCTGACGATATTGCCGCCATGGCGGTTTGGTTGGCCTCGAACGAAGCTGCATTCGCGACAGGTCAGCTCTTTGTAATTGACGGCGGTATGACCGCTGCGTCACCGCTTTACCCGGGGCTTTTCTGATGGACGAGATTGTACATACAGCCGTCTTAGGTGCTGGCGTCATTGGCGCGAGTTGGACTGCGCTTTTTCTTGCAGCGGGGCGCTGCGTGACGGTGTTCGATCCTGATCCGAACGCGGAAACCAACGTGCGAAAGTACATTGAAAGGGCGTGGCCCGCCTTGGACGAATTAGGGCTAACCGCGCGCGCCACGCCTGACGCATTGCGCTTTGTTGCGCGCGCGGGTGAAGCGGTGCAAACTGCCCAGTTCGTGCAGGAAAACGTGCCAGAACGGCTGACGCTCAAACACGCAACCTACCGAGAGATAGAGCCCGTGCTGCAACCCGGCGTGATTGTCTCAAGCTCGACCTCCGGTCTGACGTTGGAGGCGTTACAAAAAGGTTGGAAAGACCCAAGCCCTTTAATCCTTGGTCACCCATTCAATCCACCGCACCTGATCCCCTTGGTCGAACTTACGGCTAACTCAGAAACAGGGGCGGGAGTGTTAGACCGGACTGAAGCCTTCTACGTCGACATCGGCAAGGTGACCATCCGCATCAACAAGGGGATGCCAGGACATGTTGCCAACCGTCTGCAAGCGGCCATCTGGCGCGAGGCGGTACACATGGTTGTCAAAGGCGTGGCGAGCGTCGAAGACATCGACAAAGCCATGTGGGCCGGGCCGGGACTGCGATGGGCTGCCATGGGGCCGACAACCCTGTTTCACCTTGGCGCCGGTGAGGGCGGGTTACAGGGTTTTTGCGACCATTTCAAAGACACGTTTAACGGATGGTGGGACGATCTGGGCGATCCACGACTAGACGACTATACCGTAAAACTGTTGGTCGACGGCATGGTTAAAGCATCCGAGGGCAAAACCACGGCGGAGCTATCCGCGAAGCGGGACAAAATGCTTACGGCGATGCAGATCGCGACGCGTCCGCATCGCTCTTGAGATCCGGCTTGTACATCGGCCAGGCGCGGAACTCGAAAGGGACGCGACCTTCGATCCGATCTGCGCTTGGTGTTAAACCGAACCGTTGATTATAGGCGCGGCTGAAATGAACCTGACTGTTGAACCCGGATGCGGCCGCGATTTCACTGAATTTCAATTCGGTTTGGGTAACCAGTCCGCGGGCCCGGTCCAAGCGAATGTCGCGATAATAGGCGACAGGTGATTTGTACACGTACTGATCGAACAATCGGCTGAGTTGACGTTGTGAGACACCCAGTCTTTCCGCGATCTCAGGTATCGACAGCGTCGTTTCGAGGTGGGCTTCCATTAAGTCGATTGCCGCTCGCACAACGCCAGACGTGACATAGCCCATTGGCTCGACGACTTTGGGGTTCTGCGAACGCCCTTCGCCTCGAACCTCGTGATGAAACAGATACCGCGCCGTCGCATTCGCAATGCTCTCGCCGGCCACCGCATGCACTAACCGCAGCCCCGCATCAGTAGACGCCGTGCCCCCGCAACACGTGAATATGCGGTCATCTTGCACGAACATATTCTCAGACACGTCCGTATCCGGGGCGATTTCGATGAATGCATCGATATGTTCGTAATGAACCGTCGCTGTCTTTCCCTTCAGCATACCTGCGTTTGCAAGTATGATCGCGCCTGTGTCCAATCCACCGATGATCGCGCCCGACCGCCACCACTTTTGAAACAAATTGCGAAGCTCGTGCGACGTGTAGCGCTCGGGCGTCCAGCTTGAACTAACAAGAACGAGCCAAGGGTTGCTTGCATTGACGTCTTTAACGGGGGCGGTTTCAATCAGCATCCCATTGCTGGCCTCGATCCCGCCGCCGTTTTCTGAGACAAGGGTCCACGAAAACTTATTTCTCCCTGACAAGTAGTTAGCCACGCGAAACGGATCAATGAACGACGTTGTCGCCGACGCATTGAAATGTGGAGTCACGAGAGCGATTATTTCATGCTGGGTTATGATTGGACTGGACATGTCTGATTTTGTCAAAACGCGTCTGAATTTGTCAAATGAACTGCGTTTATGTTGCGGCCGCAGCGAATGTCGCCTTGGGGGGCCGCATCTCTGCATCGACGGTAAATGCCAGATGTCAGCAACTGGTCGACAGCAGAAATTCCTGCACTTCATTTGACTATCCGCTTTGTCCGCGAAACGGTCATTTGGGCAAACCGCAACTAACGACGGCAGCGAGCCCATTTTGACCGCTGCCGCGCGATGTCCCAATGACAGCAATGCGCAGAAAGCGGACTTTGCAAAGTGCAGCAGACTGTTCAAACCGGGCATTCCTTCCAATAGCAGCGTATACGGCTATGAGCAGGAAGCAGACTTCACTGTTGCGCACCAAAAACTTGCGACCTGATTAAGCTTCTTCTGTATCGTTTGATTGATCTTCCTTGATCGGTAGGATGGGTAAACCTTCAAAACTAATCTGGGGTTAAAAATGTACAGGTATGTGCTGGCAACATTGGCTTTGTTTTGTGCAAGCTTACTTCATGCCGCTGGTATGGAGCGGTGGGGTGATTCCGGGGACTGGACAATCCTGATTGATCCCGAAAAGGGCAACGGCTGTCTCGCGTGGAAGCCCTTTGAAAACGACATGACCGTTGAAATTGGTGCAGCGCCCAATCAGGCTGGCGGCTTCTTTGCTGCCTTTAATCCGGCCTGGGTTCAAATCGAAGACGGTGCGACGGGCATCGTAAGGTTCGACTTTGGTGATGCGAAATTCGAAGGAGAAGCCGTGGGTGTCTACAAGAATGGAGTTCCCGGTGGCTACGCCTTTTTCGACAACCCGGCGTTTGTAACCGAGTTTGGAAAGCGCCAAAGCGTTACGATCATTGGCGAAAGCGGGGCCGAGGTTGAACTCGATCTCAGCGGATCTGCAAAAGCCATTGAGGCCGTTCTGGCGTGTCAGGCCGAGCAGCCGGAACCGCTGAAGAACTAGGGCGCGCCCGATTATTGCAATTGATTGATGTCCGGTACACATGGCTGCCTGTCGGCAGGCATGGCATCAGCGCCTTCCGGGGCCTTGTTTCTCGACCCACCCACATGCAGCTTGAACTTTGGTGAGGTAAGCTGGCCCGTCACATCAAAGGGCCAAGCGCTTCGGGATAGGGGTTTGCCAACGCGCCGCGGCTCCGCTCTTATTGCTATCGTATCGTTCAGCCAATCCAATTGCCCTTTTGCAACCAATTGAACCGATCCCGTTTCAATAACGATGGAGTTTGAGCTCACCCGCCCAGCTTGAATATCAACCGGGGCGACCACGCAAGTGATGTCGGTGTAACCTTGTCGGAACTCCTCCGAAAACAGCCATGGGAAGATGCCCAGCCCGGCTAACTCCAGCAAACTGGTACTGATATAGCCCTGTGACATCGACAAAGATACATTGCCACGCATGGAATTGATGAAGGCCTTGCCCGAGGCGGTACTGCCAGAAACGTTGAACTCACCGCTCAAACGCCCATAGGCCTCAATACCAATGCCCAACTCATCCAAGATTTCGCCGAATTCCCATCCCGAGGTCGATCCCGACAATGAAAGCCAACCAGGAGAGTCAATCAGATCCATGACCGCCCGCAAGCTGAAGTTTCCACCGCCATAAGCCATCTGAAGAGGTCCGAAATCCACAGTTCCATCTTTGGCAGACAATTGACTTGAAACGGACGTTACTCCTTGCTGGCCTACAATCTCTTTGAATTCGATCTGTACCTCAACGTCAGCTTCTAGCAGCACGCGCTGCACATCCAGAAGATCGGCAGGTTTCCCTTTTTCCTTTGGCAATACCAAGGGCTGGACGTCTGTCTCCTTCGGTAAAACCAAAGGTTGAACTTCGGCTTCAGGTTCCTTCGTGGTCTCGCCTAGCAGACTTTTCAGTTGGTCCAGTACAGTAGTCAGGTTCTTTAGGTCGTTGAGATCGAGACGCTCGCTCGTAATGTTGCCACGGATGACGGGTGCACCTTCGGGAAACTTTGCATCCAAAGCCGCAAGAAGATGCGAGGACCCAGCCTCGAACTGGATTGCGGCATCAAAGTCTTCACCCTGCCTGGAGGTTTCAGCATCGATAGCGAGTGCTCCGATTTCAACAGGTTGCAGGTTGAGCGCGGTCAGAAACTGGGCGCTGTCGTCGACGTCCAGTTTCACATCAAAATCGAGACCAGCCAGCCCTTTTAGCTCGTTGACAGATAGTGCAAGATCGAGCGCCCAGAGATCGGTGTCGTAAGTGGTCGCGTTGAACCTGTTGAGAGAAACTGGCCCGCCCGCATTGGATATGTTGAAATCGGCTTTGACGCCGCCGAACTGGTCAACATAGTCTTCGTTGAGGTTGGGCAAAATCAACTTGGCGGGCCCGTTTAGCAAACCATCGAAAGTCACGTTCTGAAGCTGAAGCAGATCGAGGATTTCACCTTCGGCTTTCAGGACAGGCTCGTCAATTGGACCGGCTTGTAGCGCAATGCCCAACATGGCGAGCCGTCCGTCTGGCATGCGGCGAATGCTTTCGATTGAGGCTGGGCCGATTACGTCCAGCCCTTGGTCAAATGCATTGGTTTGGAACAGCAACTTCTCGAATTCGAAGGAAGCCAGGGATCCGACCATATGCATTTCAAAGCCAGTAAACTTCAGTTCTTGGATACTTTTTGCTGCTGGCGGCGGCTGTCCTTCCGGATGAAGCCGTGCGTTGAAAAGCAGATCAACGCCCTGAGCGGTGTAGAGGTCATCTATTGAACCTTCAGCTTCGAGTTTTTGTCCATCCTCCAGGCTTACGGTAGTTGTAAACGCCTCGATCTTCAGGGCGTCCTGAGACACGAGCTCAGCCTGCAACTGACCATTCCCTTCCAAAACGCGTTCCAACCCAATGACATCTAGAAAATCACCGAATTCACCGGTGTCCATCTCCAACACAGCTCGATAGCCACCACCTTCGTCTTCCGTGAAGGGCTCGCCATCATAGCTCACGGTCATTTCTCCAAAACTCGCTCGCGTCTTAAATGGCGCGTCATGGGGGTAGTCGCCTTCGATTTCGAAACCCTGACCGTTGACGGAGCCGGAACCAGAGACCTTTGTTCTTTGTCCATTATCTACTTGTTCGAGCGCGAGTGACTGGAGGTCAAACACAAACGAGAAGCCCGAGACCTTGTCGTCGATGTTTAACCCGATTGACGTGAAACTGACGTTCTTGTCGCTCAGGAAGTTCAAGATCCCACTGCTTTCGGTGTCGCTTTCATCGATACTATCAGCGCTAGCGACGTCTTTTTGATCATCCGCTGATACAGGTTCCTCGGACACGGGCCTGGGTGTTGGCCTGCCTTTTCGCCAACTTGTCGTGCCGTCTGCGGCTGTAAGAAGATTTGCTTGGAGCCCTTCCACGACGAGATTGTCAAAATACAGACGACCGTTGGTCAAGGCGACAATGTCCAGCTCCAGTTCCAGCAGGTTCAACTCTACAAGAGGTGACTCCGGCATTGTCTGGCTCGGGATGACCACGCCACCGACGTGAATGTAACTCGTGCGGCCAAGCGCGACGCTTACATCATCGTTGACAAGAAGTGGCCGCCCAATTTGTTCCGAAAGAACTCTTTCCACAAGGCCGCGCCGCGTGTCCGAGAACATCGGAGCGGCAAGCAACAACCAGACAAAAGCGACGGCAGCGAAGGCTAGAAATGCAACAAGCCCAACTATTCTTACGAGCCAAACCCTCATGTGCTCCCCTATTGCAGCTCACACTGCTTCGAATTTCCGCCAATTGGAAGTCACCAATCCTACTGGCAATTTAGCACACTCAGAATTGCGTATCTCTTTGAGAATGACGTGTTCATCGGTCCAAAGCTTCAAGTATTCGAGCATCTCGTTCGTATGGGTC
Organism: Ruegeria lacuscaerulensis; assembly: GCF_013034685.1. Taxonomy (GTDB): domain Bacteria; phylum Pseudomonadota; class Alphaproteobacteria; order Rhodobacterales; family Rhodobacteraceae; genus Ruegeria; species Ruegeria lacuscaerulensis_B. The sequence goes on along the minus strand of NZ_WQGO01000004.1, from coordinate 447,266 downwards.
CTCACGAAAATGTACGGCCCCATCTTCGACCCACGCAGTCCAATAGGTCAAAAGGACCGGCATGGGCTCGGGTAGGTTAACTCGCGTTGTCTTCCCGCTATCGAGAATGGATTGCATCTTTTGCCGGCTCCAGCCCGGCTCTCCCTCCATCAAAAGGCTGGCAAATTCGAACGGATACTCAAGACGCACGCAGCCGGAACTTAGGTTCCGCTCATTTCGGTCGAAAAGGCTGCGGTCGTTGGTATCATGCAAGTACACTGCGTATTTATTGGGAAACATGAACTTGACTAAACCTAACGCATTGTCTGGGCCCGGCTGCTGAACCAAAGTGACGCCGGGATTCTTTGCCCCCCAGTTCACAGCGTTGGCAGGAATTGTGTGACCGTCTTTGTTCCGAACTAAGTAGTTGTTGCGCGCCAGATAGGCAGGATCCTTGCGGATGCGCGAAAGCTTGTCTTTCCGAAAAATCGAGGCGGGAACGGTCCAAGTCGGATTGAATTCCATGTATTCAATCTCATCTCGGAACACTGGGGTTTTGCGGTAGGCTGAACCTGTGATTGATCGGGTGGTCCAAAGCGTCCCGCCAGATGTGACCAAGTAAGTACGAGCGCCTGCAATATTTACCAGCACGAACTCTTCGTCGATTTCCCGCATGAGCCAACGGCCTCGTTCCAGGCTGAGGCGCAACTTGTTTATGCGATCTTCGACAGGTTTGTTGAGAGACGCGAAAGTCTTACCACCAACGACGCCATCTGCTTCCAAGCCATGACGATTTTGAAAGGATTTAACCAACTGCACCAAGTAATCGTCATAAACCCAAGCTGGATCTATGCCGTTTTGCCTGATTTCTGGAAATTCATTTGTTCCATCGTAGCCTTCTGTCGCTAGCCTTTTTCGCAGTTCGGCGACGGCAGGATCCACCATTTCCGGCTTCAGAACTGTTTCTTCGGGGACTTTGTTCCAGCCTCCCTTTGATGCAATTGCTCTGTATTTGCGCAATGCATCAACGAGCATCGTATATTGCGCATTGTCGATATCGATGCGTTCAATCAAAGCGCTGAAGCCTTCACCTTGAAGAAATTGGTTCAATACAATGGAAGGGTCTTGTTGAATTACTGGTTTTGAGAAGTTCCAATCGTCGTCCAATGCGTTTGGATCGACTTTTCCAAAAACCAAATGATGCACGAGTTTTACTGCGGCGTCGGTTGCCAAAATGTCGAACAGGGCTTTATTTGAGGCATCGCCAGCCTGTGAGTCTTTGAAAGCGGATCGAAGCTCTTCTAGCTTGAAATCACTCGGCGTAAAGCCCTGATCAATTGCTCCATCCAACTCCTGAAATAGTTCGTCGACCAATTCAAAACTTGTCCAAGCTGGCGCAAATTCTCTGTCTGTATAGAAACGAGGCACAAGGATTCCTGCGTCCAAACTCTTACTGTTAGAAAGTGTGCCACTCGCATTCGTATTTGACCGTAGCAGCGCTTCTATCTGCTCCGAGACTTGGTCTGCTGCGCCTAAATTGGGGCAAGTCATCAGCGTTGCAGTCAGTACAGTTGCTACCGCTGATCTAAGAACTTTCACCGTCCCCTCCTAAACAGCCAATCTATATGTGGGTGCTTCGAAAAAGGATACTCCAACATTTTGTATAATCAAATCGTAATTTGTTGTTCTCAGGTTTTGCTGGCAAAGCGGACATACTTCACGGGCAAATCATCGACCATCTAGGTCGTGCCTTAACCGGCAAGGCGACGATCCAAACCAACGGCGACACGTTCGTGTAAACGCACTTAGGTTTTTGTAGCCCAAGTTCTTTCCAATCTTTGTTATGGAAAGGCGCCCCTCGGTCAACCATTGCTCCGCCTGACGCATTTTCGCGCTGCCTACGAGTTCTGCCCCTGTGGTGTCGTGTCTTGTAAGTTCTCTTTGCAGCGTTTTAGAATGCAAACCGATGAATTTTGCAAACCCGTCCAAGCCGGGCCATGCGGAGTAGTCAATCACAGAGACTAAGTAGGCCAAGTCGAGCACTTTTTGAATGGGACTGTCCGCTTCCGTCGCCTCGTTTCGTTCAAATTTTGATTGCTGCATCAACCAAAACGCGGGGAACGACATACTAACCTATTATTGCGTTCTGTTGTCTTGGGTTTTTTTGGCTAAATGGCGAAGTCGAATGAACACTGAACGGACGGCGGCAAATATGTAATCGCACTGCTGGCTGCGACCGAATGCACAATCAGATCCGATTTGGCGAAGGTCAGGCATTTGAGAACTAGGGGTTGGCATGTGTTTGTTCCTTGTGTGACGTGAACACTGTGCCTTCGCAGGCGGGCGAATACTTGAAGAGAGCATCCAGATTTTCTTGAGAAAAATTAGGCCTTCTCGGATTGCCCACATTGAGTCATGCTTAGTCTATGAAGGTCACTTTCGGAGATTGCGCGGTCGATACTGATCGGCAGATGTTTTGGAAGTCAGGTAAATCCGTACGTCTTGAGCCGCAGGTTTTCGGCGTGTTGGAATACTTCTTGCGGAATCCAGAAATAGTGGTCTCGCGCGACGATCTTGTCGAAAATGTCTGGGATGGCAGGATTGTCTCAGATTCAACTATTTCAACCAGGATCAATGCGGTCAGACGGGCCATCGGCGACAACGATCGTGCGAACCGCATGCTCGAAACGCTGAGTAAGCGGGGGTATCGGTTCTCTGTTGAAGTCTCCAGCGTCGCGCGGACAAGCCCTGATACACCTAAACCACGCTCTGATCGCCAGATCAGCAAAGCTGCTCGATCCGCGGATGGCACTGTCATCGCCTACGCTACTAGCGGCGAAGGTCCACCTTTGATGAGGGCCGGGCAATTCCTGACGCATCTGAATATGGATTGGGAGAGTGAAGTCAGGCGACCGACGCTTGATCGCCTTGGCGCACATTTTTCTCTTACGCGATACGATCAGAGGGGGACCGGGCTTTCGGGAGCCTCCGCGACGGACTTCGCGCTTGAACGGCTGGTCGAAGACATGCTTGCTGTGGCCGACGACGCTGGACTCGAACGCTTTCCGATCTGGGCGACTTCACAGGGGGTGCCTGTGTCGCTGGCATTCGCGGCCGCCTATCCTGAGCGCGTAAGCCGAATGGTTTTGTACGGTGGTTTTGTTCAGGGCCGCGCCGTCCGTGAGCCCGAACCCAACTCTGTTCAGGCGGATACCTTTCTTGACCTCATATCAGAAGGTTGGGGCAAGCCAAGCGGTGCATTTGGCAAGGCTTATGCGACGTTATTTATGCCCGAAGCATCGGCGGTACAGATTGATGACATGTGCAAGATGCAGTTGGCCTCTGCATCACCGGACACTGCGATCGAACTCAGGCGTTCGATAGACACCTTCGATGTATCAAACATCCTCGACCAAGTACGGGTGCCGGTCCTCGTAGTTCACACAACTGAAGACTCCGTCAATCCAGTAAGCCAATCTAGCTTGCTGGCCTCTTTGCTGCGAGATGCACAGTTGAGAATCGTGGAAGGTAGAAATCACGTACCTCTGCCAGGAACAGACGCATGGGAAACGATTATGCATGTATCGCTCGATTTCCTAAGGTCTGCTTAGTCCGCAAGGCAGGCATCGGCTTGACATCTCTGAACGTCCGCTTCGTGCCCATTTTTCCAAATGCTGCGCCATGTGCGAATGGCCGCTTCGAAGCAGAATGTCAAATGACCAGAAGTACTCTACGTCCCTGACAACAACACGGCCGTCATCGCGTGACCTAATAACGCTCTTATGGCATCGTCATGTTCTGCAGATAGTGCATCAGCATCCACCGAAACACGACCAACGAACATTCCTGAGACGATGCTGAGTAACATTCCAGCCTTTTGATCAGCGTTGTTACCGCCGATCAAAGCGGCAAGTTGCTCGACCATCGGGTTACCGAGCTTGTTACGAATAACGTCATGCGCTTCCTCGGATCCGGAAGACTTGATAGCGACGACCATAGGGTCAAAGCCACCCGTTGGATCAGCTTTGCCCAAGGCGATGTCAGCCAATGCCTCAACCATCTCATTGGGTGACAGGCCGTGAAGAGGGGCAAGATCAATACATTCTTCCATGACAGCTTCGAATAAGCCGATCTTCGAGCCAAAGTAACGATTGATGAGCGCGGCATTGCACCCGGCATCCGACGCGATATTGCGTGTGCTCGCCCCATTATACCCCGTCCGCTGAAATTCTGTTCGCGCTGCATCAAGCAGAGCGTTTTTGGTTGCGGATGGATTGCGCTGCTTCGGGCTAGACATCTTTGGCTGGTTCAATGCATTGCTCAAGTAATCACCTGTTGACTTATCTTTACCCATCATTGCAATCACCTGATTACAACTTATGCCAACCAATTCCAAGCGAGGCTGCAAGATGCCCGATGAGATTCATATTATCGATCATAGTGATCGTGTAGAAAGCCTGTTTGCCCCTTACCGCGACATCATTGGCGACGATTACCCGGCATATCGGGGTCACGTGTATCGTGTGATCACCTATGCAATGCACTTTCTTGATGGCGACGAAAAAGCAAGACCTTTGGTCGAAACCGCATTTGTTTACCACGACCTTGGCCTCTGGACAGAGAACGAGCTTGCTTATCTGGAACCATCTGAAGAGCATGCCTTGGCCGACAACGAGAAATATGGCTGGGGGTTTGATCCTCAATTGCTGCGGGATGCGATCCACTGGCATCACAAGGTTTTCCCTTACCGCGGCCCAAACCAGCGTATCGTAGAAGCCGTTCGCAAGGGCGATTGGGTCGATGCGACCGATGGTAAAATTCGCAAAGGTTTGACGCGGGCGCAAGTTAAGGCCGTGCAAGATGCAATCCCGAACTATGGTTTTGGCGACGTCTTGCAAAGGCTTGCCGGGGATCTGGGAGGCAACAAGCTAAGCGGCAACCTCCGCGTCCTACGTCACGTGTTCAAGTGGTAGTTGAAGGCAGTCATTGGCGCAGCCGCAGCGAAAGTTCGCTTCGTCCGCATAGCGGTCATTCGCGATATTTCAGCCAACGTCCGCTCGTGTGAGAAGCAGTCATTCACGGTAGGAACTTTAAATTTTTGTCCTGAACGGCTGCTTTACGCCTCTTGTCAGTCATCTGAGAAAACACTCAGATGACTGCGTTGAGCCCAAATCGGAAGTTCAAAAGAGCATCTTTAATGACCCTCAGTAGCCGGTGGACGCAGATGCTGGTATTCAGAGGATTGGGTAGTTCTATGAGGTCATAAATGCAGCGATCATTTGCCTTAGTCTCAACACTCCTTTTTTCAATATCCACGACGGCGGCTAGTGCAACGGAAGACATCCGACTCGTTGTTCAAATCACAATTGATGGACTGCGCGGCGACTTGATTTCTCGTTATGAGGCCGCCTTCGGCGAAGCTGGTTTCAAAAGGCTTTTGGAAAGCGGCGTCTGGTACACCGACGCTCATCATCGTCACGCCAACACCGAAACCATTGTTGGCCACGCGACACTCGCTACAGGAGCCCATCCCTCTGAGCATGGAATGATTGGCAATGCCTGGTTCAACAGGGCTGAAGAGCGATTGGGATACAATATTGAAGATCCGGACTACCCGATGTTGCCGGTTCCAGGCGTCGGTGGAAACGTTGATCAAGTCGACCCGACACAAGCCGCTGCTGTGACATCGGGCCGTTCTCCCGTTAACTTGTTGGCGACGACGTTCGGAGACGAACTGGTGAAAGCCAATGCCGGTCGATCAAAAGTTTTTTCCGTATCTGGCAAAGACCGTTCGGCGGTTGCAATGGCAGGGCATTCTGGAAAAGCTTTATGGCTGTCGGCGGCTACAGGGGCATTTGAAACAAGTGCTTTTTACTATGACGCGTATCCCGATTGGGTTCTCGACTGGAACTCTAAACGCGCCGCAGATGCTAAGATCGAAAGTGAGTGGTGGCCGGAGTGTTCTGACGCGCCTTACCTAATGGAAAGAAAGGAACGCTCCTTTGTAACCAACCTTGGCACATTCGGTCGCACTTTCCCTCATTTCTATGGGAAGCCGGAAGACGGGCTCTACTACACGCAGGTTTTATTGTCGCCTCATGGGGATCGGATCACGGCCGACTTTGCAAAAACTGTTGTCAAAGAGGAGGGGCTTGGTGACGATAAATGGCCGGATTACCTAAGCATCAGTTTTTCAGGTGTAGACGCAACCAACCATTTCTTCGGACCATCCAGCCTAGAAAATGAAGAAATGGTGCGCTGTTTGGATGAGACATTGGCTGATTTCTTTGAGTTCATGGATCGAGAGGTTGGACGAGCGAATGTGCTTTATGTGCTTTCCGCCGATCATGGCATGCCGGAAGCGCCAGAAGAGATGGCCGAAGCCGGGCTTTCGACATTCCGTAACTCCACCGAAGCATTGATGATAGATGTGAATTCGGTCATCGCCGATGAGTTCGGAGTGGAATCCGCAATACAGTTCTTTTTTCGTCCTTACGTATATCTGGACAATGCCGCCATTGAAGCGTTAGGCGCCGACAGGCGTGTTATCGAGCGACGCATTGTCGAAAACTTGATGGCTGCACCGGGCATTGAGCTTGCGATGCCAACTGAACCGTTTCCTGAACAACGAGGGCATACCCTTGAGGAGCAGATCCGGCGAAACTATCACCCAACACGTTCTGGCGACATTTATGTTGTTCAGACACCTTATTCATTTCTCTTCGAGGAAGGTCCAATTGCCGTAATGCACGGATCGCCTTGGCGCTACGACACGCATGTTCCAATCATTTTCGCTGGTCCAGGTATCAAGCCAACTCGCGTCAGTCGTTCCGTTTCCACGGTGGACGTGGCCGTCACACTGAGCACTATTTTTGGTATCAGCCAGCCTAGCAGCGCTGCGGGTGAAACATTGAGCGAGATTGACGTTACAGATCCATAATCGGTCTTGTCTTTTCGTCGGGTGACCAACGGCAATGCGTATTGGTGGAAAAAAACGCCGATCTGTGATATCGTATGGGGGATGGTTCAATGCTGAGTGCGACATGGTTTGCAATTCCGTCCCTAAGAAAGTCACCCATATTCCAGATTTCTTTGCCCTTGCCACCTGTCCATTTTGCCATGATCAGCAGGTAGTTTCCCACCGTGATTTAAAGAGCAAGGGCAGGCCAATTGATGGAACTGCGGAGTGGGTGTGTTCACTCTGCAAGGGCATTCCGCGAAAAGGGCAATTTGATTGAATAATCCCCTGGGGGACGGGGCTGGTCTTCGAAGTCATACCCAGCGAGCAGCTATCGCTTCCATTGCAAACGGTAAACTGTGTGATCATCTGGAAGTCCTTTGAGGACCAAAGATCGTGCGGTCGCAAATTCGAACTCGTGATTTCCTCCAACGATGGCTCTCGTCACATCTGACACAAGAATTTCACCCGGATTGGCCGACGAAGTTATGCGAGCCGCTTTGTTGACTACGGTTCCGAAGAAGTCGCCACGCGCCAAAACAACGTCGCCAGTATGAACGCCAACCCGTAGGCCCAAGCGCGGTTCCACATCGCTCATAGCAACGGCTTCCTGTATTTTGATCGCCGCCAGAAGCGCTTCAGTCGCGGACTGGAAACTGGACAATGTCCCGTCTCCTAGCGACTTCACGAATTGCCCCCGATGTGTTGCGACAATACTCTCAACAGTCTGAAAATGCTGATCTATCAACGCCGACCAACCCTGATCTCCCATGGCCGCCGCGAGCATCGTACTGCCTTCGACATCGGTAAACAGCACCGAGGCCAAACCTTCTGCTTGAAGCAATTCCGGACCTTCTTCGAGCGCAGCTTTCACAAGAGTTTGAATGGCCAACTGTTCGCTGCCTACAAATTCCATATTTGGGTAGGGAAGAGAAGCGTGACGATTAATGATCTTCCACGACGCACCCTCTAAGACGAATACCAGCACCGTGCGGACGATGTAATCATCTCTAAGCCCTGGAAACCCAACCCGGTGCAGAAAAGCAGACCAACCCGTCTCTCCGTTCTCGAAGGCTTCGGCTTCGAGAACTTCCCACACATCCGGCTCTGGCATTTCGCCGATGAATTCGCCGACTCCATCGCGAACAACCTGGCCTTTCCAAAACTCATTCTCGCCAGTTCCAATGAAGCGCAGATCGACCGAGTCGGAGAGGTAGTCCTTCAAAACATGCGTATTGAGGGTCCTGATCGCCTCAAACCAGCGTTCTGTTACAGCAAGTATCTCAGGTGAAGCCTTGACCACAACTGATACTCCCAACACAGGCGAAACAAGCGCCAAGTAAATTCGTCGATCTGGAATCCGCCCTACTGAGTTTATGCTGCCCACACGCAAGCATGTAATCAAGGAAGAATATGGTCGGTATAGACTCCAAACACACCTTGGACCACGCTGAACAGAGGCAGAGTTGTTGAAGCTTCATCTGGTCGCCGCACTTAAGGCGCTGCTTCCAGCGTCCGCTTTGTTCGCTTAGCGGTCGCTCGCGATATTCAGGCGGACGGCCGCATCGAGCCCGTCGCTTACCTTGGAGTACAGGGGTGAAACTGGTTGTTTAGCGCACCAAGCTAGGAGGCGATAGCAGTGCTGTGATACAAAAGGACTGAAGGCTCGGAACAAGACTCCCTGCGCTCATTGTGTCAAATTGGTCTAAGGTCTCAGTATCGAGCTGGTTCAATACGCTTTTTTAGACAAGAAAGTGTCTCAGTATGATTGAGTTCAGCAGGTCTCCACTTTTAGATAGCGTTGCTGCTTGGCTGATGGGGTGCGGTCTTCGCGATACCAAGGCCGAGGATGTGGTGCGAGGCTTTGGCAACCGTCTGGTTTCCGCTGGTGTCCCTGTTGCTCGGATCAACGTCGGGGGCATGGTCCTGCACCCAATTTTTGGCGCTTTGAATGTGCTTTGGACGGTCCGCGACGACCAAGCCAAAGTCGAACTAACGCCCAGAGACCAGCTTGCGACACCTGGATTCCGCAATACACCTTTTTTCGATTTGGCGCATAACGGCGGTTCCTATCGGCGTTACAAATTGGAGGATGGGTCGGTCGAGACCAGTTTTCCGATCCTGGAAGAGCTTCGTTCAGATGGCGCAACGGACTATCTGGTTCAGTTTGAAAGCTATCATCGCGATGACGCTAGCCGCTGGTCGGATTTTCCGCCTGGAATGGAGGGCGTTATGATGTCGATTTCTACACGACGTATAGGCGGATTTAGCGACTCTGAAATCAACTATATCCGAGCACTCATGCCTGCCCTTGCACTGGTTATAAAAAACGCTCAATCGCGCATTCTTGCGCAAGGTCTCATGGATGCCTACCTAGGAAGCTACTCTGGAAACCGTGTCTTGGATGGTGTAATCGAGCGCGGCGATGGAGGGGCAATCGACTGCATTTTGTTTTATTGCGACCTTAGAAACTCCAGTCGGATGGCAGAAGACATGCCATTGGATAGATATCTGGCGTTAATTAACGACTATTTTGATTGCACGGCCGGGGCAGTAGAAGATCACGGCGGTGAGATCCTTAAATTTATCGGCGACGCTGTTATGGCAATCTTCCCAGTAGACGAAAAGTCGAGGCCGGCAGTCGACATGAGCCGTGCCGCATTGTCTTCAGTGTTGGAGTGCTTAGCTCGCGCGAGGGAAAAGAACATCATTTGGCAAAAGTACGGCGGCAGAATTGAATTTGGAATTGCCTTACATCGGGGTTCCGTAATGTATGGAAACGTCGGCACGGAACGTAGGCTGGATTTCACCACGATTGGCCCTGCGGTAAACCAAGTCAACCGGCTTGAGGGTCTGTGTAAGTCTCTTAAAACACCTTTGGTAATGTCCTCGGAATTCGCAGCAGATGTTGCAACGCGGCTTGAGCCCTTGGGGCAACACCAGCTAGCAGGTATGTCGCAATCAACAAAGGTCTTTACGCTTCCAGAGTTCGCACCACCCGTCCATAAAAGTAGCTCAATTAATCGATCCAAATGAACGATTTATTTGAACTTAAGTTAGTAACTTCGGATTTCTGCAACAAATGATGAACGGGTGCTTTGTCCGCTTAGCAGACGCTCAGTCAGTTTTGGCAAAGGTCCGCTCCTGAGCCAAAGCGGACGTGCTTAATAGTATGGCCATTCTTAACAGTAGGAATTGGGCGATGGGCATGGAATTGAAATCAACCTGGGATCATCAGGCATCAACAAAAAATCGGGGGACAAATCAGGGGATATTTATCAATTTATCGCAAAAATATTCAAAAATTGGTAAAATACAGCTATTTTTGGTGCCTCAAGAGGGACTCGAACCCCCGACCTTGTCCTTACGAAGGACCTGCTCTACCAGCTGAGCTATTGAGGCAAGCGAGGGCTCGTTTAAACCGTCCGGGTCAGGCGCGCAAGCCCAGTTCTTAGGCTCTGGGTGCAGAACCCTTACTGTGAAATTTTTGTAACAGCGCTGAATAGTGGTTGTCGCACATCCCTTATTTCAATATTTCGTGAAATATGGAATATGAAACAACAGATCAGTTGGCCACCCTGGGCCATCCGCAGCGGTTAATGGTGTTTCGCATGCTTATGCGACGCTTTCCTGACACTGTTCCTGCCGGTGAACTGGCAGTGCAGCTGGATATTAAACCCAGCACCTTGTCGAACTACCTGAATGCTCTGCAACGCGCGGGACTGGTGCGGCAGGAGCGGTTGGGGACATCGCTGCTATATTCGATCGAGATGACGAATGTGCAGCACATGCTGGACTTCCTGCTGAAAGATTGCTGCAAAGGTCGGCCCGATATCTGTATGCCCTCCACCCAAGGAGCCAAGACTATGCCGGACCGGAAATACAACGTCCTTTTTCTGTGTGTGGGCAACTCCGCCCGTTCGATCTTTGCCGAATCCATCCTGCGCAGCTTGGGTGGGGATCGGTTCAACGTTTATTCTGCAGGCACACAGCCGACCTCTGAATTGAACCCCTTCGCGATGCAGGTTCTGGCTGACAAAGGGCACGATACTTCGGCTTTGCGGTCCAAGCATATGTCTGAATTTGCAGCCGATGGCGCGCCCGAGATGGATTTCGTGTTCACCGTCTGCAATCAGGCCGCGAACGAGGATTGTCCGGCCTGGGAAGGACAACCCATCAGTGGCCATTGGGGCATGGTTGACCCGGTCAAGGCCATGGGCACGGACGCCGAGAAAAGCCTGGCCTTCCAGAACGCCTATGGCGCGCTGAAGCGACGGATCGAGGCGTTTACCTCTCTACCCGTCGAAAGCCTGGATCGGATCGCTTTACAAACGGCCGTGGATGACATCGCCAGAACACCTGTTGAGGACATGCAATGACGACTTACGCGGTAAACGGCCTTGGCCGGATGGGCAAACTGGCCCTAAAACCTCTGCTCGAGAAGGGCGCCAAGATCGGTTGGATCAATGATAGCGCTGGCGACCCCGAGATGCATGCGCACCTGTTGGAATTTGACACTGTTCATGGCCGCTGGGATGCGGAATTTACCCATGACGCCGACAGCGTGATGATCAATGGCACGCGCCTGCCGTTCATTGGCACCAAAGACCTGTCCGACCTGCCTATGGATGGCGTGGATGTGGTGATCGACTGTACGGGCATGTTCAAGACTGAGGCTAAGCTGGCACCGTATTTCGAGGCGGGGGTGAAGAAGGTTGTCGTCTCGGCCCCGGTCAAGGACGGCCCAACGACCAATATCGTGATGGGCGTGAATGAAAGCACTTATGACCCCGCAGCCCATCACATCGTGACCGCGGCTTCCTGCACCACCAATTGTCTGGCTCCGGTCGTAAAGGTCATCCATGAAAATCTGGGTATCCGCCATGGTTCGATGACAACGATCCATGATGTGACCAACACGCAAACCATCGTGGACCGCCCCGCCAAGGACCTGCGGCGCGCGCGCTCGGCACTGAATTCTTTGATCCCGACCACGACCGGCTCGGCCACGGCGATCACGCTGATCTACCCGGAACTGAAGGATCGTTTGAACGGCCACGCCGTTCGGGTGCCTTTGCTGAACGCCTCGCTGACCGATTGCGTGTTTGAGGTCGAGCGTGAAACCTCTGCCGAAGAGGTCAACGCCTTCTTCAAAGCCGCCGCCGAGGGTGAGTTGAAAGGTATTCTGGGCTATGAGACCCGACCATTGGTTTCGACGGATTACACCAATGACGAACGATCCTCGATCGTCGATGCGCCCTCAACCATGGTGGTGAACGGGACGCAGGTGAAGATCTATGCGTGGTATGACAATGAAATGGGCTATGCGCACCGTCTGGTGGATGTGGCGCTGATGGTGGGGAACGCGCTGTGACCGAGCGGCCCGAAGGACTGTCGGCCTATATTGCGGTCACGGCGGCCTATTGGGCCTTTATGCTGACCGACGGAGCCCTGCGGATGTTGGTGTTGCTGCACTTTCATACGCTGGGCTTCTCGCCGGTGCAGCTGGCGTATCTGTTTGTCCTCTATGAAATCGCCGGGATGGTGACAAACCTTGCAGCGGGCTGGATCGCGGCTCGGTTTGGCCTGACCTCGACACTCTATGCCGGGCTTGGGTTGCAGGTGGTGGCGCTGCTGGCGTTGACGCAACTAGACCCTAACTGGGCGATTGGCGCATCTGTGGCCTTTGTCATGATTGTGCAAGGCGCAAGCGGAGTTGCCAAGGATCTGGCCAAGATGTCTTCGAAATCCGCAGTGAAACTGTTGGCCCCGACAGAGGGCGGCGGGCTGTTTCGCTGGGTGGCCTTGCTGACCGGATCAAAGAACGCTGTCAAAGGGCTGGGCTTCCTTCTTGGTGCGGTCATGCTGGCTACACTGGGCTTTCAGGCGGCTATTATCGTGATGGCGATCGTTCTGGCGGTGATCCTGTTCGCGGTTGTTCGGTTTATGCCTCCCGGTCTGCCCAAAGGGCGCAAGGGCGCGAAGTTTTCCGAGGTTTTCTCAAAATCTGCCAACGTCAATTGGCTGTCCGCCGCGCGGGTCTTCTTGTTTGGTGCCCGTGACGTGTGGTTTGTGGTCGGCATCCCAATCTATTTCTACGCCGTTTTGTCCGATGGCACGGAAGAGGGCAATCGCGCGGCCTTTTTCATGATCGGCACCTTCATGGCGTTCTGGATCATCCTCTATGGCGTCATTCAGGCCATCGCACCCAAAATCCTGCGCTCCCAAGACCGAACTGAAGGCGATCTGATAAACGCTGCCCGAAGCTGGGCCGCAGGCCTGTTCTGTATCCCGTCGGCGCTGACCGTGGCGGTTCTGATCTCGGACGGACCTCAAACATGGCTGACCATCACACTGGTTCTTGGCTTGCTGGTGTTTGGGGCGCTGTTTGCCGTCAATTCGGCGCTGCATTCCTACCTGATCCTCGCCTTCACCAAATCCGAGCGTGTCACGATGGATGTGGGGTTCTACTACATGGCCAACGCCACAGGCCGGTTGCTGGGCACGGTACTGTCCGGACTGACCTATCAGATCGGTGGATTACCTTTGGTGTTGGGAACAGCAGCGGTGATGGTCGCTTTGGCGGCAATCACCTCGGGCAAGCTGACGGATGAAAGCCAAGAGGCGCATGCCTAAACGCTAAATGCGCCCTTGGTTTCAAACTGTATGGATGCGCCGCTTACAGAACCGAAACAAAGAACGGCTTCAGGGTTTCCCCGTTTGAAACTGCGGCCTGTGCGGCGTTTGCTGTATCCAGCGCCTCGCGAATGGTGACGTCCATATCGAGATAGCGGTAAGTCCCGAGTCGACCCACAAAGGTGACATTTTGTGCCGCCTCGGCCAGATCCGCATAGTCCTTCAACAAGGCTTTTTCCTTCACCTGCCGGATCGGGTAATACGGGATGTCGTCGGGGCCCGCTGCGCGCGAGTATTCGCGGTAGCAAACCGAGCCCTGATGGTCTTCCCACGGGGCAAAATGCTTGTGCTCGGTAATGCGGGTGAAGGGCACGTCCTCGTCGCCATAGTTCATGACCGCGCAGCCTTGATAGTCGCCTTCATAGGTGAACCGCTCGAAATCCAAAGTGCGATAGCCCAGCCGACCAAGCTCATAGTCGAAATAGCCATCCAGCGGGCCGGAATAGAACACGTGGTCAAACGCGGCGCCCATTTCGCGATTGAATGTTGTTTCCAGCTGAACCGTGATTGCGGGGTGATCGAGGATACCGGCAATCATGTCGGAATACCCTTCTTCCGGCATTCCCTGAAATCTGTGAAAAAAGTAATTGTCGTCGTAGTTGAACCGTACCGGCAGACGTTTGAGGATCGAAGCAGGCAGTTCAGAGGGGTGGCAGCCCCATTGCTTGATTGTGTAGCCCCTAAAAAACGCCACATAGAGATCGCGGCCGACATAGCGCAGCGCTTGTTCCTCAAAGCTCTTAGGGTCGGTGATCGAAGTATCGGCCTGTTCTTGGGTGATAAAGGCGCGCGCCTCATCCGGGCGCAGGGTGGTGCCGAAGTATTGATTGATCGTGTGCAAATTGACTGGCAGCGAGAACACCCGGCCTTGGGATGTTGTTTTCACCCGGTTCTTGTATGGCCGGAATGTCGCAAAGCGATTGACGTAATTCCAGACCTCTTCGTCATCGGTGTGGAAAATATGGGGGCCATAGACATGAACCAGAACGCCTGTTTCCGCGTCGCGATGGGTGTGACAATTGCCGCCGATATGATCGCGGCTGTCGACAATGGTGATCTTGTGACCCCGCTCTGCCAGCGACCGGCCTATGACCGCGCCCGAGAGCCCGGCCCCAACCATCAGGAAATGCCGCGTGCTCATTCAGGGCCCTTTCTGTTTTGACGTGATGGTCGTCATGTCCAACGGCTTGGACACTTGCCGCCGCGCGATCTTGAGGATACCTGATCGGGCTGATCCTCTGTCGCGAAACTCCGACAGAACGGACATCCAGCTTTTGCACATGCGCCAGCCAAGCTGCACCCGCCCCGAGATCGGCTGCCCACCCTGCAAGATCCCGGCAAAGACGATGGGCACGGTGCGGCGGGTCAGATCGAACATCTCTTTCAGGACGGCCTCTTCCTGTTCTGAACTCAGGTTGCCGGATTCGACCATCGCGGATTTCAGGGCTTTGCCGACGGGACGGGTGTGGTGCATTGCGATCTGGTCCAGAATGGCGGTTCGGAACGCTCCGGCCTCGGCCCAGCGACACCAGATGTAGTCCAGCCCATAACCGCTCATCGTGCCTTGAAACAGGGGCAGGGCCTTTTTCAAAACATCCCTATGCAGGCACGGGGCCATGATCTCGATATAGTTGATATAGCGCAGCACAAATCCGGGGCATTGGCTGAAAACAAAATGCGAATAGTAGCTGTCGAGTGTCAGTGATGGCTGTGCGATGCGCAATCCATGAGTGCGCATGGCTTGAAACAGGGCGTTCACATCCTGCGCGCTGATATCCAGATCGTCATCCGGCAACCAGATGAAGTCATATTGATCCAGATCCCTGTCGGACAGCGTCTTGTATAAGCCATCCCACTTGCCGCCCTTGATCAGAACAGCCTCAACGCCCGGCTGCGGGGTGAAGGCCGCAAAAGCATCGTCCGAGAAATAACTGACCAGCAAATCGTAGTCGCGCTGCTTTAACGGCAAGTCTTGCCATCTGTGGTGCAACGAGTTGTTGCCCGCCCGGACAACCACGAGGTTTTTTTTCATGCGTGCTTTTGAACCTGACTATCTGCCCGCATCAATGGGGCCAGTCCTTCGATCATGTCCGGGTTCAGAGGGTGACTCAAGCGTCCGTGCGTGTATTTCGCCTGATACACCAGGTTACGGACAAATCTATTCAACGGTGAGCCGGGTTTGGCACGGCGGCGACAAGGATCAATATTGCTTTCGCTGTTCTGCCGTTCCGTAATCATTTGCTTGCGCAGGGTCAGAATGGGGACGTTGTGTTCCCAATAAAATTTCAAGTCGATATCAATCGGTCTCGAGATGGGCGCTTCGGGCTTCAACAGACGCTGTGCAGCGCGGCGACCCAGAACATAGCCGGTGGTTCTTGGAGGTAATCTGTCTGATAAAACAAGGTGTTGGTCTGCAAATGACGTCAGAACCTGAAGGTTATTCCCCGGCACGCCATCTAGTTTGATCATCACGTCCTCAAAACACTCGGGGCAATCTTCGAGAGCGTTCAGGAAAGGCTGTGGGTCAACGATAAAGGTGGCGTCGTCCTCAAGAACCAAGCTGACACACTGATCGGATTCGGCAATTATTTGCCAGATCTTTCGATGCCCCAATGTGCAGGCGACCTCTCCTCGACTAAGAGGCCGCTTGAACTTTACCCGGTTCATATCGGCATCGTAGACGCAGCGCAGATCGGCCTCGGCCATCTGATCGCCAGATATCGCGTCACAAAATTCGTGATGCAGCCCGTGTTGCGTAAGCTCACGCTCGCAGAAGCGCCGACGCTCTACATCTTTTGGTAGACTAAGAATGAAAGTCCGGATCGACACAATATGGATTCCAAAAATGCTCTACCGCGTTACTACGTATCTCAATTGGCTAGTACAAGCGCAATTGGCAGCTTGCATTTGCCGGTGCGACAAGAAGGTCAGTCTGGCTGACCGCGATGCAGAAAACAATTTATGCGTGCGCAACGTGATCATCGCTTTGAATATGGTAGTGCGTATATTAACGTGCTCAAGAGTAACACAATTCCGCAGTTTGAACATCGCCAAAATTGGGTAAATACAATTGCGCAGACTTCCGCCGTCGATATCTGCGCTGTGGGCATTTTGCTGCTTGGTAGCGGCCCTTTCCGAGTGCGGTCAGGCAATTTTAGGCAGGTTGTCGAGAGTTTGTAAGACTTGTTTCGCCTATAGACCCCACCTATTTTGACGCGGAACTTGATTGCCCCCGGACGGGGCTAGTCTGTCGCGGTGTATTATCTGCCCTTTTGGCAAACCGGAATATGGGCTATCTGGGCGAGCGCATGGTTTCACGATCTGGAGAATGCAATGATTAAGCGCGCCTGGGATGAATGGCGATCTGGCTATATGGGTCGTCTCATCAGCGAGAGCTTTTTTGCGCAGGGCAGACTGTATGCCGTTGCAATCGTTGCGATGATTGCAGTTGCTGCTACGACCGCAGGGGCGGCTTTCATGATGGAATACATCGTGGACGCCATGACCAGCCCGGAAATGAGAAGCTATGCCTCTTTGATTGCGCTTGGCGTTGTAGGTCTTTTTCTTGCCAAAGCGCTCGCTACCTATGTTCAGGCCATCTATCTGGCGCGGGCTGGCAACCGTATTGTGGCCGCCCAGCAAGACCGGGTGTATCGCAAGCTGCTGCGCCATGGGGTGTCTTTCTTTTCGGCCAATGAATCCTCGGACCTTTTGATGAGGACGACAAATGGAGCTCAGTCGGCGCGGAGACTGATTGATATCCTGGTCACCGGGTTTGTGCGTGATGCTTTGACCCTCGTGGGTCTGGTGATCGTAATGGTTTATCAGCAACCCGTCTTGTCGATCATGTTTTTCCTCGTTGGACCGGTTGCGCTGTATGGCGTGCGCCGCTTGTTGAAAAGCGTACGTTCGATCATGCAGGCCGAGTTCAAATCACTGGCCGAGATCATTCGCGTACTGCAAGAGACATCTGCGGGGATCAAAGTAATCAAGGTCTTTGCGTTGGAAGACCGCATGATTACACGGATGGACACCGCGATCCGCAAGGTGGAGGAGCGTGCAAACGATATCGCCCGGCTACAATCCATCGCCAGCCCGCTGATGGAGTTTCTGGCCGGTTTGGCAGTTGCCGGTGTTCTGATCGTCAGCACGATGGGTATCGCGGGGTCCGAGCCGCCTACTGCAGGTCAGTTGATGTCCTTTATCACGGCCCTGTTGATGGCCTATGAGCCGGCTAAGCGCCTCTCCAAGATGCGGGTTCAGATTGAAGCTGCCATGGTTGGTGTCGGTCTTCTGTTTGGCTTGCTGGACCAAGAAGACACGATGCAGGAGAGCCCCGATGCCCATGATCTGCTGGACGGCCCCGGTGAGATTGCACTGCGCAATGTGACGTTTGGCTACAAAGGTACGATACCTGTCATCGAGGACATGAACCTGACTTTCCAGGCGGGCAAGACCACCGCGCTTGTCGGTCAATCCGGTGGCGGAAAATCTACGATTTTCGGTCTGATCATGCGATTTTATGACCCCGATGAAGGACAGGTGGAGATTGATGGCCAGGACCTGCGCCATGCCAGCTATGCGTCTCTGCGGCGCAAGATTTCTTATGTTGGGCAGGATACGTTCCTGTTTTCGGCCTCGGTGATGGACAACCTGCGATGTTCTGCACCAGAGGCCACCGACGAAGAGGTGATTGCGGCGGCGCGGGCTGCACACGCCCACGACTTCATCACGGAGCTGTCCGACGGCTATGACACGCAAGTTGGAGAAAACGGCACGTTTTTGTCCGGAGGCCAGAAACAGCGCATCGCCATCGCCCGTGCGATCCTGCGAAAGGCGGAAATTCTGTTGCTGGACGAAGCCACCAGCGCGTTGGACGCAGAATCCGAATCTCTCGTAAAACAAGCTTTGGATTCTCTGACCGCAGATATGACCGTCGTTGTGATTGCGCACCGTCTTTCCACGATCCTTGAAGCAGACAAGATCATGGTGGTCCAGGATGGAGCCGTTGTTGAGCAAGGCAATCTGGACGAGCTTATGAAACAGAACGGCAGCTTCCGTCGTTTGTTTGACCAGCAGTTCAAGAAAAGCGCGGCTGAACCAGAGGTGGCTGAGTGAATATCGACTGCCGCTGTTTGCACATCTAGCTTTATGCCCTTACTGTTTTCTCGCCAGCGAACCCGCGATTCCTGACGTCAATCTCGCAAAATGCGTGAATGCTCACGAACGCGTGTCCTCTAGACAACGCTTTGGGTTCGGAGTCTGTGCGGGCTGGCATTGTGATTTGCCCCCGACGCTGTTTTGCGCCATGGCGGGAGTGTTGCCTTGTTAATGACAACTTTGGCGTGAAATTACAGCGCTGGTAACGCAGGCCTGAAATATTCTTGAGGTTGTTGATATGACCACTTTTATTCCCGGACCCAGTTCGGCTTCCCCTCTTAGTGCTATTCAGGGTGACGTTGCCTACGGCGATGGGAACCCCAATACCACGACGGTCATTACATATAATTTTGATCAATACCTGGATTCTCAATCCTGGACAGAGTCCCACAAGGCAGATTTCCGCGCGGCGCTGGCGGCCATCGAAGCCGTGGCAAATGTACAGTTTGTTGAAGTATCTTCTTGGCTAGAAGCGGATATCTACGAAATCATTGCCCCATCTTCGAGCAGTTTTTTCGGTTCATCGAGCACTCTCGGATATCACTATACGCCGTCTAACTCTCCGTCCGAAGGCGCGTTCAATACAGATTTCTGGACCACAGGGTTGGGCGGGAACGGCGACCCGGGTGGTTTCTTTTTTACCACTTTGTTGCACGAACTTGGTCACGCCTTGGGCCTAGGCCACCCGCATGACACCGGGTTGGGCACAACGGTTCTGAATGGTGTGACTTCGCCCTTCTTTTCGTACGGCGATGGCAACCTGAATCAGGGTGTTTTCACTGTGATGTCGTACAATGATGGCTGGACTCAGGTGAACGGCCAATTGCCGGTGAATGCGACGTATGGCGGATCGACCGGTCTTGGGGCGCTGGATATTGCAGCACTTCAAGCCATGTACGGAGCAAATACCACCTATAATTCCGGTGCCAATACCTATGATCTGGCGTCGTTCAATACGGCCGGTGTTGGATACCAGGCCATTTGGGACACTGGTGGAATAGACACAATTCGACATACTGGTAGCGCCGCCGCCATAATCGACCTGCGCCCTGCGACACTTGACTATAGTCCGTTCGGTGGTGGTGCTATTTCCTATGTCGATGGCGTACAGGGCGGTTTTACTATCGCTTATGGTGTGGTGATCGAAAACGCGTCTGGCGGATCAGGAAGCGATACAATTACTGGCAATGCTGCCGTCAACACTTTGAACGGAAATGGTGGCAACGACATCATTTACTCGCTCTCGGACGGCAGCAACAATAACACGATCAACGGCGGTACAGGCCACGATACCATCTATGTCGCAAACGGGACCGGCCAGGATACGGTTGACGGTGGTGAAGGAAACGACACTGCCATTGTGCAGGACAATAACGGTTCATTCACCGGCGGGACGGGGTTTGACATCGTTCGCTTTATAAGCGGATTGAATACCTACCTGTTCCAAGACAATGGCAGCACCTATACGTTCTACAACGTGCTGACACAGACCTCTTTCACAGTGTCCAGCGATGTTGAGCTTTTCGAGTTCTCGAACGGATCGCAATCGTATAATTACGCTGGCATTTCATCGGCCACACAAATTCTAGACATCGAGAACACAGGCACGGTTCTTCAACACGCGTCTCATGGTATTTACCTTCTGGGCGGCGGAAATACCCCAATTGCAATCACTGTGGACAGCGTTGTTGTCGGTGATGAGACGCTGGACGGTTGGAGTGCGATTCAAGCTGAGGCTGCTGGCTCGGGCGGGTATCGTCTTTTGTGGAAAACCGATCAGGGTAATGCGTATTTTGAATGGATCCTGGATGACCAGGGCGTTTATGTTTCGGGTCAAAGTGTGGGCAACGTGGTCGATGTCGAAGCGTTCTACGATGTGGACCTCAACGATGACGACACTATCGGCCATGTGACGACTCCGATCGAATCCGACGGTGCGACTACGTTGGCGGTTTCGACCGCAAGCGGCTATCTGATCAATGGCAGTGTTGGCGTGACCGAAGGGGGCAGCGCTGTTGGACCAGACAGGATTGAAGGCTGGAGCGCGATCCATGTCGAAGAGACCAATGAGGGCGGATATCGTCTGCTGTGGAAAACTGATGTAGGTGAAACGTATTATGAGTGGATCCTGAACGATCAGGGGGCCGTGGTGGGCGGGAACGCCGTCGACAACGTTGCCGATGTCGAAATCTTCTATGGTGACGATATCGACGGCAGCGGCACGACTGGTCCGGGCGAGCCCAGAATTGCCGCTCAGCCCCAGGAAAGCGTTGCTTTTGTCGACACCCGTGACTGGGATATGTTCGAGTTCACAGACGAAACCGATGCCGATGAGCTGACCCAAGAAGACGAAGCCGAGCTTTTGTTTTTGAACGGGGCTCAGACCGAAGCGCTGGATACAGCTGACCAGCTTTTGGATCTGACCGTCGCTGATCTGCTGGAGCATTTGCTACCGGACGACGATCAGTTCCTTCTGTAAGGCCGGTCTGACAAGTAAAATTAGGGGGCTGCCGATACCGGCGGCCCCTTTTTTGCGCCCTTCCTGAACGAAGCGTGACGTTGCCAATAGGACGGCCAAGGCCAAAAAAAACTGAGGTTTAAGCGGCATGGCGCGTAACCCGCTGTTCTTTCCACACGAAGACCACACCTGAACGTGAAGGCGAAAACGGATTTGTGGTGAATAATCCTCTACCCCTGCGTGTCAGACATTTTAGGTGATTACGAAACAAGCGATTGATCAGGGGCGTTGAAGATGGCCGTCAGACATCGAGAGATCAAAGCCAACGGGCGAGGACCCGTGACTCAGCAGGCCCGGTTGTGGTCGGGGCTGGTGCTGTTGGCCTATGCAGCGGGGCATTTTGTCAACCACGGTCTGGGGCTGGTATCGCTGGAGTGGATGGACCGGATGCTGGCCGTTATGTCCGCGATCTGGAGCTCGGTCCCCGGAACGGTTCTGCTCTATGGCGCCCTGGCGGTGCATGTGCTGTTGGGCGCGGTCTCGATCCTCAGCATCCGAAGCTTGAAAACGCCGTTCTGGCGCTGGTTTCAGATCATTCTGGGGCTGGCCATTCCCTATTGGCTTGTCAGCCATATCATCGTCACCCGCGGGTCCGAGTTGCTGACCGGCGTGCCCGTCAGCTATTTGCAGGAACTGTCGCTGCTATGGCCGGTTGCGGCGATCAAACAGAATGCGCTGATGTTGCTGGTCTGGGGGCACGGGCTGATCGGTGTGCATTTCTGGCTTCGACCGAAGCATTGGTACAAGGACGGCTTGTTGGTGCTTTTGCCGCTGGCGGTGGCCGTACCGATCGTGGCGATGGCCGGATGGATGACAGCGGCCAAGCGCGAGGTGTTGCGCCTCAGCCTTGATCCGGACGGGGCAGAGGCGACAGAACTGGCCTTGCGCTTGACCGAGGTGCGCGCTGCCGTTTCCGAATATCAGGCGATTGCGCAGGGCTGGGTGGTGATCATTCTGTGCGCACTGCTGTCCCTGTTCGTTCTGTTTTTGCTGGGCCAGAACCTGCGCCGCAAGGTGCGCGTGACTTATGGCGAAGGGCTGACCGTGGATGCGGCCCCAGGAAAGACTATTCTGGATGTAAGCCGCGACAACGGGATTGATCACCTGTCGGTCTGTGGTGGGCGGGCGCGGTGTTCAACCTGCCGGGTAGTGGTTCTGTCCGAGCAGGATGGCCTCAGCCCGATCGGCCCGGCCGAACGCAAACTTCTCGACAAGATCAACGCGGAACCGAACATGCGCCTTGCCTGTCAGGCGCGCGTGAACGGAGATGTCAGCCTGCGCCCAATCATCCAGCCTCAGCGCGCAGCATCGACGCCGTTGAAATCCGATCCGTTCGGCTGGGGGGTCGAGCGTGAGGTCAGCGTGTTGAACCTCAAGATCAAGGATTTCCGCCCATTCGTGGACAAGTCACTGCCCTATGACGTCATTTTTGTCCTCAACCAGCTTTTGGACATGGTGGTCGAACAGATCGAAGAGCAGAATGGCCATATCGACAAGTTCACCAATGACGGGCTGACGGCTGTTTTCGGACTTGAGACGCACAAAACCCAGGCCGCGCGCTCTGCGCTTTATGCAGCGGCCAAGTGCCAGTTGCTGGTTCAAGAGACGCAAGGCAGCCTTAGTCAGCATCTTGTTGAGCCGCTGAAGATCGGGATCGGGGTGCACTCGGGCCGGGCCATTATCGGACGGGTGGGCAAGACCTCGGACCAAGCAGCACCCAGCCCGGTGACGGCGATTGGCAATGTGTCGATCATTGCCGAGGCTTTCGAGACTGTCACCAATAAAATCGAGGCCGGGATCGTCTATTCAACCTATATGCATGAGATGTGCGGCCTGGGTATTCCTGACATGCTGGGTAAGACCGGCGGCATCACGATCCAGGGCGTGTCCGAACCGGTGCAGGCCGTCATTGTCAAAAACAGCGGCCCGTTGAAGAAAAAACTGGAACTGGCCTGAGGGGGCGATCACATCCTTCGCTCTACATGCCCGTTAAAAAGTGGGCCGAGATGGTGCGGGAGCGGGTGTTTTTGCCCTTGCGGGAACCAATTGATTCGGGAGTGAGTCATCGTTTCCAAAAAGCGAACAATAAGTTTCCCCAAGAATCGTGGACACAATTTTGCCACAATGTCATCCTGCTTGGGTGGGCGGCATGTTTATTTTAGCACATACTGGTTTTTCTGACTGGCTTTGAAGGGGTATTGAGTGCCACATGCCGCCCCACGAACTTTCCCCCATCTACCGACAAACAAGGGCCTAGGCCGTTTGGGCTGTGTCTGCGCGTAGCAGGGTTTCAGACATGCTGGACAGCGCTTGCCGTCTGCGAGCCATCTCATCTGATTCCGGCAGACCCAGCTTTTCAAGAATTTGCGCCCATCGGTGCAGCCAATCGTGTTTGTTTAGGGCTTGGACCATGTTGACCCGCCGCATCTGATCCAGCTTACCCGGCGTGTCCAACAAACCTGCGATCTGGTCGATGGCCTCGTCGGGATCCTCGGACAGGCGGAACACGGATTCTGGCCAATCGAAATACTGCCGATAGTCATCCGAGTCCGGCGCATAGCCGACCTGAGCGGCCCCACCGGCAATGCCCTCAACATGGCGGGGACCCCAGGCAATATTGCCTTTTTTCTGATCGGCATGGCCGATCTTGGCGATATCCACCATGAACAGTTTCGAATGCTGAACCAGATTTGCCAGCAAATCCCGATGCACCGCGTGTTGCGCCGTGGTCGGAGGTTTTGTTGCGGAATCATATAGATAGAAGCCCCCGCGATCCTTGATTGCCTTGAGTAAACGGTCATGCAGCTCGGGCCGTCTGCGTCCCATGCAATAGAAATCTATGGGTCGCTCTGCGGAAAGAGAGGTTGGCGCAAACCGGACCATATCCGCAGCACCAGGCAGGTGAATCACCGGTTTTCCGGTGATGCGATGCAGGGCGTCGCAGGCCTCGGCAAAGGCGCAGGCGATCAGGTCGAACTCGGCGAGAGACCGGACCAGAGGCAGGTGTACATGCAGGTCCTTGCTCCAGACCTCTTCCAGCACACAGACGGCCAGACCGCAGTGTTCGCGCCAGTTCGGGATCGCATCCAGCGTCAGCAGCTCCTGCGGTTTCTGGACGTCGCAAACAAAGATGTCATAGTCCTTTTGCAGCGTCACTTTCTGCGCACCAGACGGCCAGTGCCGGAACAGATCTGTTCGTTTGGACAGCCAGCGTTTGGGATCATAAGGCAGCGACCGGTCCCGTTTTCGGGCTGGGGCCACGATGTCGACCGCTTCTATTTCGGTCAGAACGTCTTCGAATTCGAACCCCGAACAGCGCGAAACGTTGTCGTTCAATCTGCGTTGAGAGAAGATCAGCACATCGCGCGAGGCGGTGGTGGAAACTGAGGAACTGGTCAACCGGCTGATCCTTTAACACAAAATAAGGCCAAACTATCTCATATGGCGGCCAAGCTTCCAAAGGTTTTTTCCGATCCTGCGCTTGCACACTTGTTCAGCGTCACCGGCAAACACCCCAAGTAAAGTCCGAAAATTGTGGAAAAACAGGCTGTCTGTGTTTAAGTTTTTGGGGGCCGGCCTAGGTTACAGAATCCCAGGCAAGGTAGATTTTGTTTGATTTCTGACCACGTGTCGTGCGGGTTGTTTTTGTTTGGGTGCCGTTGATGAAGGCGGGTGTTTAATGATTTTTACGGATTGTCCCTTGCGGCCTGCCGGCGTTGTTTCCCACAGGACGATTTGGCTTTGCGTGCGGGGTCTAATACTGACGTTTGCGCAGGCGTTTAGTTCCTCCACCACATTCGAAAGCACGGAGATTGGCCGAGGGATTCGAATTGACGCCTCTGCATCGGGTGCACAATGTCCATTTTTTACATCTACTGTTTCTGAAACAGATGCGACTTGGCCGCTCAATCCAGTCTGATTTCCTGAAAGCTCCGCAAGATAGTATCCCCAGCCATGATGAGTTCGAAACAGCAAAAACCAACGGTTCTGGTCACGGGTGCTGCGGGATTTATCGGACGCGCTTGCGTTCGTCAGCTCGCCACTGCCGGCTGCCGAGTCATCGCCACATATCGAAGTGGTCCACCCCCGCAAGTCTCCGGCGACGTGATCTGGGTCAACGCTGATACGACTGACACCGCGGCGATCCAAGCGGTGTTGGACCAGCACCACCCCACACACCTATTGGCATTGGCTTGGTATATGGGGCCGGGAAACCAGCAAGCGTTGGAGAATTTCCGCAGGGTGCAGCACTCGATCGACCTGTTATTTGCCTTTGCACAGGCGGGCGGGCAGCGGGTTACATTTTGCGGGTCGTGCATGGAATATGACTGGTCCAAGCCGATCAAGCTGCATGAGCGCGAGACACCCCTGACACCGGCAACTGAATACGGCGCGGCCAAGGCGGGGTTGGCTACCGCTTTTGAAAAGATGTGTGGCGCGCTGGATCTGTCGGGGGCCTGGGCGCGACCCTTCTTTCTGTACGGGCCGGGTGAGAATCCACGGCGATTGGCGGCGGATGTAGTGATCTCATTGTTGCAAGGGCGCGAAGCCCTGTGCACCCATGGGCGGCAGAAACGAGATTTCCTGCACGTCGACGATGTTGCAAGCGCGATGGTGGCCCTGCTGAACAGCGACCTTGAAGGTCCGGTCAATATCGGCAGCGGCACGGCCATCCCTCTGTCTGACCTGATCCTTGAAATCGCCCGTCAGATTGGTGCCGAAGACCTGGTGCGTCTTGGCGCGCGCGAAGCCCGGCCGGGCGACCCGCCTCTGGTCGAGGCCAACAATACCCGATTGCGGACCGAGCTAGGCTGGTCCCCGAAATTCACTTTGGAAACCGGAGTTGCGGACACCATTGCCTGGTGGCGCCGCGAGATTGCGAAAGAAACCTGATATGAGTGACGAGAACATCATTATCCTTGGGTCCGGCATGGCTGGTCTGGGCGCGGCCCATCATCTGCATGGCGCGGGCGTTTCAAGCCGGATGTATGACAAAAACGCTTTTCCCGGCGGTCATACGGCAACCTTTGCCCATGACAGCGGCTTCATCTTCGACGACGGTCCGCATATTTCCTTCTCGAAAGACCCGCGTATTCAAGATCTGTTTGCCAGTAACGTGGGCGGCAAATACGAAAAACTGCAGGCTTACGTGAACAACTATTACCACGGGGCCTGGGTCAAGCACCCGGCGCAGGCCAATTTGCACAACTTGCCTGATGAGCTGAAAACCCAGTGCATTCTGGATTTCATCGAGGCGTCCAAACAGGAAGTGGTCGAGAAGCCTGCGAATTATCTGGAATGGCTGATCTCGGTCTTTGGGGAAACCTTCGGTACGCATTTCCCGGCGGTTTACGGCAAGAAATATCACACCGTGGACGCCGATCAGATGAGCACCGTCTGGATGGGCCCGCGCCTATATCGCCCCTCGATGGAAGAAGTGATCCGAGGCGCGGTTTTCGCCGAAACGCCGGATGTCCACTATATCACCGACTTCCGGTATCCGACCGAGGGGGGCTTTATCTCATACCTCAAGCCCTTCATGGAAAAAACCGATCTGCATCTGGATCACAAGGTGGTGGCGATTGATCCGGTGGCCAAAACGGTTCGGTTCGAAAATGGTGTGACCGAGAGTTATGACAAGCTGATCTCCTCCATCCCGTTGCCGGACCTGATCCCGATGGTCAAAGGCGCCCCGCAATCGGTTCTGGACGCGGCTGCCAAGCTGGCCTGCACCACTTGTGTGACGGTGAATATCGGCCTTGCGCGCGATGATTTTACTCCCGCTACCTGGACCTATATCTACGACGAGGACATCGTCTTTACCCGCCTCAGCTTCCCGCACAAAATGTCCACCAAGACCTGCCCGCCGGGATGTGGTTCTGTTCAGGCTGAATGCTATTATTCCAACAAATACAGACCGCTGGACGTCGCGCCCGAGGATCTGATTCAGCCGGTGATTGATGATCTGGTCAAGATCGGGTTGATCACCGAGGATGAAGAAATCCTGCACAAGGATGCGCGTTTGATTACGCACGCCAACATCATCTTCGATCTGGACCGGGAAGAGGCGCTGCCGATCGTCCACAAATGGCTGGACGAGGTCGGCATCACCTATGTCGGACGGTTCGGCGAGTGGGGTTATCAGTGGACAGATGAGGCGTTCAAATCCGGTGAACGCGGTGCCCGGACCGTTCTTGAGACGCTCCAGGCAGTTTAATTCGAAACGCTTACAGGGACTTGTAGCGGACCCAGTCCCCCGGATTTCCGCCTCTGCCAATGCCGGGGCGATGACCGTCGCCGGTCAGGCGGGTCGAGCCGTTCGTCGGCCCGTTGCCTTGTTCCCACGTGGCCCAGGGGCGATTGCCGTTCTTCCACATATCTTCCAAACGGCGTTTGTCGGCGAGGTGGTCCATGCAGTACCAGAAGCCGGGATGGCGATAGGCCATCAGTTCTCCCATCTCCATCAGCTTGGGCAAGGGGCCTTCTTCCCACATGATTTCGTCGCCATTTACACTGGCGACGGCATCGAACACTTCGGGTTCCAGAACAAAGAACCCGCCATTGATCCAATCTGCGGCGGTTTCGGGCTTTTCCATGAACCCTTCGACCAGACCATCCTCGCGCACCTGAAGATGCCCGAACGTAGTCAGGGGACGCACCATAGTGATCGTAGCCAGCTTGCCGTGCGACCGGTGAAAGGCCAGCAGTGCGTCCAGATCTACGTTTGACACGCCGTCCCCATAGGTCAGCATGAAGGTCTCGTTCCCCAGATAGGGCTGTAGCCGAGCCAGACGCCCGCCTGTCATCGTGTCGACGCCAGTGTCGATCAAATCCACGGTCCAAGGCGGCATTTGAGCGTCCAGCGCGGGGTTCCGGTATTCAGGTTCGCCAAACAACTCGCGCTTGGCAAAGTCGATCCTGAGGTTCCCGTCGTGTTGACACAGATCGGACATGTACTGCTTGATCAGATCGCCCATATACCCAAGGGCCAGCACGAATTCATGATGACCATAGGTCGAATAATGCTGCATGATGTGCCAGAGGATCGGCCGGTTGGCGATTTCCACCAATGGCTTGGGACGAATGCGGGTTTCTTCTATCAGGCGAGAGCCCTTACCGCCTGCGAATATTGCTGTCTTCAACTGGGCCTCCCCCAAATACCTTTGAATCGAAATTGATCTCGATACGCGAATGGCCAGAGTCCACACCACCCACCGTGCGCCTGTCAATCTTTCTGCAACTGCATAGGGTCCGAAATTACCCTTTGCTTAGAAAAAAGTCGCAACATTCACGTGGGTTTTGACACGAATTGGGAAGCGCGGCGCGTTCTGTTCTGGAGCTCATAGTGGGCCCGTGCATCGGCCCGCAGCGCGCGGGCGACCAGATTCATTTTGGTCGTGTAGGCCAGGAAGAAAATCCAACTGGAACTCATCCGGCTAAGAAGCGTGCTCTCGGTGATGTTCGAGAACAGGTACATCATACCCAGAACAAACACGAATACGAACGGATCGCGCTGCGGGATGTGGCGCATGCAGTAGAAAACCGAGAAAAAGAACCTCATTAGACCCAAAAATAGAAGGGCCACGCCGATAAAACCGGCATTCAAGAAGGTCTCAAGCAACCCGTTATGCGAATAATGCGGCAGGAACCCCAGCTCTCCCTTGCTGGCGTAGAACCGCAGGTGTGGTGCGTTTTCATTCCAATGGGCTAGATAACCCCAGCCCAACCAGAACCGCTCTTTAACATTGGGCCAGACCAGCTCCCAGATCGGGATGCGTTCGGACAGGGTGGGCTTGCGTCCGATCAGCGCAAACAAAGGCTCGGCAATCGGTGAGGCCAATAGGAAGGCAATCGTACCGACAAAGAGAACTGCAAACAAAATGAAGCCTATGGCCCAAATTGTTTCCAATCGCGGAACGATCTGACTGATCAAAAGCGCCGACATCGTGATCAGCCCGATGACCTGAGAGGTGCGCGATTCTGAGGCGATCAGTAAAAAGACACCCAGCAGGGCGCCGATCATAAAGACGGTTTTCAGCCGCCCTGTGAATTGTCGCGACGCATAGTAGCACGTCAGCATCGCCGTCATTGCTGCCAGTCCCAGCCCGTTTTTGTGGGCATAGATCCCGTTCCAGGTGTCCCCCCAGGGCGGGATACCACGTGCTTGCGGCAGGGTCATGATTGCGCCCATCGACAGGACCATCGAGCTCCCGAAATAGATGGCGAGAAAGATTAAAAGCCCACGCATGGACATCATGCTACCCAAAGCGATGGCAAACCCGGACGTCACGATCAAGGGAACGAGACGCTCGATTGAATAGGCGGGAAAATCGCTCCAGGTGATTGATAAGACAGTCAAACAGATCAACAGCGTGATCTCGGGTGAGGCCGTCATGCCCCGGATCAAGTGGCGATAATACAGCAACGTGATGCCCATGATCGGTATCAGCAGCACGATTTCAATCTTCTTGGCCAGCCCCATTTGCCACAGCACGATCGAGACCACATCGGTGCCAACCAACAGCATGATCACCAGACAGGCGGCCAGAATCCAATGATGGAAGGCTGCGCCGGATTGTTGCTGGTATTGTGTCTGTCGGGTCAGGGGCGTCATCGCTGCGTAAGGTCTATCCAAAGAATTTGCGGTAGGAATTGGCGCGCCTCATCGGGTCGACAGCTTGAATTGTTCCACCGGTTTTAATCACTCGGTAAAGTTTGCCACGGCCGCGGTGGACCCGGCAAATGAATTATGCGCGCGGCGCATGATCCAAAAACCATCTGTACATTCGACGGGCTGGTGTCACAGTAGCCAGACAGGCGAAAGGTCGGCGGACGTGCGGCGTGTCGACCGGGCGATTGGGATTGTTTATGAGTTTTCATCTGTCGTTTCTAAGGTCCGACCTGCGATGACGTGGTTTTTCGTGCCCAGAATGATGTCTGCGGTGATTGCGATTGCGATCCTTGTCGTGATGACCCGCGTTCTGGGGCCTGCGGATTTCGGACGTTATACGCTGACCCTGTTGCTTGGGAATCTGATGTTTTCGTTCACCTTCCATTGGTTGGCGATTGCGATCGGACGATTCCACCACACGCCGGAATTCGAAGGCAAAACCATCGCCATGTCCCTGTCGACGGCTGCGATCCTGGCTGCGTCGCTGTTCGTTCTGGCGGCTCTGGTGTCGGTCATCCTGCCCGGTGGGTGGATCGACGGCCTGTTCTTTGCGGCGATCTATTGCATCAGCCACGCGATGCACGAACTGGGAACCGCCTGCCTGCGCCAGTACCACGAGGGGCCAAAATACGCAGCCGTTACCTTGCTGCGCCATGGGCTGGGCGTTTCGCTTGCGGTCGGATTTGTACTGACCGGTGGCGGTTACAAAAGCGCGCTGATTGGCATGTCCCTGGGCGCAGCACTGACCGGGGCCTATGCGCTGGCGGTCACGTTGCGCCGCTCGGGCGTGGCGCGGCCAAAAGGGGCGGTGCTTAAAACCTATCTTCTGTTCGGGTTTCCCGTGGCCGTCGTCTCCTCCACCGCCACATTCTTTGCGATGTCAACGCAATCCTTGCTGGCCGTCTTTGCGGGGATGGACTACGCGGGCTATTTCGCAGCGGCGCAAACCTTGGCCTCCCGAACTGTACGCCTTCCGATGGAGACCCTGTCCCGCGTATGGGGTCCGTCGATATTCGAGGCGCTGGAAAAACGCGGCGCGCAATCGTCAGACGCGGTGCTGGAGCGGTATTTCTCGTTTCTGATGCTGATTGCGGTGCCCATCGTGGCCGCGCTGATCTGTGCGGCAAGCGTTTTTGCCAATCTGCTGTTCGATCCCGAATTTGCCGACCGAACCACAGGGTATCTGCGGGTTCTGGCAATAGCCTCATTTACGTTCGGGTTGCAGGGGGCTTATTTCAGCTTTGCCTTTTCGCGCGCCAAAAAGACTGGGCTGCAATTGGCCATTACCTTGTGTTCGCTGGCTGTGCATGTCGCGCTATCTTTCGTCTTCATCTACCTTCTGGGTCCACCGGGTGCCGCCGTTGCCTTTTTGATCAGCGGATTGCTGAGTTTTCTGGCCTACTATCATATTGGCCGTCGCATCGACCCCATTGCAGTGCCCGTGCCAGAGATATTCAAAGCCGCCGCTGGAGCTGTTGCTTTCGCACCTCTGGCGGTTCTCGCAGCTGAGTCGGGTGGAATCGTGTTACAATTTGCGCTGCTTTCGCTTTCAGCTGTCGTGATGTTCGTGGTTTTCGCATGCCTGCATCAGACGGCAGCTGCCGCAGCATGGCGGAAGATACGTGGCTGGGCGTCCGCAAGCGGATTTCCCTCTTCGAAGTAATTCAGCGTTAACAACTTCTTAACTGAAGACCGACAGATTCGAGTGGGCCGGGTGGCGCAAATTTGCCCACTGGCACAATGAATTTTGAATCCCGGCTAAAGGGATATCGTGGTCCTGAAAATATGATGATATGATGAACTTGAGATCAATTTGATGTGTTACCCCGCGACTGTTTGACTTTGGGAAACTATATTTTCCAACAGTTGCCCCAAAAAACACACATTCTGGTTTCAGGGTAGGCAGACGCAGAAACGACGCATAAACCAAGAGCAAAACCGATGGTCATATTGTATTTACTGTCAGGTCCGCTGGTTGCCGCAATGTGTTTTGTGGCATTTCTTCTAACGGGCACAGGCCTAATTCAGGCCGTGATCTTCAGCTTCCTGATCGGATGCAGTGCTCCGGCTCTGATCGCCGGACTTCATTTTCTATTCAACGGAAGGTTGCGCGTGAAGATCGCTGAGAAATCCGCCGTTAAAACTGGAAACTGACAAAATCCCTGCTCAGCGCAGGGACAATACGCGAAGGGCGGCAAGGCTTGTTTGGACTGGCCTCAGCGGTTTGTTTTGGGTGAAGTTCAGCCCATTTTTAAGGCAGCGTGTCAATTTACTTAGCATGTTCACGAAATTGTGGTCGTTTTGTTAACAGGTGGTTAACAAAATCGTTGTCACATCAGACCATTAGTGCGAGTATCTAGCGGGGTAAAAATCCTGACCGCACATCATGTGTGAGTCGGGAGAAAACAAAGGGTGGGTTGTCGCGTTCGTGTGCGGCGTTCCCCAAATCTATTGAGCGGATAGTAGTCAATCGTTGGGTCTTTGCCTTGTTTTTTGGGGCAGATTCCCAAGCGGGTGTGTTGCGCGGCTGGAAGACTTGTTGGCGTGATTTTAGTCCGTTGTGTTAGTTTTTGGGGGTTATTATGAACCAAATACGAGGTTCTTTCCAATTAGAAGAATCGGAAATTTATAAACCAAACCAAAGTTCTATTAAGGTCTGTGACGAGTTCTCCAATTTGCGGAGCTTCTACGCTGTCAAAGGCAAGCGTTTGCTGGATATTTTGTTGGTTCTAATCGGTCTGCCGTTTGTGCTGCCGGTCATGTTAGTGATTGCCGTCTTGGTGAAGTTGGATGGCGGACCTGCCATCTATCGCCAAAGCCGTGTTGGAATCGGCGGTCGCGAGTTCGACTTCCTCAAGTTCCGGTCGATGGTTTCTGACGCAGAGTTTCAACTTCAGAAACATTTGGCCGAAAATCCAACCGCTGCGTCCGAATGGGAAACAAAGCAAAAGCTGGACAACGATCCGAGGGTCACAAAATTCGGTCGTTTCATCCGTATGACCTCGTTGGATGAGTTGCCTCAGCTTTGGAATGTTCTGATCGGCGACATGAGCCTTGTCGGCCCACGTCCGATGATGCCGCAGCAGCAGGAATTGTATCCGGGGCGCGAATACACGCTGATGAAGCCAGGGATCACCGGCTTGTGGCAGGTGTCCGAACGCAACGAGGTTGAGTTCTCGCATAGGGCGATCTTCGACAGCGATTATGCGCGAAATCTGGGCTTCTGGTACGATCTGAAAATCCTGTTCCGCACGATCGGTGCCGTTTGCAATGGAACCGGCTGCTGATCCCGAACTGACCGACGATAGGATGATGGCTTAT
Organism: Ruegeria lacuscaerulensis; assembly: GCF_013034685.1. Classification (GTDB taxonomy): domain Bacteria; phylum Pseudomonadota; class Alphaproteobacteria; order Rhodobacterales; family Rhodobacteraceae; genus Ruegeria; species Ruegeria lacuscaerulensis_B. The sequence continues at coordinate 413,963 of NZ_WQGO01000004.1, read as the reverse complement.
GAAACGCAGATTTAGAAACCCAGCGTTGCGCCTGTCCACCGCGTACCGCGCGCTCGGATTGTGCACCCTGCTAGCGATGCCAATGTCGGCGGCGGCGGATTTCAACCTTGAGCCAGGTGACAAAGTCCGTGTGACTTTGACGGGTTTGCAAGATCTGTCCTTCGAAGCGGCGATTGATGCCCATGGCGAGGTCAACCTGCAATGGCTGGGCCAGTTCCAAGCGCAAGGTCTGTCGACGGATGCGCTGGAGCAGTTGGTACGTCAGGACGCAGCGGGCAAGATCGTCAAGCAATATGACCAGAATGGCGAGATCTATATCATCCAGTTGGACGGAGATGAGATCGAGATCGCCCGCAATGGATACCGCCCGATTATCATCGGCGGCGATGTTGCACGCACCGGTCAGATCGACTTTCGCCCCGCCATCACTGCGCGCGAGGCGGTTGCCTTGGCCGGGGGGGTTAGGAGCCGGCTACTGGCCGATGATGTCACCATTGACCCGATCCAACTGCTGCGCTGGCAGACCACCTATGGTCAGGCTGCGTTGCAACACGCACAGGGGCTGGTGACTGCATGGCGCGCCTCATCCGAGTTGGCGCAAGATATGGATCTGGCGCCGCCCAGTCAGGCCAGTGTTTCTATATCTCCCAGGGTCTTGAAGGAATTGGTGGCAGAACATGTCCGGATTCGCACCATCAATCAGGAAAACGAAGCAGGTGAGCGCGCCTATTTCGAAGATGCCCAATTTCAGGCGGCCGAGCGGATCCGGATTCTTGAAGAACAGAAAGTAGAGCTTGCCAAGGCTGTCGCGGCCGATGAAGAGGAAGAGGCGCGCGTCGTTGCGCTGGTCCAAAAAGGCCTCGCGCCGGGGTCCCGTATGGCCGATACGCGCCGTACGACCGTTTTGTCTGCAACCCGTTTGTTGGAGGTTGAAGAGGATCTGGCAGCTACAAGCCTGATCCTGACCCGTCTGAAACGCGATCAAGAGCAATTTGATCAGGAACGGTCGCTTCGGTTGTTGCAAGAGCGTCGCGCCGCTAGCTTGTCCGTCCGTGATGCGCGGCATCAGATGGATACGATCTCGAAATATCTGGCGGGCGCGTCGGATGAGATCGGAACCGAAAACCTGATTACGGATATTGACTACTCGGTCACGATCTTTCGGGTGGTAGACGGACAACTGCAACAGTTGGGTGCAGACAAACTGACCCAGTTGTTGCCCGGTGACAGCGTAGAAGTCTCGGTGCAGGAGATCACGCAAGAGGTCCCTCTGACCGAATAGCACCAAAATGCAGCTGGCTTACAACGGGCGTGAGGTCTTTGACCCGCGCCCGCTTCGTTTTGCGAGGTCGGAGTGCCGCCCCTTTGCTTTGGACTGGTCTTTTATCCTAGAATCGGGTCGCCGTAGTGTCGGACCTGTTTCATATCGACCCGCGTAGCCACCAGGGCCGAGGGGCGAACGCCCGCATTTTCCAATTCGCGCATTGCCTGCAGGACCGTGTTCCTATGCGTGCTGTTCCAGCGCGCAAACAGGATCACCCGATGCGAGATTTGCGACAGGTAAGCCGACTCGACCGCGCGCAACAACGGCGGTGTATCCAGAAGGATCACTTCATACATGTCGGACAGCGAATAGAGCAGGTTCAGGAAGGCCGGAGAGCACAGGAACTCACCCACTTCTTTGGCCTGAGCCTCGTCTTCCAACGGTCCGATCAACGGCAGGATATCCAGTCCGTCTTGCGGGGTGCTGACGATGTTGTCCTGAAACGACGCTGGGTGCTTTGCCCCGTGTTTCAACCCTTCGACGGACAGTTGCGATAGGTCGCGATAGGTGGAAGTGACCGTGTCGCAGTCAATGATCAACGTCCGATATCCGGCTTGCGCGCAGACCGACCCGATCAGCAGTAGGCCGGATGTTTTTCCCTCATCCGGTACCGCTGACGCGCCTGAAAAGATCATGCACCCATTCTCGGCAAAGCGCTGGCCGTGTTTGCTATCGACATTCTTGGTAAAGAACTCGGCCGCTTGAGAGGTGGTCAGCTCACTCTCGTTGCGTAGGGTACGCAGACCGATATCGCTGCTGGCCAGAAGCTTACGCCCGAAATGCAGCAACTCTGGGTCCAGCTTTCCGTCATTAGTAAAGAAGGTCTCAAAGGGGGGGTCCTTTCGAACTTCGGGAATGATTGCCGAAAGTTTGACGCCCGTAGTGTTTTCAAGCTCATAGGTGGTTCTGAGGCGCGTTTGGAACAACTCGCGGATCACGGCAAAACCCAGGCCACCGAAGATCATTGCAATCATGACCCCGATTGCCATTTGCGCTCTTTTCGGCTCGGATGGATCGACCGAAGCGCGTGCAGTTTCGATAATGTGGGCCCCTGCATCCAGGTAATCACCCTGTTCGGCCCGGCGCCCCAGTTGCGAAACAAAGTCACGATAGATTGCTTCTGCCACAAGAATCTCATTCTCGATCCGCTTGGTGACCGAGTCATGCTGAACCTGGCGTACCTGTTGGTCCTTGAACGTGTTGATGCTGATATTCAGTGTGGCCAGCTGTCCGTTCAGAATTTCCGTTTTGCGCTGTGCTGCTTCCAACGCACTGTCCAGAACCGCTTGCGCGTCATCTGAATTATTGGCCGTGCTCTGCGGTACCAGCGCCGATTGAACGGCGAATTCTACCGCTTCGGCGACATTGCCATTGTCCCTGAGCAGTTGGATGGTGTTGGTCTGTTCATCCAGCACAAACAGTTCTTCATTTACCAGCCGGGCGCGTTTCTCGGCCTTGATGCGCTGTGCCTTGATGGTGGCGTATTCCTCGGGTGAGTAAGGCGTTTCGACCGAATGTGCCTCAAGATCCGAGATGAGCTTGTTCAGGTCTTCGCGTATCTGACCGATCCGCGTTGCCAACCATTCCTGCGACTGGCTTAGATCATCGCGTTTCATGCGCGTCAGGACAAATAGGTACTCATTGGCCAGGCTATTGGCGATGACGGCTGCTTTTTGCGGCGTTTTCGCAGACACGCGAATTTCGTACACGGCCGAGGTTTCGCCGATCTGTTCGATGCGGCGTGACTCCAGCAATTTCTCGATGGTCGCTTCGCGCTGCATCTCTTCCAGGGTTTGACCACTGTCGCCACCCTCGTCCGCGTCATCCTCCCCGCTGAGTGCACTGACCAGCCCGTTTTTCAAACGGCGCGCCAAGGCAATAGGAGAAAGGGTAAAGCCAGTTTCAGCACCCGAGAATTCCGGATCCGTATGCAGTTCCAGACGATCCACGACATTTTCGATCAGATCGGTCGAGCGCAGAAGTTGCAACTCACTCTCAAGCGATGTCAGGGAAAGGGGCAGGCCCGATACCTGCGGCGTAAACTGCGTTTCGGTCTGAACGCGGGTCTCGATCATGACCTTAGCGCTTGAGGTGTATTTCGTGTCCGACAGGTAGGACAGCAGATAGGCGGTCACCCCGCCCAGAAATCCGACCAGCAATATCCACAGGATCGAACGTCGGATCGCCCACGCGATATTCGACAACACCCTAAGTTCGGGATCGCCGGCCGGAGCCTGGCCGAAACCCGTCAATTCAACATCCAATCCTCGGCGATACTGATCAGTCATAACTAATTAACAATCTGAAACACGGACTACAGAAAACATAGGCCCACAAACCTGTATTCAACAGAGAAAACCGCATATGTCGTAAACAATGTGCTAAGTTTCGGAGGATTGATGACTAATTCGGTGCGGCTTGCCTGCAATTGGTGCGAAGTAGGGTCAATTTCCAAGATGAACGGAAGATAAACTCTAATTTAATAGTAAGAATCGCTGCGGCTGTTACTTTGAGTCCAGCGTCGAGTGTTACCTGGTGATTTTGGAACGAGTATTGATGAACAAGACGGTCGAAATGCGCTTGCCGCACATATTGGTCGGAGGGGTACCCGTCGCGCAAGCCGGGGATGAAGACCTGACCAAAGCAATGGCGGAAGATGTGCTCAAACGGCGATCTGGCGCGTTGACACGTGCGGTGACTGTGTTCAGCTCGAATGCGCATGCCATATCCACCTATGCCACGGACGAAGGATTTGCCCGTGTGATGGATTCGGCCGATATCATCCATGCGGATGGCCAGATCGTCGTCTGGGCGTCTCGTATGGCGCACGGAGAGGGCGGAGTGCCCGAACGTACCGCAACCACAGATTTCATCCACTCGGCGGCTAAGGTCGCTGCTAAAAACGGTCTCAGCTTTTACCTGCTGGGCGCGACCGAAGAGATCAACCGAGATTGCGCAGCGCGCCTGCAAGAGATGTATCCCGGTCTTGTCATTGCCGGGCGCCGCAACGGGTATTTTGATCCTGCCGATGAAGAGGCGGTGATTGCCGATATCAATGCGAGCGGTGCGGATATCTTGTGGGTGGGGCTCGGCAAGCCGAAAGAACAGTATTTTGCCGCCCGTATCGCGCCGAAGCTGACGCAATGCGCCTGGGTGGTGACCTGCGGGGGGTGCTATCACTACGTGGTTGGTGACTACGCCCGAGCACCGCGATGGATGCAGTCCATGGGATTGGAGTGGTTGCACCGTATCGCGACAGGTCCGGGCTACCTGCTCAAGCGATACTTGCATACACTACCGCATGCGTTGAGTATCGTTGTCAGGAAGGACGTGTTTACAAAGTTTTTACGCCGGTGACGGCATGGGTAAAGTTGTCAAGCCATAGGGCCTGTTTTTCGAAGGTATGAGTGAGTGACGAAGACAAATTTCATCGGGATTGGTGTCCAAAAAGCAGCCACCACGTGGTTGCATCACGTGCTTTCCGAGCACCCTTCGGTGCGGACCAGCGAAACGAAAGAGCTCAATTTTTTCAATGCCCGTTACGATTTGGGGTTTCAATGGTATGAATCCCGCTTCGACCCGGCTGAGCCGGGCGTTATCCGGGGCGAATGCTCGCCCAATTACTTCTACAGCCGTGATGCCGCACAACGGGCGTGGGATTATAACCCCGACTTCAAGTTGATCTGTATTCTGCGGGATCCGGTCGAGCGGGCGTTTTCAAATCATCTGCACGAGATCCGCAAAGGTCACATTCCGCCCGATACGTCGTTTGAAGATGCGCTGCCGCTGAACCCAGCCTACACGCTGCAAAGCCACTACAAAGCAAACCTGCAAAACTGGTTGGACCACTTCAACAAAGGCGCACTGCTTGTCCTGCTGTCCGAAGACGTGGCGAAAGATCCCCAGGGAACCTATCGGCGCATCTGCGCACATTTGGGTGTCGCGCCCGAGGAAAACCCCTCGGCGATCACCGAACGTCATCACGAAACTATCGTATACAAAAACCAGGCCGTTCAGAACACGCTGCGCAAAGGCGGTTCCGTTCTGCGTTCGCTTGGGTTGGCCAGGCTGGTCAAAGGGATGAAGAAGGTCCCAGGTCTGAAACAGGCTCTGGCTATGAACAAACAGCATCTGAAAACAAAAGTGCCGCCACCCACACCCGAAACTCGCGTGATGTTGGCCGAGCAATTCCGTGACGACATGGAGTTTGTCGCGCAGTTTCTCGGGCGCGACAATCTACCTTGGCCCACTTGGCAACTTTTGCCACCGATCAAGACGGGAACGCACGGGTAAGATATGGGCGTCCGGGATACAGCACGGATTTTTGGAGACCTGCGCATCAACCAGATCACGCGTATGGCCCGCCGCATTTTGGGGGCCCGGTTTCTGGATAGCCGGGATTTCATGCCGCCGGTCTCTGCCGAACAGGGGGCGCATCTTGCCGCCCTCGCGCGCAGGGCGCGCGGTGACATCCGTACTCCGATCCTGATTTTTGGCGTGTTGCCCCGGTCGGGGACGAATTTTGTGCATGATCTGGTGGGAATGCACCCTGACGTCACCGCCGATCCCGGCAGGCTCTATGAGTTTCCGCTGCTTCACGCGGCTGGCGACGCAGCGGCCTTTTCGCGTGATTTCCTGCGGTACTTCCCGCGCAATGAGGAAGTGCTGGGGCATTATGACATGCTGGCCATGCTGGCTGGGGCATGGTTCCGCGAGTTGCAGGCGCAGGCCGAGGGGCAGCACATACTACTAAAATGCCCGCATGTGCAGGACCTGTCGCTGGCACGCTATATCTTTCCCGACGCCAAGATAATTCTGTGTCTCAGGGACGGGCGGGACGTGCTGGACTCCTCGCTCAGAACGTTCTCGCGGTTTTCCCTGCGCAGCAAAAATTTCCGCCAATTGGCCGATGAATGGCGTTTGGGGGCCGAGGCGATTCTGAGTTTCAGCAGCGGCGGCCCTAATGAAAACGCTGATACGATGGTTGTCCGATACGAGGATATCGTCGGCAATACGCCCAGCCACGTGCAGCAGATGCTGGACCATATCGGGCTGGAGGCCGCGCGCTTTCCTTGGGCCGAGATCGACAAGATGCCGGTGCGGGGGTCCTCGCGTTCAACCGCTGCGAACGAACAGCGTTGGCAACCGCAGGCAAAGACCGCGGATTTCAACCCGGTAAAGCGCTGGGCCGAGTGGCCGGACAGCAAGAAAGCCCGGTTCGACAAGTTGGCCGGACAGGCGCTGGAGCAGGCGGGTTATGAGCGCTGATGCCCACTATAGCACGCGACCTCATGTTGCCATTTGTATCGCAACCTACCTGCGGCCTCATGGGCTGAAGGCGCTGATCGACAGTCTGAACGCGCAAAAGCTTGAGGGTCGGGATGCGCGCGTGACGCTCGTGATTGCCGACAACGCGCCCGAAGCCACGGCGCAAGCAGAGTTGGGGGATATTCACGCCCTTACGCGTTGGCCGGTTATCTATGTGATTGAACCCGCACGCGGCATTGTTTCGGCCCGGAACCGGACGCTGGCCGAGGCGCCGTCCGACGCGGACTATATCGCGTTTCTGGATGATGATGAGGCGGTCTCGGACCAATGGCTTCTGCAGATGCTGGACACGATGCAACTGCCGGACACGATTGCTGCGCAGGGCCCGGTCGAGCCGAGGTTCAGAACCCCTCCGCCGGGCTGGGTCGAAGCGCTGAACCTGTTTCGAATGGGGCCGTATGAGCAGGGCGCTGCGCTGGTGTCAGCGGCGACGAATAACTCGATGGCCGATGCACGCGTCATTCGCGACCGCAACATGCGCTTTGATACCCGGTTCAATATCACCGGCGGCGAGGACGAAGAGTTTTTTTCGCGCATGCGCCAATCAGGCGGTGTGATCCGGGCGGCGGCGCAGGCAATGGTCTGGGACGACGTGCCTGAAAACCGCGCGACGCTGAAATGGCTGGGACGGCGCTGGTTTCGCAAGGGCAACACGCTGGGGCGCATCGCCCTGATCCGGCGCAAAGGCGTCGCAATGCGTGCGGTCAAAGGGGTGGGTGCCATCGGATGGGGCTGTGTGATGTGTCTGTGCCTGGGGTTCGGCTCGAAACCCAGATGGTATCGGGGCTTGTTGGAGATCTATCGTGGCGCCGGGATGCTGGCTGCCCTGATGCGGGTGGAGTTTGCCGAATACAGTGCTTCGGCCGTGCAGGTCGACCGGGTCGGAGGCGGCTGAAATGACCGACCCCGTGCCCGAGTTTTCAATCATCATCCCCGCCCGCAACATGGAACGGTTCGTGACGCAGACGCTCGACAGCGTCAGCAGCCAAACCCTAACCGCGTTCGAGGTGATCTGTATCGATGACGGCTCAACCGACGGCACACGACGCATCTTCGATGCTTACGCACAGAAGGATGCCCGGTTTCGGCCAGTGTCAGGCCCGGCAAAAGGCGTCAGCGCCGCCCGCAATCTGGGGCTTGAACAAGCCAGTGGCGCGTTTGTTCTGTTTCTGGATGCGGATGATCTGCTGCATTCTGAGGCGTTGCAGCGGTTCCACGCATCGCTATCGAACAGCGACGCGGTTGGTGCCGTTGCGGGCGTTCAGCGGATCAACGTCGACGGCGAAGATTTGCGCGGCGCGGACAATCGCGCGCTGATCCCCGAACAGGATCAATTGGCGGCACTTTTGCGCAAGAATTATGTGGTCAATGGTGGCGCGCTGGCTCTCAGAACGCAAGCAGCGCGACAGGCCGGGGGCTATGACACCAGCCTGAAAAACGGCGAGGATTGGGAGTTCTGGAGTCGCGTCGCGCTGGAAGGTCGGTTTGAGGTGGTGCCGGGCCCTGCGCTGTTGCTGTATCGGCAGGTGGCCACCGGGGCGAATTTTCAGACCCGCGACACGGGGTTTACCCAGATGGCGCCTTGCATCGAAAAGATCGCCAATAATCCCGCGATGCAGCAGAAATTCGGCGCGCAGCTGCGGCGTCTGCTGCGCGCGCGTGAGATTGACCGCTATTGGTCCAATGTCCGCAATCAGTTCCAATATGGCCGCAAACCTGTGGCCTTGTTGGAAGGGCTGCGCGGAGTGATTATGTATCCTGACAGCCTGTTTCGCCCAAAATTGATCTGGCGCTTTGTTCGCAGTCTTGATCGTAGGGTGTAAAACAGTCGCATCGAAGCAAGGAATACAGCCAATGGGACTCACACGGCGCGCAGTATTGCTGCAAGGAACGGCTCTGGCCTTGTCTGCGCCCTTTGCCCACACGCTGGTTTCCAGTGTCGCAGCAGGCGAGCTTCCAGACCCTGTTATGGGTTTTTTGGGCGATAGCGTGGTCCAACTGACGGTGATGGATACGATGTTCGACCTGCCGCAACCCGTTGTCGTGACGGCGCAGGACCGGGCTAATTGGACCCTAGATACGGGCAATGCCTTTGGCGCGCGTGGAAAGCTGAACGGGGAAAAGGGCAATTTCTCGGGTCGTCAAAGCGAAACACAGCCGCAGTTTTTTACTCCATGGCCACAGATAACCAAGGGCAGCCGCAAAGGCGGTTTTCGCCAAGGCCCTCAAGAGGCGCCGACCGCCGCCTTGGCCGACCAGCCCGCGCAATGGCTGGTTCAGGTCGACGGCCAGCCCGCGACGATCCGGTCGCTTTATCGAAAAACCACCCCTGTTGCGACGCGCGCCATTGGTGTCAGGCGATGGGAAAGCACCAAGCGGCACCAACTGACCTTTGTGCTGGACCGCGTTATTCCCGACGGTTCGACTGTCTCGTTGAACGGGCCGTCTGTGACCAAAACCGCGGCGCGGAAACAGGCCGAGACTTTCAGCGAATCCATCCATCTCTGCCAGCAAGGCTATCCAATACTAGGCCCTAAAAAGGCCTATGTCGGAAGCTGGTGGGGTCATGACATGAACAATCAGGGCGGCAATACCGATGCGCTGTTGTCCGAACAGACGGTTTGGCGCCTGATCTCGACTGAGGACGGGGCCGAACTGCGATCGGGGCGATTGCGACTGGCCAAACCGGGGTCCGAGCCGCATGGGCAGGACCTTAACTATAATGGCTGCGATGTATATGAGGCCGATTTCTCGGACCTTGATCACATCGGATCGTACTACATTCAGGTCGACGGGGTCGGGCAGTCGTTTCCGTTCGATGTGACGCAAAGGGTTTATGACGGGGCGTTGCGGCTGGCGGCGCGGTGGTATTTCCACCAAAGATCAGGCTGCGCGATTATCGACCCTTATGGCGAGGGCCGCACCCGCCCGCGCAACGGTCATCCCGAAGATGGGCTGACCGTCTGGCAGACCGGCGTCAAACTGGGTGACACGCGCGAAGGGTATGGCAAGGCCTCGGCCGCGAAATCCCTGGCGCAACAGGCCGAGGCCTTGGGGGTCGAAGACTACCCCGACGCGTCCCAGATGACTGCGAACCCGGAGGCGTGGGGCGGTTGGCACGATGCGGGTGACTGGGATCGCCGTATCCAGCATATGAACGTGGTCTATCACATGGCCGATCTGGTCGAGACCTACCCCCATATCCGCGCTTTGGCACTGAACCTGCCAGAAAGCGGAAAACCTTTCGCGCATGGTGATGTTGCAGCTCGAAAGAATGACCTGGACCGGGGGGATGGCGAAACCGTACTGCCAGATCTGATCCACGAAGCGCTGTGGGGGGCCTCGATCTGGCGGCGCACGCAGCAGCCGGATGGCGGGATCATCGGTGGCGTTGAATATTCCAGCAGCGGGATTTTGGGCTCGGTCTCGTGGAACCCGGTTCAGGTGACGTATGCCTATGCGCCAGAGGACTGGGCTGCGTATCGGTTTGCCCATGGGGCCGCTAAGCTGGGCCATGTGATCAAGACGGTTTGCGGGGACGCAGCCCTTGGAGATGCGCTGATCGACGAAGCACTTCGCGCCTGGCTATGGGCAGAACAACAGCCGGTGCCTGAAAATGAGGACGGGCAGGGCGATCCGCGCGCCGATGTCTCGCGGGCGCGCATCGCCTCGGCCTCGGTCTTATACCGCGCAACAGGTCATGCCGCCACGCGGCAGGTGTTCGAGGATTTCAACCCGTTCGAACCCCGTGCCGAGACCCCGCTGGAGGGCGTGCGACCAGAGTTTTTTGCCAATTCTTATTTAGACTACGTCAAGGCGGGGCGCGAAGGGCGGGCCACGGATGCCAAGCTGGTTGCCGCGATCGAAAATTGGATCAAATACCGCGCCCTGAACGGCAAGCGGATGGGTCAGGATTTCGGGCTGCACAACACGGATTCTTATGTTTGGGGGCGGGGATGGCTGCGGTTTGGCCCCGGCTCGAACTGGCGGGCGGGGCAGATAGCGCTGCAATACGCAGCAACGGGCAAAATCCCTGCGGAATTATTTGCAGCGGCGGTCGAGGGGATGTGGTTCGGGATGGGCTGCAACCCGGCCAATGTCAGTTTCGTGCAGGGGCTGGGTCAGCGCAGCTTTGCCGACCCTTTGCTGACCGACCACTATGGTGATGAAACCATTCCCGGTCAGATCAGCTTTGGCGTGGCGGGTGGCAAGCTTAACGAATGGGAACTTAAAAAGGTCGAGGGTGCAATTTATCCATTCAATCAGGACGAATGGCCAATATATGGGCAGATATTCGAAAGCCGCAGCATCGCCATAACGGCTGAACACGGGATGAAATCCAACGCGCTGGAATGGCTGCTGGCTTGCGCCCTGGTCACATCGCAGTAACTCGAGCGGCGCGGTGGCGGAACTTTGCGTCAAATCACAAAGCTGTCGGGATGGCTTTCACCTACGGACTGTGTTGGATATGTGTAACTGAATGTCGGCGGAACGTCGCAGGCCTTCGGACCGCAAGAAACAAATCAGGAGCACGCGCATGTTGTTTCTCCGCCGGACAGTTGCCGCTGTTCTTATCGGCACTTTGCCTTTTGCAGCGTTGGCGCAATCTGATCAGTCCCAAACGGGCGGATTGCAGATCGAACTCAACACTATGCAGGATACTGGTGAGGCCTGTCGGCTGACCTTTGTGGTGCAAAACGACACCGGCACCGCGATTGAGACGGCCAGCTTTCAGACCGTGATCTTCGATGCGGAAGGTACGGTCGAGCGTCTGACGCTGTTTTCATTCCGCGATATGCCAAAGGATCGCGTGCGGGTGCGTCAGTTCGATCTGACCGGTATCACCTGCGCCGGGGTGGGGCAGGTGCTCTTCAATGGCACAAGCTCTTGTCTTGTAGACGGTGCCGACAGCCCGATCTGTGACGTGGCCCTGACGCTGAGCAGCCGGACCGATACAGAGGTGTTGGGATGATACAGGCAATAGAACAGATCCTTGAACTCGGCGGGCCGGTTGTTGCGATCCTGATTGCGATGTCCGTGGTGACGCTGGCGGTGACCCTTTACAAACTCTGGCAATTTGCAGCCTCGGGCGTGGGGCGGCACCGGGTGTTGTCGCAGGCGCTGGCGGCATGGGATGATGGCGACGTACAAACCGCCCGCGCGCGTCTGGCCAAAAGCCGCAGCTATCTGGCCCCGCTGGTCGAGGTGGCCATGGACGCGCCAGAAACCCCCGGCCTGGATCAGCGTCTGGATGCCGAGGCCGGTCTGGCCTTGGCCGGGTTGGAACGTGGGTTTCGCTTGCTGGACACCGTGGCGCAGTTGGCTCCGCTTTTGGGTCTGTTTGGGACGGTTCTGGGCATGATCGAAGCGTTTCAGAGCCTGCAATCTGCGGGCTCGTCCGTTGACCCGTCGTTGCTTGCAGGCGGGATCTGGGTGGCGCTGATTACCACTGCTGTCGGCCTGGCGGTGGCGATGCCCACCTCGATGGTGCTGTCCTGGTTCGAAAGCCGCACCGCGCGGGAACGGGTGTTTGCCGACAAGGCGCTGCGGACCATTCTTGTGCCTGGTCAAGCAATTCCACTGCCTGACGCACCTCAGACCATGGCTGCCGCGCCCGGACATGCGTAACCGCGCGCCCTTTGTCCGGCGGCCCCTGTCGATGACCCCCCTCATCGACGTGATCTTTCTGTTGCTGCTGTTCTTCATGCTGACCTCGACCTTTTCGAAATTTGCCGAAGTCGAACTGAGCAATGCGACCGGCGGCAGCCAGCCCTCGGACACACAGACCGAGCGGTTGTTCGTTCAGCTTGGCCCCGACCGTCTGACGCTGAACGGGGCCGAGGTCACGTTAGACCAACTGACCGAACAGGTTGTGACTGGGCAGGTGCTGGTCAGCCTTGATCCCGACACCACCTCGCAACGTTTGGTCGATTTGCTGGTGCGTCTGCGCGGGCGCGAAGACCTCAGCGTGTTGGTGCTGGAATGATCCGCTCAGGTACTCCGCGTCGCAAGCGCGACTCCACGATTCCTTTGATCAATGTCGTGTTCCTGATGTTGATCTTCTTTCTGATCACGGGAACGATCGCTACGCCTCTGGACCCCTACCTAGAACTTGTGAACACCTCGGAACTGGAAGGGCGAGAGCCGCCGGATGCACTGGTGCTGCATAAGGACGGAACGCTCAGCTTTCGCGGCAACGCCATTCTGCCCGAGCTTTATATGGAAGGGCGCGAACCCGGTGCCGTCCGCATCGTACCGGACCGCGAGGCCCCCGGCGCGCGGCTTATTGAAATCACCGGCCAGCTTCGCCGCCTTGGGGCAAGTTCTGTCTTTGTCGTGACGGAAAAGGCGCTGCAATGATCCGGGGTTCGGTGGTCATCGCCGTCGTAGCCATTCTGGTGTCGTTGATCCTGCACCTGATGGGGTTGCTCTATACTGCGCCGCGACTGGCCGAAGACGGCAGCGAGGCGGCTGCGCAGAACTCAGTTGAGCTGGGCAGTAGTTTCGAAGACCTCGCCGAGGAGGCTGAAGAAGCCGTTGAGCCGGAACAGGCCGAAGCGCCCGAGCCCCCCGCCGAGGAAGAGCCGGTCGAAGAAGAGATTCCCGAAACCCCCGAGGTTCCCATCAGCGAGGCGCTGGTCGCGTCGGACAACCCCGAAGAAAGTTTTGCCCCGGATCTGGGAGAGGCCGAAGTCGTGCAGCCCGAGGCCACTGAACCAGTCGAGCCAAACGTGGCTGAAAGTGTAGACGGGACCGATGGCGATCAGTCCGCCAGCGAAGAGGCCGACGAAACTCCGCCTGTTAAGGTGGCCGAACGTGCCGAAACGCCCGAGGGCGATCCGGATGCTGCGGCAGAATCGACTGAACCTCTGGAAGAGGCGCAGCCTGTCGAGCCGGCGCAGGAACAACTGGCTGCTTTGCCCCCGACTGAAGCTGCGCCGGTTCCCGAGGCGACGGCGATTCCGGTTGTTCCGTTGGAAAGTGAGGCGATTGAACCGGACTTGCCCGAAACGGCGCTGGAGCCGGTTGAAAACGACGCGCCGACCGAATTGGCTGTCACAACCTCGATCCGCCCGCAGCGCCCGGAACGGCAGCCTGTTCCTCAACGACGGGGTATCGCCAACGGCGCACGTGATTTCAGCAACCTGCGCTTCCCTGCACAAGAGATCGAGTCGCCTTTGACGGCCTATCGTCGCCGGGGCGTCGACGCGTTCACATCCGGCAATAGCGGTACGCGATCAGGCGGTCGCGGGCCGGGCAATGCGAATGAAACCAACTACGAAGGGCAGGTGCTGGTGCATCTGAACCGAGCACCGCTTGTCTTTGTGTCGGCCCGAGGGTTCGCGCAGGTGTTTTTCCAGATCAACCCCGACGGCACGCTGGAATTTGTCGAAGTGGTCGACAGCTCGGGCTCGCGCGAAGTGGACCGCGCTGCCCGCGAACAGGTACGCGCCGCTGAACCTTTCCCCCGACCGCCAGGAGGCGTAAGCCGCAAGCTGTCTTTCTTCTACACCAGCAATTGATGCCTTGCCCAATCGTCGAATCGGATTTCCGTCGCAAGGCAGGTCAAACATCCAAGGTGCCAGGTTGATTTTTCCAACATGGGTGACGCGATTGATTTGCAAGAAGTCAGGAAGATTTTTGTGGATCACAGCTGCGTTATCAGCCTGGAGAATGCGCAAAACCATCATAAATAGGGGACACTCGCTGCATCGCCAGAAGCAGATGGATGCATAGATGCAACAGAGCACGATATGCTGGTATTTGGACAAAAATTACATATTGCGTATTTTTTGTAAATCCACGAAAGGAGCGTCGGGCGCAGCTTTGCGGCCATCCTCCTCTCGAAATTTATGGATTTACCATGAAAAAACTCCTCATCGCATCGACTGCACTGATTGCGGCCACAGGTGCCGCCTCGGCGGAAATAAAGTTCAGCGGCTTCGCCCGCTTTGGTATCGGCTACGAAGAAGATCGCTCTGGCGACGTTACCAATTTCAACACCGCTGGTGGCGTCGTTACCTCGACGGACACTGCAAATGTTGACACTGACGACACGATCCTGATCTCGCGGTTCCGTCTGAACATCGACGGGATTGTCGAAACGGACAGCGGCGTTGAATTTCAGGCACGCGTCCGGTTGCAAGCCGACGAAGACAACGGCAATGGCGAAGCCACTGAGGCGGGCCTGAACGGCGCGCGTTTCTCAGTTCTCTACGGTGGGCTGCGTGTCGATGCCGGAAACGTGGCAGGTTCGTTTGACAACCTGGATGACTACTTCGGCAATGAACCGGGCCTGGAAGAATTCCTTGGTCAGTATGTTGGCGTCAACTACGAGTTCCTCGAATACAGTTCGACGGGTTCGGGCGCGAACGCGGTGTTCGCTCAGTACCAGCTTGGCGACCTGAGCTTTGGCGGTTCATATGATCAGGAAACTGTTGCTCTGAACGGGTCTGATGAAAGCACCGACCGCTGGGATATTTTTGCGTCATACTCGTTTGACGCCTTTACCGCTTCGGTCGCCTATGGTGAAAAAGATCTGGTGAATGGCGACGACGAAAGCCTTACTGTTCTGACACTTGGTGCAGAATTGGGTGACTTCTACGGTACTTTGTTCCTGGCGGACGATGACGTCGCGGACGATGCCGAGAATGGCACCGCCTATGGTTTCTCGGCCTCGTATAACGTTGGAGCCGCGACAACGCTGTTGGTCGCTTATGGTGACGGCAACGCGGATGATGACGAGCGCAACATCGGTGTTGGCGCAATCTACGATCTGGGCAACGGCGCATCGCTTCGCGGCGGTATCGGCGAGATCAAAGAAGGCGACGAAGATGGCTTTATCCGTGCCGATTTTGGTGCGCGCTTCAACTTCTAAGTCGACCTAGGCAATTCTGATTTTGGGGCGGGCCCTTGCGCCTGCCCTTTTTCTATTTCTTTTCGAAGAACAGTACGACTTCGCCCAGGCGCACACCATAGCGCGAGACATAGGCGCGGTTCAGCAACCGGTCATCGGTCATCAACCACATCCAGTCATCGAAATTCACCCGCATGGTGCCGTCCTTGATCGGCAGATCGATCTTGTATTTCCAATTGAACGTATCGCCGCGTTCAATCCCGCTAGCCGTACCCAGCACACCCGGAGCCGTGCCCGTCCAAGTATCCTCGCCGGTTTTGGTCAGGGTCCAGATGCGCTGCTCGGTCGCGCCGTCATCATAGACGAAATCTTCGACCAGAGTCAGGGTTGTGCCGTCCCATGTTCCGTCGATATCCACCGTGAACCGGCGTGGGACATTGCCCAGAACATCCTGAAATTGGCCATAGGCGACGGTTTTACCCTCAAAGAACTCTTCCAGGTTCAACTGTCGGTCTGACAGGAACGACTTGGGCACGCGCGGTTTGGCCGAGCATGACGCCAGCGCAGCGACGCCAGAGATGGCAAGTAAGGTGATCAGAAACCTGCGCAGGGTCATTGCAGGGGCCTTGCTTCGCTGTCTGAGTCATACCCGTTGGCCCCGTTCAGATGCGCGGCTTTGACCTCAGGCGCGGGGCGCATTGTGGCGACGAGTTCGGCGACCTTAAGGCCAAACTTGCGCATTTCCGAGCGGTTCATGATCACGCCGCTTTCGGTCAGATACATCCAGTCGGTGACATCCAGTGTGTGCCCGCCCGAGTCCGCGGGCAGGATAATCCGATAGGTCAGCTTGACCGTCGCGCCCGAGATCGTGCCTTGTCCTTCGCCCACGATATCGTCGGCTGTGGCCGTGAATGTGTTGCCGGTACCCAGTGTCAGGTACCATTTACGGGTCATCTGTTTGCCGTTGGAATAGGTAAAGTACTCGGCCAGCGTCCCGGTGTTGCCGTCCCATTCACCGACCATGCGGGCAACAAAGCTATTGGTCATCTTGCCGTTGGGGCCGTAGATCAGCCCTTCGGACAGGATCTCTCCGTTCAGGTTTTCCTTCATTTTGAAGGCGGGGCCGGTTCCAGCGTAATCGGCGGAGGATTGCGATCGGAAGCTCAGAAATCGACCCTTTGCGACGAACAGAGCCAAGACGGCTAAAAGCAGAACAACAAGCAGTTTCATTTGGCAGAGACCTCAGTAGGCAGCGTCAGAACCAGTCCGAATGCGCCGAGTTTCAAAATGCAGGGCAGAACGGCATAGGCGAGGGTGAGCGTTTTCAGCGCCTCGGTCGTGTTCGCCTGACCAGGAGTGAACCCGCTGCGTTCCAGCAGCGGCAGGGTGAAAAAAGCAGCCAGAGCAAGGCCCAGCTTGCCCGCAAAGGACCAGATGCCAAAGGCGGTTGAGGCATTCAGCCCTGCACGCGTCAGTACAACCGAGAACATGGCAGGCAGCACCACCATATCGGCACCCAACGCCGCGCCCGAAGCGATGCAGATCGCGGCGAAGCCAGCTAGGTTTCCAGCCGACAGCATGGCCGCTCCAATAAAGCCCGCGATAGACAGGGGCATGGCTATAATCAGAGCCTGTTTTGGGCCAATTCGCTTGCTCAGCCGTGCCCAAAGCGGAACGCTGACGCCTGCGCTGAGGAAAAACAGGATCAGCAGTGGGCCCGCTTTGCCCGGCAGTTGCAGCTTGTCTTCAACAAAGAACAGAAACAGGGTCGAGGTGATGGCCACAGGAAGGCTGTTCACCAGCGCCAGAACCAAAAGGCGCAACGCACCAGCCTGTCCAAGCCCCGCCAGAGATATCCCTTGTCCGGTGATCGGCACGCGCCGCCAGATTGGAACGGTCATCGCAAGGGTGAGAAGGGCCAGCACCCCCAGAAACAGTCCAAAAGCGGGATAGCCTTGCGCCCCGGCGCCAAGCGCTACGAACACAGCCGGGGCGATGGCTGCCAAAATGACCCCGGTCAGCTGCCCGCCCTCGCGCCACGCAGCCAGGGTCATCAGTTCCTGGGCGTCGGCTCGCTTGGCAAGTGTAGCGCTGCGCCCATAGAGAAGGATCGTGCCTAGGCTGTAGGCAGAGAATAGAAGAATTAAAACAGTGACTAATTTCGGGATACTTGCCCCTTCGGGCAGGCCGAACAGCAAGGGAAATCCGATGGCCAATCCAAGCGCGGCGGCAGCGGCGTATGCAAGCTGCGCCCCTGGCCAGCGGTCGATGGCCCATCCGATCAGCGGATCTTGCACCAGATCAATCAGGCGGATCAGCAATAGAACCGTCCCGATTACCCCCAACCCTATACCCAGATTGACGGCAGCAAAGCGCGGTAGGTGGATGTAAAGCGGGATGCCCGCCGCCGCGAGCATCAGCGCATAGAGGCTGACCCTCGGATACAACATTACTGACCTTTGAGCTTCTGCGTGAACGCGGCCGAGCGGCTTTTCTCGCCCAGAAACACCGACATGAAACTGCGCTTGATGCCCGGATGGCGCATGGTGCAGGTTTTTGCGCCGTTCAGCCAGAAGGATACCTCATTTGGCCCGTCCGAAACTGCCAGATAACGATCGCCCTTTTTCACGGCCTTGAAGCAGACCTCAAGCTGATCACGCACAGGGGCGGGGCGCCCGATGCGGTCCATTTCGTCCAGGGTCGAGTTGATCAGCACCTTTTTTGATACGTTACGGCGGTATTGCAGTTCCAGCGCGAAGTCCTTGTTCCAGTCGAACGCCCCGCCGCCCGGCGTAAAAAGTCGTCCGTTGTAAAGCGGCAGCCCAAGATAGCGATAGGTCGCAGTGCCGCGCAGTTGCGGATCGTCTAGATCATTCAGTCCGGTAGCGGCCTGCAGGCTGCCCGGCACCAGCAGGGCCAAGGACAAGAGTGTCGCCCGACAGAAGTCAGACGCTTGCCGAGGCCACGATGGCTGCGTTTTGTGCATCAGTCTCATTGTCAGCTCCGAATGTGTGTTGGGTGCCATTCAAGCGCTCGACCACATGCATCGCGCTGGCAATCCCATCTTCGTGAAAGCCGTGCCTGTTATAGGCGCCGGCAAACCAGGTTCGGTTCTGTCCCTGCATCGCGCGGATTTGCCCTTGTGCCTTCAGGGCCGCTTTGTCGAAGACCGGGTGCGCAAATTCCACCTGATCATAGATTTTATCCGCGGGAATTTCTGATGAAGCGTTCAGCGACACGAACAGCGGATCGCTGTCGGGAATGTTCTGCAGACGGTTCATCCAATAGGTTACGCCAACATTTCCGGCTTGCGACCGATAGGTCCAACTGGACCAGCAGGCACGCCGGCGGGGCATCTGGCGTTCGTCGCAATGCAGGATCGCTGTGTTCGGCTGATACCGGATTGCACCAAGTGCGGCGCGTTCGCCCTGGGTCGCGCTGTCACCCAGAATGGCCAGCGATTGATCGGAGTGGGTGGCCAGGATGATCTCGTCAAATTGATCCGCGTGCCCTTGGCTGTGTACCGTGACGCCAACATCATCGCGCTTCACGTGATCCACCGGCGCGTCAAGACGGATGTCGCATCCACGTGCGCGTAGCGCGGCGTCGATGCGACGCACATATTCGATACTACCGCCATTGACTGTATACCACTGATGTTGCTTGGCGCGTCCGCTGGCCAGCAGTGCATGGTTTCGGAAGAACTGCACCAATGAGCGGGCGGGGAACTGATCCACAAACTCAACCGGAGTCGACCAGATCGCGCCGCACATGGGCATCAGGTAATTGTGGCGGAACCAATGGCCGAGGCGCAGCTGATCCACCAGCTCTCCGATCGTGGTGTCGTCGTCTTGTGCGGCCTCTGGGGCCTCTTTGCCGAACCGCAGAATGTCGGCGATCATCTTGTAATATGCGGGGCGCGCAAGATTGCGTTTCTGCGCGGTCAGGGTGCGCAGATTGTTCAGCCCGTATTCGATGCGGCCATTGTCGATGGTGGCACCAAAGCTCATTTCCGACTTGATAACCGGCACGTTCAGTTCATCAAACAAGGCGGTCAGATAAGGATAGGTCACGTAGTTGAATACGATGAAACCCGTATCGACCGGCTGATCGCCGTTCTTTCCCGCCATAACCGTGCGCGCGTGACCGCCCAGCCGGGGTTCGGCCTCAAACACGGTTACGTCATTGTTTTCTGACAGGTAGTAAGCTGCGGAGAGACCCGAGATGCCTGCGCCTATTACTGCGATTTTTTTCCGACCGCTCCGGGTTTCGTCGAACATTCAAGCCTCGTTCTGTAACGTATTACAATAAGATACGCAGAATAGGCTTGGGTGGATCAATCGGGTTAGAAGAATTTCGAAAATGCACTAGGTTGTGACTTCGGGTTACAAGATGCGTTATCTGTCCCGCCTGTGATCCGGCACCCCTCGGCGGTCGTAAAACAGAAAAGCATATGAAACGGTCCCGGAATGAGCAGCTTTGACGGAAAGACATATTGGATCATCGGCGCCAGTGAAGGGCTGGGGCGGGCTCTGGCCGAGACCCTCAGCCGCCAGGGCGCGCATCTGATCCTGTCGGCCCGCAACGCAGAGCGTCTGGCCGAGATTTGCGATACCCTGCCCAACGCCCGTGCGATTGCGATGGATGTGACTGATTTAGAGTCTGTTTGTGCGGCAGCGGCCGAGGCCGGCTCAGTCGATGGGCTGGTCTATAACGCTGGTGCCTATGATCCCATGCGGAGTGGTGACTGGAATACGGAACGCGCGCTGAGGATGGTCGATGTGAACTATCTTGGGGCCATGCGGGTGCTGGGGGAAACCGTGCCGGGGTTCGTCCAGACAGGGCGCGGGGATATCACCCTGATCGGGTCTTTGGCTGGTTATCACGGTCTGCCAGCGGCGATTGGGTATGCGTCCAGCAAGGCGGCGCTGGTGTCGCTGGCCGAGACGATGCGACATGATTTGGCCGGATCGGGTGTAACCGTACGGATCGTCAATCCGGGGTTCATCAAGACCCGGCTGACCGAGAAGAACAGTTTCAAAATGCCCATGCTGATGACGCCCGAGGACGCGGCGGATCGCGTGGCCAAAGCCATGGCGCGTCGCCGGTTCCGCACCGATTTCCCTGCGCCGTTTTCCTGGGTGATCCGGCTGATTGATTACCTGCCGGATTGGCTGGTGTATCGCGGTAAGTAGACTCTAATCAGGGGTTTATCCAAACTGACCATGGCAAAACCAGCCCGCCGACATGGTGCCGCCGTGGCCGTAAAACAGCCACAGCCGCTCGCCCTGTTCGGTCACAACCACCCAGTAATCGCGCACGCCGCTGCGCCAGTTAGGGTCATCCAGCCACCATTCCGGTGCGATCCGTTCCGGCCCGGTGGCTTGTGTCAGTTGCCAGTTTCGCCCGCGCCAGCGAAATGTGTCTGGCACGTCTGGGGTATCTGGAGCGGCTACTGGCTCGGGTTGCCACATCTGCAAGGGACGCGGACGCGGTGGTGCAGGCCAGTCTTGCGCGGGTTCGGACCACGCAGCAGCCAGCACCTGTGCGGTTTTCTCGGGGATATGCGAGGCCGCCGGGTGCCGCCTTGTGATCGCCTCCAGCCCGACCCGCGCACCTAGTTTTCCGATCAGGTCTTCGACAGCGGTGTTACCGTCCAATCGGTTGCGGGCGACGCGGCGCGCCTCGGCATGACCGGCCATGGTGCGGGCGTGGATGGGTTCCGTCTGCACCGCCTCAAGTCGTAGCATGTCGATGCCATAGCCCGCATCGATTTGGTCGATTTTCATCTCTAACAAAGGGCGAATGCGGTGTTTATCATAGGTTGGACGGGCCAGCCCGACCTCGATGATCTCAGCCGCCTGATCGGCGCGATGGGCTTCCAGCCGCAGAGTCCGCACCCCGCGCGCTTTCTCCTCTAGCTTGGTGCAGAGCGTCGGTAGAACGCGGTCGATGGCGGCCATGACGTCTTCGGTCAGACCGATCGGGTTGGGCAGGGTCATCCGCACCGCAAAGTGATGCGGCGGTCGGGCGGGCGAGACCGGCTCGGGCGCGCTGCCCATCGCCTGATCCAGCCGTAGCACCAGTCCCCGCCCAAATCGCCGCGCCAGCGACGCGCGCGGCTGCCCCAGTAGGTCGCCGATCCTGCGCAGGCCCAGACGGTTCAGCTGTGCGACCACCTGATCCTCAAGCCGCAGCGCTGCAATGGGAAGCGAGCTGAGCGCGCCATAGGATTGCCCCGGCGCTGTGATCCGCGCGCCACTGCCCACAGCCACCATTTGCGGTGCGGCCCCGCCCTTGGTCCAGTGCCGCCGCTTGGTGGCGCGGGCGCGGGTGGCGCGGGCCTCTTGGCTGATGGCGTCGCCATTGCGGTCGGAGGTGGCCTCTTGCCCCGCGTAGCGTGCCAGCGCCCAGGCCGCACCCAGCGTGTCGGCGATGCCCATCTGCACGCTGAGCCCCATATCGGCGCAGTCGGTTTCGATCACGTTCAACAACGCTTCTTCCCCGCCGAACAGATGCGCGCAGCCTGACAGGTCCACGATCAATCCGTCTGGCGCTTCTTCAGCCACCCATGGGCTGAATTTGCCCACCCACCGGCGCAGGGCGGTCAGAAACGCAGCCTCGGCCGGGGCGTTGCGGGGGCGTGTCACCAGATTGGCGCACATGGCATGAGCGTCGCGCACTGGTTGGCCCACGCGCAGACCAGCGGTCTGCGCATCCGCGTTCAGGGATGTGATCACCTGCATGTTCGACTGCTCAGTCACCACAGCCAAAGGCCCATCTTGCAGCCCCCGCGCAGCGCGGATCAGCCGTTCAGCCCCCAGACGGGGAAACCAGAGCGAGAGTATTCGGCGTTTTGGCATTGGCAGACATCAAAATGTTCCCATTTTGTTCTTATCGTAGAATCGCCCGCCGAGTCCACGCTTACCCGCAGGTCAGGCGTTGGATGATCCCGGTCTCATCTACAAAAACATTCAGCCGGTCGATGCGGTAATCCTGCGTGGCCAGATCACCCGGCCCCAGAACGCGGGACCGTTCGGGCAACTGGGCCTGAATGGTCGAAACCGGTTGACCGACAGAGCCTGCAACAGCTTCGCCCTGACAAAAGGCCAGATCGACCGGGGCGGGTTCGGGCGACAGGGGCGCATCCTCGGGCGCGGGGGGCTGGGCACAGGCGGTCAGCAGGGCCAGCGTGGGAATAAAACGGTGCATTGGCGTTCCTCTTTCCGGCAATGTCGTTTCTGCAATATCAGATGTTTAGCAAAGCTGGCATCAAAGCGCAGTTGAAAACGCCCGGCAATTGACGCAGGGTCGAGGCAAAAGTGACAGGGAGACACCGAATATGCGCACCCGTGCCGCCGTCGCCGTTCAGGCAGGCAAACCTTTGGAAGTGATGGATGTGAACCTCGAAGGCCCCAAAGCGGGTGAGGTTCTGGTGGAAATCAAGGCCACCGGCATCTGCCACACCGATGAATTCACCCTGTCGGGCGCGGATCCCGAGGGGCTGTTCCCCGCGATTCTGGGCCATGAAGGCGCAGGCATCGTGGTCGAGGTCGGCCCCGGTGTGACCAGCCTGAAACCGGGCGACCACGTGATCCCGCTCTACACCCCGGAATGCCGGGAGTGCGAATACTGTCTGCACCCCAAGACCAATCTGTGCCAGGCGATTCGTGAAACGCAGGGGCAGGGCCTGATGCCGGATGGGACCTCGCGCTTTTCGACTTTGGATGGTGATCCAATCCTGCACTACATGGGCTGCTCGACTTTCTCGAACCACACGGTTCTGCCGGAAATCGCGCTGGCCAAGGTGCGTGAGGATGCGCCCTTCGACAAGATCTGTTATATCGGATGCGGTGTGACCACAGGGATCGGCGCTGTGATCAACACTGCCAAGGTGGAAATCGGCAGCCGCGCCATCGTGTTCGGTCTGGGCGGTATCGGGTTGAACGTCATTCAGGGCCTGCGTCTGGCCGGGGCCGATCAAATCGTTGGCGTTGACCTGAACCCCGCCAAGGTCGAGATGGCGACCAAGTTTGGCATGACCGATTTCGTGAATCCGAACGAGGTAGAAGGCGACCTGGTGCCCTATCTGGTCAACCTGACCAAAGGTGGCGCGGATTACACCTTTGACGCCACTGGCAATGTGGGCGTGATGCGTGCCGCATTGGAATCGGCGCATAAGGGCTGGGGTGAATCGATCATCATCGGCGTGGCGCCTGCGGGAGCCGAAATCTCGACCCGTCCGTTCCAGCTGGTCACGGGCCGCTCGTGGCGCGGTACGGCCTTTGGCGGCGCGCGGGGCCGGACCGATGTGCCGAAAATTGTCGACTGGTACATGGAAGGCAAGATCGAGATCGACCCGATGATCACCCACACCATGGGTCTGGACGACATTAACCACGGTTTCGACCTGATGCATAAGGGCGAAAGCATCCGCTCGGTCGTGGTTTACTAAGGCCCTCAACCTGCGATTTTGAGGACGGCGCGCTGTGAATGGCGCGCCGTTTTTATTTGCCGGGACGGCTTGCGCCGGTGTCAGAGCGTGGCGAGCGGACCCGCAGAACCGGGGTATTGACCGACGAGGTGTTCGCCCGGCTTTCGCGCCAGACCACATAGACGCCTGAGGCGATGATGATGCTGGCCCCAACGGCGACCCAGCCATCGGGCCGCTCGTTGAAAAAGACCATGCCGAACAATGTGGCCCAGATAATCTGACTGTATTGGCTGGGGGCGACGACCCCAGCGGGCGCGGCTCGATAGGCAAGGATGATCAAGTGTTGTGCGACGACCGAGAACACGCCCACCAGCGCCATCATCGCCAGATGCAGCAGCGAGGGAGGTTGGTAAACGGCGGGTTGCATCAAGCTCATGACCACAATGGCCAGCAGCATCGGATATAGGATCAGCACGGCCGAGCGTTCCTCATTCCCGATCTTGCGCACCAAAACAGACCCTAACGCGCTGGAAAACGCCGCAGTCAGGGCCGCGAGGTGGCCCAGAGTGATGTCCGTTGCACCGGGGCGCAGGACGATCAGAACTCCGATCAGGCCACAGCCGACGGCGGCCCAACGCTGTGCGCGCACGACCTCCCCCAGGATTGGGATCGACAGGACGGTGACGAACAGAGGGAAGGCGAATAGCAGCGAATAGACCTCGGCCAGCGGCAGCGCCGAGAAAGCGTAGAAGGCGCAGACCATGGACGTTACCATCAGGGCCGAGCGCAGCAGGACCAGCCACGGATGATGTGGTCGGAAATTGCCCGTTGTCCGGTCGGTCAGGATCGTCACCGCCATTGGCACAAAGGAAAACAGCGTTGCGAAAAAAATGATCTGCATCACCGAATAGGTGCTACCCAACACTTTGATCAGCACATCGTGGCTCGCAAAAACGGCAAAGCCCGCAAACGCATAGCCAAGCCCCCGAAGGGTGGTGTTCTGAGTGCTCATGAGGCGGCCTCGGGTGATGTGTCGGTGTAGGGGCGCAGCGCATTGGGGCTGTCGTACCCCTGAGTAAACCCATTTGGCCGACCCGCATAGCCCCTATTTTACCGCTAACATGGCAAAACCGCCATGTCCTGGGATCAACGCAGGATGGGAGGGGCGTCTTTGGGTTGTCGTGCAGATTGCACACCGGCCTTCATCCCCACGCCGATCCGGCGGGCCAGTGCGACCCACGGGATCGCGGTCTCGGGTGGCAGGGTCTGGGTGGCGACCTCTTCGAAAAGGTCCAGCCAATGGGCGAACATCTCGGGCTGCACGTCGGGCCGTTCAATATGGACCCGCTGCGGATTGCCGTCATAGCTGCGCTCATACAGGATGGCGTTGCGCCAGAAGGCGGCGATCTTTTTCTCATGCGTGGGCCAGTCTTGGACATGTGTGCTGAAGACCGGTCCTAGCACCGCGTCCTCGCGCACGCGGGCGTAAAAGGCGGCGACCTGAGCATTGATCTGATCTGGGGTCGCGGGAAAGCGCGGCGACAGCGTGGGGCGGGTCATGTTTGGTCCGTTTTCGACTCTGTTCTGGGCCGATACCCGGTTTGGGCGTCACGCAACAGGTGTGGTTTTGTCGCGCGGATCGGGCGTCAGCAGATGCCGGATCAGGGCCACTGGATGCGCCTTGAGGCTGAGGCGGGTGGCCACGTAATCTTCGACTACCTGCTCGCCTAGCGTCATCTGTGGCAGATAGGCTGCGGGCTCGTCCAGCGCCTCGCCCTCCAGATCCTGCGAGAACAGCGGCAAGGGCTTCGCGGTGGCAATCGCTTTGGCCTGCCACAACGCCTCGCGCCTTGTCAGATCGCAGGCGGAGAAGGCATCGGCCTCAGCCAACCGTTCGATTACCGAGGGGCCAAGTCCGGCACGACGCCACACATCATCCACCTGATGGTAGCCATTACCGCGCGCGGCGGTCAGCCAGCTGGCATCTTCCTCGCTCAGGCCCTTGATCTGGCGGAACCCCAGCCGCAGGGCCAACCCGCCGTGACCGTCGGGTTCCATCACATTGTCCCAGAAACTGGCATTGATACAGACGGGGCGCACCTGAACCCCATGTTCGCGCGCATCGCGCACGATCTGCGCTGGTGCATAAAACCCCATGGGCTGCGAGTTCAGCAGCGCGCAGGCGAAAATCCCCGGATGATGGCATTTAATCCAGGCCGAGGCATAGACCAGCAGCGCAAAGCTGGCCGCGTGGCTTTCGGGGAAACCGTAAGAGCCAAAGCCTTCGATCTGCGAAAAACAGCGCTCGGCAAAATCCTGTTCATAGCCGTTCCGCTCCATCCCGCGCAGGAACAAGGCGCGGAATTCGCTGACATTGCCATGTTTCTTGAACGTCGCCAACGACCGCCGCAGCCGGTCCGCCTGTTCCGGGGTGAACCCCGCGCCGACGATGGCGATCTGCATCGCCTGTTCCTGAAACAGCGGCACGCCCAGCGTTTTACCCAGCACCTCACCCAACGCATCCGAGGGGAAGCTGACCTCATCCTCGCCATTGCGGCGGCGGATGTAGGGGTGGACCATGTCGCCCTGAATGGGGCCGGGGCGGATGATGGCGACCTCGATCACCAGATCATAGAAATTGCGCGGCCGCATCCGGGGCAGAAAGTTCATCTGCGCGCGTGATTCCACCTGAAACACCCCCACCGAGTCCGCCTTGCAGAGCATGTCATACACCGCCGGGTCCTCGGGCGGCAGGGTGGCAAGGGTATAGCCGGTTTGGTGGTGCTGCGTGATTAGGTCGAACGCCTTGCGGATACAGGTCAGCATCCCGAGGCTGAGCACATCGACTTTCAGAATACCCAAGCTGTCGATATCGTCCTTGTCCCAGCAGATGACCGTACGGTCCTCCATCGTGGCGTTTTCGATGGGGACGAGTTCAT
This sequence comes from Ruegeria lacuscaerulensis, assembly GCF_013034685.1. Classification (GTDB taxonomy): domain Bacteria; phylum Pseudomonadota; class Alphaproteobacteria; order Rhodobacterales; family Rhodobacteraceae; genus Ruegeria; species Ruegeria lacuscaerulensis_B. The sequence goes on along the minus strand of NZ_WQGO01000004.1, from coordinate 387,081 downwards.
CCAGCCGGCCCTCGGTGATGATGAACCCGCCGACGTGTTGCGAGAGGTGGCGGGGGAAGCCGTCAATCTCATAGACCAGCATTAGAGTCTGTTTCAGGCGTTTATCGTCGGGATCAAGGCCAATCTCGCGCATGCGTTCGGCTTCAAGACCTTTGGCCGAGAAGAACCCCCATAGCTGTGACGAGAGCGCCGAGATCGTATCCTCGGTCAACCCCATCGCTCGCCCCACCTCGCGGATGGCGCGTTTGCCGCGATAATGTACGACCGTGGCGCAGAGGCCCGCGCGTTCCCGGCCATAGCGGTCATAGATGTGCTGGATCACCTCTTCGCGGCGTTCATGTTCGAAATCGACGTCTATGTCGGGGGGCTCGTCCCGCGCCTCGGATACGAAGCGTTCGAACACCATCGTACCGAGTTCCGGGCTGACTTCGGTGATGCCGAGGCAATAGCAGACCACCGAATTGGCCGCCGAACCGCGCCCCTGACATAGGATATCGCGGGATCGGGCGAAGGTGACGATGTCACGGACGGTCAGGAAATAGGGTTCATATTTCAGCTTGCCGATCAGGGTCAGTTCATGCGCCAGCATTTTCTTGGCCTTCTCGGACGCGCCCGCCGGATAACGCCAGTTCAACCCCTCATGGGCCAGACGGTGCAGGCGCTGGGTCGGGGTTTCCTGTTCGTCGCCCTCGCTTGGGTATTCATAGCGCAGCTCATCGAGCGAGAAGGTGAGGTCTTTACTAAGAGCATGAGCGCGGGCAACAGCGCCCTCGTGACCTTTAAAGATGCGCAACATCTCGGTCTCGGAGCGCAGGCGCTGTTCGCCATTGGCCAATGCCTCGCGGCCCAGATCATCCACCTTACGGCGCAGGCGGATGGCGGTCAGAACGTCGGCCAGCTTACGACGGGCCCCGTGATGCATCATCGGTGTGGCACTGGCGAGTGTGGGGATGCCCAGTTGCTTTGATTCAGTCTCTAACAAAGAGAAATATGCGCTGTCTGCGCCATCGTATCGAGGGTGCATCAACAGGTTTATCCGCCCGGCAAAGCGGCGCGTCAGTTGTTGCGCGTGTGTCCTCCATGCGCTCGCGCCGCCTTGGGATCGGTCCGCTTGTGGCCAGAGCAGCAGGTGGAGGCCGTCGGAAAACTCCAAAAGGTCGGACAGGTGCAGGATGCAGTCGCCTTTCTCGGCACGCAGGCGGCCAGTGGACAGGATACGGCATAGGTTGCCCCAACCCTGTCGGTTCAGCGGCAAGGCGGTGACGGTAGGTGCGTCGGTAAAGATCAGCCGCGCGGCTGGGATCAGGCGCGGCACTGCGTGAATCGGATACGAGGGCGGTTTGGGGATGTGGTCAGGGCAGGGTGGGCCGATGGAGGTGCTCTGCGCTTCCCACTCCAGCCGTTCGCGGACCTTGCGGGCAATCTCGCGCGCCTGGGTGTGGGCGCGGACAATCCCGGCGACCGAGTTGTCATCGGCAATCGCAATAGCGGGCAGGCCCAGGGTGACGGCACGCTCCATATACTCCTCGGGGTGCGAGGCCCCGGTGAGGAAGGTGAAGTTCGATGTGATCGACAGCTCGGCATACATGGCGAGTCACTATTATATTCACGTTTTGTTCTTTTTCGAGTCCTTTGCGCAGGAAACGGGTCGCTTGAGATCGATCAGATCGGCAGGGTCGGCAAAAAAGGAGGCCCGATATGTTCAAAATTACTGCATTACCCACCAACGAGGTACGCGCCCTTCAGGCCGGTGGTCCGGATGCTTATGGCGCAACGCCCGAACACGCCGTTTCGACTGGTGCAGGCAATCCATGCCGCCACTGCCTGCAGAACATTCCCGAAGGCGAAGAGATGCTGATATTGGCCCATCGCCCCTTTTTAGAGACGCATCCGTATGCGGAAACCGGCCCGATCTTTCTGTGTGCTAAACCGTGCGAGCGGCATGAGGGGGAAGAGATGCCCGAGATTCTGACCACCTCTCCTGACTATTTGATCAAGGGCTATGGAGCGGATGACAGGATCGTCTATGGCACCGGGGCGATCACGCCCATGGAGCAGATCGGCGCAGCGGTGAAGGGCATCTTTGCTACACCGGATATCGCTTATATCCATGTCCGCTCGGCCAGAAACAACTGCTATCAGGCGCGGATCGACCGCGCCTAAAGCTTAACGCGGTGCATTCCCCGGCGCGGCTGGTCCTGATCGTCTGCAGGTTCCTCGGCGCGCGACGAAGTCAGTGCAAGGAACACATCCTCAAGATCGGCTTCCTCGGTACGCACGTCACGAATACGGATACCCACGGCACGGACGGCTTCCAGCACCTGCTCGGCGCTGGTTTGATTGCCCTGATATTGCAGCACAAGGCTGCCATCGTCGCGCAGCGCGGCTTCGACCCCTTCTGTTGCAGGCAGTTTCGTCACAGGGTTGTCCGGAACGATCACCATCGTCCGGCTGTCCATCCGACCCAGCAAGTTGGCGGTGCTGTCCTGTGCGATCTTTTCGCCATGGTTGATGATGGCGATCTCGTCGCACATCTCTTGCGCTTCTTCCAGATAATGCGTGGTCAGGATGATGGTCATGCCCTGTTCATTCAGTTTGCGCACATTGGTCCAGAGCATCTGACGCAGTTCAATATCCACACCTGCCGTGGGTTCATCCAGAACCAGAATCTTGGGGTGGTGCACCAGTGCCTTGGCCAGCAAAAGCCGTCGTCGCATGCCGCCCGATAGCGTGCGGGCATAGGCCTCGGCCTTGTCGCTGAGGCCGACAAGTTCGAGAATTTCATCGCTGCGACGCTGCGACTTGGGTACGCCATAGAGCCCGGCCTGCACCTCCAATGCGCCGCGCGGGGTGAAGAACGGGTCCAAGTTCAGTTCTTGCGGCATCACGCCAATGGCAGCGCGGGACTGACGGGGGTGTTGGTCCTGGTCAAACCCCCAGATCGACACTGAACCCGCCGATTTCACCACCAGACCGGCCAGAATGTTGATCAGAGTCGATTTCCCGGCCCCGTTCGGCCCCAACAGCCCAAAGACCGAGCCGCGCGGGACGGTCAGATCGATGCCCTTCAGCGCGTGCTTTTCAGGCTGGCCCTTACCGCCACGATAGGTCTTGCGCAGCCCTTCGATCCTGATTGCCGCATCGCTCATGTGGCTCTTGCCCCCGGTTTGCTCATCGCTCATAAACGCACCTAAACCATGCCCGCGAGGCCGACAACCGAAGAAGGATCGCCAGCCGTGACCATCGAAGCGCCGGAAACCAAGATCGTCGAAACCTCTCGTGTTGCCTGCGACGGCGGCGAGGGTGCGCTGGGCCATCCGCGGGTCTGGCTGCAGATCCCCGAGGATACCGGCTGGGTTGAGTGCCCCTATTGCGATTGCAAATATGTGCTGGCGGATCAGGATCAGTAGGCTCGTCACAAAACTGTTACGCGTCCTATTTCCGCCCGAGTGAAGACTCTATATCCTGACGAAATAGCTTTATGATTCCAGGGCGCGAAGATGCTCTTTTCCGTGCAGGTCATGCACCTTTCAGACCGGGATATTGTGGCCAAGGGCGGCCACCGGAACGTTTATGCCTGCCCCAACCAGCCAGAGTTGCTGATCAAAGTGACGCGTCCCAGAATCCGCCGCAACAGATCCATAATGAAACGCGCTGTGCGTCGTCTGCTGCCCGATTCAGCATTCCGAAACGCCTTGAAAGAGCTGGAGTGCGAGATGAAGGCGGCGCTGAAAAGTGGTCTGGACATTTCCAGACTGCCACTGGCGCGGTCCTTTGGTGTCGTGCAGACAGATGTCGGGCCCGGCGTCGTGGTCGAGAGGATCAGCACCGAAGATGGCGCATTAGCGCAGGACTTGCTGTCGATGTGCGCGCGGCAGGAAATGACGGCTGAGACATTGGATGATCTGAACATCTTTGTCCGAAAGCTTTTTGAGTTCCAAATTGTGGGTCGGGACATCCACGGGAAAAACATCGTCTATGGATTGCGTGACGACATACGTATGTTCTTTCTGATCGATGGGTACGGGGAACGAAACCTTGTGCCGTTACGCTCGTTAAGTCGCAGGCTGAATGATCGGTCATTGAACAAGCAGATGCAGCACATTGCGCAGCAATCCGGGATGAACTGGGACAAGACGACCCGTGCCTTCAGCATCGCGTGATTTATCCTGAGCGGGTGTCTTGTGCATCTATGTTTTTTTAAACACAGATCGGCTTCAACTGCTCCAATAGTCATTTTTTCCCAAATCGCGCCCATATTTGCGTGATACGCTGTGCCGCATTCGTCTTAGGTGAGTGTGATGACTGAGATTGCTCAAACGGACAGCGCAAGCCCGGTTTTTGGCTGGGTCGGATTCTGTTTCGCTGCTTTGGCGTTGTTCGCCGCCTTGTTTGTGTTTTGGGCGGGACCGTTTGCGCCTCAGCAATCTACAGGCGTCACGCTTGGCGAACTGGCGGCCGAGATCGGGAAATCGACCCTGCGTGCCGCCACGGGGGCAGAGCAACCCGAACCTGTAGCCCGAACCCGCGATCTGGATGATTTTTTGCAAGTCGGTGTGGCGATGCTTGGCGGGCTGGCGATTGTTGTTTCGGTCATTGGCCTTCTGCGTCACGAAAGGCGTCGCCCGGCCATCGCCGGAATGGTTATCGGTGTTGGTGCCATTCTGTTTCAGTTTTTCGCCTTTGCGTTTTTTGCGTTCCTCGGTGTGCTGGTCATAATGGCTCTGGTGCATAGTTTTTCGGACTTTTTCAGCGGCCTCTTTGGGAGTTAGGGCACGTTCCTGACTGGTCACCCGTCTGCCCCTGTGGCAGAACGATCCCTGACCGACAGGGAGAGCGCGCATGAGCAATTTCGGAAAAGGGTGTCATCTGCATCTGATCGACGGATCAGCCTTTATTTTTCGGGCCTATCACGCGCTTCCCCCGCTGACGCGCAAATCCGATGGGCTGCCCATCGGCGCTGTATCGGGCTTCTGCAACATGCTGCAGAAATATGTCGAAGGGAACGCGGGACCGGATGCGCCGACCCACGTGGCGGTGATCTTTGACAAGGGCTCGCACACGTTCCGCAATGATCTCTATGACCTCTACAAGGCCAACCGCGAGGCCATGCCCGAGGACCTGCGCCCCCAGATGCCCCTGACTCGCGAAGCGACCCGCGCTTTCAACATCGCCTGCAAAGAGTTGGAAGGCTATGAAGCCGACGATATCATCGCCACGCTGGCCGTCCAGGCGCGTGAGGCAGGCGGGCGCGTGACCATTGTCAGCTCGGACAAAGACCTGATGCAGCTGGTGGGCGGCGGCGTCGAAATGCTGGACGCGATGAAGAACAAGCGTATCGACCGCGACGGCGTGGTTGAGAAGTTCGGCGTGGGGCCTGAACGGGTGGTGGATGTGCAGGCGCTTGCGGGGGATTCTGTCGATAACGTACCCGGTGCGCCGGGGATTGGGGTGAAAACGGCGGCCCTGTTGATCAATGAATACGGTGATCTGGAAACCCTGCTGGACCGCGCGGAAGAGATCAAACAGCCCAAACGCCGCCAGACCCTGATCGAAAAGCGCGACCAGATTGAGCTGTCGAAAAAACTGGTGCAGTTGGACGAAAACACCCCGCTGGATTTCACGCTGGATGATCTTGAGGTTCAGGACCCCGACGCTGAGACCCTGCTGGGGTTCTTGGCGGATATGGAGTTCCGCACCCTCACCAAGCGAATTGCCGACAAGCTGGGGGCCGAGGCCCCGGTGATTGCTGATGCGCCTGCGCCCGAAGTTGTGACCGAGGCTGAGGATATCTCTTTCGACGCCTCGAAATACGAATGCGTGCGCGATGCAACCGCGCTGCAGGCGTGGATCGACCGCGCTTATCAGACCGGCTGGGTGGCCGTCGATACCGAGACCACCGGATTGAACGAAATGATCGCCGATATGGTGGGTGTTTCGCTAAGTGTTGAGGCGGGTTCGGCCTGTTACATCCCGCTGACTCACCGCGATGGGGCATCGGATGACTTGTTCGGCTCAGACGCGCTGGCCGAGGGGCAGATGCAGCTGGATGAGGCTCTAACTTTGCTCAAACCGATGCTTCAGGACGCCTCGATCCTGAAAATCGGCCAGAACATGAAATACGACGCCAAGATTTTCGCGCGCTATGGCGTGGACGTGGCGCCAATCGACGACACGATGCTGATGTCTTACGCCATGCATGGCGGCGAACACGGGCATGGGATGGATACGCTGTCCGAGCGTTACCTGAACCACACGCCCATTCCGATCAAACCGCTGCTGGGGTCCGGCAAATCCGCAATCACTTTCGACAAGGTGCCGATTGACGAGGCCACTGCCTATGCCGCTGAGGATGCGGATATCACGCTGCGTCTGTGGAAGCTGTTCAAGCCGCAACTGCATCAGGTGCAGGTGACAACGGTGTATGAAACGCTGGAGCGTCCTCTGGTGCCGGTTCTCAAAGAAATGGAGATGCACGGCATCAAAGTGGACCGCGATGTGCTGTCCCGCATGTCCAACGCCTTTGCGCAAAAAATGGCCGGGCTAGAGGCTGAAATCCACGAATTGGCCGGTGAGAATTTCAACGTCGGCTCGCCCGCGCAACTGGGTGAGATCCTGTTCGACAAGATGGGGCTTGAGGGCGGTAAGAAAGGCAAGACTGGGAAGTATTCGACCGGGGCTGACATTCTGGAAGACCTCGCCACCGAACACGAACTGCCCCGCCGGGTGTTGGACTGGCGGCAGCTTTCCAAGCTGAAATCGACCTATACGGACGCGCTGCAGACCCATATCAACCCGGATTCAGGCCGGGTGCATACATCTTATTCGATCACGGGGGCGAATACCGGGCGTCTGGCCTCGACCGATCCGAACCTGCAGAACATCCCGGTGCGCACCGAAGAAGGGCGTCGCATTCGTGAGGCGTTTATTGCCGAGCCGGGCAATGTGATGGTTAGCCTCGATTATAGCCAGATTGAATTGCGGATTTTGGCTCATATCGCTGACATTTCGACCCTGAAACAGGCGTTTTCGGATGGGTTGGACATTCACGCCATGACCGCCTCCGAGATGTTTGACGTGCCGCTGGATGAGATGACACCTGAAATCCGCCGCCAGGCTAAGGCGATCAATTTTGGTGTGATATACGGGATTTCAGGCTTTGGTTTGGCGCGCAATCTGCGCATTCCTCGGTCCGAGGCGCAGGGGTTCATTGACCGCTATTTCGAACGCTTTCCGGGTATACGGACATATATGGACGACACCATCGCTTTTGCGAAAGAGAACGGCTACGTGCAGACGCTGTTCGGCCGCAAAATCCATACGCCTGAGATCAATGCCAAGGGGCCGCATGCCGGGTTCTCGCGTCGGGCGGCGATCAACGCGCCGATTCAGGGCACGGCAGCAGATGTGATCCGGCGCGCGATGGTGCGGATGCCGGATGCGATCAACGGGCTGCCTGCCAAGATGCTATTGCAGGTGCATGACGAATTGCTGTTCGAAGTGGCTGAGGATGCAGTGGATCAGGTGATTCGTGTGGCGCGCGATGTGATGGAGGGGGCATCGGACCCCGCGGTGAAGCTGGACGTGAAGCTAAGCGTGGATGCAGGGCAAGGCGCGAATTGGGCCGAGGCGCACTAAGAAGCGCTGCTCATCAGGCCCGGCGGGCCCTCTTCGCAGCGGGTCAATCTTGCGTCTTGACCAGTCGGTTCACCAACCGTTGTACGGTGGGTCCCAGGATAAAGATGACCGTAAAGGCGATGGGCCAGCAAAACCCCCAAGCAGACATCCAATCGCCGAATGTGGTGGGCCCAAATCCTATGGCCTTGACAGTGGCAATGCCTGTGACGATGCAGGACATCAGCCCCGACATGATCAGACAGAACACAATGCGCGAAAAGCGGGCAGGGATCATCACAGTTCCTTCAAGTCATTGTGGTGATGTCTGCGCGATTTTTTTTGAAAAGGCCAGATATCAGAACTCTACCCAGTCCAGACTGTTGAAAGTTTGCGCCGTTGAGGGGGTATATTCGGCACTGACCCAGCCGGAATAGCCCATTTCGTCAAAGGTCTCGAAAAGCGCAGCAAAGTCTGTTGGCCCGCGTCCGGGCTCGGACCGGTCTGGGGCGGCACCGATCTGAGCATGGGTGACAATGTGGTGAAAGCGGTGCCAGACGTCCAGCGCGTCACCGTGGATCATATGAGCGTGGAAGCTGTCATATTGCAGGCCGATATTGGGGCGGTCCACCAAGGCCAGAACTTCGGCAGCCAGATCATAATCGTTCAGGAAGTAGTTGGGTTGTGAGACAGGGTTCAGCGGCTCGATCGTAAAGTGCTGTTTGGGGGCGAAATCGGCGGCCCATTTCAGGTTCTCAACCATGGTTTTTAGTGCATCTGGTCCCGCGCAATACCCCGACATGATATGGATCAGCCCTGGTTTCAAAACATCGGCGTAGCGAATGACGCGGCGAATATCGGACTGAAACCGCGCTTCGCCACCTGGGACCGCAGCATAGCCTGGCTCGCCACCGGTGTAGTTGGGCGGAGGGGCGTTGATCAGCACCAGGTCCAGCCCGTTGGCCAGCAGGGCGCGGCGGGTTTCCTTGGCAGCCAGCTCATAGGGAAACAGGATCTCGACTGCCTGAAACCCGGCCTCCGCCGCGGCCTGAAACCGGTCGAGATAGGGCAGCTCGGTAAAGAGCAGCGAGATGTTGGCGGCGAATTTCGGCATAAGAGGTCCCACGTGATGCTGGCCGGACCTTAGCCTTGGGGCGATTTCAACGAAAGAGACTGAAAACGACAGTTTGTCGAAAACCGGCCAGAACCATCGGCTCGAATCAGCCAGCCTTCAGCCATCACGGTGGATCATTTTCGGCCACCGTTCCAACAGAAGGTCTGACACCATGGCGATGAGCCCTGACCCCGTGCGCGGGAACACTCTTTCTGTGTCTGCGGGGCGCCGCTCGGCTGTATCCGGCAATGGCCTGGCAGTGGCGTCCATGCTGACATGGGCAGCCGGGTTTCCTGCGGCCGAGGTTTTGCTGCAAACTTGGCCTCCGATTACGTTGCTGGTGGCGCGGTTGGCGTTGGCAGTGCTGGTGATGGTGCCGGTCTGGGTGTTGATGGATGGGCCCGCGCGGGTGTTGCGCGCGCGTTGGGGGCACGCGATGTTTGTCGGCGCTGCGCTGGGGTCGGGGATGTTCCTGATCATTCTGGCGCAAAAGCTGACTGACCCGGTGACGGTTGCGATTATTGCGTCCGGCGCGCCCTTGTTTGCAACTCTGCTGGAACTGGCGACAGGTACGCGGCGCTTGCGGTGGAATTTTGCGCTGGGCGTGGTCGTGTCGATCATCGGCGGGCTGATTGCAACCAGCGCGCTGGCCCCGGCGCAATTGGGTTTGGGTGCGGCCTGCGCCATTGCGTCCACGGCCCTGTTTTGCTGGGCCAGTATGGCGACGGCGCGGGATTTCCCGGCGCTTAGCCAGACAGGGCGCAGTACGATCACTTTTGTCGGCGGGCTGGTAACGGCCTCGGTTCTGTTTTTCTGCGCCGCGCAAATGGGTGTCAGCGTTGCACCGACAGCGCCGGTCGATATGCAACAGATGGGTATGCTTGTGATGTATGCGCTGATCTCAATGGGGCTGAGTCAGGTCTTTTTCATCGCATCCGTTGGCAAAATCGGCGTGGCGCTGGCCGCGTTCCACATCAACATTGCGCCGTTTTACGTGATGTTGATCATGCTGGTTCTGGGTGAGGACTGGAACTGGACCCGCGCGCTGGGCGCGGGGATCGTGGCAATCGCCGTGCTGTTGGCGCAGGACCGTCGCGTGGCGCGTCGGGTCTAATCCGGCAACTCCTCGGACCGGATCAGGGGAAAAAACTGCCCGCCCGACCAGACGCCGAACCACCCGTCGCTATGTTCGGCGATATCGACCAACCGGTAGAAGCTTTTGCGGTCGATCCGCGCCTCAAGATTTGCGCGGATCAGGATGTAGGGCGCGGGTTCCTCGGATTCGGGGTCGATGACAATGCGGATTGGATGGTCGGGCCCTGCGACGGCTTCATCCCCCACATGGGTGGTGAAACATAGCGTCTGCGCCGTGCCCTTGCCCGTCGCATCGAAATCGACCGCCACGAAAGGCGCGTCCTCGACAGTGATTCCCACCTTCTCGACCGGGGTAACGAGGTAATATTTCCCGTCTTCCTTCTTAAGAATTGAGGAAAAAAGCTTCACAAGCTCGAACCGGTTGATCGGCGACCCTAGATAAGTCCAAGAGCCATCTTTGGCGATATGGATGTCCAGATCGCCACAAAACGGAGGATTCCACAGATGAACCGGGGGTAGGCCCTTGGTTTTGGCGGCATTGACTGATGCCGCAATGCCATCAGGGGAAGGTGTCACAGGTTTTTGTCCGCTCATTACTTTTGCCATTTCCTTTTCGCGCGATACACTTCAACCATATTAGTCCACGGAAGGGAAAGTCATGACCGAACCTGCCGACCTCGTGTCCGAGATCGAAGCGCTGGAAACCAAACTGCAAGAGGCCAAGTCCTCGATCACCCGTCGCTTTATCGGACAGGAGAGGGTCGTGGACCTGACCCTGACCGCGCTGCTGTGCGGCGGGCATGCGTTGCTGATCGGTCTGCCCGGTCTGGGTAAGACGCGACTGGTCGAAACGCTGTCGACCGTGATGGGCCTGCACGGCAACCGCATCCAGTTCACGCCGGACCTGATGCCTGCCGACATTCTGGGGTCCGAAGTTCTGGATACCGCCGAAGATGGCAGCCGCCATTTCCGCTTTATTTCGGGCCCGATCTTTTGCCAGTTGCTGATGGCGGATGAGATCAACCGCGCCAGCCCCCGGACGCAATCGGCGCTGCTGCAAGCGATGCAGGAACGCACTGTGACGGTGGCGGGCGAGGATCGCTCGCTGGGGACGCCATTTCACGTATTGGCGACGCAGAACCCGATTGAGCAGGAAGGCACCTATCCGCTACCCGAGGCGCAGTTGGACCGTTTCCTGGTGCAGATCGACGTGGAATACCCTGATCGCCAGACCGAGCGTGACATTCTGCTGGCCACCACGGGCGTTGACGAAGATGACGCGCATGAGATTTTCACCAAAGAAGAGCTACTGGCCGCTCAGGTTCTGTTGCGGCGCATGCCCGTCGGAGATTCGGTGGTTGAGCTGATCCTCGATCTGGTGCGCGCCTTCCGCCCGGATGAGGCTGGCGTGTCCGAACGTGTGGCGGAAACGGTCGCTTGGGGGCCGGGTCCACGTGCGGCGCAGGCGTTGATGATGACCGTGCGGGCGCGGGCGATGCTGCAAGGGCGGTTGGCCCCGAACGCCGAAGACGTCTTGGATATGGCGCGCCCTGTCCTTAGCCACCGGATGGCATTGAACTTTGCCGCAAGGGCGCGCGGGGACAGCCTTGCTGACCTGATCGAAAGCACCGCTGCCGGGTTGATCCGCACCGAGGCTGCGGCGTGAATGCCGCGCTGACCCTTCGTGAAAGATCCGAGGCCGAGGCGTCCCGGCTGCCGCCCCTGTTGGCGCGGGCCGAACATCTGGCCGGAACGGTTCTGCTGGGCGATCACGGACGCAGGCGTTCGGGTCTGGGTGATGATTTCTGGCAGTACCGCCCGGCCCAGATCGGGGACAGTCGTCGGATGATCGACCATCGCCGCTCGGCGCGCGGAGATCAGCAATTTGTGCGCGAACGCGAATGGCAGATTGCGCAATCGGTGATGCTGTGGGTCGATCAGGGTGCCTCGATGCGATTTGCGTCTGACAAGAACCACCCGACCAAGGCGGACCGGGCGCGCTTGCTAGGCCTAGCTACGGCTATCCTGCTGGTGAGGGGTGGCGAACGTGTTGGCCTGACCGGCACCACCCTACCGCCCCGGCGCGGCAACGCACAGATCGTGCGGCTGGCGCAAGCCTGGTCCGAAGATGCCGAGGCCGACTATGCCCCGCCCGAGCACCGCGCCATGATCCCGCATGCGCGAGCCGTGTTCATTTCCGATTTCCTCGGACCGATGGATGAGGTCGAGCTGGCCCTGACCAAGGCCGCCGACCGGGGCGTGCGCGGTGTGTTGTTGCAGGTTCTGGACCCAAACGAGGAAAGTTTTCCCTATCGCGGTCGGACCATTTTCGAAAGCGTCGGCGGCACGACCCGCCATGAGACATTGAAAGCCGGAGAGCTGCGCGACCGCTATCTGGACCGGCTTGCCAAACGTAAGGATGCGCTGACGCAGTTGTGCCGCGCGACCGGCTGGCAGCTTGGGCTGCATCACACGGGTGACAGCGCGCAGGCGGCTCTGTTGTGGCTTTATCGTGCGTTGGATCGGGGGTCTGAATGACGATTTTGGCAGGCATCGGGTTTACCGCGCCATGGGTGTTGCTGGGTCTGCTGACCCTGCCGATCCTGTGGCTGATCCTGCGCGCTGTGCCACCTGCGCCGATCCGTCGGTTGTTCCCGGCGGTGACGTTGCTGCTGGGCTTGAAAGATGAAGAAAGCGTCTCGGATCGGACACCCTGGTGGCTATTGCTGTTGCGAATGCTGGCAGCTGCGGCGATCATCATCGGGCTTGCAGGGCCGGTACTGAACCCCTCGCGTGATCAAGCGGGGTCAGGTCCGCTGATGCTGGTGCTGGATGCCAGCTGGGCCGGGGCCACCCGATGGTCCGCAACGCTGGATCAGATCGACGCACAACTGGCCGAGGCCGGACGCGCCGGGCGCACCGTTGCGATCCTGAGCCTGACCGAACCCGAAGCACCGGTGTTCCAATCCGCCGAAGACTGGCGCGGCAGGTTACCGGGGCTGGCGCCGACACCCTGGCAACCGACCGAGGTGCAGATCGAACAGACTCTGGCTGCGCTGGATCAGTTGGACGGGGACTTCGACACGCATTGGTTCAGTGATCGTCTCGATTTTGATGGCCAGGAAACGATCCTAGCGGCACTGCAAGGGCGGGGTGAGGTCACGGTCTATCAGGCGGCCTCAGCGGTTGTTGCCCTTTTGCCTGCCACATATCAGGACGGGTTGATCCAACTGACAGCGCAGCGGGCCGAACCTGGCCCAGCCCAGCAGATCACTGTTTTGGCGCAGGGTCGTGACCCGGCTGGAGTGATGCGCGTTCTGCAATCCGCAGCGATGGAATTTGCCAGTGGCGAAACGCAGGCGCAGGTCGAACTGGCCTTGCCGTCCGAGCTGCGCGCACGGATCACTCGGTTTGAAATTCAGGGCCAGCGCTCGGCGGGCGCGATGACCCTGACCGATGACAGCCTGCGCAGGCGCGAGGTTGCGCTGATCGCGGGAACCCTGAACCGCGAAGGGCTGGAGCTGTTGTCGCCGTTGCACTACCTGACACAGGTTCTGACCCCCACGGCGGATTTTGTCGAAGGCGGGCTGATGGATGTGCTGCCCGCGAACCCAGATGTGATCGTGCTGGCCGATGTGGCGAAACTGTCTGCGGGCGAGCAAGAGGCGGTCGTCGAATGGGTTGAACAGGGAGGGTTGCTGTTGCGCTTTGCCGGACCGCGTATGGCTGCCAGCGATCTGGGCCGCGATGCCGAGGATACGCTGTTGCCGGTACGTCTGCGCAGCGGCGGCCGCTCGGTCGGTGGTGCGATGAGCTGGGGTGAGGCCAAGGGGCTTGCCCCCTTCCCAGAAGGCTCGCCCTTTTATGGCTTAAGGGTGCCGTCGGACGTTTCCGTTACGACGCAGGTGATGGCACAACCAGACCCTAATCTGGCGGATCGAGTGATTGCATCGCTTTCGGATGGGACGCCACTGGTCACGCGCAAAGCGCTGGGTCTGGGGCAGGTGGTGCTGTTTCACGTAACGGCAGATGCGGAATGGTCCAGCTTGCCTCTGTCCGGTTTGTTCGTCGAAATGTTGGATCGCCTGGCTGTCGCCTCGGCCGCTAAGTCGCGGCAAGAGTCTCAGTTGCAGGGCACCACCTGGGCGCCAGTGCAAGTCATGGACGGTTTTGGCGGTTTGATGGATGCAGGGAATCTTGCCGGTGTCGACGGGGTTGATCTGGTGACGGGCACGATCGGTCCTGACTTGCGCCCTGGTCTCTATGAAAGCGGCAAACAGAAGCTGGCGTTGAACGTCTTGGCTGAAGATACCGTTCTGACGCCGGTCTCTTGGCCTTCGGATGTGCCGATCAAAGGGCAGGAAATCAGCACTGAAACCCCGATTGGAGGCATGTTGCTCAGTCTTGCGCTGCTGTTGTTGACCATGGACGTGATCGCCTCGTTGGCGTTGTCGGGGCGGCTTGGTCTTGCGCGCGCGGCGGCGATTGCGCTGGGCGCAGTGCTGATCGCACCCGAGGTGCAGGCGCAAACGCCCGACGAGACCGAATTTGCCCTGAACGCAACGACTGAACTGGTGTTGGCCCATGTGCTGACCGGAAATGCCGACGTGGATGAGATCGCAGAGGCCGGGATGCGCGGGTTGGCGCAGACCCTGTTCTACCGCACGTCGGTGGAACCGGCCGGGCCTGTGGGCGTTGATCTGGAGCGTGATGAACTGGCGTTCTTCCCGCTGCTCTACTGGCCGATCACGCCGGATCAACCGCAACCCTCGGTCGAGGCGTATTCCAAGCTGAACGCCTATCTGCGCTCTGGTGGCATGATCCTGTTTGACACGCGCGATTCCAACGTGGCGCGGTTCGGGGCTGCCAGCCCCAATGGACGCAAGCTACAGCAACTGGCTACGCCGCTGAATATCCCTTCGTTAGAGCCGATCCCGCGTGACCATGTGCTGACGCGGACATTCTACCTGTTGCAGGATTTTCCGGGTCGCCATGCCGGAGCGGATGTGTGGGTTGAAGCCGCCCCGCTGGATGCGGAACAGATCGAGGGGATGCCCTTCCGCAACCTCAATGACAATGTGACACCGGTGGTGATTGGTGGCAATGACTGGGCAGCAGCCTGGGCGGTGGATCGCAATGGTCAGGCACTTCTGCCCGTCGGGCGCGGATATGCCGGAGAGCGGCAGCGCGAACTGGCCAATCGTTTCGGGGTTAATCTGGTGATGCATGTGCTGACCGGGAATTACAAATCGGATCAGGTGCATGTGCCTGCTCTGCTGGACAGGTTGGGACAATGACGGGAACCGTACTTTTTGATCCGCTGATCCCGTGGCCCGTTCTGGCAGTGGTAGGTGCGATAGCGTTGGCGGGGGTGGCTGTTGCCCTGTGGCGTGGTCTGTCCGGCTGGGCCTTGCGTGGGCTGGCGGCGCTGGTGGTGATCGCGGCGCTGTCCGGGCCGGTTTATCAAGTCGAGGACCGTGCGCCTCTGACCGACATCGTGCTGATGATCGAAGACGAAAGCGCCAGTCAGACCTTGTCGGACCGGGCTGAACAAACAGCGCAAGCGGCGGATGCCCTGGCGGATGAGATCGAATCCCGCGACAATACCGAGCTGCGCCGCATCAAGGTCGGCGATGGCGACGGCGACGAGGGCACCCAGGTTATGGCCGCGTTGAATGAGGCGTTGGCCGAAGAACCCCGCGCCCGGATCGCGGGTATCGTTGTCGTTTCGGACGGGATCGTGCATGACGCGGATCAGGCCCCGGACCTGCCAGCGCCGATGCATCTGTTGCAGACCGGGCGCTCCAGCGACTGGGACCGCCGCCTGATTGTCCGCAACGCCCCGGCTTTTGCCATTATCGGCGAGCCCGTGACCCTGACCCTGCGGGTCGAGGATAGCGGCGCTGCCCCTACCGGTGCCACTACGGCGCCGCTTGAAATCTCGGTCGACGGGGCCGAGCCCGAGCAATTCACCATTCCCATTGGCACAGATGTGGAATTGCCCGTCACGCTGCCTCATGGCGGGCGCAATGTGCTGCAATTCACCGTTCCGCAGGCCGAAGGTGAGCTGACCGATCGCAACAATACCGCCTTGATCCAGATGAACGGCGTTCGGGATCGCCTGCGGGTGCTGCTGGTCTCGGGCGAGCCGCATCCCGGCGGGCGGACATGGCGGAACCTGCTGAAATCCGACAGCTCGGTCGATCTGGTGCATTTCACCATCCTGCGTCCACCCGAGAAACAGGACGGCGTGCCGGTGGATGAGCTTTCGCTGATCGCCTTCCCCACGCGTGAGTTGTTTTTGGAAAAGATCAACGATTTCGACTTGATCATCTTTGATCGCTACAAACGGCGCGGAATCCTGCCCGCCATCTATCTGGACAATGTCAGTAACTACATCAATGAAGGTGGTGCAGTTCTGATCGCGGCGGGGCCGGATTTTGCCAGCGCTGATAGTATTTTCCGGTCGCCTTTGGCCTCAATCCTTCCGGCGCAGCCAACTGCACGGGTGATCGAAGAACGCTTTGTCCCTATGGTGACGGATCTGGGTCAGCGCCATCCGGTGACGACCGATCTGGGTGATCCTGAAAACTGGGGCGCGTGGCTGCGGCAGATCGACGTGAACCAGCGCCGGGGTGAGATGCTGATGACCGGCGTGGACGACCGCCCCTTGCTGGTGCTGGACCGTGTGGGTGAGGGGCGCGTGGCGATGTTGGCCTCGGATCACGCGTGGCTGTGGAGCCGCGGGTTCGAAGGCGGCGGACCGCAATTGGAACTGCTGCGCCGTCTGGCGCATTGGATGATGAAAGAGCCCGAGCTAGAGGAAGAGGCGCTGTGGGCCGAAGCCAACGGTCAAATCATGCGCATCATTCGCCAGACCCTTGAAGATGAGGTCGGCCCCGTGACCGTCACGCTTCCCAACGGCGAAACGCTTGAGGTGACATTGGACGAGGTCTCGCCCGGTCGGTTCGAAGCGCAGTATTACGGGCCCGAGATTGGCCTCTACCGTTTGCAGGAGGGTGAGCACTCGGCGGTGATCGGCCTTGGCCCCGCCGCGCCAAAAGAGTTCGAGCGCACGATCGCGACCTCGGAAGTGCTGGACCCTATTCTGGCGGGATTGCGCGGTGGCACCATCCGGGTCGAGGAGGGCTTGCCGTCGATCCGAAATGTGCGGGCCGGACGCCCTGCTTCGGGACGGGGATGGATCGGCCTGACACCACGCGATGCCTATGAAACGCGGGACGTCACGCAGGCTGGGCTGTTGCCGCCGTGGTTGGTGCTCTTGCTGGCTGGCGGGTTTCTCGTCGGCGGGTGGCTGCGTGAAGGGCGGCGCTGATTAGTCGAACACAACGCTCACTGTGGGGTCACCGGGCAATCCGTCATAGCTGACCGACGCGCCACCTTTACCCTTTGCAGGCGGGACCAGCGGGCCGAAAGAGCCGACCGAAATCAGATCGCCGGGTTGAAACTCGATCCCTTTCGAGATCAGCCACAACGCTGCATTGGCTGGGTGCCCCATGACTGCAGCGCCTGGAGCCTCTGCCAACACCTCCCCATCCGCCGCCCGCAAAGTGACGGTCATATCTGGCAGGGCCTGGGACATCGCGGCAGGGTCGGAGACAGGAATATCAGACCCTAAAACGCCCAATTTTGGCGCCACCCCAATTGCAGTCAACGTAATCGGCGTGATCGGTTCGCCTTCGGCGAGGGTCAGGTCCGGTAGTTCCATAAATGGGCGAATGGCTGATATGTTTTGCATCACCTCCAGCGGCGTCGTGGCCATGTTGATATCAGCATCTCCCACGACCAGAACCAGATCGGCCTCGAACACAGGGCGTGCGCCCCAGTTCAGTGGAACCGTCGCGCCATTCGCGACCATCATGTCGCGGTACAAGACCCCCTGCACCGGTTCATCCGCGCCAAACCGGTTCTGCGCGGGCTTGCTGGTCAGACCCGCTTTGTAGCCGATGATTGGGCCCAAATAAGGCTCTAACGCAGTAGAAATTTTGGCCTGCGTACATAATGCGTCTTGCATCGTTCCATCGGCGGACAGAGCCGCAGTCGGCGTGTTGGAAAGATAATCCTGAACAAACCGGTCAACCTGCGCATCCGTGGCGCATTCGGCCCAAGCGGGCTGCGTTGCCGCGCAGAACAGCCAGACGGCAGAAAAATAGCGTGCATTTGTCATAGGTAGCCTCCGGTTTGCAAAAAGTCTGACACAAGCCCTGGCTTCCAAGCAACGGCTTAAGCAGTTCTTCACTCTCTGCCCGGATGCTGGGACGGAATGGCCCGAGGATCGCCCACGATGAGTCTTGCAACAAAACTGGCACAAGAACGGCGTGCGCGGCTTGCCGCTGAGCGCTTGCTTGAAATGAAACAGGCCGAGTTATCGGCGGCCAACCGCAAGCTTGGCCTGCACGCCATAGCTCTGACCAAACGAATTGGCGAGACGCAGGCCGAGGTTGAAACCGTCCGCGATGAGAATGAGAAGGTCAAATCGGACCTCACACTGGCCAATGCAAAGATTGAAGTGGCCGAGCGGCGGCTGTGGCACTCGATTCAAACCTTCCATGACGGGTTTGCGTTTTTCGACAGTAATAACCGTCTGATCGGCGCCAATACGGCCTATCTGAGCGTCTTTGACGGAATTGAAGAAGTGGCGCCGGGCATTGCCTATCCCCGTATTCTGGAAATTCTCACAGCCGAGGGCCTGATCGACCTTGGAGATGAGGCTGCCCCGGACTGGATAGAAAGAATGAAGGTACGGTGGACGCAAGCCAACCCGCAACCCGAAGTCATTCGTCTATGGAACGGTCACTACTTCAAACTCATCGATCAGCGTGGCAACGGCGGCGATGTGGTTAGTCTAGCGCTAAATATTTCGGCTTCAGTCCGGCATGAGGCTGAATTGCGATCAGCGCGAGAACGGGCCGAAGCGGCCAATCGGGCAAAGTCGGCCTTTCTGGCGAATATGAGCCACGAGATCAGAACCCCAATGAACGGGATCGTCGGCATGACCGAATTGCTGGACGAGACACCTTTGGATGAGGAACAAAGGCTCTATCTCAATACAATTCGCAATTCGGGCGAGGCGTTGCTGGTCATCATCAACGATGTTCTGGACTATTCGAAGGTCGAGGCTGACAAGCTGGTCCTGCACCCCGAGCAGTTCGATTTCGAACGCTGTATCCTTGAGGTCGCGATGTTGCTGCAACCGGGTGTGCGGGACAAGGGGCTGACCTTGCTGGTCGACTATGACTTGTTCCTGCCCACACTGTTTGTTGGCGATCCGGGGCGGGTGCGGCAAGTTCTGACCAATTTGGTGGGCAACGCTGTCAAATTCACTGCCAATGGCCATGTGCTGATCCGCGTCACCGGCGTCCCCAATGCCGAGGCGCAAAGCTGCGATATTCACGTGGCAATCGAAGATACCGGCATCGGGATCGAGCAGGCGAAAATTGACCACATCTTTGGAGAGTTTAATCAGGTCGAAGATGAGAAAAACCGCCAGTTCGAAGGAACCGGGCTGGGTCTGGCTATCACCAAGCGTCTGATCACGTTGATGGGCGGAACGATCTGGGTGGAAAGCGATCCGGGGCAGGGTTCGTGCTTTGGGTTTCGGATATCACTTCCCACGGCCGAAGGTCCTCAGCCCGAACCACCTGATCTTGAAGGCAGGCTCAACCATGTGCTGGTGGTTGAGGATTTGGCGGTCAACCGCGCGATCTTGTCCAAACAACTTGGGCGGCTGGGGTCTCGGGTCACTGTCTGCACCTCTGGGGGTGAGGCGTTGGCGGCTATCGACTCATCGGTCGATCTAGTGCTGTGCGACCACGACCTGCCGGATATGGATGGGTTGGAACTTGCCACCACATTGAAGGAACGGGGCTGGGGCGAGTTGCCGATTGTGGTCATGTCTGCCAATCCCGGCACTATACATGCCAATCCCGCCCGTCACCTGATCGAAGGGGTCTTGCAAAAACCCATCCCGCGATCCGAGCTTTACGCGCGCCTGACTGCATTGGGTCAACACAAGGTGGATGCCCCCGCCCAACAGGAAACCGAGCCAGCGCCCGCCACAGACACCTTGGATCAGCGCCTGATGCGCGTCTTGGCGGCTGAGGATAACAGGACGAACCAGTTGATCCTGCAAAAGATGGTCAAGACGCTGAACATTGACCTGCGCTTCGCTAATAACGGGGCCGAGGCGGTTGAGGCTTATATGAATTTTAACCCCGACCTGATCTTCATGGATATCTCGATGCCCGGAATGGATGGAAAACAGGCTACGGGTGAGATTCGGCGGCATGAGATCCAGACCGGGCGCGCTGTGCCAATCGTTGCGCTGACGGCGCATGCGATGGCGGGCGATGATCAGGGTATCCTGTCTGCGGGGTTGGATCATTACCTGACCAAGCCGCTGCAAAAGCGGAAAATTCATCAGATGATCTTGAATCATGAGCCTGATGACGCACAGCCGGTGATTGATAGCGCAAAGGAACCCACCTAGGTTGTACCCATGTCGGACCGTGGATTTCAACCGCGCGCATTGGGCGAGATTGCCATTCGGTGCGCAGACATGCGCGCAATGGTAGCATTCTATGAGGATGTCATCGGGTTGGAGCGCCTGAGCGGCGACCACAACAGCGCCATCACATTCTTTCGAATTGGCCCAGGATTTGGCGGCCACACGCAGGTATTGGCCTTGTTCCACCACACGGCCGCTCCGCGCCCCGGTTTGCATCCCGCAGGTGCAGGCCGCCCCACGACCGGGGCCGGGTCATCGCTGCATCACATTGCTTTGTCTTTGCCGTTTCAGGAGCAAGAGGCCGTCCTGCGCTGGTATGACCAGTTGGGCCAGCCTTACCGCGTCGAGCAGTTCAGCTGGATCGGTTGGCGCGGTATTTTCACCGAAGACCCCGAAGGCAATACGGTCGAGCTGGTGGCCTATGACACTTCGATGCAGGATCAGGCCTGATAGGGGCGCACAAAGACGGGTTTGTCCTCGGATGACAGGTCGGGGCGGTATTCATACCCACCGCTGTCAAAGTCCAACAGCCCCGCAGGATCGGTCAGGCGGTGCTGGATGACATAGCGCGCCATGGCCCCGCGCGCTTTCTTGGCGAAAAAGCTGACGATCTTGGGGGTGCCTGCCTTGTCCTCCATGAACACCGGCGTGATGACCCGCAGTTTCAGTGCCTTGGGATCAACCGCGCCGAAATATTCCTGGCTGGCGCAATTTACCAGCACATCCGACCCGATCTGCGCGCCTTGCGCGTTCAATGCCTTGCTGAGCTGATCGCGCCAGTATTCATACAGGTTCTTGCCGCGCCGGGTTTTCAGCTTGCTGCCCATCTCAAGCCGATAGGCCTGAATGGCGTCCAGCGGACGCAGCACGCCGTAAAGCCCCGACAGAATGCGCAGGTGATCCTGTGCCCATGCCATTTCATCTGCATCCAAAGATGCGGCCTCAAGCCCCTGATAGGTGTCACCGGCAAAGGCCAGCGCGGCGGGGCGGATCAGGTCGGCCTCGGGCGCATCGGAAAAGGCGCGATAGCGGTCGCGGTTAAGGCGGGCCAGATCATCGCTCAGGTCCATCAGCTTTTTCAGATCGCCCAGCGTCAGGTTGCGGGCGGTTTTCGATAGTCGGATCGCGTCATCCTGAAAATCCGGTTGTGTGACCGTCACGTCGCGCTCGGCCCAGTCCAGCCGTTTGGCCGGGGAAATCACTACCAGCATATCCGCCCTCTTCGCTTGCCTGTTCGGGGTATCTAGCCCGCTTGTTGCAAGACGTCCAGAAAAGCGGCCCCAAACCTTTCGTGACGACGATCGCCCAGCACTTGTTCCAGCCCGCGCTGATCGCCGGGGCGCAATTGCGCGACCTTGGCCAGTTGCGAGGCAGAACAGGTCAGCGGTTTGTCGATCCCGTCAGGCCCGCGTGCCAGATCGTTCTGAACGGCCAAAAGCTGGTCGTAGATGTCCCCCTGATCGCGCCCGGCCAGTTTGCGCCGGGCAGGGTGCAGCGCGGCGGCCTCACCTGCGATCACCTCAAGGAAAGTGTCGCCATAGCGTTCTAGCTTTTTTGCACCGACGCCGCCGATCCGGGCCATGTCGTCCAGCGTCATGGGGCGGGTCTCGGCCATTTCGATCAGGGTGCGGTCAGGGAAAATGACGTAGGCGGGCACCCGCTGCGATTCCGCCAGCGCGCGGCGTTTGGCCTTGAGCGCGGACAGCAGTGGCGCGTCTTCTTCGGCCACCATCGCCTTGACGGCAGGGCGGCGGGTGGCTTTGCGGATCGAGTCCTTGCGCAGGTTGATCTGCGCCTTGCCCTTCAGGATCGGTTTGGCGGCTTCGGTCATGCGCAGCGCGCCATGGCGGTCGGGGTCTGGGCGGACCAGATCATGCCCCATCATCTGCCGGAAAATCGCCTGCCATTGCGGGCGGGACCAGTCTTTTCCAATGCCCCATGTGGACAGCGCATCATGCCGCCGCGCGCGGACCTTGTCGGTTTCGTTGGCCAGCAGGATGTCGATCAGATGGCCTGCGCCGAACCATTCCTCGGTGCGCAAGATGGCAGACAGGGCCATGCGAACCGGCGTGGTGCCGTCGAATACCTCGGGCGGGGCATCGCACAGATCGCATTTGCCACAGGGTTCGGCCTGTTCACCGAAGTAACCCAGCAGGGTTTGACGGCGGCAGACCAGCGCCTCGGCCAACCCAAGCAAGGCGTTCAGACGGGCATGATCGGCCATGCGGCGTTCCGGTGGGGCCAGCCCCTCGTCAATTTGCGCGCGGCGCAGGCGGATGTCATCGGGGCCAAACAGGGTCAGCGTTTCCGCAGGGTCGCCGTCACGTCCGGCGCGCCCGATCTCCTGATAATAGGCTTCTATGGATTTCGGCAGGTCCGCGTGGGCGACCCAGCGGATATCGGGTTTGTCGATGCCCATACCAAAGGCGACGGTCGCGACCACGATCAACCCGTCTTCGCGCGCAAAGCGGGTTTCGACAATGCGGCGATCTTCGGGGTCCATACCGCCGTGATAGTGACAGGCCGAATGGCCCTCGGCACGTAGGGCCTGCGCCAGCACCTCGGTCTTGTTGCGGGTGCCGCAATAAACGATGCCGGATTGCCCTTTGCGCGCGGCGGCGAAATCCAGCACCTGTTTGCGTGGCCCGTCTTTGGCAGCAAAGGCCAGATGGATGTTGGGTCGGTCAAAGCCGCGCAGGAATTTGCGGGGTGCGGTGCCGTCGAACAGTTTCTCGACAATCTCATCCTGCGTTTCCGCATCCGCTGTGGCGGTAAAGGCCGCCAAGGGGACGTTCAGTGCGCGCCGCAGCTCTCCGATCCGCAGGTAATCGGGGCGGAAATCATGGCCCCATTGGCTGACGCAATGCGCCTCGTCCACCGCAATAAGGCCGACATTGATCCGGCGCAGCATGCCCAGAGCTGACCCGGCGGCCAGACGTTCGGGAGCCATGTAGAGCAGCTTCAGCCGCCCGGCCTCCAGCGCCTCCCACACCGCATCGGTTTCTTCGGGGGTGTTGCCCGAGGTCAGCGCGCCAGCCTCAACCCCGGCCTCTTGCAGCCCGCGCACCTGATCGCGCATCAGGGCGATCAGGGGGGAAATCACCACCGTCACCCCGTCGCGCAACAGGGCAGGTAGTTGGAAACACAGGGATTTGCCACCGCCCGTGGGCATTATGGCCAGCACGTTCTCGCCTGCCGTCACGGCGTCGACGATCTCTTCCTGACCGGGTCGGAAGTCGTCGAATCCAAAGACATCTCGCAGCAAAGGCGCGGAGTCGAACATCTGCGGGGTTGCCCTGTTTTAAGGTTTTTCTGCTCTTAAGACAGGACAATCTCATACTAAGATTCGGTGAACAAGAGGTCAGACGAAATAGACCATGTTGTTGATCAGAATGATCCGCAGCGCATAGACACCGACCAGCACGACCAGAGGTGTCAGATCCAGACCGCCCATATTGGGCAAAAAACGCCGTATGGGGCCATAGATCGGTTCGAGTATCCGGTTCAGGCCGTACCAGATTTGTGCCACCAGTTGCTGATGCAGGTTGAGCACCTGAAAGTTGATCAGCCAGCTCATGATCACATGGGCCAGAATGATGAACCAGACAATGTCCAGGATCAGCAGCAGAATTTGGATCAACGACAGCATGGGGCCTCCGGGTGGTCGATTGCCTGAGACCTAAGCGCCCTTGCGTCAAAGAGCAAGCCCGCGCCCACAGAACGCTTGCGAATTGACCCAAAGCCCCGTCTTATTGAAGCAAGAAAAAACAGGGGCGGTCATGGCAGAGATTTCCAAGCGCAAGCGCATCTGGGGCTGGTGGTTTTTCGATTGGGCGTCGCAACCTTTTCATACATTGCTGGTGACATTTGTCTTTGGCCCCTATTTCGCAGGGATTGCGGCGGGGTATTTCAGCGGCACCGGGCTGGATGCCGAAGCCGCCGCAGCGCGGGCGCAGACGGTTTGGGCAAATTGCCTGACGATCACTGGGCTGATCATCGCGTTTGGTGCGCCGTTGCTGGGAGCGATGGCCGATGTGTCGGGGCGGCGCATCCCTTGGATCTTTGCCTTCTCGGTCATGTATGCCGTGGGGTCCGCCGCGCTGTGGTACACGCTGCCTGATGGGTCAAACATGTGGCTGATGCTGTCGGCCTTTGGTCTAGGCTTTGTGGGCGCTGAATACGCGCTGATCTTTATCAACTCGCAACTACCCGAACTGGGCGATGATAATGAAGTGGGTGAGATTTCAGGCTCGGGCTTTGCCTTTGGCTATTTTGGCGGGTTGATCTCGCTGGCGATCATGCTGACGCTGTTTGTCGAACAACCCAATGGCAAGACGCTGATCGGGATTGCGCCGATCCTTGGGCTGGACGCCGCTGCGCAGGAGGGCACGCGGTTCGTCGGACCCTTTACCGCGATCTGGTTCATCCTGTTCATGGTGCCCTATTTCCTGTGGGTAAAGGACGATCCTGACAGCGGAAAACAGGGCTCGGTCGGGGATGCGCTGAAACTGCTGGGAAAATCTATCTCGGACTTGCGCCACCGTGTCAGTCTGGCGACTTATCTGGGCTCGTCCATGTTCTACCGTGACGCGTTGAACGGGCTTTACAGCTTTGGCGGGGTCTATGCGCGGCTGGTGCTGGAATGGGGCCTTATCAAGATCGGCGTGTTTGGAATTGTGAGCGTTCTGGCCTCGGCCATCTTTGCGTGGATTGGGGGTAAGGCAGACAAGAAATACGGCCCTAAACCAGTGATCTTGGTCGCCATCTGGGTACTGATCTTTGTCTGCGTCACGGTGGTGTCGATGGACCGGACACAGATTTACGGGATCACATTGCCCGAAGGGTCAGGCCTGCCGGACATGGTGTTCTTCGGCTGTGGCGTTCTGATCGGCGGTATGGGGGGTATTCTGCAATCGGCCAGCCGGTCGCTGATGGTGCGTCATACCGATCCTACGGCTCCGGTGGAAAGCTTTGGTCTTTATGGTTTGTCGGGGCGTGCAACCGCCTTTGCCGCGCCGTTGCTGATCGGGATTGCAACAAGTGTGACCGGCAGTGCGCGTCTGGGGGTGTCACCGATCATCGCTTTGTTTATTCTGGGTCTAATCCTTATGCGCTGGGTGAAACCGGAAGGGGATCAGAGCAGATGATTTTACTACGTTTTTTGGCCATTTTGGCCGCAATCACATTGGCAGGCACAGCCACGGCACAACCCTTGGCCAAGCAGCTTTTCGGGGCCCAGAAGGTCGGGTCAGAACAAAAATCGGCTGCTTTCGGCAGTTATTCGCGCGGATGCGCCGCCGGATCGGTGCAGCTGCCTGAAACCGGTCCGACATGGCAGGCCATGCGCCTGTCGCGCAACCGCAATTGGGGGCACCCGCAGGCGATCGACTTCGCGCAGGACCTCAGCCGGTTTGCGGCGAAACAGCCGGGGTGGAATGGTCTCTATATCGGGGATATCAGCCAGCCGAGGGGCGGGCCGATGACCTCGGGGCACCGCTCGCACCAGTTGGGTCTGGATATCGACATCTGGATGCTGCCCGGTGACAATATGCGCCTGTCCCGCAAGGCGCGCGAGAATATCTCGTCCATCTCCCTGCGCCGTGAAAACGGGGCCTTTGTAAACGGCAATTGGACCAAGCAACACCACGCGGTGCTGCGCGAAGCTGCCAAGGACAAGCGCGTCGCTCGGATTTTTGTCTTCCCCGGTGCCAAAGTGCAAATGTGCAAGGATGAGAAAGGCAACCGTTCCTATCTGCGTAAGATCCGGCCTTGGTGGGGGCATCACTATCACTTCCACGTTCGCCTGGCTTGCCCGAGAGGGTCGCGCGGCTGTGTCAATCAGGACCCACCCCCCAAGGGTGACGGCTGCGCACAGGCGCAGGAATGGGTGAACAACATCCTCAACCCGCCGCCACCGGACCCGAATGCGCCTGCGCCGAAGCCCCGGCGAGAATACCGACTTGCCGATCTGCCGCAACAATGCGCCGCCGTTCTGCAATCCAACTGATCGCCGCGTCTCTGGTCGCAGGTGCTGTTTGGGCAGTTGAGGCAAAAACGGCCTCGCACCTGAGCGGCTACACCTGGAAACACCCCGCCGCGTGGTTCGGCGGATTTTCTGCCGTTCATGTCTATGATCAGGGGCAGCGCATAATCGCGCTTAGCGATCGGTCCACGGTCATCGAGGCTCGGATCGAGCGCGACAGGGGCCAGATCACCGGCGTCACCCTGACCGACCACGCGCGGCTTTTGTCCAGCACTGGGCGCGCCATGTCTGGCACAGCGGGCGATTCCGAAGGGATCGCCGTTGCCCCGGATGGCAGCTTTTACGTCTCTTTCGAGGGTATCCACCGTGTCGCGCATTACACAGGATTAAAGGCCAAAGCCCGTGTTCTGCCGCGCCCCAAAGCGTTCGACGCATTGAATGGCAACGGGTCGTTCGAGGCGCTGGCGATGGATTCCAGCGGTCGTCTCTATACCTTGCCGGAAAAGAACCGCACCGCGCAGGGTGATATTCCCGTCTACCGTTGGGATGGTCAGGGTTGGGCGACCCCCTTTGTCTTGCCGCAACGCGGTAAGTTTTTGCCTGTTGCGGCGGATGTCGGCCCTGACGGGCGGTTTTACCTGTTAGAGCGCGCAGTCGGGTGGACCGGCTTCCGCTCGCGTTTGCGACGCTGGCAGTTGGGCGACGGGGAGGTGACCGGCGAAGAAACCCTGTTTGAAACGGGCACCGGCACGCATGACAACCTCGAGGGGTTGTCCATCTGGCGCGATGACCAAGACCGTTTGCGCGCCACCATGATCTCGGATGACAACTTTCTGGCGCTGCAACGTACCGAGCTGGTCGAGTATCTTCTGCCCGATTGACTCAGAACACCCAAGGGTCTAAACGCACAGCTTGCCTTGGGACGGTCCCTTGGCCAAGTCGCCGCTACCTTGACAAAACGGGCATCAAAATATGCAACGCAGCTTTATTCCCGGCATTTTTGCCATGGCCGCCATTGTCGTGGCCTCGAACTTTCTGGTCCAGTTCCTGATCTTTGACGGGCTGTTGACCTGGGGTGCTTTTACCTATCCGCTGGCCTTCCTGGTCACGGACATCATGAACCGCGTCTATGGCGTGGGCCCGGCCCGCAAGGTCGTGTTCGCCGGGTTTGTCACCGGCATCATCTGCTCGCTGATCGGCAGCCAGATCATGTTGCAAG
The DNA here is from genome assembly GCF_013034685.1 of Ruegeria lacuscaerulensis. Taxonomy (GTDB): domain Bacteria; phylum Pseudomonadota; class Alphaproteobacteria; order Rhodobacterales; family Rhodobacteraceae; genus Ruegeria; species Ruegeria lacuscaerulensis_B. The sequence goes on along the minus strand of NZ_WQGO01000004.1, from coordinate 359,528 downwards.
GTGACGGGTTCACCTATGCCGCTGTCCCGCTGCGCATCGCCGTAGCCTCGGGCACCGCTTTCCTGATCGCGCAGCTGACCGACGTCACCGTGTTCAATTCGCTGCGCGGCGGACGCTGGTGGCGCGCACCGCTGGTCTCGACACTGGTTGGGTCTGCGCTGGACACTGCGATCTTCTTTACGCTGGCCTTCTCGGCCTCGGTCACATTCTTCGGTGCCAATGCGGACGCCGCGATCAACTGGGCGTGGGAGCCCGTGCCCTTCATGCTGACCGGCCCGATGGCGCCCTTGTGGGTGACGCTGGCCTTTGCGGATTGGCTGGTGAAATTGTCGCTGGCCCTGATCGCCCTGATCCCGTTCAAAGTGATCGTTGGCCGATTGACTGCACAGCCCGCGTAAAAAAGTGCTTTGAGAATAGCGCATCTTGTGTCACCATCCTTATCAACCGCAACAGATAGAAAAGGAGGTGATCCAGTGTCGAGAAAGAGATTGGAGAGAGGTGTCGGAACAACCGGGGGGAAAGCCTGCTAGGGCAGCCCTTGGCGGGGTAATCACCCCGGCTGGTCGATTGATCTAACCGACCCAACCTCCTGTACTTTCGAAGGGCCGTCCCACCGGGGCGGCCCTTTTTGTTTCCGCCCGCGCCCGCTAAGGTCCGCCTCATGTTGCGCATCACCGACGATATCATCCTGCAAGACTGGGAAATGACCGAAACCTTTGTTCGGTCCTCCGGCCCTGGTGGGCAGAATGTGAACAAGGTTTCAACCGCAGTCGAGTTGCGGTTCGAGGCTGCGCGCTCACCATCCCTGCCCGATCCGGTCAAGGCGCGGCTGAAACGGTTGGCCGGACGGCGCTGGACCAAAGACGGCGCGATCATCATCCAGTGCGAGGAAACGCGCTCACAAGCCCGGAACCGAGAATTGGCCCGCGCCCGCCTGGCCGAGTTGATTTCCCGCGCGCTGGTCAAACCCAAACGGCGCATCGCCACCAAACCCACCTATGGTTCGGTTAAACGGCGGCTGGCAGCGAAAAAGGCGCGCTCTGACGTCAAGGCACTGCGCGGACGGGTTAACGAAGATTGAACTGGCAGTTTCCCCGCGCCTTGCTAGTCTGACCACCAAACGGGAGGGCAAGGCTATGAGGCTTAAGAGTAAAACGGCAATCGTAACCGGCGGTGCATCCGGTTTCGGTGCAGGCATCGCGCAGACATTCATAGCCGAAGGTGCCCGCGTGATGGTTGCAGATATCAACGGCGACGCGGCACAAGACATGGCCACGTCCCTTGGCGACCAAGCCACCGCGCAACAGGTGGATGTAGCTGATCGAGCTTCGGTTCAGGCCATGGCCGACGCCGCAGCCGCAACCTTCGGAACCCTCGATATTTTGGTCAACAATGCGGGCGTTACCCACCTGCCAACTCCGCTAGAGGACGTGACCGAGCATGATTTCGACCGCGTCTTCAACGTGAACATGAAATCTGTCTACCTGACCGCTCGCGCCTTTGTCCCGGCGATGAAGGCACGCGGCGCAGGCGCGATCCTGAACGTGGCTTCCACGGCGGGCCTGTCGCCGCGCCCGAACCTGAATTGGTACAACGCGTCCAAGGGCTGGATGATCACGGCCACCAAAACCATGGCTGTGGAACTGGCCCCGTCCGGCGTGCGCGTCAACGCCATCTGCCCGGTGGCCGGTGAAACCCCGCTGCTGAAATCCTTCATGGGCGAAGACACCCCGGAAATCCGCGCCAAATTCCTCTCAACCATCCCGCTCGGCCGTTTCTCAACCCCGCAGGATATGGCAAACGCCGCCCTATTCCTGTGCTCGGACGAGGCCAGCATGATCACTGGCACAGCTTTGGAGGTCGATGGTGGCCGCTGTATCTGATCCGCCCTTCATCTGGCCAAAAATATCCCCGCCGGAGGCAGCGCGCCCGCGCGCTTTCCGCCCCAAACGGACCAGTCAGTCGTGACACCCGGACCCAAAAACCTGATCACCGATATCCCCGGCCTTCTGGTCGGCAACGCGCAGGACGCAGCGCTGAAATCCGGCACCACGGTCCTGACCTCCGCCAACCCGTTCATCGCATCGGTCCATGTGATGGGCGGCGCTCCGGGCACGCGTGAGACTGACCTTCTCGCCCCGGACAAATCCGTGGACCGAGTCGACGCCATCGTGTTGTCCGGGGGATCGGCCTTCGGGTTAGATGCCTGCTCCGGCGTCTCGGATGCCATGCGCGCGCAGGGTCGGGGCTTCGCCGTCGGCGCGGCTGTGGTCCCCATCGTTCCGGGCGCCATCCTGTTTGACTTGCTGAACGGCGGTGAAAAGGCATGGGTTGAAAACCCGTATCGCAGCTTGGGTCATCAAGCGTATCTCTCGGCCTCAGATCAATTTGAACTCGGCAGCATTGGGGCCGGCACCGGCGCATTGGCAGCGATGCAAAAGGGCGGGCTGGGCTCGGCTTCTGCCGTTCTGCCCAATGGCATCACGGTCGGCGCTTTGGCGGCGGCGAACCCACTGGGCAGTGTCACCACGCCGGGTGATCGCCATTTCTGGGCCGCGCCGTTCGAAATGGATAGTGAATTCGGAGGACTGGGACCCGACCCGAATTCGGGTCTGGGGCAACCAGGCCCCAGCCGCAAGGCGCAGGCCATGCACCCGGCGGCGCCGGACAAAGCAAATACCACCATCGCGATTGTCGCCACCGACGCCAAACTGTCCAAGTCGCAATGTCATCGAATGGCGGTTGCCGCCCATGATGGTATTGCCCGCGCCATCGTTCCCGCCCATACGCCGGGCGACGGGGACCTGGTCTTTGCAGTCAGCACGGGGACCCGCCCGCTTGGGGGTGACCCGATGCAGATAGGAGCGCTGGGACACGCAGCGGCCGTCTGTCTGGCCCGCGCCATAGGTCGCGCCATCTTTGAGGCGACGCCACAGACAGGGGATCTGTTACCCTGTTGGTCACAGATACATGACTTAAGTTAAGGACGACCAAAGTCGGGCTGTGACACAGTGCCATCGCGCGGCAATCTGCGCGTTGACTCTCATCTGCACTGACGATCCATTCAGTGCAGCCAATTCGTATCGGAGCAAAAGCTATGAATCGTATCCTCGCCACCGCAGTTGCCGGTCTTCTGGCCCTTCCTGCCTATGCAGAAGGTGACGCCGAAGCGGGCAAGAAAGCGTTCAACAAATGCAAGTCCTGCCACCAGATCGCCGATGCCTCCGGTGAAGCCATCGTCAAAGGCGGCAAGACTGGTCCGAACCTCTACGCCATCGCAGGCCGTACCGCTGGTACCGTTGATGGATTCAAATATGGTGACAGCCTTGTCGCTGCAGGTGAAAATGGCCTGGTCTGGGATGAAACGACTTTCGTTGGATATGTTCAGGACCCCAAAGCCTTCCTGAAAACCTATCTGGATGACACAGCGGCCAAGTCGAAAATGACCTTCCGGCTGAAATCCGGCGGTGAAGACGTCTATGCCTATATCGTCAGCGTTTCGGGCGAATAATATCTGACACCGATCTCCTGAGATTCATCGAAAGGCCGCAGTCCCCCTGCGGCCTTTCGTGCGATTGATATGAGTGCTCAACATCGCCACCTTGGACATACGCAGCCGAACGAGCCCGACCTGTCCGTCGGGCAGGCAGCAGGAGTTGAAAGATGGGAATCATGATCCCGGCCTGGGTCGATGGCGAGTTGACCCCCGTGGACAAGCTTGAAGCGCATGAAAAGGGTTTGCGGCACAAGGCGGTGTCGGTCTTTGTCGTGCGCGGCACCGAGATTTTGCTGCAACGCCGGGCGATGGGCAAATACCATACGCCGGGCCTGTGGGCGAATACCTGCTGCACCCATCCCGACTGGGGTGAGACGCCCTCGGAATGCGCAGTGCGCCGCCTGCGCGAAGAGTTGGGGATTACCGGACTTTATCCCGAATACCGTCACCGGCTGGAATACCACGCCGATGTGGGCAATTCGATGATCGAGCATGAGGTGGTGGACGTGTTCCTCGCTCATGTGCGTGGGCCATTGCAGATCGAACCGAACCCCGACGAGGTGATGGATATCCGCTGGATCGACTATCACGACCTTCTGGCCGAGGTGCAGCGCCACCCCGAGCGTTTCACGCCCTGGCTCAAGATTTATCTGCACAACCACGCCGACACGATTTTCGGCCCCGACCTGATCATCTCGGCCAAGACCTGAGGGCTTGCAAGGCCGCGCCAAGCCGCCTAAATCAACGCGTCATGGCCAAGCAGAAGCAGAAGACCGACCCGAACTACAAAGTCATCGCCGAAAACCGGCGGGCCCGCTTCGATTACGCGATCGAAGAGGATATTGAGTGCGGCATCATGCTGGAAGGCTCCGAGGTCAAATCCTTACGCGCGGGTGGCTCGAACATTGCCGAAAGCTATGCCTCGGTCGATGACGGAGAGCTGTGGCTGATCAATAGCTATATCGCGCCTTACGAGCAGGCGAAGGTCTTCAAGCATGAAGAACGCCGCCGCCGCAAGTTGTTGGTATCGCGCAAGGAATTGTCGAGTCTGTGGAATGCGACCCAGCGCAAGGGTATGACGCTGGTGCCGCTGGTTTTGTATTTCAATCACAAGGGCCGGGCCAAGCTGAAAATTGGAATCGCCAAGGGTAAGAAACTGCACGATAAGCGTGAGACGCAGGCCAAACGCGACTGGTCACGCCAGAAGCAGCGGTTGATGAAGGATCATAGCTGATCCTTCACCGGGTTCAGAACGCCATCGCGGCCGACACAGCCCGTTTCCAACGGTCATAGGCGGCATCACGATCTTCCTGCGACATTTCAGGTTTAAACCGGCGATCCAGCGCCCAGGTCTCCGAGAATCCTTGCTGATCGGGATAGACCCCCGCGCGCATTCCGGCCAGCCACGCCGCACCCAGAGCAGTTGTTTCCTGCATCACCGGACGGTCAACTTCGGCCCCCAGATAGTCCGACAAACCCTGCATCGCCCAATCCGAGGCGCTGGCGCCACCGTCGACGCGCAGCGTCACATCGGTATCCGCGCCCCAGTCGCCTTGCATGGCGTGCCACAGATCGCGGGTCTGGTAGGCGATGCTTTCCAAGGTGGCTTTGGCGAACTCGGCCCGACCTGAGTTGCGGGTCAGACCGAACACTGCGCCCCGGCAATCGGGTTTCCAGTAAGGCGCGCCCAGCCCGGTAAAAGCGGGCACCAGCACGACATGCTGATTAGGGTCTGCTTGTTGCGCCAATTCTCCGCTTTCGGGGGCCGTTTCGATGATCTGCAACGCATCACGCAGCCACTGCACCGCAGCCCCGGCCACAAAGATCGAGCCCTCCAACGCATAGGTCCGTTTGCCGTCCAGCTGGTAGGCGATGGTAGTCAGCAGACGGTTCTTCGATTCGACCGGCTTGTCGCCCGTGTTCAGCAGCGCGAAACAGCCCGTGCCATAGGTGGATTTCATCATCCCCGGCTGAAAACACGCCTGCCCAATGGTGGCGGCCTGTTGGTCGCCGGCGACGCCCAAAATGGGGATATTTCCCCCAAACAGGGTCGTTTCTCCGAAGTCCGAGGCACAATCATGGACCTGCGGCAGCATATTCATCGGCACGTCCAGTAGATCACAGATCTCCGTGCTCCATTCGCCTTTGTGGATGTCGAACAACAGGGTGCGGGCGGCGTTTGTGGCGTCGGTGGCGTGGCTGCGGCCTTCGGTTAGACGCCAGATCAGGAAGCTGTCGATGGTGCCGAACAGCAGCTCTCCGGGTTCGGCCTTTTCGCGCGCGCCGGGGACGGTATCCAGCAGCCATTTCACCTTGGTGCCCGAGAAATATGGGTCCAGCAGCAAGCCGGTCTGGGCCGTCACATCATCCTCGCAACCGGCTTGTTTGTAGCGGGCGCAAATCTCGGCGGTGCGGCGGTCCTGCCAGACGATGGCGTTGTGGATCGGTTTCCCGGTGGCGCGATCCCAGACCACGGTGGTTTCACGCTGGTTGGTGATGCCGATACCGGCGATTTGGTCGGGGGTGACGCCATTGGTTTCCATCACCTCGCGGCAGACCCGCAAAACGCTGTCCCAGATTTCCTCGGGGTCGTGTTCGACCCAGCCTTCCTGCGGGAAATGCTGGGTGAATTCGTGCTGTGCGGTGCCAGCGCGCTGCATTTCAGCGTCAAACAGAATGGCCCGCGATGATGTGGTGCCCTGATCAATGGCGAGAATATAGGTCATGCCCTGCGCCCCCCTCCGGTATTGGTTTTGCAGGACTTTAGCGCAAACAGCGTGGCTGGGGCCAGAGCGATCAGACCGGAATATTGTCGATCAGTCGCACGCCGTCCGCCCAAGCGGCCACAAACAGCCGGGCGGGGCGGTCGGCATGGGTCAGCGGATCCAGCGTCTCGGCGCAGCGCAGTTGGATATATTCGACTTGCGTAAAGCCCGCTGCCAGCAGATCGGTCTGTGCCCGCGCGGCCAAGGCGTCGAATGCCGCGCCATCTTTCAGCGAGGTGGCCAGTTCGATCATGATCCGGTGCTTGTGGGCAGCAACCTCCAACCCCTCTGGCGACAGACGCAGGTTGCGCGAGGACATCGCCAGCCCTGAGGGTTCGCGCACCGTGGGACAGCCAACAACCTCAATCGGGATATCCAGATCGCGGGCCATACGGCGCACGACCATCAGTTGTTGATAGTCTTTTTCCCCGAAATAGGCTCTGTCTGCCTGCGTCTGCAGGAACAGCTTCGCGACGACAGTGGCGACGCCATCGAAATGACCGGGGCGGAATTCACCCTCCATCACATTGGTCAGGCCGGTGACGGAAACGGTGGAGGCAAAGCCCTGCGGATAGATCTCATCAGGATCGGGCACATATATCGCATCCACGTCAAATGGGCCCAGTTTCTGCGCGTCCTCATGTTCCGTGCGCGGATAATTGGCCAAGTCTTCGGGGTTGTTGAACTGCTTGGGGTTCACAAAGATCGTGACGATCACGCGGTCGGCCCCGGCCTTGGCGGCCTCAACCAGTGACAGGTGCCCCTGATGCAGCGCGCCCATGGTGGGGACCACGCCGATGACTTCACCCTTGCGGTGCCATTCGGTTGTCAGCGCGCGCAGATCTGCAAGGCGGCGCAAGATGGGGGCTGTCATGTCTTTGGTCCTTTGGACGGGGCCTGATCGGCAAAGACATGTTCGTCCGCCGGAAAGCTGCGGGCGCGCACTTCGGCGGCGTATTCGGCGATGGCGGCTTCGGCCAGCGGGCCAAGTTCGGCATAGCGTTTGACGAATTTCGGTTTGAAGGCGGTGAAAAAGCCCACCATGTCGTCGACCACAAGAATTTGCCCGTCACAGCCCGCAGATGCACCGATGCCAATGGTGGGGATCGCAACCTCTGCTGTGATGCGATCGGCCAGGCCTTGCGGAACCTTCTCTAACACGACCGAAAACGCGCCTGCGCCTGCGACGGCGTGGGCGTCGGCCAGAACCGCCTCGGCCTGATCATCGCGGCCCTGTACCTTGTAGCCACCCAGCGTGTTGATCGATTGTGGGGTCAGGCCGATATGGGCCATCACCGGAATGCCGCGTTGGACCAGAAATCGGATGGTCTCGGCCATCTCAACCCCGCCCTCCAGCTTGACGGCACCGGCGCCGGTTTCAGCCATCAGATGCGCAGCGTTGCGAAAGGCGTCGGCAGGGGAGTGTTCATAGCTGCCAAAGGGCATGTCGATGACCATCATCGCATTGCTCAGCCCGCGGGCGACGGCCTGCCCGTGCATCACCATCATCTCCATCGTCACGCCCAGCGTCGATTCCAGCCCGTGCAGCACCATGCCGACGCTGTCGCCAACCAGTACGAAATCGCAATGGGCATCCATCAACCGCGCCATCGGCGTGGTATACGCGGTCAAGCTGACGATGGGCTCGCCGCCTTTGAGGTCGCGGATATCCTGGGCGTTTGGGGCTTTTTTGCGGGCGGTGGCACTCATGATCGTTGCTCCGGGGTTCATGTTGCAGCGCGGCATAACAGATCGACATGGGCCATAGAAACCCCGGTTGCGCGAACATTTCCTTGATTGACCTTGGGTTTATGGGGACATTGGTCTCAGAACGACCCTCGGAAACGAAGGGTCACACATTTTCAGTGGGGAGTGATTTACATGACAAAGCAGACGTTTCGGTCCTTTGCGTCGGTGTTGGCCGTGGGAGCCAGCCTCTTCGCCGGGCAGGCTTGGGCCAAATCCGATATTACCATTGCGATGCAGTTGGAGCCTCCGCATCTGGACCCGACAAGCGCCGCCGCGCAGGCCATCGATTCGGTCGTTTATACTAATATCTTCGAAGGGTTGACCCGTTTTATGGGCGATGGCTCGGTCGTGCCGGGGCTGGCGGAAAGCTGGGAGATTTCGGATGACGGCACCGTCTATACTTTCAAGCTGCATGATGGGGTGACCTTCCATGACGGCTCGACCATGGATGCCGAGGACGTCAAGTTCAGCCTTGACCGCGCCCGCGCCGAAGACAGCGCCAACGCGCAAAAAGCCCTGTTTGCCGGGATCGACAGTGTCGAGGTGGTGGACCCGCTGACTGTCAAGGTCACGTTGTCTGCACCGAACGGGAACTTCCTGTTCAACATGGCGTGGGGCGATGCGGTGATTGTCGCGCCTGAAAGCATCGAGAACATCAAGACCAACCCGGTTGGTACCGGGGCCTATACCTTTGGCGACTGGGTGCAGGGCGACAGCATCACGCTGAACCGCAACCCGAACTATTGGGGCGATCAACCCGCGTTGGAGACCGCTACGTTCAAGTTTATCTCGGATCCGACCGCTGCATTTGCTGCGATGATGGCCGATGATGTGGATGTGTTCGACAATTTCCCGGCCCCCGAAAACCTGCCTCAGTTCGAGGCGGATTCGCGGTTTCAGGTGCTGGTCGGCTCGACCGAGGGCGAAACGATCCTGTCCACGAACAACAAAAAGCCACCCTTTGACGATATCCGCGTGCGGCAGGCTTTGGCCCATGCGATCGATCGGCAGGCGATTATTGACGGAGCGATGTTCGGCTATGGCACCCCCATCGGCACTCATTTCGCACCGCACAATCCGGCCTATGTCGATCTGACCGGCAATTCGGCCTATGACCCCAAAAAAGCCGCGCAGCTTCTGGCTGATGCAGGCTATGCTGACGGGTTCGAAACCACGTTGCACCTGCCGCCCCCCTCTTACGCCCGTCGCGGCGGTGAGATCATCGCGGCGCAACTGGCCGAGGTCGGGATCAAGGCCGAGATCATCAATGTTGAATGGGCGCAATGGTTGGAATCGGTGTTCAAGGGCAAGGATTTTGGCCTGACTATCGTCAGCCATACCGAGCCGATGGATATCGGCATCTATGCGCGGCCCGACTATTACTTCCAGTATGACAGCAGCGACTTTCAGGCTCTGATGGAACTGTTGAACGAAACAACCGACCCGGATCAGCGCAAGAAATTGCTGGGCGATGCGCAACGCCTGATCGCCACCGATTTTGTCAACGGCTATCTGTTCCAGCTGGCCAAGCTGGGTGTTGCCAAAGCAGGTGTGCAGGGCCTGTGGGAGAACGCGCCCACGGCTGCCATCGATCTGACGCAGATCAGTTGGTCTGAATGACCGGAACTGGGGCCGTGTTGCGCGGCCCCAAGTTTTGCCAGGGTCAGGGTGAGCAGTATCATGACGTCTTTCCATGTTCTTTTGCTATGCGTGTGTACGCTCTGCGGGCTGGCCTCGATGGCGGGTGCGCAAAATGCGCTGAGCACCCGGTTGGACGCACTGGCCGGCACCCCCGAAAATCCGTTGAATGTGGGCGTTGGGATCAGGATCAACCAGATTACAAGCGTCGATCAAAAGGCGGAAAACTATGGGGCGGTGGCGGTTTTGCGGTTCGAATGGACGGACCCTCTGCTGGCGTTTGACTCAGAGAAGACGGGGCGAGACATTCGGGTCTTCAACCCGTCTGACCTGGCGGACCACGCGGCCGAGATTGGCGCCGTCATGCCCGCTTTCGTGATCCACAATCAGCAATCCAACAAATGGATACACGAGGCCGCCGCCTCGCTGCGCAGCGACGGGCGGGTGGTTTATGTCGAGAAATCTTCGCTGACCTTGCAGGCCCCTCATTTCGATTTCCGCAAGTATCCGTTCGACACGCAGGATTTCTATTTCGAGGTCGTTTCAGTCTTTCCCTCGGATTACGTGACGTATTACCCGCTGGAAGACTACTCGGGTCTGGGCGATCTGCTGGGCGAGGAAGAATGGGTTCTGGGCAATGCGCGAATGGTGAAAACCCAGGTTCAGGGTCTGTCGGGGCAAGATAGCGATCAGTTGGCGCTGGCCTTTCAGGGCAGCAGGCATCAGACTTACTACATGATCAGGGTGTTCATGCCCATGCTGGTACTCGTTGCTGTTGGCTGGGCGCTGTTCTTTCTGGACGAATACCGCAAACGGATCGAGATTGCGGGGGGCAACCTGCTGGTCTTCGTTGCTTTCAACTGGGCGATTTCTGCTGATCTGCCCAAGCTGGGCTATCTGACCTTTCTGGATTTCGTTCTGCAATGGATGTTCTTGATGACCGGGGCGCTGATCGTGTTCAACGTCGCCTTGCGCAGACTCAAGGTCGCCGGGCGCGAAGACACGGCGCGCAAGCTGGACAATTACGCGGTTAAGTGGATCTATCCTCTGGGCTATGCCGCGATCGTCGGCTACGCGGTTTCTGCTTATTTGCTGATACCTTAGACGCTGGACCAACGGCACCTGTGACCCTAACGTGCGATCTATGCTGCGCTACGCTTTCAAACGCCTGATATCGCTGATGATCAGCCTGGCTGTTGCTTCGGTCGTGATCTTCGCAGTGATCGAGGTTGCACCGGGCGATCCGGCATCCTTCATGCTGGGCGTAAACGCGCAAGAGGACACGCTAGCTGCGCTACGGGCTGAGTTGGGCTTGGATGGCTCAAAGCTTGAGCGCTACTTCAACTGGGTCAGCGGAATGCTGGTGGGTGATTTCGGCACCTCCTATACCTATCGCACGCCAGTTTCGCAGATGATCCAGGATCGGCTTTGGGTGTCTTTGCCGCTGGCGCTCTATGCATTGACCTTGTCGACACTGATTGCCTTCCCAGCCGGGATTTACGCTGCTGCGCGTCGGGGCAAGCCCGGCGATCTGACCGTGATGGGTGCGACGCAGCTGGGCATTGCGGTGCCCAATTTCTGGTTTGCCATGATGCTGGTGCTGATCTTTGCCATAAACCTGCGCTGGTTCAACGCCGGAGGGTTCGCAGGTTGGGATCAGGGGTTTTGGACCGGGTTGCATTCGTTGACGCTGCCCGCCGTCGCGCTGGCCTTGCCGCAAGCAGCGATTCTGGCGCGGGTCATGCGGTCATCTCTGTTGGATATTCTGGGCGAGGATTTCATGCGCACTGCCCGCGCCAAGGGTCTGTCGCGCCGTCAGGCCCTGTGGCGGCACGGCGTCCGCAACGCGCTGATCCCGGTGCTGACCATCATTGGGCTGCAGTTTTCATTCCTCTTGGCTGGGTCGATCATCATCGAACAGGTCTTTTACCTGCCCGGCCTTGGGCGTTTGGTGTTTCAGGCGATCTCGGCCCGTGATCTGATTGTGGTGGAATCGGTCGTCATGTTGCTGGTCTTTGCCGTCATCACCGTGAATTTCCTGGTCGATCTGGCTTATGCTGCCGTCGATCCCCGCCTCAGGAGCCGGACATGAGCCGCAACCTGATCCTTGGCGCCTTGCTGTCCTCGCTGGTTCTGCTGGCGGCGCTGGTGTCCTTTGTCTGGACACCTTACGACCACGCCGCGTTGGATATTCCCGGCAAGCTAAAGACGCCAAGCGCACAGAGCTGGTTTGGCACGGATCATTTCGGGCGCGACATGTTCTCGATGATTATGGTGGGCGCGCGCACGTCGATTGCGGTCGCCCTAGTTGCCGTGGGGATCGGTATGGCGCTGGGCGTGCCGCTTGGCCTGACAGCGGCGGCGCGCAAAGGATCTTGGCTGGATGAGGTGATCATGCGCGGCAATGATCTGGTCTTTGCCTTCCCATCGCTGGTCATTGCGATCCTGATCACAGCCGTATTCGGCGCAGGGGCGATCAACGCGATTATCGCCATCGGTATCTTTAACATCCCCGTCTTCGCCCGTATCACCCGCGGCGCGGCGCTGTCCCTGTGGGAGCGTGAGTTCATCCTCGCCGCCCGTGTCTCGGGCAAGGGTGCTGCGCGCATATCGGCGGAACATATCCTGCCCAATGTCGCCAATCTGCTGATCGTACAGGGCACCATCCAGTTCTCGCTGGGGATACTAGCCGAAGCCGGGCTGTCTTACGTCGGACTTGGTGCGCAACCGCCCACACCTAGCTGGGGCCGCATGCTGGCCGATGCGCAGACAATGGTCAGTTTTGCCCCGCATTTGGCTCTGATTCCAGGGCTGGCGATCATTGTCACGGTGCTGGGTCTGAACCTGCTGGGCGACGGGCTGCGCGATTGGCTGGACCCTCGGATCAGGGTGGCGCGCGCATGAGTTTGCTTGAGGTCGAAAACCTGTCGCTGTCCATCCACGGGGCGCCGATCCTGAAGAAGATTAACCTGTCCATTGATCCCGGCCAGATCGTCGCCGTGACAGGTGAAAGCGGCTCGGGCAAGTCGATGACCGCTTTGGCCGTGATGCAACTGTTGCCCAACGGGGCGCAGACGCAGGGCGAGATCCGGCTGGAAGGGCGCGACCTGCTGACAACTCCCGAAGCCGAGATGTGTGCCCTGCGCGGGGCCGCAATCGGGATGGTGTTTCAAGAACCGATGACAGCCCTGAACCCGGTGAAGTCCATCGGCGATCAGGTTATGGAAACAATCCTGATCCATAAGGCCATGCCTGCCACGCAGGCTCTGGACCACGCGAAGGAAGTATTGCGCCGCGTGGGCCTTCCCCCGGAGCGCTTTCCCCTGTCTCGCTATCCGCATGAGCTGTCAGGCGGGCAACGCCAACGCGTTGTCATTGCCATGGCTATTGCCTTGCGGCCCAATCTGCTGATCGCGGATGAGCCGACAACGGCGCTGGACGTGACCACGCAGGCACAAATCCTCGATCTGCTGAAAGGGTTGGTTCGCGAATATGGCATGGGTCTGCTGATGATCACCCATGATTTGGCCGTGGTCGCTGACATGGCAGACCAGATCGTCGTGATGCGGCACGGCGAGGTCGTGGAAGCGGGCCCCACCGACGATCTGCTGCACAACATGCAGCACCCTTACACCCGTATGCTGTTTGAGGCCTCGGATCATCAGGTGGCCTTGCCCGACACAGCGGGTGATCGCCCGTTGTTAGAGGTCACTCAGGTCGTCCGCGACTATCGTTTGCCGCGCAAGGGTCTGTTCGACACGCCGGGCCACCACCGCGCGGTGGATCAGGTCAGCTTTACGCTCAATCGAGGTGAACGGCTGGGTTTGGTAGGTGAGTCTGGATGTGGAAAATCGACCCTAACGCGGGCTATTCTGGGCTTGGAAGAGGTACAAGCGGGGGAAATCCGTCTGGATGGTGCACTCGTTCTCACGGGCCATAAACCAAACCCTGCGGTGCGCCGTAAAATGCAGGTGGTGTTTCAGGACCCCTATGGCAGCTTCAACCCCCGCCACAAAGTCGCGCGTTTGATCACCGAACCGTTTCATTTGCTGGACACGCCGCCCACAGGGACCGAGCGGCAGGACCGGATCGCAGAAATGCTGACCGCCGTGGGCCTCAGCCCCGATGATGCGGGGAAATACATCCACGAATTTTCGGGCGGGCAGCGTCAGCGTATCGCCATTGCCCGTGCCTTGATCATCCGCCCCGAATTGATCCTGTTTGATGAAGCGGTCTCGGCCCTTGATGTTTCAGTTCGTGCGCAAATCCTGGATCTGCTGGCCGAGCTGTGCGCGACCTATAACCTGACCTATCTGTTCATCAGCCATGACCTGAGCGTGGTGCGCACGATCACTGATCGGGTGATGGTCATGCAGGCGGGCAAGATCGTGGAACAAGGCGAGACCGAGCAGGTCTTTGCCAATCCGCAGCACGCCTATACCCGTACCCTGATCGACGCCGCGCCGGTACTGCCTGATATCGGGGCGCTTGCTGGCTGAAATGTATGATTAGAGCCTGAATGGAGAGAAACATGCCCAATCCTCTTTGGTTCAACCCCGCACTTTGTTTGATTGGTGGAGAGTGGATCGCGCCCTCTGCTGGCGTCGACCTGCCTTTGATCAACCCCTCTGACGGTTCGGAAATCTGTCGCATCGCGCGGGGGGATACGTCCGATATCGACGCGGCGGTCGCGGCTGCGCAGGCAGCACTAGATGAGGATTGGGGCCGTAAAACCGCAATGGAACGCGGGCGGATCCTGACACGATTGGGTCAGTTGGTACTTGAACGCGTGGACGATCTGGCTGCGTTGGAGGCGATGGATGTGGGCAAACCGCTGACTCAGGCGCGCGCGGATGCGGTGGCCTTGGCGCGGTATTGCGAATTCTACGGCGGCGCGGCGGATAAGGTTATGGGCGAGACGATTCCCTATCTGGACGGCTACACCGTTTATACCCTGCGCGAACCCCATGGGGTGACGGGCCATATCGTGCCGTGGAATTACCCGATGCAGATCATCGGGCGTTCGGTCGGGGCGGCACTGGCGATGGGCAATGCCTGCGTGCTGAAACCGGCGGAAGAGGCCTGCCTGACCGCGCTGGCCTTTGCGCATCTGGCCCAACAAGCGGGTTTGCCCGCTGGTGCGCTAAACGTGGTGCCGGGTTTAGGGGCCGAGGCCGGAGCAGCACTGTCGGCCCATCCCGGCGTCCACCACATCTCGTTCACCGGGTCGGTCGCGACAGGGGCCTTGGTGCAGCAGGCGGCGGGGCGCAATGTTGTACCAGTAACGTTGGAATTGGGCGGAAAATCCCCGCAACTGGTGTTTGATGATGCCGATCTGGACGCGGCCCTTCCGTTTCTGGTGAATGCGGGTATTCAGAACGCGGGGCAGACCTGTTCGGCCTCGTCCCGCATTCTGGTGCAGCGTGGGGTTTATAGCCAAGTCAAGGCGCGCATGGTTGCGGCCTATGCTGATCTGACCGTTGGACCTGCGGTGCAGGATTTGCGGGTGGGGCCTTTAATCTCGGCTCGGCAACAACAGATTGTCGAAGGATTTCTGGCCAAGGGCAAAGATTTGACCATCGTGGCGCAGGGACAAATCGTTGAGGATGCTCCGGCTCAAGGTGCTTATGTGCGGCCAACCCTGTTCGCCGATGTGCCGCCTGATCATACGTTGGCGCAGGATGAGATTTTCGGCCCAGTGCAGGTGTTGATCCCGTTCGACACCGAGGACGAAGCCGCAGAGATCGCCAACAGTACCGACTATGGGCTTGTCGCCAGCATCTGGACCCGCGACGGTGCGCGGCAGATGAGGTTGGCGAAACGGCTGCAGGCGGGGCAGGTTTTCGTCAATAATTACGGGGCCGGCGGCGGGGTCGAACTGCCATTTGGCGGCGTCGGTAAATCTGGCCATGGCCGCGAAAAGGGTTTCGAGGCGCTCTATGGCTTCTTACAGCTTAAAACCGTGGCGAACTACCATGGTTAGGGTCTAAACGATGACCTCGATCGCTTCTTGCGCACCGACCCCGAAGACACGTTTGTAACGTTCGATCTCATCCGCCGGACCCATCGCCTTTTCGGGATTGTCCGACAATTTGACCGTCGGGCGCCCGTTGGCCGAGACCGCCTTGCAGACCAGAGAAAACGGTGCAAGCGCGTCATCCGGCACCAACCCGCGAAAATCGTTGGTCAGCAATGTACCCCAGCCAAAGGAAATATTGGTCCGTCCGGCAAACTGGCCGTGCAACTCGCGGATCTTGTCTACATCCAGCCCGTCGGAAAAGATCACGCGCTTCTCGCGCGGATCCTCGCCGCGTGATTTCCACCAGTTGATGGCGGTTTCCGCTGCGGCTGCCGGATCACCACTGTCGACGCGGATGCCCGTCCAGCCTGCCAGCCAGTCGGGTGCGCGGTCCAAAAAGCCCTGTGTTCCATAGGTGTCGGGCAGGATGATGCGCAGGTTGCCATCATGCTCATCATGCCAATCCCTGAGAACATCATAGGGCGCTTGCGCCAATTCGGCGTCTGTGTCGGCCAGTGCGGAATAGACCATGGGCAACTCATGCGCGTTGGTGCCGATGGCCTCAACCTCGCGGCGCATGGCAATCAGGCAGTTCGACGTGCCGGAAAAAGCAGACCCTAATCCTTCGATCATCGCCTGCACGCACCAATCCTGCCACAGAAAAGAATGACGCCGCCTGGTGCCGAAATCCGCAATGCCCAGCCCATCAATATCACGCAGTTGCTCAATCTTTTCCCAAACGCGGGTCATGGCGCGGGCATAGAGCACTTGCAGCTCGAACCGGCGCATGTCGTTGAGAACTGCGCGAGAGCGCAATTCCATCAACACGGCCAGGGCCGGGATTTCCCACAACATGACCTCATGCCATTTGCCTTCGAAGGTCAGTTCGTACTGATCGCCCTTGCGTTCCAGATGATAGGCCGGCAGGCGCAGGTTCTCGAACCACTCCATGAAATCGGATCGGAACATCTGTCGCTTGCCGTAGAACATATTGCCCCGCAGCCAAGTGCTTTCGCCGCGGCTAAGGCTGAGCGAGCGGATATGATCCAGCTGTTCGCGCAGTTCGCCCTCATCAATAAGCTTGGCGAGGGGGATGTGATTCGACCGATTGATCAGCGAAAACACCACTTCCGTTTGGGGCCGATTTCGAAACACTGACTGGCACATCAGCAGTTTGTAGAAATCTGTGTCGATTAAAGACCGTATAATTGGGTCAATCTGCCATTTATGATTGTACACACGTGCCGCAATATCGACCATGAGGAACTCCTGCGATTTCCGTTGTTAGATCAATCGGTGTGTGGAATGGCAAGAGTCGCTGGTTTGGTGACAATGACAAGCTCAGGTCACAAAGCGAGCAAATTGTGTGATCTTTTCACCGGTTAGTGAGAAGAGGGGTTTGGAAGTCGAGGTTAAGTTAGTGAATGGTTCTCGAGTACGATTTTGACATCGTTGTTGTCGATCCGGGGGACGGAGAAGGCGAACAAGGCGCAGAGGGGGCTTCGAAAAAGCCCGTTTTGCGCGCAATGTTCCGCAATGTGAAAACGGCGGACGCGCTGCGGGCGGCTTCTCCGAAAATCCGCAAGATCTTTCAGGATGCAGGTTTCGGTCTGGACGCGACCGGAAGCCAGTTGATGCATGGCTTTTATCGACCCCGTGACGAGGCCGAGCGTGAACGGATTCTGAAAGCGCTGTTTGCCAACATTCGGGAAATGGGTGTTAAGGGCGAATATTGCGGCGAATTCGACTTTTGGAAATTCCTTCGGGACGTCAAATCGGCCCGCCCGCGCAACGGTCAGCGACGCAACACCGCTGATTGGACCCCGAACCCGCGCTATAAATCCCCGGCAACGCCGGAACGCCGCACCTTGCCCGCCCGCATTGGCGTGGCTCTTGGGCTGGCGGTTATTATTTTTGTGGTCCTGAAATATCTGTTGGATTCGGGCTCCGCGCCCTAAGCCAAGGTCACACCGGCAGCCTTCATCGCTGTTTCTGCTGCCGTCAGCGAGCCGTCCAGATCAATCGCGCGGCACAGTCCCATATTCACCGTCACCTCAAATCCCAACCGCGCCGCGTCCACGGCTGAGAAGTGAACGCAGAAATCCGTGGCCAGGCCCACCATCGTCAGTTTGCGGATGCCTCGGGTGTTGAGATAGCCCTCCAACCCGGTTGGCGTAGTCTGATCGTTCTCGAAAAAGGCTGAGTAGCTGTCAACCGCACTGCGAAACCCTTTGCGAATGATCAAATCGCCTTCAATGCGCAGATCGGGATGAAACGCTGCGCCCTGCGTTCCCTGCACGCAATGATCCGGCCAGAGCACCTGCGGGCCATAGGGCATTTCTACTACGTCAAATGGGTTCTTTCCTGCATGAGTACTGGCGAATGAGGAATGCCCTGCCGGATGCCAGTCCTGCGTCAGGATCACCGCGTCGAACTCATCCATAATCGCGTTGATCGGGGCGACGATCTCATCGCCGCCGGGAACGGCCAACGCGCCGCCGGGGCAGAAATCGTTCTGGACGTCGATTACGATCAGGGCATGGGTCATCGCGCTCTCCTTTTCAGCTATCGGTAAGGGGGCGAGCGGGGGGCGTCAATCCGATCCCTTGCGACTCTGCACGCGTGGGGCTAGACCGCGCGCATGTATACCATCGCTGCCCTATATCACTTCACCCGTTTCGCTAATCACGCCGCCTTGCGCGAACCCTTGCTGGACCTGTGCCGTGCACAATCGGTCAAAGGCACGCTGCTGCTTGCGCAAGAGGGGATCAACGGCACCATCGCGGGCCCGCGCGCCGGGATTGACGCCGTGCTGGCGCATATCAAAGCGCTGCCGGGTTGCGCCGATCTGGAATGGAAAGAGGCCACCGCCGACCATCCGCCTTTCGGGAAGATGAAGGTGCGCCTGAAGAAAGAGATCGTGACAATGGGCCAGCCGGATGTCGATCCGCGCGCCCGTGTCGGCAACTATGTCGAGCCGGAGGAGTGGAACGACCTGATCCGTTCCGACGATGTGGTGGTGATCGACACCCGCAACGATTATGAGGTGGCGATTGGTACGTTTGAAGGGGCAATAGACCCTGAAACAGCCAGTTTCCGCGAATTTCCGGCCTGGTGGGAGGAAAACAAGGACCGCTTTCACAACAAGCGTGTTGCCATGTTCTGCACCGGCGGTATTCGGTGCGAGAAATCCACCAACTTCCTGCTGGGTCAGGGGGTCGAGGATGTCTATCACCTGAAAGGCGGTATCCTGCGATATCTTGAGGAAATGCCCGCCGAGGACAGCACTTGGCAGGGTGAGTGTTTCGTCTTCGACAATCGCGTGTCCGTGGGGCACGGGCTGGTCGAGGGGCCCCACAACCTGTGCCATGGCTGCCGCCGTCCGATCCTGCCCGAGGATATGAAACGCCCTGAATATGAACACGGCGTTGCGTGCCATCAATGCGTCGATGAAACCTCGGAAGCTGACAAGATGCGCTTCCGCGAGCGGCAGAAGCAGATCGGGCTGGCGCTCCAACGCGGGCAGGAACATTTGGGCGCAGACTAAACCACTCGGTTGCACGGGCGGGGCGAAACCCCGATCATCGCACCCGTTAAAGACGGAGACGACATGCGCCGCGAGCCGACAACGTTGGAAGAATGGAAATCGACCCTGCTTGCCGCAGGCGGTATGGTTTTGGCCAGCTTCTTTGCCTGGTTCGGCCTTTCCCGCCTTAGTGAATCAACGGCGGGCGATACGTTGGGCACGTTTGCATCCGTGGGCCTGTTCCTGTGGATTGTCTCGCAATCGTGGTACTATATGACACAGGTGAAATCCCCGCGCCGCGTGCTGTTCTTGATGGGCGTATCCTTTATTCAGGTCGTCCCCTTCCTGTTCGCCGCCGTCTATGGTGCGTTCGGCTATAAAGACAACTGCGTGGTCGGTGCCAGCGGACCGGGGGATATCCTGTATTTCTCATATGTCACCTTCACCACCGTTGGATATGGCGACATGGCCCCGACTGGCCTGTGCCGCGCGTTGGCTGTGTCAGAAGCGGTGACAGGCTACATCCTGCTGGGCCTCTTCGTCGCCGCTGCCGTGGCACTTTTCGCCCGAAACCACTCGGACTAGAGCCTATTTGTTGGTGTCAATCCACCGGGACATCATGTGCTTGTCGCGGAAACACTCAGACGGTATCGGCCTGCGTTTGGAACGCGAGATCCGTTCGGCAAAAGCGACCTGTTTGCTGGTGGGGTAATTGGCAAATGGTGACGGGTCATCCTGTTTATGCGCCGAAATCCACTGGGACATGGCCCTGCGGTCGCGTTGTGCCTCGACCGGGATTTCAAGCGCCGATTGCTGAGCAATCGCGCGCGCATAGCGCATCTGCCGGTCCGTGACGGGCAGCATGTGATAGTCGTTGCTGGGTGCGTCGTACCAGCTTTGACGGGCAGCGTTGGCCATAGCTCGAATACCTCCGTTCCACCTCAGACATTCACGTGGAACAAATATAAAACATTTTAGGAACTTTTCAAGATTTCCGCTGATCCACGCGGTCTTCACCGAGTTTCAAACCAGCCTGTCCCGTCGCGTTTCGACCTATTCGGCACGTATTTTCGTGCTTCCTAATTTAATCAAAGAATCAGTGCGTCTCATTTCAAGACACAAACGCTCACGACATCGCGCGTTTGGTGTCACCGGGCGATGATCCGCCGACGCGGCGTTTGCTTCCGGCGCTTTGATCGTCATTACCGACATTTTGCGTCGGGAACAGAGCATCAGTAGCCCCTGACCTGTGGCTGACTTTCGTGCAAGCTCTGTAGGAGGTGCGCCAATGAAAACCCATGCTCAGGCCGTTGTCATCGGAGGGGGGCTGGTCGGCTGCTCGATCCTGTATCACCTGGCCAAGCTGGGCTGGACTGACGTTGTCCTGCTGGAACGCGATGAGTTGACCAGTGGGTCCACGTGGCACGCAGCGGCCAATATCCACGGGCTGCATGACAACAACAACATCACGCGCATTCAGCACTACACGATGAACCTGTACAAAGAGCTAGAGAAGGAAACCGGACAGGGCTGCGGCGTGTTTCAATCCGGCTCGCTCTATTTGGCGCAGACCGAGGATCGCGAACACCAACTGCGCCTGCAAGAAGCCAAGGCGCGTTTCTACGGTCTTAACTTCCACGAGATCAGCCGCGAACAGGCTATGGAACTGCACCCTCTGGCGCAATTCGATGATATCCGCTGTATCATGTTCGAACCTGATGGCGGCAATGTTGACCCCTCGGGCGTGACCCATGCCTATGCCGCCGGAGCACGCGCGATGGGTGCCAGTATTGAGCGGTTTTGCCCTGTGTTAGGCACTGAACAGCAACTAGACGGATCGTGGATCGTACGCACCGCAAAGGGCGATATCCATACGCAGTGGGTGGTCAATGCCGGTGGATTGTGGGGGCGTGAAGTGGCCGCGATGGCTGGGATTGAACTGCCCCTGCAACCGACTGAACATCAGTATTTTGTCACCGAAGCGATTGATGAAGTCGCCGCGTTGGGCCGTCGCTTGCCGTCCATCGCCGACCGGGATGGCGAGTACTACTTCAGGCAAGAGGGCAATGGCTTGCTGATCGGGGCCTATGAGAAGGACATGCGGTTTTGGGCCGAAAACGGCACACCGCTGGATTTCGCCCACGATCTGTTCCCCGACGATCTGGACCGCATCATGGAAAACGTTATCCGGGCCACCGAACGCGTGCCCGTTGCGGCAACTGCGGGGGTGAAGCGGGTAATCAATGGCCCGATGATCTGGTCGCCGGACAGTAATGCGATCTGGGGGCCTGTGCCCGAGTTGCAGAACTATTTCTGCTGCACCGGGATCATCCCCGGATTTTCGCAATCGGGCGGGCTTGGCCTGTTGTCGGCGCAATGGATGATCGAGGGCGAGCCGCAACACGACATGTTTGCCTGGGATCTGGCGCGGTTAGGCGACTGGGCCGACAAGGCCTTCACAAAGGCGCGGGTGCAGGACGTTTATACGCACCGCTTCGCCATCCATTTCCCGAACGAAGAGCGCAGCGCCGGACGCCCCGCGCGCCTGCGCCCGGCCTATCAGATGCAAAAGGAGATGGGCTGCGTCTTTGGCCTGAACTGCGGGTGGGAACACCCCCTCTGGTTCGCTGATCAACCCGGTGTGGTCGAAACCAACGGCTTCACCCGCCAGAATTGGTGGGAACCGGTTGGCCGAGAGGTGCAGATGTTGCGCGACATTGTGGGTGTGATCGACATCTCGAACTTCGCCAACTATGTGATCAAGGGGCCAGGGGCGCATGATTGGCTGGATCGTCTTGTTGCCAACCGGATACCGACCGAGGTTGGCCGGTCGTGTTTGACCCCGTTGATTTCAGTGCGCGGAGGCGTTGCCGGGGACTTTACCATCACCAAAGTCGCCGATGACGAATACATGATGATCGGCTCGGGCATGGCCGAGCGCTATCACCAGCGGTTCTTCAACATGGTTGATCTGCCTGAAGGTACCCGTTTCGAGGTTGCCACAAACCGTATCGCCGGGTTCAACGTCGCCGGCCCGAAATCGCGCGATGTGCTGCAACGGCTGACCAATGCGGATCTGTCCAACGAAGGGTTCCGCTTCATGCGTTCACGTCAGATAGACGTGGCGGCCGTTTCCTGCCTCGCCATCCGTGTCAGTTTTACCGGCGACCTTGGGTGGGAGCTGCACTGCGCTGAGAGCGATCAGGTTGCGCTTTACACGGCCTTGCTGGAGGCCGCGAAAGAGCAAGGCGGCGGCCCAGTTGGCGGCCGTGCGCTGGGTAGTCTGCGTATCGAAAAGGGCTACGGCTCGTGGGGGCGAGAGTACAGTCAGGAATACTGGCCGCAGGAAGTCGGGCTGGACGGCCTCATCAAGCTGGACAAGGATTTCCTGCACAAGCAGGCCTATCTGGCCATCAAGAACAATCCTGTGCGTGAGGTTTTGTCGATGTTCGAAATTGAGGTGGACACCGCCGACGCCTCGGGCGGTGAGCCGATCTTTACACCAGATGGTCATTCGGTCGGGCGCGTGACATCGGGCGGCTTCGGGTATTCGGTCGGTAAATCGCTGGCCCTTGGGTTCGCAAACCCGCAAGTCGCAAAACCCGGTGATAGGGTTGAGGTGTTCATCCTCGGCAAACCGCATCGCGCAACTATTCTGGCTGAACCTCCTTTTGATCCTGCGGGATATCGGCTGCGTGATGTCTCTAAGCCCGCTATAGAGCCTGCCGAATGACCGATACGTTCGCCCGCGTTGCAAATTTCGTCCTAAATCGCCCACCCGAGGAAATGCCAGACAGCGCCAAAGAGGCAGCGGCGCTGATGATGGTGGACACTATGGGTATCCTGATTGCCTCCGGCCCGATGGAAGCGGGCGTGATCGCGCGGGATACGGCGGCATTGCTCTACGCCAGCACGGATTCTTCCTTCAGCGCTCGGCTGATGTTTGACGGGCGACCCGTCAGTATGGCTGGCGCTGCATATGCGGCGGCGACACAGACAGACAATCTGGACGGGCATGACGGGTATAACCCGACCAAAGGCCATATCGGCGTGGTTGTGCTGCCTGCGTTGGTTGCGCTTGCCACGCATTGCCCGAATTTGACTGGCCCGCAGGCTTTGGCTGCTGTGATCACTGGCTATGAAATCGCGGGCCGCGCGGGGATTTCGTTGCACGCGTCGGTCAGCGAATATCACACCTCTGGGGCCTGGAATGCGCTGGGCGTGGTCGCAATGGCGGCCCGTTTGCGCGGGCTCACTCCAGACCAGTTGCGGCAGGCGCTGGGGATCGCCGAATATCATGGGCCGCGCAGCCAGATGATGCGCGAGATCGCCAATCCCACGATGCTGCATGATGGTTCGGGATGGGGTGCGATGGTCGGCCTGTCTGCGGCGATTCTGGCCGAGCGGGGGTTTACCGGGGCGCCTGCCATCACGATCGAGGCCGAGATTGCCGCCCCTCATTGGGCGGATTTGGGCAGGTTTTGGCAGGTTGAGTATCAATATGTGAAGCCGTACCCGATCTGCCGCTGGGCCCACGCCGCGATAGATGGGGTCCGCGCGCTGATGTCGAAACACAGTTTGGTCGGTGACCAGATCCATTCGATCCAGATCAACACTTTTTGTGAGGCCGTGCGACTGTTTTCTGGAATGCCCGCGACCACTTCGCAAGCACAGTACTCTCTGCCCTTCGCTGTTGCAGTTCAGGTTCTGTATGGCCGTATCGGAGCCGAGCATATCTCAGGGCCCGGACTGTCCGACCCCCGGATCGCGGGCCTGATTTCCCGTATACACGTGAGCGAGGAAGAGAGGCATTCGCAACGGTTCCCGGGTGGGCGCTGGGCAGATGTATCAATTGAGACAACGGACGGGCGCATTTTGCAATCGGGCGATATCCACGCCCGCGGTGGCCCTGAGGCGCCTATGTCGCGCGATGAGGTTTTGGCGAAATATTCCGAGTTCGCAGAACCAGTTGTCGGAGCGCATCGGGCTAACGCGATCCGCGATGCGATCTTGTCCTGGATTGAACCGCATTCTAGATATGCCGATCTGGCGTCGCTGGTTTCTTCACCCCCGCGATAGCAGTTTCGCGGGGAATCGGGCCCCAATTGATACGGTTCACTGCTCGAGAATAGTAAGCAATTGGGTGATTTTTTCCCTAGCTTCGACACTATCCTGAAGTAAATCCGCCGCCTCGGCCAAAGGCTTGTCAGGTTGCGAAACAGGAGGAGTGATCAGGACCTGTGTCGCCTTGCTAACCAAACCAAATTGCGTTTCTTCCTCTTGATCAATGGCTTCGGGGCGGTCGGCCAGCCAAAAATTTCGGTCAGCCTGCTCCGCCTGCCCTAATGTGCGCGATAGCTCTCCGGCTGTATCGAAATCGCCAAGGGCCTGCATCGCTTGGTGCCTGATACGCAATGCCTCTTCCGAACTGTCCCCTTCCAGTTCAAGCATAGCTTGGTGAGGGCGTTGCGTTTGCAAGGCAGAGCGTGCCCTGATCCGTGCACGCTCTGACCGTTGCACCGTATCTTGGGGTCTGTTCGACAAAGCCAGCGCTGGTTCAGGGAACCCAAGCTTCACCAGACGGTTTGCCAACGCGACAGCCGTATTTGTGCTCAGGTCCTGCGTATCACCGGATGCAAATTCCAACGCCCGACGTAGAAATGTTATGTCATCCGCCCTCTCCACCAGAATGTGAGAAATCCGGTTCAACGTGGCCAGGCGTTCTTGCCCTGCAGGTATTTCCAAGGCAGCATCAAATGCTAGGTCGAATTCCTGAGTCAGACTTAGGGCCACAGCATGAGCCCGTTTTAACTGTGGCTCGATCTCGGATTTACGAAACTCGTTCGAAAAAGACGCCGCAAGGGCGACTTCTTTGGGTGAAGCGGCGCCTCGATCAACCCATCGGTTTTCGATCAGCCGCGCCAAAGCGAGCGGAGCGTCCAGATTGGGGCCGGAGGATGCAACCACGTCGTTT
Source organism: Ruegeria lacuscaerulensis (assembly GCF_013034685.1). Lineage (GTDB taxonomy): Bacteria > Pseudomonadota > Alphaproteobacteria > Rhodobacterales > Rhodobacteraceae > Ruegeria > Ruegeria lacuscaerulensis_B. Next base: position 334,361 of record NZ_WQGO01000004.1, on the reverse strand, counting down.
AGCAACGCCTCGGCTTTTGGAGCGTCACCTTCGGCGGCTGCGACCTTAGCTTTGGCCCGTGTTGTGTCCGAGGCGTTTTGAATTCCCGCCCGGTCAACAGACCGCAATACGCGTCGAGCGGCTTCTAACCGACCTGCATCGACCAAAATTTCGGATAGATCAGGTCCAAATTGCCGTCTTAGATGCGTTGGCAGCCGTGAAAATGATTGCTCTACCCTGTCCAAGTTTGCTTCAGCGGATAATTCCCCGGCCATCAGAACAGCCCAAAGTGCAACGTCACCCCCGCATCGTTGCAAGCCACCAAACGGATTGTCGTCTGCCACGTGCCCTGCGTCCAAAAACTGCGCAATTGCTGCAATCCGGTTTACGTCAGCATCGGGATCTTCCACCAATGCCAAAGCCTGCATCGCCTCGGCGCCGAAGCCATAGAATGCGTACAGCTTTGCCAGAGACAACGCTGTGTCCTGATCAACCCGATCGAATTCCTGAAACAAACCTGATCTTAAGGTGGCTATTTGCTGAGGGAAATCGGCTGAGCCACCCCACGTCTCGAACCCCAACTCTGTATCGGATATGCAGGCAGGTTCTTGTTCAAACCCGATCAAATCGGGCCCCAATAGACCGTTCAATTCATCGAGCACCGTCGATACGCTGATATTCCCTGTCGGGTCTGCTGGCCCTTCCGTGGCACCGTCAAAGATCGACGATCGCGGGCCAACCTGGGCAAGCTCAAGGTCAACGATGCCCCGGTCTGCACCTTGTAATAGACGTTCTGACAGGCGATCCTCAAACCCAAGCAATGGCGTCGGAAGCGCAGGCATTGACAAGACGTTGCGGTTCTGAGCCGCCGCCAGCAGCCCGGTGTCGCGGTTTGCTTGCGGCAAGATGGGCGGAGGAATGTCCGCACCTATCGGTGGCAGGGCCTGCGCAATGGCAATATCGACCACAATCATGGTGTCTTGGTATAAAAACGCCGAAGCCGCGCATTCACACCCGAATTGCATTTCCAACGGCCCGCCCGGTTCAGCCTGAGAAATGGCGGACAAACGGTTTTGAGACAGCCTGCGGAAGACCGAAGTGGTTTCGAAATGAACATCCTCCAGGGTGACGTTCAGACGCGCACCATACTTGGTTTGGGTGAGGACCCAGCCGGTGCCAGGCGGCACCTGAATGACCAGCCTGGTGTAGTCCTCATGCTCTCCCGAGCGCACGGTGGCTTCACGCGCAGTGGCACCGTTTGCTGCAAGCAACACTGCAAGAAAAAGACCAAGTCGGATCATGCCGCCGCCTGTTTCAGCTCTTTCAACGCCTCTTCCAGTTCCGAAAAACCAGGGCGGTTATGGGTCGGCGTGTTCTGGCGACCGACTTCAATGCACATCGCGGGGTTGTGGTTGTGCAGATTGGCGACCAGAACCTCTTTGATCAGTTGATAGAAATGGTTGTCTTCCTCAACCACGGCCTTCAGTTTTCCTGCGAATGGCCCGACCAGACCATAGGCCAGGAACACGCCCAGAAAGGTCCCAACCAGAGCCCCCCCGATCAGTTTACCCAGTACCTCGGGTGGCTGGTCGATCGATCCCATGGTCTTGATCACCCCTAAAACCGCAGCCACGATCCCCAGGGCTGGCAAGCCATCCGCAACCGTCTGCAATGCATGGCTGGAATGCATGGCGTGGTGAAAATTCGCCTCCATCCGCTTTTCCAGAACTTCTTCGACCTGATGGGGGTCGTCGTAGTTCATCGAAGCCGACCGCATCGTGTCGCAGATCAGATCCACGGCCTCTTTGTCGGATTGAATCTTCGGATAGGCCGAAAACACTGCGGAATTTTCGGGGTCTTCTATATGTTGCTCGACCTCGACCGGGTTGGCTTTGGCGATGCGGATCAGGGAAAACAGAAGGCATAACAGGTCGCGGTAGTCATCGGGTTTCCATTTCGGACCTTTGAACACCTTCCACATGTCCTTGAGCGTATGCTTCACCGCGCTCATGTCGTTGCTGATCAAAAACGCTCCGACCGCTGCGCCCCCGATCATCATCATTTCGAACGGCAGAGATTTCATGATGATGGTCATCTTGCCGCCAGCGGCCAGATAGCCACCGAACACCATGACGAAGATGACGACAATTCCGACTAGTCCGATCATGAGGGGCCTCCAGCAAACTCAAACGCGGCTTTGGTGAACATGGACGTCATTCCTGTGGCGCGGCAGCGTTGCGCCCCGCCATGATGACGCTGATTGTATAGGCGGCCTCAGGGCTTATCCCCGCCAGCACGCCAGCAGCGGCATCCGCAGGCATCCGTGACAGGAAACCGGCGGCAAAACCTGGATCCATCGTCTCGAACAAGGCGGCTGCGTCTTTGGGTTTCATGCTTTGATACACATCCGTCAGCCGGGTCAGGTCGGTCTCGGCCGCTTTTTCCGCATAGGCCAGCGTTTCGCGCAGGTTCTCTTCGGCCGCTTGCATAGCGACCATTCGGGTTTCGATGGCTTGCTCGGCGATTTCCAACGCCTTTTCCTTGTCGATTGCGGCGGCTTCGCGCTTTTCCAACGCCGCTTCGCGTCGCAGAAGTTCTGTCAACAATTCCTGTGCGCCGGGCTTTTCCATACCTTCTGGCTTGGCTTGCTTGACCGTCGGTTCGGGGTTCTTGGCCAGTGCCGGACCAGCCTCCAACCCGACGCGAATCGCAGCCGATCCGATCATCAGCAAAGAGATCACAGCAAGCACGCCGCCTTTGGGTTTGTTGCTCTGCCTTGTTTTCATGCCGTGGCCTCACGCCTCTTGCGACCATGCCGCATAAACATCGGACCAGCCGTTCGTTTTTCCGCAGGCTCAGGAACGGGTTCCTCCTTTTGCTCGGGGGCTTCCGCAGCTTCAACCTTTGCAACCTCAGGCTCTGGTGGCACCGTAGGCTCGGTCGCGGGCGAGGCTGTATCCTTTGGGGCTTCCTGATCCGGCACGATGTCATGCATCGACGCCATCATCAGCTCCAACCGCTGCGCGACCGTCTCCGCCCGTTGCGTCAATTGCTTCAAGGTGTCCCCGGAGCGGTCCGACGCCGCACGCGCGGACTCCAGCGATTTCTTTAATTCATCCGACTGTGCCGAAAGAACGGCAACGGCCCCGCCAACGCCCTTTTCAAGATCGGTGAATCGCTTGAGGCGTCGAGACAGAACAAAGCAATAGAGACCTGCGCCCAAGGCGCCTGCGACTAGGAAAATATCTGCGATCAGTTCCAACTTTGCCTCCTAATTCAAAACGAATTCCATCACGAGGACATCGCGAACGCGATCCTCGCCAACTACAATGCCGATGCGCCGCAGCAGATGCCCGCGAATGCGCACCAGGGCCAACGAATCCTCAAGATCCGAGATTTCAACCGCCCGCAGATACCCGTTCAACACATCCATGATTCGCGGCTTCATCTTTTCGACATCGCCCAGATAGTCCGAGTTCACCTCAAGCTGAGCGTGAAATTTCAGGTGCCGCGAATCGCCCGAGTTCAGCGACAGGATCAGCGGCGGAAGATCGACGAATCCAACGTCAGGCAAGGCTTTTGCAGGCTTTTTTTCCGCCTCTTCAACCGCCCCTTGCGCCTTGGGCATGGCGCCTATTGGCAACAGCCCGGACGTGGTTGCAAAATACCCTCCACCCGCGCCGGACAGGGCTAGAATCACACCTAGTATCAATCCCTTTTTCCCAGGCTTTTCTGGGGCTTCTGCCTGTTCTGCAGTTGCGTCAGTCATGACGTCCTCATCCATCCGTTCTGCAATCGTCATAACCCGGTAGGGACTAACCGATTATTAAGGGCAATCGGTCAAACAAGGGATGCGCCAAGCAGAATGTCGGCGAGTCGGAGGTGAGCGTGCAGCAGATCGGAACTGTCTGGACAAGTTTGGACAGGCGAAAACAAATCATCGTTGCCGGTGCGGTTATGCTGGTATTTCTTGGGGTCCTTGCGATGTCGCGGCTGATAACGGCACCGTCGATGACCTTGCTTTATGCCGGGCTGGAAAGTGGGGCGGCGGGCGATATCGTTCGGTCACTGGATCAGCGCGGCGTGCCCTTTGAGATTCGGGGCGGCTCGATCTACGTGCCGGGGTCGCAGCGGGATGAGTTGCGCATGACTCTGGCGAGCGAGGGTTTGCCTGCGAATGGAAACCGGGGGTACGAACTGCTGGATACGCTCAGCGGGTTCGGGACCACTTCGCAAATGTTTGACGCCGCTTATTGGCGCGCCAAAGAGGGTGAACTGGCCCGCACGATTGTAGGGGCACCCCATATCAGCCAGGCGCGAGTGCACATCGCCAATGGTTCAACCAATCCATTTCAGCGCAGCGTTGCACCGACTGCCTCGGTTTATCTGGTGTCTTCGGGGGCGGATATCACGTCAGATCAGGCCAAGGCGATCCGGTTTCTGGTCTCATCCGCGGTCAGTGGTCTTGCGCCCGAGAATGTGGCGATCATCGATTCGAACGGGGCTGTGATTGGCGCGCAGGAAAACGCCGTTGCCTCCGATACGGCGGATGACAGGTCGCGGCAATTGCGGGAAAAGGTCCTGCGTTTGGCCGAAGCCCGCGTAGGTACGGGCAATGCCGTTGTAGAAGTCAGCGTAGATACGGTGACGAAAACCGAATCCATTCGCGAGCGTCGCTTTGACCCCAACGGTCGTGTGGCGATCAGCACCGATGTCGAAGAACGTTCAGACAGCGCGCGCAATCAATCCGCCGATGTCACCGTTGCGTCGAACCTGCCGGATGGTGACGGCGCGGGGGGCGACGAGTCGAACTCGAACGCCACCCACACGCGCGAGCGGGTAAACTACGAGGTGTCCGAGACGGAGCTTGAGGTTCACAACGCCCCCGGCGCGATCAAACGTCTGACTGTGGCCGTTCTGGTGAATGGAACGCGCAGTGTGGATGCGACCGGCACGGAAAGTTTTGCCCCCATGCCCGAAACAGAGATGGAGGCGTTGAAGGAATTGGTCGCTTCGGCCGTGGGGTTTGATGCGGAACGCGGCGACGTGATCACGCTGAAATCCATGGACCTGCCGGTTGTTGAACCGCAGGGCACGCTGGCCTCGGCTTCGATCTGGCAGAAGGTGCATTTCGACGCAATGTCGCTGATCCAGATGGCAGTTCTAGCGATTGTGTCTCTGATCCTCGGTTTGTTCGTGATCCGGCCTATTTTGACCAAGCCGGTTGTGACCACGGCACTACTACCTACTGGAAGTCTACCCGAACCAGGCTCGGTTTTGACGGGTGAGATTGCGACCGAAGAAGGCGGGCAATTCGCACCGATCGCGGGTCAGGTCGCGGGCGGGGATGTTCCAGCGCTGGCTTCTCAGCCCGGGGCGGACCCGGTAGATCGGCTGCGGGCGATGATTGGCGACAAGCAGGAGGAAACGGTCGAAATCCTGCGCAGCTGGCTTGAAGAAGGCGAGGAAAAGGTCTGATGTCGATCGCCCATTTGCTGGAAGATTTCACGTTGCAGGCTGGCGGTGGAAAGCTGCACTTGCTGGATGAGGACGGGTTGGAGGAACAGCGTCTGGCGGCGTTCGAACAGGGCTATGCCGCCGGTTGGGAAGATGCCGTTCAGGCACAGGAGCAAAACCGAGGTCGGATCTCGACCGAGTTGGCCAAGTCGCTTGAGGACATGTCCTTCACCTATCATGAGGCGGTAACACGGATGACACTGTCGCTGGAACCGATGTTCAACAGCCTGATGCTCGCGGTCCTGCCCGAAACTTTGGAGCGGGGTTATACCATCCGGCTGGCCGAACAACTGACCGACATGGCTCGCGAACAGATCAATGAGCCGATGCAGGTTTTCGTCCCCGAAGGCCTCGCGGCTGAGGTGAAAGAGATGCTGCCCGAGGGGATGGCCGAGATGGCGCAAGTCATCTCAGACCCGCAGATCAAACCCGGCCAGGCTAGATTGCAGATCGGTATCTCGCGGCGCGAGGTGGATTGCGGCGGCCTGCTGACGTCGATCCGCGCCGCGTTCGACGCGTTTGTATTTGAGGCAAAAGAGGCATTGAGCAATGAGTGATCCCCAAACTCCCAAAAGCGAAAAATCCAACCCGTTTGAATCGGTCCCGATCGAGGTCACGGTCTCGGTCGGCCGCGCCCGCCCACTGATCCGCGATCTGTTGAATATGGGTGAAAATGCGGTGCTGACTTTGGACAAACGGATCGAGGATCCGGTGGATCTTTATGTAGGGGACCAGCTGGTGGCCCGCGGCTTGCTGGAAGAGATGGAAGGCGATCAGGCCGGACAACTGGCCGTGCGCCTGACCGAGATTGCCGATCTGCAAAACGGGATCGGTTGATGCGCGTTCTGCCCTGGATCATCGTGGCGCTGCTGCTGACACCGTCTTTTGCAGCGGCGCAGGATGTGTCCTTGTCGCTGGGTGACGGTGGTTCGATCTCGGCGCGGACGATCCAATTGATCCTGTTGATTACCGTGCTCAGCCTCGCACCGGGGTTGGCGATCATGATCACCTGTTTTCCTTTTCTGATCACCGTGCTGGCCATCCTTCGGCAAGGGATCGGGTTGCAGCAATCACCGCCCAACATGTTGATCGTCAGCCTGGCTTTGTTTCTGACCTATTTCATCATGGAGCCTGTTTTCACCGAGGCCTGGACCACTGGCATCCAACCCATGGTCGACGAAACGATGGAGGTCGAGCCCGCTTTGGAACGCGCCCTTCAACCGTTTCGCGCCTTCATGGCCGCACGGCTGGACCCTGACACGTTCTACGCCATGGCTGCGCTGCGCCCCGAAGGCAATGCGGTGGATGTGTCGCCGGATGCGCCGCTGTCGATCCTGATGCCCTCTTTCATGTTGTCCGAGATTGCGCGGGCCTTTCAGATCGGTTTTCTGATCTTCCTGCCCTTTCTGATCATCGACCTTGTGGTAGCTGCGGTGCTTATGTCGATGGGGATGATGATGGTGCCACCTGCAACGGTTTCACTGCCGTTCAAACTGGCGTTTTTTGTCATTGCGGATGGGTGGTCCCTGATCGCCAGCGCTTTGGTGCGAAGCTACATGGGCTGACAGATTACTGCCGCGTGATCGTCAATCGGGCGCGCAGCCCCTGATCCCCGGCCTCGAAATGCAGCCCACCACCATGCTGGTCAGCCACTGTGGCCGCAATTGTCAGACCCAGGCCAAACCCGTCTGACGAGCCGGTATTTGATCCGCGCTGAAACGGGGCCATCAGGGCTTCGATTTCGTCCACAGTCAGGTCATTGCCCTTGTCCTCGACGGTGATTGTCGCGGTGCGCGCGTCGGTTTCCAGCTGAACCTCGGCGTGGCGGCCATATTTCAGCGCATTGTCGATCAGATTGGTCAATGCTCGTTTCAGCGAAATGGGTCGACCCGTTACCAACATGCGTCGGGTTTCCAGCAGCGTCCCATGCCCGCGGCGGGACATGAAAACGGACGGAGCACCCTCGACCGCGACCGGGTCGACATTCTGAAGCGTCACCGGCAGGTCCATGTCCTGATAATCGGCGACGACAGATTCGACCAAGGATGTCAGAGAAATCTGGCGCGGTTCCTCGACGCTCAGTTCTGAACGCGTGTAGGTCAGAACGCTTTCGATCATGCCGGTCATCTGGTCCACATCCGCTTCCAGCTTTTCGCGCAGCTCGTCATCGGCGATCAACGCAGCGCGCAGCCGGACGCGGGTTGCGGGGGTGCCTAGATCGTGGCTGACACCCGACAAGACCGTGGCCCGTTGTTCTAGCAAGGCGCGTTCGGCGTCTAGATGGGCGTTCACCGCAGACACGATATCGCGCAGCTCGGTTGGCCCGTCGGCGTCATAGCTGTCGGGGCCTCCACGCCTCCGACGGTCGCGCAGGGCATGGGCAAACCGGGTGAATGTATCGGACACGTTGCCGACCGAGGTCAGAAGGACCGCCAGCGCCACGATGCCCAGCAATATCGCGGGCAGGCGCAGATCTGTCGGCGCTGCGCCACAGCCCCAGATCCCGGTGCCATCCACGCGGTACCACGGCCCGCGCCCGAATTGCGCAATCAGGATCGGTTCGCTGCAATAGGTGGCCAGCAGCCGGGTCAGGTTGCCCATCTTCTCAGGCCCGGTCTGATCACTGCGTGACACGATATCCGACACCGGATACACGAGACGATCGGACAGGATCGCCAGCGTCAATTCACGCCCGTTGAGCGGCGCTGAACTGTCGGTCAGGATCGAAAGGTTGGTCAGGAACCGACGGCCAGAAGACCCAGGCAATTGCTGGAACTCTCCCATATCGGCCAGCCCGGTATCCGCCGGTGACAAGGGCGAAATGGACAGCGGAGCGGCCGGAGCGATCCCGGTGCGCAGGTCTTCGTAAACGGTAAACCCCGCGACGAAGGATTGCGTTAGGAACTGATTCCAGGCACGGGCCGAAGCAAACCACAGGCTGGCCGATACCAGCCCCGTTGCGAAGGCCGAGATCACCCAGAGCCAACCAAGATTGCGCAGGCGCAGTGTCATTCCTCTTGCACCGACACGTCAGCGGCAAAAACATAGCCGACGCCGCGTTCGGTGCGCAGCATCTGCGGGTCCTTCGGGTTGGCTTCGATTTTCGATCGCAACCGCCCAACCAGCATGTCGATGGCGCGGCCCTGCGCCTCGGGTTTGTCGGAGCCGCCGGTGACATCCAGCGCGGCGACGATCTCATCCCTTGTCAGGGGGATATGCGGATTGGCAAGCAGAACCTTGAGCAACGCCGTCTCACGCTGGGACAGCGCCACCAAATAGCCTTCGGGCGAATGCACCTCATCGCGTTTGCCGTCATAGAGCCAGCCGTCAAAGCGGAAGCTGTGGATGCGGCGGCGGTAGGCCAGCGACGATGACCGCCGCGCCCGTTGCATCACCGCCCGCACGCGGGCGAGCAGAAGCTGCGGGTTGAAAGGCTTGGCGATATAGTCATCGGCCCCGACCTCGTACCCCGCCATGCGCTGATGGTCGGCTGACAGGGCCGAGACCAGAATGATCGGCACATCCTGTTCGGCGCGCAGGCGGGCGCAGATCTCGACGCCGTTTTCATCGCCCAGCATCACGTCCAGCAAGATCAGGTCAATGCGGCCCGCCCCCAGATGCCCACGGATTTCGGATTCCGATCGGGCGGGTAGGGCAATGAACCCGTTTTGCTGCATGAACTGAGTCATCATCGACCGCATCTCGAGGTCGTCATCCACCACCAACAGTCGCGGAATGCTCATGATGTCTGTCCTCCCCGGTTGTGGCCCCTCTGACATCGTCAATTGTAACGAACGGAAACAGATTCAATGTCAACGTAACACGCTGTAACAGAAGCGGTGAAAAATTGGTCTGACGCACGGGTTTGGCGCGGATTCCAAGTTGCCAGACGGCCCGTGCGCCCCAGTATGGCCGACATCGCTGCTGCGGCAGCCTCTTAGGTTCTCAGGGAGGAGACAAGAAATGAAACGTTTTGCATTTGCCACCGTATCGACGCTGGCTGTTGTGGCCGGATCGTCGGTGTTGGCGGGCCCCCAGGCAGAAGTTCTGCATTGGTGGACATCGGGTGGTGAGGCCAAGTCAGTTGCCGTCCTGCAAGAGGAATTCGCGGCCAATGGTGGCAGCTGGACCGATATGCCCGTGGCCGGTGGCGGCGGTGATGCCGCGATGACCGCGCTGCGCGCTCGCGTTCTGTCGGGCAACGCGCCGACTGCTGTTCAGTTGAAAGGCCCGGCCATTCAGGAATGGTATGAAGAAGGCGTGCTGGCCGATATCTCATCCGTGGCCGAGGCCGAAGGCTGGGCCGACGTTCTGCCCGCCTCGATCGCTGGTCACATGAAATGCGAGGGCACGTGGTGCGCTGCGCCGGTGAACGTACACCGCGTTGACTGGATCTGGGCAAACGCCGACGTTCTGGCCGCAAATGGCATCGAGATGCCGACCACGTGGGACGAATTCAACGCTGCCGCAGACAAGCTGCAAGCCGCAGGTGTGATCCCGCTTGCCCATGGTGGTCAGGCATGGCAGGACGCGACCGTTTTTGAAACCGTGGTTCTGGGCATTGGCGGCCCCGAGTTCTTCCAGAAAGCGCTGGTCGATCTGGACCCTGAGGCGCTGACCTCGGACACGATGGTGCAGGTGTTTGACCAGATGCGCACCCTGCGCGGCTACGTGGACGAGAACTTCTCAGGCCGCGACTGGAACCTGGCCACCGCGATGGTCATGAACGGTGAGGCGGCGTTCCAGATCATGGGTGATTGGGCCAAGGGCGAGTTCCTGGCGGCGGGCAAAAAGCCCGGCGAGGATTTCCTGTGTGCCTCGACCCCCGGTGACGGCTACCTGTACAACGTCGACAGCTTTGCCATGTTCGACGTGGAAGGTGACGACAAGAAAGCCGGTCAGGACCTGCTGGCCAAGCTGATCGTCGCGCCGAACTTCCAGAAAGTGTTCAATCTGAACAAAGGCTCGATCCCCGCGCGGACCGACGTGGCACTGGATGACTTTGACATCTGCGCCAACTTGTCGGCCGAAGATATGGGTTCGACCTCGGATGCAGGCTCGCTGTTGCCGTCTTATGCCCACGGCATGGCGCTGCGCGGCTCGCAGTCTGGTGCGATCACGGATGTTGTGACCGCGCATTTCAACTCGGATATGTCGTCGGCTGACGCGGTTCAGCAATTGGCGGCGGCAGTGGCCAACAGCTACTGATCCAAATCGCTCTGCCCCCTATACTGACGGGGCAGAGCATTTTTCCCCGGAGGAAATCATGTCCGAATGGCTGGAAAACCACCTGCCCAAGGTGGTGCTGGCACCGTCGTTCATTGCCGTATTGATCTTTGTCTACGGCTTTATCGGATGGACGGCTTGGGTGTCGCTGACCCGATCGAAACTGTTGCCGAAATACGAGATCAAAGGCTTCATTCAATATGAACGCCTGTTTGACTCACCCCGTTGGGATACGGCGATCAACAACCTCTATATCTTTGGTGCGCTGTTCATCGTGATCGCGATGGTGCTGGGCCTGCTGCTGGCCATTCTGCTGGATCAGAAGATCCGCGTCGAAGGGGCCATCCGAACGATCTATCTGTACCCGATGGCGCTGTCGATGATCGTGACCGGTACCGCGTGGAAGTGGATACTGAACCCCGGTCTGGGGATCGAATCCATGGTGCAGGGCTGGGGCTTTACCAATTTCGAGTTCGACTGGCTGGTGAACCCCGATTACGCGATCTACACCATCGTGATGGCCGCGATCTGGCAAAGCTCAGGCTTCGTCATGGCGCTGTTCCTCGCTGGTCTACGCTCGGTGGATGGTGAGATCATCAAGGCAGCCCAGGTCGATGGTATCCCCACATGGCGCATCTACACGGCGATCATCATCCCGTCGATGGCCCCGATCTTCCTGTCCGCCTTCATCGTGCTGGCCCACCTTGCGATCAAGAGCTTTGACCTTGTCATCGCCCTCACGGGTGGTGGCCCCGGTTACGCAACCGATCTGCCAGCCACATACATGTACGCCATGGCGTTTTCGCGCGGCGATATTGGTCAGGCGGCGTCGTCCGCGATGATCATGATGCTGGTCGTCTTTGCCATCGTCGTTCCCTATCTTTACTCAGAGCTGAGGGCGAAAAATGACTGATCTGTCGATGCCCCAATCCCAAACCGAACCCCGTAGCCAAAGTGCCGTTGGCAAAGTTGCCCTGCGTTGGTTGCTGTACGTCCTGCTGGGCCTGTTTGCGCTGTATTACCTGATGCCGCTGTTTGTGATGTTGACCACATCGCTGAAAAGCCTTGAGGAAATCCGCACCGGGTCCCTGATCTCTTTACCGCGCGAGGTCAGCTTTGATGCCTGGAAAACCGCATGGTCCGGTGCCTGTACCGGTATTCAGTGCGAGGGCCTGCGGCCATATTTCTGGAACTCGGTCCTCATCGCGGTGCCTGCAGTGGCCATCTCGACCCTGCTGGGTGCGCTGAACGGCTATGTCGTGGCGCATTGGCGGTTCAAAGGCGCGAACATCATTTTCTCGCTGATGCTGTTTGGCTGCTTCATCCCGTTTCAGGTGGTTTTGCTGCCGATGGCGCGCCTGTTGGGCATGATGGGGATCGCCGGGACCATTCCGGGCCTGATCTTTGTCCATGTGATCTACGGGCTGGGCTTCACCACGCTGTTTTTCCGTAACTACTATGTCACCATCCCGTCCGAGCTGACCAAGGCAGCACGCGTTGATGGGGCCGGGTTCCTGCGGATCTTCTGGTCGATCTTCCTGCCGCTGTCGCTGCCGATCATCGTTGTGACCGTGATCTGGCAGTTCACGCAGATCTGGAACGACTTCCTGTTCGGCGTGTCGTTCAGCCAGGCGGGTACGCAACCCGTGACAGTGGCGCTCAATAACATCGTAAACTCCACCACCGGCGTGAAAGAATACAACGTCGACATGGCCGCCGCGATTATCGCGGGGCTACCGACGCTGCTCGTCTATGTCGTTGCCGGTAAGTATTTCATACGCGGCCTGACCGCCGGTTCTGTGAAGGGATAAGACCCATGGCACCCATCCTTGATATCAACAAACTCTATAAGAATTACGGTGCGACCGAGATTCTGAAGGACATCAACATCTCGATCGAGCCGGGCGATTTCCTGGTGCTCGTCGGCCCCTCGGGCTGCGGCAAGTCCACCCTGCTGAACTGCATTGCCGGGTTGGAGGAGATCACTGGCGGCACCCTGTCCATTGGGGGCAATGACATGACCCATGTCAGCCCCAAGGACCGCGACATCGCGATGGTGTTCCAGTCCTACGCTTTGTACCCGACCATGACCGTGGCCAAGAACATAACCTTTGGCATGAAAGTGCGCGGGGTCGATCAGGCGACGCAGGATGCCAAGCTGAAAGAGGTCGCCCAACTGTTGCAGATCGAACCTCTGCTGAACCGCCGCCCCAGCCAATTATCGGGCGGTCAGCGTCAGCGTGTGGCAATGGGTCGGGCGCTGGTGCGCGATCCCAAGCTGTTCCTGTTCGATGAACCGCTATCCAACCTCGACGCCAAGCTGCGGGTCGAGATGCGGACCGAGATCAAGAAGCTGCACCAAACGCTGGATGCCTCGATCGTTTACGTGACCCATGACCAGATCGAGGCGATGACACTGGCGACCAAGATCGTCGTGCTGAAAGGTGGAGTCGTTCAGCAGATCGGCACACCGGCCGAGATCTATAACAACCCGGCCAACCTGTTTGTTGCTGACTTCATGGGCTCGCCCGCGATGAACTTGATTCCGGCGCAGGCGCATAAGAACGGAGCGGGGACCCAGATCGCCATCGCGCGCGACAGTGGTGAGACACTGGTGCTGAACGACGCCCGCGATCTGGCGCTTCCCAAGGATGTCATCCTGGGCCTGCGTCCCGAAGACATCGCCGAAGCCGGGTTCCGCGCCGGCGACGGCGTGCAAGAGGCTGAATGTCTGGTCGACATGGTCGAACCCGCAGGGGCCGACACCTATGTGGTCTCGGAGCTGGGCGGCAAGCAGGTCACGGCGCGTTTGCACGCTGAAACCAGCGCGCAGGCGGGCAAGATGCTGAATCTGGCCTTCGACATGAGCAAAGTGTCTTACTTTGCTCAGGAAACCGGTGAACGCCTGAACTAAACGCACAGCGCCGCGCGACCAAAAGGTTGCGCGGCGCTGCTTGCATTTTTAAAGACGCTCAACCGACTTTGTTCAGGTCCTTGATCAACCGGTTCAGATCGCCACCACGGGCATCCAGCATCGCACCAATCTCGGTCCGTTCGGTCAGCAGCATGTTCACCCCTTCGATAAACATGTTGAAGAACCGGTCTCGGCCCGATTTGTCGGATACAAGGAAAGTCACCTCAAACGGGGACGAGCCCTGCAGCTTGACCGAGGTGCGTACTTCGTACCCAGCCTTGATTTTGCGGGCGTTGCGAACTGTAACCTGGCCGCCAATGAATTCACGGAAGCGGCGGCCATATTTGTTCGAGATATAGCCCTGAAAGGCTTTGGTGAATTGTCGCAACTGCGCCGGGCTGGCCGAGCGGCCATCGGCACCCAGTACGTAACGCGCCATGATTGGCACGTCGGCATATTGGGTAAAGATCTTCTCGAAATCGCGGATCATCGCGTTTTCGGATTTGCCCGAAGCGATCACGCGGTTGATGTCATCCACCACGCTGACCACCAGCGCCTTCGCGCTGGCCTCGGTCTGGGCGTAGGCGGGCAGGGCGGTCATCAGCGCCCCGGCCAGGCCGGTGGCGACGAAACCGCGTCGGTTCATCAGATTACTCGGCATAGGGGTCCTCGTAAGGGTCAAGATAGGGGTCCCTGACCGGGTCGGTCCCGGTTACGGAATAGGGGTCGTCATACAGGCCCAGATAGGCGTCTTCGTCATCACGCGCCAGTTCAAAACGGCGGTTTTGCAGGTAGATGGTTTGTGCCTGCGCATAGCTGTCGGCACTTTCATACAGAATCGAGTCCACCGTGTCCGAGAACCGGCCTCGATCGCCCATGCGGCGCACCACCTCGGCATAAACACCGATATTGTCGACCGGGCGCACCGGGGAAAAGTTGATCGGGTTCGAGAACAGGTTGAACACAACACCAATCGCATCACGCTGGGTCGAGGGACCATAGAACGGCAATTCGACGTAGGCGCCTTCGCCCACGCCCCAGACATGCAGGGTCTCGCCGAAATCAGTATCGACAGGCGGCAGGTTCAGCTCGTCTGCGGGTTTGGACAACCCGGCCCCGCCTACAGTGCTGTTGATGGCAAAGCGCAGCAATGCGTTGCCCGACTGTTTCAGGTTGCCCTGCAACAGATAGTCCAGCGCCTGTCCCGGCAAGGTCAGGTTCTCGGCGAAATTGCTGAAGCTGGTCACGACCGGATCGGGGAAGATTTTCACATAGCCTTTTGACGCGGGTCGGAACAGAAAGCGGTCAACGCCGAGGTTAAAGTCGTGAATACCCCGATTGGTCTTTTCATAGGGGTCAAAGACCTCTCCGGGAGGGGCGTCAGCAGGCGGGCGCGTGGCGCAGGCACCAAGAGTTGCCACCAGGGACACAAGGATCAGAGGCTTCAAGCTGACTTTGCTCAACACGGTCTTTGCCACTCCAACACGTCAGGAATGAATATGCCTGGACGTTCAATCAATACTGTCTTCGACCGCAACAAGCGGCGCAATTCAATGTCACATAGGTGTTTCTCAAATAGATTGAAACACTCAGCATGTAACCCGGACAAGTGGTCAACGTAAAGTGACCCAAGTTCAACAGTCCCGAACAAGAGAAGTTATGCTTACTGCGCGGCTAACCATAAAACTGCCGGTTTCATGCTTTTCGATCCGCGCTATCCCGGTTAGCGTCCGTCCGAGTCGAATTTAGGTGAGGAGTATCACATGAGCATCGCAGCCAAACTGGACAGCCTGGGCGTCACCCTGCCGGACGCACCTGCACCCGCCGCCAACTATGTGCCCTTCGTGCGCGTGGGCAATATCGTCTATGTCTCGGGCCAGATCTCGAACGACGGCACGATGATCACCGGCAAGCTGGGCGACGACATGGATGTCGAAGCGGGTGCCGCGGCGGCCAAGGTTTGCGCAATCAACCTACTGGCGCAGGTCAAGGCGGCCTGTGGTGGCGATATCGACAAGCTGGTGCGCGTGATCAAGCTGACCGGGTTCGTGAACTCGACCGCAGATTTCACCGCGCAGCCGCAGGTGATCAACGGGGCCTCGGATTTTCTGGTCGAGGCGCTGGGCGAAGCGGGCCGTCACTCGCGCTCGGCTGTCAGTGCCGCTGCGTTGCCGCTGGGTGTCGCGGTCGAGATCGAAGGCATCTTCGAGGTCGCATGATACCTGCCCTACCTGATGTGCTCTTGCAGGCCCCGATTGCGCATCGGGCCCTGCATGACCTCTCGGACAACCGCCCGGAAAACAGCCGGGCGGCCATTCGCGCGGCTGTCGAGGCCGGTTACGGGATCGAGATCGACCTGCAACGCAGCCGCGATAACCGGGCTATGGTGTTTCATGACTATGACATGACGCGGCTGACCGGCCGATCCGGTCCGATCCAGCAGATCACGGCGGATGAGGCGCAAGCCACGCGGCTTTTGCACGGTGAGGACGGCATTCCGACCTTTGACGAGGTGCTTGCAATCGTGGCTGGGCAAGTGCCCCTGCTGATTGAGCTGAAGGATCAGGATGGGGCGATGGGCCCCAATGTCGGCCCGCTCGAGGCGGATACGGTGCGCGCGTTGCAAGGCTATGACGGGCCGGTGGCGCTGATGTCGTTCAACCCCAACTCGGTCGCTGAACTGGCACGGCTGGCACCGCATCTGCCGCGTGGGATCACCACCTGTTCCTACCAGCCCGAGATTGAGCATTTGCCGCAAGCGGTTTGTGACCACCTGCGCGACATCCCCGATTTCGATCGGGTGGGGGCCGGCTTTATCAGCCATGAGGCCGCAGACTTGTCGCGCCCCCGCGTGGCTGCGCTGAAGGCGCAGGGCGTGCCGATCCTGTGCTGGACCATCCGCTCGCCCGAACAAGAGGCAGAGGCCCGCAAGGTTGCCGATAATGTGACCTTCGAAGGGTATTTGGCCGCCCATCCGGGTTGAACCCCACCCCATCCGTCACAGATAAAGACAAGACGCGGAGGGCACATGGATCAGGCGCAAATCGAGGTTCGGGTACTGGGGTCGCTCTCGCAAATCCCTGCGGCAGAGTGGGACAGCTGTGCCTGCCCCGAGGCGGCCGATGGCGGTCGTCCACTGGATCCATTTACCACGCATCGGTTCTTGTTGGCGTTGGAAAACAGCGGCTCGGTCGGGCGGGGCACGGGTTGGCAGCCGCAATATCTGACCGCTTATCTGGACGGGATGCTGATCGGGGCGGCACCGATGTACGCCAAGTCGCATTCTCAGGGCGAGTATATCTTTGACCACAACTGGGCGCATGCCTACGAAAATGCGGGTGGGCGCTATTACCCCAAGCTGCAAATCGCGGTGCCGTTTACGCCCGCCACGGGGCGACGGTTTCTGGTGCGGCTCGGCTATGAGGGCGTCGGGCTGTCGGCCCTCGTACAAGGTGCCGTGCAACTGGCGGCGGATAATCAGGTCTCATCCATCCACGCGACCTTCTGCACCGAGGCCGAGGCCGAAGCGGGTGAAGAAATGGGTCTGATGGTGCGCCATTCGCAGCAGTTTCACTGGCTGAATGATGAATATGCGGATTTCGACGGGTTTCTGGCGGCGCTCTCGTCGCGCAAACGCAAGAATATCCGCAAGGAGCGCGCGCAGGCCTGTGGGTTTGGTGGAGAAATCCGCACGCTCACCGGTGACGACTTGCGGCCCGAACATTGGGACGCATTTTGGCGGTTCTATCAGGACACAGGCTCGCGCAAATGGGGGATGCCATACCTGACACGTCAATTCTTTGACATTGCCCATGAAACCATGGCCGACGACATGGCGCTGGTTCTGGCCGAGCGTGACGGATACCCGATTGCAGGCGCGTTGAACTTCATCGGACGCGAAACGCTTTATGGCCGCCATTGGGGCTGCGTCGAGCACCATGCCTGTCTGCATTTCGAACTGTGCTATTATAGGGCGATCGACATCGCCATCGCGCAGGGTTTGTCTCGGGTCGAGGCCGGGGCGCAGGGGGAACACAAGCTGGCCCGCGGTTATCTGCCAACGCGCACGCACAGCCTGCATTGGGTCAACGACCCTGGCTTTGCGGACGCGATCCGAAAATATCTGGACGCCGAGGCCCACGCAGTGGGAGAAGAGATCGAGATTCTGACGGATTACGGCCCGTTCAGAAAAGCGAACCCGGAGGAACAGCAATGACCGAACTTTTGTCGACCGAAACGCGCGGCCCCCTTCTGGACCCGTTGTTTCAAACCGGCTGGACCATGGTTGAAGGCCGGGATGCGATCACCAAGACCTTCACGTTCAAGAATTTTGTCCAGGCCTTCGGCTGGATGACCCAAGTGGCCATCTTTGCTGAGAAATGGAACCATCACCCCGAATGGTTCAATGTCTACAACAGGGTCGAGGTGACACTGTCCACCCATGATGTGGGCGGTTTGTCGGCGCTGGACGCCAAGCTGGCCCGCAAGATGGACAGTCTGGTTTAACCCCGGTCGCTTGCCGAGCCGACGCCACCCGCCAGCGAGGCGGCAACACCCATTTGACGGAACTCATCCGGCGTGACGGTGCCGCTGCTGACGTCGATATTGCCGGGGATGCGCGTCGTGCGCAGGCCGTTCGACCGCACCGACCGCGCCGCCGGGTCAATATACAGACAGCGCGTATCATAGCAGGTCATCCCGCTGGTATTGATCTGAATCCGTTGCTGGCCGTCTGGTCCTGTCACAATCGGCGCCTGCGGCACGTCGCAAGCCGCTAGCAGACCCAGAACACCCAGCGATATCCATTTGTTCATCATACGCTCCTGTCGGGTTCGGGCGGCCCTAGTCCAACTGGCCGTTCCCGTCTTTGTCGGCAGACGTGAAGTCGTCGTTCATCTGCGCATCGAACTCTGACCGAGAGATAATGTTATCCTGATTGCGGTCAACGCTTTGGAATTGCTTTATGTCCAGAAAGGGCTTGGCTTCGTCTAACCCCAGAGTGCCGTTCTTGTCTTCGTCCATCGCCTGAAACGCATAGTCGGAAAAAGCGTTGAACTCATCCTTTGACAGAAATCCATCGTTGTTGGCGTCGATGGCTTTCAATTCATTCTCATGCAGCTCTGCTACCGTTTCGGCCGCAACGGTCCCAGCCAAAAGGGTCAGGCCAAGTGTCAAAATCCCAAGTTTCATGATGTCCCCCTCAGCACGCGAATTTCTGACCTTCGATCCCGCCGACGGCAGCCCCTGCTGCTGTCAGGATCGTCTTGCCGGACCCGCCACCAAACTGATTGCCGATGACGCCACCCAATAGCGCGCCGCCGACCGTGCCGCTGAGGCAGGCGATCTCATGTTGGCGGGCGGCTTGTTGTTGTGGTGTGGGGGCAGGGCCGCACGCGGCCAGTGCGCCTGCTGTGCCCAGACATAGGGTAATGGACTTGAGCTTCATAAAAGGACTCCCTGAACAACTAGGCCGAGTATTTGCCGTTCAGGGGTATCTATCAAGTTAAATAGGGCAAAGGCCCCGACAGAACCGGGGCCAAACCGGATCAGATGACGTCCAAAAGACCCTCACCAGCCGAGATTTCGCACGCGCCGGGGCTTTCTTCCAAGTTCAGCGCGGTGATTTTGCCATCCTCGACCAGCATCGCATAGCGTTTCGAGCGCGCGATCAGCCCGGCCGGCGGAGCGTCGAAATCCATGCCGATGGCCTTGGTGAATTCGGACGCGGCATCTGCCAGCATGGTCAGTCCCGCATCTGACGCGCCGGTGGCCTCGCCCCAGGCTTTCATCACGAAGGGGTCGTTGACCGACAGGCAGATGATTTCGTCCACGCCTTTGGCATCGAACTGATCCTTGGTGCGCATGAAGCTGGGCACATGGGCCGAATGGCAGGTGGGCGTGAACGCGCCGGGGACGGCAAATATCACCACTTTGCGCCCGTTTGTTTTATCGGAAATCCGGACCTCCTCGGGGCCTTCCGCACCGATCTGGGTCAGTGTGGCGTCGGGCAGCGTATCACCTGTTGAAATCATTTTTGTGCTCCTGTCGTTTGGATTTGCAGAGTCGGGCTTAGCCGCAATATAGGTGGTCGCGTGGAGGAGACCACGGGAATTCGACAGGGTGAGGGGAAGATGAGCCATATTGTCGTGATCGGTGCCGGGCAGGCGGGTGCATCGCTGGTGGCGCGGCTGCGCAAAGACGGGTTTGACGGGGACATCACCCTGATCGGGGCCGAGCCGCATCTGCCTTATCAGCGCCCGCCCCTGTCCAAGGCTTATTTGCTGGGCGAGATGGAGCTGGAGCGCCTGTTCCTGCGCCCCGAGAGCTTTTATGCCGAGAACAATATCACCCTGCGTCTGGGTCAGCGTGTGACCGCGATTGATCCGCAAGCCAAGACCGTGTCGCTGGGTGATGAGGTCATTTCCTATGACGAACTGGCCCTGACCACTGGGTCCGACCCGCGCCATCTGCCTGCTGCGATTGGTGGCGATCTGGCAGGCGTACATGTGGTGCGCGATTTGGCCCATATCGACGAGATGGAGCCGCGCGTGACCGACGGCGCCCGCGCGCTAATCGTAGGCGGAGGTTATATCGGGCTCGAGGCGGCTGCGGTTTGCGCCAAGCGCGGGGTCAAGGTGACCTTGGTCGAGATGGCCGACCGCATCCTGCAACGGGTCGCCGCACCTGAGACCAGCGACTATTTCCGGGCGCTGCATTCCGGATACGGGGCCGATATCCGTGAAGGCGTCGGGCTGGACCGTCTGCTGGGCGAGGATGGCAAAGTGGTGGGCGCGGTTCTGACCGATGGCACCGAGATTGCCGTTGATTTCGTTGTGGTAGGTGTGGGCATCGCGCCCGCGACCCAACTGGCAGAGATGGCGGGGCTGGAGCTGGAGAACGGTATCAAGACCGACGCCCATGGCCGCACATCCAATCCGTCGATTTGGGCGGCAGGCGATTGTGCGTCTTTCCCGCATGGCGAAGGGCGCATTCGTTTGGAAAGCGTGCCCAACGCCATTGATCAGGCCGAGATCGTGGCCCAGAACATGCTGGGCGCGGCCAAGGATTACACTGCAACACCGTGGTTCTGGTCCGACCAGTATGACGTCAAGCTGCAGATCGCGGGTCTGAACACGGGCTATGACCGCGTCGTGACCCGGCAAGGTGAGGGCGCAACCGTGTCCTTCTGGTACTACAAAGGCGATCAACTGATTGCGGTGGACGCGATGAACGACCCTCGTGCTTATATGGTCGGCAAACGCCTGATCGACGCGGGCAAGACCGCTGATCCCGCCGTGGTAGCCGACCCGACTGCGGACCTGAAACCGCTGCTCAAAGCGTGAGGATTATCGCCGGAGATTTCCGAGGCCGAGCCCTGGCCTCGGTCGGCAAAGGCGATTCGGGGGCGCATCTGCGGCCTACCACGGACCGGGTGCGCGAAAGTCTGTTCAACGTCCTCAGCCATCAGATTGATTTTGACGGGCTGCGTGTGCTGGACGTGTTTGCAGGCACTGGTGCGCTGGGGCTTGAGGCACTGTCGCGTGGTGCTTCCCATGTGACCTTCGTGGATGACGGGCGCGTAGCGCAGGGTCTGATCCGAAAGAATATCGACCTGACCCGCAGTGCAGACCGCACCCAGCTGATCCGACGCGACGCGACCCGGCTGGGTGAAAACACCGACGCGCCTTATGATTTGCTCTTCCTCGACCCGCCCTATGGCAAGTCGATGGGCCAGAAGGCCATCGCGGCTCTGACCCAAGGGTGGTTCGCGGACGACGCGCTGATTGTGTGGGAGGAGAACGCGCCGATGCAACCGCCCGAGGGGTTCATCCTGCAAGACGCCCGCAAATACGGCGACACGCATATCACTCTGATGTGGAAGGACCGCGCCGATGCATGATCTGGTCATCTTCGATTGTGACGGCGTTCTGGTGGACAGCGAAAGGCTGACCAATCAGGTTCTGGTCGACAACCTTGCACGTTACGATTTGCATGTGTCGCTGTCGGAATGCATGTCTCTGTTCGTAGGCGGCACCATGAGCGGCGTCCACCAACAGGCGCGCAACCTTGGGGCAGACCTGCCCGACGACTGGGTGGAGCAAATCTATACCGAGGTTTACGCCGCCTTGCGCGCCGGAACGCCTCTGGTGCCCGGTGTTCGGAACGTGTTGCAGCGGCTGGAGACCGCCAGTGTTCCCTATTGCGTGGCCTCGAATGGCCGCCCAGAGAAAATGCAGATCACGCTGGGCCAGAACGGGCTTTGGGATCGATTCAAGGACGTCATGTTCTCGGCCCAGGTAATGGGGACCGCCAAGCCGGACCCGACCCTGTTTCTGACCGCAGCGCAGCATTTCGGTGCTGTCCGCCCGGTTGTCATCGAAGACAGCGAAAATGGCGTCACTGCTGCGATCCGGGCCGAGATGCGCTGTCTGGCCTATGCCTCCCATGATGACGGCGCGGGATTGTCCGCCTTGGGCGCCGAGGTGTTCACGCAGATGTCACAACTGCCCGAGCTTTTGGGACTCTGATCGCAAAACATGCTAGGGTTTCAGCATGGATCGCGCATTACCCCCATTGTTCTGGGCACCCAAGCAGGATGCCGCCACAGACTCGGCCACCGGCCCCGAGCGTAAACCGCTGCGCGCACCGGTTTTCATCCATGACGCCGTCATCCCGTGGCGGGACGAGACCCTGTTGCTGAAGCTTCTACGCGATCAGGCCAAAGATCAGGACGAATAGGTCGGGTGGAACATATCACCCGGCGACAGGGTGAAAATCTCAACCCCGTTTGCCGTCACGCCAACCGAATGTTCGAACTGCGCCGACAGAGACTTGTCGCGGGTCACAGCTGTCCAGTCATCGGCCAGCGTCTTGGTCTCGGGGCGGCCCAGATTGACCATGGGTTCGATGGTGAAGAACATGCCCTCTTCCAGCACAGCGCCGGTGCCTGGGCGGCCGTAATGCAGCACGTTGGGCGGCGCGTGGAACACACGTCCCAGACCGTGACCGCAGAAATCGCGTACAACGCTCATACGGTGCGCTTCGACATAGGCCTGAATAGCGTGGCCGATATCACCGAAAGTGTTGCCGGGTTTAACCATCTCGATCCCCTTGAACAGGGCATCATGGGTCACTTGGATCAGACGCTCAGCCTTGCGGGGCAGTTTTCCGGCCACATACATGCGCGAGGTGTCGCCGAACCAGCCATCCACGATGACCGTGACGTCGATATTCAGGATATCGCCCTCTTTCAGACGTTTATCGCCAGGAATGCCGTGGCAGACCACGTGATTGACGCTGATACAGCTGGCGTGCTGATAGCCCTTGTAGCCGATGGTTGCCGAGGTCGCGCCCGCATCTTCGACCATCTGGGTGATCAGCCCGTCAATCGCGCCCGTGGTTTGGCCGGGAAAGACATGCGGGGCGATGTCATCCAATATCCGCGCAGCCAAGGCCCCTGCCGCGTGCATCCCGGCAAAGTCACCCTGTTCGTAAATGCGGATACCGTCCTTGGTCAGACGGCCACGATGTTCTTTCATCGGTGCGAGGCTCCAAATGTTTCGCGCAGCGCTCCTTTTACGCTGCTTGTGCAGAAAGTACCAGAGGGCGTCCGGTCGCGGCGGGATCGATGGTTCAGATGAGGCGCAAAGCCTGGAAATTCAACCTTCAGTATGGGTTATGATCTTAAATCATGGCGTGTCAAAAGTAAATTTGCGCGCGATCTTGTGATCTGCGCAAGTGCAGAAAGCCGGTACAGACATGTGTGGCTCGGAAAGGATGGTGAATATGAAAAAGGGTCTGATCCTTGCAGTTTTGACCCTTGTGGGATGTCGGGAAGAGGTTCAGATGCTGTCCGCGACCGATGTGGCCGCGCTTTTGGCGCAGGATCGGAGGATCACATTCGAACGGTTCCACATCTCGGGCTCGGCGCGAATTGACCGCGATGGCCAGTTCGCGGTGCTGGTGCCTCGTTTAGGGCAGGACACAGGCGCGTGGTGGCTTGAAGAAGACGCGATATGCAGCCAATGGGCTGCGTTCCGGCAGGGGGCAAAGCTGTGCGCGACCGTGGGCCGGACAGAAAGCGGTGGTTATCAGGCGTTCAGCCCCGACACGGGGTCTTATCTGGGCGACTTCCAAATTCTTGACTAAGGGCGACCGTCGACGTGCCAGATCTTGTCGGTGTCGACCCAGACCCCTTCGGGCGTGATCGTGGTACCGCAGATCAGCCGCTCGACCCCTTGTGCGGCCTCGAACGCGGCTGCATAGGCCGGGTCGATATCGGCAGCCAGAGCAAAGCGGTCGCAGTCGGTGCGTTGTACCAGATACAGCATGATCGCCCGGTGGCCTTGTGCTGCCATTGCGGCCAGCTCTCCCAGATGTTTGGTGCCGCGCGCGGTGACGCTGTCGGGAAATTCGGCCAGACCGGGCTGGCGGGACAGAGTGACACTTTTGACCTCGACATAGGCATCGGGCAGGCCGGGTTGGGTCAGAAGAAAGTCGATGCGGCTGTTTTCGCCGTATTTGACCTCGGGCCGGATGGTTTCATAGGCGGCCAGCGCCGGGATTTCTCGCTCCAGTAACGCCGCGCGCAGGGCCTTGTTTGGTAGCGATGTGTCTACCCCGGTAAAATGCCCATTTTCGTGGCCGACCAGCCGCCAGCCATATTTCAGCTTTTTCTTGGGGTCGTCATTGGGCTCCAACCAGATTTTCTGGCCTGGCTCGGCCAGACCCATCATTGAGCCGGGATTGGCGCAATGGGCGGTTACCTCGCGCCCGTCCTCCAGCGTGCAATCGGCCAGAAAGCGTTTGTAGCGCCGGATCAGGCGGGCGGGGACAAGAGGGGTTTCAAATCGCATGGCCTAGGGCCTATACCTGCCCCAACGGTCGATCAAGAGGGGGTATGCGCCATGGCCAATCCAACCGCTGCAATGCTGGTGATCGGAGATGAAATCCTGTCGGGCCGCACGCGCGATGCCAATATGCATTTTCTGGCGGGCGAGTTGACCAAACAGGGCATCGACCTGAAAGAGGTGCGTATCGTCAGCGATGACGCCCCGGCGATTGAAGCCGCCGTTAAGGCGCTGTCCCAAGCGCATGACCATGTGTTCACCAGCGGTGGTATCGGGCCGACCCATGACGACATCACCGCCGATTGCATCGCGCGTGCCTTTGACGCGGCCATTGATATCCGTGCCGACGCGCGCGCTTTGCTTGAAGCGCACTACAAGAATTCCGGGTTGGAGCTGAACCCGGCCCGCCTGCGCATGGCGCGCATCCCGGATGGGGCCACGCTGATCGACAACCCGGTCTCGACCGCACCGGGGTTCACGATTGCGAATGTGCATGTCATGGCCGGGGTGCCTTCGGTCTTTCAGGCGATGGTGGCCAGTGTGCTGCCCGGCCTGACCGGCGGCAGCCCGCTTTTGTCGCAGACCCTGCGCGTGCATCGGGGCGAGGGCGATATCGCGGGGCCGCTGGCAGCGTTGGCTGCGGATTTTCCCGATCTGGCCATTGGTAGCTATCCGTTTCAGATCAACGGGGCCTTTGGCGCGAATATCGTGGTGCGCGGCACCGACGGGGCGCAAGTTGATGCAGCGGTCACACGGTTGGCGAAAGAGTTCGAACTTTGACCGATTGGGCCAACATCGTCGACGGCACATGGCCCGCCGCGCAGTACACGCAGCAGGGCCCGTTCCAACTGCGTCAAGGGCAGGGCGGTGGCTCGCGCGTCTCGGCTGCCAGCGCGCGAGGACCCGCGTCTGACGCACAGATCGACGCCGCCGAAGCCGCCATGCTGGCGATGGGGCAGAAACGCATCTTTTGCCTGCGACCGGGGGACGAGGCGTTGGACCGGCAGCTCTCGGACCGAGGGTACGACGTGCTGGACCCGGTCAACATCTACACCTGCCCGGTGGCGCATCTGACCGACACCCCTGTTCCGCGGGTGACTGCCTTTGCCATCTGGGACCCGCTGGCCATCATGGTCGAGATCTGGGCCAAAGGCGGCATCGGCCCAGAACGGCTTGCGGTCATGGAACGCGCGCCGGGGCCGAAAACGGGACTGCTGATGCGCCGCGTGGATAAACCGGCCGGGACGGCGTTTGTCGCTATCCACGATGATGTCGCCATGGTCCACGCGTTGGAAATCCTGCCGGAACACCGCCGTCATGGACTGGGTCAATGGGCGATGCGAGCGGCGGCTTTCTGGGCGCAAGAACAGGGGGCGCGGACGCTCAGTGTGATTTGCACCAAGATCAATGATGGGGCCAATGGTCTCTATCATGCGCTGGGGATGGAGATCGCCGGAGAATACCATTACCGTCAGCTTATCTAAGGAGAAAAACCTGACGTGACCGATCCCTCTCTGCCGACTGCATTGAACCTGCCGATGGTCGATCCCCTACCAGCGGAAACCCAGCGGTATTTCGATATCTGTGTGGAGAAGCTGGGCTTTGTGCCCAATGTGTTGCGGGCCTATGCCTTTGACATAGACAAGCTGAATGCCTTTACCACCATGTACAACGATCTGATGCTGGCCGAGAGCGGCATCACCAAGCTGGAACGTGAGATGATTGCGGTTGTCGTCTCGGCCATCAACAAGTGCTTTTATTGCCTTGTGGCGCATGGGGCAGCCGTGCGGCAGATGTCGGGTGATCCCCAACTGGGTGAGATGTTGGCGATGAACTATCGCGTCGCCCCACTGGATGCGCGGCAGCGGGCGATGCTGGATTTCGCGGCCAAGATGACCCATGCCAGCGCTGAGATTGAAGAACCGGACCGCCAAAACCTGCGTGATGCGGGTTTCAGCGACCGTGATATCTGGGACATTGTCAATGTGGCCGGCTTTTTCAACATGTCGAACCGGGTCGCCAGCGCCACGGCGATGGTGCCAAACGACGCCTATTTCGCGCAGGCCCGATGATCCTGCGCGCGGGCCTGATATCGCTATGTCTGGCTGGTTCTGCGTTGGCGCAGGATGTGGCCTTGCCGTCGGGTTCGCGACTGGTCAGCGAACGAGTCAGTCCGCTGGACAGCTATGACTTGCCCACCGGCGGATTCGCGACTGGCAAAGTCCCTGCCCTCACAGTCGAGGGCCGCGTCGAGCGCCTGACATGGCGCCTGCAATCAGGGTCCAGCACCACGTTGCAGCTATTGGCCCCACTGCGTCAACAGATCATGGATCAGGGCTTTGACATCATCTTCGAATGCGAGGCGATCACCTGCGGCGGTTTCGACTTCCGTTTTGGAACCGAGGTCGTGCCCACCCCGGATATGTACGTGGCCATTCAGGACTATCGCTTTCTCTCGGCCACCCGTGGGGATGAGGCGCTGAGCCTGCTGGTCAGCCGCAATCCGCCCGACGGATATGTGCAGATGATCCGTGTCACGCCCGTGGACGCGCCCGAACCGCCGCCTCTGGTCGTTGAGGAAACGGTGAAGCAGACAGACGGGCTATTGGACGCACTGGAACAGAATGGCCACGTTATCCTTGAAGACCTGCATTTCAGAACCGGTGAGATTACGCTGGGCGAAGGCCCGTTTCCTTCGCTGGCGCTGATCGCGTCTTATATGGCCGACAATCCTAACGTCCGATTGGCGCTGGTGGGCAATACCGACGATACGGGTACGCTCGAGGCGAACATTTCGGTCAGTACGGGGCGTGCGCAGGCTGTGCGCGTGCGGTTGATCGAACAGCACGGCGTTGCCGGAAACCGTCTTGAGGCGCGCGGCATTGGCTATCTGGCCCCCATGACCTCAAATGCCACGCCCGAGGGCCGCGACCAGAACCGCCGGGTTGAGGCGGTTCTGCTGGTGAACTGACCTGCCTACATCACCCACCAAAGATAAAGCGGCAGGCCAACGGTGATGTTGAACGGGAAGGACACGCCCAGAGACAGGGTCAGGTAAATCCCGGATTCCGCCTTGGGCAGGGCGATTTTCATGGCCGCAGGCACCGCGATATACGAGGCCGAGGCGGACAGAACCATCAGCAGGAACAGGCTGCCTTCGGACAGACCGATCAGCGCGCCCACGGCCCAGGCCATCATCGCGCCGATCAGGGGCATCAGGACCCCAAAGGCGAACAGGCCGACCGACAGCTTGTCGCGATTGCTCAGCAAGCTGCGCCCCGCCGACAGGCCCATATCAAGCAGGAACAGGCACAAAATCCCGGTAAATGGCGTCACGATGAAGGGCGCAATCATCTGCATCCCCTGACCACCGGTTATAGCCCCAATCAGGAACGCCCCGGTCAGCAGAACGATGGAGCCGTTGGCCAACAGATCACGCCACAACCCGTCATCCTTGACGCCATTGCCATTGGACCGGTGCGCCAACCACAGCGCGGACAGAATGGCCGGAACCTCCATCGCGGCGGCGACGGCCACCATGAACCCGTCATGACTAAGTCCTACAAGGTCCAACAGGCTGGTCGCGGTTACGAAGGTCACGATCGAGATCGAGCCGTAATGCCCTGCAACCGCGGCTGCGTTCAGGCTGTCCAACCGTGTCATCACTCGCAACAGCCCGAAAGCGACGAAGGGGATGGCAAAGGACAGCGCCACCCCGCCCAGAAGCGTCAGGAACAGGTCCATGTGGATGCCGTGCTCGGCTAGGTTGCTTCCGCCTTTGAACCCGATGGCAAGAAGCAGGTAGAGCGACATGAACTTGGCCGCGCCCGCCGGGATGGACAGATCACTGCGCACAAACGCGGCCACCAGCCCCAAGGCAAAAAACAAAATGGTGGGCACCAGCAGATTGCTGGACAGAGTTTCTAGGACGCTGGGCATATACGGCTCCTTTTCCGGCGGTCCGGGGCCTAGTGCCTTGCAGAATTTAATTAGCCCAATATTATCTTTCTAAGAACTGAATAGTTTGGAACTATGAAATGCGACCCACCCTGCGCCAGCTGGAATATATCGTCACGGTCAGTCGCTTGGGCAGGTTCGGGCTGGCTGCTGACGTTCTCAATGTCAGTCAGCCCAGCCTCTCGGCGCAAATTGCGACGGTAGAACAAGAGCTTGGCTTGCGAATCTTTGAACGGGACCGGGGCGGGGTACAGGTTACAGCGCGGGGCGAGGAGTTCATTGCCCGCGCTCAGAAAATCCTGGCCGAGGTACAGGACCTGCGCCATGCGATGACCAGCGACACCCCTGTCGGTGGACGACTGCGGTTGGGTGTATTGCCGTCGATTGGGCCCTACCTGTTGCCGCAAGTCATCAAGCATGTGCACCAGGAACGGCCCGGATTGCGCATCGTCGTGCGCGAAGAAAACACCCGAGACCTTGAGCAGGGATTGAAATCCGGCCGGTTCGACATGATCATTTCAACCCCCGAAGATCACCCCAATACGCTGCAACAACGCCTGTTCAACGAAACGCTCTGGATTGGGGTGGCCGTGGACGACGTACTGGCGCGCGATCTGCACGGGGTCACAGCCGAGGATTTGCGCGACCGTCTGATCCTGACTTTGGACCAAAGCCACCGTCTGTCCCGGATCGTCTATGCGCTGGCGGCGGAATGCGGAGGCGTGGTATCCGATGAATACGAGGGCACGACACTGGATTCTATCGTGCTAATGGCAGCCTCGGGGGTGGGGGCTGCGGTTTTGCCCGATCTCTATGCAAGGCGGCAGGGTATTTACCGAGACGAGGTGCGTCTGCGCCCTTTGACGATCCCCAACGCCAACCGCGATATCTCGCTGTTGTCGCGGCGCGGGGAAGCCGCCCTGCCCGGACAAAACATCCTGATCCAATCCCTGCGCACCGTTGCCAAGGGCATGGGGCTGTCGGTCTTCATGGAATAAAAAAAGACCCGCACAATTGTGTGCGGGCCGTTCAGTCTTCACCGGGGAGAAATTACCAATCCATCGGGCCCTTGTCGTTGAAGGACTCGACCAGAAAATCAATGAATGCGCGCACCTTGGGCTGTGTGAAACGGCCCGGAGGGTACACTGCATAGACGCCCTGCAACTCATCAGGCAGCGACGGCATCGCATCCAGAACCTTGCCGCTCTTCAGCGCGTCAGCGTACAGATAGCTGGGCAGATGCGCGATCCCAAGGCCCGAGATCGCTGCGTTCAGCAGGGACTGCCCGTCATTCACGCTCAGCCAGCCGGCGGTACGGACCTGACGCTTTTCGCCTGATGGCGCGGTCAGTTTCCACACGTTGCCGGAAGATTGGCTGGAGTAATGCAGCAGCTTGTGCTCGTTCAGATCGTCGATCTTTTGGGGGCGGCCATATTTGTCGATGTAACTGGGGGCCGCGACCATCCGTTTCACGGTTTCGGTCAGTTTGCGGGCGCGCAGGGTGCTGTCTTCCAACTCACCAATACGCACGGCCACGTCGAACCCTTCCGAGATCAGCTCAACATACCGGTTGTTCAGCACCATGTTCACGGTGATATCGGGATAGGCTGACAGGAATTCTGACAGGACCGGAGACAGATGATTCACGCCAAAATCCGTGGCCACACTGATGCGCAACAGGCCCGAAGGCGCGGATTGCATCGACGTCACCAGCGCATCAGCCTCGCCTGCGTCATTCAGCACACGGCGCGCGCGGTCATAATAGGCCAAACCGATTTCCGTAGGCGACACGCGTCGCGTTGTGCGGTTCAAAAGACGGGCGCCCAGACGCGCCTCGAGGCTCGAGACGTGCTTGGACACGGCCGATTTGGAGATGCCCATTTTCTTGGCCGCATCTGTGAAGCCACCTTGGTCCACCACATTGGCAAAGGCTTCCATTTCGGTCAGTCTGTCCATACTCGTACCCCAAGTCTTGGTTCGTTGACTGACCTTGGCGCTCAATCTGGGCGGAAACTGGGCAGACATGGGATAATATCAGGGATTTAATCTGGATCGTTTGCGGATAGGAAACGTGGAAACGGTGGTTTCTAAATTCGCCACAAACCCGAAAACTATGGGGTTTTACCGGCAGCATTACACATATGTTAATCTGAGGATGGCAAATTTGTGACCGTTGAACGTGTCACCAAAGCCATTTTTTCGTTGCGGCGCAGGCCCGGCGCGAACCGGGCCCGATGCCTCAAAAAGTCGCCGCCAGACGTGTGCCTTGATTAATTGCGCGTTTGGCGTCCAACTCTGCCGCCACATCCGCCCCGCCGATCACGTGCGGAGTTATACCGCGTTCGATCAGCGCATCCGCGAGGCTGCGTTCGGAAACCTGACCCGAGCATAGAACAATCGTGTCCGCCGCAATCACGGTTGGGTCGGCGCGCTCTTCGCCAAAGCTGACATGTAGGCCGTCATCGTCGATGCGTTCATAGTTCACACCGCCGACGAAATTGACGTCTTTCATCTTCAGCGTAGCGCGGTGAATCCAGCCGGTTGTTTTACCCAGACCCTTGCCATGCGCCTGTTTCTTGCGCTGCAACAGCGTAACGTCGCGCGCGGGTGCCGCCGGTTGGGGGCCCTCGGGGGCAAGGCCCGAGCGATGCTCGGCCGGGTCGGTGACGCCCCATTCCTTCATCCATGCAGGCAGGTCAGTGGTGATGCTGTGGCCGTCCTCCAGCAGGAATTCGGACACGTCAAACCCGATGCCCCCCGCGCCGATCACAGCGACGGATTTGCCGACCTCGGCCTTGTGGCGCAAAACGTCGATATAGTCGATCACATTGTCCCGATCCTGCCCCGGAATCTGCGGATCGCGCGGGGTGACGCCCGTGGCGATGACAACCTCGTCAAAGCCGGTCAGGTCGTCAGCCGTTACCTCGCGGTTCAGTTCAACCTTCACGCCCAGATCGGCTATCATGGTGCGGAACCAGTCGACCAGCCCCCAGAACTCTTCCTTGCCGGGCACCTGTTTGGCCATGTTCAGCTGGCCACCGATCTCAGATGCGCGGTCAAATAGAGTCACGTCATGGCCGCGCTGGGCGGCGGTCATGGCAGTGGACAGACCCGCAGGGCCCGCGCCAACGATGGCCACGGTTTTTGGTGTGTCGGCCTTGCCAATCACCAACTCGGTCTCGTGGCAGGCGCGCGGGTTCACCAGACACGAGGTCAGCTTGCCGCCGAATGTGTGGTCCAGACAGGCTTGGTTACAGGCAATACAGGGCGCGATCTGCGCCGATTTGCCGTCCATCGCCTTGGCGACGAAATCCGCATCCGCCAGCATCGGGCGCGCCAGTGACACCATGTCGGCGCAGCCGGTGGACAGAACCTCTTCGGCGACTTCGGGCGTGTTGATCCGGTTCGAGGTAATCACCGGAATGCTCACCTTGCCCATCAGCTTTTTAGTAACCCACGCAAAAGCTGCGCGCGGCACGGATGTGGCGATGGTCGGAATCCGCGCCTCATGCCAGCCGATGCCGGTGTTGATGATCGTGGCTCCCGCTTGTTCAACCCGTTTCGCCAGTTCGACAACCTCATCATGGGTGGAGCCATTGGGCACAAGGTCGATCATCGACAGGCGGTAGATGATAATGAAATCACGGCCCACGGCCTCGCGCGTGCGGCGCACGATTTCAATCGGCAGGCGCATCCGGTTCTCATACGAGCCGCCCCAGCGATCTTCGCGCTTGTTGGTGTGGGTCACGAGGAACTGGTTAATGAAATAGCCTTCCGATCCCATGATTTCGACCCCGTCATAGCCCGCCTTTTGGGCCAGCTTGGCGGCGTTGACGATGTCGCTGATCTGTTTCTCGATCCCGTCTTCGTCCAGCTCATTGGGCGGGAAGGGCGAGATGGGTGATTTCACCGGGCTTGGCGCCACGCATTTGGGGCCATAGGCATAGCGACCCGCATGCAGGATCTGCATGGCGATCTTGCCGCCTGCCTCATGCACACGCTGGGTCACGATGGAGTGGTTTTCGACGTCCTTCTCGGTGGTCATCATCGACGCGCCGGGCAGGACCGAGCCTTCGAGGTTCGGGCCAATCCCGCCCGTCACCATCAGCCCTACTTCGCCGCGGGCACGGTCAGCATAGAATTCTGCCACGCGGTTCCAGTCGCCGGTCTCTTCCAGACCGGTATGCATCGAGCCCATCAGGACCCGGTTTTTCAGAGTGGTAAAGCCCAGATCCAGCGGGGCCAGCATGTTTGGGTACGCAGTCATGGTAACTCTCCCTCCCGAATTCTTTGTCGTTAGATTGACGTTTGCGTCAACATTGTCACGCGAAACCTTGCGTCACGGTCTTTGCTGTCCTGACGGCACTTGATACAGACAAGGCGTGACAGGAAAAAGAGGCCGCACATGACCCCCGATGAAATCGCCAAACTGCCCTATCGGCCCTGCGTCGGGCTGATGCTGATGAATGCCGAGGGTCATATCTTTGTCGGCCAGCGCAATGACCGACACGCCGATGCCTGGCAGATGCCGCAGGGTGGGGTAGACAAAGGCGAAGACCCGCGCGACGCCGCCCTGCGCGAGCTGTGGGAAGAGACGGGTGTGACCGCTGATCTGGTCGAGGTCGTGGCTGAAACCCCCGGCTGGCTGCCCTATGATCTGCCCCATGACATCGTGCCCAAGATTTGGAAAGGCCGCTATCGCGGGCAAGAGCAGAAATGGTTCCTGCTGCGTTTCACGGGCCGTGACGATCAGATCAATATCGACACCGATCATCCCGAGTTCACCCGCTGGAAATGGCAGGAGCCCTCACGCTTGGTTGAAGAAATCGTACCCTTCAAGCGCGATGTCTACGCGCAGGTGGTTGCAGCATTCAGCGCATTTCTGCGGTAGGAGCGCGCTTCACTCACCCTGCGACAACTTGCCGTGAGGGGGCATAGTTCGGGCCACACGGCATCTCTAGCTTGGTCCGCATGAGAGATACCGCGCACAGCCCCCCCGCCATCGTCCCTGCAGGTCGCAAGTTCATAGGTTCTGACCGCCGCGCGCCTCTGCGCGAGGGTTTGCAAGGCTGTGGCGAATACCATGCCGGGCAAACGGCGGGGCGGTTCTATCCCATCGCTTGCGTTGCGCTGGAGGTCACGCAAAGGTGCAATCTGGATTGCACGCTGTGTTACCTCTCGGACCGGGCCGAGATGACCTATGACCCTCCTCTGTCGGTTCTGTTTGCGCGGTTGAAGACAATTCAAAGCCACTACGGCACCGGCGTATCGGTGCAGTTGACTGGCGGTGATCCGACCCTGCGCAAGATCGAGGATCTTGAGGCGCTGTGCCGGGAAATCCGCCGTTTGGGTATGCGGTCCTGTCTGATGACAAACGGGATTCGCGCCAGCCGCGCCAAGTTGATGCGGTTGGCAGCGGCGGGGCTGAACGACGTGGCCTTTCATGTGGACATGACGCAAGAGCGTAAGGGGTTCACCTCGGAAGAAGAGCTGAACACCGTCCGCCGCGCCTATATCCGCCGGGCGCGGGGATTGGGGCTGCGGATTCTGTTCAACACCACGGTGTTTGCCGGCAATTTCGACGAACTGCCCATGCTGGCGCGGTATCTGCGGGATCGGCCCGAGGTGGCGTTTGTCTCGTTCCAGATGCAGGCCGATACCGGGCGCGGCGTGTTGCGCGAACGGCCCGAGATGATCACGCAGGACAGTGTCGCGCGCGCGGTCGAGGAAGGCTATGGGACGCCGCTGCATTTCGGCACGGCGGCTGTGGGCCATTCCAAATGCAACCGTTACGCCAGCGTCCTGACGGCCGGAGGGCGCGCGGTCTCGCTATTGTCTAACCAAAGCTTGGTGCATCGGGTGATGACAGCGCTGGAAGGGGTGGACGACAATCAGGACGCCCATATCCGTATTCGCCCCAAGGTTGGGCGCATGATCCGACGACATCCGCTGCTGGCCCTGCGCGCATTGGGGCAACTTGGGCTGAGCGTCGCTTGTCTGGGTACTGGCGTGCTGCGTGGCCCGGTGCGGCGGCAAGCGGTGTTCATTCACAATTTCATGGCGGCAGATCAGTTGGACGAAGACCGCTGCGCCTCGTGCGTGTTCATGGTGGCTACGGCGAACGGGCCGCTTTCGATGTGTGTCCATAACGCGCAGCGCGACATGCATCTGGCCAGCCCTGACCGGATTGACGGGCCGACCGGTCCAAGCTGGTGGAACGCTGCCGTTCCGCGTCTGTCCAATGGCCCGGACCTGCCCGAACTGAGCGATCCGGCGCTTGCTCCGATGAAACGGCTGAAAGGGCAGATGCGCGCCCTGCGCCAGTCCCGAAAGGATGCCTCATGAGACGTCTGCTGATCCTGCTGTTGCTGCCCCTGCTTGCGGCTTGTGCCAGTGTCGAACGACTGGCCCTTCCCGCGCCCGAACCTTTGGCGAACAGCGCCCTGACCCGCGCTGCCCAACCGCCCGGAGAGCGTGTTGATCACCGCGACTGGACCACCTTTCT
This sequence comes from Ruegeria lacuscaerulensis, assembly GCF_013034685.1. Lineage (GTDB taxonomy): Bacteria > Pseudomonadota > Alphaproteobacteria > Rhodobacterales > Rhodobacteraceae > Ruegeria > Ruegeria lacuscaerulensis_B. The sequence continues at coordinate 299,413 of NZ_WQGO01000004.1, read as the reverse complement.
GAACCGCTATGTCGCGCCTGATGCGCAGGGGGTGAACCGGATGGCTTACGGGCAGGTCTCGGCCGACGACAAAGCACGTTTGGACGGGTATATCGAAGATTTGCAAGCAGTTGACCCTGCGGCGCTGACCCGTGATCAACAGCTGGCCTATTGGATCAACATGTATAACGCGGTGACGGTGGATGTGATCCTTGAGAACTACCCCGTCGCCTCGATCCGCGACATCAAGGACGGGCCGCTGTCAATCGGGCCGTGGAACCGGCCCATAGTGACGGTCGCCGGGCAGAGCTTAACCCTGAACGAGATCGAACACCGCATCATCCGCCCTGAATTCAACGAGCCGCGCATTCATTATGCCCTGAACTGTGCCGCTGTGGGCTGCCCCAACCTCATGGACCGCGCCTGGCAGGCCGACACGCTGGAGCGTGACTTTGCCGCTGCCGAGCATGCTTATATTAACGACCCGCGCGGGGTCCGATTCAATGACAATGGTGGGCTGATCCTGTCGAAAATCTTCATCTGGTTCCGAGAGGATTTCGGACCGAACGAACAGGCGGTTCTAACCTATGTCCGAACGGTCGCCGACCCCGATCTGGAAGCGCGGCTGCAAGATGTGTCCCGTGTCAGTGCCTATAGTTATGACTGGGCACTGAACGACGCGGCGGCGGGGTCGTAAAAAAGCTGCGCCAAGGTCATCTGGGCTCCCTCGGCGCTACTCAGCGACTTACAGCAAGCCTTCGGCGCGCAGCAATTCCTGCATATTCGCTTCTGGCCTTGGGCCGATATGGCTGATCACTTCGCGGGCGCAGACATTGCCGATCTTGGCGCAGGTCGCGTAATCGCGCCCTGTGGCCATACCGAACAGGAACCCAGCGGCGAATTGATCGCCCGCGCCGGTGGCGTCCACGGGCACAACCTTTTCCACCGGTACGTCCACCCGCTGACCATCGAACAAAACCGAGACGCCATCACCCGACCGGGTGCATACGACCAGAGGGCAAATCGCGGCGGTTTTGGCCAGAGCATCCTCGAGATCATCGGTTTCGAACAGCGATTTGATCTCGGCCTCGTTGCCGATCACGAAATCCAGCTCGTTCTCGATCAGCAGCAGGAAATCGACCCGGTGACGTTCCACGCAGAACGGGTCGGAAATGGCGATCCCCGCCTTGCCGCCGCCCTTGTGACAGGTGCGCGCGGCCTCAAGAAACGCGGCTTTGCCCTTTTCCTTGTCGAACAGATACCCCTCAAGGAACATGATTTGGCTGTTGCCTGACACATCCTCGGACACGTCCTGTGATGACAGTTCCGAGGAAATGCCCAGATAGGTGTTCATTGACCGTTCGCCGTCGGGCGAGACAAAGATCATCGAGCGTGAGGTCGGCAGCTCGCCACCCGGCACCGGCGGGTTGACGAAATCGACGCCGTCCTCGTTCATCGCATCCGCATAGAACCGCCCCAGCGCGTCGTCATGCACCCGGCCAATGAATGCCGCATCCAGTCCCAGTGCCCCGGCACCCGCGATGGTATTCGCGACCGAGCCGCCGGGCGTCTGCACGCGCCCCTCCATCGAGGCATACAGCACTTCGCCGCGCTCCTGCTCGATCAGTTGCATGATGCCCTTTTCGATGCCCATCAGTTCCAGAAAGCTGTCATCGGCCTGGGAGATCACGTCCACAACGGCATTTCCGATACCGGTGAGCTGGTAGGTTTTCATAGGGTCTTGTCCTCAAATTCGCAGAGATCGCGGATGATACAGGTTCCGCATTGGGGTTTGCGCGCCTTGCAGTGATAGCGACCATGCAGGATCAGCCAGTGATGCGCGTGCAGTTGGAAATCGGCGGGAATATTGTCTTCGATGGCGCGTTCGACGGCATCTACGGTCTTGCCGGGACAAATGCCGGTGCGGTTGCCGACGCGGAAGATATGGGTGTCGACCGCCTGCGCCGGTTGCCGCCACCACATGTTCAGAACCACATTGGCCGTCTTGCGCCCGACACCGGGCAGCGATTGTAGCGCGGCACGGGAATTGGGCACTTCGCCGCCATAGTTTTCGACCAGAATGCGGCTGAGTTTGATGACGTTCTTGGCCTTCTGGCGGAACAGGCCAATGGTCTTGATATGCTCGGTCAGGCCCTCTTCGCCCAAATCCAGCATCTTTTGCGGTGTGTCGGCGATTTTGAACAGCTCGCGCGTGGCTTTGTTAACGCCCGCATCGGTGGCCTGCGCCGATAGCGCCACGGCCACGACCAGAGTATAGACGTTCACATGATCCAGCTCGCCCTTGGGTTCGGGGTCGGCGTCCTGAAAACGCGTAAAGATCTCGCGGATCGTGTGGTAATCGAGTTGCTTTGCCATCCGGGCCTTAATGCCGCCCGCAGGCGCATGACACAAGCCCAAAGCCAATGCGCATGTTTCGGGTCGCGGTGGCGTGGCGCGCGGGATATGGTCCGGGGCAGCAGATGAGGTGAGTTATGAACGTCCAGACCCCCGAAAGCGGATACCACTACAACGTCATGCGCCGCGCGATCGAGCTGATTGATCAGGGCGGCGAATCCCTGTCGCTGGACGAACTGGCCCGCCAGATGGACATGAGCCCCGCGCATTTTCAACGCCTGTTCTCACGCTGGACCGGGGTATCGCCGAAACGCTATCAGCAATATCTGACGCTGGGCCACGCCAAGGCCTTGCTGCACGAGCGGTTCACCACGCTGGAGACCGCGCATAACGTGGGGCTGTCCGGAAGCGGCCGTCTGCATGACCTGTTCCTGAAATGGGAATCCATGAGCCCCGGCGAATACGCCCGCAAAGGCGAGGGCCTGACGATTTACTGGGGCTGGTTCGATTGTCCATTTGGTCCGACGCTGGTGATGGGCACCAACAAGGGTATCTGCGGCATGGCTTTTGGCGCGGAAACCGGCGAAGCGGCGGCGATGGAAGATATGACCTCGCGCTGGCCCAAAGCCTGCTATGTCGAGAATGCCGAAAAATTGCGCCCATGGGTCGAGGCGTCGTTTGGTGCCGATCGGTCTGAGACGCCGCTGCACCTGTTCGGCTCCCCTTTACAGATCAAAGTGTGGGAGGCGCTGATGCACATCCCTTCGGGGCAAGTCACGACCTATTCCGAGATCGCGCAGCGGGTGGGGTCTCCTCAAGCAGTTCGGGCTGTGGGTACGGCAGTCGGGCGCAACCCGGTCAGTTGGCTGATCCCATGCCACCGTGCGTTGCGCAAGTCAGGCGGGCTAGGGGGCTATCATTGGGGCCTGCCCGTCAAGCGCGCCATGCTGGCTTATGAGGCCGCGCAGGCCGAGGCCTGAGACAGGCGCGCCGCGTTTTTGTTGGGGCGAATTCCTGAATTTTAGGATAATATCGTGATACGTGAATTTTGAGCGATCCCTCAAAGAACGGTTTAACTTACACACAAAGTGATTAAATTCGCATCAGCCTGCCAGGCTGACCAACAGGAGAAGGAGACGCATTATGGGCTTGCGCATCAACGACACCGTCCCAAATTTCACCGCAGAAACGGATCAGGGCACCATTCAGTTCCACGACTGGATCGGTGACAGCTGGGCTATTCTGTTCTCGCACCCCAAGGACTTCACTCCTGTCTGCACCACCGAGTTTTCTGCCGTGGCGCAACTGAATGACGAATGGGCGGCACGCAACACCAAGGTTTTGGGCGTGTCGGTCGATGGTGTGGAAGACCACAAGAAGTGGAAGAAAGACATCGAGGCCTATGGCAATGCCAATCCCGGTTTCCCGATCATTGCCGACGACGGGCTTGCGGTCTCGAAAGCCTTCGACATGTTGCCTGCCGAAGCTTATCTGCCCGATGGCCGCACCCCGGCGGACAGTGCCACCGTGCGTTCGGTGTTCATCATCGGCCCGGACAAGCAGTTGAAGTTGTCCATGACCTATCCGATGACCGTGGGCCGCAACTTTGCGGAAATCCTACGCGCGTTGGACGGTCTGCAAATGAGCAGCAAGGGCGTCGCAACCCCGGCCAACTGGGTGCCCGGTGAAGACGTGATCATCCCGCCTGCGGTGTCGAACGATGAGGCCAAGGAGAAATTTGGCGAGTTCGAAACGATCTTCCCTTATCTGCGCAAAACCAAAGCGCCGAGCTAAGAAACAACAAAGCGGGGCATCAGGCCCCGCTTTTTCGTTCAGCAAGCCGGCTTTTGCGGATGGCTGTGCAGATAGGCGCGATAAGCTGCGCGCTTGAACTCGCGGGTCAGTTTGTCGCCCAGCGGAGGACGAGTCTGGATTGTGGACCCGCCGATTTCACCAGCCACTTCCTGATTGCCACTGCCCTGAAGCGACAGGATTGGTTGGCCGGTTAGCCAGTGCATTTGCAGGAACGTATCCACAGGGCGGTCGATCTTGTCAGTTGCGGCCAAAAGCCGTTCTGCCGCGCGGCGCCCGACAAGCTGGCACACACATTGCAACCCGATCACCTTTGGCAGGATCAGACGCTGATCATTGGTTTTGGCCAGCACTTGCGCCGCAACTTCGCGTTGTTTTACGGGAATGCGGATATAGTGCTCGGGCGTAGCAAAGGCCGCCAACATCTTTAGCGCTTTGGCCATGCGAATGGGCTCAATGCGCAGGTCATCTTCGGTGATGATGGCCATGTCGATCTTTTCGTCCACCAGTTTGCGCCAAAGACGACGATGGCTTTCGAACACCCCGATCTCCGCAGGGCGCAATTTAAACGGGTATTCTGGATGGTGCAAATTGCCGGGAAACAGCGCAACATCGGCGATCTGCGCCGGGTCGCGACCGTTTACCGCTTCGAATAATTCCGCGTTCGGAAGGTCGCTGCAAAGTTTCTCGGCATTGGGTCGCCGCGCGGCACTAGAGGACATATGGATGACGAAAGATCGCATGTCCTCGTGCATAGAGCACGCGGACATGCGGGGGAAGGGAAACCGGAGAGAAACACTTCCCCTATTCGATCAAAATCTTTGGCGTACGCCGAAATTGATGCTGAACGCGTCGATGTCATCTTCGACGGTGCCGGTCAACGCGCCGTTCGGGGCCAGACGGTCCGAGGAAACGTCGAAGGCGCGCGAATAGCGCGTATCCAGTGTCAGAGCCGTGTTTTCGCTGACATCATAGGCAACGCCTGCGATGATCTGAGCGGCAAAGTTGGTGTCACTGTCATCCAACTCCACACCCGGTCCGTATGAGAAATCCAGATCGGTGTAGGCGACACCCAGACCCAAGCCGACATAGGGCGTGAGCGCGCTAGCGGTTTTGAAATCGACCAGAACATTGGCAAACAAGGACGTTTGGGTCACATCACCCGAAACGTTGACTTCGCTTGCGGGCCCGTTGCCGGAAAAATTCACTCCGTCTACGTCATTGTCCCGATAAGAGAGTTCAAGTTCGACCCGAGTGGCGATGCTGTCATTGCTCCACTGTGGGATTTCTTTGCCGATGGCAATGCCCAGTCCAAACCCACCGTCAAAATCGGTATCGACGGATTCCGGGCCACCATTGACGGTGCCGGTGAAATCGCTGTCCTGCAAATTGCTGTAGCCAGCAAATCCGTGGACGTAGAGGTCATCTGTGAGGCTTTGCGCAACCGGTGCTGACGCGCTGAGGCCCAGCACCGCCGAGGCGAGAATAATTCGCTTAACCATGTCCATGTCCTTTGTTCCAAATGGTTATGAACCCACATGTGGACAAACTCGCCGCAAATGAAAGACAGGCGAGCTTCACTTCGATTCACAGCTTATTGGGGTGGAGTGATCGAACAAGCAGCGCGGGTTTGTTCAGATGTTATTGCAGACCGCCGCGCCGGGATCGCATTGCGGTGTGCCCTCGACCGCAGAGACAGGTCTTACGGGGCGTAACCGGTCATAAATGATATGAAAAACATAGGTGTAGATCGAATAGGTGATCGTCAGCCCAAGATTGAAAGCCAGTGCGGCCTGCAGGGAATGGCCGCCAAAATACATCAGCAACGGGCATGTAATAATAATCGCGGTGACCTCATGCAGCACCGCGTGGACGATCCGCAACCGGTGGGGGCGGGCGCTTGCCAGGCGGCGGGTTCGGTGCCGTTCTATCCAGTCGAACAACGTGTTGAAAATGGGCGACCAGATCAAAATGACGATGGACAGCAGGGAAATCAGCGCAAACCCATGCGCCATCGACGCCCCCGCGATATATGCATAAACCGGCGAGACGAACGCGATCCCCACCACCTCGAAACTACATGTTTGGATGACTCGTTCTTTGAACGATCTTAATGTCATGGCCCATTCCTTCGCACACACTTATTGGTTGTGCGACGTCGGCCCTGCATGCTCGGTCGCGGGTCTTTCGACCCTGGCGCAAATTGTCATGCCGAAAGCCTTCTGACTGTGAAGTTCGACACATTCGCGCGTCTTTCTCATTCTCATTCGATTTTTCGCGGAGGTTCGGGATTTGGCGTAAATATGCTATGGTGCCGCGATCGGGGCGGGTGATGACAGGAATCGGGCTTTCACATCAGGAGAGTTACGATGGCATTCACAGATTGGTACGTTGAGGGCGAAGCCTTCGGGAATTGCAACTGCGGCTACGCCTGCCCCTGTCAGTTCGAAGAATTACCCACCAATGGCAATTGCAGGGGTTTCGAAGTGCTGGAGGTCTCCAAGGGGCATTTCGGCGACACTGATCTGGCAGGCACCAAAGCGGCTCTGATCTACGCTTGGCCCGGCCCGATCTTTGAAGGCGGCGGCGAGATGCAGGTGATTATTGATCCCAGCGCCTCGGACGCGCAGCGCGATGCGTTGGAAAAGGTGTTTCACGGTGAGGAAACGGATGAGATGGCCACCCATTGGTTCGTCTTCCGTGCCATGTGCAAGACCGTTCACGAGACACTGTATCTGCCGATTGATTTCGATATCGACATCGAAGGGCGCAAGGCCAAGGTCACCGTGGGCGATGTGCTACAATCCACGGGGCGTCCAATTCAGGCCCCGCACGGCGGCGGCGAGCATCGCGTTCGGATCGACATTCCCGGCGGGATCGAATTCACACTGGCCGAGATCGGTAGCGCTTCGACCAAGGCGGATGCAGCGATCAAGCTTGATCTGAACGACAGCTATGGCCAGTGGCACGTGATGAAACATGGGCCGTCCGGTGTTGCGCATTGAACAATGGCTTGTGGTCACACCCGCAACAGGGTCAACTGATCCGCGAGGTGTGACCCGATGATTGAAATTGAAAACTGCGCCGCGTTGCCGCCCAAGGATCAGCTGAATGGCATCCTGTCGCAATATTACGACCTGATTGTCGAACGCATGGGCGCCATGGGGTTCGAGATTGATCCATCCGCCCCGGAAAGCGCCTTAGCCGAATTCTGGGCGCGCCCCGAGGATTACCTGCCACCCAATGGTTGCCTGGTCGTGGCGCGGGATGGGCAGTCCGCGATTGTGGGGTGCGGGATGCTGAAGCGTCTGGATCAAGAGACCGGTGAGTTAAAGCGCGTCTTTGTCACCGAAAGTGCCCGTGGCACCGGAACCGGGCGCGCGTTGATCGTGGCGCGAGAGAATGCCGCAAGACAGATGGGGTTGAAACGGCTGGTGGCCGATACGTTGACTCCGAATGTTGAGATGCGCAGCCTGTATCCGAAGCTTGGGTTTGTGGAACTGGACACACCGATCGAGACAACAACCTACAAGGACCAACCGATGTTGCGACCGCATCTGCATTACTTTGCCAAGGACTTGTAGGGTCACAAAAAAAGACCCCGGCCAGAACCGGGGTCTTTGGTAATTCGAAAAGAGGCGCTGATTATTCGGCGTCTTCTTTCTTTTCTTTCTTCTCGGGAACAATCTCTTCGCCGGTTTCCTGATCGACCACTTTCATCGACAGGCGAACCTTGCCGCGATCATCAAAGCCCAGCAGTTTGACTTTCACTTCCTGACCTTCCTTCAGAACATCCGACGGATGGTTCAGGCGGCGGTTTTCGATCTGGGAAACGTGGACCAGACCGTCGCGCTTGCCAAAGAAGTTCACGAAGGCACCGAAGTCGACGATCTTGACCACTTTACCAGTGTAGATCTGACCTTCTTCCGGCTCTGCGACGATCGAGTGGATCATCTCGTAAGCTTTCTTGATCGACTCCCCATCGGGCGAGGCAATCTTGATCACGCCGTCGTCGTTGATGTCGACCTTGGCACCCGAAACCTCGACGATTTCGCGGATGACCTTACCGCCCGAGCCGATCACTTCGCGGATCTTGTCGGTTGGGATGTTCATGGTCTCGATGCGCGGGGCGTGGACCGAGAATTCGTTGGTCTCGGACAGGGCTTTGCCCATCTCGCCCAGGATGTGCATCCGGCCGTCCTTGGCTTGCGCCAGGGCTTTCTCCATGATCTCGGGCGTGATGCCCGCAACCTTGATGTCCATCTGCAACGAGGTGATGCCGTTTTCTGTACCCGCAACCTTGAAGTCCATGTCGCCCAGGTGGTCTTCGTCACCCAAAATGTCGGACAGGATGGCATAGTTGCCGTCATCTTCCAGGATCAGACCCATGGCCACACCGGCAACCGGTGCTTTCAGCGGAACGCCCGCATCCATCATCGACAGCGAGCCGCCGCAGACCGACGCCATCGAGGACGATCCGTTGGATTCGGTGATCTCGGACACGATACGGATCGTGTAGGGGAAGTCGGTCGCCGCAGGCAGAACCGCCTGCAGGGCGCGCCATGCCAGCTTGCCGTGGCCGATCTCACGACGTCCGGGGCCACCCACGCGGCCAACTTCACCAACCGAATAGGGGGGGAAGTTGTAGTGCAGCAGGAAGTTCGATTTGAAGTTGCCGTGCAGCGCGTCGATGAACTGCTCATCATCACCGGTGCCCAGCGTGGTTACGGCCAGTGCCTGAGTCTCACCACGGGTGAACAGGGCGGAACCATGGGTCCGGGGCAGCATCGAGGTTTCGGCTACGATCGAACGGATATCAGTGGTCGAACGACCGTCGATCCGCTTGCCGCCTTTGACGACGTCGCCTCGCAGGATGCCGGCTTCCAGCTTTTTCATCGCGGAACCGAGGTTGCCGTCTTCTAGCTGTTCTTCGGTCAACGCTTCTTTGATCGCTTCGCGGGCCGCGGCAACGGCGGTGGTGCGCTCTTGCTTGTCGGTGATCGCGAAGGCGGCGCGCATCTGCTCTTCACCGGCTGCGGCCACAGCAGCGTAGAGGTCCGCATAGTCGGGGGCGGCGAATTCAAACGGCTCTTTCGCAGCTTCTTCGGCCAAGCTGATGATCAGGTCGATAACCGGCTGAATTTGTTCATGCGCGAAGGTCACGGCGCCCAGCATTTCGGCCTCTGACAGCTCGTAAGCTTCCGATTCCACCATCATCACGGCATCTTTGGTGCCGGCGACAACCAGATCCAGACGCTGTTCAGGGTTCAGGCGCAGGTCCTGCATGTCGTCTACGGTCGGGTTCAGGACGTATTCGCCATCCACGAAACCAACGCGGGCACCGGCGATCGGACCCATGAACGGCGCGCCGGAAATAGTCAGAGCAGCCGACGCAGCAATCATTGCAACGATGTCGGGATCGTTGACCAGATCGTGGCTCAGCACGGTGCACATGACCAGAACTTCGTTTTTGAAGCCATCGACGAACAGCGGGCGGATCGGACGGTCGATCAGACGCGCGGTCAGCGTCTCTTTTTCGGTCGGGCGCGCCTCGCGCTTGAAAAAGCCACCCGGAACTTTACCGGCGGCATAGTATTTCTCTTGATAGTGTACGGTCAGCGGGAAAAAATCCTGACCGGGCTTTTGGCTTTTGGCAAAGGTCACGTTGGCCATGACGCTGGTTTCGCCCAGCGTGGCAATCACAGTGCCGTCCGCCTGACGGGCAACCTTGCCGGTTTCCAGTGTCAGCGTCTCTTCGCCCCACTGAATCGATTTCTTTGTTACATCAAACATATGCGTATCCTAGAACGGAGCACTCCCGCCCCTGCGGGTCTCCGGTTTGCATGGCGGCCCCATTGCCGCCGACCCCATTTATCTTCCATTCGAGTGCCAGGGTCCGGGCACAACGTCTCAGATACCCGCGCGCATACATGAGTTTTAAGGTGAAGGAAAGCGAAACCGAAGCACCGACTTTCAGTTGCATGCTTGCCAAACTGGGATTTGACGCCGCGCGCGTGAAATCAGGTTGGAACGAAAGCGAAATGTGCCAAGGCTACGGACAAACTTCGCGGATGTCCCGCGCAAAAAACCTGACAGACACTCTGCCGCGCGGTAAGTTGCTCTTGATGGGAGGCTGTCAATGAAAAGACGACTTACGACGGTGCTGGCGGCAGATGTCGTTGGATACTCGGCGCTGATGGATCAGGACCGGCAGGGCACGTTGGCTGCGCTCAGGTCGTTTCGTGAAGACACGCTTAAGTCCTTGCTTGAGGCGCATAAGGGGCGCCTGATCAAAAGCATGGGGGACGGGTGGATTGCCGAGTTCCCCTCGACATCCGACGCCGCCGATTGCGCAATTGCGGTTCAATCGGCTCCAAAGGCAGATACCATTCGGCTGCGTATCGGCATCCACACGGGCGAGGTGATCTCGGATGGCGACGATATCTTCGGTGACGGGATCAATATCGCCGCGCGGCTTGAGGCATTGGCTGAACCTGACCAGATCCTGATCTCGGACACGTCGCACAACAGTCTGGACCGGGGTGATGCGGCCCAGTTCGACGGGGGCGAGCAGACCGAGTTGAAAAACATCACGCGCCGCATCGGTGTCTGGTGCTGGCCCAAGGGGACGTCGGCCAATCTGTCGACCTCGGCCGACACGCGCCCCGGCATCGCCGTGCTGCCCTTTGACAATATGTCCGGCGACCCCGAGCAGGAGTTTTTTGCCGACGGCATGACCGAGGACATCATCACCGAGCTGTCGCGGTTTCGGTGGCTGATGGTAGTGGCGCGCAATTCATCTTTTATTTTCAAAGGAAAAAGCACTGATATCCGCGAGGTCGGGCGTAGCCTGGGCGTTCGCTATGTGCTGGAAGGGTCGGTCCGTCGGGCGGGCCAACGTGTTCGGATTACCGGGCAGTTGATTGATGCGGAAAACGGCAGCCACCTTTGGGCAGATCGGTTTGATGGTGTGTTGGACGATATTTTCGATCTTCAGGACAAGGTCACGCAAGAGGTGGTGACAGCAATCGAGCCGTCACTGCGTCGCGCTGAAACCACCCGCTCGCGCGCCAAGCCAACCGAAAATCTGGAGGCGTATGAGCTGTATTTACAGGCTCTGTCGCATTTCCATTTGCTGACCGATGAAGACAATCGCGAAGCGATCCGGCTTACCACTCTGGCACTGGAGCGCGACGCTGACTACGCAGCCGCAGCCGGGTTGTTGGCATGGCTGCACATCCAGCGCCTTGTGCAGGGTCTGGAACCTGTGGGCAAAGGCCCCAAGGCCGCCGTAGCTGCCGCCGAACGCGTGTTGATGAGCGACCGGGCTGACGGAATCGCAATGGCCTATGCGGCGCACTCGATCTCGATGCTGGCGCGGGATTTACCGCGCGCACGGGCTGCTTTCAAACAGGCGTTGGCCGAGAATCCGAATGCTGCGAGTGTGCATATGCTGGCTTCGATCAACCTGTGCATGCTAAATCGACCGGACGAGGCACTGGATCATGCGACGCAATCCGTTGAACTCAGCCCCAAGGACCCAATGCGACACGCCGCGCATATTGCCCGATGCAGCGCTTTGTTCCAGCTTGCCCGGTACGAAGAAGCCGCCGCCGCAGCGCGTGAGGCTCTGGCCGTTCGGTCCGGTTTTGTCATGAGCCATTTGATGCTGATTGCCGCGTTGGGGCAACTGCCGGATACAGCCGCGGCGAAGTCTGCGGTCAATGACCTTAATGCGCTTCGGCCCGATATCACCGCATCTACCGAACAAGCCAAACTGCCTGTGTTTTCGATGACAAATGCTTCGGAAAATTGGCGCGCCGGGTGGCGGAATGCGGGTCTTCCTGATTGAAGAAAGCGGAAAACGCCGGCAGGTTTGACGGGCGCTTTCTCATGGCGCTTCAGGGGCGGTCAAGCTTACTCAGAACTTGCCGTTCCCATGTGCCATTTCGGACGGGATAGGTGAGACGACGTCCCAGTGCTCTACGATCTTGCCATCTTCCACGCGCCACAGATCGAAGAAGGCCCAGGGTTCGCCGCCCATGACAGCATCGGTCGCGACAAAGACGAAATTGCCCTCGGCCACGGCGAATTGAGGCTCAAACTTGGTGATTACCATTCCCTGTGCAGCAAATGCTTCGATCGCGGCCATCAATCCCGACAGGCCGTCTTCGATTGACGGGTTGTGTTGCATGTAAACTTCGGGGTCCATGTATTTCGAGACATTCTCTGGTGCTGCCCCGCCCAACACGTCGCGTACAAAACCCAGAACCGAGGCTTTGTTTTCTTGGGTCTTGTCGAGATCGGTGATCTCAACCGCACCATCCGTCATGCCGCGCCCTGACGCGGTGGTTTCGGGGATAGGTTGCAAGTTGTCCCAATGTTCAACCACTTTCCCGTCTTCTACGCGAAAGATGTCAAACGCAGCGAGCGAGGACGCGCCGAACGCGTCGGCATTGTCATAGGTGTTGTGCAGTACGACCAGATCACCTTCGGTGATCACGCGATGGGTGGTCGCGGTCATACCAGCCTGACCGACCAACGAGATCAGGCCCATCAGTCCTTCGGCCCCGGTCGGTACCTGCGGATTGTGCTGAACATAGTCGGTGCTTACCATCTGACGCGCAGCTTCGGGGTCATGGTCCAGGAAAGCGGCAGAAAAAAGTGCGAGGACAAGATCTTTGGGGGTCATGGTGAATTCCTGATGATTCGTGTTGCGTTGATAGTAGGTATCAAAAACGCACCAAAGGGCAATTACGCACCTTAAAGTCACCGGGTTACTTTTAGGATACTGGCGAAAAAACAGTATGTTGCATTTGTGCTATGAGGTATTGTAGTCGTTTCTGGTATTCATAATGAACTTGAGGGTGTCATGCTTCCCATTGGCGTTAGCAATAAAGCCGAAGCGTCGAACTGTTCGATCCGATCCGTTTTGTCCAACGTCACAGGCAAGTGGCGGATGATCATCATTCTGGCGCTAGAAGATGAGCCGAAGCGGTTCGGAGAGCTCAAGCGATGTATCGGTGACGTTACGCAAAGGGTGCTGACCGAAAATCTGCGGGGGCTACAGCGGGATGGATATTTAACGCGTACTGTCGATCCCGGTCCGCCTGTCGCTGTGTCTTATGCACTGACACCTCAGGGCCGCAGCTTATTGGAACTGCTCAGGCCGCTCGTCTACTGGTCGCACGAACAGATGGATCAGGTTAAGACCGCGCGCATGGAATATGATCGCGCCGCTTCGGACTGACAGCACAATAGCTTCGATAGATCGTCCCGAACAAAAAAAACGCCCACCAAATTGGCGGGCGTTTCGAATTGGACGAAAAAGCGCTTAGCGGCGGATGCCCAGCTTTTTGATCAGGTCCTGATAGCGTGCTTCTTCCTTGCCCTTCAGGTAGTCCAGCAGTTTACGGCGCTGGGCGACCATTTTCAGCAGACCGCGGCGACCGTGGTTGTCTTTTTTGTGGGTCTTGAAGTGCTCGGTCAGGGTGGTGATGCGCGAGGTCAGGATGGCAACCTGGACTTCAGGCGAACCGGTGTCGCCGTCCTTGGTTGCGAATTCTTTCATGACGCGTGCTTTTTCAGCGGCAGTAATCGACATCGGGGTCTCCTTGTAAAAAGGTTAAGGTTAATGGCGCAGGCCGGGATGTCGTCCAGCACAGGCCCATGGAGAAAACCGCACCGATTCCGATGCGGATGCGCGCGTATAAGCGGATTTTCGGTGGATAGCAAAGGGATTCTGCCCGATCAGCCCAGCGCGTTCAATTGCGCCAGCGCGCCCTCGCCAATCAGTTGGATATCCTCGGCGGTCAATCCTTCGGCTGCCAGCAGTTGCACGGCGGTCTGCCCGTTGATCACGACATTTGTCAGGTTGTCATCTTCGGCATCGGGTTCAACCTGAATGTCGGGGTCTTCCTCGCCGGTCCACGAGATCAGCAGCTTGTCTTGACCGGGCTGGAAATCCATCACTGTGACCGGGTCGTCGCCTTCTTCCGGGGTAACGATGATTTCATCCGTGCCATTGCCGCCAGTCACAATGTCGCCCCCGTCGGCCAGAATGGTGTCATCCCCTTCGCCACCGTTGAGGAAATCGACCTCATCCTCGCCTTCGGCGTCTTGTCCGATTAGAATATCGTCGCCGTCGTCCCCGAACAGCGCATCCTCACCCGCGCCGCCGTTCAGCGTGTCGTTGCCATAGCCGCCATGCAGTGCGTCATCCCCGTCACCCCCGCTCAGCCTGTCGTCGTCCTGACCGCCATAAAGATCGTCGTCCCCGACGCCGCCCTCCAAATTATCCACGCCGAAATAACCGTAGAGCGTGTCATCCCCGTCCTCTCCGGTCAGAAGGTCATCGCCATCCTCGCCATGCAGAATGTCATCGTCCAACCCACCCAAGACCGTGTCGTCCCCGTCCCCGCCATGGAGGGTATCATCGCCCGCGCCGCCAATCACGGTGTCATCCCCGGCATAGCCATTGATCTGGTCGTCGCCATCTTGACCGGTCAGAATGTCCTGCTCTTCAGTACCAGCAAGGATCAGATTGCCTTCGTGTTCGAAAATGACAGTTCCGGTTGACGGTGCGTCTGGCACATCGTCAATCTCAAGCAGATTGCCTTCCGAGATCTCTTCGGCGTCATCTTCAATGACGTCGTCTTCTTCGGGCTCGTCCTCTGGCTCGAATATATCGCTTATCGCATAAGCCGCGCCGCCCAGGGCTGCGATACTGAGAAACCCGATCATGAACATGGAACCCCTCCGCGCACGCATTGCCCCGAGGATGATTTATCCCATGCATTCAGCCAGTTGGTCAAAACCTGCTTGGGGTATTGGTTAACCCTTTGTCACCATAGCTCGGGTTGCTGGGTATAGGCGATGTAGAGCGGGTGTTTCGGGTGGCCCGCCTTGGTAAGTCCCAGATGGAACAGAGGATGCCCGGTGCCGCGCAGCAGGGTCTCGACCGCCGGGCCGCGGTCCAGATGTTCGCCATGGGTGCCCCATGCGGCGATGACCTGATCGGCCCAATTGACACCGTCCAGAATGGCGGCGTCATTCGCGGGGCCTACCGGATCGGTGGCGGCGCGCATCTTGCGGGGGTCGGTGTCGCGCCAGGCAAAGATGTTCGTCACTTGAAACGCGCCAAACCCCAGCGCCCGCGCCCGCCGTTCACAGCGTTCGACGGTGGGATCGTTCTGCACCTCGGTCGCGGTCGAAGGGTTGAGCATCACAAACAGCGCCTTGCGCCCGCCCGCATCCCACATGCGGGTCAGGCTATAGCGATACTTCTCGCAATCGGAGTAGACGGCGGTCGAGGGCGCATCGCCTTTGGTGTGCGTTCGGGTGATCATGCCCCCGCCTAGCACGGCGTTCAGGCGACGAACACCCGGCTGGGATGCAATTCGCCGGATTTATAGATGCCCACGGCCACAGCTTTGCCGTCAAGTGAGGCCCAAGCCTCGTCGCCATATTCCACGTCGCTGGCCAGCACCATGCCCGGATTGCCATTGCGCAGACGGGTGGCGCCCTCGGGGGTACATTTCAACTCGGGCAGGTCGGCGAGGCCGGTCTCCAGCGGGTGGAGGTAGTCATCCAGAGCCTCGGTCTTTGCCATTTCGTCGATCTGGTCGACGGACAGTCCATCTTCGACCTCGAACGGACCGGACCAGATGCGGCGTAGTTCTTTGACGTGGCCGTGACATCCCAGCGCCGCACCCAGATCGCGGGCGATGGAGCGCACATAGCCACCTTTTCCGCAGGTCATTTCCAGCACCACATGATCGTCATCCAGGCGGTCGACAAGGATCAGCTCTTCGACCCACAGAGGCCGGGCGGAGAGTTCCACATCCTCGCCATCGCGAGCTAGTTTATAGGCGCGTTGGCCATCGATCTTCACGGCGGAAAACTTGGGCGGCACCTGCATGATGTCACCCAGAAACGGGGTCAGCGCCTGTTTGATATCGTCATCCGAGGGGCGCGCATCGCTTTGTGCAATCACCTCGCCCTCGGCATCGTCGGTATTGGTGGCCTGACCCAGACGCACGGTGAAGGTGTAGGCTTTCAAGGCGTCGGTGATGTAGGGAACGGTCTTGGTCGCCTCACCCAGCGCCACGGCCAGAACGCCGGTCGCCTCGGGGTCCAGCGTACCCGCGTGGCCCGCCTTTTTCGCATCCATCGCCCACCGCACCTTGTTGACCACGGCGGTCGAGGTCATGCCCGCAGGCTTGTCCACCACCAGCCAACCGGAAATGTCGCGGCCCTTGCGTTTGCGTCCCATATTACACCTTGATTCATGCTGAGGCGCGCGGGGTAGCGGATCACATGGGCGCTGTCAATTTACAGGTGCGATTTCGACCACACCCACGATGGGCCCCAGTGAAAAGCCGATATCTGAGCGGCCCCCGGCCCGGTCATACATGCGTGAAATATTCCCGTCGAAGAACAGTGCGTTGGGGGTTTTCAGCACGTCCCGAAACAGGCTGCCGAATTCGTGGAAGGTGACGTAATCGTCCGAGATCGCAAACACCGCGCGGGTGCCATCAGCACTAGTGCCCACCCCGTTGCGCACGAACAGAGAGGTCGAGTCGGGCAGAAAACGCGGATGCAGCTCTCCGTCGATCACCAGCATGGGGCCGGATTGGGTGGCAAAGCGGCACTCGGGGGCCTGATCCACATAGTCAAGCGTCTCGAACACATCGGCGCGGCCCTCGCGGATGCAGAACACCCCATTGGGTAGAAGGCCGAAATTGCCGGGGCCGGGGTTGGAGATGACGCGCATCTGCTCTTGGCCGTTCTCGACATAGTGACCCACGGGCGAGCGGTCGTCGTGATACATGCCCGCATTCATCGCAAAGGCCAGGCGTTCACCGCCGGGGGCCAGCGCCTCATTCACCGAGGAAAAATGCCCCAGCAGATCGCCGCTGTCGTCGTTCAGAAATAGACGCAGGTCTTCGTTTGCCGCGTCCACCTCACAAACAGTGTATCGCTTGTCGTCGTGGGTGACTTTTTCACAGCTCACCGCACCGGCCTGCGCGGCCCACAGGAGCGCGCCCAATGTGGCCAGCGTGCGGATCACTCGTCCAGATCGCGGCGCACCGCGTCCTGTTCGAACATGCGGCGGGTGTCGTCCAGACGGTCAAACGTGTCATCCAGACGGAACCGCAGATCGGGCGAGAATTTCAGGTTCAGCTTCTTGCCGATCATGCGGCGCAGCTCGCCCTTGTTGCGGGCCAGCAGGTCGATCACGTCCTCCTGCCCCTTGCCGCCCAAGGGCAGCACATAGGCGGTGGCGATCTTGAGATCGGGCGAGGTGCGGACCTCACCCACGGTGATTGACATGCGATTCAGGTCGGGGTCGTGGACATCTCCGCGCGCTAGAACCTCGGACAGGGTGCGACGGATCAGTTCGCCGACACGAAGCTGTCGTTGGGACGGGCCGGGGCCATCGTGGAATTTGTTCTTTGCCATGACTTCGATCTAAGCCCAAATCCCACCTTTGCCAAGCGGGCGCGAACCGGGTAGGAGGCTTTGAGCCGATTGCAATGAGGGAAGCAAGCCATGACCCATATTCCGGGGATAGTCATCACAGGAGCTTCGGGCCGTATGGGGCAGATGCTGATCAAGACCGTATCTGAGAGCGATCAGGCGCGTCTGGTCGGCGTTGTTGAACGTGCGGACCATGACTGGATCGGTCAGGATGTGGGCACGGCGATGGGCGGCCCCGCGTTGGGCGTCACTGTCACAGATGACCCACTGGAAGCATTCGCGCAGGCGCAGGCGGTGATAGACTTCACCGCGCCCGAGGCGACGCTGGAATTTGCCGCGCTGGCCGCACAAGCGCGCTGTGTACATGTGATTGGCACCACCGGTATGACGGATGAGCAGATTGCCGCGCTGGAACCTGCCGCGCGCCATGCAGTGATCGTGCGGGCGGGCAATATGAGCCTCGGCGTCAATCTGCTTGTGCAGCTGACCAAGAAAGTTGCCGCCGCGCTGGATGAGGATTTCGATATCGAAGTGATCGAAGGTCATCACCACCACAAGGTCGATGCGCCCTCGGGCACTGCCTTGATGCTGGGTGAGGCCGCAGCCGAAGGGCGCGGGGTCAATCTGGCGGACGTGTCCGATCGCGCCCGCGACGGCATCACGGGCGCGCGCAAACGCGGCGATATCGGTTTCCACGCCATTCGCGGCGGAGACATCGTGGGCGAACACGATGTTTTATTCGCAGCTCCGGGCGAACGTATCGTGCTGCGCCATTTGGCCACCGACCGCGTCATCTTCGCCCGCGGCGCGCTGAAAGCGGCGCTGTGGGGGCAAGGCAAAGCGCCCGGCCAATATGACATGGTAGATGTGCTGGGCCTCTGAGCCATAGACGCGGAGACCAAAGGCGCTAGGGTCAGCTTATGCGAACCGTGAAGTCTCGCGTAGTTTTGGGCCTGCTGCTGGTGGTGTTCTATCTGACGCTGCTGCCTTTCGTCGTGCATGGATTTGGCATGATCCGTGTCGGGCTGTCTGAAGACGCGGCGCAGCAAAGCTATTTGTTTGCAGACGGGCAGGGCGTCGGCAATTTGGCGATGCTGGTGCATATATTTGCCGGTACCGTGTTGGTCGCGCTTGTCCCTTTGCAAGTACTACCAAACTTGCGGCGGAGATTTACCGGTTTCCATCGTATGCTGGGCCGAGTGCTTGTCACACTCGCGCTGATCACGGGTTTGGCCGGAATGACCTATATCCCTCTGCGTGGCACGATCGGTGGGCCGGTCATGTCGGCGGCCTTTTTCCTCTATGGTCTGTGCCTGTTCACCGCTGCGCTGATGGTGGCGCGTATGGCGTTGAACAAAGACCGTGCAGGCCATTGGGCTTGGGGCCTGCGTCTGTTCTGGCTGGCGCTGGGATCGTGGCTTTATCGGGTGCACTACACGATCTGGTATCTGCTGACCGGTGGGCTGGGGTCCGAGCCCGATTTCTCGGGCCCGTTTGACCTTGTGCAGAACTTTGCGTTCTACGTGCCGTATCTGATGGCCGTTCAGCTATGGGTCAACCGCAAGCAACGGGCGCATACTGGGGCTTTGCCTACACGTCCTTAATCATGTCCGCGCGCAACGGGCAAGACAGGTAGACGCCGAACTCTTTCCCGATATCGGCGCTGACGCGCGCATGAACTGCGCCCTGACGGTCAAGGAACCGCTGGCTGTCTTCGACCGGGAAAATTCCCTCGTGCCAGATACCGGGATGAATATAGAGCCCGCGCGAGCCGTCGCACCAGAAGGCCACGACCTTCTCGGGCGTCAGGTTGTCGCCGGGCAGGGCAGCAGGAACGATGAAGGGCTTGTTGTCCAGGGGCCAGAACATCTGACCACCATCCGGGTGATAGTTCATGTGCCACAGCAGGACCTGATCACGAGGCGCGGTTTGGCGTGCCTTTTGCGCTTGCTGCGGATCGGCGGACCAGCCCAGAACATATTGGCCTTTGACCGCCTCGTTCTCGCCATAGAGCACGTCGCCTTGCCAGTCGCATTTGAACGTGCCTTCAACCCAGCCGCCTTCGTCGCCGGTGCCCTCGTCGATGGGCCGCCAGCCTTGCTGCGGCCAGCGGGTGATCTCGATCTCGAACCCTTGAGGGTCATCGACCAGACAACCATAGCCTTTGACGGATGCATCGGTGGCCCGGATCAGGGGCACCTCGTGCCAAGGTAGGGACGGCTTGGTGCTGGCTTCAAAGATGTATTCAGGCGCGGTCATGCGGCCCCCATATGCTTATCGACCATGCGCTGCACCATCGGGGCGAAATGGGCGAAATCGGGGGTTTCCATGCCCGCGCGTTTGCCAGCCTCGTCCAGATAGCGGACCTGAATGATCTCTTTCAGGTTCGGGTTGGCCTCGAACGCGGCCACCTCTTCGGGGTTCATCGGGCCGCCCTGCAACTCCAATGTGTGGACCGAGGCGCTGGACAGCCGGTTGAAATACTCGGGCTTGGTGGCGCAGAGATAGCGCTTGGCCGCCACGTGATACCGGCAGCAATCGGTGATGACGGACGGGAAGAACTGCTCCAGCACTTCGGCACCTGCATCCTCGTGGTGGCGGTCTTCGGTGTCGTCGGGGTGATAGGTGCCGAACTCGGACGTAAAGTGGCCGATATCGTGCAGCAGGGCGCCGACGATGATTTCCTCGGGCATGCCGTTCTGTTCAGCAATCGTGGCCCCTTGCAGCATATGTTCGGCCATGGTGACGGGTTCGCCCAGATATTCCTCACCGCCGCGGCGGTCGAAGATGTCGCCGATGAAGGCCACGATATTGTCGCGGTTCAGGGTCGAGAAATCGGGTTTCATTCCGCCGCCTCCGGCTGAGGGGCATCCATTGCCGCCAGCGTGGACAGCAGCCCGTCCTTGTCGGCGTAGCAGCCTTGCAGCCACCGCGACCCGGCCCCGGAATAGCCCAGCCGCGCATGCAGCACGCGGGTGTTGTCGACGATAAAGCTTTCACCCGGTTCCAGCTTGAACGACACGCCCATGGCCGGGTCGTCGATGATGGCTCCCAACTGACGGTAGGCGGCATAGTAGGCCTCCATCTGGTCAAAGGGGATGTCAACAAACGGCGCAGACGACCGATTGTTGAACCGGATGCCAATCAACTCGCCATCGGGCGACAGTTCGATCATCGGGCGGCGGGACCGCAGGCAAACCCCGTCTTCGCCCTTGTATTCAAACCGCGCCGGGTATCCGGTCAGCAGGGCAAAGCCCTCGGGGTTTTGATCACGCAGTTTTTCGGCTGCGCGGAAGCCATCGACCACGATTGACTCGCCACCTTCGGCGCTGTTTTCAAGGCAGTAGAGAATTTGCAGCGTTGGCACCGGGTCGCGATAAGGGTTGTCGGTATGCGCCTGCAAACCGAGCCCGGTAAAGGCAAGGTTGGTGGGGTTCACCTCAGTCCGAACCTCGAAATAAGGGCCATAATTGGTCTCGCGCACATAGCCGAACAGGTCGGCCACTTGCAGTAGCGATTCCGGCTCGGTCGGGCCGTTTGTCAGCTTGGCGAAGCCATATTCGGCGACGGCGGCCAGCCAGTTGCGCTTGGCAGTGGGATTGGAATGAACCTGCGCCCAATCTCCGGCGGGGGCTTCGATGCCCTGCGCCCACGTGGTGATGCCGGGGGCGAGGCGTCCAAACTCGGCACTTTGGGTGCGGTCATAGCTGTGTGCGGCAAGCCAGTCGGCGGGAAAGGTGACCGTCTTGTTTTCGGGCTGAAAGGTGACGCGAAGATCGCCCTCTTCCATCTCAGCGGCGCTTATCGTGGTATCGACGGGAATGTCACCGATGGTAATCAGGCGCTGACCATTGCCCGGCGCGCGGGTGTCGGGGTCCAACGCGTTGTCGCGCAGCCAGATGGAGTGAAATCGGGATTGGGTGCCATCGGCAAATTCGACAGTCACGATCTGGGCCGTATGAGTGGCAGTGCGCAGCATGGGGCTTCTCCTGTTCGGCGCGAGCTATGCTTGAGGTGATACGCGCCTCGTGGCATCACCACAATTAAACCTTATTGCGACTGAGGGCTGGAAAATCTTATGACTAAGAAGAAGATCGGATTGCCGCCTCTGGACTGGCTACGGGTGTTCGAGGCCGCCGGTCGGCTGGGCGGGTTTTCCGCTGCCGCGCGTGAGTTCGGCTTGACACAAGCGGCCGTCAGTCAGCGGATTGGAAACCTGGAATCCTGGCTGGGCCGGACCCTGTTTGTGCGCGAAGCACGTGGCGTGTCGTTGACGGTCGAAGGCGAAAGCTATTTGCCGCTGGTGCAGGACAGCTTACAGGCGCTGGAACGAAATACCGAGGATCTGTTTGGCAAATCTCCGCGTGAGTTGCGCGTTGCGGGGCTGTCGTCGAACATCCATGCGCTTGTGGTTCCGGCGATTGCCCGGTTCCAGCAGATGCGCCCGAAAGTGCGCGTAATGACGGATTCGGTCGCGCGACGGTCATCGCTGGATGAAGAGCGGACTTGGCTGCAAATCCGCTATGGGCGCGGCACGTGGTCGGGGCGCGAGGCTGAACGGATCGCGCCCGAGGTTCTGGTGCCCATGGCCGCCCCGGATGTGGAGTGGGGCGCGCCACTGATCGACTTGCGCGGCGAACGGCCCGGCTGGCGCGACTGGGCGCGCAAGACGGGTCATGACGATCTGCCGCCTTCGGTGATCAGCTTCGATTCAATGGAACACGCCCTGTCGGCGGCGCGGCAAGGGATGGGTGTGGCGCTGGGGTCTGAACCTCTGGCGCAGGCCGATTTACAGGCCGGGCGCTTACGGCGTCTGGATCTTCCCGAGTTGAAAACAAAAGACGGCTATTGGCTGACATGGCCCGAGGATCGGGCGAAATCCAAAAAACAGCGCGCGTTAATTGCCGATTTCCTGACCGCGCTGCGGGGCTGAGTGATCAGAAGTCGATTGCGATGCCCTTCTTTTCCCAATCACCGTAGCGGGCGGGGTCAGGGCCATCACGCCCGCCCAGTTCTTTGGGCTGTTCCTTTGCCTCAGCCTCGGCCTTGCGGCGACGGTCCTCGGCCTCGGCCAGGGCGCGCTTGGCGGCGGGCGGCAGGTCTGTGCGGTCGTCGCTCATGAGATCGGGTTCCTTTCCGTGCTAGGGCTTGATATACGCCCCCGTCCGCGTTTGGCAATGCGGGCGAGGGTCACATCAAAGGCGGTTCCATGTCCGACAACGCAACGGCAGCGCGGCGCAGCGCGATCTATCTGCTGGATCAGATTTTGGGCGAAGGGCGGCTTTTGTCCGAATGCCTGGCGGCTGGAGCATTGGACCGGCTGGATCGCGAAGACCGCGCGCGGGCGCAACGCCTGACGCTGGAAACCCTGCGCGGGTTGGAACGCGCCGACCGTCTGCTGGACAACCACCTGAACCGCACGCCCGCGCTGACCGTCCACAATGCTCTGCGCCTTGGTGCGGTTGAGTTGTGCCACGGAGAGGCCGCGCATGGGGTGGTGAACTCGATGGTCGAGATCGTCGGCCGGTCCCGCAAGCATGGCCGCCTCAAGGGGCTGGTCAACGCGGTGCTGCGCAAAGTGGCTGCCGAAGGGCCCGAAGCGTGGCCCAAGATGCGCGTGCCGCGCCTGCCCGAATGGCTGCGCGACCCGCTGACTATGGCTTGGGGCGCAGATGCGATCACGGTTATTGAGCAAGCCCATTTCGCAGGCGCACCGTTGGATATCACCGTTAAACCCGGTGCCAATGGTCCCGGTGAGGCGCTGCCTACGGGCTCGCGCCGGGTGCAGGATGCGGGGCAGGTCTCGGCCCTGCCGGGATTCGATGCGGGCGATTGGTGGGTGCAGGACGCGGCGGCGGCGCTGCCGGTGCAGGTGCTGGCCCCGAAGGCCGGAGAGAAGATACTCGACCTCTGTGCCGCACCGGGGGGCAAGACGCTGCAACTGGCGGCCGCCGGAGCACAGGTCACGGCGCTGGACATCTCGGAATCGCGGCTGGAACGGGTTCGCGAGAACCTTGCTCGCACGGGGCTTACGGCGCAGGTCATCGCAGGCGACGCGTTGGACCATCAAGGCCAATACGACGCCATCTTGCTGGACGCGCCTTGTTCGGCCACAGGCACTATTCGCCGCCACCCGGACCTGCCCTATGCCAAGGATGGCTCGGAATTCGGTGGGCTGATCGAATTGCAGGCGCAGATGCTGGCCCATGCGTGGAGCTTGCTGAAACCCGGCGGGCGGCTGATCTATTGTACCTGTTCCCTGCTGCCGGATGAGGGCGAAGTGCAGATCGAAGAGGCGCTGGATATGTTCCCAGACATGCAGGTAAACCGGCAGGCTTTGGCCGTGACCGGCGTTGAAAAGGGCTGGATCACTGAAGAGGGCGGGTTGCGGCTGCGGCCCGATTATTGGTCTGATCGCGGTGGTATGGATGGCTTCTACATCGCCTGTCTGAACAAATCGGAATAATCCAACGCTTTTCGGTGACTTGACGTGCGGCGCGGTCTATCGTTGGGTCTCAGGCGCCAACAGAGCGCAAGGGGCAGAGTAACGAGCGCAATGTCTAACTCCGATTCCATGACAAGCCGGTGGACCCGGTTCCAGAACCGTCTTTATGCGCGGCTGAGCCAGCGTCGCAAGGCGGCAGCGGGATTCGTGAAAGAGCCCGAGCCGCGCACGGTTGGCTCCTTTGCACGTGGGCGGCAGTTGGTGGCGGGAAATCTGCTGTTTGCCGGTTTTCTGGTCGAGGCGCAGGATACCGGCCTTTGGGACGTGACTGCCCCGAGCGCCGGTTTTGACCACGAACGCCACGGCTTTGCCTGGCTGGACGATCTGGCCGCTGTTGGTGATATGCGCGCACGCGACAAGGCCCAGCGATGGGTCTGGGGCTGGATCGAGGCGCACGGCCGCGGGCAGGGGCCGGGCTGGGTGCCCGATCTGACCGGACGGCGGGTGATGCGCTGGATCAATCACGCGTCCTTTTTGCTGCGCGGAATGGATGAAAAGCAGTCTCAGGTCTTCTTTCGCGCACTGGCGCAGCAGACATGGTTTCTGTCCAAGCGGTGGAAAGCTGCAACCCCCGGCTTGCCCCGATTCGAGGCGCTGGCCGGTCTTGTGCAGGCCGGTTTGGCGTTGCAGGGCCTTGAACAATTGGCTGACCCGGCCCTGCGCGCGCTGGCGCGCGAATGCGGCAGTCAGATCGACGATCAGGGCGGCATTCCCACGCGCAACCCCGAAGAACTGCTCGAGGTGTTCACCTTGTTGGCCTGGACGTCGGCTGCGCTCAGCGATCTGGGGCGGGGGACGCCCGGCGCGCAGGCCAATGCGATCAAGCGCATCGCCCCGGCGCTGCGCAGTTTGCGCCACACGGATGGCGGTTTGGCCCGGTTTCACGGCGGCGGACGCGGAGTTGAAGGGCGGCTGGATCAGGCCCTTGCCCAAAGCGGGGTAAAACCGCAACGCGCCAAGGGGTTGTCGATGGGGTTCGGGCGTCTTTACGCGGCCCGGACCAGTGTGATTATCGACGCCGCTACGCCGCCGAAGGGGGCCAATTCTTACAACGCCCACGCATCGACGCTGGCTTTCGAGCTGACCTCTGGGCGGCGGCCATTGGTCGTGAATTGCGGATCGGGTGAGACATTCGGGGTCGAGTGGCGTCGGGCAGGGCGGGCAACCCCATCGCATTCGACCCTGTGCCTGGACGGTTATTCCAGCGCGCGGCTGGCGGATCCGGTTCCGGGGACTGAGAAAGAGGCGCTGATGGATGCCCCGCGCGAGGTACCCAATGAGTTTGAAGAGGCGTTCGAGGGCGCGCGCTTCATGGCTGGGCATGACGGCTATGCCAAGGTTTTCGGTCTGACCCATGCCCGTACCTTCGAGCTGCGCTTTGATGGCCGTGAACTGACCGGCGAAGATATTCTGCTGGCCACAAGTGACAAGGCCAAGCGGCAGTTTGACCGGGCGATGGATGCCTCGGGGTTGAAAGGTCTGGGCTTTGATATCCGCTTTCACCTGCACCCCGACGTAGATGCGGCGCTGGATTTGGGCGGTGCGGCGGTGTCGATGGCGCTCAAAAGCGGTGAAATCTGGGTGTTTCGCCATGATGGCGTTGGAAAATTGGGTGTCGAGCCAAGCGTTTACCTGGAAAAAGGGCGGCTAAAGCCGCGCGCGACAAAACAGATCGTTCTATCTGGCCGCGCAATGGAGTATGCGACGCGCATCCGGTGGACGTTGAGCAAGGCGCAGGATACAGCCTATGCCGTGCGCGATGTGCACCGGGACGAGCCCGATTTCGACTGACGCCAAAAGGACCTTTGGACCCATGACCGACCTTCACCCCGTGCGCCGCGCGCTGCTTTCCGTATCCGACAAGACCGGATTGATCGACTTGGGCAAGGCGCTGGCCGAGCGCGGGGTCGAGCTGTTGTCCACAGGTGGTACCGCAAAGGCGCTGCGCGAGGCGGGGCTGGATGTGAAGGATGTCAGCGAGATTACCGGTTTTCCCGAAATGATGGACGGCCGCGTAAAAACCCTGCACCCCATGGTGCATGGTGGCTTGTTGGCGCTGCGTGACAACGACACTCACGTTGCCGCAATGACCGAACATGGCATCGGCGCGATCGACGTTCTGGTGGTGAACCTCTACCCGTTCGAGGCCACAGTCGCCAAAGGTGCAAGCTATGACGAATGCATCGAGAATATCGACATCGGTGGCCCGGCGATGATCCGGGCGGCGTCCAAGAACCACGCCTTTGTAAACGTAGTGGTGGATGTCGAAGACTACTCCTCACTGCTGGACCAGTTGGAGGAGAATTACGGAAAGACGTCGTATGGTTTCCGACAATGGCTTGCCCAAAAGGCGTATGCCCGCACAGCGGCCTACGACACGGCTGTGTCGAACTGGATGGCTGACGCGCTGCAGCTTGAGGCTCCGAAGCGTCGCGCTTTTGCAGGAGAGTTGAAACAGACCCTGCGCTATGGTGAGAACAGCCACCAGCAGGCAGCGTTCTATACCGATGGCACAAATCGTCCGGGTGTCGCCACCGCCGTGCAGCATCAGGGCAAGGAACTGAGCTACAACAACATCAACGACACCGACGCCGCGTTTGAGTTGGTGGCTGAGTTCGATCCGGCGCAGGGTGCTGCCTGTGCCATCATCAAACACGCCAACCCCTGCGGTGTAGCGACAGGTGCCACGCTGATCGAGGCCTATAAGGCGGCGTTCGACTGCGATCGCACCTCGGCATTTGGCGGGATCGTGGCGCTGAACCAACCGTTGGATGCCGAAACCGCGCAGGAAATCACTGGCATCTTCACCGAGGTCGTGATCGCCCCAGGCGCGTCCGATGAGGCGAAAGCCATTTTCGCCGCCAAGAAAAACCTGCGCCTGCTGACCACCGACAGCTTACCTGATGTAATGGCCGGTGGTAAAACCGTCCGTCAGGTTGCCGGAGGTTTGTTGGTACAGGACAAAGACAACGGGTTTGTCGGCATGGATGACCTGAAGGTCGTCACCAAAAAAGCCCCGACCGAAGACCAAATGCGCGATTTGCTGTTCGCGTGGAAAGTGGCGAAACACGTCAAATCCAATGCCATCGTCTACGTCAAAGATGGCGCGACCGTAGGCGTGGGTGCTGGACAGATGAGCCGCGTGGACTCTGCGCTGATCGCAGCCAAGAAAGCCGAACGTATGGCCGATGTGTTGGGCTTGGCTCAACCGTTGACCATCGGCTCGGCCGTAGCATCGGACGCGTTCTTCCCCTTCCCCGACGGTCTGATGGAGGCCGCTGAGGCCGGTGCCACCTGTGTGATCCAGCCCGGTGGTTCAATGCGTGATGATGAAGTGATCGCAGCGGCGGACGAGGCCGATCTGGCCATGGTCTTCGCCGGCATGCGGCACTTCCGCCACTGATGCGCTATCGCTTGCTCATTTGGGCTGCGATGGCGGCGTTTGCGATCGACCAGATCAGCAAAGTTCTGGTCGTTCACATCATGCGCGTGGCCGAAGGCGATATCGACGTCCTGCCACCCTTGCTTGTCTTCAAATATGGCGAGAATCGCGGCATCAACTTTGGCTTGTTTCAGGGCAATACCGAGGCGGCACGTTGGGTTCTGATCGGCGTGTCCATTGCGATCTCGGCGGCTGTGCTGGTCTGGCTGATGCGGTCTGCGCCGTCGAAAATCATGCTGCTTTCGGGCGGGCTTTTGATTGGCGGCGCGCTGGGTAATGTGCTGGACCGGGTGCTTTACGGCTATGTTCTGGATTTCCTGAACATGTCCTGTTGCGGTATCAACAACCCGTTTGTCTTCAATCTGGCCGATGTGTTTATTTTCGCCGGTGCCATCGGGTTGATCCTATTCGACGGCAAAAAGCCCTCGTGACGCGCCGGTGGAAATGCGATAAAAGCGCCTCAAACAGGCTGGAGACTACGATGCGGTTGCCGCGTTCCATTATTGCAGTGACGCTTGCCTTCACGGTGGCGGGATGTTCCGATATCGGTCTGCGCCACCTTCAGGCGCCGGGTCCGGGACCGGATGAATTCTCGGTCCTGCCGGTCAAGCCGCTGACACAGCCCGAAGATTATCAATTCCTGCCCGCGCCGACACCGGGCGCAGGGAATCTAACCGACCCGACCCCCAAGGGGGATGCGATTGCGGCACTGGGCGGCAACCCGGATGCACTGAATCCTAACACGGCGATTCCCGCGGCGGATGGCGCATTGGTGACGGCCTCGAGCCGGTATGGCGTGACCGAGAATGCTCGTCAGGTGGTCGATGCCGAAGACGCTGAGTTCCGCCGCAAGCAAAGCCGTTTTACCCGACTGCGTCTGTTTAACGTGGACCGCTATTCGCAAGTTTACAAACGATGGGCGCTGGATTCGTCGCAGGTAAATGAACAGGCACGGCAGGCTGGGGTCGAAACTCCGTCGGCTCCGCCGCCAGGTGAATAATCCTTAACTTTTCGTCATCACACTTGAACCTGCGCCGCGCCACCGTAGTTTGAAACTCAGACAACAAACGGAGGATGCCCCATGGTTCGGGCCCTTGCCCTGTCGGCTGCCCTGATTGCTGCCACCCCGGTCTGTGCCGAAGATGGCCAGGAGGCGGTCACAACCTTCACGCTGGAAAACGGCATGGATGTCGTCGTGGTCGAGGATCACCGCGCCCCTGTCGTGCAGCATATGGTCTGGTATCGCGCAGGTTCGGCGGATGAACCCGTCGGATCGTCCGGTGTGGCGCATTTTCTGGAACACTTGCTGTTCAAAGGAACCGATACGCTGGCACCGGGTGAGTTCTCGGCCACGGTGGCGGCCAATGGCGGCAATGACAACGCATTCACTTCGTATGACTACACCGCCTATTTCCAACGCGTCGCCGCCGACCGGCTGGAACTGATGATGCGAATGGAGGCGGACCGGATGCGCAATATCCGCCTGTCCGAGGATGATATCGTGACCGAGCGTGATGTGATCCTTGAGGAACGCAACCAGCGCACCGACAATAACCCCCGCGCCCTGTTCGGCGAACAGATGAACGCGTCGCAATACCTCAACCACCGGTACGGGGTGCCGATCATTGGCTGGCGGCACGAGATGGAGACACTGGACATGGAGGATGCGCTGTCCTTCTACCAGACCCACTACGCGCCCAATAACGCCATTCTGGTTGTGACAGGCGATGTCGAGCCCGATGAGGTCAAGGCGCTGGCCGAAAAATACTATGGCGTGATCCCCGCCAACCCGGACCTGCCCGAGCGCATCCGTTCGCAAGAGCCGCCGCAGACGGCCGCGCGGAGGCTGACCTTCAAGGACGCACGCGTATCGCAGCCCTACGTGCAGCGCAGCTATCTGGCGCCTGAACGCAACGCGGGCGAACAGGAAAAGGCCGCAGCCCTGTTCATGTTGGCCGAATTGCTGGGTGGTGGGAACACGTCATACCTGACCGAAAAACTGCAATTCGAGCAACAGAAAGCCGTTTACACCGGGGCGTTCTATCGCGGCGTGTCGTTGGATGACACGACCTTTGATCTATTTATCGTTCCGGCGCAGGGCGTTTCCCTGCAAGAGGCCGAAGAAGCCATGGATGCAGCCGTGGCCGGGTTCATTGCCGACGGTGTTAACCAAGAGGATCTGGACCGGATCAAGATGCAGCTTCGCGCTTCGCAAACCTATGCGCGCGACAATGTGGACGGGATCGGCAATCGCTATGGCCGGGCCCTGACCAGCGGATTGACGGTCGAGGACGTGCAGGCCTGGCCGGATGTCCTGCAGGCCGTAACCGGAGAAGAAATCATCGCTGCCGCCCGCGAGGTTCTGCAACTGGAAACCTCGGTAACGGGCTGGCTGATGCGCGACGATGAGGTGACGCAATGAAACGGATTTTCGCGACCCTGATTGCATTCGTGATCGCATTGCCCGCCTGGGCTGAGATCGAAATTCAGGAGGTGACATCGCCTGATGGTATCACCGCGTGGCTGGTTGAGGATCACTCGATCCCCTTCACCGCATTGGAATTGCGGTTCCGTGGCGGAACCTCGCTGGACGACCCTGACAAGCGGGGGGCCGTGTATCTGATGAGCGGCCTGATCGAAGAAGGCGCGGGCGACATGGATTCCCGAACCTATGCGCGTGAGCTTGAATCGCTGGCGGCATCGTTTGGCTATAACGCCAGTGACGATACCGTCTCGGTCTCGGCGCAGTTCCTGACTGAAAACCGGGACGAAGTGATCGACCTGCTGCGTGTGACCCTGCACGAGCCGCGTTTCGATCAGGACGCGGTGGATCGTGTGCGGGCGCAGGTTCTGTCCGGCTTGCGGTCGGATCAGACCAGCCCGAACGATATCGCCGGACGCAATTTTGCGCGAATGGCTTATGGGGATCACCCCTATGGAGCCGAGGGCAAGGGAACGATCGAAAGCGTGACCGCCCTGACCCGAGACGACGTGGTTGATGCCTATGAGAACGTCTTTGCCAAAGATCGGCTCTATGTAGGGGCTGTGGGCGATATCACGCCCGAAGAACTCGGCAGGTTGCTGGATCACCTGTTGGCCGATCTGCCCGAAACAGGCAAACCGATCCCCGGACCGGCGCAAGTCAACATCCCCGGCGGGGTCAGTGTTGTCGAGTTTGACACGCCGCAATCTGTGGCTCTGTTTGGCCATGCGGGTATCGATCGTGACGATCCCGATTTCTTTGCAGCCTTCATCCTCAATCACATGCTGGGCGGTGGCGGTTTCGAAAGCCGTCTGATGCAGGAAGTGCGCGAAAAACGCGGGTTGACCTATGGGGTGTCGACCTTCTTGGTGCCCAAGGATCTGGCCTCGGTCTATCTGGGTTCGGTCTCATCTTCGAATGACCGGATCGCGGACGCGGTGTCTGTCATCCGGGATGAATGGGCGCGTGCGGCCAATGAAGGCTTCACCCAGAAAGAGCTGGACGATGCCAAGACCTATCTGACGGGCGCCTATCCTTTGCGGTTCGATGGCAATAGCCAGATCGCAGGGATCATGGTCGGGATGCAGATGGAGGATTTGCCCATCGACTATATTGCCACCCGCAATGATCAGGTGAATGCAGTGACGCTGGAAGAGGTGAACCGTGTTGCCTCGGAACTGCTGGACCCGGAGGGGCTGCATTTCACCATCGTCGGTAAGCCCGAAGGTCTGGATGGCTAACGCCTAGGCTGCGACCGAGCTGTTCTGCGCCCGAAGGGTGTGTTTGTTGCTGCTCAGCAGTTTTTGCCGCGCATGTCTGAAATGCGCGGCTTTCAACGCATCGTCGATATGGCGGTTCCGGCGCAGCAGGCGCGTGAGTTGGATATTGTCGAATACCAGGCAGGTGGTGGGCTCGGTGGCCTTTACTGTGGCCGTTGCGGGCAATCCCAGGCTAAATGTCAACTCGCCCAGTATTTCGTCAGCCCCGCAGCGGTTGATCACCTGATCGTCCTTCAGGATGGTTGTTTGTCCGCTGAGGACGAAACCCAGAAAATCGGTGGTCTTGCCCTCTTCGATCAGCTTGCTGCCCGCCGGGAACTCCTGAATAGTTGCGGTGTTCAGCAGCCGCCGGGCTTGATGCGGTTTCAACGTCTCCAGATGATGCGCGATGAACTGTCGTTCGGCGTCGGAAAAACGCACCAGATGACGTGACAGGTACCCGCGCAGCAAGCCTAGAACTGAGATCGAGATATAGGCCATCTGGATGATCGAGCCTGCCAGATTGAACTCGCGCATCATGCTGATCAGCACGCAACTGGCAGCGACAATCACCAGCACCGGATAGGTCACACCAGTGCCGCGCACCATGCCCATCTGAAGCAGAAAATAGTTCAGGATATAAAGCCCCGCGCCGAAGACACCGACCATTGTGGTCAGTTGTATGTAGTCAGGAATTTCAAACGGGATATTCAGCATGATCGGCCCACCCTCATCTGGAATGGGTCCACGCTGAGGGACGTGGGGTTATCTGTATATGAACGAATTCACATGTTAATCGGTGATATGCGCGTGTTTTCGCGCATATGCACCACTGGGTTTGGTTCTGGGGGCCTACTCGCCGTAGGGCACCCAGATGTTTTTGACCTCGGTCGCGGCTTGCAGGAAGCGGCGCGTCTGATCCGCGTTCCAGTCTGTAGCGGCCCCATTGTTGACCCATGTCCGCTTGAGATTCCCCGCCGAGGCTTTCTGAATCTCGGCCGACAGATCGGTCGATGAGAATGACCAGACCGCATCCACATTCAGATGCGCGGCCAGGGGTTTGGCCAGCTCCGCGTGGCTGCCGGTCAGGATATTGACCACGCCCGCAGGCACGTCCGAGGTTTCGAGGATCTGGTAGAAATCCGTTGCCGCTAGCGGATAGGGCTCGGAGGCTGCCAGCACCACCCGGTTGCCCATCGCAATCGCCGGGGCCATAGCTGAGATCAGGCCCAGCAAAGGCGCCTCATCCGCGCACAGCGCGCCAATCACACCAACGGGTTCCTTCATCGCAAGGGCAACACCCCGGATCGGAACGCCATGCACCTGACCGTCATATTTGTCGGCCCATGCAGCGGCGGTGAACAGGCGCTGGATCGAGGTCTCAATCTCAGCCGCGCCGGTCTTGCCGCCGGTCATGGCGTCGATCCGCGCGGCGAATTCATCTGCGCGGGCCGAGAGGTTTTCGCCGATATAATACAGGATCTGCGCCCGCAGATGGCCGGTGGTCTTGGCCCAGCCTTTCGCGCCCGCCGCGGCTTCTACCGCGTTGCGCACGTCTTTGCGGTTCGCCAGACCCACATGGCCCAGCAGGCCAGGTTTACCCCAGACGGGTTTCGAATAGCCTCCGTCCGGTCGCGCTTGCTTGCCGCCCACATACATTTTGGCGGTGCGATCAATAGGATCAACCGGCGCGCCTTGGCCCATTGCAGCCTCGACCTTGGCCAGCGGCTTGGTCTTGCCTTTGGGTTTGGTATAGGCGGCCAGTCCTTCCCAGCCGCCTTCACGGCCAAATCCGCTTTCGCGCACGCCTCCGAAACCGGCGGCTGCGTCGAACAGGTTGGTGGCATTCACCCAGACCACGCCCGCAACCAGCTTGGGCGCGATATCGAGCGCGAGGTTCACATTCTCAGTCCAGACCGTCGCGGCCAGCCCGTAGCGGGTGTTATTGGCCAGTTCGACCGCCTCAGTAGGCGTACGGAATGTCGAGGAGACCAGAACCGGGCCAAATATTTCCTCCTGCATCAAAGGGTCCGAGGTTTCGAGGCCGGAAATCAGTGTAGGCGGGTAAAAACAGCCATTTTCGGGCAGTGCGCAGGCCGCCTGATAAACCTCACCTGCGGTGTTGCTGTCGACCATGCCTTTGATCGTCTGCAACTGGATCGGGTCCACAACTGCGCCCACGTCGATGCATTTGTCCAGCGGATTGCCAATGCGTAAGCCGTCCATCCGCGCGCGCAGCTTGGCGTGGAAGCGATCGGCGATGCCTTCCTGCACCAGCAGGCGCGAACCCGCGCAACAGACCTGACCCTGATTGAACCAGATCGCATCGACCAGCCCCTCGATGGCGCTGTCGATATCGGCGTCATCGAACACGATATAGGCGGACTTGCCGCCCAGCTCCAACGTCAGTTCCTTGCCGGATCCAGCGGTTGCCTCGCGGATGCGCCGCCCAACGGCCGTCGAGCCGGTAAAGGCAATCTTGTCTACGTCGGCGTTGACGATCATTTCGCCTACCGCGCCGTCTCCGGTCACGATATTGACCACACCCTTGGGCAACCCAGCCTGCGTGCAGATATCGGCAAACAGCAGGGCTGTCAGCGAGGTATACTCTGCAGGTTTCAGAACCACCGTATTTCCCATCGCCAGCGCAGGTGCGATCTTCCACGCCAGCATCAGCAGCGGGAAGTTCCACGGGATGATCTGTCCGCACACGCCCAAAGCTTGTGCATCAGGCAACTCGCTCTCCATCAACTGCGCCATGCCTGCGTGGTAATAGAAATGCCGCTGGGCTAAGGGGATGTCGATGTCCCGCGATTCACGGATCGGTTTGCCGTTGTCGAGGCTTTCCAGCACCGCAAACAAACGCGAATGTTTCTGCAGCAGGCGCGCAATGGCATAGAGATACCGCGCACGTCCCGCGCCGCCCAGTTTCTCCCACTTGGGTTGTGCTTTGCGGGCGGCCGCCACGGCGGCGTCCACATCGGCCTGTTTGGCTTGGGTCAGCTTTGCCAACACCTCTCCGGTCGCAGGGTTGCGGCTGTCAAAGCCTTTGCCGGGCTTGGTGAAGGCCCCGTCGATATAGTGGCCGAATTTGTCACCCTGATCGACCAGCCAAGCCAGCGCCTCGGCGGCGCTTTCGGGGGCAGGGCCGTAGTCCATGGTTTCGAAAATCTCTTTGACTGTCATTGTTCTTTCCTTTTCCCGGGGCTTCGCCCGTTCGGCACTGAAATCGCTCTACCAGAGCGATTTCCGGGCGTGCCTCACCCCATAGAATGACGGTAGCCAGCCGAGTACGCCCCGGTGACATAATGTTCCAACTGCCGCTCGATATCGCCCAGCAGTGACGAGGCGCCGAACCGGAACAGGTCCGGCTCCAGCCAGCGATCGCCCAACTCGTCCTTGATCAGCGACAGATAGACCAGCGCATCCTTGGCCTTGGAAATCCCGCCCGCAGGTTTGTAGCCGACGCGGTATCCTGTGCGGTCATAGTAATCGCGGATCGCACGGATCATCACCAGCGACACGGGCAGTGTGGCGTTGACGCTTTCCTTGCCGGTCGAGGTCTTGATGAAATCCGCCCCCGCCATCATGCACACGACCGAGGCGCGAGCGACATTGCGCAGGCTGCCCAATTCTCCGGTCGCCAGAATGGCTTTGACATGGGCGTCGCCACAGGCGGCACGGAAAGCCTTCATCTCGTCATATAGAGCCTGCCAGTCGCCTGACAGCACGTGACGGCGCGAGATCACGATGTCGATTTCCTCGGCCCCGGCCTTTACGCTTTCTTCGATCTCGGCCACGCGCAGATGGAAGGGGGACAGACCCGCAGGGAACCCGGTCGAGACAGCAGCCACCGGAATGCCAGTGCCTTTTAGCGCCGCAACAGCTGGTTCGATCATGTCGTGATAGACACAGACCGCACCCGTGGTGATCGGCGGCATGTCCATCGCTTGCAATAGCGCGGGGGCTACAGGCTGACGCGCCTTGGCGCACAAGCGGCGCACGCGGCCCACCGTGTCATCGCCCGACAAAGTGGTCAGGTCGATCATCGTGATTGCCTTCAGCAGCCAAGCGGCCTGATAATCTTTCTTTACCGAACGACGACCGGGCAGGGTGGCGGCACGGCGTTCAATGGCTGAGGTGTTGGCCTGCACGGCGCGCACCCAGTCCAAATCCAGATCCATACCCGGATTGCGGGGTTCGGTCACTTGCGGCAGATGCGCGGTGCGCACGGGGCTCTGCGTTTCCATCATCGCGTCCTTTGGGAGATTTGCGCCAAAATCGCATGGGTTGCGTCTAAAGAAAAGGGCAAGCGAGTGCGTTTCAGCCATTTTTTTGACCAAATGGACAAATATGGTCGCCTTTTTTGCGAATAATTCGCAATAGCATTGACTAAGTTGCGAATGGTTCGCATATTAACGGTCATGGGGATATCAGATCGGGGTCTGACATGATTCGTCGTAGCTTTCTTGCAGCGCTGGCTTTTGCCGTTGCTCTGCCTACCTCGGCGCTGGCCGAAGCGCCGCTTAAAGTGGTGGCGACAACCGGTATGATTGCAGATGCCGTTCGTCAGGTCGGTGGGGACCAGGTCGAGGTCAAGGGCCTGATGGGCCCCGGTGTAGACCCGCACGCTTATCGCCAGACCCGCAGCGATATCGTCGCAATGACCCGCGCAGATCTTATCCTATGGCACGGCCTGTATCTTGAAGCGCAAATGGAGGATTTCTTCCACGACCTGTCTCGCAAGCGCAACGTGGTGGCCGTTGCCGAAGGGATCGACACGTCCAAGCTGCGCGCCCATGATGATTACGCCGACAAATACGACCCGCATGTGTGGATGAGCCCGGCCCTGTGGCGCGACGTTGTGGTTCAAGTGCAAAATGCGCTGACCGACACCCGCCCCGAAGCGGCCGAGTTTTTCGCCGCCAATGCGCAGGCCCATCTTGCCGAGATTGCCCAGTTGGAAGCCTATGGGAAACGGATGCTGGCCGCCGTCCCGAAGGACAACCGCATTCTGGTGACGGCCCACGACGCATTTGGCTATTTCGGTGCGGAATACGGCTATGCGGTGCTGGGCATTCAGGGCATCTCGACCCAGTCCGAGGCTGGTCTGAACCGGATCGGCGAACTGGTCGATACGCTGGTTGATCAGAAATTGACGGCGGTGTTCGTGGAAAGCTCGGTTTCGGACCGATCCATTCGCGCGCTGATCGAAGGTGCCGCGGCTAAGGGGCATCAGGTGGCCGTGGGTGGTGAGTTGTATTCGGACGCGATGGGCGAACCCGGCACGTATGAGGGCACCTATATCGGAATGCTGGATCACAATATCACTGTCATTGCCAGCGCGCTGGGTGCGGATGCACCGGCACTGGGCATGAATGGCAAATTGTCGGCGGGGTTCTGAGATGACACTTGAACTGGCCGCAAATCACGGAGTTTCGGTTCAGGAAAACGGGCTGGGCAGTAGCCCTCTGGCCATTCGCGGGCTGACCGTGTCCTACGGCCAGAAGCCGGCGGTGTTCTCGGTGGATATGACCGTGCAGCCTGGCGCTATGACTGCGATTATTGGGCCGAACGGCGCTGGTAAGTCGACTCTGTTGAAGGCTGCGTTGGGAATTGTGCCCGCGCTGTCGGGCCAGGTGACGGTTTACGGCGACGCGCTTGAGAAACAGCGCGCTCGCATCGCCTATGTCCCGCAGCGCGCCAGCGTGGATTGGGATTTCCCGACCCGCGTGATTGACGTGGTCCTGATGGGTCTGTCGCGTCAGTTGGGTCTGTTGGGCCGTGTTCGTGCTCGGCATATGGCTTGTGCGATGGATTGCCTGAACCGTGTCGGCATGCGTGATTTCGCGGACCGTCAGATCGGTCAGCTTTCGGGCGGTCAGCAACAGCGGGTGTTTCTGGCGCGCGCTCTGGCGCAGGATGCTGATCTGTACCTATTGGACGAACCCTTTGCCGGGGTCGATGCGGCCACCGAAAAGGCCATCATTGCAGTGCTGAAAGCGCTGAAAGAGGCTGGGAAGACCGTGGTCGTCGTGCATCACGATCTGGCCACCGTCACCGACTATTTCGACCATGTCTTCCTGATCAATACCAGCAAGGTGGCGGAAGGTCCTGTGAATCAGGCTTTCACAGCCGAGACTTTGCAGGCCGCCTATGGGGGCCGTCTGGCCACCGCTCAGATCGACCAGATTTCGCGCGCGCTGGGATAATCCATGCTTTGGGACGCTCTGACCCTTCAGCTGGGCTATAACGCCTCGCTTGTTGCCATTGGGGCTGCGCTGCTGGGCGTGTCGGCGGGGGTGACGGGCACGTTCCTGTTTCTTCGCAAACGCGCGCTGGTCAGCGATGCGATCAGCCATGCAACGCTGCCCGGTGTGTGTCTGGCCTTCATGGTGCTGGTTGCCTTTGGCGGCGACGGACGCAACCTGCTGGGACTGCTGGCTGGTTCGGCCCTGTCGGCTTGGGTGGGCCTGCTGTGCATGAACTGGCTGACCCGCCACACGCGGTTGGCCGAGGATGCCGCGATCGGCGCGGTTCTGTCGGTGTTCTTTGGCTTCGGTATCGTACTGCTGACTGTGATCCAGACTATGGGCGTGGGTCGTCAGGCGGGGTTGGAAGGGTTCCTGTTGGGCTCGACCGCCGGGATGCTATGGGCGGATGCGCTGATCATCGCTGTTGGAGGCGCTGCGACACTGGTGCTGGTGATGATCCTGCGCCGACCCATGACGATGGTGGCCTTTGACCCTGAATATGCTGCCGCCCGAGGGCTGCCGGTGCATCGCATCGACCTTGCGATGATGGGGCTGGTGATGGCCGTCACCGTGGTCGGCCTGAAAATCGTCGGACTGATCCTGATCGTGGCATTGTTGATCATCCCTGCCGTCACGGCACGGTTCTGGACTGAACGGTCCGACCGGGTGGTCCTGTTGGCAGGGGTCGCCGGAGGGGTCTCGGGCTATGTCGGCGCGGCGCTGTCGGCCTCGGCCCCGAACCTGCCGACGGGTCCGATCATCGTGCTGGTCAGCTTTGCCCTGTTTGCCCTGTCGCTGTTGCTTGCTCCGGTGCGTGGCGTTCTGGCCGCCGTGCTGCGCCATCTGCGGTTTCAGCGCCGGGTGCATATTCGTCAAGGCCTGCTGGCGTTGGCGCAGGGGCAGAAGATCTACGAACCCCTGACCCTGCGTCTGTTGAAACGCGCAGGTCTGGCCCGCGCCGATGGCGTCGCGACCGAGGCCGGAAAGGCCCGCGCCGCCAAGGCCCTACGGGATGAGAAACGCTGGGAAATCGTCCGTGCCGATCAGGCGCATGAGGCGACAGCCGCGCTCTATGACGGGTTGCGCGATATTGAGACCGTCTTGACCCGCGACCAGATCGCCGAGATTGACCGCCAGATCGGCGGCCCGCAGGGGGTGGTGGCATGAGCGGTGAAGAGTTTGTCCCCCTGTCCTTAACGCCCTTGTTGATTGGCACTTTTGCGGCGATTGCCTGCGCGTTGCCGGGCAACTTTCTGGTGCTGCGCAAACAGGCGTTGATTGGCGATGCGATCAGCCATGTGGTGCTGCCGGGAATTGTGGTGGCCTTTATCCTGACCGGAGCGATCTCGACCTGGCCCATGATGCTGGGTGCGGCAGGGGCCGCGGTGGTCGCCGTGGTGATGATCGAGGCGATCCGGAGGCTGGGCCAGATCGAACCCGGTGCCGCGATGGGTGTGGTCTTTACCACCATGTTCGCCGCCGGGGTGCTATTGCTGGAGCAGACCGATACCTCGACCGTGCATCTGGACGTGGAACATGCGCTCTATGGCAATCTGGAAAGCCTGATCTGGCTGGACGCAGTGGGTTGGTCGTCGCTTTTGGATATTGACGCACTGGCGGGCTTGCCGCCTGAACTGTTGCGCATCGCACTGACGCTGGCCGCGGTGTCTGTGTTTACATGGCTGTTCTGGCGGCCGCTCAAGATCTCTACCTTCGACGAGGGCTTTGCCCGCACCATCGGTATCCGGACCGGCCCGCTTGGGTTTGCGCTGGTGATCACCGCTGCCATCGCTGCCGTAGCAGCGTTTGATGCGGTGGGGTCGATCATCGTGATCGCCATGTTTATCTGCCCACCCGCAGCCGCGCGGATGATGACCAATCGGCTGGAAACGCAAATCGCCTGGTCCGTCGCCTTTGCAGTGACCTCGGCCGTGCTGGGCTATGTGCTGGCCGGATATGGCCCCCTGTGGTTGGGCATGGCGGATGCCGTCAGTGCGGCTGGCATGATCGCAACGGTAGCTGGGCTGATCCTGGCCGTGGCGGCAATCTGGGGGCCATGCCGGACGCGCGCCGGGGCACCGGGATCGGCGTAAACGCGCGCTTATGTCGGCTGAACTTTGCCCAACACCACTGACTGGCCAGAGTTCGCAAGCCTCAATAGCCGTTTCGTGCTACGAACGCCGCATCAAGCGAACGACCACCACTCACATTGGACCGTTCGGACAATCGTTGCCTCTGTGTTGCTTTACTGGGTGACACGACGATTGTCCGAACGCCCCCTCAATCAGAAAATTGACCTCTGCAAACCAGTGGTAGAATCGTGCGTGCCTGTGCTAGGTCTGGGGGTATGGCGCAGGCAAACCCCAATATCAGCGATTCCCGCCCCGTAATTCGGCAATTGGACGACGCAGCGATCAACCGTATCGCGGCGGGTGAAGTTGTTGAGCGCCCCGCTTCGGCTGTGAAAGAGCTGGTCGAGAATGCGATTGATGCAGGATCGACTCGAATTGCCATTGATATTGCCGATGGCGGCAAGACGCTGATTCGCGTCACCGATGATGGCTGCGGGATTGCGGCGGATGATCTGCCGCTGGCCTTGTCGCGGCACGCGACCTCGAAAATCGACGGCTCGGACCTGCTGAACATCCACACATTTGGGTTCCGAGGCGAGGCGCTGCCCTCGCTGGGGGCCGTAGGTCGACTAACCATTACCAGTCGCGTGCCGGGGGCCGAGGCCGCGTCGGTTCACGTCTCGGGCGGCAGAATAGAGGCGGTGAAACCCGCAGCCTTGCGCGCGGGCACGGTGGTCGAGCTGCGCGACTTGTTCTTTGCCACGCCCGCCCGGCTGAAATTCATGCGCACCGACCGGGCCGAGGCACAGGCGATCACCGACACCGTGAAACGTCTGGCGATGGCAGAGCCCGCGATCACCTTCGCCCTGCGCGATGTCTCGGGCGGGGGAGAGGGGCGCGTGACCTTCCGCGCCGACCGAGAGAATGGCGATCTGTTCGATGCCTTGCACGCCCGTCTGGCTCGCGTGATCGGGCGCGAGTTTGCCGAGAACGCGTTGCAGATCGACGCTATGCGTGAGGGGATCAGGCTGTACGGATACGCCGCCTTGCCGACCTATTCGCGCGGTGCTGCGGTGGCGCAGTACCTGTTCGTCAATGGCCGTCCGGTGCGGGACAAGATGCTGACCGGGGCGCTGCGGGCGGCGTATTTCGATTTCCTGAGCCGTGACCGCCACCCGGCGGCGGCGCTGTTCATAGACT
The DNA here is from genome assembly GCF_013034685.1 of Ruegeria lacuscaerulensis. Classification (GTDB taxonomy): domain Bacteria; phylum Pseudomonadota; class Alphaproteobacteria; order Rhodobacterales; family Rhodobacteraceae; genus Ruegeria; species Ruegeria lacuscaerulensis_B. The sequence continues at coordinate 258,571 of NZ_WQGO01000004.1, read as the reverse complement.
GTGACCCGACGCTGGTGGATGTGAACGTGCATCCGGCGAAGTCCGAGGTCCGGTTTCGCGATCCCGGCGTAGCGCGCGGGCTGATCGTCTCGGCCCTGCGCCACGCGCTGGCCGAGGCGGGGCATCGGGCGTCTTCAACCGTGGCAAACGCGACTTTGGGCGCGATGCGGCCGGAAGCGGCGCAGCCTGCGCAGCCCGCTCCGGCGCGGGTGTATCAAATGGATCGACCCTCAGCAGCGGCGCGGCACACGGCCTACCGGGCCCAGGCGCCGGGCTTTGCGGAACTGTCGCAGGATTACAGCGGCAGCATTGTCGAACCCGCTCCGGTCGCCGCGGAGGAACCTCCGGCACAGGACTTGCCCTTGGGCGCGGCCCGCGGGCAGGTGCACGAAAATTACATCATCGCCCAAACCGCCGATGGCATGGTGATCGTCGATCAACACGCGGCGCATGAACGCTTGGTCTATGAGAAGCTCAAACACCAGATGGCTGAGAACGGCGTCGCCGCGCAGGCGCTGCTGATCCCCGAGATCGTGGAACTGTCCGACGGCGACTGCGCGCGGCTGCTGGCCGTGGCCGACGACCTGACCCGACTTGGCCTGACGTTGGAACCCTTCGGCGGCGGGGCCATCGCCGTGCGTGAAACCCCGGCCATTCTGGGCGAAGTCGACGCCCGCGCGATGATCTTGGATATCCTTGATGAGCTGGCTGATCAGGGCGAAAGCCAGACTGTGCAGGCGCGGATCGAGGCGATCCTCAGCCGGGTGGCCTGTCATGGCTCGGTCCGGTCGGGCCGTCGGATGCGAGCCGAGGAAATGAACGCCTTGCTGCGCGAGATGGAGGCGACGCCCCATTCCGGTCAATGCAACCATGGGCGGCCGACTTATGTGGAACTGAAACTGTCTGATATCGAACGTCTGTTCGGGCGCAGTTGATCCCGCCGCGTGCGCGCGATATGAAGAATAAAACAAGAACATCCGAGGCGACATGAACGAGATTGCTGGCACCCAAATCGCCCTGAACGACCCCGTGATCTTGATCGGGGGCGGCGTGGTGGCGCTGATCCTGCTGCTGCTGTTTCTGTCACTGCGGGCGGCGCAGCGGTCGGCACGCATGGCCGAGCCGCTGGCGCGGCAGATGGCGCATTTGGGTCAGCATGTGCAGCAATTGGGGCAGGGGCAGGAACAATTGCGCGGGGGGCTCCAGCATGTGTCAGACACGCAGGCCAATGCGCAGGTGCAGGTGATTCAAACGGTTGAGTCGCGCCTGTCCTCAGTCCAGCAGCAGATGAATGACCGGCTGGCGGATAACGCGATGAAATCTGCCCGTGCGCTGGCCGAAATGCAGGAGCGGATGAAGGAGTCGCTGCATGGCTCGTCGAAACAGACCGCTACCTCGCTGACGCAATTGCAGGAGCGCCTCGCCGCCATCGACAAGGCTCAGGACAATATCACCAAACTGTCGGGCGATGTGTTGAGCTTGCAGGATATCCTGTCGAACAAGCAGACCCGCGGCGCGTTTGGGGAAATTCAGCTGAATGACATCGTGTCGAAGGCGCTGCCCTCGGACAGTTTCCAATTGCAGGCCACGCTGTCGAACGGGCGGCGCGCCGATTGCCTGATAAACCTGCCGAACCCGCCGGGTCCCATCGTGATCGACAGCAAATTCCCGCTTGAGGCTTATGAGGCGCTGATCGGGTCCACCAATGATGCCGAGTTAAAAGCGGCGGTGCAGATGTTTCGAAGCACCGTGCGCAAACATATCAACGACATTGCCGAGAAATACATCTTGGACGGCGAAACCGCCGATGGCGCGCTGATGTTCCTGCCGTCCGAGGCAGTCTATGCCGAGTTGCACGCAAAGTTCCCCGAATTGGTGCAGGAGAGTTTCAGCAAACGGGTCTGGATCGTGTCACCTACCACCTGCATGGCCACGCTGAACACCATGCGCGCGATCCTGAAAGACGCCAGGATGCGCGAACAGGCCGGTGCCATTCGCAAGGAACTGGGCATGCTACACAAGGATGTCGAACGTCTGGGCGACCGCGTCTCGAACCTTGATCGACACTTCGGGCAGGCCGCCAAGGATATCTCAGATATCAAAATAAGCGCCGAAAAGGCTGGCCGCCGGGCGCAGCGGCTGGACAATTTCGATTTCGAGGAACTGGCCCCGGACGATCACACCAACGTGGTGCCCCTGGGTAAGACCGAGGGGTAGGCGCTACTGGATCGACAGATCCAGATTATAGCCAACTGTCTTGCCGGTATCGCGGTCATTGCCCATCAGGTAGACCCGGATCGTATAGTTTCCGTTTTGAGGCAGATTGATACGCGCCGTGTTGCCGTCGATGGAACCGATATAAATTGTCTCGCCCTCGCTGCCCGGCGGCAGGATGTTGAAATAGATCACACCGTTGCCATTTGTGTCGCTGACATTGAGTTCGGCAAACATCTCCTGCCCGGCCTGCGCGCCGAGCAAATAGTCGAAATATTCATTCCCGGTGATGGTGCCGCTGACCATCGTGCCATAGTTGCCGGGTTGGAATTTGACCTCGGCGACACTCTGGGCCGAGACCGGGAAGGTCAGCCCCAAGGTCGCTGCGACAAAGATCAGGTGTTTCATCATGCAAGAACCCTCCGTTCAGCAAGGTCAGTTGAGCACGATGCACACCTATCTTCAGATCCGTAGAAACGGCTGGAACAGGCGCGGCATCAGCTTGTTGAATTTCAGTGGCGCATCGGTCACGGCCAGACAAATGCAATCCTCAGAAATATCTGCAGTCGGCGTGTGGTGCAGGTCTTCATCTGCGATTTCCACGTCGCCACGTGCGAAATGGTCGACCTCATCCGAAAATGCGCCCTGCAGCACCATCGTCAATTCCATGCCATTGTGGCTGTGATCCGGCACGGCAGCCCCGGCGGGAATGAACAACAAACGCGCAGTCGCCTCATGGGTGGTCGGCAGAATCGCCTGTTTCACGCCCATGCCGATCGATCGCCATTTGATGTCATTGACGTCGCCGCCTACATAATCCTGCAACGGAGTCGGCAGGACCGAACAGCCCGGACGCACCGGCTTGGCAACAGGGGCACCTTGGGCGATCATCGCCATAGTTGCGGCCAGCGACCCGTCGTTCATGCTGACGGCGGCGTCCTGTTCCTGCAACACGCACCCGCCCACCGCATCAAAGCTTTCAGCCCGCGCGCGGCAATGGTCGCACAGGGTCAGATGCGTGGCGACCATCAGGTCGAACGCCTCGGGCAGGGTGCCTGCGGCATAGGCCATCAGCAGGTCGTCAGTCAGGTGATGTTTAATCTTGTTGCTCATCATCGTCATCTCAGTTCATAGCATGGCGCAAGCGGTCCAGCGCCAGCCGAATACGTGATTTGATCGTGCCCAGCGGCAATCCGGTCTGCGAGGCGATCTCGCGATGACTCAGGTCGCCAAAATAGGCCTTTTCAATCAACTCTCTTTGCGCCTCGGGCAACGCGGTCAACGCGTCGCGCAGCTGCGCGGTTTCCTGTTGCAGCGCCATGACGTCGTGCTGATCCGGCTCGGCCTCGGGACCCCATCCCAGATCTTCGGGCTCGGGGCGGCGTTGCCTGCGCAGCACATCGATGCGCTTGTTCCGTGCAATCGTAAACACCCATGTGGCCACGGTCGCCCGAGTTGGGTCGAACAGATGCGCCTTGTGCCACAAGGTCGCCATCACCTCTTGAGCGCATTCCTCGGCCATGGCCGCATCCGACCCCGACTTGATCAGGAACGCTTTAACCCGAGGCGCAAAATGCTGAAACAGCTCGGCAAAAGCCGCCTGATCCTGCGCGTCCCGGATGCGGGCCACATGGCCCACCCATTCGGTTCTGGTCTCACAACTGCCGTTTGCGTGGTTCACCGGTCGTCCCTTGATGCGTCGCTTGACGCGCAATGGCCTCACTACGGGCCCATCGGCCACCGGTTCATCCAAGCGCGCGGTATCGCTCTCGGTAAACATAACCATATTACGTGGAAGGTCCCAAGTCGGATCACTCTCACAGATAATTTTAATCCGTTGCAGTGTTTTCAGCGTAATGTGAATATCCAAGGACGGGCGAAAACAGCGCCGATTGAACGGTTTACAGGCAGATTGGAAAAAGTGGCATGAACCGGATCGACCATATCGCAGGCCACACTTATCATGGCCGGAAGGGGGCGATTGAAAATGCCTTCCGATACTCGGTCGACTATATCCTGCTGAACCCCGAGGCCGAGGTTAAGACGCCACGTTTGTTTTCATTGGACCGCGCGAACATCGTCAACTGGCGCAAACGCGATCACGGCGGTGCGCCAGGGAAAGGCCAGGGGGCGGCTTGGCTGCGCGATCAGTTCACACAGTTGGGTGTGTCACAACCCGCAACCCTGACCCTGCTGACGCAGCCGCGCGTGCTGGGTCACGTATTCAACCCGGTCAGCTTCTGGTTCTGTTTCGATGAGGATGATCAGCTTTACGCTGTCGTGGCCGAGGTAACGAATACCTTTGGCACGCGGCACAGTTATCTGTGCCACAACCCGAATTTCGCGCCCATTCAGCCCTCGGACCGGATCGTGGCGGACAAGTTGATGCATGTATCACCGTTCCAGAAAATCGAAGGATCTTATACGTTTCGCTTCGACTATCGGCCTGACAAGGTGGGTGTCTGGATCGATTATGGCCGCGAGAAAGGCGGGTTGATTGCGACCCTCAGCGGCCCACGCGCACCGCTGTCGGATCGGACAATCCTATGGTCCTTGGTCCGGCGTCCCTTCGGCGCGCGGCGCGCGTTTTTCCTGATCCTTTGGCAGGCGTTGAAGCTTAAGTTGAAGAAGGCGCGTTTTCGTCCGTTCCGCCATGCACCCGTGCCCAATCATCCGGTTTCGCGCATTCGCGAGCCTTAGGGTCAGGAGCCATTAATCTTGCGCCACTGGCGCGCGAACGGCAAAAAAGCAGTGCTTTTGGGCGCGCAGGGACTGGCGGTGTTAATTTCAAGTGATCAAAGCCGCTGCTTTGCAGCGGTTCACGCGTCCGAAGGATTTGACTGATTTTGCCTCTGAGCTGCGTTACATCCTTTAGAAATAGAACCACTATTCCAGCAAGGATGTGCCTTGTCAGAACCAAAATCAGTCAAACCAATGGCGCAAGATTAATGGCTCCTGGCCCTAGTTTGCGTAAGATCAAAGACTCAGCCCGGCGAGGGTGGTTGTGGTACTATAGAGACCGCGAACACGAGGAGTTGGGACATGTTGGAAATCTCGGCAAGAAAAATCGCTCAGGTCGCCATGATGGGACGTGAGTTGGACCGGGCCGAGGGCGAGCTGCGCGCTTTCATCGACCGGATGGGTGAAGATGAGCAGGCCGAATTGGTTGCGGTCATGTGGATCGGGCGCGAAAGCTTTTTCGCCGAAGATCTGGCCGAAGCCATCGCCACCGCCAAGTCCGAGGCCTCGACCCCCTGCGCGGATTACCTGATCGGAACGCCACATCTGTCGGATCATCTGGAAAACGGTTTGGACGCTTTGGGCATTTCCGCCGAGGATGTGGAAAACGACCTGATGTAACCAGGTCGGATCTAAGCCGAAGGCAGGTTCGCCTGTGCGCGGTGGCTGAACATGATCTGGTCCGATTGTACATCTGACCGGAAATCAGCCGCCCGACCCGGAACAGCTTGATAGAACGGGCGAAGCCCCGGTTCGACCTCGGTCGCCAGCGTTGCGCACAGGTTGCAGTGCTTCTTGATCTGCACATAGGATTGCCGCTGTCGAATGGCTGCGATCATATCGCCATGCGCCGCCGCGAGTTCCATAAACCCAGGCGAAGTGCGCAGCGTAGTGTTACCAACCAGAAGAAAAACAGCCTCAAGCTCGGACTTGCCCTTCAGATCGACAAATCCAGCTTCGAGCATCGCCAGATCCTGCCGCGCGGCCTTGTAGACGGAGCTGGAAACGAGGATGTCATATTCCACGTGGCGGCAGCTTTGTTCGATCCGAGCGGCCACATTCACCACATCGCCAATGACCGTATAGTTGAACCGGCTGCGCGATCCGATATTGCCCACACAAGCCAGACCGGTGGCGCATCCTGTCGCCAATGCGATCGGTGGGCGACCCTTCATGACATCGGAGGCGTTGAACCGGATCAAGGCCTGCCGCATCAACAGCGCTGAATGGGCGGCGCGGCAGGGATGATCCTCGACTGGCAGCGGCGCGTTCCAAAACGCCATGACCGCATCGCCAATGAACTTGTCGATGGTTCCCCGTTCTTGCAGGATCTGATCTCCGACCTGTGAGAACAGCTCATTCAGCAATGCCACCAGATCAGTGGCCGACACGGATTCAGACAGCGGCGTGAACCCCCTGATGTCCGAGAACATGACGGTAATTTCCTGCGTCTCGCCACCCAGTTGCAGGCGATGGCCCGAAACCTCCATCTCATCCAGAATTTCCGGGGCAACGTAGTGTGAGAACACCTGCCGGATTTCCCGCTTTTCCCGCTCGGTCGTGACAAATAGGTACCCCGCCAGCAAGCCGAAATTGGCCATGCCACCCAGCAGTGGAAAGGTCACGTCAAACAGGGTGAGCTGGTTCTGAAACGCAAGCCAGCTGGTGCCCAAAACCGCAGCCGCCGCCACCCCGCCTGCCACGAATGAGGCAACCGCGCCAAAACTGGACATCACGGCAATCACGATCAGGCCCAGTAATACGAAAGACACCAGCTCCAGCGCTGCTGTCACATCCGACCGGTTGAGCATTTCACCTGTGAAAATCTGCTCCAGCAACTGTGCGTGGATTGACACGCCCGGCACCGACTCGCCCAGCGCGGTCTGATGCATGTCGAACAGACCCGCCGCCGAGGTGCCGATAAGGATGATCCGCCCTTCGATCTCAGCCCTGAGTGCGGGATCATCTGGGGTTTGCATGACCCTGTCGGCCGATAGGTAGAGGTCCGGTTGGTCATGTCGATACCTGACCCAGACCTCACCGTTTTCGGTGGTCGGCAGGCGGAAATCTCCCAGCTCGACCGCCAGCATGATCCCTTCCTCATCTGCCGAGCCCTCGGCCAGAATGAACGGCGCGTCCAGCGCGACCCGCAGCGCTTCGATCCCCAAACCGGGCATCGGACCGTTCGGGCCGCCCCACAAAACCGGGACGCGTCTGATGATCCCGGTACCACCCAGGGGCGAGACGTTTACCCCGCCAATCCCCGCAGCGCTGCGATCCAAGGGAGGCGCGATCGGCGTCCAATGCGGGACCGAGATCAACCCGGAGGTCGGTGCTTCTCCGACCTCGATAATCCCGGCCTTGGGGGTAACATTGCTGCCCTCCTGCGAGATACGCGCCGCCGTGCCCATCACCACCGGCCAATGTGCGGCCTCGAGTCCGAAAAGCACGTCATAGTCCACCTTCTGCGCATGACGTTCCACGGTCAGAACACCGTCCAGCGCAGGGTCGTTGAGCAACCGGGCGGGTGAGTATCGGTCCGGTTCGACAAACAGCATGTCAAAAGCAATAGCCGCTGCGCCATTCTCGCCCAGGTTCTGGACCATCTGCGCCAGCAATGTGCGTGGCCAGGGCCATTGGCCCCAATTGGCCAGAGACTCTTCGTCAATATCCACGACTCGCACCGGCAGGTCAGGTGTGTATTCGCGGGGCGACATCCGTTGCAGCAAATCGAAATAGATCATCCGCGACATCCGCACTGGGTAAGGGTCCATGATCCGGATGAAGCATCCAAACAGAATCAGGCCAAGCCCGACCAGGCGAAACGCCCGTCGCCGTCCCGTTCTCTCTTTGGATTTCAAACGCAAGTCGGCCTCCGACTAAATCTGGCGTCGTTTCTATTCAGGCGCGTTTGCCTTTGCCTCGGCCTTTACCTTTACCTTTGGCTTTCCCCGGATTGTCAAACCCATCCGTGTTGCCGCTCTGTCCGCCGGGATTGGAACCGTCGGCCTGACCGGAACGATTGCCTTTCACGTCGGGTTCAGGCTCAGGCTCTGGTTCTGGATCCGGTTCTGGATCCGGGGCGGGTGGCTCGGGAGCCGGGGGTTCAGGCAGCACAACCGGTTGAGGCGTTGATTCTTGCACGAATTGTGGTGGCTGCGGCGGATCGGATTTGGGCATGGGCAAGGGGGCCGCTTCGCCCGCGCACCCACCAATACCGACCTGCAGAGGGCTCAGCAGGTCCTGTTGAGATTGGATAAAGGGAAATCCGGTTTGTAGCGCCAGATCATATTGTGCCTGATCCACCGGACGCCCGACTCCACCCCGCTGGTTGGTTGCAAACAAACTGCACTGTCTGCCTGCCGAGTGGCAAAAACCGCCATTTCCGCACATGTGGACCGTGCCTTCGAGCACCAACATGGCGCTCTGAGCGCCCGGAATGACCCACATGTCAAACGTTGTCCCGCGCACGGCCATCGTCGCCGTCGGGGTCTTGATCGAATAGACCCGCTTTTTGCTTTTGCCTGAAATGAAGCGGAAACTGCCGCCCAATGCCTGCACCGCAAATGATTTTGCCTTGCGATTGCCGCGCAGCATCGTCACGTCCAGGACCATACTGGCATTCGGCCCGATGGCGATTTTGGTTTCATCGACAAATACCAGTTGCACCAGCCCATTCCCGTCGGTCGAGATCGAATCCCCCGACGCGACATCCATTCCGGCTTGTAACGGTTGTGATTTTCCACCTCGGGTGATTTCCGCGCCTGGCTTGACACCAATCACCTTTCCAATATTGGCCAGCACCTGTGCAGGCACCAGCAATAGACACATTAAAACGAATAGCACTCTTAACCAGGCCAAGCTTCCATTCCCCCATAGCTCGTATGGTGAGCAAATTGCTCACTGCCCGGTTTTGTGCCCCCTACATATTCAAAATATTAAATTTATTAAGTTTATGTCTGATCAAATATGCCTTAAACAGCACATGTTTGGCAAGTTTTCTAAAATTGATGTTGGTGAGGGGGGATCCTTGGTCGTCTGCGCCCCTACCCCAACCCCAGAGCGGTCGGGTTTTCGTCGTCGTTCCCGGCAATCGGATGGTGCTGGGAAGAAAAATGCGAAACCCTTTGAAAATCGCCTTGTATCTGGCCGTCCGGCAAGGATATACCGGCCAGCGGAGACGTGGCCGAGTGGTCGAAGGCGCTCCCCTGCTAAGGGAGTAGGCGGGAAACCGTCTCGAGGGTTCGAATCCCTTCGTCTCCGCCATTTGTTTACATTGGGGCCAAAAAATACCTTTGGTCAGCGATTTGGGGTTGCACCGGATTACCGGAGTCCGGTTACGCGTTGGTGCGCGGCACACAAAACATCTTACTGAGAAAAGAGTCATTTAATTCCGTCAAGTTGCCCGACCCAATCCACCACAGTTTGCGCCGTTTTGTTCCATTGAGCGTCAAACTGTATATAGTGGCAGGCCCCCTCGACGGACATGAACTCGGCTGAGTAATAGCGGTTCGCCATCGCCTTGGCCGTGCTGGTCGCCACGGCCTTGTCTTCCGTGCCAGAAACGAACAAGAGCGGGCATGTCACATTGTGCGGGTCGATCAGGGTCGTTTGCGCGCTGTCATACATCCAGAACACGAATTCGAACAGCACCCGACCGGACTCGGTGCCTAACCGCTGGTGGATGTCGTGTTGCAGCGCCTCTGGCAGAGTGTTCAACCCGTAGGTTGCCAAAAGCTCGAAATCCTGACCCAAGGCTTGATCCCAGAAAGCTCCGGCAGAGATGAACAGTTTTCCAAGATCGCGCTCTCTGTCGGTGGTGGGCAGGACACCATTGACGATACTGCTGTTCAGCAGAACTCCGGCACGTATCAGACCTTGTGCCGCCAAAAGCTGAGCGACCACGCCTCCGAGCGAATGGCCAACGACAATCGGGGTTTGTCCGATCTCTTTGATGGCGCGTCGTGCATCTTCGACATAGTCGGCAATGCTAAGCCCGATCAGCTTGGCGTCCCGATCCGGGCCCGGAGGCAGATCGTGGTGGCGATAGGTCAGGCTGTGACAGCTATAACCCGCTTGTTCGAAGACTTGGCGGACGGGCGCCATCGTCCAGGCAGCGGCATTTGTTCCGGTCAGCAAAAGGACGGGTGGCAGGGGGTCGTCGGTCATCGCGTGCTCGGATCCGCATGGGCTTGGGGCGTGATTTACGCATGCCCCAGAACTTTGCGCGCCACGCGGAAACATTCAAGGGCTTGGGGTACGCCACAGTAGATTCCGATCACATGGATGATGGCGCGGATCTCTTCGGCCGTAACGCCGTTGTTGATCGCGCCTTTGCAGTGAATCTCCCATTCATGCATCTTGCCCAGGGCGCCGATCATCGACAGGTTCATCATCGACCGTGTTTTGGCGTCGATGACATCATCGCCCCATCCAAAACCCCAGCACCAGGCTGTCATCGCTTCTTGGAACGGGCGGGTGAAGTCGTCAGCAGCCGCGAGGTTCTTTTCCACATATTCTACGCCAAGAGTGCTCTTGCGTTGCTCCAGTCCTTTTAGAAACAAGTCTTCGTTGAACAGGTCTGACATTTTCACCTCGGGAGTCGTGGACAATAGTTGTGTGTTGGGCCGAGAAAATTCGTCGAATTTTCTTAGCCTTCGGGTAGGTCAGCCATCAATGGCTTCGCGCATCCAGTGTTGCAAGCGCGCGATTGAATGTTCCGACATCACGCCGCAACCGGGGTCCAACACCAGCGGGCCGGGGCGGTATCCGCGGGACTTCAGGCCGCGGTGGACGGATTCGACCAGACGGATATCCTCTTCGACCGTTGTCTCGCGGTCTTGTACGGCCAGTTGGCGGATCACCGCGCTTTCCGATCCGCCTTCGGTGTACCAACCGCGCCAGACGGTGCAGTGATCGGCGTCGTGGGCGCGCCAGTGATAGGTGTTCAGTACGTTACCCGGATAGCACTGGAACGAGAACATCGGCCACAAGAACCACGACTGGTAGTCGCCCGCATGAGGCACGGACATGTCGATGGGGTAGGTCATCTTGTCGAGGCTCTGACACTCGGTCGTATGACGCAGGACATAGCCACCGCTGGCGTCGGGCTGAATGTCATAGGTCTCGGGCTTGACGACGCCTTCGGCAAAAGTCGGGTGGTTGGTCGGGCAGTGATAGCATTCCGAGTAATTCTCGATACTGACCTTCCAGTTGCAGTTTTCCGGAATTTCTACCCATTCCAGCGGTTCCAAATCGTCGATATGCGGTACAAACGCACCGATTTCCTCGCGCACGCCGGGATACCAATCGTCCATGGGGGCTGCATCATCGTCGAGGTTGACGAAGATGAAGCCGTTGAACACTTCGGTCCGAACCGAGGTCAGGCAGATCGCGCTGCGGTCGAAACCGGGAACCGATTTGATATTCGGGCCGGCGCGCAATTGGCCCGTCAGTTCATAGGTCCAAGAGTGATAGGGGCAGACGACCACGCGGGTATTACCCGCGCCACTGACCATCTCGTGCGCGCGGTGTTGGCACACATTGTAGAATGTGCGGATTTCCCCGTCGCGACCCCGAATGCAGAAGAGGTTTTGCCCCGCGATCTCGAACGCAAAGTAATCACCCGGTTCGCGCACCTGCGCCACGTGGCCAGCGAATTGCCAGGTTCGGGCCAGCAGCCCCTGCATCTCCTGCGCGAAAATCGCGGGGTCGGTATAGTATCGCGCGTCCAGTGAATGGGTCAGGGGTGCGTTCATTCGGGCTCCTCCGCGTAGAGGCCAAGTTGGTGTCTGCGTTGATGAAACCGCTCAACCCTCTCGACGATTTCGTCGCTGGAGACGGCCACCACAAAGGACAGCAGCGTTTCCAGCAAGGCGATGGTCGAGACGGAGGAGGGGAAGAATTGCGGTGTATCAGCTGCCACGACAAAGCCGTGCTGCGCGTTCAAAATGACCGGGCTGGCCGGGCTGTCCGAGATTCCTACGACAGTCATTCCCTGTTGCCGAGCCAGTTTGATGGCGTCGATCACCTCGGTCCGGTAGGGATGGCATGTGATGGCAATCAGCACGTCCTGTTCATCAGCCCAGGCCAGATCGTCCACAGGGGTTGATCCGGGGCGGGGAATAGCGTGGAATTGCTTCATCCCCGTTGACGCTAGATAGGTGAAGTTCCGTGCGTTCGCGTTGTTAACGCCCACGCCCAGCGTGAAAATCTGGCGACAGGTCCAGATATCCTCGGCCGCCGCCTTTAGGTTGGCGGCGTCAATTCCGGCAAAGGTCTCTTCGATATTGCGGATCGCGGCGCCAATCATATCGGCATAAAGCCCGCCCAGCTCACCCGACTTGCCGATATCCTGCAGCCAACGCGCACGGTCGGGGAACGAAACGCCGCCCCGACGAATCGCATCACGGAAGGGCGCGCGGAAATCTTCATACCCTTCGAAGCCGACTTGCCGCGCCATGCGGACAAAAGTGTTGGGCTTTACTTTTGCCGCCTCGGCAATCTCGCGCACGGTCGAAACCCCAACATCCGTGGGGTTTTCCAGCACATAGCGTGCGGCCTTTTGCGCCTCGGGCGTCAGGGCCTCCCATTCCTCCGTAAGGCGGTCGAGAACGATTGATGATACATTTGTGTCATTCATGATTGACGATGGTACAAATGTGGAATTAGCCTGTCGAGCAGAAAAGCGACTCGGGAAGAGGAAATGTCATGTCCGAGAAGAAATTGCCCACCCACGCCCGCGTGGTCATTGTTGGAGGCGGCGTCATGGGGGTCGGTCTGGCCTATCATCTGGCGCATGAGGGGTGGGGCGATGACACCGTCCTGCTGGAAAAGGCCGAGCTGACCAGCGGCAGCACGTGGCACGCGGCGGGCCAGATCACGCATTCGACCTCAAGCTTTGGGCTGGGCAAATGCGTGGACTACAATATCGGTCTCTATTCCGGCGCGTTGGAGGCTGAAACCGGCCAGCCGGTCACATGGCACGGCTGCGGCTCGTTCCGCTTGGCCTATACCGAGGATGAGATGGACTGGCTGCGCCACACCCTGTCCGTGGGCCGCTCGCTTGGCTTCAACATCGAATTGGTGGGCCCCGAGAAGGTGGCCGAACTGCACCCGTTCTACAATCTCGACGGTGTGTTGGGCGCGCTGCACACACCAGATGACGGCCATGTGGACCCAACCAATGTGACAATGGCGATGGCGACGGGCGCGCGCCAAAAAGGCGTCCGCATCTTCCGCAACTGCCGCGCTACCAACATCACGCAGGCCGAGAATGGCGGGTGGGTAGTTGAGACCGAGTTGGGCACCATAACCTGCGAGCATGTGGTGAACGCAGGCGGCACTTACGCCCGTCAGATGGGTGAATGGTCGGGGTTGCAACTGCCGATGACCTCGATGACGCACCATTACTTCGTGACCGAGCCTGTGCCCGAGTTTCAGAATCTGGACAAGGAACTGCCGGTGATCCGCGACGACCGTAAGGTCTCGGGTTATATCCGGATGGAGCAACAGCGCGGGCTGATCGGGATTTACGAGAAAGAGAACCCGAACTCGGTTTGGCATGACCATTGCCCGTGGGAATACGAAAACTGGCTGTTTGATGCGGATTACGACCGGGTGATGCCGTGGCTTGAGGAAAGCCTGAACCGGATGCCGATCTTCGCCGAGCTGGGTATCCAGCGCGATGTGCATGGCGCTATCTCGCACCCGCCGGACGGCAATCCCCTGATCGGGCCCGCGCCGGGTGTGCGGAACTATTGGTGCTGCTGCGGCACGCAGATCGGCATCGGCTGGGGGCCGGGTCTGACCCGCGAACTGGCGCGCTGGATGGTGCATGGGGCGGCCGATATCTCGATGCGCGAGTTCGATCCGCGCCGGTTCGGCAGCTATGCCACGAAGGACTGGCAGGTGATCAAGGCCGAGGAAGACTACTGCCTGCGCCACGAGATTCCGTTTCCGCGTTTCAACCGTCTCGAAGGGCGTCCGATCAAGCCATCGCCCCTGTATGAGTTGCTGAAATCCAAGGGCGCGGTGCATGAGGAAGTCTATGGGTTCGAGCGCCCCCGCTGGTTCGCCCGCGATGGGGTTGAACAGCGCGACCACTATTCCTTCCGCCGTACCCCAGCCGACGACATGGTGGCCGCCGAGGTCAAGGCGGTGCGCGAACGCGTGGGCATCATGGATGTGACGGCCTTTACCAAGGTCGAGGTTTCGGGGCCGGATGCCTACGCCCTACTGGATCGGCTGACGGCCAACCGGATGCCGCAAAAAGTGGGCTCGATCACGCTGACCCATATGCTGAACCGCCGGGGCCGGATCGAGTTGGAGACAACCATCGTTCGTATGGCCGAAGACCGCTTCTATCTGGTCTGTGCGGCGTTCTTTGAGCAACGCCTGCTGGATCACCTGACGCAACAGCGGGCGGATGAGGATGTTCAGGTTACCGCCCTCTCGTCCGATTGGTCAGCCTTGTCGCTGAACGGCCCCCTATCGCGGGACGTACTGGCGCGCTGCACCGATGCCGATTTGACCAATGTCGGGTTCCGCTGGTTGTCCGCGCAGGAAATCACAATTGCAGGCCACAAGGTCTGGGCGTTCCGCATGTCCTATGCCGGGGAACTGGGCTGGGAGTTGCACATGTCCAACGCCGCTTGCCTCGACGTTTACACCGCACTTTGGGGTGCGGGTGAGCCGCATGGCATCGCCGACTACGGCAGCTTTGCCATGAACGTGATGCGGATGGAGAAAGGCTTCAAAGGCGCGGGTGAACTAACCAATGAAGTCACATTGGCCGAGGCGGACGTGCTGCGCTTTGCGCGCACCGACAAGGAGTATCTGGGCAAGGACATGACCCTGAACACCGACCTTCCGTGGATTTGCGCCTTTCTGGAAATCGAGCCGGATGGTGAGATCGACGGCCATGGTGGCGAGGCAGTGATGCTGAATGGTCGCGTGGTCGGCTCGACCGCTTCAGTGGTCTATGGTCATACCGTCGGCAAGATCCTCGCCTTTGCCTATATCAAGCCCGAGGCCGCCACGCCCGGCACCGCATTGCAGGTCGTGATCCACGGTCAATCCCGTGCAGCGCGAGTGCTGGGCGAACCGGCTTATGATCCGCAAAGCCTGCTGCCACGAACCGACGCTGTACTGGAGGCCGCGCAATGATCTTGCCTGATAGAATGAAAGCTATGGTCACGATGGGTCATGGCGGGCTGGAGCAGATGGTGCTTCACCCGGACTGGCCCCGCCCCGAACCTGCGGCTCAGGAAGTGTTGATCAAGGTCGCCGCCTGCGGTCTGAACAACACGGACGTCAACACGCGGTCGGGTTGGTATTCCAAGACAGTCACCGACGCGACAACCGGCGGCGCGTTTGATGAGGTGGGCGAGGAAGACCCCACCTGGGGCGGCAACCCGATCACTTTCCCGCGCATCCAGGGGGCGGATATCTGTGGCTATATCGTAGCCGTGGGTGCAGGTGTCGACCCCGCCCGCATCGGTCAGCGCGTGATCACCGATGGCTGGTTGCGGGCCCCGGATGATCCCGGCAACAAGGACAAAACCGGCTACTACGGCTCGGAACGGGACGGAGGGTTTGCCGAATATGCCACCACTCTGGCCGTGAATGCAGTGCCGATTACCTCAGATTTGTCGGATGCGGAACTGGCGACGTTTTCTTGCTCCTACTCAACCGCCGAAGGGATGCTGACCCGCGCTAACGTCAACGACAAAGACACGGTTCTGGTGCCCGGAGCCTCGGGCGGTGTCGGCGGCGCCTTGGTGCAACTGGCCAAACGGCGTGGCGCGCGCGTTATCGCAATGGCGTCCGAGGCGAAACATGCCGACGTCGCTGAGCTTGGTCCTGACATGATCCTGCCGCGCGCACCAGAAAACCTGCGTGCCGCGTTGGGCGGTGAAAAGATCACGGTGGTCGGAGATGTGGTCGGCGGCCCCTACTGGCCGACCCTGATCGACATCCTCGAACGCGGCGGACGCTATACCTGCTCCGGAGCCATCGCGGGCCCGATGGTTGAGTTCGACTTGCGCACCTTCTATTTGCGCGACCTGACCTTCACCGGCTCGACCGTCATCGACCCGCAGGTCATGCAGAACCTCGTGAAATATATCGAGGCGGGTGAGATCAAACCGGCTCTTGCCGCGACTTATCCTCTGGAGGAGCTGCGCGAGGCGCAAGCAGCTTTCATCGCCAAGCAGCACACGGGCAATATCGTGGTGATCCCATGACTTTGGATGATGTGCTGAACGCCGCGCGACAGCTGCACCAAACGCATCCTGATCTGGCTGCGTTCGGTGATTGGCCAGATGATCTGTGCGCCGTTGACGTGTCGCCAAACGCGATCCCTGCGATTCCTCTCGTGCAGGCGATCCAGTCCGATGCCGGGCCGACCCAAGCCCTTACGAAGGCGATCTGCGCAACCGCGCATCTCGCCAATTGGAAGCTGACTTACACCGAAGACGAAGTCGGTGCCGACTTCCTGAACCGTTTTGGCTATTATGAACTGTTCGGTCCCACGGGCCATTTCCACTCAACAAAGCTGCGGGGCTACGTGGCTTTTTGGGGTGAAGGATTGGCCTATGATTGGCACAGCCATCAGGCGGAAGAACTGTACCTGATCGCCGCCGGCCGTGCGAGGTTTCACGTCGCTGGCAATGACGCCGAACTAACACCCAATCAAACCCGTCTGCACACCAGTTGGCAAAGCCACGCCATGACGACCACCGACAGCCCCATCCTGACCTACGTGTTGTGGCGCGGCGAAGGGCTGGACGCCTTGCCCCGAATGGACGCCGCATGAAAATCACCCGCATCCGCATCTATCAGACCGGGCTGCCCTATGTCGGCGGGGCCTATGTCTGGGGTGCGGGCAACGCGATTGAGACCGCCATCGCCTCGATTGTGGTGATCGACACCGATGCTGGGTTGCAGGGTTGCGGTGAGTTCACACCTTGCGGCGAAAACTACATGGTCGCGCATTCCCAAGGCGTGCCCGCGCTGGCGCGTTTGGTGGCCCCATCTCTGCTTGGTGAGGACCCCCGGCAGGTTGGACGGATCGAGCAGCTGATGGACCATCTGGTGCAGGGACACGGCTATGCCAAGGCGCCGTTCGATGCGGCTTGCTGGGATATTCTGGGGCAAGCCTGCTCGCAGCCCGTTTGGATGTTGCTGGGTGGCAAGCTGACGGACGGTGCCCCGATGTATCGGGTGGCACCTCAGAAGGCAGTGGATGAGACCGTGGCCGAGATGAACACCTATCGCGATCAGGGTTACCGTCAGTTCCAGATCAAGGTAGGCGCAGATTGGGCCACGGATATCGACCGCATCAGGGCCACGGTTCCTTTGCTGCAGCCGGGTGAGATCGCCATGGCCGACGCCAATCAGGGCTGGCGCGTGGATAACGCGATCCGGGTGGCTCGGGCGACGCGCGACCTGGACTTTATCCTCGAACAACCCTGCAGAACGTACGAGGAATGCCAGCAGGTCCGCCGCGTGGCCGAACAGCCGATGAAGCTGGATGAATGCCTGACCGGAATGCACATGGCGCAGCGGATCGTCGCGGATCAGGGGGCCGAGATCTGCTGCCTGAAGCTTTCCAATCTCGGCGGGCTCAGCAAGGCTCGGCGGGTGCGCGATTTTCTGATTGAAAACCGTATTCCAGTGGTGGCCGAGGATACATGGGGCGGTGAAATCACCACTGCCACTGTCGCCCATTTTGCCGCCTCTACGCCCGAGGAATACCTGCAAAACACCACAGACCTGATGAACTACAACACCCGCTCGACCGGATGCGGCGGGGCTGTGTCGCGAAACGGCAAACTCTACGCGCCAGATGCGCCAGGTTTGGGTGTCACCCCGGATTTCAAAAGCCTCGGCGCGCCCGTGGCGGAGTACACTCTATGAAGATCAAAACCATCACCGTCTACCAAATCGACCTGCCGCTTGAGCATCCCTATTGGTTGTCTGGCGGGCGTTTGAAATTCGAAACGCTGGACGCAACGCTGGTGAAGATTGAAACCGATACTGGCTTGATCGGCTGGGGCGAGGGCACGCCCTGGGGCCATACCTACGTCCCCGCCCACGGCCCAGGCATCCGTGCCGGGATTGAAACCATGGCCCCCTTTATTATGGGCCTCGATCCACGTCGCGTGTTGGATGTGGAACGCGCCATGGATACGGCGCTCCCCGACCATCTCTATGCCAAAAGCCCTATCGACATGGCCTGTTGGGATATTGCCGGGCAGGCTGCAGGCCTGCCAATTGCCGACCTGATGGGCGGCGGGTACCGTACCCCGCGCCCGATTGCCTCCTCCGTCGGCGCCAAAACCGCTGAAGAAACGCGCGAGGTGATGACCCGCTACCGCGACCGTGGTTACATCGCCCATTCGGTCAAAATCGGTGGAGACGTCGAACGCGACATCGCCCGCGTCCAAGATGTTGAAAGCTTCCGCCGCCCCGGCGAAATTGTCCTTTATGACGTGAACCGGGGCTGGACTCGCCAACAGGCGCTGCGCGTGATGAAGGCCTGCGAGCCTTTGCAGGTGATCTTCGAACAGCCTTGCGAATCCCTCGATGACATCGCTGCGATCGCACCCCGCCACGCGTCGCCGGTGTCGGTGGACGAAAGCCTCGTCACTCTGCAAGACGCCGCCCGCATCGCCCGCGACGGGCTGGCCGAGGTCTTTGGCATCAAGCTCAACCGCGTCGGCGGCCTGACCAAGGCAGCCCGAATGCGCGATATCGCCCTGGCCCACGGGATCGACATGTTCGTCATGGCCACCGGAGGCACCGTTCTTGCCGATACCGAGGCCCTGCATTTGGCCGCCACCATCCCAGATCAGAACTGCCATGCCGTCTGGGCCTGCCAGGATATGATCACCGTCGACATCGCCAACGGTCGCGGTCCCCGCAACAATAACGGACATCTCCACCTGCCCGAAACCCCGGGCCTTGGCGTCCACCCCGACGAAGATACCCTCGGTCTCCCAATCGCAACCTACGAGGCCCCGCGATGATCCGCCTCTTCATCTGGCTAGAAATATCACGGGGTGTGAATTGGCCGAAGGCCAAGAGAGGGGCTGGCCCCTCTGACTGCACAACATCAACACCCCAAGGACGGCCTGAATGAAAATCACCGCGATCACCCTCTGGTCCGTCGAACTCACCAGCCATGAAACCTACCACATGGCGGAGGGCAAAACCTGCGCCACTGTCAAAACCCACGTTCTGTGCCTTGAAACCGATACCGGCCTGAAAGGCTGGGGCGAGGTCTGCCCGATTCCCCACTATCTGCCCGCCTATGCCGATGGCGTCCCAGCGGCGATCACCGAAATGGCTCCGGAAATCCTCGGAATGTCGCCCTTCGGGGCCGATGCCCCGATGCGGAAACTCGACGGGTTTCTACAAGGCCATCGCTACGCCAAATCCGCCGTCGATTTTGCCCTATGGGACCTGTTCGGCCAGGCCACAGGCCAGCCGGTCTATGCGCTTCTGGGCGGGCGCACGCGCAACGACATGCCGCTCTATCACTCGATTACCTGCATAGACCCCGATGAGATGGCCCGCATCGCGCAGACCGCCTATCAGACCGGTATTCGCCAGTTTCAGGTCAAACTGGGCGTTGAAGCCGACTGGCAGGCCGACGCCGAACGCCTGACCAAAGTGCGTGAGGCTGTGGGACCCGGCCCCATCGTCTACGGAGACTGGAACTGCGGTGCATCGCGCCTGCAGGCCACACGCACAGGCCGCGCCGTCGCGCATCTGGATGTCATGCTGGAACAACCCTGCAAAACGCTGGAAGACTGCGCCGCCGTGCGGCAAGCCACCGGCCTGCCGATGAAGATCGACGAAAACGCCCATGATCTGTCCTCACTGCTGCGCGCGCATGAACTGGGCTGCATGGACGCAGTGGCGTTGAAATTGTCCAAGTTCGGCGGTCTGTCGGCCATGCGCCGCGCGCGAGATCTGACAGTGCATCTGGGGGCAGAGATCTGCGCCGAATGCACATGGGGGTCCGATATCGTCACCGCCGCCGCGTTGCATTTCGCGGCTTCGACTCCGCATGGCTCGTTGATGAACACCTGCGATCTGTCCTCATATGTGGGCCCGCGCCTCTGCCCGGATGCACCCAGCCGCAAAGACGGTCGCATCGCCCCGCCCGAAGGCCCGGGTCTGGGCGTGACGCCCGACCCGGAAATCCTTGGTTCCCCGATATTGGAGATCGCCTGAGATGCTCAAGATCAACACCCAATCCGAATGGATCGCCCGCGCCAACGCTGTTCTGCCCGCAGGGGGTTTTGGTAATTTCGACCCGGGTATCATCATCGCCCGTGGCGAAGGCAGCCGTGTCTGGGATGAGGATGGCAATGAATATGTCGACTATCTGATCGGATCCGGCCCCATGCTGTTGGGCCATGGCCACCCCGAGGTGATGGAGGCGGTGCTGGAACAATTGCCCAAGGGCATGACTTTTTTCGCCAACAACGCCAAAGGCATCGAACTGGCCGAGGCGATCATCGACGCCGTGCCGTGTTGCGAACAGGTGCGCTTTGTCGCTTCGGGCGGTGAGGCGGATATGTACGCCATCCGTTTGGCCCGTGCCTATACCGGGCGCGACAAGATCCTGAAATTCGAGGGCGGCTATCACGGCATGAGCGCCGAGGCGCAAATGAGCCTCGCCCCCAGCCGACAGGTCAACTTCCCGCAAGCAGTGCCCGACAGCGCGGGTATTCCTGCTGGCGTGGCCGAGCAGATGCTGATCGCGCCCTTCAACGACTTGGACGCTGTCGCGGCGTTGCTGGGCGAACATGATGACATCGCCGCTATCATGGTCGAGCCGCTGCAACGGATCATCCCGCCTCTGCCGGGCTATCTGCAAGGGCTGCGCGACCTGTGTGACAAACACAATGTCCTGCTGATCTTTGATGAGATCGTCACCGGTTTTCGTCTAGCCTACGGCGGCGCGCAGGAGAGATATGGCGTCACCCCCGACATCTGCACCATGGGCAAGATCATCGGCGGCGGCTTCCCCCTGGCCGCGTTGGGTGCAAGCGCCGAGATCATGAAGCATTTCGACAAAGATCAGGTGGGCGAGGGTGGCTGGCTGATGCAGTTGGGTACGCTGTCGGGCAACCCGGTGGCCTCGGTCGCGGGGTTGAAAACGATGGAGGTACTGCGCCGCGACGGCGTCTATGACCAACTGCGCGCGACCGGTGCTGCCCTGCAAAAAATGCAGACAGATGCCCTGACCGACGCGGGGATTCCACATCAGATCTGCGGGGATGAAACACTTTTCGACATCTATTTCACCGATAGCCCCTGCCGTGATTATCGCAGTGCCCGTCACGATGACCCCCAGCGCAACGCGCTCTACAATAACAGTTTAAGGGCGAGTGGTGTCTTCAAGTCACCGGGTAAGCTCTACCCGTCGTTGGCCGTGACAGATGCCGATCTTGAGCTGACACGTGATGCAGTGCGAAAGGCGGTCGAGGTAATCCTTCGCGCAGGTTAATGGAAAGGAAACGGGCCGCTGTCATCGCTGACAGCGGCCCTAGCTGATCGGATATCAGGGTTGCGTCTCGCCCCCTCGAATACCACTTAAAATGGACAGACTTACAAAAAACTTCGACTTATTCGAGACCAACCCGACTTCTCAATCGGTGTGATCCCAATATGCGCGGATTTCTGCGCGCTGGCAGTGAACTAGATCACATACCGCTATTTTTTCTCAATTTTTCCAGTCGAAGAAACCTGGGCCAGCCCTTTGAAGCAGCGTACTTGCCATGGCGCGGCCCATTTCGGCCCCGTCCTCCACCGCGCCGGAGATCTCCTCGGCAATTGCCTCGGACCCGTCAGGGCGCAGCACTTCGCCGCGCAGACGCAATTGGCTGCCTTGAAGTTCAGCCAGACCCGCGATGGGCGTTTCGCAGGACCCGTCCAGCGCCGCCAGCAGCGCGCGCTCGGCCGCAAGACGTTGTCCGGTTTCGGCATGTTGGATCGCCTCAAGCATACACGCTGCGCGGGAATCGTCGCTGCGACGCTCGATACCGATCGTGCCTTGGGCGATTGCGGGCAGCATGTCCTCGGGTGCGATGGCGGTGGCGGGGACGTCGTCCATGTTCAGGCGGCGGATACCGGCCATGGCCAGAAAGGTGCAATCAGCCACGCCGTCCGCCAATTTTTTCAGTCGCGTTTGCACGTTGCCGCGAAACTCGACCACGTTCAGGTCGGGGCGACGGTTCAGCAACTGGGCCCGGCGGCGCAGGGACGAGGTGCCGACGATCGCACCCTGCGGCAGGTCGTGGATTGAATTCAAACTTGGCGAGATGAAGGCGTCGCGCACATCCTCGCGCGGAAGGAACGTGTCCAGTACCAGGCCTACGGGCTGTTCCACCGGCATGTCCTTGGTGGAATGCACTGCGATGTCGATATCGCCGCGCAGCATTGCTTCTTCGATTTCCTTGGTGAATAGGCCCTTGTTGCCGATCTCTTTCAACGGGCGGTCCGCGTCGATCATGGCGCGGTTGTCGCCGGTGGTCTTGATCACCACGATCTCGAACGCCTCTTCGGGCAGATCAAAGGCGGCGCCCAGCCTATGCCGGGTCTCATGGGCTTGCGCCAGCGCCAGCGGCGATCCGCGTGTTCCGATCTTGAGCGGTGAGTCGGGGGAGGGCAGGGTCAGTGTCATGGCGCAAGCTTTAATCGCGTCACATTGCCCTGACAATGGGGGCAGAGCTTGACAAATTGCCACTGAGGGAGGACCGGTGGCGCAAACCGGATGATTGGGGGCAAAGATGGCCGAGACAAAGAAACTGCTGCGGGCGTTGGCGGGTGAGGTGCAGGATATGCCGCCGATCTGGATGATGCGTCAGGCCGGGCGGTACCTGCCCGAATACCGCGCGACGCGGGCGCAGGCCGGGGATTTCCTGTCGCTGTGCTACAACCCCGAACTGGCGGCCGAGGTAACATTGCAGCCGATCCGCCGCTATGGGTTCGACGCGGCGATTCTGTTTGCTGACATTCTTCTGGTGCCGCAGGCGCTGGGTGCGGATTTGTGGTTTGTCACCGGTGAAGGCCCGCGCCTGTCGACCATAACCCAACAGGCCGAGTTTGACGCGCTGAAGCCCGTGGATGCGATTCACGAGACTTTATCGCCGGTCTATGAAACCGTGCGAATCCTATCGCGGGAATTGCCGTCCGAGACGACTTTGATCGGTTTTGCAGGCGCGCCTTGGACGGTGGCCACCTATATGATCGCCGGGCGCGGCACGCCGGACCAAGGCCCGGCCCATGCGCTGCGCGAGGGGAATGTGGAATTGTTCGAGGCGTTGCTGGAGCGGATAACGCTGGCGACGATCGAATACCTCTCGGCCCAGATCGAGGCCGGAGCCGAAGTGGTCAAGATATTTGACAGTTGGGCCGGGTCACTGAAGGGCGACGCGTTCCAGAAATATGCCGTTGAGCCGTGCCGAGTAATCACACAGGCCATCAAGGAACGCCATCCCGGTATTCCGATCATCGGTTTCCCACGCGAGGCCGGAGAGGGCTATGTCGGGTTTTCCAAGGCCACCGGCGTGGATTGTGTGGCGCTGGACAACTCGGTCGCGCCAGATTGGGCGGCGGCCAATGTGCAAGTGGATGGCTGCGTGCAGGGCAATCTGGCCTCGTCTCATATGGTGACGGGTGGGCAGGCTTTGGTGGATGAGACGCGCAAGATCGTAGAGGCGTTTTCCAAGGGACCGCATATTTTCAACCTAGGGCATGGGATCACGCCGGATGCGGATCCTGAGAATGTTCAGTTGATGATTGATACGGTGCGCGCGCGGTAAGCCAGGAGGAAGGGGGCCAGCCCCCTTCTTGGCCTTTGGCCAATTCATCCCCCGAGATATTTTTAGCCAGATGAAGGGGCGGATTCGGGCTGTGTTTCGATCTCGGCGCGGATTTCGTCACTGTGCTCGCCGCGTTTGGGGCTGGGTCTGAAGTGCCAGTCATGAGTTGAGAACCGTGGTGCGGCCGTGGCTTGCAGCCTGCCGTCTTGCGCCGTCCATGTTTGGCGGCTTTGGTTCATGGGGTGGGCGAGCGCTTGTTCTGGACTGAGGACCGGGGCGACGCAGGCGTCGGAGCCATGGAACAGGTGTGCCCAGTGATCGCGTGGGTGTTGGGCGAAGATCTCGGTCAGGCGATTGGTGAGCATTGGCCAGAGTTCGCTGTTGTATTGCTGTTGGAACTGTGGGTCGTCGGACAGGTCCAGTTTGCGCAGGAATTCGGCGTAGAATTTGGGCTCCAGGCATTGGACGGTGACGAATCCTGCGTCCGAGCACGCGTATGTGCGGCTCCAATGGGGGCCGTCCAGCAGGCTTTGCCCCCGCGTGTCATGCAGGTTGCCGGTCTGCCGCAAGCTCATGAGCAGGTTCATCATATGGGCCGAGCCGTCGTAGATGGCGGCGTCAACGACCGTGCCTTGCCCGGTTTTCTGCGCATTCAACAGCCCGGCCAGAAGACCTGCGACCAGATACATGGCGCCGCCGCCGATATCGCCCACAAGGGTGGCTGGTGTTTGCGGCGCGTCGCCGGGGGAGGATGCATACCAGAGCGCGCCGGACAGGGCGATGTAGTTCAGGTCATGTCCGGCCGTCTGCGCCAGAGGGCTGTTCTGGCCCCAGCCGGTCATGCGACCATAGACCAGCGTCGGGTTCGCCTCATGGCACGGGGCGGGGCCGAGGCCCAGCTTCTCCATCACACCGGGGCGGAAGCCTTCGATCAGGGCATCGGCCGTGGCAATCAGGCGTTTGGCGGTGCTCAGGTCGTTGGGGTCCTTTAAGTCCAGCGCAATGGATCGCTTGCCCCGATCCAAAAGCGATTGTTCGGGCATACCTGGCGTTACTGCGCCGCCTTTGCGGTGGATGGTGATGACGTCGGCGCCCAGATCGGCCAGAAGCATTGCGGCGAAAGGGGCGGGGCCGAGTCCTTCGATTTCGATGATGCGTGTTCCGGTCAGCATGGTGTTTTCCCTTTCAGAGCAGGGTTTCCGGGGCTGGGCAGAATTGCAAGGCGGATTTTGAGCGGGCAGGGTTGTACCTCGCTTGTGAAATGGCTCTGTTCTGTTCCGGCGCAGCGCGATACTGTCCCTGCCAGAACGGGGACTATGCATGACACCAATTCTGTCGATCCGGGATTTACGGAAATCCTATGCCGGAGGGTTTGAGGCGCTGAAAGGCGTGTCACTGGATATCGAGCAGGGCGAGATTCTGGCGCTGTTGGGCCCAAACGGGGCCGGTAAGACGACACTGATCTCCACTATTTGCGGAATCACCACGCCAACCTCGGGCAGTGTGACGGTTGGCGGTCACGACATTCAAACGGATTTCCGCGCCGCGCGTCAGATGATTGGCCTTGTGCCGCAAGAGATCGCGCTGGAGCCGTTTGAAAAGGTTTGGAACACCGTGCGGTTTTCGCGCGGGCTGTTTGGCTATGGCACCGACAATGCCCGGATTGAGGAAATTCTGCGCAAGCTGTCGCTGTGGGACAAACGCAAAAGCGCCATCAAGGAATTATCGGGCGGTATGAAACGCCGGGTGCTGATCGCCAAGGCGCTGGCCCACGAGCCGCGCGTGCTGTTTCTGGACGAACCCACCGCAGGCGTCGATGTCGAGCTGCGCAAAGACATGTGGGAGATCGTGGCCGAGTTGAAGCAAGCGGGTGTGACAATCATCCTGACTACCCATTACATTGAAGAGGCCGAGGCCATTGCCGACCGCGTCGGTGTAATTGACAAGGGCGAGCTTCTGCTGGTGCAGGACAAGGCAACCTTGATGGCTCAGATGGGCAAGAAACAGATCGAGGTGATGCTGACCGCACCCATTGAGGCCATCCCAGATTGTCTGGCCGCGCATAACCTGACGCTGAATGGCAATGGGGACTCGCTGGTCTATACCTATGATACCAATGCCGACCGTACCGGGATCACGACCTTGTTGAACGACGTGGCCGAGGCGGGGTTGGTGTTACGTGACGTGCAGACCCGGCAATCGAGCCTGGAAGAGATTTTCGTCAATCTTGTGTCAGGAGATCCAGCATGAACTGGACCGCCATCGCCGCCATCTACCGGTTCGAAATGGCCCGGTTTTTCCGCACTCTGGCGCAGAGTTTTCTGTCACCGGTCCTGTCGACCTCGTTGTATTTCGTGGTTTTCGGCACCGCCATCGGCAGTCGTATTCAAGAGGTCGAGGGCGTGTCCTACGGGGCGTTCATCGTGCCGGGGCTGATCATGCTGTCAGTGGTGATGCTGTGTATATCGAACGCGTCATTCGGCATCTACTTCCCCAAATTCCTTGGCACGATTTATGAGCTGCTCTCGGCCCCGGTGAATTTCATCGAGATCGTGATCGGATATGTGGGAGCGGCTGCAACCAAGGCGTTGTTCGTGGGTGTGGTGATTTTGATCACCGCGACGTTCTTTGTGGACTTACGGATCGAACACCCGCTGGCCATGGTGGCCTTTTTGGTGCTGACCTGCCTTAGTTTCTCGCTCTTGGGGTTCATCATCGGCATCTGGGCCAGTAACTTCGAGCAGATGTCGCTGGTGCCGCAGCTGGTGGTCACGCCGCTGATCTTTCTGGGAGGGACGTTCTATTCGATCTCGATGCTGCCGCCGGTCTGGCAAACGATCACGTTGTTCAATCCGGTGGTCTATCTGATCTCGGGGTTCAGGTGGTCGTTCTACGGTTTGGCTGACGTGCCGATCGTGTTCAGTCTGCTGGCCATTCTTGCCTTCACAGGTATTTGCCTTGGCATCATTTGGTGGATTTTCAAAACCGGTTGGCGCATCCGGAGCTAGCCAATGATCGACGTTGCATTTTTGCCCATCGACGCCGAGAAATGTGACCCTCCCGCATCCAAGGTTCAAACCGTCCCTTGTTTACCGGTGGGCCGCACTCTACATCGGCTCCCATGAACCTGCGCCTGCCCTTCGTCAAAAAACAACCCTGTGTGGCCGTTATTCGCCTGTCCGGCGCTATCGGAATGGCGGGGCGCGGCTCGATGTCCGACACCTCGCTGGCGCCGGTTCTTGAGAAAGCGTTTCGCAAAGGCAAACCGGCCGCTGTCGCGCTTGAGGTTAATTCGCCGGGCGGATCGCCCGTTCAAAGTTCGCTGATCGGGGCGCGGATTCGGCGGTTATCTGAGGAATTGAACGTTCCTGTCATAGCGTTTGTTGAAGATGTAGCCGCGTCGGGTGGCTATTGGCTGGCGGCTGCGGCGGATGAAATTTATGCCGACGACAGTTCGGTGCTGGGCTCGATTGGCGTGATCTCGGCAGGTTTTGGCGCGCATGTGTTGCTGAAACGACAGGGGATCGAACGGCGGGTGCATACGGCGGGCGAGTCGAAATCCATGCTCGACCCGTTCTCGCCCGAAAAGAAAGAGGACGTTGCCCGGCTCGAGCGTCTTTTAGGCGATATTCACGAAAATTTCATCGCCCATGTCAAAGCCCGTCGTGATGGCAAGCTGGACGAAACACAGGACCTGTTCACCGGCGAAGTGTGGTTGGCACGCCGTGCCCAAGAACTTGGTCTGATCGACGGCATCGCGCATCTGAAACCCAAAATGCAGGAGCGGTTTGGCGACAAGGTCAAATTCCGCCGCTATGGGCTTCGGAAGCCGCTGTGGTCGCGGTTCGGCGCGTCTTTGGCGCAGGACGCGATTTCCGGGCTTGAGGAGCGCGCGGCCTATGCGCGTTTTGGTCTGTGACGTGATTATCAAGATTGTCACCCTCTTCCTGATCGCCATGGGTGTGTTGGCGATGTTCGGAAAGCTGCGCTTTCCGGGTCAGAAGAGGCTGCAATCATCCCGGTGTCCGCGCTGCGGGCGGTTCAGGATCGGCAAAGGCCCCTGCGCCTGCGAAAAAGGAGGCCGTACATGACGGCATGGCTGCTTTCGGGGCTCGGGCTGCTGATCCTGCTGCTGGCGGGTGATGCGCTTGTGCGTGGGGCCGTGAACCTCAGCCTGCGCTTGGGCGTGCCTGCTCTGATCGTCAGCCTGACCATTGTGGCCTTTGGCACTTCGGCGCCTGAATTGTTGATTGCGATCAGCGCGATTCAGGAAAACGCACCGGGGATCGCGCTTGGCAATGTGGTGGGGTCAAACACAGCCAATATCCTGTTGGTGCTGGGCCTGCCTGCGCTGCTGGCCACGTTGCACACCAGCGAATGTGACAGCCGCAAGAACTATGTCTTCATGATCATGGCAACGGTGCTGTTCATCGGGTTGGCCTTTTGCGGCGTGTTCAACTTGCTCAGCGGGGCCATCCTGTTGACGGCGCTGGCTTTAGTCTTGTGGAACGCGTTCCGCGAGGCGCATGCACACCGCAAAGCCTGTGGTGACGCCTGCGCAGACGATGATGATCTGGACGGCCTGGAAGAGGCTGATCCGAATATGCCCTATTGGAAAATCTCGATCTATCTTGTGCTGGGTCTGATCGGACTACCGATGGGCGCGCATCTGCTGGTCGACAACGCGACGGTCATTGCCCGCACCTATGGGGTCAGCGAAACAGTGATCGGGTTGACGCTGGTGGCGGTCGGGACGTCTCTGCCCGAACTGGCGACGACCGTGATGGCGGCGCTGCGCCGTCAGGCGGATGTTGCTTTGGGGAACGTCATCGGGTCGAACATGTTCAACCTGCTGGCCATTGTGGGGATTGCCACGCTTGTCGGTCGCATCCCGGTCGATCCCGAATTCTTGCACTTCGATTTGTGGGTGATGCTGGCGGCCTCGCTGCTGCTGATCCCCTTCGTCTTTTTCAAGAAAGATATCACCCGCGGGTGGGGCCTGTTGTTGACCCTGCTGTATGTGGTCTACATCGTCACATTGCTGGCCTAACCTTACGGAGACCCAATCATGACCCGTGCCCTCGTAACCGGAGCAGGCATTCGCCTTGGCCGGGCTATGGCCCTGTATTTGGCACAGCGCGGGTATGATGTGGCCATCCACTATGCGACCTCGGAACAACCGGCGCTGGATGTCGTGGCCGAGGCTCAGGCTATGGGCCGCAGCGCGATCGCCCTACAGGCCGA
Organism: Ruegeria lacuscaerulensis; assembly: GCF_013034685.1. GTDB lineage: Bacteria > Pseudomonadota > Alphaproteobacteria > Rhodobacterales > Rhodobacteraceae > Ruegeria > Ruegeria lacuscaerulensis_B. Next base: position 229,529 of record NZ_WQGO01000004.1, on the reverse strand, counting down.
TCTTCTGGATGAGGCGCAGGTTCAGACCTTGTTGCCCCGCGCGGCCGAGGCGTTGGGCGGACCGATCACCTGTCTGGTCAACAATGCTTCGATCTTTGAATATGACAACATTCAGACGGCCACTCGAACAAGCTGGGACCGCCACATGGACAGCAACCTTCGCGCGCCCTTCGTTCTGACGCAGGCCATGGCTGAACAAGGGTTGGAACCTGAAAAAGACGATGCAGGAGAACCGGTGGCGACCGGCCTGATCGTCAACATGGTGGATATGCGCGTGCGTAAGCTGACGCCCGAATTTATGTCCTACACTATCGCTAAGATGGGTCTCTGGGCGCTGACTCGTACCGCTGCGCAGGCGCTGACCCCGGCTATCCGCGTCAATGCGATTGGTCCCGGCCCGACGATGCAGGGACATCGTCAAAGCGCCGATCACTTTAGCGCGCAGCGAAGAAACACAGTGTTGGAACGCGGCGCGAATCCGTCCGATATCACCGCTGCGCTGGGCTATTTTCTGGATGCCCACGCCGTCACCGGACAGCTTTTATGCGTGGATGGCGGGCAGCATCTTGGTTGGCAAACACCGGATGTTTTGGGCGTTGAATAGGTAATTCTCAGATAAGTTTTGCACCGCTCTCATTTCTGTTACCAACGCGTTACAAAAATGTATTGTTTTTCATGCACTTGTCCTGTGTATGAAAAAATATAATTTAAAAACAAATAGTTAAACTAGTGCCTAATTTTTGTGCAAATCAAGGAATCCTTAATGAATTAAGGGAAAATCGCGATACCCTGAAACTTATCTTCATACTTATCCACAGAAACCGTGGATTTGTTTTCTCTTGATCTGAGGCGCTCAAGATTGCAGCCATGGTGAGGGAATCATATTTCAGGCACATGACCGTCCAGAACGAATCGAACTCCGAAACCCAAAGCGTTGGATACGAATGTATACAGCGATATGTGAAAACGCTGGACAGCTCGCCCGGTGTGTACCGGATGTTGGATGCGGACAGTCGGGTTCTGTACGTGGGCAAGGCGCGAAACCTGAAGGCGCGGGTATCGAACTATACGCGGCCCGGACATTCGGGGCGGATCGAGAAGATGATCGCCGCGACGGTTTCGATGATGTTTCTGACCACGCGGACCGAGACCGAGGCGCTGCTGCTGGAGCAGAACCTGATCAAGCAGCTCAAGCCCAAGTACAATGTGCTGCTGCGCGACGATAAGAGTTTTCCGAACATTCTGGTCGCCAAGGATCATGGGTTTCCGCAGATCAAGAAACATCGTGGGGCGAAGAAAGAAAAGGGCGCCTATTTTGGCCCATTCGCCAGCGCCGGAGCGGTGAACCGGACGCTGAACCAGCTGCAAAAAGCGTTCCTGCTGCGTAACTGCTCGGATTCCATGTTCGACAGCCGGACGCGGCCCTGTCTGCTGTATCAGATTAAGCGCTGTTCTGGGCCGTGTGTTGGGTTGATCTCGGAAAGCGATTACGGCGAAAGCGTCAAGGATGCGGAACGGTTCTTGTCGGGCCGGTCAACCAAGGTGCAGGAAGAACTGGCCAAACAGATGATGGCCGCGTCCGAGGCGATGGAGTTCGAACGCGCCGCCAGCCTGCGCGACCGTATTCGAGCGCTGACGCAGGTGCAGACGTCCCAAGGCATCAACCCGCGCGGCGTGGCCGAGGCGGATGTGATCGGACTCTATATGGATAGTGGGCAGGCCTGTGTGCAGGTGTTCTTTATCCGGGCCAACCAGAACTGGGGCAACAAAGACTTTTACCCTCGGGTCGGGGCGGATGTGTCACCTGCCGAGGTGATGGAGGCGTTTCTCGGTCAGTTCTACGACAACAAGGAACCGCCCCGTCAGTTGATCCTGTCAGATGCGATCGAGAATGCCGATCTGATGCAGGACGCGCTGTCGGAAAAAGCCGGACGCAAGGTTGAAATTCTTGTCCCTCAACGGGGCGAGAAACAAGAACTGGTCGCCGGAGCCCTGCGCAACGCACGCGAGTCACTGGCACGGCGCATGTCGGAAAGCGCCACGCAGGCCAAACTGTTACGTGGTGTGGCCGAGGCGTTTGATCTGGACACGCCACCCGAGCGGATCGAGGTCTACGATAACAGCCATATTCAGGGCACCAACGCGGTGGGCGGCATGATCGTGGCGGGCCCCGAGGGGTTCATGAAAAACGCCTATCGCAAGTTCAACATCCGGGGCGATGATCTGACCCCCGGCGACGATTTTGGCATGATGAAAGAGGTTCTGACCCGCCGTTTCACCCGCTTGCAAAAAGAAGACCCAGACCGAGACAAGGGCCATTGGCCCGACCTGCTGTTGATCGATGGTGGAGCAGGGCAGGTCAGCGTGGTGCATGAGATCATGGTGGAACACGGGGTCGAAGACATCCCGATGGTCGGCGTCGCCAAGGGTGTGGACCGCGACCACGGCAAAGAGGAATTCCACCGCATCGGCCAGCGCGCCTTTGCGCTGAAGCGCAACGATCCGGTGCTGTATTTCATTCAACGCCTGCGGGATGAGGCGCACCGCTTCGCCATCGGTACCCATCGCGCCAAACGGGCTAAGGCCGTTGGGGCGACGCCTCTGGACGAAATCCCCGGCGTGGGTGCGGCACGCAAACGCGCCCTTTTGGCCCATTTCGGTAGCGCCAAGGCGGTCAGCCGAGCCAATCTGGCGGATCTCAAGGCGGTGGACGGGATCTCAGCCGGGTTGGCGCAGAAGGTCTATGATTTCTTCCACGACAAGGGTTAGGCCCGCCGCCCCCGCGCCAGAATATACAGCCCCGAGGCGACGATCAGCGCCGACCCGATCCACATGGTCTGGTCCAGCCGCTCACCAAACATGACCACGCCCAACCCGATCCCGAACAGCAGTCGCGAATAGCGGAAAGGCGTGACGGATGAGACCTCGCCCGTGCGCATTGCCTTCATCAGCGAGGCATAGGCCATGACACCCATGATGATTGCGCCGGTCATATGCAGGCTGACTTGCGCGGTCAGGGGCTGCATCGGTGTGCCTTCCCAGAACCGATAGGCCAGACCGGCGATTATGATGCAAAGGAAACCGTAGAACCCCAGCACCTCGGTCCCCAGTGACGCGGGCGCGGCGCGGCTGGCCAGATCGCGGCCTGCGAACCCCAACATTCCCAGCACCGCAAGGATGGACAGGGCCGAGAAGCTGTCTCCGGTTGGTCGGATGATGATGACGACGCCGACAAGGCCAATCAGAATGGCGCTCCACCTGCGCCAGCCGACGGTTTCGCCAAAGACCAGAGCAGCGCCCGCAACAACGACCAGAGGCGTGGCCTGTAAGATCACAGTGGCCGAGGATAGTGGCGTTAACGCGATGGCCAGCACATAGAACAACCGTCCGAGGATTTCGAAAACCACGCGCACTTTCATTGGGCGCGACAGCACATCCGGCTGAAACAGCCGTGTACTGCGTAACATGGCCACCACCGAATAGATCACTGCACCGCCTGCGCCGAACAGCACCAACACCTGCCAGATCGGAATTGCTGCCGAGGCGGCCTTGATCAGCGCATCCTCAAGCGCGAAAAGTGCCATTGCGGCGATCATCCATGCGCTGCCGATCAGGTTCGATCGGGGGTCGGTTTGAATGTGGGTTGTCATGTTTCGCCCTGTTTGAACCAGTCGCCAATCTGGCCGCAAACACTGTGCGCGCCAAGTCGCGGAAACGGGGTTGCGACCCTTTGACCGCAATCACTGCAACAGCCTGTGATCGGGGCAGATTTTCAACGGGCCATCTTTCATGTCCCGAACCGGCGATGTAAAGTTTTAACCATGAAGTGGAACCTGCCCAATATCCTGACCGTGCTTCGCCTATTGGCGGCGCCAGGTCTGGCCGTGATGTTTTTGTATTTCACCCGGCCCTATGCCGATTGGTTTGCCCTGATCCTGTTCATGTCCGCCGCCATCACCGACTGGTTCGATGGCTACTTGGCCCGTGCTTGGAAGCAGGAAACAAAGATTGGCGCGATGCTGGATCCGATTGCCGACAAAGCGATGGTGGTGATCGCGCTGATGATCCTTGTGGGCTATTCGACAGAACACTGGACGCCTTGGCTGGTTTTGCCCGCCACCGTGATCCTGTTCCGCGAGGTTTTTGTCTCGGGCCTGCGCGAATATCTGGGCGATACGGCAGGCACGCTGAAGGTCACCAAGTTGGCCAAGTGGAAGACCACGGCGCAGATGGTGGCGATTGCCATCCTGTTCTCGCAGGGGATATTCGAGCACTATTTCGTCATGGCCACTTTCGGCATGGACCCCACGATCATAGATCAGGTCCTGACTGGCGAGGTCGAGGACCACAACCACCTCCGCCGGCATTTGGAAGGCATGTTCTGGTCGGGCCGTATTGGGCTGTGGCTGCTGTGGATTGCTGCGACGCTGACATTGATCACGGGCTATGACTACCTACGTAAAGCCATGCCCCATCTGAAGGAGAGCTAAGCGATGGACGTGCTGTATTTCGCCTGGGTGCGCGAACGCATCGGCCTGCCCAAGGAAAAGGTCGAAACGCAGGCCGCGACGGTCAGCGATCTGGTCGCTGAACTCAGCGCGCGCGAAGACCGCTATGCTGCTGCCTTCGCTGATCTGTCGGCCCTGCGCGTGGCGCTGGATCAGGAACTGTCGGACTTTGACGCCCCGCTGTCGGGCGTGCGCGAGGTTGCGTTCTTTCCGCCCATGACAGGCGGCTGAGATGCGGATCGTCGTACAGGAAGCCCCGTTTGACATGGGGGCAGAAGCCAACGCCTTTGCTGCTGGGGATGATGCTGCCAACGGGGCCATCGTGACCTTTACCGGCGTTGTGCGCGACCTGGCCACGGGCGATCTGGACGTGATGGAGATCGAACACTACCCCGGCATGACCGAACGCGCCCTGACCAAGATCGCGACCGAGGCGCAATCGCGCTGGTCGCTGGGCGATGTGCTGGTGATCCACCGCCACGGACGGTTGGCTCCGGGGGATCGGATCATGATGGTGGCCACCGCCTCGCCCCACCGCAAAGATGCGTTCGAGGCGGCCGAGTACCTGATGGACTACCTCAAATCCCGCGCGCCGTTCTGGAAGAAAGAGATCACCAACGCAGGCGCCGATTGGGTCGCCGCCAAGGACGAAGACGAAGACGCGCTGAGCCGGTGGTGACTTAATCCGCGTTGTTGATGCGTCCGCGCAGTTCCTCGGCCTCTTGCCGGGCGGCGCGTAGGCCTTCCATTGCGGCGGACAGCTCGGCCTCGGTCTGGGTCAGTTGATTGGTCAACTCGGCCTCGCGTTGCTGCAGATAGGTGATGGCCTGATCGCGGGTTTCCTCGGCCTCGTGCAGCTCTTGGCTCATACGGTCCAGATCGGCCACGTCGCTTTGGCGCACGCGGGACAGACGGTGGGCCAGCCAGTTGGCGAACCATCCCATACAGAACGCCCCGAATAGGATGATGGCCGTGGCAATTATGAATTCCAGTCTGTTCAACTTATTGGTCCCCCGCGCCGGTGTCTCCGGCGTCTTCTGACGTCTCGGTCACTGCTTCCATGGCCTCAAGCCCAGTTTCAGTTGCCTCAACAGGTTCCGGACGGATCAGGCGGAATTCGATCCGCCGGTTTTCTTCGCGGCCTTCTTCTGAATCGTTATCGGCAATGGGTTGAGTCTCGCCATACCCCACGGCGGTATAGCTTGAAGTCGGCACCCGGCGGCCGCGCAACTCGTTCAGGATGGATTGCGCCCGCGCCTGGCTGAGCTGTTGGTTCATTTCCTCACGGCCCTGGCTGTCGGTATGGCCCTGAATCTCCATCCGGATTGGGCCGCAGTCCCGCAGGATTTCGGCGATCTGGTTGACCGTATCACGCGAGTCAGCGGCGACAGTGGCAGACCCAGGTTCAAAGGCGATTTTGCTGGAGGACTGGACCTGCGCGATCTGTTCTTCGCACTGTTCGGGGTCAGGAAGTGTGTCCTCGGGTTCGGGTGGGGCCTGATAGGTGATCGACAGGTTAAATTCCTGGGCGTCGCCCAACTTGTCCGACAAAAGGCTGGTGATCCCGGCCCGTGTGTCGGGGTCATGGGTGACGCCGCTCAGGGCGACGTCATCAGGTGTCACCGTCAGAACGCCGTTGTGTAGTTGCGCCAATGCTTCCAGCCCAGCCAGCACGCGCACGGGCCAGTCGGCTGGCAGGTCCGGTGCGATCCTTGTGGCGGTATAGACCTGTTCCGAGCCAAAGGCCGCGCGGGCAAAGCTGTCGACCATGTCGCGCAGGGTTTCGTCACCCAGACGTCCGCGTATCTGGACCAGACCTTCGGGGCTGCGCGTGGCCGCGAATTCGGGCGGGCCAGCAGGGGCGTCTTCTTCGGGTTCGGGCAGCACGGCATGCAGGGCAAAGACGTCGGGAAGGGCGGTCTCAAGCTCGCCTACTACCCGATCAAAAGTGCCTGGGTCTGTGCCCATTGCGGCCACAAGCGTGATATCTGCGTCGGACATGGTGACAGACCCCTGACCGATCTGTGCCAGCGCCCGAATGCTGAGAATCGCTGCTTCGGACCACCGAGGAGACGGCTCACCCAGTCCGATCGTACAACTATAGGGCCCAGTCATGCCGGTTTCCTGCGCGGCGGCGATGATGGCGGTACGGGCATCTTCATCCTGCGCCGAGCAGGCATCGAACTGACCACCCTCGGCTCCGATCAGATAGCGCAGGGTAAAGGGCGTGATCACCGGGCGCGGGGCCGAGATTGCAAGCCCTATCCGCAAGCTGGGTGGGGCTGCGCGCGTCAGCTCTTGTTCCAGCCGCTCTTTTTCATGGCGACTATCCGCGATGGCGGTGATCTTGACCAGCCCCGGACTGGCCGAGATCTTGGCACGGGGCAGGCGGACCAGCGCTTCGATGGCAAAATCCAGCGCGTCGTCCCAACCTTTAGGGGTGGGATAGTCGGCCGTTTCCATCAGGTCCGATACGTTGTCGGCATCCAGGCGGCGCAACCGCTCGATCAGCGCATCGCGATCTTGGGTGGCGGGGATTAGGCCGATAACCGAGATGCCACTGTCATTGCGCAAAATCTCGGCCGAGAATTTCGGTGGGGCCAGCTGCGTTGTCGGCGCCACCTCCATGTCATCAATGACGCGCGAGGTATCAACCTCGGTCCCGGCGGCGGTCAGGGCGCTGAACCGGGTGGCCTCGTCCTGCGCGGTACCGGTCAGCACCACGCGCAACCCGTCCGATTCGACCTCGGCCCAGTCATGGCCTTTCAGGTCCAGCGCGCGGCGGACGGCAAATTCCGATGCTTCCTCGACCGCGGTCACCGCATAGCTAGCGGCCAGCAGGGACAACCCGGCCGAAACGAGGAAAATCAGGGCAGCAGCTAAGAAATAGGGCAGGCGCATGTGCGGGCAGACGACTCCTCGGGTGGTTGGGGGGACTCTTACAGAGCCCCGCGCCGAGGTGCAATCAAACCAACAGTGCCACGCACAGGAAGATCAGCGGAATAAGGCCGGTGTCGCGGTTGGCGCGGAACAGCTGCAGCAGCTTGGCGTTGTCCTCGGTGTCCAGCCCGCGCAATTGCCACGCCATGTGCCAGCCCATTGCCCACGGCCCGGCCAACGCAACAAACAGCGCCATGATCGAGGCCTGCGTGGTTATTGCGTCAATAATCGCCAGACCCATCAGGGAAACGGTGGCCACAAGGAAGTATTTCAGCCACTTGGCCGTGTCCTTTCCGAACAGACGCGCGGTGGATTTGATGCCGATCAGTTCGTCATCTTCGGTGTCCTGATGGGCATAGATCGTGTCATAGAACAGCGTCCACGCAATTCCGGCCAGATAGAGCAAAATCGCAGGCACACCGATGGATCCGGTATGTGCGGCCCAGGCCAACAGAACACCCCAATTGAAGGCCAGCCCCAGAAACACCTGCGGCCACCACGTGAACCGTTTGGCGAAGGGATAGATCGTGACCGGCAGCAGCGACAGGACGCCCATTGCTATGGCCGTCTGATTGAAGCTGAGCAGAATGCCCAAAGCCAACAAGCATTGCAGCCCCATCCAGACCACCGCCTGCCGCACCGTGACCTGACCCGAGGGGATGGGCCGCGAGCGGGTACGCTCGACCTGCGCATCGAATTCGCGGTCGGTGATGTCATTCCATGTGCAGCCCGCGCCGCGCATCAGGAAGGCGCCGATGGCGCATCCGGCGGCGATCCACAGATCCTCCCACCGGGGCGAGCCGTCGCTGAGGATGGCCAGCACCAGACCCCACCAGCAAGGGATCAGCAGCAGCCATGTGCCGATGGGTCGATCCGCGCGGCTGAGGCGCAGATAGGGGCGGGTAAAGGCGGGCGCGTGAGTGTCGACCCAGTTGCCGCTGACGGCATCAGCGACCTGACCATCTGGTGTTGGGGCATTGCCTTGCATATTAAGGTCTCATGAGTGCAAAGATCAGACTGTATGTAGAGCACCCTTTGGGTGCGGGGCAATCGGTTCCTTTGACGCGTGATCAGGCCCACTACCTGTTCGGCGTCATGCGGCTGGCCTTCGGCGGACAAGTGTCCTTGTTCAACGGCCAAGATGGCGAGTGGCTGGCCGACGTTGCCGAGGCGGGCAAGCGTGGCGGTGTGCTGACTTGCGCCCGCCAGACCAAGCCGCTGCAACTGCCGCCCGATCTGTGGTTCCTATTCGCGCCGATCAAAAAGGCCCGTACTGATTTCATCGTTGAAAAAGCGGCCGAGATGGGGGCTGCGCGCATTCTGCCGGTACAAACCGAATTCACCAATTCCGAGCGTATCCGGCAAGACCGTCTTCAGGCCCACGCGGTCGAAGCAGCCGAGCAATGCGGCGGCACCTACGTGCCAGAGGTTGCCGATCTGCAACGTTTGGACCGACTGTTGGACGCATGGCCCGAGGACCGTCAGCTGATGTTCTGTGATGAGGCCGAGGTCGGCTCGGCCTTGCGTCTGGCTGCCCATGAGTCGGGCCAGCCCTGGGCTATTTTGATCGGGCCCGAGGGTGGGTTTTCGGATCGAGAGCGCGCGCGTCTGGCCGGGTTGTCCTTTTCCCATGTCGTCAGTCTTGGGCCGCGCATCCTGCGGGCCGATACGGCGGCGGTGGCGGCCTTGACCATGTGGCAGCAGGCCTTGGGGGATTGGTCATGAACTGGCGACCGGCTGATACGACGGACGTGCCTGCGATCCGCCGGTTTCTGTCGCGGCATGTCCAGACCTCGATGTTTCCGCTGGCCAATCTGCGCGAATACGGCTTGGGCGGAACCAGCCCGCGCGCGCTGAGTGCCTGGGTGTTGGGTGACGATCCGTGGGCCGTTTTTGCCATCACCAACGAAGGTATGGTTCTGCCACAATGCCCCGATTGTTCCGACGCCGATCTGCTGGCCGCGATCGACCTGATCCGCGGCAGGCCGCTGTTCGGGATTGCAGCCGAGGCGACCCAAGCGCGGCGGATCATGCAGCTTGCGGGCTGGGCGGGCCGTCCCGCGACACTCAATAGTGACGAGCCGGGGTTCACTCTGGACCTGACCCAACTTGTGGTGCCCGATACCACCGGTGCGATGCTTGAGCCTTTGGGTGGGTTCAACGGAGACATCACCGAAGAATGGCGACGCGACTATTTGATAGAGGCGATGGATTTCGCTCCTGACCGCGCGCGGAAGCAAGCGCGTAAGGACTATGTGACCTATCTGGACCTAAATTCGCACCGGGTACTTGTGGTCGATGGTCAGCCCGTGGCGATGACAGGATTCAATGCGCGCCTGCCCGATGTGGTTCAGATCGGCGGGGTCTATACCCCGCCCAAGCTGCGCGGGCGCGGCTATGCGCGGTTGGCTGTTTCCTTGCATCTGCTCGAGGCAAATGCCAGCGGCGTGTCGCGCGCGGTGCTGTTTGCGGCTTCCAATTCGGCGGCGCGTGCCTATATGGCAATCGGATTCAAACCGGCAGGGCAGTTCTCGCTGATCCTGTTCAAGAACCCGAAGGACCCGGCATGAGTTTCATCCGACCCGAAGCCAAACTGACCCTGTGGCGCTGGCGCGAAGTGCTGGTTGCCGTGGCCGTCCTGCTGGTTGGCCTGAGCTGGATTGGCGGTCCCGGTGGCCTGCTGGGCTGGATGGGCTGGGTTCTGGTTGCCGTGGCCGTGGCGCTGGCCGTCATAGGTTTTCAGCGCGCGCGATTTCGCACTGGGGCAGGCGGCCCCGGCGTTGTCACCATCGACGAAGGTCAGATCACCTATCTGGGCCCGCTGGACGGCGGCATGGTCGCCACGCGCGAGATCGAACGGCTGGCACTGGACCCGACTTCGAATCCGGCGCATTGGGTACTGTCTCAGCCGGGTCAGCCAACGCTTCACATTCCCGTGAATGCCGAAGGGGCCGAGGCGCTTTTTGATGTGTTCTCGAACCTGCCGGGGCTGAAAACCGAACAGATGCTGGCCGAATTGAACGGCGGTGCGGTGCATCCCGTGGTGATCTGGGAAAAGCGCCCGATGCGACCGGCGCATCTGCGGCTGCATTGACACTGGCGGCATTTCACCCCACGACTCACCCAAAGACAGACACATCAGGATCGGAGAGCGGTTCATGTCCATCCCCCAGTCCGGCGGCGGGCCGATCGAACGCCACGAACAGCTAGCGGAATACCTGGAATCGGGCTGCAAGCCCAAAGCCGATTGGCGCATCGGGACCGAGCATGAGAAGTTCGGTTATTGCAAGGACACGCTGAAACCGCTGCCGTTCGAGGGTAAACGCTCGATCGTCGCTGTGCTGGAAGGTCTGCGCGACCGCCATGGCTGGGCTGAGGTGCGCGAGGGTGACAACCTGATCGGTCTGGAAAAGGACGGCGCGAATGTCAGCCTGGAACCCGGTGGCGCGCTGGAACTGTCGGGTGCTCCGCTGGAGACGATCCACGAGACCTGCGATGAGGTGAACACCCACCTGCGCGAGGTGAAGGATATCGCGGATGAGATCGGCGTGGGCTTTATCGGACTGGGCGCGGCTCCGATCTGGACCCATGACGAGATGCCGTTGATGCCCAAGGGCCGCTATCGTCTGATGAACGACTATATGGAAAAGGTCGGCACCATGGGCCGCGCCATGATGCGGCGCACCTGCACGGTTCAGGTCAATATCGACTTTGGGTCCGAGGCCGACATGGTCCAGAAGCTGCGCGTGGCGCTGGCGCTGCAGCCGGTCGCGACGGCGCTATTCGCCAATTCGCCTTTCTTTGAGGGCAAGCCCAACGGCCAGAAAAGCTGGCGCAGCCATATCTGGCGGCATCTGGATGATGCGCGGACGGGCATGCTGCCGTTTGTGTTCGAAGAGGGCTTTGGGTTCGAGCGTTATGTGCAGTACGCGCTCGATGTGCCGATGTATTTCGTCTACCGCGACGGCCAGTATATCAACGCGCTGGGCATGTCCTTCCGCGATTTCCTGCAAGGCAAACTGCCCGCGCTACCCGGCGAAACGCCGACGCTTTCCGATTGGGCCGACCACCTTACCACCGCTTTCCCCGAGGCGCGCATCAAGAAATACATGGAGATGCGCGGCGCGGATGGCGGCCCGTGGCGGCGTTTGTGCGCACTGCCTGCCTTCTGGGTTGGTCTGACATATGACCAAGGCGCGCTGGATGCGGCATGGGATCTGGTCAAAGGCTGGGATGCGGAAACCCGCGAAGAACTGCGCGTTCAGGCTGCCGTTCAGGGTCTTCAGGCGCAGGTTGGCGTTATCAACATGCACGATCTGGCACGCGAGGTTGTCGCGATTTCCGAGGCTGGTCTGAAATCTCGCGCATTCCCCGGTGCGGGAGGTCTGGTGCCGGACGAGACGCATTTCCTGAACGCGCTGAAAGAAAGCATCGACACAGGGAAAGTCCCCGCCGATGAGTTGCTGGATCACTACAATGGCGACTGGAACGGCGATCTAACCCGGATTTATCCCGAATACAGCTATTGATCAGCACCGTCCCGCTTGCATTCGCGGAGCGGGGCCGATAGCAGGTTGGCGACCAAATTCAGAGGGCGTCATGGACGATCTTAAGGCAAAATATCTGGGCCAAATCGCCGAAGCGGGCGACGAGAACGCGCTTGAGGCGATCCGCGTCGCCGCCGTGGGCAAAAAAGGCGAGGTCGCGCTGAAGATGCGCGAGCTGGGCAAAATGACGCCCGAGGAACGCCAGATCGCAGGCCCCGCGCTGAACGCCCTGAAGGATGAGATCAACTCGGCGCTGGCCGCCAAGAAGGCCGCGCTGGCCGATGCCGCGCTGGATGAGCGTCTGCGCACCGAATGGTTGGACGTGACCCTGCCGACCCGCGCGCGCCGTCAGGGCTCGATCCACCCGATCAGCCAGGCGACCGAGGAACTGACCGCGATCTTTGCCGAACTGGGCTTTTCCGTGGCCGAAGGGCCTCGGATCGAAGACGACTGGTATAATTTTGACGCCCTGAACATCCCCGGACACCACCCCGCGCGAGCCGAGATGGACACGTTTTACATGCACCGCGCCGAAGGCGACGACCGCCCGCCGCATGTGCTGCGGACGCATACGTCGCCGGTGCAGATCCGCTCGATGGAGAAACAGGGCGCGCCGATCCGCGTCATCTGTCCGGGCGGTGTGTATCGCGCCGACTATGACCAGACCCACACACCGATGTTCCATCAGGTCGAGGGGCTGGCCATCGACAAGGACATCTCGATGGCGAACCTGAAATGGGTTCTGGAAGAGTTCGTGAAAGCGTTCTTCGAGGTTGACGATGTCGAACTTCGCTTCCGCGCCTCGCATTTCCCCTTCACCGAACCGTCGGCCGAGGTCGACATCCGCTGTTCGTGGGATAACGGTCAGTTGAAGATCGGCGAGGGCGACGACTGGATGGAGATTCTGGGCTCGGGCATGGTCCACCCGAAGGTGATCGCCGCCGGTGGGATTGACCCCGAGGTCTATCAGGGCTTTGCCTTTGGCATCGGCATCGACCGCCTGGCGATGCTGAAATACGGCATTCCTGACTTGCGGGCGTTCTTTGATTCTGACCTGCGCTGGCTGCGGCACTACGGGTTCGCAGCGCTGGATATGCCGAACCTGCATGGTGGTTTGAGTAGATGAACTGGTTGGGCACATTCGGTGCGCTTGCAGCCGCCGTTTTGGGCCTGCTTGTTTACTTCAAGCAAAAAGAAACTGATCGGGCTCACCAGATACTGGCCGAAAGACGAAGTCTGTATCTCGAATATGCCGAGGTGATGGCCCGTCATATGTTCAGTGTGATCGACGTCAATTCTTCTCAGCACTTGGAGAGACGCGACGCACTCAATGTGATCAGTTCAAAACTTGCGGTGGTCGCAACCGCTGAGATTTTGAAGAAACATCGCGAGCTGCTTGCTTTGCTCCGCGATAAAGAACTTGGAGACATTGAAGGAATAGTTGAAGACTATTTTGATCCCAATGTTCAGAAGCTCTTCGACGACGTTCTTCAACAGATGCGAGAAGACGCGTTGCCTGAAGAGATTCGATATGTAAGTCGATGAGTTTAATTTCGCGCGGAGCAAAGGCCGATAGGCCGCCGCGCTATCGCCAGACCGCCCGGCACCTGCGCGTGTTACAGGTTCCCACAGGGTTGTGACGTGACAGTCCGCGTCAGTTAGCTAGGCTCCGGCCTATGTTTTACCGACTGCTTTTTCTGCTGCTAACCGCAACCCCGACACTCGCCATGGGGCCTTGGAAATCCGATTGCCATGGCGACACCGCCTGTGATCTGGGTGATCGCTCGTACCATGTGTTAGAGCCCGAGAAATGGGACGGGGAGACCCCTCTGCCCGTTCTGTTGCACTTCCACGGCTGGGCGCGGCAGGGCACCGTGGTGGTGAACCATCAGCGCATCGCTGGGGCCACAAAACTGCGCGGCGTGTTGTTGGTGGCCCCGAACGGGTTGGGCAAAAGCTGGGATTTCTGGACATCGGACACGCGCGACGTGCCCTTTGCTGATGCGGTGCTTGAGGATGTGGCCAAGCGCTATCCGGTTGATCCTGAACGTATCTACGTCTCGGGGTATTCCTTTGGTGGCGCGATGGCGTGGCGCTATGTGTGCCAGTCGGGCAATGACATTGCTGCCTTGCTGGCCGTTGCGGGCAGCATCCGCCAGACCGAGGACTGCCCCGAAGCCCCGCGTGAGGCGCGCCATGTGCATGGCCTCAGCGATACAGTGATGGACTTCCCCTATGGCACCAACGGGGACACGACCTATCCGGTGGCCCTTTGGCGCGCGGCGTATGAGTGCCACGATGCCACCCCGCGCGGCGATTGGAGTGTGGTGCCGATCCTGACCCTCAGCCGGGTCGAGTGGACCGATTGCGCACGCGGGCAGGTGACGCTGGACACGCATCCGGGCGGGCATTTTATCCCCCATGGCTGGATCGGACGGCAATTGGACGAGCTTTTGGGCCGCACCCCCACCTATCCGTGACGCGCAGCGCTTGCACCTTGGCGCATTCTTTGTCATTGCCTGTGCCGACTGGATGTTTGCCAAAAAAGGCCCCGAGCAATGAAATTCACTCTGTCCTGGCTGAAAGACCACCTCGACACGGACGCGTCGGTTGATGAGATCGCCGAGGCGCTGACCGACCTCGGGCTAGAGGTCGAAGAGATCGTGAACCCGGCGGACCGGCTGGCAGGCTTTACGCTGGGCCATGTGAAACACGCGGAAAAGCATCCCGACGCCGACAAACTGCGGGTCTGCACAGTGGAAACCGACGAGGGCGATCTGCAGATCATTTGCGGCGCGCCGAACGCGCGTGAAGGCATCACTGTCGTGGTTTGCAAACCGGGCATGTATATCCCCGGTCTGGATATCACCATCAGCGTCGGCAAGATCCGGGGCGTCGAAAGCTTTGGCATGATGGCCTCCGAGCGTGAGCTGGAGCTATCGGACGAGCATGATGGCATTATCGAACTGCCCTCGGGCGAAGTCGGTGACCGGTTCGTTGACTGGCTGGCAGAGAATGACCCGTCCAAGGTCGATCCGATGATCGAGATTGCGATCACGCCGAACCGCCCCGATGCGTTGGGTGTGGCTGGCATCGCTCGTGATCTGGCAGCGCGTGGGGTTGGCACGCTGAAAGAGCATATCCACGCGTCAGTGCCGGGGGATTTCGAATGCCCGATCAAGGTGACGATTGATGACGACACACTGGACGACGCGCCGCATTTCACCGGCCGTGTAATCCGGGGCGTCAAGAACGGCCCCAGCCCGCAGTGGCTGCAGGATCAGTTGAAGGCGATTGGTCTGCGTCCGATTTCGGCGCTGGTGGATATCACCAACTATATGACCTTTGACCAGAACCGACCGCTGCACGTGTTTGATGCTGACAAGGTGCAGGGCAACCTGCGGGTTCACCGCGCCAAGGGTGGTGAAACGCTTGTGGCGCTGGATGAGAAGGAATACACTCTGCAGCGCGGTATGATGGTGATCTCGGACGACAAGGGCGCGGAATCCATCGCGGGTATCATGGGCGGCGAGGAAACCGGCTGTACCGATGAGACGGTCAATGTCTTCCTCGAAAGCGCCTTCTGGGATCATGTGCAGATCGCCCTGACGGGCCGCGCGCTGAAGATTAACTCGGACGCGCGTTACCGCTTTGAACGCGGCGTTGACCCGCAATTCACCCGTGAAGGGCTGGAGCAGGCGACGCAGATGATTTTGGATATCTGCGGCGGTGAAGTGTCTTCGGTTGTTGAGGCCGGGAAGGCTCCGAACCACGCGCGTGCCTATAAGTTGGATGCGGCGCGGGTGCAGTCTCTGGTCGGGATGGAGATACCCGAAAGCGAACAGCGCCAGACCCTGACCCGTCTGGGCTTCCGTCTTGAGGGTGAGATGGCCCATGTGCCCAGTTGGCGTCCCGATATCATGGGTGAGGCCGATCTGGTGGAAGAGGTCGCGCGGATCGCCTCCCTGACCAAGCTGCAGGGCAAACCGCTGCCGCGTGTGACTGATGGCATCCCCAAGGCGGTGATGACACCGACGCAGCGCCGTCAGTCGATGGCGCGCCGGACCTGCGCGGCGCTGGGGTACAATGAATGTGTGTCTTATACGTTCATTGATCAGGCGTCCGCTGCCCTGTTCGGGGGCGGCGATGCCGCGACGCAGCTGGAAAACCCGATTTCCTCGGAAATGAGCCATATGCGCCCCGATCTGCTGCCCGGCCTGCTGCAGGCGGCCGCGCGTAATCAGGCGCGCGGCTTTGCGGATGTCGCTCTGTTCGAGGTTGGTCCGGTCTTCCATGATGGCGAGCCGGGCGATCAGAAAACCCAGATCGCCGGTCTCTTGGTGGGCCGCGATGGCCCAAAGGATGTGCATGGGGCCACGCGCGCAGTGGATGTGTTCGACGTCAAGGCGGATGTCGAGGCTGTGCTGGCGGCCATCGGGGCGCCCGCCAAGGTGCAGGTCCTGCGCGATGGTGATGTGTGGTGGCATCCTGGGCGGCACGGCAAGATCTGCCTGGGACCGAAAAAGGTGCTGGGTGTGTTCGGTGAACTGCACCCGCGCATTTTGCAGGCGATGGACATCAAAGGCCCGGCGATGGCCTTTACCATCTGGCCGGACGAGGTACCTCTGCCCCGCAAATCCGGCGCGACCCGCGCAGCATTGGAACTGCGCGATCTGCAAGCTGTCGAGCGTGACTTTGCCTTTGTCGTAGATGCTGATGTCGAGGCGCTGACGCTGGTCAATGCAGCGGCGGGCGCGGATAAGGCGCTGATCGAGGATGTGCGTGTCTTTGACGAATTCATCGGTGGCAGCCTGGGTGAGGGTAAGAAATCTCTGGCCATTACCGTGCGCTTGCAACCGACGGACAAGACGCTGAAAGAAGAAGATATCGAGGCGGTGGGCCAGAAGATCATCGCCAAGGTCGGCAAGGCCACTGGCGGCGTGTTACGCGGTTAAACCGGCCTTGATCCAAATGCAAAGCGCGCCTGCGGGCGCGCTTTTCTCGTTTCTGGGGATGGTGTTGCCGTGTCGCAACAGAAAGCTGTGGGCCCTTTCAGGGGGTTGAGCAGAATCGGCAAGCCACCCTATTGACGACTTCCTAACGTAATCAAACCCCGGAGTCTGCCAGATGCCAGATCCCAAACGCGCCCAAGCGCCTTTCATTTTCTGATTGCCCGCCAGCATTCCGGCGGGCCTTGTTTCCCGTTGGAGAGCTGTCATGAAACTTCAAGACATCTCGATGATCCGGCAAATTTTGCCGCAAGAGATGCCCTTTCCCTATTTTCCGGACCGGCAAAGCCCGTGGTTGCTGTGCCAGTCGATGCAGGCCGAGATGCCGATCTCGGACCTTAAACAGTCTGAACTGTCCCGCTTTCTGATGCGCCCTTTGGTGCAGCCGATCGTTGCGTCTTGTGGCGGGGTCTTGCGGCGGCACGATGTAATGGCCGTGGCCCATGCGGACCGCGCGATGCGGCTTGGGGCTTTGGGCCCGGCGGCGACAAGGGGGTTGGAGGTTGCGTATCAATCCGATTGGCTGGATTTCTGCCTGAGCTTCGACATCTGGTCCGGCGAGCAGACAACACGTAAAGCCCACAATCTGGTGGTTCAGCTTGGGTTCCCAAGCGAACACGCGGCGTTACTGTGGCAATTCGAACAGCGTGCTGAGGTTGGCGCTTATCAAAGCAGCCTGCACCCGGTTCGCAGGCACGGGCGCCCGACACTGGCTTGGTGTCGTCTGGATCTGGACCTGCAAAGCGGCCATTGCCTGATCGAAGAGATCCAGTCCGATTGGCTGCGGTTCGTGGGTCGCGCCCGGCGGCGGTTGCAACATCGTGCGCCCCGGTCGCGGGCATTGCGGCTGACCAGCGACTATGAGCAAAGCCTGCAGCAGAGATACGCCAAAATCTGGGCCGATGTGATGATGCTGTCGGTCCTGATGCTGCTGCGGGATGAGTTTGCCGTGCGTGATGTCTGGATGCATCAGCCAGAGCCCGGTGCCAAACTGAAGGGGATCACATGGGGCAGGCTGCCGCCGCGTTCGATCTATACCCGTCTCCCGCGTGCATTCGGGTTCCAACAAACGCGCGAGATGCCCCCAATGCTGGGCAGCAAGCATCGCAGTACAGCCCGGCGGGCGGTGAAAGAGGATCAGTCGATTTTCTGGCGGTTGCACTTTTGAAGGCCCCTTGGGTTGCCGCCGATTTCTGACTAGGGTCGCAGACAAATAACAAGGAGTTACCTATGGGCCTGAACGTATACCTCTCGGGTGAAATCCATACCGATTGGCGGGAACAGATCATCGATGGCGCGAAGGGGCTGGATGTCACTTTCAACAGCCCCGTCACCGATCACGCCGCCAGCGACGATTGCGGCGTGGCCATTCTGGGGGCAGAGTCGAACAAATACTGGCACGACCACAAAGGTGCGATGGTCAACGCCATTCGCACCCGAAAGGGCATTGCGGATGCCGACGTGGTCGTTGTGCGGTTTGGCGACAAGTATAAACAGTGGAACGCCGCGTTTGATGCGGGTTACGCCGCCGCGTTGGGCAAATCGCTGATCGTGCTGCACGGCTCCGATCATCAGCACGCGTTGAAAGAGGTCGACGCAGCAGCGCTGGCCGTCGCCGAGCACCCCGCTCAGGTGGTCGAGGTGCTGCGCTATGTTCTGACCGGACAACTGCCCGGATAGCGGGCGTTGGGGCGGGGCAATGCCTCGCCCCCGATCTGCCTTAGCTTGTCGCAGGTATAGTTAATCCGCGCTGGACTGCTGGACGTTCCAGGAAACGGTCCACATAAGGCTGAAGATTGGCGAAATCCGACCATCCGAGCAGGTCTTTGACGCCGTAGTAGTCCAACCCGCGCAGCCATGGGACTATGGCGATATCAGCGATCGAGTAGTCCCCGGCGATCCAGTCCTGCCCGTCCAGCTGCGTGTTAACGACGTTCAACAGACGCTTGGCCTCGTTGATGTAGCGCTTGCGCGGGCGAGGGTCTTCGATCTCGCTGCCAGCGAATTTGTGGAAATAGCCAAGCTGCCCGAACATCGGACCCAGCCCGCCCATCTGGAACATCAACCATTGGGTCACACGTGCTTTGTCCGCCGCGGTTTTTCCGATCAGCTGACCGCTTTTCTCAGCCAGATACAGCAGGATCGCACCGCTTTCGAACAATGAGACCGGCTCGCCATCCGGTCCGTTCGGGTCGATGATGGCCGGGATCTTGTTGTTGGGGTTCAGCGAAAGGAATTCGAGGCTTTTTACGTCTGAGTCCGCCAGCGTGACCAGGTGCGCCTCATAGGGCAGGCCGATCTCTTCGAGCATGATCGAGACTTTGACGCCGTTGGGCGTGGGGTAGGAATAGAGTTGCAGTTTTTCCGGTGACTGTGCGGGCCAGCGGGCAGTGATCGGGTGGTTTGCGGCGTCCAGCATAGGGGCTCCTGTATGAAGGTTCCGAACACAGTTAGGTGTTGCGGTGCCGATCTACCAGTGGCGCGCGCTGTGCGTTACTGGTCAGATATTGTGCATTCGGGAACAGGCGGGGAAAAGCAGAGAAATCCGCACCTAGACTGACGCGCATTTATCGCTCACAGTTTGGTGATCTCCGCGCGCGTCGCGGGTTTTCTTATGGCTTGTAGAAGGAGAAACGCGTGGATGAAGTTGCTACACAGGTCGGTGCTTTTGCGCCGCTGGTGATGAATGCCGTGAAGGCACTGGTTGTTCTGGTATTGGGCTGGACCGTAGCTGGGATGATCGCGGGCGTGGTGCGGCGTCGCATCAACGCAACCCCACAAATCGATCCGACGCTAGGGAATTTTGTTGCCAGCCTGGTGAAGTGGGCGATCCTGGCGATGGTGCTGGTCGCTGTTCTGGGCATTTTCGGGATCGAGGCCACAAGTATCGTCGCTATTCTGGGTGCCGCCTCGCTGGCCATTGGTCTGGCCTTGCAGGGGACGCTCAGCGATTTGGCGGCCGGGGTGATGCTGGTCGTATTCCGGCCGTACAAGCTGGGTCAGTATGTCGATATTGGCGGTACTGCCGGGACGGTGAAGGATCTGAACCTGTTCACAACGGAAATGGTCACCCCTGACAACGTCCAGATCATCGTGCCCAATGGGCAGGCCTGGGGCAGTGTGATCACCAATTACTCGGCCCATGACACTCGCCGCGTCGATCTGGTGTTCGGGATCGACTATGGCGACAGTGCGGATGCCGCGATGCAGATCATTCTGGACGAGGCCAAAACCGACAAGCGTATTCACAGCGACCCGGAGCCCTGGGTACGCGTGACAAATCTTGGCGATAGCTCGGTCGACCTGACAGCGCGCCTATGGTGTGACGCAGGAGATTACTGGGACGTGAAATTCGAGCTGACCAAAGCTGTGAAAGAGGCATTCGACGCCAAGGGCGTTTCGATCCCTTACCCGCATTCGGTCGAGATTCACAAGCAGGCGTAAATCTCCCGCCCGTCATACGGGCATTGAAATGCCCTTTTCCGGTTGGGCCCAGCGCCGCGCTAATCGCGCGGCGCTGTTGCGTTTTGCGGGAGCGTTCGTCTTGTGCCCTCCGCGCCGCGTCGCAGACGCGGCGCTATGCCCAACGCTGTAGGCGCCCTCGGGAGAGGGCGCTCTCAGGGGCGGGAGCCGTTCAGGCTTTGATGACCACGTTGGGGGAAACGACGTCGATCCCCAAGGCTTTGCCAACCGCGTAGTAGGTTAGCTGACCTGCATGGACGTTCAGACCTGCCATCAAATGTGGATCGTCCTGGCAGGCCTGTTTCCAGCCCTTGTCAGCCAGAGCCAGCATGAATGGCATTGTCGCATTGCCCAGCGCGATGGTCGATGTGCGCGCCACGGCACCGGGCATGTTGGCAACGCAGTAATGCATGACGCCATCGACCTCGTAGATCGGATCGGCATGCGTGGTGGCCTTCGACGTCTCGAAACAGCCGCCCTGGTCGATGGCAACGTCGACCAGAACCGCGCCGGGTTTCATGGTGGACAGTTGCGCGCGGGTGATCAGTTTGGGTGCTGCTGCGCCGGGGATCAGAACCGCGCCGATCACCATATCTGCCGTCTGGATCAGCTCGGCGGTGGCACCAGCGGTAGAATACTGGTTCTTGAACTGCCCGCCGAACACGTCATCCAGATAGCGCAGGCGGGGCAGCGAGCGGTCCAGAACCGTCACATCCGCGCCCATGCCCGCAGCGATCTTGGCCGCATGCGTGCCGACCACACCGCCGCCAATCACAACAACTTTTGCGGGCCCGACACCTGGCACGCCGCCCATCAGCACACCGCGTCCGCCATTGGCTTTTTGCAGCGTCCAAGACCCGACCTGCGGGGCCAGACGCCCGGCAACCTCTGACATAGGAGCCAGCAGCGGCAGGCCGCCGTTTGCATCGGTCACTGTCTCATAGGCGATGGCAGTACAGCCCGAGGACAGCAGGTCATGGGTCTGATCCGGATCGGGGGCGAGGTGCAGATAGGTAAACAGCAACTGGCCTTCGCGCAGCATCTTGCGCTCACCTGCCTGAGGTTCCTTGACCTTGACGATCATGTCAGCGGTGGCGAATACCTCGGCGGCGGTGTCTACGATCTGTGCACCAGCAGCGACATAGTCGGCATTGTCAAAGCCCGAGCCCAGGCCCGCGCCGGTTTCGATGATCACCTCATGACCCCGCGCAACCGCTTCCTGCGCAGCATTCGGGGTCATGCCGACGCGGAACTCCTGCGGTTTGATCTCTTTTGGGCAACCGATTTTCATTTGGTCTCTCCGTTCATAAACTGCCTAAAGAATGGGCAAACTGCGCTGCAATTTCTGTGAAACTCTGCCTGTCCTGGCGGTTCTATTCGGGAGAATTTCCTGTATAATGCTCCAATCACGCAAAGGAATTGCGCCCATGAGCCTAGATGCGACGGATCGAAAGATTCTGGCCTCGTTACAGAAAAATGGCCGGATGTCTAATGCAGAGCTGTCCGAGCAGGTGAATCTATCGCCCTCGGCCTGCCATCGTCGGGTCCAACGGCTTGAGGCTGAGGGCTATATCCGCAACTATGTGGCCCTGCTGGACGCACGTAAGATGAACGTACCGACCACGGTGTTTGTCGAGATCACCTTGCAGGGGCAGGCCGAAGAAGTTCTGGACGCGTTCGAAAAAGCCGTTGCCCGTATCCCCGATGTGCTGGAATGCCATCTAATGGCCGGGACGGCGGATTACATTCTGAAAGTCGTGGCCGAAAATACCGAGGATTTTGCCCGCATTCATCGCCAATACCTTTCGCGCTTGCCGGGTGTGGCGCAGATGCAAAGCTCATTCGCGCTGAGAACTGTGTTCAAGACTACGGCGCTGCCGGTCTGACGTCAGGCGGGGCCGGGATAGGTGAACAGCGCCAGATGCGCGGCGTTGAAGGCGAAATGCATCAGAACCGGCACCCATAGCCTGTTGGTCGCGTAATATCCCAATCCGCATCCCGCGCCCAAAATAGCTGCGAACACGACAAGCGCCGGGCCACCGGCAAAATGCACCAGCCCAAACAACAAGCTGGCCGCTGCGATACCAAAGGCCGCGCCGAGCTTTGAGGACAGGGCCGATTGCAGATAGCCGCGAAAAAAGGCCTCTTCCGCCAAACAGGTTAGGAACAGGTTGGACAGCGCAAAGATCAGCCACCAATGTGGCAGACCAACCTCGGGGCGCACCGCTTGCTGGGACAGGCTTAGCGCAAATAAAGCGGGCAAGGTCAAAATCCCCAGGATCAATGGCGTTTTGCGAATAGCGGGCAAGCCTGCATTCTGTCCGGGCCAGACCAGAAGTGCGGCGAACAGAACCAAAGGTTTGTCCAGATTCATATACATGGAGAAATCGGTACTTCCGGGTCCGGCCTGCACCTGATCAAGCACCAGAAGATTGTTGAACCCGGGAACGATATGCGCACCCAAGGCCACACACCATAAGATCATCGCGAAATGGCCGGGCAAAGACCAAAGCCCGGATGTGCGGCGCAGCGCTGCGGCCCCCGCAAGCCCGGCAATCGAGACCATTAAGGCGCTGGCTGAAACCAGCCCCTGCGCGAAGGCGACTGTTCCGAACAGGCTCAGCAACGATGCGCCAAGACGCCATCGACCGGATATCGCGCTGATCTGAGCGGCGATCAGGATGAACCAGGGCCAAATAAGGGGCAGAAGGGAAAGGAAATACGCCACAGGCCTCTCGCGGTTTTGACCCGGCCTTGATGGAGCAACAGGGTACGTTGATGCAAGCCGGCGGAGTGCAACCCATTGGCAATGCGGCAATTCCGTTGCTTGCATTTGGGCGTTTTCAGGTCCACATATTTGGAAAGGGTGCCGTTTCCGTGTCCGACCCGCGACCTTGCCGTAACGGTCCGATGAGCATAGGAAAGGGCTTTCATCAATTCATCTGATGACATCAGGCGGTTACATGCGCCCGATAGGGTCCGAACCCGGTTACTAGTAAGGAGCAGACCTTGGCTGACGAATACAACGACGCCCCCAAAGACTGGCTTGAGGCCGAGCTGGAAGACACGTTGGACGAAGATTTCGAGATCGAGTTTAGCGAGCCCATGCTCTCGATGGAGATCCGCAAGATCTACAAGGATCAGCACCCCGAGATGCTGGATCGCAAGGTCTATTTCCGCAACCTGCTGCGCCTTCAGGCTGAACTGATCAGGGTGCAGGATTGGGTGCAGCATACCGGGGCCAAGGTTTGTATCCTGTTCGAAGGGCGCGACAGCGCGGGCAAGGGGGGCGTGATCAAGCGGATCACCCAGCGTCTGAACCCTCGGGTCGCGCGGGTTGTGGCTTTGCCCGCGCCCAGTCGCCGGGAACAAAGCCAGTGGTATTTCCAGCGCTACGTTCCGCACCTGCCGGCGGCGGGCGAGATCGTGCTGTTTGACCGGTCATGGTACAACCGCGCGGGCGTCGAGCGGGTCATGGGTTTTGCCACCGAAGATCAGGTTGAACAGTTCTTTCAGGATGTTCCCGAATTTGAACGGATGCTGGTGCGCTCGGGCATCATTTTGCTGAAATACTGGTTCTCGATCACCGATGAAGAACAGCAGTTGCGATTCTTGATGCGAATTCACGATCCGATGAAACAGTGGAAGCTGTCGCCGATGGATCTGGAATCCCGCATCCGGTGGGAGGCTTACACCAAGGCCAAAGAGGATATGCTGTTCCGCACCAATATCTCGGAAGCGCCGTGGTACATCGTCGAAGGCAATGACAAAAAGCGCGAACGTCTGAACTGTATCGAACACTTGTTGACCAAGATCCCCTACACCGATGTACCGCAGGAAAAGGTCAATCTGCCGGATCGCAAGTACAACCCCGAATATGAACGTCGTGTTCTGCCGGATGAGCTGCACGTGCCCAAAATCTACTGATCCTGACGCCCCTGATGTTCCGGGGCGTTTTTCTTTGGGCCAGAAACGACAAACCCCCGAGCGATGCGTCGGGGGTCGTCAAATAGTGTCATCCAAAGCTGGACGAGCGGGGTTTTAGAGCAAACCTTCGCGCTGTGCTTTCTTACGTGCCAGTTTACGGGCACGGCGGATCGCTTCAGCTTTCTCGCGCGCTTTTTTCTCGGACGGTTTCTCGAAATGTTGCTTCAGCTTCATTTCACGGAACACGCCTTCGCGCTGCAGCTTTTTCTTCAGGGCACGAAGCGCCTGATCGACGTTATTGTCGCGAACACTAACCTGCATGTGGTTGTCACCACCTTTCTAGATAGAGTTGCAAGGAAATTGCAGGAAGTGGCCGTATAGCAAAGCCGTTCTAACTTGTCTAGTACTGGTGCCAGAACCCGGAGAACCGTCATGACCACCACTTATGAAGACGCAAAAGAGCAGCTATTGAATGCGATGCTGGACCATGTCCCGTTTGACGGATGGTCGGAAACCAGCTTTCGCATGGCCATCAGTGATTGCGATATTGATGAGGCGCTGGCCCGCTCAATCTGCCCCCGCGGCGCGGTCGATATGGCGCTGGCATTTCATGCTCGGGGGGATGCCGCGATGGTGGAACGCATGAAAACCGAGGATTTGAGCGATCTGAAGTTCCGCGACCGTATCGCCGCTGCGGTCCGGTTTCGCCTACAGGCCGTCGATGATAAGGAATTGGTGCGCCGCGGCATGACGCTGTTTTCGCTGCCGATGCATGCGGCGGATGGGGCGAAGGCGATGTGGCAGACCTGCGACCTGATCTGGGACACGCTGGGGGATACTTCGGATGATGTGAACTGGTACACCAAGCGGGCGACGCTGTCGGGGGTCTATTCCTCGACCGTGCTGTTTTGGCTGGGGGATGATTCGCCGGATCATCAGAAGACGTGGGAGTTTCTGGATCGTCGCATCGATAACGTCATGCAGTTTGAAAAGCTCAAGGCGCAGGTGAACGGCAACCCTCTGTTCAAACCTTTCCTTGCGGTTCCGAATTGGTTGGCCGGTCAGGTGAAGGCTCCGATGAAGGTGCGGGCTGATCTGCCGGGAATGTTGAACCCACGCAAGTAGCACGTAAGTGTCTGGGCCTTTCCGATTTCGCCTGCTAGGCATTGCGCCAAGGAGGACTTGCCTATGACCCAAATGATGCGCGCCGTTGAAATCACCAAGCCCGGCGGCCCGGATGTGTTGCAACTGACCGAACGCCCGGTGCCCAAGCCCGCCGCTGGTCAGGTGGTGTTGAAAGTGGCCTATGCGGGTGTTAACCGCCCGGATGCTTTGCAGCGTGCGGGCGCGTATGATCCGCCTCCGGGCGCGAGTGATCTGCCGGGGCTTGAGGCGTCGGGCGAAGTCGTTGCCCTCGGCGCAGGGGTCGAAGGTGTCGCCATCGGCGATCAGGTTTGCGCCTTGTTGCCCGGCGGTGGCTATGCCGAATACGTTGCCACGCCCGCTGCCCATTGCCTGCCGCTGCCAGAGGGGATGGGCCTTAAGGAGGCTGCGTGTCTGCCCGAGACCTTCTTTACCGTCTGGTCCAATGTGTTCACACGCGGCGGTCTGAAAGCGGGCGAGCGGTTTTTGGTTCACGGTGGGTCCAGCGGGATCGGAACAACGGCGATCCAGCTTGCAAATGCGTTCGGCGCACGGGTCTTTGCCACCGCCGGATCGGCCGAGAAATGTGCCGCCTGCGAGAAACTGGGGGCCGAAAAGGCGATTAATTACCGGGATGAGGATTTCGTATCCACCATGCGCGCCGAGGGCGGGGCGAACCTAATCCTTGATATGGTGGGCGGGGACTATATCCCGCGCAACGTCAAGGCTCTGGCCGAGGATGGGCGGCTGGTTCAAATCGCCTTCCTGCAAGGCCCCAAGGTCGAGCTGAACTTTGCCATGATGATGGTGAAACGCCTGACCTTGACCGGCAGCACCCTGCGCCCGCAATCCGATCTGGCTAAGGCCAAAATCGCCCAGGACCTGCGCGAGGCAGTCTGGCCGCTGTTGGATGCAGGCAAGATTGCACCGGTAATGGACAGCGAGTTTGATATGGCCGAGGCCGCAGCGGCCCATACGC
The DNA here is from genome assembly GCF_013034685.1 of Ruegeria lacuscaerulensis. Lineage (GTDB taxonomy): Bacteria > Pseudomonadota > Alphaproteobacteria > Rhodobacterales > Rhodobacteraceae > Ruegeria > Ruegeria lacuscaerulensis_B. Next base: position 203,014 of record NZ_WQGO01000004.1, on the reverse strand, counting down.
GGATGGAAAGCTCGGGCCATATCGGCAAGATCGTTCTGAAAGTCGGCGGCTAGACGCCACTAGCCTCTTCAGGCCACGGCGCGGCGGTAGAGATGCCACGTGGCGTGGCCAAGAACCGGGATCACCACAATCAGCCCCAGCAGCAGCGGGATCGCGCCCAGGATCAGCATCCCGACAACGATGAATCCCCAGCCCAGGATGACGGCGGGGTTCTGTCTCAGCACTCGGACCGACGTCACCACGGCGACCGGCAGCCCGACCTTGCGGTCCAGCAACAGCGGAAAGCTGACAACGCTGACCGCAAGCGCGATCAGGGCGAACAAAAAGCCGACCGCGTTGCCGAACAGGATCATGGTCCAACCCGCGCCGGTCGTGAAGGTCTGGGTCAGAAATGCACCCAACGACTCTGGCAGATCAGGACCAAGGGTTCGCACATAGATGCTCTGCGCCACCATCAGCCAGATCAGAAACAACATAACCAGATAGAACCCCAGCGCGAGAATGGCGCCGAAGGAAGGTGAGCGGAATACAGACAGCGCGTCCAGCCAATGCGCTTCGCCGCCCTTTTCACGGGTGCGGCTGATCTCATAGAGGCCAACGGCGGCCACAGGGCCGATCAGCGCGAACCCTGCGACCAGAGGGGCCAGCAGAGGGATCATGTTGCGGTCCAGCCCCAACCCAAACATCAGCAAGCCCGCAATCGGATAGATAAGCACGACAAACACCGCATCCGCGCGGGTTTCCAGAAAGTCGCGACCCCCGGCCTTCAAACATTCCCGCAGGTCCTGCATGGTCAGATCTCGAACAACTGGCAGTTTTCGTGTGTCGGCACTGCCAAGGCTGTTGACGCTTTCCGCGATGTGATCGCTGGTTGCGCCAAGATTTCGCGCAGCCCAGCTCACCGGGTTTCCAATCGTTTTCGCCATCGTCATCCCCTCCTCTTTTGCGGCTTGGCGCAGCAGAGAGAATCCGGCATCGGTTGCCCTGGGCCGGACCCGCCGGCAACGCTTACCCCCGAGTATAGCACAGTTTTTCCCGATTTGCGCCGGGTTGCGCTTTTGTGCCGATTGCGCTGCGTCACAAGCGTGTTAGCTTGTCGTCAGGGTACAGGAGGTGAGTATGCAGCAAACGGCACGTACAGTCGTCATTCACAAACATGGTGGCCCCGAGGTTCTGACCCTCGAAGATCGCCCGGTGGGCGAGCCGGGACCGGGCGAGGTGTGCATTCGTCATCGTGCCTGCGGACTGAATTTTATCGACGTGTACCAGCGCGCGGGTCTTTACCCGCTTGAGCTGCCACACGCGCTGGGAATGGAAGCCTCGGGCGTGATCGAGGCAGTGGGCGAAGGCGTGACCCATCTGGAACCCGGTCAGCGCGCGGCCTATGCCGCAATGCCAGCCGGGGCCTATTGCGAGGCGCGGGTGATGCCTGCGGCGCAAGTGTGCCCGCTGCCTGAAAGCATCTCATTTGACACGGCTGCGGCAATGATGCTCAAGGGGATGACGGTCGAATATCTATTTCATCGCACGACGCCGTTGAAACGCGGGGATACGGTTCTGTTCCACGCCGCTGCCGGAGGTGTAGGCTTGATCGCCTGCCAATGGGCCAAATCCGAGGGGATTAAACTGATCGGTACCGCAGGAACGGACGAAAAATGTAGCCTCGCCAAGTTCAACGGGGCGGCGCATTGCATCAACTATCGCACCGAAGACTTCGCCGAGCGCGCGGCCGAGATCACGGGTGGTAAAGGCGTGGACGTGGTAATGGACTCGATCGGAGCGGATACGTTCAACGGCTCGCTCGACAGTCTCAAGCCACTGGGGATGATGATCTCGTTTGGCAATGCATCGGGCTCGGTACCGCTTATCGACATCGGCATTCTGGCCAAGAAAGGCTCGATCAAGATCACACGGCCCACCTTGTTCACGCATATTGCCGATCACAGCGTTTGTCAGGCGATGGCGCGCCGTCTGTTCAACAAAGTTGATGGGGGCGAGGTCAAAATCCACATCGACCAGCGTTTCCCGCTGGATCAGGTGGCTGAGGCGCATCGCACGCTTGAGGCACGCAAGACAACGGGCAGCACCATCCTGGAACTATGATCTGACATGGCCCCGACTTCTGGTCGGGACCAAGCTTGTGCGCAAGGAATGGGTCAGAACCGGTATGCGGCGCGGGCCTGAAAGGTGGTCGCATCGACGTCGACGCCGGATGAATTGAAGTCGTTGAACTCGTGATACAGGATTTCGCCACTGATGCTTACATTCGGGGCAACGATCTGTTCGTACCCGGCACCGATGAACCAACCATCGTCACTACCCAGATTATCGGTTCCGGCTTCGGCAAAGCCGCCGATGCCATAAAGCAGCCCTTGCGATGTGACTTTGTAACCCGCGTGCGCTTTGATGCGCCAAACATCCTCGACCGTGGCTGCGCCACTCAGATCAACGTCTGTCCAATCGTAGTCGAAGCCGCCGCCAACAACCCAATCGCCAAGATCGTAGTCATAGCCCAGAATGATGCCGCCAATCGCACCGTCGCCGTCGATGCCCGAGATGTTTGTGTCGATATCGGCATATCCGACTTGCAGACCGCCATAGAACCCCGTCCAGTCGCCTGAAGATTGCGCAGCGGCTGATCCCGCCGCCAGAAACGCAAGGCCAGTGGCCGCCAAAATCTTTTTTCTCATGTCGTGCTTCTTTCCCTCAGCTCGGTTTATTGCGCCTTTCCCGGCTTGGATCGCGCACTTGCATATTTGAATGCGTTTGAGCGAAGGGTTGGATCACTCGGTGATTTAGCGAAGGAGGGGGTTTTCACCGAACCGACGTGGCAGAGGGGCGTCGTGCGGTTGAAAGTTTGCTTGCGGAAGGGAAACTATCTACAGATAGCTGTCCAACGAAAAACGGCGGCAGATTTCTCTGCCGCCGCCCTGAGGGAATCCGTGAGTGGATTATTGAGCTTGCAGCTCTGCCGGAGTTTTGCCGGCAATGTCTTTCCAGTTGGCGTCTGCGCGCTCGTTAAAGCCCGGGATGTCGCCTTCCCAGCGTTCCTGAATGTCGGCCGACAGGTTCAGGTACAGCTTGTTGTCAACGATTTTCCAGTAGTTCGGGTCGCCGTCAAACTTGAAGCCCATCGCGGTGCCGAATGCGCAGTAGCCGCCATATGCGGGCAGGTACGCTTCGGGGTTTTCTTCAAATGCAACTTTGTTTTCTTCCGAAGCAAAGCGGTACAGCGCATCGTTGTGCAGTGTGGTGATGCGATAGTCGCCCTTGGTGGCTTCGCCAACGGTGAAGTAGGCAACCGGGTCATAACCCTGCAGCGCCAGGCCGGTCGAGCTTGCGTTCAGTTCAACGCCAGCGGCCAGAGCCGTGCTTGCAACTGCGACGGACAGCGCAACGCCGCCGATGAGGGATTTGATCTTGTTCATAGTGTTCACCTTTCGTGAATTGAGCCACCGGACGACACAGTAATTGTATCTGGGCAACCCTGTCGATTTTGTTCTGTGCGGTCGGTAATTGGCCGTCACGACCCCGAAGTGGGGGCCGGTCTGATCACGTTCAAAACAATCAAATGTGATCATGAGGTAACAAACGCGTTTCGCCCATGAATAAAGGGCGATGCTTACTTTTCGGGCTGAAAAGAAATCACGAATTCAGTGACTTTTTGTGCCGACATCTCACAGGGGCGCAGCAGGGCGCCGCTGTTTTTGGTCAGATAAAGGTTCAGGCTGATATAGTCCGGCCCACCGCGTTCACGGGTCACTAGTTTGTGGGATTTCCCACCCGCCAACTCGGATCGACTGACGACATAGGATTTGGCGCCGCTCTGCCCATTAGACGTGCCAAGAGGGATTGCGAAGAATGCGGTCAGAAACGTGTCCGAGGCGGTCAAGACTGACCGATTTTTGGCTCGGTTCCAGCTTTGATGCGCGCGATATTGGCGCTATGGCGCCAGTAGACCAGCAAGGTCAGGATAACACCCAGCCCAAATGTCGGGGACTCAGTCAGCACCATGATCCAGATTGTCGACATCGCCGCAGCCATCAGAGCCGCGAGAGACGAGATGCGCCAGATCAGCGCCGTCACCAGCCATGTCAGGCAACAGGCTACGCCGACGCGCCAATCCAATGCCAGCCACAGGCCGAGGAAGGTCGCGACACCCTTGCCGCCCTTGAACCCCAGCCAGACCGGAAAGCAATGGCCCAAAAACGCGGCCAGGGCGGCGATTTGAGCGGCGTCTTCTCCGGCCAGTGCGCGCGCCAGCAGGACAGCGACCCCGCCTTTGGCGGCGTCAAAGATCAGGGTCAGCGCAGCAGCGCGTTTGTTCCCGGTACGCAGGACATTGGTCGCGCCGATATTGCCCGAGCCGATATTGCGCAGATTTCCCAGCCCCATCACGTTGGCAAGGATCAGACCAAAAGGGATCGACCCTATCAGATAGCCAAATGCGGCCCAAAGGATCAGTTGGGCCGTGGAACTGTCAATTGGGGGCATCAGGGTCTCCGGTATACTTCTTGGCCTGCGACATAGGTTGCCGTGACCTTACCCTGCATCCGCTGGCCGTCAAACGGAGTGTTCTGCGATTTCGATTTCAGGCTGAAGCGATCCAGCACAAACGGCACGTCCGGGTCAAACAGCACCAGATCAGCTGGTGCGCCTTCGGCCAGTCGTCCGCTCTCCAGCCCCAGCCGTTTGGCCGGGTTCAAGGCCATGGCGCGGAACAGGGTCGGCAGGTCCAGTTGCTCGGCGTGATAGAGGCGCAGTGCGGCAGGCAATAACGTCTCAAGCGCCACTGCGCCCGATGCTGCCTCTTCAAACGGCAGGCGTTTGCTTTCCTCGTCCTGTGGCGTGTGCATCGAACTGATGATGTCGATCAGCCCAGTGCGCACCGCCTCAATTACGGCTTGCCGGTCATCCTCGGACCGCAGCGGCGGCTTGACCTTGAAGAAGGTGCGATAGTCGGCCACGTCCAATTCGTTCAGCGTCAGGTGGTGGATCGAGGTGCCTGCGGTGATATTCAGCCCGTTCCGCTTGGCGCGCTCCAGCGCGGGCAGGGCGCGGGCGGTGGTGATCTGATCGGCGTGGTAGGCGGCTCCGGTCATCTCAAGCAGAGCAATATCGCGGTCCAGCCCCATGCGTTCTGCCATGGGCGAAACGGCAGGCAACCCATAAAGCGCGGCGAACTTGCCGCTGGTAGCGGCGGCCCCGGTGCTGAGTCCCGGTTCCTGCGGATGCGCTATCACCAGCACGCCGCAGGATTTGGCATAGGTCAGCGCGCGGGAAAAAACCTTGGTATTGGCGACTACGTGGTCGCAATCGGTAAAGGCCACAGCGCCTGCATCTTGCAGAAAGCCGATCTCGGTCATCTCGCGCCCTTCGCGGCCCTTGGTCAGCGCGGCCATGGGCAGCACATTGACCGGCGCATCCGCCTGCGCGCGGCGCGTGGCGAATTCCAGCGTTTCGGGTGTGTCGATGGCGGGCAGCGTATCGGGACGGGTAACGATGGTGGTTACGCCGCCCGCTGCGGCAGCCAAGCCGGCGGATTTATAGCTTTCCTTGTGCCGTTCGCCCGGCTCGCAAACCTTGACTCCGATATCGACGATGCCGGGGGCCAGACATTGCCCGCCGCAGTCGATCACATGTGCGTCTGTGGCCGGAGCAACACCTTCGCCGAGGCCAGCAATGCGGCCTTCCGAGACGTGCAGCCAACCAACTGTGTCCGTTCCGGCCTCGGGGTCGATCAGGCGGGCATTGGTGAAAATCTGGTCGGTCATGTCTGGGCCTCTCGGGCTTTGATCAGGGCTGCCATGGCGGCGTCCGGGTCGGGCAGGTATTCGAATACCAGAAACCGCAGCTGCGAAAACACGATGTTGTGTCCGTTGCGATAGAATTTCAGGTCGGGATGAACGGATAAGGATTTTGCTTTGAATATCTCGCTGATCCACCAGACGTTGCGGTTGGTCACGACATAGACGCGCCGCGTGCGGATCAACCGCTCCCACCACATGAAAAACGCCAACAACAACGTGCAACCGATAAGCTTCCAATAATCGCGCGCAGTCTCCGCAAACCATGGGCTGGCAATCCAACTGAGCGCAAGGCAGGCAATTAGAATGCCATATGCCCATCTCAGGCGTGGAGGAAAATATCCCTGGTCAGGCCGCCCATGCCACAGCACCTGTTCAGTGTCGGGTATTTTCTTGCGCCACCAGTCGTCGCTCATCCCATGGCCCTTTCTATGGCGGCTTTGGTGGCGGCGGGGTCGGCTTGGTACTTGATCAGGTGCTTGTCGCCGCTTTTGGTGACGACCTGCACGAAACTGCCCATCGTGTTGACGGCTTCGATCTGGTTCAGCGCAACCTTGCGCGGGCCGGGACCGGTGAGGGTGCTGTCAGACATTTCCCACGCATTGCTCAGTTCCTCGGACGCCAGATACCACGCGCGGATGCCGATGGCTGCAAGCCCGGCGGGCGCTCCGGTCCAGACATAGGGGTTTCCGATCAGCCAAAGCACGATCATCGCGCCCGCCATGGCGATGGCGGCCAGGGTCAGGTTGGTTTGGATATAGGCGCGCTTGTTCGGGGTGAAGACTACAGGATCAGCCACAGGGCACCTCCGACAACAAACAAGATGATCACCGCCAACAGGGCCGAGCCGATGCGGTTGGGTGCGCCGGTCTCGATCGGGGATTGCGGGGCCGAGAAAGGCCGCGCGCTTTCAGTGTCGATCGGGCCGCCGGTCCAGTTGGTGGCCTCTTCGGTATAAAGTCCTTGCAGGTGAAGGCGGGCGTCAGGCGTCAAGTTGGCCGCGCGATCGTGAAACGCGGCACTGCGCACCACCATCACCCAGCCTTCGATGGCGTCCAGCGTGGCGCGGTTCAGCTGATCCTCGGACACACCGCAACCTTCGTGCAGGTATCCATAAAGCCCGAGGTCTTCGAGGTCTGAAACGGGAAAGATATCGATCTGCCCTGTATCCAGACCATCGACCCCAAGAACTTGATCGGCGGCACCGGGTTCGCGCAGGAACTTGGCCTCCTCAGCGCGCATATCCAGCGTGAATAGGCGGATCACGCCGCGTTCATGGGGGGCGACGGTCAGGTTGTTCATGCCGCCTCGCGCAGGTTGCGGGCCAGCAACTCCATCGCGGCCATGCGGACGGCGACGCCCATTTCGACCTGTTCCTGAATGACCGAGCGGTTGATATCATCGGCCAGCGTGCCGTCGATTTCCACGCCGCGATTCATCGGGCCGGGATGCATGACGATGGCGTCGGGTTTGGCCAGCGCCAGTTTTGCCGAATCCAGCCCGTAGCGGTGGTAATATTCGCGCTCCGAGGGGATAAAGCCGCCATCCATCCGCTCTTTCTGAAGGCGCAGCATCATCACGACGTCGACGTCCCTCAGACCTTCGTTCATGTCGTCGTAAATCTCGGCCCCGAACTCGGCAAAGGTCGAAGGCACCAACGTCGGCGGGCCGATCAGGCGGATACGGTTTTCCATCTTGCCCAGCAGGATCAGGTTCGACCGTGCCACACGCGAATGCGCGACGTCCCCGCAAATCGCGATGTTCAGACGGTGCAAACGACCCTTGGCGCGGCGGATGGTCAATGCGTCCAGCAGCGCCTGCGTCGGGTGTTCGTGCTTGCCGTCACCTGCATTCAGCACAGCGCAGTTCACCTTTTGCGCCAGCAGGTCCACCGCACCGGAATGCGGGTGCCGCACCACCAAAAGATCGGGATGCATCGCGTTCAGTGTCATCGCCGTGTCGATCAGAGTCTCGCCCTTTTTGATCGAACTGGCCTGCATCGCCATGTTCATCACATCCGCGCCCAGCCGCTTGCCCGCCAGTTCGAAACTGGCCTGCGTTCGGGTCGAGTTTTCAAAGAACATGTTGATCTGCGTCAGCCCTGACAGCACGTCGGAATGCTTGGTCGACTGTCGGTTCATGTCGACATAGGTCTCGGCCAGATCAAGGATGGCGGTGATATCGGATTGTGACAGATGCTCGATGCCAAGAAGGTGACGATGGGCGAAACGCATGGGCGGGCTCCTGTCTGACAATCGAGCCGCTTATAGAAACCTGCGGGGGCTAAGGCAACCTATGGTTCCGACCCCTCGGGCAGTTTCTCGCACCCGCCTTCGGGCAGGCATCGCTCGCCGGGTCTGCACCATTTGGCATTGCCGCAATCGACCGCTTTGACCGGGACGCAACCTTGATTGGCTGAGCATTTGAATCCCTGCCGACATTGCGAGCCGGTTTCTTCGCATAGGAACCAACCCGGACGGGTGCAGCCGCCGCCCGGCAAGCAACTTGTACCGCTGGCGCAGGTGCTGCCGTCGTCACATTTGGCTTGTGGGCGGGGCAGGTTAAACTCCAGCTGGATCGCTTCGCATTCACCGCGTCCGTTGCAAGAGGTGCCACTGGGACAATCCAGGCTAGTTCGGCACTTGTTCTCGCCTTTTGGGGCGCAGCGGCGACTGCCGATGCAACGCTCGAACGGACCGCAGGAAAACCCGCCGCCGCAATAGGTGCCGCCGGGTGGGATGCAATGTCCGTCAAAACCGCAGCGTTGCCCGACCGGACAGCAGTTGCGTCCGCACCGCAATTGCCCCGCGCGGCATTGGTTGACGCGGTCCTGAACCCGGTTGCGTTGCGACAGGCCGTTGCGGTTATGGATGCCTGGGGTTTGAATGCCAAGGCGGTCATTTATCTGCGCAAAGCTTGGGCTGCTGAAGGGGATCAGCAAAACGGCAACCAGAAAGAATCGCAAAAGGGTCAACATGAATGCGACAATGGTCGGCGCGGCAGGGCGGGCGATCAAGTGCTATTCGCTTTCCCTCGGTCAAAAGCTGGTTAGATTGAGGGGCATGGAATCGGCTTTGGACTATTACACCGCGCGGGCGCTGCTGGATTGGCAGATCGAACTGGGCGCAACGGATGCAATTGGCGACGCGCCGGTTGACCGCTATGCGCTGCCCGATATTGCACCCAAAGCCAAAAAGCCGGTGGCGCAGGCCGCACCTGAAAAGCCCAAACAGGTTGATCCTGTCGCGGTTGCCAAGGCCGCGGCCACAGCGGCGGGGTCGCTGGATCAGTTGCGCGCGGCGATGGACGGCTTTGACCATTGCGAGTTGAAGCGCGGCGCGCGACAGTTGGTTTTTGCCGATGGCACGCCGGGTGCGCGGGTGATGATCATCGGTGAGGCTCCGGGCCGGGACGAAGATCGTGAGGGCAAACCTTTCGTAGGCCGCGCGGGTCAGTTGTTGGACCGTATGCTGGCGGCGATTGATCTGGATCGGCTGGAAAACGTCTACATCACCAACGTGCTGCCATGGCGGCCGCCGCAGAACCGCGACCCCAAGCCCGAAGAGATCGGGATGATGAAGCCGTTTCTGGAACGTCACGTGGCACTGGCCAAGCCCGACGTGATGGTGGTCATGGGCAATATAAGTTGTCAGGCAGTGCTGGGCAAACGAGGTATCACCCGGCTGCGCGGGCAATGGGCTCAGGCGCTGGATCTGCCGGTGATCCCCATGTTCCACCCTGCCTATCTGCTGCGCCAGCCGCAGGCCAAACGACAGGCCTGGGCCGATCTGCTGGAACTGAAAGCTCGGCTGGAGGGTAAGTGATGCGCATTCTGGCTTTTTCTGACTTGCATATGGCACGTCACCGCGCCTCCGAACTGGTTGCAGCGAGTGCCGAGGCCGATCTGGTGATCGGCGCCGGGGACTATTGCAACATGCGGCAGGGTCTGGGTGAGGCGATGGACATGTTGTCCGGCATCACCGCTCCGCTGGTTTTTGTGCCCGGCAACGCCGAAAGCGCCGAGGAACTGACCGCTGCCGCGCCGCATGGCGTTCATGTCCTGCACGGGACAAGTATGACTGTGGACGGGTTGCGCCTGTTCGGTCTGGGCTATGGCGTGCCGCCGACGCCGTTCGGAGACTGGTCCTGTGACCTGTCCGAGGGCGAGGCCGCTGAGTTGCTGGACCGGTGCGAAGGGGCGGAAGTTCTGATCACGCATTCGCCTCCCAAAGGCTATGGCGATGTGACCTCGACCGGTGATGCGGTTGGGTCGACCGCGGTGCGAGATGCGATCGAACGGTTGCAACCGCAGATGTCGCTACATGGGCACATCCACGACAGCTGGGGCTATCGCGGCGCGCTGGGGCGCACTCAGGTTGCCAATCTTGGGCCGCGCGTGAATTGGTTCGAGGTTGAGGTATGATTGAAACGGTAACTCTATTGGCGTTCATCCCGGCGGCAATGGCGCTGAACTTTACGCCCGGCGCGGACATGATGTTTTGTTTCGGGCAGGGTTTGAAATCCGGCGCAAAACCCGCGCTGGTCGCTAGTGCCGGAGTTTCGACGGGGCTGATGGTGCATGTGTTGTTGGCCGGGCTGGGGCTTGGGGCTGCGGTTTCTGCTCTGCCATGGTTGTTCGACGTGATCCGCTGGATGGGTGTGGCCTATCTGCTGTATCTGGCCTGGGGTGCGATCCGACATGGGGCTGTGTCTGCGGATGCGCCTGCTAAACCGGCGCGCTATGCGTTTCGGGACGGTATGGTGGTGAACCTGACCAATCCCAAAGTGATCCTGTTCGTGCTGGCCTTTATCCCGCAATTTGTGAACCCGGCCATCGGACCGATCCTGCCGCAATTCCTCATCCTGGGCGTGATCATCGCGCTGGGTGGGTTCGTGGTGAACGGACTGGTGGGGATTTTTGCTGGAGGCGCTGGGCGAGTGCTGATTTCGAACCCGCGCGCCTCACGTATCATTGGTTGGGTGACGGGCGGGATTTTCACTGCTCTGGCGATCCGCCTTGCTATTCTGGAAAGGGCCTGACGCAAGATGTCACGCATTGATGAAACCATGGATTTCATTCCCGTTCGGATTGCGGTCCTGACCGTCTCGGACACCCGTTCACTGGATGAGGACCGTTCGGGCCAAACCTTGGTGGACCGGATCGAAAAGGCGGGCCATTCGGTGGCGGATCGCAAAATCATCCGCGATGAGCGCGCCCAGATCGCAGATCAGCTGCGCACTTGGATTGCCGACCCCGAGATCGACGTTGTGATTTCGACCGGCGGCACCGGGCTGACGGGGCGTGACGTGACGGTCGAGGCGCATCGGGACGTCTACGAAAAAGAGATTGAGGCCTTTGGCACCGTCTTCACGATTGTCTCGATGGAGAAGATCGGCACCTCGGCCGTTCAGTCCCGCGCAACGGGCGGCGTGGCAGGTGGCACCTATCTGTTCGCGCTGCCCGGCAGCCCCGGTGCTTGCAAGGACGCCTGGGATGCGATTCTGGAAAAGCAGTTCGATTATCGCCACCGTCCCTGCAATTTTGTAGAAATAATGCCCAGATTGGACGAACATCTGCGACGGAAGTAGACTGCTCGCACGTTCAACACTTTATAACCGCTTTGTGGCTTGGCATTTTTGACCGCCCGGCTACCTTTTGTAGGTGGCGGCTTGATGCAACCGGGGTAAGTGCAACATGCGATTTCTGAGGCAGAGCCTTGTCGGTGTGTTTCTGGCGTCCGTGACGCTGGCGCTGCTGTTTGTTGCGGCCCAGATGATCGCGGGGGCCGTGCAAGAAGTGCTGACCCGCGAAGATCGCCCGCCGCAGGCTCGTGAACGCATCTTTGCCGTATCCGTACGCCCGGCCGAGTTTGTAACCGTCACCCCTAATCTGGAAGCGTTCGGTGAGGTTCAAAGCCGTCGCCGGTTGGAACTGCGCGCGGCGCTGGGTGGGCGGGTCGTTGCCCTGTCTGAGGATTTCGAGGATGGCGGTGCGGTAACCGCAGGCGAAGTGCTGGTCGAGTTGGACCCGGCAAATGCGCAATCGGCCCTTGATCGCGCCAAATCGGATTTGCTGGATGCCCAGTTCGAAGAACGTGACGCCGAGCGCTCACTTCTGCTGGCGCAGGATGAAGTGAAATCGTCGGAAACGCAGGTTGAACTGCGAAACCGCGCGATGAAACGGCAGCAGGACCTTCTGGCTCGGGGTGTTGGCTCAGTCGCGGCGGCGGACGATGCCGAACTTGCAGCAGCCGCGGCTGAGCAAGCGGTTCTGGCCAGCCGTATTGCATTGGCGCAGGCGGAATCGCGGGTGGATCAGGCGACGACACTGCTGTCACGTGCCCGTATCGCGCTTGAAGCCGCCGAACGTGATCTGGGCGACATGACCATCCACGCCCGGTTTGGTGGAACGCTGACGGATGTCACGCTGGTCGAAGGGCGGTTGGTTGCGGCCAACGAAAAGCTGGCCGAACTGGTGGACCCCAACGCGCTAGAGGTCGCCTTTCGCGTCTCGACTGCGCAGTTCGTGCGTCTGTTGGATGCAAATGGCGATCTGATCTCGGCCCCGGTCACGGTCTCGCTTGAGGTCACGGGGACTGATCTGACCGCACAGGGACAGATCGACCGCGACAGTGGTTCTGCCGGGGAAGGTCAGACCGGGCGTCTGATCTATGCGCGGCTTGACGGGGCCTCGGGCTTCAAGCCGGGGGATTTTGTGACCGTCAGTGTGCAGGAACAGCCGCTGGAAAATGTGGTGCGCCTGCCTTCGTCTGCTTTGGATGCGGTGGGGACGGTTCTGGTTCTGGGCCCCGATGACCGGCTTGAGGCGCTGCCTGTGCAACTAGTTCGCCGTCAGGGGGACGAGGTTCTGCTGCGCGGCGAAGGTTTGGAAGGGCGAGAGGTTGTCATTGGCCGCACGCCGTTGCTGGGCGCGGGGGTACGTGTGCGCCCGTTGCGGGTTGAGGCCAGTGCCGGGGCGGATGCGGGCTTGGTCGAACTGTCTGACGAACAGCGGGCGCAGCTTGTGGCGCAGGTCGAAGCCAGCGACCGGATGCCCAAGGACATGAAAGAGCGCATGCTGACTCAACTGGGTGAGCCTAAAGTCCCCGCCTCGCTGGTGCAGCGAATTGAAAACCGGGCCGGAGGATAGGCGCGATGATGCGCGAAATCCCCGGTGCGGCCAGCGGAATACTTAGCTATTTCACCCGCCATAGGACCGTCGCCAACCTACTGTTGCTGGTCATGGTGGTTCTGGGCATTGCGGCTGCCCCAAACATGCGGGCGCAGTTCTTTCCAGATGTGATCCTGGAACGGGTCGACGTGAATGTCGCGTGGGAAGGCGCGGGCCCCGAAGACGTGGATAACGGGATTGTTCAGGTGCTGGAGCCGGCACTGTTGGCGGTTGAGGGCGTGGCCAGCACAGATGCGACGTCGCGCGAGGGCAATGCCCGCATTCGGCTGGAGTTCGAGCCTAACTGGGATATGTCGCGCGCGGTCGAAGAAGTCAGAACTGCCGTTGATGGCGTGACCAACCTGCCCGAAGATGCGGATGAGCCGACAATCCGGCGCGGGGCTTGGCGAGATCGGGTGACGGATCTGGTGGTGACAGGGCCGGTCGCGCCGGATCAGTTGGCAAAGTTCACCGATGAATTGATCAACCGCCTGTTTGCCGTGGGCGTCACACGGACCACGATCCGGGGCCTTGCCGCGCCGCGTATCGTGGTCGAGGTGCCCACCGCGCAACTGATCGCCAATGACATCACCCTGTCCGAGATTGCACAAGCTGTCGCTGCCGAGGTCACAGCAAACCCCGCAGGCGATGTGACCGGGGCCAATGCGCGCATCCGCACAGGTACCGAAAAACGGAGCCCCGAGCAGATTGAGGGCATCCCTCTGCGTAATTTCGACGATGGCTCGAAGCTGTTGATCGGCGATGTGGCGCAGATCCGGGTCGAGGGCGTGAACCGCGATCGTAGCTATTTCGTCGGCGAAAACCCGGCCATGTCGGTGCGGGTTGACCGCTCGAACCTGGGGGATGCGATTGAAATTCAACACACGGTCGAGGACGTGGTCGCCGAAATGCAGGCCAGTCTGCCCGAAGGTGTCACGGTCGAGCTGATCCGAACCCGCGCGCAGGCCATCACCGACCGTCTGGATATTTTGATCGACAACGGACTGGTCGGGTTGGGACTGGTCGTGTGTCTTCTGTTTCTGTTCCTCAACGCGCGGATCGCCTTTTGGGTGGCGGCGGGGATTCCGGTGGCGATGTCTGCGGCGATTGCCTTCATGTATATCGGCGGGTTGTCGATCAACATGGTCTCGCTGTTTGGTCTGATCATCACGCTCGGTATTGTCGTGGATGACGCCATCGTGGTGGGCGAACACGCCGATTTCCGCGCCCGACGACTAGGCGAGCCGCCCATGGTCGCCGCCGAACGCGCCGCACGCCGGATGGCCATGCCGGTCTTTGCCGCGACGTTGACGACGGTGATTGCCTTTTTCGGCCTGACCGCGATTGGAGGTCGGTTTGGCGAGTTGATCCGCGATATCCCCTTCACGGTGATTGCGGTGCTGATCGCCTCGTTGATCGAATGCTTCTTAATCCTGCCGAACCACATGGCCCATGCTATCGCGCATTCGGCCAAGGAGCATTGGTACGATCTGCCCAACCGCGTGGTCAATCGCGGGTTCCGCTGGGTGCGGGATCATGTCTTCCGCAAGGTGATCGCCTGGGCCGTCGCCGGACGGTATGTGGTGGTGGCTGCCATGGTGATGGTGTTGGCCAGCCAGGTGGCTCTGTTCATCAAGGGCGACGTGAACTGGCGGTTCTTTAACGCGCCCGAACGTGGCTCGGTCACCGGTAATTTCATCATGGTCGAGGGTGCGACCCGCACGGACACGCTGGCGATGATGCGGCAGTTGCAGATCGCGGTCGAAGAGATGGGGCAGATCTACAAAGAGCGCCACGGCCGCAACCCCATCGAATACGTTTTGGCCGAGGTCGGCGGCACCGCCGGGTTCGGACTGGCTGCGGCGGACGGCAAGGATTCAGATCTGTTGGGCGGGATTTCGATCGAACTGATCGATGCCGACCTGCGCCCCTATTCCGGCTTTGAGTTCATCGGAGAACTTCAGGACTACGTCCCGCGCCATCCGAAGGTCGAATTGCTCAGCTTTAGGGGGTGGCGGTCAGGACCGGGCGGCGATGCAATCGACGTGCAGTTTTCTGGTGCGGATGTGAACACGCTCAAGGCCGCGTCCGAGGACCTTCAGCTTGAATTGTCGAAATACCCCGAAGTGTCCGCGCTGGAAGACAATCTGGCCTATGACAAGGAAGAATACATCCTCGATCTGACGGCACAGGGGCAGGCGTTGGGTTTCCGCATCGAAACGCTTGGCCGTGTTCTGCGCGACCGGCTAAACGGGATCGAGGCCGCGACCTTCCCCGATGGCCCTCGCAGCGCTGAGATCAGAGTTGAACTGCCTGAAGGCGAGCTAACCGCCGATTTTCTGGAGCGCACGCTGATGCGTACCCCGGATGGGGTTTACGTGCCGCTGGCCGATATCGTCTCGGTCCAGCGCAAGTCTGGCTTTTCCACCCTGCGGCGTGAGAATGGATTGCGGGTGATCTCGGTCAACGGAGATATATCGGAAGACGATCCGGCCCAAGCAGCCGAGATCGCGCGCGCCATGCAAGAAGAGATCCTGCCCAATATCGCCGCTGAACGGCAGGTGGAATGGACCATGGCTGGCCTCAGCGAACAAGAAAATGAATTCCTGACCGAGGCGCGCACCGGTCTGATCCTGTGCCTGACCGGCATCTATCTGGTTCTGGCCTGGGTCTTTGCCAGTTGGACGCGCCCACTGGTGGTCATGGCGATCATTCCGTTCGGCCTGGTTGGCACCATTTGGGGGCATTACATCTGGGATGTCCCGCTGAGCATGTTTACGGTTGTCGGTCTGTTGGGAATGACCGGGATCATCATCAACGACTCGATTGTTCTGGTTACGACCATTGATGCCTATCAGCAGGACAGGGGGCTTGTGCCCTCGATCATCGAAGGCACCGCCGACCGGTTGCGACCGGTCATGCTGACGACGCTGACCACGGTTCTGGGTTTGACACCCTTGCTGTATGAGGGCTCGCAACAGGCGCAGTTCCTGAAGCCGACTGTCATCACGCTGGTCTATGGGCTGGCCTTCGGGATGCTGTTGGTGCTGCTGTTGGTTCCGGCGCTGCTGGCGATTCTGAACGACCTGTCGCGCCCGATGACCGCCATGCGCCGCGCCCTGCGTGCCCCGGATCGGGTCGTACAGGCGATGCTGACGGCAACGGGGTTTGTGTTGCTGGTCTGGTTCGGGCTGACCATGGTCTGGCCCGTCGCCACTGGGGCACCGATATCGATGTTGACTGGTCTTTACGGGGCCGAAGATGGAATCGCGGCGTTGAATATGGGGCTAGGGGCCTTTGTCGCAGGGGCTGCTATGATTTTAGTGATAAGTATCGCGCTGTCCGGCCTGCTCTATGCGCGGCTCAAGGGGCGCATGGCCTAGCCTCGGCGCAGGGCGGTTGCCAGAAGGTCTGGGACCCGGTTGCTCATCGGCAGGTCGCCGCGTTGGATTTGATCCAGCGGAAACCACCGCGCATCCCGCGCATCATCACCTGCGGCAGGCTGACCGGAGATATACTCACAGGCCACACCGACCAGCAGATAATGGTTCAGAACAAAGCCTCGGGCATCCCTGCGCAACAAGTCCAGATTGTCCAGATAGTGCAATGGGCGGGCGTTGACTGAGGTTTCTTCTCGCAATTCCCGCTGGGCGGCTTCCAGAACGGTTTCTCCCCATTCGACATGACCCCCGGGAAACCCCCACAGCCCGGCATCAGGCTGTTTGCCACGCTGGACCAACAGAACCTGCCCGGCATGCACGACAACAGCCAGCGCACCGATTTTGGGGGTTTGGGTCATGCGGGGTCAGCCTGCGCTGCACCCCTGAATGTCGACGGCATGGTTTTCGCCCAGAACGGTGATCCGAATTGCAGACCGGTTCAGAGCAAAAGCGGCCCCATAGGCGCTGACGACTTCAGAGGTCGCAACCAGCGTATCGCCCTGACGCGAAGTGTCGGGCTGCGAAGCCCAGAGCGTTGGGTCGCCGGGCTCGATAACCGCGATCTCCTGCCCTCCGGCCGAGGGCATGGTCACGCGTGCTTCTATCTTGATCCCGTCCGAGGTGGGGGTCAGGCTGCAATGCGCACCGGACACCCGTGCCTCTTTCGCCGAATAAGGGCGCTGAGCCAGCGCTGCGGCGATAGTGGGGTTGCGCCCGGCATCAGCGTTCAGCGTATGGTCAAAGCCCAGCCGTTCGGGAATGCAGACATCCTTGCATATGCCCAAGTCCATTGTGCCTTTCAGCTGCACGGGCTTTGCCGGATTTGCAGGCGTGATCTCGACAGGCAGGACAAGTTGGTCTTCGTAGCCGATAGATTGCAGGCCGTTCTGGTCAAAGATATCCGGTGCGGGCCACGTGATCGACACATCCCCAACATTTTCCGAACTGGTCCAGTCGAACTGAGGCGGGATACCCGCATCACCTGGCGCGCGCCAATAGGTTTTCCATCCGTCCTGCAACGTCACCCGCACGGCGCCCAGATAGGTGCCCTTGGCGGTGCGTCCACCATCCAGAATGTCCAGTTCAGCCACAGGGCCATTGACCTCGGCCGTGGCCGCACCGGCCGCGCCGAGGATGAGGGTCAAAGCGACCGCTGAAAATGTCATATGCGCGTTCATAATATATAAATGCGCGGTTGCAGCGCAGATTCCAAGTCACGTTCCGGTCACCTGAATGAAATCTGCGGAAAACTGCTGTGATCCCTTGCCAATGCCCGTCCGCAGGGGCCATTGTTGAAGGTGACTCAGCAAGAGATGTCGTTTTATGGACCTAACCGGAAAACTGTTGATTGCGATGCCTGGCATGGGCGATCCGCGTTTCGATCATTCGGTGGTGTTTATGTGCAGCCATGGCGATGACGGGGCGATGGGCCTGATTATCAACAAACCGGCAGACCTGCGGATCAAGACCCTGCTGAGCCAGCTAAATATCCCCTGCCGTATTCCGATTGTCGGCGAACGTCTGGTGCATTTCGGGGGTCCGGTTGAGATGTCGCGTGGCTTTGTCCTGCACAGCGCGGATTATGACGCCAATCTGCATTCGATGAAGATCTCGGATGATTTCAGTATGACGGCGACGCTGGATGTGCTCGAAGATCTGGCCTCGGGGCGTGGGCCGCTGAATTCGACCCTGGCGTTGGGTTATTCCGGCTGGGGTCCGGGTCAGCTTGAGGATGAGATCGCTATGAATGGCTGGCTGACCACGGATGCGACCTCGAAACTGGTGTTCGACGTGCCCGATGATGACAAATGGGAGGCCGCGCTGGCGACCCTTGGTGTTGATCCGCTGACTCTGTCGGCCAGCGCCGGGCGCGCCTGATCAGCTATCTCGCGGCGCGGCGGCGCGGCGCAGGCGGTCATTGATGGCTACACCCAGCCCGACAGAGGGGATCGGCGACACCGCAATCGGGCGTCCGGTATCGTTCAGCTTGTGCAGGGCGGCAAACAGGTTGGCGGCGGCCTCGGTCAGATTGCCAGTGGGCGACAGATTCAGATCGCTATCCACCGCGCCGAAACCCAGCAAAACCTCATCCCCCTGCGCCTGATCAGCCTCAAGGCGAACCGGGGAATCCGGCGCGTAATGCGATTGCAGCTGACCCGGCGCCGTCAAGATGCCAACGGGTTGATGGTGGTGAAGCTCAGTGCCCAAGACATGTTCTATCTGGTCCAGGGCCACGCCGCCAGGGCGCAGCAGGGTTGGCTCACCTGCAAGCCCGACAATTGTGGACTCCAGGCCTACGCCACAGGGACCATCATTCAAAATGGCCGCGATGCGCCCGTCGAGACCGGCGCGTACGTGGTCGGCGGTGGTTGGGCTGATCTGGCCCGAAGGGTTGGCAGATGGGGCGGCCACGGGGCCGTCAAACGCCGTCAAAATGGCGCGCGCTGTAGGATGGGCCGGAACCCGCACCGCCAACGTATCCAACCCGGCCGTGACCAGCGACGACACGCCATGATCTGCGCGCAGGTGCAGCACCAGCGTAAGCGGGCCGGGCCAGAAGGCATGCGCAAGTGCTTCGGCCTGATCCGACCACCGCACGAAGCGCTGTGCCGCCTCAACCGAGGCGACATGCGCGATCAGAGGATTGAAACTGGGCCGTCCCTTGGCCGCGTAGATGTTTGCGACCGCCTCACCGTTGCAAGCATCGCCACCCAACCCATAGACAGTCTCGGTCGGGAAGGCGACCAGCAGACCCTGCCGCAGCAGGTCCGCCGCCTGCGCAATTCCGGTCGGGTCGGCGGACAGTTCGAGGGTTCCGTTGGGGATCATGAGGGGTGACGCCGCGTTTCGATTGCTTGTATCATGGGGACAGGTACCTAATCGTCTAAATCCAGATGAATAACGGCGGGTGCCGGGTTTTCCAACCCTGCCGTTTGAGACCCATTGAAAGCCCCGAGGTGAAGCCATGCCCTATCGCGCTCCCGTTTCCGACTATGAGTTCCTGTTCCGCCACGGCGTCGCGTTCGATCAGATCGCGGCGACGGACCGGTTTTCGGAAGCCAGCGAAGATGTGGTGAGCGCAATTCTGACCGAAGCGGGCAAGATGTGCGAAGAGGTTATGGCCCCGCTACAACGCCCCGGCGATCTGGAGCCCGCGCGCCTGGAAAACGGCGTTCTGCGCACCTCGCCGGGCTATGGCGACGGTTGGAAAGCAATTGCCGAAGGCGGCTGGATCGGGATGAGCGCTGACCCGGAATATGGTGGTATGGGCCTGCCGATGACCCTGACCACGGCTGTTAACGAGATGATGTCGGCCGCCTGTCTGTCGCTGCAACTTGCCCCTTTGATGACCCAGGGCCAAATCGAGGCGTTGGAACATCACGCCAGCGACAGCTTGAAAGAACTGTATCTGCCCAAGATGATCGCAGGTGAATGGTCGGGCACAATGAACCTGACCGAACCGCAGGCCGGTTCAGATGTGGGTGCTCTGACCTCCAAAGCCGAGCCCAACGGTGATGGCACCTATGCGGTTTCGGGCCAAAAGATTTATATCTCGTGGGGCGATAACGATTTTGCCGAAAACATTTGCCATCTGGTGCTGGCGCGTCTGCCCGACGGTGTGCCCGGAACCAAAGGGATTTCGCTGTTCCTGGTGCCCAAGTACCTGCCGGATGAGAATGGGAACCCCGGCGTGGCCAATGACCTGAAAGTGGTTTCTTTGGAGCATAAAATGGGTCTGCACGGCTCGCCGACCTGTGTAATGCAGTATGACGGGGCCACCGGTTGGCTGGTGGGCAAGGAACATGGCGGTATGGCCGCGATGTTCACCATGATGAACAACGCTCGTCTGGGTGTCGGTGGGCAGGGCGTGGGTGCGGCCGAAGGGGCCTATCAGCACGCACTGGCCTATGCGCAGGAACGTAAGCAGGGCAAGACCCCCTCGGGCACCATCATCGACCATGCGGATGTGCGCCGGATGCTGATGGGTATGCGTGCCGATGTTTTTGCGGCGCGTGCAATCATGCTGGCCAACGCTGCGGCCATCGACATGGCCACAGCCACCGGGGATGCTGATTGGGTGGCGCGCGCAGCGCTGCTGACGCCAATCAGCAAGGTCTTTGGCACTGAAACCGGAATGCGGGTTTCGGAAACAGGGGTTCAGGTGCATGGCGGCATGGGCTTTATCGAGGAAACCGGCGCGGCGCAGTTCTATCGCGATGTGCGCGTGACCGCGATTTACGAAGGCACGAACGGCATTCAAGCGATGGACCTTGTCGCGCGCAAGATGATGGATGGCGGCGAGTCGGCGGGTCGCCTGCTGGACGAGATCGAAGATCACGCCGAAAAGGCCCGCTCTACCATGCCCGAACTTGCGGGCCCGGTTTGGGAAGCGACCGAAAGCTTGCGTGAAACCACCGAATGGCTGGTTTCGCAGAGCGATATGAACACCCGTTTTGCCGGTGCGGTGCCCTATCTTCATGCGTTTGCGCGCGTGTTGGGCGGACATTTTCACCTCAAGGCGGCGCTGGCTGCGGCCGATGGACCTCGGTTCAAGCTGGCGCGTTATTATATCAACGCGCTGCTGCCTGAATGTGCCGGTTTGTTGGCGCAGGCGCAGAATGGCGCTGACGACATCTACGCAATGGACGTAGATGAACTGGTGGCCTGATGGACGGAGATACCGCGCTGACGATCCGCTATCCTTGGCCCGAGCCTCCGGCACCAGGTGAAGCGATCGAGATTGCCGAAGGCGTGTTGTGGATGCGCCTGCCGCTGCCTATGGCGCTGGATCACGTCAATGTCTATGCGCTGGATGACGGCGATGGGTGGACGCTGATTGACACGGGGCTGTCCTCGAACAAGACCCGGCGCATCTGGACCGGCCTGATGGCCGGTCCGTTGGCTGGCAAGCCAGTCAAACGGGTGGTCGTCACACATCACCATCCTGATCACGTAGGCAACGCCGGGTGGTTTCAGTCCGAACACGGGGCCGAACTGGTCACGACCCGCACCGCCTGGCTGTTTTCCCGAATGCTGCAACTGGACGTCCAGGAAACTTGGCCGAACGAGACGCTGGATTATTACCGCAGCGCCGGCATGGATTCGGATTTCCTGGCCAAACGAATGACCGAACGACCCTTTAACTTCTGCGACACGGTCTATCCGATGCCACTGGGCTTTACCCGGATCAAGCAGGGCAGCGTGATCCGCATGGGTGGGCGCGACTGGGACGTGCATATCGGCAATGGCCACGCGCCCGAACATGCCACCTTCTGGAGCCGCGACGACAATCTGGTGATCACCGGCGATCAGATCCTCAGCTCGATCAGCCCCAATCTGGGGGTCTACGTCACCGAGCCGCTGGCCGACCCGGTGGCCGAATGGCTGGACGCGTGCGAGCGTTTGCAGGGCCTCGCGCAGCCCGATCATCTGGCGCTGGGCGGGCACAAACTGCCCTTTACCGGGCTGCCGTTGCGGATGAAGCAACTGATCAACAACCATCACAGCGCGCTGGAACGTCTGACCGATTTTCTGAACACGCCTAAAACCGCCGCCGAGTGTTTTCCGCCCCTGTTCAAACGCGAGATCGGCGACGGCGAATATGGGCTAGCGCTGGTCGAGTCAGTTGCACATCTGAACCATCTCTATCACATTGGAGCGGTGACCCGGACGCGGCGCGCAGACGGGGCGTGGGAGTTTCAGCGCAAAGGGTAAAACCATGGACAAGATCGATACCTCGGCCGAGGCGGCAGAATCCGCAGCCCTTCCCCGATGCTACGAGGTCCATGCCAATCCTGACGCTCAATCCGGGGCACAGGAGTTGCCCAACACGCTGCAGAAACCGGTCGAGACCAAAAGCCCCGCGCAATGGGCTTACGAGCGGTTGATCCTCTATATCCAGAATTTCGAAAAGACGCTGGATGCCGATCACGAAGTTGCCATGGGCTTTACCGGTGGCGACGCTGGCGTGATGCGGATCGAAGGGATGGGCTATTTCGACCCGGATATGATCACGTTTTATGGATCGGATGCGACGGGCGCGCGGACGCAACTGGTGCAACACGTCAGTCAGTTGAACGTGATACTGCGCGCCCTACCCAAATCGGTCGAGGATAAACCGGCCAACCGGATCGGGTTCAGGCTGGCGGCTGATCTGGAAGATAGCTGATTACCTGACTTGCAATTCACGTTTGCGCAGCCTTGAATGAGTGCACCATTCAGGAGGGGCGCGGCATGACGACTTTCGTTGACGTTACAAATGCCTACAGGGGGGCATGGGCGCGATGGCACGTTTTTGTGCCGGTATACATCGCCGTACGACTGCTGCTGGTGGCCCTGATTGCGCCCGGCGTGGCAATTGCGGTGAACTTGGCGGTCTCGCTGTCCGATCAGACCGCCCTGACCGATCAGGATATCGCGGCTTTCATCCTGTCTCCCGTCGGCTTCGTGGTCGCGATCGCAGTGCTCAGCATCTTTCTGCTGGCTGAAGTGTTGGTGTTTTCCGTCATGGCCGGATCGCTGCGGATGGGGGAAAGCGACGCGTGGCGGGCGGGCAGTTCCGCGATCCGTTTGATCCTGTCGCGCTTGCCTGCGCTCTTTAGTTTTGCCGCGCGGTTTATTTTGCGGGTTTTGCTGTTGATTCTGCCTTTCGCGGCCGTCTCGGCCCTGATCGCGTGGTGGACGCTGACGGAATATGACATCAACTACTACCTGACCTTTCAGCCTCCGTCCTTCTGGATTGCGGTAGGGCTGATCGGGGCGGTTATGTTGGCGATGGCATGGGTGTTGATCCGCCGGCTGTCGGCCTGGGCGCTGGGTCTGCATCTGGTCCTGTTCGAAGGGGTTGCTCCGGCTAGCGCCTTTAACATCAGCGCCAACCGGATGGAGGGTAAACGCGGGCGGTTGAAAATTGAGCTGGCGATTTGGCTTGTCCTGCGCCTTGTCATTGCCGGTTTGATCGCAACTGTTGCAGGGCTTCTGTTCGATCTGGTTCCGTTGCAAGGAGCGGCGCATCTGCGGCTGGCACTGATCTATAGCCTGATCGTTGCGGGTCTGTGGTCGCTGGCCGGGCTGATCCTGGCGGCAACTGCACTGGGCGCTCTGGCCGTGTTGCTGGATGGGTTTTTCGAGATCAAGACCTCGGAACCGCCGCACCCAGAGCCGGGCAACCTGCGTGTGCCGCTTTTGGGCGCCGTCGGTGCGGCCGCTGTAGCGGTGCTGATCGGGCTATGGCTGGGGCAAGGCCTGCTTGAGAACATTCAGGCCCCAGACCGGGCCGAGGTTATTGGACACCGGGGCGCGGCGGCGTTGCGGCCCGAAAACACCATGGCTGCTGTTGAAAAAGCGATCGAGGATGGCGCGGATTGGGTCGAGATCGACGTGCAAGAATCGGCGGATGGTGTTGTAATCGTGGCCCATGACAGTGATTTCATGAAACTGGCCGGTGTGCCCACCAAGGTTTGGGATGCCACGATGGAAGACGTGGCCGAGATCGACATCGGCAGTTGGTTCGATTCTGAATACGCCGATGAACGCACCCCGACCCTGCGACAGGTTCTGGAGGCAGCCAAAGGCAGATCCAAGGTTATTATTGAGTTGAAATATTACGGCCACGACGTTGATCTGGAAAACCGCGTCGCCGCGCTGGTGGAAGAGTTCGAGATGCAGGACGACATCGCCACCATGTCGCTGAAATACCCCGCCGTGCAAAAGATGAAAAAGCTGCGCCCAGATTGGCGCGCTGGTGTTCTGGCGGCGACTGCTGTCGGCGATCTGTCCGGGTTGGAGGGTGAGTTTGTCGCCGTCAACGCAGCGATGGCAACGCCGGGATTGGTGCGCAGCGTTCAGGCGGCAGGCAAGGATATCTATGTCTGGACTGTAAACGATCCACTGCAAATGTCGGCTATGGCCTCGATGGGTGTGGACGGGTTAATCACCGACCGCCCCGCGATGGCAAATGAGGTCCTGCGCGTTCGCGCCGAGATGGGCCCGGCTGAACGCCTGCTGTTGTGGTTCGCCACCACCTTCGGAATGTCTGTCGATACCGAGACGATGCGCGATGAAAGCCCTTAAGTTAGCCATCCTTGTGATATTGATGGCGGGACCTGCGGCAGCACAGGACATCCTGCGCAATCTTGAAATGCCCGCCCACCGCGCGTTGATTTCAGTCGCGACTGATGCCCCGCTGACGCCATTTGAAACCGACGGTTGTTCTGGCGGTCTATCAGCAAGCTGGCGTTTCGTGGCTGATACCTTTCCCAAGTTTGCTGCGCTTTATCAAGCCCACCCGCCGTGGGAGTATTGCTGCGTGACACATGACCGCGCATATCACAATGCAGGGGCCGGGCTTTTTGCCGAGGACAGCTATACCGCGCGCTTGTCCGCCGATGATACGCTGCGCGCCTGCGTCAAGCAGCATGGCGCGGATCACGCGGAAGAATATGCTGTTCTCTACGATATGACACCCGACCAGATTCGCACCGCCCATTCGGTCACGGCCGAGGCGATGTATGCAGCGGTCCGGTTTGGGGGTGCGCCATGCTCGGGGCTGCCCTGGCGTTGGGGGTTTGGGTATCCGGGATGTTCGGTGTTTCCGTCTCTTGCACCTGCGCGCGAATGACGTGGTGACAGCCCTTGGATTTTCGATTATCCAACATTTCAAATACGCGAATTGGGAATCTTTCAGATGGCTGAACACAAGCACGGCGAAATGGACATCAAAGTTCAGGAAAAAACCTTTGACGGCTTTATCAAGGCCACCACCTGGTGCGTGGTTGCGATTGCCTTCCTGTGCCTCTTCTTGGCGGTTTTCGCCTCTTAAATTCAAGAATCGGGGTCGGTTGTGATCAGGATTTTAATGGCCTGCCTGCTGGCAGTGACAGTGGCCGGCTGCACAGGATCGCAACGCCCGCAAGCCGAGCAGGCCGAGATCGTGTCGCGATCTTATCGTGATCCCGGACCGTCGACCTTGACCCTTTACACGATGATCAGCACCCGGACGGGTTCGGGTGCCCACACGTCGCTAATGATCAGTGGCAGTGAAAGGGTGATCTTTGACCCTGCGGGATCATTCCGGGCGGATGTGGTGCCGATCAAGGACGACGTCCTGTACGGAATCACCCCCAACGTGGAACGCGCTTATCGCAGCAGCCATGCGCGCGAAACGCATTATGCGCGCATCCAAACCGTCGAAGTGACCCCCCAGCAGGCCGAGATTGCCCTGCAGCTTGCCAAGCAGTCAGGGCCGGTTGCAGGTGCGTTTTGCGCCAATTCGACGGCTCAGTTGCTGCAGCAGGTGCCGGGGTTCGAGCAGATCGAAACCACCTTTTATCCCGTCAAGCTGTCGGACCAATTTGCCCAGCTACCGGGTGTTCAAACCGCCGAGTACCGGGAAAACGACGACGCCGATCTGCAAACCGGTCTCGCCTTCAACAATGCGCGTTTGAACCAGTTGGAGGCTAGCTCAGCCCAATAGGTAGAGCAGTCCGTAAAGCGTTGCGGCCCCGCTGAAGATGGCTGCGATCACGTTCTTGGTGACAATCCCGACGGCCAGCGTGACCGCAGCGGCGGTCATTCTTGGGACATCTGGCTGCCCTTCGGTCGCGGTGGGCCAGACCACCAAGGGCGCGATCAGGGCCGGTACTATAGCCACCGCCGTGTAACGCAGGTGCCGCAGCAGCCATGCGGGCATCGGGCGGTCGCCAACGATGCCGATAAAAGTAAAGCGCAGGGCAAAGCTGCCCACGGCCAACCCGAGGATGATGATCCAGATGGTGGTCGTGTCGATGTGAGTCATGATTTCCTACGCTCCAGAAACAGCTCGGCCTGCGCACCTGCGATCATGCCCGCCGTACCAGCAATCAACAGACCCAGATTAAAGGGCACAGCCACGGTCAACAGCGCGACCACGATGGCAACCAGAGCGGCGATTACATGCGCTAGCGTGCGCATCATCGGGCCGATCATGGCCAGAAAGGTGATCGGTAGCGCAAAGTCCAGCGCCCAGCTTTCGGGAATTTGCGTGCCCAGAACCGCCCCCAGATAGGTCGCCAACAACCACAACGGGGTCAGCGGCGTTGCGGTGCCAAAGAAATAGACCATGCGTTGCGGGATGGTCATGTCCGGCTCTTTTTCGAACCGCATGATCGAGCAGGCATAGGTCTGGTCCACTGTCAGATAAGCCGCACAGGCCCGCTGCCACAGCGGTGCCGCCCCCAGATACGGCGTCAGCGAGGCGGAATACATCGCAACCCGCAAGTTCACCGCCAAAGCCGAGGCCAGCACGATCGCAGTGGGTGTATTGTCCTGCAAAAGCTGCAAGGCGGTGAACTGGGCGGCCCCGGCAAAGACGGTGGCGGAAAAAGCCAGCGTTTGTACGACGTTCAGCCCGGCTTCGGTCGAAAAGACGCCGAACAGGGTACCAAAGGGGATCGCAACAAAGATGAACGGCGTCCCGTCGCGAAAACCCTTCCAGAAGTATGACTTGGATGTGGTGTCTGCCATGGCTAAATCCTATGGTGTTATCCGCAGCAGTAGCGGTCTTGGGAAAGGGTTGCAATTGGCCACCGAACAGAACCTGTCAGACTATCTCATTGCCCCTGATCCGGGCGCCGCCCGCCTGACCCGCGCGGTCGAGGGCGTGGATCAGAATGGTGAGGTCAGCCACATCTCGGTGGTCGAGGAGCGCCCGCTGACCATTTTCCTCAACTCGCAGGAAATCGTGACGGCGATGACAATTGGTGATTATCCCGAATATCTGGCACTGGGCTTCCTGCGCAATCAGGGGATGCTGCTGGCCGATGATGACATCACCCGCGTTGACTATGACGACGATCTGGAAACCGTGGTCGTGCGGACCGCGCGTGAAACCTCGTATGAGGACAAGCTCAAGAAAAAGACCCGCACCAGTGGCTGCGCCGTAGGCACCGTCTTTGGCGACATGATGGAAGGGCTTGAGGACGTGCGCCTGCCGCAGGTTCAGGTGCGGACCTCGTGGCTGTATGATCTGGCCGCCAAGATCAACCGCACACCGTCGTTGTATCTTGAGGCCGGGGCGATCCACGGCACGGTGCTGTGCTGCGAAAATCGCCCTCTGGTCTATATGGAGGACGTCGGCCGCCACAACGCCGTCGACAAAATCGCGGGCTGGATGCTGTCCGAAGGCGCAGAGGCTGGGGACAAGATCCTCTATACCACCGGGCGCCTGACGTCCGAGATGGTGATTAAAACGGCGATGATGGGCATTCCGGTGCTGGCGTCCCGGTCCGGGTTTACGGCGTGGGGCGTCGAGATCGCACGCGAGGTCGGCCTGACCCTGATCGGTCGAATGCGCGGCCAGCGGTTCGTGTGCCTTTCCGGCGAGGACCGCCTGCTGCGCGACATCGACCCGGCCAGCGTGGCGGTTGAGGATAAGAAAAACAGGCGGAAGAGTGCGGAGTAGACATTGACTTACAAATATCACTTGTCAGAACAAATTGACGACAAGATCCTCGTTAGAGCCATGTGTAAGTACAGGCAAAGTAACACCGGAAAAGGCGCTTACTGGGGCTACGTGGCATTGGATTCAATAAGAGGAATTTTGGCTGTTGTTGGCGGAATTGTTGTCGCTTTCATAGCGTTTCGTGCGCTTGGCGCTCTCCCTCTGACACAAGGTCTTTTTGCACCTGTATCCGGAGGGATAATTGGAGCTGGCGTGCTTTTTTTTGCGGAACGTTTTTCCAGAAGGCTGAAAGTCAGGCAGATGATGGCATCGCCGATTTACAACGGCGGAACTGACTTTACATTCACACCAGACGGTTTGGATATGCGGTCGCCCTATGTAACTTGGAATGTTTCTTGGCGTGCTGTTGGGAAAGTTATCGAAGATAAGGCTGGGTTCTTCTTTTACGCTGGTGCTTTCGTCTATGTGCCGCCCAAGAAACTTCTGAGCACAGGGGACGCTCAGAACTTCCTTGAAACGGTTGAAAACTGGCGTTCTGCGGAGAGGGCAGCTTGACCCGCCCCCTCGGCATCATCCTCGCAGGCGGTCTGGCCACCCGGATGGGCGGCGGTGACAAGGGCCTGTTGCAAATCGGCGGACAAAGCCTGCTTGGTCATGTGATCGACCGCTTAGCCCCGCAGGTGGACAGTCTGGCGCTGAACGCCAATGGCGATCCCGCGCGGTTTTCCGACCTGAACCTGCCGGTGGTCGCGGACACGGTCGAAGGGTTCGCGGGTCCTCTGGCCGGTGTTCTGGCTGGGCTGGACTGGGCCGCCGAAGAAGGGGCCGATTGCATCGTCACCGCCGCTGCCGACACGCCATTTTTTCCGCGCGATCTGGTGGCCAGACTGGTAGACGCCGCCGAAGGGCAGTCCCATCCGCTTGTGCTGGCCACCACGCCGCGCACCGGGGATGAGGCGTTGAAATCCGGCGGCGGTAAGCGGGTCAACCGGCACCCGACCTTTGGCCTCTGGCCGGTGGCGCTGCGCGATGATCTGCGGGCGGCGTTGCAGGACGGTTTGCGCAAGGTGGTGATCTGGACCGACCAGCATGACGGGCGCGAGGCGCTGTTCCCGGCTGAGCCGTTTGATCCGTTCTTTAACGTCAACACGCCCGACGATCTGGCGCGGGCCGAACAACTGCTGGAGCAGGCATGAGGGTTTACGGCGTCACCGGCTGGAAAAATGCTGGCAAAACCGGGTTGATGGAGCGTTTGGTTGCCGAGATCACCGGGCGGGGGTTCTCGGTGTCGACGCTCAAACACGCGCACCACAGCGTCGATGTGGATCAACCCGGCACCGACAGCTATCGCCACCGAACGGCGGGCGCGTCCGAGGTGCTGCTGGCCTCGGGTCAGCGTCTCGCGATCATGCAAGAACTGCGCGGTGCGCCCGAGCCTTCGATGGCGGATCTGCTGGCCCGGCTGTCTCCGATCGATCTGGTGCTGATCGAAGGGTTCAAACGCGAGGATCACCCCAAGATTGAGGCTTTCCGGGCCGAAGCCGGGAACGCTCTGATGGCCCCTGGAAACCCGACGATCCGCGCCGTGGCCAGCGACACGCCGCTAAAGGCCGACCAACCGGTTTTTGACCTGAACGACACGGCGGCGATTGCCGATTTCATCCTGCAAGAGGTGGGGCTATGACCAAACCCGACATCGCACCTCCGCCCTTGCGCAACGATTGTTTTGCTTTGCCCGCCGGGGTGAACTGGACCCCGGTCGAGGACGCGCTGTCCTTGCTGCGCGACCGGCTGACTGTGGTTGCGGGCGTGGAAACCGTGCCCTTGGCGCAGGCCACAGGGCGTATTCTCGCGCAGGAGGTTATCGCCCAACGTTCGAATCCGCCGCAGCCCAATACGGCGGTGGATGGCTATGGCTTTGCCGGGGCCGCGCCTGACGGGCCGCAAGTGATGCCGCTGCATCCGGGGCGCGCGGCGGCTGGGATACCGTTTGACGGCTTGGTGCCCGCAGGCCATGCGCTGCGTGTGCTGACCGGGGCAGCGCTGCCTGCGGGCGTTGATACCGTCATTTTGGAAGAGGACGTGACCGTTCAGGACGGGCACATTGCATTTCACGGACCCCTGAAACGCGGCGCAAATACCCGCAAGGCAGGCGAGGATGTGGCTGAGGGCGACGCGGTTCTGCCCGCCGGACGTCGCCTGACCCCGGCCGATCTGGCGCTGTTGTCGGCCACCGGTCTGGCCGAGGTTCCGGTGCGCAAAGTGCTGCGCGTGGCGGTTCTGTCCACGGGGGATGAACTGGTCGAACCCGGTGAATCGGCCGGTCCGGGCCAGATTTACGATGCCAACCGTCCGATGCTGTTGTCCTTGTTGGAACGCATGGGGTTTGAGGCGGTCGATATGGACCGGGTGCCCGACGACCGCGAGGCGTTGCGGACTTGTCTGAACCAAGCCGCTGAACGAACGGATGTGATCCTGACCAGTGGCGGCGCGTCTGCCGGGGATGAGGACCATGTCTCGGCCCTGTTGCGGCAGGCAGGGGCGATGCAGGAATGGCGGATTGCACTGAAACCGGGTCGGCCTCTGGCGCTTGGGATGTGGGACGGAACGCCTGTGTTCGGCCTGCCGGGAAACCCGGTGGCCGCGTTGGTTTGCACGCTGATCTTTGCGCGCCCGGCCTTGGGCTTGATGGCGGGCGAGGGTTGGCTGGAGCCGCAAGGATTCGACCTGCCCGCCGCCTTCGAGAAACGTAAGAAACCGGGCCGCCGCGAATACCTGCGCGCCCGTATGCGCGATGGACGGGTCGAGGTCTTTGCATCCGAAGGATCAGGCCGGATCAGCGGGCTGAGTTGGGCAGAGGGTCTGGTCGAGATTGAGGATGGCGCGCGCCATATTCAGCCGGGCGACCTCGTCCGGTTCATCCCGTATGGCAGTTTCGGTCTTTAATCGAAGGTCCCGGCAACCCGTCCCAGCAGCATGAACGCCCGCGCGGTGCGTGTATCGCCCAAGGCGGTCAGATCAGCATCGCTGGCTTCGGGTTCAAACTCGATAATCATATGGTCGAACCGGCGCAGGAAATGGTGGGCTGCGTCCCGGAAAATCGG
Organism: Ruegeria lacuscaerulensis; assembly: GCF_013034685.1. Lineage (GTDB taxonomy): Bacteria > Pseudomonadota > Alphaproteobacteria > Rhodobacterales > Rhodobacteraceae > Ruegeria > Ruegeria lacuscaerulensis_B. The sequence goes on along the minus strand of NZ_WQGO01000004.1, from coordinate 172,052 downwards.
GTCTTGCTTCATCCGGGCCGAGGTCAGCGCCAGAGAGGAGCGGTCCCGGATGCCGCCCAAGGCCGCCACGGATCGGCCCCGCGCGCCTTGCGCAAATTGCCGCCAAATCTCGGGGCGCGCCATGTCGGGGCGCAGGTCATCCATGTAGATGCCTTCCTGGCTAAGCAAGGTCAGAACATCCTGAGACGCTTGTACCAGTTGCGCCGCCTTGCGATCCTTCAGCGCCAGCCGCAGGGCGTTGAACCCTTCGGTATCTTCCTGGGTTTCCGGGAAATTCAGTGCGCGAATAAACACATCATTGCTGAGCGGGGGCGCGATATCTTCGGCCTGCGTACCCAGTTCCAGCGTGGTCTGATCCCCGTTTGCGTTGGGCGATTTCCCTCGCACCGGCTCAGTACGTTGGGTCGAGAATGTGGCCAGCGCGGTTTCGGTCTTCTTCGCGGTCTCGGCGATCTGGTCCAGCTTTTGCGTGACCGCAGGCTCATACCCGCTGGAGCTGCGCTGTTGCTGGGCGATGAACGTATTGCGCAACGCATTGATCGAGGTTTGCAGCCGCGTGCTTTCCTCGCGCATGATACGGCTGGCCCGCATCGCGGTCGCCGCAACCCAGATCATCGCAACGGGCATGAACACCGCCAGCAATGTCACCACAAAACCGCCGCCTTCGACCTTGTCGGGCAGCACCAGAAACACGACCGAAACAATCAACCAAACCACGCTGAGCGCGATGGCCGCGATCTCAATCTCGGTCAGGGCGGGCAAGGCGGGCTTGTCATAGATACCCAGCGAGGTTGGCTGTTCGGCTTCCTGCTCTGTCGTGGGGTCGGACATGCGCGCGCTCCGGGGTCAGGCGTATTCGATGGTCAGGATCTCATACGAACGCACACCGCCGGGGGTGCGCACTTCGACGCTGTCGCCTTCATCCTTGCCGATCAGCGCGCGGGCGATAGGGGATTTGATGTTCAGCAGACCCGCTTCGATATTGGCCTCATACTCGCCCACGATCTGCCAGGTCTTTTCTTCGTCGGTATCTTCATCAACCAACGTGACCTTGGCGCCGAATTTCACAGCACCGGACAGCTTTGCCGGGTCGATCACGTCGGCCAGCGACAGGATGCCCTCCAGCTCTTTGATCCGGCCTTCGATAAAGCCCTGTTTTTCGCGGGCCGAGTGGTATTCGGCGTTTTCCTTCAGATCGCCCAACTCTCGGGCCGAGGCGATGGCCTCGATGATCGCAGGGCGCTCGACAGATTTGAGGTTTTTGAGCTCGGCTGCGAGCGCGGCATTGCCCGCAGGCGTCATTGGAATTTTTTCCATATTCTTGTCGTCCACGCGTAAAGTGATTAGCCCCGCCGCACGAAATAGGCGCCGGGGCGAATGAATGGGTCGTCAATTAACTGACCCAAATGGCGTGGAAAATGCAAGGGGGCTAAATCGCCCCGATGCGGATTACAGCCTAGGCGTAGCTGATCACCTCGAATTCGATGCCATTGTCATCGTCGAAATAGAATCGTTTGCCCGGTTCGTAATCCGCGTGGGATTTTGGCGTGAATCCGGCCTTGACGACTTTGGCCTCGGTTTCGTCGATATCTTCGACCAGAACACCCACATGGTTCAGCCCGCCCACGATGTCATAGCTGCTTTCGGACGACGGTTTCGGATCGCTGGGCGCATAAAGCGCCAGATAGGTGTGCGCGCTGCCAACATGGACGGTGTATCCTCCGGCAATGGCCGGTCCCTCCCACCGGGTTTTCCAGCCAAAGACGTCGTGCATCCACTTGGCCGAAGCCTGCGGGTCGCGGACGGTAAAGTTGGTGTGTTCAAGCGTCGCCATCATGGGATCTCCTTTGCGAATTGAGGCTTGTCCCGACTCACCGTAATTTCTAAACCTAACTTTAGGTCAAGATATTTATAGAGGTTGAAATGGCGGTATCCGAAGGACTGGCAATTGGAGCTTTGGCCCGGCGCACAGGATTAGCGGTGTCGGCCATTCGCTACTATGAGGCGCAGGGTCTGATCACACCGTGGCGCAATGCGGGCGGGCAAAGGCGCTATCAGCGTGCCGATATCCGGCGGTTAAGTTTTGTTATGATCGCCCAGCAATTCGGTCTGTCCCTGCCGGAAATTCGTCAGGTGCTGTCGGGCCTGCCCGGAAACCGCACTCCCACGCCGCAGGATTGGAAAGAGATCAGCGTCGGGCTGCGCGCGCATCTGGATCAGCGAATCGACACGTTGACCCGGCTGCGGGACAATCTGGATGGCTGCATCGGCTGTGGCTGTCTGAGCTTGCCCAAATGCGCGCTCTACAATCCCGATGACCGGGCAAAATCCAAAGGAAGCGGCCCCAGATACCTCATGGGGGACACTCCTGAGGGCTGAAGTGTCGAATAGCGGCATTGTTACGCCGTGTTTCGATTGACCTATGTCTTTCTCAGCATGTAATCAGCCGTGAAACAAAATTGCGCCAGCCAAGCTGAAACAGCGCCAATTCGGAAAGTTAGCTAAGGAGCCCACGATGGCCGATATTGAACGCGAAGCGATGGAATATGATGTGGTGATCGTGGGCGCAGGTCCTGCGGGCCTGTCGGCGGCCATCCGTCTGAAACAACTGGATGCCGATCTGAACGTCGTGGTGCTTGAGAAAGGCTCGGAAGTGGGCGCGCACATCCTGTCGGGCGCGGTGCTGGACCCGTGCGGCCTGGATGCCTTGATCCCGGACTGGAAAGAAAAGGGCGCGCCGCTGAACGTGCCGGTGCATGAAGACAATTTCTATATGCTGGGTGAAGCCGGTCAGATACGTATCCCAAACTTCCCCATGCCGCCGCTGATGAACAACCACGGTAACTACATCGTCTCGATGGGCAATGTCTGTCGCTGGATGGCCGAACAGGCCGAAGAGCTAGGCGTGGAAATCTTCCCTGGCATGGCCTGCTCGGAGCTGGTCTATGGTGAGAATGGCGAAGTCAAAGGCGTGGTCGCCGGTGTCTTCGGTCTGGAAGCGGATGGTTCCTATGGCCCCAACACCGAACCGGGGATGGAACTGCACGGCAAATACGTCTTCCTGTCGGAAGGCGTCCGTGGCTCGCTGTCCAAGGAAGTGATCGCCAAATACGACCTGCAAGCTGGGAAAGAGCCGCAGAAATACGGCGTCGGCATGAAAGAGATCTGGGAGATCGACCCGGCCAAGCACAAGGAAGGCACCGTGACCCACACCATGGGCTGGCCCTTGGGCAGCAATGCGGGTGGCGGATCGTTCATTTATCACCTGGAAAACAATCAGGTCTATGTCGGTTTCGTGGTGCACTTGAACTACAAAAACCCGCACCTGTATCCCTACATGGAGTTCCAGCGCTTCAAGCATCACCCGATGGTGGCCGAACTGCTGAAAGGCGGCAAGCGCGTGGCCTACGGTGCCCGTGCGATCACCGAGGGCGGCTATCAGTCGATGCCTATGCTGGTGGCACCGGGCGTGGCGCTGCTGGGCTGTTCGGCGGGCATGGTCAACGTGCCGCGCATCAAGGGCAACCACAACGCGATGCTGTCGGGCAAGGCCGCAGCCGAGGCCGCCTTTGACGCCATCAAAGCCGACCGCTCGGGTGACGAACTGACCGCTTATGAGACCGACGTACGCGACGGCGCTATCGGTGCAGACCTGAAGAAGGTGCGCAACGTCAAACCGATCTGGTCGAAATGGGGCCTGACCGCATCGCTGATGCTGGGTGGTCTGGACATGTGGACCAATACGCTGGGCTTTTCGCTGTTCGGTACCGTGGGCCATGGCAAGAACGACGCCGAGGCGACTGAGGACGCCAGCAAACACAAGCCCATCGACTATCCCAAACCCGATGGTGTGCTGTCTTTCGACCGTCTGACTAACGTCTCCTTCGCGGCCACCAACCACGAAGAAAGCCAACCCTGCCACCTGAAGCTGGCAGACCCGGCGATCCCAGTCAGCGTCAACCTGCCCAAGTTCGATGAACCGGCACAGCGCTACTGCCCGGCGGGTGTCTACGAAATGGTCGAAGACGAGAACGGCCCGCGATTCGTCATCAACTTCCAGAACTGTGTTCACTGTAAGACCTGCGATATCAAGGATCCCAGCCAGAACATCACCTGGACCACGCCGCAGGGCGGTGACGGGCCGAATTATCCCAACATGTAAGCAAAAAACAGGCAATGGCGGCGTCGTGAAGGCGTGGCCATTGCCTCTTTCCGACCGAAGCCCTAGCTTGTGTGGCAGTCAACAATAGCAAGGCAGGATTTCGGTGGCATCCCGTTTACGTCGCGCAGCACTGGCTGTGCTGTTTACTTCTACCTTTGCCATTCCGTCACTCGCAGACACGGGGTCCGGGGCGTATCTTGCCGGGCGTCAGGCAATTTTCCAAAGCGATTACGCGGCGGCCGAGCAGTATTATTCCGAAGCGCTGCAGGCTGATCCCGAAAACAATCAACTTCTTGAAAGCGTGGTCGTGGCCCGCTTGTCGCTGGGCGAGATCAAGCGTGCCCTGCCTGTCGCTGAGGCGATAGAGGAGCGTGGCATGCCGAGCCAGGCGGCGCGCATGGTGATCGCTGCCAATATGGTCGCAGATGGCGCGTTGGACGAATTCCTGGAGCGCGACCCGGAAACGCAGGGTGTTGGGCCGCTGGTCGATGGTCTGATGATGGGTTGGGCCCATATGGGTCAGGGCGCGATGACCAACGCGATGGAACAGTTCGACCGGGTCTCGACCCAGGAAGGCCTGCGCGAATTCGCGATGTACCACAAGGCACTGGCGCTGGCTTCAGTCGGGGACTTCGAAGGGGCCGAGGCGATCTTTTCGGCGGATAACGATGCGGTCGCGCGGTTCACCCGCCGTGCCGCGTTGGCCCGAACCGAAGTATTGTCGCAATTGGACCGCAACGAAGATGCGTTGCTTTTCCTCAGCACAGTGTTTGCCGCCGGAAGCGATCCGTCCATCGAAGGGTATGAGGCGCGATTGGCCGCGGGCGAGACCTTGCCATTTACCCATGTCCGTACCCCGCAGGATGGCATGGCCGAGGTGTTCTTTTCCGTCGGTGCCGCGCTTAGCAGCGAAGCCGCCCAAACCTATGTACTGCTATATGCGCAGGTCGCCGCGTTCCTGCGCACAGACCATGTCGACGCGATCTTGCTGACGGCTGAACTGCTGGATGCGTTGGAGCAATATGATCTGGCGGTTCAAGCTTATCGCCGGGTTCCTGCTGACAGCAGCGACTACCATGCCGCCGAACTGGGTCGGGCCGAGGTTCTAAGCCGGGCAGGCAAAACCGATGCCGCGGCCGAAGTGTTGCAATCCCTCGCCGCGCAAAGCCCGGATTTGCCCAGCGTGCATGTGGCATTGGCTGATTTGCAGCGGCGGCAAGAGGATTACGCTGAGGCCGTTCAGACTTATGACAAGGCCATCGAACTGATCGAGGAAGGTGCGGGCAGCAATTGGTTCCTGCACTACGCCCGAGGCATCTCGCATGAGCGTCTCAAGCAATGGGATCAGGCCGAGGCCGACTTCCGCCGCGCGTTGGAACTGAACCCGGACCAGCCGCAGGTGCTGAACTATCTGGGCTATTCGCTGGTCGAGCGGCAGGAAAAGCTGGATGAGGCGCTGGACATGATCGAACGCGCCGTGGCAGCCCGCCCGGACAGTGGCTATATCGTTGACAGCCTGGGCTGGGTTCTGTTCCGTCTAGGCCGCTATGACGAAGCCGTGGGCCATATGGAACGCGCGGTCGAGCTGATGCCGGTTGATCCGGTGGTCAACGACCATTTGGGCGATGTTTACTGGGCTGTTGGCCGCGCGCGCGAGGCTGAGTTCCAGTGGAAACGCGCCCTGTCCTTCATCGACCCCGAAGACACCGATGGTGAGGCTGACCCGGATCGCATACGCCGCAAGCTGGAAATCGGGCTGGACGCGGTTCTTGTCGAAGAAGGGGCCGAGCCGCTGAAGGTCGCCAATGAAGGCTGAGGCATTTGCCCCTGCCAAGATCAACCTGACCCTGCATGTGACTGGCCGCCGAGCGGATGGTTATCACCTGCTGGATTCGCTGGTGGTCTTTGCCGATGTGGGCGACAGGCTGCAGTTCACCCCGGGCAACGATTTGTCGATTGCTGTGACGGGTGAACACGCCGATGGCGTTCCCACGGACAACCGCAATCTGGCCTGGAAGGCCGCACAGGCAGCGGGCTGGACCGGGCATATCGACCTGAACAAGGTGCTGCCGCATGGAGGCGGCATTGGGGGCGGGTCCTCGGACGCGGCGGCGACGCTTCGGATGGCGGCAAAGCAGGGCAGGACAGTCTCGCCCGACGTGGCCTTGTCGCTGGGGGCCGATATCCCGGTCTGCGTCGCGGCTCAGGCCATGCGGATGCGGGGCATTGGGGACGATCTGACACCCGCTTCGATGCCTTCTCTGCCAGCCCTGTTGGTTAACCCTTGCGTCGAAGTCCCCACCGGGCGCGTGTTCGCGGCATTGGAAAGCCGCGACAACCTGCCAATGCCCGCAGAGATCCCTGAATTTGAGACTGTCGAGCCCTGCGCCGATTGGTTGCGGAATCAACGCAACGACCTTGAACCGCCAACAACGGGCTTGGCTCCCGAAGTCGCCCGCGTTTTGGATGAACTTGATGGCACCAAAGCGGCCCTTATGGCCCGCATGTCAGGGTCGGGTTCGACCTGTTTTGCGCTTTATCCCACGATGAAAGACGCGCATTTCGCCGCTTATGAGATTGGCGCAGCCCATCCCAATTGGTGGTGCCGCGCGACTCAGCTTAATTGAGGCGCGAAACCACGTAGTCGGCCAAATCACGCAACAGCGTGCGGATCTCGTGGTCGGGCAGGGCGTCCAGCGATTCTTTGGCCTTGTTCGCCCAGCCAAAGGCATCCGCTCGCGTCGCTTCAAGCGTACTGTACTTGGCCATTAGGCCAAGGGCATGGTCCAGATCGCCCTCTTCCTGACGACCGCGCCCAATGGTGCGTTCCCAGAAGGCGTGTTCGTCGGGCGTGGCCTGTGCCACAGCTTTGATCACTGGCAGGGTCAGCTTACGCTCGCGGAAATCATCGCCCACATTCTTACCTGTGGCTGCGCTGTCGCCTTGGTAATCCAGCAGATCATCCGCAATCTGGAACGCAATCCCCAGCGCGTCGCCATAGTCATAAAGCGCCTTGACCTGTTCCTCGGTAGCGCCGGAAATTACGCCACCCACCTCGGTCGCGGCCGAGAACAGCGCCGCCGTCTTACCGCGCACAACTTGCAGGTAAATCGCCTCGGTCGTGCCCAGATCGGTCGCGGCGGTCATTTGCAGCACTTCGCCTTCGGCAATCGTGGCCGAGGCATTGGCCAGGATATCCAGGACCCGCAGCGATCCTGTCTCAACCATCAACTGAAAGCTGCGGGAGAACAGGTAATCACCGACCAGAACGCTGGATTTGTTGTCCCACAGAAGGTTCGCAGTAGGCCGCCCGCGCCGCTGGGCACTTTCGTCGACCACATCATCATGCAGCAGGGTTGCGGTGTGAATAAACTCGACCGTCGCGGCCAGACGCACGTGGTGATCTCCGGCATAACCAAACAGCCGCGCCGCCGCCAAGGTCAGCATCGGGCGCAGGCGTTTGCCGCCTGCCTCGACCAGATGCGCGGTGACTTCGGGAATGCGCGGCGCGTGTTCTGACGCCATGCGCGTGCGGATCAACTCGTTGACCGCGCCCATCTCGCCCGTCAGGATTTCCGCCAAACGCTCATGCGGTTTTGTGACCGTGTCGATATTCATCACACCCTTGATACAAGGCTCGACATCGCGGCCGCCTTGCCCTTACATCCATCCCCATGAAAGAACTTTTGCGCAGCACTGATCCGACGATTCTGGCCTTTGCATCCGCTCTTCTTGAGGGCGAGGATATAGACTGCTTTCAGATGGACGTAAATATGAGCATCCTCGAAGGTGGTATCGGAATCTTCCCTCGCCGCTTGATGGTGCGCGCGGATGACCTGACCCGCGCCGAACGTGTCATGCACGACAATGATATCCCTTTGGGTCGATGACACTGTTTGCTGACGCCGACCTGACCCGAAATGACTTTTTGGGAGGACGTGTGCGCCTGCGGCAACCCCGTAAGGGGTACCGCGCAGGCGTGGACCCTGTTTTATTGGCCGCATCTGTACCCTCAATGCCCGGCCAGACGGTTCTGGAATTGGGGTGTGGTGCTGGGGCCGCCGTTTTATGCCTGCTGGCGCGGGTGCCAGACCTGCAGGCTGTGGGGGTCGAATTGCAGCCTGCTTATGCTGATCTGGCGCGTCGGAATGCCGCTGAGAACGGCACCACGCTTGAGGTTTTTGAGGCTGATCTGACCGCTTTGCCGTCCGATCTCAAACAGCGCCAGTTCGATCACGTTATTGCGAACCCGCCCTATTATCGGGCCGGAGCGCACAGCCCTGCGGCGGATGAAGGCCGTAGCGCCGCATTGGGTGAAAACACGCCGTTGAACCTTTGGATCGAGACTGCGGCCAAACGCCTTGCCCCCCGGGGTTATCTGCACATGATTCAGAAAGCGGACCGGTTACCAGATATGCTGGCCGCCTGCGAGGGGTGCTTGGGGTCTGTCGAAGTATTGCCATTATCCGCCCGTGTTGGTCGACGTGCTGAACTGGTTATTCTGAGGGCTAGAAAGGGCGGAAAAGCCGCGTTTCAACTGCATGCCCCGCTGGTTCTCCATTCAGGTGAGCGCCATGAGGTAGACGGCGACAGCTACACTCCGCCAGTTTCGGCCGTATTGCGCGAAGGGGCTGGCTTGCCCGGATTTTCCAGCTGACAGGCATTAACCAGCCGATTTTGTCGGATTTGTTATATTTTCTATGCACCCGCAGCGTGACAGGGTGGAAACGATGTGCTCAACTTCTTACGTGAAACTCAGACATCAACAGAGGAGTACCGCCATGAGCGTGAGCGCACACCTGACCGAACTTAAGAAAAAGCACGAAAACCTCGGTCTTGAAGTTGAACAAGCACAACGCTCGCCTGGTATCGACGACCTTCACATTGCTCAGCTCAAAAAACAGAAACTAAAGCTCAAGGAAGAGATTGAGCGATTGTCGAGTTAACGACGCATACTGGCCCGGGCGGCGATCAAAGCGCCGCCAGTGATTAAAACGGCCGCGATCGCCAGACCCCAGCTTGGGGCGGCGATCCCGGCGACCACCAGAACAAGCGTAGACAGAAGCGGGGCCGCGTAAGATGACGTGCCCAGAATTTGAATGTCTCCCTGCTTGACCCCGATATCCCAGACATAAAACGCCAAGCCAACGGGCCCCAGCCCAAGAGCTATGACCGATCCCCAGCCCAGAATGGTTTCTGGCCAGACGGTCTCTTCAACAGCGATGTGCAAAAGGCCCGAGGCAACAGCCGTGGCCACACAGAACACAGCGACCGAACTGGTTGGCGTGTCGCCCAGACGACGCGACAGCACGGAATAGCCCGACCATGTCAGCGCGCACATCAAGGCCAAGCCATACCCCGGCAGGTGTTCGGCCTGAAAACCGCTGCTACCGCCACCCGCGATGATCACGGCGGCCCCGGCGAAACCCAGGCAGGCCCCGATCAGGTGGCCGATGCGCAATTGTTCTCCGGGCAATAGCCCCGAGAGCAGGACGATCAGCAGAGGCCACAGATAGGCGATAAGCCCGGCCTCTGCGGCAGGGGCCATTCGCAAAGCCGAGAAATACAGCGCATGATAGCCAAAAAGACCGATTGTCCCGAACAGATAGGTGGTCCAGGGGATTTCTCGAAGCTGACTCAACCTGCCTGTGGCCCATGTCCAAACCAATCCCAGCGTCCCCCCGATGGAAAAGCATAGGGCGTTCAGCAGCAAAGGCGGCGTGGGCGCGGACCCAACCGTAAAGAGGGCCAGCAGGGCCCAAAGCAGGACGGCGACAAAACCGATTCCTGTTGCGTGCGTTCTTGTCACGGTGCGGGTACCTCTTCCACCGGAACGATTTCGAACTCATCCGACAAATGCGCAGTCTTTTCAATCTCGGACATGAACCAATCGCGGAATGCCGCAATCTGAGGTCTGCTTTCGGCCCCTTTCAGACACAGGAACCGGAATCGTCCCATGGTCTCGATTGCGACCTTGAAGGGGGCGACCAACCGGCCCTCTGCCAGGTCCTTGATAATCATAGCCCTTCGACCGAGCACGACGCCCACTCCGGCAACTGCCGCGTCAATCGCATGATCCGCGTTGGAAAAATGCGCGCCGTGCTGTGGGTTGAAGTCTACCCCGACGGCCCGAAACCAGGTGGGCCAGTCAGACGGGGGCCGCAGAAACGCAATCGAGTCGTCAAAGATCAATGGCGCCTCCCGCAGGCTTTCAGGCGTTGGGAATTGTTCGGCCAAATCCGGGGTCATCACCGGGGTCAGCCATTCCTTGCGGACGGGCACGGAATACAGGCCCTCATCCCCGCCATAGCCAAAGCGGATCGCCACATCCACATCGTCCCGTTCGAGGTCCATGTTACGTAATGTGGCCGAGAACTTCAGGTCGATCTCAGGATGCGCCCGGGCAAAGTCATATAGTCGGGGAGCTAGCCATTTGGCCGTCAACGCCGGGCCCGCCGTAACGGTCAGACTGGTATCATTCCCTTGCCGCCGGGCGGCCTGCCACGCGGCTTGCAATGTGGCGAACCCGTCTGCCGCGCCAGGGGCTAAGGCGCGCCCAGCCTCTGTCAATTCCACCGCCCGATTGAGGCGACGAAACAGGGGGCGTCCCAGATGTTCCTCCAACGACTTAATCTGAAAGGACAGGGCTGCGGGCGTGACATGCAGTTCCTCAGCAGCCTTGGCAAAGGACATGTGACGGGCGGCGGCATTAAAGGCGCGCAAGGCGGTCAGCGGCGGAAGGTAGTCGCTCATAGGGCAAGAAATTCTAAATTGAGATCAGAAAAAAGCTCGTTTGTCGCGCTAGAAAATAAGCCTCATATTGATCTCAAGTCAAACAAAGCTGAACTGAAAGGATACTTGTCATGATCGAGGCTACCTCCAGCCCCTCTGTCGCCCGCGCCTTTCGGCGTGCCCATTTCGAACGGTCCCGCGCGATCGGTGACTTGGTGAAGTGGCTATTTGGTTCCCGCTGAGCGCAGCGCGCGCGTTCTTACGGGATAAAAAAGGGCCGGTCATAGTGACCAGCCCTTTTTTGATTCTGAATTTGGGATCAGACGAAGAACTGCGCACCGTTGGCCGAAATGGTCGAGCCATTGATGAATTGCGAATCGTCCGATGCCAGGAAGGCCACGCAGCGTGCGATTTCTTCGGGCTCACCCAGACGTCCCGCCGGGATTTGGCCGATGATCGACTCGCGTACCTTTTCAGGCACAGCCATGACCATCTCGGTTGCGATGTAGCCGGGGCAGATGGCGTTTGCGGTGATACCAGCCCGCGCGCCTTCCTGTGCCAGCGACTTCACGATGCCCAGATCACCGGCCTTGGTCGCGGCATAGTTCACCTGTGCGAACTGACCTTTCTGACCATTGATCGAGCTGATGACGATGATGCGGCCGAACTTGCGCTCGCGCATGCCGGGCCAGACGGGGTGGACGGTGTTGAACACGCCGGTCAGGTTGGTGTCGATCACCTGATGCCACTGTTCCGGGGTCATCTTGTGGAACGGAGCGTCGCGGGTGATGCCCGCGTTGGCGACCACGATGTCGATGGGGCCGACCTCGGCCTCTACTTTTTCGATACCCGCTTTGGATTCGTCATAATCAGCCACGTTCCACTTGTATGTGGCGATGCCGGTTTCTTCGGTGAATTTTGCGGCTGCTTCGTCGTTGCCGGCATAGGTGGCTGCAACATTGTACCCTTCGGCTTTCAGCGCCTTGGAAATTGCTGCGCCGATGCCGCGGGAACCGCCGGTGACGAGTGCTGTACGTGCCATTTAGGCTTCCTCCAATTTAAGTCGTCTTGGTAATGCTGTTACTTTGATAGGTGATCTTACGCAATATTGTTTCGTCGAGAATCATCGAAACCCATAGGGCAATATCGTCGCATCTTTGGGTCAGCCCCAATGTAACAAAAAAGGGCGCCTGCGGGGCGCCCTTTCTATGTTCAGTGCTTAATAGCTTAGTCGCGCTCCACGCAGAGGGCGACGCCCATGCCGCCGCCGATGCAAAGGGTCGCCAGACCCTTCTTCGCGTCGCGGCGTTTCATTTCGAACAGAAGCGTGTTCAGAACGCGGCAGCCCGAGGCGCCGATCGGGTGGCCGATGGCAATTGCGCCTCCGTTCACGTTTACGATCGACGGGTCCCAACCCATGTCCTTGTTCACGGCGCAAGCTTGCGCAGCGAAGGCTTCGTTGGCCTCAATCAAATCCAGGTCGTCGACTGACCAGCCCGCTTTTTCCAGCGCTTTGCGCGAGGCGTAGATCGGGCCAACGCCCATGATCGACGGGTCCAGGCCCGCCGTCGCATAGGAGGCGATCCGGGCCAGAGGTTCAATCCCACGCTTCTCGGCGTTTTCTGCCGACATCAACAGGGTCGCCGCTGCGCCATCATTCAGGCCGGATGCGTTGGCCGCCGTGACCGAGCCATCCTTGGTGAAAGCGGGGCGCAGCTTGGCCATCGCCTCCATCGTTGCGCCGTGCCGGATATATTCGTCGCTGTCCATCACGATGTCGCCCTTGCGGGTTTTGATGGTGAAGGGCGTGATCTCATCTGCGAACTTACCAGCTTTTTGTGCGGCTTCGGCCTTGTTTTGGCTGGCGACGGCAAATTCATCCTGCATATCGCGGCTGATCTGCCATTTCTCGGCTACGTTCTCGGCTGTCTGACCCATGTGGTAGCCGTTGAACGCATCCCACAAACCATCGCGGATCATGGTGTCGATATATTTCATGTCACCCATCTTGTGACCGGCGCGCAGCGCGGCAGCGTGAGGAGACATGGTCATGTTTTCCTGACCACCAGCAGCGACGATTTCCGCATCGCCCAGTTGGATATGCTGCGCACCCAGTGCAACCGCGCGCAGGCCCGAACCGCAGACTTGGTTGATCCCCCAGGCCGCGCTTTCCTGTGGAAGACCCGCATTGATATGCGCCTGACGCGCTGGGTTCTGACCCTGTGCCGCAGTCAGAACCTGGCCCATGATGGTCTCGCTGACCTCACCCTTTTCGATCCCAGCGCGTTCGACGACGGCTTCGAGAACGGCGGTACCCAAATCATGCGCGGGTGTGTTTGCGAACGAGCCACCAAAACTGCCGACGCCTGTGCGTGCTGCGGATGCGATTACTACGTTGGTCATTAAGACAATCCTTTACCGTCAAGGTTCTGTGGGAAACGTGACGGCGCAGGCGATAGGGAAAGGCCCTTATCGGTTCAGAGCGCCTCATGATCCCCCGCTCCAACTGTCCATGGAATAGCGCAATGCTGCACATGCAGCAACGGTCAGCTTGTCTCAGGCCGAAGTTGGGTAATGCCGCGCGGGTCAACCCGCTGATTGTTCAATGTTCTTTGCTGTCCATGGCGCCGATACGCTGGGTGCGCCGAACAAGAAACCCTGAAGGCAATCGACGCCATTTGCGACAAGAAACTCTGCGTCTTCTTTCCTTTCGACCGATTCGGCAGTGACAAGAATCTCAAACTCGCGGGCGACGGCGATCAGGGCGCGGACCAGGGCCTGATTGTCCCGGTTGGCGGCAATGCCGCGTACGAACTGGCCGTCGATCTTGGCGGCATCGAACAGAAACTCTCGGAAATGGCGGAAACTGAAATTGCTGGCGCCGAAGTCGTCCAGCGCAAAGGCAATACCGCGCGGTTGCATCCGATCCATGAAATCCATCACCAGATCGGGCAGGGTCATCGCCGAGCTTTCCGAAATCTCAAGGATCAGGCGGTCGCCGATGCTGGTGTCTTTCTTCAAGAACCGCTCCAGCACGCGGGACCATCGCGCGAAGCCGATCGAGCGCGCGGACATGTTGATGGACAGGCGGATATCGGGGTGTCGGGCCAGTGTGCGCAACCCCATCTCTAAGGCAATACAGTCCAGTTCCCGACCGATAGGCGTGTTTTCCAACTGTGGCATGAAATCTCGCGCGGGAATTACCCGGCCGGTTTCGTCCAGTACCCGGATGAACCCTTCGTAGAAGGCGACGCCGTGCGGCGCGTTGGCCTGCATCACCGGCTGAAAGGCCAGCTTGCATTGTCTGTGCTTCACGGCGTCCGAGGCCATTTGAACCGTTGAGGCATCGCGCGATGTCACAGCCGCGTCCAAAGGGCTGTCCGACCCTTCGGGCAAATCTGCCAGGTGTTTGTCCGCCATGATTGCCTTGCCTTTTGTCGCTTTAGGTCAAGGTTGGATTTCAGACGAAACTTGTGAATTTGAGGTTAATGAGGGTGCGATTGCCGACTAACGGGCAACCTCCCAGGCACGACCGACCGTAATCGCCGCCCCGATGACTGCGCCTGCAAATCCCAGAGCCATCATAATGAAACCAAACGCGATAAGAGGCGCTGCACCGCCGCTGAGCGCGGACAACATGGCCACGACCAGACCCGCCAATCCCAGAAAGGTCGAAAGGGTCGTGATGCGGGTCATATCAGATCTCCGGGTTAAGCGGCTGCGTATCAATGTGATATGGACCGCTCGGATCGGTATTCAAGAAACGAAACCGGGTGGATCGGCGGATTTAAGCCTGTTCTGCCTGCGATTTGGGCAGGTCGGCCCGGAAATGCTCGAATCCGGGCGTTCCGCGATCTTCAGGGTGCAGGGCGATGTGCTTGGCTTTGATCTGTTGGGAATTGTCCCGGCTGCCGTCATGGCTGTAGCCGGGCGGGGCAAAGCAATAGGCCAGACGCTGGCGCAGGGTCAGGCCCGGTTGCGAGGCATCGCGCCAGATCCCGACCCATTCGTGAAACGCCACGCGCAACGGATTGAACGTGCCGATATTGTGGACCAGTCCGAAATCGACGCGATCATCCTCTTGCTCGGGGACGAAGGTACCGAACATCTTGTCCCAGATGATAAAGGCACCGGCATAGTTGCAGTCTAAGTAGCGCGCATTGCGGCCATGATGGACGCGGTGGTGGCTGGGGGTGTTCATCACCGCCTCGAACCAGCGGGGCATCTTGCCGATGGCTTCGGTGTGAATCCAGAACTGATAGATCAGGTTCAGACCGCCCACGAACAGCACCATGGCCGGGTGGAACCCCAGCAGTATCAAGGGTGCGCGCACGACCATCATGAAAGTGAAGGTATAGGTCCAGGTCTGTCGCAGCGCGGTCGTCAGGTTGTAATGCTGCGAGCTGTGGTGGTTCACATGGCTGGCCCAGACCCAGCGGATGCGATGGCCGAACCGATGCACCCAGTAATACCGCAGATCATCCAGCACGAAACACAGGACGATGACGGGGATCGAGGTACCCAGATCCAACGGAGTGATCTGCCACAGCCACATGAAGAACGCATAGGCGATGAACCCCAGCAGCAGGCCCGAAGCGATATTCCCCGCGCCCATGATCAACGAGGTTACAGCATCGCGTGTCTCGTACCGGCCACCTTTGCCTTTGACGGCTATCCAAAGAAACTCGGCCAGAATCGCAGCGATGAAAAAGGGGACGGCCCACTGAACGGCATCCGGAAAGGTGACTTGGTCGGTCATGCGGGCTCCATCAGGTTGTGCCAGTGCTGGCGCTCGGTGTCATCGAGGTGGATCAGGACGCGGGGCGTGCCGAAGTCGTGAAAGCGGACCTCGAACCCTTTGGGGTGGTCCATCCAATCGAAATCCTGAAGGTGTCGCGCGACCGTGTCGGCGCCGAAAGACCAAACAAGACCGTTGCCCGCAGGTGTGCGGATCAAAGCCGTATGGCCGTCATTGGTGATTGTTACATCAACAACCTTGTCGCCGGGTACATGTCGCAACCAAGCGGCTTTTGCGACGTCCGGGGTTAGCTGCGTGACACGAGACTTGCCCGCAAGATGCATCATCAAGGTGATCCCCGCGATCCCCCCGATCACCAGAACCAGCAATATTCCAAGCGGCATGACCATCCTCCCGCAGGGCAGAGTGCAAGTCGGCTGCGGCAGTGTCAAAGGTGGCGTTGCGTAAGCCTTTCGCAGAAAACGACCGGCCCGCGAGGCACGGACCGGTTACTGCATTTTTAAAGTCGACTGCGATCAGCTTTCGCCGCCCACCAATGCGCCGACAATCGCCTTGGCACTGTCCGAGTTCCATTCGGCATCGCCGATCAGACGGGCAATCTCGTCTCCGTTGGGATCAAGGATCACAGTAATCGGCAGGGCAATCACGCCGAATTCCCGCGCCACAGCCGAACCGGGATCCTGATGGCGGGGCAGGTTGTCGATACCGGTTTCGTCGAAGAACTTCTTGATACCGGCAGGTGAGTTACGGCCGGTGGCAAGTGTCACAACCTCGAACTTGTCGCCGCCGAACTCTTCCTGAAGCTCAGCGATCTGGGGCATTTCCTTTCGGCAAGGCGCACACCACGTGGCCCAGAAGTTCACCAGAACGTATTTGCCTTTGTAGTCGGCCAGTGTCGCTGTACCGCCGTCATCTTCCAACTGAAACTCAACAGCGGCCTTGGGCTTGGGCTCTTTGTGCAGGATCAGCCGTTTCAACGTGCCTTCGCGCAATGGCTTAAGAGTTTCTATATCTGCGGCCAAAGCCGCATTTGCACCCAGCGCAAGGGCCATATAAAGGGGGATCAGACGAAATAGGCGCATATCAACTCCGGGTTTTCTTACATGACCGATCAATCCTCGAACCAGATGTGGGGCGGCCGCTTTGCCGCCGGTCCAGACGCGATCATGGAGGCAATCAATGCCTCGATCGGGTTCGATCAGCGGATGGCAGCCCAGGACATCGCAGGCTCGCGCGCCCATGCCGCCATGTTAGCGGCCACAGGCGTCATAAGTGATAGTGATGCGCAGGCTATTCGGGAAGGGCTGCTCACAGTCTTGTCAGAAATCCAGTCTGGTTCGTTTCAGTTTTCGACCGCGCTGGAAGATATCCATATGAATGTCGAGGCGCGCCTGAAAGAAGTCATCGGCGAACCTGCGGGTCGTTTGCACACCGGGCGCAGCCGCAATGACCAAGTGGCGACCGATTTCAAACTGTGGGTGCGTGATCAGTTCGACGCGGCGGAAACCGGTCTGTTGGCGCTGATCCGCGCGCTGCTGACACAGGCCGAGGCTGGGGCCGATTGGGTCATGCCCGGTTTCACCCACCTGCAAACGGCGCAGCCCGTCACATGGGGCCACCACATGATGGCTTATGTCGAGATGTTTGGCCGCGACCTTTCCCGTGTCCGTGACGCCCGCGCGCGGATGAACGAATCTCCCTTGGGCGCTGCTGCGCTTGCGGGCACGTCTTTCCCTATCGATCGGGACATGACCGCCCAGGCGCTGGGCTTTGACCGACCAGCCGCGAACTCGCTTGATGCGGTCAGCGACCGAGATTTTGCTTTGGAATTCCTGTCCACCGCCTCGATCTGCGCAGTTCACCTGTCGCGTTTTGCCGAGGAACTGGTGATCTGGTCCTCGGCCCAGTTCCGGTTTGTGACGCTGTCGGATCGCTTCTCGACCGGTTCGTCGATCATGCCGCAAAAGAAAAACCCCGATGCGGCCGAGCTGATCCGCGCCAAAGTTGGCCGTATCTACGGCGCGAACACCGCGCTGATGATGGTGATGAAGGGCTTGCCGCTGGCCTATTCCAAGGACATGCAGGAAGACAAGGAACAAGTCTTTGACGCCGCCGACAACTGGATGCTGGCGCTGGCCGCGATGGAGGGCATGGTCAAGGACATGACCGCCAACCGCGACAGTTTGGCGGCTGCGGCAGGGTCAGGTTTCTCGACGGCGACCGATCTGGCTGACTGGCTGGTACGGGTGCTGGGCCTGCCGTTCCGCGATGCGCATCACGTCACCGGATCGCTTGTTGCCATGGCCGAAGCCCAGGGCTGCGACCTGCCTGATCTGACCCTTGAGGACATGCAATCGGTTCACGCTGATATCACCGACGATGTCTATTCTGTCCTTACGGTCGAAAATTCGGTAAACTCGCGTCAATCCTTTGGCGGCACGGCACCCGATCAGGTGCGTGCCCAGATCAAGCGGTGGAAGGCGCTGGTGTGATGCGGATTTTACGTGTGGTGCTTTTGGTCTCGGCTGGTGCGGTGCTGGCCGGGTGCGGTGCGGATGGCGAGCCGATCCAACCCACCATGAGCGCCAATATCGGCGTCGGCAGCAGCGGCACCTATGGCGGCGTTGGTGTCGGGTTGCGTAAAGGCGGTCTGGGCGTGTTCCTGGGGCTGTAATTAATCGTCAATCCCTATTCGGCACTTTCAAACCTGACCCGATCAGCAGGATCGGATCGAAATACATGAGACAAATATGAAATTCATCGCACTGTTACTGCCCGTTCTTTTCCTGGCCGCCTGTGATCCGTCCTACACACCGCACCCCGAGCCTGAAGCGCAATCCAGCGGGTCCGGTATCTCGCTTTCGGGCTATGGTCGGGTCGGCGTCGGCGTTCGCAAGTAACGGCCCGCGCAGCCGTGTACGGAATCCATTGATCCGCAGACCTCTTTTGGTCTAAGCGCGCTTGTATGGATCACTTTCTCTACCGCGACGGCGCGCTTTTCGCCGAGGATGTCCCAATCTCCGAAATCGCAGCCGCGGTCGGAACCCCGTTCTATGTCTATTCGACGGCGACCTTGCTGCGGCATTTCAAGCTGTTCGATGACGCGCTGAACGGGATGGATCACCTTGTCTGCTACGCAATGAAGGCGGCCAGCAATCAGGCGATTCTGAAGACGTTGGCGCAGGCGGGCGCGGGGATGGACGTGGTTTCGGGCGGGGAATACCTGCGGGCAAAGGCCGCGGGCGTGCCTGGCGAAAAGATCGTATTCTCGGGCGTTGGCAAGACAGCGGATGAAATCCGCACTGCGCTTGCCGGCGGCATCCGCCAGTTCAACGTGGAATCCGAACCTGAGATGGAGGTGATCAACGCGGTTGCACTGGACTTGGGCGTGATTGCGCCGATCACCGTGCGGGTGAACCCGGATGTAGACGCCAAGACCCACGCCAAGATCGCCACCGGCAAGTCGGAAAACAAATTCGGCATCCCGATCGCCCGCGCGTCCGAGGTGTATGCCCATGCGGCCACCCTGCCGGGGCTGGATGTGATTGGCATCGACGTCCATATCGGCTCGCAACTGACCGAGTTGGCTCCGTTCGAGCTGGCCTATACCAAGGTTGCCGAGCTGACCGAGCAACTGCGCGCCGAAGGGCACAATATCCGCCGTCTTGATCTGGGGGGCGGTCTCGGCATTCCCTATACACGCGCCAACGACGCGCCACCGCTGCCGGTGGAATATGGAGCTTTGATCCAGAAAACGCTGGGCCATCTGGGCTGCGAGATTGAAATCGAACCGGGCCGTCTGATCGCGGGCAATGCGGGCCTGATGGTCAGTAAGGTGATCTATGTGAAATCGGGCGAGGGACGCGATTTCCTGATCCTGGATGGGGCCATGAACGATCTGATCCGACCTGCGATGTACGAGGCGCATCATGATATCGTCGCCGTGACCGAGCCCGCGCCGGGCGTGGAACAACGTCCCTATGACATTGTGGGCCCCGTGTGCGAAACTGGCGACACCTTTGCCAAACAGCGCAACATGCCGCCGCTTGCAGCCGGTGATCTGGTCGCTTTCCGCAGCGCCGGGGCCTATGGTGCGGTGATGGCCAGTGAGTACAATACGCGCCCATTGATCCCCGAGGTTCTGGTGCACGAAGATCAATTCGCCGTAATTCGTGAACGCCCGAGCTTTGACGAAATTATAAACCGCGATACCATACCCGAATGGCTCTGACGCGATAGGCGCGCGGGCCTGCTGACGGAGGCCCGCCTTTATGGCTAAACAGACCCTGCCGATCCCTAGACTGTCCCTTTGGCTGACCCATGCAGGGATGTTGGCCGAGCAAGTCTGGCGGGCTTTCTGGCCATTTTTCTCGATCCTGATGGCGATTCTGGCTGCTTTGATGCTGGGATTGCAGGATTTCGTGACGGTTGAAACCGTTTGGATCGTCGGCGCACTGGCTTTGCTGAGTCTGCTGGGCTCGCTGGTCATTGGCGCAAGGCGATTCCATATCCCCAGCCGCGCCGAGGCGCTGATGCGGTTGGATGAGACCCTGCCGGGGCGTCCGATTCAGGCCCTGATGGATGATCAGGTCATTGGTGCGATGGATGCTGATTCTGTGGCGTTGTGGCAGGCGCACCAATCCCGCATGGCCGCACGTGCCGCACAGGCTGAGCCGGTGAAGCCCAACCTGCGGCTTGCGGATCGTGATCCCTATGCCCTGCGCTACTCGGCCCTATTGGCGCTGGTGATCGCAACCCTCTTCGGGTCGTTCTGGCGCATTGGTTCGGTAGCCGAGATGACCCCCGGCGCCGCTGTCGCAGGACAAGGGCCGAGTTGGGAAGGCTGGGTCGAGCCTCCGCGTTATACCGGTTTGCCGACATTGTATCTGGCCGATCAGTCCGACCCGTCCTTGTCGATTCCTCAGGGCAGCCGAATTACTCTGCGGTTTTATGGTGAAGTCGGTGCGCATAGCCTGACTGAAACCACCACGCCTCTGGGCACCGAAGGCGCGACCGAACCGGAACAAGAAATCGTTGTCGACAAATCGGGCGTTCTGAAGATCGACGGCCCCTCGGGCCGGGACTGGGCGCTGGATATCATCGCGGACACGCCGCCCCACATCGCCGTCGCGGACGTCGCTGAGTCCGAGGCGGGCGGCCGGATGAAGCTGCCTTTCGCGGCGGGGGATGATTATGGGGTCGAATCGGGCTCGGCCCTGATCGAACTTGATCTGGCCTCGGTCGATCGCCGCTATGGCCTGACGCTTGACCCCGAACCGCGCGAGGCGATTGCGGTGGAACTACCGATGCCGATCACCGGCGACCGGTCTGATTTCATCGAAGACCTGATCGAAGACTTCTCGGAGCACCCTTGGGCGCATTTGCCGGTCAAGATCACCCTGACAGCGCGGGATGCGGCTGATCAGGAAACGCAGTCTGAGCCCCACATGACCGCTTTGCCGGCGCGCAGGTTCTTTGACCCGCTGGCGGCGGCAATCATCGAACAACGTCGCGACCTGCTTTGGACACGGGACAACGCAACGCGAGTCTCCCAACTGTTGCGCGCGGTGTCGCACCTTCCCGAAGGCTTCTTCCGCTCGGATACCGCATACTTGCGGCTGCGCGTGACATTGCGGCGGCTTGAGACCTTCAATGAATACGGTCTGAAACCTCAGCAGCAGGCCGAGATTGCGCAGGCCCTGTGGGATCTGGCGGTGCAGATCGAAGATGGAACGCTGGCCGATGCGCTGGAACGGATGCGGCGCGCGCAAGAACGCCTGACCGAAGCGATGCAGAATGGTGCGACAGATGAGGAAATCGCGGAGTTGATGCAAGAGCTGCGCGAGGCCACGGACGAGTACATGCGTCAGCTTCAGCGCCTAGCGCAGGAAGGGGATAGCGAAGAGCGGCAGTCCGGCCAGAATGGCGAAAGCATGCAAATGACGCAGGACGACCTGCAACGCATGATGGACCGCATTCAGGAGCTGATGGAACAGGGCCGGATGGCCGAAGCCCAACAGGCGCTGGAGGAATTCCAGCAGATGATGGAGAATATGCGCGTCACCCAGGGACAGGGTCAGGGCCAACAATCCGAAGGCCAACAGGCCATGGAAGGGCTGGCCGAGACGCTGCGCGAACAGCAGGGGCTGAGCGATCAGGCGTTCCGAGACTTGCAGGAACAGTTCAATCCGGGCGCGCAGGCTGGTGAAAACCAAGGCAATGAAGGCCGCAACGGTGGTCAGGGGCGCGGCGAAAGCCATGAAGGACAAGGCGGCCAGGGTCAGGGCTCGGATCAGGCGGGCGAGGGCCAGCAGGGTCAGGGATCGCTGGCGGACCGGCAACAGGCCCTGCGCGATGAATTGGGCCGCCAGCAGCAGAACCTGCCGGGTGGCGGAACGCCCGAAGGGGATGCCGCACGTGACGCATTGGACCGCGCGGGTCGTGCCATGGATGATGCAGAACAGGCCCTGCGCGGCGATGATCTGGCCGAGGCGATTGACCGTCAGTCCGAGGCGATGGAGGCCCTGCGCGAAGGGATGCGCTCATTGGGCGAAGCATTGGCGCAAAACCAGCAGAACCAACCGGGTCAAGGCACGCAGGACGGTGATATGCAGGCCAATAACCGCGATCCGCTGGGGCGCAGTCCGGGGTCGTCTGGGTCAATCTCGACCGATGAAGGCATGCTTCAAGGCGAGGACGTCTATCGCCGCGCGCGCGAGCTTCTGGATGAAATCCGCCGCCGGACCGGTGAACCAGACCGCCCGCAGCTTGAGCTTGAATACCTCAAACGTCTGCTCGAACGGTTCTGATTTCTCAAGGTCTGATTTACTGCGCGCCTGAACTGGTCTGCGCTTGTAGCCACAGCCGCGCCTGATCAACTAACGAGACATAGCTGTCCAGCACCGGATCGGCTTGAGGGACAGCTTCGGAAATCTGTTGCGCGTTGCCGTAGATCAGAAACAGGATCACGCCAATGACGACCATCAGCAGGAATCCGCGGCGGAACCCGCCGCTGGGGGCCTTGCGGGGCAAAGGCTGAACCTGTTCTTTCTTCTTTTTCTTGGGCTTCTTTTTCGCAACAGGTTCGTCGCTGCGCAGACTTGAATTTATGGCCTCCACGTCCGGCAAATCTTCTTTTTTCGCAGGGTCTTTGGCGGCCTCGGTGGCGGTCAGTTCGCGGATCGCCTGCTCCGGATCGGGTTCAGGTTCAGGCTCCGGCGTAGGTTTGGGTTCTGGCGGGGTCAGGGCCAGATCGGTCTGCGTTTCAAGGCTTTCTGCCTCTTGCGCCCGCAGATCGGCCTCGCGCGCGGCCTCTTCCTTGAGGATGCTGGAGACCGATGGGTCGACATGGCTGCCGGTGGGGGTATCCGCAGGTACGGACGCCGCCTGAGGTGTGGGTTGGGGTTCCGGTTCTGGCTGAGGCGACGGCGCGGGCTTTGGTTCTGGCTGTGGTGGCGCTGACTCTGGCTCTGGCTGCGGCGCAGGTTGTTGTGCAGGCTGCGGCTCGGGTTCTGGCTGCGGCGCGGGTTGCGGAGCCGGTTGAGGCTCGGACGCTTGTTCGCTTGCCTCTACCTCGGGTACAACCGGGTCAGGTTCGGGTTCGGTGGTCTTGGCCTGAAACCAGGTCTTTTCGCAGTTCGAACATTGCACATCGCGGCCTTCTGCCGGGATCACCTCGTCCGGAACCTCATACTGGGCGCTGCAATTCGGACATGTAAGACGCATACTGCCTCCTGGCCACAATATTGGCCCGATAATAGTTTTTTCAGGAATGATATTCCGTTAAGACCTGACCGCAAAGGGTGTTTTCGGTTTCACACGACAAGTGTCGCCAATTCGACCCGGTGCAGAGATTGAAACATAAACCGCGCTCGGGCAAGAAGGGCGGTGAACAACCTGGGGGCCCCTGTGATCGAGCTGGAAAATGTCAGCTATACCTATGGTGGTGACGCATTGCTGAGCGATGTGTCCCTGCATCTGCAACCGGGGTCCTTCCACTTTCTGACCGGCCCGTCTGGCGCGGGCAAAACCACGTTACTGAAGCTCTGCTATGGCGCATTGTTGCCAACTTCGGGACGGTTGACTGCCTGCGATCAGAATGTTGCGGAATTGGATCGGGATCAGATGGCTCTGTTACGGAGGCGGATTGGGGTCGTCCACCAAGATTGCCGGTTTCTGGATCACCTGACATTGGCGGAAAACATTGCTCTGCCACTGATGGTGTCCGGCAAAGGTGAAAAAGCGCAGAAAGAGGATATGGACGAGTTGCTGAACTGGGTCGGGCTGGGCGCACGGCAGGATGCTTTGCCCCCCGAGCTGTCCGGCGGCGAACGGCAACGCGCCGCCCTGGCACGGGCGGTTATCCTGTCGCCAGATGTGGTTCTGGCCGACGAACCCACCGGAAATGTCGATTGGGACATGTCGCAGCGCCTTTTGCGGCTGCTGGTCGAGTTGAACAAGATGGGCAAAACTGTGCTGATCGCGACCCATGATCTTAGCCTGATCCGGGCGGCCAAAAGCCAGGTGCAGGCACGGGTTCTGCGGATTTCGCACCGCAACGTGCAACTGGCGGGGGCTGATCTGTGACGCAAGACAGTCTTCGCAACATGCTGTTGCCCGATAGCAGGGCCGACCGGGTGGTGCCCCCGACCGGGTATACGGCGCATCTGACCCTGTTCGTGTCCGGCGCGATGGCCTTTCTGGCGGTGTTTGCACTGGCACTGTCGCTTGCCTCTGACCGATTGGCCGAACGATGGGCAACGGAACTGGCTGGTGCGGCCACCCTGCGTATTAATGCCCCGGCTGATCAGATGGCGGCCCAGACTAAGGCCGCGTTGGATGTGTTGTCACAAACACCGGGTGTGGCTTCGGCGCGCGCGTTGACTGCCGAGGAACAGATCGCGTTGTTGTCCCCCTGGTTCGGGTCCGACCTGCCACTGGACACGCTGCCCGTACCGCAATTGATCGAGATTATCGAGGGCGAGCCCGGCATGGATGTGGCCGGTCTGCGCCTGCGTCTGGGGGCCGAGGCACCGGGCGCCGTTCTGGACGACCACACCCGCTGGCGCGCTCCGCTGATCGATGCGGCCATGTCACTGCGGCGTTTGGGTTGGATCTCGATCCTGCTGATCGGAGGGGCAACGGCGGCAATGATTACTCTGGCGGCTAATGCGTCGCTTGCGGCCAATGCCCAGATTATCGAGGTTCTGCGGCTTGTCGGTGCCCGCGACCGGTTCATCGCCCATGCTTTTGTGCGCCGTTTCACCTATCGCGCTTTCTTTGGGGCTGTGGTCGGTGTTCTGTTCGGTATGATCGGGGTGTTGCTATTGCCCGAAGCCTCGGATGAGGGAGGGTTTCTGACCGGTCTGGGATTTCGCGGTTTGGGCTGGTTGTTGCCGGCGCTGATCCCGATCCTCGGTGCAGCCGTGGCTTTTCTGGCGACCTGGACGGCGGCAACGCGCAAATTGAAGGAGCTTTCGTGATGGCGGCAGTTCAATGGGTTCGGTCACTTATCTTCATGATCGTGATCTATGTGTGGATGCTGATTCTTGGGATCGTGTTCGCCCCCTATGCAATCTTTGCCAAACAAGGTGCGCGACGGGCGTGCAAGACCTATGCGCGCAGCACCATGTGGCTGGCTAGCTGGATGGTCGGTATCCGCTGTGAAGTGCGTGGCACGCCACCGGTTGATGAAGTGGTTGTTGGGGCAAAACACCAGTCGTTTCTTGATATTATGATGATCTTCAATGCCATGCCGCAGGCCAAGTTCATCATGAAACGCGAGCTTATGTGGACACCGATCATCGGGATATATGCGCGTCGGCTGGGCTGTATCCCGGTGGATCGTGGCAAGCGTGGCGCGGCGGTGGCCAAGATGGTCAAGGATGTGGCCAAAGAGTTTTCCGAACCCGGCCAGTTGGTGATCTACCCGCAAGGAACGCGCGTCGCGCCCGGCGCGCGCAAACCCTATAAGGTTGGAACCGCCGTGCTGTATGAGGGGCTTAACTTTCCGTGCATTCCTGTGGCGACCAATGCGGGTGTTTTCTGGCCCCGCACGGGCATTATGCGCAAGCCGGGCCTTGCGATCGTCGATTTCCTTGACCAGATCGAGCCCGGCGTTGACCGCGATCCGTTTCTGGCCCGCCTAGAAGAGGTGATCGAGACGCGCTCGAACGCGTTGATGCAGGAAGTGGGGTTTGACCTGGATGCAGTACATTGACGATATCGAAACGCTCGAGGCACTCTATGGCACGCCAGCGGCACCATCTTTGCGCAAAGTTGCGCCTCGTCTGACTCCGCTTTACCGGCAATGGATCATGGCTTCGCGGCTGTGCATCCTCAGCACGGTTGGGCCGGAAGGTGTGGATGGCAGCCCGCGTGGCGACGATGGTCCGGTGGTTCTGGAGCTGGACGACAGGACACTTGCCCTGCCGGATTGGCGTGGAAACAACCGGTTGGACAGCCTGCGTAATATCGTCCGTGACCCGCGCGTGGCGCTGATGTTCATAGTGCCCGGTTCCAACAACGTGGTGCGCGTGAACGGAACGGCCCGCGTGACTGCGGATCCCTGCTTGACCGCCCGGTTTGACAAAAAGGGCAAGCACCCCGCCACGGTGATCGTTATCGACATCGCTGAGGTCTACACCCAATGCGCCCGTGCGTTGATGCGGGCCCGTACTTGGCGCAGTGGTGACGAAAGCGCCACCCTTCCGACGATGGGGGAGATCCTGGCCGAAGCTTCGAACGGAGACGAAGGCGGCGCGCGCTATGACGCCGAATGGGGCGCGCGCGCCGAGAAAACGATGTGGTGATCAGCCCACAATATTTCACGGTATCGCCACACGGGTGGACAAATACGGACGCAAAAATAGGATGAGCGAAACCGGAGGCTTAGATGCAGCAGTTGCAAACATATTGGCAAGAGTTCCTAATTCACGCAAAAAGCGTGTTGTTGTATCCGCTTAACCCAGATAACCGAGTTTATGTCCTATATCTGGCAACTTCTTTCCTCATCGCGTTCTGGATCTATGCCCGGAAAAGGCGTGTGTCTTCAGAGGTTGACGGAGAAACGACGTTCTTCGGGTTTCTGTTTCCAAAGAAAGTCTGGCGACATCCGTCAGCTTGGCTGGACGTAAGATATTTCTTCTTCCACATGCTGATTGGGCATTTCCTGTTGCTAGGTCTTCTGGCCGGCTCTGCGGCGGTATCCTATTATTGGGCCAGTGGTGGGTTTGACCCTTCCACCGTTGAGGATGGCAAACACCTCACAGGTTGGGTGGGGGCCACTATCACCATAGTCTATATGTTTGTGCTCTTTCTGGTGTTGGATTTCATTGGCTTTTACTGCCACTACCTACAGCACAAAATTCCACTGTTGTGGCAGTTTCATAAAGTTCATCACAGCGCCGAGGTCATGCATCCAATCTCGAACTTCCGCGAACACCCCATCGACAATCTGTTCTACCTTGTGGCTATTGGTCTGGGGGGTGGCGCCGTAACGGGTTTTACCTTCCGTATATTGGGATATCACCCGAATATCCCAGTTGTTCTTGGGGTGCCGCTTTTGATGTTCCTGTTCAATGCCGTGGGCTACAATCTGCGGCACTCCCATATTTGGCTGCGTTGGCCGGGCGTCTGGTCCAAAGTCTTCCCATCCCCGGCGCATCATCATGTGCATCACAGTTGTCACCCGGATCATCTAGACAAGAACTTTGCCTTCATGTTCCCGGTTTGGGACGTGTTGTTCGGCACATATGTCATGCCGGATGATAATCGTGACGTGAAATTTGGTGTAACCGAGAAAGATAATGGCCAGGAATTAAATACGTGTATGAGACTGTATTTCGTGCCTTTCCGGGATGCATGGAATCTTATTCGACGTAAACAAGACGCCGGGCAGGAAACTCAGCAGCCTCACAATCGCGAGCCTGCTGAATAGGATTTACGCTGAAACGAAACGCGACGCTGTACGAACAAGTCGCGCTTTTGGTTCCTAGCTGTGTATTGGACCGTCGCCACAAGCCAGAGCCGCTTCGCGCACGGCCTCGGAATAGGTTGGGTGCGCGTGGCAGGTCAGGGCCAGATCTTCGGCCGAGGCTCCGAATTCCATTGCAACGCAGACCTCGTGGATCAGGTCGCCCGCTGCGGGGCCGATGATATGGGCACCCAGAATGCGGTCAGTCTCTTTGTCGGCCAGAATTTTCACAAACCCGTCGGCGGCAAAATTTGCCTTGGCGCGGCCATTGCCCATGAACATGAACTTGCCAACTTTGTAGGCGCGGCCTGCCTCTTTCAGCGTGGCTTCGGTTTCGCCTACATTCGCGACTTCGGGCCAAGTATAAATCACGCCCGGAATGACACCATAGTTCACATGGCCATGCTTGCCTGCGATCTGTTCGGCTGCGGCCATGCCTTCATCTTCGGCCTTATGGGCCAGCATCGGGCCTTCGGTCACGTCACCGATGGCGTAGATGCCGGGCACGTTGGTTTGCCAGTCACTGCCGACCTTGATCTGACCGCGCGGTGTCATCTCAACCCCCAGCGCGTCCAGCCCCAGCCCGTCCGAGAAGGGTTTGCGCCCGGTGGCGACCAGCACGGTGTCGGCCTCGATCATATGCTCGCTGTCATCTTTCAACAGCTTATAGGTGACTTTGGCCTTGGTCTTGGTGGCTTCGGTCTTTTGAACCGCAGCCCCCATGACAAAATTCAGACCCTGTTTCTTGAGGATACGCTGGAAGGTTTTCTGAACCTCGGGGTCCATGCCCGGCGTGATCTCCTTGAGGAATTCGATCACTGTCACCTCGGCCCCTAAACGGCTGTAGACCGAGCCCAGTTCCAGCCCGATCACGCCCGCGCCGATTACAACCATCTTTTTTGGAATCTTGCCCAGCGACAGCGCGCCGGTCGATGTCACGACGACTTTTTCGTCTACTTCAACACCGGGCAGCGAGGACGGTTCGGACCCTGATGCGATGATGATGTTTTTGGCAGTGTGAACCTCGTCACCCACCTTCACCTGGCCGGTGGCTGGGATCGAGCCCCAGCCTTTCAGCCAGTCGATCTTGTTCTTCTTGAACAGGAACTCGATGCCCTTGGTGTTGCCGTCGATCACCTCGTCCTTGTAGGCCTGCATCTGTTTCCAGTCGACCGAGGGGCTTTTGCCCTTCAGACCCATCTTGGCAAAGTTATGTTCTGCCTCGTGCAGCTGATGGCTGGCATGCAGCAGCGCCTTGGACGGGATGCAGCCCACATTCAGGCAAGTGCCGCCCAGCGTTTCACGCCCTTCGACAACGGCGGTTTTCAGGCCCAGCTGGGCGCAACGGATGGCGCAGACATAGCCGCCGGGGCCGGCTCCGATTACGATGACGTCATAGTTTGCCATTCAAATGGTCCTTTGTTGTTCTCGGGGGAGGGCATGCGCCCGGGTCCGTAGGCTTCTTATACCAGCGTGAGGTGCAAGATTAAATCAGCGCCGCAAGCAGCATTGCGACAGTTGCGAAAAAGCTGACAAGCCAGACAATTGTGCGCCATGGTGTCCAACCCAGCGCATAGGCGGGGACATAGATGACGCGTGCAATCAAAAAAATCCAGGCAGCAGCGGCGGTGAATGAGGTCGATTGTCCTGTCACGGCAATCACAAGGGCGGCGATGGCAAACAGGGTCAGCCCTTCGGTCAGGTTGCTGAGCGCACGATGCATCCGCCCCGAGGCTCCGGGCCGTTCAATTTCCGTGTCGCGGGGCCCGATCGCCTTGTTCACATCCATTTTGCCGTGGCTGACGGCAAGATAGGCAATGAACTGAACGGCCCAAAGCAAGGCGGCCAGGGTCAGAACTGTGATTTCGGGGGTCATTTGGTTATCCGATTTTAGCAGGGCCTGAGAGTGGCCGCGTTGCCAAAGCCGCGGCCGAAAACGCCTCAAAGCGCCTGGAGGTATAGATAGGCCGTTGCGAAAAATCCGGCCAGCCAGACGGTTGTGCGCAGGAACGGTACGGGAATGGCAAACGCGTAGATCGGAACAAAAACGATCCGCGCGATCAGGAATATCTGCGCGGCAAACAACGTACCGCCGGTAAAAGCGTCCTTGGCGGACAGGATCAGAATGGCAGGTGCAAACAGTGCCATAGCGACGACTGAATTGGCCAAAGCGCGCTCCACCCGACCTGCGGCGCCGGTCAGCGGCGGCATGTCATCGCGTGCGCCGCCCAGCGTCATCAACCCGACCTGAGACATTGCAGTCAGGATATTCAGCAAAACCACAATAATGACCACCAGGCCATAGAGGGCAAGAATCGAAAGCTCGGAAGACATGATAGGTATCCTTTTGTCAATCTCAGTCCGGTCTTGCGACTACCATTCACCGGGCGCGAAGGCAGGCTGGGTTCACGGGTATTTGCGTGCCCGTGTGCGAGTTGACCCCGCACACGGTTTTTTTCAGATCAGACTGGTTTCAGCAGTTTCACTTGAATATGGGCCACGCCGCCGCGTTCGTGGTGCATCGCCAGTTCCTGCGAATCCAGAAAAGCACGGGCCTTGTCCAGATCGCGCACCTCAAACATGGCGATGGCGTGATCGCGCTGATCAGGATCGCGCCAGACGTGCAGGTCATGGATACCTGCCGCCTTGCGCATTGGCTGATCTTCGCGGAACACGGTCAGCCAGGCGTTGAAATCAGCCACATCGGCCTGCCAGAGAACATGGGTTGCCATGATTACAGATCCATCAGCAGGCGGCGCGGATCTTCCAACGCCTCTTTGACGCGAACCAGGAAGGTCACCGCACCTTTGCCGTCAACGATCCGGTGGTCATAGGACAGCGCCAGATACATCATCGGGCGGATCACCACCTGACCATTGATCGCCATCGGGCGGTCCTGAATCTTGTGCATGCCCAGAATACCCGACTGCGGGGGGTTGAGGATCGGCGAGGACATCAGCGAGCCGTAAACACCACCGTTCGAGATGGTGAAGGTGCCGCCCTGCATCTCAGCCATGGACAGCTTGCCGTCACGGGCGCGCTTACCTTTTTCGGCAATGGCTTTCTCGATCGCAGCAAAAGACATGCTATCAGCATCGCGGATGACCGGAACCACCAGACCGGTCGGCGTGCCGGCGGCCACGCCCATATGAACGAAGTTCTTGTAGACAATGTCGGTGCCGTCGATCTCGGCGTTCACCTCGGGCACTTCTTTCAGCGCGTGGCAACAGGCCTTGGTGAAGAAGGACATAAAGCCCAGACGCACGCCGTGCTTCTTCTCGAACTGGTCCTTATACTGGCTGCGCAGTGCCATCACTTCAGTCATGTCCACCTCGTTATAGGTGGTCAGCATGGCGGCGGTGTTCTGGCTGTCTTTCAGTCGCTTGGCGATGGTCTGGCGCAGGCGAGTCATCTTGACCCGTTCCTCGCGCGCAGCGTCATCGGCGGCCACAGGCGCGCGCGGCGC
The DNA here is from genome assembly GCF_013034685.1 of Ruegeria lacuscaerulensis. Taxonomy (GTDB): domain Bacteria; phylum Pseudomonadota; class Alphaproteobacteria; order Rhodobacterales; family Rhodobacteraceae; genus Ruegeria; species Ruegeria lacuscaerulensis_B. The sequence continues at coordinate 140,959 of NZ_WQGO01000004.1, read as the reverse complement.
AGGGGCAGGTGCCGGAGAGGCAGCAGGCGCGGGTGCGGCAGCCGTTGCCACGGCGCGGGCCACGTCCTCTTTCATGATGCGGCCGTCGCGGCCGGTGCCGGTGACCTGATCAGCCGACAGACCGGCTTGTGCCATCGCTTTCTCAGCCGAAGGTGCGTTGGACACGTCCTTGCCCGTGGCCGCAGCTGCAGGGGCCGCCGCTGCCGGAGCAGCCGCCGGAACCGCAACAGCACCTGCGCCCGAGATAACGGCCAGTTTCGCCGAAGCGTCCACAGTGGTGCCTTCGGGTGCGGTGATTTCGGCCAGAACACCAGCGACGGGGGCCGGAACCTCGACCGAGACTTTGTCGGTCTCCAGCTCACATAGCATTTCGTCCTGCGCGACGGCGTCGCCCACTTGCTTGAACCATGTGGACACGGTCGCCTCGGTCACGGATTCGCCCAGCGTTGGGACCATAACGTCAACGCTGGCAGCATTCGCTGCCGGAGCTTCTGCTGCTGCGGCCGGGGCTGCCGCCGCCGGGGCAGGGGCAGCGCCTTCGCCAGCTGCAATCGTAGCCAAAAGCGCGTCAACGCCGACGGTTTCACCTTCGGCCGCCACAATCTCTCCCATCACGCCTGCGGCGGGGGCGGGCACTTCAACAGTGACCTTGTCGGTCTCTAGCTCGCAGAGCATTTCGTCAACGGCGACGGCGTCACCGGGTTTCTTGAACCAGGTGGCAACCGTGGCTTCAGTGACCGACTCGCCCAGCGTGGGAACACGAACTTCAATGGTCATCATTACTTTCCTTCAATGCTCAGCGCTTCGTTTACCAGCGCTTCTTGTTGGGCTTTGTGTTGGCTGGCCAGACCCGTCGCGGGCGAGGCCGAAGTGGCGCGACCGACATAGCGGGGCCGTGTATGTTTGGCTTTAATCCGGGTCAAAACCCATTCGATGTTGGGTTCGATAAAGGTCCAGGCACCTTGGTTCTTGGGCTCTTCCTGACACCAGACGATCTCGGCGCCCTTGAAACGCTCAAGCTCGTTGATCAGCGAATGCGCGGGGAAAGGATAATATTGCTCGATCCGCATCAGATAGACGTCGTCGATGCCGCGCGCGTCGCGTTCTTCCAACAGGTCATAGTAGACCTTGCCAGAACACAGAACGACTCGCTTGATCTTGTCATCCTTGACCAGCTTGGTGTCAGAATTGCCATGCTGCGCGTCATCCCACAGCACCCGGTGGAAGCTGGATCCGGTGGTGAATTGATCTGCGGTGCTGACGGCCAATTTGTGACGCAGCAGTGATTTTGGCGTCACCATGATCAGCGGTTTTCGGAAAGTCCTGTGCAGCTGGCGGCGCAGGATGTGGAAATAGTTCGCCGGCGTCGTGCAGTTCGCCACGATCCAGTTGTCCTGCCCGCACATCTGCAGGAAGCGTTCCAGACGCGCGGACGAGTGTTCAGGCCCCTGACCTTCAAACCCGTGCGGCAACAGACAGACCAAACCGGACATACGCAGCCATTTGCTTTCACCCGAGCTGATGAACTGGTCAAACATGATCTGCGCGCCGTTGGCAAAGTCGCCGAACTGCGCCTCCCATAAGGTCAGGGCATTGGGTTCGGCCAGCGAATAGCCGTATTCAAAACCCAGCACCGCATATTCCGACAGCATCGAGTCGATCACTTCATAGTGCGACTGTCCGGCCCGGATGTTGTTGAGCGGATAGTATCGTGCCTCGGTCTCCTGATGCACAAAGCCCGAGTGGCGTTGGCTGAATGTCCCTCGCGTTGCATCCTGACCGGACAAGCGGACCGGATAGCCCTCGGTTAGAAGCGAGCCAAACGCCAGCGCTTCGCCGGTTGCCCAGTCGAACCCTTTGCCGCTTTCGAACATCTTTTTCTTGTGGTCCAAAAGTCGGCCGACGGTTTTGTGCAGCGCGATATCTTCGGGCACATGGGTCAGAGCGTTGCCGACCTCGGCCATGGTTTCCGGCGAGATCGCCGTGTCGCCCCGGACATACTCTTCTTTGTTTTTGTCCAGATGTGACCAGCGCCCGTCCAGCCAGTCGGCCTTGTTGGGTTTGTAATCTTTCCCGGCCTCGAACTCGTCATTCAGGTGGGCCTGGAAAGCGGCTTTCATATCCTCGATTTCGCCTTCGGGGATCAGGCCATCCTTGACCAGACGTTCTGTATAAAGCGACAGCGTGGTCTTATGCGTCTTGATCTTTTTGTACATGATCGGGTTGGTGAACATGGGCTCATCGCCCTCGTTGTGACCAAACCGGCGATAGCAGAAGATGTCGATAACCACGTCCTTGTGGAACTTCTGGCGGAATTCGGTCGCCACTTTTGCGGCGTGAACCACCGCCTCGGGATCGTCACCGTTCACGTGGAAAATCGGCGCTTCAACCATCAGCGCGATATCGGTGGGATAGGGGCTGGAGCGGCTGAAATGAGGCGCCGTGGTGAAACCAATCTGGTTGTTCACCACGATATGCATGGTGCCACCGGTCTTATGCCCCCGAAGGCCGGATAGACCGAACCCTTCGGCCACAACGCCCTGACCTGCAAAGGCCGCGTCGCCGTGCAGCAGAATGCCCATCACCGCCGTACGCTCGTCATCCTTCAGCTGGTCCTGCTTGGCGCGGACCTTGCCCAGAACCACCGGGTTCACAGCCTCAAGGTGGCTGGGGTTGGCGGTCAGCGACAGGTGGACATTGTTGCCGTCAAATTCCCGGTCGCTGGACGCACCCAGGTGGTATTTTACATCGCCTGAGCCATCCACATCCTCGGGCTTGAAGCTGCCGCCCTGGAATTCGTTGAAGATCGCGCGATAGGGTTTGCGCATCACGTTGGCCAGAATGTTAAGACGGCCTCGGTGCGGCATCCCGATAACAATGTCACGCACACCCAGCGCGCCGCCGCGCTTGATGATCTGTTCCATCGCGGGGATCAGAGCCTCACCGCCGTCCAGACCGAACCGCTTGGTGCCCATGTATTTGACGTGCAGGAATTTCTCGAAACCCTCGGCCTCGACCATCTTGTTCAGGATCGCCTTGCGGCCTTCCTTGGTGAACGCGATTTCCTTGCCATAGCCTTCGATCCGCTCTTTCAGCCACGCGGCCTGTTCGGGATCGGAAATATGCATGTATTGCAGCGCGAAGGTGCCGCAATAGGTCCGCTTCACGATATCGACGATCTGCCGCATCGAGGCCATCTGCAGGCCCAGCACGTTGTCGATAAAGATCGGCCGGTCCATGTCGGCCTCGGTAAAGCCATAGGTCTTGGGGTCCAATTCGGGGTGGTTGGTCGCAGCACGCATCCCCAACGGGTCCAGATTGGCGGCCAGATGACCCCGGATACGATAGGCCCGGATCAGCATTAGTGCGCGCAGGCTGTCCAGAACCGCGCGCTTGATCTGATCTTCGCTGACCGCAACGCCCTTGTCCGCTGCTTTGTCCTTGATCTTTTTGCCCGCCGCCTTGGCGTCGATCTCGACCCACTCACCGGTAAGCGCGCCCGTCAGGTCATCCGCAGGCATCGGCGGCCAGTCAGTGCGCGCCCAGGACGGGCCCTCGGCCTCGCGCTGCACATCCGGCGAAGCATCGCCCATGGCGCGAAAGAACTCGACCCAGGCCGCATCTACTGCATTCGGGTCCCGCGTGTATTGAGTGTATAGCTGTTCCAGATATTCGGCATTGTGCCCCTGCATGAAGCTTGAGGCATGAAAGGCGGAGTTGGGCGAGTGCTCGGTCATTGGGTTACCTCATATGGGTTGGGACCGTATTGGTTGGTGCCTGGCTGGCTGGGGCGGGTCAGCCACCACAGCACCAGGAGGGGCGAGATCATCAGGACTAGAAGTGTGGGTATAACAATCAGTAAAGTCGCGCGGGTGAACAGGATATCCAGATTGCCGCCATGCTGGAAGCTGGACGCCATTCCAATGCCGAACACCAGCACAGCAACGGCTCCGGCCATCAGGAGCAGCGGAAACAGAGCATAAAGACCGCTGCGTCCGCTGTCATGCATCCGCCGCCACGCGACCGCCAGATGCGGGAAGAACACGATCAGGCTGACGATGGTCTGCACCGGCCCCGAGGAGGAGGCCGTGACGGATTTGGATGTCTCGGTTTCGGTCACGGCGACCTGAGTGAAGAATTGCCAGTCGATGATCCCGGCGATGAGGCTCCAGATCACGATGAACAGGAAAAAGAACCAGTATTCAGGCCGCGAGGCGCGACCCGAGAAGGTGAAGAACTTGGAGAAACAGGTGCGGATGGCGTCAGAGAAGGTCATGGGATCGCTCCAACAGGGTTCAAACCATATCGATTCGAGCTGTTCTCAGGTTTTACAAACCCAATCCAGAAACACCACAATACGCTTCCGTAGGGGATGAAGCCCAATAGCATGGCGGGAACAAGGATTTGCACGGCAGTTTCTGCACGCCCAGCCAGGAAAAGCATCGCGCAAATCGTGAGGGCAGCACCTGAAACGCCGTTTATCCATGCAGCAATGTAGAACCAGCCACCTCGCCAGCCATGGTCTTTGAACCTTCGGGATACCGTCGGGAGCATTAGAAAACAAAAGAGAAAAACGGAAGCTGAGACCATCAAGCCAAGCGGAAGGTTTTCCGCCGTTAGCGGACCGGATGCCAAAGCGCTTGACCCCAGTGACGCGACTATGAGGCTTGCCGAGAAAATCTGGAAGATCAGAGTGACGACCAAACTCGCGAGAAACATCCACCAGAATTCGGATCGAGAGGCGCGTCCCGAAAAATCAAAGACCTTTCGAAAACCCAACGATATAGCGCATTTTGGTCCCATCAGCACCCACCCGCCCGGCGGCAACGCCGGGTAGCGCCCGACCCTCCCCCCGGGAGGGCGCTTGCAGCACCCACCCAGGGTCGGGCGCTGCCCTCAGCGCCTGTGGAGAGTCGGTTTGTCATCAGCCAATCGCTTCCAGCACGGCCTCACCCAGCGTCGCGGGGCTTTCTGCCACAACGATACCGGCCGAGCGCATGGCTTCGATCTTGTCCTCGGCGCCACCTTTGCCGCCGGCGACGATCGCGCCCGCGTGGCCCATGCGGCGGCCCGGAGGGGCGGTGCGGCCTGCGATGAAGCCTGCGACGGGCTTTTTGCGGCCCTTCTTGGCCTCATCCGCCAGGAATTGCGCGGCTTCTTCTTCGGCCGAGCCACCGATCTCACCGATCATGATGATCGAGTGAGTCTCGTCATCGGCCAGGAACCATTCCAGCACGTCGATATGCTCGGTGCCTTTGATCGGGTCGCCGCCGATGCCCACACAGGTGGATTGGCCCAGACCCACATCGGTGGTCTGTTTGACGGCCTCATAGGTCAGAGTGCCCGAACGCGACACAACACCGACCGAGCCGCGCTTGTGAATGTGGCCGGGCATGATGCCGATTTTGCAGGCGTCGGGCGTGATGACACCGGGGCAGTTCGGGCCGATCAGGCGCGATTTGGAGCCTTCCAGCGCGCGTTTCACCTTCATCATGTCCAGAACCGGGATGCCTTCGGTGATGCAGACGATCACTTCCATCTCGGCATCAATCGCTTCGAGGATCGAGTCAGCTGCGAAGGGCGGCGGAACATAGATCACCGAGGCGTTCGCCTCGGTCACATGCTTTGCCTCGTGGACCGAGTTGAACACGGGCAGGTCAAGATGGGTCATCCCGCCTTTGCCCGGCGTCACACCGCCGACCATCTTAGTGCCATAAGCGATGGCCTGTTCAGAGTGGAATGTGCCCTGGGAGCCGGTAAAGCCCTGACAGATCACTTTGGTATTTTCGTCGATGAGGACTGCCATTTTAGGAGTCTCCTATTTCAGTTTCTCTGCGGCGACAGAAAAGAAGCCCGTCGCCTTATCGAATTCTTGAACGCGCCAACCATATTCAGCGCGTTGTTTCGGCAGCCAAGGGTCGGCGGCGCCATATCCTTGTCCAGGGGTGCCATTCACGACGACTACGTCGACCCAACCATCAAACTCCGACACAGCTCGCTCCAAGTGGGCGGTGCGTTTTTTGTGACCGGGTAGGAATTCCCAATCGGTCGTGCCAGGTGTTGCCCGTTTCCAAAGATCAAGGCGCGGAGGTACAGGCGTCCATTGAACTTCGGATTTCCAGAGCGTGATGCAAATACCGTCATTTTTCTCGGCACTCCAATCTTGACGAGGATTGGGCACGTCGTAACCGAGGGAATTGAAGGCTTCTACATATTGCATCACATTCTCCGGGGCTCCGCCCGTTCGTGCCTCAAACGCTCCGCCGGAGCGTTTGCCGGAGCAAAGGCCCCGGAGCGGCCCTTACCCCTTAACCGCCTTCACGATCTTCTCGGCCCCGTCTTTCAGGTTGTCTGCCGCGATCACGTCCAAGCCAGAGGTATTGATGATCTCTTTGCCTTTCTCGACATTGGTGCCTTCCAGACGCACGACCAGCGGAACCTGCAGGCCGACCTCTTTCACGGCCGCCACAACGCCCTCGGCGATCACATCACAGCGCATGATGCCGCCGAAGATGTTGACCAGAATGCCTTTGACGTTCGGGTCCGAGGTGATGATCTTGAACGCCTCGGTCACTTTCTCTTTAGTGGCACCGCCACCCACGTCGAGGAAGTTGGCAGGCTCGGCCCCGTACAGTTTGATGATGTCCATCGTGGCCATCGCCAGACCGGCACCGTTCACCATGCACCCGATCTCACCATCCAGCGCGATGTAGTTCAGGTCGTATTTCGAGGCTTCGAGTTCCTTGGGGTCTTCTTCGGTCTCGTCGCGCAGTTCAGCGATATCGGGGTGGCGGTAGACCGCGTTGCCGTCGAAACCAACCTTGGCGTCCAACACTTTCAGATCACCCTTGTCCGAGACGATCAGTGGGTTGATCTCCAGCATCTCCATGTCCTTCTCGACGAAGGCGGTGTAAAGCTGGCTCATCAGTTTGACGCATTGTTTGACCTGTGCGCCTTGCAGACCCAGCGAAAATGCGATGCGGCGGCCGTGATAAGGTTGATAGCCGGTGGCCGGATCAACCGAGAAGGACAGGATTTTCTCGGGCGTGGCTGCAGCCACTTCTTCGATATCCATGCCGCCTTCGGTCGAGCAGACGAAGGAAATACGGCTGGTCTGTCGATCTACTAGCAGGGCAAGATACATCTCAGTCTCGATGCCGGAACCGGCCTCGATATAGATGCGGTTGACCTGTTTGCCTGCAGGGCCGGTCTGATGCGTGACCAGCGTGCGGCCCAACATTTTTTTGGCCTCTTCGGCGGCTTCTTCGACCGATTTGGTCAGACGGACACCGCCCTTTTCACCGGCATCAGCCTCTTTGAAGCTGCCCTTGCCGCGGCCGCCCGCGTGGATTTGTGCCTTTACGACCCAAAGGGGGCCATCCAGTTCACCGGCTGCGGTTTTGGCTTCCTCGGCGCGCAGAACCGCGCGACCGTCGGAGACCGGGGCGCCATAGCTGCGAAGAAGCGCCTTGGCTTGGTATTCGTGAATGTTCATCGAAATTGTCCCGTCTGACTACGATTGACCTTTTATAGGGGTGTGTAGGGGACAAGTTTAAAGGCTTTTTTGATAGCAAAGCGGTATTTCACGAAGATTTTCACTATTTGTGATCACAGTATTTTCAGGTGTGATCACAAAAATAAACTGATGTGGAAAGTGATTCGAGCGCGCCATCTTCGCGATAGGTAACGCATTCAGAAACCGGTATTTACTCTGTTTGCGCCAACATGTGCGACCGATATGCGACGACACGCGACCAAAAGAAAACCGGCCCAGAATTGGACCGGTTTCAATTTAGATTGGGTCTGCAGCTTACGCCAGAGAGTTGTCGATGCCCTTACATGCTTCGATCAGGCCTTTCACGGCGTTGACCGAGTTGTCAAAGCCAGCTTGCTCTTCTTCGTTGAGCTTGATGTTGACGATCCGTTCAATGCCGCCGGCACCGATCACGGTGGGAACGCCCACATACATGCCGTCAACACCCAGCTCGCCATTGCAATAGGCGGCGCAAGGCAGAACGCGCTTCTGGTCTTTCAGATAAGCTTCGGCCATTTCGATAGCCGAGGTGGCCGGTGCGTAGAAGGCCGAACCAGTTTTCAGCAGGCCAACGATTTCGGCGCCTCCGTCACGGGTACGCTGAACGATGGCGTCCAGTTTCTCCTGCGTGGTCCAGCCCATCTCGACCAGATCCGGCAAAGGAATACCGGCGACGGTTGAATAGCGCACCGACGGCACCATCGTGTCGCCGTGGCCGCCCAGCACAAATGCGGTCACATCGCGCATGGAGACGTTGAACTCTTCCGACAGGAAGTGAGCAAAACGGCCCGAGTCCAGAACGCCTGCCATACCGCAGACTTTGTTGTGCGGCAGGCCCGAGAATTCGCGCAGCGCCCAGACCATTGCGTCCAGCGGGTTGGTGATGCAGATGACGAACGCATCGGGCGCGTTGGCGGCGATGCCTTCACCCACGGATTTCATGACCTTCAGGTTGATGCCCAGCAGGTCGTCCCGGCTCATGCCCGGTTTGCGTGGGACACCAGCCGTCACGATGCAGACGTCCGCGCCCGCGATGTCTTCGTAGGACTGGGTGCCCTTAAGCTTGGCGTCGAACCCTTCGGAGGGGCCGGATTCTGCGATGTCCAGCGCCTTGCCTTCGGGGGTGCCTTCGGCGATGTCGAACAGGACAACGTCACCCAGTTCTTTCATTGCAGCGAGGTGGGCGAGCGTGCCGCCGATCTGACCTGCGCCGATCAGCGCGATCTTGGGTCTGGCCATGTGGAATATCTCCGATGGATTTTGAAATCGCGGTTGTGCTAGTCGCTAAAGCGGCAATACGCAAGGGTTTCACGACGCGGCATACAACCGCATACCGTTGCTGGGGCGCTTTGATTGCGCTAAACGGCCTTTGAGATACGCTTTTTCGGAACCGCCGCATGTTTGAGTTGAATTTTGTGTTTTTTGCGGTGGCGATCCCGGCGGTGATCTTTGCAGGCATTTCCAAGGGCGGGTTCGGGTCGGGTGTGGCCTTTGCATCCTCATCGATTCTGGCACTGATCCTGACGCCGGGACAGGCGCTGGCGCTGATGTTGCCCATCCTGATGGTGATCGATGTTGCCACGTTGAAGCCTTATTGGAAGCGCTGGAGCTGGCCGGATTCGCGCCTGTTAATCCTTGGCGCTGTGCCCGGCATCGCGCTGGGCGCGTGGCTGTACCGCGTGACAGATGACGATTTGCTGCGCCTGCTGATCGGAGGGATCTCGGTTGGGTTCGTGATCTGGCATATGGCGCAAAGCAAGGGCTGGATTCGCGGATTTGCCAACCGGTTGCCGCCCTCGGCCGGGCTGTTTGCGGGGCTGGTGGCCGGGTTCACCAGCTTTGTCAGCCATGCTGGCGGCCCACCCGCCGCCGTCTACCTGCTGTCGCAGCGCCTGTCGAAGACCGAGTTTCAGGCCAGCACCGTGCTGGTCTTCTGGGTGATCAACGCGGCGAAATTTGTGCCTTTCGCCTATCTGGGCCTGTTCACCTGGCACACCGCGCTGGCGGATTTACTACTGACCCCTTTCGCCATTCTTGGCGCGTGGTTGGGCGTCCGGGCACATTTCATGATGTCCGAGCGCCTGTTCTTTAGCATTGCCTATGTGCTTCTGACCCTGACAGGCAGCAAGCTGATTTGGGATGCGCTGACCTAGATGTTGGGCGGAAGCGCCTCGGCCAAATTCTCATAGGACTGACCGGAGGCGATCAAGCAGGTTTTCCCGTCCGGGAGTGTAACCGTGATCGTCCAACTGCCGCTAGTGGCCGAGGCATAGACCTCCATCACCGCGCCCTGACTCGCGATTCCGATGCTCCGTCGGGTCTCGCCATAGGTTTCGGCCAACCGCTTGACCACGTCTTCGCGCGGAGCGCAGGTTCTTGCTTGCACCTGTTGGGCGGCCAGAACCATGATGCTCAGCCCCATTGTCATCTTGAACAGCGTCTTCTTCATACGTGCACCCTTTCGAATCCATCTGTCCCAAAGGGTGCGGATCAGGCACCGAAATCCGGTTAAACCAACGCACGTTGCGTCGCGAATGCTGCGATGCGGCGATTTTGCTCTTGAACTTTCCGAAAAAAAATGCCCCATTCTGCGCAACTTTATTTCTTTTTGGAGAGGCCAATGGACCCCCGTCAGCGCCCCTATCGCTCTGTACTGTATATCCCCGGCTCGCGTGATCGGGCGCTGGACAAGGCACGCACCTTGCCAATCGACGCGATCATCTTTGATCTGGAGGATGCAGTTGCAGCGGATGAAAAAGAGAACGCGCGTGAAACGCTCAAGGCCGCTCTGGCCGCAGGCGGGTACGGCGCGCGGGTCAAGATCGTGCGCATAAACGGGCTGGACACCGAATGGGGTCGCGCCGATGCCGAGGCCGTGCGGGACATGGATGCCGACGTGGTTTTGCTGCCTAAGGTGAACTCGGCCGCTGATGTAGACGCGCTGGCTGCGATCACCGGCGATATCCCGATCTGGGCGATGATGGAGACCCCGCGTGGGATGCTGAACGCGGCCGATATCGCCGCACATCCGTTGATGGCGGGTTTCGTGATGGGCACCAACGACTTGGCCAAGGAGTTGCAGACCCGGTTCCGCCCCGACCGCTTGCCGCTGATGACCTCGCTGGGCCTGTGCCTGTTGGCCGCCAAGGCCGAGGGGCTGATCATCGTGGATGGTGTCTACAATGCCTTTAAGGATGACGAAGGTCTGGCCGCAGAATGCACGCAAGGCCGCGATATGGGCTTTGACGGCAAGACGCTGATCCACCCCGCTCAGGTCGAGATCACGAACGCCGCCTATGCGCCCTCGGACAGCGAAATTGATCTGGCGCAACGTCAGATCGCGGCCTTTGAAGCGGTCGAAGCGCAGGGGCAGGGCGTTGCTGTCGTGGATGGCAAGATCGTTGAAAACCTGCACGTTGCAACCGCCCGCGAAATTCTGGCAAAAGCAGAGGCGATTTCAGCTTTGCAAGCGGGGTAAGCCAGCATGGGCTTCGTTCTTCTGATCCTTGGTGTGGCGCTTTGGTGGGCCGCACATCTGTTCAAACGCGTCGCGCCCGCACGGCGGGCGGCCATGGGCGATGGCGGCAAAGGTGCGGTGGCACTGGCGCTGGTGGCGGCGATTTTGCTGATGATCTTCGGCTATCGCATGACCGATTTCATCTATGTCTGGGCGCCGCCCACATTCCTGATCCACGTCAACAACCTGCTGGTGCTGATTGCCATCTTCCTGATGAGCCCCGCACCCAAGAAAGGCCGCCTGCTGAACAAGCTGCGCCATCCGATGCTAGGCGGGTTCAAGCTGTGGGCCTTTGCGCATCTGCTGGTGAATGGCGATCTGGCCTCGATCATCCTGTTCGGCGGATTGCTGGCCTGGGCCGTGGTCGAAGTGATCGTGATCAACAAGTCCGAACTTGACTGGACCCCCGGCGAACCCGGGACTTACGGCAAAGACGCGATGTTCTTTGTGGCCTCGATCGTTCTGCTGGGTTTCATCGGCTATATCCATGGGCTGGTCGGCCCATCGCCGTTCGGATCGTGAGGGGAACAAGATGGCAAAACTCTATCGTCTGCTGACCGAAGAGGACACCTCGGCCTTTTGCCACAAAGTGTCCGACGCGCTGGCCAAAGGGTGGGAGCTGTATGGCGACCCGTCTTATGCCTTTGACGCCGCCAATAACGTGATGCGCTGTGCGCAGGCTGTAACCAAAGAGGTCGCGGCCGACTATTCACCCGATATGAAACTGGGACAACAATAATGGCAAAAACCAACTCAGGCCGCTTTTTCGAGGACTATTCCGTCGGGCAGGTGCTGCAGCATGCGGTGCCGCGCACCGTTACCGATGGTGAGCGTGCGCTGTATCACGCGCTCTATCCTGCGCGTCATGCGCTCTATTCCTCGGACGAGTTCGCCCGGGCATCCGGCTTGCCACAAAGCCCGTTGGACGATCTGGCGGCGTTTCATGTGGTGTTCGGCAAGACAGTGCCGGATGTCTCTCTGAATGCAGTTGCCAATCTGGGCTATGCCGAGGGGCGCTGGCTGAAACCGGTCTATGCTGGTGACACGCTGCGGTCAGAATCCGAGGTGATTGGGGTCAAGCAGAATTCGAACGGGAAGACCGGGGTGGTTTACGTACGCACCCGTGGCCTGAACCAGCGCGACGAGGCAGTCATGGAGTATGTCCGCTGGGTGATGGTGCGCAAATCAGGCCTGTCCGCCCCCGCGCCCGAAGCGGTTGTGCCGCAGTTGAAAAAGGCGTTGGAGCCAAGTGATCTGGTCATTCCGCAGGGTTTGAATTTCTCGAACTACGATTTTGCCCAAGCCGGTGAGGCGCATCGCTGGGGCGATTATGAGATCGGCGAAAAGATCGACCACGTGGACGGTGTCACCATAGAAGAGGCCGAGCATATGCTCGCCACCCGCCTTTGGCAGAACACCGCCAAAGTGCATTTCGACCTGACCTTCCGCCCCGAGGGGCGACTGATCTATGGCGGGCACGTGATCTCGATGGCTCGGGCGTTGTCGTTCAATGGCCTGGCCAACGCGCAGATGATCGTGGGTCTGAACGGCGGTGCGCACGCCAACCCGTGTTTCGCGGGTGACACGATCAAGGCCTGGTCCGAGGTTCTGGACAAGGCCGAAACCGGTGTGCCGGGTGTAGGTGCCATCCGCCTGCGTTTGGTTGCTACGAAAGGCGGCGAACCATTTGAATTGAAAAATGAGGACGGCCGATACATGCCGGGCGTGCTTTTAGACCTCGATTATTGGGCGCTGATGCCAATCTGATCCGTGCGCACATTCATGTGATCGCAGCTCGGCACAATCGTGCTAGGCTGCGCGCATGTTGCTTCGATCCTTAGCTGCCTGCATTCTGCTTTCGCCGCCCGCCTGGGCGTGTGATTTGGCATTGGCGCTTGCGGTGGATGTCTCGGGTTCGGTCGATTCGTCGGAATACCGTATCCAGATGGAAGGGCTGGCGGAAGGATTGCGGGATCCCATCGTCTCAGAAGCTTTGGTGCGCGGAAACGCGCGCCTGATGCTGGTTCAGTGGACCGGCGCGTCGCGGCAAAGAATAACCATCCCCTGGACCAAAATCGACAGTTTCGAAACCCTCGACCGGTTTGCTGATCAGGTGGGTGCTGATCCTCGGGTCTGGCGCAACTTCTCGACAGCTATCGGAGAAGCACTTGAGATGACTCTGGTAAATTTTGACGAGGTTGCCACCTGCAAGCGGCATTTGATCGACATCTCGGGTGATGGAATTTCCAATGAAGGGGTTGAGCCGACCGAAATTCACGAGACCCTGCGCCGCCGCGGCGTCACTGTGAATGCCATTGCCATCGAAGAAAGCGAACCCGACCTTACGGCATATTTCTTCGAAAACGTCATCGTGGGTGAAGGTGCCTTTGTGGTGTCGGCCGCCGGGTTCGAAGATTACCCCGAGCGCATCCGCAAAAAACTGCTGCGCGAGGTGACGCAGCAAACCGCTGGATTGGAATAGATTCGAGGCTCGGGCGCTAACATTCCGAGCGCGTGATTAATTTTGTGATCACGTCATTATTTTGCGTGATCACAACTTGCCGATATCTGCCATATTGCGTCAATTTGCGGCTTTTTTGCATGTGCAGCACGTGACAGTGTCGCAAAAACCAGTAAAACGTTCGGTAGCCAACCGAAAAGGAGCCGCCATGGCCGATGTTAATCGGGGCAATCGCCCGCTTTCTCCGCATCTGTCGATCTATCGTCCGCAATTGACCTCGGTCACATCCATCCTGACACGCATCACCGGGAACGCCATGATCGTGGCTGCTTTGCTGATCGTCTGGTGGTTTCTGGCCGCTGCGACCTCGCCCGAGGCATTCGAGCGCGCGAACTGGTGGCTGACGTCGGTTTTGGGCGATCTGGTCATGGCGCTGTCTTTGTGGGGGCTGTGGTATCACACGCTGGCCGGTATTCGGCATCTGATTTGGGACAACGCGATGGGCCTGGATATTCCCACTGCTACTAAATTGGGTTGGGCTGTAGTTGGCGGATCGGTTGTCCTGACCCTTCTGACCCTGATTATCGTTGCTTAAAGGAGGCCAACCATGCGTTATTTGACAGACCGCAAACGCGCAACTGGCCTGGGATCGGCCAAAGCGGGCACAGCCCATTTTTGGCGGATGAAGGTCAGCTCGGTGGCTTTGCTGATCCTTGTTCCGCTGTTCATCTTCACCTTTGGTCCCGTGTTGGGGCAGCCCTACGATGTGGTCCTGGACTATTATTCGCGCCCGTTCCCGGCGATTGTTGCGGCGCTGACATTGGTGATCGGTATGAAACACTTCGCCGAAGGCGCACAGGTGATGCTTGAGGATTATGCCCACGGCACGACCGAGAAGGTCCTGATCATCCTGACAACCTGCCTGTCCTATGGCGCGGCTGCGGCGGGCCTGTTCGCCATCGCCCGCATTGCCCTCTAATTCCCGGAGCTGAAAGAAATGGCTGCATACGAATACGAAACGCATGAATATGACGTGGTCGTTGTCGGCGCCGGTGGGGCGGGTCTGCGGGCCACCCTGGGCATGGCCGAACAAGGGCTGCGCACCGCCTGCGTGACCAAGGTTTTCCCGACCCGCTCGCACACGGTTGCGGCGCAGGGTGGCATCGCAGCATCACTGTCGAACATGGGGCCGGACCATTGGCAGTGGCACATGTATGACACCGTCAAAGGCTCTGACTGGTTGGGCGATACCGACGCGATGGAATACTTGGCGCGTGAGGCCCCCAAGGCAGTATACGAGCTGGAACATTATGGTGTGCCGTTCAGCCGGACCGAAGAAGGCAAGATCTATCAGCGTCCCTTCGGCGGCCACACCACTGAATTCGGCGAAGGACCCGCAGTACAGCGTACCTGTGCGGCTGCTGACCGGACCGGCCACGCGATCCTGCATACACTGTACGGGCAATCGCTGAAGAACAACGCCGAGTTCTACATCGAATATTTCGCCATCGACTTGATCATGTCCGAGGACGGGCAGTGTCAGGGCGTCGTCTGCTGGAAGCTGGACGACGGTACGATGCATGTCTTCAACGCCAAGATGGTTGTACTGGCGACCGGCGGCTATGGGCGCGCCTATTTCAGCGCCACATCGGCCCATACCTGCACCGGTGACGGCGGTGGCATGGTCGCCCGCGCGGGCCTGGCCCTGCAGGATATGGAATTCGTGCAGTTCCACCCGACCGGTATCTACGGCTCGGGCTGCCTGATCACCGAAGGTGCTCGGGGCGAGGGCGGATACCTGACCAACTCGGAAGGTGAGCGGTTCATGGAGCGCTACGCGCCCCAGTATAAAGACCTTGCGCCCCGTGACTATGTCAGCCGGTCGATGACCATGGAAATCCGCGAAGGGCGCGGAGTGGGCGGAGAAGGGGATCACATCCACCTGAACCTGTCGCACCTGCCTGCCGAGGCACTGGCAGAACGTCTGCCCGGCATCTCAGAATCGGCCAAGATTTTTGCCGGTGTCGATGTTACCAAGGAGCCGATCCCTGTTCTGCCGACGGTTCACTACAACATGGGTGGCATTCCAACGAACTACTGGGGTGAGGTTCTGAACCCCACTACCGATAACCCAACCGCCGTGGTTCCCGGTCTGATGGCTGTCGGCGAGGCCGGATGTGCCTCGGTTCATGGGGCAAACCGCTTGGGCTCGAACTCTTTGATCGACCTTGTGGTCTTTGGCCGCGCGGCCGCGATCCGGGCCGGTAAGGTTGTAGATGCCGAGGCTGCGAATCCGGTACTGAATCAGGCGTCGGTCGATAAGGCGTTTGACCGGTTCGATGCGGCACGCAACGCCAATGGTTCGATCCCGACCGCCGACCTGCGACTTGAGATGCAGAAAACCATGCAGGCTGACGCGGCAGTATTCCGTACCGCCAAGACCATGGCTGAAGGCGTCGAAAAGATGACGGCCATTGCAGCCAAGATGGACGATCTGAAAGTCACCGACCGCTCGCTGGTCTGGAACAGCGACCTGATGGAGACGCTGGAACTGGGCAACCTGATGCCGAGCGCATTGGCGACGATCGTCGGAGCCGAAGCGCGTAAGGAATCTCGTGGTGCCCACGCCCATGAGGACTTTGCCGAGCGCGATGATGAGAACTGGCGCGTTCACACCGTTAGCCGGGTCGAGGGCAACAAGGTCGAGCTCAGCTATCGCCCTGTGATTGCGGACCCGCTGACGACCGAAGCCGAAGGCGGCATCAGCCTTAAGAAAATCGCTCCGAAGGCGCGGACCTTCTGATCGGTTGATCTGTCAAAGCCATCCCGGATTGGGGTGGCTTTTTTGTTTGGCGCGTGTGCGGATCAAACAAGTTCTGACAACGCATTCTTTAACAATCCCGAGACACGCATCGGATCGCGTTGGACGGCGAATTCGAAACAGGCAAGCCGTTTCTCATTCAGTTCCGCGTCAGACATCTCCATCATACGCATCATCATACGGATCAACCCTCGGGGGTTTTGCGCAGGGTAAAGCAGATCGTGGCAGTCTTCGGGTGTGGTTTGTTTATGGGCTTCTATATCTGGTCCGATTATCGGCAAGCCGAAGGTTTGCGCCAACATCGCCGTGCCCGAGGTGAAGGTGGTTGTCGATGGTAGCACATAGACGTGGGCCTGCGAAAATAGCTGGGGTATTTCGGTGTCGGGTATGCGATCGGCAATGACCGAAACATTGGCGATGCCATCCAGCCGACGCGCCAATCGGCGGCCCTTTCGAAATACACGCCCGGCGATCGAGACGTGAAACGCGTGCCCTCGATTGGTGAGTTTACGGGCCGCGAGGTGAAGCCGGTCCAACTCACGATTGCCGCGCATGGCGCCGAAGGTCAGAAACCGCGTGATCTGGCGGGGTGCGAGGGGACGGGCCATTGAGACTTCGGCATCTTCATAAACTCCAAGATAGCTGGGATGCGGGATCAGGCGCAGTTTTTCAGACTCGGCCCCGTATTCGGATATCATATAGGCCCATGCATGAGGCGTGTGCACGTGGATCAAATCCGCCATTTTCGTCAGGGCACGGCGGTTTTCGGAAAATAGGTCGTTGGCGTCACCATGGCTGTGGGCCTGTTGGTTGTGGATGGTCCAGATCAAGCGGCCACCGTTTTGCTTGAACCGGTCCAAGTGCGCGCGCGCCTGCTGGAATTTAAGCGCATCATCCTCGCCTGATTCTCGAAACAGCCTATCATCCCAATGCAGGTGGAGAACCCTGTTTTCTTCCTGAAAATCAGGGTGTGCAAATTCTGAAAACTCCACGTTCTTAGATGTGGTCAGATTGAATTCCGGCCCGCAGGCGGAATACATCATTTTCTGATACGGGTTCTTTGTCCCGAAAGGAATATTTGCGACGTTTGTCGGCATTTTTCGGGTTTGCACCTGCTGGAATTCCAAGCCATTTCACTTCTTGCACGTTTCCCGCGCAAAATCAGTTTGTAAAGGCGAAAATGCCTAATTTTATTGACTGTTTTCAAGGCGAAAAGGTTGGCTTTCCGCCTCTCAAAGTGTATCAATAGGCAGGAATTTAGCGAGGTCGGAAATGGTACAACTCACCCTGCCAAAGAATTCCCGGATCACCACCGGTAAAACCTGGCCCAAGCCGGATGGCGCGACCAATGTGCGCAAGTTTCAGATCTATCGCTGGAACCCGGATGATGGTCAGAACCCTCGGGTGGATACCTATTTCGTCGATATGAACAGCTGCGGCCCGATGGTTTTGGACGCGCTGATCAAGATCAAGAATGAGATTGATCCGACGCTGACCTTCCGCCGGTCCTGCCGCGAAGGTATTTGCGGATCCTGCGCGATGAATATCGACGGGATCAACACACTGGCCTGTATCTATGGCATGGATGAGATCAAGGGCGACGTGAAGATTTACCCGCTGCCCCATATGCCCGTGGTCAAGGACCTGATCCCTGATCTGACGCATTTCTATGCTCAGCATGCCAGCATTATGCCGTGGCTGGAAACCAAGACCAACCGCCCGGCGAAGGAATGGAAGCAGTCCATCGAAGATCGCAAAAAACTGGATGGCCTGTATGAATGCGTGATGTGCGCAAGCTGCTCGACCTCGTGCCCCAGCTACTGGTGGAATGGTGACCGTTATCTTGGACCCGCCGCGTTGCTGCACGCATATCGCTGGATCATCGACAGCCGCGATGAGGCAACGGGTGAGCGCTTGGATGAGTTGGAAGATCCGTTCAAGCTGTATCGTTGCCACACGATCATGAACTGTGCCAAGACCTGTCCCAAGGGTCTGAACCCGGCCAAAGCGATTGCCGAAATCAAAAAGATGATGGTCGAACGCGCGGTTTGACCCGCGCTGCCATGCTTTGCCGCCTTGCGGTAAGCGCATGGCAAGATTGCAAAATCATGCACTGCGAAGGGTGCTGATCGGGCTTATAGTCTGGTCAGGGAGGAGTGATTGAACCAATTAGGGATCGCTCCGATGGAAAAAAAACCCTCAGAAAAACAAGCCGCTGCGGCAAAAGCACTGGAGTTGCTGGATCAGGCGTGGGCCTACTACATGCCCGAGCCGAACTCGACCCAAGAGCAGCATGAACCAGAGTTATTTGAATACGCAAACGCGGCTTGATCCGCCGATCGGAATGGGCGATGGAAGGCCATGCCCATTCTGTTGCTTTTGCTTGCTGCCGGAGTCTTCGCCTATCTGTTCTGGCGATCCCGCACAACGACTCTGACGCGTGATTGCCGTTGGCGTCAGCACCGCAAAGAAGGGATTTGGACTTGCGCTTTTTGCGGCGCGCGGCAGGAGGGCGAGACCTCTCCTACCGCATGCTTCAAAGGACGAGAGTGACGGTAGGTCCGTCTGGATTCAGGTCTCAGGAAACGCGGCCTGCAAGGCAATTTCGACCATGTCGCCAAAGCTGCTTTCCCGCTCGGACGAGGGGAGCGCCTCACCGGTCAACAAGTGATCAGAAACCGTCAGCACCGCCAGCGCGCGGCATTTATGGCGCGCGGCCAGAATATAAAGCTCGGCGGCTTCCATCTCGACGCCCAGAATGCCGTGGCGCACCATCTGTTCGTTCAGATCGGGCCGTTCGTCATAGAACACGTCCGACGAATAGATGCCGCCCACATGGGTCGGCGTGCCTTTGGCAGCCGCAGCCTGCGCCGCTGCTTGCAACAGGCCCCAATCGGCACAGGGGGCAAAATTCAGCTCTTTCATGATGCCCCGCGAAGGCGTGCTGAGTGTGGTCGACGTCATCGCCAAAATCACGTCGCGGATATTGACGCTGTCCTGCATTCCACCGCACGAACCGATGCGGATCAGAGTTTTTGCGTCGTAGTCACGGATCAATTCGTTCACGTAGATCGACAGTGAGGGCATGCCCATGCCGCTGCCCTGAATCGTAACCGGGTTACCTTTCCACGTGCCGGTGAAACCCAACATGCCGCGCACATTGTTGACCTGTTTTGCGTCGTCTAAAAAGGTCTCGGCGGCCCATTTTGCCCGATAGGGATCGCCGGGCAACAATACCGTTTCTGCAATTTCGCCTTTTTCAGCGCCAATATGAATTGTCATGTCAGGTCAATTCCAATCAGATTTCCAAATCAGCCATATTGGCGCCGGAATTCAGCGCATCATGCACCCATTGCGGTTTTCGGCCGCGCCCGGACCAGGTTTGATCGGGCGAAGAAGGATTGCGATATTTCGCTTTGGATTTGGCTTGTTTTCCAGTCACAGAACCGCCATCTGACAATTCAGCCAGCGAAAACCCGTATTCCGCCGCTGCTTTTTCAGCAGCTTTCAGAGCTTCTTGCCGCTCTCTTTTCTCTGCTTTTTTCAACGCCTTATCAACATTTTCACGCAGAGCGATCAGCTCTTTGCGCGACATGTTTTCCAGATTGGTTCCCATCTGATTTCCCTTGTATTCGAATCGAATTCCGGATGGTGTCAAACCCAAACCGAAATTCTAATGACAGGCATTATCTATCCCTTTTCTCAAGGAATAGAAATTGAGAATCCAGAAAGAAACAGAACTGTTATTGCGCCGCCAGATTTTGCGGATCGACCAGAGTCACGATGTCACCCATAATCGCATTCAGTTCGAAATTTTTGGGTGTGTAGATTTCGGAAACACCCATCGCTTTCAATTTCTCGGCGTCGTCATCCGGGATGATGCCGCCTACGATCACAGGCACGTCCAATCCGGCCGCGTTCAGGCGCGTCATGACGTCCTCGACCAGCGGAATATGGCTGCCCGACAGGATTGATAGACCGATCACATGTGCCTTGTCTTCGATAGCGGCGTTGACGATTTCCTCGGGCGTCAGGCGGATGCCTTCATAGCTGATGTCCATGCCGCAATCGCGCGCGCGGAAGGCGATCTGTTCTGCGCCGTTGGAATGGCCGTCCAGCCCCGGCTTGCCGACCAGGAATTTCAGACGACGCCCCAGCTTGTCGCTGACCGCATCCACAGCGGCGCGCAATTCGTCCAGCCCTTCGGTTTTGTTCGAGACCGACCCTGACACACCAGTGGGTCCGCGGTAGGTGCCGTAGACCTTGCGCATCTCTTCGGCCCATTCACCAGTGGTGACGCCCGCCTTGGCGGCTGCGATCGAAGGCTCCATGACATTGGCACCGGTCTGCGCCGCTTCGCGCAAAGCCGCGAGCGCTGCGGAGACTGCGGCGTCGTCACGCTCGGACCGCCACTCGTTCAGGCGGTTGATCTGTTCCTGCTCGACAGCCGGATCAACTACCATGATGCCGCCATCTTCGGTTTGCAGCGGCGAGGGCTCGCCCTCGGTCCATTTGTTCACGCCGACGACGACGGTCTCGTTCCGCTCGATCCGGTTCAAGCGTTCGGCATTTGAATCCACCAAGCGGGATTTCATGTATTCGATCGAGGCGACCGCACCGCCCATCGAATCCAGGTTGGCCAGTTCGGCGCGTGCACCTTCCTTTAGGTCCTCAACCTTGGCATCGACAGCGGGGTTGCCGTCGAACAAGTCGCCATATTCCAGCAGGTCGGTCTCATAAGCCAAAATCTGTTGCATCCGCATCGACCATTGCTGATCCCATGGGCGGGGCAGACCCAGCGCCTCGTTCCAGGCAGGCAACTGAACCGCGCGCGCGCGTGCCTTTTTCGATAGAGTCACGGCCAGCATCTCGATCAGGATGCGATAGACGTTGTTTTCTGGTTGTTGCTCGGTCAAGCCGAGCGAGTTCACCTGCACGCCATAGCGGAAGCGGCGGAACTTGGGATCTTCGACCCCGTAACGGTCTTTCAGAATCTCATCCCAAAGATCCACGAAGGCGCGCATCTTGCACATCTCGGTGACAAAACGGATGCCCGCGTTCACAAAGAACGAAATCCGACCGCAGAGCGCGGGGAAATCTTCGGCCGGTACGCGCGGGCGCAGCTCGTCCAGAACGGCAATGGCCGTTGCCAGTGCATAGGCCAGCTCTTGTTCGGGTGTCGCGCCAGCTTCCTGCAAGTGATAGGAACACACGTTCATCGGGTTCCATTTCGGCACATTGGTATAGCAGTACTCGGCCACATCCGCGATCATCTTAAGCGACGGTTTCGGCGGGCACACATAGGTGCCGCGGCTCAGGTATTCCTTGATCAGATCGTTCTGAACCGTGCCCTGCAACTTGGACACATCCGCGCCCTGTTCCTCGGCCACGGCGATATACAGCGCCAGCAACCACGGCGCGGTCGCGTTGATGGTCATCGAGGTGTTCATCTGTTCCAACGGAATCTGGTCAAACAGGACCCGCATGTCACCCAGATGGCTGATCGGCACGCCGACCTTGCCGACCTCGCCGCGCGCCAAAGTGTGGTCGCTGTCATACCCTGTCTGAGTCGGCAGATCGAAAGCGACCGAAAGGCCGGTCTGACCTTTGGCCAGGTTGCCGCGATACAGCGCGTTTGACGCCTTGGCGGTGGAATGACCGGCGTAGGTTCGGATGAGCCAGGGGCGATCTTTCTGCATCTGCGTCATAGCTGGGCCTCGTGTCTTTCCTGGGCAATAAAATTACTCACGAAGCCTCTAAAGCGCAATTTTTGGGATATGTCAATTCGCTGCGTTGCGGCATATGTGGTTCTTGTGATTGTAGGACGCAACGTTTGCTGTCAGGGTGCGCGCATGACTGAGACCGTGGAGCTTCCGCTTTGGCTGTTTTTGCTGATCCTGGTATTTGCCGCGGTCACATTTGCTTCGCATTTCCTGTTCCCTTCGGTGCGGTGGTTCTTTCGCCGTCGCCTTGAACGCGCAGTCAAACGTCTGAACACTCGCCTGCAACGCCCGATCCAACCGTTCAAGTTGGCCGAGCGGCACGACATGATCCAACGTCTGATCTATGATCCGCAGGTGGGGCAGGCTGTGCAAGACCACGCCCGCGAAACCGGGGTGCCCGAGGCGGTGGCCTTCGAAATGGCCCGCCGCTATGCGCGTGAAATCGTGCCCTCCTTTTCAGCCGTAGCCTATTTCAGCATCGCCATAAGGTTGGCGCGGATGCTGAGTAATGCGTTTTATGACGTGCGGCTCAGCTATCAGGATGAAGAGGCAATCAAGACTATCGACCCGGATGCGACCGTTGTGTTCGTGATGAACCACCGCAGCAACATGGATTACGTGCTGGTCACATATCTGGCCGCGCAACATTCAGCGCTGTCTTACGCGGTGGGGGAATGGGCGCGAGTTTGGCCACTCAGCCGCTTGATCCGGGCCATGGGGGCCTACTTTATCCGGCGCAGATCGGGCAGTGAGCTGTACCGGCAGGTACTGGCTTGTTACGTGCGACACGCGACCGAAGCGGGGGTGACGCAGGCCATGTTCCCTGAAGGGGGGCTTAGTCTGACCGGTGCCTTAGGGCGCCCCAAGCTTGGTCTGTTGAAATATATACTGGACGGAACCAAGCCGGGCGGCAAGGACGTGGTGTTTGTTCCTGTTGCGCTGAATTATGACCGGGTGCTTGAGGACACAATCTTGACCAAGGCTGCACTTGGGAGTGAGAGGCGGTTTCGGGCTCGGATCGGAGTGATCACCGGGTGGATTCTGAAGCAGATCGGTCGCCGACTGATCGGGCGCTATATGCGCTTTGGTCTGGCGTCGGTGCGCTATGGCCGGCCCATTTCGTTGCAGGACTTCCGGGCCGAACATGAACAAGACGTCATGACTGACCTCGCTCGTGCTTTGATGGGACGTATCAAGGATGCAATCCCGTTGGTGCCGCTGCCTGCGATCTGCAAGCTGATCCAAGACCGAACTGAGTTGCTGGAGGATGATGTGCGCAGCCTTGTCGCGCAGGCCATGCGACGTGACGGAACTTTGACCGACCCGAGTGAGGCTGCAATCACCCAAGCTTTGGATCAACTTGTCCAAAGGCGGATTCTGAAACAAGTGGACGGGAAAATATCTCAATCTGGTCAAAGGGTTGACCTGCTGGAGTATTATGCGGCTTCGGCTCCGGGTGATGTGGAGTTCGGAGATGCTGCGCTCGCAAAGAGAGTTTCTGCATCCGCTGGGTCATAAAATTACAAAATAGATACAAAATTGGTTGCAATATTTCTCAAGGCCCAATATTTCATCTGGTAAGGCCTGCGATTCTGCATCGCGGCAAACATTGAGATGGAAGGAGGCCAACATGGCTTTGGACACCGAAAGCGGTATCGCGACCTACGACGCGCCGGAAAAAGACCTCTATGAAATGGGTGAGATCCCTCCGATGGGGTTTGTACCCAAGAAGATGTACGCGTGGGCAATCCGCAAGGAGCGCCATGGCGAGCCGGACACGGCCATGCAGCTGGAAGTGGTCGATGTGCCCAAGCTGGACAGCCACGAGGTGCTGGTTCTGGTGATGGCGGCAGGTGTGAATTATAACGGCGTCTGGGCATCTTTGGGCAAACCGATCAGCCCGTTTGACGGTCACGGTCAACCGTTCCATATCGCGGGTTCGGATGCTTCGGGCATCGTCTGGGCCGTGGGCGACAAAGTGCGCCGCTGGAAAGTGGGTGATGAGGTCGTGATCCATTGCAATCAAGACGACGGCGACGACGAAGCCTGCAATGGCGGCGATCCGATGTACTCCGACAGCCAGCGTATCTGGGGCTATGAGACACCGGACGGGTCTTTTGCCCAGTTCACCAATGTCCAAGCGCAGCAGTTGATGCCGCGCCCGAAGCACCTGACCTGGGAAGAAAGCGCCTGCTATACGCTGACACTGGCCACCGCCTACCGGATGCTTTTCGGTCACGAGCCGCATGATCTGAAACCCGGTCAGAACGTTCTGGTTTGGGGCGCTTCGGGTGGTCTGGGGTCTTATGCGATCCAGTTGATCAATACGGCGGGCGCAAATGCGATCGGTGTGATCTCGGATGAAAGCAAGCGTGATTTCGTGATGGGTCTGGGCGCAAAGGGCGTTCTGAATCGCAAAGATTTCAACTGCTGGGGTCAGCTGCCTACCGTCAACACGCCGGAATATGCCGAGTGGTTCAAAGAGGCCCGCAAATTCGGCAAGGCCATTTGGGACATCACCGGTAAGGGTGTGAATGTCGACATGGTGTTCGAACACCCCGGCGAAAGCACCTTCCCTGTCTCGACCTTCGTTGTGAAAAAGGGCGGTATGGTCGTGATCTGCGCCGGAACAACCGGCTATAACCTGACCTTCGACGTGCGTTACATGTGGATGCACCAGAAGCGCCTGCAAGGTTCGCACTTCGCGCACCTGAAACAGGCGTCCGCTGCAAACCAGTTGATGGTCGAACGTCGTCTGGACCCTTGCATGTCTGAAGTCTTTGCGTGGAACGAGCTGCCCGAAGCCCACATGAAAATGATGCGCAACGAACATAAACCGGGCAACATGTCGGTTCTGGTTCAGGCACCGCGCACTGGCATGCGGACTCTGGAAGAGGTTCTGGACGCACGCGGATAACCGACCTGCTCTATCAGAAATCGCGCCCGCGAATCGTTAGTCAGGTTCGCGGGCGCGCTGCGTTTTATGCGCAGGTGATCCTTTTCAACGACTTGCAGAACCCAGCCCCGCTATTTTTGGGGAGTAGAAACCAGTGAATAGCCTAAAAAACACTGCACATGTTATGGTTGTGTTAACCCTTCGTTAACCGTTTCGGAGCGACTCTAGATGGCGAAAAATGAGTGGATACTGGACGTTTTGTCGGATCTCAACGCCTTTGCGGTTGAGAACGGTTTGACCGCCCTTGCCGAGCAGTTGGATGACACCAAGCTGATCGCAGCGGCCGAGATTGCGTCCTTGAAGGATGAGGCTCGGACGCCCGCGAATGGGAACAGATCTGGATATGGCTCAGGTCCTGGAGGACTTGGAAAACACCAGCACGCTTGATGAATTGGGTGCAGTCGCCCTTGGATTACGCGACCGATTGCACACTGAGCATCTGATCTATCATTGGGTCGACGGGGCCGGGGACCAGTACGGCTATACGACCTATCCAGATGCCTGGGCCGAAAGATATCTGGAACGGAATTACCACCGTATCGACCCCGTCATTCTGGGATGTTTTCAGCGCTTTCATCCTGTGGATTGGAAATCTCTGGACTGGTCCGGCAAGGTGGCGAAGAATTTCCTGCAGGACGCGTTGGAGCACGGGGTAGGCAACCAGGGCTATTCGATCCCGATCCGGGGCCCGAACGGCCAGTTTGCGTTGTTTACCGTGAACCACACCTGCGATGACGCTAGTTGGAAGGCGTTCATCGACGCCCATGGGCGCGAGCTGATC
This sequence comes from Ruegeria lacuscaerulensis, assembly GCF_013034685.1. Classification (GTDB taxonomy): domain Bacteria; phylum Pseudomonadota; class Alphaproteobacteria; order Rhodobacterales; family Rhodobacteraceae; genus Ruegeria; species Ruegeria lacuscaerulensis_B. Next base: position 115,166 of record NZ_WQGO01000004.1, on the reverse strand, counting down.
CTGATTGCGCATTATTTCAACCGAAAAGCGCTGGAGTTTGAAAGCGACCGCCAGCCCGATGCGCCGCGTGGCCTGTCCCCGCGCGAGGTGGATGCGATGACCCTTCTGGCGCTGGGCTATAGTCGCGCGCAGGTCGCGCATTCCTTATCGATCTCGGAACACACGCTGCGAGTCTATATCGAAAGCGCCCGTGCCAAGCTTGGGGCGCAGAATACCACCCACGCGATCGCGACAGCGCTCAGCCGGGGATTAATCGTCGTTTAACGGCCGCACGCACTTCGAACCGTAATTTAACCATGGCTCTGTACCCCTTTCGTTCTTGCACAGGACGACAAGGGGAAAAGTCATGTTGCGCTATTTGTTTGCCGACGAACTTCACAAGTTTCCGGATCTCGCCGACGGAATGTTCCGCGACCGGGCCGATCAATTCAAAACCCGGCTGGGTTGGGACGTGCGTATAAACGAAAAGGGGGAAGAGAGGGATCAGTATGACGATCTGAACCCGCTCTACGTTATCTGGGAAGAAGAGGATGGTAGTCACGGCGGGTCCATGCGTGTGTTGCCTACCACTGGGCGCGTTATGGTGAACGAAGTATTCGGGCATCTGACCGGGGGTGAACCGATCAACAGCCCCCTGATCTGGGAGGTGACACGCTTTTGCCTTTCCCGAACGGCCAGCCCACATACCGCCGGTGCTATTATGCTGAGCGGGGGTGAAATCATGGAAGGGTTCGGTCTGACCCATATCGCGGGTGTGTTTGATGCGCGCATGATCCGGATTTACCGGCTGATAGGGTCGTCTCCGGTCGTACTTGGCTCGGAAGGGAAGGGGCGGGATCAGATCTCGGTTGGGCTGTGGCCTTATTCATCCGACGATTGCTACCGCGTGGCCGAACGTGCCGGTATCCCGCGTGAGTTGTCGCGCCTTTGGTTCAAGACCGCGTTTGGCACTGGTCGGCAGCATCGGTTTGCCTTGTCGGCATAAGCTGTTGAAAACCGGAAACCGCATCTGGTGATAGCGGGCGCGGCCTTGTAGGGTCGCGCCATGTCTACGCCTTTAGTGACCTTCTCGGACGACCAAGCCGCCGCCTATGACAACATCGCCGAGATGTTGAGGTCGGCAGGCGTTGATCTGGATGACGATGCCCTTCTGAAACTGCCGGGAAACGGAAAATCCGGTGTGATGGCGGTGATCGGCAAGGCTGGGTCGGGAAAGACCCTGTTGTTGGCCGAGCTTTACAAGGCGCTGGCAGAAACCGGTGTTCAGATCGTTTCGGGCGATTTTGAAAGCCGCAAGGCGCGGGACAAACGCAGCCTTGCTATTCTGGCCCCCACCAACAAGGCGGCCAGCGTGTTGCGGTTGCGCGGCGTTCCTGCGACCACGATCCACCGAATTCTCTACACACCGGTCTATGACCCCGAATATGAGCGGATTGCCGAGTGGCTGGCCGGAAACGACGAACGCCCCGAGATCGAAGGGTTGACGGACGAGGCACTGGACCGTGCTGCCGCGTTTTATGAAAACAACAAATCCATTCCGGGTGCTTTGGCCGCGGCGGGGCTGCGTGGGTCGGATTTCATCACCGGCTGGAAGCGTCGAGAAGAGCCCTTGGATATCGGGTTCGTGGACGAAGCCTCGATGTTGGACGACCGGCAGTTCGAGGACCTGCAGGAGATTTTCCCGACACTGTTGCTGTTTGGCGATCCGGCGCAGCTGGCTCCGGTCAATCAATCGGGCAGCATGGTGTTTGACGGTCTGCCCGAGCCGCGAAAACAAATCCTGCATCGCGTGCATCGTCAGACGGCAGACAACCCCATTCTGGATCTGGCCCATGCGCTGGCGGACCCTGCCATGGGGTTTGAAGATTTCGAGCGTCTGGTTGAACAAACGGCCCGGCAGGATGACCGCGTCGTGTGGGGGCAGCGGGTCGAGGTTGATCTGATGGCCCGCAGCCCGGTTCTGGTGTGGCGCAATGCGACCCGCATTCGTTTGATTCAGGCATTTCGACATGTGCATGGCGCTCCGGACACTGAATTGCTGGAAGGTGAGCCATTGATCTGCGACGGGATCGAACTGCCCTTGAAGCATCGAAAGAAGCGCCTGGACCTTGAGGCGCGCGGGCTGATCAAAGGGGCGCAGGTTGTTTATCTGGGGCCGGGTCGCAAGCCGGGTTTTTCGCGCCTGCATGTCATGGGGGCCGAAGACCCGCAGGTCAGCGCGGCCTCGATCGTCAAAATCGAAATGCCGGATGAGGAAGAGCCGTTCATCCCCTATGCCGCCCGCATGGGCGCGACTTTTCTGCATGGGGCGGCCGTGACTATCCACAAGGCGCAGGGGTCGCAATGGGACACAGTGCAGGTCTTTGCACCGGATATCTATGCCGCCGCTCGGATGGGCCGGACCGAGGCCGGGCAGCCTTTGTGGAAACGTCTGGCTTATGTGGCGATCACGCGCGCGCAGGAGCGGTTGATCTGGGTCGTGCGCAATCGTCTGGCAAAGCCGACCTATCCGTTACGCATTGATGACTTGCGGGCGGTTCCGGCGGCCTCGCTGACATTGGAGGCGGAAGAGACATGAAGACGATCATAGTAACCGGCGCAAGCTCGGGCATAGGGCGCGCCACAGCCGAGCTGTTTCTGAACAACGGCTGGACCGTCGGCCTGTTGGCCCGTAGCGCCGAAAAGCTGAATGAAATAGCGCAACAACATTCCAAGGCGATCGCGCTGGCGGCAGATGTGACGGATCCGGTCGCGGTCGCGCGGGCCTTTCGGACGTTTTCGAACTGGGTAGACAGGCTGGATGTCTTGTTCAACAACGCGGGCATCTTTGCCCCCGGTGGTACAATTGATGAGATCGCGTTGGACGACTGGTACCAAAGCGTCAACGTGAACTTGAACGGCATGTTCCTGTGCGCGCGCGAAGCCTTTCGGATCATGCGACAACAGTCGCCGCAAGGCGGCCGGATCATCAACAACGGGTCGATTGCCGCTTATGTCCCCAGGGCGAATTCGGTGCATTATTCGGCGACCAAACACGCGATCACGGGGCTGACACGCAGCCTGTCGCTGGATGGGCGCGACTTTGGCATTGCCTGTGGTCAAATCGACATCGGCAACGCGCGAACGCAGATGGTGCAGGGACTGGTCGACAGCGCCGTTGCTGCGGGGCAGCAGCCGGATTCCACGATGGATGTTGAGGATGCAGCCCGGTCCGTGCTGCACATGGCGTCTTTGCCGCCCGAAGCGAATGTGCAGTTCATGACGGTAATGGCCACGACGATGCCCTATATCGGGCGCGGCTAGATCAGTTTTCGCGCAGCAGGCGGAAGGCCGTGGAGGCGCCCCAACCAGCGGCAATAGCGATGACCAGCGACATAAGCCCGTACCACACCGGTTGTTGGCGGGACATGTTGTAGAGGAACCGCTCTAACCCAACCTTGCGCACGTCAATCGTTGTTTCGAACTCAGAGATCACTTCGCGACCTCGGGTCAGGAAGATTCGCGCGGCATAGTCGCCCTCAGTCAGGTCAGCGGGCATGGCGATCGAGGTTCTGAACAAGGTTTGCTCATCCACCGCCACGGTGTTTTCGCGGATCGAATAGAGGCCTTCATCCTCGCGAATACGCACTACGGCATCCGCAAAATCCTGCGCGCCCTTGATGTGCATCGCGGCTCCGACCGAGCGGATGGCTCGTTCGATCGAGACGCGGTATCTCAGATCCTCGGTATCCGATAGGATTTCCTTCAGTGGCCCGCTTGTGGCCACGGCGTAAAAGCTGGGGGCGAGGTCGACCAGAACGCTGTCGGTGTTGACCCAGATGCCCAGCTTACGCTCTTTCCGCCGGACAGTTACGGGGCTGGACGGCCCGGCCACGGCGACGATCACCTCAAGCGGAGGGCCGTCCGGGATCGGTGTTTCGCGTTTGACGGCACCAAAAATCAGTATCTCGGACCCGTCGAAGGTTGCAGTGATTGCAACGCGGTCCTGGCTGAGGCCAAGCACTACGGATTCTTCTTCGGCCAAAGCCGGAGTGGTGCAGAGGGCAAGTAACAGGATCAGCCGTTTCAGCATGATTAATGCCCCCCTTCCGCGCCAAGCGAATACAGCTCGGACGGTTCCAGTAGCAGGTCCAGCGCCAGTTTACCGCACACCACCAAAACCAGCGCGGCCAGCAGAACCCGAAGCTGCTCAGCCGGCATACGCGCGCCAATCACGGTCCCGATCTGCGCCCCGACAACACCGCCCACTAGCAGTAGGACAGCCAGCACGATATCGACCGTGTAGTTCGTGGTTGCGTGCAACATCGTGGTGAAGGCCGTGACGAAGATGATTTGGAACAGCGAGGTCCCAACAACCACCTTTGTCGGCATTCCCAGCAGATAGATCATCGCGGGCACCATGATGAACCCGCCGCCCACGCCCATGATGGCGGACAAAACGCCCACGCACAGGCCGACCAGAACCGGCGGAATAACCGAGATATAAAGGCCGGACGTACGAAAGCGCATCTTGAACGGCATCGCGTGGACCCAGCCGCGCTGACGGCGCGCTGCGGGCGCGGCCCCGCCTTTTTTAGACTTGCGCAGCGCATTCAGGCTTTCGATAAACATCAGGCTGCCGACTACGCCCAGAAATACGACGTAGCACAGTGTGACCAGCAGATCGACCTGACCGAGGCTTTTGAGGTAGTTGAATACCACCACCCCAAGGGCCGCGCCCATTAAGCCCCCCGTCAGCAAAACAGTCCCCATTTTGAGGTCGACGGTCTTTCGTCTGAAATGAGCCAACACCCCGGAAAAGGACGAGGCGACGATCTGGTTTGCTTCGGTCGCCACTGCGACAGCTGGGGGGATGCCTATGAAGAACAGCAGCGGCGTCATCAGAAACCCGCCACCGACACCGAACATGCCGGATAGAATCCCGACCATGCCCCCGAGTCCCAGCAGCAGAAAGGCGTTGACGGAAACTTCGGCAATGGGAAGGTAAATCTGCATGATAAACTAGTACTTGAGGCCAGATGCGCCGTTCAACGCCGCAAAGCTCGTTTCAACAGAAAATGACGGAAGCCGGTTGTGACCCGCTAAGGCAATCCGCAGAAACCCGGCCACTGTGGGCTTTTTCCCAAGGACAGCTATCACAGGAAACACTCGCATACCTCTTTAGAGCGGGTGCGGCATGTAAAATCAACTCTACATGCCGCTCTGCAGCAAAAAGGACTGAAAGGAATCCTGAAACTGGACCTATCAGCGCTCTTTCACGTAGGGTTCGCCACCCGCGCGGGGCGGTACAGCCTTGCCGACGAACCCGGCCAGAATGACCACGGTCAGGATATAAGGCAGCGCGTCCATGACCTGTACAGGGATGATGACACCGCCAAGGTCGATATTCTGGAACCGCAGCGCAATTGCCTGAAGCAGGCCGAATAGCAGACAGGCACCCATCGCGTGCCAGGGCCGCCACTTGGCAAAGATCAGCGCGGCTAGTGCGATGAACCCGCGACCGGCGGTCATTTCTTTGACGAAGCCGGCTTGCAGGGCGGTCGCCAGATAGGCGCCCGCGATCCCGCACAGAACACCGCAAATGGCCACGGCAGCAAAGCGCAGTCCCACGACCGAGACCCCGGCCGTATCAACGGCGGCCGGGTTTTCGCCCACGGCCCGCAAACGCAGGCCAAAACGGGTGCGGTACAGAATCCACCACGTCAGCGGCACCATCAGGAAAGCGACGTAGACGAGGATCGAGTGCCCTGAAAGCAACTCGGAATATATTGGCCCAATGACAGGCACACTGCTCAACGCGTCGGCAAAGGGGAAGTTGATCGGCTCGAACCGGCCCCCGCCGAAAAGGGACGGGGTTCGCCCGCCCTGCTGGAACCAACTTTGTGCGACCAGAACGGTCAACCCCGAGGCTAGGAAGTTGATCGCCACGCCCGAGATTAGCTGATTGCCCCGGAACGTGATCGAAGCAACGCCATGCAGGGCCGACAGGATCAGTGAAGCCCCGATCCCAGCCAGAAGGCCCAGCCAGACCGAGCCGGTCACAGCAGCCACGGCGGCCGAGAAGAAGGCGGACATGAGCATCTTGCCCTCAAGCCCGATGTCAAAGATGCCCGCGCGTTCCGAATAGAGCCCCGCCAGACAGGCCAGCAGCAGCGGCGTTGCCAGTCGAATTGTCGAATCGAGGACTTGGATAAGAGTTACGAAGGCCTCCATCACTGCGCTCCTTTCCGCAGGCTCAGGAACAGCTTTTCAAGCGGCATCCGTACCATGTTGTCCAACGCTCCGGTGAACAAGATCACAAGGGCCTGAATGACCACGATCAGTTCGCGCGGGATCGATGTCCACAGCGCAAGTTCTGCGCCACCCTGATAAAGGAACCCGAACAAGATCGCGGCAAGGAACACCCCGAACGGGTGCGACCGCCCCATCAGCGCCACGGCGATGCCGATGAACCCTGCGCCCTCGGTCGAGTTGAGGACCAGACGCTCTGCCTCGCCCATGACGTTGTTGATGGCCATCATTCCGGCCAATCCGCCCGAGATCAGCATGGCGATAATGGTTATGCGCACCGGGGAAATCCCGGCATAGACGGCCCCGGTTTCCGAATGGCCGTAGGCGCGGATTTCATAGCCCAGCCGCGTGCGCCAGATCAGCGCCCAGACCGCGACACAGGCCAGCAAGGCCACAAAAAACGAGATATTCGCGGGCGCGCCCCGGAACAGAGCATTCTCGGCGGTTGAGAACATGGACTGGAATGTTGGCAGATGCACCGCTTCGGGGAAGCGTGCGGTTGCCGGGTCTTGCGAGCCCTGCGGGCGCATCACGTTGACCAGCATATAGTTCAGGAAAGCTGCCGCGATGAAGTTGAACATGATCGTGGTGATTACGATGTGGCTGCCGCGCTTGGCTTGCAGGTAGGCGGGAATTGCCGCCCACATGGCACCGAACAGGGCGGATCCGACACAGGCGGCCAGCAGGGCAATACTCCAGTGTGGCCAGTCGATATAGAGGCACACCATGGCGACACCCAGACCGCCCAGCATGGCCTGACCTTCACCGCCAATGTTGAACAGACGCGCGTGAAACGCCACGGCTACGGCCAGACCGGTGAACATGAAATTGGTCGCGTAATACAGCGTATAGCCCCAGCCATAGGTCGACCCCAGCGCGCCGGTGACCATCAGGTTCACGGCCTCGATGGGGTTTTCACCTATGGCGAGGATCACCAGCGCCGAGAGGATTGCGGCCAGTACCAGACTGATCAGCGGGATCAGAACGACATCGGCCCATTTGGGCATTTTATCCATGCTTCACGCGGCCTTTCCCGCAACACCGGCCATCAGCAGGCCCAGCTCTTTTTCATCCGTCTCATGGGGCAGGCGTTCGCCCATGATATGTCCGTCAAACATCACCGCAATCCGGTCGGACAGCGAGAAGATCTCTTCCAGCTCGACCGAGACCAGCAAGATCGCCTTGCCCTGATCGCGCAGAGCGACGATCTGTTTGTGAATGAACTCGATCGCGCCAATATCCACGCCGCGGGTGGGTTGACCGACGAGCAACAGATCGGGGTTCCGCTCGATCTCGCGCGCGACGACGATCTTTTGCTGGTTCCCGCCCGAGAAGTTCTTGGCCGCAAGCCAGCCATCGGGCGGGCGGACGTCGAACTTTTCCATCTTGGCCTCTGTATCAGCGCGCAGGGCGGAGTTGTCCATGAACAGCCCCCGCTTGTAGGCCGGGTCGCGGTGATAGCCGAAGGCCACGTTCTCCCACGCGTGAAAGTCCATGATCAGACCTTCGCGCTGGCGGTCCTCGGGTACATGCGCAATGCCTTGCGCACGGCGGGTTTGACCATCCGAGCCCGCCCCGCTTAGCACCAAGGGCGCGCCGTTCAGGCGGATCGTGCCCTGACCCGGACGCATCCCGCCCAGAACCTCAAGCAGTTCAGACTGCCCATTACCGGCGACGCCAGCGATGCCCACGATTTCGCCCGCGCGGACGGTCAGGTCGATGCCTTTGACCCGCTCGACACCCGCACCATCGGTGACACTCAGATTTTCGATCTCAAGCACGGGCTGGCCGGGTTTTGCGGGCAGTTTATCCACCTGCAACAGCACTTTGCGCCCGACCATAAGCTCGGCCAGTTCCTGCGGGTTTGTATCGGCGGTTTTGACTGTAGCTGTCATCTCACCGCGTCGCATGACCGAAACGGTGTCAGTATTTTCCATGATCTCGCGCAGCTTGTGGGTGATCACGATGATCGTCTTGCCCTCGGACCGCAGCCGGTCGAGGATGCGGAACAGCTGATCGGCCTCGGCCGGGGTCAAAACCCCGGTGGGTTCGTCCAGAATCAGAATTTCGGCCTTGCGATACAGGGCTTTGAGAATTTCGACACGCTGCTGCATGCCCACGCCGATCTCGTCGATACGCTTGTCGGGGTCGACGAACAGCTCGTATTCTTCTTCCAGTGCTTTCAGTTCTTTACGCGCTTTGGACAGCGAGGGGGCCAGCAGCCCTCCGTCCTCGGCGCCCAGAACGATGTTTTCCAGAACGGTGAAGTTTTCCACTAGCTTGAAATGCTGGAACACCATCCCGATGCCCGCTGCAATCGCGGCTTGGCTGTCCGGGATGTCGGTCTTGGTACCGTTAATCCAGATCTCGCCCTTATCGGCCTTGTAAAAGCCGTAGAGGATGCTCATCAGCGTGGACTTGCCCGCGCCGTTTTCACCGATGATCCCATGGATCGTACCGGGAGTGACGCTGATCGAGATGTCTTTGTTGGCCTGAACCGGCCCAAAGGCTTTGGAAATGCCCTTAAGCTCAATGGCGGGGACGCTCATGTCTTGTCCTCAGATTGCCGAAAAGGCCGCATGGCGCGCGGCAGGGTAGGAGGCCGGGCGGAGGCTAAACCCCCGCCCGCGCGATATCAGAACTGCAGTGCGGGGCAGCTGTCGTTCTCGTAGTAGCTGGTCACCGTGACATTGCCGTCAATGATGTCCTGACGCGCCTTGTCGACCGCGCCTTTCATCTCGTCCGAGACCAGCGACGCGTTGTTGTCGTCCATGGCAACGCCTACGCCTTCTTCGGCCAGACCCATGGCGAAGACGCCGGTTTCAAGGTTCTCACCCGCTTTCATCGCGTCATAAACGGCGACGTCCACGCGTTTCAGCATCGAAGTCAGTACCTTACCCGGATGCAGGTGGTTCTGGTTGCTGTCCACGCCGATCGACAGAATGCCTTCGTCGGCAGCGGTTTGCAGAACACCCACGCCGGTGCCGCCTGCGGCTGCGTAGATCACGTCAGCACCCTGGCTGATCTGCGCCTTGGTCAGTTCCGAGCCCTTCACCGGGTCGTTCCAGGCTGCAGGGGTGGTGCCGGTCATGTTGGCAACAACTTCAATGTCAGGGTTCACAGCTTTGGCACCTTGGGCATAGCCGCAGCCAAAGTGACGGATCAGCGGGATGTCCATGCCGCCAATGAAACCAACGGTGCCAGATTCAGACGCCATCGCTGCCATCATGCCAACCAAATACGAGCCCTCATGCTCGGCAAAGCCGATCTGACGCACGTTGGGCGCGTCCAGCCAGTTCACGTCAACTGCGACGAATTTGGTGTCGGGATAGTCGCCCGCAACAGCCGACAGCGGATCGGCCATGGCAAAGCCCATGGTGATGATCGGGTTCAGACCGGCCTCGGCAAAGCGGCGCAGAGCTTGTTCGCGCTGGGCTTCGGATTGCAGTTCGATCTCGCGATAGCTGCCACCGGTTTCATCGGCCCAACGCTGCGCGCCATTATGGGCGGCCTCGTTGAACGATTTGTCAAACTTACCACCCAGGTCGAAGATCAGGGCCGGTTCAGCCAGGGCCGCACCTGCGGTCAGTGCGACGGCTGCGGCGGCGCCCATCAAGGATTTCATCAGGGTCATTTGTTACTCCCGTTGTTATTGTCGGTCGGGGCCAAGATAGCCCCGTTCACCCACTATGAGCGAGCATATCTGTTGTGATGGCGGGAATTAAGGCCGTTTGCAACAGCCGGGGTCAACTGATTTTTGACCAACTGGTCGAAAAAAATTTGATACGTCGTTCAGGTCAAGTCACATTCCATCACAACGGCGTCAATTTTCTGATTGTTTTCGCGCACATAGTAGCCCCGTCGCAATCCGCAGGGGCGATAGCCGCAGGTTTCATACAGGGAAATTGCCGCAGCATTGTCTTGCGCCACTTCCAGAAAAGCTCGCGTCGCGCCCAAAGTTTTAGCCAAAGCGTGCCATTCTTCCATCCGCGTCCGTGCCAATCCCTGACGCTGCATTTGAGGGCGGGTCGCTATTGTCAGCAGTTCGGCCTCGTCTGCGATGACCTGAATCAGTGCGAAAGAGTGTTCGTTTCCAACCACATGGGTAAAGTGATTCTGCAAAAGGTCGTTGAATTCGGCCTCGGTCCACGGTCGCGACTGCGTGAAGGCCGCCGCGTGGATGCTGGCCAAGGCGCGGGGGGTCATTCGTCCAGCAGGACCGGAGGCAGGTCCTTGGACGGAGCGGCGTCTGCGGCCCGCACATACAGCGGGGCCGGAGGGCCGTCATTGCTCTGCCATCTCTGTCGGGTCACATGCGCGATGCCACGGACCTGCAATTCAGCGTCGTCATTGAAGATCAACGGGCCGAGTGATTCTGCCTGATCAAGCGGGATCAGAGCGGGCGCGTGACCAGCAGGCGCCACATAGACCTGATCGCGGGGCGCGCGGATGGCGGGAACCGCGTCTTCTGCGCCATCGGCAAGCGCATCGAACCCCGAGACTCCGACCGCAGGGATGCCCAAACCCAATACAAGGCCACGTGCGGCGGATACCGATATGCGGATGCCAGTGAAATTGCCCGGGCCGATGCCGACGCCGATGGCCGACAGATCCTGCCATGTGCAGTCTGCCTCGGCCAGCAGTTCCTCAAGCAGGGGCATCAGACGTTCGGCCTGGCCACGTGTCATCTGTTCAACGCGGGTTGCGACGAACTGGTCCCCGCCTAACAAAGCGGCCGCGCAATGCGCGGCCGATGTGTCAAACGCCAGAATGATCGGATCAGACGGCAACAGGGCGTACCTCGGTCACTTCGGGGATGTAGTGACGCAGCAGGTTCTCGATCCCCATTTTCAGTGTCAGGGTCGAGGACGGGCAGTTCGCGCAGGCCCCCTGCATGTGCAGATAGACAACGCCGCGGTCAAATCCGTGGAAGGTGATATCACCACCATCCTGAGCCACTGCAGGGCGCACACGACTGTCCAGCAGGTCCTTGATCTGGTTGACCACCTCGGCGTCTTCGCCGGTATGTTCTGCGTGGCCCGACTCCGTCGTTGCATCCGCGGCCATGACCGGCTGGCCGGATTGGTAGTGCTCCATCACCGCGCCAAGGATAGCTGGTTTGATATGGTCCCACTGCACGTCTTCCGATTTGGTGACGGTCACGAAATCATTGCCAAAGAACACGCCAGTCACACCGCTGACGGTGAAAATCCGGTTGGCCAGAGGTGATTTCTCTGCCGCGTCTGCCGATGGAAAGTCTGCAGTTCCAGCCTCCAGCACGGTCTGGCCGGGCAGGAATTTCAGGGTGGCTGGGTTCGGCGTGGATTCGGTCTGGATGAACATGGCGCGGCTCCGTTTCAGTTGTCCCTGATATGCGGGTCCACGCGCGGGAAGTCAAGATTTGGAACGATTCTAAATTTCAGTCGCCAACTTTATCGCATCGTCCAGACGGTCATCGCCCCAGAACAACTCATCCCCAACCAGAAAGCTGGGCGCACCGAACAGCCCCTTGGCCTGCGCGGTTTTGGACTGTTCGATCAGGGCCGCCTTGATCGCCGGGTCCTGTGCTTGGACCATGAAATCCGCAGACAACCCAACCGCGCTCAAGCAACCGGCAAGAACGTCATCGTCGGCGATATTCTGAGCGTCCGCAAACTCAGCAGAATAGACCGCCCGCACAAACTTGGCCTTTTGGGCCGCATCCTTGATCGCCAGTGCCAAACGCGCCGCTTTCAAACCGTTCTGAGGGAACATGCCAGGCCGTTGGAACGGCAGCCCACGTTGCGTTGTCAGCCGTTCCATATCACGCCACATGTATTCACCTTTGGCGGGATAGAGGTTGAAAGGCGAGTCGTTCCAGCCCTGCGCAGCAAAGATCGGCCCCAGCAGAAAGGGTTGCCAATCGACCGTAACGCCATGGCGACCAGCGGCGTCTTCGATCCGCATCGCGCTGAGGTAGGAATAGGTTGAGGCGAACTCGAACCAGAACTGAATGATGCGCGTCATGGTTGACCCTTAGGTAATCGCTTCCAGCTTTTCCTTGCTCAGGTCACCCGGAACGATAGTGATCGGAATTGGCAGGCTGCCCGAGTTCTTGGTCAGTTGCGTGACCAGCGGGCCGGGTCCTTTCTTTTCGACACCTGCACCCAGAACGAGCACGCCAATCTCGGGGTCGGATTGCACGTGTTCGATGATCTGCGGTACGGGATCGCCTTCGCGAATGGCCAATTCGGGGTCGACGCCCTGTTTGTCACGCATCCACTTGGCAAAAACCTCGTAATGGGCGTGGATACGTTCACGGGCTTCTTCACGCATCACTTCGGCCACGCCGATCCAGTGGTTGAACTCATCGGGGGGAATGACCGACAGGATCGTCACGCCACCGCCCGTATGCGCCGCGCGCATAGCTGCAAAACGCATTGCGTTCAGACATTCGCGGCTGTCATCCAAAACCACCAGGAACTTACGCATGGGTGTCCTCATTCATTTCGGGCGATCATGCCCGACCTGATGCGCGCTGGCAACCGAAGCCTATCGCGTGCTGGCAGCCCAATCCCAATACAACTCGCGCGCACGGCGGGCGATAGGCCCGACCTGATATTGCGTATCCTGCAGCGCCGTGACCGGGGTGATTTTGCTCATGTTGCCGGTCATGAAGACCTCATCAGCTTTGTGGAAATCCTCGAAACTCAGGATCGCTTCGTGCACGGTCACACCGTCTGCACGCAGGTTTTCGATATGGCGCGCGCGGGTGATTCCGGCCAGAAAGGTGCCGTTCGGGGTGGGGGTAAGCACCTCGCCATCCCGGACCATAAAGATGTTGGCGGTCGCGGTTTCAGCCACATGTCCCAACGCATCCGCGACCAGCGCGTTTGAGAAACCGTTGGACCGAACCTCTTGCAACATTCGCGCGTTGTTGGGGTAGAGACAGCCTGCCTTGGCGTTCACAACCGCCGACTCCAGAACCGGGCGACGGAAGCGCGTATAGCCCAGTGTCACCGACTCAGATTCGGGCGCCATTGGAATCTCTTCCAGACAAATCGCGAAGCCCGTACTGTTCTCCAGCGGCACGATCGCCGTGCGGTCGCCGTCGATGCCCCAATACATCGGACGGATATAAACCGCTGCGTCCGGCGCATAACTTTCCAGCCCTTCGCGGATGATCTCGACCATCTGCTCGGTGGTCACAAACGGCGTCAGCATCAAAGCCTCGGCTGAGCGGTTCACGCGGGCACAGTGCGCCTCAAGATCGGGGACCAGACCGTCGAAATAGCGGGCTCCATCGAAGACGGACGACCCCAGCCAAGCGCCGTGATCGGCTGCCCGCATGATGGGCGCATCCCCGTCATGCCACTGACCTTCGAAATAGGTGCGAATATTCTTGCCGACTGCCATGACGCCCTCCCAAGCTTTGCGGCAAACCTAGGAAGACGCTGCGGCAACGTCCAGAGCAATCAGCCCTGTTTTGCGCCAACCATGCCCACGATTTCGTAAGTTTGCTGTAGGATCGGGGCGGCAACAGCGCGCGCCTTTTCTGCCCCATTGGCCAGAATTCGATCAATCTCGGCCTCTTCGCCCATCAGGCGGGCCATTTCGGACGAGATCGGGCCAAGTTTCGACACGGCCAACTCTGCCAACATCGGTTTGAACTCGCCAAACTGCTTGCCGCCAACCTCGGTCAGAACCTGCTCGGCAGTCTGGTCGCTGAGCGCGGCGTATATATTCACCAGATTGCGCGCCTCAGGGCGTTCGGAAAGGCCATCCACATCCGAAGGCAGAGCATCGGGGTCGGTTTTGGCCTTGCGGATTTTCTTGGCAATCGTGTCGGCGTCATCGGTCATGTTGATCCGCGTCATATCCGACGGGTCCGAGGACGACATCTTGCGCGACCCGTCCCGCAGGTTCATCACGCGCGGGGCGGGGCCGCCGATGACGGGTTCGGTGACAGGGAAGAACTCTACGCCATAGTCATGGTTGAACTTGATGGCGATGTCGCGGGTCAGTTCCAAATGCTGTTTCTGATCCTCGCCCACAGGCACATGCGTCGCGTGATAGGTCAGAATATCCGCCGCCATCAGCGCCGGATAGGCAAACAGACCCAGTGAGGCATTCTGCGCATTCTTGCCGGCCTTATCCTTGAACTGCGTCATCCGCTGCATCCAGCCCATCCGGGCGATACAGTTGAAAATCCAGGCCAGTTGCGTGTGCTCGGGCACTTGGCTTTGATTGAACAGGATGGATTTTTCCGGGTCCAGACCAGCGGCGATAAAGCCTGCGCAGACCTCGCGGGTCTTTTCGCGCAGGCGGGCGGGGTCCTGCCAGACGGTGATCGCGTGCAGATCGACCATGCAATAGATGGTCTCAAAATCGTCGCCCTGCATATCCACGAACCGCTTGAGCGCACCCAGGTAGTTGCCAAGGTGCAGGTTCCCCGACGGCTGGATGCCGGAAAACACGCGCGGTGTGAACTGGGTGTCGATCATCGAAGGGAACTCCCGTCTGGAAAAATCAGCCCCCGTCGCTTACCCATGAGGCAAAGGGACGTCAACAGCCGCGAAAGGCCAGCCCAATGAGCAGTGAGAATTATACACCCGCCGTGAACCCTTTGCCGCCCGTGGTGGTGGCGCTGGTCTTGTTCATTTTCGGGATCGAGGTGATCTTCATGCTGGGCGCGCGCGGTCTAGTCGGCGGGCCAGGAGCGATTGGTTGGCGGCTGGATGCCTTGCAGCACTATGCGTTTTCGCCGGACATTTTCGATTGGATGATGAAAAACGGGCGCTGGCCGTTTGAACACCTGATCCGCTTTGTGACTTACCCGTTTGTCTCGGCCAATTTCACGCAGGCGGTCTTTGTCTGTGTTTTTGTTCTGGCCATGGGCAAGATGGTGGCCGAGGTCTTTGGCAGTGTTGCGATGCTCGTGATCTTTGTTGTCTCGGGCATTGGTGGGGCGCTGGTCTACGCGCTGCTCTTGGATCCGCGTTATCCCTTGGTGGGAGGGTTCCCTCCGGTCTACGGCCTGATCGGTGCGTTCACGTGGATCTTGTGGCGTAGGTTATCTTTGGTGGGCGAAAACCAGTCACGGGCCTTCAGCCTGATCGCTGTTTTGATGGGGATCCAGTTGTTGTTCGGTCTGATCTTCGGCGGTACGCTAGACTGGGTGGCGGATCTGGGCGGGTTCGCCACAGGCTTTGCGTTGTCATTTGTGGTTGGTCCCGGCGGTTGGACAAGGATCATTGGCGGTATCCGCCGCGATTGATCAGGACCGGCGCAGGGCCTTTTTGAACTCGGTGATTTCAAAGGCGCGCAGCAGGTGGCCTAGCACAAAATACAGCACTGCAGCACCGATGATGAGGGCCAACAGTGCTACATAGCGCCAGCCTGGTAGGTGAAATGCCCACCCGAATAGGGAAAGCGCGGCAAATAGGCCAACGCCCATTCCAAGCGATGCGGCCACGATCCGCCATGCCCGGCGTTTGAACCGATCGTCAAAGCGCGCCTCCTCGCCCATGCGTCGCGCGCCCAGCGCCAGCAGTCCGACCATGGCCCACCCGGCGACCGAGGCCGCAATTGCAGGCGCGATCCAGCCCAGCAGTGGATAAAGCCCAAAGGCCAGCCCCGCGTTCACCACCATCGCCACCACCGCATAGCGGAACGGAGATTTTGTGTCCTCGCGTGCGAAGAACAGCGGTTGCAGCAGCTTTTGCAACATGAAAGCCGGCAGGCCGATGCCATAGATCGCCACGGCCAGCGCGGTGGCGGCGGTATCCTCGGCGGTGAACTGTCCACGCTCGAACAGGACCGAGACCAGAGGGATCGGCATGATCACAAAGGCCACTGTTGACGGAAGGGTCAGCAGCAGCGTGAACTCTCCGGCGCGGGAAAAGGCGTTGCGGGCGCCGTCTTTGTCACCCGCACGCAGGCGGCGAGACAGGTCAGGCAGCAACACGATGCCAACGGCGATGCCCACCACGCCCAAAGGCAGTTGATACAGCCGGTCCGCGGCAAACAACCAACTGACCGCGTTTTCGGTTTTTGAGGCGACCAGCTGCCCCACCACCAGATTGACCTGCGTCACCCCCATCGCCAGTGCGGCGGGGACGGCGATGCGGACCATACGCTTCATCTCAGGGCTGAGTTTCGGCAGGCCGGGACGGATGCGGATACCCGCGCGCTCGGTCGCGACCCAGACCAGTGCAAGCTGCGCCACACCGGCCAAGGGGATGATGGCGATCAGCCAGCGGATGACCTCGCCGCCCGACAGGGCTCCGGCGATCATGGCGGTGCAGGCAAAGATGTTCAGCAGAACGGGCGCTGCGGCAGCGGCCGCAAAGCGGCCCGTGGCGTTCAGAACGCCCGAAAACAGTGCTGCCAGTGACATGAACAGGATGTAGGGGAAAACCACGTAACCATAATCCACGGCCAGATCGAACCGGTCGTCGCCATAGAACCCTTCGGCGGTTATCCAGACCAGTGCGGGCATGAACACCATCGCCAGCCCAACCAGTGCTAAAACGGCCACGGTCAGCAGGTTGAAGGCATCCTGTGCGAATCCTTCGGCGTTCTCGTCCCCTTCCAGCCGTTTGGAAAACATCGGCACGAAGGCCGCGTTGAACGCACCTTCGGCAAAGAAGCGGCGGAACATGTTGGGCAGGCGGAAGGCGGCCACAAAGGCGTCCATCACTGGGCCCGGCCCGATAAAAGCCGTCAGCAGGATTTCCCGCAGAAACCCCAATATCCGACTGGCCAGGGTCCAGAACCCGACCGTGAACAGGCCCGAGAACAGCCGGATCTGCTTCATGATTCTGCGCGCTCGGCGCCCTCGGTGATGGCTTTGCGCAGCTTGGCCTCAAGCCCACGCTGCTTGCTTTCGGAGTGGTATTTCAGCCCGAACATATCCTTGACATAGAACGTGTCCACCACCTGCTCGCCATAGGTCGCGATCACCGCGTTGGCGACATAGACATTCGCTGCGGCCAGCGTGCGCGCCAGATCATAGAGCAGACCGGGGCGGTCGCGGGTATCGACCTCGATAATCGTATAGATTTCAGACCCGTCATTGTCGAAGATGATATGTGTCGGCACGTTAAAGGCGCGTTCGCGTTTCTTGATCTTGTCGCGCGATTTCAGCGCGTCGCGCGCCACAACTTCGCCCTTTAGCGTTTTGTGTATCATCTGCGTCAGGCGTGGCAGGCGGCTGGCTTCGAATGGGCGGCCATCTGCGTCCTGTATCCAGAATGCATCCGTGACATAACCATCCTTGGTCGTATAGCTGCGCGCGTCGACCACGTTCGCCCCAACCAGCGCCAAGGCCCCCGCAATCCGTGCAAAGATGCCCGGATGGTCGCCCATGGCGAAACAGGCGCGGGTGGCGTCGCGGTCCTCGTCCGGTTGCAGGCGAATCTCCATCGCGCCCGCGTCGCCACTGCGGTCAAGTGCCTGCAGCATCTCCGCGAATTCCACATGGGTCGAGAGGTTGAGCCCCTGCCAATACGGGTCGTAATGCCGCCCGGTCTCGGTCTTGAGGTCGGCCTTGGACCAATCGGCCAATTCGGCGCGTAGGGTCTTTTTCGCCTCAGCCCCGCGATTGGCACGGTTGAGGTCTTCCATCCCGGTCTCAAGCGCGCGTTTGGTTTCCGCGTGCAGTGCGCGCAACAGGGTGGCCTTCCAGTTGTTCCAGGTATCCGGACCGACGCCGCGAATGTCACAGACCGTCAGGACAGTCAGCAGGTCCAGCCGCTTGACCGTCTTCACCGCCTTAGCAAAGTCGCGCACTGTGCGCGGGTCGGAAATATCGCGCTTCTGCGCCATGTCGGACATCAGCAAATGATAGCGCACCAGCCATTCGACCGTTTCCGCGTCAGCCTTGTTCAACCCAAGCCGAGGTGCAATTTTGCGGGCCAACTGTGCGCCGAGGATCGAGTGATCTTCGGGCCGCCCCTTGGCAATATCGTGAATCAGCAGGGCGACATACAGAACCTTGCGGTTCACCCCCTTTTTCAGAATCGAAGAGGCCAGCGGCAGTGACTCGATCAACTCGCCCCGTTCGATCTGGGCGAGGTTCACGATGCACTGGATGGTGTGCTCGTCCACCGTGTAGCTGTGATACATGTTGAACTGCATCATCGCGACGATGTGCTCGAATTCCGGGATAAAGGCCGACAGGACCCCCAACTCGTTCATCCGGCGCAGGGCGCGTTCTGGATTGCCATGTTTCAGCATCAGATCAAGGAAGATGCGCTGGGCTTCCTTGTCCTCGCGCATGTCGTCGTCGATCAGATTCAGATTGGCTGTTACCAAGCGCATCGCATCCGGGTGAATCAGCATCCCCGTGCGCAACCCTTCTTCGAACAGGCGCAGCAGGTTCAGCTTATCGGCCAGAAACGTCTCGGCGTTGGCCACATCCAGACGTCCATGCACCACCTTGTAACCCGGTTTGGCCTTTGGACGGCGACGGAATATCCGCTCAAGCAGAGGCGCACCCTTCATATGGGTGGCTTCCAACTTAGTCAGGAAGATGCGGGTCAGCTCACCCACCTTCGTCGCTTCGCGGAAATAGCGCTGCATGAACACCTCGACCGCGCGTCGTCCGGCGCGATCCTCGTATCCCATGCGCTCGGCCACCTCGACCTGCATGTCAAAGGTCAGTTGTTCAGTTGCGCGCCCAGTGACCAGATGCAGGTGCGAGCGCACGGCCCACAGGAAATCTTCGGCCTGAACGAATGTGTTGAACTCATCAGGTGTGAACAGGCCAAGTGGCACCAGTTCGGCCACGTCCTGCACGCCATAAATGTACTTGGCGATCCAATAGAGCGATTGCAGATCACGCAGCCCGCCTTTGCCCTCTTTGACATTGGGCTCGACCATATAGCGCTGGCCTTGCTTCTGGTGGCGTTCGTCACGCTCTTGCAGTTTGGCTTCGATAAAGGCCCGTTCGCTGCCTTTGAACAGCTCATCCCGCAAGCGGGTGTTCAGTTCATCTGACAATGTTGTTTCACCAGCCAGATAGCGCTGTTCCAGCATCGCCGTTCGGATGGTGAAATCCTCGGCCCCCAGCCGCAGGCAATCCTTGATCGTGCGCGAGGAATGCCCGACCTTCAGCCGCAGATCCCACAGGATATACAGCATGGATTCGATAACACTCTCGGCCCAGGCGGTAATCTTGTAGGGGGTCAGAAACAGCAGATCGACATCCGATGACGGGGCCATTTCACCCCGGCCATAGCCGCCCACTGCCAGAACCGCGATCCTTTCGCCCTGCGTTGGCGTCGCCAGAGGGTGCAGATCCTGGCTGGCCACCTGCATCGCCGTACAGACCAGCCCATCGGTCAGATAGGTGTAGGAATGGGTTAAAGGGCGCGCGTCGAACGGGCGCTGGGCAAACGCGTCGGCAATGGCCTGACGCCCAGCCTTTTGCGCGGCACGCAGGACGCGCACAGTCTCGGATCGCCGCGCGCTGTTATCTGCGGTGTTTTCAAAGGCCTCCGACAGATCGGCCATGACGGCGGCACTGTCGAAAATATCTTCGGCCGGGCAAATCAGCTCACCCTTGGGGGTCAGCGTCAGGGCCGGTCGATCAGAAACCGGCGCCAGAGAAGCTTTGTGGGGCAGGGTCAATCACTACTACCTGTTTATTCTGGATCGTGGCGACTGCCAGACCGCGTTCATTGGTGCCATCGGGGCGCAGGCGGAAGATGCCGCCGACACCTTGGAAACCGGCATTCTGGGTCAGGGCCGAAGCCGTCAGCGCGTCTGCTTTTCCCTGACTGACCAGAGCGCCGATCGCGGCAATACCGTCATAGGCCAACCCGCTGATCGGATGAGGCGCTTCGCCATAGGTGTTGTTATAACGTTGGCGGTAGGCTTGCGCCTTGGCAGGGTCGGGCAATGCGAACCAGCCCCCCTGCACACCCGGCAGCTCTAGTGTTTGTGCCGGGATGTCCCAGCGGGTCAGGCCAATATATTGCGTTATGGCCGGCGACACGCCTGCTTCGGGTAAAAGCTGGGACAGCAGCGGCAGAGCCCCCGCTGTGGTCGCTGTCAGGATGATCGAATCCGCGCCTGCGGCATCGACGGTTGCCTTGATCGTCGGCACCGAGTTGATCACACCCTGTTGCGACCGGTCATAGCCGACCGTGCCCGCATTGTTCACCCGGCTGGTGCTCAGCGCGCGGGCAATTGCGGATTGGCCCAACTGGCCTGCGGCATCGTTGGAATGTACGATGACCATTCCGTTCTTGCCTTGCGATCCAGCGAAATTGACCAGCCTGTTGGCCGTGTTGTCAAAAGTCGGACCCAGAACAAAGACATTGCCACCTGCGATGCTTGTATTGTTCGAGAAGGACAGGACATTGACGTTGTTGTTCAAAACCGCCAAACCGGCCGAGTTTGCGGCCTGCGCATAAACCGGTCCCAGGATGATTTTGGCCCCCTCGGCCACCGCACGTTGCGCCGCAGCCGAGGCTGTGCCCGAGTTGCCTTGCGTGTCATAGACCCTCAGATCAATTTGCACATTCTGCAAGTCCGCCATGGCCAGGCGGGCCGCGTTTTCCAGGCTACGGGCCAGCGCTGCGTCACCCGAATTCGCTGAACCTGCTGGAACCAGCAGGGCCACGGGAACAGGTTTGGACGTGTTGATCGAGGGGCCACCACCGGTTCCGCCGGGGACGCAGGCGGTCAAAAGCGCCGCGGTTGCCAATGCGATGGCGGATTTCGCCAGTTTGCGAACGGGCTTGCAAACGCTAAACATCTAAAAGAAAACTCCCTGTCCCAGCGGCTTGATGCTCCGCCATTCTGTTAGGCCGCGATAATAAACGTCACGCTGTGAGGGTCCAGCTTTGAATCACCAAAAAGTCAGATTGGGCGCGGGCCTGTATTTTGTTGCCACTCCGATCGGCACGGCGCGCGACATTACGCTCAGGGCGCTGGACGTGTTGGCCTCGGCTGATGTGATCGCGGCTGAAGACACCCGCAGCCTGCGCCGGTTGATGGAGATACACGGTGTTCCGCTGGAAGGCCGTCGTATTCTGGCCTATCACGATCACAGCGGCGCTGGCGCGCGACAGAAAATTCTGCAAGCTCTGGCGGATGGCAGCTCGGTGGCCTACGCGTCCGAAGCCGGGATGCCTTTGATTGCCGATCCGGGCTATGACCTTGGCCGTCAGGCGGCCGAAGCGGGGCACACCGTCACCTGCGCGCCAGGCCCCTCGGCGGCTTTGATGGCGCTGACGCTTGCTGGCCTGCCCACGGACGCGTTCTTTTTTGCGGGTTTCCTGCCCAACACGTCGAACGCGCGACGGTCCAGGATCGAAGCGTTGCGCGATGTGCCGGGTACTTTGGTTTTTTACGAATCGCCCAAACGCGTTGCGGCCTGCCTGTCGGACTTGGCAGCCGTGTTGGGTGACACAAGACAAGCGGCACTATGCCGGGAGCTGACCAAGAAATTCGAAGAAGTGAAACGCGGAACTCTGGCCGAGTTGGCGGCTGATTTAAGCGGACAGACTGTAAAAGGCGAAATTGTCCTGCTTGTGGATCGCGGGCATTCGGAAACTGTTAATGAATTGGACGTAGAACAGGCTTTGAAGGAAGCCTTGGAAACCCATTCGGTTCGGGATGCGGCAGATCTGGTGTCGGAAATGTTCAAACTGCCCCGTCGCCCGATCTATCAAAAGGCTCTGAAGCTGGGAAAGAGATGACATGTCCGCACGCGTTGTTCGAAGTTCAGTTTCTTATCAGGCAGGCCAATCCGCTGAATTGCAGGTGGCTACGGACTATGAACGTCGCGGCTATTCCATCGCACATCGCCGCTGGCGCGGGACCGGAGGGGAGATTGACCTGATCGCGCGGGATGGTGACTGCCTTGTGTTCATTGAAGTTAAGAAAAGCAGCAGTTTTGACCGAGCTGCGGAACGGATCAACCAGCGTCAGATGAAACGGATCTGCGCCTCTGCTTCACAGTTTTTGGAAAATGAACCCGCAGGACAACTGACGAATGTGCGCTTTGACGCAGCGCTGGTGGATGCAACTGGCGCAGTCAAAATCGTTGAAAACGCCTTTGGGCAAGTCTGACCCCCATTGAACCCTCGGGCTCGCTGGGCCATGTATCTGGCGTGAAACTGAGGGACACGCCATGAAAATCGCCTTTCAGATGGACCCAATCGGGGCCGTGGATATCAATGCAGACAGCTCATTCCGACTGGCCGAAGAGGCGCAGGCACGTGGGCATTCGCTGTTTTTCTACGGACCGGATCAGTTGGCGTATCAGGAAGGGTGCATAAAAGCACGCGGCCATGACATGACGGTGCAGCGTGTGGCAGGAAACCCGGCTGAACTGGGGCCTGAGCGTGAGGTTGATCTGGCCGATTTCGATGTGGTCTGGCTGCGGCAGGATCCACCGTTCGATATGCACTACATCACCTCGACGCATTTGTTAGACCGTTTGAAGGGCAAGGCGCTGGTGGTCAATGATCCGTTTTGGGTGCGCAATTACCCCGAAAAGCTGCTGGTGCTGGATTTCCCCGATCTGACGCCACCGACAACGATTGCGCGCGATCTGCAGACAATCAAAGCTTTCAAGGAAAAGCATGGCGATATCATCCTCAAGCCGCTTTATGGCAATGGTGGTGCGGGCGTGTTCCGGCTGGATGCCAACGACCGCAACCTGACTTCGTTGCATGAGTTGTTCACCGGTTTCTCGCGCGAGCCGCTGATTGTTCAGAAGTTCCTGCCCGATGTAAGCAACGGCGACAAACGTGTGATCCTTGTGGATGGTGAGCCGGTTGGCGCAATCAATCGCGTGCCAGCCAAGGGCGAGACGCGGTCGAACATGCATGTGGGCGGTCGCCCTGAAAAGATTGGCCTGTCCGACCGGGATTTGGAGATTTGCGCCGCCATTGGTCCTTTGCTGAAGGAAAAAGGCCAGATTTTCGTCGGCATCGACGTGATCGGAGATTACCTGACCGAGATCAACGTGACCTCGCCCACCGGCATTCAGGAGCTGGAACGGTTCGACGGTGTCAACATCGCTGAAAAAATCTGGCAGGCGATTGAAGCCAAGGTTTAAGACGCCGCCCGGGCGCTGATACGAAAGCTCAGCGCCTCGGCCACATGGGGGCGGCGGATATCCCGCGCGCCCTCAAGATCGGCAATGGTGCGCGCGACCCGCAGGATGCGGTGATAGGCGCGCGCCGACAGGCCGAACCGTTCGGCGGCTTTCAGCAACAGCTCTTTGCCTTCGGCGTCGGGGGCGGCGATTTCCTCCAGCAGCTTACCCTCCATATCCGCGTTCTGGCGGGGCTCCATGCCCTCGAACCGCTGAGCCTGCACGGCGCGTGCGGCTTCGACCCGTGCGGCAACGGTGGCGGAGCTGTACCCAGAAGGCGGCAGGTCCAAATCGGTGAACCCGACCGGAGGCACCTCGATCCGCAAGTCGAACCGATCCATCAGCGGGCCAGAGATGCGGCCCAGATAATCCTCGCCACAGACCGGCGCGCGGGAACAGGCGCGGGCAGGGTCGGTCAGGTAGCCGCATTTGCAGGGGTTGGCGGCGGCCACCAGCATGAAGCGGCAGGGGTATTTCACATGGGCATTGGCGCGGGCCACCATGACCTCGCCCGTTTCAATCGGTTGGCGCAGGGTTTCCAGAACGGTGCGTGGAAATTCAGGGAATTCGTCCATGAACAGAACTCCGTTATGAGCCAAGGAAATCTCACCGGGTTTCGCGCCTCGACCACCGCCGACAATCGCAGCCATCGAGGCGGTGTGATGCGGTTCTCGGAATGGGCGGGTGCGGCTGATCCCGCCTTCGTCAAGCAATCCGCAGAGCGACTGGATCATAGAGGTTTCCAGTGCCTCGGATGGGGTCAGAGGCGGCAGAATTCCCGGCAGACGCGCGGCCAGCATCGATTTGCCCGACCCCGGTGTGCCGAGCATGATCAGGTGATGCCGCCCGGCAGCGGCGATCTCTAACGCGCGTTTGGCTCGCTCTTGCCCTTTCACGTCGCGCAGGTCGCGGACGCTGGGCGCAAGGCAGACCTCGCCGGGTTGGGCGGCGGATAAAGGGGCCTGACCTGAGAAATGCCGCACCACATCGCCCAGTGATGTGGCCCCGATAACCTGTGTAGCATCGACCCAAGCCGCCTCGGCGCTGGAGGCTTTGGGGCACAGCAGCGCGCGATCTTCGGCGGCGGCGGTCATGGCGGCGGGCAGGGCGCCGACGACGGGTACGAGCGATCCGTCCAATGACAGCTCACCCAGCGAAACCGCGCCTTCGGCAGCATCGGGAGGGATTATTTCCAATGCAGACAGCAGCGCGACGGCGATGGGCAGGTCGAAATGGCTGCCCTCTTTCGGCAGGTCGGCGGGCGAAAGGTTGATGGTGATGCGTTTGGACGGCAGCGCGATGGCCATGGAACTGAGCGCGCTGCGCACCCGGTCGCGGGCCTCGGACACGGCCTTGTCGGGCAGGCCGACGATGGAAAAGGCGGGCAGGCCCGGCGAGACGGCGCATTGCACCTCGACCGGGCGGGCCTCGACCCCTTGGAAAGCGACGGTATGAGAGCGGGCGACCATGAACGACCTTTTGGGTTAACAGGTCGTTGCTGGCACGCAGGCGGTTTAGGAATCGTTAACGCCTGCGACCATGTCAGAGAATTTCGGCCAAGCGCCAGGGTCTGCGGCGGTTTTGTCACGGCAGAACGGGTTGCAGAAGCCCCAGATGCGGCCATCCAATTCAAGGAAATCTGTCACAGGGTCGCCGGAATAGGGGCAGGTGGCGTTGACCGAGGGGCCTGCATCCACGGCGCGGGCTGGGAGCGACCCGACTGGCCAGGGTTGTGTAGCCAATCCCAGTGCGTAGGGGAATGGGTCATAGGACACAGTCAATCCCATCGCGCGCCATTGGCGTGCGGACAGGTCCGACAGCAGAGCTAGGCAATAGGCTCGGGTTGCGTCCGAGACCGGCAATCCATAGCCGATAATCCGCGCGGCCACCGGCGTATAGAAGACATCCGCCAGGGAATAGGCGCCAAACAGCGGACCGGTGGTGGCCCCGGACACGCTGCGAGCATGGGCCCAAAGGGTCTCGATCCGGTCAAGGTCGCGCAAGGTATCTGCTGAGGGTTCAAACCCGGTCCAGCAATGGTGCAACTGCATCGGGCATTCGCCGCGCAAGGCGGTGAACCCGGCCACCATCTCGGCGCATAACCAGCGCGCGGTGGCGCGGGCGGCTGGATCTGCAGGCCACAATGGGGCCTCGGGGTGGCGTTCGGCCAGCGTTTCGGCCATGGCGAGGCTTTCGCCCACCACCGTCCCGTCGGGCAGGCGTAAGGCGGGCACCAAACGGGCGGGGGCGAGTGGCTTCATATCCTCGGCCATGGTGCCGGAATAGAGGCCGATCATATGGGCTTTGTAAGGCAGGCCGAACCGTTCTAGCATCAGCCAGCCGCGCATGGACCAGCTGGAAAACAGGCGGTCCCCGATAAACAGATCATAGGTCATAGGTGCAGGATGGCGCGGACAATCGCGTCGGTAAATCAGTGATTTGTGCGCAGGTGCATCACGCGAGGTGATTGATCCGACCGACCGACCAGCGATCCCCGTGATGGGTCAGTTCCGTGACCGAGAGGTTGTCGATCTTGTGGCTGAACGCCTCTTGTGCGGTCACGTCCAGCGCGCGCTGTACCTGCGTCAGGATCACGCCGAAATGCACCACAACGACCAGATCGCGCCCGGTATGATCGGTCATCAGCCGGTCGATCACGGCATCCACCCGCGCGCGCACTTCGTTCCAGCTTTCGCCATCCGGGGGGCGCACGTCGCCGGGATTGTCCCAATAGGCAAAGGCGAGGTCGGGGTCTTCGGCCTCAATCTCTCGGAACCCACGCAGCTCCCACGTGCCGAAATTGATCTCGCGCAGGTCGGGGTGGTGGGGCAGGCGGGTGCGTGTCCCCTGAATGGCCGAAGCCGTATCGGCGGCGCGGGACAGGTCGGACGAGATCACAACCGCATCAGACGGCAGATGGTCATGCAAGCGCTGGAGCGCCACTGTGTCGCTGAGGTCAGCGGGCAGGTCGGACCAGCCGACCATGGTTTTCGCATGGGTCGGCCCATGGCGGACAAGGTGCAGCCGGGTCATGGAAGCTGCCCTTTCAAAACCAAGGGCAGCCCCACCGTGACCTGCACCACCAGATCGGCCTGCGCCGCCAGCGCGATGTTCAGCCTTCCCTGCGCCTCGCGGAACCTGCGGGAAAGGGCGTTGCCGGGGACAATGCCCTGGCCCACCTCGTTCGAGACGACGATGACCGGGGCCCGACATCCGGCCAGAGCATCCAAAAGGTCCGCCTGCGCCTGATCCAGATCGTTGTCAGCCAGTAGGTGATTGGTCAGCCACATGCTGGCGCAGTCGATCAGGCAAACTTGGCTTTTGTCCAGCGTGGCCAGCGACGGGCGCAGGTCCAGCGGGGCCTCAATGGTGGTCCAGCCATCGCCGCGCTGGGCGACATGCCGCTTCACCTTTTTGTGCATCTCGTCATCAAACACTTGTGATGTCGCCAGATAAATGCGGCTTTTTTCTGTTGAAACAGTAAGTTGTTCTGCAAATGCAGACTTGCCCGAGGCAGCTCCGCCTATCACAAAGGTTAAATCCGGATACACTATTCTTACCTTCCATGTGATCCACCCGGTTTCGTTCTGCGTATCGACCATAGGTCGGCAAGGCAAGGCCGGGGTGCGCCTGCGAAAAGGGGAGGTTTCCATGGCACTGGATAACGCAAACGATTTTTCGATGTCACGGCAGGCAATGAAGGCCGAATTGCTGGACGCGGAGACCGAATTGAAATTGGCCTATGCGTGGCGTGACCACCGCGATGAAAAGGCGCTGCATCGGTTGATCACCGCATATATGCGGCTGGCGATCTCTATGGCGGCCAAGTTCAAACGCTATGGCGCGCCGATGAATGACTTGATTCAAGAGGCCGGTTTGGGCCTGATGAAAGCCGCCGACAAATTCGACCCGGACCGGGGTGTGCGGTTCTCGACCTATGCGGTCTGGTGGATCAAAGCCAGCATTCAGGACTATGTGATGCGCAACTGGTCGATGGTGCGTACTGGGTCGACGTCCTCTCAGAAATCGCTGTTTTTCAACATGCGCCGCGTGCAGGCTCGGCTAGAGCGTGAAGCTGCGACGGAAGGGATGGAATTGGACAGGCACCAGCTTCATCAGATGATCGCCACTGAAATCGGTGTCCCTCTGCGTGATGTCGAGATGATGGAGGGGCGCCTTTCAGGGTCGGATTTCTCGCTGAATGCAGTGCAATCCGCAGATGAGGATGGGCGCGAGTGGATTGACGCGCTGGAGGATGAGCGCGAGCAGGCCGCCGAAACCGTCGAGAACAGCCATGACACCGCGCAGTTGCGTGAATGGCTGGTAACTGCCATGCGATCCCTGAACGATCGTGAGCAGTTCATCGTGCGCGAACGCAAATTGCGGGAACCGGCGCGGACATTGGAAAGTCTGGGTCAGGAATTGGGTCTGTCGAAAGAGCGTGTGCGTCAGCTAGAAGCCGCCGCTTTCGTCAAAATGCGCAAGAACCTTGAAGCGCAATCGCGCGAGGTGCAACACTTCATCGCATGAGACAGTTTGCGATTCTGCTGTGTGCGCTTGTAGTTACAGCCGGTGTAGGCCGGGCCGATGGACTGATTCCTGATGATGTTGCCGACGCAATGCGCGCGGCGGATGTAGTGATTTTGGGTGAAATCCACGACAACCCACAGCATCACATCGTCCAAAAAGAGGCGTTGGAGATCATCAACCCCTCGGCCGTGGTCTGGGAAATGGTCACCGAAGAGGGCGCGCAACGGCTGGCTCAGAAAGCTGCGACCAACCCCGAGGAATTGGACCGTATCCTGAAATGGGCCGAGATGGGGTGGCCGTCCCTCAGCATGTATTACCCGGTCTTTCAGGCTACCGATGCGCCGGTCTATGGGGCGATGGTTCCCCGTGCGGCGGCGCGCGCTGCAATGGAACGGGGTGCTGCCACGGCGCTGGGCGCGGATGCGGCGCGCTATGGGCTGACCGTGCCTCTTTCGGCTGCGGATCAGGCTGAACGCGAGGCAGATCAACTGGCGGCGCATTGCGATGCGCTCCCGCAAGAGGCGCTGCCTCAGATGGTGGCCATCCAACGTTTGCGCGACGCGGTTCTGACGCGTTCGATCTTGCGTGCCGATGACGAAACAGGCGGGCCGATTGCTGTGATCACTGGTAATGGGCATGCCCGCAAGGATCGCGGGATTCCGACATTCACGTCCCGGCTGCGCCCCGGCCTGAAAGTCTTTGTGTTGGGGCAGTCCGAGGATGGCGCGATCTCAGGCGAGTTTGACGCGGTGATCGACAGCCCTTCGGTCGAACGCGAAGACCCCTGTCTGGCATTCCAGACGCAGAATTAACCGCTGGAACTGTCTGGCCTGCTTGCCTAATGTCAGGGCCGACCGGGACGGGAAGGGCTGAACATGCTGGCATCGAAACGAATTCTGCTGATCATCGGCGGAGGCATCGCAGCCTATAAATCGCTGGATCTCATCCGCCGCCTGCGCGAACGCGGCGCGGCCGTAACCCCGGTTCTGACCCGCGCGGCTGAGGAATTCGTGACCCCTTTGTCCGTGTCTGCCTTGGCCGGAGAGAAGGTCTATCGCGATCTTTTCGATCTGACCGATGAGGCCGAGATGGGCCATATCCAACTCTCCCGCTCTGCCGATCTTGTAGTGGTTGCCCCGGCCACTGCCGATCTGATGGGCAAAATGTCCAGCGGGCTGGCCAACGACATGGCCTCGACCCTGTTGATGGCGACGGACACGCCGGTTCTTTGCGCGCCTGCGATGAATGTACGGATGTGGGATCACCCAGCGACGCAGCGCAATCTGGCGCAATTACAGGCGGATGGTGTCCGCTTTGTTGGCCCGAACGAGGGCGACATGGCCTGTGGCGAATACGGCCCCGGTCGTATGTCCGAGCCGCTTGAAATCGTTGCTGCGGTCGAGGCGCATCTGTGCGGCGGCCCCTTGCAGGGCAAGCGTATTCTGGTCACTTCGGGCCCCACCCATGAACCCATCGATCCGGTGCGCTATATCGCCAACCGGTCCTCGGGCGCGCAAGGAACGGCGGTGGCGAGGGCGCTCGCCGCGCTGGGGGCCGAGGTGGTGTTTGTCACCGGCCCGGCGGATGTGGCTCCGCCCCAAGGCGTACAGGTGGTTTCGGTCGAGACCGCGCAACAGATGTCGGATGCGGTGGACGCCGCCTTGCCCGTGGATGCGGGCGTGTTTGCGGCGGCTGTGGCGGATTGGCGGGTGGCCAGCGCCTCGGACCGGAAGCTGAAGAAAACCCGCGACGGCCTGCCCGCGCTGGAATTTGCGGAAAACCCCGACATTCTGAAACGCGTCTCGCATCTGGAAACGGGTCGCCCCGCGCTGGTCGTGGGCTTCGCCGCCGAGACCGATAGTGTGATCGAACACGCCACCGCGAAGCGCGCGCGTAAGGGGTGCGACTGGATTGTGGCCAATGATGTCAGCCCCGCCACCGGCATCATGGGCGGGTCCGAGAATGCGGTCACGTTGATTTCGGACGCAGGGGCCGAAGAATGGCCACTTATGAGCAAGGACGCTGTGGCCGAGCAGTTGGCGCGCAAGATCGCCGACGCGCTGACCGCGTGAGGGAAAGGAAACAAGATGGTTGCAATTCGCGTGATCCGCGAGGACGGCTCTGACCCCTCAGTACCGTTGCCGTCCTACGAAACCACTGGTGCGGCGGGCGCGGATGTTCGAGCCAACCTACCGGATGGAGCGTCGATAACGCTGGACCCCGGACAGCGCGCCTTGGTTCCCACCGGCCTGCGGATCGAAATCCCGAATGGCTATGAGGTGCAGGTGCGTCCAAGGTCCGGGCTGGCGTTGAAACATGGGATCACGCTACCCAACACGCCGGGTACGATCGACAGCGATTATCGCGGCCCGCTGGGTGTGATCGTGCTGAATGCCGGGCAGGAGGTGTTCGAGATCACCCACGGCGAACGCATTGCGCAGCTTGTCGTGGCTCCGGTCGTTCAGGCCACGTTTGTGTCTACCGATACGCTCAGCGACACCGAACGCGGCGCGGGTGGGTTCGGCTCGACCGGGCGCGGCTGATGCTGTTGGTTTTCATTCTGGCTGCCGGGCTGTGGGGCGTTGGCTATCTGGCTGGCGTGTCGCGCACCGCGCGGATGACATCCGTCGGGGTGTTGCTGTTGGGCGTGATCACGGCGCAGCTGGTTCTACCGGACGGGCACCCCTTACGTCAGGCGACTGGCGGCTCTGCGGCGATGTGGCTGATCCTGGCTGGTTTCGCGGTTCTGGTTCTGGTTTATGGAAGGGTGCTGAAAGCGTTACGCAACCGCGCGACGCCCGCCACGAAGGAGTCCGCCATGCCATCCGACCAATTCTCTGAAACCGAGCTGGAACGTTATGCCCGCCATATCGTGTTGCGGGAACTGGGTGGGCCGGGTCAGAAAAAGATGAAACAGGCCCGTGTGCTGGTTATCGGTGCCGGGGGGCTGGGCGCGCCAGCGCTGCAATATCTGGCTGCCGCCGGGGTTGGGACCATCGGTGTTATCGACGATGACGAGGTCGAAAATGCCAATCTGCAACGTCAGGTCATACACCGCGACGCGGATATCGGGATGCCCAAGGTTTTCTCGGCGCAGCAGGCCATGCAGGCGCAAAACCCTAATGTGATCGTGCTGCCTTACCACCGCCGTCTGACTGATGAGATCGCGCAGGATTTGTTTGCCGATTTCGATCTGATCCTCGATGGCACTGACAATTTCGACACTCGCTATCTGGCCAACCGCACGGCGGTTGCGCTGGGCAAGCCGCTGATCTCGGGTGCTCTGTCGCAATGGGAAGGGCAGCTGAGCGTCTTTGATCCCGCCCATGATGCCCCTTGCTATCAGTGTATATTCCCAGAGGCTCCGGCCCCAGGGCTGGCGCCTTCCTGCGCCGAGGCTGGCGTGATTGGCCCTCTGCCCGGCGTTGTGGGCTCGATGATGGCGGTGGAGGCGATAAAGGTGATCACCGGGGCTGGGCAGGCTCTGCGCGGTGAGATGCTGATCTATGACGCGCTTTATGGGGAAAGCCGCAAGATCACCCTGTCGCGCCGCGCCGATTGTCCGATTTGCGGTAAGTGAGCGCGCGCACTGGATCATGCCCCCTTGTGTTCCTAGGTTGTGCTCAAAGGAGAGTTTCATGACCAACCCGATCCTGTCCGACTGGACCACACCGTTTGAAATCGCGCCCTTCGACACGATTGCCGACACCGATTTCGCGCCCGCGCTGGATGCGGCCTTGCAGGCGCATAACGCGCAGATCGCCGCCATCGCGGACAACCCCGACGCGCCCAGCTTTGCCAATACGGTTGAGGCGCTTGAGGCTGCGGGTGAGCAATTGGACAAGGTCCTGTCCGTCTTTTTCACCGTGGCCGGGGCCGACAGCAACCCGGCACGTGAAGAGTTGCAGCGGGACTTTTCACCCAAACTGGCGGCGCATTTCTCGGGCATTTCCTCGAACAAAGCGCTGTTTCAGCGGGTGGCCGAACTGTGGGACCGAAAGGATGATCTGAACCTGACCGACGAACAGGCGCGGGTTCTGATGCTGACCCATCGGGGCTTCGTGCGCGCGGGCGCGGCCCTGACCGGGGATGCAGACGCGCGGATGCAGGAAATCAAGGCGCGGCTGGCCTCGCTGGGTACATCCTTTACCCAGAACCTGCTGGCGGATGAGCGTGAGTGGTTCATGGACCTGTCCGAGGATGATCTGGAAGGTCTACCAGATTTCGTCGTGGATGCGGCCCGGGCTGCCGGGCAGGAAAAGGGTGTAGATGGTCCCGTTGTCACCCTGTCCCGCTCGATCATCGTCCCATTCCTGCAATTCTCGCCCCGCCGCGATCTGCGCGAGGTGGCCTATAAGGCCTGGACTGCGCGTGGCGCGAATGGGGGCAAGACGGATAACCGCGAAAATGCCGCCGAAATCCTCAGCCTTCGCCAAGAGCGCGCCAAGCTTCTGGGCTATGACAATTTCGCGGCCTACAAGCTGGAAACCGAGATGGCCCGCACGCCGGACAAGGTGCGTGACCTGCTGATGCAGGTCTGGGAACCCGCCAAGGCCCGCGCCGATGCGGACGCCGAGATTCTGACGCAGATGATGCAGGCGGATGGGGTCAATGGCCCACTGGCCGCGTGGGATTGGCGCTACTACGCCGAGAAACGCCGCAAGGCCGAGCATGATCTGGATGAGGCGGCGCTGAAACCCTACCTGCAGCTGGACCGGATGATCGAGGCCGCCTTTGCCTGTGCCAACCGCTTGTTCGGGTTGGAGTTCGGGCCGCTGGACGTGCCGCTCTACCACCCCGATTGCCGCGCTTGGGAGGTCACGCGCAATGGTCAGCATATCGCGGTGTTCATCGGGGATTACTTCGCGCGGGGCTCCAAGCGATCCGGCGCGTGGTGCAGCGCGATGCGGTCGCAGGCCAAGTTTCCAAAAGTGCAGGCTCCGGTCGTGATCAATGTCTGCAATTTTGCAAAGGGCGATCCGGCGCTGCTGTCTTATGATGACGCCCGGACGCTATTTCATGAATTCGGCCATGCGCTGCATCAGATGCTGTCGGATGTGACTTATGAAAGCATATCGGGTACGTCTGTCGCGCGCGATTTCGTAGAACTGCCCAGCCAGCTTTACGAACACTGGTTGGAAGTGCCCGAAGTTCTGGCCGAGTTTGCCACCCATGCCGAAACCGGCGCGCCGATGCCGCAAGACATGCTGGACAAGGTGCTGAAGGCCGCCAATTTCGATCAGGGGTTTCAGACGGTCGAATATGTCGCCTCGGCGCTGGTCGATCTGGAATTCCACGATGGCGAGGCCCCCGCCGATCCGATGGCGAAACAGGCAAAGGTGCTGGAGGGTCTGGGAATGCCCCCGGCCATTGGAATGCGTCACGCCACCCCGCATTTCGCGCATGTGTTTGCCGGCGACGGCTATAGCTCGGGCTATTACAGCTATATGTGGTCCGAAGTCATGGACGCCGACGCCTTCGCCGCCTTTGAAGAGGCTGGAGGCGCATTTGACCCCGCCCGCGCCAAGGCGCTGGAGGAAAACATCCTGTCCACCGGTGGCTCGCGCGAGGCCGAAGACCTGTATCTGGCCTTCCGGGGCCGGTTGCCGGGGGTTGAGGCTTTGCTGAAAGGGCGCGGGCTAGTAGCCTAAAGCGCGGTCGACGAGGTGCATGTAGGGTTCACCCGCCTCACCGCGTCGAATGTTTTCAACGATCACCTGCGCGGCTGTCGCTGGCCGCGTTTCCGAGGCGATATGCGGCGTGACCGTCACGTTCGGATGCGCCCAATAAGGGTGGTCGATTGGCAAGGGTTCAACCCGGAACACGTCCAGCGTGGCGTGGCCGATTTGTCCGGCGTTCAGCGCATCCAGCAGGGCGCTGTCGTCGATGAGAGGGCCTCGGCCCGGATTGATCAGACATGCGCCCTTAGGCAGCAGGGCGAGTGTTTCCGCGTTCAACAGGTTCTCGGTCGCCGGTGTGTCGGGCAGCAGCAGAACGACGATTTCAGCTGTGGTCAGCGCCGCGCGTAGCCCGTCTTCGCCGTGCAGGCAGGTGACACCGGGGATGTCCTTGGGCGACCGACTCCAGCCCGTGACGTTGAAACCCAATACAGCAAGTGCCCGCGCGGATGCCTCGCCCAACATGCCAAGGCCCAGTATGCAGACGGTGCGTTCAGGGGCCAGCGGTGGGGCCTCGGGTGTCCATGTGCCGTCCTGAACAGTGATATGGCGGTCCATTCCAAGATGGTATCGCAGCACGTGGCCGACCACCCATTCGGTCATGCCTTGCGTCAGGCCGAAATCCACCATTCTAGCGAGGGGAACGGTTAGGGTCGCGTTATCTGCGATGCTTTCGACCCCGGCCCACAGGCTGAGCACGGCCTTCAGCCGCGAATACGGCGTGAAGTCCAATAGCCCACCGTTTGGCGCATAGACCACGTAATCGACCTGATCCGGGTCCATCTGCGTTCCGATTGCCGCATCCACCCCCGCATTGGTCAAGCCGTCTGACAAGAGGGGTTCATACACGGGCCACAATTCAGGGCGCGCGGAAAACAGGACGTTCACGGGCATCGGGGGCCTTTCAAATCAGCGAGGACGATGGATATGCGCGCTTTGCACAATACCGAAGGCCGCCATCAGGACAAGCATGGCCGAGCCGCCATAGCTGACCATTGGCAGGGGCACACCCACGACCGGGGCCAGTCCCATCACCATCGACATGTTCACCGCGAAGAACAGGAAGAAGTTCAGCGCGATGCCCAGCGTCACCAGCGACGAAAACCGGTCCTTGGTCGACAACGCCGTCACCAGACAGAACACGATGATCAGGCCATAAAGGATCAACAGGGTAATGCCACCGACAAAGCCGAACTCCTCGGCCAATGTGGTGAAGATGAAATCGGTATGTTTTTCCGGCAGGAAGTTCAGCCGCGATTGCGTGCCCTGCATGAAGCCGCGCCCGTTCCAACCACCTGATCCCAGCGCGATTTTGGACTGAGTAATGTGATAGCCCGCGCCCAGCGGGTCGGTGGAGGGGTCTAGAAAGGTATCAATCCGGCGGAATTGGTAGTCCTTGAGCAACTGCCACTCGGTTCCGCGGCTGTTGAAAACGGTTGCGATCAGCCCGACCACGGCGGCGATGACAGCGGCAAAATAGGCCCAGTGGACCCCAGCCAGAAACATCATCCCACCCCCTGCGGCCAGCAACAGGATCGAGGTGCCCAAGTCGGGTTGTTTGAGCACGAAAAACACCGGGATCAGGATCAGGATCACCGGAAGGATCACCCATAGCGGGCGCGAGGTTTTGTGCGAGGGCAGCCAGTCGTAATAGGCGGCCAGCACCATTACCAGGGCAACTTTCATCACCTCGGACGGTTGCAGTCGCATGAAACCAAGGTCGATCCAGCGCTGTGCGCCCATGCCAATCGTCCCGAACAGCTCGACCACGATCAGCAGGCCAATTGAGCCCAGATAGGCCAGAACCGACATGTTGCGCCAGAACCAGATGGGGACAAGCGCGATGATGAACATCACCGTCAGGCCCAGCCCGAACCGCTCCATCTGAGGTTCGGCCCATGGGGTCCATGACCCACCTGCGACCGAGAACAGCATCAGGAACCCGGCGCTGGCCACGCTGATCAGCAGCAGAGTCAGGGGCCAGTTCATATACAAGAACTTGCGGAACCCCGAGGGCGTGGATTTGACCGTATACTCAAGATAGCTCATGCGCGGTCCTTTTCGGAAGGGCGCGCTTTGGGACGGCGATCGCCTTCAAGCTTCTTTTGCAGTTCCTTGATCCGGTCGCGGTCGGCAACCGGATAGGCGTCCAATGGCGGCGTTCCATTATAGAGCGCCTGTAACATGATGTCCCGCGCCACAGGGGCTGCGGCTTTCGACCCACCTCCGCCATGTTCTACCACCACGGCAATCGCGTATTTCGGCTTGTCATAGGGCGCGAAGCTGACAAACAGAGCATGGTCTCGGCGCTCCCACGGCAGGTCTTCGTTGCGGATGACGCCGGCGGCACGTTCGGCCTTAGTGATGTTGCGCACCTGGCTGGTGCCGGTTTTGCCCGCCATTCGGAAATCATCGGCTATGATGCGGCTGCGATAAGCTGTACCGCGCCGGTCATTCGATACCGTCCACATCGCCTGCCGAACTTGTTCCAGATTACGCGGGTTGACGTCCAGCGGCTCACCTGCGCCCGAGGGTTGCTCGACCCCGTTCATCGACCGAACAAGACGCGGCGAGACAGATCGCCCGGTCGCAATCCGTGCGGTCATCACGGCCAGTTGCAGCGGCGAGGCCAGCATGAACCCTTGACCGATCGAGGCATTGGCCGTGTCACCCACCAGCCATTCCTGCCCATGCACACGCCGCTTCCAGTCTTGATTGGGCGCCAGCCCGGCGGCCACGGCGGACATCGGTATGTCATGCTTGATGCCCAGCCCAAAAGTCCGTGCCATGTCCGAGATTTTGTCGATCCCCGTGCGCAGGGCCACGTCATAGTAATAGACATCGCAACTGCGTTTGAGCGAGGTTTCCAGATCGACTGTGCCATGCCCGCCGCGTTTCCAGCAATGGAACCGGCGGCTGCCAACCTTCAGGTGGCCAGGGCAATAGACAGTGTTCGATGGTCCGATCACTCCGGCCTCCAACGCGGCCATGGCGGTGATCATCTTGAAGGTCGATCCCGGCGGGTAGGTGCCCTGCACGGTCTTGTTGGCCAGCGGGCGGTAATTGTCCTGCGTCAGGGTCCGGTAATCCGCGACCGAGATGCCGCGCACGAACAGGTTGGGATCAAAACTGGGGGCTGAACTTATCGCCCGGATATCGCCGGTTTCGCAGTCGATCACGACCGCAGCGGCGCTTTCGCCCGCCAGACGTGCCTGCGCGTATTGCTGCAGATCGGCATCGACAGACAGTTGCAGATCGGCCCCGGCGGTACCTTCCTGCCGGTCAAGCTCGCGCATGACGCGGCCAGTGGCGTTGACCTCGACTCGTTTGGCCCCGGCCTTACCCCGCAGGCTGATTTCCTGTTTGGCCTCTAGCCCGACCTTGCCGATCTGGAACCGAGGTATGCGCAGCACGGGTTCGGGGTCTTCGATCTGGCTGAGGTCATAGTCGCTGACCGGGCCGACATAGCCAACGACATGGGCGAAATCTTCGTATCTGGGATATTGCCGTGTCATGCCGACCTCGGGCGTGACACCGGGCAGGGCGGGGGCGTTGACGGCGACTTTCGAGATATCTTCCCACGTGACCTGATCGGCCAGCGTGACCGGCAGGAACGGGGCCGAGCGGCGCATCTCGGTCTTGGCGCGCTCGATCTCATCATCGGTCAGCGGGATCAGGTCAGACAGTCTGGCGATAACGGCGTCTACGTCGCCCGCATCCTCGCGCACCATCACGATCCGGTAAGAGGGTGAGTTCTGCCCGATGATCTGCCCGTTGCGGTCGTAAATCCGACCGCGTGTCGGTGGGATCAGGCGGATGTTGATGCGGTTTTCTTCAGCCAGCAGGCGGTATTCATCCGCTTGATCCACCTGCATATACCGCATCCGTGCGGCCAGACCGCCAATAAACACGGCCTGCAATCCGCCAAGAACAAATGCGCGACGGGGCAGTCTTTTATAGGCCAAACCCTGCGATTTCTGTTTGCGTGGCTTCATGGGCGGGCTCCTACTGCGCCGGACTCCGAGGTCGAAACCCGCCGCACGCCGAATCCGCTCTGGCTGAGCAGAACAATCAGCGGATAAACCGCAATCGTCAGAACCACTTGTATCACGACCGGACCCAATGCTGCCTGTTGCACGGACAGAATAGCAAGAATGACGCGGTTGAGGGCAAAAACAGCCGTGATGACAACGGCGGCGCTGGTCCATTCGCCCATGAACCCGGCGTCACGTAAGCCGGGTGCTGCGTTGCGCAAGTAGGACGCGCCCATCACAACCAGCGCGGCCAGCAGACCCGGAGGACGTTGCAGCAGCAGATCGGCCAGCAACATCACCACCGCGATCAGAGGGATGGGCACAAACTCGGGACGCCGCAACACCCAGGCAAATGTCAGCGCAATGATCAGATCAGGAAAGGGCCAGCGATCTGGCCGCGCGTTCAGTGGCAGCAGATGAAAAAACAGGATCAGAAGGGCCAGAAACAGATACAAGCCGCGTTTGGCCCAAAGCTGCGAAGTCTGACTATCCATCGCCGACCTCCGATGGGGTCAGGGCGGCTTCGGGGCGTCTGGGGCCGACGACATCGCCGGAATCTTCGATACGTGGAGCCGAATGGAAGCGCAGCACGCGCAAAAATTCCAGTCGTTCGAAATCGGCCGACAGGCGCACACGTAGGCGCCCACCGGGGTCGGCGGCGATCTGTCCGATCAGCAGGCCGCCAGGAAACACGCCGCCATCGCCCGATGTCACGACCCGATCACCCGGTCGCACAAGCTCGCGGTTTTCCAGGAATTCCACAGCAGGCGAAGGCGTATTGTCGCCGGTGATCAGCGCGGTTTGACCCGAAGGCTGGATCGTTGCTGGAATGGCGCTGGACGCATCAGTCAGTAGAATGACTCGCGCAGTATCGGGGCCGACGCCGGAAATTCGCCCGACGACGCCGATCCCGTCCATCGTGGCCCAGCCATCCATGATGCCGTCCCGTTCGCCCACATTCAGCAACACCGATTGCCGGAAGGGCGAGCCGCTATCGGCCATCACAACCCCGGTTATATAGGTCAGGCGCGGGTCCAGCCGCACGTTGTTAAGGTCCAGCAGGCGCGCGTTTTCCTGTTCAAGCTGCAGCGCGGCCTCTTTCCAGGCCCGCATCAGGCGCAATTCGCTGCGCAGCTCTTGGTTTTGTGCGCTCAGCCGCTGATAGCTTTGGAAATCGCGGACAAGGTTTACAACTGCGGTGACTGGCACCATCGCCCATTCCATCGACGGCACCACGCGGTCCACCACCTGCGCCCGAAACCGCTCGACCCGAGGGCTGTCAATGCGCCAGACCAGAAAGATTCCCAGCAGGCAAAGCACCACGATCCCCAACAGCAGGCGGCGCAGAGGGGCGGTGTATTCATCGCGCTGTGATCGGTCGTTTGCCACAGGTTACCTTCCCGTGCTGCTCTTGCCCGAGTTTTCACCCCGAAAGGGTGCGCGCCTTAGCTTTCGTAGTCAATCGCGTGGCGCAGTTGTTTTTCATACTCCAGCGCTTTGCCGGTGCCCAAAGCCACGCAATTCAGGCTTTCATCGGCAATCGACACAGCCAGACCAGTCTGTTCGCGCAGGGCAAGGTCCAGATCGCCCAGCAGCGCGCCGCCGCCGGTCAGCATCACGCCCCGGTCCACGATGTCGGCGGCCAGATCGGGCGGTGTGGTTTCCAATGCTGTCATCACCGCCTCGCAAATCTGTTGAACAGGTTCCGAAAGCGCCTCGGCCACCTGAGCCTGGCTGATCTCGATTTCCTTGGGCACGCCGTTCAGCAGGTCACGGCCCCGGATATGCATCGACTGGCCACGACCGTCGTCTGGCATCCGGGCGGTGCCGATGGTGGTTTTGATACGTTCTGCAGTAGATTCGCCCACGAGAAGGTTCTGCTGGCGGCGCAGATACGAGATGATCGCCTCATCCATTCGGTCTCCGCCCACGCGGACCGAACGCGCATAGACGATGTCGCCCAGCGACAGAACCGCAACCTCGGTGGTGCCGCCCCCGATATCAACGACCATGTTGCCGGTGGGGTCTGTGATCGGCATGCCTGCGCCAATGGCCGCAGCAATCGGCTCGGCGATCAGGCCCGCGCGGCGCGCACCTGCCGACAGAACCGACTGACGGATCGCGCGCTTTTCAACTGGCGTCGCGCCATGGGGTACGCAGACGATGATCTTGGGCTTCGAGAAGGTCGACCGCTTATGCACCTTGCGGATAAAGTGCTTGATCATTTCCTCGGCTGTGTCGAAATCAGCAATCACGCCTTCACGCATCGGACGGATCGCCTCGATCGAGCCGGGGGTTCGGCCCAGCATCAGCTTGGCGTCTTCACCGACGGCCAGCACCTTTTTGACACCGTCCTTGACGTGATAGGCGACAACCGAAGGCTCCGACAGGATCACACCGCGCCCTTTGACATAAACCAGCGTGTTCGCTGTCCCAAGGTCGATGGCCATGTCCGCTGTGAACAAGCCGCCCAGATTGCCAAAGATTCCCATGTTTTTAATGATCCCGTTCGTCAAAATTACCACTGCCCGCGACTCGACGGTTCCGGGACGGATGTCTTATAGGGTGCCATCTCGCCCGGTAAAAGGGCTGATTCCGCGTCAATCAGCACCTTTCCGCCTTATTGATAGGGACTTTAGAAGGCAACATGCTCTCATATCAACATATTTACCATGCTGGAAATCTGGCTGACGTGCAAAAGCACGCTTTGCTGGCGTGGATGCTGGACTATCTGGCGCGTAAGGACAAACCCCTGACCTATGTCGAGACCCATTCGGGGCGGGGCTTGTACAAGCTGGACGCTGCTGAAGCGGTCCGCACCGGTGAGGCCGCGGCAGGAATTGAGCGCGCGCGGCGTGACGGGTGGTTTGGTGCCGATCATCCTTTGTCGAAGGCGTTGGCCAGCGTTCAGGCGACGCACGGGACGCAAGCATATGCCGGATCGCCCCTGATTGCGGGCAATTTGCTGCGTGATCAGGACAGTTTGCATCTGGCTGAGCTGCATCCGCAGGAATATGAGGCGCTCTCACTGGCCGTTTCGCGGTTCGGAGCGAAGGTCTACAAGCAGGACGGCTATGCGCTGGCACATTCCTTGCTGCCGCCTACCCCTCGGCGGGGATTGATGCTGATCGACCCAAGCTATGAAGTGAAATCCGAATATG
This sequence comes from Ruegeria lacuscaerulensis, assembly GCF_013034685.1. Classification (GTDB taxonomy): domain Bacteria; phylum Pseudomonadota; class Alphaproteobacteria; order Rhodobacterales; family Rhodobacteraceae; genus Ruegeria; species Ruegeria lacuscaerulensis_B. Next base: position 74,374 of record NZ_WQGO01000004.1, on the reverse strand, counting down.
ACCGCCTGCCGGGATTCATTTCCAAGGTGCACCGGAAGTGGAATGTTGGGGTCATCGCGTTGTGGTATCCGATCCTGACCGATGGACGACACAAGCCCATGATCGAGGCGCTGCGGGCTCAAACTCTGACCAAAGCGGAATGCCACGAGGTGCGCTTTCCAGCCGCGCGCGAGGGGCACCGTATGATCGGGTCGGGAATGTTCATTGTGAACGCACCGTTTGGCATTCAGGGCGAATTTGCGCGCCTCTCCACCTTGTTTGAGCGGTTGTAGGAAGCTCTCCCGCCCCGATTGCCAGCATCAAAGATGCCGTCAATCGAGTTGGGCCCGGCAGCGCGCCTGCGGCGCGCTGCCGGGCCCAAAACCCAAGAAGGATCGGCGAAGCCGGGCCGCCGCGGTGGCGGGAGCCTCTGCGCTTTCAGACGCTCAGGTCAGGTCCTTATAGCTAATCTCACGCGCATCCGCGCCCGGTCCGGCCTTTTCGCGCCGCATGATCAGGCGGTTCAGCGCGTGGATATAGGCTTTAGCCGAGGCAACGACGGTATCGGTGTTGGCCGATTGACCGGTTGCAATCATGCCATCCTCTTCCAGCCGCACCGAGACTGTGGCCTGGGCGTCTGTGCCTTCGGTCACAGCGTGTACTTGGTACAGTTGCAGATGCGCTTTGTTGGGGTAGATCGCACGGATTGCCTTGAAGGTCGCATCAACCGGTCCATCGCCGTGTTCAGTAGCGATGATGTCCTTGCCGTCCATCTCAAGCTCGACCGTTGATTCTGCCTGACCGCCGGTGCCGCAAGTCACTTTCATCGACACCAGTTGCAGATAGTCGTCATGCTCATCCATGGTCATCAGTGCGATGAGGTCGTCGTCAAAGACCTCTTTCTTGCGGTCGGCCAGATCCTTGAACCGAACGAAGATGTCTTTCAGCTGATTGTCGCCCACATCAAAACCCAGCGTTTCCAGCTTGTCACGCAAGGCCGCGCGGCCCGAGTGTTTGCCCAAGGGCAAAGACGTGCCAGACAAGCCGATATCCTCGGGGCGCATGATCTCGAAGTTTTCGCGGTTCTTCAGCATCCCGTCCTGATGGATGCCGCTTTCGTGCGCAAAGGCGTTCTTGCCGACAATCGCCTTGTTGAACTGCACGTTGAAGCCCGACACCGTCGCCACACGGCGCGAGATATGCATGATCTTGGTGGTGTCGATACCCGTGTGCCAAGGCATGATGTCATTGCGGGTGCGCAGTGCCATGACGACCTCTTCCAGCGCGGTGTTGCCTGCGCGTTCCCCCAGACCATTGATGGTGCATTCAATCTGACGCGCTCCGCCCGCAACGGCGGCCAGCGAGTTTGCGGTCGCCATGCCGAGGTCGTTGTGGCAGTGGGTGGCGAAGATCACTTCATCCGCGCCCGGTACGGTCTCGATCAGGCGTTTGATCAGGTCGGCGCTTTCGACCGGAGCGGTGTAACCCACCGTGTCGGGAATGTTGATCGTGGTCGCACCCGCCTTGATCGCAATCTCGATCACGCGGCACAGATAGTCCCACTCGGTCCGTGTTGCGTCCATTGGCGACCACTGCACGTTTTCGCACAGGTTGCGCGCATGGCTAACCGTTTCGTGGATTTTATCGGCCATCTCGTCCATCGTCAGGTTCGGAATGGCGCGGTGCAGCGGAGAGGTGCCGATGAAGGTGTGAATGCGGTTTTGCCGTGCATGTTTCACCGCCTCCCAGCAACGGTCAATGTCTGCGAAATTGGCGCGGGCCAGACCGCAGATGCGGCTGTTTTTCGACCGCTCGGCAATCTCGCTGACGGCCTTGAAATCACCCTCAGAGGCGATGGGGAAACCGGCCTCGATGATGTCGACGCCCATTTCGTCCAGCAGCTCGGCAATTTCGAGCTTTTCGTTATGGGTCATGGTTGCGCCGGGGCTTTGTTCGCCGTCGCGCAAAGTGGTGTCAAAGATCAAGACGCGGTCTTGGTCGGTCACGTTGGTCATGGGAATCTCTTTCTTCTTCTGTCCTAAAGCCTATGGCGCGCGGGCGTCCTCCTCTGAGCGGGCGCGCCGGATGGCACGCTCAGAGGCGGATTAGGATCAGTAGGCCACGCAGCCACGCACCGCGAAGGGCGGTGTCGGCAACAAGGATATCTGCGTGGTTGATCATGGGATTGAGGTTATACAGAGCGGAACGCGAATGAAAAGACGGAATTTGCAGGTCTTTCACGCGCAGGGACGTTTTTTGCGATGCGTTGAAGTAAGCGCTTGGGCTGCTAGGTGATGGGCTATGAAAAAAGCACTCATCATTGGCGCGTCGGGCGGGATCGGATCGGCGCTTTGTAGGCGGTTGGAGAAACAATCGGTCGCGGTAACAGGTTTGTCCCGGTCTTCGGTTGGGTTTGACCTGACCAAGCCAGACACCGTCAGTACTGCTCTGGCAGCGCTTGGAGGACCCTATGACCTGATCTTCGTTGCGTCTGGTGCGCTTGAAATCAACGGGGCTGAGCCGGAAAAGACGATCCGCGCTTTGTCAGCCAAGGCGATGATGGATCAGTTTGCTTTGAACGCGGTGGGGCCAGCTTTGGTTTTGGCACAAGCTGCGCGGTTGTTGCCGCGGGACCGGCGGGCCGTCGTGGCGGTGCTGTCGGCGCGGGTCGGGTCGATTGGCGACAACCGTCTGGGCGGGTGGATCAGCTACCGCGCGGCCAAAGCTGCTGTGAATCAGATCGTTCACACCTCGGCGGTCGAACTGGCGCGGACACACAAGCAGGCGGTATGCGTTTCGCTGCATCCCGGCACGGTGCGCACTGAGTTCACTCGAAAATACGCAGGACGCCACGCGACCGTTGAACCAGACGAAGCCGCGCAGAATTTGCTGTCAGTGATCGAGGCGCTGGCCCCGGACGATACAGGTGGTTTTTTCGATTGGGCCGGGCAGCCGGTGCCTTGGTGAAACTAGCCGTCCGAAGGCGCGTCTGATGTGGTGTCTTCGGCCGGTGCAGCCTCGGGCTCGGCGGCTGATTTGCCCGGCAGGACACCGTTTTCCCACACGCCTGATTCTTCTTGTCCGTTGGCATAGCGCATGGTTCCGTCGCCGTGGCGTTTGTTGTCCACAAATCCACCCTCATAGACGTCGCCTGTGGCATAGGTGGCGATCCCGGTGCCGCTGATTTTGCCACCTGCCCAATCGCCGGTATAGGTAAACCCGCGCGGAGTGGTGATCGTGCCGAGCCCTTCGCGGACGCCATCGACGAATTCGCCTTCATACACTGTGCCATCCGGGAAGCTGGCGCGCCCTTTGCCGTGGCGGGCACCTTCGGCCCAATCGCCCTCGTAGGTATAGCCGTTGGCGAAGGTCAGAACGCCAGTGCCGTGGCTGAGGCCGTTTTTGAACTGACCCGAATACACGACGCCGTTGGGGTAGGTTGCCTTGCCGGAGCCTTCGAAAATACCGGCGATCCAGTCGCCCTCGTATATGATGCCGTCCGGGTAGGTGTGCAGCCCCTTGCCATGGGGCAGGTCGGCGCTGAAGTCACCAACATAGGTGGAGCCATCGGGATAGGTCATCTCGCCAAAGCCTTCGATCTGCCCGTCCTGCCATTCACCGGTATATTCAAAACCGTCCGTGCCCACGAACCGGCCTTTGCCGTGGCGGCGGTCGTCGGTGTAGTCGCCCTCATAGGTCGCACCATTGGCGTAGGTGGCCTTGCCCTTGCCCTGACGCCGCCCGTCGACAAGATCGCCTTCGTAGACGTCCCCATTGGCCTGTACCATGCGCCCCTTGCCGGTCATGCGATCCTGCACCCAGTCCCCGGTATAGGTCATGCCGTCGGGCACGGTCAGCGTACCCTGTCCATGGCGCACGCCATTGTCGATGTCGCCTTCATAAACGCTGCCCTGGGTCGAGGTGATCTTGGCTTTGCCCTGTTTCGCGCCCTCAACCCAGTCGCCCTCATAGATATATCCGCTGGGGTCGGTCAGAGTTCCTTTGCCGTGGTACTGCGCCTGTTTGAACCCGCCTTCATAGCGCGCGCCATTGGCATAGGTGGCAGTGCCTTGCCCGTTGATCGTGCCATCAGACCATTCGCCTTCGTAGCTGCCGCCATCGGGATAGATGATCCGGCCGCGCCCTTCCGGCTGACCCTTTGCGAAAGCGCCGTCATAGATTGACCCGTTCGCATAGCGGGCTATGCCCTGGCCTTGAATTTCGCCTTCAGACCACTCGCCCTCATATTCGAAGCCGTCGGGCAGGCGATAAGTACCGATGCCGTGCCGCAGCCCGTTCAGGAAAGTGCCTTCGTAGACGCCGCCAACCTCATCATCCGCAATGATGACCTGCCCATCCTGCGCACTGGCGGGCAAGACCAACAGGGCCATCGCGGTAGCGGCGATTGAGGTGCGGATGACGTTCATAGGGTTTTCCTGCCTGCCGGTGGTTGTTCTACAGCGCAAAACTAAGATACCGCCGGGGGCAGGGCAACGGGTTTTGCCGCATTTGCCTTTTCCTCGCGGTGCGATCTGGTAAATGGCATAAGAACTGACGAGGGCAAGAGGGCACCATGGCCGACCGTTTCCGCATCACTCTGGCGCAACTCAACCCTGTTGTAGGGGATATCGAGGGCAACTCGGCCAAGGCCGTCGCGGCATGGAAACAGGCGCGCGACGCAGGCGCGGACATGATCGCCTTCCCCGAGATGTTCATCACTGGCTACAACACGCAGGATCTGGTGATGAAGCCCAGCTTTAACCGCGCTGCCATGGCCGCGGTCGAGGTATTGGCCGCCCAATGCGCCGACGGTCCCGCGCTGGCGATTGGCGGGCCATGGGTCGAGGATGACAACCTGTACAACGCCTATCTGATCCTCAAGGGTGGCAAGATCGGCAGCAAGGTACTGAAGCATCACTTGCCGAATGAAACGGTCTTTGACGAGGTTCGCCTGTATGATTCCGGTCCGTTGGGCGGGCCGTATTCGGTGGGCAATACGCGGATAGGCAGCCCGATCTGCGAGGATAGCTGGCACCCGGATGTCGCGGAAACTCTGGAAGAGACCGGGGCCGAGTTTCTGTTGATTCCCAATGGCTCGCCCTATTTCCGCAACAAATACGACGTGCGGCTTAATCATATGGTGGCGCGCGTGGTCGAGACCGGCCTGCCGCTGATTTACCTCAACATGGTTGGCGGTCAGGACGATCAGGTCTTTGACGGCGGCACGTTTGGCCTGAACCCCGGCGGCGCGCTGGCCTTTCGGATGCCTGTGTTTGACGAGGCCGTTACCCATATCGATCTTGAGCGGGGCGATGAGGGGTGGCGGATCGTTCCGGCCGAGGTCGCGCCTCAGCCAGATGAATGGGAGCAGGACTATCGCGCGATGGTGCAGTCCTTGCGCGACTATATGGGGAAGACCGGGTTCAAAAAGGCGCTGCTTGGTCTGTCGGGCGGGGTTGATTCCGCCTTGGTCGCGGCGATTGCGGTGGATGCGATTGGGTCTGAGAATGTCCGCTGTGTAATGTTGCCGTCGGAATATACCAGTCAGGGTTCCTTGGACGATGCAGAGGCTGTCGCCAAGGCGCTGGGCGTGCATTTTGACTACGTGCCTATCTCGGACAGTCGCGCCGCCGTGACGGACACTTTGGCCCCGTTGTTTGCCGGGTGTGACCCAGACTTGACCGAGGAAAACGTCCAGTCGCGTCTGCGCGGGTTGCTGTTGATGGCAATCTCGAACAAGTTTGGCGAGATGTTGCTGACCACTGGGAACAAATCCGAGGTCGCGGTGGGATATGCCACGATCTATGGCGACATGAATGGCGGCTACAACCCCATCAAGGACCTTTACAAAACCCGCGTTTTTCAGACCTGCCGCTGGCGCAATGAAAACCACCGCGACTGGATGATGGGGCCGGAGGGCGAGGTCATTCGGCCCTCGGTCATCGACAAGCCCCCCAGCGCGGAATTGCGGGCGGATCAGAAAGACAGCGACAGCCTGCCGGACTATCCCGAGTTGGATGCGATCCTTGAAATTCTGGTCGACGGCGAAGGCTCGGTCGCGGATTGCGTTGAGGCCGGGTTTGATGCAGCCACAGCGCGCCGGGTTGAGCATCTGATCTATATCAGCGAATACAAGCGGTTCCAGTCAGCCCCCGGAACGCGGCTGACTAGCCGGGCTTTCTGGCTGGATCGCAGGTATCCGATCGTGAATCGCTGGCGCGACCCGTCCTGAGTCGCCTGCCGCTGCGGCGCCTGCAGATCGTATCGTATCAGTAATCAATGCCGCGTCTAGGGTGGCATTGTCTGCAATCCGTCTTGCGATGGGTTGCAAGATGATGTTTTCTCAAGGGCTTGCTTGAGCGCGCGCCATTTTTCCGACACATTTTTGCTTGATTATCGCCCTAGCTGGGGCAGGTGTGACACATCCGAGATTGGGTGTCTGTGTTAACGATTTGGTATCGCTATGTATGAGGAATATGACAAACCTCTTCATGCTCCGCCGCCGTGGAAGACAATGGCAGACAAGGGGCAGGATCTGAACGAAGCCGAGGTGGATGCCGCCATCGCCGGTATTTTGAGCGCGGCTGAGCCGCCTCTGCCCAAAGTTACGCCTACCGAGTTGCGCGAAGAACTGGTCGATGTTGACCTGTCCTTGCACGAAGCTGCGGAGGATGAAGCCGAGACTCGGGTTGTCGGCTTTACCCAGGTTCTGCGTCAGAAATGGGCCGAACTATGCGGTGTGGCTTAGTCTGAATATCCCCGAAAATGGCGTGATTGACACAGGTCGTTTAAATCTGTGATCTGCGCCGAATGTCGTATTGCCTTGGGCCCAATCCCGCGCCTTCATTGCATTTCATAGAATGCAGTATGAGCGGTTGATGCCCGGCCCCAAACCAACCCCCGTTGAACCTGATCTGAAACTTCCCAAAGTGGTAGACGTCGTCGTGATCGGGGGCGGAATCATCGGCGCGGCAACTGCATTGGAGCTGTCCGAACGGGGCGTCTCGGTTCTGTTGTGCGAAAAAGGCCAGATTGCAGGCGAACAGAGCTCGCGCAACTGGGGATGGGTGCGATTGGGGCTGCGTGACCCGCGCGAAATTCCGTTGATGTGCGTGGCGCAAAAGATTTGGGACGGGCTGGACGAGAGGACCGGGCGTAAAACCGGGTTTACGCGATCAGGTATCCTGTTTGGCGCCTCCGGCGCGCGGGATGCGCAAAATCTTGAACGTTGGGCGCGACATGTCGATGGGTTGCAGATTGGCGCTCGGATGGTATCGGGGGCAGAACTGGACGACTTACTGCCCAGTCATCGGACCGATCTGGAGTGTGCCCTGCACATGCCCCGCGACGGCCGGGCCGAGCCGCAATGGGCGGCCCCCGCCATCGCCGAGGCCGCGCGCGACAACGGCGCAGTGTTGATGACCAATTGCGCTGTTCGCAGTGTTGATGTGCAGGGTGGGCGCATTGCGGGTGTTTTCACTGAACGCGGTCGTGTCGCCTGTGATCGCGTGGTGTTGGCCGGTGGCGCATGGTCGCGTTTGTTTGCTGGGAATGCGGGCATTGACTTGCCGCAGCTCAAGGTGCTGAACACGGTGCTGCGCACCTCTCCGGTCGAAGGGCCCGAGGCGGCGTTGTGGTCGGATGACTTCGCCGTGCGCAAGCGTGCTGACGGTGGCTATACGATCGCGTCCGGCCATGAAAACACGGTTGATATCGTGCCCGACAGCTTTCGGTTGGCATGGTGGTTCCTGCCCGCATTCCGGCAGGAGTGGCGGTCGCTGCGATTTCGGTGGTCGAAAAGGTGGGCCATTGAAGCCAAGCAGGACCGGAAATGGTTGCCTACGGATGTCACTCCGTTCGAACAGTGTCGCGTTCTGGACCCTGAGCCGTCTGGCAAGGTGCTGCGGCGGGCGTGGGCGAACGCGCGAAAGGGCATACCCGCGTTGCGGAACGCCGAGTTGGTGCAAAGCTGGGCAGGGATGATTGATGTTACGCCGGATGCAATCCCGGTAATCTCGGGCGTCGAAGAAATTCCGGGCATATTCATCGCAACCGGTTTTTCCGGCCACGGATTCGGCATCGGTCCCGGAGCGGGACGGTTGATGGCCGATCTGGTCACAGGGCGATCGCCCTGTGTCGATCCGGCCGCCTTCCGCCTGTCCCGTTTTACGGATGGCTCAAAAGTGCGGCCGGACCCAGGATACTAGAGCTTAGCCTGCCATCTGATAGCTGACGGGGACAAAGCGGAACCCGTCGCCGCGGGTCTCGACATAGCCAGCGGCGGGGAAGGGCATGTGGTAGCCGATCATCGGAACCTTGTCGGCGGCGAGCATACCCAGAACATTGCGACGCGCTGCTGTCGCGGCCGCTTTATCCATATCAAAGCGGACCTCCCACTCGGGGTGTGCGAAGGACCAGACATAGTGGTTGGCAAGGTCGGCGGTCAGTACCAAGCGCTGGCCGTTGCTTTCCAGGTGATAGACCGTGTGGCCAGGTGTGTGCCCATAGGCGGCGACGGCGGTGATGCCCGAGGTGACTTCTCCACCATCGGTGAGGAAGGTCATCTTTTCGGCCTGTGGGGTCACTTTGGCGGCAACCAGATCACCGACGCGGTTGCCTGCATCCTGTGCCGCCCAGAAGTCATATTCCGGTGCGGCGGTCACGAAGCGCGCATTGGCAAAGGTTGGTGCATCGTCGGTGGTCATGCCGCCGATATGGTCGGGGTGCATGTGGGTGATCACAACAACGTCGATCTGATCGGGGGTGACGCCTGCATCTGCCAGCGCCGCCTGAATACCGCCCTGACCCAGCCCGGTGTCGAACAGAACCAGTTCGGACCCGGTATTGACCAGCGTCGGGGTAAAGAAGAACTGCGCCTTGTCTGCAGGGATGAAGTTGTCGGCGGATACTTTGGCAAATTCTTCATCCGATGCGCCACCGCCGAAGATCTCCTTGGCACCATCGCGGGGCAGGCTGCCATCCAACAGGGTCGTGACCGTGAAATCACCGAGGTGGTACGATTTGGCGATGGTCGAGTTGGCTTTGGTCTCGGTTCCTGCGGCCAAAAGCGGGGTCGCAGCTGCAGCAAAAGGTAGTGTGGCCGCGGCGCCCAAGGCTGCTCTTCGCGTCAAATTGATGGTCATATCTAAGTCTCCCTGTCAGAACGCCAGCTTCAAAGCTAGGCCGGTGCGCGTCTCTTGGTAGGTTATAGACCCAAGATATGGGGTGCGTTGTTGAACAATACGTGTGAATTTTTGTTTAGGTTGTGTGTTGGCCATGTTTGAGTTCCTTGGTGGGCCTTTGCCCACGGCTGGACAAAACGCCCATCCTGTGACAATAGCCGCGCCAACAGGAGACACCTATGACAACCACCCGTTTCGCCCCGTCGCCCACCGGTTACATCCATGTGGGCAACCTGCGTACTGCCTTGATGAACTATTTGATCGCCCGCAAGGCTGGCGGTACGTTCATCCTGCGCATCGACGACACTGATCCTGAGCGGTCGAAAGAAGAATATGTCGATGCGATCAAACAGGATCTGGAGTGGCTTGGGCTGCAATGGGACCGCGTCGAGCGTCAGTCCGACCGTCTGGATCGCTATGCCGAAGCGGCCGACAAGCTGCGCGAGATGGGTCGTTTCTATGAGGCGTTCGAGACGCCGACCGAACTGGACCTGAAGCGCAAGAAGCAGCTGAACATGGGCAAGCCCCCGGTCTATGACCGCGCTGCGCTGAACCTGTCGGAGGCCGAGAAAGAGGCGCTGCGGGCGGAACGCGGAAACGGTGTGTGGCGTTTCAAGCTGGATCACGAGCGGATCGAGTGGAATGACGGCATTCTGGGCGACATCTCGATTGATGCTTCTTCCGTGTCTGATCCGGTATTGATCCGGGGCGATGGGCAGGTTCTCTATACGATCGCATCCGTGGTGGATGATACCGAGATGGGTGTCACGGAGGTGGTGCGTGGCTCGGACCATGTGACCAACACGGCGACCCAGATCCAGATTATTGAAGCGCTGGGCGGCGCTTGCCCGCGCTTTGCGCACCACTCGCTGCTGACCGGCCCGCAAGGTGAGGCGCTGTCGAAACGTTTGGGCACGCTGGCGCTGCGCGATCTGCGCGAGCAGGGGGTTCAGCCGATGGCTCTGCTAAGCCTGATGGCGCGTCTGGGCTCGTCCGATCCGGTGGAATTACGTTCGGACATGGCTGAATTGATAGACGGATTCGACATCGGGCGTTTCGGCGCAGCACCGACCAAATTCGACGTGCAGGACCTATTCCCGCTGACCGCGAAACATCTGCAGTCTCTGCCTCTGGCGGATGTTGCAGATGCGGTTACGGATGCGGGTGTCCCAGCAGATATGGCCGAGCCCTTCTGGGCCATGGCGCGTGAGAACATCACCACTTTGGCCGATCTGCAGGGTTGGTGGGAATTGTGCCGCGATGGGGCAGAGCCGCTGATCGACGAAGACGATCGTGACTTCATCACCGAAGCCGTGGCATTGCTGCCCGAAGGGCCGTTTGATGGCGAGACCTGGGGTGTTTGGACCAAGGCTGTCAAAGAGACCACAGGCCGGAAGGGCAAGGGATTGTTCATGCCGCTGCGCAAGGCGCTGACAGGGATGGAGCGTGGGCCCGAGATGGCCGCGCTTTTGCCATTGCTTCAGGTGATCCGCGCGCGCGGGTAAGAGAACGCGCCCTTTGGCGCGTGCCTTCGGCAACCGTATTTGGAACGAGAAGAAGGGCCGGGTTTTGACCTCGGCCTTTTGCTATGGGCTGTGGACGACGTTGACGGATAGTCTTCGCAGGCGGGAGTCCACGAATTCAGTCTCGTGCGGTTTCAACTGCTGGTGTCGCGGATAGCGGGGCTCGGCGCGGTCATTCAGGATCGGAGCCTCCCAGCCGTCGGTGGTGGCAAAGAAGCGATCTGCCCCGGCCTCGCCATAGGCGCGCAGATAGCCCTGTACGACGACGTCGATATAGCTGAGTACCAAGGGGTGGTGGTTCGTGGGCTCGGTGTGGCGGCCATGTGGGACGGCATAGACGGCGATGTCGACGTCGTGGGTCAGCGTATGTGACACAGCCTGAGTTGCCGGGATGCGATCATAGGCCCATTCGCGTTCATCCAGCGCCGCCCAGTCGTTTTTCGGGACATGGGCGATCATCCCCTCAATCTCGCAATCGGGGTCGGGGATGGCTGTCAGAAAGGCCACCGGGCGCAGGTCTGTATGTCTCCAAGAGCGGCGCCAGCCTTTTAGTTTCGCAGGGCGGGGATCGGGGAAATCGTGGGTAGCAAGGTTCACCAGGCTGCCATAGCCAAAGAAATAGGGGTCTGCCATCTGTGCCGCGTCCTTTTCCGCCGATTGATGTATGTCAAACCGCTTTTTAGCCGGACATGCAATAAGGTCGCATCTTGAAATTTGGGAGGCGATCATGCGCATTACCAAACGGACGAATATCGCGGTGCGCTTGCTGATGTATTGCGCTGCACATCAGGACCGGCTTGTGACCAAATCCGAGATTGCCGAAGTGTGCAATATCTCGGAGAACCATCTGGCGCAGGTGATCAATCAACTGAGTCAGCTAGACTATCTCAGCACACAGCGAGGCCGAAATGGCGGCATGACCCTGGCGCGCCCTGCCGAGCAGATTCGCATCGGGTCGGTGTTTCGTCATGTCGAGGGCAACCTGCCGTTGGCCGAGTGCTTTGCGGATGCGGACAATACCTGCCCCTTGACCGATGCCTGCCGGTTGCGCCTTGCGCTGCAGGATGCGGCCGAGGTTTTCTATGCGTCGCTGGATGACATCACGTTGGATGCTTTGGTTTGTGACAACGACCAGTTGCTGCAAATCTTGCAGCCGGTTGCTTGCGTTCGGTAAGTTCAGTCACTGGCTCGCAGGATGCGGGCCGGTCGTACCGCCAACGGGCGCAGCGCAAAGAACAGGCCTGCGCCGAGGGTCACGAGGAGGCCGGCGACAATAATTCCCAGCGCCGAACCCCAGATGATGCTGAAATCGGTGTCGAAGATATAGGTCGCCACTGCCCATCCGCCCAATATGCCGGTGAGCAGGGCCACCGCGCCCGCAGCGGCGCCGAGTAGGGCAGCGCGCAGGGCAAAACTCAGCAGGATGCGACCGCGGTCTGCGCCCAGTGTTTTCAGAATCGCTGCTTCATGCCTGCGGGCGGGCTCTCCTGCGGCGGCTGCGCCGATTAGGACAAGGAAGCCGGTCAGCAGCGATACACCTGCGCCATAAGATGTGGCTGCAGCCAACCCTGCCAACAGCCCCGAGATTCGGTCGATGGCGTCGCGGACGCGAATAGCAGTAATGTTGGGAAATTGCTCAGCCAGGTCGCGTTGGATTGCGGCTTCGGCGGGCTCTTCGGCATAGACAGTGGCAATAAAGCTGTGCGGGGCTCCGGCAAGGGCCGATGGGTTCATGGACATGATGAACCCAATCCCCGCCGTCGAGAAATCAACCTCGCGCAGTGAGGTCAGTTCAGCGGTGATGTCGCGCCCCAGAATATTGACCGTCAGGGTGTCGCCCAGTTTCAGGCCCATCTCTTGCGCTTCTTCGGCGGCAAAGCTGACTTGCGGGGTACCGGAATAGTCATCTGCCCACCATTCTCCGGCGGTGACGCGGGTGTTTTGCGGGGGTGCTGCGGAATAGGTTACGCCACGGTCGCCGTCCAGAACCCAGTGGTCCCCGGCGACGTCACGAGCCGGTTGGCCGTTGATCTGCGTGAGGATGCCACGCAGCATCGGCGCGCTTTCGACGCGGGTGACGGCAGGGTCGGTTTCAAGACGTTCGGAAAAGCCGGACATTTGGTCCTTCTGAATGTCGACGAAGAAATACGAGGGCGCGACGTCTGGCAGATTGCCGGATATTGCGTTACGCAGGGTGCCGTCGATTTGCCCAACGGCGGCCAGAACGGACAGGCCCAGACCCAGCGACAACACAACCGAAGACGCACCCTCGCGCGGGTCGGAAATGGCGGAAAAGGCCCAGCGTAGCGCCGGGTGTCCACGCGCGGGGCGCGCGCCGTATCGGGCCAGTCTACGAATTGCCATCGCCGCGACCGAGAGAAGAATCAGCGCGCCAACCAGCCCGCCGCCCGTCCAGAGCGTCAGGCGGGCTGACCCGCTGAACCACGCCGCCGACGCGATCAGCAGCGCCAGCCCCACCCCGGTGGCAACGATGTAGCGCAGGCGAGGCAGGGCGCGGGCCGATGACAGCGCGTCCCGAAATAGGGTGGCAGCGCGGACCTCTTCGGTGCGGGCCAAGGGCCAGAGGGTAAACAGAAAGGCGGTCAGAACACCATAGAGCGCAGCCTCGGCCAGCGGTTCTGGATACAGCGAAAAGACGGCTGGGATGGGAAGCTGGGCCTCGATCAGCGGGGCGAGCGCCAGCGGTAGCAGCCCGCCCAGAGCAATGCCTAGCAGGACGCCTATACCCGAGAGAATGCCGATCTGGATCAGATAGGTCTGAAAGATCGTTGCGCGGTCTGCGCCCAGTGTGCGCAGGGTTGCGATTGTCTCGGTCTTTTGGGCGAGGAATGCAGATACCGCGGCCGATACGCCAATGCCGCCCACGGCCAGACCCGAAAGCCCGACCAGTACCAGAAAGGCACTGAGACGGGCGACGAATTCGGCGATGCCCGGCGCGCCGTTTCGCGCATCTGTCCAGCGCATTCCCGTGCCGTCGAACGTTGTGTTTGCCTGCGACGCCAGTTCTGCAAGGTCTACCGATTGCAGTAGATCCAGCCGGTATTTGGTGGAAAACAAGGTGCCCGGTGCTAGCAGGCCAGACGCTTGCAAATCCTGCGTGCGTACCAGAGTACGCGGACCCAGACCGAATCCATCCGCAGCTCCATCCGGTTCATGGATCAGCGCGGCGGTCAGCAGAAACTCTTGCGTGCCTAGAGAAAACCGATCGCCTACAGACAAACCCAACCGGTCGATCAGTGAAGGGTCCATGACGGCCCCGGGCAGATCGTCAGCCCCGTCAAGCGCAGAGGGCAGCGGTATATCGGGGTCTAGCACTGGTGTTCCGACCAGAGGATAGGCCGCGTCCACGGCCTTGACCTGCGTTAACGCACGCTCCGGGGTATGGCCTTGCCGCGCGACGGCCATTGATCGGAAATCAACGACCTCCGAGACGGCAGAGGCCACTTGGCCCATCCAGTCGCGCTCGGCTTCGGTGGCAAAGCGATAGGTAAATTCCAACTGGGCGTCGCCACCCAGCAATGCGGCACCCTCTTGTGCAAGCCCAGTCTGGATGGCCTGACGCACGGACCCGACGGCGGCGATGGCGGCGACACCAAGGGCGAGGCAGGCCAGAAACACGCGGAAGCCACGCGGCCCTGCGCGCAATTCGCGCCGCGCCAGACGTCCGGCGAGGCGCAGGCTCATTCCGCGGCCTCTTGCTGGATATCTTCTGCAATACGCCCATCGCGCAACCGGACAACCCGGTCGCATCTGCGCGCAAGGCTGTGACTGTGCGTGACCAGAACCAAAGTCGCCCCGTGACGGTCGCGCAGGTCGAACAGCAGATCAACAATCGCGGCCCCGTTGGTTTCATCCAAATTCCCCGTTGGCTCGTCCGCCAGCAGGATCTGCGGGCGCGGCGCCGATGCACGCGCAAGTGCCACGCGCTGCTGCTCACCCCCCGAAAGCTGCGCAGGATAGTGATCGCGCCGATGCGATAGGCCGACCGCATCCAGTTCACTTTCGGCCCGGTCAAACGCGTCCCGGAGCCCCGCCAATTCCAGCGGCGTGGCGACATTTTCCAGCGCAGTCATCGTGGGGATCAGGTGGAAATTCTGGAACACAACGCCCATCGCGTCACGTCGAAACCGGGCGAGGTTGTCTTCGTCCAAATCAGTCAGATCCCGCCCCAGAGCTTCGATCTTGCCGCCAGTCGCACGCTCTAACCCGCCCATCAGCATCAACAATGAGGATTTGCCGGACCCAGACGGGCCAACAAGGCCCAAAGTCTCGCCCTTTTGAACCGATAGAGAGATACCATGCAGGATTTTCACCCGTCCGGCATTGCCATCCAGCGACAAAGCCGCATCTTGGAGAGAAAGAACAGGTGTCGTCATAGGTCAATCCACACGGAGGCGTTCTTTTGGGATATGGAGCGGTTCGGATATTGCGCAAGGCTTTGTTGTCTTGCCTGTTTGCAGTTTGCGGTATTGCCGCCACAGCCGAACAGGTCGTGATTGCTGCATTGGGGGATTCGCTGACACAGGGTTACGGGCTGCCCGCCCAGGACGGGTTTGTGCCTCAGCTGGAACGTTGGTTACAGGATCAGGGCGTGGATGTGCGCCTGATCAATGCCGGAGTTTCAGGGGATACCACCGCCGGCGGCGCGGCGCGGGTTCACTGGACGCTGACGCCGGATGTGGATGGCATGATCGTGGCTTTGGGCGGGAACGACTTGTTACGTGGGATCGATCCGGCTGTGTCGCGGGCCAATCTTGAGCAAATCATGCAAGCCGCGCGTGCGTCAGATGTGAATGTGTTGTTGGTTGGGATGCAGGCACCGGGAAATTACGGGCCCGACTACAAAGCGGCCTTCGATACGATCTATCCCGAACTGGCCGCTGGGTACCAATCCGGCTATGCACCCAGTTTTTTCGCCGGCCTGACCCGAGACGGCGATCCCGATGCAGCCCGCACATATATGCAACCCGATGGCATCCACCCCAACGCCCAGGGCGTGGCTTTGATCGTCGCCGAAATAGGCCCCTATGTGGTGGAACTGGTCCAAGCAGCGTCGGACTAATCAGATCACAGTCACGACGGTTCCTATCGGCACCCGCGCGTACAGGTCGATGACATGGGCGTTCAACATTCGAATGCAGCCATTCGAGGCGGCGGTTCCGATGGTGCTGGGCTGCGTCGTGCCGTGAATGCGGAAATAAGTGTCTATGCCGTTTTGGAACAAATACAGCGCGCGGGCGCCCAATGGATTGTCGCCACCGCCCGGCTGGACATAGTCGTTATCCTTGAAGCGGGCATAGGTGATGGGCTCGCGCTCGATCATCTCGTCCGTTGGGCGCCAGGTGGGCCACTCTTTCTTGACGTCGATCGTGGCGGTGCCGGTGAATTCCAGCCCGGCCCGACCAACCCCGCAGCCATAGCGGATAGCCTTGCGCGGCTCGGTCACGAAATACAGGTAGAATGAGCGGGGAACGACCAGCAACTGCCCCGGCAGGAATTCTTTCTTGATCCGCACATATTGCGGCGTGGGGTCGTATTCGGCTGTCTTCGTCTTGGCAGACGCCACATGCGGAACAAGGCTTGTCGCGGCGGCGGCCGTCAGGAACGTGCGGCGTGTGAACATATCGGGTCTCTTCAATACAACAGGAAAATCATCACCATAGTGTCGGGATGATAGCTGATCCGGTCAAGCGGCTGCGAAGAGTAACTGAAATGTGATGTTGCGCTGAAAACGCAGCGCAGCTTGGCAAAAGGGCAGGGGATACCCCTGCCCTTGGACCGGCTTACGCCAGCTCGATATTGTCGGCGCTTTCGCGACCGTCACGACCCGAGCGAAGCTCGTAGGTGACCTTCTGGTTGTCTGCCAGACCGGTCAGGCCCGAGCGTTCGACAGCCGAGATATGAACGAAGATGTCTTTGCCGCCATCTTCGGGTGCGATGAAGCCGTAGCCTTTGGTGGTGTTGAACCATTTAACGGTGCCTGCGGGCATATCCGTATTCTCCTGTTTGGTGCTGCCCACGGATTTGCGGCAGCCTGGCGTCGTAGTCTGGATCGAATGACTGAGCGCCGAAAAAGGAGACAGTAGGTCGAAATAGAAAAACGTTAGCCCTTTGGATATGGCATTGGTGTGGGGATGTGGCAAGGGTGATCGTCTATGTGTACCGCAATCGGTACAAACCGCGACGGGAATGGTTCGAGGGCAACTTCAGGATTGCGAAAAGGTCAAAAAGCACCGTCTGAGACCGGGCGCGTTCAGGCCCAAGCGGTTGAAGCATAAGACGTTTGCGTGGAAATCTTGACTTTCAAATCCCGAAGCACACCGGAAAGCGTCTGCATTGCAGGCGTTGTTGTCTTATTCTCGGCCCGCGACGGCAGTCTTGTCGCTGAAATGGCCTAGGCCGAAATAACCTTGCATTTGCTCAGGCCGAAGCGGCGTGTGAGCTTTGCAGCCCTCAGCGCTTTGACAAGACGGTCACTTAGAAACAGGCTCCGGTGCAGTTGCGGATCAGTCCACAGATCGGGCCCACCCAAAGCGTCACTTGACACGAAGTAATCAAAATCATTGGGTTTATTTCCCAAATGAATCCAGATTTCCGGCGTGTTCCCCAAAGCTTCAATCCCTTTGGACTGCTCGGGAACAAATACCGTTTTCTGCTCCCCCAATGCCAGAGTAAAATACTCCCCCTCTACCGGCGTCACACGGTCGTGCTGGCAAAGTTTCAATGGGTAAAGCTGCGTCTTTCCAAGGTCCGCTTCACGAAAAACATCAGCAACCGCGCGAGAAACAACAAGGCCGTACGGCCCGTTGAAAATATCCGGTTGCGCCTTTAGCTTTTGGTCCCGATATATTCCAAAAATTACATCGGAAAATGCATCACGAGGTTGAGCGATCCCTGCCTTGTTGTTTTTTGACCCTGCTCCGGCAGCCGGTAAATCGTTCAAAGCCTGTTCCGATGTGAACGGTTTAATCAACGTTGAATCTACCATCACCCGGCTATACCAGACCCCTGTATTACTGGTCATTTGTTCACCCTTTCCAACAAATACCTTTAAACATCAGCAGGTTCTTACTCGGAACTTTCAAAAGCAAGCGAATAGGGGCGTCATCGATCGCCCGAGCTAGCGGGTTTGCGCTGGCCTTCCGCTTTGCATCTAAACCGGAAGCTTGGCGACAATATCAGCGTATTTGGGTGATGCTATAAAACACCTTGGCAGTTCTTCGACAATTTCATCAATCGAATCGTAAACATGGCTTGCCGCCGACCTGAGTTCAGTCGGAATCTCTTTGGGCGCGCGCTGTTCACGTTTCGGAAGCTTCATTTTCAGGCCGGTAAATTCCGATATGTCGCTTTGATGATCCCATATCGCATCATAGTGAACACATAAAACGGGGACGTCCTCAAATACGGCCCATTCTTTTATCTGCTTGGCTTGTTGCAGAATATCCCGCTGAAACAGATCGCAGTATTCGCCAGTCGCATGAAGGTGATAAAAATGCTGTCGGATCCAATCTTCCCCATACCGTTCTTTTGCCGAATAGACGGAAAAGGCCGAATCTTTGGTGGAACCGAAGCAAAAAACCACTCTGGTATCGGCTGGCCACTCTAACAACGCCTGCGGAAAATCATGGGTTTTGTAGACGAACGGGGCTTTGAATTCGGCGTCCCTGAGACGAGCAACGAAGGCCGAGCGTTCTGCCGCTGAAGGGTATCTTTTTCTAAGTGCCTTGCTAAGGGCAAGATAAGTCACGGTACTTCCGGATCGACCGTTGCTAGCGACTATGACGCAATGGTCGCGGTCCGATGCCTTTCCAAACCGTGCAATGCGTCCAATCGCCTGAAACAGCGATTGGAACACATGTTTGAAAGTTCGGGTTCTCACCGGGCGAACTTCTTATGCTTCAAGCGCTTAGGCTCCAACGCGTCCGGTCCCAGACGGCGCTTTTTGTCCTCTTCGTAATCCTCGAAGTTGCCCTCAAACCACTCCACATGGGCGTCGCCTTCGAAGGCGAGAATATGCGTGCAGATGCGGTCGAGGAAAAAGCGGTCGTGCGAAATCACCACGGCGCAGCCTGCGAAATCGACCAGAGCGTCTTCCAGCGCGCGCAGGGTTTCGACGTCCAAATCGTTGGTCGGCTCGTCGAGCAGCAGGACGTTGCCGCCCTCTTTCAGCAGGCGGGCCATGTGGACGCGGTTGCGCTCACCACCTGACAGTAGCGAGACCTTTTTCTGCTGATCGCCACCCTTGAAGTTGAAGGACGAGCAATAGGCGCGGGAATTGACCTGTGCGTCGCCCAGCTGGATGATCTCGGCCCCGCCGGTGATCGCCTCCCACACGGTGTCGTTGTCCGCTAGATCGTCGCGGGACTGGTCGACGTAGGACAGCTCGACGGTGTCGCCCAGCGTGATGGTGCCGCTGTCGGGCTGTTCCTGACCGGTGAGCATCTTGAACAGCGTCGATTTACCGGCACCGTTGGGACCGATGACGCCGACAATGCCTCCGGGGGGCAGGGCGAAGTCCAGCCCTTCGATCAGTTGTTTGTCGCCCATGTGTTTCGACAACCCCTCGACCTCGATCACTTTGCCGCCAAGACGTTGGCCGTTGGGGATGACGATCTGGGCGCGGGTCAGCTTTTCGCGCTCGGACTGCTCAGCCAACTCGTTATAAGCGTTGATCCGGGCCTTGGATTTGGCCTGACGGGCCTTCTGGCCCTGACGCATCCATTCCAATTCGCGCTGCAGGGTCTTCTGTTTGGACTTGTCCTCGCGGGCTTCCTGCTCCAGCCGTTTGGCTTTTTGTTCCAGCCACGAGGAATAGTTGCCCTCGTAGGGGATACCGCGACCGCGGTCGAGTTCCAGAATCCAGCCGGTGATGTCATCCAGGAAATAGCGGTCGTGGGTGACGATCAGGATGGTGCCCTTATAGTCGATCAGGTGCTGTTGCAGCCAGGCGATGGTCTCGGCGTCCAGGTGGTTGGTTGGTTCGTCCAGCAGCAGCATGTCGGGCGCTTCCAGCAGCAGCTTGCAGAGCGCCACGCGGCGTTTCTCACCACCCGAAAGGTTGGCAATGTTGGCATCGTCCGGCGGGCAGCGCAGCGCCTCCATCGAGACGTCGATCTGGCTGTCCAGATCCCAGAGGTTCTGGCTGTCGATTTCATCCTGAAGCTTGGCCATTTCCTCGGCAGTTTCGTCCGAGTAGTTCATGGCCAGTTCATTATAGCGGTCGAGGATCGCCTTCTTTTCCGCCACGCCCAGCATGACGTTTTCGCGCACGGTCAGGGTTTCGTCCAGCTTTGGTTCCTGCGGAAGGTAACCGACTTTGGCACCTTCGGCCGCCCAGGCCTCGCCGGTGAAATCCTTGTCGAGGCCGGCCATGATCTTCATCAGCGTCGACTTACCCGCGCCGTTGACGCCGACAACACCGATTTTCACGCCGGGCAGAAAGCTCAGGTGGATGTTTTCAAAGCACTTCTTGCCACCGGGATAGGTCTTTGAGACACCCTGCATGTGGTAGACATATTGATAGGCGGCCATGTCGCGTCCTCTGGGTCGGGGAAATTGGGTTGATCCGCTTGATATCCAAGCGGGGCGGGCGGGGCAAGCTGGTGGTTTTGTGAATTTTGCATTCGGATGTGCGGCGGTAGTTGTCCGATTGTAGCAAAGGGGGAAGCATGGCGGATTTGGCGGCACTGATTGCAGGATGGGCCAAGCCGGGTCGGCTGGAATGGATTGGTCTGCGACCTGATCGCAGGGTCGAGGTTCAACCGGTCGATGCCGTTATGATCTCCGCCGATGGTTTGGACGGAGACCGCGCCCGTGCGGGCAAGCGAGCGGTGACTTTGATCCAACAAGAACATCTGGCGGCGATTGGCTCTTATCTGGGGCAGGGGCCTGTTACGCCTGAAGTCTTACGGCGCAACGTGGTCGTGTCGGGAATCAATCTGGCTGCGCTCAAAGGACGTGAGGTGCAGGTGGGCGAGGCGATTTTGCGTTTTACCTTGATCTGTGCGCCGTGCAGCCGGATGGAGGAAGCGTTTGGTAAAGGTGGCTATTCCGCCGTGCGCGGCCATGGGGGGTGGTGCGCTGAGGTCGTCAAACCCGGATGGGTTAGGTTGGGTGATGTCGTGCAGCCGGTTGATTGACAAGCCGTCCCAGTTCTGAACATCAGCAGGGTATGGAGCGTTACGCGATACCATATGCGCGGCCCGGTCAGGTGATTGGGCTGTTCGGGGGATCATTTGATCCGCCGCATCAGGGCCATGTGCATGTCACGCGTGAGGCGATGAAGGCCTTTGGGTTGGATCGCGTGTGGTGGCTCGTATCTCCGGGAAATCCGTTGAAGGAGCGCGGGCCTGCACCCATGTCCCAGCGGGTGCAGGCGGCGCGGGATGTGATGCAGCATCCCAGGGTCGAGGTGACGGATATCGAGGCTCTGACGGGGACGCGCGCGACCGCGGATACGTTGGCGGCGCTGCGCAGGTTGTACCCGAGGGTCAGGTTCGTGTGGCTGATGGGGGCTGACAATCTGGCGCAGTTTCATCGCTGGAAAGACTGGCGGTTGATCATGGACAGCATCCCGGTGGGCGTGGTCGCGCGGCCGGGAGATCGCATCTCGGCCCGGATGTCGCCGGCGGCACGGGTCTATTCCAGCTACAGGATCGACGGGCAGGCGCGGCATTTGCTGGGGCGGGCCGAGGCCCCGGCATGGTGTTTCGCCAACATGCCGATGGTTGACGTCAGTTCAACTGATCTTCGCAATCGCGGCATCTGGGCAAATGGGGTGTTGCCGGAATAACCTTCGTGCGCACATAATCCTTTTTGACTGGTTGTTTGCCTGAACCCTCTGGGATTTTATTGACCCATGGCTGATCGTTTTTCACGACGTGGTTTTCTTGCAAGCCTTGGGGCGGTTGTGGCCCCCGGCATTGCGCTGGCGAATGCGCCCTTGGTTTCGTTGCGGCCTCAGATCCGTGGACCACAGAAAAACGGGGCCGAACGGCTGATCCAATCGGCCGGGCTGCGGGGCGAAGTGGCTTTTGCCGTGGCCGACGTCAAGACCGGTGTCGAGTTAGAGGCGGTGGGCGGAGATCTCAGGTTGCCTCCGGCCAGTGTGGCGAAAGCTCTGACCGCGCTTTATGCGCTGGACGTACTGGGGCCAGACTATCGCTTTGAAACCAAACTGATCGCGTATGGGCCGGTCGAGAATGGCATTCTGAACGGAGATCTTATTCTGGTCGGCGGCGGTGACCCGCTGCTGGATACGGATGCGCTGGCCACAATGGCGGCCAATTTGCGAGAGGCCGGGATCACCGAGGTGCGCGGTGCGTTCAAGGTTTATGACGGGGCGTTGCCCTATGTGTTCAGCATTGATGCCGGTCAGCCGGATCATCTGGGATACAGCCCGGCGCTGAGCGGGATTGCATTGAACTTCAACAGGGTTCACTTTGAATGGAAGCGCGAAGGCACGGATTATACCGTGACGATGGATGCCCGAAGCGCGCGCTACAAGCCGGCTGTAGATGTGGCAACTATGCGAGTCGAAAGCAGGAAAGCCCCGATCTACACCTATGATCCAAGCGCGCGGCAAGATCGCTGGACCGTTGCCCGCGGGG
Organism: Ruegeria lacuscaerulensis; assembly: GCF_013034685.1. Lineage (GTDB taxonomy): Bacteria > Pseudomonadota > Alphaproteobacteria > Rhodobacterales > Rhodobacteraceae > Ruegeria > Ruegeria lacuscaerulensis_B. The sequence goes on along the minus strand of NZ_WQGO01000004.1, from coordinate 52,057 downwards.
CGCTGGGCAAAGGTGGCGCCCGGTGGTTGCCGGTACGCAAACCGGCGCTCTACGCCGGGGATGTGTTTCGGACATTGGCGCGGTCGAACGGGATTGTGCTGGACCGTGTGCAGGTGACGAACGAAAGCCCTCAGGGCAGTTTGCTGGTCACGCATTATAGTGACACGCTGGACAATATTTTGCGGGGAATGCTGAAATATTCGACCAATGTGACGGCGGAATTGGTGGGCATGACGGCGTCCAAGGCGCGTGGTGCCGATCTGCACACCCTGCAAGACTCGGCCGACGAAATGAATCGCTGGGCCGCCGAGGCATATGGGGTCAACGGCATTGAGATGGTTGATCATTCGGGGCTGGGGGATGCGTCTCGGGTCGCGCCGGGTGATCTGGTCAAGGCGTTGATCGCAGCGCAGAAAGCCGGAGCGTTGCGGCCTTTATTGAAGAATTTCAGGTTGTTGGACAGTCAGGGAAGACCCGTCAAAGACCACCCGATCAAGGTGGACGCCAAGACAGGGACGTTGAATTTCGTCTCGGGTTTGGGAGGTTTCATCACCACGCCAGACGGGTCCGAACTGGCCTTTGCTATCTTCACAGCTGATGTCGACCACCGGGCCACAATCCCGCGCGCGAACCGGGAGCGCCCGGCGGGCGCACGCAGTTGGAATGCGCGGTCGCGCAGGTTGCAGCGCGCTTTGATCGCACGTTGGGGAACGCTGAGCGGCAGCTAGGATCAGGTGGTGTGACGTGCCCGTGCGCCGCGTTCAATTGCAGCGGCGTGCAGGCGGTCGACGTTCAACTCGTAACGGATTTCTTCCAGCAGGCGCAGTTCGGTCTCGGCCAGGGATCCGTCCGCAGCGGCCACGTCGCACGCCAGGGCATATGCGGTTTCGTTCAGCCGCTCGGGCAGGTTTTCCCGGATCAGACCAAACAGCGCATCCAGCCCGTCCTCTTGTTCGAACAGGTCGAACACGATCTGCGAGACGCGGCGGGTGCGGTCGATGTCATACTCGGCAAAGACCGGCAGCATGTTCACAGCGGCTTCGATTTTGACCAGTTCAGCCGTGCGAATGGTTTCGTCCGATGCTGAGATCGCCACCATGATCGCAACAAGGCAATCCTGCGGAGACATCGGGTGAGGCACTTGATCGGTCATGGCGTGGTCCTGATAGAGCTGTTCTGAACGCGCACGATAGGAGGGACCGGGATCGGGTTCAACGGATTTCGGCGGCCAAAGCGTCACAGGATGGGCAACGGCCCACGCGTTTTGGTCTGGCGCAGCACGAAATTGCTGCGTGTGTCGCGGACAAGGCCGGATTTCAACAGGCGTTGCATGATGAAATGTTCAAGGTCCTCGGGGGTGCGCGCGTAGACCTTCAAGATGAAATCGTGATCCCCGGTGATCGAGGCGCATTCGACGATCTGGGCTTCGGTCTCAACCAGACGCAGGAAGGACGCGATGCTGTCCTCTTGGTGGTCTTTCAACGCGATGTGAACGTAGGCGATCGCATTCAGCCCCACCGATTTTGCGGGCACCCGCGCGGCATAACCGGAGACGACACCCGTTGCCTCAAGATCTCGTACTCGCCGCCAGCATTGCGAGGCCGACAGCCCGGTCCGGTCGGCGAGATCCTGCATGGACAGACGTCCGTCTGACTGAAGCTCTTGCAGGATAGCGATGTCAGCGGGTTGAAGGATTTGGGTCATGATTGGCGCATTATTGAAATGTTTGGGCCAAAACTCCAGCAATTCCTCACGCCATTAAGTCAAATTTACCACGAGTAAGGGCTAAAATTCTATCAAGGAGGACGTTCCATGCCCAAATCCACCAAATACGTGGCCAAGCAGGCCGACGCGCGCGGCCATATTGTCTATACCGCCGAAGAGGATGCGGTTTGGGCGGACCTTTATGCAGCCCAGCAGAAAAATGTGCAGCGCTACATGGCGCATGAATATCTGGACGGGTTGAATCGGTTGGAGATGCCCAAGACCCGCGTGCCGTCCTGCGCGGATATATCCGAGCGTCTTCTGGACCTGACCGGGTGGCGGGTTCAACCGGTTCCGGCGCTGATCGGGTTCAAGACCTTTTTTGGCATGCTCGCGGATCGGGTTTTTCCTGCTGCATCGTTCATCCGTTCACGCGAGGATTTCGACTATATTGAAGAACCCGATATCTTTCACGAAATCTTTGGCCACACGCCCCTACTGAGCGACCCACGTTTTGCCGCTTTCAGCTATGCGATCGGCAACGCTGGAGTTGAGGCGGGGGACAAAGACTATGCTTGGTTGATCCGGCTATATTGGTTTTCGATTGAATTCGGATTGCGCCGACAGGACGGGCAGATCAAGGCGCTGGGCTCGGGGCTGGCGTCTTCGCCCACGGAGCTGGTTTATGCCGTGGATAGCGACGTTCCCGATCGGGACCCGTTCGATGTCATGACGATCTTGCGAACGCCGTATCGGATCGACATGCATCAGATGGGATATTTCGTGCTGGACGATCCCGAAGAGCTGTTTGCCGCTGCCGATCGGGATCTGCTGGCCGATGTGCATCAGGCGCAGCGAATGGGTTTGCTGCCGAACAAGTTCCCGCCGAAAGTGACGGCAGCCGAATAAACCGCAACCGGGGTTTCCGCTCAGAAAAACAGCGCGCTTTATTGACTCATGCTGCACCGGCACAATAGGAGGGGCCGGACGGGTCGCATGGGGCGTCCGGCGCTGTATTTCCCGATGGAGCACCTAAAAAATGTCTGAACTGCGTGAAACCGCGATGTCGTCCAAGGCTTGGCCTTTCGAAGAGGCGCGCCGGGTCCTCAAACGCTACAGACAAGGTGCGCCGGAAAAGGGGTATGTGCTGTTCCAGACCGGCTATGGCCCGTCGGGCCTGCCGCATATCGGTACCTTTGGCGAGGTCGCGCGGACCTCGATGGTACGGCATGCGTTTGAACAGATCAGCGATATTCCGACCAAGCTGATCTGCTTTTCGGATGATATGGACGGCTTTCGCAAGGTTCCGACCAATGTGCCGATGCAGGACGAGCTGAAAGAAGACCTGCATCTGCCGCTCACCAAAGTGCGCGACCCATTTGGCACGCATGAAGGGTTCGCGCAGCACAACAACGCGATGCTGTGCGATTTTCTGGATAGTTTTGGGTTCGAGTATGAATTTGCCTCGGCCACCGATTACTACACCAGCGGCAAGTTTGATGAGGCGCTGCTGATCGCGCTGGAGCGCTTCGACAAGATACAAGAAATCATGCTGCCGACCCTCGGGCCCGAGCGACGCGAGACCTATTCATGCTTCTTGCCGATCAGCCCGAAAACCGGCCACGTGCTGCAAGTGCCGACGCTGGAACGTAACGTAGCCAAAGGCACGATTGTTTATCAGGAGCCTGATGGCGAAAAGGTCGAAATCCCGGTCACGGGAGGCAACGTCAAGATGCAGTGGAAGCCCGACTGGGCTATGCGTTGGGCCGCGCTGGGCGTGGATTATGAGATGTCCGGCAAAGACCTGATCGATTCAGTCACGCAGTCGTCGAAAATTTGCCGAGCGCTGGGCAAACAGCCGCCCGAAGCGCTCAGCTATGAGCTGTTCAATGATGAGCAGGGGCAGAAGATCTCGAAGTCCAAGGGTAATGGCTTGTCGATGGAAGAGTGGCTGACTTATGCCGCGCCGGAAAGCCTGTCGTATTTCATGTACCAAAAGCCCAAAACGGCCAAGCGTCTGTATTTCGACGTCATTCCCAAGGCTGTGGACGAGTATCATCAGCAGCTGCGCGCCTATCCCGGGCAAGAGCTGAAGGCGCAGTTGAACAACCCTGTCTGGCATATCCATGGCGGTGACGTGCCTGCATCCACGCTTATGGTGCCGTTTGCGATGTTGCTGAATCTGGCATCGGTGTCTGGTGCCGAGGACAAAGAAGCGCTGTGGGGTTTCATCCGCCGCTATGCGCCCGAGGCGACCGCAGAAACGCATCCCGATCTGGATCAGGCGGCGGGCTTTGCGGTGCGCTACTTCAACGATTTCGTCAAACCCACCCGACAGCACCGCGCGCCGACTGATCAGGAACGTGAGGCACTGGAAGCGTTGAAGGCCGCGTTGCAAGCCTATGATGGCCCGCTTGAGGACGAGGCGCTGCAATCAGTGGTTTACTCCATCGGGCGCGAGCGATTCGACCCGATGCGCGGATGGTTCACAGCGCTCTACGAGGTGCTGCTGGGGGCCTCGCAAGGGCCGCGCTTTGGTGGGTTTATTGCCCTTTACGGTGTGCCCGAAACGATTGCGCTGATCGACAAGGCTTTGACCGGAGAGCTTGCCTGATTTGACCTGACATGATGTGGGGCTACCCTTGCCAAAGGAGGTAGCCCCATGCGTCGTATCTTGCTTGCCCTTTCGTTGAGTGCCGGTTTGGCCACGGGTGCATTTGCCCAAAGCACCGAGATCGAAGCCAATATCGCGGCGCAGATACAGGCGTTCAAAGCGGATGATTTCGCCACCGCCTTTACCTTTGCAAGCCCCAACATCCAGAGCATTTTCCGCACGCCCGAGAATTTCGGGAACATGGTGCGCAACGGCTATCCTATGGTCTGGCGACCCTCTGATATTCGGTTTCTGGAACTGCGCGAGATCGCGGGCGCGCTGTGGCAAAAGGTTCTGATCGTTGATGGTGCCGGACAAACTCATATTCTGGATTATCAGATGATCCAGTTAGAAAATGACTGGAAGATCAATGGCGTGCAGTTGCTGGGCAACTCGGACCCCGCGGCGTAACGCAACACCACCGTCACGGTGACATGAGCAGCGATTAACACCCTTTCTGTACTCAGGCTTTTGCGCTCGGGGCGACCCCGAGCCCTGAGTTAATGCGCGCTGATGGGTGCGATTGGGAAAGGGATTTCTATGAACAAGGCAATCACCGACGGCATCGTGTTCATGCCGCCTGCTTTTGCAAACGGCCTGAACGTCTGGTCCAGCGGCGACGGAACACCTGGCTCGCCGACCTATGAAGGCTCGGGCACCGGCGCTTTTGTTCCGGCGGATGCGGATTTCGGCGGCTGCCTTGAAATCCTCAAAGTCAGTGCAACGCAAAAGCTGCGTTATATGGGGCAGACCCCGTTGCAGCCGGGGTGCTATCTTCAGATCAAGGCGCGGGTGAAGGCAATCAGCGGGCCTTTGCCCGAGGTTCGGATCGCGGCCTGGGCTGGTGGCGCGGGTGAGACACATTTGGATGGGGTGATCGAGCAAGGCCCCGCAACCCAACTGTCGGGCTATGGCACCGTCCATGAAATCACCGCGATTGTCGGGGCGGGGCAGCGCACCGGCGTGGATATGCCCTGGGGCGTGACCGCGATTTATGGCCATTTCGGACTTGATCTGATCGGAGCGAATGGCTCGATCGTGCGGGTGGACGATATCGAGATCACGGATGTGACCGGTGTTTTTCTGCGCGACATGATTAGCCTTGTGGATGTACGCGATTTTGGCGCGGTCGGTGATGGGGTTGCAGATGATACGTCGGCCTTTGTCGCGGCGGACCAGGCTGCGGGTGGACGCCGGGTTTTTGTGTCTGAAGGCACTTACCTGCTGACTGAAAATACCACCATCGCGTCCGAGACCGAGTTTGAGGGCACCGTCACGATGCCTGACGATAAGATGCTGCTGTTGACCAAGAATTTCGACCTGCCAGCTTATATCACCGCGTTCGGGGATGAGGAGTTGGCATTTAAAAAGGCATTTCAGGCGCTGTTGAACAATGCGGACCATGAATCCCTGGACATGGGTGGACGCAAGATATCGGTAAACGGCCCGATTGACATGGCCGCAGCCGTTCCGAACCGGCAGAGTGGTTTCTCCACCCGTCGCGTCATTCGCAATGGCCAGTTCGATGTCAAAGACAATGCAGCCTGGGATACCGAGACCTTCACTTCGGTCGCAACCTACAACCCATCCGATCCGACTCGGCTGACCAATGTCGCCAATGTTGCGAATATTCCGGTTGGGTCCTTGGTAGGGGGCAATGGTGTCGGGCGCGAGATTTACGTGCGGTCCAAGAATGTTGGTGCGGGCGAAATCACTCTGAACGCCCCGATTTATGATGCGGCGGGCACGCAGTCGTTCTCGTTTTTTTCGTTCAAGTACCTGCTGGACTTCATGGGTTTCAGCACCCTGCGCAAATTTGGCATGGAAGAGATCGAGTTTCAGTGCAACGGGCGATGCAGCGGCATCCGTCTGGCACCGTCTGGCAGTACATTTGCGATTACCAACTGCTTTGTCAGCCGTCCGAAGGATCGCGGGATTACTTCAATCGGTACCGGCTGTCAGGGGATGTTGATCGACAATTGCCAGTTCCTGTCGGCTGAGGAGTCTTTCAACGTCTCGGATCGCAGATCCATCGCCCTGAACGCGACAGCGAATGATATCAAACTGCGCCACAATCGTGCTGTCAGGTTCCTGCATTTTGCCGTTCTGGGTGGGACGAACAACCTGGTGCTGGGCAACCACTTCTTCCAGGGCGACAGCATTGCTCAGGGCGTGCGCAGCGCCGGGTTGGTTATGATCGGGACCTATAACAGCTCGACCATTTCCGAGAACTATGTCGATAATTGCTTTTTGCAGTGGACTAATGAGCGGGACGCCAATCCGGCGTACACGGCGGGATTTTCGTTCAGCGCGATGACCATAACCGACAATATATTCTATTGTAACGAGGTCGCACCCTGGTTCAGCAATATTGTCATTCGGCCGCACGGGCCTGGCCATTTCCTGAATGGTGTCGTTGTTGCTGGGAACAAATTTCGCTCCATCAACGGCGCGATCGACCGAGCCGAGCGGGTGGATACGACTTTCGCGGATTTCAACCATTTCGCGCATCTGAACGTGAGTTTCAGGGACAACACGTTTCATGGCATCTCGGCCAAGGTTGAAAACCCGCTGCGTCTGGTTCACGCGCAAAGCTCGAATTCGTCGGTCTGGAGTATTGGGTCGCAAGCGCGTCTTCCATTTGGCGGAAAAGCCCGCGGGTGTGACGCGGTTACGGTGTTGGGTCCATTGAAGAACGCTTTTGGCGGGACTATCCACGACACACCTTATGTGGAGCTGGAACAGAGCAGCGGGAAGGACGTTATAAACCTGCGCTGGGCGCAATCCTTGCGCGGATCAGTCTCGACCATCATCCGAATGGAGCGCTGAGCGGCGGCGTCAGAACTCGGACCAGATTGCCAGTTTGATGCCCGTGTCATTGCGGGCATCTTTCCGCTCCAGCCCCAGAACCCAGGTTGTCGGGCTGTCCTGCCACCGGATCATGGCCGACGGCCGGACCCGCCAGAACAGAGAGCTTCCGCTGCGATAAGCGGTCTCGACCTGAAGCAAAGGGTTGATCAGCCGCGCTGAATTCAGGCCCGTTGTCAGGTCCAGTTTGCGATAGAGCGCGTCGTGGGTGCGGTATTCCAATGATGCATCCAGGGCCACCCAGCCATTGCCCCATCCGGTCGAGTACCCCTTTCCATAGGACAGGGTTGCCTTGTACAGCGCCCATGCTCCACGATAGCGGTGATGCACACCAACCCCGAACTCTGCGGCAAACCGCCCCTTTTGCTGCAAATCGGCAACCGGGATGCGGGCAAAGACAGTCGCATGACCGTAGAGGTCTCGGTTCTCTTCAAAATCGAACCCAATTGTCAGATTGTCCTGAGCACCCCATTCGGCATAAAGCGCGGATGCATAGTCATACCCCTGGTCGGGTTCCTTGAACACCGTCACCGATGCCGCCGAAAAAGCGGAATCCTTGCCGCGCAGCCATGCGCCCGACCACGCAGGCGAGGCCAACAGCATGATGAACAAAAGGTAAAGAACCCGGTACATAGGCGCAGCATCGGTCAGCATGGTTAACAGATCGTTAGTGAAATGACGAATTCCCGCTGCCGTGGCAAAGTGCTGAATTCGCCAACAAAGGCGGGACCTTTGGAAATCCTATGCTAGGCTGGGCTCAATAACAGGAGATTCCAGATGCCGAACATTGCCAAGAACACCAGCGTCCAAACCGTGATCACGACCTTCGAGATGACGCCCGGTACCTGTCAAGACCTGCTTGAGGCGCTGACTGACGCCTATGCCGATTTCATCTCGAAGCAGCCCGGCTTTGTGGCGGCGGGGCTGCATGTCAATGACGCTCAGACGCGGATCGCCAATTACTCGCAATGGGAACGGCGCGAGGATTTTCTGGCGATGCTGCGCACCCCGGAAATGCGCGACCGGAATCGCAAGATCAACGAGCTGTGCAAAAGCTTTGAACCGGTGATGTATGATGTTGCCGAAACTTTTAGCGGATCGTGACCTAAATCAAAGCCGTGCCTTGCGAATTGGCGCATCCTGACCGCGAAATGAACGGAGGTGCGCATCATGTATCACAATATTCTGGTCCCGATTTCCTTTGATGCCGAGCGGGATATTTCCGGCCCGCTGAAACTGGCCAAGGTGTTGGCAACCCCGGATGCACAGGTCACGCTGCTGCATGTGGTCGAGCATATCCCGAACTACGCGATTTCCTATATGCCGCCCGAATATCTGCGCGAAGCCCGCAAGGCTCTGCAAACCGAATTGGACAGCTTGGCCGCCAAACTTCCCAATGCCAAAGGTGTGGTTGTCGAAGGGCATTCCGGGCGCACCATTCTGGATTGGTCCGAAGAACATAAACCCGACCTGATCATCATGGCCTCGCACCGACCGGGGATGCAGGATCTGCTGCTGGGATCGACCGCCAACCACGTGGTTAGGCACGCCGCTTGCGCGGTGCATGTGGTGCGCTAGCTGCGCCGCGGATCGGGCATATCCGTCCGGACGAAATAATCGACCGTATTCGACGCGGAATTCCGCACAGATACGTGAGGGCGGGAACTCGGGTCTCGATATTGCCACAAAACGGTATTAGCCTTTTGTTATGTCAACACATGCGCCTGAGCGGCGTCCACTTCTTACTGATCCGAATGCACCGGCCCGCATCCGACGGGCTGAGGCGCTGCGCAGGCGGGCGCTGTCTCCGATACGTATCCTGCTGATGATCCTGATGCTGCCGGTGACAACCGCCGTGATTGGATTCAGTGTTTATTTGCGCACCTCGGATTTCGAACAGGAAGAGGCGGTGCTGCATCTGATTGCCATGGCTGGATGTCCGACAGCGTTGAAAGTGATTCCCGGCCCCTATTATGCGGGTGAGCTCGGCTATCACTTGCGTAACGACCCCGATGGGAATGGTGTTGCCTGCGAAACGCCTCAGCAGCTTGCCGTTCCGGTCACGGCCGAAGCCCCGCAACTGGCGCAACCGGTCGAGCGCTCTGTCGGCAGCGCCAAATTCCTGCGGCCCTAGTTCAATCCGTGATGATGACCCGAGATGCGTTTAACGCGTTCTGCGCCAGCCTCAAAGCCACAACCCATGTGGTGCAATGGGGCAATGCAGATGTGTGGAAGGTAGGCGGCAAGGTGTTTGCGATCTGTGGCTGGCATGAAGGGCGCGACGCCGTCACCTTTAAAGCCACCGATCTGACGTTTGAGGTCCTGAGCGACGTTCCCGGCATCCGCCCCGCGCCCTATCTGGCCTCACGCGGGATGAAGTGGTTGCAGGTCTATGAGGAACGCGGGATGAGCGATGCCTCGCTGCGCGAGCATATCGTGACGTCTTATGACTTGGTGGTGGCGAAGCTGACCAAGAAGGTACGGGCGGAGTTGGGCGTTTAACCTAGGCGGCAGCCCTGCAACATCTCGGTTCTATGCGCTGGGTTGCAACTTTGGAGTGTCAGTCAGGATGCTCGGGTAAGGCGCGAGGTTGAAAATGTGCTGAATTCGTAAGTATCAATACGAGATTTGTGCCTGCCATGCTACCGTCTGCGCGGCGGGATTTCTTTGATCGCGCCCTACGGCAATTTCGCCAGACGAGGGAGGAACATTATGTTTGCGCGTATTACTCAATTCAAAATGAAGCCAGGCACGCGCGAGGCCGCGACGGCGAAAATGAACGCGTTGAAGTCAGAAATTATGAGCATGCCCGGCATGCACAGCTTTACCAATGTGATGAACGAAGACGGCTCGGGCTATGTGATCTCGGTGGTCGAGAGCGAGGCGACCTCGAACGCGAATGCCCCGAAAGTGGCCGAACTGTGGGGCCATTTCGCCGAGTTCATGGAAGGGCCGCCGACACCGGTTGGGTATGATGTGATTGCCCATTGGGATAAGGGGTGAACGCTGACGTGAGCGAGAAAAACTCGCTCGGGTTCAAACCGATTGAGATTTGCTCACTTAGTCCACATTGCCGTGAAAACGCGATGAAATCCATGTCAGGGATGGTTGCGTTCCGGATGACTTAGGATAGTTGAGCTCCAGCACATTCGCGAAAAACCCGCACTGGGTCAGCAGCGCCGTCCAGCGAGAATGTGGCCACATGATCCTGCGTGAATGCGTAGGCTATTTGGTTGTACTCCAACCCATCAAGCACGTTTCCGAAGCCCGTATTCGTGACGGTCAAAGACGTTGCGCCATTGGAAAGAACATGGCGCGATGTAGAAATCTCGATCGGTGACGCGCCTTCAAAACGCATTGCAAACCACGGGGCTTGTTTCCAAACAGAGTTCGTTTGGGTCACGGTAATTGAATAAAGCGGTTTAGACGGGTCGTAGGTGAGAAATATTTTCGCTGCGTCAGTCTCGTGCGAAAGCGTGCAAATTTGACCAACGGTTGCATCCCACGCAAAGGCAGGCGTGCTAAGGATCAGTGATATCAGAACGGCTCGCATACTTTGAACCTAGCCACGGAATGCGGTTAGGCAAGGCGGCTGAAGCAAACAACGCCATGTGCTGCAACTTTGTATTGCGTCGCCAACAGTCTAACGCTTCCGTCGCTTCACATTCCCACCGCGTTGCCCCGGACGTCCAGCCGTTGACCGACCACGCGATTTCACCGCATCCTCGGACGCTTTCTCGACCGCCCATTGGCGCGCCATGGGGTCGTCGGCGACGGCCAGATCGACCGCCTCCAGACGTTTGATCTCATCCCGAATATTGGCGGCCTCTTCGAATTCAAGGTTCTCGGCGGCTTTGCGCATCTGTTCGCGCAACCCGTCCAGATGGGCCTCAAGGTTGGCGCCGTGCATCGGTTTGTCGATGGTGGCGGTGACGCGGTTCATGTCGACGTCGCCCTCATAGAGACCGGCCAGAACGTCCTCGACATTCTTTTTCACCGTCTCAGGCGTGATGCCGTGTTCCTCGTTATAGGCGATCTGCTTGGCGCGGCGGCGGTTGGTCTCGTTCAACGCGCGTTCCATGGAACCGGTGATCTTGTCGGCATACATGATAACCCGGCCCTCGGCATTCCGCGCGGCGCGGCCGATGGTCTGGACCAGAGAGGTCTCGGACCGCAGGAAGCCTTCCTTGTCGGCGTCCAGAATGGCGACCAGCCCGCATTCGGGAATGTCGAGCCCCTCGCGCAGAAGGTTGATGCCGACCAGCACGTCAAACGCGCCCAGCCGCAGGTCGCGGAGGATTTCGATCCGTTCGATCGTGTCGATATCCGAGTGCATGTAGCGCACTTTGATGCCTTGTTCGTGCAGGTATTCGGTCAGATCCTCGGCCATGCGTTTGGTCAGGGTCGTGACCAACGTGCGGAAGCCATCGGCGGCCACCTTGCGTACCTCGTCCAGTAGATCGTCCACCTGCATCGAGACGGGTCGGATTTCGACCTCGGGGTCCAGCAGGCCGGTAGGGCGGATGACCTGTTCGGTGAAAACGCCACCCGATTGGTCCAGCTCCCACGCTGCCGGGGTGGCTGAAACAAAGACGGATTGTGGGCGCATGGCGTCCCATTCTTCGAACTTCAGGGGGCGGTTGTCCATGCAGGACGGCAGGCGGAACCCGTGTTCGGCCAGTGTGAATTTACGACGATAGTCGCCCCGGTACATGCCGCCGATCTGCGGGACAGACACGTGAGATTCGTCGGCAAACACGATAGCGTTGTCGGGGATGAATTCGAACAGGGTCGGGGGCGGTTCGCCCGGCGCACGGCCGGTTAGATAGCGCGAGTAGTTCTCGATCCCGTTGCAAACGCCGGTCGCCTCAAGCATTTCCAGATCGAAATTGGTACGCTGTTCCAGTCGCTGGGCTTCCAGCAATTTGCCTTCGCCGACCAGTTGGTCCAGCCGGATGCGCAACTCTTTTTTGATGCCGATGATCGCCTGCTGCATCGTGGGCTTCGGCGTCACGTAGTGCGAGTTTGCGTAGACCCGGATCTGCTCCATCGTATCAGTTTTCTCACCGGTCAGAGGATCAAACTCGGTGATTTGTTCCAATTCTTCACCGAAGAATGACAGCTTCCACGCACGGTCCTCAAGGTGGGCAGGCCAGATCTCCAAGCTGTCCCCACGAACCCGAAAGGACCCACGCTGAAACGCCTGGTCGTTGCGGCGGTATTGTTGAGCCACCAGATCTGCCATCACCTGCCGCTGATCATATTCGCTACCGACTTTCAGGTCTTGCGTCATCGCCCCGTAGGTTTCGACTGAGCCGATGCCGTAGATACAAGACACCGACGCCACGATGATCACATCATCACGCTCCAACAACGCGCGGGTGGCCGAGTGGCGCATCCGGTCGATCTGTTCGTTGATCTGGGATTCTTTTTCTATGTATGTGTCGCTGCGCGGCACATAGGCCTCGGGCTGGTAGTAGTCATAGTAGCTGACGAAATACTCGACCGAGTTTTCGGGGAAGAACCCCTTGAACTCACCATAGAGCTGCGCGGCCAGCGTCTTGTTGGGCGCAAGGATGATGGCGGGACGCTGGGTTTCTTCGATCACCTTGGCCATAGTGAAGGTCTTGCCCGTCCCGGTCGCGCCCAGCAAAACCTGATCGCGTTCGCCATCCCGCACGCCGCCCGCCAGCTCCGTGATGGCGGTGGGCTGGTCGCCTGCGGGCGCAAAATCAGTGTGCATGACAAACGCCTTGCCGCCCTCAAGCTTCAGGCGGGCGCGGACATCTTCTGAGGTCAGCTGGGTCTTGTCGGAATGTGCATAGGCCATAAGGGGAGATTCCTTTCGGGCCTGATTTTGATCTGTTTTTGTTCTTGTTCAAGAGGCCATTTCAATCACACCAAGTTGCGACATTTACGGACTTGTCCACGCAGCAGCTCTGACGCATAAACATGCCCAGCCAAGTGAGTACGGAGAGGCGACATGCGCGCACGGATTTACCAGCCTTCGCGAAATGCGATGACCTCGGGGATGGCCAAAACCCGCAAGTGGGTTCTGGAGTATGCCCCTGCTTCGTCGCGTGAGGTTGATCCGTTGATGGGCTGGACGTCCTCCAGCGACACGCAAACTCAGGTGCGCCTGAAATTCGACACCAAGGAAGAGGCGTTGGATTACGCCAAGGACCACGGAATTGATGCGCAGGTGACCGAGCCGCACAAGCGCAAACCCAACGTTCGAGCAGGTGGATATGGTGAGAATTTCGCCACCAACCGGCGCGCACCCTGGACGCACTGAATTGATCGACATCCGCGAAGCTGACCCAACATCGGACGCGCTGCGCCCGGTGATTGAGGCGCATTTTGCCCATAGTGAAACCGCGGGACCGGCGGAAAGCAATCATACGATGGATGCCAGCGGCCTTGCGGGGCCTGGTATCCGGTTCTGGGCGATGTTTGACGCCGAACAGGCCATCGGCTGTGGTGCGCTCAAGGCATTGCCGGATGGCACGGCCGAAGTTAAATCCGTGCATGTCGTCGTAGCGGCGCGCGGCCGGGGTCTGGCGCGCACCATGATGGCCCATCTGGCGGATGTCGCGCGGTCTGAAGGGATGCAGGCACTGGTTCTGGAAACCGGGGCAGCCCATTTGCCCGACTATGACGCGGCGCGTAAGCTGTACGAGGCGCTGGGCTATTCCTATTGCGGCCCAATCTTTGGTTACTCCGAAGACCCAAACAGTGCCTTCATGCGCTTGGCCCTTGAACCCCGCGCTTAAAAACCGCAAGAAGGGCGCAGCGGTCCCTTAGCTCAACTGGATAGAGCAGCTGACTTCTAATCAGCAGGTTGAGGGTTCGAGTCCTTCAGGGATCGCCATTTCTCACCGGTTTGGCCCGACGGGCCCGAGCATCGCGCGATCACCGCGCCAGAACATACCGCGCGACCAGAAAGATGCCGACAAGTGCGGCGATCATGATCTCGGGGTTCTGTTCGAAATATCCGACCCAGTACGAGATATTCGACCCTCCGCCACCACCTCCGCCGCGGTAGCCACCGCCACCGCCGACAGAACCGCCAACCGTACCCGTGGCAATTCCATATTCAACCATTGCAACACCCCCCGGAACTCGCAAACAGGGCTGCATCTTATCATGAAACCCAAGAAAAATCCTCTGTCGGTCGAACCGGGTGCTGACACTGGAATACGCAACAGCAAAAAAATTCTTGCAACCGGTTGCAAAAACCAACACTGTGGCGTGGAATAAAGATTCGAGGAACCCTCATGCTGAACGTCGGATTGATTGGCGCGGGACGGATTGGCCGTGTTCATGCTGAGGCTATAGCCGGGCATGCGCAATCCAAGTTGAGCGCCGTGTCTGACGCTGTGGCCGAGGCCGCCGAAACTCTGGCAAGCGCATATGGGGCTCAGGCATGCACCTCCGAGGCGGTGATCAATGACCCGGCGATTGATGCGGTGCTGATCGCGTCACCGACGGACACCCATTCGGACCTGATCGAAGCGGCGACCCGTGCCGGAAAGGCGGTTTTGTGCGAGAAACCGGTTGATCTGGACCTGAAACGGGCAATTTCCTGCCAACAGGTCGCGGCCGCAACGGGTCAGCCCGTGATGGTCGGGTTCAATCGCCGCTTCGATCCCAGTTTCGCGTCTTTGAAGCAGGCTTACACCAGCGGAGATATCGGCAAGGCCGAGTTATTATCGATCACCTCTTTCGATCCAGCTCCGCCGCCCGTCAGCTATGTCAAAACCTCTGGCGGGTTGTTTCGGGACATGATGATCCATGATTTCGATATGGCGAATTACCTGATGGGGCAGGCGCCGATCACGATTTCTGCGGTTGGATCCTCGGTTGTGGATCCCGAAATCGGGGCTGTTGGAGACGTGGATACCGCTGTAACCACAATGACTTACGCCAATGGTGCCATCGCGGTGATCAAGAATTCGCGGCGTGCAGCCTATGGTTATGATCAGCGGGTTGAATTGCTTGGGGCCGCTGGGTTGCTTCAGGCCCATAACGTTCTGGAAAACACGGTCGTCAAATCCACGGTCGATGGCGTGGTTGGAGCAAAGCCAACGTATTTTTTCCTGGAGCGCTACATGCCAGCCTACCGGGCCGAATGGGATGCGTTTGTCGGCGCGGTGCAAACCGGCATGGCGATGCCCGTCACGTTGGAGGATGGCGTGACCGCCTTGGCAATGGCCGAGGCTGCGACCCGCTCGGCAAAAACCGGGCAACCGGTCGCTTTGGAGGATGTTTTTTGAAACCGGTTGCAAAATTGCCGGATATCCTCAAACTGAGGAAAGCCCGGTGCCGAACCGGGGCAGAGGAGATTCGGTTTAACCGAATGGCCGGGCAAACCCGGCACACTGATTGACTGTTCTATTGGGAGGAATGGAAATGAAGAAGTTTGTAAAAGGCGTGCTGATGGCCAGCGCCGTTGCGTTCGCGGGCGTCACTGGCGCTGCGGCCGAGGGCGAGAAGTACATTCTGGTCAGCCACGCTCCGGACAGTGATAGCTGGTGGAACACCATCAAGAACGGGATCGCTCTGGCGGGCGAGCAGATGGGTGTCGAGGTTGAATATCGCAATCCGCCCACCGGTGACTTGGCCGACATGGCGCGGATCATCGATCAGGCCGCTGCTTCGGGTCCGAACGGGATTATCACGACGCTGGCGGACCCCGACATTCTGGAAGGCCCGATCAAAGCTGCCGTGGATTCGGGCATCGACGTTATCATCATGAACACCGGCACGCCGGAAAAGGCGCGCGAAGTGGGTGCGTTGATGTATGTCGGCCAGCCGGAATATGACGCAGGCTACGCCGCCGGTCTGCGCGCCAAGGGCGACGGTATCGGCTCGTTCCTATGTGTGAACCATTATATCGTACAGCCCTCCAGCCAGGAGCGGTGTCAGGGTTTTGCCGACGGTCTGGGGATCGAACTGGGTGAGCAGATGATCGACGCTGGTCAGGACCCGGCCGAGATCAAGAACCGCGTTCTGGCTTATCTTTCGGCTAATCCGGATACGGATGCCGTGCTGACGCTGGGGCCGACCTCGGCTGATCCGACCATTCTGGCGCTGGAAGAGAACGGCATGGCCGGTGACATCTATTTCGGCACCTTCGATCTGGGTGGTGAGATCGTGAAAGGTATCAAAAGCGGTGTGATCCAGTGGGGCATCGACCAGCAGCCTTTCCTTCAGGCCTATCTGCCGGTTGTTGTGATGGCCAACTACCACCGCTATGGCGTTCTGCCGGGTAACAACATCAACTCGGGCCCCGGTTTCGTGACCGCAGACGGTCTAGGTAAAATCGAAGAGTTCGCGGGCGAATACCGCTGATCTTCAATTTCGGTGCGGACGCGGTTGCTGCGTCCGCACCCTAGCAAAATCTAAGCATTCTATAGAGCGCGAGGGGAGGCACCTATGGCTGAATCAGCGCAATCCGCAATGGGCGGTGACGAACGGATCAAAGAGATCTCGCCGTTGCGTCGTGCCCTGATCCGTCCCGAATTGGGTGGTATGGTCGGCACTGTCGCCGTGTTCACATTCTTCCTGCTATTCGCCTTTGACAGCGGCATGTTCAACGCGCAGGGCGTTATGAACTGGTCGATTGTCTCGGCCCAATTCATGATCATTGCCGTGGGCGCCTGCCTACTAATGATTGCAGGTGAGTTTGACCTTTCTGTGGGCTCGATGATCGGGTTCGCAGGGATGATGATCGCAATCTTCTCGGTCACGCTAAGCTGGCCGGTCTGGATGGCGATCATTGTGACCTTCGCGCTATGCATCTTTATCGGTGCGGTGAACGGCTACATCGTTGTGCGCACCGGATTGCCCAGCTTTATCGTAACGCTGGCCTTTCTTTTCATTCTGCGCGGCTTCACCATCTATTTGCCCCAAACCATTGAGCGCAAAACCATCATTGGTGGCATTCGCGACGTGGCCGAAGGCGATTGGCTGGCTGCAGTCTTTGGTGGCAAGGTCGGGCAGGGTCTGTTCGTCTGGTTAGGTGATGCGGGCATTATCGAGACCTTCGAGCGCGGTACGCGTGCCGGTCAGCCTGTGGTCGACGGCATTCCGATGCTGATCATTTGGGCGCTGGCCATCATCCTCTTTGGTCACATCCTTCTGACCAAGACAAAGTTCGGCAATTGGATTTTTGCTGCGGGCGGAGATGCCGAGGCGGCGCGGAATTCTGGTGTGCCGGTGAACCGGGTCAAGATTCTGATGTTCATGTTCACCGCCTTCTGCGCCACGGTTTTCGCCACCTGTCAGGTGATGGAGTTCGGATCAGCCGGGGCGGATCGCGGCCTGCTGAAAGAGTTTGAGGCGATCATTGCCGTGGTCATTGGCGGCGCGCTTCTGACCGGTGGTTATGGCTCGGTTCTCGGCGCGGCTTTGGGTGCGCTGATCTTTGGCGTGGTGCAGCAGGGGCTGTTCTTTGCGGGGGTCGAAAGCTCACTCTTCCGGGTGTTTTTGGGTGTGATCCTGCTGGGTGCGGTGATCCTGAACACCTATATCCGCCGCATCATCACAGGAGAGCGCTGAGATGACCGAAGATACCAAATTCCATCACGGCGACGCGCAGGAGCAGGCTCCGATCATTCGGATGGTCGATATCCAGAAACACTTTGGCTCGGTGATCGCTCTGGCCGGGGTCAGCTTCGATCTGAGGCCAGGTGAGTGTCATTGCCTGCTAGGTGACAACGGTGCAGGCAAATCGACCTTCATCAAGACCATGTCAGGGGTGCATAAACCAACGGCGGGTGAGATCTTTTTCGAAGACAAGCCAATGCATTTCGAAGACCCGCGCGATGCGATTGCAGCGGGGATTGCGACGGTGCACCAGCATCTGGCCATGATTCCGCTGATGAGCGTCAGCCGCAATTTCTTCATGGGCAATGAACCGACGAAGAAAGTCGCAGGCATCAACTTCTTCGACAAAAAACTGGCCGATGAGATCACCATGGAGGAGATGCGTAAGATGGGCATTAACCTGCGTGGGCCTGATCAGGCGGTCGGCACCTTGTCAGGGGGGGAACGCCAGACGGTTGCCATCGCCCGTGCGGTGCATTTCGGCGCGAAGATTCTGATTTTGGACGAACCGACCTCAGCCCTTGGGGTGCGCCAGACCTCGAACGTTCTGGCCACAATCGACAAGGTGCGTAGTCAAGGTGTCGGCGTTGTCTTTATCAGCCACAACGTGCGCCACGCCTTGGCGGTTGGCGACAGGTTCACCGTGCTAAACAGGGGACAGACGCTCGGTACTGCTAAACGCGGTGAAATCTCGCCCGAAGAGTTGCAGGACCTCATGGCCGGTGGACAGGAACTGGCTGAACTGGAAGGGTCGTTGGGCGGGACTGTCTGACACGGCCCCGTCACGCATATTGGCAAAACTGAAGTTCAACGGATCGCCCATATGGGCCTTGTGTTGAAAGGAAACACGAATGAGCAAGACAATCCGACTGACCGCGGCGCAGGCTCTGGTCCGCTATCTTAGCGCGCAGATGAACGAGGCCGGTGAGCCGTTTATCGCAGGCGTCTGGGCCATTTTTGGCCATGGCAATGTGGCCGGGCTGGGTGAGGCGTTGCACGCCGTGAAAGACAGCCTGCCCACCTATCGTGGCCATAACGAGCAGACCATGGCCCATTGTGCGATTGCCTATGCCAAGCAAAAGCGGCGGACGCAGACGATGGCGGTGACGTCCTCGATCGGGCCGGGAGCCACGAATATGGTGACGGCGGCGGCGCTTGCCTATGTGAACCGCCTGCCAGTCCTGCTGTTGCCCGGTGACGTGTTTGCGACGCGCGGGCCCGATCCGGTTCTGCAACAGCCCGAGAATTTCAGCGACGGTACGGTCAGTGCCAATGACTGCTTCCGCCCGGTCAGCCGTTACTTCGACCGGATCACTCGGCCTGAACACCTGCTGACCGCTCTGCCGCGGGCGTTCCGCACCATGACGGACCCCGCCGATTGCGGGCCGGTCACGTTGTCCTTCTGTCAGGACGTGCAGGCCGAAGCTTATGACTATCCCGAAAGCTTCTTTGAGCCCCGCGTCTGGTATCAGCGCCGCATCCGCCCGGATGAAGGTGAGCTGGCCCGCGCGGCGGCGGCGCTCAAGGCGGCCAAACGGCCGGTGATCATTGCCGGGGGCGGCGTGCACTATTCGGATGCCACAGAAGCGTTGCAAAGCTTTGCTGAAATGCACAACATTCCCGTCACCGAAACGCAGGCGGGCAAGTCCGCGTTGGCCTGGGACCATCCGTTGAACCTGGGCCCCGTTGGCGTGACCGGGGGCGAACCGGCCAATGAGGTCTGCGCTGAAGCTGATCTGGTTTTGGCAGTAGGGACGCGGTTGCAGGATTTCACCACCGGATCATGGGGCCTGTTCTCGAACCCGGATCGCGAGATGGTGTGCCTGAACACCAACGCCTATGACGCTGAAAAACACGGCGCGATCCCGTTGCAATCTGACGCCCGCGTGGGGTTGGAGGAGTTGGGCACTGCCCTGCAAGGCTATCGCGCCGATCCGGTCTCGGACAGGCTCAAGGCCGATTGGTACGGCAAGGTCGATAAGCTCACGGACGCGCCTGGCGACGGGAACGCGCTGCCGACGGATATGCAGGTTGTGGGCGCGGTCCAGCGCGCCTCGCATAACGATACGGTGGTGATGTGCGCGGCTGGCACCATGCCGGGCGAGTTGCACAAGCTTTGGAAAGCCCCGCGTCCCGGTGCCTACCACATGGAATACGGCTTTAGCTGCATGGGGTATGAGATCGCGGGCGCCATGGGCATCAAGATGGCCGAGCCCGAGCGCGACGTGATCTGCTTTACCGGCGACGGCACCTATATGATGGCCAATTCCGAGATGGCCTCGGCCGCGATGATGGGCGTGTCCTTCACCGTGGTGATCACCGACAACCGGGGCTTTGGCTGCATCAACCGCCTGCAGATGGGCACCGGTGGGGCCGAATTTAACAACCTGCTGGACCATGCTGTGCATGAGAACCCGTCTAATATCGACTTTGCCGCCCATGCGGCGGCGATGGGTGCGACCTCGGTCAAGGTCGGCTCGATTGCCGAGCTCGAGGACGCGCTTGCCAAACGCGCCGATATCAAGGGGCCTTATGTGGTTGTCATCGACACCGATCCCTACCCCTCGACCGAATATGGTGGCACCTGGTGGGAAGTGGCGGTGCCCGAGGTCAGCATCCGCCCTGAAGTGAACGAAAAACGCGCGGCTTACGAGTTGGCGATCAAGGAAAGAAACACCAAATGAGCGTGAAAATCGGAATCTCTCCGATCGCGTGGCAGAATGATGATCTGCCGGATCTGACGGCTGCCTATACCATGGAGCAGGCGCTGAAGGAGTCGCGTGACATCGGCTATACAGGCGTCGAGCGCGGCCAGCGGATGCCTGGCGATACCGAAGGGTTGCGCGCCTATCTTGAGGCGAACGATATTGCGCTTTGCGGTGGTTGGTGTTCGGGCGCGTCGCTGGTGAATGATTTTGCCATCGAACGCGAGGCCGTGCGCGAACAGGTCGAACAATTCGTGGCGCTGAACAGCCCCTGTATCGTATACGCCGAATGTTCGAACACCGTTCAGGGTCAGATCGGAACCCCGGTGAACGACCGCCCGAAATTGTCGAAGGATGAAGTTCTGGCCTACGCCGCCAAGATCACCGAATTGGCCAAGTGGGTGGCCGATCAGGGTATGCCCATGGCCTATCACCATCACATGGGCACGATCATCGAAAGCGAAGACGACGTGAACTGGCTGATGGAGGGCTCTGGCCCCGAGGTGAAGCTGTGCTTTGACACCGGCCACCTGCTGTTTGGGGGCGGCGATGTGATTGCCACTCTGAACCGCTGGGGTGACCGGGTACAACATGTCCATTTCAAGGATATCCGCCCGCAGGTTGTGCAGGATACGCGCGAGAACAATCGCAGCTTTCTGGATGCCGTTATCGCCGGTGCCTTCACCGTGCCGGGCGATGGTTGCATCGACTTTCAGGCCGTCGCAAACGCGCTGAAGATGATGGGTTACAGCGGCTGGATCGTGGTTGAGGCCGAACAGGACCCCGCCAAAGCGCCACCCTACGAGTATTCGAAGAAGGGTTACGAGCACATTGTCGAAGTCTGTGGGGAGGCTGGGTTGACGATCACTGCATAACTCACCGCCCGAAGGGCAACACCGAAGCCATGAGAAAGGAGAAAATCATGGTAAGCCAAGAGCTTGGATATGTCGGATATTTTGACCGGGAATCCTGTGATCTGGATGAATTCAAGGTGTTGACCTCCCAGGCCCTACAGGCGTCAGCGGTGCCGCATGCGGCGGGCATTGAAAAGAACGTACCCGTTTATGACATGAGTGCCCTGCGGCCTGCGCTAGAGGATGGCGCGCGGCGTCAAGTTCTGCTTGCGGAATGGGGGCAGGTGTTGAACAGCTCGGCCGGGGTGATCGCGCTGAAAGGTGCTTATGCGGATACCACCGTGATAGACAGGGCGACGGAGGTGTTTCAACAGATCATCGACGAAGAGCGCGAAGGTGGGGCAGGCGAAGGCGATCACTTTGCGGCCTCGGGTGCCAATGACCGGGTGTGGAATGCGCTGCAAAAGCAATGCATGAAGGATCCCGAGGGCTTTGCGCTGTACTTCGGCAACACCTCGATTGCGGCCGCGTGTGAGGCCTGGCTGGGTCCGAACTATCAGATGACTGCACAGGTCAATCAGGTCCGCCCCGGCGGCAAGGCACAGCAAGCGCATCGGGACTATCATCTGGGGTTTCAAAGCGCCGAAAGCGCCGCGCGGTATCCGGCCCATGCGCATTTGGTGACGGCGACTCTGACCTTGCAGGGCGCGGTCGCTCATTGCGATATGCCGGTCCAAAGCGGACCGACCAAGCTGTTGCCGTTTTCGCAGCTCTATGCGCCGGGCTATCTGGCGTTTCACGACACAGCCCACCGCGACCATTTCGAAGCAAACTACATCCAGCTGCCGCTGGACAAGGGCGATGCCGTTTTCTTCAACCCGGCGCTGTTTCATGCGGCGGGCGAGAACCGCAGCGCGGATATCAACAGGATGGCAAACCTGCTTCAGGTCTCTTCAGCCTTCGGGCGCGCGATGGAGGCCATCGACCGGCGCGCCATGTCGCTGAGGGCGTTCCCGGCGCTGGTGGCGCTGAAGCAGCGTGGCGATCTGTCGGGGCCAGAGCTGGACGCGGCCATCGCGGCCACTGCCGAGGGGTATCCGTTTCCAACCAATCTGGATACGGACCCACCGGTTGGCGGGAACGCCCCGGCCAGCCAAGCCGATATCCTGCGCGGCGCGGTATCCGAAGGGTGGACAGAAGAACAGCTGGCACAAGCGCTTGCAGCGCTGGAAACCCGACAGGCGGCATAAGACAATATCGGGCGGGCGAACATGCCCGCCCAACACGGAGAACACGAGATGGCGGACCTTTTGAAAAAACCCTTCGGCACGCGTGGAAAGGTGCATGACATCACCCCGGCCAATGCCGGATGGCGCTATGTCGGGTTTGGCCTCTACCATCTGCGCGCGGGCGACACAGCTTCCGAGGTGACCGGTGATCGCGAGGTCATCCTGGTCATGGTCGAAGGTAAGGCGCAGATCACCGGGGCGGGGCAGGATTGGGGCGTGCTGGGCGACCGGATGGATGTGTTCGAAAAGACTCCTCCGCATTGCCTTTATTTGCCCAACGGGACCGATTGGCAGGCGGTTGCGGAAACTGATTGCGTTCTGGCCGTGTGTTCCGCCCCCGGTCAAGGCGGACATCAAGCGCGTCGTATCGGGCCGGACGGCATTACTTTGACTGAACGGGGCAAGGGCACCAACACGCGCCATATCAACAACATCGCGATGGAGGCGGAAGACTACGCCGACAGCCTGCTTGTGACCGAGGTTTTTACCCCAAACGGCAACTGGTCATCTTATCCAAGCCATCGCCATGACGAGGATGACTATCCCCGCATCACCTATCTGGAAGAAACCTATTATCACCGCCTGAACCCCGCCAACGGGTTTGGCATTCAGCGAGTCTACACGGATGACGGCCAATTGGATGAAACCATGGCCGTTTCAGATGGCGACGTGGTCTGTGTCCCGCGCGGCCACCACCCCTGTGGCGCCCCCTATGGGTTCGAGATGTATTATCTGAACGTCATGGCCGGGCCCTTGCGCAAATGGCGCTTTGTGCCGGCCCCTGAGGTCGAATGGATCATGGAACGCGACGCCTGAGCTTAACGCTGAGGCGGTGCACCAAAGGCCCGAATGACGGTACGAGCGGCGGCCTCGACCGGGTCATGGGTCTCTTTCAGGATGGTCACGCGGTCGAACCGCTCCGGGTCACGGTTCACGGCTTCTCGCATGGCGGCGCCAAAGGCCATGCGCAGCTCGGTTCCGATGTTGAACTTGCAGATCGACGTCTCGCGGGCCAGACGCGCGCGTTGCTCGACCGGCACGCCCGAACCACCATGGATCACCAGCGGCACCTCGGTCATCGCGTCAATCTCGGCGATACGGGCCTCATCCAGCCCGCCCTCTTTGTCTTGTTGCAGATGCACATTGCCGACCGAGATTGCCATCGCGTCGACACCGCTTTGCCGGGCGAATTGTGCGGCCTCGGCAGGGTCGGTTCCGTTTGACCCCTCACCCCCGGAATAGCCGACAAAGCCAATCTCACCCTCGCAGGAAATCCCTGCGGCATGGGCCATTTCGGCGATGGCAGCGGTCTCGTCAATATTCTGCTGCAATGGCTTGCGGGACCCGTCGAACATCAACGAGGTGAAACCACTGTCCAGCGCGATCTTGCAATCCTCATATGTGTAGCCGTGATCCAGATGCGCCACGACCGGGACTGAGGCATTTTCCGCCAGATGCCGGAACATCTTGCCCAACACAGGCAGGGGCGTGTGCTCGCGACAGCTTGGGCCCGCTTGCAGGATAACCGGGGCATTTTCAGCGTCAGCAGCGGCTACATAGGCGCGCATGTCCTCCCATCCCAGCGTTACCAGCCCGGCTACAGCATAGCCCTGTTCATAGGCGGGTTGCAGGACTTCTTTCAGTGTAACGAGGGTCATTTGAATTTGGCGATCATGTCTTTGATGCCCGGTATCGTTTCAATCTGATAGGCATGTGTGGGCTGGAAATACTGCACCAGTGACCGCTGCGTCAGGCCGCCAAGGATAGTGAAGTAGTACATCTCATACCCCGGCAAGACGCAGCAGGGGTGATAGCCTGTGTCGATGCAAACGGTCGAGCCGTCGACGATGTGGTACGCATCCCCCGGTTCGTTATCCTCGCGCTGCAACATCTGCAGGCCCGAGCCCCAGTTGGGTTTGAAACGGAAATTATAGGTCTCATCATGCCGCGTCTCATCCGGCAGGCGGTTGGTGTCGTGCTTGTGACTGGGGAAACCGGACCAGCCGCCCTGACCGACGGTGAACAGCTCGCTCACCAACAGACGGCCCACTTTGTCGCGCTGTTTCTGACCGAGGATGTGCTTGATTTTGCGATGGGTTTTGGTGTCGTCGCTGCCATATTGCACAAGGTCATGCTCGCGCACATCGAACGGGTCCAGCACCTTGTCATATTTGGCACCGGCCACAAAGACCTCGGCACTCTCCGACACGCAGACCATCTGCGCCTTGGCGCCTACCGGCACATAGGCCCCTTCGGGCTCGCCGTCCCAGACATCCTCGCCCCGGTTTCCCAGCGCCGTGAATTGCACACCCTCGACTTCGATATCGACACTACCGGTGGCGGGCACGATGCAGGTCTCATAGCCGGGCACCTGATATTCGAACGCCTCGCCTTTCTTAAGTTTGACGATGTTGAAATAGTTCAACGGTACCGTCGGATCATCGGCATCCACGATGGGTTTGTTCTGGTTGTCAAAAGGGGCGATATGCATGGGACCTCCTAGGTCGTTGGACCGGGATGGGACGCAAGAAAGGCGTCCAGTTGAGCCGTGGTGGGCATGGCGGGCGCACAGCCGGGTTGCGAGACCACGACCGATGCGCAGGCCGAGCCCCGCATCACCGCGTCGCGCAACGAATGGCCCGCCGCGATCGAGGCCAGCAAACCGGCCATGAAACTGTCGCCTGCGCCCACGGGTTTGATGGCGTCGACCGCATAGATGCCGGTTTTGTATTCCTGCCCATCCGCCAGCGTGATCGCGCCCCTTTCACCCATTTTATAGATGACGACGCGCCCCGGCTTGCGGGCCAATTCCTGAGCTTTGGCAAAGCCTTTCTCGATACCGCCGGCCATGAATCCGAACTCTTCGTCGTTGCCCACGATCAGATCACTGGCTTCGCCCGCGCGGGACAGCACGTCGGCGGCCACTTCGGGTGAGGGCCAGCTATAAGGTCGGTAGTCAATGTCAAAGATGATCGGCAGCCCAGCGGCGCGCGCATTGTCGAACGCGCGGAACGTCGCGCTGCGCGAGGGTTCGGCGGCAAAGACTGTTCCGGCCGAAATCGCGGCGGTAAATCGGCCATAGTCCACCCGGTCCATATCCTCTTCGGTAACTTGGAAATCGACCGCGCCGTTGCGGTAGATGACGTTCTGGAAATTCTCAACACAGCTTTCATAGACCGCCAGCGAAATCCGATATTCACCGCCAATCACGCGAATGAACGAGGTATCCACCCCATAGTGCGCAAGCCGGTTCAGGCAGAACCGCCCCACCGCGTCATCCGAGACCGAAGTGATCAGCGACGCCTGGCTTCCAAGCTTGACCAACCCGGCGCAGATATTGGCGGACGAGCCGCCCAGATCGGCGCGAAAGGTTTCGGCATGTTCGCTTTTGGTGCCGATGGGGTCGGCAAACATATCCATGCCTGCGCGTCCGAAAACGGCAAATCGGTTTCCTTTGATCCCATCCATCAAAGCGCTCACGTCTTGTCCTCCGGCGAAAAGGGGCGTGCAGGGATCGTTGGTCCTTGCGTTAAGTCGATTCTCACGATACTGATTTTGCAACCGGTTGCAAATATATTGTTCGGAGCCGCTGCAAATGCCTGAAATCGGAATTGGAATCGTCGGTGGCGGCTATATGGGCAAGGCCCATTCGGTTGCGATGACCGCTGTTGGCGCCGTGTTCAACACAGCCTTACGCCCGCGTCTTGAGATGAACTGCGCCTCGACCCCTGCCAGCGCGGAACGCTATCGCGCAGCCTATGGGTTCGCGCGTGCGACGGATGACTGGCAGTTATTGGTCAACGACCCAAAGGTCGAGGCGGTCGTGATCGCTTCGCCCCAGTCTACGCATCGTCAGATCGCCGAGGCGGCCTTTGCGCTGGGCAAGCCGGTGCTGTGCGAAAAACCCTTGGGGGCTTCTTTGGAGGACAGCCACGCAATGGTGGCGGCCGCCGAAGCAGCGGGTGCCATCAACATGGTTGGCTTCAACTATATCCGAACACCTGCCAGCCAATATGCACGGCAGTTGATCGCGGATGGAGAGATCGGGGACATCACCTGGTTTCGGGGGGAACATACCGAGGATTTCTACGCCGACCCCCAAGCCCCAGCGACCTGGCGCACGACGGGCATGGCAAACGGCACGATCGGTGATCTAGCCCCACACATGGTCAACGGTGCGATGGCCCTGATCGGGCCTATTGCACAGGTGATGGCCGATGTAGAAACCGTCCACCGGCACAGGCCGGGCGGAGAGGTTACGAATGACGACCATGCCCAGATGATGTGCCGGTTCGAAAACGGCGTCATGGGGAACCTCTATTTCAGCCGCGTCGCGACGGGACGAAAGATGGGTTATGCTTATGAGATCACGGGAACCAAAGGCGCGATCCGCTTTGATCAAGAGGATCAGAATGCCCTGTGGCTGTATCGCCGGGAAGGCCCCGAGGCGTCGCGGGGTTTCACCAAGATCCTGACCGGACCCGCGCACCCGGATTATGAACCCTTCTGTCAGGGACCGGGTCATGGAACTGGCTATCAGGACCAGATCATTATCGAGGCGAAGGATTTTCTGCACGCCATCGACACGGGTGAAAACATCTGGCCGACCTTCCGCGACGGGCATGAGGTGAACCGTGTTCTGGCGGCGGTGCTTGCGTCTTCGGACCAGCGGAAATGGCAGGACGTCAGTCAATTCTGACCGAACAAACGACAAGATAACAGAGAGACTAAGATCATGGCAAAGCTGAAATGGGGCATGATTGGTGGCGGCGAGGGCAGTCAGATCGGGCCCGCCCACCGGTTGGGTGCGCTGGCCGACGGGATGTTTGAATTCGCCGCAGGCGCGTTGGACCATCGCCCAGAAGTCGGGCGGGAATATGCGCAGCGTCTGGGCGTGGCGCGGGACCGTGCCTATGGCGATTGGCAAGAGATGCTGGCTGGTGAAAAAGACCGCCCCGACCGCATTGATCTGGTGACGATTGCCACCCCGAACGCCACACATTTCGAGATCGCCAAAGCCTTTCTCGAGGCCGGTTTCCACGTTTTATGCGAGAAGCCGATGACCATGACCGTGGAAGAGGGCGAGGAGATCGTGCGTGTGGCCAAAGCATCGGGCAAAATCTGCGCGGTGAACTATTGCTATTCCGCCTATCCGATGGTGCGGCAGGCGCGTGCGATGGTGCGGGCGGGCGATATTGGCAAGGTGCGTCTGGTAGTGACAAATTTCAGCCATGGCCACCACGGTGACGCGACCGACGCGGATAACCCTCGTGTGCGCTGGCGCTATGATCCAGCGATGGCGGGCGTATCCGGGCAGTTCGCCGATTGCGGCATCCACGCACTGCACATGGCAAGCTTCATCAGCGACGATGAGGTAAAAACCCTGTCTGCCGACATGGCCTCGACCATCGTCAGCCGTGAGCTGGAGGATGACGCCATGATCAACTTCCGCACCGAGGGCGGCGCGGTTGGTCGGCTGTGGACGTCATCTGTGGCTATCGGGCGGCAGCATGGGTTTGATATTCAGGTCTTTGGTGAAACCGGAGGTCTGCGCTGGGCGTCCGAGCAGCCCAATCAGTTGGTCTATACCCCGGTCGGAGGGCGCACGCAGATCATCGAAAAAGGCGAAGGCGGGTTGCATGACGACGCGCAGCGCCTGTCGCGCGTAGCGATTGCTCACCCCGAAGGATTCCCGCTGGCGGTGGCCAATATCTACTGCGATCTGGCCGATGCCATTCAAGGAGAGGTCCGAGACGGGCTGCCAACCCCCGCCGACGGCGTGCGGTCGATTGCCGCCGTTCACGCGGCGGTCGCGTCGTCCAAAAATCATGGTGCCTGGACCGACGCGCGCCCGCCAATGTTTCGCTGATCAGGGGCGGGGCCGTAACGTGCCCCGCTCGATCACCCGGCAGGGAAAGATACGGGCCTCGGGGTAACGCTCGGGGTCTTTCAGCATCTCTTCGACCAGATCGACGGATGCGGTGATGATCTGCTTGATCGGCTGGTGAATCGTCGTCAGATCGACGCTTTCCCAGCGCGACATCTCCATATCATTCAGACCAATAATACCAATATCTTTGCCGGGTTGCAGGCCGTGGTCGGACAGGGCCGACAGCGCACCGATCGACAGGATGTCGTCGCCGCAGAAATACCCTTCGGCCGGGGTGCCGGCCAGCAGGCGCAGCATTTCGGCGCGGCCAGCCTCGAACGAATATCCGGTCGCGAAAGAATGTGAGACTTTCAGGTTTGGGTGTTTTTCAACCTCTTCCATGAACCCGTGATAGCGATCCATTGCCGATGTAGCATCCTTGGGACCACCCAGATAGCCGACGTGCCGATATCCCCGCGCCAGCAATTCCCGCGCCGCCATCCGCCCGCATTCGACGTTGTCGATCCCGACCACATGAACCTCGGGCGAGGTGGCCGACCGTCCGAATGTGTGCACCACCGGAACGCCCGCATCATGAAACGCCTTTGCAAAGCTGGGCGGCAGGGTGGATGAGGCCACAATGACGGCATCCACCGAATATTGCCGCAGCATTCTGACCGAGTTTGCGGGCTCGGTCTCATCCGTCAGGTTCACGATCAACGGGCGCAAGCCGCGTTCTTGCAGGGCGCGGGTAAATTGATCAAACACCTCCAGGAAGATCGGGTTGTGGAAGTTGTTCGAGATCAGCCCGATCAGTTTGGTCCTCCCGGTGGTCAGGCTGGAGGCCAGCGCGTTCGGGCTGTAGCCCAGCTCGGCTGCAGCCTTTTCGACTTTGCTGCGGGTTTTGGCAGAAACCGACGCGCCTTCGGTAAAGGTGCGCGACACGGCGGACCGCGAAACCCCAGCAAGTGCGGCAACGTCTTTTAGTGTGACACTCATGAACGGGGCCAGTGAGCAAGTAAGGTGGTATTCGACATTTTCATGGGCAAATACTACGCCCCGTTGCACCCATTTTGCAATCGGTTGCAACAAGGTCGCATCACCGCAGGCCTGGATTGAGGGGATGGTGGGTGATGAAAGACACGGCCTTCCGGCAAACTCGGAGCCAACGAAGCGTTTTAACTCAAACCGCACGTGCAATAAGGTGCTGTTTTCCTCTGCCGCGACCAGTGCTATCTTGGAGAGAAGCCTTGCGTTGTTAGTGGCTTGGGGGTCGCACCGTTTTCCCAACGGTTCAATAGCGCATGACAACTTGCTTCAATCAGAATTGCTGCCGATCGAACTTAATCAGAGGTTTGCTGAAGCGGAAGCGTAGCACTGTAAGAGCTGCCGTAGGGGCTATGGGGAAATTGTTCCCCTGCGATCCTAAGATAGGGGCTTCAAAAAATGTGCTGCGAATACTTGTTGGTCCCCACTTGTAAAGAAGTGGAAAAGCAGTCCAGCAATTATGCACCAAGGCGGAACTTGGTCGGTGTCATTCCGGTTTGACCTCGAAAAAAGCGGGTGAAATGGGACTTGTCAGAATAGCCGAGCATCAGACCGATCTCTGCAATTGTCATCTGGTCTTCTTTTAGGTGCTCCTTTGCCACATCGACACGCAGCCGCTTGATTTCGCGGGGTAGCGTTGTGCCTTGTTGCTGAAGGGCCTTCAGAAACCGTTCCGGCTGTATCCCCAGCAACCCAGCCACTACATTTGGTCCCAAATCGATTTCATCTAGCTTGTCACGTAAAACAGATCGCAAAGCTGCCACCACGGTTACTTCTTCATCTTGTCGCGGTGCGGCTACGGGTTTGCCAGAACACTCAGAGACATGGTGCAAAAACAACCATTCCACAGGAAAGCTAATTTGCATTCCGGGATAGGTTCCCAAGCCAACCTCGATCCCCTTATAGTCGATAGGTAGACCATTGATGTATCTGCTTTCCCATCGCACGCGCGAAGAATCCCAGGAATCGCCGACGACGGTCTGCAATAGGCGCACATAGATTGCGGCTCCAAAGCCGGTGACCTGAACGGGTGGAACAGTCGGTTCTTGCTGCCTTTCGATACGATAGGTCGCTTTGTCCGCTTCAATGACAAGGCTGTGCCGCACAGAATTGGATTCCTGCGGCACAAGCCGGACAAATCGGGTAAAAAACTCGAATAATGTCTTTGTCGATTGCAAGGCCTGGGCGAAAGGTGGCCATGCTTGCAGGTCAAACGTCTCCCCAACATTCAGACCAAGATACCGATCCCTTGAAACTTCTGAGAAGGTATTAACCAACCCGTAGACCAACTCTGAATGAACGAACACGGATGGGTCAGACAACAGTTCTGCCTTCAACCCGACCTGATCCAAAGCTGGTTGCGGATCGATCTCGCGGTCGATGAGATACTGCAAAAACGGGGCAGCCAAAGAGAGGCGAATAAAGCCCTCGCTATGCTCTTGAGAGGTGGTGTTGAAAGGCAATCTCTTCACCATTTTTAGGATTGAATGCGCTGTCCAGTGGCCATTTTTACCATCACATTCGAACATTATAATTCGAAACTGGCAACCGCGGTAAAGTTTTCCGGACTACAGTTGGTAAAATAAGAATATGAAGGGAGTACCTATGTCCGGTCTACGAATGTCGCTTTTTTCGGCGGTAATCGCCGCTGCCGGTCTTTCTTTTTCTGCGTCCGCGCACGCTCAGGATCAGGAAGAACCCCAAACGCTTTTCACCAACGTGCATGTCTTCGACGGCGTCAATGAACAGCGTATCGAAAATGCGAGCGTTCTGGTTGAGGGCAACCTTATCAAGGCCGTCTCAACTGATGCGATCGATGCCCCCAATGCCACGGTCATTGACGGAGAGGGACGGACACTGACCCCCGGGTTTATCGAACTGCACGCGCATCTGATGCTGATGGGGCCGACCTTGCCCGCGATGGAGGCCAACACAACGTGGGAAGACTTTGCCATACACGGTGCGCGGATGGCCGAGATGTATTTGATGCAGGGCTTCACCACAGTCAGGGACGCGGGTGGGGCCAATGGCGGGTTACGCCGCGCAATTGACGCAGGCCAAATTGACGGACCGCGTTACTTTCCGTCCGGTGCATTTATCGGAACGCGCGGCGGTCATGCTGACTTTGCGAATTTCACCGCTCCTCCGGGTTCAGAGACAAACATGAGCCGTCTGAACTTGGCGCAGGA
The DNA here is from genome assembly GCF_013034685.1 of Ruegeria lacuscaerulensis. Classification (GTDB taxonomy): domain Bacteria; phylum Pseudomonadota; class Alphaproteobacteria; order Rhodobacterales; family Rhodobacteraceae; genus Ruegeria; species Ruegeria lacuscaerulensis_B. The sequence goes on along the minus strand of NZ_WQGO01000004.1, from coordinate 20,268 downwards.
GGTGAGCGGAGTGGACGACGTTTACAGGTTCGCGCGCAACAACTTCCGCATGGGTGCGACTCAGTTGAAGTTCATGCAATCCGGGGGTGTCGTTTCGGCCTTCGACCCATGGCAATTGTTGGCTGGATCGCCCGAGGAGATCAGGGCCGCCGTGCAAGTGGCAAATGAGTATGGCAGCTATGTCATGGCGCATTCCTATCGTAAGGAAGCGATCCTCAGTGCGCTTGACGCAGGTGTCATGTCCATCGAACACGGCTTCTCGTTTGACTGTGAAATCGCCCAAGTCATGAACGAAAAAGGGGCATACATTACCACTAACCTGACGGCCTTCGATCCCGGTTTGCTCGATATTCCTGCAGTGGCAAACGTCCCGTCGAGCCTTGCTAAAGCAAAGTCGGCCTCGGCCACGTTTGCAGGCTACATCGACAATATGAAGGAATGTCCGGTGAAGCGAGGGTTCCAGACCGACTGCGTTGGTTCCGTCGAGGCCTGCAATATCCAGATTGCCTATGAAAAACACCTGAACAACGAGTTTTTCGGGCCCTACACATCCATGGTCACGCTGACATCGACAGGTGGCGAGGTGGTCGCTTTGTCAGGTGACTTCATGAACCCGTATACCGCCGGGAAACTGGGTGTGATCGAAGAAGGTGCCTATGCGGATATCCTGCTGATCGACGGTAATCCGCTCGAAGATTTCTCGGTCGTTGGTACGGGCGATCAGTGGTTCGGTGCCGACCCGAGGCCCGAAAGCCCCGAGACGATCCGCCTAATCATGAAGGACGGCGTCATCTACAAAAACACACTGGATTGACACCTCTAAAGAGCCGGAGAGCATCTATGCACCATGTGTTTCGCACCGTAGTATTGGCAGGGTTGGTTTGGTGTGGACAGTCTGCCATGGCGACGCCCGATACCGCGTTGGACTGGGCAGACCTGCCGGACCCATCCTCGCAGATCTTTGAAGACCCCTACCGTGATCTCAGTCCCGAACAATTCGACGATGTCCTCTACGTCGTGCGATTGCGTGGCAGGCTGCAGCAGAATGATGGCAGTGAAGACGAGCGGCAAAAGTGGCAAATGCTTTTGACCGAGACTGAGGATGCCTTGGCGTCTGATGGAATTGATGTCGACTGGCTACTCGATCAGCGAGAGGTTGTAACGGAACGTCGAAGAAAGGCTGGCACGAACGGAAATCCGGAATTCGACGGCCAAACAATCACACTGGCGGGCTTTGCCATTCCTGCTCCGAATGATCCGGACGGGCGGCCTGTCGCGTATTTAGTGCCGGAACGAGGGATGTGCAGTCATATGCCTCCACCTCCGCCGAACCAGATGATCCGCGTGCGGTTGAACGGGGACTGGACGCCCAGCTATGTCCACGAACCCGTTCGGCTGACCGGTAAGCTGACTATCGATCCTTCCGTTCAAAATATGATAGTTGTGGATGGTCTCATGCCGATGAATGCGACCTTCCAGCTAGAGACGGAACGCGTCGAAACTCTGGAAACTGAAGCAGATAGTCTGGAATGGAAGCAGCGTGCCGCTGATCGCATCCGGGCGGCGGGAAATCGCAAGACCGGCGGAGCAAGGGCGCCTGAATGATAAGACTTTTGGTTGCCGCATTGAGCATTGCCTTTGCTGGCGCAGCGTCGGCTCAGGGATTATCCGGCCCATCTTCGGTCGAAGCTGATCTAGAGCCCGGGGACGGGCTGACCGACCCACAATACCGTTCTGATTTTCCGCGCAACATCGCGCCTGGTTGGTTTGAGTGGAAAGACCGGCTGGCTGAGAGTGGGTTTCGGTTCAACATTGATTACTTGGCATTGGGCCAAACCACGAACGCTGATCTGGGAACCGGCGAAGCGGCCAGCGGCATCGCTCGTTTCTACGGCAGTTGGCAGGCAACTGAACGGGGTTCCCTGACATTCAAGATCGAAGACCGGCACAGTTATACTGGCGTTGCTCCGCAGTTTCTCGGGCTGGATGGCGGAGCCCTTTCAATCACGGGAACAGCCTTCAACGACAATGGTCTGCTATTGACTAACCTTTTCTGGACCCAAAGGGCCGAGAATGGGTCGTGGACGCTGCAAGTCGGGCAGATTGATGTAACGGACTTTGTGGATATCTACGGGTTGGTAAGCCCCTATAGCGGTTTTCAAAACCTGTCTTTCAATACCAATCCGACAATTAACTCGCCCAACCAAGGCCTTGGTATTGCCGGTGGGGTAAAGCTGAGCGAGAACCTCTACGCCATTGCCAGCGTATCAGACGCAAACGCCGACCCGTCCGATCCAAACTTTGATGTGTTTAGCGACGGCAATCTCTTCAAGTCACTCGAACTTGGTTACACCTCCGCCTTTGATCGCATCTACTTCGACAATATCCATCTGACCCTCTGGCATGCGGATGCGGCTGACGATGGCAGTCGAGCGGAAGATTACGGCGCAGCATTTTCAGCGGCATGGTTTGTTGACAACAAGTGGATGCCGTTCTTTCGGGCTGGGGCCTCAAAGGGGACCGCAGCGCTTTATGACCGGTCCGTCTCTGCAGGTCTGGGCTACTATGGTCGCAATACCGATTTGGCCGGGCTGGGCCTGAACTGGGCCGAGGCAAGAGGCATAGACGGTGACCAGTTCACGCTCGAAGCTTTCTACCGTTTCTCGATTTCACCCGGACTGCAGATCACACCGTCCCTGCAATACGTTTCCAACCCTCTGCTGAATCCCATGCAGGACAGCATTACACTGTTCAGCCTCAGAACCCGGATCGTTTTCTGATGTGTCGCGAAAGCAGACGCCAAGAAATTACGAAACATCCTGAATTGCTGACCAAAGAAAGGACTTAACCATGCGTACCCTGTTTCTGGCTGGCACATTGTCTGTGTGTTCGACCTTATGTGTCGCGCAGACGTACGACGTGGTCATTCTCAATGGTCGGGTAATGGATCCGGAAACCGGTTTCGACCAGATCGCTAATGTTGGAATAGGCAACGGCTGGATCACTGCGATTACCGACGAAGATATCGGCGGCAGCGAAGCCATCGATGCGACAGGGCACGTTGTGGCGCCCGGGTTTATCGACCTTGAACAACACGGGCTGGATCCTTGGGGTATCAAGGTCAATCTTCGTGACGGCGTTACGACGCAAATGGATTTTGAGGTCGGGGCCGCGAATATCGACGACTGGTACGCAGCGCGCCAAGGCGTGACGCAGGCAAACTATGGCACGGTCGTTGGACAAGAATTCGCGCGGATGCGGGTGCATGACGGCCTAGTGCTGGAAGGTGGGGACATAGACTTCCGGAACTTTTTCGCACTGCGGGCACAATCCGTGGAAGACGGCGTCGAAGGGTGGTCATCGGTTCCAAGCAACCGCGAGCAGATGAACGAAATCACTGCCCAATTGGATGAAGGACTACGTCTTGGAGCACTCGGCGTGGGATCGACTATCGGCTACGCCCGCGAAGGCATCACAACCTACGAGATGTTCGAAGCACAGCGGGCTGCGGCGCGTTACGGGCGTTTAACTTCGGTGCATCACCGGTTTCATCCCAGTGCCTCGACACCCACTGAGACACAGACCGGCGTCAACGAAATCCTAGTCAATGCGATGGTGCTCGACGCGCCGCTGCACATTCATCACGACAACGATTATGGGTGGTGGGAAAATCAGGAAAAACTCCAGATGGCCCGCGACCAAGGCTATAACGTCTGGTCCAGTTACTATCCCTGGACCGCCGGATCGGGAAACTACGGAGCCTCCATCATCGCCCCCGAAAATTGGGAAGGCTCGATGGGGTACAAATACGAAGACACTATCTTTGATCCCCAACTCGATCGCTTTGTGACCAAAGACGAGTTCTTGAGCTTTGCCGAGAATGAACCGGGACGGACAGCCATTGTTTTTAGCCCTCCAAGAGAGCAATGGCTCAATGATTGGATCACTATCGCAGGCTATGGCATCTCGGGCGACGGTATGGCCGGGTTGGATATCGAGGGCAATCTGATGAGTTGGGATGCACCCTACGAAGACTATGCCGGGCATCCTCGGTCAGCAGGTAGCCACGCGCTTGTCCTCAGATTGGCCCGCGAAGCGAATGTGCCACTGATGCTTACGCTCACACAGCTAAGCTACATACACGCGAAGCGATTGGGAGATACGGGCTTGCGCGCAATGCAGGTGCGTGGGCGTATGCAGGAAGGCATGGTCGCAGACATCACGATCTTTGATCCGGAGACTGTGACCGAAAAAGCGAACTATACCCTCGGTCAGCAAGGTCTTCCGTCAGAAGGCATTCCGTATGTGCTTGTTAACGGCACGATTGTTGTTCGGAACAGCGAAGTCCAACGAGATGTTTATGCTGGGCAGCCAATCCGGTTTCCAGTTGAAGAAAGTGGGCGCTTTGTTCCGGCTGGTCGCGAGCAGATCATGGGAATTCTTACGCCGGATACTGGCACTGCCCGACCAACACTGCTTGATGACTTTTCAAACAGTGAAGCCAGTGTCGCACCTGCGACTTCGCCAACCAATCAGACTGCATCGGTAAAGCCGAGCGATCCCTTTGATTGGTTCACACCTCGCAACGGACGAGATGACAGTACCCTATTCTTTTGCGTCTTACATGCTCGCTTCGAGGACCCTGCGCAGGCAAAACGCGACTACGCGAAGGCCATGATGTCCAAAACAGGCGGATCCAAACCCAGTCAGTCAGAACAACGAAGAGCAAACTAATTCGCGGAGCCTCGGAGTAGCGAAAAAAACAAAGTCTGCTTTAGAATGGAGAACGATCATCAGCAACCAGTCAGCTTTGGGTAGCTTTGTCCGCATGGCAGCTGCCCGTCAGATCAGAATGACCACTCTGAGCCCAATGTGCCGAATGCTGCGGCGCGGCTGAATGATCGCTTTGTTTGTCTCCGTGAACGACCCTCCTTGGCGCGCACCTCAATCTCTCACGTCCACTTCGCCGGATCAGCACGCTTTTGAAAGGTCTTGGATCGGGATTGCCGTCGTTCCGGACCGTCGCCTGCCACTTTTCGGTAGGCCGTTTTATGATTGTTGCCATGGCCTATCTCTCCTGTGTTGGAGACAGCTTTTTTGTCTAAGCGCAGCGGACACAGTTTTTCGCGCAGCACAACAATAGGCACTAGTCGCGCAAGACCTTGATACATTGTGGGAAAGGATGGTGGGTGATGAGAGACTCGAACTCCCGACATCTTCGGTGTAAACGAAGCGCTCTACCAACTGAGCTAATCACCCGTGACGGTGCATGTAGCCAAGCCTGCGCGCGGGCGCAAGAGGGTTGGACAGAAATTCTTTGATCAGTCCGTCATCTCTTTGAGTGCGGCCAGCAGTTGGGCCACTTCCTGCTCGGTATTATAGTGGCAGAGTGATATACGGATGCAGTCGTTCAAGCCCAGCGGGGTCAGAACGTTGCCGCTGTAGTGATCGGCTTTGCGGATATGGGTGCGGATGCCCTGATGGTTCAGGCGGGTCACGAGCTCGGCCGAGGGCATCCCGTGCACAACGATAGACACCAGCCCTTCGCGCGCGGGATTATCTGCGCCACCCAGGACCAAGATATGCTCCATATCTCGCAGGCCGGGCAGGTTGCCAGTGCCGTTGATCATGGTGTTTGTCAAATGAGTTTCATAGGCGTGGATGGCGCGGCCTGCGGCCTCGATCCTTGCTCGGCGGTCCGTGGCGTTCGAGACCTGCGCGCCCAGCCAGTCGAAATAGGCCACGACATCGGACATGGTGGCGTAAGAGCCGGTGTCGCGGGTTCCGAACTCCCACCCGTCTGAGGGGGCGTCGATCAACTGGTCATGGGGTAGGGCGGTCAACCGGTCCGAGATCCAGGCAATGCCATAGCCGTGACGCGAGAACACTTTGTAGGGTGAAATCGCATAGCCGTCGACGTTGTAGCTGTCGATATCCAACTGCCCATGGGCTGCGTGCTGGATACCGTCGACAATGATGAAACAGTCAGGCGAGACGTCGCGGATGGCCTGCGCGATGGCGGCAACGTCCATACCCATACCGGTCACGGGCGACGCGTGAACGATCGTGGCCACACGGACGTCTGGGGTCATTGCGGCGCGGTAGGCATCCGCGGTGACCAGCCCCGTTTCGTCATCGTGCTGGACGTTGACATAATCCAGCCCCGCAATATCGGCCCAGCGTCGGGCGGCGCTGCGGCTAGCGGGATGCTCAATCGAGCTGCCGATCACTTTGCTGCCTTTGGGCGCGTTCACGCAGGCGGTGCGGATCATCCGAAACAGCAGTTCGGTCCCGCTTTCGCCCACAAAGAACTGACCCGAAGACGCATTCATGAACACCGACAAATCGGCCTTGGCTGTGTTGATGATATCGACCAGCGCATGGCTAGCCACGTTGTCGCGGCCCTGATTGTCGGGGATCGCGGCGAATTTGGCCGAGGTCTGTACCACCGAATTGAGCGTCAGCGCGCCGCCTGCGTTTTCAAAGAAGATGCGGGGCCCTTGAAACGGGCAGGTTTCAACATGGGCAAAGCGCGCGCGGATCGCATCAATCAGACCGGGAGTAGTGTGCAGCATTACGGTGGTCCTGTTCTGTGGCTCAGAGCAGCATCCTTCCAGCGGTCGGGCAGATCAATCCTCTTTGCGACACGGCACCGCCTTTTTTGTGCGTAATTTCGGGCGTCTGGACGGGGTCGAAGTGCATCGGTACTTGCGTGCGCCCTGTTGCCTCAGATATCCCCGAGGGGATGTTGATCTAACGGGCGGGCTGGGAATGATCCTGTCACATCTGCGCCGGGCGCTGGTCACGGTTTTCGCTTTCTGCGTCCTGATGCTGACCCCGATGCGTGCGGGGGCCGACGGCGTTCTGGTCTTTGCTGCCGCCAGCCTGAAAAACGCGTTGGACGAAATCGCCATCCAGTACGAGGACGCGACCGGGCAAGAGGTCACGGTGTCCTACGCGGCCTCTTCGGTTCTAGCGCGCCAGATTCAGCAGGGCGCTCCGGCAGACCTGTTCATCTCGGCGAATGCCGAGTGGATGGATGTGTTGCAGGAGGGCAGCCTGATTGCGCCCGGATCACGGGTTGATCTGCTGGGCAATAGGTTGGTTCTGATTGGTGGCCCAACGGTCCCAGGGCTGAACGGGTTCGCGGTCGAGACTGATCTGCTGGCGGCATTAGAAGACGGGTATCTGGCCATGGCGCTGGTCGATGCGGTGCCCGCCGGGATTTACGGCAAAGCGGCTCTGACCAATTTGGGCCTGTGGGACGATGTGCAGGGCAAGGTGGCGCAGACTGATAATGTGCGCGCGGCGCTGGCCCTTGTCGCGGCAGGTGCGGTGCCTTTGGGTGTCGTCTATCGGTCGGATGCTACGGTCGAGGACCGGGCCCGCGTCATGGCGACTTTTCCGGACGACTTGCATCCTCCTATCATCTATCCAGCCGCGTTGACCGCAATAGCGGGATCAAAGGCCAAAGTTTTTCTGGATCACTTGCAATCCCCGACCGCGCAGGCGGTGTTCGAGAGGCAGGGATTTTCCCTGCCGGGCCAGTAACGCATGGGTTGGCTGGGACCAGATGAGCTTGAGGCGTTGCGACTGTCGCTGCGCGTGTCCTTCTGGGCGACGCTGGTGACGCTGCCGTTTGGGATATTCGTGGCCTATGCGCTGGCACGTTGGCGGTTTCCGGGGCGGCAGGTATTGAACGGGCTGGTGCATCTACCCTTGATCTTGCCTCCGGTTGTCACCGGGTATTTGCTGTTGCTGACCTTTGGGCTGCAGGGACCCCTAGGGCGCGTGCTGGCGGAGGTCGGCATCGTTTTCGCATTCCGCTGGACCGGAGCTGCACTGGCTGCCGGCATCATGGCCTTTCCGCTGATGGTGCGCGCGATCCGTCTGTCGATCGAAGCGGTTGACCCAAAGCTGGAACAGGCCGGCGCAACGCTGGGCGCCCCGCGTCTGATGGTTTTCGCAACCGTCACTCTGCCTATGATCCTGCCGGGCGTGATAGCGGGCGCTATTCTGGCTTTTGCCAAGGCGATGGGCGAATTTGGTGCCACGATCACTTTCGTCTCGAACATCCCCGGACAAACCCAGACGTTGCCATCGGCGGTCTATGCCTTCCTTCAGGTGCCGGGCGGTGAGGCGGCGGCGACCCGACTGGTCGTGATCTCGATCATCATCGCCATGGGCGCGCTTTTGCTGTCGGAATTCATCGGTCGTCGCGTTGCGGCAAGGGTGGCCGGGTCATGAGCTTATCCGTTCGATTGCAGCACGATCTGCCTCATATCAAGCTGGATCTCAGCTTTGATGCGCCTTCGGGTGTGACGGTTCTGTTCGGGAGGTCTGGTTCGGGTAAGACCACGGTTGTCAATGCCGTGGCGGGGTTGCTGAAGCCCGCCTCGGGCCGCGTGTCCGTGGACGGGTGGGAGTTGTTTGACACCGAACAGGGCTTGTGGCTGCCACCGTATAAACGCCGCCTGGGCTATGTGTTTCAGGAAGGGCGCTTGTTCCCCCACCTGACCGTGCGCCAGAACCTGTCCTACGGGCGTTGGTTCGCACCCAAGGGCGCGCGGCGTGAAAACCCGGACAAAGTGATCGAGATGCTGGGTATCGGCCATCTGCTGGACCGCCGCCCTGCGGGTCTGTCGGGGGGTGAGAAACAGCGCGTGGCGATTGGCCGGGCCTTGCTGGCCAGCCCGCGCCTTATTCTGGCCGACGAGCCTCTGGCCGCTCTGGATGATGCGCGCAAGGGTGAGATTCTGCCCTATTTCGAACGACTCAGGGACGAGGTCTCGGTGCCTATCCTCTACGTCACCCACTCTGCGGCCGAGGTCGCGCGGCTGGCAACTTCGGTCGTTGCTTTGCAGGACGGCAAGGCGGTGAGGCACGGACCTGCCTCCGAGGTTCTGGCCGACCCGTCGGTTGCGCCTGCGGGTATCCGGGCGGTTGGCGCGGTGTTGCAGGTTCGGGTGTCGAAGCACCATGCGGATGGCCTCACGGAATTGGATGCCGGCGGGACCAGCCTGTTTCTGCCGCGTATTCCGCATAAAATTGGCGAGACCCTGCGTATCCGCATCCCAGCACAAGAGGTCATCCTGTCGAACAAACCGCCCGAGGGGCTTTCGGCCCTGAACGTGCTGTCTGGCACGGTCGACACGATCCGCGCAGGCGACGGGCCGGGCGCTATCGTGTCGCTGCAAACCACTGCCGGTCCGGTTCTGGCCCGCATCACGCGCCGTTCGGTCGATGCGCTGGGTTTGCAAACCGGAATGCAATGTTATGCGGTCATCAAGACAGTTGCGCTTGCCCCGCATGACGTGGGCGGACGGGTGAATCAAAGCTAACTTCTGGCTTTTGTTATCAATCGGGTAACGCAATCGTGGTCAAGCGTGCGCTTGTAACTAAATATTTCAATTCGTCTTATGGACCTAAGCCCAGTGGCATCAGGCCTTTAGGACGGAGGTATTTTCGTGAAAGCTATTCTGGCCGCGATTTTTCTGGTCGTCGTCGCAGGGTCCGCGACCGCGCAGTCAAACAGACCGGGGGTGGGGATTTTCCCCACGTTCCAAGTGATTGTCACGCCTGAGGAGGGTGGCGTCTACAGGGTGGAACCGGTCGGCATTTCGTCGGCCCCGGTCTATTGGTGTGGTATTGGGGACTACGCGGTTCAGACCTTGGGCAAGGCAAGAACTCAGCGTATCTACATCGCCGAAGCCTATGTGCCGGGTGCGCGCACCGTCAAATTCTCGTTCGATCCTCCGGCGGACATCGACACGACCCCTGGCTATTCGCTCACTGTTAACCGCGTGGGGGAAAACTTATCTGCGTCGCGGGCCGAAAACCTGTGCTATGATAGCGTTATTGATTTCCGAAGGAAGAAATAGCGCGGCCAATTCGGCCCGATTAAGGACGCAGATGACATCATGGAAAGCGGCGATTGTGGCAATCGCTATTGTAGTGCCGGGCCTGGCACAGGCTGTTGGGGTGGGGTTCAGGTTGAACCCGGCCATTCGGATCAATGTGGCAGACAAGGGCAATGGCGTTTACGAAGTCTCGACGCGGGGAACGTCGGCGCCGGTGGCCTATTGGTGTGGTATTGGCGATTATGCTATTCGGACGCTCAGAACCAAGGCGACACAGCGCATCTATATCTACCGCGCCTACGAAAAACAGACCCGCACCGTGCAGTTCTCCCTAACGCCGCCGGAGGGCGCGGATACCAGCACGAGTTATTCCGTCACCGTCAAACGTGTGGGCGAAAATCTGTCGGCAGCCTCGGCGCAGGGCTATTGCTTTGACAATTTCCTGGAGTTTGGGTTCTGACCTCAAACCCACTTTGCCAAAGGTGGCAGGCTCATCAGCACAGCATCGGGATCGTGGCCGGTTTCCAGCCCGAACTTGGTGCCCCGATCATAGACTAGGTTGTATTCCGCATAGAGTCCGCGATGCACCAACTGGGTGTTTTTGTCTGCGTCATCAAACCCCTGCACCCGGCGCTTTTCAACAAGCGGTAGGAAGGCAGGCAAAAACGCGCGGCCGATATCCTGAGTCAACGCAAAGTCCGCCGTCCAGACGCCGGTGCAATAGTCATCCATGAATATCCCGCCCACACCGCGTGCGCGTTTGCGGTGGGGGATATAGAAATACTCATCCGCCCACTCTTTGAGGCGCGGGTAATGTCCCGGCCCATGCGGGTCCAGATGCGCCTTTTGGACGGAGTGGAAATGGGCGGTGTCGTCTTCATATTCGATACACGGGTTCAGGTCCGACCCGCCGCCGAACCACCAGGCGTGAGGGGTCCAGAACATTCGGGTATTCATGTGAACCGCCGGGACATGTGGGTTTTGCATATGCGCCACCAGCGAAATGCCCGAAGCCCAGAACCGCGGGTCCTCGGTCATGCCCGGAATGCCCTTGCGCGCTGCCATAGCGTGCTGCGCTCGCTCGCCCAGCGTGCCGTAAACGGTCGAGACGTTGACGCCCACTTTCTCGAACACACGACCGCCGCGCATGACCGACATCAATCCTCCGCCCGCGTCTGACCCATCATCCGAATGGCGCTTGGTTTCCTTGACCTCGAACCGGCCGGGTTGAGCTGCGGCAAAGGGGCCGGTGTCGTGGCTGTCTTCCAGCGCTTCAAACGCGACTACAATGTCGTCGCGCAGTTGGCGGAACCAGGCAGAGGCGGTGGATTTTTCGATCTCGAACATAAGCTTAGTGGGCCGGGGCTGCGACGGGGTCTAGCAGGGTGCGACCGCCGTCAATGGTAAGGATTTGTCCGGTGATGAACCCTGCCGCGTCCGAGGCCAGGAACTGCGCCGTCTCGGTCAATTCGGTCGGGGCGGCAATGCGGGCCAGCGGGGTGTGTTTCTCGATATCATCGCGGAAATCGCGGTTTTCCTTGAGCGTGGACTGCAACGAGGCGCTCATCACCGACCCCAACGCGATCGAGTTTACGCGGATGCGATGCGGGGCGAAGGCCACGGCCAACGATCGCGTCATCTGATCCAACGCGGCGGTCGAGACCGAATAGGCCATCAGGTCCGGGTGCGTACGGCGTGCGGCAATCGAGGAAAGGTTGATGATCGATCCGGCGGGCGCGTCGCCGTCACCGGCCTGTTTGATCATGCGCTTGGCCACAACCTGGCTGAGACGCAGAGCAGGCATCAGGTTCTGATTCAGCAAGGTTTTGACCGAGTCATCATCGGTATCCAGCGGGTCCGACGGGATCACCTGCCGTGAGCCATTGATCAGGATATCCACTTGGTCGAAGGCGTCTATCGTGGCCGAAAGTAGGTTTGCAATGGTCAGTTTTTCACGCAGATCGCCCGCGAAGAAGCGGATGTTGCTGTCATCGGCCTGTTCGCCCAGTTCCTCGGCCAGGCGCTTCTCGTCCATGTCAGCGAACATCACATTGGCGCCTGCATCCGCAAAATGCCGACCGATTGCCAGGCCAACGCCATTGGCGCCGCCGGTCACGATGGCGGTCTTGCCTGTTATGGAAAAGGACATGCGGAACCTCCCTGAGTTGCGCGCAGGTTAACCGGGATCATCGCCGAGGGCGAGAGGCGTGGAACACCTTGAACCGATTGTCTCCGGTCACTTCTTCGACACGCGCGAATGTGTCGTTCAGAGTTGTTTCGTAAGGCAGGTGGCGATTGGCCACCATCCACAGCTCTCCGTGCTTCGCCAGATTGCGCGCAGCGGATTGAATAAAGCCCTGACCCAGCGCGGGGTCTGCGCTGCGCGAAGTGTGAAAGGGCGGGTTCATAACAACCGCGTCCAGCCCCTCGGGCGCACGCCATGTCACGGCGTCAGCCCAATGGAACGATGCCTTTTCGTCGGTGACGTTGGTCTTGGCGCAGGCCAGGGCGATGTGGTCTGCCTCAACCAGATGCAGACTGCGCAGCCCTTGTTTTTGCAGCAGGTTGGCGGACAGGAAGCCCCAGCCCGCGCCCAGATCAGCCACCCGCGCGCCTGGTTTAGCGGGCAATGCGTCCAGCAACAGCGCCGAGGCCGGGTCAACTCCGTCCGCTGAGAAGACGCCGGGGGCAGTTTTAAACCCGTCCACCACTTGCGACTTGGGCGCAGCCCAATCGGCGAACGCCGCTGGATCGGAGGTGAACCAGAATATCTTGCCATGCGCCTTGGAAATCGGCCCTTCGACTGGAACGCGTTTGCGAATGTCCTTCAGCAGGCTGTCCACCCCGTCGGTTTTGGCTCCGTCCACAACGATTAAGCCCTCGGCGCGTAAACAGGCTTGTTGCACAAGACTGCGAGCCAGCGACTTGGCGCGAGGCAGAAAGATTACCGCGTCTTGACACGCATGTCTGGCCTCGGGTGTGACGTCAAACCCCTGCGCTTCAAAATGGTCGTGGAATGGTTTGAACGACTGCACCACCTGCACGTCGCGCGGCATCGCGGACAGGTCGTGGGTAGGTGTCGGACCGATCACCGTCAGCGGCTGTGACAGCGCAAGGCCGCTGTTCAGGGCAAGATCAAGGCGAGGGGACATCAGCGATTTTCGGGAAGAGCAGGGTTACTCTTCACGTTCCATGGTGCATTGCAGGGGGTGTTGGTGCCTGCGGGCGAAGTCCATTACCTGACCCACTTTGGTCTCGGCAATCTCATGGCTGAAGACGCCAACGACGGCGACGCCTTTCTTATGCACGGTCAGCATGATCTCGAACGCCTGCGCATGGGTCATGCCGAAGAAACGTTCAAGCACATGAACCACGAACTCCATCGGCGTGTAGTCGTCATTCAACAGCAACACCTTGTACAGCGGCGGGCGTTTGGTCTTCGGCCGCGTCTCGACCAGGACGGACGAGTCACCCTCGTCATCCGAATTGTCAGACATTGTCCATTGATTTTCAAACATTGCGCGCACCTATACCGATTCAGGCTTCGGTTTATCTGAGCGGTTATATAACGTCCAAGGGGCCAGAGAAAAGAGCCAGCAGGACGCAAATGCAATGGAAAACAAGCTGACCATCGTCGGGTTCGATGCAGATGACACGTTGTGGCACAATGAGCGTTTCTTTCAACTGACACAGGCGCATTTTGCTGATCTGCTGGCGGATCACGCCGAGCGGGATCATCTGATGGACCGCCTTCTGGCCGCTGAAAAGCGTAATATCCGCCATTATGGTTATGGAATCAAAGGCTTCACCTTGTCGATGATCGAGACAGCCATTGAGGTGACGGAAGACCGAGTGCCTGCCTCGGTCATTCGCCAATTGATCGAAGCCGGGCAAGAGATGTTGGCCCACCCTATCGAATTGCTGCCCCATGCCCGCGAAGCGATCGAGGCTGTCGCGACGACTCACAAGGTTGTTTTGATCACCAAAGGTGATCTGATCGACCAAGAGCGTAAGCTGGCCCAATCAGGTTTGGGCGAGCTGTTTGATGAGGTCGAGATCGTTTCGGAAAAGACCGCGGGGACATACACCGAAATTTTCGCGCGTCACGGGGATGGGCCGGAACATGCGATGATGGTTGGCAATTCGATGCGGTCCGATGTGGTCGCCCCGATTCAGGCTGGGTGTTGGGGCGTCTATGTGCCCCACGGGCTGATATGGGAGATCGAAGAAGCCGAGGTCCCATCCACCTCACAGCGCTACAAAGAACTGCGGGATCTTGGGGAGTTGTCGGGGTTCATCAACACGTTTTCCTGATGTTGCCGAATGGCCCCAGTTACAAAAAATTGATGCCAAGGGGCGTGGAGGCGCTGCGTCAGGCGCTGATCTAGTGGGTGCGCGGTGGTTCTGTTCTACATATTGTGGTGCGACACGCCTTGAAACAAACGACGATTTAGCCAGCTTTCGGTTTCTTTCGCGCGACCTCTGTGTTACGCTGGTGGGCAATAAAATAAATGATTTGCTGACCGGGAAAACCCGGCGGCCCGAGGTAGACAGAGGCAAAGATCGTGCAGGTTCGGCGGACAGTTCCGGCCCGAATGGGCTTATTTCTTATAGCATTCGTATGGCTGCTTTCCTTGGTGCCGGTGCAATCTGTCGCCGCGCCTTATGCAGCGATGGTGATTGACGCACGCACCGGCGAGGTGCTGCATTCGCGCAATGCCGACACCCGGCTGCACCCTGCGTCACTGACCAAGATGATGACGCTCTATATCGCGTTCGAGGCCGTTCGGAATGGCGAGATTGAGCTGGACACGCAGGTTCGCATAACCAAAGCGGCGGCTGCAGAGCCTCCGTCCAAGTTGGGTTTGCGCTCGGGACAGCGAATTGCTTTCCGGTATCTGATCCGCGCGGCGGCGGTGAAATCCGCAAATGACGCGGCGACGGCCATCGGGATCGCCATCAGCGGCTCCGAAGCAGCATTTGCCCGCCGCATGACCCGGACCGCCAAAGCGATGGGTATGAGCCGCACGACCTTCAAGAACGCCCATGGCCTGACCGAGTCGGGCCACCTGTCCACGGCGCGCGACATGACCACGCTGGGGCGGCATCTGCTGTATGATTATCCGCAATATTACAACCTGTTCTCACGTCGTTCGACCGATGCCGGGATCAAGACGGTGCCCAATACGAACCGCCGCCTTTTGGCCGCCTATAAAGGCGCGGACGGGATCAAGACCGGCTACACGCGGGCTGCGGGTTTCAACCTTGTGGCCTCGGCCAAGCGCAAGGATGAACGGATCATCGCTACCGTCTTTGGCGGCAAATCGGGTGCATCGCGCAATGCCAAAGTGGCAGAATTGCTGGATATGGGCTTCCGCCGCGCCCCGTCGCGCGCGCCCATTCGCAAGCCTTCGCGTCCGGCTTATGCGGGCAATGCGGGCCTGAATGTGCAGGTTGCCCGTCTGGTCGGTGCCCCGACCACCAGCCTGCGTCCGGTTGTGCGCCCAAGCGCGGCGACTGTGCAGTTGGCCGGGGCCGTCGCCGCCACGGCTGCGCAGCATGATGCACGCATCCAGAATGGGATCGCCGCAGCCATCGCGCAGGCGGATGTGCAGGCTCCAACGGGGGACACACCGCGCCCCGCAGCGCGCCCGGATAGC
The DNA here is from genome assembly GCF_013034685.1 of Ruegeria lacuscaerulensis. GTDB lineage: Bacteria > Pseudomonadota > Alphaproteobacteria > Rhodobacterales > Rhodobacteraceae > Ruegeria > Ruegeria lacuscaerulensis_B. Next base: position 4,748 of record NZ_WQGO01000004.1, on the reverse strand, counting down.
CTGGTTCTGGCCTCGACCGACCCGAATGTTCAGCCAGAACCCGAGCCCGAAATCGTCACCCGTCTGTCTACCTCGGGTGGACATTTGTGGGGTGTGAATGTGGGCCGCTATACCACGCGATACGAGGCCGAGAAGGTGCTGTTGAAAACCGCTCTGGCGGAAATGACCACTCTGGAAGGCACGTTGCGCAAAGTGAACCAAAGCGCGCGTGGCTTCGATGCGACGTTTCAGGGCATGACCCGCGAACAAGCCGATCTGGCGTGCCGCAGGCTGCAAGCCCGCAACGTCACCTGTTTCATGATCGGGCCGTCATAAGACCCGACATTCTCTCTCCTGGTTGGATTTGGCTGCGAGGAAACTCGCAGCCTTTTTTTGGCGCTTGATACAAAACATCAGCGCTTCAGTCGAACACGTGTCCGTGCTGATATTGCTCATCCTGTCCGGCCGCTGCGGTCAGCGCGGCGACATTATCTTTGGTGAAAAAGCCATCATATTTGTGGCAACGTTCGATATATTCGGTGATCAGCAGGGTGTTTTTCGAGTGTTTCGAGAAGATCTGCTTAAGGTTCGGGTCATCCTTACATTCACCCACCACATGGGCCAGAAATGGCACGCCTTTGTCCTTGAGCGTATTCACCACGAAATCCACGTTCTTTTCACCCGCGCCGTGATCGCCATCCTGAACTTCGAACGCCATGTGATGCAGGCGACGGCCGAAATTGCGGACAAAATCCTCGGTCGGCATCGGCAGCTTGGCGAAGGAATTCACGAAGGACGGCGTGTTGTTGGCGGTGAACACTTTGGCAGGCGATTTCTTGTCGTCATCTACGTTTGGGTTTCGGTTCACATTGGTGGACGAATTCATCTCAGAGATGTTGTACGCCCCCCAGAAATAGTAGGGCACCATGGTCAGAAATTCGAGGATCGCGTCCTCACGCTCGCCGGCCAGAACCCGCGTGGCGAGGTGGTCAATGCCCAGCATCAGCGGTGCAATCTTGCTGTCCGCACCAAATGCGGCGGCCTGATCCAGACGGGCTTTTTCGTCGTCGCTCAGCAAAATCCGGTCGCCTAGGCCCAGGCTGTCGGTGTCGTTGAAATCCAGCGTCGAATAGCCCACCCGGTTGCAGGTGAAATCCGACGGGGTTGTGAAGCGCAGGCCATCCAGCGTGTAGAACGGGTTTTCGGTGTCCCCAGAATATTCGAATCGAATATTCTGATCCTGCAGCGTTTGGGTCAGCGCAGTCAGGTCGGAAGCGGCAAAAACCTCTCCGACATAGCGGGTCTGCGGGGTCTTCCGCGCCAGCGGATACATACGGTTGATGCGGGGGATAAAGTCTTCGAACGATGGATTGAGTGGCGCCATCACAACCAGCGCCGGATAGTCGGGATGCGAGTGCAGGACCGAGAATTTATGTGTGTGCCCCAGATAGCTGGCCGTGTGGCGATAGGGTGTCATCACGTAGAGCTCGACCAGAGTGTCAAACAGCGCATCAGTTTCCACCTGTATCACGATTGCCTTCATCGCCCCGACCAGATCGGCAACGCCCGAGCTGGTGCGGCGTTCGTAGATTTTGGGCAGATACTCGGTGAAAAAATTCGAGTTTTTCTTGTCGCCACGCGGTTGGTAAGACATCAGATCGAAAGACATTAAGCTATCTCCTTGCTCCTGCGCCTTGCAGCTGGCACAGGGTGTTGCCGGGATTGTGGTATTCAGAACATGGACTTGTGGTCATGCTAGGGGCTGAAACTGACCCCGGCAACACCAAGGGTGTAGCCGCTTCGTCTTAAGCCAATCTGATCAGCGAATGAACTTCGTCACCTCGACCCCACCTGCAATCAGGTTTTCGCGCACCGAGGCTGCGATTTGCACTGCCGTTGAGCCATCTCCGTGCAGGCAGATGGTGTCGATCGAAGTTTCAAGCCGTTTGCCGGATTCAGTGATGATGGCTCCTTCGCGCACCATGTTCAGGATGCGTTGCCCGGCAAGTTCTGGGTCGTGAATAACCGCTCCGGGCAGGCTGCGATCCACTAGCGTTCCGTCGTCATTATAGGCGCGGTCGGCAAAAATCTCTCCGACCCATTTGCAGCCAAGGTCGCGTACAGCTTCTTCCTGTTTGGTGACGGCCAGCACCATGATGATGATATCGGGGTCCACGTCCAACGCACCCTGATAGCAGGCGCGCGCCATATCCACATCAACCGAGCACATATTGGCCAACGCGCCGTGCAATTTCAGATGCCGGACTTTGGTACCAACCGCCTGCGCCATACCCAACGCGGCCCCCAGTTGATAGCGCACCAGATTGCGCAGGGACGCGTATGGTATTTTCATGTTGCGGCGACCAAAGCCCTGTAGATCGGGAAAGCCGGGATGCGCACCGATCCCAACGCCGTTTTCTGCGGCCAGCGTCATCGTCTGCGCCATCACATCCCAGTCGCCTGCATGAAAGCCACATGCGATATTGGCCGAGGTGATGATCTTCAGCAGGCTGTCATCATCGCCCATCTTCCAGGGGCCAAAGCTTTCCCCCATATCCGCATTCAGATCGACGCTGGGCATCGGCAATTCTCCTTTACTCGGTGGCTGAGATCACTCCGCCGATTAACTGGTAAGACAGAAGGTCCGGGATGTCGTGTGGATCGCGAACCATCGGCTCGACACGGCCGGGTAGCCGCTCCAGATCGGCCAAATAGGCGGCGTGCAGGGTGATAGCCTCTTCCAGAGACACAAACTCGAACCGTATCTCTCCCCCAGCCGGGGTTTGCGCCGCGCGGGCGATGTCGCAGGGCAGCACGGTTGCGATGCGGGGATAGCCGCCCGTTGTCTGACATTCGGGGAGCAGGATGAAAGGATTGCCCGTGCCGGTCATCTGAATGTCTCCGGGAGTGATAACCTCGGACAGGATATTGAGCTGCCCATTGGCGGCAAAGCCCTCGCCCGTGCTTTCAAGCTGCATCCCCATCCGGTTCGCTCGCGCGCCCCGCTGGAAACTGGTCAGCGCGAACCGATCCAGCGTGTCCTGATCGAACAGAGAAGTCTGGAAGCTGGCCAAAACGCGAAGACGCCCCCCGGAAAACCTATCATCGGGCCGCAGCTTCATACCCGCTCGTCCAGCCCCGCCTTTGGCAGGCAACTGATCACCGGCCTGAACGGCCCGCCCGACCTTGGCGGTCAGATGGGCCGCGCGAGACCCCAGAAACAGAGGCGTATCAATCCCGCCGCTCAGGTGGAGGTAGCCATACGTGCCTTGCGTGGCCGCCCCAATGGACAGACGTTGACCTGGCTCCAACCTGTGCGAGGCGTTCCACATGGCCGGACTGCCATCAATGCTGGCCTGCATCGGTGCACCGGTCAGGGCGATATCAGTGCCTAGAGTGGCTTCGAAGTCTCCGCCCATTCCGGCCATTTCCAACGCGGCCAAATCCGTGCTTTGCGCCAACAGCGCCGCGCCTTCGTGAAGGGCCGTAATATCCGCGGCACCCGAACGCGACAGGCCCTGATCCAGATATCCGGTGCGGCCTTGATCCTGTATGGTGCAGGCGGGACCGATGCGCAGAACTGACAGGCTCATCCTTCGATCTCCTGACACGTCGCGCCGCCCATCCCGTCTCCATTGACTGCGCGGATGGCGTTCAACTCATCGGCAGATATGGGAACGAATTGCATCTCGTCACCGGGTCTTAGGGCAAAGCTGTCGGGCGCATCTGGACGGAAGCATCGGAACGCCGTTTGCCCCACATGCCGCCAGCCCGTGGGTGTAGGCCCCGAAAACAGAACGAATTGTGATATGGCCAGAACCAGCGCACCTTCAGGCACCATAGGGGTCAGATCCTTGAGGCGCGGTATGTTGAATTCCGGCCCAAGCGGCCCGAGGTAAGGTTGCCCAGGGGCAAAACCAATGGTCAGTACCCGCACCCGCGTGGCACTGAGGCGCCGCACAGCCTCGGCCGGTTCCAGACCAGCGGCCTGAGCGGCGTCATCCAATTGCGGCGCAAGCTCACCACCATAAACAGTAGGGACTGTCCAAAGCCTGCGACCCGCAGGCATCGCCGCTTTGTACCAGTCCTGTTGTGCTAACAGGTGTGTCAACCGGTCCTTGATGTCAGAATGCGGCAGCACGGCTGGATCAAAACGAACATAGGCCGACGCCAATGAGGCCGATGTCTCAAGAACGCCGGCCCAGTTTAACGCATCGATTGCCCCCCGAAATGCCAATGCCGCCCTGTTGGAAGGTTCAGCCATGGTATCTGCAAATGAGATCAGCAGCCCGTCGAAGCCAACGGTGCGAATACAGGGAAAAGTGTCAGCGTATTTAGAGGTCATTTCATGATGCGCGCTTATCCTGACTGCGACCTGACCCCATTAGGTCAGATTGCGCAAGGTCAAGCTGGGGCTGTTCTGTTGAAATTGGTTTTTTGGCGCGGTCCACTTGGTTTTGGGCGGGCGGATTCCGAGTCGAGTCCACCCTTCGACTCGGGGGTTATTGTGGCCAAACAGGTATCATCCACTATATATAGACTGGATTGGAGGTTCGCCGTTTGCGTACTTAGGTGATTGCGATGGGTGGACGCAGGTTTCCGTCATCGAAGTGCAGCCTAAGTGCTTGTGAAATATAAAAGAAAAAGAGTTTCGCAAAAAAATTTCGCTTTTTGTCATTTTGCTGTTGCAGAGGCCATCGGTAAACCTTAGAACCCCCTTCACCGGCGCTGCTGAGGCGGTGCTGGGGCGCTGGAGACGGTGCTGACGG
>NZ_WQGO01000032.1 GCF_013034685.1 Ruegeria lacuscaerulensis | reverse complement strand
GATGTCGTTGAAAAAGTCGTTCGTTTTTGCGTCTTGGTGTTCTGCGTTGTCTATATTTTGTTGGGCGATGTGAGGCGTTGCCGCCCTGTTACCCTAGGGCGAGTGCCACCGGCTTCAGCTTTGCCAGTTTCCGGAGGTTTTGGGCGGTAGCTGCGAGTGTAAATTCGTCTTGGACGCCACATGGTCCTCGCAATCGGAGTCTGCCCAAGCCGAGGATGCGTTTGAGATGTGCGAACAGCATTTCGACTTTCTTTCGTCGCCTCTGGGCGGTCGGGTTAAACTCGGAGGCCGTGCATTGTCGCGCAAAGTCTCTGACGATCTCATATTCTTCACGATTAATGCTGCGGGTCGCCGTGTTCGGGCAACATTTTGGTTTCGACGGGCAGTCTTGGCAATCGAGCTTCAGGCTTCGATATTGACGACGACCGGCCTTGGGCTTGTGCCTCTTGGGGTCAGAATAGTTTCGCCGGGTATGACGAAGCTCTTTACCTTCTGCGCAAACGTACCGGTCATTGTCTTCGTCCCATGTGAAGTCGGAACGTGACCAGGTGCCATCCTTGCGCTTTGAGTGGTCAAAGACTGGGATGAACGGCAGTATTTTCCGCTTGAGCGTCAGCCAAACCAGATTTTCGGATGAGCCGTACGCGGTATCCGCAGCCACCCAATCCGGTTTCAACCCAAAACGCTCTTCGGTCCTGTCGATCATCTTGCGCATGGCGCCCACCTCTGCCTGCCGGATCGAGCGGCTGGCATCCACATCGACGATGATCCCGTGATCTGTATCGATCAGATAATTGTCCGAATAGGCAAAGAATGCTGGACCTTTTCGCGCTGCCGTCCATTGACTGGCGGGGTCGGCATGGGCGGTGAACTTGGGTGTTGTCTCACTGGCCGCCCCAAATGCTGCATCATCGAGAGTGTCGAGATATTCGCGCACCGCCCGTGGCGCTGCCTCCGCCCTGACCCCGCGTTCCTCCCAGCCCTCAGGATTGCTGGAGTTCTGTTTCTGGACGTCGGCGACGATCAAGCTGGCATCAGCGGCAAAGCCCTGCCCCCCGACCAGCCCTTCCTCAATACAACGCGCAACGGACATTTCAAAAACATGACGCAACAGACCGCTTTCACGGAAACGACCATGGCGGTTCTTTGAAAAGGTTGAGTGATCCGGGATGCGATCATTCAGATCGAGCTTGCAGAACCATCTGTATGCGAGGTTCAGATGAACCTCTTCGCACAGCCGCCGCTCGGATCGGATGCCAAAGCAATAGCCCACCAGCAGCATGCGGATCATCAGTTCGGGATCGACCGATGGGCGGCCCGTGTGGCTGTAGAAATCAGCTAAGTGCCCCCTGATGCTGCTCAGATCAAGATGACGATCAATCGTCCGTAGCAGGTGATCTTGTGGGACATGGTCTTCCAGCGAGAACTCATAAAACAGCGCCGCTTGTGCTTCCTGCTTTGGCCCCATCATCGCAAATACTCCCACCCATTGGGAGAATTGAATCAGCAGCTTGCCTCTCAATCAAGGAAGAGTTTTTCAACGACATC
>NZ_WQGO01000031.1 GCF_013034685.1 Ruegeria lacuscaerulensis | reverse complement strand
TTCAAATCAAACGTTCGTTGGTGGATGTTACAGGTCTCTGCCTAAGCATGAGCGAAGAAAAGTTCGCTACTTGCGGGTTCTGAAATACTACTCCGGGCTCGTTTGCGTTCCATCAGGTTCATCGGCGAGCAGTTGTTTTGCGGTCTGTTCTCCGGCTGCCAAAGCCCCCTCAATCAGTCCCGGGCTTATTTTTGAAGTTTCCGATACCGAAAATCGAACGCTTCCACCGAGATGAGCCTGTCTGAGTACCTCCGGACCGACATTGGGGTGGCTCGCAGGTTCGGAAAGATCGAGGTCCGAAACGATTTTCCGGTTCTTTGCCCAGTCTTGTATAAAAAATTCCTCTGGTTTTGCAGCAGCTTGCCCAAGGCACTCGACTAGCTGCCTCAGAATTGCCTTTCGCAGCCTTTCCGGGTCGCTTTGTCGTATCGCAGGCGACCATCCAACAAAGCCAAAGATTGCCGCTGGGGTGCCATCAACGCCCGAATGGTCATGAGCTTCGACAAGAGGGCCAGTTCTACTAACAATGCGCCCGGCCAGACCCCGATTTCGCCAAAATGGTTTGTTGTAAATCACGACTGCTTTGGCGTGGGTGCTCATCCACGTTGGAGCCCGGCGCATTGCGTCAAGTAGCTCCGGCGATGCCCAAGGCATTTCGAGGTTTGCTGCAGCAATTCGTAATGGAACGGATATGACAACGTGGTCTGCTTCGATTTTTTCGCCGGTATCAATATGCACGCTTACCTTTTTGGCAGTTCCTTCTCGAATACCCGCTACATTTGTCGCGGTCCGAATGCACGCTGGGTCCATCGGTTTGCAAAGGGCCTTAATTAGACTTGTCGGCCCGCCAACGATGCGGGTCATGCCGTCCTGTCCGGGTAAAGTCTGTCGAATTGGTTTTGGGCTGTATCCGTGAACAACTGCGCCACCTTGGTTAAACTGCTCAAAAGTTTCTATTCCAAGCGAATTGGCCCATTTTGCAAAGGTGGGCTGATACTTTGGCCATACCCAAGTTGGCCCCAAATCAGCCAAAGTCCGATTGGTTCTCTGGTCGCGCAAAGATCGAATACGTCCTCCGACTTGAGCGTCAGCCTCAATCAACAGGACATCAGCACCCCTCTCCCGAAGTACATGAGCTGCAGTCATACCTGACAACCCAGCACCTATTACAAGAACATCCAACATTCACCTCTTGGGATGTATTTTCCCCTCTGGGACTTACAGATGTGTACATAGGGCAGCACCCAGTGACTTCATACTGTTTGTGGAGACAACGCGGCGGTTTGCTAAGCTTGGCGTGAGCGACTGCTATGCTAGCAAAACAGAATTAATTATTGCGTCGGAGCGTCTAGGATAAAGTCTTGTGCTATACTTTGGAACCAAAGGGTAAGCATTACGTGAACAAGGGGAAACCGAAATGCTTTTTGCAGAGGCACTAGAGAAAGCTTCTTCGTATGCTGCTGTATGGAGTTCCAACGATCCAATGCAGGTGGCCGCTCACTATGCAGAAAACGGGGTCGCAAGGCTAAACTCAGGTAATGCGATTCAAGGCCGAGCGGCGATTGCCTCGGATTACGCTAAACCATTCTTTCGTGATTTTCCTAAATCTTCCGTATTGCAGCATGATTTTCGTATATCCGGGAACCACGCCCTTTTTACGGGTATGCTCGTCGGCCCTGGAAGGCCTGAAGAAGCTCCGATCCGTCTATTGGAATGGGAGGAGTGGACCCTCGATGATAATGGGCTGATCCAGTTGTCGTTGGTTTGGTTCGATCGCGAGGACCACGCGAGACAGGGCGGTAGCGCTTTCTCATAGTGGATGAACAACTTTAAGCCTGCATAGTATCGTCTAGATTGGT
>NZ_WQGO01000030.1 GCF_013034685.1 Ruegeria lacuscaerulensis | reverse complement strand
TATAGACAACGCAGAACACCAAGACGCAAAAACGAACGACTTTTTCAACGACATCAGCCCAAAGCAGTCGTATAGAAGACCATGAAAACCCAGTGCTATTGGAAAACTATTACAAACCCGGCGGCCCCGAATGACAGATCGGTGCCTTCGTCGCTCACTCAACAACCATCGCTACCACGAGAGCCTCGTGATTCTGACACCAGTGGACGTCTATCATGGCCGCGGTGCGAAAATCCTGAAGGTAAGAGAGGAGATCAAGACGCAGACAATCCGATAACGGCAGTTGCAGAGCCAAGCCGCTGCCACCTAAACTTCAACAGAAACCGAACTAGAGCCTCCGCTACGATACAGCCTGTGTTCTCCAAAATACTCTGACGACGGGCAAAAGGTGTATTGACATAGTCTAAGTGCGTAATGCACATTTAGACTATGAAGTCTGGTCATCTGATAAAAGTCATATCGAATGCGCTTGGTATCGATCAAGCGACAGTTCACTTTGTTGCAAGGAAGCTCCGTGAAGCAGGCTTTCTGACGACAGGAGCTCGTGGCGTGAACGCACCGGATATGACAACGCGTGATGCAGCGAGGCTTACGCTTGCGCTAATGACAGGCGCTCCGCCAAACCGTATAGTCGATACTTTTGAGATTTACCGACAATTCCGGAATGATGAGTTCGAGCATATAGAATCTGCAAAGGTCATTCAGCGTCTCGATTTCAAGCGAGAAAACACTGCGGAAGACTTCCTTGTCTACTTATTTGATTTCGTGTTGTCGCATCGGTCCAATTCTGAATCTGACATATTACTCAATGGATTAGAATTTAACGTCCATGAGAAACCAGCTTATGTGATTTTCAAAAACGCCGGATTAGAAATATATTTTACAGCGGTACATCTTTCCGAAATGAAAATAAACGAATTCGAAGACGACCCGACCGTGTGGTCAAATTCAGGGCCTGCCGGATTGTTTGAAATGGAAGGCATGCATGTCATGCGCCAGATCTCGCTTGGAGAGATAGAGGCTATTGCATCAGAGTTTGGGACTGAGTGATGCCTCACGCAATCAAAAAAAACCAACCGGAAATAACAGCGTCAATTGATCCTCGGGGTAAATTGACCCCAATCGGACCTCCTGGTCAACGTCATGGACCAACGAGCGTCTTGGGAGGCACTAGCAGTGGCTAACGCTAGTCTCACTATCAACGTTAATGAAAAACGCATGCTGAAACAGTCTGAGGCGGCGGTTTATACTGGGCTACCTCCAAAGCTCTTTAAAACAACGTGCCCCGTCCAGCCAATTGAAATGCGGCCCGGCACAGTTCTTTGGGACAAGCGCGATCTGGACAATTGGATTGATGCAATGAAGGAAGGAGCCGAGATGGCAACGCAGGACGTCATTCTTGGCAAATTGTAATGACACGTGTCAGGGTTAGAGGTTTCAAGATATTCGATGATCGGCACGGGAAACCGCGCTGCTATCATCGCGCCACGGGTCACAAGATCGACCTGGAAAAGACTCCAATAGGATCGGCTGAGTTTTTTGCGGAATGCGCCCGCATTGCTGCCATTGCCGAGGCGAGGAAGGCGCAAGCTCTTAAGCCAGGAACCCTTGGCGGGCTGGTCAATGCCTATTTCCAGACTGAACACTATGGCAATCTGTCGGACGCCACCAAGCGCGACTATCGCAAGTGCGCTGACTTCCTGTACCCAATCCGGGACACGCCTGTTTCCGCAATCACGACGCCCCTCGTTTCGGGCATCCATGACAAAGCGGCGGACAAGATTGGCTGGCGGCGAGCAAACATGGTCCGCACCTTCCTGAGTCAAGTTTTTCGCTACGCCATTCCGCGCGGTCTGATCGACCGGGATTATGCGGCAGGTGTCATTCCCAAGCCGCGCCCGAAAAATCGGCCCTATGCCAACCGGCCTTGGACGGTGGAGGAACGCGCAGTTGTGCTGGATCGAGCCGCCCCGCACGTTCGAGTGGCGGTGGCGCTGATTATGAATACCGGCCTTGATC
>NZ_WQGO01000003.1 GCF_013034685.1 Ruegeria lacuscaerulensis | reverse complement strand
GTCCGACCCTCAACATCACCGCTCACAGCTACGCCGTTCACAGTCATCGAAATCTGTGCCATGAAATCCTCCCGTTTCGTGTTGTTCCTCGGGGCGAGTTAAACACGCGGGTTTTCATTTGAGAACAAAAATCTGAGACGGTTCAGAGGATTGTCGGGCAAGCCCACCACATCAGGGCTTTCGCGAAGACCTGGGCTGCGGGCGCGTCGGGATCTCTTTCAGCAACCCACCAACACCCATTCCGGCGATGTCGAGTCCCGTGGTTTCGATCCCGCAGGCCACACGGGACAAAACCCAATCGGCCCCGTTCAGTGCAGGTGAACGCGCGCAGCCCGGCAGACCAATCACCGGTCGGTCGCCAAGCGCTCCGAGAAATAGAAGGTTGCCCGGATCGACCGGCATTCCGAACCGGTCCACTTGCCCTCCGGCGGCGCGTACCGCCTCGGGTGCCACGTCGTACACGTCAGACGTGGCAGAGCCGGTCAAGATCATGACGATATCCCCCTCAGCGTCGGACACAGCCAATGACAAAGGTTCCGCCTGATGCGGGACGATCCGAACGTCTGACAGTTCCATCCCCAGGGCTTCGACACGGCCGCGGATCGCTGCGATCCCCTTTTCGTTCGACGGGCCACCGGGAATATCAGTCACCACCAGACCCGCCGTTTTGTGAACCGGCGAGACCATACGGATGGATGCCTGTGCCAGACGTGCTGCGTGCATCACATCGCCTCCGGGCACGGCATAAGAGATAACCTTGATCGTAGCCACCATGCCGCCTTCGCCCATCTGCTGGTATTGCGGAACAGTCGCGACGGTGATCATCGGGTTGACGCGATTGAACGCTTCCAACGCCTCGACATCCAGCACGGCGACGCCCGGTCCATCCGCCAGCAGATTCACGCGACCGGTAAAAGGTTGGGTCACGCGTAAACCCGCCTCGGTTGGGTTCGGAGCTAGAGCGGCGGCCAGCATCCGGGCGGCCTCATCCTCGTGACAGTCACCGGGTTCCAGTTGCGCGACAGTGACGGAGCCAAGGCCAGCCTCGGTCAGGTCTTCGATGTGGTCTGCCGTCAGCGCGATGCCTTTACGCAGCTTACGGTCACCGACCTTGATCGAATGGGCAAGGATCGTGCCTACGGCCTCGGCAACGGGGACAGGACCGAACTTCACGCTTTGCCCCGTAGCACGGCGGTCATCTGTGCCAGTATGGCGACTGCGATTTCTGATGGGTCAGCGGCGCCTATATCAAGGCCGACAGGCCCATGTATGCGCGCGATCTGATCTTCGGTAAACCCGGCCTCGGTCATACGAGCCACGCGTTTGGCATGGGTCCGGGTCGAGCCCAGAGCACCGATGTAAAACACCCCGGCGGCCAACGCTGATTCCAGCGCCGGGTCGTCCAGCTTGGGGTCGTGGGTCAACAGCACCACAGCGGTGCGCGAATCCAGACCCAGCTTGGCAACAGCCTCATCCGGCCAATCGGTCAGTATGTTTTCACCCGGAAAACGGGCGCTGGATGCAAAAGCATCCCGTGGGTCGATAATCGCGGGGTCATACCCTGCAATCCGTGCCATCGGCACCAGCGCCTGCGCAATATGAACCGCACCCACGACAATCAGGCGCAAAGGTGGGTTGTGAACAGCCACAAAGGTCTTGCCGTCCTCTTCGAACCCCGAGCGATCCATACGCAGCCGGTCGGCATAAGCATTGCGACGCAGCGCGCGGTGGCCGGTCTCGACATTGACCTCATAGGCGAGTGGTACTCGCGCGGCCCGCGCCTCGACCAGATCACGAAGCATGGGTTCGGGCAGAACGCTTCCGATGGGCTCGACCAACACCCGGATCGTCCCTCCACAGGCCAGACCAACAGCGAACGCATCTTCGTCGCTGACACCAAATTCCAACAGACGTGCTTCGCCTTCATCTATGGCCTCAAGCGCTTCGACGATCACAGCGCCTTCGACACAGCCGCCCGAAACTGAGCCTTCGATCCGACCATCGCCGCCAATGACCAACTGCGCGCCCACACGGCGCGGGGCGCTTCCCCAAGTCTCAACCACGGTGGCGAGCGCGGCCTTTTTGCCATTGCTGAACCAGCGCAGCGCAGTTTCTGGGCTGTTGTCGAATCTGTCCATTGCGCCCTCCCATAGTGCTTTGACCCAACATAGGCAGGTTTGGCCAGATGAAAAGGAACCCCGACTTTAAGGTCAGACGCCGCAGTCAGGCTTCGGCGCGAATTGGCTGAGTTTTTACCATTTTCTGCAAAGCATTGATTGTCTACAGAGCAGATTCTAGCCTACACATACATCTGCTGCATTCCAATATGCGCATATTTAATTTTCACAAGGGAGACAAAGAGTTGAAACGCATTTTTGCACTCGGAACAGCAATCGGACTTTTGGCATCCACGGCAGTCAGTGCAGATACATTCCTGCGCTATGGCGAGGTCGAGGGCTGGAAGGTATTCATTGATCAGGACAAGAAATCCTGCCTGATTGAGGCTATCGATGACTCCGAGAACGTGGTTCAGATGGGGCTAACCGAAGATCGCGGCGTTGGCTATGTGGGCGTCTTCACCAAAGAAAAAACCGACATCAAGCGCGGCGATACCGAGGCTGTGGCAATTCTGCTGGGCGACAACCTCTATATCGGTGAAGCCACCGGCATGAAGGGTAACATCACCAAGGGGTATTCGGGCGGTTACGTTCTGTCCAATGATCCCCAATTCGCTGAAGACATTGCCAAGCAAAAGGTGATGCTTGTCTTCCCCGAGAAGGAATTTGCCTTCACCGTGGATCTGACTGGCACCTACAAGGCCATGGAAATGGCCCGCAAGTGCAATGAAGAACAGCTGAGTTAACCCTAACTCGAAAGCGCGGTCATCAGCCGCGCTTTCTCACCCATGTCATCGGGTTTCGAGATGACTTCGGCCAGCTCCTCGAGCGAGGCAATCGAATGCCCGGCCCGAAAGCTGTCCACATGCGGCAACATCGCGGCCACGCCCTGCGCCTTAGGTGCAAACCCGTCCCAGCGCAGCAGTGGGTTCAGCCAGATCAGACGGCGGGCGGAAAGGTGCAGACGCTCCATCTCTTTTCCCAGCGCTTGCGGTTCGCCCCGGTCCAATCCGTCCGAGATTAGCAGAACCACCGCACCCTGCCCCATGACGCGCCGCGACCAGTCGCGGTTGAACGCGTGCAGGCATTCGCCGATGCGGGTGCCGCCCTCCCAATCCTGCGCTTCCGCCCCAGCGGCGGCCAAAGCGGCGTCCACGTCGCGCTGATGCAGGTGGCGGGTGATATTGGTCAGCCGCGTCCCGAAAGTGAACGCGTGAACCTTGGCCCATCCAGCGCCTTTCGCGTTCGAGACCGAGTGCAGAAAATGCAGGATAATGCGGCTGTATTGGCTCATCGACCCCGAGATATCACACAGCACCACCAGATTTGGCCAGCGGGTTCGGGGTTTCTGACGGGCGATTTCGTGCAACTCTCCGCCCTGGCGCATGGCGGCGCGCAAGGTGCGGGCGCGGTCGATCCTTTGCCCTACATGGCTGGCTTGACCGCGCCGGGATTCGATTGGTTTTACGGGTAGCGTCATACGGGCCAATATGCGCTTGGCTTGAGCGATCTCGGCGGTGCTCATCTGTTCAAAGTCAAGACTGCGCAAGCGTTCCTCGGTCGAGGCGGTTTGAGAAGCGTCGATCTCAAGCTCAGTTTCTTCGCCCGTGTCTTGCGTCTCTGGCTGATCGCGTTCTACACCGTCCAACAGCGCCTCGGCCGCGCGCTTTTCGCCCGCGTCGGCCTTGCGGTCTTCCTGAACACCACGGATCGCAGGCAGCATCATGGCCATCATATGCTCCATATACCGCGGGTCGCGCCAATACATGCGAAAGACCTGCGCGAACACTGTGCGATGTTCGGGACGGTTCACGAAACAGGCGTGCAGGGTCCAGTAAAAGTCCCGTTTTTCAGAAAATCCCGCCGCCTGTACGGCACGGATCGCATCGACCACACGACCTGTACCGATGGGCAGCCCGGCTTTACGCAACGCCCTCGCGAAATGGGTGATGTTCTGCGCCAGTTTCGGGTTGTCGGGGATGTCCAGCGGAAGCTCTTCGGCCATTACTCTACATGGGGGCTCTGCCCCCATACCCCCGAGGTATTTTTGAACAGAAGAAGCATCAGGCGAATCCCAAAGTGAGTGGGTGATCAGACAAGGTCACTGCGTGTCCGTTCCGATATCCAGCCACAACGCAGATCTTGCCAAGTATTTGGCCATTAAACCAAGTCAGATCATCAGCTGGAATCCACAGTTCTGTATGTGCTTTGCCTCCAGCATCTTGCACTGTGTATTTCTTCTCTGCTTCGTGTGTGATTTCGAACTTGGTAACGAAACCGCAATTGTCAGGCGCGGGCAAAACCGAATTCCAATCTCGCGCTATCTTTTCTGCATATTCGAAGGTTGTAACCGGATAGAAAATTGGCTGGTCAGCTAGTCTAGGCGGCCAAACTTTCCATCCGCTTTCCTTGACCAATTCAAGCTCCTTCGCTCCTGTCGGTCTAAATAGGATCATGCGGCATCCAATCCGGCTTTGGCTTCGTCCAGAATACGTTTTGCCTCAGAACCCTGCAGTTTCTGGATGTCGTCCTGGTATTTCAGGATCGCGCCCAGCGTGTCGCCGATCACTTCGGGGCTGAGGTTGATGACATCCAGTGCCAGCAAGCATTTGGCCCAATCGATCGTCTCGGCCACGCCAGGTTTCTTGAACAGGTCTTCGGTGCGCAGGTGCTGGACGAAGGCCACCACCTCGCGACTGAGCTCCTGTGCCGCTTCGGGTGCGCGGGCGTGAAGGATTTCGATCTCGCGCTCGAAATCGGGGTAGTCGACCCAATGATAGAGGCAGCGGCGCTTCAGGGCGTCATGCACCTCGCGCGTGCGGTTCGAGGTAACGATGACGATGGGCGGTTCCGGTGCTTTGACGGTGCCCAGTTCGGGGATCGTCACCTGAAAATCGCTGAGCGCCTCCAGCAGGAACGCCTCGAACGGTTCATCCGTGCGGTCAAGTTCGTCGATCAGCAGGACCGGCGCGCCGTGTTCATCTGGGCGCATAGCCTGCAACAGCGGGCGTTCGATCAGGTAGTCGTCCGAAAACAGCTCGGATTGCAGGGCACCCCGGTCGGCACCGCCCGAGGCTTCGGCGGTGCGGATTGCCACCATTTGCGCCGGGAAGTTCCATTCGTAGACAGCCGAAGAGGCATCCAGCCCCTCGTAACATTGCAGTCGGATCAGACGGCGGTTCAGCCCGGCGGCCAGCGCCTTGGCGATCTCAGTCTTGCCGACCCCGGCCTCACCCTCCAGAAACAACGGGCGGCCCAGTTTCAGCGATAGGAAGACGACCGTGGCCAAGGCCCGCCCGCAGACATAGCCCTGATCGCCCAGCATAGTCTGAACGGCATCGATGGAATTTGGCTGCGTCATGGCGATCTCCCTCGGGGCACAAGAGGTCACGACGGCGGGCGCGCGTCAAGACCAGGGCTTTGCAAGGAGTTACGACGTTCGGGCATATTGACAAGGGGCAGCCGTGCATTCGGGGCCTTTCACGGCTGCGCGCACTGTGCTAGCCGGGGGCCATGACCGATACCCTGACGATCCGCCGCCCCGACGACTGGCATCTGCATCTGCGCGATGGCGCGATGCTGGAAGCTGTCCTGCCCGAAACCGCGCGTCATTTCGCCCGCGCGATCATCATGCCGAACCTCGTGCCGCCCGTGGTGCGCGGCGATCAGGCCGCCGCCTATCGCGACCGCATTCTGGCCGCCTTGCCCGACGGGATGAGCTTCGAACCGTTGATGACCCTCTACCTCACCGAGGACACGGATGCCGAGGATGTCGCCGCGGCCCATGCCAGCGGGCTGATCAAGGCGTGCAAGCTTTACCCGGCGGGGGCCACGACCAATTCGGCCTCGGGCGTGCGGGATTTCGACAAGATACGTCCGGTGCTGGAAAAAATGGCCGAGATTGGCCTACCCATGTGTGTGCATGGCGAGGTTACGGATGCGGAGATCGACATTTTCGACCGCGAGGCCGTGTTCATCGACCGTGTTCTGGACCCGATCCGTAAGTCGACCCCCGGCTTGCGCGTGGTGATGGAGCATATCACCACCGCGACCGGCGTGGACTATGTCAAAGCCAATGACACTGATCTGGGCGCGACGATCACGGCGCATCACCTGATCATCAACCGCAACCATATTCTGGTTGGCGGGATCAAGCCACATTACTACTGCCTGCCCGTCGCCAAGCGCGAGGAACACCGGCTGGCGCTGTTGGCCGCCGCGACCTCGGGCGATGCGCGGTTCTTCCTTGGTACTGACAGTGCACCGCATACGGATGCGAACAAGGAAATGGCCTGCGGCTGTGCCGGGTGCTTCACCGCGACGAACACGATGTCACTAGTGGCCGAGATGTTCGACCGTGAAGGGGCGTTGGACAAGCTGGAAGGGTTTACCTCGCTCAATGGCCCCGGTTTCTATGGCCTGCCGGTGAATGAGGACACGATCACACTGACCAAGGGCGAACCGGTCGTTTATCCCGAAAAGATCGACTCTGGTGACGGGCCTGTCACGGTGTTCGACCCAGGATTCCCGCTGCATTGGCGCGTGGTCTAATCCGCAAGCAATGCCGCCAGATCGCGGGCGCGGCCTCCGGTGCGCAGCATCGACCAGATCGAGTCCGCCTCGTCACCTCCGATCAGTTTGGCAGCCTTGCCGCGCACCCGATCTTCTCGCTCAGATAAGGGCATCGGGGTCAGAAGATCATGGCTGGCCTCTTTGCGCGCACCATCACGGCGCAGCAGGATCAGGTGGGCTTGCGTCTCGGACAGCGTTTCATCCGCTTCGACCGTAACGCGATCGCGCAGCGAGATCAGGCGCGGATCGGCGCAGGTTTTCTCGGAATAGCTGTCGGGCAAGGCGGTGTCATATCCCAGAGCCTGCATCGCAATCACCGTCTGATATGAGAACTTTGCGCCCAGCCCAGTTGTCGGAGAAATCTGGTTGCACACGCTCATCCATCGCGGATGGGTCTTGACCGTGATCTCGGCCACTTCGGGTTCGGCGATATCCAACGTGCGTGCGGCCTCCAGCGCTGCGTGCAGCCCGTGGCAACAAGCGTGGAACTTGTGGCTGACGGATTCGAACAACCAATCCTCGCCCAACCGGTCCAGCGCGGTTTGCGTATCGTTTTGCCCCTGATGGGTTGCGCCGAACCCATAAGGGCCTTCCATAGCCTCGACATTTGGATCAAAACCTTTGGCGATCAGCAAAGCCGCCTCGACGCCAGCCGAGGCCGCAAGCCCCGCGTTATAGGGCTTACCCATAGTTCCAAACTGCGCTTTGAGCCCCGCCGCGCGGGTCGCCGACAGACCCAGAACTTTGCGCATCTGATCCACATCGAACCGCAGAACACGGCCCGCAGCCACGGCCGCCCCAAACGCGCCGGCTGTAGCCGTCTGATGAAACCCGGCCTGATAATGGTCGCGCCCCAACCACAGCCCCACGCGGATCGAGACCTCCATCCCCACCAAAGCGGCCTCAAGAACATCCACAAGAATGCGGTCGTCCCATTCACCAAGCGCAAGCGCCACAGGTAGAATGGCCACCGACGGATGGCCGATATGGGCGAAATGCGTGTCGTCATAATCGAGCGCATGCGACACCGTCCCGTTAACCAGAGCCGCCCCGCGTAAGGGCGCGGCCCCACCGCCGAATAGATGGGCCTGCATGGTGCCGCCCTCATCAAGAACCAAGGCGCGCACGGTCTGCGAAACGGGTTCGTCTACCCCAGCCCGCCCCACCGCCAGCCAATCCAAAACGGACAAAGACGTCACGATGCGGGCTTGTCGCGACGTGGAAACGGGGCCAGCAGCAAACCCGGCCAAGGTATTGGTAAAATCACTCATGCGGCGCAGTCTAGCGTGCGCCGGGGTCGGGTAAAGCCTTAGCCGTACAAATCTGCGGCGCGGGCCTCGAAGGCTTTGACCACACGTTGCATGGCTTCGTTAAAGACGACGCCGATGATGCCCTGCAGGATGGCGTTCTTGAACTCGAAATCCACATGAAACGAGATGTTGCAGCCCCCTTCAGGCGCGTCCGCGAACTGCCAATCGGATTTCATGTACTTGAACGGCCCGTCCAGATACTCGGTGTCGATCCGGCGATCCTCGGCGTGTAGCGTCACACGGCTGCCGAACCGTTCGCGGAACACTTTGAAGGAAATCACAAGATCGGCCTCTAGCACCTGGGCCTCGCCCGCCGCATAAGTGCGCCTGATCCGGGCCGCCGCGCACCACGGCAAAAACTGCGGATACTTCGCCACATCCGCGACAAGGTCATACATCTGCTGGGCGGTATACGGCAGGTGACGTGTCTCGGAATGGGTCGGCATGGCGGTCCGCTATTTGCAGGTGACAATGGCGCGTCATGTCGTATGTTGCGCGCCAAAGATCAAGGGGGCAGTGATGACAGACCGCGCATATGTGATAGATGAGATGATCTCGGCCAAGGCCATCGCCGCCCGGATCGAGGAGTTGTGCCGCGAGATCACAGCCGAGTTTGGCGCAACCGACAAGCTGGTTGTCGTTGGTCTTTTGCGCGGCAGTTTTGTTTTTATCGCTGATCTGGTGCGCGAGTTGGACCTGCCTATCGAAGTGGATTTTCTCGAGGCGTCCTCTTATGGAGATTCCATGGAGAGCAGCCGTGAAGTACGTATTCTCAAGGACTTGCGCGGCGCAATTGAAGGACGCGATGTGTTGGTGGTTGAAGATATTGTCGATACCGGCCACACGCTGAACCACGTTACCAAACTGCTGCAAAGCCGCAAGCCTGCGCGGCTGAAATCCATTGCGTTGCTGGACAAACCCAGCCGCCGCGAGGTCGACTTCCGCTCGGACTGGATCGGGTTTGAAATCCCTGATGAGTTTGTCGTGGGCTACGGCATCGATTACGCGCAACGCAATCGCAACCTGCCCTTTATTGGCAAGGTGCGATTTGTCAAAGACTGAGCGGCCCTCTGACCTATCCAGTTTGTGCAAGTAGCAGTGGTTAAGTTTCCTAAAAATTCTCCTATTTGAATATTATTGGACATTCCTCCCAGCAAGAGACTACCATTTGAGTACTTTGGGAGGTTTTTTACGTATGAAAACACTGTCTATTGGACTTATGGCGGCTTGCGCGGTAGCCGCAACAGTTGGAATTGCGGATGCAAAGGACAACAAGGGCAAAGGTAAAGGCCCCGACAAGTCGAAAATTGAAAAGTCGGTAAAAACAAATAAAGGCGTCGGTGTACCGCCCGGACAGATCAAGCGTTACACGCGAGGTCAGAAAATCCCTAATGACTTGGATTTTGACTATCTTGACGACCTCGATGGCTGGAAGTTGAAACCCCTGCCCGCCGGTCAGCGGTATATCCGCGTAGATGACGAAATCCTGTCGATATCCGATGACACAAAAACAGTTATTGATGCCGTTGGAATTGTCAGTGATCTCGTAAACTGAGGGCTCGGCCTACAAGAGATCGAATTACTGCACTGAAAACATCTACCCCTACAGGGATCAGCGCGTCCGGAAAATCATAGTCCGGGTTGTGCAGTTGCGGGTGCGCTTGTCCGGCACCCAGCCAAAACATCGCCGCCGCGGCGCTTTTGCCAAACTGGCCGAAATCCTCGGAAAACTTTTGAGGCTCATTCGTGAAAGTGCAAGGCACGCCCTCCGTGACACAAGCCTCGGCAACCGCAGCCACTGCTTGCGCATTGTTTGTGCAGGCCTCAAACACATCCTCATAAGTGATCTTGACCGCCAATCCCTGGGCTTCTGCTGTTTGGGTGACAAGATCTTCGGCTTCGGCGATCAAGCATTTCATACGGGTGTCAGACACGGTGCGCAGCGTCACCCACAGTTCGGCCGCTCCGGGGGCGACGCCGAATGTGGGTTCGCCCAGCCGCGCATGGGTCACGGTCGTCAGGGCGAAATCGGCATTCAATGCACCGCCCGTTCCTAGATCCGCAAGCTCCGGCATCAAAGACGCGAGCGCTCCAGCCGGCGAAATTCCATCCTGCGGTTCCGCCGCGTGAGAGGTCTTGCCACCAAGCATCACCCGCATCCCGCGTGACGCGCAGTTGGCGGGGCCCTCACACAGCAGCACCTCACCTAGCGCAAGGCCCGGCAGGTTGTGCAGCGAAAATACGAAGTCCGGCGCGATTGGCGCAAACTGAGGATCAGCTATATATGATACTGCCCCCTGCCCGGTCTCCTCGGCGGGTTGAAAGATCAACACCACACGGCCCTTTTGCGGAGGGGCCTGGGCCAGATGATCAGCTACGCCCAGCACCATGACCATATGGCCATCATGCCCGCACAGATGCCCTTTGCCGGGGATCTGCGAACTGTAAGGCAAATCCCCCAGTTCTTGAATCGGCAGACCATCCAACTCACACCGAATGGCGACGGTGGGTCCAGGTGCCGCGCCATCGAATACTGCGGCCACTCCATGACCGCCGATACCGGTCAGGACTTCGTCAGCGCCCAAATCGGTCAGCAGACCGGCCACACGCGCAGCTGTGTTATTCTCTTGCCCTGACAGTTCGGGAAACCGGTGCAGGTCATGGCGCAGAGCGGTTAGTCGCGCCAGCGTCTCGGGACTCACCCCTGATCCAACATTTTCTGCCGTGCGGCGCGCAGGCGGGCAAAGTCATCGCCCGCATGATAAGACGACCGGGTCAGCGGCGTGGCCGAAACCATCAGGAAACCTTTGCCATAGGCCGCTTTTTCGTACGACGCGAATTCCTCCGGCGTCACGAACCGATCCACCGCATGGTGTTTCGGCGTCGGTTGCAAGTACTGACCAATAGTCAGAAAATCGATATCGGCAGCGCGCATATCATCCATCACCTGCCGCACTTCTTGTTCCTGCTCACCAAGCCCAACCATGATGCCGGATTTGGTAAAGATCGACGGATCGAGTTCCTTGACCCGCTGCAACAATCGCAAAGAATGGAAATACCGGGCACCGGGGCGCACCTCAGGGTAGAGACCCGGCACAGTTTCAAGATTGTGGTTGAACACATCCGGCTTCGCCTCGACCACAGCTTCCAGAACCGATGGCTCGCATTTCAGAAAGTCCGGGGTCAGAATCTCGATCGTCGTCTTGGGCGAGCGGTGCCGCACCGCACGAATGGTCTGGGCAAAGTGGTCTGCCCCACCGTCGGCCAGATCGTCGCGATCCACCGAGGTGATCACCACGTGGTTCAGCCCCAGCTTTTCAACCGCATGGGCCACACGGCCCGGTTCGAACACATCTAGCGCATCCGGTCGGCCAGTAGCGATGTTGCAGAAGGTACAACCTCGAGTACAAATTTCGCCCATGATCATCATGGTGGCGTGGCCTTGGCTCCAGCATTCACCAACATTGGGGCAACCTGCCTCTTCGCAGACGGTGACTAGGTTGTTGTCCCGCATGATCCGCCGCGTATCCGCATAACCTTTGCCGCCCGGCGCTTTGACCCGAATCCAGCTTGGTTTCTTGGGCTGAGCATTATCGGGCTTATGGGCCTTTTCAGGGTGACGTTGTTCGGGGATCTTCAGATCACGCACGGCTGGCTTTCCTGACTTTGGGTCAATTTGCTGTCGTCTAACATAGTCTGACGATCCGCACCATGCCACTGGGACATATCCGCCATGCGTTGGTGTTTTTGCGACGCAGCATTCAACAGTTGCGACACGCGATTGGGTACGAACCACCGCACGATTTCAGCAGATTAGGCAAATTCGCACTTGCAGCAAAAGGCCGATTGAAGCGGGGTTGGAACTCTTTTAAAGAGCCGAAAAATCATCAATGAATCACAGGAGATGAATATGAAATCCGGTGCCAAACTGCCTGAGGTCACGTTCCACACCCGCGTCCGCGATGACGCCGTCGAAGGCCCCAACCCCTTCCGTTGGGAAGACAAGACCACCGCAGATTACTTTGCAGGCAAACGGGTCATCCTGTTCTCGCTGCCCGGTGCGTTCACGCCCACATGCTCGACCTACCAACTGCCCGGGTTCGAAAACGGCTACGCCGATTTCATCGCCAAAGGGATCGACGAGATCTACTGCATGTCGGTCAATGACAGCTTTGTCATGAACAAATGGGCCCAGGATCAGGGGTTGAAGAACGTCAAAGTCATCCCAGACGGCTCGGGCGAGTTTACCCGCAAGATGGGGATGCTGGTCGACAAGGACAATCTGGGGTTCGGAATGCGCTCGTGGCGCTATGCGGCCATCGTCAATGATGGCGTGGTCGACGCATGGTTCGAAGAGCCCGGCCTGATGGATAACTGCCCTGAGGACCCATATGGCGTATCCTCGCCGGAAGCGCTGATGCAGCATCTGGAAGACGCAAAAGAACCTGCGCTGGCCTGAGCGTCCATCTTTTGAAGTCGGAACGACCCGCCCTTTTGGCGGGTCTTTTTTGTGTACGCGTGACCGACAGGATTTATATACGCGTAATCGACACGATGTCTTCGCCGACCACACGGATCACATCGGCTAGACTGTCAAACCAATCCTCGGCACGGGTAGACCTGCGCCGGACCAATCCCACGGTTCTAAAGGGCTGCGGTTTGCCGAACCGTTGTAGCTTTAACCCCGGCACCGCCCCGGTTTCGGCCTTCGCTGCCAGTTCCGGCATCAACGTCAAACCGAATCCCTCGGCTACAAGCCTTGACAGAGTCGCCAACGAAGACGCGCCCATATTGATCAACCCACTGCTGCGATCCTGCCCGCAGACCTCAAGCGCCTGATCCGTCAGGCAATGGCCATCATCCAGAAGCATTAACTGCGTGGTTTGCAAATCGACGGGGCGCAGCGCCTCGGGGTCCTGCCTCATGGTCTGCAAACGACCCGCGCTGCCTGCCAGCAAGAAGCGGTCTTCAAACAAGGGCAGTTCGAACAGCTCATTGCCGCCAGACGGCAGCGCCATGACGCCTGCGTCGATCTCTCCAGCGCGCAGCATGGCCAACAGACGGTCCGTGCGCGCCTCGCGAATCTGCACCCGTAGCGAGACATCTGAGGCGCGAAGCCCTGCCAGAACTCCCGGCAGGATATAGGGCGCGATGGTGGGAATAATCCCGATAGACAAAGACCTGTGCCCGCCTGAATGGTCGCGCGCGAACTGGTCAAGCCGGTCCGCTGCGCCCAGCACCTGCTGCGCATAGTCCAGAACGTCCCGCCCTAGCGGCGTCAGCAGAATATCGCGAGCCTGCCGTTCGAACAGCGGGCCGCCCAGCGTTTCCTCCAGCGCCTTGATCTGCACCGACAGGGCGGGTTGCGAGACGTTGCACATCTGCGCCGCCCGGCCAAAATTGCGCTGATCGGCCACGGCATTGAAATATTGAAGTTGTCTGAGCGTGAAATTCATAACCTTTGATTATCTCAACACCGCCCAACCGCAAGGGCAAATTATTACCCTAGCCGATCATTCGGTTCTTTTCCGCCTGATCCTCGTAGTGGCGCTTTAGGCGCTGAAGCGCGATCCGCAGGACGATTTTTCCTGACCTCGCCGACCAGCCCATACGCTTTTCGGCAAGTTCGAGTCCCTCAAGATAACAGCAACACCGCAGCGCTACGTCGCTTAGACCTGGCCCCAAATCGGACAAGGCGCATTCGACCCGATCCCGCGCATCGGAAGAACCGCGTCCATCTTTCATACCTGCACCAAAGCTGCCACGCCCACCCGCGGTCAGGAAATGATCCCAGTTCTGCGTCACTTGTGGGCCGATCTGGGCCAGTTCGAAATCTTCGCGTAACCGCTCTCCTGCTCGGACAAGGGTTTCATCCAGAAAGGGTTTCCCATCCCGGTCCCGGCGGCGCGCCAGGGCGATCAGTGGGCTCTCGGCCGCGCTATAGCGCATCCGACGGCGTCCTTCCGTTTTGGCCGCTCCGACCTGCGCCAGCGACGACGCCGTTTGAAACGGAGCCTGCGCCTCGGCCATTCCAAAGTCGTTGCGGCTGCGCGCCTTGTTCTCGGCCTCGGCGACCAACTGACTGAGCGCGGTGCGCCCAGACGATGAAATCCGGTAGCGGGAAATGCGACCGGGATTGTCGCAGGCGATCCAATCCTTCAACGCCAGCGCCTGCGCCAACTTGCAGTCCACAACCGCCGTTCGGGTCGCGCTATTGTCGCCACTGTCGCGCACCACAACCGCTTTATCCATTTCCTCGGCTACGGCCAGCAGCGCCCCGGATTCGCATAACCGCCTAAGAACCCGCAGCGCCTCGCGCGAGAATTCTTCTTCGGCCGCAGCAACCCGATCTTCATGCACGGCTGGGAACTTCTCGGAGGTGTCCGAGAAATGCGTCTCGGCCAAGGATTGCAGGGCAGCATCCACCAGCGGGTCATCGCGCCGCATTTCAACGCGGCGTATTTGCCGAAGTATGGTCGACGCATGGCACCCCGCGGACCGCGCAATGTCGCGGATCGACTGACCGGTCTCGGTATGCGCCAGATATCTCTGCGCCCCCTCAGGTACCCAGGCCGGAATGGTGAAAGCCACGTTATTTTCCATAGTTACTTGCCCTCGTCGACAATCCAATTCTGATTCCAATCGCCCCCGATGAATGTGTTAACCAATTCTAACTAGAGCCGCTTTCGTTACTCGTTCGTTAACCAACGGGGGTAAAAACCAGATTTGATTCAAAATCATAAACAGTCATGAAACCATCGTTCGGAGGGAAAGCAATTAAAGCAACACCCGCTTAAGTTGTGTGACAAAGACGGAGACTTTTACTCAGACAAAGGACCCCTTCCATGCAAGATCTGATGACCATGATTACCGCTTTACGCCGCCCTCGCCTGTTAGCACGGGCGGCAAAACACGGCGCGCAGGACTATGACCGGGATCGGCACTTGCAGCGCATTCTGGGCTACGGATCCCTGCCCGGAACAGGCGCGGCGCTGATCCGGCTGATGGATATGGAGAGAGAGGTCAACGCGCAGCGAGTTGCCGAAGATGCGGCCTATTCCTTGGTCCGTCATCTGGACCTGCTGATCGCGCTACTGGGCGAGGCGCAGCTGTACAAGGCCAGCCGCGCCGCGCAATATCAGTAATCAAGCAAAGGCGTCCGGCATGGAGGCCTTTTTCTTCTCGATATATTCATTCAGGGCCGCGTGGATCCCGGGGTCCAGCTGCGGCTGCTGGTAGTTGGCCAGCAGATGCTCAACCCGCGACGACGCCAACTGGCGCGTGTCGCGGCCACCTTCGTCTTCCCAAGTTTCGAACGGTTTGTAGTCCAGCAGATCAGACTTCCAGAACGCCTCCTTGAAGTTCGCCTGTGTGTGGGCACAGCCAAGGTAGTGACCGCCGGGGCCAACTTCGCGGATCGCATCCATTGCCTGTGCGTTATCGTCATAGGCAACGCCCTTGGCCAACCCGTGCAGAACACCCAACTGATCGGCATCCATGACGAACTTTTCAAAGTCGGCAACCAAACCGCCTTCTAGCCAGCCACAGGAATGCAGCATGAAGTTCACACCGGCCATCAGGCCCATGTTCAACGAGTTCGCGGTCTCATACGCGGCCTGTGCGTCAGGCAGTTTCGAGCCGCAGAATGACCCGGCCGAGCGGAACGGCAGTCCCAGACGACGAGCCAGCTGACCTGCGCCATAGGTGACCATCGACGCCTCAGGCGTACCAAAGGTCGGCGCGCCCGAGTTCATGTCGATCGACGACACGAAGGCACCAAAAATAGCCGGAGCACCGGGACGGATGATCTGGCTATAGGCAACACCAGCCATCACTTCGGCCAGAACCTGCGTCAGCGTACCAGCCACCGAGACCGGCGCCATCGCACCGCCTACGATAAACGGCGAGATGATGCAGGCTTGGTTATTGGCCGCGTAAACTTCCAACGAACCCATCATCACATCGTCGAAGGTCATCGGCGAGTTGATGTTGGTCAGCGAGGTCATGACCGTGTTTTCCTGAACGAATTCTTTGCCGAACAGGATCTCGCACATCTCGATCGAATCCTGCGCGCGGCTGGGATCGGTGACCGAGCCCATGAACGGCTTGTCCGAAAGGGTCATATGCGCCATCAACATGTCCAGATGACGCTTGTTCACCGGGATGTCCGTGGGTTCACAGACCGTACCGCCCGAGTGGTGCAGCCATTTGGACATGTAGGCCAATTTCACGAACTTGTTGAAATCATCCATGGTCGCATAGCGACGGCCACCCTGCGCGTCGCGCACAAACGGAGGGCCATAGACCGGGGCCAGAACCAGATTGCGACCGCCGATAACCACCGATTTCTCGGGGTTGCGGGCGTGCTGGGTGAATTCGCTGGGAGCGGTTTTGATCAGCTCACGCGCCAGACCACGCGGGATGCGGACCCGCTCACCGTCAACATCGGCACCGGCGTTCTTCCAACGCTCAAGCGCGGCGGGGTTGTCGACAAAGTTGACACCGACCTCGGCCAGAATGGTTTCGGCGTTGGTTTCGATGATCTGCAACGCTTCTTCGTTCAGAACTTCGAAGTTCGGAATGTTGCGTTCGATATACTTTGCTGTTTCGATACGTACCGCGGTGCGCTCGGCCCGGCGAGCGGCGCCACCGCCACCTCGTGCCCGACGCCGGGTGTTTGCCTCAGCCATGTGAAGATCCCGTCTGTTGGTTGGTTTGATTATTTTGGTACAGCAGCTAAAGCGGGAAAAGCATATGGATTACGGCGCTATCGGGGGAAAAGCGACATCTGCTTTGCGCCAACGCGGTGGACCCGGTTGCTATTCTGTCAGCGTTTTTTCCATCAGAACACTGTTTCCACTCACCTTTTGCTGCACCCAACCCAGATGAAGATACAGAGATACAGTCTGCTTCATCAAA
This sequence comes from Ruegeria lacuscaerulensis, assembly GCF_013034685.1. GTDB lineage: Bacteria > Pseudomonadota > Alphaproteobacteria > Rhodobacterales > Rhodobacteraceae > Ruegeria > Ruegeria lacuscaerulensis_B. The sequence continues at coordinate 674,054 of NZ_WQGO01000003.1, read as the reverse complement.
CGATGAGTTCGCAGCCTGAGTTTCTTCAACCCACTGACACGAGCGGAGGTTTCGGCGACACCTAGCAAGCGCTTTGCCAGCCCTTTACCCTGGGCGCTTGGTGAAACCGCAAGGTTATAGATCATCACCGCGCAATCAACCTGACCAAATACGATGAAGCCCATGACATCCCCGCCCTGCACGGCCACCCATGCCGTTTGGTTTGCGATATCCTCGGCCACACCATCGGTCACATCCGGCAAGTCCGGAAAGTCGCGCAAGGCCGTGGCATATGCAGCCGCGATGCAGTCTGTGACCGCTTGAGTGTCATCCACAGTCGCTGGGCGCAGTTCGATTTCAGACATTTGCGACCTTTTCCGTTGCCATGCCTGCATTATTGGCGTCATTGCGCTTGCACATGCAAGGCTTGCGACCTAATAGCCAACCATGACCCAGGACACCCATGACCGCCTTCTGATCATCGACTTCGGCAGCCAGGTAACGCAGCTTATCGCGCGCCGCCTGCGCGAACTGAACGTCTATTGCGAAATCCACCCTTATCAGAACGTCACAATGGACTTCGTGCGTCAGATGGCGCCCAAGGCCGTGATTTTCTCAGGCGGGCCGGACAGCGTGACGCGCGAGGGTTCTCCGCGCGCGCCGCAAGAGATTTTCGACTATGGCGTACCAATTCTGGGCATCTGCTATGGTCAGCAGGTGATGATGCATCAACTTGGTGGCAAGGTCGAAAGCGGCCACGGCACTGCCGAGTTCGGACGTGCGTTCGTGACGCCTCAGAACCGTCTCGATATTCTCGAAGACTGGTTCGCCGAGGGTGACGAGCAGGTCTGGATGAGCCACGGCGACCACGTCAGCGAAATCGCACCAGGGTTCGAAGTTTTCGGCACCTCGCCTAACGCGCCTTTCGCGATCACTGCTGATGCAAGCCGTCACTTCTATGCGGTTCAGTTTCATCCCGAGGTGCATCATACGCCGAAAGGCGCGAAGCTGTACGAGAATTTCGTGAAGCTCGCCGGGTTCAAGGGCGACTGGACCATGGGCGCCTACCGCGAACAAATGATAGATAAAATCCGCGAACAGGTGGGCGACAAGAAGGTCATCTGCGGTCTGTCCGGCGGCGTCGACAGCTCGGTCGCGGCGATCCTGATTCATGAGGCGATCGGCGACCAGCTGACCTGTGTGTTCGTCGACCACGGGCTGCTGCGCAAGAACGAGGCCGAGGAAGTCGTCGGCATGTTCCGCGACAACTACAACATCCAACTCATCCACGCGGACGAAAGCGACCTGTTTCTCGGCGAACTCGAAGGCCAGTCCGACCCTGAGACCAAGCGCAAGATCATCGGCAAGCTGTTCATCGACGTGTTCCAGAAACACGCCGACACTATCGACGGGGCCGAGTTCCTGGCTCAGGGCACTTTGTACCCCGACGTCATTGAATCGGTGTCCTTTTCGGGCGGCCCCTCGGTCACGATCAAGTCGCACCACAATGTCGGCGGCCTGCCCGAGAAAATGGGCCTGAAACTAGTTGAACCCCTGCGCGAACTGTTCAAGGACGAGGTCCGTGCCTTGGGCCGTGAACTTGGCCTGCCCGCCAGCTTCATCGGCCGTCACCCCTTCCCCGGCCCCGGTCTGGCAATCCGTTGCCCCGGTGAAATCACCCGCGAAAAGTTGGAGATTCTGCGCGAGGCGGATGCCGTCTATATCGACCAGATTCGCAAACATGGTCTCTATGATGAGATCTGGCAGGCCTTCGTGGCCATCCTGCCCGTACGCACCGTGGGCGTGATGGGCGATGGGCGCACTTATGACTATGCCTGCGCCCTGCGCGCGGTGACTTCGGTCGATGGTATGACTGCCGACTATTACCCCTTCACCCATGAATTCCTAGGCGAGACCGCCACGCGGATTATCAACGAGGTCAAGGGCATCAACCGCTGTACTTATGACATCACCTCAAAGCCTCCGGGCACGATCGAATGGGAGTGATAAATTGCCGGGCTTCTGCCCGGCTTTTTTGTTTCTGGTCGGTCGATTTGCCGTTACTTATCAAGACAACAAATTCCAGAACAGACAGGGCTTTTCATGGACAGTTCCAGACCGCAAATCGGCAAGGCCGCGCTCTGGATGCTGGGGGCGATTGCGTCGTTTTCCTCGATGGCCGTGGCCGGGCGCGAACTCAGCGTCACGCATGATACATTCGAGATCATGTTCTACCGCAGCATTGTGGGCATCTGCGTGGTAAGCCTTGTTCTCACAGTGACAGGCAAATGGCATCAGATTTCGGTGCATCGTCTGGGGCTGCACAGTCTGCGTAACGTGATGCACTTTACCGGACAGAACCTTTGGTTCTACGCGGTGTCGGTCGTGCCTCTGGCGCAGGTTTTTGCACTTGAGTTTACTCAGCCCATCTGGGTGATCCTGCTGTCACCGCTTCTATTGGGCGAGCGTTTGACCACTATACGCATCCTGTCGGCGCTGATCGGGTTTGCTGGTATCCTGATCGTGGCACGCCCTGGCGCGGTGCCGTTAAGTGCAGGAGTGATCGCCGCAGCTCTCTCTGCCATCTTTTTCGCACTGACGACGATTTCAACGAAGAAACTCACTAAATTCGCCAGTATCGGCTGCATCATGTTCTGGCTGACGGTCATTCAAACCGGGCTGGGTTTTGCCGCCTCAGTCGTTGACGGTCAGATGGATCTGCCGACCTTATCGACCGCCCCGTTCTTATTGTTGGTGGGGTTCGCAGGGCTTTTGGCGCATTTCTGCATTACCAACGCGCTGGCGATCGCGCCCGCTACAGTTGTTGTTCCTTTTGACTTCGCCAGGCTCCCCACAATTGCCATTGTGGGGGTGATTCTTTACCACGAACCGCTGGATCACTGGACGCTGCTAGGTGCCGTTGTGATCTTTTCAGGTATCTTTCTGAACGTTCGGGCAGAGAATCGTAACAGTTTGGCAACAGATTTCCCTAACACTCGTCACAAGTAACGCACGGTCACTAGTTGACGCTAAAATGACCCCTGAGTGAATATCGAGCATCCAAGCAACCACACTGCGCGCACTCACACACGATCCCCGCGCAGATGTCAGGAGAGTATTAGGGAGGAATTCTATGAAAAAGGCGCTTCTGCAGGCGTGCGCTTTGTGCGTTGGTGCGACCGGCGTTCACGCTGCGGGTCTGGACCGCAGCGGTCAGGGCATCAACTTGATCTTCGAAGAAGGCTCGGTAGTTCAGGCACGTCTTGGCTACGCTGACCCCGATATCAGTGGCTCACAGTTTGCACCCGGGCTGGGGGACGTCGACTCCGGAGACATCGCCGAGGACTTTTTCTCACCGGGATTGGGTTACAAACGGGCAATCAACGAAACATTGGATTTTGCCCTGATCTATGATCAACCTTTCGGTGCGGACGTTAGCTACCCTGCAAATTATCCCCTATCACTGAATCCAACAGTTCTTGCGGGTTTGGGCGGGCGAACCGACGTATTAAGAGCCGACGCAGATTTTGACGCTATCACTGCACTGCTGCGTTACAAGTTCAGCGGAGGCTTTAGTGCCATCGGCGGCGTCCGCGCTCAGCGCGTCGAAGCCAATGTCGCAGTTCCGGCTGTCCTAGGCTATGAAGTCGACTTCAGCGACGAAATTGACTTTGGCTACGTGGTCGGCGTGGCGTGGGAACGCCCTGAAATCGCGGCACGTGTGTCGCTGGTTTACAGTTCGAAAATCACCCACGATGTATCGTCTACTGAATCGTTCAACGCACTGGCTCCCGGCGCACCTTTGATAACCCAGGACACCGAAACCGAGATCGTCTCGCCTCAGTCTGTCAACTTGGACTTCCAGACCGGAGTTGCGCCCAAGACTCTGGTGTTCGGTTCGATTCGTTGGGTCGACTGGCCGCAGTCTGACGTTTCACCGCCGGTCTTTACCGGCCTACCGCCCAACAGCGATCCACTTGTAAGCTTCGCGGATGACACCTTCACCTACGCTCTGGGTGTCGGCTACCAGTTCTCCGAAGACTTCTCGGGCGCCCTGTCCTTCGGTTATGAGAAGGACACAGGCTCCGAAGTGTCGAACCTCGGCCCAACCAATGGCTTCTGGAGCGTTGGCGTAGGTGGCACCTACTCGATTGAGAAAGCTCAGATCTCGGGCGGCATTCGCTATACAGACATCGGCGACGCCACCACCACCACTGGTGGTGAATTCAGCGGCAACTCGGCTTGGAGTGCCGGTCTGCAGCTGACTTACGCGCTGGACTGATCCATTCAGTGATTACTTGAAAGGCTCTGCCTGATCGGCGGGGCCTTTTTCGCATCTTTCGGGTCGCCTTGGATCATCGCAGCGTGCGAAATACCGGCATGATGGATCAAAAACACCTTTCAGGCCGTGCATGGGCTGAACTTTTACTGTTGGGCGTAATCTGGGGCGCGTCCTTCGTGTCGATTCGTATTGCATTGGATACGGTACCGGTCATGACCTCGGTGTTGCACCGGGTTTTCTGGGCGATGTTAGCTTTATGGCTGGTCGTTTGGATCAAGGGGTCGAAAATCCCGACAAACCGCCGCGTTTGGGGAGCCTTTCTGGTTATGGGCCTTTTGAACAATGCGATCCCGTTCTCTCTCATGGCGTGGGCTCAGTTGCATATCGAAACGGGGCTGACCTCGATTCTGAACGCAGCGACTGCAATTTTCGGCGTACTGGTCGCTGCGGTGTTCTTTCGGGACGAACGCTTGACGCTGACCCGCGCGGTTGGGGTTGGGTTGGGCTTTACCGGGGTGACGATCGCCATCGGTTGGCAGAATTTAATCACCTTCGACCTGCGCAATCTGGCGCAGTTGGCCATCGTCGCAGGCACCCTGTCCTATGCCCTCGCCGGAGCATGGGCTCGCGCGACCCTCGCCGATCTTTCGCCAATCGTTGCCGCTGCGGGGATGCTGACGGGATCAACGATGATGATATTGCCGCTCTCCCTAATGACAGACGGGATGCCGTCATTTGCCCTGCCCGCCGAAACGTGGCTGGCAATCGCCTACTACGCGCTCATCGCCACCGCCGGTGCATACCTGCTGTACTACCGCGTTCTCGCCATGGCGGGTGCCGGAAATCTGATGCTGGTCACGCTTGTCATTCCACCTGTAGCGATCCTTTTAGGCAGCCTGTTGCGGGATGAAGCCCTGCCGCCACAAGCCTATTTGGGCTTTGCGGTTCTGGCGGCCGGGCTCTTGACCCTTAACCGCTCGGCCAGACGTGATTGACGCCGCCGCTGCCCCGAATTAGCAAGGTTGGAAAAAGGGATAGCGGTCGATGATCTACAACTCGGCAAAAGACTGGCAGGGCGCGGCACGGAAGAAAGTGCTTTTCTTCGGCATGTCGGGGCTGGGCAAAACCTATGTGTCGAATGTGTTGCGGGATTCGGGCGACTGGTTCCACTACTCGATCGATTACCGCATTGGTACCCGCTATATGGGCGAATACATCACCGACAACGCCAAGGCCGAAGCGATGAAGGTCCCGTTCCTGCGTGATCTTCTTCTAACGGATTCGATCTATATCGGCTCGAATATCTCGTTCGAAAACCTGACCCCCGTCGCCGCCTATCTCGGCAAACCCGGCAACCCGGCATTGGGCGGATTGGAGCTGTCGGAATACCGCCGCAGGCAGGAACAGTTCCGCCTGGCCGAGATCCACGCCCTGCTGGACACCGAATACTTTATCGACCGCGCGCAGCGCCTTTACCAATATCCGCATTTTATCTGCGATACTGGCGGCTCTATCTGTGAATGGGTCGACCCAAATGATCCGCGCGATCAGGTTCTGTCGGAACTGTCGCGCCAGACCCTGATGATCTGGCTCAAGGGGGACGAAGACCACACTGCCGAGCTGATCCGCCGTTTCGACAAGGCCCCCAAACCGATGTCCTACCAGCCCGAATTCCTGACGCGGGTCTGGGAGGAGTATCTGATCGAACAAGGCTGCACCGCCGCCGAGGTCGACCCAGACGCCTTTGTCCGCTGGACCTATGCCCGCGCGTTGGCCCATCGCCAACCGCGTTATCAGGCCATGGCCGAAAACTGGGGCGTGGCAGTAACCGCAAACGACATGCACAATGTGCGTGACGCCGCGGATTTCGATGAGTTGATCGAACGCACCCTTGAGACCCGCGCCAACCGCGCTTAATTACCGCCTCTGTACTGAAACACCAAAGGCTTGCACCTGATGCCTATCAAGATCCCCGCTGACCTGCCCGCATTTGACGTACTCTCGCAAGAGGGCGTCATGGTCATGGCCGAGGATCAGGCTATGCGTCAGGACATCCGTCCATTGCGGATCGGGTTGCTGAATCTGATGCCCAAGAAGATTCAGACCGAAAACCAGTTCGCCCGCCTGATCGGCGCGACGCCGCTACAAATCGACCTTTCGCTGATCCGCATGACGGAACATCGCACAAAGAACACCGCAGCCGCCCACATGGCCGAGTTCTATCGCCCGTTCCAGGAGGTCAAGGACCAGAAGTTTGACGGGCTCATCATCACCGGCGCGCCGATCGAACATCTGGAATTCGATGACGTCACCTATTGGGAGGAGATCAGCGAGGTCTTCGACTGGACCCAGACCAACGTGCACTCGACCTTCGGCGTGTGCTGGGGTGGGATGGCGATGATCAATCACTTCCACGGCGTTCGCAAACATATGCTGGACGCGAAGGCATTCGGCTGTTTCCGACAACGCAATCTCGTGCCCTCTTCGCCGTTTTTGCGTGGGTTTTCGGACGAATGCGTGATCCCTGTCAGCCGCTGGACCGAGATGAAACAACCCGAGATCGACGGCGCCGCAGGCTTGACGACTCTTTTGGGCAGCGACGAGGTCGGCCCCTGTCTGGTTGAGGACCCCGAACATCGGGCGATCTATATCTTCAATCATTTCGAATATGACAGCGACACGCTGAAACAAGAATATGATCGCGATATCGCCAATGGCACGCCAATCAATGTGCCGATGAATTATTACCCTGATGACGACCCGAGCCAGCCGCCGCAGAACAGATGGCGCAGCCATGCGCACCTGCTCTATGGCAACTGGATTAATCAGATTTACCAAACCACACCGTTCGAGATGGATCAAATTGGCCGTTAAAACGCTTGTCACTCTGGGTCTGCTTGTTGCCGGGCTGACCATAACCACCACCTGGCGTGCAGCGCAGAATGAGGCGCGATCCGAAGCTGCCTTTCCACCCGAAGGTCAGATTGTTGACGTAGACGGCGTTTCTGTCCACGCGGTTGTCATGGGTGAAGGGCCGGACGTGGTGTTGATCCATGGCTCCAGCGGGAACACGCGCGACATGACCTTTGCGTTGGCCCCAATCCTGGCCGAGCATTTTCGTGTCATCGTCTTTGATCGCCCTGGCCTGGGGTACAGCTCCAGCTTTAACCCCGGTGGCGAAACTATTGTCGAGCAAGCGGAAATCTTGCAAGAAGCCGCCGCGCGCCTTGGGGCGGACAAGCCTATCGTCGCCGGACAAAGCTATGGCGGATCGGTGTCATTGGCCTGGGCTGTGACACGCCCCGAAAACATTTCGGCGCTAGTGTTGATCGCTCCGGCTGCCATTCCTTGGGAGACCCCATTAGACGGGTTCAACAGGATGGCAGCGACCCCAGCCGGAAACGCGCTGGCCCTTCCCCTGATCAGCGCCTTTATCCCCGAATGGTATGTCGAAAAGGCACTGGACCGTGTTTTCTCCCCACAAACCGCGCCCGAAGGTTATTCAGACCACTTCGGTCCCGGCCTGACCATCCGAAGCGCCTCGATGCATGCCAATGCAAAACAGCGCGCCAACCTGTTAGAAGAGGTTCGCGCACTGCAACCGCGCTATAAGGATATCGATGTCCCCACCGAGATCGTGCATGGCACCGCCGACACCACGGTCGGGTTGGGCTGGCATTCCCACCGGTTGATAGAACAGATCCCCGGCGCGGAACTGATCGAACTGCCGGGGATCGGCCATATGCCGCAGGTCGTCGCTGCACCCGAGGTGGCCGCTGCCATCGACCGCGCGGCCCAAAGGGCGGGTTTGCGTTAAGCCTTGCGCTAATCCATAGTAGGATATGGATTTTATCGAGAGGTAGCTAATGGCCCGATCCTCAAAAGGCTCCATTGAAAAATATTTTCGAAATGATGCGCCCAAAGACGTTCGCTCTGCGATCGAAAAGGCGGACAAGGACGATATTCTGAACTCCAGCTATCCTTACGAAGAACGGATGAAGCGTAAGGACTACGAAAAGCAGATGGAGGCATTGCAGATCGAACTGGTCAAGATGCAGTCTTGGGTCAAGGAAACCGAAAGCCGTATCGCAATCATCTTCGAAGGCCGAGATGCCGCAGGAAAAGGCGGCACAATCAAGCGCTTTCGCGAAAACCTTAATCCACGTGGGGCGCGCAATGTCGCGCTGAGCAAGCCTTCGGATCAAGAGCGCAGCCAATGGTATTTCCAGCGTTACATCCCGCACCTGCCCTCGGCCGGTGAGATCGTGTTCTTCGACCGCAGCTGGTACAATCGCGGTGTGGTCGAGAACGTGTTCGGTTTTTGCGAACCGGAAGAGCGCGAGCGGTTCTTTCGCCAAGTCCTGCCGCTTGAAACCGGTTTGGTCAATGACGGAATCCAGCTTTTCAAATTTTGGCTGAATGTTGGACGGGCCGAACAGCTTAATCGCTTTCTAGCGCGTGAAACCGACCCTCTGAAACAGTGGAAACTCAGCCCAATTGACGTTGCTGGGTTGAGTAAATGGGAGGAATATTCACAGTCCATAGCCGAGACGCTGACCCGCAGCCACTCGGATACCTGCCCGTGGACGATTGTCCGGTCCGACGACAAGAAACGCGCTCGACTTGCCGCAATCAGGACCGTGCTGCACGCAGTGGATTATGACGAAAAAGACGCGGATGCCATTGGCGCAAACGATCCGAAAATTTGCGGGGGCCCGGATATCTGGGATGCGTAGGCCGCCCCCGACGGATGATCGGTTGGACGTACCGACATCTCAGCATTATGTCATAAGATCAACGAGCCAAAACAAAAAAGGCGCTTAACACAGGCATGAGCAAACGCGGCTATCATCACGGAAATCTGAAACAGGCGCTGATCGAGGCGGCGCTATCGTTGATCGAGGCAAAAGGCCCAACCGGGTTTACCCTGTCCGAAGCTGCCAAGACCGCAGGCGTGACGCCTGCCGCCGTCTATCGCCACTATCAGGGCCGCGAGGACCTGATCGCCGAAGCCGCCCGTCAGGGGTTTGAGATGTTCGCGGATCTGATGCAGTTCGCCTATGACAAAGGCCAACCCTCGGCCCTTGCCGCGTTCGAAGCGACCGGACGCGCGTACTTGGCTTTCGCCCGCAAACATCCTGGCCACTATATCGCGATGTTCGAAAGCGGTATCTCGATCAACCGCACACCAGAATTGGCCCTTGCCGCCAACCGAGCAAAAGCGGTTTTGGAAAAGGCTGCATCCGATCTGTCACAGCATATTCCGCCCGAAAAGCGGCCTCCGGCATCCATGTTCAGCGCGCATATATGGGCCATGAGCCACGGTGTGGTGGAGCTGTTCGCCCGCAACACCGGAGCCAGTTCGCCTTTCCCGCCCGAGGATCTTCTGGAGTCCGGGATCGGTATCTATTTGCGGGGGCTGGGGCTTGTGCCGCAGGATGACTGATCAAAAAACGGTTTTGGGCTTCGGCATGCTCAAGCCAGACGTGACATTGATCAAGTCCATCTCACCCATGCCTTTGACGTCGACGCGACCGATATCGGAAACCTGAAACGCGTCGATCAGCGCATATTTCATCTCATCCGGCGCCACGATATGCATCGGGTTAGCAAAAACCTGAAGGCGCGAGGCCAGGTTCACCGCCGGGCCAAATACGTCATAGACGTATTTCTGTATACCAACTACCGACCCGACTGCGGGCCCCATACCCAACCCGACACGGGCCTGCCATTTGTGGGGGTGGCTTTCATTGCGCCGCTCCAGATACCGCAGGAACCGGACCGCACAATGCGCAACGGCGGTTGCGTGATCCGGGGTTGGATCGGGCATTCCTGATACCGCAAGATAAGCATCTCCGATGGTCTTGATCCGCTCACAGCCAAACTGTTCGACGATGCGATCAAAGGCGGTGAAAATGTCATTCAACTCGCTCAGGGTCACGGTCGGGTCCGTCTTGGCGGCAAAGTCCGTGAAGCCGACAAAGTCCAGCATCACGACCGAGACCTCATCATAAAGCTGCGGCGTCACCACGCCAAATGTCTTGAACTCTTCATACACCGCGCGCGGCATCAGGTTCAGCAGCAGACGTTCGACACGCTCTTTCTCGCGCTCTAACTCACGCGTGTTCCGCTCAACCATTGAGGAATAGCTGTCGATCATGCTTTCCAATTCGCGGATGCGGGTGATGTTCTGGCATTCGACCACGAGAAGCTGCTCGTCCAGCCCACTTGCCAAAGACACGGCGACCGCAAAAACCAACGTCCGGCGCTTGGGCTTGATCTGCAATTCCACGGAATAGCGCAGGCCCGATTGCTTGACGTCCTCCAATTCGTGCGCGTCCAGATCGGGGAACAGATCCAGCAGCGTTTGTCCTTTTTCAGGCGTCCCAAACCATTCTATGAACGGACCGTTCTGAAAAACGAAGCTCAGATCCGCGGCACGCACGACCGCAACACCAACGCCAATTGCCCGCAGCAACTGTTCGTTGATGGCCTGAATACTCATGCCGCCGAGCGCGCAACGATGATTGCGCGTTTGGATTCAATGGCTCCCAAGGCGATCTTGATATGCGCGTCTTCCATGCCGTGCTGGGCAAGAGCTTCGCCGAACAAATCGGCCATCTCGTCGAAATCTTCATGCGTGATGTTCAGATGCCGATGCACTGCCTCGATCCGGTCATCACTGAACGAGGCAGGTCCACCAACCAGAGAAGACACAAACTTGGTTTGGTGATCAATCAGACGCGGCATGTCGATATCTTCGAAATGACCGCCGATCTGATCAGAATCCAGCGCCATTTCATAGAAGGTCATCACGATCCGACTGATCGTTTTGAAGCCCCCATAGCGGTCGTAAATTGACTGACTCATCCCCCAGACCCTTGTCTAACCGTAAACAACACTGGAAGATTATATCAAACTGACAGTTTTGTTAACGCTTATACCTTTGGATTGCTAAACGCAGGGCTTCGAAAGGTTAAAATCCCGGCGCACCTAAACGCTCAGATCATCGGCACATGGGATGAAACCGACATATCCCCCTTGCTTCAAAAGCCGCGTTTGGCCCCCCATGCGCCAGCGCAACTTACGCCCGGCCGCCAGCAATTCACGTCGCAACCGGAACCATGTCGGCCCCTTGTCCAACCCGCTATTGGTTTTCTGATCCTGCGAGCGTTCGCTGACCTTCACCTCGTCAACAGTTTCTGCCTGCTGCTTAGACCAGATCACCTGCACACCGACAGCCGGAAAGCACTGAAACATCCGCCAATCCGTACGCGGGATCGAGACAAAATCGTCCAGATGGTCGGAATAGGCCGCGGACCATGCCAGCAACTTGCGACAGGCCGCATGCGACACCACATACGCCGCCGCGCTTGGTGCCATTTCCAGCATGGGGCGAACTTTCACCTGCCCCAAATCCCGCTCTGCCCCAAATCGCAAGGACCTGGGCGAATAGTCCAGCTTAACGAAATCATACTCGGTCGAATGGTTCAGTACATCCACAATGACGCGGCCCGCATCTGTGGACATCTCGACATCGTCCTCAAAGATCGCCACGGCGGTCAGGTTTTGGTCGACGGCGGCCTGCCAGACGGCCCGGTGGCTTTCGAAACAGGCGATCTCGCTTTGTTTTAAGCCCCAGCGGCTGCCTGAACCGGGAAGATAGCCGTTCTGGTTCAACGCTCCGGGTTGCTGCCCGTCAACCGCACTGAACCGGGTGGCACCTGATAGTCCAGCGTGATCGAACTGCGATTCCATAAAATCTCGACGGGCGGGGACGCGGTCCAGATTGATATAGAACACACCTGTTTCGGGTGGCAGTTCGTGCTGTCCCACGGCAATTCCTTTCAGACCTTTCGCTCAGATAGACACCCTTGGCGGGCGACATTCAACCCATCCACCCCTCAAAGAAACCTATCCTGCTTAAGACAAGGCTTCTAAGCTACAACGGACAAACAAGAAACGGGAATCGCGCTATGTCGTCTCATCGGTATGCAAGTGGCCGTCTGAACCTGCCATTCGTCGGTATTTCGACCTTTGGCAAATCGCCATATGTCGAGGATTGGGACCAGATCGACGCGGATGTGGCGATCATGGGCGCACCCTTCGATTTCGGCACACAATGGAGATCCGGCGCTCGGTTCGGGCCACGTGCGGTGCGTGAGGCGTCGACACTGTTCAGCTTTGGCCATGCCGGGGCGTATGATCACGAGGATGACGCAACCTATCTGGATAGCTCGGTCCGCATGGTCGATATCGGGGACGCCGATATCATCCACACCAAGACCGACGAAAGCCACGCCAATATCCAGTTCGGGGTCGAGAAAATCCTGAACGCCGGTGCCCTGCCCGTGACGATCGGCGGGGATCACTCAATCAACATCCCCTGCATAAACGCCTTTGCCGAGGATTGCGCCGAGAATGGTCCGATCCATGTGGTGCAAATCGACGCCCATCTTGATTTCGTTGACGAACGCCACGGCGTCACCGCTGGTCACGGCAACCCGATGCGGCGCGCGATTGAGAAAAACTATGTCTCGGGCATGACCCAGCTGGGCATCCGCAATGTGTCATCGACCGCGAAGGAAGGGTATGAGGACGCCCGCGCGCGGGGGTCGGATATCCTGTCGGTGCGACAGGTCCGCAAACTGGGAACCGAGGGCATCCTGGCCCGCATCCCCGAAGGCGCGCGGTATTATGTGACGATTGATATTGACGCTTTTTGCCCATCGATTGCGTCAGGCACCGGCACGCCCAGCCACGGGGGGTTTCTGTACTATGACGTGCTGGAGATCCTGCAGGGGTTGGCGCAGCGCGGAGATGTGGTCGGCATTGATCTGGTCGAGGTCGCGCCGAACTATGATCCCACCGAAAGCACGCAAATTCTAGCCGCGCAGGTGCTGCTGAATTTCATCGGCTTCATTTTCCACGAACGTGGAAAGAGGGGCTAAGCGCCCCTCTCGCCTATCCGGTCAGACAATCGTGTTATGCTCAGGCCCATAGGGGAACCCGGTGATATTCTCGGCCCCATCATCGCCGACAACCAGAATGTCATGCTCGCGATAGCCACCCGCACCGGGCTGGCCTTCGGGAATCCACAGCATCGGCTCAATTGACACGACCATGCCGGGTTCCAACACCGTATCGATATCTTCACGCAGTTCCAGCCCTGCTTCGCGGCCATAGTAATGGCTGAGGACTCCGAACGAATGGCCGTACCCAAACGAGCGATATTGCAGCAGCCCCTCATCTGCGAAGAACCGATTGATCTCGGCGGTGATGCCCGAGCAAGTCGCGCCGGGTTTGATCAGGCTCAGCCCCAGTTCATGCGCGGCCACGTTGGCCTTCCAGATTCGCAGGCTGTCCGCGTCGGGTTCGCCCAGAAACAGGGTGCGCTCCAACGCCGTGTAATAGCCCGAGATCATCGGGAAGGTGTTCAGCGACAGAATATCCCCCTTTTGCAACGCCCGTTTGGTCACCGGGTTATGCGCGCCGTCTGTGTTCAGGCCGGACTGAAACCAGACCCAGGTATCGCGGTATTCGGCATCCGGGTATGCGCGCGCAATCTCAGCCTCCATAGCGTCGCGCCCGGCCATGGCAATCTCGATCTCGGTCGCGCCTTCACGGATCGCGGCGTGAATGGCCGCACCACCCACATCTGCGGTGCGGGCACCGCCTTTGATCAGTTCGATCTCTTCCGTCGATTTCACCATGCGGGCGGCCATCGTATCAGCGGCCACATCCACCAGGTCCGGCTGACCCAGCATCGCCAGCGCTGTATCACGCGCGGCCAGCGTCATGTGATCGCCTTCGATCCCGATCCGTTTCGCGCCTCCGATCAGGCTGGCCACCGCGCGCCAGTAATTGTCGCGTTTCCAGTCGGTGTAGATCACGTTTTCCTCGACCGAGCGTCGCCACGGCTGGCCTGCGTCGATATTCGCCGACACCGTCGTACACGCGCCCTGCGTCACCACGCAGCCATAAGGACGGCCAAAGGCGCAATACAGAAAGCCCGAGTAATAGGCGATATTGTGCATCGAAGTCAGCAGCACCGCCGGAATATCCCGCGCAGCCATCATGGCACGCAGGCCCGACAGGCGGCGGTCATATTCGGCCTTGCTGAACGGCAACGGGGCCTTGTCGCCATTGTGGCTGGTGAAGAACTCGGGGCGGTTTGTCAGGTCTGTCATCATGCTCTCTCCTGCAATGCCGGACGAAAAGTGCCCGGCCACAAGTCCCGGCGTTCAGGACAAGCGGCCTCGGGAACCGAGAGCCATGCGCCCGCAGAGATGTCACGACGCCATCGTGACCGGGCTGCATATCGCAATGGCTAAATCACGCCGCGGGGCGCGTCAAGCGGGGGAAAGACCCCGCAGACGCTCGGACCGGCGGCGCAGTAATTCAACCGTGGTCAGCAAAGCGATTGAGATCACGACCAAGATCGTAGCCACCGCCAGAATGGTCGGGCTGATCTGTTCGCGTAGACCTGTGAACATCTGCCACGGCAGCGTTTTCTGGCTGGCCGAACCGACGAACAGCACCACGACCACCTCGTCAAACGAAGTGATAAAGGCGAACAAACCACCCGAGATTACACCCGGCAGGATCAACGGCATCTGGATCTTGAAGAAGGTCCGCACCGGCCCTGCCCCCATATTCGCAGAGGCCCGCGTCAGCGACTGGTCGAAACCCACCAGCGTCGCGGTCACGGTGATGATTACGAACGGGATACCCAGAACCGCATGTGCAAGGATCACTTTCACATAGCCAACAAAGTTCTTGTCCATGCCCAGCGTGCCCTCAAGGAAGCGCCCGATATCGCTGTAGAAAAAGAACATCCCGGTGGCCGAGATGATCAGCGGCACAATCATCGGCGAGATCAGGATCCCCATGATCGCCCGTTTCCCCGGAACGTGGCTCTGGCTCAGGCCGATGGCCGCCAGAGTCCCCAGCGAGACCGAGATGATCGTAGCAATCGGTGCAATGATCAGCGAGTTCTTGAAGCTGCGCTGCCATTCATTGTTGGTGAAGAAGTCGCGGTAGTGTTTCAGCGAATAGCCTTCGGGGTCCAACCGCAGCATCTCGGGCGTAAAGGTAAAGAAATCCTGCGCGTTGAACGACAGCGGCAGAACCACAAGGATCGGAGTGATCAGGAATACGAAGATCGCGCCGCAGATCACTCGGAACGCATAGTGCCAGAAAACCTGCTGGCCTGTCATATAGGGCAGCAGCTTTTGGCGGTAGCGCCCCTCGTAAAGCCAGAAGATGAAGAAGGCAAAGAACCAACCAGCCAGCAAACCAACGATCAGGCCGGTCACGCCAGCAAACAGCAAACCAAGCGCGCCCAGTCCGAGGATTGTGATCCAGCGGGCCATACGTTCATTGTCCAGAACGTTAACATAGACCCAGGCCAGCCCCGCCATAAGAGCCGCGCCGATCACAATGCCCAGCAAGACACTGCCCTGCCCGGCCCCGACGAACATGCCCAGGAACCCTCCGGCAATAGCCACTGCGGGCAGGACAACCGACATGGGTTTGCGGGATATAGGTGTAAGTGCTGCCATCGTCTTTATCCCAGCTTCACGTTGTCGATGCCCACAATCTTGTCATAGCACCAGTAGAGTAACAGAACGACCGCCAGCAGGATCGTGCCAAGCGCTGCCGCCAATCCCCAGTTCAGCGAGGATGAAATATGGTACGCAATCCGGTTCGAGATGAAGACACCCTTGGTCCCGCCAACGATTTCCGGCGTGATGTAGTAGCCGATGGCAAGGATGAACACGAGGATCGACCCCGCTCCGATGCCGGGAATGGATTGCGGGAAATAGATACGCCAGAAGGTCGTCCAGTTCGTCGCGCCCATGGATTTCGCGGCGCGGGTGTAGGATGGCGGAATGGTCTGCATGACCGAATACATCGGAAGGATCATGAACGGCAGCAGGATATGCGTCATCGCAATGATCGTGCCGAATTGGTTATTGATGATCACCAACCGAGCGTCATCGGCCACTAACCCAAGCCACACTAAAGTTTCGTTGATAACACCTTGCTGCTGCAACATAACCTTCCAAGCCGAAGTTCGCACCAGCAGTGACGTCCAGAATGGTAGTAATACTAGGATCATAAGCAGGTTCGACACGCGCATCGGCAGCGTCGCCAGCAAATACGACACAGGATAGGCCAGCAGGATACAGGATGCCGTGATTATCAGCGACATCATCAAAGTGCGCCCAAACAGCTTGATCAGAATTTGTTTGTCTTCAGGCTGCGCCTGCGCGCCTTCGGGCGTGCGGCGCATGTCGATGGCGTTCAGGAAATATCCGTTGGTGATCGGAACAGCGTGGGTCTTGATGGTACGCCAGGTTTCGATATCCCCCCAACCGTCGTGAATGTCGATCAGCTTGTCTTTGAACGGGCCATCGGTTTCCGGGTCCAGTTTTTTAATCTGACGACCCGAGCGACGGAACATCGAGGACATACCCGTCTGCTCATAGTTCAGGCGCGAACCAAGCCGGGTGTGTGTCTTCTCGTCAATGGCAACGACCATATCTTTGGTGAACGCGGCGTAAAGTGCTTCATCCGGTAGTTCGCCGCTTTCCGCATCCCAGTTTTTCAACTCGACCACGGTCAATGGCAGGGTCTCGGCCACAATGCCGTTTTCAACCGATCGGAACAGCATCGAAACGATCGGGATCACGAAAGAGAGCAGAACGAACAATAGCAGCGGTGCAATCAGGGCCAGCGCCCGCAACTTGCGGCGGCGCAATGATCGCGCCAGAGATTTCTTCAGCGGCGTACCATCTGCAGCCAGCATCGGACCGGATTGAGTTGCGTCAGTCATCTGCGTCCCTTGGTCTTTTTTGGTGGGTCGGGGCCAATTGCGGCCCCGACCGATGACTTAAAACAGGCTTATTGAGCCAACCATGCCTGGAATTTAGCGTCGATGTCGTCGCGGTAGTCTGCCCAGAACTCGTAGTTATACAGGAACGTGTTCTTGGCGTTTTCCGGGTCAGTCGGCATATGCGGCGCCATGTCGATACCCAGGTCGGCGTGCTGACCAACCAGCGGAGCCGACGAGGCACGGGCCGGACCATACGAGATGTACTTGGCCTGATCCGCCAGACGCTGCGTGTCGGTCGCAAACATGATGTAGTCCAGCGCACGCTGCGTGCGTTCTTCACTCAGACCTGCCGGAATGATCCAGCCGTCCAGATCGAACACCTGCGCGTCCCAAAGCATGGCGACGGGCTGTTTCTGCTCTTCGATCACGCTGAACAGACGACCGTTATAGGTCGAACCCATGATGACCTCACCATCGGCCAGAAGCTGCGGTGTGTCAGCACCGGCAGACCACCAGACGACGCTGTCTTTGATCGTGTCCAGCTTGGCCAGCGCCTGATCTTGGCCTTCAGCCGTCGCCAGAACATCATAGACATCGTCTTTGGCAACGCCGTCACAGATCAATGCCCATTCCATGTTGTTGATCGGACGCTTTTCCAACGAACGCTTGCCTGGATAAGCTTCCAGATCGAACACGGCGCATACATCGGTCGGCGGTGTGTCGCCCACCAGATCGGTGCGATAGCCAAATGTGGTCGAATACACGATCTGCGGGATAAAGCAGTCACTGACCAGCAGATCACCGAAGTCATCCGCCGCCGAAGTCCCGTCGGGCGCCGCGGCCAGATGCACGTCGGGGTCGATCTCCATCGCCAGACCTTCGTCGCACAGACGGATCGCGTCCGCAGCCACAACGTCGACCACATCCCAGGTAATGTTGCCCGCTTCATTCATGGCGCGCAGCTTGGCAACTGCTTCGGCGGAGCTGTCATCGTTCAGGATGGTGACGCCCGTTTTTTCCGAATAGGGCTCGTGATACGCCTTGAGCTGCGATTTGGAATAGGCGCCGCCCCAGGACACGATGGTCATCTCTTCGGCCATCGCGCCACCAGCAACGGCAGCAATAGCACTTGCCATCAGAGTGGTTTTAACTTTCATGATTAACTCCCTGTTATTCCCGTTGATTTTGCATTTCAGAACCGGATCACGGGGCAATCCGGCTGTTCTTTTCCCCGATGGTGCGGGGTCTTCATGCCTTAGGCGTCCAACGCCCGGCAGTCATGAGCCAGCCAGCCAATCTCGACTTCCTGGCCGGGTGACAGGCGAACCGCATCCGGTGCGTTCCGGGTTTTGATGATAAAGTCATCATTCCCCGCAACTGACAGGCGGAATCGGAACACGTCACCCATATAGATGAATTCCTTCACAGTGGCCTTCAACGTATGCGCATCCGCGTGCAAACGGTCCTTATTGAATTCCACCCGCTCGGGTCGGATCGAGACTTTGGTCCGCTCGCCCGCAGCGCTGACATTCACCGGCTTGGCGTCAATCTCTGATCCGTCATCCAGCGTCACGACGCAAGAGTCGCCGTCAATCGATTTAACAACGCCCTCCAATGTGTTGTTTTCACCAATGAATTGCGCCACAAAACTGTTTTCGGGTTCTTCATACAGAAGATCAGGTGGGGCAAGCTGCTGAATGCGCCCGTCATCAAACACGGCGACACGATCTGACATCGTCAACGCTTCGGTCTGGTCGTGGGTCACGTAAACCGTGGTAATACCCAGCTCATGCGCCAGACGCGTTATTTCGAATTGCATATGCTCGCGCAGCTGCTTGTCCAGCGCGCCCAGCGGTTCATCCATCAAAACCAACTCGGGCTCGAACACCAGCGCGCGCGCCAAGGCGATCCGCTGCTGCTGACCACCGGACAATTGCGCAGGGCGGCGGCTGCCAAAGGCCCCCATCTGCACCATATCCAGCGCCCGTTTGACTTTCTCTTCGCGCTCAGACTTGCCGATCTTGCGAACTTCCAGCGGGAAGGACAAATTCTCGGCCACAGTCATGTGCGGAAACAGTGCGTAGTTCTGGAACACCATCCCAATGCCCCGCTTATGCGGCGGGATATTGTTGATAGGACGCCCGTCCAACATGATTTCGCCATGTGTGGCCGTCTCGAACCCGGCGAGCATCATCAGACACGTGGTCTTGCCCGAGCCCGACGGGCCAAGCATCGTCAGAAACTCACCTTTTGGAAGTGAAAGGTTCAGATCCTTTACGACAAGGATCTCGCCGTCATAAGATTTCTGGACACGTTGAAACTCGACGAACGCTGCGTCATTTGACATTACCAACTTGGCTCCCCTGTCTGTCCTTGCTTGCCCGGTTTATCCGGATCTCAAAGACCTTTCGCGAACCATTTAAGGACAAGCAGGACAGGTCGCGCAACCAAAATATGTCAGCAGTATGTCAATGACGCCGCCAGCCGCCTGAAATTCAGGCTGAATTCAGGTGCCGCATATGCCACGCAAGGCTTTGATTGCTGGACAGAACAGGTTTTCCCAGCCGATTTTCGATCTCAGGTATCGCATCGAAAGTTCTTAGATTCGTACAGCTTAGGAACACAGCCTCAACTGCCGAATCAGCTCCCAACCGCACGGCGGCCTCGACCACGGACTCGCGTGAGATTCGGACGACCTTGCTTTCCTCGGCTTCTCCGAACGAGCCGAAAACACCCATCTCAATCCCGTTTTCAGCAAAGGCTTTGCGTAACGGTTCGTTCACTTCTTCGATATACGGGGACAACAGCGCAAACTTGGACACACCTCTGTCCGCAGCGCAAGCAGACGCCGCGCGCAGCGGATTCGTAACCCTCGCTGCAGCACAGGTTTTCTGCACCATTCTCTCAACGGCAGCCGAGCCAATCACGGAACTAGCCGAGGTGCACCCATAGCCAACCACTTTGTAGGGCCTCGCCTTCGGCAACAGATCCGCCGCTGCGGGCAATGCGGCCTCCATTTGCGACAGGGTGTCGGTTGTCACCTCGTGACCGCTGGGAATTCTGGACACGTAAATCGGCGCGCGACGGTCCGAGAAATAGGCGTTGAACTCGGGTTCGATCGTTTCATCCGTTTGCAGAACGATCAGACCCATCGGTGTGACCTGTGGATCGTCTGGTTCCAGTTCGTAAGGTAAGTAACTCATATCACAGGCAACTCCGGCCCAACGCGTGGACTGAGGAAGCGCGGCGCACCGTCATTGATGACGATGTTTTCCTCATGCACTAGGATTTTGCCGCCAACCGCAATGCCCGGTTCAAGCGTCAGTACCATGCCGGGTTCAAGCACCGTGTGATCAGACGGGATCAATGACGGCCATTCGGTCAGCGACATCCCCAGCCCGTGCCCCAGCCTTCCGGCCCCGGTATCGGCGTTGTGGCGGGACAGAACGTCATTCATAGCATGAAACAGGTCCGACGCAGTGGCCCCCGGGCGCGCGATTTGAAATGCGTTGTCCGAGGCGTCGATTAGCGCCGCATAGGCCCTGCGCACCGCGTCCGTGGGCGCGCCGACCGCCCAGTTGCGGTCGTAGTCGCAGAAATACCCATCCCACACCAAACCGGTATCCAGCATGAGAACATCGCCATCACTCATCTCGCTTTCCGGAGCGGGTGAAATGACGTCGATATAGCCACCCTGCTCGGCCCCGCCCGCAAGGTAAGGTACCCAGTCCGCGCCTTCCTCAAGGCACAGCATCTGAAACTGGCGAAAGACCTGATCAATCGAGACCCCGCGCCCGGCAATCTTGGGCACGCGCTGAAATGCGCGCCCGGCTATGGCACAGGCGGTTTCGATCTTGGATATCTCGGCTTCGGATTTAATCATGCGCAGGGTTCGCAGAATCCCAGCATCGCCCGAGACTTTCCGCGACCCCAATTGCGTCTGAAGCCGCAGCAAGTCCGCCATAGGCATCCGGACATGAGTTTCATGTCCATCCGGCACGCCGATTGTCGCGTCAGCCGGAGTGACCTCACTCAAAGTCTCGGCCAACAGGCTGACCCCGTCATCCGACAGGTCCGGCGCGCTCCAGCTACGGATATCTTCGACCCAGGTTTGGCCCATCAAAGCAGCCCCGATCGAGGGGATGACCGCGATAGGTTTCCCGCTGGCCGGGACGATCAGAAACCAAGGCCGCGTCGGGCTTTCCCAGAACCGGGTCAGGTAGCCGGTGAAATAACGAATCTCGGGCTCAGTGGTCAGCAGCAAGGCAGACAGGCCCGCTTCGGCCATCCTGTCTTGCGCGCGCGTCAGCCGCGCTTGAAACTCGGCGGAGTCAAACCCCCTCATTCCGCGACCTCGGACAAAAAACACAAGACCCGTGCGTCGGGACCGATACCCAGTTCGGCGCGAACGTGCGGGTTCATGACGGCGGCCACGCCTGCGCCGCCAGATGCCGTTGTGGCCACACCGGCCTCCGACATCGCGGGCAGGTGTTGCGCGACCTCATCATCCGTCAAAGTCAGGAACACATCGGCGTCCCGCGCCAATCCGTTCAAAGCAATCAGCGAAGGCTCTTTGCAATCCAATCGCCCCATGATGCTGTCCGGGCCGTCGGCAAAGACGCAAGCTCCGGCCTCGATACTGGCTTGCAGGGCGGGCGCGGCGTCGGGTTCGACGACGATGATCCGGGGCGCATCGCCCCAGACATGCCGGGCATAGGCCGCGACCGCCCCGGCCAAACCGCCAACACCGGCTTGCAGCATGATATGCGTCGGCACCTCGGGGCATTGACGCACGGCCTCGGCCGCCATTTGAAGATAGCCTTCCATCAGAGTGTGGGGCAGTTCAAAATACCCCTCCCAAGAGCTGTCGGACAGCAAAGTCCAGCCGTTATCCTGCGCGGCCTGACTAGCAGCTTGCATGCTGGCGGCATAGTCCACGCCGTGTCGCACGACCGTTGCGTTTTGCGCCCTCAGGCGGTCAGCAAAGCCTTCGGGCACGGTCTCGGCGATATAGACGACCGCATCCGCGCCGAATATCCGCGCCCCGGCGGCGACGCTCATCCCGTGGTTTCCGGCGCTGGCGGTGACATAGGTCCGGCCGCTAAGCGTTGTTTCGGCAGGCAAATCCGACACATCCGCAGCATGTCGTGCAATCACATAGGCCGCGCCAAGGGCCTTGAACGACCCAAGATTCATGCGTCCGCGCTCGTCCTTGATCCACAGATTCGCCACATCGGCCAGCCCCTTGGCATCGACCAAAGCGGTTTCCCCCGCCGCCGGACATTGCGCCAGAAGATCCGCTACACGAGCAGCATTTATAGAAGGGTACGGAGCAGAGCCGGCGAGTTTCTGCCCGCCGCGATGGGGATTGAGGGTGATCTTCACTGGGGTATCTTTCCTGAGTTGCCCATTGACGTGACTGCATTCGTCCCGTTCTGTCAACGGAAACTCCATCGCGATAGGAGCGCCTCATGCCCCATGCCAATCCGGCCTTCACCCGCGCCGAATACGATCGCAGGCTTGCCAAGACACGTACGGCCATGGCTGACGCCGGATTGGACGCGCTGTTCATACAGGACCCGTCAAACATTACGTGGCTGACCGGGTATGAGGGCTGGTCCTTTTACGTGCATCAGGGCGTCGTCGTCCTACACGATACTGATCCAATCTGGTGGGGCCGCAATCAGGACGCCAACGGCGCGCGGCGCACGGTCTGGATGAGCGATGACCGCATTCACAACTATGCGGATGGCTATGTTCAATCAACAGAGCGGCACCCGATGCAAGACCTCGCTCAGTTGCTGGTTGAGAGTGGCCTTGGGCAGGCGCGTATCGGGGTTGAGTTGGACAATTACTATTACTCGGCCAAGGCGCATCTGACATTGGCAGCCGAATTGCCTCAGGCCACGTTGGTCGATGGCAACGCTTTGGTGAACTGGCAGCGTGCCGTGAAATCCGGTGAAGAGATCGCCCTGATGCGCAAAGCTGCGCGGATTTCGGAACATGTGATTGATGGCGTGATTGAACGGATCGAACCCGGCTTGCGCAAGAACGAACTGGTGGCGCAGATTTACCATGATGCGATCTCGGGCGTGGGTGAGGATTGGGGGGACTTTGCCGCGATCGTGCCCCTGCTGCCTTCAGGGTCCGATGCCGCCGCGCCGCATCTGACATGGGACGGCGCGCCCTTTAAATCCGGCGAATGCACGTTTTTCGAACTGTCCGGCTGCTATCGCCGTTATCACGCGCCCTTCTGCCGGTCGGTCTTTCTGGGCCAGCCCCCAGACCACCTGCAACGGGCCGAAGCCGCGCTGGTGGAGGGACTTGAGGCAGGTTTGAATGCCGCCCGTGCGGGCAATAAGGCCCGCGACATCGCCCTTGCGCTGGCCGCTCCGCTGGAACGCGCCGGAATCGAGCGCGGTGCGCGCTGCGGCTATCCGGTGGGCCTCAGCTATCCGCCCGATTGGGGGGAACGCACCATATCGTTGCGCGCGGAAGACGAAACCGTGCTGGAACCCGGCATGACGTTCCACTTTATGCCGGGTCTTTGGATGGACGACTGGGGACTTGAGATCACTGAGACCATCCTGATCACCGAAACCGGACCCGCCGAATGTCTCTGCAACCGTCCAAGAAAGCTGTTCGTGAAACCATGACCCTTAAACGAACCAAAGACATTCTAGCCGATCTGATCGCGTTTGAGACGGTCTCGGCCGACAGCAATCTTGAGATTATCCGCTATCTGACCGACCGGCTTGAGGCTCTGGGTGCGCGCTGTATCGAAACGCGCGATGCGACGGGCAAGAAGGCCAACGTCTTTGCAACACTCGGGCCTGACATACCCGGAGGTATCCTGCTGTCTGGTCATACGGATGTGGTGCCGGTGGCCGATCAGGACTGGACCTCGGACCCGTTCGAAATGGTCGAGCGTGATGGCCGCCTGTATGGGCGCGGCTCCTGCGATATGAAAGGGTTCATCGCCGCGACTCTGGCCTTTGCCGAAGGGTTGGACGCCGGCAAACTGACCCAACCGCTGCATTTCGCCTTTACCTATGACGAGGAAACCGGGTGTCTGGGCGCGCAGAATCTGGTCAATGACCTGTCCCATCGTGGCATCGTGCCCGACATTGCCATCATCGGCGAACCGACCGAAATGCGGGTGATCGAAGGCCATAAGGGTTGCTTTGAATACACCACGCGCTTTACCGGGCTGGAAGGTCACAGCTCGGCCCCGGATGACGGCGTGAATGCCGCTGAATACGCCGCGCGTTATGTGGGCAAGTTGCTTGAACTGCGCCATATTTTGAAATCGCGCGCACCGGCGGGCAGCGCGTTTGAACCCCCATGGACCACGATCAATGTCGGGTTCTTCAATAGCGGCGTCGCGCATAATGTGATCGCCAGCAAGGCCGAGATCGGCTGGGAAATGCGCCCGGTTCAGGCCAGCGACGCCGATCTCGTTAACCAGACGCTCAGCGACTACATTAACTACACGCTACTACCCGAAATGCAGGCCGTTCACCCCGAAGCCAGCATCACGCAGGACGTCGTCGCCGAAGTTCAGGGGTTGGAGCCGATGGAGGACAACGCTGCCCGCAAATTGGTGGCCGAACTGACCGGCGCCAACGGCACAGGCACTGTAGCCTTCGCCACCGAGGCCGGTCTGTTCCAGCAGCTTGGCGTTCACGCCATCGTCTGTGGGCCGGGCTCAATCACCCAAGCGCACAAGGCCGACGAATATGTCGAGATCGAGCAGCTGGACCTGTGTTGCCGGATGCTGGACCGTCTGGGCCGCCGCCTGACCGCCTAGCCCGTGCCGTGCGTCCGATCATAGGCGGACCGCGCGGGCTGAACATGGGCCGCGCGGACATCCTCGCCGGGATCATAGACCTCCATCACCAGCGGATAGCAGGCGGCCACGTCTGACGAATGCTCGGATGAACAATCGCCGCCGGGACAGGCCGATAGACCCACGATCAGGTCAATCTCGGCGTAGAATTCCAGATAGTCGCCGGGGCGCACCGGGCTGGCCTTCATGAAATACTGCCCTGTGTCGCGGGTAAAGCCGGTACACATGAAGACATTCAGCACATCATGCACATGCATCTCGGCCTCGTGCAGCGGCAGGTCGCAATGATCGGCCAAGGCGCGGGTCAGGTTCGAATGGCAGCAATAGTGATAGTCGTCCCCCGACAGCAACCGTCCCGTATAAGGATCACAGCGCGTCCCGATCACGTCATGGACCGATCCTCCGTAGGCATCGAACCCATACCAGTCCAGCGTGTCTCCGACGATGGTCGCCATCGGGCGCATGTTGGGAAAGCTAGACCACATACGGTCGCCGGTGGACAAATGCGTACCGTGCAAAGCGCGGGTTTTACCCGAATAAAACCGCTCGGTCAGGTCATGTTTGTTCCACATGTTCAGATCGCCCACCTGTGGGCCATCCACCGAAAGCACGCGCAGAAAGGCCCCTGCGGGCACCTCGACACAAACTGCATCGCGCGGGGCCGCCGTCGCCTCGGCCGTTTTCTTCGCCCCCTGTCGAAGAGCATTCAGCCCGGCGATGTCGGGTTGCGGCAAACTATCCGGCGGGTAGCAGATGACCGGAGGCAGGCTCTGACGGACGACCGCATCTACCGGTGCTGTGAAATTCGGCGCCTTCAGTTTCATGCCTGCTCTCCCTGTGTTTCCACAGGTTTAGCGCATCATCAACAGCTGCGCTATCTGCACTTATGTTATGATTGCTGTCGAAGTAGGTCGGAGAGTTTGGCGAGGCCGCAAACAACCTTAGGCAACCTGAGTGTTACCCCCCACCATCGGTTCATCATTCAGATACTTGGGTCTGATTCAGACAGACCGATGTCGCATCTGAGGATACCCAACCGCACCAAAATAATGAATTCTGTAAAAAAAGGTCCGATTCATGCGATATTCCGGCTTTCGAGTCATCAAAGAGGCACTGACCGGCCATAAGGGCTGGAAACCGGTCTGGCGCGAGCCTGACCCAAAACCTCATTACGACGTCATCATCATTGGCGGCGGCGGTCACGGTCTGGCAACGGCACATTACCTGTCCAAGGTCTACGGCCAGCGCAATGTGGCAGTGGTCGAGAAAGGCTGGATCGGGGGCGGCAATGTTGGGCGCAACACGACGATTGTGCGCTCGAACTACATGCTGGACGGGAATGAGCCCTTCTACGAATTCTCGCTGAAACTGTGGGAGGGGCTGGAGCAGGACGTCAACTATAACGCTATGATGAGCCAGCGCGGGATCATCAACCTGTTCCACACGGACGGCCAGCGCGACGCCTATACGCGGCGCGGCAATGCGATGATCCTGAACGGTGCGGATGCGGAACTGCTGGACGCCGATCAGGTACGGGCCGAACATCCCTATCTGAATTTTGACGACGCCCGCTTTCCCATCAAAGGCGGTTTGGTCCAGCGCCGCGCGGGCACGGCCCGCCATGACGCGGTGGCTTGGGGTTATGCGCGGTCGGCGGATTTGCACGGGGTCGACATAATCCAGAATTGCGAGGTCACGGGCCTGCGGATTGAAAATGGCACCTGCCTGGGCGTCGAAACCTCAAAAGGCTTTATCGGAGCCAGCAAAGTGGGCTGTGCGGTCGCTGGAAACTCGGGCCGCGTGATGGGCATGGCCGGGATGCGTTTGCCCATTGAAAGCCATGTGTTGCAGGCGTTTGTGTCCGAGGGGTTGAAGCCCGTTCTGCCCAGCGTCATCACCTTTGGTGCGGGGCATTTCTACGTCAGCCAATCCGACAAGGGCGGTCTGGTCTTTGGCGGCGATATCGACGGCTATAACACCTATGCCCAACGCGGCAACCTACCCGTGGTCGAGGATGTGTGCGAGGGCGGCATGGCGCTGATGCCCATGATCGGCCGCGCGCGCTTGCTGCGGATGTGGGGCGGTGTGATGGACATGTCGATGGATGGCTCACCTATCATCGACCGCACCCCGGTTCAGGGGCTCTATTTCAATGGCGGCTGGTGCTACGGCGGGTTCAAGGCCACGCCTGCCTCGGGCTATTGCTTTGCGCATTTGCTGGCGAAAGATGAACCGCACCCCGTTGCCACCGCCTATCGTCTGGACCGGTTCCGCACCGGTCGGATGATCGACGAAAAAGGCGCGGGCAACCAGCCCAACCTGCACTAGAGGGGACCACGGATATGATCATCAATCACCCTCTGCTTGGGCCTCGCGATGCCTCAGAGTTCACCTATCTGGGCGATGCATCCCTGATCGACCGGCCCGACGGGACGGCCGAGAATGCCGCCGACGCGTTTTATGACTATGCCTATCTGCGCGACAATCCCGCCGGTGAGCATCGCGAGCTTTGGTATCACGAGGCCGGGGATCGCTCGTGGCTGGTCGTGACCCGCAATACTCTGACCCATGAGATTTCCAAGGTGGAACTGGCCCGCGATGTGGCCCGCACGCGGGGGCGTTCGAAATGACACAAGTGAACCGACTTACCGGCGGGCAAATCGACCGCGATACAACCCTGAAATTCTACTTCGACGGGCGCAGCTTTACCGCGCATCCCGGCGACACTTTGGCCTCGGCGCTGCTGGCTAATAATGTACGACTGATAGGGCGGTCCTTCAAATACCACCGGCCTCGCGGATTGCTGACGGCGGGGTCCGAGGAACCCAACGGCATGGTGGAACTGCGCGCAGGCGCCCGCAAGGAACCCAACACCCGCGCCACGACGATCGAGATGTACGACGGGTTGATCGCAAACTCGCAAAACCGTTGGCCCAGTCTGCGGTTCGACGCGCTGGCGGTGAATGACTTGTTTTCCAACTTCTTGTCGGCGGGGTTCTACTACAAAACCTTCATGTGGCCCGCTGCGTTTTGGGAGAAGCTGTACGAGCCTATCATACGCCGCGCCGCTGGCCTTGGCTCACTGTCGATGCAGGCGGACCCGGATGAATACGACAAGGGGTTTCGTCACTGCGATCTGCTGATCATCGGTGCCGGACCTGCGGGCCTGATGGCAGCGTTGACCGCCGGGCGTGCGGGCGCAGATGTCATACTGGCAGACGAGGATTTCACGCTGGGCGGACGCCTGAACAGCGAGACCTTCTCGGTCGGCGACCACAGCGCCCCCGACTGGACGGCACAAACCGTGGCCGAACTGTTGGCAATGCCGAACGTCCGGCTGATGCCGCGCACCACGGTGATCGGAGCGTTTGACCATGGAATCTATGGGGCGGTCGAGCGGACGGGTGATCATCTGCCCTCGCTGCCTGCTGGCAAACCGCGCCAGATCCTGTGGCGCATCTATACCCAAAAGGCCCTGCTGTGTGCCGGAGCAACCGAGCGTCCCATTGCATTTGAAAACAATGACCGCCCCGGCATCATGACCGCCAGCGCGCTGCGGACTTATGCCAATCGCTTTGCGGTGACAGCTTCGCCGCGGGTTGCGATCTTTACCAGCAATGATGACGGCCACCGCACGGCCGATGACCTACACGCCAAGGGCGTTAAAATCGCCGCCGTGGTCGATGTGCGCGAAGATGCCCCCCTCAGCTATGACTATGAGGTGCTAAAAGGCGCGCAGGTCATAAACACCAGGGGCCGTCTGGGCTTGAGCTTTGTCGAGGTCGCCTTGCCCGATGGTTCGACCCGGACACTGGATTGTGGCGCGCTGGGCGTGTCGGGCGGCTGGAACCCGAATGTCCACCTGACCTGCCACCAACGCGGACGCCCTGTTTGGAACGAAGCCCTTGCTGCTTTCGTTCCGGGAGAAAACCTACCGGTTGGCATGTCCGTCGCGGGTTCTGCCAATGGCGTCATGTCAACCCATGGCGCACTGCGCTCGGGAGCCGAAGCGGCCGCTGCCGCGCTGGACCTGACCACCCAGCCCGACCTGCCAGAAGCCGAGGACGCGCCCATGGCGCTAAAGCCGTTCTGGTATGTGCAAGGCTGCAAACGCGCATGGGTCGATCAGCAGAACGACGTGACGGTCAAAGATGTGAAGCTCAGCTATCAGGAAGGCTTCCGCTCGGTCGAGCATCTGAAACGCTATACCACGCTGGGCATGGCCACCGATCAGGGCAAGACCTCGAACATCACGGGCCTTGCGATCATGGCCGAGGTTGCGGGCAAGTCGATCCCCGAAACCGGCACAACCATTTTCCGCCCGCCCTATACACCGGTGCCCATCGGTGCCTTCGCGGGCCGAATGACGGGCAAGGACTTCCACCCGACCCGCCTGACCCCATCGCACCATTGGGCCAAGGAGCGCGGGGCGGTGTTTGTCGAGGCTGGGAACTGGCTGCGTGCGCAGTGGTTTCCCCTGCCCGGTGAGACGCATTGGCGCGACTCCGTCGACCGTGAGGTGCGCCAAACCCGCGCCTCGGTCGGGGTGTGCGATTGCACCACGCTGGGCAAGATCGACGTGCAGGGCACGGATGCTGCCGAGTTCCTCAACCGCGTCTACGCCAACGGCTTTGCCAAGCTTGCAGTGGGCAAAACGCGCTATGGGCTGATGCTGCGCGAGGATGGGATGGTCATGGATGACGGCACCGCCGCACGGCTGGCCGAGGATCATTTCGTTGTCACCACCACCACGGCGAATGCTGTAAGTGTTTATCGTCACATGGAATTCGTGCGCCAGTGCCTGTTCCCGGACATGGATGTTCAGCTGATTTCGACCACCGATGGTTGGGCGCAATACGCGGTTGCGGGACCAAATTCGCGCAAGCTGCTGCAAAAGATCGTGGACCCCGAATTCGATATCTCGAACGAGGCGTTCCCCTTCATGGCCTGCGGCAAGATCACCGTCTGCGGCGGGCTGAGGGCGCGGCTGTTCCGTATCTCATTCTCGGGCGAATTGGCGTTCGAGATCGCCGTCCCGTCGCGCTATGGCGACGCACTAATGCGGCGGTTGATGACCGAAGGCAAAGAGTTCGACGTCACCCCTTATGGTACCGAAGCGCTGAGCGTGATGCGTATCGAAAAGGGCCACCCGGTCGGCAATGAGTTGAACGGCACCACTACAGCGCTGAACCTTGGTCTGGGCAAGATGGTGTCAAAGAAGAAAGACAGCGTTGGCTCTGTTCTGTCCGAGCGTGAAGCGTTGACCGCACCGGATGTACTGAAACTGGTCGGGCTGAAACCGGTCAACCCCGAGGAAAAGATCACCGCCGGGGGCCATTTGATGAATATAGATGGCCCGGTCGATGCGACACATGATCAGGGCTATGTTACCTCGGCGGCCTATTCGCCCAATCTGAACAGTCATATCGGGCTGGGCCTGCTGAAACGCGGCGACGCGCGGATGGGCGAGAAGATGCGCCTTGTGTCACCCCTGACCGAATTGAATGTCGAAGTCGAAATTGTCTCGGCTCATTTCGTTGACCCCGAAGGAGAACGCCTGCGTGCATGATCTTGTTGCATTAACCGCCCTCGGCGGCACCACGCCACGCGTGGATACGGTCGGTCCGGTCACATGTTCTGAAGTCCCAGATGTGGCGTTGGCCTCAGTCACTGCCCGGTTGGGGCACGAGGCTGCAACGCAGGATGAATTGGCGCGGCTTATCGGAACCGCAACGCCGACCGCGCAGCGTTTCGCCGGAGACCCTGTGACCGCCTTCTGGTCCGGCCCGGACCAATGGATGATCGAAGCCCCCATTGCCACCCACGAAGACCTTGCCGCCCACGTCAAGACCGCCGTTGGAACCGTCGCTTCTGTCACTGAGCAGACGGATGCTTGGGCGCGGTTCGACTTGCGGGGCGACGGGGTCAACGCGGTTCTGGAATTGCTATGCCAACTGGACCTACGTCAGTTTCAGTCCGGTCACGTCGCGCGGGGCGCAGTTCATCACATCGGGTGTTTCATCCTGTGCCGCAGCGCCGACCATGTCAGCCTTTATGGTCCCAGATCATCGGCCGGATCGCTGCACCATGCGGTTCTGGCGGCCATGCGTTCGGCCCATTAAGACAATCAGATCGAAGGCAGCGGCGCGTTGTCCTCGACCCGGAACCGGTTGATCCGGCGACGGTCCTCTGCCGGGCTGAGCCCAAAGGCCGCTTTGTAGTGCGATACCAACGGCGTGACTGAGCTGTACCCGACTGCAGCGGCAATCTGTGCAATCGGGTCTTTCGTATACATAACCATCTGGCGCGCGGCTTTCATGCGCATAGACCGATAGTAGTGGCTTGGGCTTTGACCCGTCGCCTGTTTGAAAGCTCGCTCGATCTGGCGGGGCGTGACCCTCATCTGCCCGGCAACTTCTGCAATCGAGATCGGTTCGCTCAGATGGCCGGCAAATAGCTCAACGCTACGCGCAACCAACGGGGGCAGTTGATCACCTGAACCAGGTGCAGTTGTGTCGGGAACTTTTTGACGCACCCCTGCGCCTCGCATCATCGGGTGCTGAAACCAGCAGGCGACCTCATGCGCGATCTCGCTGCCAAGACGATCTGAAATCAAGTGCAACGCCAGATCAAATCCAGCGGCCGCGCCCGCGGCGGTCCAGCGCGTATCGGTGCGCACAATCACTTCACTGCGCGCGTCTATGTCGGGAAACTCAGCCTCGAACGCCGCTTCATAACACCAATGAACCGAGACCGGCTGATCCACCATCGCGCCCGAGCGAACAAGGGGGAATACGCCTCCGCTAATGCCGCCGAGGACAGTGCCGTGCCGACCAAATCCACGTAACGCGCCGTTTCCAGTGCGCGGATCGGCAAACCCGGATGTCGGACTGCTGAGCAGAAACAGGATGTCGATATCCTTGCACCCTGTCAGGGCTAGCGCGGCTTCAAACCCCACACCCGCACTGGATTGAACCTTTTGCCCACGCTCGGACACAAGCACCCATCCAAAGGCTTGCTTCCCGGCGATTTCATTGGCCGCCCGAAGCGGTTCGATGACGGAGGTAAGGCAGGCCATCGGAAAGCCGTCAAACAGCAGAAATCCGATCGTGATCCTGTTTTCCTCATGCATCCGGGGATCCTAGCAGAAATGCAGCCCTAAGAGCGAATTCCAAACATGCTGCCCATCCGTTCCCGACGACGCTGCATGGACTTGCGAAATGCCCAGTCGCTGAACAAGGCCAGCGGAAACAAGACACGTTCGCCCAAACCATCAATCACCACCAATTTGCCGCCGCGTTCTTCGGCCCGCACAATGTTTTCGTGGCTCATGTCGCCGACGATGATCCGCCCCCGTTCCAGGTCGTCCAGCAACTCCATGAACTCTTCCCCAAGGCGTTTGCGTCCAGCGGGATCCTCTTTGAGCGACATCCATTCCTTGTAGACTGTCGGCGCCAGATCTCCATCTGGTCCCGTCATTTTCTCGACAACAAGCGCTGGCCCCAATGAGGTCGGTGCATACCCCATGAAATGGGCCAGACGTTCAATCTCGGGGCAGCCGCGATGCAGCGCGGCCAGGTATTCGTTGGCTTCGCGGTTCCATTGGCGCAGGTTACCATAGCGCCATTCCGCATAGCGCGGAATCCGGTGATCGCGCACCGGGACATCCGCGCGCACTTTCAGCAAGGCATCCTGCCGATCGGGGTGCTGAAAGATCAGGTAATTTCGGCTTTTGCGCAATGGGGTGTGGTCAGTCAGGTCAATCATTTGGATCCGATACCTAAAGGGGGCGCGCCATGGCCGACGGCCGCATAAACTGGCACCTTGCGTCAGGGTCATAAATCCTTCGCCCTGTGGTTACAAATGTGTTTTTTACCGTCGACAGGACAGAGACAGAGATTCAGCGCAACGTAATCTCGAACCTGCCTAAACCACGCTCAGACTATGGCCCGACCGGCGGGCTCGGCAGCAGGACAAAT
This sequence comes from Ruegeria lacuscaerulensis, assembly GCF_013034685.1. Lineage (GTDB taxonomy): Bacteria > Pseudomonadota > Alphaproteobacteria > Rhodobacterales > Rhodobacteraceae > Ruegeria > Ruegeria lacuscaerulensis_B. The sequence goes on along the minus strand of NZ_WQGO01000003.1, from coordinate 641,124 downwards.
GCCACGGTGCCATCCGTTTCGACTAAAGATGTATGCGTCCAGCCCAGCGGATCAAATGGCGGGGTCGCATCCGTACATTCGTCTGGTGTCGTGTCGCACGATACAACCTCTGCCCCAGTCAGATATTCCAACCGCAGACGCAATCCGCGATCAAACTGAATGAACGTCTCGCGCGCGCCTTCCAATCCGTAGTAGCTACCATAAAGCTGCACACGGTTCATCCCGTCTGGGATCTCATCCGCCAAAGCCCGCGTTGTTTTTTGCCAAAGAGGAAAGGTGCCGTAGGTGATGCGTCCGAATTGGATTGTTGCGATCAACAGAACACACATGATCACAATGCGCGCGACGCTGGCCAACCGGGTGGATGTGCTCGTAAGAATAAACACCGACATTGTCAGGGTGTAACCGAACAAAATCCAGTTCCAACCAAGTGCCCGAAACGGAACCTTAAGACCTGATGTCAGCGTTTTGGCGAACAAAGGGCCACAACCGGCGAGAACCGCGACCAGTACAATCGTTGCCACATAACGCTGACGCCGAAACAGGTAAAGCCACGAGACCGCGAAGAGCGATACCAAAAACACCCCGTTGGACAAAGACCCGCTGCCGACGCGATGCAAGTTTTCGTACAGGTGCAGTTTAAGCTTTTGATAGTTCAATGCCAGATCGCTTATCGACTTGACCTCGGTCGGGTCGCGCCATTCGGCCACCGGAATGTCGAACACTCCGTGATGCAGGAAATTCAACGAGTAGACCACACCGAAGGCCAATGCGAGGCTCGCAAAAAAAACCACCAGTGTTACGCCCGCACTGACATAGGTTTGCGGCGCCTTTCGGGACAGCAAAACAAGGCTCAACATCATGAACGGGTACGTGGTGTAAGCCATAAACGACAATGGCACCGCCACGATCAGCAACAGAACTGACGCCCGATGGGACAGAAAAACTACGGCCAGTGAAAACAGCGCTAGTACCCAGATACCGGGCAGCAAAGTGTTGAACCAGAACGATATCAGAAAAGCCGGCCGCGACAACGCGACGAACAATGCCATGACGCACAGGAACCACGCAGGCATGGAGCGCCCCAGGACTATGATCGCGGTGCATGCAGAAAAGATCGACCAACCCAGAAGGTACAATGCAAAATTGACCGGTGCAGGCCAGAGGAACGGTCGAAACTGCCACCAGAAATTTAGCCAGCGCCCCTCATCTAGCGCCTTGCTATAAGCCATGTCGAAATGGCCCAGCAAGGCGGGAAAGTCGTCATGACGGACGAATGGATCGCTCAGAAATGGCCCATAGGTCGCCATCAGAGTTCCGAGGCAAAGCAGCGTCAGCCAGAAAACCAGCGTTATATCCGAACGCGCGGTCATCAGTTGCTCCGATGAGACCGTGCGACAATTGAAGCGCGGGCTTGCGCGATTGCGGTGACCGTACGCAATGGCAGTCGCCGGACAATCATCTTTCGCAAGTTCCAACCGAAGGTTCCAACCTCACGCAGCGCTCCGGGTGCAACCTTTGTTGCCAAAACCTCAGGCGGTAAGGACGCTGCTGCAGCCGCATTGGCGTAAAGCACACTGTTGTAGCGGTACCAGGGCTCGATTGCCCCGTCGGAAAACAGTTTTGGGCGCAGGCAATCGTAGGCCGTGTACCCCTGCGCTTCGAACAGCCCTTGCCAGAACGATAAAGGTTGCTCGTTGATATGGAACTCTCCGCCCTGCCCCGGGACCGCCGCCGAGAACAACACAAGGTCGCTATGGGCTGTCAGGCTTTGCACAAGACTGGACGAGGCCTCATGCGGCAGATGCTCACCGACTTCTAAAGATTGGGCCAGACCAAAACGCCGCCCAAGATCGACGGGCTGAGTTAGGTCTTTTCCAAAAAAAGCATCCGGTGAAATGGCCAGACGCTCACGATCAACATAGTCTCCGTCTACACCGGCGATATCCGGGCATCCCGCCGCAGACCATTCCGACAGCCAGACACCTCGGCCACAGCCGAAATCGACAACACTGTCTGGCTTGACCCATGTCTGAAGACAACGGATCAGCCGGACAGCGGATTCGCGGGCTCCGCGGTCGATATAATCAAAGAATTCGTTCGAATAGATGTGAGACATAGCTACTCTTTCAAAGTGACTTTTCTTCGCGGTAGACCCAAAGCCGCAGGATCACAAAATTTATGACAGGCAGGACGATGACTACTAGTCCGGCGGTGACGGGCTGAGACAGTCCAAACCGAGGCCCCAAAACACCTGTAATGGTTGATGAAACGACAAGTCCGATGCCGATCATGCACAAGAACCGACCAAACTGAGCCGGCGCCATGACGGGCTTGCCGAAGGTCCAGACAGACTGACCTATATACTGGATCAAGATCGCGGTTCCAAAAGCCAGCGCATTGGCAATCCAAGGTGAGCCGACAAGCCGCAACAACCCCAGATATGTCAGGAAATAGTAGACAGCCACGCCTGTACCAACGACCGCAAAGCGGAATATGCGACGTGTATCGGTCATGCCTGCTTTGATACGTCCTTAACCGAGACATCCGTGGATTGCCCGACATGTTCATCGACAAAATACAACGGGCGGCCCTTGGCCTCGACATAAAGGCGACCAAGATACTCGCCGATGATGCCGAGCGTCAGCAGTTGAATGCCCGAGAAGAAGCTGATCACCAGAACGGTCGAGGCCCAACCAGCCACAGTGCTATAAAGGATTAGGGACCAGAACACATAAACGGCCATCAAGGCCGCAATGATCAGGGTCAGAAACGCAAGGCGCGTGGCGATTTGCAGGGGCTTAATCGAAAAGCTGGACAGAGCGTCAAAGGCCAGCCTAATCATTTTGGACATCGGATATTTAGTCTCACCGGCCACGCGGGGGTCGCGGATGTATTCAATGCCAATCTGGCGAAACCCGACCCAGGCAAACATGCCGCGAATGAACCGAGATCGCTCGGGCATGTTCAAAACCGCATCCAGCGCGCGGCGACTGACCAGCCGGAAATCGCCCGTATCATTCGGGATCGGAACATCGGACAGGCGATTCAGTAAGCGGTAAAACCCGTGCGCGGTCATCTTCTTGAACCAGCTTTCGCCCTTGCGCTCACTACGCCGACCATAGACCACATCATACCCACGATCCATCATCGCCATCATATCCGACAGCAATTCCGGCGGATCCTGCAAGTCCGCGTCCAGCATGAAAATCCGCTCGCCTTTGGCTGCCATCAGACCTGCGGTCAGTGCTACCTGATGTCCGCGATTGGTCGACAACTTCAAGCCGCGCACACATGAATGTCGATCCGCCTGTGCGCAAATGCCGTCCCAGGTCTTGTCCGTTGAGCCGTCATCAACCAGCACGATCTCAACCTCCGAGGCCCAGGCCCTGGTCGCAGCGATCAGACGGTCCACCAACATGGGAAGAGAGTCCTCTTCGTTCATGCAAGGGACAACAACAGACAATAACATCTAACCTCCGCAGGCAAATTGCCCTACTCGTTTTAGGCACATCCCAACCCCGCCATGCGAGGCCGGTCAACTCCTAGTTTTCGGGTCCTTACCCTTGATATCTCAAGCCGAAACGGCCGCTAATGCAAACACGCCAGATTTCAGCCTGTAGTTACCGATCTGTCACATTGCCGTTTCGGACTACACAACGATGTCCCGATGCCCGACTGATATGGCAGCATTGCGCCCAACTTGCCACAAAAGCGGTTATTTATCTGAAGCGGTCAAACTATGCGACGTTCAGACAACAAACCAGCAGGCAAGCGACCTAAGGTCCAAGGAGAAATTCGCCTCGGGCCAAAACAGTCTGGGGGTATATCTGAGGTTCGAGAATTGAGGGATTGTGGCGGAGAGACAGGGATTCGAACCCTGGAGACGGTTTCCCGCCTACACACTTTCCAGGCGTGCGCCTTCGACCACTCGGCCACCTCTCCGTGCGGGCGATATTTGGACTATCGCTTGGGGATTTGCAAGGCCCGATTAGAGCGTTTTTTTCGCTTTGCGGAAAGGGTCGCGAAACCCGTCAAGGCTCGTCCCCGTCCCCGCCTGACAGGTCAACCTCGGTCATCTCGATCGGCGTGGATGCGGGCGCAGACGCCTGTGCCGCGCTGTCCTGGGCGGGATCCGCCACACGCAAGGTTTCGGGATTGCGCAGCCAGACGTCGCGTTGGGCAAACGGGATTTCGATACCTTCTTCGACAAACCGGCGGTTGATTTCGTGGTTCATGTCCGACTTCACGGACAGCATCCAGTTGACGTCTCGAAGGATAGCCCGGATTTCAAAATCCAGCGAGTCTGCGCCAAACCCCTGAAACACCACATTGGGGGCCGGATTAGCCAAAACCATGGGATGCGCATTGGCAATCTCGCCCAGGATCGCCTCGACCCGGCGGGTATCGGTGCCATAAGCGACCCCGACCGGCACGATCACTCGCCCGACCGTGTTGCCGCGCGTATAGTTCGTCACCACACCGCTGATCAGGTCCGAGTTCGGCACAATCACATCGGATCGGTCGAACGTCTCGATCCGTGTCGAACGGACCGAGATATCGCGCACATAGCCCATCATCCCGTTAACATCGATCCAGTCGCCTTTCGAGATCGGACGCTCGACAAGCAGGATGATACCCGAGACAAAGTTAGACACGATGGTCTGCAAGCCAAAGCCGATACCGACCGACAGCGCACCAGCAACAATCGCCAGCGAGGACAAGTCGAACCCAGCCACCATAATGGCGCAGAGCGCCGCCAGGAAAATTCCGACATAGCCTGTCCCGGCGACGATCGCGTTCTGGCCACCGGGGTCAATCTTGGTCTTGGGCAGCAGGGAACTGCGTAGCCCCCCTTGCAGCATTCGGGTCAGGCCAAAGCCCATCAGGAAGACGATCAGGAAGGTAAAGAAATTCTTCGGTGAAATCGTCACGCCACCGATGTCAAAACCCAGCAGGATGCGGGACCAGACCTCGAGTAAGTCGGTTTCGCGCGCGCCCCAGTAGATCGCCAGAACTGGCAACGCAAAGATCGCCATCGCGAACCCGATCAAGACCGCAAAAAGCGAATCTTTCGCCGCCTCGCCCTGCCCCGAAATCCAGCCATAAACGGCCGTCAGGAAACGTTGGAAGATGACCAGTGCCCCAATCAGGACCAGTGATTTGACCGCAGGATAGACAATCGCTTCGGCGGCATTCGTATAGCCGATGACAGCCAGAATTGGGCTGGCTATACCCAACAGGAACAATGCCCGGCGGAGAAACTCGATCAACTGGGTCAAACCCGTACCCCGAGCCAGCGACCCATCATCAGCATCCAGCGGGGCTTCGGTGCTTCGGATCTGTCGCACGCGTAACAGGACCAGTGCGGTCACAATGGTGACGGGGAACCCGACAACAGCGCGCGTCGCATCCGAGATATTCTCGATCTGCTCGAATAGGTCGACCAGCTCATGCAGGATCAAAAGCACGGCCAGAACGTCCAGATAGACCCGCAACTCAGCCACGCGCTTGGCGGTCAAACGTTTAAACCCCTGTGCTTCTTGCAGCACATAGACTTGCCGCCCGATCCAGTCGAAATAGAAAATGATCGCAGCCCAATATGGCACGTTTTGCAGCAGCAATGTGCCGCGAAAGCCGGGAAGTCCGGACATGACAATGGCCTTGACGACCAGCCAGACCCCCAGCCAGGGTAAAAGAATGCGCAGCAGCGATGTCAGAAAGGTCCACACCCCACTGCCCTGCCCGCCGAATTGCCGCATGTAGTTTCCGGCCACCTCGGACCAGTGCTTGCCGAAGAACAGCAAAACCCCGGCAACTGCCACCAGAAGGGCGATACCCAGCCCCTGATCGCGCAGATTTTCATGCACGACATCCGTGCCAAAGTTTCGACGCGCCTCGTTAAAGAGGCTTTGACCTGCTTCGCGAAGATCGGTCCATGCCGGCCCCCAATACACGGGATTGACCGGCGACGGTCCCCGCTCCAACAGCTCTTTGGTCTGCCGGGTCCGCAAGAGCTGGTCGATTTCGGTGATCAGGCCATTGGCGCGGCTGAACGCCTCTTCCGAAATGATCTGCGGGACCTGAAGCGTATTCAGCTGTTCTTCCAAATGGGCCCGCAGAGCGGCAATGTCTTCGGGCTCGGTCGCGTCACCTTCGGGTTTGGGACCCAGCGCCTTGATTTGCGCATCAAGCGTCTGGATACGCTCGGTATTCGCGCCGCGTGCTCGGTTGAAGTCATCGCGGTACGTATGAATTTCCGCACGCAGATTCTCGAGCGCTGCGTTCGAGGCGCGATCCGCTTCGATCACGGTCTCGGCTCGGTCCGCTGTTTTGACCCAGCCCTGATAATACTCGCTCTGTCTGTCCGAAAGCTGCGCGACCGCTGGGCCACACAGAACCGCTATACAAACCGAGACAAGCGCCAGGAACAGGCGGACCTGTCGCAACATCACACGTCCTCGAACACGCCGGGAATGCTGCGTGGGGCTTCGGTCATCCAATCGGGTACCGGCAGTTCTTTTTCGCGCAGGAATTCCGGGTTGAACAGTTTGGACTGATAGCGTGTGCCGTAGTCGCACAAGATCGTCACGATCGTATGGCCCGGCCCAAGGTCCTTGGCCAGACGCACTGCACCTGCCATGTTAATCGCGGTCGAACCGCCCATAACCAGTCCTTCTTCGCGCAGCAGATCGAAGATGAGTGGCAACGCCTCATTATCGGTCATCTGATAGGCGTAATCGGGCTTGAACCCTTCGAGGTTCTTGGTGATGCGCACCTGACCGATGCCTTCGGCGATCGAGCTGCCCTCCATCGCGATCTCACCGGTGGTGTAGTAGGAATAAAGCCCCGCACCCATCGGATCGACGAGGCCAATTTTAACGCCCTTTGGCTGCAATGCATCGGCGACACCGGCCAGCGTTCCTCCGGAGCCCACGGCGCAGACAAAGCCATCGACTTTACCGCCGGTCTGTTCCCAGATCTCAGGCCCGGTGGTTTCCACATGCGCCTGACGGTTGGCCACGTTGTCAAACTGATTGGCCCAGATGGCGCCATTGGGTTCGGTCTGCGACAGCTCTTCGGCCAGACGGCGCGAGTAATGCACGAAGTTATTGGGGTTCCGATAGGGCGCGGCAGGCACCTGCACCAGTTGCGCACCGGCCAGACGCAGCATGTCCTTTTTCTCTTCGGACTGGGTTTCCGGGATCACGATTACAGTCTTGAACCCCATCGAGGCCCCGACCAGCGCCAGACCGATCCCGGTGTTCCCGGCGGTGCCTTCGACGATCGTGCCGCCGGGCTTCAACTCACCCCGTGCGATGGCGTCCCGAATGATATAGAGCGCGGCGCGGTCTTTGACCGACTGGCCGGGGTTCATGAACTCGGCCTTCCCCAGAATTTCGCACCCGGTTTCCTCGCTGATGCGCTTCAATCGGATAAGTGGTGTTTTTCCGACTGCGTCGGCAAGGTCTTTCGCAATGCGCATGGCGCCCTCATTTCATTACGGATCAAGGCAGATTTACAGTTGCCGCGCGCCAACCACAAGCGGCGATCCTCAGGCGCGCAAACGGTTTCGGTGCCGCGCAAGCCAATGGGCCAGCGCCAGCAAAGGCAAATCCTTAAACCCATGCGCATCGACACGATCCATGAAATCGACAAATGGCAGGATTTGGCTTCGGATATCTTCTCCTTCCGAGGCCAGCCCACCGCCTTGAACTGTCAGCTCCAGATCCGCCAGACCCACGTAAAGGTGAATGTATTCGGTCGATGACCCGCTCGAGGAATAGGCCCCGCCCGCATATTCCAGCGACTGCAGGACCACGCCCGCTTCCTCTTGCGCTTCGCGGCGGGCGGCGTGTTCGGACGTTTCACCGGGGTCGATCATCCCTGCGACGGGTTCCCACATCCAGGGCTCGGGATCGTCGATCATGAAAACCGGCGGGCGAAATTGTTCAACCAACAAGACCACATCTCGCGCCGAGTCATAGGGCAGAACCACAACGGCGCTGCCTTGCATCAGGCTGCTGCGCTGTAGAACCGGCCCCAACGTGCCGTCATGTTGCCTGTGTTGCAGCGCGACCTCTTCCATTCCGAAGTAGTTCACATGAGCATACCGGTGGTTATGCAAGACCACATCCTTGGTAACATCACGCAGGTCCCCTGTCCCGCGCTGACGCGCTGCGATTTTTGCCCATGCCCGTGTTCGAAGTGCCGGAAAGTTTCTGGCCAGCGTGGCCCCGTCGATCTTGCCGAAATAGCCCATCACCTCATGTGCGGCGGTTACGGATATATCGCCCCAACGATCGACCCAATCTCGCAATTCCCAACGCTCCGTCGGGGTCCAGATACCCGGATCGGGGAAGTACACATCCGCCTGCACGCTGGCACCCTCCATCGTCTCAACCCAAAGGGGGCGCAGTTCGTAGTCAAACCCACCCTCATAAAAATTGAGCCGCTCAAGGTCGTTCTGAGACAGATTCTGAACCAACAATCCTTCCGCATACGAGCCCTTTTCTGACAGGACCATCGGAAACGCCTGATCTTTGACCCCATAAACCGCGTGGTCCCGCAGTCTGGCCTCGGACAGTTTCATTTCAGATGCGGGGCGATCCAGCACAAGCTCGAGCAAAGGCAGGTGTTGCAGCGTGCCGTAGAAAAACAGGTCAGTCACGGATCAAATCTCGTATTCGGTCGAGAATTACCGCCAGCGACGGCTGGCTTCTTCTGTGGCAAGACCCGCGACCAACGCACCGATCGCCAACGTCCACAGTATTTCTGGGGCCAGCAACTGCTGCCCAAATTCGACACTGATCTGAAAAATGGCCAGCAAAGCCTCGAACGGGCCATCATAGCGGTGACGCATGGCCAGCCGGATCATTTCATTGCAGCCCTGAACAAACAGGCCCCAGAACACCAGAGCCGCCATCCCGGTCAGGCCGTTGTTCACACCGGCTGTCCACCCGCGGCCCGCACGTTTGCCCATGACTTTCCAGCCACAGATGACCCCAAGCAACATGTTGACATAGGTGAACCAGCCGTAGTCCTTCCCCTCTTCGCCGTTCTCGATCACCATGCTGGAGACGAGAAAAGCCACAACCAATAAGCAGGTTGCAGCGACAAGACGAGACGCGGTGGGCATTGTAAGGGTCCGTTGTTTAACTCGGTTTTGCTATTGTGATCTGTGTCACATCGCAATTACCCGTGTCAAAGGCCGCGCCACATGCGGTCAAATAATAATTCCACATGCGGCGAAAACGCTCATCAAAACCCATCTGAGCGATATCGTCCCATTTATCGTTGAACGTGTCATACCAACGTCGCAGTGTCAGATCGTAACTTTTGCCAAATTCCCTTGATTTGACCACGGTCAAACCCGCTTGAGTCACCTGATCCTTTAGCACGGACGGCGCGGGCAGCATCCCACCCGGGAAGATATATTTTTGAATGAAATCAACACCATTGCGGTAGACGTCCCAGCGATGGTCGGCGACAGTGATGATCTGCAATGTGGCCTGCGCGCCTGGTTTGAGCCTTTCGCGGACGGTTTCAAAATAAATCGGCCAGTATTTCTCACCCACCGCTTCGAACATCTCGATCGAGGCGATGCCATCATACTGCCCACGCTCGTCTCGGTAGTCCTGCAACTTGAATTCAACAAGATCAGAAAGACCTGCTTTCTCAATACGCTCTTGCGCAAACTTCAACTGCTCTTGGCTGATGGTCAGCCCTGTGACCCGCAAGCCACGCTCTTTCGCGGCATATTCAGCAAAGCCACCCCAGCCACATCCGATTTCAAGGATATGATCGCCGGGTTTTGCGCCCATCTCGTCGACAAGGCTGGCATATTTTGCCGTCTGCGCCTTCTCCAGACTTTCCTGCCCGGTTTCGAACAAAGCGCTGGAATAAGTCATCGTGTCGTCCAGCCATGCGGAGTAAAAATCATTACCCAAATCATAGTGATACGAGATGTTCTTCTTGGCCTGCTTGCGGCTGTTTCCGTTTAGCCAGAACCGCAAACGCTCATAAGCCTGCACCAGAAACTTGCCGGTGAAATCGTCGTAAACCGTTTCGGTGCCCAGATGCACCAGGTCCATAAAAGAGCGCAGGTCTGGCGTGCTCCAGTCACCTTCCAGATAGGCGTCCGAGAACCCAAGCTCACCTTCACGCACTAGTCGGGCAAAAACGTCGGGGTTATGGATATCTACCTGCGCGATTGGTCCGGGCTTGGCCCCTTCGGTGCGAAACACGCGGCCATCAGGCAGCACAATGTCCAGGCGACCGGACTCCATCTTTCGCAACATCTTCGTCACTTGCGTGAAGTATCGTGGCAGGTTTTCTTGCCCATCTGTCGTTGTAAGGATCATCCGCTCTCCCCTATGCGGTTGTTGGCGTAGGCTAGGCCGAGTTTGTGTTTCTGGCAAGTTTTCAGTTCCTTACTGGTTCTTGTAGTGTTCATAGGCCGCCAGCGCGCGCCTGCGCCCGTCGGCCAATTCGACAACGGATTGAGGGTAGCCGTCATCTGGGGCCAGCCCCCAAGCGCGCGGGATGGCCTCAAAATAGGCAAGCGCGGTGTCGGGCGGATTGGCTTGTCCTTCAGCGATCCACCGCCGGACATATTCGCCGTCTGGGTCAAACTTTTCTTGCTGCGTGACCGGGTTGAACACTCTAAAGAACGGAGACGCATCCGGCCCCGATCCGGCCACCCACTGCCAGCCCATCGCATTGGCGGCGATGTCCCAGTCAATCAGGCAATCCTCGAACCACCGCATCCCGATTTTCCAATGTGTCATCAGATGCTTGGTCAGGTAGCTTGCCACGATCATACGCGCGCGGTTGTGCATCCGTCCCGTCACATACATCTCACGCAGACCGGCATCCACCACTGGTATACCTGTTCGGGCCCGCGTCCAGGCCAGAACCTCGGGTTGATCAGTGCGCGTTTGCCATGGAAACTGATCCCATTCGGGCTTCCAGTTCTGATATGTGATATGCGGCCAGTGAAACATCAGGTGATAGGCGAACTCGCGCCAGACTAGCTGACGCAGATAGGCATCCGAGCCCGACACCCCGTTCAGGGCAGCATTCTGTACCGCGTGCCAAATACGCCGAGGGCTGATCTCTCCCAGCGACAGGTATTCGGACAGGGTTGAGGTCCCCTCGGACGCCAGCAGGTCGCGGTTTCGGGAATAGTCAGGCAGACGATTCAAGAACCCTTGCAATACGACCAGTGCCGCAGTTTCGCCCGGCTGTACGAAGGGTTTTACGACCTGCGCGCCCCGGTTCATCACAGCACCCAAACGCCATGAGGACAGATCTTCGGACTCGGGCCAGTGCACCGGAGGCGTCAATCGAGTCGGCGCGGCCAACGGTTGTGGAACCGCCCGACCCTGAACAGCCCGCCACATTGGAGTAAACACGCGAAACGGCTGACCCGTTTTGGTGGCCACGTTCCAAGGCTCGAACAACAAAGGGCCAGGGAAGGATTTGGCTTCAACCCCTTGGTCTTTAAGGGCAGATTTTAGCTGGGTATCGCGCGAAATGGCATCCAGGTCATAGGCGCGCGACCAATAGACGGCCGAAGCCCCAGTTTCGGCGACAACGTCTTGCAATACTTGCAACGCGATGCCCTTGCGCAGGATCAGACGGCTTCCGGCCTTGCCGAGGGCGCTCTGAAAAGCCTCAATCCCCAGACCCAGCCGCCATTTCGGCGCAGCGCCCAATTTGTCCGTCAGATCATCACAGATGAACAGCGGGATGACGGGCCGACCGGTGGCGGCGGCCGCGCTTAGCGCTGGGTGATCTGACAGGCGCAAGTCCCGCCGGAACCACATGATGATCGCAGATTGCTGTTCCATAACCGCCCAGATGTTTTTCCCATTTTACGGGAGTGGACGGGAACTGGATCACAAAACGGCGTCAAGTGCATTCAATAATTGATCAATTTCCTGTTGCGATGTGTAGTGCGTAAAGCTGACTCGCAACACGCCCTGCGCCGGATCGACCCCCATCGCCTGCAACGGACGCCCGGCGTAGAAATCGCCTCCACCCGCCATAATCCCGTGTGTGGCCAATTCACCCGCCACCTCTTCCGCATTTCGGTTCAACGCCAAAGCAACCGTGGGTGCGCGCTTTTCTGCATCAGCGGTGCCAATCAAGCGCACAGCATTGCGGTTTGACACCGCATCCAGCAACGGCTGCAGCAATGACACCTCGTGCTCACGCATCAGATCATGCACGAACGCTCCACGCTGAGTGTCGGACCCGTCGGGACCACCGTGATGAACGCTGAGTGCGGCGATATAATCCGCCATGCCAGCACTGGCCGCGATCTGCGCATGATCTGGTCCGGCAGGCGTGAACCGCTTATACAGCACATCGCCGTTGAAAAAATGCGCCTGGTTGGGCAGCGTCTGCCCCAATTTTCGCCGGACCACCATACATCCTTGATGCGGACCATAAGTTTTATAGGCTGAAAACAGATAGATATCCGCCCCCAGCTCATCCACATTCGGAAGGCCGTGCGGCGCGTAGGACACCCCATCAACACAGACAAACGCACCCGCTGCATGCGCAATAGCGGTGATCTCGGCCACCGGATTGATCTCACCAACTACGTTCGAGCAATGGGGGAAACAGACCAGACGCACCTTGTCGTCCAGCAGGTTTGCCAGATCCTGCGGGTCAAGCGAGCCGGTCTCGGGGTCGATTTGCCACTCCCTGACCTCAATCCCATCCTCGGCCAAGCGCCGCCACGGGCCGGAATTGGCCTCATGGTCCTGATTGGTGACGATGATCGCTTCACCCGGCTGCATCCACTGCCGAAATGCCTGCGCCATGACATAAGTGTTCTGCGTGGTCGAAGGGCCAAAGCTTAACTCATCGGTGTCGACGCCCAGAATAGCCGCCAAGCGCCGACGCGCCTCGTCCATCTCGGCGCCCGCTAGACGACTGGCCTCATAGGGCGCATAGGGTTGTACTTTGCGTTCGGTATAGTAGCGAAACAGCCGGTCCAGCACGGGCTTGCATGTGTAAGACCCACCGGCGTTTTCGAAAAAGGCCTGGCCTTGCAGAGATGGTTCGGAAAAGGCGGGAAACTGCGCGCGGACAAAGTCTATATCCAAAGTGCTCATGGCACGGAACTCCTTGATCATGCAGGTCAATCTTTTAAGGGACCGGGCATGATTCCGGCCTCTTCGGACATCATGGCAGGTCTTCCAGCCGAGCCGCCGCAGCCGCGACGACAGCCCCAGCACAGGCAAGGACGCGGCCAAACTGCCCAGACCGACCAATCCCGTCAAGCGCCCGAACAAAAAAAGCCGGGCGCGATGGCCCGGCTTTTGTCACATATGGGTGAAGGCTTAGCCCTGAACCTTGGTATAAGTCCCTTCACCGGCAAGGATTCCCCGGAAGCCGCCTGGTTCGTCCAGACCAAACACGATGAGCGGCAGGTTGTTGTCTCGCGCCAACGCAATGGCCGAGGCGTCCATAACCCGCAACCGTTTTGCCAGCACGTCATCGTAGGTGACTGTGTCATAGCGCACCGCGTCCGCATGTTCTTTGGGGTCTTTGTCATAGACACCGTCCACGCCGTTCTTTCCCATGAAGATCGCCTCGCAAGCCATTTCATTTGCACGCAAAGTGGCCGCAGTGTCGGTGGTGAAATAAGGGTTCCCGGTCCCGGCGGCAAAGATGCAGACCCGCTTTTTCTCAAGGTGCCGTACAGCACGGCGACGGATATAAGGCTCGCACACCTCGTCCATGCGAATGGCCGAGATCACACGGGTGAACACCCCGATTTCTTCCAACGCGGATTGCATCCCCAGCGCGTTCATCACCGTGGCCAGCATCCCCATATAGTCCGCCGTCGTCCGCTCCATCCCCTGCGCCGAGCCGCTGAGACCCCGGAAAATATTGCCACCGCCGATCACCATGCAGATCTCGACACCCAGATCATGCACCGATTTGACCTCTTGCGCGATACGCTGGACGGTCGGCGGATGCAGGCCAAACCCCTGGTCGCCCATCAGCGCCTCGCCAGAGATCTTCAGCATCACGCGACTGTATTTGGTTTTCGGGGTGTCGATGTCTGGGGAAAGGGTCATGTTGCGCTCCGGGCTGGCACGGGTTTAATTCCGGCGCAAAATGAAGCAAAACCGCGACAGGTTCAATGCGGATCATGAGGAACAAGGCAGCCCCGATGGCCAAAACAGATACATCGCCAATTTGGGACCGCCTGCCCCCTATCCCAGACGACAAACCCGTACTGATTGCGGGGCCGACAGCGTCAGGTAAATCCGAACTTGCACTTCGGATCGCCGAAGAATTCGGCGGCATCATCGTCAATGCAGATGCCAGTCAGGTGTATGACTGCTGGCAGGTGATCTCGGCCCGCCCCTCGACTGGGGATGAGGCCCGCGCACCGCATCTGCTCTATGGTCATGTCGCGTATGATCAGGATTATTCGACCGGCCATTGGCTGCGCGAGGTCACACCCTTGCTGACCGGCCCACAACGCCCGATTATTGTTGGGGGCACGGGGCTGTATTTCTCGGCCTTGACCGAGGGCATGGCCGAAATACCCGCTACTCCGCCAGAAATACGTGCCGAGGGCGACCAGCTTGACCTGCAAACGCTGAGCAAGGGTGTGGATGCCGAAACTCTGGCCCGGTTGGACCGGCAAAACCGCGCCCGCGTCCAGCGCGCTTGGGAAGTGCAGCGCGCCACCGGACGCAGCCTGCGGGACTGGCAAGCTGATACTCCGCCGCCTATTCTGAGCCCGGACGACACGGTGCCGATCGTATTTGACGTGGACAAACAATGGCTTCTGGATAGGATCAATCGCCGTTTCGATCTGATGCTAGATACAGGCGCTTTGAATGAAGTCGAGGCGATGCGATCCCTCTACGACCCCTCTCTTCCCGCCTTCAAGGCCATCGGTGTCCCCGAGCTTATGTCATATCTTGACGGCCAGCTTTCCCTGGATGCCGCCCGAGATCGCGCCACGATCTCGACCCGCCAGTTCGCCAAACGACAACGCACCTGGTTTCGAGCACGGATGAAAAACTGGATTCACGTTGATTTCTCAAAGTGATACTAGCGCAACTTGCCACTGCGATAGACAGCAAGAATTACGCGCCATCGATGATCCGAATCCCTTGTGTTAATGGGAACCCGCCAGGCTTCTTGAGCCAGGACACGATCCCGTATTTCCAGGCTGCGATCCTCCACAATGTCGCTTTTGTCTCCTGAATGACGATTTCGAACGTTGACCTAACAGAATTTCTGGTGCCGAATGAAGGCATGGGGATGTTCAGTATCACAGCAACGAATACCCGCGGACTCGCTGCACGCTTCTTTCGGCGTTGAGCGGTTCCACTCACAAATCACAAAAATTGATGTCACAGGGAGAGACATAAATGACAAAGCAAACCTTGACCGGAGCACCGATGCACTGGGCGGCGGAGATGCACGCACAGGAATATCGTGACGGCAAGCTCAGCCGGCGCGAGTTCATGGCCCGCGCCACCGCGTTGGGCGTTGCCGTGCCCGCCGCTTATGGCATGATCGGACTGAATTCACCCGCAGCCGCGCAAGAACCGCAGCGTGGCGGCACCATCCGTTATCAGATGGAAGTGCGCGCGCTGAAGGATCCGCGCACCTATGACTGGACCCAAATCGCCACTTACACCGCTGGCTGGCTGGAATATCTGGTCGAATACAACAATGACGGCTCGTTCAAACCCATGCTGCTGGAAAGCTGGGAGGCCAATGACGACGCGACAGAATACACTCTGAACGTCCGCAAAGGCGTCAAGTGGAACAACGGCGACGACTTCACCGCCGAAGACGTGGCACGCAACATCACCGGCTGGTGTGATGCGGGGCTAGAGGGCAACTCGATGGCATCCCGCATGGCATCACTGATTGACGAGGCCACGCAAAAGGCCGCGGACGGTGCAATTACGGTTGTGGATTCCCATACCGTCAAACTGACGTGTAACGCGCCCGACATCACCATCATTCCCGGCATGGCGGACTATCCGGCCGCCATCGTACACAGTAGCTTTGATGCCAATAACATGCTGGCCAACCCGGTCGGCACCGGCTTTATGATCCCCGAAAGCCACGAGGTCGGCGTCAAAGGTGTGCTCGTGCGCAACGAAGGCTTTGACTGGTGGGGCTATGAGGCCGGCAAAGGCGGCTATATCGACCGGATCGAGTTTATCGACTACGGCACCGACCCGGCAGCCTTCCTGGCCGCCTACGAGGCCGAAGAGATCGACATGAACTGGGAATCGGTCGGCGAATTTGTTGACATCTTCGACGGCATCGGCCTGACCCGTTCGGAAATCCCCTCGGGCTTTACCATCGTCATTCGTCCGAACCAGTTGGCCGAAGACGCCAATGGCAATAAGATCTATGGCGACAAACGTGTGCGTCAGGCGCTGGCCATGGCCGTGGACAACAATGTCTGCCTCGAGCTTGGCATGTCCGGCTACGGCATCCCTGCCGAGAACTGCCATGTAGGTCCGATGCACCCCGAATATGACTCGGCGGTGACCCGTATTCCCTATGATCCGGCAGGTGCCAAGGCCCTGATGGAAGAAGCGGGCATGGCAGACTTCGAGCACGAAGTTCAGTCGATCGACGATGACTGGCGTCGCAATACCACCGCTGCTGTGGTTGCGCAGTTGAACGACGCGGGCATCAAGGCCAAACACACGGTTCTGCCCGGCTCGACCTTCTGGAACGACTGGACGAAATACGCCTTTTCCTCGACCAACTGGAACCACCGCCCGCTGGGCACGCAGGTTCTGGCCTTGGCGTATAAGTCAGGCGTGGCGTGGAACGAGTCCGGCTTTGCCAATGCCGAGTTCGATGCGCTTCTGGCCGAAGCGAACTCGATCGCCGATGTGGACAAGCGCCGCGAGGTGATGGCCAAGCTGCAAACGATCATGATCGAAGAGGGTGTGACCATCCAGCCTTATTGGCGGACAGCAATGCGTCACCACCGTGACAACATGGTTGGTGTTGAAAAGCACATCGCGGACCTGCCGCAGCTATATAAGTTCGGCATCGTCTCTTAAGCCGACACCTACAGGGCCGCGCCGTAAGGGCGCGGCCTTTTCGTCGGCGCTGACCCGGCGAAAAATACTATCGACGCGCACGGCCTGAAACCAGCGCCAGCCGACCAACAGGGGCTATCATGGGACTATTCATTCTAAGGCGGGTCGGGATCATGCTGTTGACAGCATTGTGCCTGACATTCCTGGTCTTTTTCCTCACCAACCTGTATCCGAACCTCGAAAAGCTTGCCAAAACGCAGGGCAACTTTCGGATGTCGGATGAACAGGTCGAGAGTTTCCTGGAAAAAGGCGGCTATCTTCAGTCAACGCCCATAAAATATGGCGAATGGCTGGGTGTTCTGCCATCGTACCGGCACACCAACGAAGACGGAACCGTTCAGGGTAGATGCATTCTGCCTGGTAAAACCGCCGAGGAATCGCCCAATTTCTGCGGTATTTTGCAGGGGTATTGGGGCTATTCCACAGTCTTCAAAGAAGAGGTCGGAACAGTTGTCGGCACACGTCTCGCTCTAACCGGTCGGCTGATGTTCTGGGTGATGCTGCTGATGGTCCCTTCGGCACTGATCCTTGGCGTTCTGGCGGGCATGAAAGAAGGCTCGGCCACCGATCGCACCCTGTCCACCTTTGCCATCACCACAACAGCGACACCGGAATATGTGTCAGGCGTGATCTTCATCGCCATTTTCACCTCATCCGCCGTTGGATTGAAGTGGTTCAAGGGCACGGCCACGCAGGCTATGGAGAACCCGACATTCGAGAATTTCTTCCTGCCCGTGCTGACGATTGCGCTTTACGGGATGGGTTATATCGCCCGGATGACCCGCGCCTCAATGACCGAGGTGATGACGGCGCAATATATCCGTACCGCGCGGCTGAAAGGCGTGTCCTTTTCGAACATCGTCATGAAACACGCGCTGCGCAACGCGCTGATCGCCCCCTTTACCGTCATCATGTTGCAGTTCCCATGGCTGCTGAATGGTGTGGTAATCGTCGAGACCCTTTTCAACTACAAGGGCTTTGGTTGGGCGCTGGTGCAGGCGGCGGGGAATAACGACATCCAGCTCTTGTTGGCGATTTCGGTCGTGTCGGTCTTTGTGGTGCTGGTGACGCAGCTGATCTCGGATATCGGCTATGTCTACCTCAACCCGCGTATTCGCATTTCTTAAGGGAGGGTCAGATCATGGAACCACTTACCTGGACCGGCTCTATCGCCTTCCTCAACCCGCTGATCGCCTTGGCGCTGGCGCTGATGGCGCTGTCCATTGTTGCCTGGATGCTGGCGAGCATCATCCTGCCCGAGGATCAGATGACCGTGAACCCGGACGGCACGCTCACGTCCAGTTCGGGGCTGCGAAATATGATCCAAGCCGCGATGCGATACAGTTTTCTGGCCAGTGTCGGCCTTGCGGTTGCCTATATCGTCCTTGGCATCCTGATGGGCACAAACGCCGGGATCATCGGCGCCATGTCCCAGCAGTTTCTGCCGGTTTGGATGTCGCTGATCCTGCTTTACGCCATGTCGATCGCGTTCAAGCGCAAGCTGGGTCTGTATGGCAAGCTGTTCGACAGCCCCATCGGCATGATCGGGTTCGGCCTTGTGATGTTCTGGGTGTTTACCGGAATTTTTGGGGCGATGGATCTGATCGTCACCCATGACCCGCTGGACCAGATTTCGGGCATGAAGAACAAAGTACCAGGAACGCCTTTGTCCAGTTTGGAAGAGGGTCAATACGCCTGGTATCTGCTGGGCGGAGACAACTTGGCCCGCGACGTGTTCAGCCGCATGGTCAAAGGGGCCTGGATCGTGGTGCAGATCGCCCCGCTGGCAACGATGTTCGCCTTCATGGTCGGGATCACGCTAGGCTTGCCTGCCGGATACTATGGCGGTCGTTTGGACACACTGCTGTCCTTCCTGGCCAACCTGATCCTGGCTTTCCCGGTGATCCTGTTGTTCTATCTGCTGGTCACGCCCGAGATCGTGGCGACAGGGGTGCCGAACTATATGGCCGCTGTCCTGTTTGTCTTTCCGATCATCTTTTTGGGGGTGTTGCTGAACTCTCGCTACTACACGCGCCCGAATTTCCGCACGCCGCTGCTGATTGGTGTGCTTGGGGTGGCTTTGTGGCTGTATCTGTCGCTGATCTCGACCGGCGGGTACATTGTCAGCACCGACAGCTATAGCATCTGGGGTCTTCCAACCTATCTGGACCTGTTCGACATCCCTGGCGGCATCCTGGTGGTGTTTGTTTCGGTGGTCTTTGTGAACTCGCCCACTGTGTTCCGTATCGTTCGCGGGCTGGCGCTGGATATCAAAACCCGCGACTATGTAGCGGCGGCGCAAACGCGAGGCGAAGGCCCCTGGTACATCATGCTGTGGGAGATTCTGCCCAATGCGCGTGGTCCGCTGATCGTCGATTTCTGTTTGCGGATTGGCTACACGACCATTCTTTTGGGGACCTTGGGTTTCTTTGGATTGGGTCTGCCACCGGAAAGCCCGGACTGGGGTTCAACGATTAACGAGGGGCGTAAGCTGCTGTCGATCTATCTACACCCTGCCCTTCCGCCTGCTTTGGCCCTCTTGTCACTGGTTCTGGGTTTGAACCTGCTGGCCGACGGTCTGCGCGAAGAAAGTCTGAAGGACTGATTGTGATCGAGGCCGGGGGGCCAGCCCCCCGGACCCCCCGGGATATTTTTAGCCAGATGAAGGGATCCCCCTGACTCTCGCGAGGAGTAACAAGATGAACAAACTGGCGGATTATGACGGGCCAATCCTTGAGATCGACAAGCTTTCGATCTCGTTTTTTACCCGGTTGAGGGAAATTCCCGCCGTTATGGATTTCTCGGTCAGCGTGCAACCTGGTGAGGCTGTGGGGCTGGTTGGTGAGTCTGGCTGTGGCAAGTCCACGGTTGCGTTGGGTGTCATGCAGGATTTGGGCAAGAACGGGCGCATCGTTGGCGGCTCGATCAAGTTCAAAGGGCGTGATCTGGGTGAGATGACCACCGAGGAGTTGCGCGACATTCGCGGCAACGAGATCGCGATGATCTATCAGGAACCGATGGCATCGCTGAACCCAGCGATGAAGATCGGTAAGCAGTTGATGGAAGTGCCGATGATCCACGAAGGCGTCGGCGCGGAAGAGGCTTATGCCCGCGCGTTGGAGGTTGTCACCGATGTGCGCCTGCCCGACCCCGAGCGAATGCTGAATTCTTTCCCGCATCAGCTCTCTGGCGGACAACAGCAGCGCATCGTGATCGCCATGGCATTGATGTCGAAACCGGCGCTTTTGATTCTGGATGAGCCAACGACCGCGCTGGACGTGACGGTTGAAGCGGCTGTGGTCGAACTGGTCAAGGATTTGGGCAAGAAATACGGCACCTCAATGCTGTTTATCTCGCACAATCTGGGGCTGGTGTTGGAAACCTGCGACCGGCTTTGCGTGATGTATTCGGGTGAGGCGGTCGAGCGCGGCTCGATCAAGGATGTGTTTGACGAAATGCAGCACCCCTATACACAGGCGCTATTCCGCTCGATCCCTTTGCCTGGGGCCGACAAGAACACGCGCCCGCTGGTGGCCATTCCGGGGAACTTCCCCCTGCCCCATGAGCGCCCGCCGGGCTGTAACTTTGGGCCGCGCTGTGACTATTTCGAAGAAGGGCGTTGTGATGCTCAGGATATCCTGATGCAGGCTGTGCCCGGAAATGACCGACACCATACGCGCTGTCTGAAATTCCAGGAGATTGACTGGAACGCACCGATCACCGTTGGGGAACAAAAGGAAAAGGCTGCGATTGGCCGCACAGTTCTGAAGATGGACAATCTGAAGAAATACTATGAGGTCGCGGCGAATGCGCTGTTTGGCGGCGGCGAGACTAAGGTGGTGAAGGCCAACGAAACGCTCAGCTTTGAGGCGCATGAATCCGAGACATTGGCCATTGTGGGCGAATCCGGCTGTGGCAAGTCTACGTTTGCCAAGGTGTTGATGGGGCTGGAAACGGCGACGGATGGGCAAATCCTTCTGGACAATCGCAACATCGAGGCCGTGCCGATTGAAGAGCGGGACGCCAAGACGGTGGGCGAAGTTCAGATGGTATTCCAGAACCCGTTTGACACGTTGAACCCGTCGATGACCGTTGGCCGCCAGATCATCCGCGCGCTTGAGATTTTCGGTGTCGGCAACTCGGAAGCCGAGCGGAAGAAGCGGATGCTGGAGCTGCTTGATCTGGTGAAGCTGCCGCGCGCCTTTGCCGATCGGATGCCTCGCCAGCTGTCTGGCGGTCAGAAACAGCGTGTGGGCATTGCCCGTGCGTTTGCCGGGGACGCGCGGATCGTGGTGGCGGATGAGCCGGTCTCGGCACTGGATGTGTCCGTGCAGGCGGCCGTGACGGACTTGTTGATGGAGATCCAGCGTGAACACAAAACGACTCTGTTGTTCATCAGCCATGACCTGTCGATTGTACGCTATCTCAGCGACCGGGTGATGGTCATGTATCTGGGCCATGTGGTCGAGTTGGGCACCACCGATCAGGTCTTTGCCCCGCCTTATCATCCCTATACCGAAGCGTTGCTGAGCGCGGTGCCCATCGCTGATACGTCAATCGAGAAACAGCATATCGTGCTAGAAGGCGATATTCCTTCTGCGATGAACCCGCCTCCGGGCTGTCCGTTCCAGACGCGGTGCCGCTGGAAGTCCGAGGTGCCGGGTGGCTTGTGCGAACAGCGCGTTCCGCCGGTGAAAACTCTGGCCGAGGGACATCAGGTCAAATGTCATTTGGCCGAGGATGTCCTGGAACGTATGGAGCCGGTCATCAAGATTGCAGCCGAATAAAACACAAAGGCCAGCCGCAGGGTTGGCCTTTTACCTATTGGGACGGGAAGCGGAGTTTAACCGCCCCAGATCACCCTGACGTAATTCTGCGTTTCCTTATACGGTGGAACGCCACCATGTTTTTCCACCGCGCCCGGACCAGCATTATATGCCGCCAGCGCCAGACGCCAGGATTTGAACTTGCGGTATTGAGCGGACAGATAGCGCGCGCCACCTTCCAGATTTTCCCGTGGGTCCAGCGGGTTGACGCCAAGCGTTCTTGCTGTCGCAGGCATAAGCTGTGCCAAACCTAGTGCTCCCTTATGCGAGACAGCATTGGGGTTCCAGCCGCTTTCCTGCTGCACCAACCGCAAGAACAAGTCTTCGGGGACGTTATGCTTACGCGCCGCTTGCCGCGCGATGGTCAGATACTGGCCTTTGTATTTCCCATTATAACGCTGGCTGAACTGACGCCTCGGCGTCTTTGGCTTATAGCGCTCGGAATTGCGGTATTGTGTGGCCGCGCGCGAATCCAACACCTTGGATTGCTTGAGGAAAATGTCCTTGCGGCTTTTCGTCGACAAGGTATCCGCCACAGTCGGGGCTGAGACCAGTGCACAGCATAGCACCGAAAAACTCGCTAACAACAACCGCATAAATGCCGATCCCGATCTCTACGAACCTGAACGAGTATAGATATTTCAGCAAAGAATGAAAGCTTGGTGAATCATGCCTAAAGAATTAGCGCGCTCATTTTCGCGTCATCAACCATGTTTCAACCAAAGCGCAGGCCGTATAGGGTCGCAGAAATAACAGGTGCCAGATTCGGGCACTGCTCAGTCAGAAAAGAACGAGGGAATATATGGCGGGTTCAGTCAACAAAGTCATTCTGATCGGAAATCTCGGTGCCGACCCTGAGGTTCGGTCGTTCCAGAATGGTGGAAAGGTTTGCAACCTGCGCATCGCCACGTCTGAGACATGGAAAGACCGCAATACCGGCGAACGCCGGGACCGGACGCAATGGCATACGGTCGCCATCTTCTCGGAGCCCTTGGTGCGTGTGGCCGAGCAGTATCTGCGCAAAGGCAGCAAGGTTTACATCGAAGGCCAGCTTGAGACCCGCAAATGGCAGGATCAGTCCGGACAGGATCGATATTCGACCGAAGTGGTTCTGCGCCCTTACCGCAGTGAACTGACCATGCTGGACGCGCGCGGTGAAGGTGGCGGCGGTGGTGGGTATGGCGGCGGCCAATCCGGTGGCGGCTATGGCGGTCAGGCCGGTGGCGGCTATGGGGATCCTTATGGTGGGCCGTCCGGCTCTCCGGCCCCTGCATCCGGCGGTATCGACGACGACGAGATTCCGTTCTAACCAAGACGGAGAAATATCATGACATGGTCCTTCTCACTCGGCCGGATATTGGGGTCGGAACTGAGGGTCCATGTCACCTTTTTCCTGTTGCTGGCCTGGGTCGGGTTTGCCGCCTATTCCAGCGGAGGTCTGGCGGCCGCGGTTGAAAACCTGATCTTCGTGCTGGCGCTATTTGCCTGTGTGGTCGCCCATGAATTTGGCCATGCGCTGATGGCCCGGCGCTATGGGATCAAAACGCCTGACATTACCCTATTGCCAATCGGCGGGCTGGCTCGGCTCGAGCGGATGCCGGAAAACCCCATGCAAGAGGTTTGGGTGGCGCTGGCAGGCCCTGCGGTCAATGTTGCAATCTGGGTCTTGCTGGTTCTTCTGGGCGCGGGAATGCCTCTTGAAACCATGGCTCAGATCGACAGCACCGCCCCCGGCCTGCTGAACCGTCTGGCTTATGTGAACCTGCTGTTGGCCGCGTTCAACATGATCCCCGCCTTTCCGATGGATGGCGGGCGTGTGTTCCGTGCCCTGCTTTGTCTGAAAATGGATCGCGTCAAAGCCACACGGGTCGCCGCGCTGGCGGGACAGGCGGTGGCGGTCGGGTTCGGGTTCCTTGGGCTCAGCACCGGGAATGCGCTGTTGGTGCTGATCGCGGTATTCGTCTTCGTAGCAGCAAATGCCGAAAGTCAGGACGTGACCATGCGCTCGGTCGCGCGGCGCGTGCTGGCGCGCGATGCGATGATCACCGAATTTCACGCTCTTTCCCCCGACGACACGCTGGCAACCGCCGCGCAGGCCGTCATCCATACCACGCAGCATGAGTTTCCGGTGCTGTCCCCCGATGGCAAGCTGCAAGGCTTTGTCACGCGCAATCGTCTGTTCGCGGCCCTTGCCGATGAAACACCCCGGTCCAATCCGGCCACTTCGATCATGGAACCGGACATTCCAAAAGTTCGCTTGACCGACGGGTTGGAGGCCGTGCTGGACGGGCTGCATAAAGGCGCCCCGGCCATTGCGGTTTGCACTGCTTCGGGGGCGATGGTGGGCTATATCACACGCGAGAATATCGGCGAGTTGATGGTGCTCAACGGGCGTTGATCAGGTAGTGGCCAGCGCGTCCTGAAGCACCGACAGTACTGCATCACGCGGTACGTCAGAGGTGACGAATGCCTGGCCGATTCCGCGCGCCAGAATGAACCGCAACTGACCGTCGATCACCTTCTTGTCCTGCGCCATCAGATCAACCAGAGCCTCAGCGCCTGGAAGTTCTCCGGGAATGTCCGCCAAATCGGTCTTCATGCCCATCGTACGCAAATGCGCACGCACGCGGCTGGGGTCTTCCTGAGGACACAGACCAAGACGCGAGGACAGCTCGAACGCCAGCGCGCAGCCGATGGCCACGCCTTCACCATGCAGCAGCCGGTCGGAATAACCCGTTGCAGCCTCAAACGCGTGACAGAAGGTGTGGCCGAGGTTCAGCAACGCACGGTCGCCCTGCTCGGTCTCATCCCGTGCCACGATATCGGCCTTCATCTGCACCGAGCGGGTCACGGCCCGTACCCGCGCCGCCATATTGCCCCCCGCCACATCGGTTCCGTTGTCTTCGAGCCATTCAAAGAAGTCGGCGTCCCCCAGCAGGCCATATTTGACGACTTCGCCATAGCCGGACAGGAAATCCCGATCCGTCATCGTACCCAGCACCGAAGTATCGGCCAGCACCAACGAGGGCTGATGGAAGGCTCCGATCAAGTTCTTGCCCTGTGGTGCATTGATGCCGGTCTTGCCCCCGACGGAACTGTCCACCTGTGCCAACAGCGAGGTCGGGATTTGCACGAACCGAACACCGCGCCGCAAAACGGCTGCAGCAAAGCCTGCAAGGTCGCCGATTACGCCACCGCCCAACGCGATAACAACATCCCGGCGCTCGACCTTCTCGGCCAGCAACCATTCGACCGCACGTTCGAAATGAGGCCAGCTCTTGGTCGCCTCACCCGCAGGCAAAGCCAGTGACGACATCTCGATCCCGGCTGTGAACAACCCGTCGCGCAGCCCATCCAGATGCAGCGCGGCCACGTTCTCATCCGTCAGGACGGCGACCTTGGGTCGGTGCAACAAAGGCGCGATCCGTGCCCCGGACTGCCCCAGCAGGTCTGGCCCGATCTCGACATCATACGCGCGTTCGCCCAGCTCAACATGTACGGTTTGGTGCATTTATTTTTGTTCCAGAACATCAGGCCGCTTGAGCAAAGCTTCGACAACGCGGCCAACCATATTGTCGATCGAAATCTCACCGTCCGAGGTCACAGTCAAATCGGCCTGCTGGTAAACCGGCACGCGCGCCTCATATATCCCGCGCAATGTCGCATAAGGGTCGTCGGTGCGCAGTAAGGGTCGGGTATCCTTGTGCTTGACCCTGTTCCACAACACGTTCAGATCAGCATTCAACCAGACGGATACACCGCGTTCGGTGATCATCCTGCGGTTTTGCTCGGACAGAAACGCGCCGCCGCCGGTAGACAGAATGCCCTTTTCCTCATCCAGCAGCCGCCCGATGACCTGACTTTCCTTGGCGCGAAAGAACGGCTCGCCGTCGCGTTCGAAAATCTCGGGGATGGTCATGTTTGCTGCCGATTCGATCTCGGCATCACTGTCAAGGAACGGGACACCCAGACGTAGGGCCAATGCACGGCCCACTGCGGTCTTTCCAGCCCCCATCATCCCCACCAGAACTACGGTTTTGTGCAACACAAGGTGCTGGACTGGGGCAACCGTGTCAGTGTTTTGCTTTATTTCGCTCATTTCACCGTGAATGACGTGATCTTAAGAAAAATGCCAGCTATAACTGGGACAAAAGAAAAAATTGAGGCGACGTTGAGCAATGGGCCGTCTGATCAAACTGCTGATATATCTGGTTTGCCTGTGTTTTATCGGGCTGGTGGGCTATGCCTATCTTGGCCCGTTCTTCGGGGTGGATTTCTCGGCCCCGCAGGATGAAGTCCGCGAACCGGTCATCCTGAATGTGGAGTAGGAGCGCAGTTGCCGCGCTTTTCCTGGCCGGAGCCGCACAGGCGCAGCAGGAACCCCTGTCTGCGATCGAATGGCTGACCCAACCTCCGGAAAACTTGCCCGGCACCGTTTTGCTGGAACCGCCCGTGTCACAGACCGGCCTGCAGCCGGGGGTCGAGGTCACAGCGCTTGAGGCTTTGTTGCCGCCCTTGGGGTTGGTGTCGTCCTCGGTGACAGGCCTGCCGGTCGATATGTGGAAAAACAGCGACCCAGGCAGGCTGGCCGAGCTGATCGCCGATGTACCCGTAAGGTATAATCCGGCAATGCAGCGCCTGCTGTTCACCTTGCTGCTGTCCGAGGCGCGTGCGCCATCCGGCCCCAATGCCCAAGAGATATTGCTGCTGGCGCGACTGGATCGGTTGATGCAACTGGGCGCGGCCGATCCTGCGCAATCGCTGGTGCAACTGGCTGGTCCGACCGACAGCCGCGACCGGTTTCAACGTTGGTTTGACGCGACGCTTCTGACGGGCGACGAAGATCGCAGTTGCACCGCACTGATCGCGCAACCGCACCTGTCACAGGATTACGCGGCGCAGATTTTCTGCAAAGCGCGACGCGGCGACTGGGCCTCAGCAGCGCTGACGCTTGAGGCGGCCCATGCGCTGCAAGTGCTGCCCGATGAGGATTTGGCCGTTCTGGACCGCTTCCTCAGCCCCGAACTATTCGAAGACGCCGAATACCTGCCGCAACCTGATGACCCTGATCCGCTGACCTTCCGCCTTTATGAGGCGATTGGCGAGCGTTTGCCCTCGGCCCCATTGCCGCGGGCCTTTGCCAATGCCGACCTACGGGATGTGGCGGGCTGGAAAGCCCAGATCGAGGCGGCCGAGCGGTTGACCCGTGTGGGTGCGCTGACGCCGAACCAGTTGTTGGGGCTTTATACTGAACGTTCGCCTGCCGCTTCAGGTGCGGTTTGGGATCGCGTCGCGGCGGTACAGCGGTTCGAAACCGCGCTGGATTCCGGCAAGCCCGAGGCCATATCACCCGCCCTTCTCGATGTCTGGACCCAAATGCGCAGCGTCGGGCTTGAGGTCCCGTTTGCCGAACTTTTCGCAGACCGGCTGTCGCAGGTTTCACTGACGGATGCCGAAGCCGAGACCTTGCGGTGGCGTATCCTGCTGCTCTCGGACCTTTATGAAAGCGCCGCCCTATCCGTCCCGGACAAAGGCGAGGAGAACCAGTTTTTGGCCGCACTAGCCCAAGGGGATCCGGGGCGCGCGCGCTCGCCATCGCCATTAGCCGATGCGGTTGCACAAGGCTTTGCCTGGGCCGCACCTGTGCCGTCAGATATCGAAACGCTACTAAACAACAGCCAGCTGGGTGAGGCGATTTTGGAAGCGATGAACCTGTTTGCTCATGGCTCTCGCGGGAACCTCGTGGACCTGACTGCTGCCATCGCCACCCTGCGCCGCGTCGGGCTTGAGGATACCGCCCGCCGCGCTGCACTGAACCTGCTGATCCTGCAAGGCACCTGATCATGGCCGCCCCTGCCTCCGCCGAGATTTGGATTTCGACCTTTCTGGAAGCTCAGGCTGCCGAGCTAGGTGCGGCCAATAACACCCTTTTGGCCTACGGCAACGACCTGAAGGATTTTGCCGCCTGGCTGAAACGCCGCAAGATGGGATTTACCGAAGCAGACCGCGACCTGATCGAGCGCTATCTGATCGATTGCGTCGCGCAGGGCCTGTCCCAGTCGACCCGCGCCCGCCGCTTGTCTGCGATCAAGCAGATATACCGGTTCGCGTTTGAAGAAGGGTGGCGCGACACCAATCCGGCAATCCAGATCAAGGGGCCAGGCCGTCAGAAACGCCTACCCAAGACGCTGGATGTACCCGAGGTCGATCGCTTGCTGCAAGCCGCGCGCGAAACCGGCCGCTCAAAGGCCGACCGCATCCGCAACACCTGCCTGATGGAGCTGCTTTATGCCACTGGCATGCGTGTGACCGAACTGGTGTCACTGCCGGTCTCGTCGGCGCGGGGCGATCCCCGAATGCTGCTGGTTTTGGGTAAAGGCGGCAAGGAACGCATGGTCCCCCTCTCCCCTCCGGCCCGCGACGCGTTGGCGCTGTGGTTAGAAACCCGAGACGCGGCTGAAGACGAGGCTGTGGCCAATGGCGGCCAACGCTCGCGCTACCTGTTTCCTTCGCGCGGCAAGTCCGGGCATCTGACCCGGCACATGTTCTTCCACCTGATTAAAGACCTCGCTGTGCATGGTGGCGTATCGCCTGAAAAGGTGACGCCCCACACACTACGCCATGCTTTTGCGACTCACCTATTGGCAAACGGGGCCGACCTACGCTCGATCCAGACACTGCTGGGTCACGCCGATGTCGCCACGACGGAAATCTACACCCATGTGCTAGACGAACGCCTTGCTGAGTTGGTGCTCGAGCATCACCCGCTGGCGAAAGACCCCGGTGTTAAGGGCTAACCCCTTGATCCGCAGGGGTCGCACCCCCATAACGAAGACAACAACCCAAACAACCAAGGACCTATGGAACCCTCAGCTTCTATGATCGACGGCGCATTCTGGTTTACGACCGGCGCCATTTTGCTTTTGCTTGTCCTGTCAGGATTTTTCTCGGGTTCCGAAACAGCATTGACCGCCTCGTCGCGCGGCAAGTTGCGGGCGCAGGCCGACAAAGGCTCGCGCGGGGCGCAGAAGGCGCTCGATATCACCGATGACAATGAACGTCTGATCGGCTCGGTCCTGCTGGGCAATAACCTCGTGAACATCCTCGCGGCCTCGCTGGCAACGGCGCTGTTCACCAAGCTGTTTGGTGAAAGCGGCGTGGCGCTGGCGACACTGGTGATGACCTTGCTGGTGCTTATCTTCGCCGAGGTACTGCCAAAAACCTATGCCATCACCAATGCCGAGAAAGCCGCCGCGCTGGTCGCCCCGATCATCAGCGTAGTGGTGACCGTCTTTTCCCCGGTCGTGGCCGCCGTCCGACTTTTGGTGCGGGGTGTTCTGCGGCTATTTGGGGTACAGATCGACCCAGACAGCAACATCCTTGCCGTGCGGGAAGAGATCGCCGGTGCGCTGCAACTGGGTCATTCGGAAGGCGTGGTAGAAAAGGAAGACCGCGATCGTATTCTGGGCGCGCTGGATCTGGCGGACCGTGCAGTCGAGGAAATCATGCTGCACCGTTCGAATATCGAGATGATCGACGCCGACGACGCGCCCGAGGCAATCTTGCAGCAGTGTCTGAAAAGCCCTCATACCCGCCTGCCCGTCTTTCGGGACGAGCCCGAGAACATCGTGGGTGTCGTTCATGCCAAAGACCTGTTCCGCGCCATGTACGCACATGCCGGCGACAGTGAAAGCGAAGCCAACCGGCTGGAAAGCTTCGATATCTCGAAGGTGGCCAATGATCCGTATTTCGTGCCAGAAACCACCACTCTGGACGATCAAATGCGGGAATTCCTGCGGATGCACAGTCATTTTGCGTTGGTGGTGGACGAATATGGCTCGCTGCGGGGGTTGATCACTCTGGAAGATATTCTTGAGGAGATCGTGGGCGAGATCGCCGATGAGTTCGACATTGATGAGGACGTCCCCGTCACCCGAACCGAAGATGGTCAGTACCTTGTTGAAGGAGCGATGACGATCCGGGATGTGAACCGCGCGATGGAATGGACCCTGCCTGACGACGAGGCCAATACCGTGGCTGGTCTGGTCATCCACGAGGCGCAGATGATCCCCATAGTGGGTCAAGTATTCTCGTTCCACGGTTTCCGGTTCGAAGTTACCGCCCGTGAAGGTAACCGCATCACTGAGTTGAAAATCCGTCCGCTGTAAAACGTCTCGTGCGACATGTCGCGTCGGAAACGGAACAGTCAGCCCCGGTCTGCCCTTGCACGCTTTGGCCAGATACAAAGCGGAGGCACGGGCATGAAATCGACAACGCGGGTGGCAGTGATTGGTGGCGGTGTTGTCGGATGTTCGGTTCTATACCACCTGACCAAGCTGGGTTGGTCAGACGTGGTGCTGCTGGAACGTTCTGAGCTGACCAGCGGGTCCACCTGGCACGCGGCGGGCGGGTTTCACACGCTGAACGGCGACACCAACATGGCCGCTTTGCAGGGCTATACGATCCGCCTTTACAAGGAACTGGAAGAGATCACCGGCATGTCCTGCGGGTTGCACCATGTGGGCGGGGTAACGCTGGCCGACAATCAGGACCGGTTCGACATGCTGTTGGCCGAGCGCGCCAAGCACCGGTTCATGGGGCTAGAGACAGAGATCATTGGCCCTAACGAGATCAAGAAAATCGCACCCATCACCAATACCGATGGCATCCTTGGCGCGCTCTATGATCCGCTGGATGGACACTTGGACCCATCGGGCACCACCCATGCCTATGCCAAGGCGGCCCGGATGGGCGGGGCCGCGATCGAAACACATTGCATGGTGCGCGAGACCAACCAGCGCCCCGACGGCACTTGGGATGTGGTGACGGACAAGGGCACCATCCACGCCGAACACGTGGTCAACGCAGGTGGCCTATGGGCGCGTGAGGTCGGCGCGATGGCGGGGGTCTATTTCCCGCTGCACCCGATGGAGCATCAGTATCTGGTGACCGACTCGATCCCTCAGATCGAAGCTATCATTGATGCGGGTGGAGAACATCCGCATGTGATGGACCCCGCAGGCGAAAGCTATCTGCGGCAGGAAGGCCGGGGCTTGTGCATCGGCTTTTACGAACAGCCCTGCAAGCCCTGGGCCGTGGACGGAACCCCGTGGGAGTTCGGGCACGAGTTGCTGCCCGACGACTATGACAAGATCACCGACAGTATTGAATTCGCCTATCGCCGCTTTCCGGTTCTGGCCGAAGCCGGAGTGAAATCGGTGATCCATGGTCCGTTCACTTTTGCGCCGGATGGGAACCCTCTGGTCGGGCCAGTGCCGGGGCTGCGCAACTATTGGTCGGCCTGCGGAGTGATGGCCGGGTTCAGCCAAGGTGGTGGCGTTGGCCTGACGCTGGCTCAATGGATGATTGAAGGCGAGCCTGAGCGAGACGTCTTTGCTATGGATGTGGCCCGCTTTGGCGACTGGATCAGTCCCGGTTACACCCGCCCCAAGGTGATCGAGAATTACCAAAAACGCTTCAGCGTCGCCTATCCGAACGAAGAACTGCCCGCCGCCCGCCCCAACCGAACCACCCCGATGTATGACATCTTCACCGATCTGGGCGCTGTCTGGGGCCAGCAATACGGGCTGGAGGTCCCCAATTACTTCGCTCAGGGCGATGAACCAGACTATGAGACGCCCTCATTCCGCCGGTCCGATGCCTTCAAGGCCACCGGGCGCGAGGTTCGTGCTGTGCGCACTGCCGTGGGCATCAACGAAGTCCACAATTTCGGTAAGTACCGCATCACAGGTCCCAATGCGCGGGCTTGGCTGGATCGGATCTTGGCCGGGCGCATCCCTCAACCGGGTCGCCTGTCGCTGACGCCGATGCTGTCGCCCAAGGGTAAGTTGATCGGGGATTTCACGGTCTCATGCTTGGACGAGACCGAGTTCCGCCTGACTGCTTCATACGGGGCGCAGGCGTTCCATATGCGGTGGTTCCTGCAACATAGCGAAGACGGCTTGCAGATCGAAAATATCAGCGACCGGCTGAATGGATTCCAGATCGCAGGCCCGAAGGCAGCAGAGGTACTGGCCGCCTGCACCCGCGATGATGTCTCGGCGCTGCGCTTCATGGATGTGCGCCGCATGACCGTGGGCATGACCGACTGCATCGTCCAACGCGTCAGCTATACCGGTGACCTGGGGTACGAGATCTATTGTGATCCGATGGCGCAGCGGCAGCTGTGGTGGACGCTGTGGCAAGCCGGAGAGCCGATGGGCCTGACCCCCTTCGGCATGCGCGCCATGATGAGCCTACGTCTGGACAAGTTCTTTGGATCATGGATGCGGGAGTATTCTCCCGACTACACACCGGCTGAAACCGGGTTGGATCGGTTCATATCCTTCGCAAAACCCGTCGATTTCATAGGGCGTGCGGCGGTCGAACGTGAAGCGCAAAACGGCCCCTCCCGAAGGCTTGTCGCATTCCAGGTCGATGCCGAGGACGCCGACGTCAACGCCTATGAGCCGATCTGGTTGAACGGCAAGGTGGTCGGGTTCTGCACATCGGGCGGCTATTCCCATTTTGCGGAAAAATCGATTGCCATGGGGTTCCTGCCCTTCGAACACGCGATAGACGGTCAGGACGTCGAGATCGAGATACTGGGGCAACGCCGCCGCGCGCGGATGATTTCGACCCCACTTTTTGATGCGGATGGCGCGCGAATGCGGGGATGACAGCGGGGCGGAACGCGGCCATCTTAAATCAATGAGTCTCATCCCGATCATCCTTTTGGCCGCCGGGCAATCCAGCCGTATGCGCGGCACGGATAAGCTGATGCAAAACGTCGGAGATACTCCTCTTCTGCGCCGCTCAGCCATGACGGCCCGGCAGGTTGGGCCGGTGATCGTCGCCCTGCCCCCGCTCCCTCATCCGCGCTATCAAGCGCTGGACGGGCTAGACCTGACACTGGTCGAGATCCCGGACGCCGCCGAAGGTATGAATGCCAGCCTACGGGGTGCCATGACCCATCTGCCGGCCGAAGCAACAGCCGCAATGGTCCTGCTTTCGGACCTTCCCGACATCACGGCCGAGGATTTAAACAGTGTGGTCAGCTCGGTTACAGAACACCCGAAAAAGTTGATATGGCGCGGCGCAACTAAGGATGGAAAACCCGGTCACCCGGTTATTTTTGACAAATCTCTGTTCGCGGAGCTGCGCCGCCTGACCGGCGATGAAGGTGCGCAAACTGTTGTGCGCGCGCATTCCGACAAGGTGCATCTTCACCCCTTGCCCAATCGGAACGCTCTGCTGGACTTGGATACGCCCGAAGATTGGGCGACATGGCGGGCGCGGCACAGCTTGTAAGGCAGGTCCGTAAAACAAACACGGCCCGGTCTTTGCAGACCGGGCCGGTGCCCAAAACAGGACTACCACTTTTCATCAACCCTGAAAGCGCGGCCAAAGCTGCCTATAAGGCACCTCGGCTATCCGCTGCCGAACCTAAACAAGACCCCCTCGTTAACATGCCGCTCAGCGCTTCCAGTGATCGTGACGAACCTTCGGCACCCCCTAGTGCCGTCGGCTTCCCCTCGCTTGGGCCTGATCATCGTCACCGATTGGTTGAGGGCAAACAACGTAAATTTGGAAAGATCGGGTCATTTAGGATGTATCGGAATGGTTTTTCAGCAACATCTCTGAATATTGACTTCTCTCTTAGGTTGCATTCTGCTATTGAAATTTAAGGAAAATAGCAGGTTAAACATGCACATTTGACATGTATACCCACCGAAAATCTACGATTATACCTGCGCGACCAATATGTTTTGACACATCTCCACAACCAATGGTCGAACCCTAAGCCAACACCACCTTGGCTTGATCATTTGTTCATCAAATTGAATCAATTCGCGTCTTTTGGAGGATTGGACCGGCAATAGAGGACAATCTCTCGATTCGAGCCACGCGATTCGCTCCGTTGACCCGAGTCGTATGACCGACCGGTCGTCATACCACCGTGTCTTTATGGCAAAATTAAGATTTCTTAACCTTTGGCACAGGAAAAGATCAGACTGGTGCGCCACCTCCTGACTTAACGCGCGAACGGAACCGCGCGATAAAACAGGAGACCAAAATGAGCATCCGTAAATCCTCTCTTCTCGTGCCGCGCACGTCCGGCTGGATCGGCGTCAGCGCCCTGAGCGCCGCGCTGCTGGCCACCACCGCCCTGCCCTCGAAAGCGGACGAAGCCCTGGCTGACCTGGTTGAGAGCGTGTCACCCTCGGTTGTGACCATTATCGCGGAACAAGAGGCAAAGCCGACACCGGCACAGGGTCAGAACTTTGATTTTGAGGCCCACCCGTTTGGCGAATTCTTCAAACGTTTCGGCACGCCCGAGGGCTTCAACACACCACAGCGCGGACCGGCACAAGGTCTGGGATCCGGTTTCGTGCTGGACAAGGCAGGCTACATCATCACCAATCACCACGTCGTCGATAACGCTACGACCGTCACCGTTCGCCTGTATGACGACCGCACATTCGATGCTGAAATCATCGGCACCGACCCGTTGACAGACATCGCCGTGTTGAAGATTGACGCCGACGCCGGATTGCAGGCCGTTGAACTGGGTGACAGCGACGTGATCCGCGTTGGCGAGGACGTGGTGGCCATCGGCAACCCGTTCGGGCTTAGCTCGACCGTGACCACAGGGATTGTCTCGGCCAAGGGGCGCAACATCTCGCAAGGGCCCTATGCCGAGTTTATCCAGACGGATGCGGCGATTAACAAGGGCAACTCTGGCGGGCCGCTGTTCAACATGGACGGCGAAGTGGTTGGCGTGAACTCGGCCATCTATTCGCCAAGCGGAGGGTCTGTGGGTCTGGGCTTTGCGGTAACCTCGAACATCGTCGAGCATATTGCCGCCGACCTGCGCGACGACGGTCAGGTCAGCCGTGGATGGCTGGGTGTCTCGATCCAGAATGTCAGCCCCGAGATTGCCGCCGCCATGGGCATTGACACCTCAACCGGCGCGTTGGTGTCGGATGTGGTCGATGGCAGCCCCGCCGAAGGCGTCTTGCAACAGGGCGATATCATCCTGACCTTCAATGACGAGGCCGTGGACTCCAGCAGTGACCTGCCGCTTCTGGTGGGCACTACCAAGGTTGGCACCGAAAGCACCCTGACGGTGCTGCGGGACGGGACCGAACAGCA
Source organism: Ruegeria lacuscaerulensis (assembly GCF_013034685.1). Taxonomy (GTDB): domain Bacteria; phylum Pseudomonadota; class Alphaproteobacteria; order Rhodobacterales; family Rhodobacteraceae; genus Ruegeria; species Ruegeria lacuscaerulensis_B. The sequence continues at coordinate 606,017 of NZ_WQGO01000003.1, read as the reverse complement.
GCTGGAACTGACCATCGGCCAGCACCAAAGCGCGGCACTGGACGTTGAAGACCCGGTGGCCGAGGCGACCTCGGGCACCGCACTGGGTGTGACCGTCGCCCCGCTGACCGAAACCACCCGCTCCGAGATCGGTGTGTCCGACTCTGTCAACGGTGTGATCGTGACCGACCTCAAGCCCGACAGCCCTGCGGCAAAAGCGGGCCTGCAACGCGGTGATGTCATCGTCAAACTGGGCAGCCAGGAGACCGACACGCCCGACGCGCTGAAAGCCGCGCTGGACAGCGAAAAGACCGATCCCGCGCTGGTGCTGATCAACCGGGCCGGAAACCAGATCTTCGTGGCGGTGGAAATCGCCTGATCTGAGACCCGCGCGCGCCACGTGATGGGGAATATCTGGCGTGCGCCTCCCCGGCGGTTTGTTTTGTCCGCTCTCTGCCGGGACTGCCGGGTGCGCCGCAACGCACCCGGCACGTATCCCATCAAACCCGGTGCCTTACCCGGAAATTTGTGTTTAAATCCCGCTGGAAAGGAGGTCCGATCATGAGCCGCCGTCTGCTGATCGTCGAAGATGACCAAGATACGCGCGACTTCATCGCCAAAGGTTTTGGCGAAGAAGGCTACGTGGTCGAACAAGCTGCTGATGGCCGCGAGGGGCTATACCATGCCACCGATGGCGGGTTTGATGCCATTGTGCTGGACCGAATGCTGCCGGGGCTGGACGGGTTGTCCCTGATCAGGTCCTTGCGGGCCGCGGGGCTGAAGACACCGGTCCTGATGCTGACCGCCATGAGCGCGGTGGACGAACGCGTCAAAGGTTTGCGTTCGGGGGCGGATGATTACCTGGTAAAACCGTTTTCCTTTCAGGAGTTACATGCCCGTATTGAAGCACTTCTGCGGCGTCCGCAGGAATCCGAGGAAAGCGCCATCCTGACCTGCCGCGATCTTGAAATGGATTTGCTGACTCGCAAGGTCACACGCGATGGGCACGAAGTTACTCTGACCCCGCGCGAATTCCAGATTTTGGAATATTTCCTGCGCCGCAAGAACCGCGTGGTCTCTCGCACCATGTTGCTTGAAGGGGTGTGGGACTATCATTTCGACCCAAATACGAATGTCGTCGATGTCCATATCTCGAAGCTGCGGCGTCAGCTGGACGAAGGCGGTGGGCCGCCGCTGATTGAAACCGTTCGCGGTGCGGGTTACATGATATCTGATGGATAACATACGGCTGTCGTTCAATAATTCACGCACGCGCCTGATATTGGCCAGCATGGTGCTCAGCACATTGTTGACCGCGACGGTTCTGGCATTGGTCTACGTCACCGCCAATCGAAGCATCGAGGGCGAGACGCGTTCGGTCGTATCGGCCGAACTCACCGGATTGGCGGATGAATATGAACGACGCGGGCTGATCGGGCTGCTAACAGCGATTGAACGCCGCCTGCCATCCGCCGCCGAGCGGGATGCGATGTACCTGCTGACAGATCGCTTTGGGGCGACACTAGCCGGAAACCTCAAGCAATGGCCAGCAGACATCGCGGCTGGCAGCGGTTGGGTCGATCTGGAACTGCGCCGTGCGGACAATGACCAACTTGTACCCATCTCAGCGGCCTCAATCCGTCTACCCGGCGGTGAGCGCCTGTTGGTCGGGCGAGACGCGCTGGCGCGACAGCAGTTTGACCGGGTCCTTTTGCGCACCGTTGGGATCGTCTTGGTCATTGCCTTGGCACTCAGCATCTTGACCGGGTGGCTGTTCACGCGTCTGGTCTTTTCCCGCCTGTCCGACATCGCAAACACCGCCGAGGATATCGTTTCCGGGGATCTGTCTCGCCGAATGCCAATGCGTGGAACCGGGGATGAGTTCGATCAGGTCGCCGGCACGCTGAACTCGATGCTGGACCGGATCGAAGAGTTGATCAGCAACCTGCGCACCACCTCCAACTCAATCGCCCATGACCTCCGATCCCCACTGTCCCGTCTAAAGCAACGCGTCGAAGCGCTATCGGATCCCACCAAAACCGACCAAGACCGCGATATCGACGTAGCCCGCGCAACAACCGAGATCGACCATGTACTGCGCGTTCTGGGCCAATTGACCGAGATTTCCCGCGCCGAAGCCGGCGTGGGGCGGGAACAGTTCGAAACAGTTGAACTTGAACAACTGGTACGAGATGTGGTCGATCTTTACGATCCCGTCGCCGCAGAAGAGAACATTCGTCTGGTAATTGAAGGAACCGCCGCACCGCTGAGCGGGCATAAACCCCTGCTGTCCCAGGCCCTGTCGAACCTGCTTGAAAACGCCTTGCGCTACGCACCGGAACATACTGAAATCACAATCACTTTGACCGATGATGGTAAGGAGACATACCTAAGCGTCCGCGATCGCGGGCCGGGCGTTGCGCCCGAGGATCTTTCACGCCTTCAAGTGCCCTTTGTGACCCTCGATCCAGCCCGGACCGAACGCAATGCAGGACTTGGTCTGGCGCTGGTATCGGCCATCGCGCATATGCACGGTGGAGAATTCCTGCCGCAGGACGCGGCTCCCGGTCTGAAAGCGACGATCAAACTGGCACACCTTTGATCGCCAAGGTCTTGTTCTTATAGCGTTTATCCTCTGTGACTTCCGCGCCGAACCATTCGGGCGGAACAAAGGAATTGGCGTCTGCCTCGGTCTCAAACTCAACCTCGACCATGTGCAACGGCGTCAGGCCACCCTGAAAAACATCCAACTCAAAAACGCGCCCATCGGACAGCGTTCCAGTGTAACGTTCCTTCTCGACCCGCCGTTCCGTGGTCTCGGGCCAGAAGGTTTCGAACTGCTCGCCCGAGATTTCGGTTTCGCGTTCTACGCGCACTAGTTCCCCGCAACCCTTCAGCGTCAGGAAATAGCGTTCATTCTTTTGCCGCAACCGCAGTTCAGTGGAATCCTCAGGCGCAGTCAAATAGCCCTGGCGGATCACGACCCGGTCCAGATGCTGCAAGTCTGGAATCGCAGAAACCAGGAATTTCCGTTCGATTTCAGTGCCCATGCCTATGAACCTACATTGCTATCAACAATGGCCAACCCCATCACTAGTAACTATCTCATATGAGGAAAGGCTTTGCCACCGAACCAACGGGGCTGGCAGGCTGTCAGTGGAACAGCCTCCGGTACTGATGTTTGATCTCGGGGCTGTCCAAACCACGAAGATGCGCGATCACACGCTGGCGTTCTGCCTCTTGGCGTTGTTTTAGTACAGTGATTAGCCCGCCTGCGGACAGAGCGAGCTGGGCGATTTCGGGCTTTTCGGTTTCAACCTGCCGATCCACCAATTCCAGCAACGATTGTTGCTGAACCGAGAAGTCGTTGAATCGACCTAGGTTATCCTGCAGTTTTTTCAGCGGCTTATGAATGGTTGTTAACGATTTTTGGTTAAACAAAGGACCAAAGAACTCCATCAAATAACGGAGTTTCTTCCCTTCGATCCTCAGGTCGTGGACCAAGGCATCGGGCGAATTCGACGTAATCCTACGCGCCAATCTGCACAGTTTGCAATAGCGTTTCCAGATCATAGTGCGGGCGAAGTCATAAGCGGCAATATCTGCGTTCGGGCCGGTCTGTGCACTCTTCGGATCGGTGATTTGTCTGCTCAGTTCCAACATACACCGGTTATAGGACGCACTTCTGAATTTCTGAGATAGAACTTTCCATGACCTTTTACGCTCTGCCTCAAACTGTGCAAACATGATCTCGGCACCAACATGAAGGTTTTCCGGTATCATGCTGTAATAATTATTTTTCTCAAGTAGATAGACATCAAGGTCGCGCAACCGGTTGGTCGGGGCCATAAGATCGGAAAACGTTCTCTTCAAACCCATCGTCTGATGAGGTGAAAACACTCCTTTGAACAGGCTGAGTACCGAACGGATGCGCCGGAGTGAGACACGGTAGTCATGCAGGAACTCGGTATCGTAATCTGCGATCACACCATTTTCGTTTTGGCGCGCCACCGCCAGATAGGTCCCAATAATCTTGGTCGCCACATCTACAGTGGGTTGTGCTCGAGCAAGGGGGATATCGGGTTTGGCCTGATAACGCGGCGTGTCCGGAGACAGCGCAGTGAAAACCCCAGTCGCGTTTCGTATATTTTTGTTTTTTTCAATTGACTTACGGATATTTTTCAAACTTGAAGATGGCCCGCTCACTTGGCACAAAACCACAATCGTCGCACGTCCATGATCCGAAACAAGATCAACCACCTGGCCTTGAACACGTGTCTTTCGCAAGTCGTCGAGAACCGAGAACTTGCGCACCTTCACAGTTCCAGACGCAACCGGAATGAGCGCCCGAAGCGTGGGAAACTTTGCCAATCCTGACCGGACCGCGCCGTTTGGTAGATTTTGAACGAACTGTCCGGCGCCACTGCCCTGCTGCGTCACATGTCGCTTAAAGGAAAACAGATGCAACTTTCCATCAGTTTCAATCAAAAGTTTGCCTTTGGACACAAGAGATTGGTCATGGCAATCTAGGATGTGAAAAAGCCGTTTTGATGACTCGCCGATCGTCAAGTTCCAATGATTCTTGAGCACCCCTTCGATAGCTTTTTCGTCAAACCGACCTGACAAGAAGAACACCGAACTTTCTTTGCCCATCAAAAACCCTCCAGCCGCCCGGATCGCATGTACATCTTGCAGGTAAGCATTTGTTTTTCAGCGATTTCCATAGTCTTGGGCACGAAAGGACCTCATGACGGTATTTGCCCGTGAAATCTTAACTTGGTCCTGCAGGCAAAGGTACTACGACCGGGAAGCATTCACGGTGAAATTCGGATGACAGAGGATACACCGTATCATAAGACTTTTCACATGTCCGATCCCGTCTCATCCATACGCAACCTCGGCCCCGCTTTCGAACAGGCCTGTGCTCGTGCCGGGATACACTCGGCGCAAGGATTGCGGGAATTGGGACCAGATGCGGCCTACACGAAACTATTGCAGTCGGGTTCTCGCCCGCATTTCATCGGGTACTACGTGCTGGTCATGGGCCTTCAGGGGCGTCCATGGAACGATTGCAAAGGCGAGGAGAAGAAGGCGCTGCGCAAACGGTTCGATGCGATCAAGGCCAGTGTCAGCACCGCGCCTGAGATGCAGATCATCGCTGATCTGGATGCGATCGGCGTGCGGATCTCGGCTGCGGACCTCAAACCCGAATGAAAAAGGCCGCCCCCGGTAACGGGAACGGCCCTGAATTCTGCTAAGGCTAAAGCTTAGCCGACCAATTCGATACCCGAGAAGAAATAGGCGATCTCAACCGCTGCGGTCTCAGGTGCGTCTGAGCCGTGGACCGAGTTTTCGCCAACCGATTCAGCAAACTCGGCGCGGATGGTGCCAGCAGCTGCGTCTGCGGGGTTGGTTGCGCCCATGACTTCGCGGTTCTTGGCAATGGCGCCTTCGCCTTCCAGAACCTGAACAACGACCGGAGCCGACGACATGAATTCGCACAGTTCGTCATAGAACGGGCGCTCGGCATGCACTTCGTAGAACTTACCGGCTTGTTCCTTGGTCATGTGGATGCGCTTTTGCGCAACGATGCGCAGGCCCGCGTCTTCGAACTTGGCGTTGATCTTGCCAGTCAAGTTGCGGCGGGTTGCATCAGGTTTGATGATCGAGAATGTGCGTTCCAGTGCCATATCGGCCTCTCCTTCGTGTTTGGCGCGCTGCGCCGAAATCCATCGCGCGCCGCCTAGCACGGTATTTAGTCCAAGAAAAGTGTTATGTGGCGCAGCGCTCAGATCGTGTCCGGCAATGGGTCCAACTGGTCAACCCGACGAACATAGAGGATGGACAGAAGCCCTGCGAAACTGCTGAGGCACATCATGCCAAGAACGATAAATGGGGCATTCGCGGCAGTAACCAAGGCCCCGGTGGCCATGGTCAGCACGGCCCCCAACGCCACAGTCATCGCGCCAGACAGCCCCGCAGCGCTACCCGCCAATTGCGGACGTACAGACATCAGACCAGCGGTGGCATTGGCAACGGTCAGCCCGTTGCCGAACCCCACCAGAATGGCTGATCCAAAAAAGGTCCAGACGCTGCCGCCCTCGGCTGCGAACACCACAAGACCCACAAGTGGCCCAACCGAGGCAATCACACGCCCAATCAGAATCATAATATTCAGCCGGGCCCGCGCCGCTAGACGCCCGGTCAGATAACTGCCCGCCATGAACCCCAGCGTGATGATCCCAATCCCCAACCCTAGTAGCGCGGGGTTCAGATCGAACCACGTTGCTGCAACCAAAGGCGCACCGGTGATAAACGCATAGAACCCTCCAATCGAAAACGCCGCACAGAAGGAATAGCCCCAAAACCGACGTGAATTGAAAAGCTGCGGATAGAGCCTCATCTGCGCGGCGAAGGTAGCTGTTGTGTTAGTGTTGGTCTCACCCAGATCGACCCATATCAACGCTAAGAGGCCCGCGCCCAGAAGAACATACAAAATAAACCCGGCGCGCCAGCCGAACAGCATCTCGAGCAGACCGCCCAGCATCGGCCCCAGCATCGGTGCTAGCGCCATAGCCATCGAGACATAACCCAGCTTTGCCGCGGCCTCATTCGGTGGATGCATATCTCGTATCGCGGCGCGGGCCAGCACCTGCCCGGCCACTACGGCACCTTGCAGCATCCGAAACCCTAGAAACACCCAGATCGACTGCGCCAGCGCACAACCGACCGAGGCAATGACGAAGATGACCATACAGATCAGCAATACCGGCCTGCGTCCGAACCGGTCGGACAACGGCCCCATGATCAGTTGCAGGACTGCCGACAGCGCCAGATAACCCGCGATCGACAGGTTCACCAGGCCGTATTCCGCCTCCAGTGCCGCGCCGATACTGGGCAGCGATGGCAGGAACATGTTCAGCGACAGAACCGAAAGCGCCGTCAGCAAAACCAACGTGATCAAGGACGGAGGGGACTGCGCAGGCCGCATCAAACATTCCACTTCATTCAAACATGGCAGCGCTATCACATTGATCCCGTGTTGAACATGCCAAGCCGCTGGCGGCGGCATCATACCTCTGTTAAGAGCGGCCCATGCTACGGATCGAAGACATCAATTACGCCGTTGAAGGCCGCCCCTTGTTCGACGGGGCCAGTGCAACCATCCCCGATGGGCACAAGGTGGGTCTTGTGGGCCGCAACGGCACCGGAAAGACCACTCTGTTCCGCCTGATCCGGGGCGAACTGGCGTTGGAATCGGGCAATATCGTGCTGCCCAAACGCGCACGGATCGGCGGTGTGGCGCAAGAGGTGCCCTCCTCCGATGTCTCGCTGATCAATACCGTTCTGGCGGCTGATACCGAGCGCAGTTCCCTGATGGCCGAGGCCGACAGCGCCACCGATCCCTCGCGCATTGCCGAGATTCAGACTCGCCTTGCCGATATCGACGCCTGGTCCGCCGAAGCCCGCGCAGCCTCGATCCTGAAGGGCCTGGGGTTTGATGATGAGGATCAGCTGAAACCCTGCTCGGATTTCTCGGGCGGCTGGCGGATGCGGGTTGCGCTGGCAGCGGTGCTTTTTTCGCAGCCCGACCTGCTGCTGCTGGACGAACCGACCAACTATCTGGATCTCGAAGGCGCTCTGTGGCTGGAGAGCTATCTGGCCAAATACCCGCACACGGTCATCATCATCAGCCACGACCGCGGGCTGTTGAACCGCGCGGTGGGGTCGATCCTGCATCTGGAAGATCGCAAGCTAACCTACTACGCGGTGCCTTACGACAAATTCGCCGAACGCCGCGCCGAACGCATTGCTCAGGCGGAAGCGGAGAACGCCAAGGCCAAGGCCCGCATTGCCCATCTGCAAAGCTTCGTGGACCGTTTCCGCGCAAAGGCCACTAAGGCCGTGCAGGCCCAGTCGCGTCTGAAGATGATCGAGCGCATACAGCTTGTCTCAACCCCGCAAGAGGCCGCCCTGCGCGCGTTCTCTTTCCCTGAGCCCGAGGAGCTGTCGCCCCCGATCATTCACCTTGAGGGCGGTATCACAGGCTATGGCGGCACCGAAGTGCTGCGCCGTCTGAACCTGCGCATTGATCAGGATGACCGCATCGCCCTGCTGGGCAAGAACGGTCAGGGCAAATCGACTCTGTCGAAACTGCTGTCCGACCGCCTTCCCCTGATGGCAGGCAAGATGACCCGCAGCTCTAAGCTGCGCATCGGCTATTTCGCCCAGCATCAGGTGGATGAGCTGTATGTGGACGAGACTCCTCTGGACCACCTGCGCCGCCTGCGCCCGGATGAGGCACCGGGCAAGTGGCGATCCCGTCTGGCCGGGTTTGGCCTCAATGCCGACCAGGCGGATACAGAGGTCGGGCGTCTGTCGGGCGGCCAGAAAGCACGCCTGTCGCTGCTGCTGGCCACGATCGACGCGCCGCATATGCTGATCCTGGATGAACCGACCAACCATTTGGACATCGAAAGCCGCGAGGCGCTGGTCGAGGCGCTGACCGCCTATTCCGGCGCGGTGGTGCTGGTCAGCCACGACATGCACCTGCTGTCGCTGGTTGCGGATCGGCTGTGGCTGGTCTCGGACGGGACGGTAAAACCGTTCGAGGGCGATCTGGAAGCCTATCGCGCCCTGTTGCTGGCCCGCGACAAGCCGGTCAAGGAAAAACCTGCAGTTGCGAAACCCAAACGCCCCTCACGCGATGCAATGCTGGCGCTACGCGCCGATCTGCGCAAATGCGAGGACCGGATTGAGAAGTTGACGGATATGCATGAAAAGCTGTCTGCTAAACTGGCTGATCCAGCCTTGTATGAAGATGATCGGATCAACGATCTGGAAACCTGGAACCGCAAATTCGCCGAGGTGGTTGAAGCGATGCAAAAAGCCGAAGCTCTGTGGGTCGCCGCCGCAGAACGTCTGGAGGAAGCCGAAGCGTCATGACATCCCCCGTGACCGAAACCAAAGCCATGATTGCCGGTATGCGCCCCGCGCTTCAGCCCGGTGAATATGCCTTTGTTGTCTGGCCTTCCGACGCAGAATGGCCAAAGGGCACACGGGCCAGCTGTATCGAGGCCGAGGGCCTTTCGCTGATCGTTCCCTTCGAGGCAGCACAGACCGGCGCAGTCCCTATGCGCTGCATTACCCTGCAGGTGCATTCCTCGCTGGAAGGTGTGGGCCTCACCGCTGCCGTCTCAAGCGCACTTGCACAAGCCGGCATTCCGGCAAACATGGTCGCGGGGTATCACCATGACCACGTTTACGTTCCCAGCGATCAGGCCGATAAGGCCGTGCCAATCCTGACAGAACTTCAGCGCGGTGCCGCAGAATGATCGACCTGGCCTTCTTCATCACCGCTTTCACCACCTTGTTCGTTGTGATCGACCCGTTCGGCACCACGCCGATCTTCGTGGCTCTGACACAGGATATGGACGCCGCGACACGCCGCAAAACGGCGATCCGCAGTTGCCTGACTGCCGTTTGCATCCTGATCGCCTTTGCCGCGTTTGGTGAGGCGGTTCTGGGCTTTGTCGGAATCTCGATGGAGGCCTTCCGCGTCGCAGGCGGCGCGCTTCTATTCCTGACGGCGCTGGACATGCTGTTCGACCGCCGCACCAAACGGCGCGAGGATAGAGCCGAGGAAGAAGAGCACCCTGACCCGTCCGTGTTCCCGCTGGCCATTCCGCTGATCGCGGGGCCGGGCTCGATTGCCACGATCATCCTGCTGGCGGGGCAGCATCCCGGCGTTCTGGGCATTGTCGAAGCGTGTATCGTCATGCTGGCCGTCATGGCGGTAGTTCTGATCTTTTTCCTGTCAGGCGGCGTGATCGCGCGCATCCTCGGCAAGACCGGGTTGAATGTGCTGACCCGTTTGTTGGGGATGCTGCTTGCGGCGCTGTCGGTTCAATTCATTCTGGATGGCCTCAAGGCCTTTGGATTTGCCTCCTGACCCCCCATATACGTGTCAGGTCAACCCGTTAGGATATCGGTATGGATGGGGATAGCATTGCACGTTTGGCGTATCTCAGCCTGTTGGGCGTGGCGGTTGTCGCGTGGTTCATCTCGCAAAACCGGCAGACGCTGAACAAGACGTTGCAACAGGCCATGGCCTGGGTATTCATCTTCATCGGCGTAATCGCCGTCGTTGGCCTGTGGGAAGATATCCGCTCGACCGTCAGCCCGGTGCCGCAGTTGACCGTGACCGGCGAAACGATCGAAGTGCCCCGCTCGGCAGATGGCCATTATTACCTGCCGGTCGAGGTCGATGGTCAGACGATCACTTTCCTAGTGGATACCGGTGCCAGCCAGATAGTCCTCAGCTCCCGCGACGCTGAACGGATCGGCGTTGACCTGAACCAATTGAATTATTTCGGACGCGCTCTGACTGCGAATGGCGAGGTACGCACCGCGCCTGTACGGCTGGAAACGGTCACTTTGGGCCCGATCACCGATCAGAATATCTCAGCCTGGGTGAATGAGGGCGAGCTGCACCAGTCGCTGTTGGGGATGGATTACCTGCATCTGTTTTCGAACATCCAATTCGCGGACGGGCGTATGATCCTGTCTCGCTAGAGGCATTTCAGGATTGAGAACAAAATAAGAACATGTTAGATTGTCGGCATGTCCACAACGCTTCTTGGCCGCAAACCCGCACGTGATATATCGGGGCTGGCGCTGCACCCTCAGATCACCTTGCAACTGGGCCGCGTGCACGAAGCCTGCGGCCCTGCCCGGCGCAGTTTCGCCGTCTGGCTGGCTGGTCAAGCGCAAGGCCCCGTGCTGTGGATTTCCCCCGCGTGGGAGCCGGGCCAGCTGAACCCCGACGGCATGATGCCCTTTGTCGACCCCGCCCGGTTCATCTTTGTCCACCCCACCCGCGCCGAGGATATCTTGTGGTGTCTGGAAGAGGCACTGCGCAGCGGGGCCGTTCCGCTGGTGATCGGTGATCTGCCCTGCGCGCCGGGGCTGACGCCCGTGCGGCGGATGCATCTGGCGGCCGAACAGGGCGGCGCGATGGGACGGGCCCCACTGGGGCTGTTGCTGACACCCGGCGACGGCGGCGCGCAAGGGGTTGAGACGCGCTGGCACATGGCCGCGAACCATACTCAAGAGGCGCGCCGCTGGACCCTAACCCGCCGCCGTGCCCGCGCCCTACCCCCAGTCACATGGCAGGCCACCCAGACCAAACCGCGCGCCGGATTGAACCTGCAAAGAACGGCAACCGACGAGGTATCGGCGTGACACCACCACGTGATCACGAAAGAAGTGACTAGCCAACCCCCACCCTGCGCCCTAGCGTTCCGGGAATGAGCCACGCAATCCACGACAGCCGCTATTCTTGGCTACGCCTCACGATCACACTTGCCATCGCTACGGTGGCGAATGTCGGCATGTGGGCGGTGATCGTGGTGATGCCCGCGATTGAGACACAGTTCGACGCCGGACGGGCCGAAGCCTCGCTGCCGTACGTTCTGACCATGGTAGGCTTTGCGTTGGGAAACATGTGGCTGGGGCAACTGGTCGATCGGCTGGGTGTGACCAAAGCGTTGATCGGGGCCGCCATACTCAGCACCGTCAGCTATGTGCTGGCAACGCTGGCGCCGAACATGATCACCCTGTCACTGGCACATTTGCTGGTGGGGCTGGGCACCTCCATCGGGTTTGGGCCGCTGATCGCCGATATCTCGCACTGGTTCATGAAGCGGCGCGGTATTGCCGTGGCACTGGTGGCCAGCGGCAATTACCTGTCAGGCGCCATCTGGCCGACCCTTCTGTCGGACATTTTGGCGCGGGACGGCTGGCAGCAGGTCTATCTGACGCTTGCCATGATCACGCCTGCCATCGTCATCCCACTGTCCCTGTTGCTGCGCCGTCAGGTTCCGGCCGAAGCGCATCAGACCGCAGCCGCCAGCGCCAGAATCAAGGCCAGCAGCGTCGGGATCTCACCACGCGCGTTGCAATACATACTGGGTCTGGCCGGGATCGGGTGCTGCGTCGCGATGTCGATGCCGCAGGTCCATATTGTCTCATACTGCGTCGGGCTGGGCTATGGCCCCGCTGTCGGAGCCGAGATGCTGTCGCTGATGTTGCTGGGCGGCGTGGTCAGCCGCGTGATTTCCGGGATGGTGGCCGACAAGCTGGGCGGGCTGATGACCCTGCTGATCGGGTCGATCCTGCAATGTATCGCGCTGTTCCTGTTCCTGCCCTATGACGGCATGGTCTCGCTGTACATCATCAGCCTCATGTTCGGGCTGGCACAGGGCGGCATCGTGCCCAGCTATGCGCTGGTCGTGCGTGAATACATGCCCCCGCAAGAGGCCGGAGCCCGTGTAGGTTTTGTCATGATGATGACCATCATGGGCATGGCCTTGGGCGGCTGGATGTCGGGTTGGATTTACGACGTAACCGGAAATTATCAACTGGCCTTTATCAACGGCATTCTCTGGAACGGGCTGAACATCGCAATCCTGCTGATGTTGCTGAAACGATCGCGCCCCCGCAGGCAGGAGGTCATGGCATGACCCAACTAACTCGACGCACAGTCCTGGCCAGCCTGATTGCACTGACTCTTGCGAGTTCGGCGCTGGCTGCGCCACGCACGTATCAACTGGTCCCCGAAGAGACATCCGTCGATTTCACCTTTGACCTGTCCGGCATCTCCCAATCCGGCACCATGCCAATCGAGTCTGCCGACATACAGATCGACCTGAATGATCTTCTCAACAGTCGGGTGGACGTGATCCTGAACGTCGCCAAGGCGCGCACCAAACTGCCCTTCGCCCGCAAACCCATGCTCAGCGAGAGCGTGCTAGCGGCAAAGGAATATCCAACCATCCATTTCGTCTCAACCAGTGTTCAGCTTGGTGAGGGCGGTCGTATCTCGAACGGGGCCATCATCAACGGAGACCTTACAGTGCGCGGAGTCACCATGCCGATCGAACTGAAGGCCGACCTGTTTCGCGCGCCCGGCAGCGCTGCGGACAGTCTGGATGACCTGTCCATCCGCCTGACAGGCGAGCTGAACCGGCACGACTTCGGCGCCTCAGGTTTTGCAGATCTGGTTCAGGATACGGTCGGGCTGGATATCAGAGCAGAGATTCAACGGACCCAATAGCAAAAAAACGACGCGACAAAGTCGATAAGCTGCGCGATTCCTATGCCGGATGCCGCAAGGTGGGGGCGTTATGCGCACGATGATTTCCTTTGCCGCCCTGTTTCTTTCGGTCATTTTGCTACAGCTCTCGACCGGAGGCGTCGGCCCGCTTGACGCCATCTCGGGCCTGACACTGGATTTCTCGACCGAGCAGATCGGCTTATTGGGGTCCGCGCATTTCATAGGATTCTTTGTTGGCTGCTGGTGGGCACCTCGCCTCATGGGCAGCGTCGGACATTCGCGCGCATTTGCTGTGTGTACGGCCCTGGGTGCGATGGGTTTGCTGGGCCATACTCTGACTGAAAACCCGAACATATGGGCCGTACTGCGGATCGCGTCAGGCACCTGCGTTGCTGGTTGCTATACAGTGATTGAGGCTTGGTTGAACGCCAAGGTCACAAACGAGTCGCGTGGCCGCGTCATGGGCAGCTATCGCATCGCCGATCTGGGCGCGTCGCTTTGCGCGCAATTGATTATCGCCGTGCTGCCACCCGCGTCTTATGTGTCTTACAACCTGCTGGCCATCTTGTGCTGTGCTTCGCTGTTGCCTCTGGCCCTGACCCGGGCCAGCCAGCCTAAGACGCCCGACGCGCCCCGCCTGCGCCCCAGACTGGCCTGGACAAACTCACCTCTGGCGGTGGCCGGAGTGATTGTGTCAGCGCTCAGCTCTGCCTCGTTTCGCATGGTCGGCCCGGTTTATGGGCAAGAGGTCGGGCTAGGTGTGGATCAGATCGCCTTCTTCCTCGCTTCCTTCGTTCTTGGCGGCGCGCTAGCGCAATACCCGCTGGGATGGCTGGCCGACAAATATGATCGGCGATGGGTGTTGATCTGGCTGTCCGCCGCTGCAGTGCTCAGCTGCGGCATCACTATGGCGGTCAGCGGGTTCGGTACCCTCGGTGTCATGCTGGCAGCTGGGTTCTTTGGCTTGACCACCTTCCCGATCTTCTCGGTATCTTCTGCCCACGCCAACGACTTTGCCACGACCGAACAACGGGTTGAGCTTTCTGCCGCGCTGATGTTTTGGTACGCGCTGGGGGCTATTGCCTCACCCTATATCTCATCCACGCTGATCCAGCAGTATGGGCCGGGTGCTTTGTTTGCCTTTGTGGCAGTAGGTCATATGGGACTGATCGTGTTCGGTCTAGCGCGGATGCGGTCGCGCCCAACCCCGGACGAACGCACGAACTATGTCTATGCTCCACGCACATCCTTCACCATCGGGCGACTGCTGAAGCGGTCGCGCGAAGAATAAAGGGCCGGGAAATCCCGGCCCTTCCTTTTGTTACTGGGTCGGAGGCGTCTCGTCCTCCAGCCCCTCGACGGGGTCCTGCGTCTGCTCTAGCGCTCCGTTCACTACGCCGCCGACACCGTTTTCCATCGACAGGCCAAGCTCTTCGCCCAGCTTCTTGAGCGCGGGCATCTGCACCGCCATGCCCATGATCGAATCCAGTGCCTGATTGACCACCGGCTTGTCGCTGTTGGCCGCGCCGCCCGAGGCCCCGGCCCCGATGCCGCCCACCTGATGGATCTTGATCGAGTCGATTTTTTCCGCAGGCTTGACCATCTCCGAGATGATCGATGGCATCGTCTCAATCCGCGCCATATCGACCTTCATGCGGATCTGGGCCGCGGACAGAGCATTGTCGGCCTCGACAATGGCGCGCTTGCCTTCGGCTTCGGCCAGCATGTCGTTTTTCTTGGCCTCGGCCCGGATGTTCAGCGCGTCCGCCTCGGCCTGCGCCTCTTCGCGGCGGGCTTCGGCGCGGTCAGCGGCGGCCTCTTTCTCGGCCTGCGCGGCCAGCCGGATCGCGGTCGCCTGACGTTCGGCCTCACGCGTGGCTTCGATCAGAGCGATCTGCTTGATCCGCTCGGCTTCGGCCACCTCGCGGGCGGTCGCGACGGCTTCGGTTGCCTTGGTCGCCTCGGCACGGGCCAAGTCGGCAGATGCACGCGCGCGGCTTTCCTCTTCGGATTTCTGCGCGATGATGATTTGACGTTCCTGTTCGGCCACTTCAATCTCACGCTCTTTAGCAATCTCTGCGTCGCGGATTTTACGCTCACGCTCAATATCGGCCGAACGGATGGCTTCTTCACGGGCGATCCGGGCGCGTTCAGTCTCGCGCACCGAGTCCTCGGTCCGGGCTGCGATTTCGGCCTCTTGCGCCACGCGCATGGTTTCGACCTTTTGGGCCTGCTCAATCCGTGCCTGCGCCTCATCCTGTTCGATCAGCAGCTTTTGGCGTTCCGCCTCCATCGCGGCGCGGCGCACTTCAACCTCGGCCTCAGCATCGATCTGCGCGCGTTCCTTTTTGGACACGGCAATTACCTCGGCCAGCCTACGCATACCCACGGCGTTAAAGGCGTTGTTTTCGTCCAGCGCCTCGAACGGTGTCTGATCCAACGCAGTCAGCGAGACAGATTCCAGCGACAGACCATTCTTCAACAGGTCTTCGGACACCGCATTCTGCACCTCTTGCACAAAGTCGGCGCGGTTCTCATGCAGACCATCCATGGTCATCTGAGCCGCCACGGCGCGCAAGCCGTCAATCAGCTTGCCTTCGATCATCTCACGCAGTTGCTCAACGTCGAAAGTGCGGTCGCCCAGCGTTTGCGCGGCACGTGCGATACCCTCTTCGGTCGCCATGACCGAGACGTAGAACTCGACACCTACGTCCACGCGCATCCGGTCTTTAGTAATCAGCGCGGCCTCACCGCTGCGCTGCACCTCCAGGCGCAGGGTCTTCATGTTAACGGGGCTGACCTCGTGCAGCAGCGGCACAATGATGACGCCGCCATCCATGATGACCTTTTTGCCGCCTGCCCCGGTTTTCACCAGACTGACTTCACGCGTAGCGCGACGATAGAGACGGCCCAGCACAAGGCCAATGAACAAGAGTACGGCCAGAATAGTCACAACCGTGACGGCCAGGAATTGAACTTCCATGCAAAATCCTCCGAGTTGGGGTTTGAAATTTGGTTAGTCTGACAAGCCGACCAGAACGAACCGGTCGCGCCGTCTGTCGCGTAGAACAAGGACATCCGTGCCCTGCTCCAGCATCTCTTTGTCCTGCAGTGGCTCGGCGCGCAGGTAATGGTTGTTGCCAAAGCGATCCATGACGCGCACCTCGGCCGGTCGGCCGCGCGCAGCGGTGCCTTGGCTGATCACACCACGACGGCGAGCAAGCATCCGTTCCGACATCGCTTCGGTCTCGGTCTTGGGCAGAAGGCGGGCAAAGACACCGCCAAAGCCGCGTGCGAACCACAGTCCGAATGCGCCAGCCGGGATGGCGGCAATCCAAGATGGCAGGTCAAAACCCAGCAGGTCGCGCAGCGCCAGTTGCAGGCCCATGCCCGACAGGCCAAAGCCCGCCAGCAGCACCGCCAGCCAGATCATGAAGGGCACCTTACCCAGACCCAACCAAGCCATCGGCCCGGACGGTTCGGCCCCCGGCGCATCAGCCTCGATCTCGGCCAGCTCAAAGTCACCCAGATCAACATCCGCGTCGATGTCCAGATCAAGGTCGGCCACATCCAGATCAGGCGCATCAACCGCATCCAGGTCAATCTCGCCCTCACCCGCCAGTAAGCTGCCGCCGATCGCCAGAGCCACAAGCTCTAGCGCCAGCAGACCGAACAGCAGCGCAAGCGAAAGGGTAAAGGGCACAAAAGCACCCTCGAGCAAAAAGTCGAACATCAGCGGATCGCCCTCGTCATTGTATACTTTGGTATACACTTCATATGGGAAGTCATTTCTCGAAATTCAATAGGTTGTGATTCCAATTTACAACCTATGGTTATTGTGCGCTGTCATCCGGGTACAATCGGCGGCCGCATCAGTGGCGCGTTTTCTGATAGATGCGTGTCTAAAATGACATGTGGGTGAAAGCCGGGGTTTTGCTGGGCGGTCACATAAGGTAGACGGTCGCGCAGTTAGATACGTGGAAACGCAAAATGGCTCGGATTCTCATCACCTCGGCGATCCCTTACATCAACGGGATCAAGCACCTCGGCAACCTGATCGGCTCGCAATTGCCAGCTGATCTGTATGCACGCTACCAGCGCGGACGAGGAAATGAGGTCATGTTCCTGTGTGCCACCGACGAGCACGGCACGCCAGCCGAGTTGGCCGCAGCAAAGGCGGGCAAACCGGTGGCAGACTATTGCGCCGATATGTACGCCGTTCAGGCCGATATCGCGAACCGCTTTGGGTTGAGCTTCGATCACTTCGGGCGGTCTTCCAGCGATCAGAACAAACGACTGACCCAGCATTTTGCGGGCAAGCTGGACGAGGCCGGGCTGATCCGGGAGGTCAGCGAGAAACAGGTCTATTCCAACGCCGATGGCCGGTTCCTGCCTGACCGCTATATCGAGGGCACCTGCCCCAACTGCGGCTATGACCGCGCGCGCGGCGATCAGTGCGAAAACTGCACCAAGCAGTTAGACCCAACCGACCTGATCGAGCCGCGCAGCGCCATCAGCGGCTCGACGGATCTAGAGATCCGCGAGACCAAACACCTGTATCTGCGCCAATCCGCGATGAAAGATCAGCTGGATGCATGGATCGACAGCAAAGCCGACTGGCCGATCTTGACGACTTCGATTGCCAAGAAGTGGCTGCATGACGGCGACGGCCTGCAGGATCGCGGCATCACCCGTGATCTGGACTGGGGTGTGCCGGTGAAGAAAGGCGATCAGGACTGGCCGGGGATGGAAGGCAAGGTCTTCTATGTCTGGTTCGACGCGCCGATCGAATATATCGCCTGCGCCAAGGAATGGGCCGATGCCAGCGGCAAACCGGATGCAGAGTGGGAACGCTGGTGGCGCACCGACAAAGGTGCGGATGACGTCCGTTACGTACAATTCATGGGCAAGGACAACGTGCCCTTCCATACGCTCAGCTTCCCCGCCACAATTCTGGGTTCGGGCGAGCCGTGGAAGATGGTCGATCACCTGAAATCCTTCAACTATCTGAACTATGATGGCGGCCAGTTCTCGACCAGCCAAGGCCGCGGCGTTTTCATGGATCAGGCGCTTGAGATCCTGCCCGCCGATTACTGGCGCTGGTGGCTGCTGAGCCATGCGCCGGAAAGCAGCGATAGCGAGTTCACGTGGGAGAATTTCCAGCAATCGGTGAACAAGGACCTCGCTGACGTGCTGGGCAATTTCGTCAGCCGGATCACCAAGTTCTGCCGTTCAAAATTCAGTGAGGCGGTGCCAGAGGGCGGCACATTTGGTGATCGTGAACAAGAGCTTATCGCGGAACTCACCCGCCGCGTCCGTGCCTATGAAGGGTTCATGGAGGCGATGGAGGTTCGCAAATCAGCGCAAGAATTGCGCGCGATTTGGGTGGCAGGCAATGAATATCTGCAATCTGCGGCGCCGTGGTCGACCTTCAAGGAAGACCCCGAACAAGCCGCCGCGCAGGTCCGCCTGGGCCTGAACCTGATTCGCCTTTACGCGGTGCTCAGCGCGCCGTTCATCCCCGAAACCTCGGCCCGGATGCTCAGCGCGATGAATACGCTGGACACAAGCTGGCCCGATCAAGTGGCCGAGGCTTTGGAAGCGCTACCTGCGGGTCACGCGTTCACGGTGCCGGATGTGCTGTTCGCCAAGATCACCGACGAGCAGCGCGAAGATTGGGAGACCCGCTTCGCGGGCACACGCATCTAGGCAACAACAAGGATCAAGACAAAGGGGCCTTTCGGCCCCTTTTTTCTTGCCCGCCTGTTCGCACACGACCCCAAACCCAAAAGAGAAAAAGCGAAAGACACCACGTAAACAACCGCACTTCCAGCATTTTTTCTGGATCTTATCCCCAGCGAAAAACCTCAATACGCTTGAGAAAAAATCTCAAACCCGTCATCCTCGTCTCAAAGTGCAATCGACTCGGCCTGTAAGTGGGTGGTCGGGTCGATTTTTGTTAGACCATCACGAGGCATTCGCCATGTTCTTTGATCCAAACTTTTTGAAACCTTTGCAGAGTGGCCGGTCGTTCAAAGCGCTCAGTTGCGCTGCCGCGTTGGGCTTGATTACACTTGCCGATCCCAGCACAGCGCAAGACACTGGCGATGCGCAACCGCCCAAGGTTTCAATCGCGGCCGCCTACACTCAGGACATTACCGAGGAAGCAACCTTTATCGGTCGGGCCGAGGCGCTGAATAAGGCGGATATCATCGCTCGGGTCAGCGGGTTTCTGGACAGTCAGAACGTGGAAGATGGTGCGTTGGTTAAGGAAGGCGATCTGCTGTTTACCATCGAGCCTGACCTCTATCAGGCCACGCTGGATGCCAGAAATGCCGATCTGGACCGGGCGCAGGCCAATCTGGAACTGGCCAAGGTGGAGCTCGCACGTAAGCAGGAATTGTACGAGCGTGACGCGACCCCGGAATCTGAACGCGACATTGCCCGCGCCAACGAACTGGTGGCCGAAGCCGAGGTCAAGTCCGCGCAGGCTGCGATTAAACAAGCCAAACTTGATCTCAGCTATACGGAAATCCACGCTCCCTTTGACGGACGTATCGGTCGCGCTGCGACGAGTGTCGGGGATGTAGTTGGGCCGAATAACCCGCCGCTAGTGAATATCGTCAGCGAAGCCCCGATCTATGTGAATTTTTCGCTGAACGAAAAGGAGTTCACGTCGGTTCTGCAAGCGGTGGGTGAAAACGCCGCCTCGCTTGCGGAAAGCAATAAAAGCCCAGTGGTAAAAGTTGTCCTGCCCAACGGGACCGAACTGGATGAGGAAGGTACAATCGTCTTTGTCGACAACCGAATAGACCCGCTGACCGGGGCGATCAGGATGCGGGCTCAATTCGACAACGCCAAGCGTCTGATCGTCGATGGTGCATTCTTAAGCGTGCAGATCGAGGCATTGAAACCAACGACTGAGGTGTTGATCCCGCAAGCCGCTTTGCAGCGCGATCAGAGGGGCGAGTTTGTGCTGGTCGTGAATGATCAGCAGATGGTCGAACAGCGCTATATCACCACTGGCAACACGGTTGAGACCGCTATCATCGTCAAGGATGGGCTGCGCGCAGGGGAAAGCGTGATTGTCGAGGGTTTGCAACGGGTGCGTCCGGGTGTTGCCGTTGATGCGGTTGTCGCCTCTGAGCAGCCGGGAGAATAACGGATGTTCTCTGCCCTGTTCATCAGCCGGCCCAAGCTGGCGCTTGTCATTTCGCTGGTGCTGACCATCATGGGCGGCATCGGTTACATGGTGCTGCCGGTGGCGCAATTCCCCGACATCACCCCGCCCGTGGTCAGTGTTACGACCACCTATACCGGTGCAAATGCCGAGACAGTCGAAAACACCGTCGCCGCCCCGATCGAGGCGCAGGTCAACGGTGTGGACGACATGATCTATATGACGTCGACCTCGTCCGACAACGGTTCCTATTCGCTGAATATTACGTTTGAAGTCGGAACTGACCCCGACATCGCATCAGTCAACGTGCAAAACCGCGTGGCACAGGCGATGTCTTCGCTGCCTACCGAAGTGACCTCTTCGGGTGTCGTCACGCAAAAAGCTTCGACCAACATGCTGCTCTTGGTCACGCTAACATCGCCCAATGGTACATATGACAGTGTCTTCCTGTCGAACTATGCGTCGATCAACCTGAAAGACGCGCTGGCGCGGGTTCAGGGCGTTGGTAAGGCTGATGTTCTGACCAACCTGGAATACGCAATGCGAATCTGGATGGACCCTGATCAGATGGCCGCCTTGTCGATCACGCCGGGCGATGTGATCAGTGCCATCCGGGAACAGAATATCGAGGTCTCTGCAGGGTCTATCGGGTCTCCGCCTGTGCCAGAGGGCCAAACATTTCAGTACACCATCAAGACCAAGGGCCGACTGACCTCGGCCGATGAATTCGGTGATATCGTGATCCGTACTGGTGAGGCAGGATCGATTGTACGGGTCAAGGATATCGCACGGGTCGAGCTGGGCGCTCAGTTCTATTCGGCCTCGGGCTATTTCCAGGCTGTGCCTGCTACCGTCATCGGCATTTACCAGGCTCCTGGCGCGAACGCGTTGGCCGTGTCTGAACGCGTTCAGGCCGAGTTGGATCGCCTGTCGCGATCCTTCCCGACGGATGTTGAATATCAAGTGCCCTTCAACACCACCGATTTCGTTGAGCAATCGCTGAATGACGTGGTCTCGACCCTGATCCTGACCTTCATTCTGGTGATCTCAGTGGTGTTTGTCTTTCTGGGCAGTTGGCGGGCAACGATCATTCCAGCGGTGGCCATCCCTGTCTCACTGATCGGGACATTCGCATTCCTTCTGGCCTTTGGGATGTCGCTGAACACGATCTCGTTGTTCGCGCTGGTGCTGGCCATCGGGATCGTGGTGGATGACGCCATCGTGGTTGTCGAGAATGTAGAACGGATCATCGCCGAAGAAGGCCTGCCCCCCGCCGAGGCGACCCGCAAGGCGATGGGCCAGATCACCGGGCCGGTGATCGCGACCACCCTGGTTCTACTGGCTGTTTTCGTGCCTGTAACCTTTATGCCGGGCATCTCAGGAAGGCTTTATTCGCAATTCGCGGTGACGATTTCGACCGCTGTTGTGATTTCGTCCATCAACGCGCTGACACTGTCCCCTGCCCTGTGCGGTCTGGTGCTGCGGGCGCGGTCCGGTCCTCCAAAAGGGCTGCTGGCAATGTTCGAAAACTTCATCGGAACCGTGCGCAGCGGCTACGTCGCCATCGTGCGCAAGATGCTGATCCTGCCGGTGGTGGCTTTAGGTGTCATCGTCGTTCTGGCCATGGGCACCGGTACGATCATGGGCACCACATCCAAGGGCTTTATCCCGCTTGAGGACAACGGATATCTATTCGTGGACATCCAACTGCCCGACGCAGCTACACTAGAGCGGACCGAAACCGTCTCCAGCCGCGTCGACGACAAGATCCGCGAAATTCCGGGTGTGGCCAGTACCGTTCTAGTCAACGGGTTCTCGTTGCTGAACGGCACGACGACCAACGGGGCCGCAATCTTTGTGAACCTTGAGAACTGGGAAGAGCGGCAAGAGCCGGACCTCACCGCCGACGCGATCCTGAGCAAAGTTCTGGCAATTGCAAACGGCGAATCTGCAGCCTCGATCGTGGCGTTCAACCCACCCCCCATTCAGGGTCTGGGCATGTCGGCGGGTGTCGAGATGGAGGTACAACAGACCGGAGGGGGCTCGCCTCAGGATCTGGCCTCGGCCGTGGGTTCGTTTGTCTATGCGGCAAACCAACGACCTGAGATCGGACAGGCCTACACAACCTTCCGCGCCAATGTTCCACAGTTGTTTGTCGATCTGGATCGGGAAAAGGCCAAAACACTGCAAGTCTCGGTGGCCGAGATTTTCCAGACCATGCAGGCGCAGTTGGGTTCGTATTACGTGAATGACTTCAACCTGTTCGGCCGGGTCTACCGCGTGATGATTCAGGCCGAAGGGTCATACCGGACCAAGGTCGACGACATCGCAAACCTCTATGTTCGTTCGACCAAGGGCGAGATGGTTCCTTTGGGAACGTTGATCGACGTGGAAAATGTGCTGGGTCCGGTTTTGCTGAAACGGCACAACCTGTTCCGGTCTGCCACGGTGACGGCGGTTCCTGCCCCCGGCTTGTCCAGCGGCGATGCAATCACTGTCATGACCGAGGAATCCGCCAACGCCCTGCCCCCCGGTTATGCGTTTGAGTGGACCGGCACAGCGCAGCAGCAGCTGGCTTCGGGCGGTCTGGTGATCGTGATCCTGGGGCTGGCAATCTTGTTCGGGTATCTGTTCCTTGTGGGTCAGTACGAGAGTTGGTCGTTGCCAGTCTCGATCCTGCTATCAGTGATCGTCGCCTTGTTCGGGGCGGTGGCGGCGGTAGCTATCGTCGGTAGTGACATCAACCTCTATACACAGATCGGGATGATCATGCTTGTGGGGCTCGCCTCGAAGAATGGCATTCTGATCGTCGAATTTGCGATGGAGCAACGCGCCAACGGCCTGTCGATTAAGGAAGCAGCTGCCGAAGCTGCGCATCAGCGTTTCCGCGCGGTGATGATGACGGCGCTGTCCTTCCTGCTTGGTGTTGTGCCGCTGCTAGCCGCCAATGGCGCCGGTGCGGCCAGCCAGAAGGCCATCGGTGTTGCCGTGTTCGGAGGAATGCTGGCGGCGACGCTGATCGGTGTCATTCTGGTTCCGGTTCTCTATGCCCTGATGCAGGGACTGCGAGAATGGATCAAGGGCACCAAGAACGACCCCGGCCCATCCGAGGAAACAGCCTGAACCAAAAAGCCCCGCTCAACCAGCGGGGCTTTTTTCTGTGTACAGGTCGTTCAAGCCAGTTTTTGATCCATCCACGCCTGAATGCGCGCAATCTGCTCGGGCGTAAGCCTCAGCCCCAGCTTGTTGCGTCGCCAGACCACATCCTCGGCAGTGCGGGCATATTCGCGGGTCATCAGCCAGTCCAATTCGCGCGCGAACAGTGTCGCGCCGAAGTCTTCGCCCAGATCACTGGTTGTTTTCGCATCACCCAATATGTTGCGTACTTCGGTGCCATAGGCGCGCACAAGCCGCTCGGCCCAGCCGCGATCAAGGAACGTAAACTCTGCCTGAATTTGGCCAATCAGTTTTTCCACGCCATCCACCGGAAAATCTCCGCCCGGCAAGGCCACGCCTGCCGTCCATGGCCCCGGAAGATCGGGGAAATGTTCCGCCACTTTCTCAAGCGCGCTTTCGGCCAGACGCCGATAGGTGGTAATCTTGCCGCCAAACACATTCAACACAGGTGCCCCGCCCACGGCGTTCACCTTCAGCGTATAGTCTCGCGTGGCCGCTGTGGCGCTGCTAGCCCCATCATCATAAAGCGGGCGCACACCCGAATAGGTCCAGACAATCTGATCCCGCGTCACCGGCGATTTGAAATAGCGCGAGGCGAAAGCACACAGATAATCCTGCTCAGCCTCAGTGCAGACAGGCGGTTCAGACGGGTCAGCATGGTCCTGATCGGTGGTGCCGATCAACGTGAAATCCCGTTCGTAAGGAATGGCAAAGATTATGCGGCCATCCTCACCCTGAAAGAAGTAGCATTTTTCGTGGTCGAACAGCCGGGGCGTTACGATATGGCTACCGCGCACAAGACGAACCCCTTCGCGTGAGTTCATGTGGATTTTAGTCTGGATGATATCGCCGACCCAGGGACCACCCGCATTGATCAGCATCTTTGCCCGCACTGTGCGGGTCTCGTCTGACCGCTTGTCGCTGAGCGTGATCTCCCAGAGATCATCCACGCGTTTTGCCGACAGAACTTCGGTCCGGGTCATGATCTGCGCACCCCGCGCCTCGGCATCTCGCGCGTTCAAGACAACCAACCGCGAATCCTCGATCCAGCAATCGGAATATTCATAAGCCGTCTGGAACCGATCCTGTAACGGAGCGCCCTCTGTTGCTGTGCTTAGGTCCAACGCGCTTGTCCCCGGCAGGATTTTGCGCCCGCCCAGATGGTCATAAAGAAACAGTCCCAGACGGATCAGCCATGCCGGACGGCGCCCCTTCATCCACGGCATCACAGTGCCAAGCAGCCGTGAGGTCGGCGTCTCAGAGTCAAACCGCATGTCTTTGTGATAAGGCAGCACAAACCGCATCGGCCAGCTGATATGCGGCATCGCCCGCAGCAGAGTTTCGCGTTCGATCAGAGCCTCGCGCACCAGTCGAAACTCAAAATACTCCAGATAACGCAGCCCGCCGTGAAACAGCTTTGTCGAGGCTGAGGATGTAGCCGAAGCCAGATCGTTCATTTCGGCCAGCATGACCGACAATCCGCGCCCAGCGGCATCCCGCGCGATACCGCAGCCATTGATCCCTCCACCGATAATGAAAAGGTCGGTCACTTGCTGGTTTTGCTGAGTCATATCTCAAGATGCCCATGACGTGAAAATTCAACGTCATTAACCAGATGCACGCTCGAGTCGTCAATGTTTACTTTCGCTATTGTTCGCTTTATGCATCAGAATGGAACTTTTAGCAAAATGGTCTTGCAGTTTTACCGAAACATCCCGCAAACAGGTTGAAAAGGAATAAAATCGAACATTCCCTTATCGGAGTCTCAAATGTCCCTGTCCTTCCGCCAATCCGACATTCTGGAGATTGCCCGACACGATGGCCGCGTCATGGTCGAAGAACTGGCGCAAAGATTTGATGTCACTGTACAAACCATCCGACGCGACCTTTCTGAACTGGCGGACATGGGAAAGCTGGACCGCGTTCACGGAGGTGCGGTCTTGCGCTCGGGCGTGTCGAATATCGGCTACGAAGACCGCCGGGCGCTCAACGCCGACACCAAGGTTCAGATCGCACAAGCCTGCGCGCAGGACATACCCGACGGTGCGTCCCTCTTCATGAATATCGGCACTTCGACCGAGGCCGTCGCGCGTCAACTGCTGAACCACAAAGACCTGATGGTGGTGACCAACAACATGAATGTCGCCAATATCCTTGTCGAAAACCCAAACTGCCAGATCGTTGTCGCCGGGGGTGTGCTGCGCCGCTCGGACGGTGGGCTGGTGGGGGATCTGACGATCTCGACGATCGAGCAATTCAAGTTTGACTACGCAGTGATTGGATGCTCGGCCCTGGATGCGGCAGGCGATTTGCTGGATTTCGACTTTCAGGAGGTTAAGGTCAGCCAGACGATCATTGCCCAAGCCCGACAAAGCCTGCTGGTCGCCGACCACTCAAAATTCCAGCGAACTGCGCCCGCGCGGATCGCCTCGCTGACCAATGTCGATGTGTTTTACACCGATCAACCTCTGGCAGAAGACCTGGCCAAGAAATGCGCGGAATGGAATACGAAGGTCAAACTGTGCGCCTGGCGGAGCGGCAGCCGATAATTTAATTGACGAACCCCGTGCCAACGTCTGAGGATGGGGCAACCTTCCAACAAGGAGGCACGAGCATGGGACTGTTGGGCCAACCCCTTGGCTATTACGATTATCTGACTTTTGTCGCGTTGATCCTGCTGCTGGGCGCAGTCATGGCGCTGTTTTTGTTCATCATGGGGCTGCCTGGTCGCATCGCGATCAAGCGCAACCATCCGCATGCCGAGGCCGTCAAAATCATGGGCTGGATGGGCTTTCTGGCCATCGTGCCGTGGGTACATGCCTTCATCTGGGCCTTCCATGATGGAACCACCGTCGATATCCGCCGGATGCCGGACGACGAACGCGACGCGATCCGCAAGGAGATCAAACGGTTGGGTGGTACCTTGAATGAAGAATACCGCGATCCGCTTGATCCAGATGAGCCGCAGAAAAGCTAAGGCCAAAGGACCCTCCACACGATGTTTGTCGCCCTCGGCATTACGCTTTTTTATCTTATTTTCGTTTGGCTCATTTTCTTCAAACTGCAATGGCTGAAGTTCAACATTGCATGGGGGATCGTGTCCTTCTGGGTCGGCGCGCATCTGTTGTTGATCTTTCTGGTCGCCCTGCGCTTCTTCCAGCCGTTTTCCATCGACAGCCATGTGGTGCGTTCGACCATCCAGATTGTACCGCGTCTGACCGGCCCCACCCTGCTGACCGAAGTTCTGGTCGAGCCGAACACGCAAGTGAAAAAGGGCGATCCCCTCTACCGCTTTGACGACACTGTCTTTTCGCTTGAGGTGGATGAAGCCAAGGCCCAGCTTGTAGCCGCGCAGCAGAATGCGAAGATCCTTGAACAAGATGTCATCGCGGCAGGCGAAGCGGTCGAACGCGCCAATGCGCAGCTTGCATACGCTTTGACCCAGCAGACGCGATATCAGAACCTTGTCCCCGCAGGCGGTGCGCGTCAGGATGAGCTGGATCGCTGGAACGAGCAAGTCACGGAAGATGAGGCCAAGATCAAAGAGGCACAAGCCAATCTGGAAAAGGCCGAATTGGCACAGGCATCGCAGATCGACGGGGTGAATACCGGTATCCTTCAGGCGCAGGCACAGTTGGACAAGGCGCAGTATTATCTGGACAACACCACGATCTACGCGCCCGAAGATGGCATGATCGTTTCACAGCAGGCCCGACCCGGGCTTGTCGTCGGTGACCTGCGTCTGGGGGCAATTGCCAGCTTTGTCACCACCGACAACCCTTATATTCTGGCGACTTACCGCCAGCAGAACTTAAAATTCGTCGAGCCGGGGCAAGAGGTTGAGGTCGCGTTGGACCTTTATCCCGGGGAAATCCTCACCGGCAAGGTCGAAGCGATCTGGTGGGCCACCCGTCAGGGGCAATACCTGCCCTCGGGCCGCCTACCCGGCTTTGAGCTGCCTAAACTGCCGGGCCGCATTGCGGTGCAAATCTCAGTCGATATTCCGGATGGTCACACCTTCCCCGCAGGCGGTCACGCGGCGGTCGCAATCTATACCGGTCAGGGCAAAAGCTTTGAGTTCCTGCGGCGCATCAACATTCGCCTCTACTCATTCGCGAACTTCATCCGCCCGCTGGATATCTGAGGACATAGCGCATGAAACGAACCCGCCTGACCCGCCAACTGATGGGCACCGTGCTATGCGCCGCCCTGTTGGCCGGATGCGCACCGGTAGGGCCGGATTTCGTGCGCCCGAACTCACCGGTCGTGAAGGAATGGATCGAGGTCAACAGCCCCAGTGCCGGACCCAGCGGTTTGACCTCGCGCAGCGCGCCCGTGGTCAAATGGTGGGAGACATTCAATGACCCAACTCTCAACAGATTGATCAACGAGGCTTATGCCCAGAACCTCGACCTGCAGGTGGCCGGGGCTCGCGTATTGCAGGCCCGTGCGCAGTTGGGCATCGCGTTTGGCGAGTTGTACCCGCAATCACAGGCCATCGGCGCCTCGATCGAGCGGCGTCAGGTCAGCGAAAACCTCGGCCCGATTGCCGATATTCGCGAGATCATCCCGCTGGACACCGAGTTTTCGACATCGCAAGCCGGGTTTGACGCGCAGTGGGAACTGGACGTCTGGGGCCAGCAACGGCGCGGCGTGCAGGCGGCGCGGTCCAATCTTGCGTTGCAGGTGGCCAATTACGACGATGCGCTGGTGACGCTGACGGGCGATGTTGCCGCGCTCTATGTCAATATCCGCGCCTTGCAGGAATCGCTGGCGGTCGCGCGGGAAAACATCCGGCTGCAACAGGAATCGGCGGACCTGACCCAGTTGCGGTTCAACAATGGCGTCACGACCGAACTGGATGTGCAGGAATCCACCGCCCTTCTGAACAACACTAAAGCACTGGTGCCCGCGCTGGAAAGCGATCTGCAACAAACCAAGAATGCGATGGCGGTTCTGCTGGGCGCGACACCCTCGCGCATGACCAGTCTGTTGGGCAATTCAGGGCGTATCCCCTCGGCCCGGTCAAACGTCGCCGTGGGTGTTCCGGCTGAACTGCTACGTCGCCGTCCTGATGTGCGCGCAGCGGAACTGGCGGCAGCCACGCAATCTGCGCAGGTCGGGATCGCCATGGCGGATCTGTATCCGCAGTTCATCCTGTCCGGCTCGATCGGGGTGCAGGCGTCCGGTGGGCGTGACCTGTTCACCTCGGCCAGCTCCACAGGACTGGCCAATGCGGGCGTGGTGTGGAACGTGCTGAACTACGGGCGGATCAAGAACAATGTCCGGGCGCAGGACGCCGCCTATCAGGCGCTGATCGCAAATTATCAGAACACTGTGCTGACCGCCTATTCCGAGGTCGAAAGCGCCATGGTCGCTTATACCCAATCGCGCAAACAGGTGGGGTTCTATGAAAACAGCGTCGCCGCCTCGCGCCGGGCAGCCGAGATCGCGGTGGATCAATACCGAGACGGGATCGCGGACTATTCCCGCATCCTGAACACGCAGACCGCGCTGCTGAATTCGCAGGCAAACCTGATCGAAGCGCGTCAGCAGGTGTCCAGCAATCTGGTAGCGGTCTACAAAGGGCTGGGTGGCGGCTGGCAGATTCGGCAAAATCAGGAATTCCTGCCCGAAACGGTTCTGGCCGAGATGGCCTATCGAACCGATTGGGGTGATTTGCTGCGGGAGACACCGCAGCAAGCCAGCCTGAATTAGCGCTTATTTGGAGAGGCCCCGCAACCCGCCCGAGATCAGGATATTCACCTCGTACAAAATACGAGGTGCAGCCAGACCACCGGGGCTGGCCAGATAGTTCGGGCTCCATTCCGGATCAAACTTTTGCTTGAAACTGCGCAGCCCTTCGAAGTGATAGAACTGCTCGCCATGCTCATAAACGAACCCTCCGATCCGGTTCCAGATCGAGGCCAGTTGCCGGTTCTCGATCCCCGAAAACGGTGCCGCGCCCAGTGAAAACCATTGGAAGCCCTGCTCAGACCCCCATGACATCATCTCGGCGAACAGCGCGTCCATGACAAAGCTGGGGCTATCGGGTTCATAGCGCATCAGGTCCAGCGATAGCTCGGATTTTTGACCGCCCTGGAACAAGTTGGCAAAGGCCACGATCCGCCCCCCTTCCTTGTCGCGCAGCACAGCGTGGTCGAAATAGGACAGGTAGGCATCGTCAAACCCACCAAGGGCAAAGCCCTTTTCCTCGCCCGCTTTCTGCGCCAGCCAGTCGTCTGAAACCTGACGCAGTTCTGGCAGGTATGGGGCCAAGTCCTCTTTCGGGATGATCTCGAACACATAGCCTTCGCGCTCAGCCCGGTTCTTGGCCTGCCGGAACCGCTTGCGCGACTTGCCGTCCAGCGAGAAGTCTTTCAGCGGCACCCGCGCGACCTCGCCTATTTTCAGGATCGACAGGCCGAGGTCCAGAAAGGTCGGCAGGTATTTGGTCGAGACACTGTAGAATGCGCACAGCTTGCCTTCGCGATCCGCCATCTCGCGCAATTGCCAGATCAGTTGCTGTCCGGCTTTTTCATCGCCTACAGGCTCCCCCTTGGTGATCAGCGCGTTTCCAGTATCGGCATAGGCCAGAAAGGCGCTGTCATCGGGGGCGATCAGGAACTGCTTGTCCCCGGTCAGGGAAATCTGGGATTCGGTATCCTCGCTCTGCATCACCAACCGTTCGACCACCGGGGGGATCTCGGTGCGCTCCGGCACAGGAATTTCACGCCCGAACAAAGACGTCACCGCCACCACCCCAAGGATCACCGCCACCACAAGGCTGGAGCGTAGGAACCGTGAGGCGTCACCGTTCCACGCAAACTCCCACCATAGGGCGTTTTGGTATTCCACATGAGAATAAGCGAACAGGCCGATCCAGAAGATTACGGCCAGCAAGGCAAAAACGCTGATCAGCCAGGGGATGTTCAGGCGAAAGATCGACGCGCCGCTGACCCGATAAAACGCGTCCTTGAACGTCGCCAGCAACGCGATGGCCGCGACCATGCCAATCGCCTCATGCGTGTCCAGCCCCTTGGTCAGCGAGGCAACAAACCCCGCCACCATCAACAGCATGGCGACGATCCACGCGCGGTAGAGCTTGCGAAACAACCCGCGCGAAACCAACAGCAACAGAACTCCGATGGCGCTGCCAGCCAGATGGGACGCCTCAACAAAGGATAAGGGCAGCACATCCCGTAGAACGCCCAGTTTCTGACTGCTTGCAGGCAGCGCACCGGACAGCAGCAATATGGCCCCGGCCACGGCGGCCACGCCTGCGGCAACCATAGGCACAATGGGACGCATCAGGCGGTACACCCATGTGGCCGCACCCGTGATGTGACGTCGATGACTGATCCCCGAGACCACAGCGATCGAGACAGCGGCGATGGCAAAAGGCAGGAACGTATAGACCAGACGATAAAGCAACAATGCCGCAATCACATCCGAGCGCCCGGAAGCGCCCAAACCAGCGATCAGCGTCGCCTCAAACGCGCCAATACCCCCCGGCGCATGGCTCAGTATTCCAACCGCAATCGCGCCGATATAGATCGCGAAGAAGAACGGGAAACCAACGCCCAGATCATCCGGCATCAGTACGTAGAGAGTCATCGACGCCCCGAACAGATCGCAGATGGCCGCTACGGTCAGAAGCCCGGCCAGCCGACCTCCGGGCAGGTTGAAGCCCAGCCCTCCATAAGCCAGCCTGCGCCCACCTTTAGCCAGCCAGAACAGCAGAACCGCCAGCGCGATCAGAAGCGTCACGCCGATCACAGTCTCCAGCGTTGGGCTGATCGGCAGGATTTTCGAAATCCCGTCCGGGTGCATGGTCAGCAGTGTGCCCAGCAGCAGCACCATGCCCGACCAGAACGCAATCCAAGACGTCGCAATGACACCCGCCACCCGGCTGAGGTCCAGCCCCAGCGATGCATAGATGCGATACCGGATCGCCGTCCCGGTAATGTATGAAAAACCAAGACAATTCGAGACGGCATAGCCGCAGGCCCCCGCCATCCCAGCCACCGGCAACGGCACCTCACCATCCGCCACGCTTTGCACCGCCAGAACATCATACATCGACAACGCGAGAAAGCTGAACGCCGTCCAACACAAAGCGAAGAACATCAGCTTCCACGATGTGTTCGCCACATCGGTCTGAACATCCCCCCATTTCACGTGGGCAGATAGTTCATGCAGAACAACCAGCGCGATCAATGTCACCAGAATCGGAACCGCGATCCGCACCAGCGGCTTTTCCAGAAAGCCGGTGATCTTCTCGGCCCAGCGTACAGCCCAGAGCTCTTGCTCAGTGTCCTGCGTGGTCATTCCATCCCTCTGCTCAAAGGCGTGACAATCGTCATTGGCGCGCAACAGTCGCGCAGGGGGACCTTCGCATAGTTTCGCAAAAGCGCAAAGCGTCAGAAGGGGTTACACCCGGCCTTTCCGCGTGGACAGCAACAGATTGGTCTCGGACCGGGTGATCCCCTCCATCCGGCGGATCTGGAACAGGATTGCGTCCAACTCGGCCAGCGTATCGGTTCCGATCTCTGCAATCAGATCCCAGCTTCCATTGGTGGAATGCACCGCGCGCACTTGTGGCATCGCGGCAATTCGCGACATGGTGCGTTCGGTTCCGCGCCCTTCGATTTCCAGCATCATTAACCCGCGCACCGGACTTTGCGCCACGTCACGCCGGGTGAGAACAGTAAACCCTACGATCTCGCCCGATTGCTTGAGGCGCTGCAACCGGCTGCGCACCGTTGTGCGGGTCACGCCCAACGTCTCGGCCAGCTCAGACAGAGAGGCACGCGCGTCACGGTGCAAAGCGCTCAGCAGGCGATTGTCCAGATCGTCCATTGCTCATTCCCATTTCGGATGACCAGCTTTCATTTTGAACAATTTGATGGCTTTTCGCAAGTCAAAGAGAATGGCTAGATAGAAACATGACCACGGAAAACATCATACTCGTCGGTGCCCCCATGGATGCCGGTAAACGCCGCCAAGGTTGCCGGATGGGCCCAGACGCCTATCGCGTCGCCGGGCTGAAGACGGCGCTGACAGACCTCGGCCACTCGGTTCTCGATGCCGGAGATGTCCGACCCGACCAAACCGATCTGGCGGAACACGCGCACCTTTTCGCTTTGCCGGAATGCGTCGGCTGGACCAAAGCACTGCAGCGCGCCGCGCTTGAAACAGCACCCAAAGGCGTGCCGATCTTCATGGGCGGCGATCACGCGCTGTCGATGGGCACCGTTTCGGGCATGGCCCTGCACGCTCAACAGCTGAACCGTCCCCTCTTTGTACTGTGGCTGGACGCCCACAGCGATTTCCATACCCCCGACAGCACCGATAGCGGCAACCTGCACGGCACCCCGGTCGCCTATTTCACCGGCCAATCGGGTTTTGACGCCTTTCCCGAGGTCACAACCCCCGTGCCGACCGATCGCGTTGGCATGATCGGCTTGCGATCTGTAGACCCGGCCGAGCGCGCGCGCCTGGAACAGGACCGTGCTATGCTGGCCGATATGCGCAGCATCGACGAACACGGGATCAAGGCCCCGCTAATGGCCTTTCTGGATCGAGTCCGCGCCGCAAATGGCCTGCTTCATGTGTCGCTCGACGTTGATTTCCTCGACCCCTCCATCGCCCCGGCGGTCGGCACTACCGTTCCCGGCGGCGCGACCGAGCGCGAGGCGCATCTGGTGATGGAATTGCTGCACGAAAGCGGGCTGGTCTGCTCGCTCGATCTAGTCGAGCTCAACCCGTTTCTGGATGAGCGCGGCCGTACTGCAAAACTGATGGTCGATTTGGCTGCGTCGCTGATGGGGCGGCGCATCTTCGACCGCCCGACCCGGAGTTTCTGATGACCCAACCCTCAGACAAAGCCCTCGTGCCCTTTGTGTCAGTCGACAATATGATGCGCCTTGTGCACCATATCGGCCTTGAGCGCATGATCACCCAGATCGCCGCCCGCATCGAAGCAGATTTCAAGCGGTGGGAAAGTTTCGATAAAACGCCCCGTATTCCCGCTCATTCCCCCCATGGCGTGATCGAGCTGATGCCGACGTCTGATGGCGAGGCCTATGGGTTCAAATACGTGAACGGACACCCCAAGAACACATCCGAAGGGCTCCAGACGGTCACCGCCTTCGGCCTGCTTGCGGATGTCTATACCGGCTATCCCACCCTGCTGACCGAGATGACCTTGCTGACCGCCCTGCGCACTGCTGCCACATCTGCCCTGGTCGGCAGTTACCTTGCACCAAAGGGCGCCACAACCATGGCGATGATCGGCAATGGTGCACAATCCGAGTTTCAGTGCCTGGCATTCAAGGCCATGTGTGGAATTACCTCGGTACGTCTGTACGACACCGATTCCGCTGCAACCGAAAAATGTGCGGCGAACCTAAAAAACTCTGGCCTGACGGTTGTGCTATGCAAAACGCCCGAAGACGCCATCGAGGGTGCTCAGATCATCACCACATGTACGGCCGACAAGAAATACGCGACAATCCTGACCGACAACATGGTCGGCCCTGGCGTGCATATCAACGCCATCGGCGGCGATTGCCCTGGTAAAACCGAACTGCATCGAGACATCCTGCTGCGCTCGGACATTTTTGTCGAGTACCCCGAACAAACGCGCATCGAAGGCGAAATTCAGGCGCTGAACCCCGATCATCCCGTTACTGAACTTTGGCAGGTCATGACCGGTCAAGCTGCGGGTCGCAAGGACAACCAGCAAATCACACTGTTTGACAGTGTGGGCTTCGCAATCGAGGACTTCTCGGCCCTTTGCTATATCAAATCAGTAATCGAAGGCACCGACTATTTCGAAGCACTGGATATGCTCGCTGACCCGGACGATCCCCGAGATCTCTATGGTATGCTGATGCGGGCAAGCTAAACAGGGGGCTCTGCCCCCGCCGCCCTGCGGGCGACTCCCCCGGGATATTTGGGGCCAGATGAAGTACGGATCCGCTTTTCATCTGGCTAAAAATATCCCGGAGCGCGAGGCAGAGCCTCGCAAATTACCTGCTACCCAGCCAAGGACGGCAGATAGAGCACGATACCAGGGAACGCCACCAACAACGCGATGGTGACGGCGTCTGCGATGAAAAACGGTGTCACGCCTTTGAAAACATCCTGAACGCTCAGGTCCGGGCGGACCCCTGCAACCACAAAGCAGTTGAGCCCAATGGGTGGGGTTATCAGGCAGAACTCGGCCATTTTCACCACAAGAATACCGAACCAGATGGCGCACATCGGGCCAGACATCCCAAAGGCGCTTTCAGCCGCGCTGACGGTTTCACCGCCGTTAAGCGCCATGACCGCGGGGTACACCACCGGTAACGTTAGCAGCAGCATCCCGATGGCGTCCATGAACATGCCCAGGACCGCGTAAGCCAGCAGGATGCAGATCAGGATCAGCATTGGCGACATCTCAAGCGATGTGATCCAGTCCGAGAATGCACCGGGCAGATCCGCGAACCCGAGGAACCGAACATAGATCAGAACGCCCCAGATGATAGAGAAGATCATCGCCGTCAGCTTGGCTGTTTCCAGCAGGGCCGACTTCAATTCCGTCCAACGCATTCCGTGAAACAGCGCAAAACAAAAGACGATAAAGGCTCCGATCGCGCCACCTTCGGTGGGGGTGCCCCAGGCCTTGTCGCCAAAAGGGTTGTAGACGAAGCAGATGATGATGAGGATCACGGCGACGATTGGGAACGCACCGGGCAGTGCCGCAAAGCGCTGCTTCCAAGTGAACCCAGTAACGGGTGGACCAACTGATTTGAAGATCACGGCGATGCCAACGATCAGCAGACCGTAAATGACCGCTGAAAATGCGCCGGGGATGAAACCGGCCAACAGCAGTTTGCCGACATCCTGTTCAACGATGATCGCATAGATCACCAGAATCGCAGATGGCGGGATCAGCGAGGCCAGTGTTCCGCCAGCAGCGACGACGCCGGCCGCGAATTGTTTATTGTATCCGACCTTCAGCATCTCGGGGATGGCGATGCGCGCAAACACGGCAGAAGTGGCGACCGAAGCGCCCGACACTGCCGCAAAGCCAGCCGTGGCGAAGACGGTGGACACCGCCAACCCGCCGGGCACCCAGGCGACCCAGCGTTTGGCAGCTTCAAATAGCGCTCGGGTCAGACCTGCATAGTAGGCAAGATAGCCAATCAGGATAAAGGTCGGGATCAGGCTGAGCGTATGGGCCGCAACCTTGGAATGAGGCACCTGCCCCGCCGTTTTGACAGCCACGGTCAGTGCTTTGCCAAAGCGGTCGGGATCATAGCCGAACTTGGCCCAGAAAATCCAGACCAGCCCAACCAGACCTGCCAAACCTGCCGCAAAGGCCACGCGCATCCCAGTGACGACCAGAACCAGAAGGCCGCCTGTGACCCACAGGCCGATATCAATCGTGTCCATCTAGTCCTGCCCTTCGAATTGCTCGGCCTCGGCAGCCGCCTGGGCGGCGACATCCTGTATCAGCGGCACGGCCACTGGTTTCTCCAGCCCTAAGACAAAGGCGCGGCCATAACCCCAGATTTGCAGGATCAGCCGCAAGCCAAGCACCGAGAAAGCAACCGGAGCCAACAGTTTGGCAGGCCAGAGCGGAATACCGATGTCGATTGAGCTGTCACGGCTCCACAACGGTGCGCCGAAATCGAACGAGCGGTCGAAATGGGACCAGCTGCCCCAGACAAGGGCTAGCATCAGAACAAGGATCAATACGACCGAGATCAGTTCGAACAGCCACAGCGCCCGCCCGTGCAGGCGCGAGATGACGATATCCATTCGGATGTGCCCGCCATCCCGCTGGACAAAGGAAATGCCAAGGAACGCGATCAGTGGCATGGCCTGTTCGATCCAGTCCACATAGCCAGGCAAAGGTGCGTTGAACGCGTTACGCCCGCTAACCGATACCACGGCCAAAACCATCAGCCCAAATACAGCTATCCCACTGATCAGGGCAAGGAACCGTTCCAATCGCAATAATTGATGATCCAGACGGCTGAGACGACTGCCATCCTCAAGCACCGTGGCCTGTCCTGCCATGCCGGTGATCCCCTATTGTCTTTATGGGTGTCCGGGCGCCGATGAGGCACCCGGACGATGCGATCAGTTGCCGCCGCGCTGTTGTTTCAGCGTGGCCTGAACCAGATCATAGAGGTCCTGCGCAGGCAGACCTTGGGCCGACATGTCCGCTATCCACTGCTCGCGGATCGGATCTGCCGCCTTGGTGCGGAACTCCTCGATCACTGCATCGTCAATTTCGACCTTTGCGACGCCTTTCTCGGACAGGACGCTGTCCCACTGTTCCAGCAGGCCACCATAGTTGGCGAGGTAATGATCAATCGCCTCATCAATCGAACTGTCCAGTGCCTCTCGATGTTCGGCCGGTAGGGCTTCATAGGCGTCGATATTCACTACCACCGGGCAGTTGACCGTGCCGGGGTTGAGGTTTGCGGTCCACCAATCAGCCTCGTTTATGGTGCCGAAAGACAGGTGAGCATGTTGGGCAAAGGCCACCGTGTCGACAACGCCCGATTCCATCGCATTGAACGCCTCGGTCGCGGGAACCGAGGTCGGGACACCTCCGACCGCTTCGAATGCCTGACCCAGACCACCGGTCGCACGCACACGCATGCCGTCGAAATCAGCCAGCTTGTCACGCGGATCGCCGGTGCCGACCAGATTATACTGCGGCATGGGCGAGGTCATGATGATACGCGCGTTCCACTGAGCCATCTCATCTTTCACCGCCGGGTGATCGTAAACAGCGTGGCTGACGGCCACCTCTTCTTCCAGGTTGTTCACCCCGAGGAACGGTAGCTCCAGCACCGTGATGGCCCGGTTCTTGTCACGATGATAGCCCGCGCAGAATTGCGCCATCTCGAACGCGCCGATCTCGATCCCATCGAGGTTCTCGCGCGGTTTGGACAGGCCGCCATAGCTGACGTTGATGGTGAACTCGCCATTGGTCTTTTCACTGACCAACTCGGCCAGTTTTTCAACGTGCTCAGTAAAGGCGCGGCGTTTACCCCAGACCGAAGCGCTCCATTCGGTTGCTGCGGCCTCAGACACGAAGGCGACGGTCAAAGCGGCAACAGCCGCACCGCTCAGCATCTTTTTCATTGTGATCTCTCCCTTTTTTGCGCCCCTTCCCCAGGGCGCTTGCAAGCAAAGCTAGCGCCAACATCTTAAAGTGCCAACCCCCAGAGCGGGACGCGTGCCCGTGTTCCTCGGTTCCGTTTGGCGCTAACAACTAAAAGATGAGTTTCAAATACCTATTGCCTA
The DNA here is from genome assembly GCF_013034685.1 of Ruegeria lacuscaerulensis. Taxonomy (GTDB): domain Bacteria; phylum Pseudomonadota; class Alphaproteobacteria; order Rhodobacterales; family Rhodobacteraceae; genus Ruegeria; species Ruegeria lacuscaerulensis_B. Next base: position 568,245 of record NZ_WQGO01000003.1, on the reverse strand, counting down.
TGGATCAGAAGCCAGCTGTCACGCTTTTCAATTGTTACAATCAACTATATGTTTCTATATTATTTTTCATCCATTTTACAAATTTGTTTTCTAATTTAACAGGAATCAAGAAATTTATTTACAAACTAATCCTTAGTTTTCTGTAATTTATTCCCTTGTTTTCAGTTCTCCGTATTATTCGGTACGGGGAGGATGCGGGTCGACATTGCCAAATCAGCAGGCAAAATCGAGCCCGTCAATTTCAGTCCTAGAGGGAGGAGCCTCAGAATGACAACCGCTGCCCAGGCAGATGCCAAAGCTTATCCGCCAACTGCAGAAACCGTTGCGCGTGCACATGTCGATGCTGACAAATATTCCGAGATGTACGCAGCCTCCGTCAACGACCCTGTCGCCTTTTGGGGCGAGCAGGGAAAGCGTGTCGACTGGATCAAACCGTTCACGCAGGTCAAGGATGTCAGCTATGATTTCGGTTCGGTTGGCATCAACTGGTATGCCGATGGTACGCTGAACGTTTCGGCCAACTGCCTGGATCGCCATCTTGAAACACGCGGCGATCAGACCGCCATCATCTGGGAACCGGATGATCCAAACGACGCGGCTCAGCACATCACCTATGCCGAGTTGCACCGCCGCACCTGCCGGATGGCCAACATTCTGGAATCCTTGGGCGTGCGCAAAGGCGACCGCGTTGTCATCTACCTGCCGATGATCCCAGAAGCAGCCTATGCCATGTTGGCCTGCGCCCGTATTGGCGCCATCCACTCCATTGTTTTTGCTGGATTTTCTCCGGACGCATTGGCAGCGCGGATCAATGGGTGCGACGCCAAGGTTGTCATCACCGCGGATGAAGCCCCGCGCGGTGGCCGCAAAACCCCTCTGAAATCCAATGCGGATGCGGCATTGCTGCATTGCAAGGACACCGTCAAATGTCTGGTCGTCAAGCGCACCAATGGTCAAACCACTTGGATTGCCGATCGCGACTATGACTACAACGAAATGGCGCTTGAGGCGGACGATTATTGCGCCCCGGCTGAGATGAATGCCGAGGATCCTCTGTTCATCCTCTACACCTCCGGGTCGACCGGTCAGCCCAAGGGCGTCGTGCATACAACCGGCGGCTATCTTGTCTATGCCGCGCTGACTCATGAGGTCACGTTCGACTACCACGAGGGCGACATCTATTGGTGTACGGCGGATGTGGGCTGGGTCACGGGCCACAGCTATATCGTATATGGCCCGCTGGCCAACGGTGCGACGACGCTGATGTTCGAAGGCGTGCCCACCTATCCCGACGCCGGTCGTTTCTGGGAGGTGTGCGCCAAGCACAAGGTCAATCAGTTCTACACCGCCCCCACCGCGATCCGTGCCCTGATGGGTCAGGGCAATGAGTTCGTTGAAAAGCACGACCTCAGCGATCTGCGTCTGCTGGGCACTGTGGGTGAACCAATCAACCCAGAGGCGTGGAACTGGTACAATGATGTTGTCGGCAAGGGCAGATGCCCCATCGTAGACACTTGGTGGCAGACCGAAACCGGCGGCCACATGATGACCCCCCTGCCCGGCGCACATGCGACCAAGCCCGGCTCGGCGATGAAACCCTTCTTTGGCGTGCAGCCCGTGGTGCTGGATCCGCAATCCGGTGTCGAAATCAACGGCAACGGCGTTGAGGGTGTTTTGTGCATCAAGGACAGCTGGCCCGGTCAGATGCGCACCGTCTGGGGCGACCATGAACGGTTCGAGAAGACCTATTTCTCGGATTACAAAGGCTACTACTTCACCGGCGACGGTTGCCGTCGGGACGAAGATGGCGATTACTGGATCACAGGCCGCGTTGATGACGTGATCAACGTCTCGGGCCACCGTATGGGCACGGCCGAGGTCGAAAGTGCACTGGTGGCACATGCGGCCGTGGCCGAGGCCGCCGTGGTCGGCTACCCGCATGAAATCAAAGGGCAAGGCATCTATTGCTACGTCACCTTGATGAATGATCGTGAACCTTCAGATGAGCTGCTGAAAGAGCTGCGCACCTGGGTACGGACCGAGATCGGGCCGATTGCCTCACCGGACGTGATCCAATGGGCGCCGGGCCTTCCGAAGACGCGCTCGGGCAAGATCATGCGTCGCATCCTGCGCAAGATCGCCGAGAATGACTTTGGCTCTCTGGGCGACACCTCGACACTCGCCGATCCGTCGGTCGTCGAAGACCTGATCGAAAACCGGGCGAATAAGTGAGGGAATGATGGACGCTGCCGTTACCACCTCCCCCGCTGTTCTGATCCTTCTCGGCCCTCCGGGCGCCGGGAAGGGCACGCAGGCTCGGATGCTGGAAGATAAATTCGGTCTGGTTCAGCTCAGCACCGGCGACTTGCTGCGTGAGGCCGTTGCCGCAGGCACCGACGCAGGTAAAGCCGCCAAAGCCGTGATGGAAGCGGGCGATCTGGTCAGCGACGAGATCGTCATCGCCATCCTGCGCGACCGAATGGCCAAGCCGGATTGCCAGAAAGGGGTAATCCTTGATGGTTTCCCCCGCACCACCGTTCAGGCCAAGGCGCTGGACGGGCTGCTGGCCACATCGGATCAAAAGATCAGCGCCGCGATTAGTCTTGAGGTTCAGGACGCCGAAATGGTCGCGCGCATTTCGGGCCGTTACACCTGCGCCATGTGTGGTGAAGGCTATCACGACACGTTCAAAGTGCCTGCTGTTGAAGGCAAATGCGACAATTGCGGCGGCACCGAGTTCAAGCGTCGCGCGGATGACAACGCCGAAACCGTTGCGTCGCGCCTGACTGCGTATCACGCGCAGACAGCACCGCTGATTGACTACTACCAAGCCCAAGGCGTGCTGCAAGGCATTGATGCCATGGGCCAAATCGACGCCATCGCCAACGACCTGCAAGGGCTTGTGCGCGGGGTCATGAGTTAAGGGGAGGAGATAAGCCTAAACCGGGCTTTGATCCTTAAAACAGAATACTTCAATGGACCCGCCTTGGCGGACCAGGGAAGTTTTGCCGGACGTCACGGGGCGTTTGGCACATTCGAGAAGCGGTCCAACGCACTGGAGGAGTTGGGCAACGGGCCGCCAACGAGGTAGCGAAGGAGGAACCCGCAATGGCGGATAACACCACAAACTCCGCGCAGACTGCCGAGGCCGATAAGGGCTATTGGCAGGCCAACCTGCGTCTCATCTACATCAGCCTCGCGATCTGGGCGCTGGTGTCTTTTGGATTCGGCATTCTGCTGCGTCCGCTGCTGTCCGGCATCTCGGTTGGCGGCACCGATCTGGGCTTTTGGTTTGCCCAGCAGGGATCGATCCTGGTCTTTTTGGTGCTGATCTTCAACTACGCCTGGCGCATGAACAAGCTGGACGCCGAACACGGCGTGGAAGAAGACTAAGGGAGAGCGGGGATTATGGATCAGTTTACCATCAACCTGCTGTTTGTTGGCGCGTCCTTTGCGCTATACATCGGCATCGCGATCTGGGCCCGAGCGGGGTCCACATCTGAATTCTACGCCGCTAATCGCGGCGTTCACCCGGTCACCAACGGTATGGCGACTGCGGCGGACTGGATGTCCGCAGCCTCGTTCATCTCGATGGCAGGCCTGATTGCCTTCACCGGCTATGACAACTCGACCTTCCTGATGGGTTGGACCGGTGGCTACGTGCTGCTGGCTCTGCTGCTTGCCCCTTACCTGCGTAAGTTCGGCAAGTTCACCGTTTCGGAATTCATCGGCGACCGCTTCTACAGCCAGACTGCCCGTATCGTTGCGGTGATCTGTCTGATCGTTGCGTCGGTTACCTACGTTATCGGCCAGATGACCGGCGTTGGCGTGGCCTTTGGCCGCTTCCTTGAGGTTTCCAACACCTCGGGTCTGCTGATCGGTGCAGCTGTCGTGTTCGCATATGCGGTGTTTGGTGGGATGAAAGGCGTGACCTACACTCAGGTCGCTCAGTACTGCGTTCTGATCACTGCCTATACCATCCCGGCAATCTTCATCTCGCTGCAACTGACCGGCACGCCTGTTCCGGCGCTGGGTCTGTTTGGTGACACTGCAAGCGGTGAGCCCCTGCTGACCAAGCTGGATGCCATCGTGACCGAGCTGGGTTTCAACGAATACACCACCCACCACTCGAACACGCTGAACATGGTGCTGTTCACCCTGTCGCTGATGATCGGTACTGCGGGTCTGCCCCACGTCATCATGCGCTTCTTCACCGTGCCGAAAGTGTCTGACGCGCGTTGGTCCGCTGGCTGGGCGTTGGTCTTCATCGCGCTGCTGTACCTGACTGCTCCTGCTGTTGGTGCAATGGCCCGTTTGAACATCAGTGAGATGATGTGGCCGAACGGTGGCATCGAAGGTGGCGCTGTTTCGGTTGAACAGATCGACAACGACGCGCGCTATGACTGGATGGCCACGTGGCAGAAAACCGGTCTGCTGGACTGGGAAGACAAGAACGGCGACGGCAAAATTCAGTACTACAATGACAAGTCGGACGCTCTGAACGCGATTGCAGAAGAAAAAGGCTGGGCGGGCAACGAACTGACCAAGTTCAACCGTGACATCCTGGTTCTGGCCAACCCCGAGATCGCCAACCTGCCAGGTTGGGTGATCGGTCTGGTCGCTGCCGGCGGTCTTGCCGCTGCTCTATCGACCGCTGCGGGCCTGCTGCTGGCAATCTCGTCGGCTGTGTCTCACGACCTGATCAAGGGCGCGATCAACCCGCAGATCTCGGAAAAAGGCGAGCTTCTGTCGGCGCGGATCGCAATGGCAGTCGCCATCGCCGTGGCAACCTGGCTGGGTCTGAATCCTCCGGGCTTCGCGGCGCAGACGGTGGCCCTGGCCTTTGGTCTGGCGGCAGCCTCGATCTTCCCGGCGCTGATGATGGGAATCTTCTCGACCCGCATCAACAACACCGGCGCGGTTGCAGGTATGCTGGCTGGTCTGGTCGTCACCTTGGTCTACATCTTCCTGCACAAGGGCTGGCTGTTCATTCCGGGCACCAACTCGTTCACCGATGCTGACCCGCTGCTGGGTCCGATCAAGTCGACCTCGTTCGGCGCGATCGGTGCCATGGTCAACTTTGCCGTCGCCTACTTTGTAGCCGGCGCGACCAAGGAGACCCCGCAGGAGATCAAAGATATGGTCGAAAGCATCCGCATTCCCCGTGGCGCGGGTGCAGCTCAGGATCACTGAGCCCTGATGCGGCCCATTGGCCCATTGCCAAAGGCCGCGTCTTTCGACTGACTACTCCCGCCCGGCACACCACCGGGCGGGATTTTTCAACCCGAAACCGAGGAGTAGCCCATGCCCCTGTCCCATGACGAGATCACCCGGTTTCTGAAATCCGTCCATCCCTATGACGCCCTGCCCCACGACCTGCTGGATTCTGTCGCGCAACAGATCGAGGTCTGGGAGGTCGAAGAGGATTCTCCGATCTATGAGCTGGGCCATACCCTGCCTGGCGTCTTTGTGATTTACGAAGGACAGGTTGAGATCAAGGATGAGAACGACGCCGTGGTCTCTCATCTGGGTTTGCGCAATTCCTTTGGCGAACGGGGCCTGTTGAAGGACGGCAAGGCGCTCACCAAGGCCAAATCGCACGTGCCTTCAGTGCTGTTGGTTCTGCCGTCCGATCTGGTGCGCGAATTGATTGACGGGCATACAGTTGTCGCAAAGTTCTTTAACCGTACCCGTGATGCGCGCCAGGGCCCGCAAAGTCTGGCGACAAGCGCCATCGACGTGCTGATGGCACACAACCCTGCCACCTGCCCGCCGGACACTCTGGTCCGTGAAGCTGCACAGGTGATGCGGGACAAACATATCTCATCACTTTGTGTAACCGAGGGGGGCGCGCTTCGCGGGATCGCCACGTTGCGCGATATCTCGGGTAAGTTCGTGGCCGATGGGATGCCCGGCGACACCCCCATTTCAGCCATCATGACCGCCGATCCCATCACACTGTCCCCATCCGATATCGGGTCAGACGTTCTGCACATCATGATGGAGCGCGGCATTGGCCATATCCCGATCTCCGAAGGTGGTCGTCTGGTTGGTATCGTGACGCAGACCGACCTGACCCATTATCAGGCCGTCAACTCTGCCGAACTGGTCCGGCGGATCGCGTCGGCGCAGACGGCCCAGCAGATGGCTGACGTGACCGATGAAATCCCGCAGCTTCTGGTACAGCTCGTCGCCGCCGGAAACCGACATGAGATCGTCACGCGCCTGATCACCGATATCGCGGATACGGCCACAAGGCGGTTGCTGGCGCTGGCTGAGGCCAAGCTTGGCCCCCCGCCAGTGCCCTATCTTTGGCTGGCTTGCGGATCGCAAGGTCGGCAAGAGCAGACTGGCGTGTCGGATCAGGACAATTGCCTGATGCTGGATGACAGCGTGTCCGAAGGGGACATGTCCTATTTCCACGCGCTGGCCAAATTCGTCTCGGATGGGCTGGACACCTGCGGATATTTCTATTGCCCCGGCGACATGATGGCGACGAACCCGCGCTGGTGTCAGCCGGTGCGGGTCTGGCGCGACTATTTCAAGGGCTGGATCGCCAAACCAGACCCTGAGGCGCAGATGCTGGCCTCGGTCATGTTCGACCTGCGCCCTATCGGCGGCGCTTTCCACCTGTTCGACGACCTGCAAGCCGATACGCTGGCTGCGGCGCGATCGAACTCGATCTTCGTGGCGCATATGATCTCGAACTCACTGAAACACACACCACCTCTGGGCCTGCTACGCGGCTTTGCCACCATCCGGTCGGGCGAGCACCGCAACACGCTGGATTTAAAACATAACGGCGTTGTGCCAGTGGTTGATCTGGCGCGGATTTACAGCCTGCAAGGCAAATTGCCGGAGGCCAACACCCGCGCGCGGCTGAAAGCGGCAGGATCGGCAGGTATCCTCAGTGCGTCCGGCGCGCGGGATCTGCTGGACGCCTATGACCTGATCGCTGAAACAAGGCTGGAACATCAGGTGCGTCTTGTGAAAGGCGACAAGAAACCGGATAACTTCCTGCCGCCATCGGACCTGTCTGACTTTGAGCGAAGTCATCTACGCGACGCGTTTGTCGTGATAAAGACGATGCAATCAGCGGTTGGCCACGGAAAAGGAATGCTGGGGTAAACCGGCTGGAAATGGGAGAGACAGAATGTTCCTCGAACTGATCGCCACCATCTTTGCAGGCATTGCATTCGCCGGCGTGGTGATGGTGATAAACAAATTTACCGGCGGTCGTCTGCCCAAATGGGTCGCGCCGGTCGCTGCAGGGCTTGGGATGATCGGAATGACGATCTCGAGCGAGTATTCGTGGTACGACCGCACCAAAGACACACTGCCCGACGGGATGACCGTGGTGCAAGAGGTCGAAAGCCGCGCGCTATACCGTCCCTGGACCTATGCGGTACCCTTCGTGAACCGGTTTGCGGCGATTGACACCGTCTCGGTCCGCACAAACGAACAAGTGCCGGAACAGCGGCTGGTTGACCTCTATTTCTTTGGCCGCTGGGCACCCGTGTCCAAGTTGCCTGTTGCGGTCGATTGCGCGCAAAACCTGCGCGCCAATCTAGCCGACGGGGCAGAGTTCGGGGCTGATGGGCAGCTTGTGAATGCCGACTGGATCACCGGCACAACCGACGACCCCATCATCGAGGCCACCTGCGGAGTGTAACATGCTGACCCGGCTAAGCCTGCGCCTGCGTATCTTCCTGTTCTTCTGCCTGCTGGCCGTTGGCGGAGTAGTCGTCAGCGCACTGGCACTGTGGATCAGTTACCGCCGCGTGGCCGACCCGGACCTGATCAACGCGTTCATTTTTGCTGAAATCATCATGGGTTTCGGCTTCGTTGCACTGATCGTTGCCGTCTGGCTTTTGTTCGATGACAACGTCGCCAAACCGATCGAGCGTCTGTCAGCGGAACTGCGGGCGCGTGCTCATGCGGGTGTCAGCTCGGACATGGACATGCAGGCCGCGCGCTATCTGGGCGATCTGGCCCCTGCGGCTGCAGGTCTAGCTGATCAGCTTTCAGAAAAGACCCTGAGTGTGGCCGAAGCCGTCGCCGCCGAAACCGCACATTTGGCCGCTGAAAAGCAACGATTGACCGCTTTGCTGACTGATATCCCGGTGGCCATGCTGCTGGCCAGTCCGACCCATAAGATCGTTCTTTATGATGGACAGGCGGCCGAGGTTCTGGCTCAGATTTCACATCCCCGCCTGAACGCGGCACTGTCGGAATATTTTCAACCTGAACCGCTGGAACATGCCTATGCCAAACTGGTCAAAACCGGGCTCGAGGTCAGCTGCACGCTGACAAGCACCGACGGCACCCAGTCATTTGCGACCCGCATGAAGCCCTTGGGCGATGCGCCCGGATACATGCTGATATTCGATGACAGCGTCGCCAATATCGCGCCCGAAGCCTCACGCCCGCTGGTCTATGATTTCGCACTGATGAACTCGGAAGCCAACCGCGCGCTTGAGACGCTGGAACTGCGAGACCTGTGTTTTGTCGTCTTCGACACCGAGACCACAGGTCTATTGCCGCACAAGGATGAGATCGTGCAAATCGGCGCTGTTCGGGTGGTGAATGGTCGGATCATTGAAGGCGAACAGTTGGATATGCTGGTTGATCCGGAGATGCCAATCCCGCCGGCCTCGACCAAGGTGCATAAAGTGACGAATGCCATGGTCCAGGATGCGCCCAAGATTGCCGAGGCAGGCCGCGTGTTCCATCAATTCGCGCGGGACGCCGTGATCGTGGCCCACAATGCGCCCTTCGACATGGCCTTTTTGCGCCGCCATGCCAACCAGATGAGCGTCGCGTGGGATCACCCCATTCTGGACACAGTCTTGCTGTCCGCCGTGCTGTTCGGGGCCAGCGACAAACACACGCTGGACGCGCTGTGTGAGAGGCTGGATATCACCATTCCGGACGCTTTGCGTCACACCGCCCTGGGCGACGCCGTAGCTACGGCTGAGGCTCTGGTGCGTATGCTGCCCATGTTACAAGCGCGCGGCATGAACACGTTCGGTGCGGTTATTGAAGCAACGCGTCAACATGGTCGCCTGCTGGAAGACCTGAACTAAGCTGGAAAATATATCGGTCAGACACAGCTTTTCGTGGACAATCCCACCGGGTCGTGGCACCTGAGGCCCGGCCACTGAACGAGCGCGCAATGACGGAAACGACCTTTACCCCTACCCCGGATCAAAGCACCGCCTTCCGCGAGGCGTTGGGCTGTTTCGGAACTGGCGTTACCGTAGTCACCACCCACACCGCATTGGGGCCACGTGCGATCACGGTGAACTCGTTCTCCTCGGTCTCGCTGGACCCGCCTTTGGTGTTGTGGTGTCTGGCAAAGGATTCCAACCGGTTCGGTGCGTTTCATGACTGCCAGCACTATTCAATCCACGTTATGGCGCAAGATCAGCAGGATCAGGCGCTGAAATTCGCCCGTGACGGCGCGGATTTTTCCCACGCGGATTGGGCGCCGGACCACGCCAACCGCCCGCAACTGTCGAATTGCCTTGCCCGCTTTGACTGCCAACTTCACGCCCGGTACGAGGCCGGAGACCACCTGGTCCTGATCGGAGAGGTCGAAAAAGTCATGTATCGCACCGGAAAAGGATTGATTTTCAAACGCGGTCAATTTGGCGGTTTTGCTGACCTGATTTAGTTTATTTTATGTATTCACTTATTGCGATCTAATATCGTACAACCCCGAACAATGATTGGAAGCAAGAAGAAAATCGTCTTTGTCCACATCCCCAAAACCGGCGGAAGTTCGGTTGCATGGGCGTTGCGAAAAGAATTTGACCGACCAAATCCCCTTCAGCGGTCGCTCAAAAGCCTCGACAAGAGGACTTTAAATACTGGGCTTTACCCAAAGTCGAAATTCCAACCTCTTCCAGTCCATGCGAAGGCGACAGACTACGTCCAGCATTTGGGTGACAGATATTGGGCAATGCATTCGCTCGCCTTTGTTCGGAACCCGTTCGACCTCCAGATTTCGTTGTTCAGCTATATACAGCAGACCGATATTCACCCCTTGCATAACGCGATTAAGGACATCAGTTTTCGAGAGTTTATTATGGAGTATTGTGGGACCGAATGTTCGCCAAACTGTCAATCGTCGTATGTGTTGGACCCGCAGGACCGCTGCATCGTCGGTACTGTTGGGCGTTTGGAAAACCTAAACGCTGATTTCCGGTCTTTTTGCTCCGAGATCGGCGTAAACGCGACATTGGACCATGAAAACAAGTCCAAGCGATCACGTAGAATCGCCGAGTACTACGACCCGGAACTAACAGAAATGGTCATCAATGCGTTTCGCCCGGATTTCGATTTGTTAGGTTACAGCACCGATCCGCATGACTTGTCCTATGCGCAGATGAAACTGGCCCAGCACCCTAGACTGCAACCGCATTTGTCAGTCGTCTAGCGAGCCATGCACGGCCAACGCCTCAAGCTGGGTTTCCTGCGGGGTGATGATGCGGAAAGCCTCATGCACACCGGTCTCGGATAGTTCACGGGCAACGGTCAGCAGGGTGTTGGGCGCATGTTCTTCGCACAACTCGGACATATGGGTGATCTCTGATTGTGCCACGCCCAAGGCGGCTTCGACCGAAGGTGCGCCATAGAACTGCACGAAATGCTCGGCCAGGTTCTGCGCAATCTGGTCGATCTCGGAGGCTTCCACCTGCGTCACGGCCACGAATGTCACCCGGCCAAAGGTCTCAACGCCCAACCAACCGTTCGAGAACGCCTGCCGGGCCTTGCCCTCAAGATCGCCCTCGCCCCAGTTCGAAAACTCGAACCCGCCCGAGATACACCACTCGCCCGTGCGGGCCGGGGAATGAAATACGTTCATGTCGCTTTCGTCGAAATGGATCGCGCGGGCCAGTTTCATCTTTAGTTCTCCAGTAGATCCGTCAAGGGGCGCAGGGTTGTTTCGGCACCGTCGCGGATCAGCATTCCGAACCGCTCGTCGGCGCCCAGAAAGACACCTGTGTCATAGGGTTCGCCCACCCCGCGTAGCAGCCCCATCCATTCGGCATGTAGCGGCGCATTTCCGTCTTCTTGCCAGCGGTTGAGCCATGTCAGCATGTGCCGCGACCAGCTTTCGACCAGTTGAGTCGGCGATACCTCGGCGCAGCCTTCGTCATAAAGCGCTGTGATATCTGGATTTTCGCCCGGCGCTTCGCTGGTTTGTATCAGCGCCAGTTCCCAGCTTACGATCAGCCAGTCGGGTTCGGCCTCGGGCACGGCAGCCGAGGCCGCGACCTGAAACACCCCGCACTTGGCCCCGTTCACACAGATCGGACCATCCCAGTCCAGATGCACCGCAACCTCAGGCGGTGCCAGCGCGCCAAGGGCGTTCTGAAAGCCCACGGCGCAGAGCGGCAACATCGCCATCGCGTCCTGAAGCGGAACCTCGGGTGCAAAGACGATAGCCACACGCAGGCGGTCCGCCTGAATGTTGTAGACCACCGTTCCCGCGTCGCAGCCCAACGCGGCCATGGCCTGCGCACGCTGAAAGGGGTCTTCGCCGCCCTGCACCGGGTGGCCTGCAAGCAGCGGAGGGAACACGGGTTCCGTCATGCGTTGCCCTTGGCAATCAGGTCGCGGGCGATTTTGCGGAACGCGTCGGCCTGTGGGCTGTCGGGTTTGCTGACCACGATGGGCGCACCGCCATCAGCGGCCACGCGAATGTCCAGATGCAACGGGATTTCCCCCAGCAGCGGAACACCCAGCGATTCAGCCTCGGACGCCACACCGCCATGGCCGAACACATGTTCCTCATGCCCGCAATTCGAGCAGATATGCGTGGACATGTTCTCGATCATGCCAACAATCGGCGTTTTCAATTGGTTGAACATGTCGATTCCCTTACGGGCATCGATCAGGGCCACGTCCTGCGGGGTCGAGACAACGATTGCGCCGTCTACCTGGAACTTTTGGCTCAGCGTTAGTTGCACGTCGCCGGTGCCGGGCGGAAGGTCAACGATCAGCACATCCAGCGCGCCCCATTGCACCTGGTTCATCATCTGCTGCAACGCGCCCATCAACATCGGGCCGCGCCAGACAACCGCTTGCCCTTCGTTGGTCATCAGCCCCATGGACATCATGGTGACGCCGTGATTGCGCAGCGGCAGGATCGTCTTGCCATCGGGGCTGGCCGGACGCCCCGAAACGCCCAGCATCCGGGGTTGCGACGGGCCATAAACGTCGGCATCCAAAAGACCCACGCGCCGTCCCTCAGCGGCCAGTGCGCAGGCAAGGTTCGCAGACACGGTCGATTTACCGACCCCGCCCTTGCCCGAAGCAACAGCGATGATCCGATCCACACCGGCCACCGGCTGAGGGCCGGTCTGCGCCGGTTTCGGCTTGGGTTTCAGATCTGGCGGTGCCTTGTCGGAATGCGCGGTCAGCATGGCCGAAACCTTGGCCACGCCATCCACCATTTGCGCCGCCTGCTCAGCCGTCGCGCGCACCGGCTCCATCTTGTCGGCGTGCTTGGGATCGATCTCCATCACAAAGCGAACGGCGTCGCCTTCGACGTTCAGCGCGCGCACGATACCAGCGCTGACAATGTCCTGACCCGACACCGGATCAGTGATCTTCTTGAGGTTCGCCAGAACCGCGTCACGAACACTCATGCCTGTAACCCTTTGATTTTCCCAACCATGTGGCTGCTGTTCATTGCATGTGTCTCCGTCTCATTCTGTTTATTTGACGCAATTGGGGCGCTGCCGCTAGGCTGACCCCATGCGCGTACTCCTTTTGTGCCTGAGCCTGACGCTCACCGCCACCCCCTCTTGGTCGCAAGAGGCGCTCGGGCTGACTGCCCCGCCCGAAGTTGCCGACTCTGGCCTGTTGCAACATATTCTTCCCCGCTTTTCTCTCAAGACCGGGATACGGGTTATTGCCGATGACGCGGGCGTTTTGGTGTTGGAAAGCGGCCCTCCGGGTGATCCTGTCTTTGCCCGCGATGGGGTGATATACCACCTGCGCATCGGGGACGACACCAAACACGAACGGTTCCGCGACTGGCTGCTGTCGGATATCGGCAAACGCACGGTCGAAGGGTTCGCCCCCGACAATGGCACGCCGTTTTCGGCCGAGTTCGAGATCGCCGCCGTGCAGGAAGAAACCGTGATCGACGGCGATGCCCTGTTGGGCGAGGAACTGTCGATGACCCATTGCGGGCGATGCCACGTGATCGGCCCACAAAACCGCATGAACGGGCTGGGCTCGACGCCATCCTTTGCCGTACTGCGTGCGATGCCGGACTGGTCGGAACGGTTCGAGGCGTTTTTTGCCCTGAACCCGCATCCGGCCTTTACCCAGATCGACGGGCTGACACCGCCCTTCGACCCGGAACGCCCCTCGCCCATTCATCCGGTCGAGATAACGCTGGACGAGTTGGATGCGATATTGGCCTTTGTCTCGGTCATTCGCGCCGCTGATCTGGGCGCTCCGCTGCAACTTCAGTGATCCTTCCTTTTTGAGAAGTAGTCCTCGGTCGTGACCACCTTCGGGCGCGGCACGGATTGGAACGGATTGTCCTGATGTTGAAACTGCGCGTTCACTCGGCAATTGTCGCACATCTGGATCATCCGCGCCTGCTCCGAGGTGGCGAACATTGGATGCGTGCCCGACAGCTTCTCCATGATCCGTTCGACCGTGGATTTAACGCCGAACAGCGCGCCGCATTCGACACAGGCAAAGGGCTCTTCCTCGTTCAACACCTGCTGTGACAGGGCGGCATCGCTCAGGTCCAGTTGCGGGACCAGCGTGATCGCGTCCTCGGGGCAGATTGTTCGGCACATGCCGCATTGCAAACAAGCATCCTGCTGGAAGTTCAGCTGCGGCATATCCGGGTTGTCGATCAGCGCCCCCGACGGGCAGAGCGACACGCAACTCAGACACAGCGTGCAACTGTCTGTATTCACGGCCACCGCGCCGTAAGGCGCATCTTCGGGCAATGGCAACGGGGCTTCTGCCTGAGGATTAAGCGCCCGCGCGGCCAAGCGTGCGATTTGACGACGATTTCCCAAGGGTAGCACCGGGTCGGCCAAAGGCGCGGTGATGTCCTGCGCGTATAGCTCGTCCGACATGGCATCCGGATCGGCCTGATCAATCAAGCCGAGCTTTCCCGCCCCCGCAATGGCCTCGGCCAGTGCTAGTTCACGGTCCAACGCATCCCGCTCGGTCGTGGGCGCCAGCAACACATCCACACGGGCAAACCCATGGGCCAGCGCGGCCAGCATTTCGGAATGACCAAAGCCCGAGATCACGCTCAGTTCCAATGGGATCACGTCGGCAGGCAATCCGCGACCAAAGCGGGCGGAAAGTCGGATCATTTCAGCCCCATGGGCATCATGAAGCAACAGCCGGGGTGCCTGACCCTCGGCCCGTCGATAGGTTCGCGCCAGAATATGCATCCGGGAGAGCAGTGCCGCAACCGGCGGGTCTTCGTAGGTGATCGCCGTTGAAGGGCAAACCGCCGCGCATTCTCCGCATCCGGCGCAGATCATAGGATCGATCGCCACATGTTCACCAGCAGAGGTGATCGCACCGGTTGGGCAGATGTCCAGACAGTTCGAACACCCTACCTGTTCGGCGCGGGAATGGGCGCAGAGGGTTTCCTCCAACCGCACATAGAGCGGCTTTTCAAATGTGCCGACCAGTTGCGACGCTTCAAAGGCCAGACGTTCAACAGCGACCGTATCCTTGGGATCGACCCTCAGATACCCCTCGCGCTTGGCAGGCGCCTGCACGAAAGGCGTGTCCCCGGTCAGGTCCAGAACGATATCGCAGGATGAGCCCGCCCCGTCGCGCGGTTCCGACCATGCAAAGGCTCCGCGTCCGCCGGGTTCTAACTGTTGCAGCGCATCCAGCCGCAGGGAAAATCCACCCAAAGCACCGGTCAGCGACCGAACACGCCCGCGCACCACATCGTAGGCCCGCGACATCGGCTCGCTATCGTCGGTGCTGAGGACCGTGACGGCCAAGGTCGACGACAGGCGCTCGGCCAGATCAAACGCAACTGCACCGGGGCCGATGATAAAACACGTGCCTTCGCTGACGACATCCACGCTGGGCGTGATCGGCTGCGGCAACAGCGCCTCGGCAGCCAGCGCTGCCATCTTGGGGGCGGCATCAGCGCCCTCATCCGACCATCCCGCGCGGTCTCGTAGATCGACGAAACCCGGAGCCTCGACCCCAAGCTCTTCGGCCAGGTTGCGAAAGACTTCCTGCTCTTGTCCACAGGCGACAATCACGTCACCGTCCTGCATAAACTTCGCAGCTGTCTCCAATTCGCGCGTACAAAGCGCCGTGTGGACCTTGGAACGTGTCGCATCGCAAGCGGACGCAATCTTGTCTGCGTCCACGCGCTGAGTGCCCGCGCAGTCGCATAATAGTAGTTTGGTGCTCATATCCCCTCCCCGGATGTCGCGCCATCTCACAGCACATTAGGCTGTATTCAGGGGACGGCAATGTAAACCCCATCGCAAACACTCCAAATCCAACCCCCGGACGCGCTAAACAACCCTGTTTTTCTACCGGGGAACAAGGCCCCTCACGAACTCGCTATCACCGTATGCGACTAAAGTCGTAGTGCTTGGGCTTGGCAGAAGATCATTTTGTGTACCATAGTGGACATGGGGAAGGCAGGGGAGAGCCTTCCGGGGAGGAATACGTGGCGAAGGCCGCTCATCAAATTGAAATGCCAATTGGCGTCGTCGTGCGCAAAACGCCCGGAGTCACTCGCTGGGCGAAATGGAACTGGCGCGCCGTCGCGGTTTTGCCCGGTGCCGGTCCTGCGGACTGGCACGAGATGCGCCGTGAAGGGGAGGCTGTAGAATACCACGCAGCAACCCTGCCTCTGACGTTGTGGGCGGATGAGACCGAGGCGTATATGGTCAACCTGTCCGACGGCACGCCCTCGATATACCTTGTGCTGCGCGATGCGCTGGACGGGCAGCGCCCGATGGACGCTGTGCTGGTCACTGCCTCACCCTATGAAGGGCAGGATTACGCGGATACCGGCGAAGAGATTGTCGAAAAGATCCCAATGACGGACGGGCTGATCGCTTGGGTGCGGAATTTCGCTTTGGAACATCACCACGATGAGGTTTTTGTCAAACGCAAGCGCGACAAGAAACGCACTGATCTGGTAGAAGATGGCAAAGGCGATGCGCGCATACGGCAAGAGTCCGATGTTTACCGCGCCCCGCGGAGGATCATCCAATGACTGAAGCCCGCGATTTCTGGTCCCGCCGCAAAGCCGCCGTTCAGGCCGAGGCTCAGGCCGAAGTAATCGCAGCCGAAGAACAGGTGATCGCAGACCAGCGCGCCGAGCTTGAGGAAAAGACCGACGCCGAGATTCTGGCCGAGCTCAACCTCCCCGATCCCGATCAGTTGCAAGCGGGCGATGACGTCTCGGGCTTTATGGTGAAAGCCGTTCCCGATCGTCTTCGCCGCCGCGCCCTGCGCCGGTTGTGGCGTCTGAACCCGGTATTGGCCAATGTCGATGGGCTGGTCGATTATGGCGAAGACTATACCGACGCGGCCTGTGTGATCGAAAACCTGCAGACCGCCTATCAGGTCGGCAAGGGTATGCTTGCTCATGTCGAAGCGCTGGCCGCCAAGGCCGAAGCCGAGGCGGAAGATTCCGATATCGAGGTCGAGGCCGAGGAACCTCAGCCAGAACCCGAAGAAATCGACCTGCCCGACCCAGAGCCCGTTCTCGTGGCGGAAATAGAACCTAACGCGCCAGAGGAGGCGGAAGTCGCCCCTGCCCCGCGCCGCATGAAATTTGAATTCGAAGGATAACCGAATGACCGCAAGTGAAGCGCAACAGATGGATGTCTCGGCCGAGGATCGCCTGCGCGCGGATTTCTACAACTTTCTGGGCCTGTTGCTGGCCGGTCCGCCAGATCAGATGCTGCTGGACCAGATGGTGGGTCTCAGCGGCGATGACGGCGATCTCGGTCAGGCTATCCAAGCGATGGCGCGGGTGGCCAAAGTCACCAAACCCGCCGCTGCTGAACGTGAGTTCAATGCCTTGTTCATTGGGTTAGGACGCGGAGAGCTTCTGCCCTATGCCAGCTTTTACCTGACCGGATTCCTGAACGAGAAACCATTGGCTCAGCTGCGCAACGACATGGCCGTGCGCGGTATCACGAGGGCGCAAAACGTCTATGAACCCGAAGACAACATCGCCTCGTTGATGGAGATGATGGCGGGTATGATCGTCGGTCGGTTCGGGTCTCCCGCGTCATTGGATGACCAGAAAGCGTTCTGGAACAAACATATCGGCCCTTGGGCCACGCATTTCTATTCGGATTTGGAAAGCGCCGAGAACTCGGTCCTCTATGCCTCGGTCGGCACTGCCGGACGGGTTTTCATGGAGATTGAGCGCGAAGCTTTCCGAATGTCGGCAGCGTGAGACGTTGTCATTCGCCAGCGTCCCTTGCGGGGCGTTAAACTGCAAATGGGAAAGGAGACACCCATGAGCAAGACCAAGGAAGAAGGCGCAACACGCCGCGACTTCCTCAAACTGGCCGGAACTGCAGCACCCGCTGCTGTCGCCGCAGCCAGCCTGACCGGACAGGCCGAAGCAGCCGAGCTGCCCACGGACGAAACCCGGATGCAGGACACTGCGCATACGCGCGCATATCTGGAAAGCACCCGGTTCTAGGATCGGACGCCTTCACCACCCGACAGACGGTTGCGATTGGCCCTGACGTCGGTTTTGCGAAGTACCAAGCAGCCGTGGCTTACACGGCACGCAAGGGAGGAAAATAATGCTTAGGAAAAAGACCAACGGGGTTGCGAGACGCCCCCAGCGGACAAGTATCCTGTCCCAGGTCGGCGAGAAAACCGTCGATCGCCGCGCATTTCTGCGTGGCTCGGGCCTGACGATCGGCGGCCTTGCCGCGATCAGCGCCACGGGTGGAACCGTGACGCCAGCCAGTGCCCAGACAGCGGCCAATCAGGCCGTCGAAAACATCAAATCCGTATGCACCCACTGCTCGGTCGGCTGTACAGTCGTTGCCGAAGTGCAGAACGGTGTCTGGGTCGGGCAAGAACCCGGCTGGGACAGCCCGTTCAACCTGGGTGCGCACTGCGCCAAGGGGGCCTCGGTCCGCGAGCACGCCCATGGCGAGCGCCGCCTGAAATACCCGATGAAAAAGGAAGGCGGAGAGTGGAAGCGCATCAGCTGGGAACAGGCGATCGACGAGATCGGCGACGGCATGATGAACATCCGCCAAGAATCCGGACCGGACAGCGTGTACTGGCTGGGTTCTGCGAAACATAATAACGAACAGGCCTATCTGTTCCGCAAGTTCGCCGCCTACTGGGGCACGAACAACGTGGACCATCAGGCCCGTATCTGCCACTCGACCACTGTTGCTGGCGTTGCGAACACATGGGGCTATGGCGCCATGACCAACTCGTACAACGACATGCACAACAGCCGGGCCATCTTTATCATCGGTGGTAACCCGGCCGAGGCACACCCCGTCTCGCTGCTGCATATCCTGCGTGCGAAAGAGCAGAACAACGCCCCTCTGATCGTTTGCGACCCGCGCTTTACGCGCACCGCGGCCCATGCGGATGAATATGTCCGTTTCCGCCCCGGCACCGACGTTGCACTGGTCTGGGGTATTCTGTGGCATATCTTTGACAACGGTTGGGAGGACAAAGAGTTCATCCGCACCCGTGTCTGGGGTATGGACCAGATCCGCGAAGAGGTTGCCAAGTGGACCCCGGATGAGGTTGAGCGCGTCACCGGTACGCCCGGCTCGCAGCTGCGCCGCGTCGCCCGGACCATGGTGAACAACCGTCCCGGCACCGTTGTATGGTGCATGGGTGGTACACAGCACACGAACGGCAACAACAACACCCGCGCCTACTGCGTGCTTCAGCTTGCGCTTGGCAACATGGGCACATCGGGCGGTGGCACCAACATCTTCCGCGGCCACGACAACGTGCAGGGCGCAACAGACCTTGGTGTTCTGTCCCACACCCTGCCCGGCTACTATGGCCTGTCCAAGGGTGCTTGGGGCCACTGGGCGCGTGTCTGGGGTGAAGACCCTGAATGGCTCGCGGGTCAGTTCGCCACGATCAAAGACAAGGAAGGCAAGGACAAGCCGCTTCAGAACGAGCGCGGCATCCCGGTCTCCCGTTGGATCGATGGTGTTCTGGAAGACCCAGCCAACATGGATCAGGACAATAATGTCCGTGCCATGGTTCTGTGGGGCCACGCGCCCAACTCGCAGACCCGGATGACGGAAATGAAGACGGCGATGGAGAAGCTGGACATGCTGGTCGTGATCGACCCGTATCCCACCGTCTCGGCTGTTCTGCATGACCGCACCGATGGTGTCTACCTGTTGCCCGCCTGCACGCAGTTCGAAACACGTGGTTCGGCCACGGCATCGAACCGGTCGTTGCAGTGGCGTGACAAGGTAGTTGATCCGCTGTTCGAAAGCTTGCCGGACGAGGTCATCATGGCCAAGTTCGCCAACAAGTTCGGCTGGGCGGACCGCTTCTTCCGTAATATCGAGATGGAAGACGCCGAGACCCCAAATGTTGAAAGCATCACGCGTGAATTCAACTCGGGCCTCTGGACCATCGGTTATACCGGTCAGTCGCCGGAACGTCTGAAAAGCCATATGGCCAACCAGCACACGTTCGACAGAACCACGCTGCAAGCCATCGGTGGACCAAACGACGGCGAGTATTACGGCCTGCCGTGGCCCTGCTGGGGAACACCGGAAATGGGTCATACGGGGACACCAAACCTCTATGACATGTCCAAGCCGGTGGCCGAAGGCGGCCTGACTTTCCGCGCCCGTTTCGGTGTGGAACGCGATGGTGACAACTTGCTGGCCGAAGGGGTCTATAGCGTTGGATCGGAAATTCAGGATGGTTATCCGGAATTCACGATGCAGATGCTGATGGATCTTGGCTGGGATGGCGATCTGACCGCCGAGGAACGCGCGGCGATTGACGCTGTTGCGGGTCCTGAAACCAACTGGAAGACCGACCTCTCCGGCGGTATCCAGCGGGTTGCGATCAAGCATGGCTGTGCGCCCTTCGGGAACGCCAAAGCCCGCGCGGTCGTCTGGACCTTCCCGGATCCGATCCCGCTGCATCGCGAGCCGCTCTATACCAACCGGCGCGATCTGGTGGAGGACTATCCGACCTACGAGGACCGTCAAGCCTATCGTCTGCCCACTCTTTATGCTTCGATCCAAAAGAACGACTTTTCAAAGGATTACCCGATAATCCTGACGTCTGGTCGTCTGGTCGAATATGAAGGTGGCGGTGATGAGACACGGTCCAACCCGTGGCTGGCCGAACTTCAGCAGGACATGTTCGTCGAGATCAATCCGCGCGATGCCAATAACCTTGGCATTCGGGACGGATCACAGGTCTGGGTCGAAGGTCCTGAGGGCGGAAAGGTCAAGGTGATGGCGATGCTGACCAACAGAGTTGGCGCCGGCGTGGCCTTTATGCCGTTCCACTTTGGCGGCCATTTTCAGGGCGAGGATCAGCGGCACAAATACCCCGCAGGTGCAGACCCCTATGTCTTGGGTGAAAGTTCCAACACCGCCCAGACCTATGGCTACGATTCAGTAACCCAGATGCAGGAGACCAAATGTACTCTCTGCAAGATCTCGGCAGCGTAAAGGAGGACGAAAATGGCTAGAGCAAAGTTTCTCTGCGACGCTGAACGCTGCATCGAGTGCAACGCCTGTGTCACCGCGTGTAAGAACGAGCACGAGGTGCCATGGGGCATCAACCGCCGCAGGGTGGTGACGATCAATGACGGCAACCCGGGCGAACGCTCGATCTCGGTGGCCTGTATGCATTGTTCGGATGCGCCTTGCATGGCGGTGTGCCCGGTCGACTGCTTCTATCAGAACGAAGAAGGTGTCGTCCTGCACTCCAAGGACCTGTGCATTGGCTGCGGCTATTGCTTCTACGCGTGCCCCTTCGGCGCGCCGCAATATCCGCAGGCGGGCAACTTCGGATCGCGCGGCAAGATGGACAAATGTACCTTCTGCGCCGGTGGTCCCGAAGAAACGCACTCGACCGCAGAGTTCGCCAAATACGGTCGCAATCGGATCGCCGAGGGCAAACTGCCCATCTGCGCCGAGATGTGTTCCACCAAGGCCCTGCTTGCCGGTGACGGCGACGTTGTCTCGGCCATCTACCGCGAGCGCGTTGTGGCGCGCGGGTTTGGCTCGGGCGCATGGGGTTGGGGCACCGCCTACGACCAGAAAGACGGCTAAGGTCTAACCGAAGCTCGACAGCCCCCTGCGCTAGGCCGGGGGCTGTCTTACTCTTGCCGGTGGCCGCCTGTCGGTCCCCGCATTTCCTGACGAAGGTGGGACGCTTATGACCAACGATATCTACTGGCTGTTGAAGCTGGATCTGAACGCGGAAAAACAGTCCGAGTTCGAAGCTCTGATGGCAGAAATGGTCGCCGCGACCCGTAACGAAACAGGTGCCAAAACCTATGAGTGGCACCAAAGCGACAACGCAATTCACATCTATGAACGGTACGCCAGTTCAGAAGATGCTATGATTCATATGCAGAATTTCGGGGCAAACTTCGCGGATCGGTTTATGTCTTTACTTACGCCGGTTCAGTTTGATGTCTACGGCCCCGCGAAAGACGACCTTCAGGCGGCCCTGTCCCCTGTCGGAGCCGTTTTTCACAAGCAGATCGGCGGCTTTGACCGCTGACACAACCAAGAATAGGGAGAGAACCCATGCGCCTGATCCAATTTCTGCTCGTCTCACTCTTCCTGACCGGAGCCGCATGGGCGCAGGACGCCCCGGAATCCTCGGCACCCGATCGCTCGGCCACCGGAGGGGCCACGACGCTTGAGGATATTCTGGCCCGTCAACGGGGCGAGAAAGTGGACAACACTTATCGCTCGGAAAACACTGGCCAAGGCAATGTCGAAGGTTTGCTGGGGCAGTTTGGTACTGCCGGTGTGGCCTCGGACAGTGATGTCTATCGCGCGCTACGCTATGGGTCGGCGGATGTCACCGTGTCGTCTCAGGGGCCCGCAGCCAGTGTTCTTATCCAGGATGGTGGCATGTGGTGGTGGGCTTTCCGCACCGGACCGTTGCGAGAATACGGAACCTACATCATTGCAGGCATGGCCGCCGTGATCCTGCTGTTCTTCCTGATCCGAGGCAAAATCCGCATTGATGGTGAGAAAACCGGGCGCACAGTCACGCGTTTCAATGGGTTTGAGCGGTTCGGCCACTGGCTTTTCGCCGGGTCCTTTTTAGTGCTTGGGTTTACAGGGCTGTTGACACTGTATGGGCGGGATTTCCTGATCCCGATCTTTGGAAAAGAAGGCTTCGCGACTATTGCGCAAGGGTGCAAGTGGCTACACAACAACCTCGCCTGGGCCTTTATGTTGGGGTTGATCATCGTGACAGTGAACTGGATCGCTCACAACATTCCCAACCGGACCGACCTGAAATGGCTGGCCGCCGGTGGCGGTTTGTTCACCAAAGGCAGCCACCCGCCGGCCAAAAAGTTCAATGCCGGTCAAAAGGTCATATTCTGGTCCTGCATTCTGCTGGGCGTGTCGATCAGCCTTTCGGGCCTGTCTCTGCTGTTCCCGTTCGAGATGCCTCTGTTTGCCAAAACCTTCCAGATCGCCAATGCAACCGGCCTGCCTCAGGCAATGGGTTTGAGCCTGCCGGTGCAGATGTCGCCGCAAGAGGAAATGCAATACGCGCAGGTCTGGCATGTGATGATCGCCTATGTTTTCATCGCCATCATCATCGCCCATATCTACCTCGGCTCGGTCGGGATGGAAGGTGCATTTGACGCCATGGGAACCGGCGAAGTCGAAGAGCAATGGGCACGCGAGCACCACTCGTTGTGGCTGGAGGAGGTCCAGGAAAAAGAGGCCAGCAAAGCGACGGCCTCGCCCGCCGAATAGATGCGCGGGTTGGTTCTGGCGCTGGCTTTACTGCCCCTGCCTGCTTTAGCTGAGTTTTATACGCTCAAAGGTCATGGCGGTCCGATCATGGGGATCGCCACGGCCCCCGATGGGCGGATCGCTACGGCAAGTTTCGACAACTCGGTCGGCATCTGGTCGGATCAAATGCCGGAATGGCTGGAAGGTCATGAGGCAGCAGTTAACGCAGTTGCTTTCAACGGCACTGCGATCTATTCCGCCGGCGACGACTTCACTCTGCGCCGCTGGCCCGGCGGTGAGGTTGTAGGACAGCACAAAGGCAAAATCGTACATATCGCTGCCTCGAAAACCCATGTGGCAACAGCCAGTTGGGATGGTACAATCGGGTTGTGGCCCGTGGATGGATCGGAACCAAAGACCCTGACGACCGGCAGCGGAGTGAATGCCGTGGCGTTTACGCCTGACGGCAACCAACTGTATTCAGCCGGTGTCGACGGGGCTTTGCGCTTGTGGGATGTGACCAGTGGGCAGGAAACCTTGCGGCTAGTTGAACATGGCTTTGGCATCAATGAGCTGGTGCTGAACACGCAGGACAACTGGATCGCCTATGGCGCTGTTGATGGTGTCACCCGCATCCGCGACCTGACCACGGGCGAGGAACGTGATTTTACACTCGACCGTCGCCCTATTCTGGCGCTGGCGCTCAGCCCGGATCGCAGCATGCTGGCTGTCGGCGACGGGGAAGGTTTCATCATGGTGATCGACACGGTCGAGTGGCGCATCGCGCAGGATTTCCGCGCCACCTTGCGCGGCCCGGTCTGGGCCTTGGCTTTTTCACCCGATGGCCAAAACATCCACGCCGGTGGCATTGATGAGGCGATGTACAGTTGGCCGATCGCCAATCTGCGCGAGCAAGAACGGATGGCTGCGTCCGAGCCCAGCTTCCTCAAAAACCCCGATCAGATGAGCAATGGTGAGCGGCAGTTTGCCCGCAAATGCTCAATCTGTCACAGCCTGACCCCAGACGGGCAACGCCGCGCCGGTCCGACGCTGCATGGCGTCTTTGGCCGCCGGGCTGGAACGCTGCCGGGATATTTCTATTCGGACACGCTGCAAGACTCTGATATCATTTGGAATGACGAGACCATAAATGCCCTTTTCGATGAGGGGCCCGACCACTACATTCCGGGGTCGAAGATGCCGATGCAGCGGATCACGCAGCCCAGCGACCGGGACGATCTGGTCGCCTTTCTGCGCCGCGCCACGGCACCGGAAAACTAACGCCGGAGGAGACAATGAAAGCCTTTCTAGCCGCCGTCGCCGCGATGGTCGTCATCGCGATCGCCGCCCCTGCTGTCCTGAACCAGATTGGATTCAGCGCAGCGGACGCCGGAACAGGATCAGCGGTGCGCTTGGACTGAATGCCCGAGTATCTGACCACCAAAGAACTGGCCGATCTGCTGCGCATCGGCGAGCGTAAGGCCTATGATCTGGCGTCTTCGGGCGAGGTACCCTGCGTGCGCGCGATGGGCAAACTTCTATTTCCCCGTTCCGAGGTTGTCGCCTGGTTGAATGCTTCACGCTCGGGTCCTCAGGTTGAAGATCCGCCCTTGCCTCCGATTGTGGCGGGCAGCCATGACCCGCTGTTGGACTGGGCCTTGCGGGAAAGCGGCTCGGGGTTGGCGACCTATTATGACGGCTCGTTTGACGGGCTGAACCGCCTAAAGGACCGTACTGCGCAGGCGGCGGCGTTGCATATTCATGAGGCAGACGGGTTCAACACCCAAGCCCTGCGCGACCATCTGGGCGAAGCACCGGTTGTTCTGTTTGAAATCGCTCAACGCCAGCGCGGTTTGTTGCTGGCCCCCGGCGTGTCTGACATCCAAAGCTTCGCGGACCTCAATGGTAGGCGCGTGATCCTGCGGCAAAGCTCTGCCGCCAGCCAAAGACTGTTCGACGCGCAGTTGGAGCATCACGGTATGACCCGCGCGGATCTGGACGCCCTGCCCACTTGCGCCCGCACAGAGGAAGAGCTGGCCATCGCCCTGCACGACAGCAAGGCCGAGGCCGGTTTTGGTCTGGGTGCGCTGGCGGGTCTCTATGATCTGGGCTTTAGCGCCACCCATACTGAACGGCTGGACCTTGCGATCTGGCGGCGCGCCTATTTCGATGACCCGATGCTGAAGCTGTTGGCCTTTGTTCAATCCGATCGCTTCGCGGCCCGCGCCGCCGAGTTCGGAGGGTACGACCTAGGCGGGCTGGGCACAATTCACCACAACGGCGCTAGCGGTTAAGACCCGTCGGCGTTGGGGAAAAACAACTGTTCTCCATCCAGTTTGTAGGACGCAATGGCCGCTTGCCCGTCCGGCCCGGTCAGCCAGTCGATAAACCGCTGACCCGCCGCTGCCCTTACGCTTGGGTGTTTTTCCGGGTTCACCAGAATGACGCCATACTGGTTGAACAGGCGCGGGTCGCCCTCGACCATGATCTCAAGCTCGCCCCGGTTGCCAAAGGATTGCCAGGTGGCGCGGTCGGTCAGGACATAGGCGTTCATCCCGCTGGCGACGTTCAATGTGGCCCCCATGCCGGACCCGGTCTCACGATACCACGCACCGGATGCGCCCGTCGGATCTAAATTGGTCGCCGCCCAATGGCGCATCTCGGCCTTGTGCGTCCCGCTGTCATCCCCGCGCGAGGCAAAGGGGGCTTCGGCCTCGGCCACGGCGGTCAGGGCCGCAACAATATCGTCGCCGTCCTTTACTTTGGCCGGGTCCGATTTGGGGCCGACCAGCACGAAGTCATTATACATCACGTCAAACCGCTCAACACCCCAGCCATCGGCGACGAACTGTTCCTCGGCGGGTTTGGAGTGAACCAGCAGAACGTCTCCGTCCCCGTTCACAGCGTTTCGGATTGCCTGTCCAGTACCGACGGCCACAACGCGCACATCGATTCCGGTTTCAGCCTCAAACCCCGGCAGAATGTAGTCCAGCAGGCCCGAGTTCTGCGTCGACGTAGTGGATTGCACGACGATAAACGGGGCCTCGGCCCACGCGGGGGCCATCAAGCCAAGCGATACCAATGCAGCCCGAAGAAAATCTCGGATCATCCCGATCTCCATAGTTTGAGTTAGGTCACGAGCCCACCAGCAAGATAACGACGCGCGGCGTCACTTTGCGGGGCGTCCAATACTTGTCTGGCAACCCCGAGTTCAACCACATGGCCGCCTTGCATCATTACGACATCCGCTGCAAGGCGACGCGCCTGACCGATATCATGTGTCACCATGACAATCCGCACCCCTCGGCGAGAGGCGCGCTGGATCATGCGTTCGATCATCTGCGTGGCACTCGGGTCCAGCGCACTGGTGGGTT
Source organism: Ruegeria lacuscaerulensis (assembly GCF_013034685.1). GTDB lineage: Bacteria > Pseudomonadota > Alphaproteobacteria > Rhodobacterales > Rhodobacteraceae > Ruegeria > Ruegeria lacuscaerulensis_B. The sequence continues at coordinate 541,895 of NZ_WQGO01000003.1, read as the reverse complement.
CATCCAAAAACAGCGTCTCAGGCTCCAACGCCAGAGCACGCAGAATGGCTAGCCGCTGTGCCTCCCCCCCCGACAAAGAGCGCGCGGATTGCCGTCCTTTTCCGTCCAGACCGCCCTCGGTCAGCAAGTCTTCGATCCGGGCTTTGCGCTGGCCCCAAGAAAGGCCCTGACGCTTCAGCACGAAATCCAGATTGGCCGCGACCGAGCGGCGCAACAGCACCGGCTGTTGAAACACCATCGCCTGCCGGGATTTGTGCGCGCCAGACAAAGGCACGCCGTCCTGTTCGATCCGCCCCCGGTCAGGCGCGATCAAACCATGCAGGCAACGCAACAACAGGCTTTTCCCAGCCCCGTTCGGTCCAAGGATCAGCGTCGGCCCCGGCCCGTCCAAAGACAAATGCGCAACGTCCAGCAGGACCTTTCCCTTGCGTGTTATCTTCACATCCCGAACCGTCAGGCTGCTGGCCATGTCACACACCAAATCACGCATGGCGCAACCCTTCCCGCTCGGCGCGCAGGCTGACGGTGCTGACCATGGCATTCACCGCCACCGCAATCCCGATCAGGATCGCGCCCAAGGCCAGCGCCAGCGCCAGATTGCCCTTCGAGGTTTCCAGCGCGATGGTCGTCGTCATCACCCGCGTCACATGATTGATGTTGCCGCCAACGATGATCACCGCGCCCACCTCGGCAATGGCACGTCCGAACCCGGCCAACAGCGCAGTCACCAGCGCCAGGCGCGCATCCCACAGCAGCACCGGCACCGAGGCTAAACGCGACACCCCGAGCGAGCGTAGCTGTTCCGAATATTCCTCGGCCAGCATCTCGATCACTTGCCGGGTCAGCGCGGCCACAATAGGTGTCACCAGAACAACCTGCGCGATGATCATTGCGGTCGGGGTATAGAGCAACTCCAGAACACCCAGCGGCCCGGATCGGGATAACATCAGGTAGACCAACAAGCCCACAACAACCGGCGGGAAGCCCATCAGAGCATTCATCAGCACGATTAACATCCGCCGTCCCGGAAAGCGCGCAACGGCTAATGCCGCGCCCACGGGCATCCCGATCAGGGCAGAAATCAATACAGCGAAGACGGAAACTTTGAGCGACAACAGCACAATCGCCCACAGCTCTGAATCCCCTGTCAGGATCAGACCCAAGGCTGAATTGAATTCTGATGCAAATCCTTGCATAATTTTCCATCCAGTCGCAATTTCGTATGAAATGCGATAATTTACAAAGGAATACTAAGTCATTTCCCGGCTAAGTACAGACACTTTTCCGACATCAGAAACGCAAAACGCGGCCCCAACCGGGGCCGCGCTCAATTCGGTTTAAACCGGGCTTAGTTCAGCGCTGCGTCGGTGATCTTGTGGGTCCACGCCCCCTCAGGCTGTTGGGTGATGACCGGATCAGAACCACCGGCCAGCAGAGTACCCACGGTCCGCTCAAAGTCCGCCGGGTCCAAAGCGCCATTCGACCCTGCGGTCAGCTTGGCGATCTCACCCATCATGCGCTTTTGGTGTTTTTCGGTCTGCGCTCCGGTCGCGTCATTGTCCAACACGATCTCGGCGGCCTCATCCGGGTTCTCCTCGGCGTATTTCCAGCCTTTCATCGAGGCACGGACGAACCGTTCCATCTTGTCGACAAAGGCTTCGTCGCTCAGGTTTTCTTCCAGTACGTAGAGGCCGTCTTCAAGCGTGGCGACACCCTGATCTTCGTACTTGAAGGTCACAAGCTCATCGGGATTTACGCCCGCGTCGATCACCTGCCAGTACTCGTTATACGTCATGGTGCTGATGCAATCGGCCTGGCGCTGCAGCAGAGGATCAACGTTGAAACCTTGCTTGAGGACCTCAACCCCACTCTCGCCCTTGCCGCCAGTGTCGATGCCTAGCTGGCTCATCCAGCTCATGAAGGGGAATTCGTTGCCAAAGAACCAGACACCCAGCGTGCGGTTCTTAAGGTCATCCGGTGATGCAATACCGGCATCCTTCCAGCAGGTCAGCATCATGCCCGAGCTTTTAAATGGCTGCGCGATGTTTACCAGCGGCAGACCCTTTTCACGTGCGGCCAGCGCAGCAGGCATCCATTCGACAGTCACATCCGCGCCGCCCCCCGCGATCACCTGAGTTGGTGCGATGTCGGGGCCGCCGGGCAAAATGGTAACGTCCAGCCCTTCTTCCTCGTAGAACCCCTTATCGGCTGCCACATAGTAGCCCGCAAATTGCGCCTGCGTGACCCATTTCAGCTGCAATGTCACCTCATCGGCGGACCATGCGGTACCGGCGGTCAGGCCAAAGGCGGCAACCGCCCCGCTGAGTAGCTTTTTCATCTTCATGTCTCCTAGTTGCTGTTTATGCCCCGTTGTCGGGGTCTGTTGAATTCCTATCCTCGTTGCGACGGATGCCAGAAGGTCACCGCCTTTTCCGCCGCCGCGACAAGGCCATAAAACACGGTCCCGGCCAGCGCGGCTACTGCGATCTCGGCCCAAACAAGGTCGATCGACAGGCTGCCGACGCCGGTCGAAATCCGAAACCCCATGCCGCGTGTGGGTGAACCGAAATACTCGGCCACAATCGCCCCGATCAAAGCAAGCGTGGTTGCAATCTTCAACCCATTGAACACAAAGGGCATCGCTGCTGGCAAGCGCAGTTTCCACAAGGTCTGCCAATACCCGGCCGCGTAGGTCCGCATCAGGTCACGCTGCATCGCATCCGCCTCGCGCAGGCCCTGCACGGTATTCACCAGGATTGGAAAGAACACCATGACCACGACAACCGCCGCTTTCGAGTGCCAATCGAACCCGAACCAACTGACCAGAATTGGCGCGATCCCGACAATGGGCAGCGCCGCCGCGAAATTCCCGATGGGCAGCAGACCACGCGTTAGAAAAGCCGAGCGGTCAATGGCAACCGAACAAGCAAAAGCCGCAGCACACCCGATCACAAATCCGGTCAGCGCGCCCTTGAAGACGGTTTGCTTGAAGTCTTCCCACAAAATGCCGGATGACTGCACAAAGGCTGTCCCCACATCTGAAGGTGGCGGCAGGATAACCGGCGAAACACCCAGCCCGCGCACCAGCCCCTCCCAAAGCACCAACAGCGTGATGCCAAACAGCACCGGTACAAAAATGCGCGCCGCGCGGGTTTTGCGATAAGACGAGATGGCCAGCCGGTAGTTCACGAACCAGGCCAAGCCCCAGAACAGCAATGCAAAGGATAGCCAGGTCATGCGTTCAACCCCATCCGGCGCAGGGCCAGTCGCTGCAGCATATCCAACAGTGTCACCAGCAAGCCCGCCAGAATGGCGGCAGCCAGCAGGGCCGCCCAGATGGCCAACGGTGTTCCGAACTGGTCTCCGATCAGGATTCTGGCACCCAAACCTGACACAGCCCCGGTCGGCAGTTCACCCACGATCGTGCCGACCAATGCAGCAGCGATCCCAACCTTAAGCGACGTGAACAGATACGGCACCGAAGATGGCAGCCGAAGTTTAAAGAACCCCTGCGCGCCCGAGGCGTTATAGGTCTTCAACAAATCCAGTTGCGGCAGCGAAGGCGACCTCAGCCCTTTGACCATTCCCACCAGCACCGGGAAATAACACAGATAGGCCGAGATTACCGCCTTGGGCACCCCGCGCCCCTCAATCCCTAGCTGAGAGCTGACGACAATAATCATCGGCGCCAGCGCCACAATCGGGATGGTCTGGCTTATAATCGCCCATGGCATCAGGCTCATATCCGCGACACGCGAATAGACGATGGCTACGGCCGCCAAAATGCCCAGCGTTGTGCCAAGCAGAAAACCCCACAGCGTGGATTTCAGCGTGATTCCAGCATGGTAGATCAGCGACCGTTTCGAGAATGCACGACCCTTGGCCACCATCTCACCGGTCGTTTTCCACAGCTCCTGCCCAACCTGTCCGGGGGTCGGCAGCCGTGGACGTTCCAGCGCATAGCCGCCGGAAATCGCTCCGGGGTTTGACGCCATCAGAACCCAGACCGAAGTCTCTCGCCGTTCGCGCGACGTTTCAGGTGTCACTACCTGCCCCGCGCGCTCGGCCTGATCCAGCGAGATGCGAATGTTCATCGGGGCCACTGCTGCGTACCACAGCGCGACAATTGCCGCGAGCACCACCAAGATAGGCACCAAGTTTTTCATCGCGCGCCCCGCAGTCTGGTTGCCTTAATCATCATAGGAATGCCCCGCCCGCAGCCCTTCGCGCACGCGATGTGCAACCTCGATAAATTCCGGCGTGTCACGAATATCCAAAGGCCGCTCTTTTGGCAGAGGGCTGTCAATCACATCGGTAATCCGACCGGGCCGAGGGCTCATAACCACGATCTTAGTGCTGAGATAGACTGCTTCGGGGATCGAGTGCGTCACGAAACCGATGGTCTTTTCAGTCCGCGCCCATAGCGCCAGAAGCTGCTCGTTCAGGTGATCACGGACAATCTCATCCAGAGCACCAAAGGGTTCGTCCATCAACAGGATATCGGCATCAAACGCCAAGGCCCGCGCGATACTGGCCCGCTGCTGCATCCCGCCCGAAAGCTGCCACGGAAATTTTCCACCAAACCCTTCCAGATCAACAAGTTCCAGAACCTTCTTTACCCGTTCTTCCTGTTCGGCGGCGGAATAGCCCATGATCTCGAGCGGCAGTTTTATGTTCTTGGAGATGGTCCGCCACGGATACAGCCCCGCGGCCTGAAACACATAGCCATAGGCGCGCTTCCGCCGCGCCTCGTCAGGGGTCATGCCATTGACGGTCAGCGTTCCCCCGGTCGGCGTCTCGAGCGCTGCGATACAACGCAAGAAAGTAGTTTTGCCACAGCCGGAGGGGCCGATAAAACTGACGAAATCCCCCTTGTCAATTGTCAGGTTCACGTCTTTCAACGCGTGGATCGGGCCGTCATTGGTTTGGAAGGTGAGATCGAGTTGCCTTGCCTCGATCACAGGCTGGGTCGTACTTTCAATAGTCATTCCATTACCTTGAAAAGGTTTCGCTTTGGGGCGCCCAGAGGACACCCCCGCAAATCACACACCCGTCGCTGGAATACCCGTCCGCTCGACCGGGCGCGGGGCGGTCAGCTCTTTCCAGGTGCTCAGCGCTTTGTTCACATGGGTATTGGCCTCGCGTGCCACGAATTTCCCATGTCCTTCCTGTGTCTGGATCTCACCATCATGAACAGCGATCGAACCACGGGTTAGCGTGAACCGGGGCAACCCGCGCACTTCCTTGCCTTCGAACACGTTGTAGTCGATCGAAGACTGCTGCGTTTCGGCTGAAATCACCTTGGCTTTGTCCGGGTCCCACACAACGATATCCGCATCCGCACCAATCAAAATGGCACCCTTTTTAGGATAGCAATTCAATATCTTAGCGATGTTTGTTGAAGTAACTGCCACAAATTCGTTCGGCGTCAGACGCCCGGTATTTACTCCATGGGTCCACAGCATCGGCATCCGATCTTCCAGCCCGCCCGTCCCGTTGGGGATCTTAGTAAAATCGCCCACGCCATATCGCTTCTGTTCGGTGGTAAAGGCGCAATGGTCGGTGGCCACCACGCTCAGCGTTCCCGATTGCAAACCGTTCCAAAGACTGTCCTGATGCTGCTTGTTCCGGAACGGAGGGCTCATGACCCGCCGCGCCGCATGCTCCCAATCATGGTGGAAATACTCGCTTTCATCCAAGGTCAGGTGCTGGATCAAAGGCTCGCCCCACACCCGTTTACCCTGCATCTTTGCCCGGCGAATGGCTTCATGGGCTTCTTCGCACGAGGTGTGCACCACATACAAAGGCACGCCCGCCATATCGGCGATCATAATGGCGCGGTTTGTCGCCTCACCTTCGACCTGCGGCGGGCGGGAATAGGCGTGTGCCTCGGGCCCTGTATTGCCTTCGGCCAGCAGCTTAGCACTCAACTCGGCCACCACATCTCCGTTCTCGGCATGCACCATCGCGGTGCCGCCCAACTCGGCAAGACGCTTGAACGAGGCGAACAACTCATCATCATTCACCATCAACGCACCCTTATAGGCCATGAAGTGCTTGAACGTGTTGATCCCGCGCGTCTCGATGACAGTCTTAATGTCGTCAAACACCTGCTCGCCCCACCATGTGACGGCCATGTGGAACGAATAATCGCAATTCGCCCGCGTCGATTTATTGTCCCAGCGCTTCAGTGCATCCAGCAGGCTTTCCCCCGGATTAGGCAGCGCAAAATCCACCACCATCGTGGTGCCGCCAGCCAAAGCCGCCCGTGTTCCGCTTTCGAAATCATCGCTGGAATAGGTGCCCATGAACGGCATCTCAAGATGCGTATGCGGATCAATCCCGCCCGGCATCACATAGCAACCGGTCGCGTCCAGTTCCTTATCACCTTTCAGATCCTGACCGATCTCGGTGATCACGCCACCTTCAACCATCACATCCGCCTTGTAAGTCAAATCGGCGGTCACAACGGTTCCGTTCTTGATCACAGTGCTCATTTCAATCTCCCTGTGGCGGTCTGCGCCGCCTGCTTCATCTGGCCAAAAATATCCCGGGGGAGTCGCCCACCGGGCGACGGGGGCAGCGCCCCCTACTCCACGATCTCAGCCGTCTCGACGACCGCATGCAACAGAACATCAGCCCCTGCCGCAGCCCAATCTTTGCTGATTTCCTCAGCTTCGTTATGGCTTAATCCATCCACACAAGGACACATCACCATCGCCGTCGGCGCCACCCGGTTGATCCAGCACGCATCATGCCCGGCGCCTGAGATGATATCAGTATGCGAATACCCCAACCGTTCCGCAGCATCGCGCACAGCCGCCACACAGCCCTCATCGAACTGCACAGGATCAAACCCACCGACCTTCTCGAACTCGATCTGCAAGCCCATTTCTTCGACAATATCTTCAGCCGCAACGCGCAGTCGTGCCTCCATATCTTGAATCACGTCCAGATCGGGCGAGCGAAAATCGACCGTAAACACCGCCTTGCCAGGGATCACATTCCGCGAATTCGGGAACACATCGATATGCCCCGCCGCCCCAACGGCATGGGGCGCATGGGACCACGCAATCTCGTCCACTTTCTCAAGAATCCGCGCCATCGCCAGACCCGCATTCTTGCGCATCGGCATCGGGGTCGAGCCGGTATGGGCATCCTTGCCGTTCACCGTGATCTGGGTCCAACTCAGCCCCTGACCGTGGGTGACAACACCAATGTCCTTACCTTCCGCCTCAAGAATGGGTCCCTGTTCAATATGTAGTTCAAAGAAGGCATGCATCTTGCGCGCGCCCACCTCCTCTTCACCACGCCAACCGATCCGCTGCAATTCATCGCCAAAGGCCTTACCCTCAGCATCTTCACGCGCGTAGGCCCAATCCTGCGTGTGCATCCCGGCAAACACCCCCGAGGACAACATCGCAGGCGCATAGCGTGTCCCTTCCTCATTGGTCCAGTTCGTAGCCACAATGGGATGCTTTGTCTTTATCCCCAAATCGTTCAACGTTCGGATGATCTCCAAACCGCCAAGAACCCCCAAGACGCCGTCGTATTTCCCACCTGTCGGCTGAGTGTCCAAGTGCGAACCAACATAAACCGGCAAAGCGTCGGGATCTGTTCCCGCTCGGTGAGCAAACATATTGCCCATCTGATCCAAGCCTATGGAGCAACCCGCATCCTCACACCATTTCTGAAACAAGGCGCGGCCTTCAGCGTCCTCATCGGTTAGGGTCTGGCGGTTATTGCCGCCCGCAACACCGGGGCCGATCTTGGCCATCTCCATCAGACTGTCCCACAATCTGTCGCCATTGATCCTGAGGTTCTGCGCCGGAGCTGCCATCTTGTTCTTCCCTGTTGCTTGCGATTTGGCTCGCTTTTGGTGTCTTGATTTGACCATCTGGTCAAACTCACGCTATCACGGGTTCGAGATCAGTCAAGAAATTGCAGGACGCCATTAGATTTTTTGGCCTATCCAGCGCCCACTTGCCGTAAAATGAGACAGTCTGGAACAATGTCCAAAGACCGCGCCCCCACCAGAATTCAGAAAAAGAATCGCGCAGCGATTCTCGAGGCTGCCTTGAACGTGTTTTCATCCCATGGCTTCCGCGGCGCGACCGTAGACCAGATTGCCACCGAGGCAGGCCTGAGCAAGCCAAACCTCCTGTACTATTTCCCGACAAAAGAGGCCATTCACACCGCGCTCCTGTCCGGATTGCTGGAAACATGGCTGGCCCCTCTGCACGAACTGGATGCCAATGGCGACCCTATGGAGGAAATCCTCGCCTATATCCGACGCAAACTGGAAATGAGCCGCGATCTGCCGCGCGAAAGCCGCCTATTCGCCAACGAGCTCGTGCAAGGCGCGCCGCGCATTCAAGACTCGCTTTCAAGTGACCTCAAGATCTTGGTGGATGAGAAAACGGCGATTCTTGTCGGCTGGATGGATCAGGGGAAAATAGCGCAACTTCATCCGTATCACCTTATCTTTTCGATCTGGGCGCTGACCCAGCACTACGCCGATTTCGACGTACAGGTTCGTGCAATTTTGGGGGACGAAGATCCTTTTGAAGGCGCGGAACCTTTTGTAGACACGCTCTACCGGAAACTCCTTATGCCTTAAGGTCCAGTTAACCAAATTGCGGCAGCATATGCCCATGATTACCGTTCGCCCCTATCCCGATCCCTGGCTCGACCAGTTGTTTTCCACCAAATCCGCGCAACGCGGTGCGGTCGTGCGCAGGTCCACGAGCTGGGTGGAAAGAGAAGTAGGGCATGAGACGTTTCAGCAAGAAATAAGGCGGCGTGGATACCACCTGATCCGCACCGCCAACCAATATATCGTGATCTGCCACAGCGGCCCCATCGACATTTTGTTCTGAGAAAATTCGTCGAATTTTCTGATCCAAGATTTTTCGACGAAAAATCTCCTATTCCGCAGCTTTCGCCATCGGATTGTTCGGATGTGACGTCCAATTGGCGTAGTCAGGCTGCACTTCCCGTCCGGTACGCGGATCAATTTCGCCCGCATTCATCGGGACCATCGAAATGCACCCATCCACCGGGCACACATCCACGCATAGATTGCAGGCGACACATTCGTCATCCATCACCTCGAACACACGATCATCAGACATGGAAATCGCCTGATGGCTGGTATCCTCGCAAGCGGCATAGCAGCGGCCACATTTGATGCATTGGTCCTGATCGATCTTGGCCTTCGCCACATAGTTCAGGTTCAGATATTGCCAATCCGTCACGTTCGGCACGGCCAGACCAACAATCTCCGAGACGTCCTTATACCCCTTCTCGTCCATCCATTTGGACAGGCCCGCCGTCAGTTCATCAATAATCTTGAACCCATAGGTCATCGCAGCCGTACAGACCTGAACTGTGCCACAGCCCAAGGCCATGAACTCGGCCGCGTCCCGCCATGTGGTCACGCCTCCGATGCCGGAAATCGGCAGACCATGCGTTGCTTGCGCCCGCGCAATCTCTGACACCATCGACAGAGCGATCGGCTTCACCGCCGGACCACAATAGCCACCATGGCTGCCCTTGCCATCAATCGAAGGCTCGGGGCTGAACGTGTCCAGATTGACGCTAGTGATCGAGTTGATCGTGTTGATCAGGGATACCGCATCCGCGCCGCCATTCTTTGCAGCCTCGGCGGGTTTGCGGATATCTGTGATGTTGGGCGTCAACTTCACGATCACCGGACGGTCATAGTGTTTCTTGCACCACCGCGTGACCATCTCGATATATTCCGGTACCTGCCCGACAGCCGATCCCATCCCGCGCTCGCTCATCCCATGGGGACAGCCGAAGTTCAACTCGATCCCGTCAGCACCAGTTTCGGCAACACGTGGCAGGATGGCTCTCCAAGCCTCTTCCTCGCACGGCACCATGATCGAGGCGATCAGCGCGCGGTCCGGGTAGTCGGCCTTGACCCGGGCCATCTCTTCCAGGTTCACCTCAAGCGGGCGATCAGTGATCAGTTCGATGTTATTCAGCCCTAGCAGCCGCCGATCCGCGCCATAAATCGCACCGTACCGAGGCCCGTTTACGTTCACGACCGGAGGGCCCTCGGCCCCCAGCGTTTTCCAGACCACGCCGCCCCAACCGGCCTCGAAGGCGCGGCGGACATTGTATTCTTTGTCGGTCGGCGGCGCCGAGGCCAGCCAGTACGGGTTCGGGCTTTCGATACCCAGAAAGTTTGTCTGTAAATCAGCCATTTATCAGGCCCTCCTGATGCGGTTCAGCATCCAAAATAACAGTTTCACGCCGTCAGTGTGGCGTGGATGTCCATTGCCGCATCGCGGCCCTCGGCCACAGCGGTCACGGTCAGGTCTTCGCCACCAGCCGCGCAGTCACCCCCGGCCCAGACACCCGCCATCGAGGTCCGACCCGCGCCAGTGACAGCGATCTTGTTGCCGTCCAGCGTCAGCCCTTCGGGCGCGCCTTCCAGCGTCTGGCCAATCGCTTTCAAAACCTGATCCGCAGGCAAGCGGATCACTTCGCCCGTCCCGGTCAATTGACCGCCCTCGCTCGAGGTATACTCCAACTCAATCTCAGCCGCCGCGCCGTTTCCGTGCACGGCCACAGGCTGCACATTGGTCATGATCTTGACCCCATGTGAGGCCGCAAGGTCCTGCTCGTACCGGCTGGCGCCCATGGCGTCACGTCCCCGGCGATAAGCGATAGTGACATGTTCCGCCCCTAGCAGCTTGGACTTCACCGCCGCGTCCACGGCGGTCATGCCACCGCCAATGACGACCACATTGCGCCCCACCGGCAAGTCAGTCAAATCACCAGTCTGCCGTACATCCGAGATGAACTCGACCGCAGCCCGCACGCCATCCTTACCAACGCCACCCGCGCGCAGAGCGTTCACTCCGGCCAAGCCAATGGATAGGAAAACTGCGTCGTAATTTTCTGACAAGCCCTCCAGAGAGATCGTGTCGCCCAGAACCGAACCTGTCTCGATCGTGATCCCACCGATCTGCATTAGCCAATCCACCTCGGCCTGCGCGAAGTTGTTGGTCGATTTATAGGCCGCGATCCCATATTCGTTCAGGCCGCCCGGCTTGGGCTTGCTTTCGTGAATAACAACCTCATGCCCCAGCATCGCCAGCCGGTGTGCGCAGGCCAGACCTGCAGGCCCTGCCCCGATCACCGCAACGGTTTTGCCGGTCGACTCGGCACGCACAAACGGATGCGCCCCGTCTGCCATAACACTATCGGTTGCATAACGCTGCAAACGCCCAATCTCGACCGGAGCGCCCTCAGCTGCCTCGCGCACACAGGCTTCTTCGCACAATGTCTCGGTAGGACACACACGGGCGCACATGCCGCCCAGAATATTCTGCGCCAATATGGTCTCACCCGCCGCTTCAGGCTGACCGGCCTGAATCTGCCGCATGAACAACGGAATATCGATGTCCGTCGGACAGGCTGTCACACATGGCGCGTCATAGCAAAAGTAGCACCGATCTGCTGCCACGGCGGCCTCATGCGCGGCCAATGGCGGATGCAGATCCGTGAAATTCGAGGTCAGCTCATCGCTGGAAAGCCGCCCGGAGACAATGCCGGGGACCATCTGGCCCTGTGCCATCGCTCTACTCCCTGTAGATATGGTTTTTGTACTCTCAGCTTGCCACAGTCTGAAATTTTATCAATTGGTAAAATTTGCCAAATGGTCAAAAAATTAAAAAACCGGGCTCGACGGCCCGGTTTTCAGAAAATACTGCCTAAAATTACAGCGTCGCTGTCGGTCAGACCATGCCAGAGAGGTGCCCAGATTTGATCCAAACGCGGGCACCAACTGTCCCAGCGGTCGCAACAGACTGGGTTTCCGGCGGCAATCGAAGCCAATCCCAGGCAGAAAACTCTTCATCTGCTTCAGAAACAGACCCTTCGATGACGAACAGCTCCAGCCCTTGCTCTGCATCCAGTTTCAGCGATTCACCGGCGGCGAGGCTCAGGACTCTGACATCCTCTTGGGCATCCTTGAACAGTTGCAGTTTCTCTGCCCCGTTGATCGATCGCCGCACCTCAGTCCGATCCGCTGGATCGAACTGATGCAGCTTGACCAGAATCGTCGCGCCTTCCTTGGCCGAAGGCGTATGCGACGAGGTCGGCGGGTTGCGCACGTAGCTGCCCACCGGGAAATCCCCGGTTTCATCCTGAAAGACACCTTCAAGAACCAGATATTCCTCACCCCCATCATGGGTGTGCGCGGCAAAGGCGCTGCCCGGAGCAAAACGCACAATCGTGGTGGCGCGGGCGACCTCCTCACCGATACGGTCCAGCATCTTCCGCTCGACCCCGGCGGCGGGGGATTGGACCCATTCGTTCTGATCAAAGTGAACGGCGACGCGTTTGGTGAAATCTGCGTTGACCCTCATTTGAGATATCTCCTGTTTCGGCATCTTGGCATAAGATGGGGGCACGGTCCCGGTTTTCAAATTTTGCGCCCCAATACGGTGTTCACATCTGGTTTTGCCCGCCGCCCCTGCGTACTGTGCCGCCAACCGAAATACCCCAGTGATTGACCGGACACCGATGCAGGCCACCCCCAAGACATTCAACATCGTCCTGATCGGACAAAACAACCGCCTGCAATACGAGTCGCTACTGTTTGCCGCCTCACTCCGTCACAGCAGCCCCGACTTTGCCGGTCGTGTGTTCGTCGCCGTGCCCCAACCCGGCCCGCTTTGGTCACAAGACCCCAGCATTCAGAACGAAGATATCCTGAACGCGCTGCGCCAGTTGGATGTCGAGATTTTGCCCTTCGACTCGCAGGTATTTGGCGAAAGCTACCCCTACGGCAACAAAATCGAGGCTTTGCTGGCCCTGCCCGAGGGTGAGCCCTTTGTGTTCTTCGACAGTGACACGCTTATCACCGGTGATCTGAACACTGTCCCCTTTGATTTTTCCCACCCAAGCGCTTCGCTGAAGGTCGAGGGGACATGGCCCCGCCCGACCCTCTACGGCCCCGGTTTCGACGGAATTTGGCGGGCGCTCTATCAGCGGTTCAGCCTGGATTTCGACAGTTCGCTGGATACCGGCCAACCGCATGACTACTGGCGTCGTTACCTGTATTTCAACGCAGGCTACTTCTTCTATTCCTGCCCGCGCGCGTTTGGGGAGCGATTCCGTGACTACGCGCGGGCCATACGCGACGAAAATATCCCGGAACTGGCCGGTCAGGTGCTGGACCCCTGGCTTGATCAGGTAGCGCTGCCGCTGGTCATTCATTCACTGGGCGGAGGGCGCGACGCCCTGCCCGCTGGCCTGTTGGACGGCTCTGTCACTTGCCACTACCGGCTGTTTCCGCTGCTCTATGCCCGTGAAAGCGATCATGTGGTCGAGGTGCTGGAAACAGTGGCGGCCCCAAACCGGATCAAGAAAGTGCTCAAGGGCTATGACCCGATCCGCAAACTGGTGATTCAGCGCAAAGGTCACAAAATTCGCGCGATGTTCGACCGCGAGAACCTGCCGCAACGCGAGCGGGTTATCCGCAACAAGATCAAGGCGAAGGGATTGTGGATGCGCTGACTGCGTTGTTGTGCGCACGCCCCTGATCGCCTAGAGATTCTGCAACATAAATTCCAAAGGGAGATTTTGACCATGTCTGACGGCCCCACCTACGGCTTTGACACGCTTCAGATTCACGCAGGCGCCCGGCCCGATCCGGCCACAGGCGCGCGCCAGACGCCGATCTATCAGACCACGGCCTATGTCTTCCGTGATGCCGACCACGCGGCCGCGCTGTTCAACCTGCAAGAGGTGGGCTTCATCTATTCCCGTCTGACCAACCCCACCGTCGCCGTGCTGCAAGAGCGCGTGGCAACGCTTGAGGGTGGCGTGGGCGCTGTCTGCTGCTCATCCGGTCACGCGGCGCAGATCATGGCGCTGTTCCCGCTGATGGGACCGGGCTGCAACGTTGTGGCCTCGACCCGCCTGTATGGTGGCACGGTCACGCAGTTCAGCCAGACCATCAAACGATTTGGCTGGTCGGCCAAGTTCGTCGATATGGACGACCCCGAGGCGGTAAAGGCCGCGATTGACGAAAACACCCGCGCTGTGTTCTGCGAATCCATTTCGAACCCCGGTGGCTACGTCACCGATATCCGAGCAATGGCAGATGTTGCGGACGCGGCGGGCATTCCGCTGATCGTCGACAACACCTCGGCCACGCCTTACCTGTGCCGCCCCATCGAACAGGGTGCGACGTTGGTGGTGCATTCGACCACCAAATACCTGACCGGCAACGGCACCGTCACAGGCGGTTGCATCGTGGATTCGGGTAAGTTCGACTGGTCGGCGAATGAAAAGTTCCCCTCGCTCAGTGAACCCGAGCCCGCCTATCACGGCCTGAAATTCCATGAGACCTTCGGGCCGCTGGCTTTCACCTTCCACGGAATCGCCATCGGTCTGCGCGATCTGGGCATGACCATGAACCCGCAGGCGGCGCACTATACGCTGATGGGGATCGAAACCCTGTCGCTGCGGATGGAGCGTCACGTTGAGAACGCGCAGAAGATTGCGGCCTGGCTCGAAGCCGATGACCGGGTGGATTACGTGACCTATGCGGGCCTGCCCTCGTCCCCCTACCACGACCGGGTCAAGGCGCAGTACAAGAAAGGCGCCGGTGCGCTGTTCACCTTTGCAGTCAAAGGCGGCTATGATGCCTGCGTCAAGCTGGTGAACGCGCTGGAAATCTTCAGCCATGTTGCGAACCTCGGCGATGCGCGCTCGCTGATTATCCATTCGGCCTCGACCACGCACCGGCAGTTGACCCCTGAACAGCAAGAAGCTGCAGGGGCAGGTCCCGGCGTTGTACGTGTCTCGATCGGGATTGAAGATGCAGATGACCTGATCGCTGATCTGGATCAGGCTCTGTCCAAAGCCACCGCCTGAATGATGACGGACCACCGAACCAACGCCTTTGGCCAACCCATCGGAGCACTGGTGTCGGGTGAGTTCCCGCGCCCGATGCCACCGCGCACCGATATGCAGGGGCGGTTTTGTTCAGTGGTTCCTTTGGACGCGAAACAGCATACGTCCGGCCTCTACCGGGCGTTTGCGCAGGACGAAGACGGTCGAAACTGGACCTACTTGCCAGAAGAGCCGATCACATCCGAGCCCGCGTTCTCAGATTGGATGGAACAGGCCGAACGCAGCGCGGACCCGATGTTTCACACTATTCTGGACGCAACCGGCACCCCAGTTGGCCACGCGACCTATTTGCGTATCAATCCCGACGCCGGCGTCATCGAGGTCGGCTATATCCATTTCTCACCCTTGATGCAGCGCACGCCCGTGGCGACCGAAGCGATGTATCTGATGATGCGGCGGGTTTTCGACGAACTGGGCTATCGCCGGTATGAGTGGAAGTGCGATGCGTTGAACGCGCCGTCGCGCAGCGCGGCCGAGCGGCTGGGTTTCACCTTCGAAGGCATCTTCCGGCAAGCAACCCATTATAAAGGACGCAACCGGGACACCGCGTGGTATTCGATTCTGGACAGCGAATGGCCCCGTATTCGATCGGCTTTCGAGGCATGGTTGACCCCTGAAAACTTCGACCAGACGGGCCAGCAGCGCCAGTCACTGCAAGCCCGCGCATCACGCTGAGCTTACTGGGAAATCCCAAACTCCATCGTGACATTGACCGAGACCGAGACCTCGCCTCCTGCCACCGGAATTCCACCTGCATCCGCCGCCGCGAATTCGCGCATCTGGGCCGCAGGCCGGATGCCGCCGACCTGCTCGCTGATCTGCTGAACAGGGCCCAGTGTGACCGTGGCTGCCTGCGCCAGTTGCTCGGCCTTGGCTGTCGCCTCGGCCACGGCTTTGGCACGCGCCTCAGCCTCCAGCGGTTTGGGGTCTTGAATACCAAAGCTGAGACCGCCGAAATCATTGGCCCCGTCTTGGATGACCGCATCCATCACTGCGCCCAACTGCGTCAGATCACGCACCCGCACAAACACGCGGTTTGAGGCTGAAAAGCCCGAGATTTCAGGCCGTTCTCCAGCTTGGTTGCCACGGCCCGCCCAGACCGGTGACAGTGACAGATCGCGGGTCTGCACATCGCGCGCGTCGATCCCCATCTGGTCCAGCCGTGCCAGGATTTGCGACACAGCATCTGACGTGGCCTTCATCGCGGCAGCGGCCTGCGCATTCTCATTGGTAACGCCCAAAGTAATGGTGGCCATGTCCGGTTCAGCCAGCACAGTGCCTGCTGCGCTAACGGTGATGCGACGTTCTTCCGCATGGGCTGCGCCAACCGCGGTTGCGGCCATCAAGGCCGCCAGAAAAGCGAATTTCTTCAAGGTCTTCCCTCCGATTTCGTTACTGTCAAGATGGGGTGGCAAGGGTCTGCCGAACAAGGGGGAAACCCGGCTTTTTCTTTCCCTCGGCAAGATCCTGCTTTAATGTCGGTCTGCGGACGGGATGCCTGTCTGTTTTGACCCTGATAACTATGGTTCGTCCGGCTTATGAAACCTGCCTTTGAGCTGATTTTTTCGTCTACCGGAATCTCTTTGCACCATTTGGCCAACAATGACTCATTTTGGCTTGGTGATGTGTTCGTGGATGAGCCGGATCTGGGCGCGCAGCTTGCCACGCTACGCGACAAGGCCTTTGCGCTTGAGACGCAGCTGAGCTGTACGCTGGTGCTGCCGAAAGATCAGGTACGCTATCTGGCTGTCGACGCCGATGGCGCGGACGGATCTGTTGAGACGGCTCTGACCAGCGCGACGCCTTACACGTTGGACGAGCTGGTTTATGATACCGCAACAAGGGACCAGATCATTCACGTCGCCGCTGTGGCGAAACAAACGCTAACCGAAGCCCGCGAGTTTGCCACTGAACATGGATTCGTACCGGTTCAGATCACGGCACCAACCGATGGTGAAGACTATCCCGAAGCGCCTCAGTTCCTGTCACCCGAGCCTATCGCGGCACCCGTTCCCGACACTCCGCAACCAGCTGTACATGTCGTAGCGCCCTCTCCCGCTGCTGCGGATTTCCGGTCGGTCCCTGAAGCCGAGACTCGGTCCTTTCCGTATGCAGCGAACCTGACGCAATATACGGTTCCCGCAGCAGTCGCAGGTGTTGCAGCGGTGGCCATTTTAGTCTGGGCGCTTGGCGGCAATCCCGACGACGAAGTCCAAGAGACGGAAACCGCCCAAATCGAGGTTGATCCCGAGATTGCGGTCGCCCCGCCTGAACCATTGGAATCTGTGGAGGCCGATCCGGATGTGACGGACTTCGCGGAACCCGAACCAGATGAACCGCGCGCGACAGAAACGGTCGTAAGTGACCCCGTTGAAATAGAAACCGCCGCGTCCGAACCGATTCCGGCCCCTGCCGAACCTGAAGAACCTGCGCTTTCCGCTACGGATGTCGCCATCCTCGAGGCGCTGAAAGTCGCGCCCACCGTTGTTGAACCGATCGCGCCCGAACCTGAGCCGCAACCGCTGCTGCCTGCTGTGCGGTTTGAAATACCTCAGCCCCTGAACAACCCTGTCGCTGTTGAGGCCGAAGATATCTATCTGGCCTCCATCGACCCGTCGGACCTGTCGCGCGACGCGGTTGCCCTGCCGCAAGTCGCAAGGTTTGACACCGATCTGGAATTCGACCCGGTCGCGCAACCATCGGCTGCAGGCACCCGTTTTGAGTTGGACGAGCGCGGCTTGGTGACACCCACTGCCGAGGGCACGTTGAACCCGGACGGCATTGTCGTCTATCTCGGCCGCCCGTCGAAAGTACCCCCGGATGTCCCCGTGCGGTTCGAGGAAGAGCCTGTCCCTGATGAGGCGACATCGCGTCTGGCCGAGCTGCCGCCAAAGCCGCGCCCCGAGAACCTGATCGACCAGTTCGAGCGCCAGCAGCTTGGCGGGCGCACATTGCAGGAATTGGCAGTCTTGCGCCCCAAACTGCGACCTGCATCCCTGAAGCCGCCAGAGATTGACTACACACCCACCGCACTGGCCGTAGTTCGCGTCCCGCGCCCTAAACCGCGCCCTGCCGGGGCAGCTCGTAGCGCGCGTGTTAACACTGTGAATTTGGGATCGACCGCCGCCGTTGCGCAATCCGTTGACGAGGCGGAGTCCTTCCAGCCCAAAGCGGTCGCGCCAAAAATCCCGTCCTCTGCTTCGGTCGCGCGGCAGGCGACAATCGATAACGCGATCAACCTGCGCAAGCTGAACCTGATCGGCGTCTATGGGACGCCTGCCAACCGACGCGCCTTGGTGCGTCTGCCCAGTGGGCGCTACAAGAAGTTGAAAGTCGGAGACAGGCTGGACGGCGGCAATGTGGTGGCGATTGGCGATTCCGAACTGCGCTATCAAAAACGCGGCCAGAACGTAACATTGCGGCTGCCCAGAAGTTGATCACCGGGGGCGCAGGCCGCCCCCGAGATCAAGTTAAGACACAGGATCAAGCGGCTGAAATTTCACCGGATTCGATTTGTTCGCGCTCGATGGATTCGAACAGAGCCTGGAAATTTCCTTCACCAAACCCGTCATCTCCTTTGCGTTGGATAAACTCGAAGAAAATCGGGCCGATCACGGTTTTCGAGAAGATTTGCAGCAAGATCCGGGTTTCGCCCCCGTCCAGCACGCCCTCGCCGTCGATCAGAATGCCGTGTTTCATCATCCGGTCCAGCGGCTCTTCATGGTCGGCCACGCGGTCCTTGGACATGTGGTAATAGGCTTCGTTCGGGCCCGGCATAAACTTCAGACCCTTTTCGGCAATCGCATCGGTCGAGGCATAGATGTCCTCGCTGCCGACCGCGATATGCTGAATACCCTCGCCTTTGTATTTCTTGAGGTAGGACACGATCTGGCCCGTCTCGCCCCGGTCTTCGTTGATAGGAATGCGGATACGGCCGCAGGGGGATGTCAGCGCGCGGCTATAAAGCCCGGTGAACTTACCCTGAATGTCAAAAAAACGAATCTCACGGAAGTTGAACAAATCGCCGTAAAATTTGAACCACTTGTCCATATTTCCCTTGTAGACGTTGTGGGTCAGGTGATCGAGGTAATAGAACCCGTCGCCGCGCGGCTTGGACTGTTCGATCCATGTGAATTCCTGATTATAGGGTGAGGTGTCATAATATTGATCGATGAAATAGATCAGCGATCCGCCAATCCCTTTGATCGCGGGAACGTCCATCGTTTTGTCCGCAGCATCATAGGGCTCGGCGCCCTTGCTGACGGCATGCTCGAAGGCTTTTTTCGCATCCACAACTCGCCAGCCCATCGACGGGGCGCAAGGGCCATGTTCTGCGACAAACTTGGCGGCAAAGCTCTCGGGATCCGCGTTGAGGATATAGGTCACGTCGCCCTGCTGCCACAGCTCGACCGAGGGCTTGTCCTTGTGGTGGCCGACCAACTCAAACCCCATCTTGGCGAACAGGTCGCGCAGTTCCTGCGGCTCGGGATGGGCGAATTCGACAAACTCGAACCCGTCGGTTCCGGCCGGATTTTCGGGGCTGATGACAGATTTCGGGGCGTTATGCGGGAAGGGTCCCATGGCGCGTCTCCGTGAAAACAGGAATTTCTTTGCTGATTCCAAAATATGTCTTATTCGGCGCTGTTTCTGCGCATTGTTTTCGAGTAAACTAAGTTCAAGTGCGAGATATCCGCACGTTTTGATGATTTAATGAGGAATTTGCGCAGGTGTTGGATTCAATAGACACACGGCTTTTGTCGGCGCTTCAGACAAATGCGCACCTGACGGCCCATCAATTGGGTGAGATGCTGAACCTGTCGCCCAGTCAGGCCGGACGCCGCCGTCAACGGCTCGAGGCCGAGGGGTATATCACCGGCTATGCCGCGCGGCTGGACCCACTGAAGCTTGGCTTGCAGGTGCAAGGTTTTATCCAGGTACATCTGGGCACCCATGGCCCCGAGCAATCCGACAGTTTCGCCCGTTTGGTGGACACGCGACCCGAGATCACCAGCGCCTGGACGATGACCGGCGAGGCTGACTATCTGCTGCATGTATATTGCGACGATCTTTCCGCGCTCAATCGCTTGCTTCATCAAGTGATACTGCCGCATCCTGCGGTAGCACGGGTGCAAAGCCAGATCGTGATGGACCAACTCAAGCGCGATGCGCCCCTGCCCACCTGACCCGAGAGGATAATATGGACGATTTCCTATACCAGGCTTCGATCTATCTGGCGGCCGCCGTGATCGCTGTGCCCTTGTCAGCACGCCTGGGTCTTGGGTCGGTATTGGGATACCTGGCCGCTGGCATTGTCATCGGTCCGATGTTCGGACTGGTGGGGGCCGAGACTGAAAGCCTGCAACATGTTGCCGAATTCGGTGTCGTCATGATGCTGTTCCTGATCGGGCTGGAACTGGAGCCTCGCGCCTTGTGGGATATGCGCGAACGGCTACTGGGTCTTGGTGGGCTGCAGGTTCTGTTGTCCACTGCGGTGATTGCCTGCGTGGCCATGTATGCCAACCACCCGTGGTCGGTGGCGCTAGCTGTCGGGTTGACCCTGTCATTGTCCTCAACCGCGATTGTGCTGCAAACCCTGTCGGAAAAGGGGTTGATGCAGACAAATGGCGGCCGGGCTACGTTCTCAGTTCTGTTAACGCAGGATATTGCGGTGATCCCGATGCTGGCCTTGCTGCCTCTGCTAGCGCTGCCTGCGGTGCCTCACATCCAGAATGACGGATCTATCGAGCGGGGCGCGGCTGATCTGCATGACAAGGCCCATCACAGCCTATCCCTGGTCGAAGGCCTGCCCGGGTGGGCTGTGACGCTAGTGACACTGGCCGCCATCGCTTTCGTCATTCTTGCCGGCATCTACCTGACCCGCCCCTTGTTTCGCTTCATCCATGCCACCCGCCTGCGCGAGATGTACACGGCGCTGGCGCTGATGATCGTCGTGGGGATTTCCTTCCTGATGACGTTGGTCGGCCTTTCGCCTGCCCTTGGCGCATTCCTGGCAGGCGTGGTTCTGGCAAGTTCGGAGTTCCGCCATGAAATGGAAAGCGACCTGGAACCGTTCAAAGGTCTGTTTTTGGGGTTGTTCTTTATCACCGTGGGGGCCGGGATTGATGTCGCCTATTTCTTCAACGACCCGTTTGATCTGATAGGCCTCGCCCTTTTGGTCATTCTGGCCAAAGGCATCATCCTGTTTCTGGTTGGCCGTGCCTTCAAACTGCGCGGGCGCGATCATTGGCTATTCACCTTGGGTTTAGCGCAAGCGGGTGAATTTGGCTTTGTTCTGCTGGCCTTCTCAACACAGCAAAACGTCATCCCGCCCGATCTGTCACAAAAGCTGCTGATGATCATCGCCCTTACAATGTTGATTACGCCACTTTTGTTCATCATCTACGACCTGCTCTCGCGCCGGATCAGCGATGGCGGACCCGCCCCCGAACCCGATGAGATCGACGAGAAAGGCCCGGTGATCATCGCAGGCATCGGTCGGTTTGGTCAGATCGTGAACCGGCTGGTGCGTGCCAGCGGGTTCAAGACAATCGTTCTGGATCACGATATCGAAACCATCCAGCTGATGCGTCGGTTTGGCGTCAAAGGGTTCCTGGGCGATCCCACCCGCCCAGAACTGCTGCGTGCCGCCGGGTTAGAGAAAGCCTCGGTTCTGGTTGCTGCGATGGATGACCCCAAGACAGTCACGCGGCTGGTCAGCTTCGCCCGCCGCCAGCGTCCCGACCTTCATATCGTCGCCCGCGCTCATGACCGAACCCATGTGTACGAGCTGTATCAGGCCGGGGCCAATGACATCGTGCGCGAGATGTTTGACGGATCGCTCCGGGCTGGACGCTATGTGCTCGAGAATATCGGCCTCAGCGACTACGAGGCGGCGCAGGCCGAGCAGACCTTTTACCACCACGACCGGACCGCTGTTCGGGAATTGGCCGAACTGTGGATCCCCGGGATGCCCACCGGCGAGAACAAGAAATATATCGATCGGGCCCGGCAGCTTGAAAAGGACCTAGAGACTGAGCTGTTGGAACTGGCCGAAAAACACGCCCAGAAATCGGCCTGACCGTTCCCCGGTCAGGCCCTTCAACTTAACCGTCCGACACGCCTGCTTCGGCAAAGGTTGCCATACCGGAATGACAGGCGACAGCGCTTTTAACGATATTGATCGCCAAAGCACCACCAGACCCTTCACCCAGACGTAGGCCGAGGCTGAGCAGCGGCTCTTTGCCAAGCTGGGCGAGCACCGCGCCATGCGCGCCTTCAGCGCTTTGATGGCCTGCCACGGTGTGATCCAGCGCCCCGTCGACCGTGCGGGCCAGACAGGCCGCAGCAGCTGAACAGATGAACCCGTCCAAAACAACCGGAATGCGCAGGATGCGGGCGGCAGCAATCGCCCCAGCCATGGCCGCAATCTCGCGCCCGCCCAGACAGCGCAGCACCTCCAACCCGTCGCCCGAGCCGCCATGCAGGGCTACGCCCTCTGCCACCACACGGGTTTTGTTGGCCAGCCCAGCATCGTCCACGCCGGTTCCACGCCCAGTCCAATCGGCGGCTTCGCCTCCGAACAGGGCGCAGGCAATCGCGGCGGCGGGGGTGGTATTGCCAATCCCCATCTCGCCCACGACCAGCAGGTCAGCTTCCGGGTTCACTGCGTTCCAGCCGGTTTGCAGCGCACGCAACAGTTCGTCCTCGGACATGGCCGGACCGGTGGTGAAATCCACGGTCGGACGGTCAAGCTCCAGCGCGTGCACGTCCATCGTTGCTCCCGCCGCTTTGGCCAACTGGTTGATCGCCGCGCCGCCATGTTCGAAATTCATCACCATCTGCACGGTCACTTCGGGCGGAAAGGCCGAAACTCCCTGCGCCGTAACACCATGGTTTCCGGCAAAGACAATGACCTGCGGCGCATTGATCTGCGGCCGCGCGTCCCCACGCCAGGCCGCATACCAGATCGCCAGATCTTCCAGCCGCCCCAGCGCACCTGGAGGTTTGGTCAATTGTCCGTTCCGGTCCGCGGCACCCTGACGGGCGTCGCCATCGGATCCGGGCGCACTAGAAAGGGCGTCACGAAAAGAATTCAGGTCGGTCAGGTCTGGCAGCATCCAAAGCCTCGTTGCATCAGAGTGGTCCTGTGTGTTTAACCGAAGCGACCAAAGCAACAAGACCCTGAAAGGCGCGGGAGTGCTAAAAAACGACACCAAACTCATTTCCCACTGGGATATACTGCTGGCACTGGTCCTGTTGACGCGTTTACCGATCCCGCGCCTGCCCGAGGATGCTTTTGATCGTCAGGTCTTGGCCGCCTGGGCGTTTCCGTTCGCCGGTTTCGTTGTCGGCGCTCTGGCCTGTGCGGCGGGATGGGTCGGATCGGCTTGGGGCCTGCCCCCGTTGGCCTGCGCCGTCATACTGGTTGCGGTGCTGATCCTGTGTACCGGGGCCATGCACGAGGACGGGCTGGCTGACACCACAGACGGGTTCTGGGGCGGGTTTGACCCGGCCCGACGTCTTGAGATCATGAAAGACAGCCACATCGGCACTTATGGCGTTCTTGCCCTGATCTTGTCGCAAGCCCTGCGCGTTGCGCTGATCGCCCCCTTGCTGGCAACTGGCGCTTTCGGAGGCATACTGACTGCCTGCATCCTGTCGCGCGCAATGATGCCGATATTGATGACTGCCCTGCCCAACGCCAGAAACGCCGGCCTGAGCCATTCGGTCGGCGCTCCCCTGTCGTCCACTACTGGGATTGGGGCTGCCTTTGCCCTCGCAATGGCCCTGATCTTGATTGGTGCCACCGCATTTAAGGCTTTGATTGTCGCCGCTATTGTTACGTTCGCCATCGGTTTGGTCGCCAGATCCAAAATTCGTGGACAGACCGGCGACGTGTTGGGCGCAACGCAGGTGATGACCGAGCTTGCCATTCTGATAGCGCTGGCGGCGGCGCTTTAGGACGCGCCTCCAGTTTCGATCCGCAACACTTCGCCGCAATGTTTGCAGTGCACAGCGTCTGGGTCGTGTCGATACAAGCCGCAGCTTCGGCATTTGTGCCGTACTTTTTGTGGCATGAAAATCGCCTGCGCCAGCCGCACGAACAGCGCCACCCCAACCACCATGATAAAGACCGAAATCAGCTTACCGCCCGGTGTGTCCAGCGTGATGTCGCCGAACCCCGTTGTCGTCAGCGTCGCCATGGTGAAATACAAAGCGTCAATATAGGGGGTCTGGCTATCCTCGGGGATGAAAAAGACCAGAACGGCAGTCGAGGTCACGAATACAAAGACCAGCAGATTGATGGCGGCAATAACCGCGTCTTCATGGGTGCGGAAATATTGGACGTCGCGGCGCAGATCGCGCAGTAAGTGAAAGGAATGGATCAGGCGCAGAGCGCGCAGAATCCGCAGAAAGGCCAGATTGCCCGAAAGGAATGGGTCGAGCATTAGCGACACGATCACAACCAGATCGGCCAGGGTGTAAATCTTGAAGAACAGTTTGCGCCGGTCCCGCGCGATCCATAGGCGCGCCGAAAAGTCCAGCAGGATCAGGAACCCGACGAACATGCTGGCGATCGTGATCCCAGGACCGTGTGAAATATGCGCAGTGGCGACAAAAAACACGATTGTCACCGCGTCGAACAGGATCAGCCCATAGCGGAACCAGACCGAAACCGGATCATGTCCGATATACAGATATTTGAGCGTTTTCTTTATCTGGGCCATCTAGACGCCTCTACCTATTGGGAAAATACCCCCAAACGAAGAGGTAGAAAATAAAAAAGGCCGCCCCCAACAGGAGCGGCCCAAACTATTCAAAGCAATGCGATCAGGCAGCGCGCGAGGTCAGCACCTCATCTACCTGCTTGGCGGCCGACACTTCACCGGCGCCGGATACGGCTGCAACTTCACGAGTCAGACGTTCCAAGGCAGCTTCATAGAGCTGACGCTCGGAATAGCTTTGTTCGCGCTGATCGTCAGTGCGGTGCAGGTCGCGGACCACCTCTGCGATCGAGATCAGGTCGCCCGAGTTGATTTTCTGTTCATATTCCTGCGCCCGGCGCGACCACATTGCGCGCTTCACCTTGGCCTTGCCCTTCAACGTCTTCATCGCCTGAGAGATCACGTCGGGCGAACTCAGCGACCGCAGACCGGATTCGGTCACCTTGTTGGTCGGCACCCGCAGGGTCATCTTGTCTTTCTCGAACGAGATCACAAACAGCTCAAGCGAATACCCGGCAACTTCCTGTTCCTCGATCGAGATAATCTGACCCACACCATGCGCGGGGTAGACCACATAATCGTTCGGGCGGAACTCAAGCTTTTTCGACTTAGACATTCAGGTTCATCCTTGGTTAGCAGAGCCAGACAAAAAAACGACAAAACACCCCAAAACCGTGCCTTGAAGGCCCGGTCAGGCAGTTTGTTTGTCAAAAAATTAGAACTCCAAAGCGTCCATACTTACGGAGTCATCCCCAGCTCAGTCATCATTCAGCTACGAAGTATATCACAAAAATGCGACACACAAAAGCGCTACCGACCAATGAGCCGATAAAATCATTATTAAACATAAGGTTGTGGCGTTTTTTCGGCATCTAAACCACTGAGTTCAGAGAGCGAATCGCTTAGCCACCTTCGCCGGGCGCTTCAGAGAAGTACTTCTCCATCTTGCCTTCTTCGCCGTCGCGTTCCTCGGCTTCTGGCAAGGGGTCTTTCTTGGTCACGATGACCGGCCACATTTCCGAGTATTTTCGGTTGAACTCGACCCATTCATCCATACCCGGCTCGGTATCGGGGCGGATTGCGTCGGCGGGGCATTCGGGTTCGCACACGCCGCAGTCGATGCATTCATCGGGGTGGATGACCAACGTGTTCTCACCTTCGTAGAAACAATCCACCGGGCATACTTCGACACAGTCGGTATATTTGCAGCCAATGCAGTTTTCAGTGACAACGTAGGTCATGGTCGGATTCCCGTTTGCGCTTTGGGCGTCTAGCTAAATCAGTATGGCGTCAGCTTCAAGATAGGATCAGCTATCTTGATTGCGAGAAAGATCAAGCGCGCGCCGATCTTTCTTGGTTGGACGACCTTTTCCTTCAAAGCTTGGATTTTGCAGCGGCTTGTCCTGCTTTTCGGTCAAATCCGTATATAGCGTTTGTGCCTCGGGGGCCGGACCGCGCCGTTCACCCAGTTTTTCCACCCGCACAACACGCACAATGCGGCCCTGAGGAAAGGTCAGAACATCGCCGGGGTTGATAGCTGTCGCCGGTTTCAGAACCCGGTTACCGTTGACACGCACATGGCCGCCGCTGACCTGTTTGGCGGACAGGCTGCGGGTCTTGAAGAACCGCGCCTGCCACAGCCATTTGTCGATCCGCAGCTTGGCCTCGGACATCCGTGCTTAGTTGCCGTCCTTCAGCCCCATCAACGCAGCGGCGAAGGGGTTGTCGGGATCAATGGCTTTCTCTTTCTTGGGCGGTCGGGACGAGAAGGATTTCGCGCCCTGCGGTTTACCACCCTTCTTGCCGTGCGGCTTGCCGCGACCGTCCTGAGGTTTGCCACGCGGCTTGCCCTTGCCCTGCCCCTGTTCGCGGCGCGGGCCACGATTCTGCTGGCGCTGACGGCCCCATGTGAAGGTGTAGAACACTTCAACTTCAGGCTCATCGCTTGCGAGTTCTGCGGCAGGAGCCTCGGCTGCTGCCTCGGTGCTTTCGGTGGCCTCGGCTAGCGCCTCGGCGGGTGCGGGCGCATCGTCTGTCGCAACTGCTTCTGCCGGGGTTTCCTCAGCAGCAGGTTGCTCGGGCGCTTCCGCCGCAGGTTGTTCCGCAAGCGCGGCTTTGACCTTTTCACGCTCACCCCGTTCGGCCTTATAGCCCAAGCCCTGCATCAGGTCGGCAAATTGTTCCAGCGTCATACCGGTGATCGAGAGCATGTCGGGCTTGGCTTCGAACCCGCCCCGGCTGTCCTCAGACCGCAGCATGTCTGCCAGACGTTCCAGCATATCAATACGGATCGAGCGCTCACCGGCGTCGCGGTAACCGCACATGGTGTCATACCCTTGCGGCGCGTCCTTAGCGACGGGGACCGTAACCAGACCCGGAGGCGGCGCTTCAGGGAATTCCTGCAAGCCGCTAGACAGCGCCCACAGAACCAGACGCAAGCGCGTCGGCGCGGGTTTCAGCAGCAGCGGCATGAAGATCGTGAATTGACCGAAGCGGATGCCGTGCTTGCGCAGCGCACCGCGAGCGTCCTGATCCAGATCCTTGACCTCTTGCGCGACCTGCGCACGCGGCAAGATGCCCAATGCCTCGACCATGCGGAATGCAAAGCCCTTGGCCAGACCGCTGAGTTCCTCGTCCCGCGACAGGTTCAGCAGCGGTTCAAACAGCGCGGCCACCTTACGGTCAATGAAATGCTGCAGCCGGCGCTGCACCTTCTGTTCGACATCGGGGCCTGCGGCTTCGTCTACGAAAACCTCGACCATAGGCTTGAGCGGCTCGGCCCCGGCAACCAGCTTGCCGACGGCATATTCGCCCCACATCAGGCCACCTTGTTCGGTGAAATCAATTTCGGTATCGGGCGCGTTGTAGAAGCGATCGGCGCGCAGATGGAATTGCGGCGCGAGGGCCTGCAAGGACGCCGATTTCAAGGCTTTCGCCTCGGTCCCCTGCGCAGCCTTGTCCGGGCTAAACCGGAACCCTTCCAAACGACCGACAAATTCGCCTTCGACGGTCACTTCACCCTTGTCATTTACTTCGGCCAAAAGGGCCTCCTTCTGTTTGAGCCGCCGCAGCAAAACGGATGTGCGCCGGTCCACAAATCGTTGGGTCAGACGGTCATGTAATGCATCTGACAGCCTGTCTTCTACAGTGCGCGTTTCCTCACGCCAATGGGATTCGTCACGCACCCATCCGTTTCGTTGCGCAACATATGTCCAGGTGCGAATATATGCCAGCCGTTTGGACAGCGCATCAATATCTCCGTCTGTCCGGTCAATCCGGCGGATTTGCCGCGCCATGAAGTCATCAGGGATCAACTGGCGTTCGTGCAGATGGCCGTAGATCACCTCGAGCAGGCTGGCATGTTCCGAATGGCTGATGCCGCGAAAATCGGGGATTCGGCATACATCCCACAACAAGCGGATGGATTGCGGATCGCTTGCGCGGGCCATCACTTCGGTCACTTGCGACAGGGATTTCAGCACGTTCAGATCGTCGGCGGGCCGCGCTTTGAGTAGGTTTTCATTGTCCGGGCTGACTTCAAGCGAGTTGATCAGCGCCTCGATGGATCCGAACCGCAAAGCGGCATTCCGCCAGTTCAGCTTTTTCATCGGCGTAAAGCGGCTGTCCATGATGGCCTGCGCCACACCGTCATCCAGCGGCGGGGCCTCGCCCGTAACACCGAACGTGCCATCCGACATGCCGCGCCCGGCCCGGCCGGCGATCTGGGCCAGTTCGTTGGGGGCAAGTGGCCTCATCCTCCGACCGTCGAACTTGGTCAGCGAAGAAAACGCGACGTGATTCACATCCAGGTTCAGGCCCATCCCAATTGCGTCGGTGGCGACCAGATAATCCACCTCACCATTCTGATAGAGATCGACCTGCGCGTTCCGCGTACGCGGGCTGAGCGCCCCCATCACCACGGCCGCCCCGCCCTTTTGACGACGCAGCAGTTCCGCGATGGCATAGACGTTATCAACCGAGAACCCGACGATGGCACTGCGCGGGGGCATCCGGCTGATCTTTTTCGACCCGGCATAGACCAGTTGAGACATCCGTTCGCGCCGCACAAACTGTGCCTCAGGCACCAGCGCTGATATGGGACCACGCATGGTGTCCGAGCCTAGGAACAGCGTCTCGCTTGTGCCGCGCGACCGCAACAGACGGTCTGTGAAGACATGGCCGCGCTCGGGGTCGGTACACAGCTGGATTTCGTCGATGGCCACGAAATCGGCGCCCATACCCTCGGGCATCGCCTCGACCGTACAGACCCAATACTGGGTGCGTGGCGGCACGATGCGCTCTTCGCCCGTGACAAGCGCCACGACCGACGGCCCGCGAATGGCGACGATCTTGTCATAAACCTCGCGCGCGAGCAGACGCAGCGGCAGGCCAATGATACCGGTCCGGTGGCCCAGCATACGTTCAATCGCGTAATGCGTTTTGCCTGTGTTCGTCGGGCCCAGTACGGCCACGATTCGGGATGACCCGCTCACTCTTGCCCCCTGCCCCTTAGAGGGCCGAGCCCTCGACCTGAGGCTTCAGTCGATTCACCGCATTGGTTACTTCTTCATGATGTGGATGTATAGCCAATGCGCGCTCATAGGCTTGCAGCGCCTTATCGGGCTGACCCACGATTTCAAAGATCAATCCCAATCCGTAGATCGCCTCGTAATTGTTGGGGTTCAGCGACAGGGCATATTCCAGATCCGCCGCCGCCATGCCAAAGCGTTCGATCCCGAAAAAGGCCGACGCCCGCACATGCCATCCTTCGGCGAAGTCCGGGGCGTGATCAGTCAACGCTGTTAGATGTTCGATGGCGGCCTTGGTATCACCATCCTCCAGCGCCTCGCGTCCTCGTTCCAACAACAGGTCTGCCGAAGCCGACCCTGACAGGGACCAAAGCGACTTGAGTTGACGATCGATGCCAATCGCTTGATCAGGTGTTGATTGCGCCAATTGCTGCAATAGCTCGGCTTCATCTCGCGAGTCGGCCTGCTGTGCAAGACAAGGGATGGAAAACGTGACTAGGAGCGCGGTTGCCGCGACGATACCTTTGAGATTGATGCTTGCAATGCTCATAACAACGTTCAGTGTAGCGTAGCGCAGTGGGATGTCCATTCCCTGCGCTCAAATCAAAGTGAGGAGAACCATGAGCGACACTCTGGAAAAAGCCGCAGCGGCGCTGAACGAAAAACTGGTCGACAGCGGCTTTGGCGCATCCGCCAAGTTCGCCATCGAAGGCCTGGGTGCAATCGTATTGGACGGCAGCGGCGCGCGCGTCAGCGACGAAGAGGCCGACGTCACCATGAGCGCGGATGTCGACACGTTCGAACAAATCCTCAGTGGTGAGTTGAACCCGACTGGTGCTTTCATGTCCGGCAAGCTGACCGTCGATGGTGACATGGGTGTCGCCATGCAACTGGCATCGGCGCTAGCCTGATGAACGCGTCACCGGCCCCCTTGTTCGAAGACGTGGCCGGTGCCCCAGCCGGCGGACAGGCCCACTGGTTGAACACCACGGATAATGTCCGCATTCGGGTGGCCCATTGGCAACCTGAAACCAACAGCGGCGGCACGGTGTTCATGTTCCCTGGCCGCACGGAATATATCGAAAAATACGGCGATACCGCGAGCGAATTTGTCGGTCGTGGCTTTGCATTCCTGACAATCGACTGGCGAGGTCAGGGGCTTGCGGATCGGTTGCTGGATGACCCACGAGTCGGTCATGTCGATACGATACCGGATTATCAGAAAGACGTTCAGGCCGCGCTGAACCTTGCTATTGAGCTGGACCTGCCAAAGCCATGGCACCTCATCGGGCATTCGATGGGCGGCGCCATAGGGCTGCGGGCCGTGATCGAAAGCGATCACTTCGCTACATGTGCCTTTACCGGGCCGATGTGGGGGATTTTCTTTACTCCGCTGATGAAACCGCTCAGCCGGTTGACCGCCTATTGGGGGCCTCGGTTGGGGTTGGGGGAAAAGACCCCACCGACCACATCGCTAGAAAGCTATGTGCTGTCGCAACCGTTCGAAGGCAACGTGCTGACCCGCGATCCGGCGATGTACAAGATGATGCAAGATCAACTGAACGCGCACCCCGAGCTAACGCTGGGCGCGCCCTCCACCATCTGGCTGCGCGAGGCGCTGGACGAATGCGCGTGGCTGATGGACCAACCCGCGCCCAAGACCCCCTGCCTGACTTTCCTGGGAACCCATGAACAAATCGTGGACCGCAAGGCCATCCGCGCCCGCATGGCCAACTGGCCCAGCGGCACGCTGGTGGAAATCCCCGACGGCGAACACGAGGTTTTGATGGAAGCGCCTGAGGTTCGAGGCCCCGTTTTCGACCAGTTGGCGGCGCATTTCATGGCTGCTGAACGCGAACCCGCCCTGGCTGACTAACACCCCGCTTGTGATCCCTGCCCGGCGCGCCTAGATGTTGGCGAAAGCTATTATTTCGAGGTGATCCATGCGCGACCTTCCCTTCCCCGTCCGTGACGCAAACGCAGTCGGCGGGTCCGACAATCTTGGCAACCTGCCGGAATGGGACCTGACGGATCTGTACAGCTCGGAAGAGGCGCCTGAACTGTCGCGCGATCTGGACTGGCTGGAAGGCGAATGTGCGTCCTTTGCCGCAGACTACGAGGGCAAGCTGGCCGATCTGGATGCCGATGGACTGCTGCAATGCGTCCTACGAAACGAAAAGATCAACGCCATTGCCGGGCGGATCATGTCCTTCGCCGGTCTGCGGTACTACCAGCTGACCACCGATGCGGACCGCGCCAAGTTCCTGTCGGATATGCAGGAAAAGATCACCATCTTCACCACGCCGCTGGTCTTCTTCACGCTCGAGCTCAACCGTATCGACGATGACGCGCTGAAAGCCCGGTTCGACGCCAACGCGGATCTGGGCCGGTACGAACCCGTCTTCCGCCGCATCCGCGCGATGAAGCCCTATCAACTGTCGGATGAGCTGGAGAAATTCCTGCACGATCTGGGTGTTGTCGGCGATGCATGGGAACGTCTGTTTGACGAAACCATCGCCGGTCTGACCTTTGATATCGAAGGTGAAGAGCTGAACATCGAAGGCACCCTGAACCTGCTGACCGAGCAGGACCGGACCAAACGCGAGACCGCCGCCCGCGAATTGGCGCGGGTGTTTCAAGAGAACGTCAAAACCTTTGCCCGCGTTCACAACACACAAGCCAAAGAGAAAGAAATCGTAGACCGCTGGCGCAATATGCCAACCGCTCAGACCGGTCGCCACCTGTCGAACGACGTGGAACCGGAAGTGGTTGAGGCCTTGCGCGAAGCCGTTGTCGCCGCCTATCCCAAGCTGAGCCACCGCTACTATGAGCTCAAGCGCAAATGGCTGGGGCTGGACGTGATGCAGGTCTGGGACCGCAACGCGCCCTTGCCGATGGAAGACACGCGCATCGTCGGCTGGGACGAGGCCGAAAAGACCGTGATGGATGCCTATAACGCGTTTGACCCGCGCATGGGCGAAATTGCTGCCCCCTTCTTCAGCAAGGGCTGGATTGATGCGGCCGTGAAGCCGGGCAAAGCGCCGGGTGCATTTGCCCACCCGACCGTGACCGACGTGCACCCCTACGTGATGCTCAACTATCTGGGCAAACCGCGCGACGTGATGACCCTGGCGCACGAGCTAGGTCATGGTGTCCACCAAGTACTGGCCGCCGGTCAGGGCGAGATGCTGTCCTCTACCCCACTGACACTGGCCGAAACGGCCTCGGTCTTTGGTGAGATGTTGACCTTCCGCAAGATGCTGGATCAGGCCGAAACCCCCGAACAGCGCAAAGTGCTGCTGGCCGGTAAGGTCGAGGACATGATCAACACGGTCGTCCGCCAGATCGCGTTCTATGATTTCGAATGCAAACTCCACGCCGCCCGCCGCGAAGGCGAGCTAACGCCCGACGACATCAACGCCCTGTGGATGAGCGTTCAGGCCGAAAGCCTTGGCCCGGCATTCGAATTCATGGACGGGTACGAGACTTTCTGGGCCTATATCCCACACTTCGTCCACTCGCCCTTCTACGTCTACGCCTACGCGTTTGGCGACGGATTGGTGAACGCCCTCTATTCCGTCTACGCAAGCGGGTCCGATGGGTTCGAGGACAAGTATTTCGACATGCTGCGCGCCGGTGGTTCGATGCACCACAAGGAATTGTTGGCCCCGTTCGGGCTTGACGCCAGCGATCCCAAGTTCTGGGACAAGGGCCTGTCGATGATCTCGGGCTTTATCGACGAACTCGAGGCGATGGAGGGCTGATCATTTCTGGTTTTTGGTGGTCAGAAACACGGCCGCCACGATCAGCACACCCCCAAGGGCTGCAATCGGCGTGATTGCGGCCCCCAGAAACAACGCCGAATTGACAAAGGTGAACACAACCGAGGCCGCAAACATCAAGGTTGCGGTCAATGTCGAAACCCGCGCAGCAGCCTCGTACCACAGGTAATAGGCGCAGGCGGTCGGCAGCACGCCCAGCAGGATCAGGAACACCACGTCATTGGCGGACGGAACCTGC
Source organism: Ruegeria lacuscaerulensis (assembly GCF_013034685.1). Classification (GTDB taxonomy): domain Bacteria; phylum Pseudomonadota; class Alphaproteobacteria; order Rhodobacterales; family Rhodobacteraceae; genus Ruegeria; species Ruegeria lacuscaerulensis_B. The sequence continues at coordinate 508,660 of NZ_WQGO01000003.1, read as the reverse complement.
ATCGAAAACGCGGCCAGCGGCAGCAGAAGTGCCCCGGAACACAAGAAGATGCCGAACAGGAAGTTCAGCCGCTCTCCGGTCGATTTCGAATTGCGCATAGCCCGACTGCTTGAAATCAGGAAGACCGCCCAGCTTAGCCCGGCCCCGATTTCAAGAAGATCGCCGAATAAGGGCTCTCCACCTCCTTGAAAATCCCGGAAGACGGTCAGGAAAACGCCCAGAATGGCCAAAACTGTGGCCAGAACATCGGTTCGCGTGACAGGGGTATCGGCAAAGAAATAAAGGAAAACCAGCACGAAAAAGGGCGCTGTGTTCTCCAAAACCATCGCGTTGGCCGCGCCAGTATATTCAAGCCCGATGTGGAATAGGATATAGTTCACAACGGTCGACAATACGGCCAGGCGGAAATTCCAGTCACTCAACCGGATCGAGACGGAAACCCGCATCAGACGCAACATGCAATAGATCGCCAATGCCGCGATGAACAGGCGCGAGACCGCGATTTGCAACCCGCCCAGATCGCTGGTCAGATAGCGCACGATGACGCTATGCGTACCCCACAAGAACGCAGCCAGGAACCCAAGAACCAATCCATTCTGCAACAGGGGCTGTTTTGGCATGGGTACAGGCATGGGTTATTTCAACTGACTGTCCTTGGAGCCGCGTCGATTGATCCCGGACCGCGCTTTGAACGCGCCATCCCTATCCTGCTGGCAATCCAGACAGAGTTTCACCCCCGGCAGGGCAAGTCTGCGTTTCTCGGGGATCGGCTCTTCGCATTCTGCGCAATGGGTTAGGCTTTCGCAGTGAGGGCGCTTTTGCGCCTGCATCCGGGCCAGTTCGTCGGATATCGACGCCTCGATCTGTTCACTCACCGCGCCGTCGCGCGCCCAGCCGCCTGCCATTGTTGTCTCCTGTTCAGGTGACGACCAGATTAGGCTGCCGGGCCCGCGCGTGGCAAGTCAGAGAGAGTCAGCCACCGCAAACGCCTGGTCAATCATCGCCTGTGTCCCGCGCGAGAACTCCAACGGGCACGGATAGGTCGCCCCTTCCCGCACGGATCGACCAAAGGCTTCGACCTGCAATATGTATTGATCGTCACCGGGAAAGCGCGTGATCTGAACTTCCAGCCCCGGACGATGCAACTCGACCTGCGCCACGTCAAAAACCCGCGCATTGAACGGAGCGGTCAAACGGATCACGCCGCCCTCGCCGTGAAACTCCATCGCCTGATGCGGGTGCATCCGGGTCGACACATAGGTCGAATAGGTGAATCCGGGGAAGCGCGCATTGATCTCGGTGAACACGTCCACCTCGTTTTCCCATCGGATCGTCGAGCGGACCTCGACCGGCTCTTCCCCAGTGACAAACCGCGCGCTGCCGATCGTGTAAACGCCGATATCGCGCAACCCGCCGCCGCCAGTTTCGGGGCGGTTTCGGATGTTGCCTGTGTCGGCGCGATTGTCATAGGTGAACACACCGGTCACATGGATAAGTTTGCCAATGGCCCCATCCGCGATCAGCTTTTTAGCGAACTGCCACTGCGGGTGATGCACGATCATATAGGCCTCGGCAGCCAACAGTCCTGTCTCATCCCGCTTGGCGATCAGCGCATCGAACTCGGACGCCTGCATGGTCATGGGTTTCTCGCACAACACGTGCTTACCGGCATCCAAGGCCTTTAGCGACCACTCTACATGGAGGTGATTGGGCAGCGGGACATAAACCGCATCGATCTGCGGATCGGCCAGCAGCGCATCATAGCTGTCATAAACGGTCAGATCGGGGCAAAAAGCCTGAAACGGTTCGGCCTTGGCCGGGCTTGACGTTGCCAATCCGGCCAGCCGCGCGCCTTCCGCCGCGTGAATAGCCGGAGCCATAAACCGACGCGCAAAATTCGCGGCGCCCAGAACGCCCCATTGAACCGGGTTTTGCATAAGTCCCTCCCAAATTTCAGTATGGCCGTTATCGCTAACGGTCCAATCTCGGTTCTTTTAGCAACGTCTAGGCGCGAAGTCAGGCATTTTTGGCCATTTCTGACGTCAACAAATTACTTATCAGAGAGCGAGACCCTAAACGGTATTAGACGAAAAAAGCCCGCCGTCTCAGGCGGGCTTTGGTTCGCAGCGGCCGGATTACATCTGGCCCAGCATCCCTTTCTCGCGAGCAAGGTCGCGCATTTTCTTTTGCAGCTTTTCGAAGGCCCGCACCTCGATCTGACGGATGCGCTCGCGGCTGACGTTATACTGCGTGCTCAACTCTTCCAGCGTCACAGGCTGATCCATCAGGCGGCGCTGGGTCAGAATGTCCTTTTCGCGGTCGTTCAGCACCTCTAACGCGGCGGCCAGCAATTCACGGCGTGCGTCCAGCTCGTCGCGTGCCTCATAGTCGCCCGCCTGATCGGCATCTTCATCCTCAAGCCAGTCCTGCCACTGCATGGTACCTTCGCCTTCGGACCCGACGGTCGCGTTCAACGAGGCATCACCACCAGACATCCGGCGGTTCATGCTGATGACTTCCTCTTCGGTCACGCCAAGATCGTTGGCGATCTGCGCCACGTTTTCAGGGCGCAAATCACCCTCTTCCAACGCGCCGATACGCGCCTTGGCCTTGCGCAGGTTGAAAAACAGCTTTTTCTGCGCCGAGGTCGTGCCCAGCTTCACCAGCGACCAGGACCGCAGGATATATTCCTGGATCGAGGCGCGAATCCACCACATCGCATAGGTCGCCAGACGGAACCCTTTTTCCGGGTCGAACCGTTTGACCGCCTGCATCAGGCCTACATTGGCCTCGGAAATCACCTCGGCCTGCGGCAGACCGTAGCCGCGATAACCCATCGCGATCTTAGCCGCCAGACGCAAATGCGACGTAACCATTTTATGAGCCGATTCAGTGTCTTGCTCTTCGACCCAGCGCTTGGCCAGCATGTATTCCTCTTCCGGCTCCAGCAGCGGAAACTTGCGGATTTCCTGCATATAGCGGTTCAGGCCACCCTCGGGCGTCGGCGCGGGGAGATTTGCGTAATTTGCCATAATTCATGTCCCTCCGACAAATGTTTAAGTCGTTAACATAGGATATGGGAGGTCGTCCCGATTCATTCAAGAGGCAGCGCTAACAGAGTGGTATTAACCAACGATAAAGAAAAGATAAGAACGCGTTACTCACGAGTGTGCGCGTATTATGACAACGGCGCGCGCAGCTTATCAATCAGTTTCTCCATGTCTTCCGGCAAATTAGCCTCAAACCGCAAAATATCGCCAGTGACGGGGTGCTCGAACCCCAGAACCGCGGCGTGCAAAGCCTGTCGCGGGAAGGCGCGCACCGCCTCGGCCGTGTCTGCACTGAACGCTTTGGCCGCGAGCTTGCGTTTGCCGCCATAGACGGGATCGCCAACCAGTCCGTGCCCCGCATGGGCCATATGCACGCGAATCTGGTGCGTTCTGCCCGTTTCCAGCCAGCATTCGATCAAGGACAATCCCGCCGGGGCGCCAAATGTCTCAATCACCCGCGCCCGCGTCACGGCATGACGTCCGCCATGGAAAAGAACCGCCTGTTTCTGTCGGTCGGTCTTGTGACGGGCCAGTTGCGTGGTCAAGCGCATGATGTTGCCGGACTCAAAACTGACGCCCTTCACACCGCGCAAACGCGGATCATTGGCGTCGGGAACACCGTAGCACACCGCGCGATAATAGCGCTCGACCGTATGCGCCTCGAATTGGGCGGCCAGGCCGTGATGCGCGGCATCTGATTTAGCGACGACCAGCAAGCCGCTGGTTTCCTTGTCAATTCGATGTACGATACCCGGACGCTTTACGCCCCCCACGCCCGACAGGTCGTCTCCGCAATGATGCAGCAGAGCATTCACCAGCGTCCCATTGGGCGAGCCTGGTGCGGGATGCACCACCATACCCGCTGGTTTGTTGATGACGATCAAGTCGGTGTCCTCGAACACCACCTCCAGCGGGATATCCTCGGGGCCGATATGGCTATTTTCGGCCTCGGCTACCGCAATCGTGACAGATGTGCCCTCGGCCACTTTTGCCTTGGGATCGCTGGCCACGGTTCCGTTGATCCACACGGCACCTTCTTCGATCAATCGGGCAAGACGCGTGCGAGACAGATTTTCCTCGGGTGGCACATCCCGCGAAAGCGCCTTATCAAGGCGTGGCGGCGGATCTGCCGCGATCTGAAATTCAATCTGGCGAGTGCCCATGACTGTCCCTTCCGAACCGCAAGAACCGCAGGAAACGCCTCAGCTTCGATTGCTGCGGCGGATGGTCATGCTGCTGACCGCGGTGATGATTGGCGGCGTTCTAGTGACATTCGCGCTGATTGTCATCCGGCTATCGGACCGAACCCCCACCCTGCCCGATCAGATCGAGCTGCCAGACGGCGCCAAGGCGCAGGCCGTCACCATCGGGAACAACTGGTACGCCGTGGTCACGGACGACAACCGCATCCTGATCTTCGACAAGACAACCGGACGACAACGGCAAGAGATCGTGGTGGAGTAGCCCTAGATCGCGGTCAGTTCATCAACGCTCAACCGCAGTAAGGTCGGGCCAACCGCTGCATCAGTTTGCGTCAACGTTGCGACATCCAGAATGGTATCGCCCAAGTTCAAAAACGTCCCTTCTTCCGTAGCGATAAGTTGCATGGCTCGCTTCGCTTCTGCGTCGATGCCGGGCGAGGCCAGAAGCAACGATAGCAGCAACAGCCCCCGGTCCACATCATCGCCCGTATCAAACAACAGCGCTTCATCGGCCATCGCAATCCTCTCGCGGCGGCCATAGATACTGACATCTCCCGCGATCCGCCTGATCCGGTCCAGCGCGGCCTCTACCCCATCAACTTCCTGCGCCGCCTGCCGCAGTTTCGGTCCGCGCAAACAGTTCGCCAGATATGCCCCCGGCGCCAGAACCGACACATCCCGATAGCAATACCGCGCCTTTCCAAAGACCGAGAGTTCATCCGAAGCCGCAAGCTCGGTCAACAGGCTGCGCACCTCTTTCGCGCTGGTCAGAGTATCAAAACGCTTCAATTGTTCGGTTGTCGCCCGGCTAGGGATGAAGGTCACATCTTGGTGGCGAAGTGTTCGGAACGGCGGCAGCTCAATCCCGAAAAATGCCCTGCAATCCGCATTGAAGCGGTCCAACTGCTCTGAAGGGATCGTACTTGGCCTGCCGTCCAGCACCAAGGTTCCGTACATGGTGATAAACCTGTCGGCATAGGGCACGCGTCGGTCAAACTCGGCCAGAGGGTCGGCGGCATCCGGGCCGTTCGTGAGCCTCTGCCACCCGGCCTGATCAAAATACTCCGGCTTTCCGTTGCACCAGAACCGCTGGCCGTCCTTTTGCAACAACGTCGTGTAGTGGCCCGGAGAGCCGACCATAAAGGCATCCACCAGCGAAATACCATGCAGGATTGTGGCCAGCGACGTTGTCAGCGTAGCCTCATCCGCGCAAACGGTGACACCCATAGGCCGGTGCTTTTTATGGCCCATCAGACGCGACATAGCATGCAAACCGTCGATTGTATTGTAGATGTAAAGCGGCAATTGATCTCGTTCGAGCACCGGAAAGATGTCCAGCGCGGGGGTCAACAACCCGTCCGAGCGGCGGCGGGTCACGTGCCGCCAAAGCTGTGCCTTGATGCGATCAACAGGTTCTGCCCCCAGCCGGTCCCTTTCATCCTGAAGGTTCAGCAGCCCCACACGATCTGCCGTGCCCATGGGAAAGTCATGGGTGAAATGGCGGTCGATGTACTCCAGCATCTCATGGGTGACCTGGCTGTTTGGCGCGAGGTCCCGCCCCGTCGGGTCCACTCGGGACAGGATCTGATCGCGGATATGCCACAGCCGGTCGCTCATCAGATTGGCCAGGATCAGTACGATCAGCAAATCGGGATCGGTCGCAGCATCCATCAAACCGGGATGTGCCGCACGCGAAAGCAGTTCAATCCGGGCTGAGGGCTTAGGGATATCGACCACGGACTGCTCCTTCCTGTTTGCGGCCCCGACCAGAAGGGCAAATGAATGCTACAATCGGAAGACCATGCCGCCCAGCGCCTTTAGCGACTAACGCGATTGTTTATCCTACTGCCGAAATGGACTGCTATGGTCACGCATCCGCAGCGCCTTACATGCGCGCACCTCAGAAAGGCCCCTTCAATGCATTCCGAAAAGCCGATCTCAGCCGAATTTCCGTTCGACTCCAGATATGTCGAGGTCAACGGCCAGAAAATTCACTATGTGGATGAGGGCGAAGGCGCACCAGTTCTGTTTCTGCACGGCAACCCGACCTCATCTTATCTGTGGCGCAATATCATCCCCTATGCTGCCAAGGGCCATCGCGCCATTGCGATGGATTTGATCGGTATGGGCAAATCGGACAAACCCGACATCCCATATCGGTTTGTCGATCACGTCCCCTTTGTCGACGGGTTCATCAAGGCGCTGGGTCTGACGAATGTAATACTGGTCATCCACGACTGGGGTTCGGCCCTTGGGTTTCACTATGCAAGCCGACATCCCGAAAACATCCGCGGCATCGCGTTTATGGAAGGGATCATTCGCCCGATGACATGGGCCGCATTCCCCTCTGATTTCCGCGCCGGATTCAAGATGATGCGCACACCGGGACTGGGATGGGCGCTGATCTCGGGTCTGAACATGTTTGTCGAAAAAATCCTGCCCAGCGCCATTGTCCGCGACCTGACCCAGCAAGAGATGGACGCCTGCCGCGCGCCCTACCCAACCGCGCGCAGCCGCCAACCAGTGCGGGTCTGGCCCCGCGAGATACCGATTGATGGCGCTCCCTCGGACATGCACCAGATCGTCAGCGCCTATAGTCAATGGATGGGTGAGACCGAAATACCGATGTTGCTGTTTTATGCCAGCCCTGGTGGTACGATCCGGGAAGACGGCGTCGCGTGGTGCCGCGAGACCATCCAGAACTTGCAGACCGTCGATATCGGGTCGGGCATTCATTTCATACAGGAAGACAACCCGCACCTAATCGGTGACAAGCTGGCTGACTGGCTGGTAACTTTACCCTAAGGCTGCGCCTCTAGCGCCAACCGGAACACGATTTCGGATGCCTTCCTTAGCGCCTCATATTCCTGCGGCGTGTCTCGGCGAAAGGCCTGTTCCTGCGCGCTCAACTCGACCTGCGAAAACAGGCTGTGCCGATCAGGGAAGAATTCCCGCTGAAAGGACAAGTCTTGGCCAGCCATGTAGTCATCCAACCACGCGCGCTCGTCCGGTTCCAGCACATCGTTGCGGCGCACCATGACTGGAAAATCCAGTGTGGTCCGCCGCAACTGACGGCTTTTCCTGCGCCCCATTGCGCGGGTCACGATACCAAAGGCTTCGCTCGCGGCACGTGACTGGGACGGATTGGCAGGTTGTTGGCCCATCAGGTCATCCGCGACCGGAGTCCCGACCCGCGTCAAAAAATCGGCCACCACATGGCCATTCGTCATCTCAGCCCGGTCATATAGCATCGGCACCACGGTGACACCGGGAAAAGCGGTGCGAATGTCGGCAACTTTGGCGGCGAAACTATACTGCGCCGGATTGGCCTCGATCTGCGCAAGCTGCGCCTTGATATAGCCCGAACCCGCATTCACCAAACGACCGTTCTTGGCGCGCTGCTTGTAGTCGGCCTCGAAGAAATCGGAATAGCGGCGGCAATAGAAGGTGATCCGCAGCGCCCGTGCCGGGATTTCCGCGAATACCTGCGCCAAACGCTCCAGATCCACCGAATAAAACATCTCGGAGGACACGAGGCAGGTCCGATCCGCATGATCGTCGAATTCACTGGTCATGGCTGCGCGGAACGGGTCCATGGGCTCATTGGTCTGGTTGATGTGAAAGGCGATGATGTTGTGGCTCATCACCAGTCGGGTTTTACCCTCCAACCGCCTGCGCCCGGCCTCCATATAGTGCAGACCCGCATCCGCCAGAGCTGAAGAATTGTCGCGCAAAAACCCCTGCAAAGCGGTCGTGCCGGTTTTGGGCATGCCCAGATGTAGCCACAGCATCAGAGCGCCCTCGCCTTACTGCCCAAACCCTGCCTCACGGCTGGCTGACCTCGAACCCCGATGTCATCTGCTGCATCAATTCCCGCATTTCAGGCTGTTCGCGCAGCTGGGCAATGTGCTGGCGATGCAGGTCACAGGATTTATGATGCAAACGCGCCGTTTCGGGGTCGGATAGCATCTCGTAGTAAATCGTCCGTTTGCGATCCAGAATGACATCGATGGATGTGTTCGTCTCGGCGTTCTGGTTCATCATGTTCCAGTATTCCATGCCAAGGCTTTCACCCAAATGATGCGCCCGCCCGCGCATCTTTTTTACCAGATAGCTCTCGCAGGATTTCAGGGCGTAGTGGTTCAGTTGCACGAGGTCATACCCCACCGAATCCCGCGCCGAACGCCAGCTTTTGTCATAGTACCGGTCAGGCATCCGTTTACCTGAGCCGTTGTACCAATGACATTCCTCCATCGTCTCGACCGTCGGGCGCTTGGGCCGGTGCACGCCCAGCGCGTCCCAAAGCTCTCGCTGGAACATCGTCTTAAAGCCCCACGCTTGCGGAGGTCGAAAAATCCGCTCGGGCGCGGCCTGCCGGAACTGGTCCGACAGAAACCGATCCTCATACCGCTCGACCCCCGCATTGCCGAAAAGCCGCCATGTCATCGAGATGGTCCTGGCCTCGGGGATCGCCTGCGTCAGCGCGCGCAGCGTGTTGTCGCCGGTCTTGACGTTGATATGCTCATCCGCGTCAATCACAATGACCCAGTCTTGCGGGCGCGCGATGTCCATCCGCATGAAAGCATTATAGGCGCGTTTCTGCGGGCTGGTCCGGCGGCGCGAGTTGTTGTCTACATGGGTGACGATACCACGCTCATCCAACCGTCCTAGCAGAGCATCTGTGCCGTCAGTACAATCGTTGGTCATCACCACGATCTGGTCCACGCCTATCGCCCGGTTATGCGCCACCCATTCCAGCACGAAGGGGCCTTCGTTTTTCATAGGGGTAATGCTGATAAAGCGTGGATCCTGATCGGTCATGAAAGACTGCCCTGCTGCTTTCTTGTTGCCCGGAGCTTCGTCGCGGGATCGTTTAGATTTTGCGAACAAACTACGAATTTTTGGCAGGGGCACCAAGCGGAAAACTCACCCATCGCCGCCTGCCCGCTTTAGCTGGTTCGAGAATTTTTTGAAGGTCGGACACAGGTCGCGCGCGCGTTTCAGGTATCTGCGGGCCTGCTGCCGATCTCCGCGCCGCAATAGGATTTGCCCTGCCTCGCCCTGAATTGCGGCGGTATTGTCATCCAGATCCGCCGCTTGAATGATCTGGCTTTGCCCCTGTTCCACTGCGTTGTTGCGTGTCAGAAACTGTCCCATAGCGAAGATCAGGAACGGATTGTCCGGGTCACAGGCCAAAGCCTCCGCCATGGTCAGGCGGGCCTGCGCAATTTCTCCGTCAGCTTCGTACAAATCGCACAGCCTCTTATAAAACAGAGGATTATCCGGACAATCTTTGCAAACTCTTCGGGCTTGATCGATTTTTGTGGTCAGGTTGGTTTCACCCAACCGCAATTGCAGTGCGCCAGATAAACTTCGGTAGCTTGGGCTATTTTCAGGGATTTGTATCAAAGGGGACAGATTTGTCATGTTCAACAGACCATCTTGTAATATCTGCAAACGGTCCCTGTCATTTGGTAACCGACGCGCTTTTTCGTCCACGGACAAAAAAGCCCAATCAAGCAACAACAAATCAAAGTTGCAGGGCCTGCGCGAAATGACTTTCCTTTGCGCGATATGCGCATTGTAGTTGAACCAAGACCGCCTGATAGCTCTTTGCATGGCCCAATCTGCCGGGGGCAATGCGCGATACGCCAATTGATCCCGAAACAACAGGCGCGAGCCAAAAATCGTTATGTCGGGCCGCAGCGGTTTGGCCCAGAAAGCCTGAGAGAATTCTCGGGCAGCGTTCCATCTTTTCTTCTGCCCACCCAAGGTCGCTGCGCGCAAGGCTCTTGCCACCGCGTAGTCTTCTGGCCAGGTGTTTGGATTTTCAAGTACGAGGTCCGCCATTCGCAGGGCATCGCCCCACCGTTGGAGATAGAAAAAATTTATGGCCTGCAACAAGGGCAGGAACGCATTGTCCGCTTCTGTGTCCAATAAGGCGTGGGTTATGTCTGCCGCTTCCTGCGCACGGTCAGCCGAATGCAATGAATACAAATGAAACGTGGCCTTGGCATAAATATGCGCCGCTTCCGAGCCGTTGATAAATCCGCTTGGTCCATTTCGAAGACGCTCGACCACTTTTTCATGAGCCTCAGTTAATTCGCTCTCGGACAGAACCTCACGGAACATTTTGCTTTGTGACCCAGCGATCCGCGATGCTGCCATCGAGAATGCTGAAACTGCTGGCGCAATCACCTGATCGGCCCGCGACATCGTATAAAGCTCAAGAAAGTCCCGCTTGGCGCGGGACAGGCTGGACAGGTCGGCGATGTCGGACATCTGTAAAAGCTGCGGGAACTTGCTCTGGAACCGGGCGATCAGTTCCGGTTGGTCCGAGAACATGATTGCCGTTTGGCCCTTGGTCTTTTCCAGATGCGCCTCGTACAACTCTTCGGGCTCAATCTTGGCGGGCCATGTGGTGTGCTTCCACGGCTCGCCATTCAGAATGTCGCCACGGCGTATGTGATAGGCTGACACCCCCTGCCCCGAAAGCCGTGCATCAGCCTGTTCCATGACCGCTCGGATATCCTCGGCAAATCCAATCCGATGGATGAAGTTCCGATACCGGGGGCGGATGGTTTCGATATCCTCCCATGGAAAGGCCAGGACCTCGAACCCTTCCTCGACCAGGACCGAGCGACCCACGGCCAGATGCGCCTGCAACCGATCCGGCGATTTGTCCCCCAGAAACGACCAGACCGGCAATGCGTCCTGTGTCAACGCATCGAATGCATGCGCATCCAGAAAATGCATGTCCATCCAACTTTGGGTGAACAACTCCGAAGGCGTGTCCAACTCGGGGGCGTCGGCACCTTTGGGAAACCAGTTGACCTTATAGTCGGCGCCAAAATCCTCGGCCAAACGAATGCAGGTCAGCATCATCAGCAGACGCGCGCCCATGCGATCCTTACGCTGACCGATAAAAACGCCCCGCGCGGCGGTCATGACGCGTCGCTTGCGGCGGCCATCGCGGCGCGGCGCAGCCTTCGAAACCGTTGGCGCGCCTGCCGGACCAATGCGTCATGGCGGTCGCCTGCCATGCTCTCGATGCCGCGCATAAACAAGGGCAAACGGCGGCGCGCGCGCATCATCTTGTAAAACCCTTCCGGTTCCAACGTGCCGTCCATCGCGCCCAGCATGACCGGTTTCAGGATATCCAGTTTGCGCAGCATCGGGGCAGCAAAATGGTTGGAAAACCAGGTCTTGAGCAACAACACATTGTCGCCTTGCAAACGCTCGACCTGTTTGCGGTCCAGATCGAAGAAAGGGTCATAAAATACATAGGCACGCCCAGCCGCACCCACCGTCTGCGCCGCATCGCTCAAGGGCAGATCCCAATCCTGTACCCGGCCGAACCGATAGCGGGTTTCCCATGGCACCAGACGCTCATCCAGCGTGGTTTGCGGATTAAACGCGATCACATGCGCGCCCGGAACAAGCTGTGAGAAGGTCAGCGCGCCAAACCCGCCCATCGAAGCCCCTGCAAACACCACCCTATCGAACCGACCAAAAAAACCCTGGGCGGCCTTGTTTTCAAAATAAGACAGGATCTCGGGGTCGCGATACCAGGCTTTGGTGCGGGCAAAGACCCCCATATGCGACCACCCCTCATCGCGAAAGAACTTCCACCCCCAGGGTTCGCGCGCAAAGGACAGGTCGCTTGCGTTGGCAATATTGTCAAAGCTAACAACCAGCTGCGATGCAGACCGCTGATGAAACAGGATCGAGTGGCGGTCGAGTTTTTCCAGAAATCCGGTGCCATCACCGCCGGGGTAAAGCTCCACGAACCACGGCGGAGCGGGATCGGTCAAGATGCGCTCGTACCCGGTCTTGCGATCAGGATGTTCAGGTTGAAGCTGCTCTTTCGAAAGATCGTCTGCCATGGGCGTCACGTCAGATTGTCTGCCAGCCAAGACCGGAATTCCACCCAATCCGGCCGCATCTTGATCTCGGCGATCTTGGCGCGGTGCCAGTCGCAAGCCGTCGCGTGAAGCGCACCAAGTTCCGTATCTGCTTTCAATTCGTCCAGCAGAGGCGTGGCCCGCCGTGCGGCAGGCAGAATGGATTGGTCCTGCTCTTTGTTGACATTCATGTCCTGCCAGTAGGACTGACCCTGATCCATGCGGATATGGTTGGTCCGACCCCGGTCGCGTTTGATCAGGAATCCGTCCAGCGACCGCACTGAGTAATGGTGTAGCCGCCCGAATGAATGATCGAACCGACGCCACGCGCGCCAGCCCACCTTTTCAGCCGGAAACAGATTACCACTGGCATCCGACCAGGCGATATCGGCGGCCTCGTCGGGTTCGAACCCTTTGGGGCGATGCGGTCCGAACCGGCGAAACTTACCGTTATTCCTGAACAGTGTCTTCAACCCGTAAGCCCGGCCCGAGTGATAGGGGTATTCCTGATCCCCCATCGAAAACGCCTCGGTCACGGGTTTGTCTTCAAAGCTGAGATTGCCCGAACTTCCAAACAGCTTCCAGGCAAACGAGATCGCATCCACCGGCTGCCCTGCCCGATCTTCTACCTCGGCAATCAACGAGGGAAAGCTGTTGTCGCCGCAGCGTATGTTCCAGAATTCGTCCACATCGAGACACATCAGCCAATCGGCCTCTTTCACCTTGGGTTGACGGCGCGCGCGTCGCAGCATCTGGTGTTGAGGATTGCCGCCTTCTTTCACTTCGTTGTTAACCTGGGTGGCAAGGCCCAGGGCTTGCAAACGCTGCGCAATCTCGTCGGTGCCATCTTCGCAATCATTGGTGAAGATCACAAAGTGATCCACGCCCAACGACTTATGGAACGCGACCCATTCCAGCATATAGGGGCCTTCGTTCTTCATCGTTGTGAATACGGTAATGGTCTGAGACATTTGCACCTTCCGACTGCTCTTACTCACCGTCATACACGTCCGAACCCGGACGGGCGAGACGTGAATTGCGCGTATCGGAAATCCAAAGCCAAACGAGGCAAAACGACACGCACTCAGTGCGCATCTAGTATCAAAAATATGAAGATTTGGTGCGGTCGAGAAGACTCGAACTTCCACGGGTGTTACCCCACAGCGACCTCAACGCTGCGCGTCTACCAATTCCGCCACGACCGCACTGCCAGTGACTTGGTAGAGGCGCGTATAGACGCTGTGCGCGGGGATGTGAAGAGGCAAAAACAAGGGTGGTTTGAATTCCGTTCGGGGCTTCATATCTAAAGCGTCAAATCCAGCCCATCGCCCATGCAGGAGCCCCAAATGACCGAAACCGATACCCGCCCCGTCGTCCAGATCGACATCGTGTCGGACGTTGTGTGTCCATGGTGCATCGTGGGCTTTCGACAACTGGATCAGGCGCTGCAGTCTCAGAACGTTCTGGCCCGCCTGCGCTGGCACCCTTTCGAGTTGAACCCCAACATGCCGCCCGAAGGACAGAACCTGCGCGAGCATATCATCGAGAAATACGGGTCAACCCCCGAGCAAAGCCAGCAATCGCGGGATCGTCTGGTACAGATCGGGGCGGAACTTGGGTTTCAGTTCAATTTCGAGGATGACAGCCGAATCGTAAACACATTCGCCGCGCATCAGTTGCTGGATTGGGCTGAAACGCAGGGGCGCCAGCATCCGCTGAAAATGGCCCTGTTCCACGCTTATTTCACCGAGCAACAGGATGTCTCGGACGTTAACGTTTTGCTGAACGCGGTCGAGGCCGCTGGTTTGGACGCTCAAGTCGCACGCGCAGCGCTGGCCTCCGGGGATCACATCGCGTCTGTGCGTGAGAAGCAGCAGTTCTGGACCAGTCGCGGAATCTCGGGCGTGCCGTCCATGGTGTTTGGTGGCAAGTACCTGCTGACCGGCGCACAAGGGGCCGAAACCTATGCACAGGTCCTGCAGCGCTGCCTGACCGAAGCCGCCTAGCCCCTTTTCCCCAGCCAACCACCATTGTAAGAGGCCCCATGGAATGGAAAATCACTGACGGGCTGACTGACTATCAGGACGCCGTGGTCTTTATGGAAGATCGCGTCGCCGCTATTGCTGCGGGCGAGGCCGAGGAATGCGTGTGGCTGCTGGAGCATCCGCCGCTTTACACCGCAGGCACTTCTGCTCGTATCGAGGATCTGGTCGACCCGGATCGATTTCCTGTCCACCAGACCAAACGCGGCGGCGAATACACCTATCACGGCCCCGGTCAGCGCGTGGCTTATGTGATGCTGGATCTGAACAAGCGCGGCAAGGATGTTCGGCGTTTTGTCAAGCAGCTGGAAAACTGGGTGATTGCGGCACTGGCAGAGTTCAACGTGCGCGGTGAAATCCGCGACGGGCGCGTCGGTGTCTGGGTGCAGCGCGACGACAAACCCCTGACACCCACAGGTCATCCAGCCGAAGACAAGGTTGCCGCGATCGGGTTACGCCTGCGCAAGTGGGTCAGCTTTCACGGTATCTCAATCAATGTTGAACCTGATCTGGAGCATTTTTCAGGCATCGTGCCCTGCGGTATCTTAGACCATGGCGTGACATCCCTGGTCGATCTTGGCCTGCCTGTGACAATGGCCGATGTGGACACTGCGCTGCAAAAGACCTTTACGGAAATCTTCGCGACCGAACGGGTTTGAGGCGTCAGTATCGAATCGACAGAATTCGCCGCAGGCCTCAACAATCCAAGCATCTCAACCCGTTCTGTTTCCGGGCAAAGCGTTTTTCGAGGGCAAATTCCAGGCCAGTTAAGGAAAATTAACGGCAAATCCGCTCAATTCGATACACCGCATCCGCAACCGGGTAAGATGGTTTCACCGTTCTAGAGTGAGTGGTGTGTTCATCCGATCATCGAGGGTCCGCCCTCGGATACGGACAAGTTCTTGGTAACGAGTCTGCCGTTCCGACCCCAAATCGGAACGGCAATTCTTTTTCTCGCTCTGGCCCGATCAGGCCAAAGACGCTTTGATCTTTTCGGCATGTTGGGCGATCAGTTCGAAATCACCCATTGTCCCCGGTGCCCGCACCGAAACGCCTTCATGGCGCGGCAGGACGTGGAAATGCAAATGGAATACCTCCTGCCCGCCAGCGGCCTCGTTGAACTGCTGAACGGTTACTCCGTCTGCATCAAACGCCGCCATCACGGCATGCGACATCCTCTGAACCGTCGCGATCACAGCGGCCAGTTGCTCGGGCGTGGCGTCCAGCAAGTTGCGGCACGGAGTTTTCGGGATCACCAGAAGATGCCCGTCCGAGCGGGGCATGATATCCATGAACGCCAAAGTGTCATCGTCCTCGTAGACGCGGGTCGAGGGGATTTCGCCGCGCAGGATCTTGGCGAAGATGTTGTCGGTGTCATAGGCGGTCATGTCTGGTCTCCGAATGCGGGGTTGCGTTTAGTTCTGAGGCGCGCCCCGGCGCGGGTCAAGCCGCGATTTGCTCCCGATTGCGCGACACTTGAATATTCGCCACCGATGCCCAAATAGCGGCTGTTCATGGTCGAAAAATCGCAGGCGCCTCGGGGACCCGCGACAATTATTCTTGATCCAGATCAAACTCGGCCATTGAAGGTGCCTCTTTCGCATTCTAAAACCAGCAGGAATCCCGCGCGTCGGAGAGGTCCGGCTGCGCGGTCGAATTGCAACAGGAGGCACCTAATGGCAGACGCAGCCATTCATGGTCACGATCATGAAGACGAGCGCAGCTTTTTTCAGCGCTGGTTCATGTCGACCAACCACAAGGACATCGGGATTCTCTACCTGATCTTCTCGGCGCTGGCCGGGTTCATCTCGGTGGCGATGACCGTCTACATGCGGCTCGAACTGATGCACCCCGGTGTGCAGTACATGTGCCTCGAAGGGTTCATGGCCGACCCGTGTACCCCCAACGGACACCTTTGGAACGTGATGATCACCTATCATGGTGTTCTGATGATGTTCTTCGTGGTCATCCCGGCCCTGTTCGGCGGATTTGGCAACTATTTCATGCCATTGCAGATCGGTGCGCCGGATATGGCTTTCCCGCGGATGAACAACCTGTCATTCTGGCTGTACGTCGCTGGTACGTCGCTGGGTGTGGCTTCGCTGCTCAGCCCCGGTGGCAATGACCAGCTTGGTTCAGGTGTTGGCTGGGTTCTGTATCCGCCGCTGTCCACGACCGAGGGCGGCATGTCCATGGACCTTGCGATCTTTGCCGTGCACGTATCGGGCGCCTCCTCGATCCTCGGCGCGATCAACATGATCACCACCTTCCTGAACATGCGTGCCCCGGGCATGACCCTGTTCAAGGTGCCGTTGTTCAGCTGGTCGATCTTCGTCACCTCGTGGCTGATTCTGCTGTCGCTGCCGGTTCTGGCAGGCGCGATCACCATGCTGCTGATGGACCGCAACTTTGGCTTCACCTTCTTTGACCCGGCCGGTGGCGGCGATCCGATCCTGTATCAGCACATCCTGTGGTTCTTCGGCCACCCGGAAGTGTACATCGTAATCCTGCCCGGTTTCGGCATCATCAGCCACGTGATCGCGACCTTCTCGCGCAAACCGATCTTCGGCTACCTGCCGATGGTTTGGGCGATCATCGCAATCGGTGTGCTGGGCTTTGTTGTGTGGGCGCACCACATGTACACCGTCGGCATGTCGCTGCGTCAGCAAGCCTACTTCATGCTGGCAACGATGGTCATCGCGGTTCCAACCGGCGTTAAGGTTTTCTCGTGGATTGCGACCATGTGGGGCGGTTCCATCGAGTTCAAAACTCCAATGCTCTTCGCGTTCGGCTTCCTGTTCCTGTTCACCGTTGGTGGTGTGACCGGTGTGGTTCTGTCGCAGGCTGGCGTCGACCGCGCCTATCACGACACCTACTACGTGGTTGCGCACTTCCACTATGTGATGAGCTTGGGTGCAGTCTTTGCGATCTTCGCCGGCGTTTACTTCTACTTCTCGAAGATGACGGGCCGTCAGTATTCCGAATTCTGGGGCAAGGTCCACTTCTGGATGTTCTTCATCGGTGCCAACCTGACCTTCTTCCCGCAGCACTTCCTGGGCCGTCAGGGCATGCCGCGCCGCTATATCGACTACCCCGAGGCATTCGCACAGTGGAACTTTGTCTCGTCGATTGGCGCGTTTGTGTCCTTCGCCTCGTTCCTGCTGTTCTTCGGCATCGTGATCTACGCCCTGATGCGCGGCGCGAAAGAGACCCGTCCGAACCCGTGGAACGAATACGCGGATACGTTGGAATGGACCCTACCCTCGCCGCCGCCCGAGCACACGTTCGAGCAGCTGCCCAAGCAGGAAGACTGGGACAAGGGCCACGCCCACTAATCCCGACCTGAACACAAAAAACCCCGCCCAACTGGCGGGGTTTTTCTTTGCCTCGCTGGTATACAAATTTGCCGTCGATCCAATCGACACCGGCCAGAAAAACGCTAGAATTTCCTCATGCCCTATAGCTGGACCCATAGATCGGATACGGAACAAGAACTAAGGTTGTGGCCCCATAACTCGCTGCCGCCCCACTGGGCTGTGCGAGTGGTGCTGGCGGTGTTTCTGTTTGGCCTGATCCCGCTTATGGCGGTGCTCGGGTCCCCCTTATTGTGGGGGCTGCTACCGTTCCTGTTGATCTCGGTCCTTGGACTATGGCTTGCGATACAGGCCAACTACCGCGCCCGCAGCGTGTTCGAGGTTCTGACCCTTACCAAACTGCAAGCTCGGTTGGTGCACCACAACCCTAGGCACGGCAAACAGGAGTGGAGCTGCAACCGCTATTGGGCCCGCCCCGAAATGCACAAGCATGGCGGACCCGTACCCAACTATGTCACCCTCATCGGTGACGGGCGCGAAGTTGAGATTGGCGCGTTTCTTACCGAAGAAGAACGGATCGCCCTATACGACGATCTGAATCAAAAACTGCGCGACCCGGTCGCGCAGTAGATGCGGAGTTAGGATGCTATTGTGGTCAGCACCCGCCGCTGGCCGCAGCGCAGAGCTGATCCTTGACCATTGGACCGACCTTGCCGAAATCCATCTGACCGGTATAGCGCGTCTTCAACTCGCCCATGACTTTGCCCATATCGCGGATCGAGCCTGCCCCTGTAGCAGTAATCGCGGTCTGGATCGCTTGCGAAACCTCGTCCTCGTCCAACTGCTTGGGTAGGAATTCCTCGATTACTTCGACTTCGCGCAGTTCACGCTCGGCCAGGTCCAGCCGTCCGCCCTCTTCATAGGCGCGGGCGCTTTCCTTGCGCTGCTTGGTCATTTTGCCAAGGATTTCAAGCACCTCGGCATCGCCGCATCCCTTGGCCTCTTCATTGTCCGAAGCGCGCGAGGCGATGTCGCGATCCTTGATCGCAGCGTTGATCAACCGCAGCGTCGACAGACGCTCGGCCTCCTTGTCTTTCATTGCTTGCTTCAGGGCAGAGTTCACCCGTGATCGCATATCCATATGATCTGTCCATCCCCATGGAAAAAGGAACCCCGACCATATCGAAACAAAAAGCGTGACACAACAGGGGTCAACAACAGCTAAGTATTTGATTTCTTTAAATAGCCCAAAAATTGAACAGGCTTGACCCAAACGCGTAACCCCCTTAGGTATGCGCCGGTTTACCTTGCAGGAGAGTCGCGCCATGGCCCAGAACACCCCGTCCAAGCCCACCGCATGTCTGGCATTGGCCGACGGAACCCTGTTCTACGGGATCGGCTTTGGCGCCACCGGCCAAACTGTTGCCGAGCTGTGTTTCAACACCGCCATGACCGGCTATCAAGAGATCATGACCGACCCCTCTTATGCCGGTCAGATCGTAACCTTCACCTTCCCGCATATTGGCAATGTCGGCGTAAACCCCGAGGATGACGAAACCGGCGACCCCGTCGCGGCGGGCATGGTGGTCAAGTGGGACCCGACCGAGCCCTCCAACTGGCGCTCGGCCGAAGAACTGAAGACATGGCTTGAACGCCGTGGCCGTATTGCCATCGGTGGCGTCGACACCCGCCGCCTAACCCGCGCCATCCGCCAACAAGGCGCACCCCATGTAGCGCTGGCCCATGACCCCGAAGGGAATTTCGACATCGAAGCGTTGGTCGCTGCCGCGCGCGGCTTTGCCGGGTTGGAGGGAATGGATCTGGCCAAGGACGTCACTTGCGCGCAAAGCTATCGCTGGGATGAAATGCGTTGGGCCTGGCCGGACGGGTACACACGCCAGGAAGCACCGGTGCATAAGGTTGTCGCCATCGACTACGGCGCAAAGCGCAACATTCTGCGGTGCCTGGCCTCGTCGGGCTGTGACGTAACCGTCCTCCCTGCCACTGCAACAGCTGCCGAAGTGCTGGCCCATAACCCTGACGGCGTGTTTCTGTCCAACGGCCCCGGCGACCCGGCGGCAACGGGCGAATATGCCGTTCCGATGATCAAAGAAGTTCTGGACACCACCGACCTGCCCGTTTTCGGCATTTGTCTGGGCCACCAGATGCTGGCGCTGGCTCTGGGCGGTCAGACGGTCAAGATGAACCACGGCCACCACGGCGCGAACCACCCCGTCAAGGATCTTGAGACCGGCAAGGTCGAGATCACCTCGATGAACCATGGGTTTGCCGTGGACGCGCAGTCCTTGCCCGAAGGCGTGGTCGAAACCCACCGCTCGCTGTTTGACGGATCGAACTGCGGTATTCGCATGTCCGACCGGCCTGTCTATTCTGTGCAATACCACCCCGAAGCGTCACCCGGCCCGCAGGACAGTTTCTACCTGTTTGAACGGTTCGCGCAGGCGATGGCCGCGCAAAAAGCACAGGCATAACACAAGCGAATCAAGATTAACTGCTTGTTAACCTTAATGGATGAACCCTGACACCGGCCAAACGTGTCAGGGTTTTTTCGTGGTTGAACTGAACTTACAACATTTCGCACGCGCCGCGCCCATTCCGACGCGGGTCAGGCGGCCTCTGGGCACGTGTCTGCGCGACCGGGGCCTGATCACGCCGGATCAGTTAGAAAACGCACTGCACCTTCAAGCGCGACAACAGGCACCGCTGGGTGAGATTCTGGTGACCGAGGGCTGGGTCAGCCGCGACGACGTTTTGCGCGCCTTAGCGGATCAAACCGGATTGCAGGTGGCGAACCTGTCCGAGACACCGGCGCAGGATGGGCTCTGCCAGATCAAACCCATCGAATTCTGGTTGCAACACAATGTCATCCCCTGGAAACAGAGTGGTCCAATCCTGCTGATTGCCACTGCACGCCCTGACCGTTTCGACGCGATCCGCGATGCGATGCAGGATCAGGATTGCGCCATTGTGCCGGTGCTGTGTTCCTCCGGCGCGATTGACCGGGAAATCGCCCGCATTTACGCGCAGGACCTGGCTGAAAAAGCGGAAACCCGCGTGTCCGAGGATCAAAGCTGCCGGTCCTGGAGCTTGCGGGCCCGCATCGGCCCAACGGTGATGCTGTTGACCCTGATGACTGGCTTTCTGGTCTACCCGACACTGGGGCTATCAGTCCTTGTCGGCGCGGCTGTCGGGTCACTGGTTTTGTTTCTATGCCTTCGGCTGGCCGGGTTGTTGGCCTATTTCAAGCCCGTCCCGCAGCCACCGCGCTTACCGAAGGGCAAGCTGGATCGCCTGCCCTGCGTGTCGATCATGGTGCCCCTCTACAAGGAACGCGAAATCGCGGATGCTCTGATCCGCCGTCTGCACCGCCTGACCTATCCCAAAGCCTTGCTGGACATCATTCTGGTGCTTGAGCAGTCTGACGACGTCACACGCGAAACGCTGTCTCGAGTCGATCTGCCAAGCTGGATCAGAACGATCGAGGTGCCCGCCCTGAACGGCCTGACCACGAAACCCCGCGCGATGAACTATGCGCTGGACTTCTGCCGGGGCGACATCCTGGGCGTCTGGGACGCCGAGGACGCACCACAACCCGACCAGATCGAACGGGTCGTGCGCCAGTTTGCACAGGCTGATGACAATGTGGTGTGCCTGCAAGGTGTCTTGGACTACTACAACCCGCGCACCAACTGGCGTTCGCGCTGCTTTACCATCGAATATAACAGCTGGTTCCGGGTCATCCTGCAAGGCATCGCGCGCATGGGCCTTGTGGTGCCATTAGGCGGTACGACCTTCTTCTTCCGCCGCGACAAGCTGTTGGAACTGGGCGGCTGGGACGCCCACAACGTCACAGAGGATGCCGACCTTGGAGTCCGCCTCAGTCGTGCCGGCTACCGGACCGAGATGGTCGATACCACCACCTATGAAGAGGCCAATTTCCGCGCCTGGCCCTGGGTGAAGCAACGCTCACGCTGGCTCAAGGGGTTCATGGTCACATATCTTGTCCATATGCGGTCGCCCCTGCGCCTTCTGGCCGAACTGGGCCCGCTGCGATTTCTGGGCGTGCAAGCGTTTTTCCTCGGCACGGTCGGGCAGTTCTTGCTGGCCCCTGCCTTGTGGCTGTTCTGGCTGACAACCCTGGGGCTGACCAACCCGCTGGATCAGGTCATTCCCTACGATATCCGGATAGGTCTGATTTACCTGTTCATCGCAGCCGAGATCGTAAACCTGATCACCGGAATGCTCGCCGTCGCCGCGCGTGAGAGGCGGTTTCTGATGCCCTGGGTCCCGACCATGCCACTATATTTCCCTTTGGGCGTTCTGGCGGCATATAAGGCGCTGTGGGAACTGGTGATCAATCCATTCTTCTGGGACAAGACCCAGCATGGTCAGGCCTATGAAGAAACCGCGCCCTGATCAGGATTCGCGCCGAACAGCATCCTGTTTCAGCCGTGTCATGAAGGCGACCGAGATATGCTCCTTCAACGCGCGAGCCGCGGCCTCTTCATCGCGCGTAGCGATGGCGTCGACGATGCTCTTGTGTTCGTTCTGAGCGATCTCTCCCCGTCCCTGCACAGCCAGCGAGGTGGTCGCCATCAGCGCCATGGTGCGGTGCACAAGGTCCAGTTGCTGCACCAGATAGCGATTGTGCGAGGCCAGATGGATCTGTTCGTGAAAACGTCGATTGGCACGCGACAGAGCGGTCGGGTCATCGACCAGCGCATCGTCAGCGGCAACCATATCCTGCAGCACCTTGATCTCTTCCTCGGTGGCGTGTTTTGCCGCCAGACTGGCTGCCAGCCCCTCCAACTCGCGCCGTACCACGTACAGCTCGGCCATCTGGTTGTGGTCCAGCGAGGCCACAATCAGAGACCGCCCGTCCCGCTCAAGCAGCGATTGCGTCTCAAGTCGTTGCAACGCCTCGCGGATGGGCGTGCGAGATACGCCGAAACGCTCGGCCAGCTCGCTTTCGACCAAACGGTCGCCGGGTTTGTACACACCCACGTCTATCGCTTCGAGTATCAGACTGTAGGCGTCCCTGTTGGACTGTTTGGACTGTGGCATGGGGTGGTTCGTCTCCTCGTTCGAACCTGTCTATCCGTCACCGCCCCTTCGGATCAAGTGTGGCATTGAAAACCGCTGGCGCGCAGCCTAAACCAAGCCCATGGTCAAACCCGCCTTTTCTCACGTCACCCAATGGGTGTTCGATCTGGATAACACCCTCTACCCGCCCCATATGCGCCTGTTCGATCAGATTGAGGTGCTGATGACCGACTACGTGGTGCAGGCCATCGGCGTCGACCGGGCCGAGGCGGATCGGCTGCGCGGCCATTACTGGCGCGAATACGGCACCACGCTGGCCGGTCTGATGGCCGAGCATGATCTGGACCCCGATCCCTATCTGCACGCGGTTCACCAGGTCGACATGAGCCATATGGACCCCGACGCGGAACTGGCCGACCACATCCGTTCTCTGCCCGGCCGCCGTATCGTCTATACCAATGGTAGCGCGCCCTATGCCGAGCGGGTTCTGGCGGCACGCGGTCTGAGCGGGCTGTTTGATGCGATCTATGGGATCGAACATGCGGGCTATCGACCAAAGCCCCAGAAAGCTGCGTTCGAGGCAATCTTTGCCAAGGACGGGATCGACGCCAAACAAGCCGCCATGTTCGAAGATGACCCGCGCAATCTGGCCGCTCCGCATGCGATGGGAATGCGCACCGTCCACGTCGCGCCCGAGCCGCAAGAGGCCGATCACATCCATCATCACACCGACGACCTGACCGCGTTTCTGGCCCGCCTGCGATAGGCTGTCACACTGCGACCATCTGTATATTTCGCGGGTGCAGCATCGCCCCTATATGCGCCTCAGCGACGAACAGAATCGGAGAAACCCATGAGCGCGATCGAGGTCCCTCGGCGCCTGCCCATCTGGCAGCGCCTGTTGTTTGCAATCCCCCTGTTTGGCTGGATGGCCAAGGACGTGGCCCAGAGCGACGGTGAGGATTGGGGTTATACGGCCCTGGCGATCTTCAGCATGTGGGGGTGTTCAATCTTGTTGTTCGGCCTGCCGGGCCTGTACATCCCCGCCGTGATGATGGTGCCGGTGATGTTCCTGATCCTCATCCTGATTTCACGCGGGTAAGGCGCGGGACAGGATGTCACTTGGCACCCCGCACGGAACCGCACTAGGTTCTGCCCAAACGGAGGCCAAGCCCATGACAGATAGCTGTGACATCCTGATTTCCGGCGGTGGAATCGCCGGGTTGACCGCTGCGGCGGCTTTCGGAACAGCCGGGTTCGACGTGATCTGCGTTGACCCCACCCCTCCGGTGACGGAACGCGACGTGGACGGGTCCGACATGCGGACCACGGCCTTCCTGCAACCGGCGCACGGGCTTTTGGATCAATGCGGGCTGTGGGCGCGACTGGATGCCCATGCCGCCCCGCTGCAGATCATGCGCATCGTGGACGCGGGCGGAGATGTGCCCGAACCCCGCGTCGTGCGTGATTTCAACGCCGCCGATATCTCGGACCAGCCCTTCGGGTGGAACCTGCCCAACTGGCTGTTGCGGCGCGAGATGGTGGCGCGTTTGGCCGAACTGCCCAACGTGGATTTCCGCCCCGGCACCGGCACGGTCAGCCTGTTCACTCGCACCAATGAAGCGCGCGTGAGCCTGAGCGACAGCAGCCGCGTCCGCTGCAAGCTGGTCGTGGCCGCGGACGGGCGCAATTCGCCCATGCGCGAGGCGGCGGGCATCCAGACCCACACCACGCGCTACGGCCAAAAGGCTCTGGCCTTTGCCGTCACGCATCCGATCCCGCACGAAAACGTCTCGACCGAAATCCACCGTTCAGGCGGGCCGTTCACACTGGTTCCCCTGCCCGACTGGCAGGGTCAGCCTTCGTCGGCGATTGTGTGGATGGAGCGTGGGCCGCGTGCAGTTGAATTGCTGAACACTGAACCCGACGCGTTCGAGGCGCTGATGACCGAACGGTCCTGCGAGTTGTTCGGCCCGTTAAAACTGGCCTCGCGCCGGACGATCTGGCCGATCATCAGCCAATCAGCCGAGCGCCTGTCAGGCGAGCGTATCGCCCTGATGGCCGAGGCCGCCCATGTGGTTCCGCCCATCGGCGCACAGGGGCTGAACATGTCCTTGGGCGATCTGCGCAGCCTTCTAGACCTTGCGCAAGCCCGCCCCGAGGGGCTGGGCGACGCGCAGATGTTGGACACCTATCACAAGTCCCGCCACACCGAGATCGAGATGCGCGTGAAGGGAATCGACCTGCTGAACCGCGCCTCGATGATCGAGGCACGGCCGCTTCGCGACGCACGGGCGATGGGGCTGAATGCGCTCTATTCCTTGCCGCCGGTACGTAAAACGCTGATGCAGATGGGGCTGGGCGTGCGCTGACCCGCGCCTAGATCACCTGATCCAACACGCGCTTCAGACGTGCGATTGTGCCATCCACATCATAGAGCTTGTCCAACCCGAACAGACCCAAACGGAAAGTACTGAACCCCTCGGGCTCATCACATTGCAGAGGCACGCCCGCCGCAATCTGAATCCCCAAAGCCGCAAATTTCTTGCCGTTCTGCACTTCGGGGTCGCCCGTGTAGCTGACAACAACGCCCGGCGCGCCGAACCCATCAGCCGCGACCGAGACAACGCCCTTGTCCTTCAGCATCGCACGGACGCCATTGCCCAACGCCCACTGCGCCTCGCGTAGCTTTTCAAACCCATAATCACGGGTTTCAAGCATCGTGTCCCGGAAATCTTTCAGCGAATCTGTCGGCATCGTCGCGTGATAGGCGTGACCACCGCCCTCATAGGCCTGCATGATCTGCCGCCACTTTTTCAGATCCACGGCGAAACTGTCCGAATTGGTCTGTTCCAACCGCGTCTCGGCCCGTTCGGATAGCATCACCAGACCCGCGCAAGGCGTTGCGCTCCACCCTTTCTGCGGGGCCGAGATCAGGACGTCCACGCCTGTCGCCTTCATGTCGACCCAAGCACAGCCCGACGCAATACAATCCAGCACCATCAGCGCGCCGACCTCATGAGCGGCCTCAGCCATGGCGGTCACGTAATCGTCCGGTAGAATAACCCCGGCCGACGTTTCCACATGCGGAGCAAAAACCACATCTGGGCGCTGATCGCGAATGGTCGCCACGACCTCGTCAATCGGTGCCGGCGCGAAAGGAGACGGGCTGGAATTGCCGGTTTGCCGCGCCTTGAGCACAGTGGCCGAGGCCGTCAACCCGCCGGTCTCGATGATCTGGCTCCAGCGATACGAGAACCAACCGTTGCGCACGACCACCACGTTTGCGTTGCGGGCAAACTGCCGCGCCACAGCTTCCATGCCATAGGTGCCGCCACCAGGGATGACCGCCACGCCATAGGCATTGTAAACACCGCGCAACATGTCCGAGATGTCGCGCATGACCTGCTGAAACTGTGCGGACATGTGGTTCAGAGATCGGTCAGTGAACACCACCGAAAACTCCTCAAGCCCATTGGGATCAACAGTATCCAAGAGCGCTGGCATATTTTGTCCTTTCGATTTTCACGCGACCACCTGAGGGTCAGTCCCGGCTATTGACCCCACGGAAGATGGTAACTTCAACAAAAAAATTACTTTTTTCTCTTTCAATCGGGCACTAAATGACGCCAAACAGTGTCAGCCGCCCTTTACACCCTGACGTGTTTCTGACCAGATACGCACACTTTGAAGCAGAAAGGTATTTCTAATCGTGACGGCGCAAAAGCGGATCAGTTTTCAGGTTGTACGTGACGAAGTAAAGCGGCGTATCGAAACCCGTATCTGGCCACAGGGGTCGCTTCTACCAACGGAAACGCAATTGGCCGAGGAGTTCAATTGCGCGCGGGCGACGGTGAACCGGGCGCTGCGTGAATTGGCAGATCAGGGTTTTGTCGAACGCAAACGCAAAAGCGGCACGCGCGTAAAAAAAGAGCCGAGCAAACATGCTAAGCTGGAGTTTTCGCTGGCGCGTCAGTCGGTTGAAAGCCAAAATTCGACCTATCGTTACGCTCTTGTCGAACGGAATGTGGTCCCCAGCCCGGGTTGGTTGGCATCGCAGCTTAGCGTATCGCCTGATGTAAAGGTTCTGCACGTCATCTGTATGCACTACGCTGACAACCGGCCTTTTCAGCTTGAAGAACGCTGGATCAATATCGACGCCGTCCCCGAGGTTGAGCACGCCAATCTCAACGATCACGGCCCGCATGAATGGCTGCTGAACGCCGCCCCCTTTACCGAGGCCGAGGTGGCGTTCTGCGCGATTTCTGCGGATGGACGGCTGGCAGAGTTCATGGGCACGACGGCTGGGACCTCGATGATTCAGCTGGAGCGGACGACATGGAAAGACGGTCAACCCATGACATTTGCCCGGATGACGCACCATCCCGGCTATTGCATTAGAACTAAATACTAACCGATCGGTCCCGGTAAGCGTTCTTCGCTGAGCAAAACATTGGCCTCGACATCGCCTGCGCCGGGGAGGGTCATGATCCGACGGCGCAGCACCCGTTCGAAATCGGCCAGATCCCGCGCCACGACGCGCAGACGATAATCATAAAGCCCCAGTACATGCTCGACCGTCTGAACCTCGGGGATGGCGCTGACGGCACGTTCGAAATCCTCCAGGCTGATCTGACCCTTGCGGGCCAGTTTGACGCCCAGAAACACCGTAACTCCAAACCCAAGCGCCTCGGCGTTCAGGCGCAGGCGCCGGCCTTTGATAACCCCTGCGTCTTCCAGACGACGGATGCGCCTCCATGTGGCGGGTTGGGACAGGCCCAGTTTGCGTCCCAGCGCCCTGGCGCTTTGGGATGCGTCCTGCACCAGAGCACGCAGAATTTTGCGGTCGATTTCATCCAACTCGTTCATACCGGCAGCACCACGTCGCTTTTGACCCGCGCGATATGCATCAACGCTTCGATATCCGCGATATGGGGCAAGGTGAGGATCTGATCACGGTAAAGCTGCTGATAGTGCGACATATCCCGCGCCAACACGGACAGGCGTACATCGACACGACCCAAAAAGGTCTGAATCTCGATCACTTCGGCCACGCTACGCGCGGCTGCGGTGAATTCGTCAAACGCCCGGGGCTGGGTCTTGTCCAAAGTCACGCGCAAGGAGACCTCGACAGCATAGCCCAAAGCCGACCAGTCTATGACGGCCTCCTGCCCCTCAATAATGCCAGCCTCCTGCATTTTTTCGATCCTGCGCCAGCACAGGCTTGTGCTGATGCGCGCGCGTTCCGCCAATTCGGCGGTCGAGAGGCTGGGATCGGCCTGAAAATGCCGCAGCAATCTGCGATCGACGTCATCTAGCATGATTTTTTCACCAAAAAGCTGAATTGAGAATAAATTCTCACGCTTGACGGAAAAATTCAAGGAAAACACCATCGCCTTCCCCGACATGGCCCAGTAGAACCATCCGCAATCGAAAACAGAAAGGACCGGCGACATGCGCGTCTACTACGATCGCGATTGCGACATCAACCTGATCAAAGACAAGAAAGTGGCAATCCTGGGCTATGGCTCGCAAGGTCACGCCCACGCGCTGAACCTGCGCGACTCGGGTGCGAAGAACCTTGTTGTGGCGCTGCGCGAAGGCTCGGCCTCGGCCAAGAAAGCCGAAGCCGAAGGTCTGACCGTGATGGGTATCGCCGAAGCCGCCGCCTGGTGTGACCTGATCATGTTCACCATGCCCGATGAATTGCAGGCCGAAACCTACAAGAAATACGTGCATGACAACATCAAGCCCGGCGCGGCCATCGCGTTTGCCCACGGCCTGAACGTCCACTTTGGCCTGATTGAGCCGAAAGAAGGCGTCGACGTCATCATGATGGCCCCCAAAGGCCCCGGCCACACTGTGCGCGGCGAATACGTCAAAGGCGGCGGCGTGCCCTGTCTGGTGGCTGTCGACAAGGACGCAACCGGCAAGGCGCTGGAAATCGGCCTGTCCTATTGCTCGGCCATCGGCGGCGGTCGCTCGGGCATCATCGAGACCAACTTCCGCGAAGAATGCGAAACCGACCTGTTCGGCGAACAGGCCGTTCTGTGCGGCGGTCTGGTTGAGCTGATCCGCTGCGGCTTTGAAACACTGGTCGAAGCCGGTTATGCGCCCGAAATGGCCTATTTCGAGTGTCTGCACGAAGTGAAGCTGATCGTGGACCTGATCTATGAAGGCGGCATCGCGAACATGGACTACTCAATCTCGAACACGGCTGAGTACGGCCAGTACGTCACCGGCCCGCGCATTCTGAAATACGACGAGACCAAAGCGCGTATGAAAGAGGTTCTGAGCGACATTCAGCAGGGCAAGTTCGTCCGTGACTTCATGCTGGAGAACGCCGTTGGCCAGCCGACCATCAAAGCGTCGCGCCGCGCCAATGACGAGCATATGATCGAGGAAACCGGTGCAAAACTGCGCGCCATGATGCCTTGGATATCGGCCGGAAAAATGGTCGACAAAGAAAAGAACTGATCCCGTCTGGATCACGCGAAAGGGCGGCCTTCGGGTCGCCTTTTTTGTCCCCATCGGAGACCGGCCATGGTCGATCAACCCACATCTCGCGACTGGAGCGGCGTCATCGCCCTGGGCCTTATCTGGGGCGGCACATTCATGGTCGTAGCTATGGCGTTGGAAGGGTATGGCCCGGTCACGGTTGCAACCGCGCGGACCACCTTGGGGGCGCTGACCTTGCTGGGAATGATGGCCGTAACCGGTCGCAAATTGCCTGCGGGCGATGCCAAGCTGTGGTCCTTCATTGCCATCATCGGCCTGCTATCGACCGCGTTGCCCTTTCTGTTGCTGAGCTGGGGGCAGCAATATGTGCCTTCGGCCTTTGCGGGGCTGTCGATGGCAGCGATTCCACTAATGGTACTACCGCTGGCACATTTCTTCTCGGACGAGCCGTTGAATCTACGCAGATTTCTGGGCGTATCGCTGGGTTTTTCCGGGGCATTGGTGCTGATCGGCCCAGGTCTAACGCAGATCGGACAAGGCACGGAACCACTGGCGCAACTGGCCTGTATCGGAGCGGCTCTCTGTTATTCCTGCGCATCGATCTTCACCCGACGTTGCCCACCGATTGATCCGGTCGCGTTGGCGGCATTGTCGCTGATGGTGGGGGCGGTTCTGTTGCTGCCCGTCATGCTGCTGACCGAGGGCATCCCGCAGTGGCAGGGCACGCGCCCCGGTCTGGCAATCATTGCGCTTGGCCTTCTACCCACTGCCTTCGCCACCCTATTGCGCGTGTCCATTATCCGCAGCGCGGGGTCGGTATTCCTGACGCTGGTTAACTATCAGGTGCCCATCTGGTCGATGGTCTTTGGCGCATGGATTCTGTCTGAGGCGTTGCCGCTAAGATTCTTCATCGCGCTGGCAATGATCCTGACCGGGCTGGCGATCAGCCAATGGTTCAGTTTGCGCCGAATGCTGATCGGGCGTTAACCGGCAACGGCTTCGACCTCGGCAACGATGCCATCAACGACTTGGGTCAGCAGCGTATCGTCCTCGCATTCCGCCATAACACGGATTAGAGGCTCAGTCCCCGATTTGCGGATCAGCAAGCGCCCCTGCCCGTTCAGACGCGCCTCGGCATCGGCAATTGCCGCTTTGACGTTCGCAGTATCGAGCGGCGTTTGCCCTTCGCCGTAGCGCACATTCTTAAGTAATTGCGGGACCGTTTCGAATTGCACCGCAAGTTCCGAAGCTTTGCGGCCCGAATGCACCATCTCGGCCAGAAAATGCAGCCCCGCCATCAACCCGTCACCAGTGGTGGCATAGTCGCTCATGACGATATGGCCAGATTGTTCGCCACCCAGATTAAACCCGCCTTCGCGCATCCGTTCGACCACATAGCGGTCCCCGACCGCCGTCCGTTCCAACCGCAACCCAAGCGCGTTCAAATGCCGTTCCAACCCCAGATTGGACATAACTGTCGCCACCAAAGCACCGCCTTTAAGGCGGTCAGCCTCGGCCCAGCTCCCGGCCAGCAGAGCCATCAACTGGTCGCCATCCGCAACCTGCCCGTGTTCATCGACCATAACGACCCGGTCCGCATCGCCATCCAGACAGATGCCTACATCGGCACCATGGGCCACAACCGTCTCAGCCGCGAGTTGAGGTTTGGTCGAGCCGCAATTCAAGTTGATGTTTTTACCGTTTGGCGTGACGCCAACCGGGATGACCTCGGCCCCCAACTCCCAAAGAACCTCGGGCGCGGTGCGGTGGGCGGCCCCGTTGGCGCAATCAACCACCACCTTCAACCCATCCAGCCGAAGATCGCGCGACAGCGAGGATTTGACCCGCTCACCATAACGGAACCGCGCATCGTCCACCCGGCGCGCGCGGCCAATATTTTGCGCTTGCGCGGGCTTGACACCCTCTTCGATCAGACGCTCGATCTCAATCTCAGCCTGATCCGACAGTTTGAACCCGTCCGGGCCAAAGAACTTGATGCCGTTATCCTCAGCCGGGTTATGGCTGGCCGAGATCATCACGCCCAGATCCGCCCGCATGGACCGCGTCATCAATCCAACCGCGGGCGTGGGCACCGGCCCCAGCAACAGCACGTTCATCCCGGTCGAGGTCAGCCCCGCCGTCAGCGCGTTTTCCAACATGTAACCGGACAGGCGCGTATCTTTACCAATGACCACGCGGTGCGCGCCGGATTGGTCGCGGCGGAAATACCGGCCCACGGCCGCTCCCATGCGCAGGGCCATCTCGGCCGTGATCGGATGGGTATTGGCAGTGCCCCGCACCCCGTCAGTTCCGAACAGCTTGCGCATTGATCTCTCTCCGTCGTTTCTTGCCTGCGTCCGGATTACCGGACGGCGGCCCACAGACGCAAGGCCTGAGCAGTCTCGGCCACGTCGTGAACCCGCAGGATCTGCACCCCTTGTGCCAGACCAGCCAGCCCAACCGCAATCGAACCGGGCGCGCGGGCGTCCTTGCGCGTCTCTTTGCCGATCTGCCCGATGAACCCCTTGCGCGACACACCCAACAGGATTGGACATCCCAACCCGTGAAACAGGCTGAGATTGCGCAACAGAGTTGCGTTGTGGTCCACGGACTTGCCAAAACCGATACCCGGATCGACAATGATCTGGTTGCGGTTCAGACCAAGGGCCTCCAGATACTGCACCTGATCGTTCAAGAAGTCATACACGTCTAGCAGCACGTCATTATATCTGGGATCGTCCTGCATGTTGGTCGGGTCGCCCTGCATATGCATGACGCAGACCGGTGCCCCAACTTCTGCGCAGAACGGGGCCAAGTCTGGATCGAAAGTAAAGCCCGAGACATCGTTGATCAGGCCAGCCCCCGCCTGCCACGCCGCCTTTGCGACGCTGGCTTTGCGCGTGTCGATCGAAATCAGCGCTTTGGTCCGCTCGCAGATCGCTTGGATCAGGGGCTTGGTGCGGGCGATCTCTTCGTCCTCTGGGACAAACGCGGCTCCGGGTCGGGTGGATTCGCCGCCGATATCCAGGATCGTCGCATCTTGCCCAACCATTTGCTCCGCCGCGTCCCGGGCAGTTTGCACCGAATTGTGTACCCCACCGTCCGAGAAACTGTCCGGCGTTGCATTCAAGATGCCCATGATGTGCGGGCAGTTCATATCCAGCCCTGCAATGGGCGCGCGGGGACGCGAAAGGATGGCCAGAATCTCATCAGGCACGTCCTGCACTGCGACAACAGAGGCGTTTTCCGTCCGTCTCAAGCGTTCCACATGGGTAAACCACAGCGCTTGTCCGGCCAAAGTCACGGCCCCTTCAGGACGCCGAGCGCCGTTCTGAACCAAAGGTCTGTAGTAGTTGGTCACAGTTGCGCCTGATCCACAGAGACAGCGCGCAATGGTGTTTTAGGGTCGTCTGGCAGTGCGCCTCCAATGACCATCATCTCGCTGGCTTCAAATGTGGCCGCAAACCAGGCCGCCAGCGCCACCGCGTCCGACGGCGCGGCCGAGGGACCATCAACCGCATCCAGCACGATCTTGGACGGGGCCCAAACGCAAATCTGCCCGTTCTTCATCGCCCAATCCAGCTCGGTCCGGGTCGAGACAACAACGCAGCGGTGATCCCGCGCGGCCAGAACCCAGGCATTTTGTTCGATCGCCAAAAGATCGATCCGACGCTGGGTCATTGCATGACCCGTCTGGGGAACAGCCAAGTCTGCACTTCCAACGCACAGGATAAGCGGGCGTTGCCGGTTCTCAAGCTGGTCGATCCAACCGGTTAGATTGCCCGAGGCAATCGCCTCGTTCGACAGGAAGACAAGACGTGGATGGGGACGTTCTTCCTCGACCACGTCGTGGTGCACAGCATCCTTGCCACGCACAATCTCGACCCCCAGTGCGCCAGGCCCGCGATCCAGTTTTTCAATTCGAACAAAAGCTTTTACAGCCTGCGGTTCAAGCAAAATACGCTCGGCAACACGCTCTGCCAATGTTTCCAGCAGGTTCAACCGCTCGGCAGCCAGTTCAAAGGCTATCGCCTCGGTCACGCGGTCATAGGACAGGATGCGGTCAACATCGTCATCAATCGCATCGGTCAAAGGCCGCACCTCGACCACAATGTTGAAGCAGATGCGCTGTGTGGTCCCACGTTCGGCCTGAAAGGCACCAATCTCGACCTCAACAATGTGATCCCTCAGCGAGATTCGATCCAAAGGCTCTCCGGCGGCCATCGCTTCGGACCGTTCCGAAGGGTGCGCAAAGGCGAGGCGGATTTCAGAACTCATAAGACGGACCTTCTCGGGCATTGGGACTGATCTGCCCAAATTAGACATTGCGGGCGCGTATAGCACCGCAACAAACGCCTTTCCAGTCGTCGAATGCGTCGTCAGGTGACGCGAAACCAGCTCATCATCCCCGATGCGGCATGGCCCAACATGTGACAATGCAACAGCCAACTGCCCGGATTATCCGCAACCAGAGCGACCTGTCGGGTTTGCCCCCGCCCCAGCAGGACGGTGTCGCGCCACGGACCAAGGCTGCCATCCGACAAGATGATACGGAAATGATGGCCATGCATGTGCATCGCATGGGGAAACGCCGTCTGGTTGGCAAACTCGATCTGGTGGGTTTCCCCCAGTCGGGTGTCCAGAAACGGGTCCTTGGGGCGTTCAGCATATCCGTTCAACGCCCAAAACCGCCCAAGTTGGGCCAGTTCCTGCCCCGTCAGCTCGGTTTCGCCCAGCTTGGCCGAGCTGAGCCAACGCATCGCGCCGCCCTGCATCTCCATCCGATGCAGTGGTGCACTATCCGTGGATATCACCGGCAGAGGATTGGGCGGCAGCGCCGCGATGCCGGATCGCACCGCTCTGCCCGCACCCGACACGTCAAAGCGGACCAGGCCGAAACCACCGTCACGCTCAAAGCTGACAAGGCTGGCGGTTTCTGAGGCCAAGGCGCGCACGTCAACGATCATGTCTGCCCGTTGCGCCGGCCCCAGCGGGAAGGTGTCGGTAATCTCCAGCGGGGTCTCCAACGGCATCCCGTCCAGCGCCACGATCCAGCCGGTCAGCCCATCTATACCCAGATCGAATATCCGAGCATTCGAGGCGTTGATCAGACGCAGGCGCAGCCGCTCGGCCGCACCCACCTGATACGAGGGATCCAACTGACCATTTACGGTAATGATATTACCCAGCCGCCCGGCATGGCTGAGGTCATGTCCATTGTCGAAATCATCCGATATCTGCGCGGTTTCCGGGTCCAGCCGCCAGTCATCCAGCATCAACGTCAGATCCCGGTCGACATCTGGCGCGTCAGGTTCTTCGACGATCAGCGGGCCATAAAGGCCACGGGCCACCTGTTCAACCGTGCGATTGTGTGAGTGATACCAATAGGTTCCGGCATCAGGGACAGAGAAGTCATAGTCGAACGCGGTACCGGACTCGATGACATCCTGCGTCAGCCCCGGCACACCGTCCATCGCATTGTCAATTCGAATGCCGTGCCAATGCACCGACGTGGCCTGAGGCAGAGCATTCGATACCCTGCGCTGCACGCGCCCGCCTTGCGGTACGCGGATTTCTGTACCCGGTACGGTTCCGCCAAAACCCCAAACCGGTGTTTTCGGGAATTCCACCGGCGCAATCTGTTGCGCCGCTTCGCGCGCCACTAGTTCTGGAAACGCAGCCAAGCCCACTTTTGGAAAGGCAGATAGGGCAGCAGACGCGCCCAGGAATTGTCGACGGTTAAACAGCATTATGGGCCTCCTGGCCCATAACATAGATCATCCAACGCCCCGCGCCATCAGGGTTCCAGCGCGGGTGCGTCAGTTAGTTGCTAGCCGTCCGATAATTGTGGCGATAGAAAATATGCACACCAATCCGAGCCGTTTCCTTGTAGACCCGCGCCCAGGACGGTTTCACCGCCTTGGTATGATAATGGGTCGCCCCTTCGGTCAGCGCATCGCTGAGGCCGTCAATCGCGGCACGGGCTACTTTGGACACCCGCTCATAGGCTTTTTTCTCTCGGATCACTTCCTTGCGGCCATCACAAGTATAAGTGAACTGGCACTGGTATTTCTTGCCGGTCCCTTGCTTGATCACCCCACACAGCGTGTCCGGAAAGCGGCTGCTGTCCACACGGTTCATGATGACCTCAGCCACGGCAAATTGACCGCGCACGCTTTCCCCACGCGCTTCGAAGTAAAGCGCCTCGGCCAGGCATTTGAAGTGCTCATCCCCGGTTGCGGCGGGCTGATCATCCAGCCAGTCCTTGGAGTAGGATATTTTCTGCTGTTCAAGTACCTTTCGGGGCTTGAACAAATTCAAGTATTCGCGGAAGTTTTGACCGGGCAGTTCAGTCCGAGTCACAAGTTCACGCTTGGCAGTATCAGTGGTTTCCCTCTCAGCGACGGAAACACTTGGCAGCACGGTTGCCGCCAATGTGGCAGCAGCCAGTATGTATCGTAGCATTCAGATAACCTCGCACAGGCACATTCGGCGCCATACCCTCCCCCGGCGGGCGCGACGAGGCTCATACCGAATTGAATCGGAAACGTCCAGTTTTCTAAAAAAAGCAAGTGGAAAATCGCCGTAACGTCAAAAATATATGACGACGGTGTGATTTGTTTCCTACTAATCCTAGCGGATTGTGCCGCTGTCAACCCCCAAGTCTGGACGAAATCGCCAGTTGAGCGGCAGCCAGCCGAGCGACCGGGACCCGGAAGGGTGAACAGGAGACATAGTCGAATCCAAGCGCACGGCAGATGGCAATTGATTCGGGGTTTCCGCCATGTTCACCACAGACCGATAGGGTCACGTCCGGTTTAACTTGCCGCCCCCTCTCAGCGCCCAGTTTCAGCAGTTCTCCCACGCCATCCGAATCCAACACGTGGAATGGGTCTTCGGCGAATACACCCTGCTGGACATAGGCCGACATAAAGCGTCCGGCATCGTCGCGCGACAGGCCGTAAGTCATCTGGGTCAGGTCGTTGGTACCGAAGCTCAGAAACGCAGTCTGCGGCGCAATCTCATCGGCGCGCAGACAGGCACGCGGGGTTTCGACCATGACACCCAGCCGATATTCAAACTCTTGCCCGCGCTCAGCCGCGACCGAGGCGGCAACCGTGTCGATGCGCGATTTGACGAGCTCGACCTCGCGCTTGGCCGAAACCAGAGGGATCATCACCTCGGGCACAACTGGTGCGCCGTTCTTGCTGGCCTCAAGCGTCGCCTCAAAGATGGCGCGGGCCTGCATGTCGTAAATCTCAGGCACGGTCACGCCCAGACGGACGCCGCGCAAACCCAACATAGGGTTATATTCGGTCATTGCGTCCACCCGGCGTTCAACGTCCGAGACCGGCAGATCCAGCGCTTCGGCCAGCTCACGCTGACCGCTGCGAGTGGTGGGCAGGAACTCATGCAATGGTGGGTCGAACAGGCGGATACAGACGGGTTGGCCTTCCATAATGCGGAACAGTTCGACAAAGTCTTCGCGCTGCATCGGCAAAAGGCGTTCCAGCACCGCCGCGCGACCCGAAGAGGTTTGCGCGAAGATCATCTCGCGCATCACGATCAGACGACCGGGATCAAAGAACATGTGTTCAGTCCGGCACAGTCCTATACCCTGCGCCATAAAGTTGCGTGCAGTCTGTGCGTCGGCAGGTGTGTCGGCATTAGCGCGGATGGCAATGTCACGCTCCGCGTCAGCCCAGCCCATAAGCGTTTGAAAACAATCGTCCAGGGCGGCTTCAAGCATTGCGGGCTGCCCTGCCAGAACCTGGCCCGAACTACCGTCGATTGTCAGAACATCCCCGGTTTTGAACATCCGACCATCCGGTGCGGTCAGCAGCTTCTTCTTGGTCTGGAATCGCATCTCGGACGCGCCGACTATGCAGGGCAGACCCAGACCACGGCCAATCACCGCCGCGTGGCTGGTCATCCCGCCCTTCTCGGTTAGCACGGCAACAGCTGCGTGCATCCCGCGCACATCCTCCGGCGCGGTTTCGCGGCGGACCAGAATACAGGGTTCACCCCGTGCGGCGCTGGCCTGTGCCTCGGCGGCTGTGAACACGATCTTGCCGGTAGCAGCACCCGGACTGGCGGCAATCCCGGTAGTCAGGACGTCGCGCTGCGCGTCTGGGTGAACCTGACGGTGCAACAACTCGTTCAGCGAATGCGGATCGACTCGCATCACGGCCTCTTGCGGCGGTATGATGCCGTCTTCGGCCAGACGCACGGCAATCCGGACCGCCGCCCGAGCGCTGCGTTGCACCCGCACACCGTCCAGAATATGGACATGACCGTTTTCGATCACAAACTCGACCTGCATCTCCTCGCGTAGCTTGGCTCGCATCTGCGCGGCATGTGCCTTCAGGTCAGCAAACGCGTCAGGCGCAACCTCTTCGAGAGATTTCCCGCGCGGGTCCTTTTCAAGATAGAGCGCGGCCACCCCTTCCCCCAGCGCATCGCGGCCCTGGCTCTGGCTCAGATAGCGACCGGTGATCTGCGGCATTCCTGTTGTCGGATCAATAAGTTGCAACACGCCCGACCCGCATTCTCCCTGACCGACGCCGGGTATCATCTCTTGAATCACAAGGCCCAGCCCGGCATCCGCGGGCGCACCTTTGGCCTGCCGCAGCAACCGCGCCGAAGTTCCATCCCACGCCCGCGCCATCGAGCGCAAAACCGCAACCAATTGCTCGCCCCGGTCCTGCGGAAAGCTTTCATCCGTCTCGTCTTCGTAGGCGCGCAAGGATTGTTGCAGACCTTCGCGCCCGTCCGCGTCGATCTCGTCAAACACATCCGCGTCCAGACGTGCCACGTGGATCGCGTAGCTTTGGACAAAACGCAGGTACAAAGCTGCCGCTGCCTCGACGCCCATCGAATCCGACAGGTCCACATAGCGCGCGTCGTTCATCCCGATATTCAGAATTGCGCCGGGACCACCCCAATCGGGGTCTTCAGAGCTGGGACGGACACACAACAGATCCGTCTGCGCGAACTGCTCCAGAATAGCGTCGATATCAGGAACTTGGCCCTGCGCAATGTTCTGCACCGCATCAAAAGACAGAGCCACGGTGCGCGGAACCGGCATATCCAGACGCACAAGCCGTTGCAGGCACTTCGCACGCCCCCCGTGCGACGAAGCGGTCACGGGCGCTGTGGGCGTAATTAATGTAGTATGCGGGTTATTCTGCACTGCGGCACCTTTTGTTTGCCCGCAGCATAAGCCCCTGCACCAATGGCGCAAGGGCGATCTGGATCAGCCCTCGATCTTGCTGAGGTCCGCGACGCGCGCGCAGACCTGCCGGATTTGGCTAAGCAGGTTCAGGCGGTTGCGCCGCAGGATGTCATTGTCGGTATTGACCTGAACATCCTCGAAGAAGGCATCCACCGGACCGCGCAGTGCGGCCATAGCGGTCATGGCTGCGGGGAAATCCTCGGCCTTCTGCGCGGCTTCGATCTTACCTTGCGCGTTATCAAGCGCCGCAAACAGCGCCTTTTCGCTGTCGGTCTCGGCGAACTTCACATCCGCACCGTAGGAATACTCGACCCCGTCCTTTTCCTCGGCCTGTGTGAGGATGTTGTTGGCGCGTTTGAAGCCCTGAACAAGGTTCTCGCCATCTTCGGTCGCGATCACCGCGTTCAGAGCACGAGCGCGTTTGACCAACAGGTTGAGGTCATCATTGCCGTCCATCGCGATACAGGCGTCGATGATGTCGTGGCGGATGCCCTCGTCTCGCAGGAACACCTTGAGGCGGTCGTGGAAGAAGGACAGCAGGTCCGCCGGAGCATTGCTGACGATCGCTGTCGCGGCTTCGACCTGATGAGCCAGCCCATGAACCTCTTGCGCGGCGGCCTCAGCATCCTCGGCCTTGGCTTGTTTCGCCTTGGCCTCTAGCAGGGCTGCCTGCCATTCGGGCAGTTTCAGCAAGCTTCCCAATGCCGATGCGAAGGTGTCATTCAGCGACAGTCGCAAATTGTTGTTCAAGATCAACCGGATCACCCCAAGCGCTGCGCGGCGCAGCGCAAACGGGTCTTTCGAGCCCGTCGGCTTTTCGTCAATCGCCCAGAACCCCGTCAGCGTGTCCAGCTTGTCGGCCAGCGCCACCGCCACCGAGACCGATGCGGTCGGCACATCATCCGACGGGCCAAGCGGCGAGTAATGCTCCTGACTGGCCTGCCCCACCTCGGCTGGCAATTCGGCAGCCTGAGCGTAGTAGCGGCCCATCAAGCCCTGCAATTCGGGAAATTCGAACACCATCTCGGATGACAGATCGGCCTTACACGACTGTGCGGCCATCATCGCCAGTGCGGGCGTCGCACCCGTTGCCCCGGCCAGTTCATGCGCCAGCGCGGCGATGCGCAGAACCCGCTCGC
This sequence comes from Ruegeria lacuscaerulensis, assembly GCF_013034685.1. Lineage (GTDB taxonomy): Bacteria > Pseudomonadota > Alphaproteobacteria > Rhodobacterales > Rhodobacteraceae > Ruegeria > Ruegeria lacuscaerulensis_B. The sequence continues at coordinate 469,251 of NZ_WQGO01000003.1, read as the reverse complement.
CCTGCGAGCCCAGTTCGGCATGGAACGTCACCGCATTCAGTTTCTCGACCCAAGGTTCGAACCCGTCGGACTTGACGATGCGCAGGTCGTTCTCCCAGAAGAACTTCGCATCCGCCAGCCGGGCGGACAGCACCTTTTGGTTCCCTGCCAGAATAGTCGCGCCATTGTCAGCGGTCTCGCGGTTGGCGACGGTTATGAACTGTTCAATCCGACCGGTCTTGGGGTTCTTCACCGAAAAGAACTTCTGATGTTCTTTCATCGAGGTCTGCAGAACCTCAGGGGGCAGGTCCAGAAATTCGTCATCGATCTTACCCATCAGAACCACCGGCCATTCGACCAGACCGGCAACCTCAGCCAGCAGGCCCTTGTCATCGACCACTTCCAAACCGGCGGCAAAGGCCATGTTCTGCGCGTCGTTCCAGATATGCTCGGCCCGGTCCGCAGGGTTCAGGTCCACAAAGGCGCGTTTAAGTTTGGCGGCATAGTCTTCGAAAGACGTGACCGAGAACCGATCCGGAGCCATGAAACGGTGCCCCCCCGTGGTATCCCCGGATTTGATCCCCTCGACCTCAAGCGGCACGACCTGCGCGCCCGCCTCATCCGACAGGATGCACAGGATCGAGTGTAAAGGGCGTACCCAGCGCAGCGGGCCGCTGCCCCAGCGCATCGACTTGGGCCATGGGAAATTGCGGATGGTGGCCTCAAGCACTTCGGCCACGATCTCGGCTGCCGGGCGACCGGCTTTTTCGATGGTGGCGAAATAAACCGCGCCCTTGGGGGTGTCGCGTTCTTCCAGCTGATCACGGGTCAGACCCGCACCACGCAGGAAGCCTTCGATGGCTTTGTCCGGGGCGGCGACCTTTGGGCCCTTGCGTTCTTCGCGGATGGTTGGGCTTTCCGCCAGCAGCCCCTCAACCGCCAGAGTCAGGCGGCGCGGCGTGGTCAGCGCTGCGGCCCCGGCATAGGTCAGACCGGCCTCGACCAGACCATCGGTAATCCGCTTTTTCAGATCCTCACCGGCACGGGCTTGCATCCGTGCGGGGATTTCCTCGGAAAACAGTTCGATCAGCAGGTCGGGCATGGTCGGTCCTTAGAAGTTCACGATCGTCTGGATGACGATGGCATTGGCAATATCCACAAAGAACGCGGATACAAGGGGCAGCACGATAAAGGCAATAGGCGACGGGCCATATCGCTTGGTAACAGCGGTCATATTCGCGATAGCGGTCGGAGTGGCCCCAAGGGCGAACCCGCCGAACCCCGCTGACAAGACAGCAGCGCGGTAGCTGCCGCCCATCACCGGGAACAATACCCAGATAACAAAAGCCACGGCCATAAGTGTCTGCGCTGCCAAAATCACAATGATAGCCAGCCCCAACTCGGCAATGGTCCACAGCTGCAAACTCATGAGTGACATGGCCAGAAACGCGCCTAGCGAGAACTCGGAAATAAGCGCCAGCGAGGGCGTTCGAGCAACTGGCGGAGCCTTGGGGAAAAGCGCAGAACGCAGATTGGCAATCACGATCCCCATGATTAGGCAAGGCACGAAAAGCGGCAGCTTCAACCCCGCCGCGCTGATGGCCTGATGAAGCAAATACCCGGCAACAATTGCGATGTTCAGATACAGCATCACCCGCATGATGGTCAGGTGATCCACCTTTGAGGCAGCCTCGGAGGGGTTTTCGGGTAGGCCGACGGTGTGCTCTTCGTCCGGTCGTTCAGGTGTCAGGTTCCGGCCCTCGATCAGATAACGCGCGATGGGGCCGCCGACTAGAGCCGCCAATACAAGGCCCAAGGTTGCAACGGCCACCCCCAGTTCGGTCGCGCCCTCTAATCCAGTTACCGCACCCACTTCGGGGGCCCAGGCGATTGCCGTGCCGTGCCCGCCGATCAGCGCGGCCGAGCCGAACAGCACCCCGGCCTGCGCCGGATAGCCAAAAAGCACTGCCCCAACAGCGCCCACGCCATTTTGCAAAACAATCGTCACAAGTGTCAGAATCAGAAGCAAAAGCAACGGCTTCCCGCCCGCGATCAAATCCGACAGCCGGGCATTCAAACCGATCCCTGCAAAGAACACCACCAGCAGGAAATCCCGCGCGGCCAGACCAAAAGTCATCTCAATCCCGAAAAGCAGATAAAGCCCCAGCAGAAAGACCGAGGCCAGCAACCCTCCGGTTACGGGTTCAGGGATGTTGAATTGCCGTAGCGCTGCTACACGGGCGTTGATCTCGGCCCCGATCAGATAGACAGCAAACCCCATTGTGGCCGTCAGGAAATCCGGGATTTGCAGCATCTCTTCGATCATTTCGCTACTCCTGCGGGCGCGGCGGGCACTCTTCGCCCACCACGGTTCCGTCATAAGCTTTTTCGCCGCAATTGTTCAGCGCATGCCAGACATAGCCTTTGCCGTCCTGCGTCACGGCAACGATCCGGTCCACGCCATAGTGGATGTTCTTTTGCCCCATGAAAGCCTGCGCCTGTCCCGATTTCAGTGCATCCGCAATCGTCACGGCATCATAACAGTCAAACCACCCGGGCGCGGTCAGTGGCTCAGCATTGTCCACCAGCTTGAAAGCGGCCAGATCTTCCTGGGTCAGCTCGGTTTCAAAGCAGGCCCGATACCGGATCGGAGAGCTGTCGGCATCAATCGCCTGAAACCCCGAGTAAGCAATTGGCTCCGCTTTTTCAGACGTCACAGCCACCAGCTGGACATCGCGTCCCGGCTGCGGATCGACCGAATAGTAAAACCCGTAAACCTGAAGGTAGTACATCCCTGCCCCGGCCAAAACGGCCGAGCCAAGCAACAGAAGAGCAAGCAGTTTTCCGGTCATTGGTCACGCAGCCTCTTTCAAATGCGCATGAAATCGGACAGGGTCCGGCACGTAACAGGTTGATACGAGGCTTATCGAATGGACTCCACCCTTACCGTCGGATTCTTCGGCGCTTTGTTTGCGATCATGAACCCGATCACCAACCTGCCCGTTTTCCTCAGCGTGACCGAAGGGTTGTCCTCGACCGATCAGCGTAAGGTGGCGGCGAAAGTGACGATCTATTGCCTGATCCTGGGGGGGGCTTTTGCGGCCATCGGCAATCAGGCGTTGGGGTTGTTTGGCATTTCGGTCGATGACCTGCGCGTTGCGGGAGGACTGGTCGTCCTGATGATCGGCCTCAACATGCTGAGCGGCAATCAAAGCACCACCCATCACGGTACCGAGGATGAAAAGCAATCCTATCCCGAACCCGACACCGTTGCATTCTATCCGCTGGCCTTTCCCATTCTGGTCGGTCCGGGCACGATCACGACTTTGATCCTCTATGCTCATCACATCACCAAACCAGTGGATGCGATGCTTTATGCAGGCGTATTTCTGGTCGTCCTGCTGTTGCTGTTCGTCACCTTCTGGAACGCATCGGAGCTGGCCAAACGCTTGTCCGCAAACGCGCGCGTTATTATGAGCCGCTTCATGGGCATGATCCTTTCGGCCATCGCCATAAGCATGATCGCCGACGGCCTGAAGGTGTTGCTGCCCGGATTGGCGTGATCTGGCCATCAAGCCTCGTACCCGGCAGCCTCGGTCATGACAAACGCATCTGCGCATTGCTTGGCCAGGGCACGCACCCGCCCGATATAGGCCTGCCGTTCGGTGACTGAAATCACCCCACGCGCATCCAGCAGGTTGAAGATATGGCTGGCCTTGATGCACTGATCATAAGCCGGATGCGCCATCACGATGCGCTTGCCCGTCTTTGGATCATCATGCTCTTGCGCCAGAATAGTGGCGCATTCCGCCTCGGCCTCTTCAAAGTGGCGCAGCAGGACCTCGGTATTGGCCACGTCAAAATTCCAGCGGGCGTATTCTTCCTCGGTCTGTTTGAAGATATCGCCATATTTCAACGGGCTGGGCGATTGAGGGTCGTTGAAGGGCATGTCCATCACATGGTCGATACCCAGCACATACATGGCCAGACGTTCCAGCCCATAGGTCAGTTCGCCCGAAACGGGTGTACAGTCGTGGCCGCCGACCTGCTGGAAATAGGTGAACTGGCTGACTTCCATGCCGTCGCACCAAACCTCCCAGCCCAGACCCCATGCGCCCAGAGTGGGACTTTCCCAGTCATCCTCGACGAACCTGATATCGTGCAGCTCCATGTCGATACCGATCGCTTCAAGCGAACCCAGATACAGCTCTTGCAGGTCCGGTGGGCTGGGTTTGATCAACACCTGATATTGGTAGTAGTGCTGCAATCGGTTGGGGTTCTCACCATATCGCCCGTCGGTCGGGCGGCGCGAGGGTTGCACATAGGCAGCAGCCCATGCCTTGGACCCCAGGGCGCGCAAAGTCGTCGCCGGGTGGAATGTGCCTGCACCGACCTCCATGTCATAGGGCTGCAGGATCGCGCAGCCTTTCGAGGCCCAATAGGACTGAAGCCGCAGGATAATCTCCTGAAAAGAACGAGGTGCGCTGGACTGTTCGGTCATGACATTCCCTTTGGGCGCCGCTGCGCCGGTAACGATGGGTTTTGCCCTTCCTATGCAAGGGGCCAAGGGGCGTCAACGGGCCAGTGCGTCCGGCCTGTCACTGCATCGCCACACTGCAAATTCCCCGCAATCTGGGCATGGTGTTCAACCCTGCACTTGGCGTACTCTGCCACCCAGATAAAAATTGCGGACACGGGCAGACAATGACACGCATATTTACAGCAATTCTATTTCTTTTCCTCTTCGGCACCCGCGCCGTTTTCGCCCAGCAAGAGGCAGGCGTCTGGGTTCAGGTCGAGGCACGGCCATCCCTGAGCCAAGCCCAAGAGCGCGCGCAGGCCTATGCGTCCCTTCTACCAGACGTGAATGGGTTTCGCTTGAACTCTGGCTGGTACGCTATTGTTATAGGACCGTATTTACGCGCTGATGCCGAGCAAGTTCTGAGGGTTTATCGCGCTGAAGGCCAAATCCCCTCCGACAGTTACATCGCGTTTTCCAACAGTTTTGGGCCGCAGTTCTGGCCTGTTTCGAGCACCAGCCAAGACCGCGCTGCAGTGGAACCTCCGACAACCGCTGCGCCGGAACAACCTGCAACCGGGCTGACGCCGCAGACATCAGATGAAACCCGCGCGCAGGCGCTACAATCCGAACGGCTGCTCAGCGCGCAGGATCGACGCGCGTTGCAAACCGCCCTTCAGGCCGCCGGGTTCTACAATTCGACCATTGATGGAGCTTTCGGGCAAGGCACCCGTCGTTCGATGGCGGATTGGCAGCGCTTCAACGGGTTCGAGGCCACCGGAGTTCTAACCACCGCGCAACGCACCACCTTGATGGACGACTACAACGCCCCTCTGATCAGCGTCGGGATGGCCCGCCATTCCGACCCGCAGGCGGGGATTGATCTGGACCTGCCGCTTAGCGCCGTTGCCTTTGACCGGTATGAGGCCCCGTTTGCCCATTTCAACAGCGCCTCTGACTTGAATGCCAAGGCACTGCTGATCAGTCAGGAAGGCGACAAGAACACCCTGCGCGCGCTTTACGAGGTCATGCAATCGCTCGAGATAGTGCCGCTGGACGGCCCTCGTCAGTTGCGCGGTGACCGTTTTACGCTCGAAGGGCGCGGCAACGGTATCGTGTCTTATACCGAAGCCAAGTTGCAAGACGGCCAGATCAAGGGCTTCACCCTTGTGTGGCCCGACGGGGATGAGGCCCGCCGCGCCCGTGTTCTGGCGGCGATGAAGGCCAGTTTTTCCACCAATGACGCCGTTCTGGATGCCAGCGCCGGGGCCGAGTCTGAGCAGCGCATTGACCTGATCTCGGGCTTGCAGCTGCGCAAACCCCGCCTGTCGCGTTCGGGCTTTTTCGCAGATGCCAACGGTACGATCCTGACCGTGGCCGAGGCTACCGACATGTGCACTCGCCTGACGCTGGACGGTGATCAGGAACTTCAGGTCGCCTGGACCGATGTGGATCTTGGCATTGCCGTCCTGCGGCCCAAAAGCACCCTCGCCCCGCTGAATGTTGCCGAGTTCAACGCCGTTACACCGCGCATTCAGACCGAGGTCGCCGTGTCCGGGTTTTCCTATGAAGGCGCGTTGGGCGCACCGACGCTGACCTATGGCCAGATCGCCGATGTGCGCGGGCTGAACGGGGAAAAGGGCGTGAAACGTCTGGCGCTGGCCGCACAACCCGGCGACGCGGGTGGTCCGATCTTTGACACCAGTGGTCAGGTTGTGGGGATGCTGCTGCCGACGCCCTCGGACGGCCGCACCCTGCCCGCCTCGGTCAGTTTGGCGGCAACAGCGGCGCGTCTGGGTGAAATACTTGATAAGGCCGGCGTTGCCGGTCAGACCGGTCAAGCCACTGGTCAGGTGTCCCCCAACGAATTGAACCGTCGCGCAACTGGTATGACTGTGCTGGTTCACTGCTGGGACTAAGCGTTTAACCCAAAACAGAAAAAGCGCCGCAAAACCCATGCAGCGCTTTTTTTATGCCAGGATGTCGGGCGTCACCCGTATCAGCGTCGGACCCGGCGCCGAGAATGCCCCACGAACCGTCTGCTGCATCTCCTCCAGGCTAGAGGGGTTTGCGGACAGAGCGCCAAACGCTTCGGCGAGTTTGCAGAAATCGGGGTTGCGCGCGACCACGGCGTTGGGTGCGATCTGCCCCCGGACCATGCTGTCCTCGATCTCTTTCAGCTTGGCGTTGTCCCAGAGAATGATGGGCAGAGACAAGCCCAGTTCGACCGCGACGCCAAGCTCGGCCATTGTGTAGTGAAACCCGTAATCCCCGGCCATCACCGCCGTCGGTTTTCCGCGCCGTGCAACCGCACCACCGATCCCGGCGGGTAGAGCGTAACCCAGCGTGCCGAACCCGGTCGGGTGATGCCAGTGGTAGGGGAAGGTCATGTCCCAGACCTCTTTGCCGACATAGGCTAGCTGGGTCATGTCCGAATAGATCATGGTCTCGGCCGGCATCGCTTCGCGCAGCGCGTCCAGCACGGGGACGATGCCGGGGCGTTCGGCGTCCACCTCGACCCGCCATTTCGCGCGGGCTTGCGCCACTTCGTCCTCGGTCCAGCCAGTTGCCGGTTTCACATGGTCGATCGCCGCCCAAAGCGCATGGGCGAAGCTTTCTCCATCCACCTGCAATTTGACCGCTGCCCGGTGGCGGTCGGACAGTACAGCCGGGTCCAGATCGACCCGCACCAGATTTCCGGAATGCCCCAGATCGTCGCGCCACAGGTCAACCTCACCCAGTTCCGACCCGACGACCACTACCAGATCAGCCGAGGCAATAACTTCTGCGCTGCCAGGCCGCGGCAGATAGGCCCCAAAATCCAACGCATAGTTCAACCCGGCCATGCCACGCCCCGCATAGGTGGTAAAACAGGCCGCCCCCAATTGGGTCAGGATCTGCCGCCACAGGTTGGACCGCGCCCCGCCCCCCAGGATGAACAAGGGCCTGCGGGCGATGTTCAGCATCGACAGAACAGGCGCGACATCCGGCGGCGCGGCCTTGGTGCGCATCCCCGGCTGGTTGGGAAACGGGGCCGGATCAGCCTCGGCCTGGAGCTGTTTGATCGGCACCTGAATATGCTTGGGACGCGGGCGCGACAGCTCAAATTCCTCAAAGGCGCGCTCGACCAGCCCGTAGGCGGCTTCGGCCGAGTTTGCCTGCACCGACCAATCCGCAACCGTATCGGCGGCCCCGCGCTGGTCCTTCATCTGGTGCAACTGGCCCTTTGACGCCTCGGTCTCGTCCAGACATGACGATAAAACCAACATCGGCACCGAATCAGAATATCCCTGCCCCATCGGTGTCATGATATTGCACAGGCCCGGCCCGGTGATCACATAGGCCACCCCCGGCTTGCCAGTTGCCCGCGCATACCCGTCAGCCATGAACCCGGCCCCTTGTTCGTGCCGAGCCAGAACATGGGTGATGCCCGCCTCTTCGATCCCCCGGTACATTTCCTGATTATGCACGCCGGGGATGCCGAAAATCACATCCACACCGCGATCCCGAAGCATATGCGAGATTTGCGCGCCGAGGGGTCTTTTCATCAGTTTCTCCAGAATTGAACGGTGAACAGGGCGTAAACGGCCAGAAGCTCAAGCCGCCCGACCAGCATCCCGATGGACAGCAACCACTTGGCGGTATCGCTCAGGCCCGCGAAATTGCCCGCCGGGCCGATCTGATCGCCAAGCCCCGGCCCTACATTGGCCAACGCCGTCGCCGCGCCTGAAACCGAGGTGATAAAGTCCAGACCCGTTAGTGCCAGAGCCCAAGCCAGAACGCCCATTGACAGCACAAAGAACATGAAAAAGCTCATCACAGAGGTCAGAACATCCGTACTTATCGGCCGTCCATCATACAAAGGCATGAACACCCCATGGGGCGAGCGGATGCGGCGTATCTGGGTCTTGATCGAGGCAAACAGTAACTGATAGCGGAACACTTTGATCGAACAGGCGGTCGAGCCCGCGCAGCCACCGATCAGGCCGATCAGGAAGAACACCATGACCGGAAAACTGCCCCAGGTCATGTAGTTCACGCTGGCATAACCTGTGCCCGAGATGATCGAGGTGATGTTGAAGAGAGATTCCCGGAACGCTTGTTCCCAGTGATGCGGAAAGACGGTTAGCAGAAAGACGGTCATTATCGCGACCAGCAGAAGGATCGTGGCCAGGAAGGCACGGATCTGGCTGTCTTTCCACAGCGAACTGGTGTTGCCATTTGCCAGTTGCACATAGCGCACGAAAGGAAGCGCCGCCAAAATCATGAACACCGAGGCGGCATATTCCGTCGGCCCCGAGAACGTCCCGAACGAGGCGTCGTAGTTCGAGAACCCTCCCGTCGCGATTGTGGTCATGGCGTGGACGACGGCGTCGAAAAAGCTCATGCCGAAGCCGGCATATACCAGCACACAGACGAAGGTCAGAAAGACGTAGATCAGGGAAATCTGACCCGCAATCTCTTGCGCGCGGGGTAGAATTTTCCCCATAGTTTCAAACCCTTCCGAGCGGAAGATCTGCATCCCGCCCACCCGAAGTTCGGGTAGAAATACCATAGCGACGACGATGATCCCGATCCCGCCCAACCATTGCAGCACTCCGCGCCACAGCAACAGGCCCTGCGGCAGCTTATCCAACCCGGAAATCACGGTCGAACCGGTGGTCGTCAGGCCGGACATCGCTTCGAAGTAAGCGTCGACAAAGCGCAGTTCTGTTGCGCCGATCAAAAAAGGGATCGCGCCGAAAAACGGCAGAGCGACCCAAACCCCGGTGGTCAGCAAAAAGGTCTGACGGATTGTCAGACCTTCGCCCACCCCGTTCGAGCAGCTCATTGCCAGAATGACGCCTGTCAGGACGGTGATGATCCCGCTTTCAAGGAACACATGCCATTCGTCGCGCCCTTCGATCAGGTCCGCAAGCAAAGGCAGAATCATGGTCGCCCCAAGAATGGCAACCAGCAGGCCAATCACATATCCAACCGGGCGTATATCCGTCATGAGGCGCAGCGTTGGCGCGCCTGCACGACTGTGTCAAGCGGATGCCCCGATTTACTTTTGCGTTTTGTTGGTCGCGCTGGGCATTGCGGGCGGCTTCGATGGCGCACGGGTCCGGCGGGTTGGTGCCACGACCTCTGCCTTGAGGGCTGCAGGTTTGACGGATTCGGCCTTGGGTGCAGCAGGTTTCGCGGCTTCGGCCTTGGGTGCAGCAGGTTTCGCGGCTTCGGCCTTGGGTGCTGCGGGTTTGGCAGGTTGCGCCTTGGGTGCGGCTGGTTTGGGTGCCTCTGCCTTGACCTTTGCCGTTTTTGCAACTGCGGGTTTTACCGCCGAAGGCTTAGGAGCGGCCGGTTTCGGCGCAGCTTTTGCGGTCACTGGCTTGGATGCAGCAGGGACCGCTGCCGGTTTCGGCGCAGCCTTAACCGCAGGCTTCGCCGCAACGGCGGCAGCTACCGGTTTTGCAGCCGCAGGCTTGGCTACGATGGGCGATTTAACTGCCGCTGGCTTGGCCGCAGCTGGTTTTTTCGCCACTGGTTTGGCTATGTGCGGTTTGTTGGCCGGTTTGGCAGCCACTGCTTTGGCCGGTGTGGATTTCACGGCTGCCGGTTTAGGTGATTCGGCGGCTGGCTTCGCTGCCGGTTTCGCTTTGACCGCAGGCTTGGCTTTAGCCGCCGGCGGCGTTTTCACCTTGGCAGCACGGGCTACCGGTTTCGGCTTGGCCGGCGCTGGAGGTTTCGGTGCAACAGGCGCGGGCGCAGCGGATGAGGCGTGCAGTGCCTGCACTTGAAAAAATGGCAGCTCCATCGCCGAGCAAGCCAGAATTTGCATGATTTTCATCTGGTTGCTCACCGCGTAGCCTGCCATGCGGATTGCGGCAGCCTGAAATTCCAAGGGCTGGGTAATCGGATTCATACGTAGTCTCTCCTCTGAAAGTAACGCAGCACGCTTGAGAAAAAGAGGCCCTGCCCGCCCTGGGATAACGGGCGGGAAACGATGTCACGCAGGATCAAGCGTTGCACGTTTCAGCTTCCTTCAGAGTGGCTTTCCCATTGACCAACGGTCTAACCACGGCTGCATTCCACATCAGTCTACTTCAAAGACCGTGCGAGCGCAGCATTTTTTGCTGCGATGCGGCAAAAACGTGCCGTAAGGTTAATCCTGAGACTTTGCGCGTTCAGCCGACATGGAACAGAGTCGAGAACAGCCTTGGGTCAAGGCTGGATGATACAAAGGTCGGCCCTTCGGTCAGAACCGATACAGCGTCGTGGCTGTGCAGGCTTTCCTGATGACTGGCGACTATGCGAAAATCACCCACGTGGTGGTCGGCCAGAAGTTCGGCGCAGAATAGGCGCGCAGCATCTTCGACAAAGATCGGGTTTGCGGCGTTCAGCTCGGCAAAGGCTTGCTCGTCCTCGCGTTTAACCATCACTTGTGTTTCCGTGGGCACGGCACGACGGCACAACGCGATCAGGTCCTCGAACCAAAGGCAATCGGCGTCGCAATCTACCACTACCGAAATCCGCGCCACCGACCGCTGTGAATGCGGCGTCGCCAACTGGCCACGTGTTGAACGAGCATGTTCGCTCAGCTCAAGCGAACAGGGACAAGTCGAAGAGTAGACATAGTCCAGATGCATGATCTTCTGGCGCACGCCGTTCTGTTCCACCAGCTCCAGCGCGATGTCGTAATACTGATAGCCTTCCAGCCCCGAGCGCAGGCTTTTCACCTTGTCGGGATAGGAAAACCGCATCTGTATACGCGCGTCAAAGCTGTCCAGATCGGTCATATAATCATCCAGCGCGGCTTCCATGACTTCGAAGCTGAACGTGCGCTCGGCGTGTTTGTAAAAGGACCGCATGATACGGGACATGTTGATGCCCTTCTTCTCGGCCTCAAGGCTGACCGAGCCCGTGACCGAGGTCTCAAGCGTCAGGTCTTCGCCATCCTTGCGGTGAAACCGGATCGGCAGGCGGAAATTCGAGATACCCACATGCTGAATTTGCTGCTTCGCTCCCCGGATCAAGCTGGACGGACCGTTTTGCAGATCGGGCAGCGTGGCGCGATAGGCCTCATCGGCCTTGAAGTCCTCGGGGTAGTCGCGCGACAAAGACGGATAGTTGGACGTCTCCTGCCCCGGCACAAGACGCGCGATTGCCGGATCAAGCTGACTGATCTCGGCGTCGGTCGCGGATACCGCCCATTTGCGCAGAACTTTCAGCGCCGCAGCGGCCTCGTCATGGTCGGGGGCGTCGTCAATGTCACGGGGATGCACGTTCATCGCTTGGGGTTCCTCGGGGTTCGCCGCCGGACTATATACAGCTTGGGCGTGTTTTCCAGTTTAACCGTATACGCCGGAAAACACAGTCCGGATCGATTTTTGGTGCGGGATGAGCGATTTACCACCCCGCACACATCTCTTTGAGCCTGTTTGTAGCACCGTTGACGCGACGTTTACTGCTGAGAAACGTCCAATGCGCGCTTAATATCGGCAAGCAGGTCGCTAGCATCTTCCAACCCGACCGAGAACCGGATCAAGCCGGGTGTAATGCCCAACTCGTCTTTCTGCGCATCGCTCAGGCGTTGATGGGTCGTTGTTGCCGGATGCGTCGCGATCGACTTGGCGTCGCCCAGATTGTTCGAGATCACCGGGATCGTCATCGCGTTGAGGAAAGCAAAAGCCGCTGCTTTCCCGCCCTTGATGTCCAGGGACAGAACCGTACCGCCCTTGCCGCCCAGCTGCGATTGCACCAACGCATTTTGGGCATGGGTTTTCAGCCCCGGATACAGCGTGCGTTCCAGCGCGGGATGGCCCTCCAACGCCTCGGCAATGATCTGCGCCGTCTCGGCCTGAGCATTCACCCGCAGAGCCATCGTCTCAAGCCCTTTGAGCATGACCCACGCGTTGAACGGGCTAAGCGCGCCGCCGGTATGTTTCAGATAGGGTTCAACGGTGCCACGGATGAACTCTTTGGTACTGATGATCACACCACCCAGAGCCCGGCCCTGCCCGTCAATATGCTTGGTTGCGGAATAGACCACCACGTCCGCGCCCTGCTGGATCGCGCGCGAAAAGACCGGGGTCGAGAACACATTGTCCACGATCACGGTTGCACCGACGGCATGGGCCAGCGTGGCCACCGCTTCGATGTCGATCACCTCAAGGGTGGGGTTCGACATGGATTCGAAGAAAACCGCTTTGGTGTCGGGGCGGATCGCCGCTTTCCACGCGTCCAGATCGGTGCCGTCGACAAAGGTCACTTCAACGCCGTAACGGGTCAGAATGTTTTCAAGGATATAGAGGCAAGAGCCGAACAAAGCCTTGGCCGAAACCACATGGTCGCCCGCCTTCAGCATCGATACCAGCGCCGCGTTCACCGCCGCCATGCCGGATGCGGTGGCAAAGGCGTCCTCGCCCCCTTCCAGCGCTGCGATGCGCTGTTCGAACATGGACACGGTCGGGTTGCCATAACGGGCATAGATAAACTCATCCGGGCCGGTCTCGATAAACCGCGCCTCGGCCTGTTCGGCGTTTTCGTAAACGAAGCCCTGCGTCAGAAAGATCGCCTCGGACACTTCGTTATATTGGCTGCGACGGATGCCGCCATGGACGGCCTGTGTGCGTTTGTTCCAGTTCTCGCTCATGTCATTCCTTTCGGCCCCTCTGTGGAGGCAAACAAAAAACCCCAGACGCGGCCAAGCGAAAGGGGTCTTTCATCCTGACCTTTTAGCGGTGTTGTTTAGCGTGGCCCGCAATCCGGTAACAAATCGCCACGTGGTGCCTTGCCCTTACGCCGCGCATGCAAAGGCGTCAAGCCTTAGGCGCAATCAGTCACGGTTTCGTAACAGTTTGCCCCTGCCCCCTTGCCCAATGGCCCGAAACCTTCATGATCGCCGTCAACCGAAGGAGAGACCATGATTGATCTGTATTTCTGGCCTACGCCAAACGGGTGGAAGGCGTCTATCGCTCTGGAAGAGATGGAGCTGCCCTACACCACCCATCTGATCAATATCGGCAAGGGCGATCAGTTCGATCCCGAATTCCTGAAAATCGCGCCCAACAACCGGATGCCTGCCATCGTGGACCCCGACGGCCCGGATGGAGAACCGATCTCGGTCTTCGAAAGCGGTGCTATCCTAATGTATCTGGCCCGCAAGACCGGGCGGTTCTATGGCGAAACCGAGCGCGACCGGATCGCCGTTGAGGAATGGCTGATGTGGCAAATGGGCGGGGTCGGACCCATGGCCGGTCAAGCGCACCACTTTTTGAAATACGCCCCGCAACTGGATCCGCCACAAGACCTGCCCTATGCCAAGGATCGCTATCGCACCGAAGTTGGGCGGCTTTACGGCGTGCTCGACCGGCGGCTGGCCGAGAATGAATATGTCGCGGGCGATTTCTACTCGATTGCAGACATGTCGATCTGGGGCTGGGCCAGCCTGTGGGAAGGTCAGCAACAGGTGCTGGAGGACAAACCTCATTTCACCCGCTGGCTGGAAACCGTCAGCGCCCGCCCCGGCGTTCAGGCCGGTCGCGCGCTGCACGCCGAGTTGCGCGGAGATCACCGGGACAAGCAATCGCAGAGCAATTTGTTCAAGCGATGAACACGGTCGGCGGCTGACCCTTTTCCGAAGGGTTCACATTCAAATCACCCCTCTACCGGTGGCACCGCCCGCTGGTAGAGATGCCATGTCGTATGCCCCAGAATCGGCAAGGTGAAGATCAGGCCCAGAAATGCCGGAACTAGTGACAACAGCATCGTGACCGAAATAATCGCCGCCCAACTCAGCATGACCACAGGGTTTTCGGTGACGACGCGGATAGATGTAAGCATGGCCGAGACAAAGTTGGTCTCGCGATCCAGCAACATGGGCATGGCGACGACAGTGACCGAGAACAGGACCGCGGAAAGGAATGCGCCTATGGCCGTGCCAACGGCCAGAAACGTCCAGCCCTGCGGGGTAAAGAAGACGATGTTCAAAAACCCGTCCAAATCCGAGAACGAGGCGTTTTGCAGGATAATCGCCAGCCACAGCCGAACCTGATAAACCCATACCCAGAAAATGAACAGGGTGACAAAGGCCATCCAGCCCATCTCGCGTTTGCGCTGATGGGCCATGACGGTCAGGATGTCGGACCACCCGAACGCCTGTCCCTTTTGCAACCGGCGTGACATTTCATACAGCCCGGCGGCTGCAAATGGTGCAATCAACGGAAAGCCGACAATGGCCGGAATGATCATCCAGATCTTGCCCAGCCAGACCATGACCCAAACCAGTAGAATGCCGAAGACCGCATAGAACAGACCAAAAAAGCCGCTCATGACCGGGCGCGCCAGAAAGTCGGAAAACCCGGCCTTCAAAGAGGCCGTGATATCGTCAGCAGTGATCGTATTGACGTTGGCCCTGTCCTGTGGCTGGGGCGTCAGGTCGTCTGGCGGTGTGGAATCTGCGGTTTTGGATGGCATGTCACGGTCCTCCCAAAGCGTGGCACGGCAGCCTGTCGGCGCCGCCAAAGTTCCGATGATGAAACTGTGCATCAACGCTGACGTTTGGGCAAGGCAGGAGTAAGTTTCAGGCGGGCCGTGTACCGTATATCGGCATGTCCAAGAACCACCGGGACAAGCGATAGTCGGCAGAGTGCTAAATCGATCCGCCGCTTTTACCAGGCGGATCTTCATTAAACTGCTCGAAAAACCGCGCAAGCCCGACCAATGGCGACACATACGGCAAGTCGACCAGCGCAATCGAGGACAGACCTTCGGCGGCATCCAATCTAGCATGCAAATGGTCCGCTCCGAAATCCTGCACCCAAAAACCCAAATCTTCGTACAGGTTTCGTCGACTTCTGATTGTCACTGTCTCACATATCGCGGTCTGCCCTTCGCCGCGGACAGTCAAGCGTTCGACATCCACGTTGGCCTCTCCTTCAACCATATAATACGTCGAAATAACCTGACTCGTACCGCTCTCTTGCTCGATCTTGCATTTATAGAGCATTTCCATGTTCTCCGGGTCCCAGGTGTCGGGATTTACCGTGTTCATGTTCATCGAGACCGTGAATAACCCATCGTCACCCACCGGACCGGTTTTGTATTTTCTACTATAGCTGTCAGGTGCTGTCTTCAGAATGTCAAAGGCACGCTGTGCAGGGATGAGGTATCTGGCGCGCGACTTCCATTCCCGCAAACCAAGGGGAACATGCAGAAAAACGCTGGGCAGCCAGTTCAGGCCGAGCCATAAGAAAAAACAGACCAGAACCGTTCCGATAATCGTCCAGGCTGTTACCTTCCCTTGATTTTGCGTTGGCGCAAGGTCGGGCAGCATCTCAATCACCGGCAAGAGCATTAGGGTCATACCAAGCACTAAGGCCGTTGTGACCGTCTCCCACCAGACCCGCGGATAAATGAGCACCAGTAACATGATTGCAAATACACCAAACAAGGCCGTCACGAGTTGCATTTTCGGACCCGCCAAAAGTGCGGAATGACCAAATACCTGCGTCCCCACAGCCCATGGCACGAACAAAAGAATCAAACTAAGAAATATCAGCCGACGTAGTCGAAATACGCGGTACAAATACTTGTTTTTCATAATGTAATACCCGTCAAACTGGTGACTGAATTACATTCAACCTTGGCAAAACCATGACGTCTGGGTGTTTTCTTCTCACTTGCTTTGGGGCGATTGCCCCTCCCCCCGTACCAACACGTCCAACATGGCCGAGATATCTTCGATCTCTTCCGCGATCACATGGGTTACGGAATGCGCCCGCTGCATCCGCCCCGTGATCCGCAGCAACCGGCCCGAGATCACCGCCCGGCGAAATTGTTCATACATCGCGCGCCAGACAACCACGTTCACGATGCCGGTTTCGTCCTCCAGCGTCAGAAAGATCACGCCCTTGGCTGTACCCGGCCTCTGCCGCAAGATCACCAGCCCGGCCACGGTCACACGCGCATGATCGGGCGGATCGTCCAGCCGATTGGCTGGCAGGCAAGCGGGTGGGCGCGGCCAGTCTCGGTTTGAAACTGCACTGCGAACAGGGGCAACAAGCATGAGAACAAAAATAGAACATATCACAGGAATGTCCAGTCGCGGCATCCCGAGTCGCAAATGAGGGTGGAAAGACCTAAATGGCTTGACTAAGGAAGGTTTCGAACATCGTAAAAGGAAGACGCACGCAATGGCAAAGATCACCTATGTCGAGCATGGCGGTACCGAGCACACTGTCGAGGTCGCCAACGGACTGACCGTCATGGAAGGGGCCCGTGACAACAACATCCCCGGCATCGAGGCCGATTGCGGCGGCGCCTGCGCCTGCTCGACCTGTCATGTTTATATCCACCCTGATTGGGTCGAGAAGGTGCCTGCCAAAGACGACATGGAAGAGGACATGCTGGACTTTGCGTTTGAGCCCGACCCAGAGCGGTCCCGCCTGACCTGCCAGATCAAAGTCACCGACGCGCTGGACGGTCTGGTCGTTCAGATGCCCGAGAAACAGATCTGATGATCTCCAAAGCGCCGCGCCGACTCTCTCGCCTCTGGCAAGGCAGGTCTCGCGGCGCGCTTATGGCAATGTGCTTGTGGTTGGTCACAACAGCCCCTGCCATTGCAGATACGATTGTCGCGGCTCGTTATACCGAACCCACGACCCGATATCCTCATGGCGTCCTGGGGGATCAGATCGAATATGGAGCGCTTGAGCTTACCATAGAAAACACGCCTGCCACACAAGGCTCGACGGGCGCCAAGGAACGATCTGCCCTGACCATCCGCCTGCCCGAAGACCGTGTTTTCGAAGATCTAGCGCCTCGGCTGTCGGACGTTGATCAAAACGGCACGCTCGAAGTTCTGGTTGTCGAAGCCCAGAAGGATACAGGCGCTCAACTCGCCATCTATAACGCGCACGGGGAAAAGATCGCCGCCACCCCGCATATCGGCACCCGTTTCCGCTGGCTCGCACCGATCGGCGCGGCCGATCTGGACGGCGACGGCTACGTCGAGATCGCCTATATCGACCGCCCTCACCTGGCCAAAACCCTGCGCATCTGGCGCTTCAAAGATGGCGCACTGACCGAAATCGCGGTACTGCCTGGTCTGACAAACCACAAAATTGGAGAAGCTTATATTTCGAGCGCCATCCGCGATTGCGGCACCGGCCCCGAGATGGTCGTCGCCAGCGCCGACTGGAGCACCATCGTCAGCGTTTCTTACCGAGGCGATTGGCAAACCCGCGACCTTGGCCCCCTCAAGAAGCGCAGTGACCTAACAAACGCACTCATTTGCTGATCCGCCCTTCATCTGGCCCAAAATATCCCGGGGAGCGCGAGGGGCTGGCCCCTCGCCCCAAAAAATCGAGACGGGCGCAGCCCGGCAATCAGATCACAAAGCGCGCCAGCCGATATCGCGGCGAAAGAACCCATCGGGCCAGTCAATCCCATCCACCATCGCATAAGCCCGATCACGCGCCTCCTGCAATGTCTCGCCCCGAGCGGTGACGTTCAGAACCCGACCACCCGTGGCCAATACCTGCCCATCCGCAGCCTTGGTCCCGGCATGAAAGACCATGTTCTTGCTGTCCTCGGGCAGCCCGTCCAGACCGCCAATAACACTGCCCTTCTCGTAAGACCCCGGATATCCCTGAGCCGCCATCACAACGGTCAGCGCATGATCATCGGCCCAGTTCACCTGCGCCTCACGCAAACGGCCCTCGGCTGCGGCATGCATCAGATCCATCGCCTGCGCGCCCAGGCGCATCATCAGCACCTGACATTCGGGATCGCCAAAGCGCACATTGTATTCCACCAGTCGCGGCTGCCCGTCCTTGATCATCAAACCCGCATAGAGAACCCCCTGAAACGGCATCCCGCGCTTTTTCATCTCGGCCACGGTTGGCTTGATGATCTCTTCCATCGCGCGGGCTTCGACCTCGGCGCTCAGGACCGGAGCCGGAGAATACGCTCCCATCCCGCCTGTATTCAGCCCGGTATCCCCCTCGCCTACGCGCTTATGGTCCTGCGCGGTGCCGACCGACAGGATATCCTCACCGTCACACAGCACGAAAAGCGAGGCCTCCTCGCCCTCCATGAATTCTTCTATCACCACCTCGGCCCCGGCCCCGCCAAAAGCCCCGCCAAACATGTCGTCGATGGCCTCCAGCGCGGTCGCCTCGTCCATCGCCACGATCACGCCCTTGCCGGCGGCCAGACCATCGGCCTTGACCACAATCGGCGCGCCTTGTTCGCGGATATAGGCCTTGGCGGGCTCGGCCTCGGTAAAGCGCCCATAGGCTGCCGTCGGCGCGCCCGAGGCGTCGCAGATTTCCTTGGTAAAACTCTTTGATGCCTCCAACTGCGCCGCCGCAGCCGAGGGGCCAAAGACAAGAACACCCGCTTCGCGTAGGCGGCCGGCAACCCCAGCCGCCAAGGGGGCCTCAGGGCCGACAATCACAAAATCAATCGCGTTGTCTTCGGCAAAGCTGACCACAGCGCCGCCATTTTCGATGTCCAGAGCCGCGCAATCGGCAATCTGAGCAATTCCGGCATTGCCCGGCGCGACGATCAGACGGTCACACTTGGGGTTCTGCATCACCGCCCAGGCTAGGCTGTGTTCGCGTCCACCGCTCCCGAGAATGAGGATATTCATGACTGCTCTCCGATCTGCTTGGCCTCGCCTTCCGCGCGTTCTAAGCTGGGTGGGCATTTGACACAAGGCGCTGAAATGTCCGACCTGCTTGACGATCCCATTCCCGGCCAAAACACACCTGAATACAGTGTTTCCGACATTTCCGGCGAGGTAAAACGCACACTGGAAGGCACCTTTGGCCGAATCCGTGTGCGTGGTGAGGTCGGGCGCGTGTTCAAGGCGCGCTCAGGCCATCTTTACTATGATATCAAGGATGACCGGAACGTGCTGGCTTGCACCACGTGGAAGGGTCAGATCTCGGGACTGTCCGTGGTGCCCGAAGAAGGGCTTGAGGTCGTCGTAACCGGGCGTCTCACCGCGTTTGGCGCGCAATCGAAATACAACCTGAATGTCGATGAGGTCGCCGTCGCAGGCCAAGGCGCACTGATGGCGTTGCTGGAAAAGCGTAAGAAACAGCTAGAGGCCGAAGGGCTGTTCGCGCCTGAACGCAAGAAACCCCTGCCCTATCTACCGCAGATCATCGGCGTAGTGACATCACCATCTGGCGCGGTGATCCGCGATATCCTTCACCGCCTGCGCGACCGGTTCCCGCGCAAGGTGCTGATCTGGCCTGTCGCCGTGCAAGGATCGAACTGCGCGCCCGAGGTTGCCAACGCGATCAACGGTTTCAACCAACTCACCCCCGGAGGCGCCCTGCCGCGCCCAGACCTGATCATCGTCGCCCGCGGCGGCGGGTCGATCGAGGACCTGTGGGGTTTCAACGAAGAGGCCGTCGCACGGGCGGCTGCGACTTCAGACATCCCACTAATCTCAGCCGTGGGGCACGAAACGGATACGACACTGATCGACTATGTCTCGGACCGTCGCGCGCCGACGCCCACCGCCGCCGCCGAACTGGCCGTGCCCGTGCGGATGGAACTGTTGGCCTGGACCGGCGAACAGGGCGCGCGCCTGTCCCGCGCTGCGACCGACGCCGTGCAGCGCCGCAGCCAACGCCTGCGCGACCTGTCCCGGGCGTTACCGCGCCCCGACAGCCTGTTGAACACACCGCGTCAACGTCTTGATCTGATTGCCGATCGCCTGACCCCGGCTTTGGAACGTGGTGTTCAAGCGCGACGCATCAAAGTTGTGGAACTGTCGGCCCATCTGCGCGCCTCGACCCTGCGAAATCTGGTGTCCTCACGGCAGGAGGCGGTGCGCAACCTGTCATCCCGCCTATCCTTGCGCCCTATTCAGCGCGACATTGACGCTCAACGGCAATCCCTGACCCGCTTGACCGAGCGTCTGAACACCGCCCAGGCCACGCGTTTGGACCGGATGCGACAGACGTTAGAAGCCACGGACAGGCTTCGAGAAACACTCAGCTACAAGGCCACGTTGCAGCGGGGCTATGCCGTGGTGCGCGCCGAGGGCGAGGTGGTGACAACCCGGAAACAGGCGGCAAAACAAACCGCGCTTGAGATCGAATTCGCCGACGGCATATTAGCGACGGGCATGTCGTCCACAGCAAAGTCACCAGCTAAGAAAACGCAGAAAAAAGCGCCACCCGATCAGGGTTCACTGTTCTAGGTCTCGCTCAAACGCCAACCTCGGGGCCGAGGCAGACCATCTCCTCATCGATATCTTCGGCCTCGTACAACTCCGTCTGCTCGGGGTTGCCTTCAAACTGAGCAATCAAGCCGCTGCCGGATTCGACAAACACCCAGCATTGCGGGTCCAGCCGGTCTTCGTACAGAAAACAAATCTGGTCATTCTGCTCGTACCAGACGCCTTCCTTGCAATCTCCGTCCAGAAAGGACCAGATCACGCGTCGGTTGGGCAAATAACGTTCGACCCCGTAAACCTGCCCCTCAAAGCCGTAGAACAAGGTTTTACCCTGCGTATACGAGTCAAATTCAGCCCCCGAAAGCGCGGATTGCGCCCCCGCCATCTGCGCGGACATAGCCAGAAGAATCGCAACATGCCTGATCATGTCCGCATGATGTCAGATGCCAACCGGCAATGCCAATTACCAATCTGTCAGGTCAGGCTGCCTTAACGTCATGGGTTGAGTTGCGGACGCATTCCCGATGAAGCTGGACGAAAAAAGGGACACTTGAATGACAACTGCGCTGTTTCTGGTCGCTGCTGCCTGCGCGTTGGCCTATCTGCCCTTGGCGCCTCGCCCGGCCAGCAAACTTAGGTCGGTGCTGAAAACCGCCTCGGTCGCCTGCCTTGCCGTCATCGCCCTGCTGTCTGAGGCGCCACTCCTTTTGATCGCCGCACTGAGCCTCTGCGCCATCGGAGACGCGCTGTTGTCGCGCGAAACCGACGCAACGTTCATGGCAGGGATCGGTGCCTTTGCAGCCGGACACCTGGCCTATATCGCACTGTTTCTGTCGCATCCCAGCAGCGATACCAGCCTGATTTTAACTCACCCCGGCCTATTCTGGTCCCTGATCCTGCTGGGTATCGTCGCGGCAACTCTTCTGGCCCCACGTGCCGGGGATCTCAAACTACCAGTTCTGGGCTATATCCCGATCATTCTGGGCATGGGCGTCACCGTTTTGGCCCTGCCCGACACCGGCGCTTTGCGTTGGGCCCTGCCCGCAGCGATGGCCTTCATCGCCTCGGACCTGATCCTTGCGACCGAGAAATTCCTGCTGCCCGCCCATCACCCGGCCCTGCGGATGACGCCTTATCTGGTCTGGCCGCTATACTGGGGCGCACAGGCCGGTCTGTTGATCGCCTTTCTCTGACCCTTTGCAACTGCCGCAAATCCGCATTAGGTGAAAGGAACACCTGCGGAGACCAAAAATGGCGTTTTTCTCAAAGCTCAAGGACAAGCTGTTCAAATCCTCGTCCCGCCTCGAACAGGGGCTGGATGCAATCGTCGAAGATGGCGGAGAGGAAACGACTGCACCCGAGCCCAGCCCACTTGAGCCTGCACCGCAACCTGAACCCGCCTCCGCACCGCCCGAGCCTGAACCTACGCCACAACCGGTCGAAACCGCGCCACCTGAACCTGCCACACAACCCGCGCCCGAACCAACCCAGCCCAAAGGCGTCCTGAGCCGCCTGTTCAGCCGGTCCGAGTCCCAAACCGTTGTCCGTCGCACCCTGGACGACGACATGCTGGAACAGCTCGAAGAGCTGCTGATCGCCTCGGATATGGGCGTCGATACCGCCCTGCGCGTCACCTCGAACATGGCCGAGGGGCGCTTTGGTCGCAAACTATCAACGCTAGAAATCAAACAGCTTCTGGCGCAAGAAGTCGCCCGCGTGATGGAACCCGTAGCCAAACCCATGCCACTTTACCCCAAACGCCCGCAAGTGGTGCTGGTGGTGGGCGTCAACGGCTCGGGCAAAACCACCACCATCGGCAAGCTGGCTAGCCAGTTCAAAGCCGCGGGCAAAAAAGTCGTCATCGCGGCGGGTGACACCTTCCGCGCCGCTGCAGTGGAACAATTGCAAGTCTGGGGCGACCGCGCAGGCGTCCCCGTCCTGACCGCGCCCGAAGGCTCTGACCCGGCCAGCCTCGCCTTCGACGCGCTGACCAAAGCGCAGAACGAAGGTGCCGACCTTCTGATGATCGACACCGCTGGCCGATTGCAAAACCGCGCCGACCTGATGGAGGAACTGGCAAAAATTGTCCGCGTCATTCGCAAGGTCGACGACAGCGCCCCTCACAACACCCTGCTGGTACTGGACGCCACCACCGGCCAGAACGCCCTCAGCCAGGTCGAAACCTTCAGGAAATTGGCTGATGTATCCGGTCTGGTGATGACCAAGCTCGACGGCACCGCCAAAGGCGGGGTTCTGGTGGCGCTGGCGGATAAATTCGGTCTGCCCATCCACGCCATTGGCGTCGGAGAGCAAATCGACGACCTCGCCCCGTTCGACCCCGAAGAATTCGCCGCCGCCCTCACCGGCCTGCAAAGCTGATCCGCCGCTTCATCTGGCCAAAAATATCCTCGGGGGGCGTGGGGGGCAGACAGCCCCCCACTTCTCCGCCAAAACAAAGACCGAAATTTGAGCGACTGGCTGATCTCCCTTGAAGGCACCGAAGCGGGCCACAGGCTCGCCCTGGCGCTTGCGCTGTCAGCCGCTTTCCTGCACGCAGCCTTTGGCGCGCTGCAAAAAGGACGCCACGATCCCTGGATGTCGCGCGGGGTAATTGACGCCTGCTATTGCCTTATGGCGGCCCCGTTTGCCCTCTTCGTCGTGCCTTGGCCCGAACCCTTTATGTGGCCCATATTCGCAGTCGTCTGGCTGATCCACATCCTCTACAAAATCCTTCAGGCCCTGGCCTACACCAAAGGCTCATACACAGTGGTTTACCCGGTCGTGCGCGGTACCGGTCCGCTGTTCACCGTGATTGGCGCTTACCTGTTGTTTGACGAAACCTTCACCGGCACCCAATGGCTCGGTGTGGCTGTCCTGCTTTGCGGGATTTTCGGACTGGCCGCCTATAACTTCCGGTTTCTCGAAACCAACCGCGAAACGCTGGGCATCGCCTTGGCGCTGGCCATCGCGACCGGTTTGTTCGTCGCGCTATACACGACCTATGACGCCTATGGCATCCGCGCCACCGCCGACCCGTTCACCTTCCTCGCCTGGTTCTTCATGATCGACGGCGCCACGCTACCCTTCTATGCCTTCCTCAGATGGCGCGCGATGATCCACCGCCCCGCGCTTGGCCCTTTGATGCTGCGCGGGCTGGCTGGCGGTATCATTGCACCTCTGTCTTTCGGTTCGATCATGCTCGCCACCCGTCTGGATAAAGTCGGCGAAGCAGCTGTCCTTCGTGAAACCTCAACCGTCTTCGCAGCGCTTATTGGCTGGCTGGTTTTGAAAGAAACCGTTGGCCCCAGACGCATCGCACTGATGGCATTGATTGCACTCGGCGCCGTAATAGTTGAAATGGGCGGGTAAACAGCAGGAAACCGACATGACAGGCAAGAATGAGATCAACCCGTTTCTGAAACAGGTGCTGGAGCTTGGCCCGCCGCTGGCTTTCTTCTTCATCTATTTGCGCCTGCGCGACGACAGTTTCCAATTCGCAGGAACGGAATATTCCGGCTTTATCGTCGCAACGATCATCTTCGTCCCACTTATGCTGGGCGCAATGGGGATATTGTGGTTCCTGACCGGCAAACTCAGCCGGATGCAGATTTTCACCGCTTTCATGGTAATCTTCTTCGGCGGCCTGACCGCATGGTTCAATGACGAGCGGTTCTTCAAAATGAAAACCACCCTGGTCTATGGCTTTTTCGCCCTGATCCTCGGCATTGGTCTGCTGCAAAAGAAATCCTACCTCGCCTATGTTTTGGACGAGATGCTGCCCATGCGCCACGAAGGTTGGATGATTCTGACACGCCGGCTGTGTGCCTGTTTCGCAGTGCTGGCCGTCGCCAATGAATTTGTCTGGCGCACAATGTCGACCGATCTGTGGGTCAAAATCGAAACCTTTGGTTTTCCGATCGCATTAATGGTCTTTCTCATGCTTCAGTTCAGCATGTTGCAGACCTATATGGACGATCCTGACCAGCAATAGGCCGTGGATTCCGTAAAACTACATAAAATCCTTGGCTAATCGCCCGTGCTGTGGAAAGTTGTGGGACCACTCACACCTGCCAGCCGGAGCACCACATCCACATGACGGCCTTTCCCAATACCGGTTTTCTGGCCGAAGCATCCGACCGTCTGCGCGCGATGCTGTCGGCACAGGCGACCGAAATCTCGCTTGATGAAGGCGAGACATTGTTTGAACAGGGCGATGAGGGCGATGCGCTCTACGCCATTCTCGCCGGTACGCTCGAAGTGTCCTTTCTGGCGATGAGCGGTCGCAAACTGTCGCTGACCCTGATGAAACCCGGCGAAGTTTTTGGTGAGATAGCGCTGTTCGACAGCGGTCCGCGTACAGCGACCATTGCCGCCGCCGAGCCTTCTCGCGTATTGCGGGTGCGGCGCGCAGATGTGATGAACCAAATCCGACAACACCCGGATTTGGCAGTTGATATGATCCGTCTGGCCGGTCTCAGGATGCGTTGGATGGGATCTCAGCTGAACGAACAGGTGTTCCTGCCCATGCCGATCCGTCTGGCCCGCAAGCTGCTGCACCTGACCGACCTGCAAGAGGACCCCTCAAGCCGTCTGTCCCTCTCGCAAAGCGAGTTGGCCGAGTTTGTCGGCGCCACGCGCGAGGCCGTGTCGAAAACCATCTCGACCTGGAAGCGCGACAAGGTGGTCGAGGCATCGCGCGGCGGGTTGATGATCCACGACTTTGACGCGCTTCGGGAACTGGCGGATTCCGATCTTATCTGATCCGCTGTGACCTGCTTCACATACCTGTGTGATCGTTAAGACTATCTTCATAACTGTTACCGTAGGAGGTCAGAGAATCATCCCCGATATCTGTCCACTGACCTCTCCCTGTATCAGAGCCGCACGCCTTCCCCGGTGTGCGGCTCTTCTGTTTTCCAGCGTATGAAAGAAAAAAGGCCGGGGTGCAGACCCCGGCCTTTTTGCATTCTCAAGGGCAGGCTATTCGCCCAGGCTGAGTGCCACGAAACGCGGATCGCCACCACGCCGCACCAACAGCAGCAGCGACTTGCGGCCAGCCTCACGTGCTTCGTCCATGCGCGTCTCAAGATCCTGGATCGACGTGACCTTCTGCTGACCGGCTTCGGTAATCAGATCACCCGCCCGCAGGCCCTTGGCAAAAGCTTCCGAGGCTTCATCCACATTCGTTACAACAAGCCCCTCAGCGTCAGCGTCCAGTCCCAGATCGGTGCGCTGCGTCTCGGTCAACGGTGAGATCGTCAGACCCAGAATATCCGCGTCTTCCTCGACCGGAGCTTCTTCCGCCGATTCTTCTTCGCCTCCACCGGAACGCTCTGCATCTTCACGACGGCCCAATGTCACCAGAACAGTCTGCGTGCCGCCATCGCGGTGCACAACAACGCGAACGGATTTACCAACGGTCGTTTCACCGACCTGACGCACCAGACCGCGCGTGTCTTCGACTTCAACGCCATCAAAGCTGAGGATCACATCGCCCGCCAGCAGGCCAGCCTCTTTGGCTGGGCCGTCCGGCACATCGCTGATCAACGCACCGCCGGGTTTTTCCAGCCCCATGGCTTCGGCCATATCCTCGGTCACGTCCTGAATGCGTACCCCCAGCCAACCGCGGCGGGTCTCACCAAACTCGCGCAGTTGATCCACGACCTTGATCACCACATTCGACGCCATCGAAAAACCAATCCCGATTGAGCCACCATTGGGAGACAGAATCGCGGTGTTCACGCCAATGACCTCTCCATCCATATTGAACAGCGGCCCACCCGAGTTGCCCCGGTTGATCGCTGCGTCGGTCTGGATGTAATCGTCATAGGACCCGCTCAGCGCGCGATTGCGGGCCGAGACGATCCCGGCTGAAACCGAAAAGCCCTGACCCAGCGGGTTGCCCATCGCAATCACCCAATCGCCCACACGGGCCACATCGCTGTCGCCGAACTGCACATATTGCAGCGGCCCCGAGGCCTCGACCTTAAGCAATGCGATATCGGTTTTTTCGTCAGTACCGATGACCTTGGCGGGCAGCTCTTTCTTGGGCTGACCGTCACCGGGGAAGAATTCGACAAGGATTTCATCGGCTTCGGCAATCACGTGATTGTTCGTGACGATGAAACCATCCTCGGAAATCACAAAACCCGAACCCAGCGCGTTGCTGCGGCGCGGGCGGTTGTCGTCATCACCCTCTCGATCCTGAAACTCCCGAAAGAAATCTTCAAACGGAGAGCCCTCGGGCACAATGCCTTGCGGCCCGGATTGCCCTTCGATCAAGGTTGAAGTGGTGATGTTCACCACCGCCGGGCTGATCTTTTCGGCCAGAGGCGCAAGGCTTTCCCCGCGCGCCTGCGCGGCGACGGTTTGGGCTAGAACCAGAACCATCCCGGCAATGGCCAACCACATCAGCCGCATGAAACCAACAACCTCGTCCCGCCGGACGGAAATACTGCGCGCTTGTGCCTGCACCTGGGAACTCCTTGTCGTCACTACATATTGGATCGCCCGCAGGCGGCCCTTCTTGACAACCAATGTAGTCGGTTTGGCCAAGCCCGCAACTGAGGATCGCGGGGAAATCACCGGCAAGTGAAAAGGCTGTATTAAAACCCGACCTGATACGCGGCCCAAAGCAGCACCAGACCCGAGACCACGCACAGCAATCCGGCCAGCCGCCGCGCCTTTTCGGGCAGGCTGCGCAACGCTTCCAACATGCGTTCAATAAGCGAAGGGGCCAGCGCATAGGCCAGCCCCTCGACAATCAGTACCAGCCCGAAGGCCAGAAGGATCATACCCATTACTGGGCTGCCTGCCCTGTAGGCGACTTCAGGTAGTTGAAGAACTCGGAATCCGGGCTCAGCACCATCGAGCTGTTGCCACCACCCAGCGCTTTTTCATAGGCCGTCAGCGAGCGGTAGAATTCAAAGAACTCGGGGTCCGCGCCATAGGCTTCGGCGAAGATCGCGTTGCGTTCGGCGTCAGCCTCACCGCGGATGATCTCGGCCTCACGGTTGGCGTCGGATACCAGTTCAACCACGGTCCGGTCGGCCTGCGCACGCACACGCTGGGCGGCCTCGTTACCACGGGCACGTTCGTCGGTCGCCTCGCGTTCACGTTCGGCTTTCATCCGGTCGAAGGTCGCCTCAAGGTTGGCCTGCGGCAGATCGGTTGCCTTAAGGCGCACGTCGATCACGTTGACGCCCAGTGCCCGCGCTTCGGCAATCGCGCTGTTGCGGATGCGCAGCATCAACGCTGCACGGTCGGAGCTCAGGATGTCACGGGACGAGACCGACCCCAGCACTTCCCGCGTTTCAGCGCGGAGGATACGGTCCAGACGATCCTCTGCCACCGGAATGCCGCCGACACCGACCGCCTGACGGAACTGCTCCAGATCCGAAATCCGGTAGCGCGCGAACGCATCGACCACCAAACGGCGATCGTCCAGAGGCGTCACTTCAAGCGGTTGCACGTCGATCGACAAGATACGGTCGTCATAGCGCACAACTTCCTGAATCAGCGGAATTTTAAAGGCCAAACCGGGTTCTTCCTTGACGGAAACCACGCGTCCGAATTGCAGGACCAACGCCCGTTCACGTTCATCCACGATGAAAATAGAGGACAGGATGCCCACTACCAACAAGACAACTGCACCTAGAATAATTGGTGATTTACGCATCAGTTGCTCTCCTGCCCAGAATTGCGGCGCAGTTCATTTAGCGGCAGGTACGGCACAACGCCCTGCCCCGAACCGGTCGAGTTTTCGTCCAGAATGATCTTGTCCACGTCACCCAAAACCTGCTCCATCCGTTCCAGATAGAGGCGCTTCCGGGTTACGTCGGGTGCTTTGGAATACTCTTCCAGAACCGCACTAAAGCGGCTGGCCTCACCCATGGCGCTGTTGATCTGCTGGGCGCGATAGGCTTCAGCCTCCTCCAGCACCTGCGCGGCTTCACCGCGCGCTTCCGCCAACACGCGGTTGGCATAAGCGTCCGCCACATTTTGCAGACGGTCACGTTCCTGCGCCGCGGCCTGAACGTCGCGGAAGGCGGCGATCACGTCCTGCGGCGGGTCGGCCTTGTCGAAGTTCACACGGATGATGTTTACGCCGGAATCATAGCTGTCCATTGTCGATTGGATCAGCTCTTGCAGGCGTTCTGCGATCACACCACGATCCCTGTTTAGGATCGGTGCCAGCTCACTTTGTGCGATAATCTCACGCATGGCCGATTCAGACACCGCACGGATCGTTTGACGCGCATCGCGCAAATTGAACAGGAACTTGGCAGGGTCGCTGATGTTCCAGACGACCTGATAGTCGATATCGACCACGTTTTCGTCCCCGGTCAGCATCAATCCATCGTCGCTGCCGCGTGCTCCACCCATGTCTTCCGTCTGTTCCCGAGTGACCGGGATAACCTCGGCGGTGACAAACGGCCAAGGGGCAAAGTTCAGGCCGGGATTTCCAACCGATGAAAACTCGCCCAGAAACAGTTCAACCGACTGTTCTTCGGGTTTAACAGTGTAAAAGCTGGCCGCGCCCCACAGCACAGCACCAACGACGAGACCGATAAGCACGGTCCCCTTCGTGAACAGCGGACCACCGCCGCCGCCCTTGCCGTTGCCTCCACGACCCGAACCTCCGCGTCCACCCATCAGCACACGCAGCTGTTCCTGACCCTTTTTCACCAGATCGTCGATCTCGGGGATCTGCGGACCATCGCCTTCGGGCGGGCGTTGCCCGTTCCCGTTGTTACCCCGATTTCCTCCGCCGCCCGAGGAGCCTCCGCCCCCCCAGGGGCCACCGCTGTTGCCCGCCATATGTATCTTTTCCCTTGTGTTGGACCGTGTGATCACGGGTTCCCTTGTAACTTGTGTGCGCGTGGTTGCAAATCAAGCAGTGCGCACAGGTTGACGCATTGTCACCAGTTCTTCGGCCATGACCGGGTGAACGGCGACCGTGCGGTCAAAATCTTCCTTGGTTGCGCCCATCTTTACGGCAATACCCGCCAGCTGGATCATCTCACCCGCGCCCGGAGCGACGATGTGACAGCCCAGCACCTTGCGCGTCGCCTGAGACACGATCAGCTTCATCATCACCTTGTCGGTCCCACCCGCAAACGCCTTTTGCATCGGTTTGAACGAGGTTGCATAAATCTCGACCGGTTCCTGTGCTGCCGCTTCTTCTTCGCTCAGGCCAACGGTGCCCATTTCGGGCTGGGTGAAGATCGCGGTCGGGATCAGTTCGTGATCCACCGGGGTTGGGTTGCCCTTGAACACGGTTTCCACAAAGGCCATGCCCTCGCGGATCGCAACCGGGGTCAGGTTTACACGATCAGTCACATCCCCGATGGCATAGATCGAGGGCACGCCGGTCTGGCTGTATTCATCCACGATGATCTCACCTTTGCGGCCGCGTTCAACACCCACGGCCTCAAGCCCCAGATTGTCGGCATTGGGCGCGCGACCGGTGGCGTACATGACCACGTCGAACTGATCCTCGGTCCCGTCGGTGGCTTTGACGCGGATCTTGTCGCCATCCTTGGCCATTTCAACCACACTGGTACCCAGGCGCACGTCGATCCCGTTTGCGCGCATTTCGTTGCAGATCAAATCGCGGGCCTCTTGGTCAAAGCCGCGAAGGATTTGTTCACCGCGATAGAATTGCGTGGTCTTGACGCCCAGCCCATTCATGATCCCTGCAAATTCGCTGGCGATATAGCCGCCGCCCACGATCAGGATGTTTTCGGGCAGTTTCGGCAGGTGGAAAATCTCGTTTGAAGTGATGGCGAGGTCTGATCCCGGAAACTCAGGCACAACCGGGCGACCGCCGGTGGCGATCAGGATATGCTTGGCGGTCTTGCGGGTGCCATCGGCCAGTTCAACCGTATGCGCATCCACCACGGTGGCCCGCTGGTCAAAGCTTTCCACGCCGTTGTTCTTCAGGATGTTGCGATAGATGCCTTCCAGCCGATCCAGTTCTGTTACCAGCTTGCCGTGGAACGTATTCCAGTCGAACGCGCCGGGCTGGATATCCCAACCGTAAGCCTGCGCGTCACCCACCATGCCCGAGAACTCACTGGCGAACACCATCAGTTTTTTGGGCACACAGCCCCGGATAACGCAGGTTCCGCCATAGCGATCTTCCTCGGCCAGCGCCACCTTGGCCCCGTTTTCACCCGCCGCGACACGCGCGGCGCGAACCCCGCCCGAGCCACCGCCGATGACGAAAAGATCATAGTCAAAGCTCATCCCGAGTTCCTTTTTGTCAGGCCAAATTTCGTTGCTTATCTGGGGTCGATTGCAAAACTGCCAACCCTTGATGGGTCGGATTTTGTGAAGAAATCATTCGGATCAGTCCGCAATGTCCAAAAACAGGTTCTCATCGCTGTCGGAGGGTTGCTCTGTTTCGGTCGTGCCCTCATTGATATCCCTGATCTCGACCCGGCCATCGCCATGGCCAATCACCACCTTGTCGCAGATGTCGATGAAC
Organism: Ruegeria lacuscaerulensis; assembly: GCF_013034685.1. Taxonomy (GTDB): domain Bacteria; phylum Pseudomonadota; class Alphaproteobacteria; order Rhodobacterales; family Rhodobacteraceae; genus Ruegeria; species Ruegeria lacuscaerulensis_B. The sequence goes on along the minus strand of NZ_WQGO01000003.1, from coordinate 438,078 downwards.
AACCCGTTTTCGACCACGCCGGGCACCTGATTCAGCACCAGAGCCAGCTGCCGGGCGTTTCCGATACGGTGCAGATGTAGGTCAAGCACATGGTTGCCTTCATCCGTGACAAAGGGCACGTCCCCATCCATCCGCAAAGCGGTCGAAGTACCCAGAACATCCATCGTATCCAGAACCTCTTCGACCAGAGTGCGCGTGGTCTGCCAGCCAAAAGGAATGACCTCAAGCGGCAGGGGGAAAGCGCCAAGGGTCTCAACCTCTTTCCCGGCATCGGCGATGACCACCATCTGATCGCTGGCCGTCGCGACGATCTTTTCCTGCAAATGCGCGCCGCCGCCGCCCTTGATCAGGTTCATCTCCTGATCGAACTCATCCGCGCCGTCGATGGTCATATCCAACCATCCGGCCTGATCCAAAGACACGACCTCGATCCCGACCTCACGCGCCAGTTGCGCAGTCCGGGTCGAGGTGGGAACGCCCTTGATCTTCAGGCCTTCCTCCTGCACCCGTTCGCCCAGACGGCGCACCATCCAGGCGGCGGTGGACCCGGTCCCCAGCCCCACGCGCATACCGTCCTGCACCAGATCGGCGGCCCGGCGCGCGGCCACGTATTTTGCCCGGTCGATCGGTGACATTTCTGCGGTCATGGCGGCATCCCCCTGTCTTACTGAGGCAACGTATACGGAATGCCCGCGCCAACTGCGAGAGCGAATTGCAGAACCGCGCAGGCCAACACGTCGCGAAACTACGCGTTTCCGATTGGAAACGTCGCAATCAGGGCTTTGGGAAAATGATGTAAGGTATAGATAGGTTTCATGACTGCGCCCTATCGCCTGCACTATGCCCCCGACAACGCCTCGCTGGTGATCCGACTGGCACTGTCCGAGATGGGCCTGCCGTTCGAGACCGTGCTGGTGGATCGCACCCGCAACGCGCAGGACAGCGCAGATTATCGCGCGCTGAACCCCAACGGGCTGATTCCTGTTCTGGAAACGCCCCAGGGCCCGATTTTCGAAACAGCCGCTATTCTGCTGTGGCTGTCGGACACCCATGGGCAACTGGCCCCCGCCGCCACCGATCCCGAGCGGGCCGCGTTTCTGAAATGGCTGTTCTTTGCTTCGAACACGTTGCACGCCGATCTGCGCATTTTGTTCTATGCCGAGAAATATATCGACGCGGCACAGGCCGACACCCTGCGCACTGGCATCCGCCCGCGCCTGCGGCATCACCTGAAATTGCTGGATGCGCAGGCCCAAAGCACTCCGAACTGGCTGCAACCTGACAGCCCGTCGGTTTTGACCTACTATCTGGCTTGTCAGATGCGCTGGATGGCGCTCTATCCTGCCAAGGCGGATCGCAGTTGGTATCAACTGGCTGATACTCCTCACTTGCAACGCATCGTGATGCAGTTGGAAGCCCGTCCCGCAACCCGCGCCGCCATCGCGGCCGAGGGGTTGGGCGCCACGCCATTCACCGCCCCGACTTACGCTAACCCTCCAGAAGGCTCTGCTACCTGATATGTTCCTGTCTGTCTTCGATATGTTCAAAGTGGGCATCGGCCCGTCCTCGTCGCACACTATGGGGCCGATGGTGGCCGCCGCGCGGTTTTTGGACCAGATGCGCGCCTCTCCGTTCGAATTTTCGGGGCTGCGCGGGTCTTTGCACGGATCGCTGGCGTTCACCGGTGTCGGCCATGCCACCGACCGCGCCACCATTTTGGGCCTCGCCGGTTTTGTGCCCGACACCTATGACAATGAAAAGGCCGAGGCCGCGCTGGCCGCGATCAACGAAACGCATAGCGTCACGCCCGAGGGGCTGCCGACGCTGGAGTTCAATCCGAAGACTGATCTGGTCTTTGACTATGAACACAATCTTCCCGGCCACGCCAACGGCATGATCCTGATGGCCACAGATGCACAGGGCGATGTGATTCTGCGGCAGGTCTATTACTCGATCGGCGGTGGCTTTGTTCTGACCGAAGAGGAACTGGCCGAGGGCAAGGCGACCGACGAAGGCGACCCGGTGCCCTTCCCCTTCAAATCCGCAGTCGAGATGCTTGACATGGCCAAAGCCAGTGGCAAAAGCATCGCCGAAATGAAGCGCGCCAACGAGATCGCGCGCGGGTGCGCGGACAGTTTCGCCAAGGGCACCGCGCGCCTTTGGCAAGTGATGAACGAATGTATCGAGCGTGGTCTGAACACCGATGGCATCCTGCCTGGTGGCCTGCACGTGCGCCGTCGCGCAAAGGGCATCCATGACGCGCTGCAAGCCGAGCGGGGCATGAACCTGAACGCCCCGCACACGATCAACGACTGGATGAGCGTTTACGCCATGGCCGTGAACGAAGAAAACGCCGCTGGGGGTCAGGTCGTCACCGCCCCAACCAATGGCGCGGCGGGCGTGCTGCCTGCGGTGCTGCGTTATTACCTGGACCACGTGCCGGGTGCCTCTGAAAGCCGCATTGAGGATTTCCTGCTGACTGCCGCCGCTATTGGCGGGTTGGTCAAGTTCAACGCCTCAATCTCGGGGGCCGAGGCCGGATGTCAGGCCGAGGTCGGCAGCGCTTCAGCCATGGCCGCCGCAGGTTTGTGCGCGGTGATGGGCGGTACGCCGGAACAGGTAGAAAACGCCGCTGAAATCGCGTTGGAGCATCACCTTGGCATGACCTGCGACCCGGTCGCCGGGCTGGTTCAGGTCCCCTGCATCGAACGCAATGGATTGGGGGCGATCAAGGCGGTTTCAGCCGCGTCTCTGGCGCTTCGCGGGGACGGGCATCATTTTGTCCCGCTTGACGCGGTGATCGAGACCATGCGCCAGACCGGGCACGACATGCACGAGAAGTACAAGGAAACCTCGCTGGGCGGTTTGGCCGTGAACGTCCCAAACTGCTGAGACTGTCGCTTTCATCGGCGGCGCAAACCCCGTAGCGTGCCGCCCATGACTCAGGATCGTCCTGTTCTTGGCATCATGTTGATGCTTGGCTTTTGCGTCCTCGCCCCGGCGGGCGATGCGATGGCCAAGCTGTTGGGCGAGACGACCCCAGTAGCCATGCTGGTCTTTGTGCGCTTCGCCGTGCAGGCGCTGGTGCTTGTGCCGCTGGTCGCCATGACAGGGCGGCTCTGGCGGATGTCCCGTCGCGTGTTTCGGCTGACCTTGCTACGTACAGTTCTGCACATCATCGGGATCAGCGCGATGTTCACCTCGCTGCAATATCTGCCGCTGGCAGACGCGGTGGCCATCGCGTTTGTCATGCCCTTCATCATGCTGCTACTCGGCAAATACGTTCTGGGGGAAGAGGTCGGCCTGCGCCGCCTGATCGCCTGTATCGTCGGGTTTATCGGTACGCTGTTGGTGATTCAGCCCAGCTTTGTGCAAGTCGGCGCCGCGGCTTTGTTGCCGCTGGTGGTTGCCGTGGTCTTTTCGCTGTTCATGCTGGTCACACGGCACATTGCGAAGGAGACGGACCCAATCGCCCTGCAAGCGGTCTCGGGCACCATGGCCGCAGGCCTTATGTTGCCGTTTCTTCTGATCGGAACCGCCGCAGGTGTATGGGAACTGTCGCTGATCGCACCCGCCTATGGCACCTATGTGCTTCTCTGGGCCATCGGTCTGTTGGGCACCGTGGCGCATCTGTTCATGACGTGGTCCCTGCGCTATGCGCCTTCGGCCACACTGGCCCCGATGCAATATCTGGAAATCCCCGTCGCCACATTGATTGGCTGGCTGATCTTCCACGACCTGCCCGACGGAATCGCAGCCATCGGGATCGCCATCACCATCGCCGCCGGACTTTTCGTCATTCTGCGAGAGCGGGCCAGCGCCCGGTCTGCCCCGACAGAAACGCCTGCATGACCTGATCCAACGCATCCCGAGGCACCATCACAAGCAGCCCCGGCCCTTCCATTTCCAGCGTCACCTCTGATACTACGCGGTTCGAGGTCCCGACCTGCCCATCCGGGGCCAGTTCCAACCCGTCAATCGGCCATTCCAGCCCCTGACTGCGCCCGGTTATGCGCCGCAAAGGAAACAATGACACGGTCTCCCCCACCGCCAAAGGCAATGTGATCCGGGGTGGTGCGTGAAACACCACTTCCTGCGCGCCCAATAAGATACAGGGGCGATCCTGATGCCGAACCAGAGCGTTAAGCACCGCCAGCTGATGATCCAGACGCGCACCCAGAAACCCGACACCCAGCGCCAGCGGCGTCGCCACATTGCGCAGAACCTTGTCGAAATCCGTGCTGTCCTGTTCACGAAAAGGAAACAACCGATCCGTAGGAATCTGGGCCTTGTGGTCTGTTGAAAGCGAATCAAAATCGCCAATCACCGCGTCAGGAATGACCCCCGCATCCAGCAATGGCGCAGCCCCTCCATCAGCTGCAACGCAGGTTTCGGCGCGAATCAGCGCCAGTTCGATGTCCTTTGGGTTGATTTCTCCGCCGCCGACTAGCGTTATTGGCCCATCACAGCGTACAATTCCCGTATTTTTTCTAAGATTGATCATTTTTCCCGGATTTGGACACATTGAAACCACAAAATGATAGGCTGATTGGCATAGTTCAGGGCCAATGGGTATGCCCATCGCCGGGCGGGTTGGCTCTCGTAGTTTGTAAAGGACGTGCGTCTGATGGTACAGAATAACAAGGTTTTGACCGTTTCATACGGAACCTTCTCATGCACTTTGGAAGGCTTTGACGATTCCTTCGAGACAATGAAGGCAATCGCAGAATATTTCCGCGACCTTGCCGCCGAGGATCGTTACTTCGGGTCAGAACCCCCGCAACCGGATGCCGAGATGCTGGCCCGCATCGCTCAGCGCGATGTCGCGCGCCGGGTGGAAGCCAGCCAGAATGACTCGGGCCTGCTGCTGCGTGCCACTGAACAACCCGCACCCGCCCCGATTGCCACCGCACCCACGCCCACCGCCGACCCTGAGCCTGTACCGTCTCAACCCGATCCGGTGGCTACCGAAGCGGACGAGGTCGAAGACGCGCCCACTCCCGCCGCCGACAGCATCGCCGCCAAACTGCAACGCATCCGCGCGGTCGTTTCCCATTCGGAAGAAAACACCGTCATCTATTCCGAGGATGAAGAAACGACCTTGATGAAGGCGGCGGCCGGACCGTCGGACGCTGTGGCCGCAGCATTCGAAGCTGGTTCGCTAAGCGCCGAGGATTTGGGCGAAGCGTCCGATACCGAACCGCAGGAATCCCCGGAAGAGGCCGTGGCCGCGATCGAAGAAGCCTTGGCCGAAGATGAGATTGTCGAAGATGCGCCTGAAGAAACTGAGCAGGTCTTCGACGATACCCTGAGCACCGAATTCGGTGAACCTGCAGAAGAAGTCCAAGCAGCCCCAACCGAAGTCTCTGATGGTGAGCCGGAAGAAGAAATTCAGCTTGCCGCGATGGTTGAAGAGGCCGAGGAAGCAGCGCAAGAAGACCTGACACCCGAAGCCGATGCCATGGAAGAAAACGATCCCGTCAACCCGCTGCAGGAGGACGAGGAAGCCATGGATATGCCGGAGGACGACACCACCCAAGAGGAAGGGGTGTTGACTGCCGACGATGAAGAAGACCTGCTGAGCGAGATTTCGAATGTCGAGGCTTTTCTTGCCCGACGCGCGGCGGACTCTGCCTCGGATACCGGAAGCCTGGACCAGGACGTTTCGCGTCTTATGGACAAAGCCGATGTCCAGATGGAGGACCCGGCAACCACAGATCAGCGCGAGACATACTCGCACCTGCGCGCTGCAGTGGCCGCGACCGAAGCCGAGCGCAAGGACAAGCCAAAAGCCGAAGAAACATCTGATGACAGCATCTATCGTGATCTGACCGCATCGGTCAGCCCACGCCGGCCGGACATTCAGGTCACCGGCACGCGCCCGCAATCAGATAAGATGGCCCCGCTGAAACTGGTCGCCGAGCAGCGTATCGACGCGGATGCCCCTGAGGCAGCCCCCGTCACGCCGCGCCGCGTGTCTTCATCTGAGGATGCTCAGGCGGGCGAAGAAGGCGGCTTTGCCCTTTTCGCACAAGAACAGGGCGCCCAGTCCTTGCCCGACCTTCTGGAAGCCGCCGCATCCTATCTGTCCTTTATCGAAGGTCAGGAGCAGTTCTCGCGTCCGCAATTGATGAACAAAATCCGGTCGCTCCAACAGGCGGATTTCAACCGCGAGGAAAGCCTGCGCTCATTCGGTCAGTTGCTGCGCGACGGCAAAATCGAAAAAGCCGGTGGTGGCCGGTTTGCAGCCTCAACTGATATCGGCTTCCGCCCCGACGACGACGAACGCGCCGCGGGCTGATCGCCAAAAAAACTAAAACCAGAAGGGCCAGAGAAATTCCTCTGGCCCTTTTTTTTGAGCACTAAACTGAAAGTACCTAGCGTCCTGCTATGCTGCACCGCAGAATTATGCTAGGTTTGAACCACTACGCCAGGCACTTTTCCCTCGGTTCAAACAGAGGTCGCGCCATGTATGAACTTCCGATTCGCCGTCTGAGGCCCTATGACAGGCCCAAAATCGAAAGCCACTTCAAATCATTGGATAATGACGCACTGACATCGCGTTTCGGCGCGCCCGTCAGCACAGAATTCGTTGAAGCTTATCTTTCCGGTATCTTTGATGATGCGGCGTTGATTTTTGGGGCTTTCCCGGATTCACGACTGCGCGGCGTAGGGGAACTTCGGGCTGTTCCGGACAGCCTGAACTACGTAGCAGAGGTCGCGCTAACTGTTGAAACTGGCTGGCAAGACAGGGGCATTGGAGACGGGTTGCTATCCCGTCTCCTTACCGCTGCACGCAATCGCGGGATCAACGAAGTCCACATGCTGTGCCTTGCCACCAACCAAAAGATGCGTCGTCTGGCAGCCAAGCACAAAGCAGAATTGAAACTAATCACAGGCCAGATCGAAGCAACACTGGCGACGCCATGGCCTTCACCCCTTAGCCTGGCTGAAGAAATCTCCGGAGAATACCATGCATTCGCCCGTGCAATTCTCAGTTGGCCTCGAAGGTGAGGTCGGTATTGACGGTCAATCTTGTGTGTTACCCGGGTCTTCCTTGCCAACACCCTTAAACACAAATTTGAACGGCAAAGCCCAGAGCACGCCCAGAACCACATAGACCAGAAGTTCTAACCAAATCGGCGGTCGATCAAGCCAGTTCACGACCGTCACAACCGCCACGATATAGGCTGGCAGTCCCACCAGCAGCAGAACCAGAGACCATCTACGCCGCGCCTTATAGCTAAGGCCCGGCTTTTCCTCGCTGCTCATCAGTCAGCAAACGGGTCGGTCACCAGAATGGTGTCGTCCCGCTCCGGGCTGGTGGACAAAAGGGCCACAGGGCATTCGATCAGTTCCTCGACCCGGCGCACATACTTGATTGCATTGGCAGGCAAGTCCGCCCAGCTACGCGCGCCTTCAGTGGATTCGCTCCAACCCGGCATGTCTTCGTAAATGGGCTTGCAACGCGCCTGCTGATCCGCAGCGGTGGGCAGGTAGTCCAGACGTTCACCGTCCAGATCGTACCCAACACAGATCTTCAAGGTCTCGAACCCGTCCAGAACGTCCAGTTTCGTCAGCGAGATGCCGTTCACACCACTGGTTGCACAGGTCTGACGCACCAGACAGGCATCAAACCAGCCACAGCGGCGCTTGCGCCCCGTGGTGGTACCGAATTCATGGCCCCGCTCGCCCAAGCGCTGACCGTCGGCATCATCCAGTTCGGTCGGGAACGGACCTTCGCCAACACGGGTCGTGTATGCTTTGACAATGCCCAGCACAAAATCGATCGATCCCGGCCCGATACCCACACCCGTTGCCGCCTGACCGGCAATCACGTTGGACGAGGTCACAAACGGATAGGTGCCGAAATCGATATCCAGCAAAGCCCCCTGTGCCCCTTCGAACAAAATGCGCTTACCGGCCTTGCGCTTTTCGTTCAGCACTTTCCAGACCGGTGCGGCGAAGGGCAGGATCTCCGCCGCGACGTTTTTCAACTGCGCAATCAGCGCGTCGCGGTCAACCGGCTCGATCCCCAAGCCCTTACGCAGCGGATCATGATGCTGCAACGCCCGGTCGACGCGCGCCTCGAGCGTTGCCTCATCGGCCAAGTCAGCAACACGAACGGATCGGCGCCCCACCTTGTCCTCATAAGCCGGGCCGATCCCACGACCAGTGGTCCCAATCTTGGTGCCCTTGCTTGCGGCTTCCTCGCGTGCCCGATCCAACTCGCCGTGAATTGGCAGGATCAAAGGTGTATTCTCGGCGATCATCAGTGTTTCAGGAGAGATATCGACACCCTGCGCGCGAATGGTCCCAATCTCCTTGAGCAGATGCCAAGGGTCCAACACAACACCATTGCCGATCACGCTCAGCTTGCCTCCTCGGACTACGCCGGACGGCAAAGCGTGCAGTTTGTAGACCTCGCCATCGATAACCAGTGTATGACCGGCATTGTGCCCACCCTGAAAGCGCGCGATCACGTCCGCCCGCTCACTGAGCCAGTCGACGATCTTGCCTTTTCCTTCGTCACCCCACTGGGCGCCGACAACAACCACATTGGCCATAACAGGTCCTTTTGCGCTGAGTAATCAAACTCGGCTCGTATAGCGATGTGTCAGCAACAGGGAAACCGATAATTCGCCGCAGCTTCGAACCGCGCTGCGCGCGGTGCCTCCAGCGGGGATATTTATAGCCAGATGAAGAGCGGATCCCCTGCTTCATCTGGCCCAAAATATCCCGGGGGAGTCGCCCGGAACGGGCGGCGGGGGCAGAGCCCCCTACCCGGTTGCCAATTTGACTGGCTGTCCGTGCGGCGTAGTCAGATAGGCATTTTCCCAAGCTGCCAACACTTCGCTGATATCTTGCGCATCGGCCTCTCCGGCGTCTTCCAACAGGGTTTCAAGCGCGTCCAGCCACGCTCGAAAATAGTCGTCTCCGCCATCCAACTCTTTCGAAAGCCCCCGCCGCTTGAGTGTCGCGGAAAATCGGGTGGCCCAATCTGGCCATTCGAATCGGCCTGCTTCATTCAATGCGACAGTCACCGCGAAGACCTGTGCGTGCCAGGGCTCGGCGAAAACGGGTTCGGGCGCTGTGTGTGCGACGCAGTCGGTCATGCGGGCTCCAGATAGCTTTGCCAGAGATCCAGTACGACCTCGTCCTTTGGGTTTTCCGGGTTTGCCCAAAGTTCTGATGCCGCGAAGGCCACCGCGTAGAGGGGTTCGGGCGCTTCCCCTAATCCATGCGCGTTGGAATCAGGTAGAACATGTGTCCCATGGAGGCGCAATATCCGGCCTTGCGCACCGGCCGCGTAAATTGGCAGCCGAGTATGCCCACCGTCGATCAGGCGGTTGGCGGATGGGTGCGCCGTGCGAACGGCCTGTCCCGGCTGGAAACGCATAGCAACCTTGGACGGGCGGTCCGCAGGGCCGCCCTTGGCCAGAGCAGCGCTGACGTTCTCTGCTTTCAGGGCTCGCGACGCCAACGGATGGGGGGTGTCACCGTTCCCGCCTTTTAGGTCCTCCAACGTCAGGACACCCCGTTCAATCAAGAGGTCGGCCAAGCCCGAAATCCATTTCTCGTAGTAGGAAAACCGTGTGTAGTCCTTTGGTGACAGACGTTCGCGCGCATGGCGCGAGATGTCGATATTCCATTGCCCCAGGAAGCCAGCAGCCAAAGTTACGGCCAGAGCACGCCCATGCCATTCCTGCGGGAAAACTGGAGCATCTTCCGCCTCGGGGATAACTGAGCCATCCCCGAACCGCCCGCCCATATCGTGAACGCGGGTCATGAGGGCACCTTGGGAAGACCGGTGCCGATCATGCTGTCGCGGGTAACAAGGGCGGTCAGTTCGTCCTCGGGCAGACTTTCTGTGCCTTCGGGACGCATCGGCAGAACCAGATACCGAATCTCAGCCGTTGAGTCCCAGACGCGAATGGCGGTGTCTTTGGGCAGAGACACGCCGAAATCAGCCAGAACCTTGCGCGGTTCACGCACGGCGCGGGCGCGGTAAGCATCGGATTTGTACCAGCCCGGCGGAATACCCAGCAGCGGCCACGGATAGCAACTGCACAGGGTACATACGACCATATTGTGCAGCTCGGGCGTGTTTTCCACGACCACGATGTGTTCGCCCTGCCGCCCGTAAAACCCCAGATCGGCGACGACGGGCGTTGCATCCTCCAGCAAGGCGCGCTTGAACTCGGGGTCCGCCCAAGCCTTGGCGACAACGCGCGCCCCGTTCTGAGGGCCGATCTTGTTCTGATAGGTGTCGATGATTTCGTCCAAAGCCGCCGGGTCGATCAGACCCTTACGGGTCAGAATCGTCTCCAGCGCCTTGACTCGAAGCGCAGGTTCCGGCGGCAACAGCGCGTGCGGGTGGTCGTGATCGTCATGTGGCATGGCCGCAGGTTGCGTCACGATCCGCCAGTCTGTCCAGTCCCTTTGACGTGATATCACACATCACCAGAGGTGATGGAAACTCGTGTCTTGCCCCCGGACCCAAACTTGCATAAGTACCACGCGATACACGCCACGCTGTACAGGACCACCATGGAAAACGTCGTTCTCATCATCCATCTTCTTTTGGCCTTGGGCCTGATCGCCGTCGTCCTGATGCAGCGGTCCGAAGGCGGTGGCCTTGGCATGGGTGGCGGCGGCGGTGGCGGTGCCATGACCGGACGCGCCGCTGCAACAGCGCTGAGCAAGGTGACATGGATTCTGGCGGCGTGCTTTATCGTCACCTCGATCACGCTGACGATCATTGCGGCGCAGAAATCCTCGGGCAGCTCGGTCATTGACCGTTTGGGCGTCCCTGCTCCGGCTTCGACCGAAGAAAGCGTACCGGCGGTTCCGTCGGCGGACGATCTGCTGCCGCCAGCGCAGGGCGACAACGCGCCGCTGATCCCGCAAGCGGATTAAGCCACAAAACTTAGAAATCTGACAGAGAACTGCAACAGCATCTTGCGGTTCTCTTGCGCTATGGGCGCGAATCCTTTATGTGTGAAGTCCCGTGATGCAACGGTTTTTCGTAAACCGTCGGGCAGCTGATTTTGACGTCTCACGGGAGCTAGCCGAACAACATGGCGCGTTTTATTTTCATCACCGGTGGTGTGGTTTCGTCCTTGGGCAAAGGGCTGGCTTCGGCGGCTTTGGGCGCTTTGTTGCAGGCGCGGGGCTACTCGGTTCGCCTGCGCAAGCTGGATCCCTATCTGAACGTTGACCCCGGCACGATGTCGCCATTTGAACATGGCGAAGTGTTCGTCACCGACGACGGGGCCGAGACCGATCTGGACCTTGGCCACTATGAACGTTTTACAGGTGTTGCTGCGCGCAAGACCGACTCGGTGAGCTCGGGTCGGATTTACTCTAACGTGCTCGAGAAAGAACGTCGCGGAGACTACCTGGGCAAGACCATTCAGGTGATCCCCCACGTCACCAACGAGATCAAAGATTTCATCGCCATTGGCGAGGACGAGGTTGATTTCATGCTGTGTGAAATCGGCGGCACCGTGGGCGATATTGAGGGCCTGCCCTTTTTCGAGGCCATCCGTCAGTTCAGTCAGGACAAGCCGCGTGGTCAGTGCATGTTTATGCACCTGACGCTGCTGCCCTACATCAAGGCGTCCGGCGAGCTGAAAACCAAGCCGACCCAGCACTCGGTCAAGGAACTGCGCTCCATCGGTCTGGCACCGGATATTCTTGTGTGCCGCTCGGAAGGCCCGATTCCGAAGAAAGAACGTGAGAAACTGGCCCTGTTCTGCAACGTTCGCCCAGACAGCGTGATCGCGGCGCAGGACCTCAGCACCATCTATGACGCCCCGCTGGCTTATCACCGCGAAGGTCTGGATCAGGCGGTTCTGGACGCGTTCCAGATCAGCCCGGCCCCCAAGCCAGATCTGGCGAAATGGGAAGACGTCAGCGACCGCATCCACAACGCCGAGGGCGAAGTGAAGGTGGCTATCGTCGGCAAATACACCCAATTGGAAGACGCCTATAAATCAATCGCCGAGGCGCTGACCCATGGCGGCATGGCGAACCGTGTCCGCGTAAAGGTCGAGTGGGTCGATGCCGAGGTCTTCGACACCGAAGACGCCGCCCCGCATCTAGAGGGCTTCCACGCAATCCTCGTCCCAGGCGGCTTTGGTGAGCGCGGCACCGAGGGCAAGATCAAGGCGGCCCAATATGCCCGCGAACATAAGGTGCCTTACCTGGGCATTTGTCTGGGCATGCAGATGGCTGTGATCGAGGCCGCCCGCAACGCAGCAGGCATCACCGAGGCCGGGTCCGAAGAATTCGACCACGAGGCCGGGAAAAAGCGTTTTGAACCCGTGGTGTACCATCTGAAAGAATGGGTACAGGGCAACCACAAGGTCGAACGCAAAGTTGGCGACGACAAGGGCGGCACCATGCGTCTGGGCGCTTATGATGCGGTTCTGGCGGATGGATCCAAGGTGGCCGAGGTTTATGGCGGCTCAAATATCGAAGAACGTCACCGTCACCGCTATGAGGTCGACATCAAATATCGGGATAAGTTAGAAAAAGCGGGCCTGAAATTCTCGGGCATGTCACCCGATGGCCGTCTGCCCGAGATTGTCGAATGGTCCGATCATCCATGGTTCATCGGGGTTCAATACCACCCCGAGCTCAAATCCAAACCGTTTGAGCCCCACCCTCTGTTTCGCGACTTCGTACGCGCTGCGAAAGAGACGTCGCGTCTGGTCTAAGTCACCTCAAAGTGAGGGGCGCTTTCGATTTTTCTGTTCGAAACGTCCCTTTGCAGGGTTAACTGTCTTCAAATTTCAAGACAGGAGCCCTGCCATGACCGATCAAACCACCCGCGCCAAGACCTTTGCCGCCCTGCATCAAAAGGGCAATCCGGTGATCCTCTACAATATCTGGGACGCGGGCAGCGCCAAGGCCGTGCAGGATGCCGGGGCCAAAGCCTTGGCCACGGGCAGCGCACCAGTTGCGATGGCGCAGGGTTTCGGGGACGGTCAGAACATTCCTATGGATTATGTGTTGGACAACGCCCGGCGCATCATCGGTGCGGTGGACCTTCCAGTGACGCTGGATTTCGAAGGGGCTTATGCCACGGATGCGGCGGGCATTTCGGATAACGTACAGCGCGCGCTGGAGACCGGGGTCATCGGTTTCAATTTCGAAGATCAGATCATCGGCACCAAGGACCTGTTTGACATCGAAACGCAGGCGACCCGCGTGGCCGCGATGCGCGCGGGTTGTGATGCCGCCGGTATCCCAGCCTTTGTCAACGCGCGGACCGATATCTTCCTTAAGGCGCAGCCGGACACCCATGACGACGCCATGCTGAACGATGCCATCGCCCGAGCCAAAGCCTATGCTGATGCAGGTGCCAGCGGGTTCTTTGCCCCCGGTTTAAAGGATGAAGCAATGATCGGTCGCCTGTGTGAGGCCACGGATCTGCCGGTGAACATCATTGCCCTGCCCGGCACTCCCGACACCGCAACTTTGGCCAAGCTGGGGGTTGCGCGGATCAGCTATGGCCCTGTGCCCTATCGCAAAATGGTGGCATGGCTACAGGAACAGGCCGCAGCGGCCTTGGGCTGACGCCCCGCCACGCAAGGCGACGCCCGGCAAAGAAATGTCAATTTGAGGCTATGGCCTGTAGTCCGTGCTTGGCGGACTACAAAATATGGAATATCCTCACGCTATGTTGAAAAAGTTCTTTCAGGCCTTTCGCCCGCCCCAACACGATGCCCTACCCGACCCCGATGCCGAATTGGCCCTTGGGGCTCTCATGGTGCGGGTCGCGCAAGCGGACCGGGACTATAAACTGGAAGAGATCAGCCTGATCGACCGCATTCTTGCGCGGCTCTATCAGCATAACGCGATCGAGGCCGCCAAGGTTCGCGCCACCTGCGAAAAGCTACACGCTGCCGCGCCAGAAACCGACACGTTCGGCAAGCTGATCCGCGAAACCACAGATCTGCACGAACGCCTCGCCGCGCTTGACGCCTTGTGGGAAGTCGTGTTGGCCGACGGAAAGTCAGATGAGGGAGAGATGAAAATCGTGGAAGAGGCCCGTATTTCGATGGGGCTCAGCTATAATGACAGCCAGACAGCCCGCGAACGGGTGCAAAGGCGCTTGGAAGAGGCTTAGGCCCAATCTATATCTGACCCATGTTCAGTGATTTCTTGTCCCGGCTCACGCAGCCCCAGCCCGACCCACTTGTCGATGATGATGCCCGCCTTGCCCTAACGGCGCTGCTGGTGCGCATCGCGCGGTCTGACAATGACTATGCCGACAGCGAAATGGCGCGAATCGACCGAATTTCCGCCGAACGCTATGGCCTGTCCCCGTTCGAGGCGGCCGGTCTGCGCGCCCGCGCCGAAAACCTTGAGTCCGAGGCCCCCGATACCGTGCGCTTTACCCGCGCCATCAAAGAAGCCGTGGCTTATGACGACCGTCTAGCCGTCGTACAGGCGCTCTGGTCTGTAGCGCTGGCTGATGGGCACCGCACCGGCGAGGAGGACTCGCTGCTACGACTTGTGGTTAGCTTGCTTGGCGTCAGCGATGTGGATTCCGCGCTGGCCAGACAAAAGGCCGCCAAGTCGTGATTGCGATGCTGGGCATGTACGACATGCCCGGCCTGCGGCCTGCCCACGACCGCTTTTGGACCCTGATCCGAGACAATCTGGGCTATGGACCTGTCGAACTGACCCGCGATGTCGACGCCTGGGAGGTTTGGCAAAGCCCTGACCTGTTGTTCGCGCAGACCTGCGGAATGCCCTATCGTACCCATTTGCAAGATCGTGTGCAACTGGTAGGCACACCGGATCATGGGCTTTCGGGATGCCCACCGGGCCACTATCGATCGGTTTTTGTGGCACGAACTCAGGACCCGCGCGACTTGGCCGAACTATCACGTGGTGTTTTTGCCTATAATGAGCCGCTTTCTCAGTCTGGATGGACCGGGCCCTTGGTACACTTAGAGGATTTAGGCCTACGCCCGATGTCTGCTTTGGAAACGGGCGCACATGCCAACTCAGCGCGCGCTGTTGCCGAAGGTCTGGCCGATTTCGCAGCGCTGGATGCGCTAACCTGGTTGATGCTGAAGGAACACACTAAGCTGGGAACCGCATTGCGGGATGTCGAGGCAACAGCCCCCACTCCGGCGCTGCCCTATATCACATCGCGCTCTCAAGATGCGGCCGCCGTAACTCAAGCTGTTCGGCGTGCGATCAACGCCTTATCCCCGCGCGACCGCAATGCATTGCACCTTTTGGATCTGATCGAGATACCGGCCCGGGACTATCTAGCCATCCCCAACCCTTCGCAGGATGCTGCCAAGCTGCTCAATCCCTGATCGATTCGACCAGAACGTCTGGTCAATTTGACGGTTTCAGACCTCATATATGTCATTTGCGCATTGCATTAGGCTGATTTTTAAGCCCTAGTACCGCACCAACACTAATAACACTCAGGTCGCCCGTGACAGATTCCACTCCGGTCATCGAGATCAAGAACCTACACAAAAGCTTCGGCAATCTTGAGGTGCTGAAAGGGGTGGATATTACGGCCAGACGTGGCGATGTCGTATCGCTGATCGGATCGTCCGGGTCCGGAAAATCTACACTACTGCGCTGCTGCAACCTGTTGGAAGACAGCCAACAGGGCGAAATCCTGTTCAAGGGAGAACCGGTTCAGTGGAGCGGTTCGGGCCACAACCGCCGCCCCGCCGACCCCAAACAGGTCCTGCGCATCCGCACCAATCTGTCGATGGTGTTCCAGCAATTCAACCTGTGGTCCCATATGACCATCTTGCAAAACGTGATGGAGGCCCCCGTCACCGTTTTGGGCCGCGACAAGGCCGAAGTTGAGGACAGCGCCCGAAAATACCTGGAAAAAGTGGGCATTGGCGACAAATGTGATGTCTACCCGGCGCAGCTTTCGGGCGGGCAGCAGCAACGCGCCGCCATTGCACGCGGGCTGTGCATGGAGCCCGAGGCCCTGCTGTTTGACGAGCCCACCTCGGCGCTGGACCCCGAACTGGAACAGGAAGTGATTAAGGTGATTAAGGATCTGGCTGCCGAAGGCCGCACCATGATCATCGTGACCCACGACATGAAGATGGCTGCTGATATCTCTAGCCATGTCGTCTTTCTGCATCAGGGCCTCATCGAAGAAGAAGGCCTGCCGGAAGATATCTTCACCACCCCTGAATCCGAACGGCTTCAGGGCTTTCTATCCGCCACTATGGCGGCATAAATTCAGGACAGAACTAAACTGGGGAGTAACCAATGAAAAAACTGATTCTGACCACTGCGGCCTTGGCGCTGAGCGCCGGCATGGCCATGGCGGACACCGTTCGTCTGGGCACCGAAGGCGCCTATGCGCCGTGGAACTTCGTCAACGACGCTGGCGAAATCGACGGGTTCGAGCGTGAACTGGGCGATGAGCTGTGCAAACGCGCAGGTCTGGAATGCGAGTGGGTCAAGAATGACTGGGATTCGATCATTCCGAACCTCGTCTCGGGCAACTACGACGCAATCATCGCCGGCATGTCGATCACCGATGAGCGTGACGAAGTCATCGACTTTACCCAGAACTACACGCCGCCGGATCCGTCGGCCTATATCGCCATGTCTGATGGCGTGGACCTGGCTGGTGGTGTGATCGCCGCCCAGACCGGCACGATTCAGGCGGGTTATGTGGCCGATTCCGGTGCAACTCTGGTTGAGTTCGCCAGCCCCGAGGAAACCATTGCTGCTGTGCGCAACGGCGAAGCGGATGCAGTCCTTGCTGACCGGTCGTTCCTGGCACCCTTTACCGAAGATGGCTCGGGCCTGCTTTTTGTGGGTGACGACGTTCCGCTGGGCGGCGGTGTCGGAATGGGTATCCGCGAATCCGATGGTGAGCTGAAAGAGAAGTTCAACGCGGCCATCCAGTCCATGAAGGACGATGGCAGCCTGAACGCGCTGATCACTAAGTGGGAAGTGTCCTCGACCTTCTGATAAACTCTGCGGCGCGCCTTACTTAGGGCGCGCCGCCTCAGAGCCCTTGCAAGTCAAAGAGGCCCGCCATTTTCTCGTTCTGCACCGATCCCGAAACACTCGGCACGTTCCGTTGGTTTGCCTGTTACCTGACCAACGGTGTGCATTGGCTGTTTTATCTATCCTTCTTCAAGGTCCTGCTGCTGCTGGCGATCACCGCCCCGGTTGCATTGGGGTTCGGCTTTCTGGGGGCCATGGCCGCGCGGTCACATTTTCCACCGCTTGCCATGTTGGGCAAAGGCTATATCGCCATCGTTCGCGGTGTGCCGGATATCGCGTTCTTCATGTTCTTCGTGATAGCGCTGGATCAGGCATTCGAATGGACGCGCCACAAGATTCTTTGCCCCGAATGGACTGACCCCGTTCGACAGGGCAATGATTTCATCGTTTGTCAGGCCGCCAAACTGCCGCTTGGAACTGCACCCGAATGGGTTCACGAGACCTATGGCTTTTTCCTGGCCGTTATTACTTTTTCAATCGTGTTTGGCGCATTTGCCGCCAATGTTCTGTTTGGCGGCATGCGCGCCGTCCCGCATGCGCAACTGGAAACCGCCGAAGCTTACGGTATGACCCGCCGCCAGACATTCTGGCGCATTCTGGTACCACAGATGTGGGTCTACGCCCTGCCCGGCCTGTCGAACCTTTGGATGGTGCTGATCAAAGCCACACCGTTGCTGTTCCTGCTGGGCATCGAAGACATCGTTTATTGGGCCCGCGAACTGGGGTCGTTCAAAAACCCGAAATTCACCCAATACCCGCACGGCGACTGGCGTATGTGGTACTTCCTTGCTCTGCTCGTGTTTTACCTGGGCATGACCCGCGTCTCGGAAATCGGCCTTGAACGGTTGATGCGTCGCCTGTCGCACGGACAAGCCACCGCAGGCGGAGAGCTTCTGCGCAAGGAGACCACCGCATGAGCTGCGTCCAGACCATCCAGGACTATGCGCTTCGCTCGGTCGGCATCGGTGAACGCCTTCTGCCGCGCAATGATTTTACACTATGCGAGCAATTCACCCTGATCGGTTCGGGCATGATCTGGAATATTTATTTCGGGACCATGGCGCTGGCGACCGGGTTCTTTCTGGCTACAGCGCTGGCCGTTGGCAAAGCGTCAAGCAAGAAATGGCTGCGCAAACCGTCCGAGTGGTTCATTTTCCTGTTCCGGGGATCTCCTCTGTTCATCCAGTTTTTCTTTGCCTACTTCTTCTTCCTGTCCCTCAAGCAGAGTTTTCCCTTCTTCGACGCACTGACCTCTGCCTGGCTGGGAGCGTTGATCGTGTTGTTCTGCAACACCGCCGCATATTCAGGCGAGATCTTCTATGGTGCCCTACGCTCGATCCCCAAGGGCGATATTGAGGCTGCAGACGCCTATGGAATGACCGGCTGGTCGCGGTTTCGCCGTATCATTTGGCCGACCATGCTGCGGCTTGCCTGGCCTGCCTACACAAATGAGGCAATCTTTTTGTTCCACGCCACCACGCTGGTCTTCTTCTCGGCCTTCCCAGTCTGGCAACAACGAGGCGATGCGCTTTATTACGCGGGCTATTTCGCGGACAAGACATTCAATCCGTTCATCCCCTACCCTATTCTGGCCTTCTATTTCATTCTGCTGACTCTAGTGGTGATCTGGGGCTTTGGGCTGGTGAACAAACACCTAAACCGGCACCTGCCCGTGGCCAAACGCAGCAAGATGAAGTTGAGACTAAATCTGGCCCGCTGAGACACAGCATTCCTGTCGCGGGCTTTGATGCGGTTCTGGCAGTGGTCCCGAAAGCACGCCACCGCAGAGCGGCCCCGCAGCTTCGCCGGCCAACACCCCGAGGCGTTTCTTCGTGAAGCTCAGAACTTGGAATTTTGATACCACCAAGCCCTTCTGCAGCCTTTGCACCTGTGCTGCCCTGGCGCTTGTCATCTCGGCTCCGTTAACAGCGGCGCTGATGCTGGTATCGTCCATTCCGTTCCTCGTCGGCGAGTCTCAGGCCGGCCCGGTTGTCACACTGGCCTATGTCGGGCTGTCGTTTCTAATGGCAGCTTTTACCCTGCCTTTCATGTTGCCGCTGATATTTTCACTGGTGCCATTCACGGCTCTGTTCCCTCTGGCGGGCGCGGCCCTGTCTTTTCCTTTGATCCGACACGGCCGGATCAAGAAACAGCCGCTCCTGTGGATCTGGGTTGCGCTTTGGCTGATCACCTTCTTTGCAGGAATTCTGTCTGGTAAGATCTCGGTCTAAGGAAAAATCGCCGCCGCGAACAGCAATGCACATGCATTCAGCCGGACAAGCAGCCTTGTAATTATTCAACCGATGATGAGGGAGATGGTACCGCCTCCCTGGCTTGAACAGGGGACCTCTGGATCCACAATCCAGCGCTCTAACCAACTGAGCTAAGGCGGCACTCGTGAGGGGCGATGTACCGAACGCGCCGAGGGAATGCAAGAGGATTAAAGCTGAATTTCCCAGCTTTGTTCGACAAGATCGACCCCGAAAGAATGCACCGGTTTGCTACCCGTCAATTGCCATCCTGTCGCCTGATACAGCGCGCAAGCGGCACGGTGGCTTTCGTGGGTCCATAGCGACATTTTCTCAAACCCAGTGTCGCGGGCGTGGTCCATACAGGTATGCAGCAAGCGCTTACCCAAACCTTTTCCACGCGCCTCGGGCACTAGAAAGAACAGGCGCAGTTTTGCAGTGACCTCATCCAGTCGCACGCAGAAGACACTGCCCAGAGGAACGCCGACCTGTTCCGCGATCCAACCGCGATCACAGGAGGGATCATGGGTTGCCACAAACTCATCCAGTATCTGCTGCACAAGGCGCGCAAAGCTTTTGTCGAACCCTTCATCGCGCTCGTAAAGAAGGCCGTGCTGCGCGACCAGCCACGGAACGTCTGATGGGTGAAAAAGTCTGATCACCGTGTCGTTCATTCCTCATCTGACCCGATCAGCGGCTTGATTCTCAAGTCTTTGCGCGCTAGCACAAACGCTCATCCCCGGAGGCGCAAATGGGTATCAACACCGAACGTGACATTCAGGCCAACCTGCAAATCGGCCCGACCGACCAAGGCATGGTGCGCCTGTTCATCGAGGCTGATGGCGTCGAGATCCCGATGGATTTCGAACCCGACGAGGCTGAAGAAATCGCCGAAGAGATTCGCGCTGCCGCGCAAGCCGCGCTGGCGGTGAAAGGCTAACGCGCTAAAGCCTTGGGTCTCGCAATGCGTGCAGCCTTCGGGCGGCATCGGTTGCAAATTTCTGGATCATCTTCTTCCGGCGCGCCGGAGCCAGCTTATCCTCTGGGGCCATGCGCACGATCTCGGCGTCATAGGCGTCGGCGATGATCAGACCAGTCTCGGCAGGCAACAGCTCGGTCGGGAACTCGGTATCCACGGCCCAGAAGAATCGGTCGCACCACTCCAAATAGCCCTGCCACTTGGAATCCGATTGGTAATCCGCCCGGCTGGATTTGCATTCCACTACCCACAATTCACCCTTGGGGCCCAACCCCATAACGTCCACACGCAACCCGCGCGCCGGCACGAATTCCTCAACAGAAACAAAACCATGCGCGCTGAGATGACGCGCCACGCCGCGTGCTAGCTTCTGGCCGGGTTGTAGATCCAATGTCATTGGGAAAATGTGAACAATTCGTGAACAAATTGCAAGGGTGAGATTGCTGTTGACATGATACCATATGGTATCAAATAATTATGAAACCTAATGGTATCAGATATGAGGAAACGGATGCCTGACCAAATCCAAAACGCGTTTCGCGCGCTTGCGGACCCCACGCGCCGGGACATCGTTCAGATGCTTGCATCGCAGGATATGACAATCGCGCAACTGACAGATTGCTTCGACATGACCCGAGCGGCCGTCAAGAAACACCTGACCGTGTTGTCGGACGGGGGCCTCATCTTGGTCGAAGCTCGGGGGAGAGAACGCATCAACCGTCTTGAACCCAAGGGAATGGCCCCTGTTCTGGATTGGTTGAGCTTCTTTGATCAGTTCTGGGACGAGCGCCTGCGTAACTTGAAAGAAGCCATTGAGAGGAAAGAGACATGACCAACGCAGTTTTGCAAAAGACCATCTTCCTGCGCGCTGAGCCGGACACTGTCTGGGCCTATCTGACCGAACCGGAACGCCTTGCCAAATGGTTTCACAAGCCCGAACGCCCACTGGCAGCAGGACAAAAGCTTGAGATGTTCGGAACCACAAGCGGCGATCTGTTGATCTGGGGAGAGGTGCGCGAGGCGCGCAAGCCGCAGTATCTTGAATATACCTTCACGGTGAAACCGATGGGAGACTCCGTCAGTGTGGTCAAATGGACGTTGGAGCCCGTAGACGGCGGCACACGATTGTCCTTGGTGCACGAAGGCCTGCCGCAGGGCGCCCAGGCTTTCGGCCTGATCCTGGCCCTGGACAACGGTTGGGACGAACATTTCGGCAAGATGCGCAAAGCTCTGCACGAAACTGTTGACGCTTAACCCCTTGTGCCAGCCCGTCAGACGGCCTAACTAAGCGCTTGGCGGGTTCTGCCCTTCTTGTGACTGGTAGCATTCTGGTGGCCTTAAGCAATTCCGAGGGGGCTGGCTCTGTTCAGGTCCTGGCCTGATTACCTGGCGCCCACCTGTACATACAGGTCCTCGGGAATCACACCGCACGGTTGACTGGTGGTCCCGCCACATTTTTCTAAAATTATCAGCGCTCTGCGCGTGAGCCTTGCTTGGCCAGCACAGGTTTGAACACATTAACGACGGGTGATCCACGGCGCGGACCACCCGGCCTTTCCGCCATGCTCATGATCTTGTAGGCGAACTGGACACCTGCAAAAACGATGCCGTTCATGAACCAGATCATGACGAGTGCCACCAACCCAACATCCGAACCCCAAATCAACCCGCGCAGATTGGCCACGTTCACAGCCAACAGCACGCCGACAAATACGGCCGAGATCACAAATCCCCAGATAACCTGTGTGATATAAAGACGGATGAGCTTGGGCATAGCGGCACTCCTTGTTTGGTCACAAGAGTAGCCTTCGGATGCTCTGAGTAAAGGCGTCAGAACGCCTCGGGCTGGGCCTCGCGCGCCATGTGGTCCAGCACAGCGTTCACGAATTTCGGCTCTTTGCCTTCGGGGAAGAAGGCGCGGGCCACGTCGACGAACTCGGTGATGACCACTTTGGGCGGCGTGTCACTCTGGGTCAGTTCGGCCCCGGCAGCGCGGAAAGCGGCGCGCAAGGTCGGGTCGATACGTGCGATGGGCCATTTGGCCACCAGCGCGCGGTCGGTCATCTGGTCGATGGGGGCCTGATAGTTCACGGCGTCCTCGACCAGTTTGCGGAACAGGCGGATATCGCCGTCCAGCATCTCTTCCCCCTCATAAACGGCACCAAACCGGTGATCCAGAAACTCGGTCACGACTGCTTCGGTCGTCTGGCCTGACTGCTCCATCTGGAACAGCGCCTGCACGGCGTAAAGCCGGGCGGCGGACTTCATCAGGCGTTTCTGGTTGGCCGGTTTCGGCGCGTCTGTCTGGGTCATGCTGTCGTGGATCCGTTGCTGTCGCCCGCCACAAGGATGGACTCGGACGGCGGCTTGAAGCCCACGCCCTTTTTGGAAGAGCCCCACTTACGGCTGAGCGCGATCAGATGCAAGGCCGCAGCGGCTGCCCCGCCCCCTTTATTCATCTTTTCTGGATTGGCGCGGACCTCAGCCTGTTCGTCATTCTCAACCGTCAGGATACCGTTACCAATAAGCAAGCCCTGAAGACCCATCAGTTGGATGGCACGACTTGAGTCGTTACAGACAGTTTCATAGTGCGTAGTCTCGCCGCGAATTACGCAGCCCAGCGCAACATAGCCGTCGAAATCGCACTGACGGTCGGCCATTGCGATGGCGGTCGGGATTTCCAGCGCGCCGGGCACTTCGACCACTTCACAGGTGCCGCCTGCGGCCTCGATCTCTGCTTTCGCACCGGCGACCATATTGTCCGCGATAGCGCGGTAGAACGGGGCCACCACCAGCAGCAGCTTCACCGGCTTGTCGAAGGTCGGGGTCGGCAGGACGCCGTGTTTGTCTTGTTCAGCCACGATCAGTCTTCCTTGAGGATTGAGCGGGTGCCGACGATGGACAGGCCAAACGCGTCGAGCCCCAGATATACGGTTTCGGGCGAGTCAGTCAGCAGCACCAGCTCGTGAATGCCCAATTTGGACAGGATCTGAGACCCCAGTCCTGTTTGTTTGATGGTCCGAGGGCCTTCATCCTCGACCGCGTAAAGCGAGTTGCGCGGTTGGCGGAACAGACAGACGACGCCGCGCCCCTCTTCGGCGATCTTCTCCATCGCACGCGGCAGTTCGCGCGAAGATTTAGGCCCGAGGCCCAAGATATCCGGCGCTTCGTGCAAAGCATGGGTGCGGGTCAGAACGGGCTCGGGCGTGGTGATGTCGCCTTTGATCATGACCACATGTTCGATGCCATGAAGCTGGTCAGTGAACAGCCGCATCTCCCATTCGCCACCATATTCCGAATTGACGGTTTCACGCGACGTCTCGACCACCAGATTGTCATTGCGGGATCGGTAGGTGATCAGGTCGCTGATCGTACCGATTTTCATGTCATGGGTTTGTGCGAATTCCACCAGATCGGGCAGACGCGCCATTGTGCCGTCGGGCTTCATGATCTCGCAGATCACGCCCGAAGGATTCAGCCCAGCCAAGCGCGAGATATCCACGGCGGCCTCGGTATGGCCCGCACGCACCAGCACCCCGCCCCGCTTGGCGCGTAGGGGAAACACATGGCCGGGGGTCGCGATGGCCGCCATGGTGTTCTGCTCGTTGATCGCCGTCGCCACGGTCAGCGCCCGGTCAGCGGCGGAAATTCCGGTCGACACACCTTCGCGTGCCTCGATGGACACGGTGAACGCGGTTTCATGACGCGAGGAATTGTTCACCGCCATCATCGGTAGGCCCAGCGCCTCCACACGTTCTGCGGTCATCGGCAGGCAGATCAGGCCGCGCCCATGGGTGGCCATGAAGTTGATCGCCTCGGCATCCGCGAACTCGGCCGCGATGACCAGATCGCCTTCATTCTCACGGTCTTCGTGGTCGACCAGAATATACATCCGGCCTTTGCGCGCCTCTTCGATGATCTCTTCGATCGGGCTGATCGCGTCGCGCAGTTGCGCCTCGACGGGTCCGGGGGTTTCAAAGCTCATTGGGCAGCCTTTCGCAGAGCATGTTTGCACGGGTGGATAGACCACCCCGCGCGCAAAGACCAGTCTGCAAACGTCCCGAACCGGTCAGAACGCGGCGTTTAACTCAGGACATTTCTGCCAAGCGGGCGACGTAGCGAGCCAGCGTGTCGATCTCAAGGTTCACCTTGTCTCCGACCGCAACATCGCCCCAGGTTGTCACCTCTTTGGTATGAGGGATGAAGTTGATGCCAAAGTCACATCCGTCCACGTCATTGACGGTCAAGGACGTCCCGTTCAGCGCAACAGATCCTTTCGGCGCGATGAACCGCGCCAAGTCCTTGGGAGCGCGCAGGGTGACACGCGTACTGTCACCTTCGTCCTGCATGGCCACAATTTCGGCCACGCCATCCACATGGCCGGATACGATATGCCCGCCGAGTTCATCGCCAACTTTCAAGGCGCGTTCAAGGTTGACGCGTTTCCCGAGTTTCCAGCCATCCAGATTGGTCTTCGACACGGTCTCGGCGCTGATCTGGACATCGTACCAGTCATCGCCCAGCGCGATCACAGTCAGGCACACGCCGTCACTGGCAATGGATGCGCCGATATCAATCCCAGCGGTGTCATAGCCCGTCTGAATGCGCGCCCGCAAATCGCCCTGCTGATCTAACTCGGTAATGGTTCCTATATCTGTGACGATCCCAGTGAACATTTTCTTTACCCTTGGTTTGCTAACCTATGACCCGTAGTCCCAGTCGAGGTAAGCGTAACCGCCATGGCGGGCAAGCCCTGCCTTGCCGGGAATGATGGAAACGGGCATAAATTTAGCCATAACACCACACGAGCAGTCCTCATGCCACCAATCACCACAGACGCGGATCAACGCGTCTTTCTGTTCCTGCAAGGACCGCACGGCCCGTTCTTCAACGCGCTAGGGCGGATTTTGCGCAAAACAGGGGCGACGGTGTGGCGCGTGGGGTTCAACGCTGGCGACCGAGCCTTTTGGTTCGAGCGGGCCAGCTATATCCCATTTCGCGGCAGGCCTGAAGATTGGCCGGGCACATTCACCCGACTGATAACGGATCTCGGCGTCACAGATCTGGTGCTTTATGGCGACACGCGACCGATCCACGCGCAGGCTGCCGCAATCGCGCAAGAAAACGGGCTGACAGTGCATGTGTTCGAAGAAGGGTATCTGCGCCCCTGGTGGGTGACGTACGAAAGGGCGGGCTCGAACGGGAACTCGCGGCTTATGTCCATGGATATCACGCAGATGCAGGATGCGTTGGAACAGACTGACACTCAGACATCGCCTCCGCCTGCCCATTGGGGCGACATGCGTGAGCATATTTTCTATGGTGCGCTCTATCATTGGTTCGTCCTGTTTCTGAACCAACGCTACCGTAATTTCCGCCGTCACCGGGAATTACCCGTCTCACGGGAGTTTCTGCTTTATTTCAAACGCTTCATGCTGATGCCCTTCCACAGGCTACAACGCTTTTGGGCCACCCAGCGCGTGCGCCGGACAGGGCAGCCCTACCATCTGGCGTTGCTGCAACTTGGGCATGACAGCTCGGTACAGGCGCATTCGGATTTCAACGGAATGAGCGAGTTTCTGGAACATGTCATTCGCGGTTTTGCCGGAGGTGCACCCTGGCATCACCAACTGGTGGTCAAGGAACATCCTCTGGAAAATCATCGAGAGCCTTTGCGACAACGCACACGCGATCTGGCCCGCTCTTTTGGGGTTGCCGACAGGGTGCACTATGTCCCCGGCGGCAAATTGGCCCGTCTGTTGGATGAGGCCAGCTCGGCCGTGACGATCAACTCGACAGCAGGACAGCAGGTGCTTTGGCGCGGCATACCGCTGCGCATTTTTGGACGGTCGGTCTATGACAAGGCGGAATTCGTCTCGCAACAACCGCTTGAGGCGTTTTTTGCCAATCCCACCCGGCCCGATCTGGACGCCTACCGGAGCTATCGCCGGTTTTTGCTGAAGACCAGCCAAATTCCGGGTGGTTTCTACTCGGTGCGAGGGCGTCGGCAGCTGCTACGCCGAGCGGCGGATTTGATGCTGAACCAATATGATCCCTACCAAACCCTGCTGAACGAGACCGAGAGGCCACAGTTGAAAATCGTGCAAGGACTCAAACGGGTTGAGACTGGAAGTCGTGCGGCGAACCGGTTAGCCTGACACAAACAAAAAAGACTGAGGATATTCGGCAGTGCAGTGCTTTCCCATCCGCTGGGTACGGGGGGTCTCCCTTGTGGCCGCTTTCGGTCTGTTGGCGGCGTGCCAGCTTCCCAAATCTGGTCCTAATAAATCCGAAATATTAGCAGGCTCCACCGCGAATGGAGGCAACGCTTTTGTCGTCGAGGTAGATGACCGCGTCACCAAGGAAACATCGGCCATCCCACAATTCGGGTTCTCAGCAGCCTTTCGCAGCGCGCCAAATCTGACGGCAGACACGGTGCGCCCCGGCGATGTTCTCGGTCTGTCGATTTGGGAAAACGTCGACAACGGCCTTTTGTCGGTTCAGGCGGGCGCGGCCACATCCCTGAACGAAGTGCAGGTCGATAGCGAGGGCTTCATCTTTGTCCCATATGCTGGGCGGGTCCGCGCAGCGGGCAACACTCCGGAACAATTGCGCATCGTCATCACCGACAAGCTGCGCGAGCAAACCCCTGATCCGCAAGTCGAAGTACGCCGCGCTGCGGGGGATGGGTCAACCGTATCTTTGGTTGGCGGTGTGGCGTCTCCCGGCATTTACCCGATCGAACGCCCGACCCGAACGCTCAGTGGGATGCTGTCACGGGCTGGTGGTGTTTCGGTCGGTTCCGATATCGCTCTGGTCACACTAATACGCGGCGATCAGCGGGGGACGGTCTGGTACAACGACTTGTTCAGTGATCCCAATCTGGACGTCGCGCTACGCGCCGGAGATCGCATCTTGATTGAGGCGGACACCCGCTCTTTCGTGGCGCTTGGCGCCACCGGCGGGCAATCGCGGGTAGCCTTTGACAGTCAGGACCTTTCCGCCCTAGAGGCTTTGGCCCAGGTTGGCGGCCTACAATCTCTGTCCTCAGACCCAACCGGTATTTTCGTGCTGCGCAAGGAACGCGAAGAAATCGCACGTGCGGTCATGGGGCAGCCTGATCTGCAAGGGGATCAGCGCATGATCTACCTATTGAACCTCACCGCACCCAACGGGCTGTTCATCGCGCGCGATTTCGTCATCCGCGATGATGACACGATCTATGTCACCGAAGCCCCCTACTCACAGTGGAGCAAGTCCATCTCGCTGATCGCGGGCGGCCTGACACCGCTGGCAAATGTCACAACGCTGACAGGCGGCTGATGTATTCCGGCACAACAGCCGGGGACAGTCGGACCCGACTGCTTGTCTACAACGGCGGGTTTCTGACCCAACGCCGCATCCGCCGAATCCTGACGCTTGCAGGTTACGACATCCGCCTCGGCCTGCCGAAAGACGGCGACTTGGTGGGTGTCTGGGGCGACAGCCCCACCGCGCATCGTGGCCGATGGGTGGCAGAAAGGTATGACGCACCCATCCTGCATGTCGAAGATGCCTTTCTGCGCTCTCTTCATCCCGGTCGAAGCGGAGAAGCCCCTATGGGTCTGTTGCTGGACCGGTCGGGCCTGCATTTCGACCCGTCGCTACCCTCTGAGCTTGAGACACTTCTGGCCACTCACCCGCTGGACGACACCGCCCTTCTGAACCGAGCCCGTAGCGGGATCGAGCGTTTGCGTGACGGACATCTTGGCAAATACTCGGCCTATCACCCGGACATCAAACCACCTGAACCCGGCTATGTTTTGGTCGTTGATCAGGCACGCGATGACGCCTCGGTCAAGGCCAGTGGCGGGGATCTGGCGCGCTTTCGCGAAATGCTGGTGATGGCGCAAGAGGAGAACCCCGGCGCCCGCGTCCTGATCAAAACGCATCCCGAAACCATCCAAGGCCACCGCCCCGGCTATTACTCGGACCAGGATGAGACAGGCCGGGTCACACTGTTCAGCGATCCGATCAGTCCTTGGACCCTGCTGGAAGGTGCCGTTGGCGTTTACACGCTGTCGTCGCAATTCGGGTTCGAGGCCATTTTGGCCGGGCACAAACCGCGTGTCTTTGGCCTGCCATTCTATGCCGGTTGGGGATTGACGCAGGACGAGCCCTACCTGCCCCGTCGCCAGCGCAACTTGACACGACCGCAGCTATTCGCGGCGGCGATGATCTTGTACCCGACATGGTACGACCCATTCCGAGATCAGCTCTGTCAGTTGGAAACCGTTCTGGACACGCTCGAAGCGCAGACCCGCGCATGGCGGCAGGATCACAGAGGGTGGACCGCCTCGGGGATGCGTTTGTGGAAACGTAAACACATCCAACAGATGTTCGGGCGCGAGAAAAAAGTCAGTTTCACCCCGGATATTCCGACGGCGGGCGAACAACCACATATGGTCTGGGCCAATCAAGCCGAGGCGACGGATCACGTTGTGCGTGTCGAGGACGGATTTCTGCGGTCTCGGGGGCTGGGGGCCCGGCTGGTGCCCCCTCTGTCGCTGGCGACGGATGATCTGGGAATCTACTATGATCCAACCCGTCCCAGCCAATTGGAAAACCTGATCGCCCGGCGCGAAACCCTGCGCCCGGATCAGGAGCTGCGCGCCGAGGGGCTGGTGGCGCAGATCATCTCGGGCCAGATCAGCAAATACAACACAGGCGACACCGCCCCCGCCCTGCCCGATGGGCACCGCATTTTGGTTCCAGGTCAGGTCGAGGATGACGCATCGATCCAGCTGGGGGCAAGCGATGTCCGCACCAATGCAGATTTGCTACGCGCTGTGCGCGCCGCCAACCCGGACGCAGTGCTGATCTACAAACCCCATCCTGATGTCGAGGCTGGCCTGCGCAGTGGCAATATCGACGCCCGCGATCTGGCGGACGTCGTCGTCTCGGATACCGATCCGGCCTCATTGTTGGCGCAGGTGCACGAGGTCTGGACCATGACCTCGTTGCTTGGGTTCGAAGCGCTGATGCGTGGGATACCCGTGACCACTCTGGGCGCGCCATTCTATGCAGGTTGGGGATTAACGACCGACCTGGGTTCAGTTCCCGCGCGGCGCGGCGCGCGCCCATCAATGCTGGGGCTGGTCCATGCCGCATTGATAGACTACCCGCGCTATCTTGATCCTGTGACCGGCCTACCCTGCCCCGTCGAAGTTGCGGTTCAACGTCTGTCCGAGGGATATCAAAACGACCGGCCTGGATTACGGGCACTGTCGAAACTACAAGGGCTCTTTGCGACCTACGCGCATCTCTGGCGGCGCTAGCGCAGGGATCTTTCCCAGCGGTGCAGGATATCCGGCCCGATGGCACGGGTTTCCATCAAAGAAAACCGCGGCGCGGCCTCCAGCGTTTCAAGTCCCAGCGCCCCAATCGCGGGCAGCCCCTCGGCCCCGATGGTCAACCCGGCGCTGAAACCGATCAGCTCATCCACGAGATCCTGCGCGAGCAAAGACGCAGCCAAAGCCGAGCCGCCCTCACAAAAGACACGGGTCAAACCGGCCTGCCCAAGTTGCTGCACCAAATCCAAGGGATCAATCTGGTGATCATGTAAGGCGCAGGGGATCAAACGCGCGCCCAACCCCTCCCACGCTTTTGCCCGCTCGGGGTCAGGGGACGGTCCGTGACAGAGCCAGACCGGGATATCCTTGGCCGTTCTGGCCAGTTGCCCCAACAAGGGAAGGTCCAGATGGCGCGAGACCACCACGCGAACTGGTTGCGCCTGGACCCCCAAATCACGCACCGTCAGTGAGGGATCATCCGCCCGTGCGGTCCCAGCGCCCACCATCACCGCATCGTGGCGGGCGCGCATTGCGTGGACGGCCCGGCGCGCGTTGGGGCCGGTAATCCACTGGCTGTGCCCGGACGCCGTGGCAATACGGCCGTCAAAACTGCAGGCCAGCTTGAGCGTTACAAACGGGCGACCCTGCTCGTTCTTCAGGAAAAAGCCCGCGTGATCCCGCTCGGCCTGATCCAAGAGGACACCGGTCGTGACCTCAATTCCAGCGTCGCGCAACATCGCAAAGCCCTGCCCCGCCACGCGCGGATCACTGTCTTCGATGGGTGAGACCACGCGCGAAACGCCCGCAGCAATCAGCGCCTGCGCGCAGGGCGGTGTCTTGCCATGATGCGCACATGGTTCCAGCGAGACATAGGCCGTCGCACCGCGCGCCGCGTCGCCAGCCTGTTTCAGCGCCTCGGTTTCAGCATGCGGGCGACCGCCGGGTTGCGTCCAGCCGCGCCCGACAATCCGACCGTCCCGCACAAGCACACAGCCCACAGACGGGTTAGGCCAGCACATCCCCTGTCCGCGCTGCCCCAAAGACAGGGCCAGCGCCATATATCGCTTATCTGAGTCGCTCACTCGTCCGTCGAAGGCTGCGGCGGGCGCAGTTCGTGGACAAATTCCTCGAAATCATCGGCCGCCTGGAAATTCTTGTATACGCTTGCAAAACGTACATAGGCGACGGTGTCGATCCGTGCCAGAGCTTCCATGACAATCTCGCCGATTTTGTTCGAGGGGATATCCGTCTCGCCCATGCTTTCCAGCCGCCGAACGATGCCCGAGATCATCTGGTCGATACGCTCGGGGTCAATGGGCCGTTTCTGCATCGAAATACGGATCGACCGTTCCAGCTTGTCGCGGTCGAAATCTTCGCGCTTGCCGTTTGTCTTGATCACGACCAGATCGCGCAACTGGACCCGTTCATAGGTGGTAAACCGCCCGCCACATGCCGGGCAAAAGCGACGTCTGCGGATCGCAACGTGATCCTCAGCCGGGCGTGAATCTTTCACCTGTGTGTCAATATTTCCGCAAAACGGGCAGCGCATCCGCCGTCTCCTCGTCCCTATATCCGCCTCTTTTGTAAGCGCTGTGGCTTACTTATCCACAACTATAGGGCAGCCGCTAGGGTTTGGGTAGTCGGAAAATTTTACCGCAATATCCTGATTCTAAGCAAAATGCGCCGCGACCTTGCGGGTATGCGGCTGGGAGCGATGTTCAAAAACGTAGATTCCTTGCCACGTTCCCAGAACCGGGCGACCGTTCGCCACCGGGACAGTCAGCGACACAGGCAATAAGGCTGCCTTGATATGCGCAGGCATATCGTCTGGGCCCTCATAAGTGTGCCGCAAGTAAGACATCGATGGATGGTTCGAGGGCGGCACCAGCCGTTGAAAAAAAGCATTCATGTCCGTCTGCACCTCGGGGTCTGCGTTCTCCTGTATCACCAGAGAACACGACGTATGGCGCACGAACAGGGTCAAAAGCCCGTCTGCTTGGACCGAGTTGAGCCAGTTACACACGTCGTGGGTGAATTCATACAAACCCGGTCCGCGCGTCGAAATAATAAACTCGGTCTGCAAGACGGCGCTAGACTCCGTTAGTCGTCAAAGATTTGGCGACGGTAGCACAGCGAATTGGCACTTTGAACCGATCTGCTTTGACCGGCGACAAACCCGACAGACACAGTCTTGGTCGGGGTGCTGACACCCGCTGGCGGATTGATCGAGAATTGGACCGCCGTACGACGACCGGTCGCTTCGCTGGGACCATAGCCGCGCACAACATAGATCGGCTGTTTCCAACCCGCACCCAATGTTCTGCGCGCGTAATCCGCAGCGGCGCACCAATATCCGTCCACATCAGTTCGACCGCGCGGGATCACTTCGTAAACGTTGCTGTTGACGGACGCGATTTGGTACCCAAGTCGTGCAAATCCCGTCGCTGAGACCGGCGTACTCAGCACCACTGCCGCCACAGCGGCATATGTCATAACCTGTTTCATAATCATACTCTTTCCTGTTACGAGGTAAGACTGGAAATAGTATACGCTGCTTGCAGTCAAAGGCGGTTCACGATCAATTCAGCCTCAGTCGGGGCTTGCGTGATCCGGCGTTAGCCATCCGTGATATCGGATGAGCAGTCCCAATACGGGCAATCTGGCCGAAACGTCAAAACGGAACCGACCCGCCGCGTCCTGCCATTCGACAGTCGAGGATTTGGGCACCAAAACACCCGGACATGGCACCCCGAAAACAGACAAGCCCTGAATTTTCAACTTCAGTTCTGCGCCGTTCCATATCGGTTTTAGCCAAAATGTCAGTACGCCCGCCTTTTCACAGACCAACATGGTCTTTGGATCAAACCGAATTGACGATTGCATCAGATGCCCGGCAAAATCTCGCGTCCAAAACCACGTCTCATTGTCCTGTCGGGTCACGATGCGGATCGCAATGTCGCTAGCCACGGGTGGGAACCTACCCAGCCATAGCGCTGATCTTACGACCCAACTTGTTCCGGCCTCGACCGAACAACGCCCTGAAAACTTGCCAGGATGCCCGTGCAGAGCACGAAGCGCGCCAGGCAAATCGGAATGCGTTGGCAGGGCTTGCCAGAACGGGTCCAATCAGAACCCTCCGGGCAGAAAACGCGTGCGGACTGCCGCGTCTGGTATCAGGCAGCTAGGCCTTTGCCCGAATAGCCTGTAGCGGTTACGCGCGACTGCAAAATAGACCGGGTCTTTCATAATTCTTGGCAAAAAGCGGCACAGCCCAAGAACCGGCCACAAACCTGGCAAAGCCCGCATAGCTGCAGCAAAAGCATCCAGACGTTGGAACACCTGGCCATCAACAATGACCAGATTGGTCTCAAAATCCTCGGTTGGCAGGCCAAGGCTGATATACATCTGCTGCCCCAGCGGCGACTGCGCCGTGACGAATTTGAACCGAGCCAGCCTATCGTGTCTTAGCATGAACTGAAAAAAACCAGCACACAGGACACATTCGCCGTCGAAAACGATTACGTCCTGGTCTTTCGTCACGCTGGTCAGATCAAAATGCTGCATGTCGCCCTTTTCACGCCAGTTTTGCGCTGGTTGCGTGAATGGAGCAATGCGACACAATTGGACACGGGTGTGCCGGGGAGCCACTGACAATCCGTTTTGTGTCCGGACTGGGCTCGACCTCATCCCCGAGAAGGTTCTAACCCGGCAACGAGGCTCAGATAATGCCTTAGTAGAAAAAGCGCTTGTGACTTTGCGCCAAGCTTTTTCGACAACCGGACAATGGTCGTTGCAGCATAGATGCAAAATCTGGGCAAACAGGCTATGATGAACCTATGGACGTCGACATCGCCCGCATTCAGACATTGACCCGAACGCTTGATCAGAAAGCGGCGGACAATTCTGTCGCCAACAAATTGCTTGAGAAATGTGGGCTCAGCCGGCCCGAGGTCGAAGCGCTAAACAGCGGGATCAGCGCAAAAACCGAAGCTCTGTTCACCAGATATGCCTGTGATGCCCTAGGCGATCCGACGTTTGCCGTGCAAGCGGGGCTGGCCTTCAAATCATCCTCGAGCCTGACGGCCTATGTCAGCAAATACTCTCGCGATCTGAAGCAGGTACTGGAAAACGCGGCCCGCTATCATGGCCTTATTGATCCCGCCCTGCGCTTCAGTCTGCGCGTGGCCGGGAACTTTGCCACGATCGAGGCCGAGTGGAAGGACGCCAGCTATGCCCGTTTTCATCGCCGGACCGAGTTTCTGATGTTCGCCGGTCTTTCACGTATGCGCGACCTTACCCAGATTGATTTTTACCCGATAGAAATGTGTTTTCAGCACGAAGTTGGGGAAAACAAGGCGCAATATCAGAAGCTTGCAGGATTTCCCGTCTCTTTCGGAACCGAGAGGCTCGAGATCATTCTGGCCCTATCAACGCTAGATTTACCTGTCCCGACATATGACCCCAAATTGCGTCAGCATCTGTTGGAGTATGGGGATCGCGTCATGGCCGACAGACGCCAACCCAAACAGAAATTGCGCGCGCAGGTCGAAGGGCTGATCACCAGATCCCTTCCTGGTGCAATCCTGCAAGCCGAGGAAGCCGCCGCCAATTTGGGTCTTAGCACCCGTACCTTTGCGCGTCGATTAAAGGATGAAGGAACCAGCTATCGCGAGATCGTCGATGACCTCAGATGCGATCTGGCGCAGACCTTCATTACCAACGGAATGAACTTGACCGAGATTGCCTATTCGCTTGGCTATGCCGATCAACCCGCCTTCTCCACCGCTTTCAAGCGCTGGACCGGGCAAGCCCCAAGCACGTTCCGCAGCAGATTGGATCCTCCACCCCAAGGGTGAGACCGGGGGTCATCGGCGCAGATGCCTCGCCCCGGTCCGTCCCATGAGTGGACAACAGTGAGGTAAGTACCGCTGCTGCTCAGAACTTGTGAAATCCTGCCAAAGCGTTTTCTGGAACGGTCATCTGAATGAAAAAAGGCGCCTTGGTTGGGGCGCCTTTTTGTTTATTGGTCTAGGAAGGATCGCAGTTTTCGTGACCTGCTGGGGTGTTTCAACTTCCGCAACGCCTTCGCCTCGATCTGGCGGATACGTTCGCGGGTCACGCTGAACTGCTGGCCAACCTCTTCCAGCGTATGGTCGGTGTTCATACCGATGCCAAAGCGCATCCGCAGCACCCGCTCCTCACGCGGAGTGAGAGAGGCCAGAACCCGTGTGGTGGTCTCTTTGAGGTTTTCCTGAATGGCGCTGTCCAGAGGCAACACTGCATTCTTGTCCTCGATGAAATCGCCCAGTTGGCTGTCTTCCTCGTCGCCGATTGGTGTTTCCAGAGAGATCGGCTCTTTGGCGATTTTCATCACCTTGCGAACCTTCTCTAGCGGCATTTGAAGCTTTTCGGCCAGTTCTTCCGGCGTCGGCTCGCGACCGATTTCATGCAGCATCTGGCGACCGGTCCGAACCAGCTTGTTGATCGTCTCGATCATATGAACCGGAATACGAATGGTGCGCGCCTGATCCGCGATAGACCGCGTGATCGCCTGACGAATCCACCAGGTCGCATAGGTCGAGAATTTGTAGCCGCGGCGGTATTCGAACTTGTCCACCGCCTTCATCAGGCCGATGTTCCCTTCCTGGATCAGATCAAGGAACTGCAGGCCACGGTTGGTGTATTTCTTGGCGATCGAGATCACCAGACGCAGGTTGGCCTCGACCATTTCCTTCTTGGCCTGCCGCGCCTCTTTCTCACCCTTCTGAACCTGCTGCACGATGCGGCGGAATTCGGGGATGTCCAAACCGACATACTGACCGACCTGAGCCATATCGTTGCGAAGTTCTTCGACCTTCGCGGTCGAGCGTTCAATGAACATCTGCCAGCCCCGACCCGGCTTTTCCGCCATATCCGACAGCCAGTTGGGGTCCAGCTCGCGCCCGCGATAGGCGTCGATAAACTCACGGCGGTTGATCCGTGCCTGATCCGCCAGCTTCACCATCGAACTGTCCAGCGACATCACGCGGCGGTTGATACCGTAAAGCTGGTCGATCAGCGCTTCGATCCGGTTGTTGTGCAGGTGCAGCCCATTCACCAGCTCAACAATCTCGGCGCGCAACTTTTGGTATGTTGCTTCGTCCTGTTCGCTGAAGGTGCCGTCTTCATTCAGTGTGGCTGAAATTCGGCTGTCCTGCATTTCCGACAGCATCGAGAAGTCGGTCGAGATGCGTTCTAGCGTGGTCAGAACCTGATCCTTCAGCGCGGCTTCCATCGCGGCCAGTGACATGTTGGCCTGATCATCGTCGTCATCATCGTCGTCGTTGTTCAGCGGGTTGCCGTCGGCGTCCAGCTCGGGGCCGGTATCCTCTTTCGCGGGCTTGGCGGCCTGCACGTTCGAGGTGTCAACCACTGGTTCCTCGACGTCGCCGTCTTCGTCCATCTGGTTGCCAAAAGTGGCCTCCAAATCGATGACGTCGCGCAGCAGAATGTCTTCGGACAGCAATTCGTCGTGCCAGATGGTGATCGCCTGGAACGTCAGCGGGCTTTCGCACAGGCCTGCGATCATCGTGTTCCGCCCGGCCTCAATCCGTTTGGCGATGGCAATCTCGCCCTCGCGGCTCAGCAGTTCGACGCTGCCCATCTCGCGCAGATACATGCGCACAGGGTCGTCGGTGCGGTCCAGCTTTTCGGTCGCCGCCCCGGCCAAAGCAACCTCGCGGTTGCTTTCGGTCGTGGTTAGTTCGGTCGAGCCTTTGTTTTCTTCTTCCTCGGCCTCTTCATCTTCGATGATGTTGATGCCCATCTCGGACAGCATCGACATCACGTCTTCGATCTGCTCCGAGCTGACCTGATCCGGCGGCAAAACCTGATTGAGCTGGTCGTAGGTGATGTAACCTTTCTCGCGGGCCTCGGCGATCATCTTCTTGACCTGGGCCTGGCTCATATCCAGCGAGATTTCCTGTTCCTGCTCGTCGGATTTGCGGTCTTCGTTGGTATCCTTGGCGGCCATTCAATGCTCCTGCAGGGATGGGTGATTCGTTTGAACCGAATCATTAGCGCGTAGAAGTGATTCGGCCACCCGTTTACCCGTTTTTCTTTTCCAGTGCCTTACGAAAACACCACTTTACCGGCGTTTCCGCTCGAAATTGATCCCGGACATGATTGCCTCAAACTTGTCTTTCTCGTCGCGGTTGATTCGCGCGCCATTGTCGGCCACGTCGAATATCGCCCTGTCCTCATTCTGGCTGCGGCTTGTGCGGTTACGCTCTTCGGCGGCCTGGGCCAGCCGGTATGTCAGCGCCTCATCGGCCAGATCAGACAGTTCCTCCTCGGCTTCGGCAATCTCTGCGTCCAACCCCCTGAGAGCTTTGATCTTTGCGAGCTCCTCGGCCAGCGTCATTTCGGCCTTTTCGACATCGCCCGGTTTATACACACAAGGGATCACTGCGACATGGCGAAGGGCCAGCAGGTTTTCAAGGGCTTCGGGCCCCAAAGTTTCAGCAATGTGGTCTTTCAGATTCTCGGGGTCATCAATCGCATGGCGCAGGATGGCGTGGCGCAGAGCGGCGTGGTCGGGGTCACGGCACTCCATCTCTTCCAACTGGATTTCGAACTGCACAACCACCTGCGGGTTCAGCGCTGCAATGGCCAGAATCGCCGCTTCGCGCAGTTGGATTTCCGAACCTTCGGACGAGGCCAGGAAGGACGCGCGTGCTCCTGGTGTCGCCGTCGGCTGAGGCTGCCACTTGCCGCGCGGTTGCCATTGACGGTTCTGCGGTTGGCGCTGCGGGCGGAACAACTGCCAACGCAGGTCCTTGATTTCCTGCCCGTAATGCGACCGGATCGAGGGGTCGCGGATAAGCTTGATCTTCTCGCGCAGCGCCTTGTCCAGCGCCGCTTTGCGCTCGGGACTGTCGAACACCTTGCCCTCGGTCTCGCGCTGCCACAGCAGCTTGACCATGGGAATTGCGCCTTCCAGCACGGCTTGCACGGCCCCCGGCCCTTCGGCGCGCAGCAGGTCGTCGGGGTCCTTGCCCTCGGGCATCAGGGCAAACCGCAGAGATTTCCCTGCCTCAAGCAGCGGCAGGGCCAGATCAACCGCGCGCATCGCGGCGCGCAAGCCCGCCGTGTCACCATCCAATGCAATGACCGGCTCATCGGATATGCGCCAGAGCAGTTGCAGTTGATGTTCGGTAATCGCGGTGCCCAGCGGAGCAACCGACGCGCCAAACCCGGCCTCGGCCAGCGCGATCACATCCATATAGCCTTCGGCCACGATCAGAGGTCGCCCCTTCCCCGCCGCTTGCCGCGCGGGCCCGTGGTTGTAGAGGCTGCGCCCCTTATCGAACAATTCGGTCTCGGGCGAGTTCAGGTATTTCGCATTATCATTGGGGTCCATCGCCCGCCCGCCGAAGGCAATACACCGCCCACGCGGGTCACGGATCGGGTACATGATCCGGTTTCGGAAGGTATCATAAGGCTTTTTGCCTTTGTTCGACGGTTTCGCCAGACCCGCCCCCAAGATCAGATCCTCGGCCACATTCTTGCCGCTCAGATGATCCCACAGAGCCTGCCATCCATCGGGGGCGAAGCCAATCTCCCATCGATCCAGCGCCTGCGCGTCCAACCCCCGGCGGGTCAGGTAATCGCGCGCCGCACTCCCGGCCCCGGTCTTGAGCTGCAGACGGAAAAACTGCACCGCCTGCTCCATCACCTCGGCCAGTTGCGCCCGGCGGTCCTGCTTTTCCTGCGCCTTGGGATCGCGCTGCGGCATCGGCATCCCGGCCTCGCGGGCCAGAATCTCGACCGCTTCGATGAACGAGACATTCTCGGTCTCTTTCACAAAACTGATCGCATCCCCTTTGGCGTGGCACCCAAAGCAGTAGTAAAACCCCTTTTGATCATCCACATGGAACGACGCCGTCTTTTCATGGTGAAACGGGCACGGCGCCCACATATCACCCTTGCCTTGATTGGATTTGCGCTGGTCCCACATGACCTTTCGCCCCACGACCTGAGACAGGCTGAGGCGCGTACGCAGTTCATCCAGAAATCCGGGGGGCAATGACATGTGCTAAACCTGCCAGAAATGAAAACGCGCGCCAAGGGGATGGCGCGCGGTTGTCCACAGGGAAATGGCGGACCTGTGGATTATTGCTGCAAGCACAGCTCCAGCCAGGCGGCACCAAGGTCTTTCTTGCGCACGTCGCGCATCTTTTGCTCATAGACCCAAGGCGTGATCAGCGGGATAGCCGCATTGTAATTTTCTGGCCAAGTGGGCCCTGCATCGGCGACAGCCTGCGGCACGTCGCGTTCCTTCACCCGGTCCAGCCGCGCCTGCTGAATGGCGGCCACGACGTCGGCTTGAAACTTGCAGCTTTGTTCCTTGGTTTCCTGAGCGGCCAGAGGGGTAGCCAGTACAAGGGCCGCAACGGCGATACGCAACATGTAGGTCTCCGGGATTCGTTTCTGTTCCGGCAGTCTATCCCCGGCAAACCCGTCCCGCCATCGCCGTTTTGCACCTCGCGCCTTCGTGTTGCACAGGGGCGACCCAAGGCCGCCCCTGCGCTGACATCACAGCCCTTTAGCGCGATAGCTTTTCGAGACCCGGTCGATCGCCACGATATACGCAGCTGTGCGCAGGTCTTCGACATCATCGCGGCTATGCCAAACCTCACGCATGGATTGATACGCAATCCGCATCGTGTCATCGAGGCCCGAGCGCACTAGCTCAAGCTCATCCGCACCTTTCAGGTACTTGGCCTTGAAGTCCGGTGACATCGACCAGGCATCGCCCAGATACCGGTCCAGACGCTCCAGTTCGCTGACGATCAGTTCGTGCCGCGCCTCTTCCTGCCGGCGCTGCATCCGGCCAAAGCGGATATGGCTGAGGTTCTTGACCCACTCGAAATACGAGACCGTCACACCACCTGCGTTGGCATACATATCCGGGATGATCACGGTGCCCTTCTTGCGCAGAATCTCGTCCGCGCCCGCCGTCACAGGGCCGTTGGCCGCCTCGATGATCAGCGGGGCCTTGATGCGATCAGCGTTTTCCAGGTTGATCACGCCTTCCAGCGCCGCCGGGATGAGGATATCGCATTCTTGTTCCAGCACTGCCGAGCCTTCGGCGGAATGGGTCGCGTCCGGGTAACCCTTGACGCCGCCATGTTTGACGATCCACTGCCGAACGGATTCAACGTCGATCCCATCAGGGTTATATAGCGCGCCATCCCACTCAATGATGCCGGTGACAATCGCTCCGTCCTCTTCGCTCAGGAATTTAGCCGCGTGATAGCCCACGTTACCCAACCCCTGAATGATCACCCGCTTGCCTTCCAACTTCCCTGACAGGCCCGCCTTCTGGATATCTTCCGGGTGGCGGAAGAACTCGCGCAGCGCGTATTGCACACCGCGCCCCGTTGCCTCGACCCGCCCGGCGATACCACCTGCGTTCAGCGGCTTGCCAGTTACACAAGCGCGCGCGTTGATATCGGTGGTGTTCATCCGCGCATATTGGTCGGCCATCCAGGCCATCTCCCGCTCACCTGTACCCATGTCGGGGGCCGGAACGTTCTGAGACGGGTTGATTAGGTCCCGCTTGGCCAATTCATAGGCGAAGCGCCGAGTGATCTGCTCAAGCTCATGCTCTTCATACTTGCGCGGGTCGATGCATAGCCCGCCTTTCGAGCCGCCAAACGGCGTTTCTACCAAAGCACATTTATAAGTCATCAGCGCAGCCAGCGCCTCGACCTCGTCCTGATTTACGGCCAGCGCATAGCGGATACCGCCTTTCACGGGTTCCATATGCTCGGAATGAACCGATCTGTATCCGGTGAAGGTGTGTATGTCGCCACGTAGGCGCACACCGAAACGAACTGTGTAGGTGGCATTGCAGACACGTATCTTTTCTTCAAGTCCGGGGGGCAAATCCATCAGGGACGCCGCCCTGTTGAACATCAAATCAACACTCTCACGAAAACTTGGTTCATTAATGGCCGTCATCTATACCTCCGTGCCAACGAACGACTGGCGTTCTGACGTTTTGTCGCACCCCTGACTTAAACGATCAATATTTAAGCAGAAATAAAAGTCGAAATTTTCTGCACATCTTGTTGAACCCCCGCTGAGTCGCGAGGGATCGTCAGCGCCAACGCGATTGTCGCCAGCGGGAAAACAGAGCAACACGTGTTCGATAAATTATCCTCCATTTGCCCCCAAAAGGGCCTAAAGGGGGGCCGTTTCGCCCAATTCCCGCCACGTTTCACCAGTAATTTCCATGCGTTAACTTTTTCCTAGCAGCTTGGGATGTCTGCTCAACGAGGTCTGCATAATGATTGAACACGCACGTCACGGCGGCAAAACGTTTTTTGGTCGACAAATTCCTTTAGCTCGTCATTTCGCGCAGCGAGAAGACGGTGCATTCACCATTTTTGTGCTGCTGGGTTTCCTTGTCATTTTGGCAACGACCGGTATGGGCGTTGACCTGATGAACTTTGAGCGAGATCGCGCGAACCTTCAGTCCACGTTGGACCGCGCCGTTCTGGCAGCCGCGGATCTTGATCAGCAACTGCCTCCGAAAGCGGTCGTGGTTTCTTATCTGGAAAAGGCCGGGCTTGGAGATAAACTGGTCGGAGAACCCGTTGTCGAGGAAGGCTTAGGGTCTCGTCGAGTTTCTGCCAGAGCGCAGACCGTCGTTCCCACACATTTCATGCGGTTCTCGGGTGTCAAACAACTCACGGCCGTTGCGGCAAGTACCGCCGAGGAATCCATCGGCGCTGTCGAAATCTCGTTGGTTCTGGATATGTCCGGGTCCATGAACGAAGATTCAGCCGAACCAAACAAGACCAAGATTGAGGTTCTCAGGGATGCGGCAAAGGAATTTGTCACGCTGATGCTGCAAAAGCAGGAAGGCAGCGAGATTTCGATGTCAATCATCCCCTATGCCACTCAGGTGAACGCGGGTGCTGACATTTTGGACAAGTTCACCAATGTCTCAAGCGAGCACAGCTTTTCGCATTGCGTTAACTTCACTTCGACTCAGTTCCAGCAAGCAGCCCTTGACCCGGCAACGGCGTTGGAACGCACCGGACATTTCGACGTTTTCACGAACTCGGAAAACCCGATCAGTGCCCCTGTTTGCCCGGTCCGCGCTGGGAGCGAGATTACGCCTGTCACGGACGACATTACCGTATTGCACAACCGAATTGATGCCCTGACGGCGACCGGGAACACCTCGATTGACGTCGGCATGAAATGGGGTACGGCATTGCTGGACCCTGCCTTCCAGGATGTCGTCAGCGATCTGTCGACCGACGGCAACGTCCCGGCAAAATTCAGCAACCGCCCGCTGGGATACGAAGAAGATGTTCTGAAAATCGTGATTGTTATGACCGACGGCCAGAACACCTCGCAATTCCGTTTACGCTCGGACCTGCGCAGCGGTAACTCGAACGTCTGGTACAACCCCAACTACGTTCATTTCAACGGCCAACGAGGTGAATACAGCACCCGCGTTTCCAGCAACCCGCCCACTTATTTCTGGACACGCCAAGGCGTTTTCCGCGATCACCCTTTTGGTGACAACGAACCAGGTCGGGCCACTCGCCTGACATACCCCCAACTGTTTAATCAGGCATCCCTGTACTGGAACGCGGTAAACAACTACCGCTGGCAGAACAACCACCGCACCAACTGGTACAACAACGCCTTCCGCTCGACAGGGGCGTCCAGCAAGAATACGCGCACAACCAATATCTGCGCCGCGGCCAAGAACAAGGGCACGATTATCTACGGGATCGCCTTTGAAGCCCCCGCGGCGGGTCTGACTACGATCAAGAATTGCGCAAGTTCCGACAGCCATGTCTATGAAGTCGACGAGTTTGATGATCCCGAAGGTATCTCTTTGGAAGAGGCATTCGCCTCGATCGCATCGTCGATCAAAAAGTTGAGGTTGACTCAATGACACATCGAGCATTCAAAAAACTACGGCTTTTTAGAAAGTCTGAAAACGGATCGATCACACTCGAATTCGCACTCCTGTTTCCTGCATTCATCTTCTTCATCCTGAGCGCGACGGAGTATTCGCTGGTCACGCTCCAGCAGGCGATGTTGGAACGCGCTGTGGATCAATCCGTAAGGGACGTGCGCTTGGGAACCGGCACGGCCCCTACACATGATTCCATCAAGGATTCGATCTGCGAACGGACCCTGGTTATCAAGAACTGCCAAGACAACATGCGTCTTGAGATGATCGTGCAGAGCGCATTCACCGGAGTTGTCTTGCCGCAAACGCCTGACTGCACCGACAACTCGGAAGAAGCCAGACCTGTGCGCGAGTTTACACCGGGCCTGTCAAACGAGCTGATGATTTTGCGGGCCTGCGCAAAAGTGGACCCCGTATTCCCCACTTCGTTGATGGGCCGCGCTTTGTCTGACGACAGGGGCCAGATCGCTCTGACCGCCACCACAGCATTTGTTCAGGAGCCTTGATAGTCCCATGACCCTGCTTGCAAAAGTTCGAAACCTATTAAACCGCAAAGCCCGTGACGAACGTGGTGCCCTGTCGGTCGAGGCTGTTCTGGTCTTTCCGATGCTGTTCTGGACGGTCACCGGCACCTACACGTTTTTCGACGGTTTCCGGCAAAGCGCCGCCAACCTTCGGGCCGCCTATACCGTTGGAGATCTGATCTCAAGGGAAACGTCAGAGGTTACGGATACATACGTAGACTCCATGCAGGAATTGATGGAGCGTATGGTCGACAATGGTACG
Organism: Ruegeria lacuscaerulensis; assembly: GCF_013034685.1. Lineage (GTDB taxonomy): Bacteria > Pseudomonadota > Alphaproteobacteria > Rhodobacterales > Rhodobacteraceae > Ruegeria > Ruegeria lacuscaerulensis_B. Next base: position 394,710 of record NZ_WQGO01000003.1, on the reverse strand, counting down.
CCACTACGTGTTCGCATTTCGCTGGTCAGGTATGATGAAGGCGATGCACGACATTATGTAGACTGGTCCGCCATTCGCGGCTTCTGCGATCAATTGGACAATGACAACATCACCAGCATTAGCGGCTCTTTGCCGCCGATGCCGGATCAGGACACACTTATCATCGTTGAAACCTCAAATGACTTCGATCCGGCCTTTGGTGGCGCCGCAGTCATCGGGGATTGGGTAAGCGACGATTCAACCTTCGAAAATTTTGTATTCACTCGTCCGCGTTTTACGAACGCTATTGCGCAGAACCTTGGCCCTCAGCCGGTCTGTTCATAAGCAAGATAGAAAGCGCCTCAGACATGAATTTGGTTTCGGCGGCGGATGTCATGCCGCCGATGCCAACCCGACGGCCTAGACGCCACCAAAGTCCCGGTGCCCAGGCGTTCGCCTGACCCTCTTTCGTGCGAACCAAAAAGCCGTTTGAGGGCTTGAACGCAAAGACCCCGCGATCCACGGCCTCGATACTGTCGACATAAGCGATAACGCGCCCTGACCCTGTACGCATCTCGGTTTTGGTCAACTCGATCCAGTCGGCAGTTGCAGTCCACATACGGTGCGCCAGCCAGAATGCCGCGATTCCAACCAAGACCAGAAACACCTGCCAGGCCGGCTCTGGCGGGGTTGCCGCTGCCACATAGAGAACCAGCGCTCCAACCACAGCCAACATGCCAACGCCAAGCCAACGTCTTGGTGTTGAAGCCCTTACAGTGGCCAGTACCTCTTGCTGCATCGTCATATCCCCGCGGTCGTTTGACCGGATGTAGCCGCTTTCGCTGACGAAGGACAGAGGGCGGTGCATTGCATTTTTGCGCACAGGTCCCGTGCCCGACTGCAAATTGACGAACCTTACCCGCGCGATACATGGTTCGCATGAGATACAGGAGGCCCATATGTCGCTTAGACCCACGCTGGAGACCAGAAAAGCCATGCCAACGATGGAAGGCGCGGGCGTCAAATTGCACCGCGCATTCGGGTTTCAGGACCCGTCCGAATTGGACCCCTTCCTGCTCTTCGATGATTTCCGAAATGAACGTCCTCAGGACTACATGGCCGGTTTTCCATGGCACCCCCACCGCGGGATAGAGACGATCACCTATGTGCTGTCCGGCACAGTCGAGCATTCGGATTCTCTGGGCAACACCGGCACCTTGGGCGCGGGCGACGTACAGTGGATGACCGCCGGGTCCGGCATTCTGCATCAGGAAATGCCCAAAGGAAACAGCTCTGGGCAGATGCACGGGTTTCAATTGTGGGGGAACCTGCCCTCGGCCCAGAAAATGACGGCACCGCGGTATCAGGATGTGGAAAGCAAAGAGATCCCCGAAATCACGGATGATGACGGCACCACGGTTCGCGTCATTGTTGGTGAGTTTTGGGGCAAAACCGGCCCAGTAGACGGTATCGCCGCTGATCCGCAATATCTCGATATCCAGATCCCGGCGGGTGTGAAAAAGACCTTTCGCGTCGACACCTATCGCCGCGCCTTTGCCTATGTGTTTCAGGGACAGGCGGCCTTCGCCGATGCCTCGCAACCCACTGGCGTCTTGCTGGAAAAAGAGGTCGCAGGGCAAGAGGTCAATATCCGCGACATGTCCGGCGATCGCACATTGGTGCGGTTTGGAACCGGGGATGAGGTCACGGTTCAGGCCGGGCCGGATGGGGTCCGTTTCCTGCTGATCTCAGGTGCTCCGATCGACGAGCCGGTGGCGTGGCACGGACCCATCGTCATGAACACGCGCGCCGAACTGGAGCAGGCCTTTCGAGAGCTGCAAAACGGCACCTTCATTCGCCCCGCGCACTGACCGAGCGTCGCACCATATCCCAATAAATCCGCTCGACCTCGTCCAGCGACAAACGCCCGCCCGCGCGATACCAGGTCATCACGCCATTCAGCATTGCAATCACGGCCAACGTGGCGATCTTGGTATCCGCGATGTCAAACTGCCCTACCCGCTGACCGTCTTGCAGAATTGTCTCCAGCGAATCCTCATAGCTGCGGCGCAGAGCCTCAATCTCGGCAAAATTCTCGGGGGTCAGATTGCGCAGTTCCATATAGGCGATGAAGACCTCATCGGGGCGTTGCAGGTGAAACCGGATATGGAAGCCGACAAAGCGGCGCAGGGCCTCAATGGCATCACCTGCGGGATCCAGCGCGTCATAGGCTGTCAGAAGGTCCTGCATGTGGTCGGACATCAGCCTGTATAGAAGGCTCTGCTTGTCGGGTGTGTAGTTATACAGCGCACCGGCCTGCACACCAACTTCGGCCGCGATCTGGCGCATCGACACCGCTGCATAGCCGTGGCGAGCAAACAAAGCCAGCGCCGCCTTGCGAATGCGGGGGCCAGTGATATCGGAATGTGAACCTTGCGTGCGTGCCATAACTCAACAATATCTGAACAGATGTTCAGATAGAACCCCGCTTGAACCGCCGTCGCAAAAGAGGCATCACTGGAGCAGTACTGTTCGAAAGGGTTCTGAATGAAACCCCTGCCATTTCTGATCGCTGTGCTGGCTTGCGCAGCCTGTGCAAACTTCCCGGAATTGGAGGGAGAGGAACCTACCAACGTGAAAAAGGCACGCTATCCCAAGCTGATCGCGTTGCAGCAGAATCTGGGCCCGCCAGTCGACCCCGTCAGCGAAGCCGCCGAGGTCGAAGAAGAGCTGAACGCCCGCCGCGAAGTGCTGGAAAACAAGGCGGATCAACTGCAGAACGCAGAAATCAACTGAACGTCGTCAAAATCCCTTGTTGGCCCGGTTCGGGACGCATTGCACCCTTGCGCCGAACCCGCTAAGGCAGCGGAGAACGGGCAAGGCCCGAAAGGCGATGAATTCGAGCGAAAGGAACCCACGGGATGACACAGGCGCTGCGGCTTGGAATTGCGGGCTTGGGAACGGTCGGCGTGGGTGTCGTCAAGATCGTGCGCCAACATGCGGATTTGCTGCAAGCGCGTACTGGCCGCCCCATTGAAATCACCGCCGTATCGGCGCGCGACGCGTCCAAGGATCGCGGCGTGAACCTGTCGGGCTATGCGTGGGAAACCGACCCGGTTGCCCTGGCGCAGCGGGACGATATCGACGTCTATGTTGAACTGATGGGCGGTGAAAACGGCCCCGCCAAAGCCTCGGTCGAGGCGGCGCTGGCCAGTGGCAAAGACGTCGTAACCGCAAACAAAGCGCTGCTGGCGATCCACGGGCAAGAGCTGGCCGAAAAGGCCGAAGCCGCCGGGCGCGTGATCCGGTTCGAGGCCGCCGTTGCAGGCGGTATTCCCGTGATCAAATCCCTGACCGAAGGTCTTGCCGGCAATGAAATCACCCGCGTCATGGGCGTGATGAACGGCACCTGCAACTATATTCTGACCCGGATGCAATCGCAGGAGCTAGGCTATAACGCCCTGTTCGAAGAATGCGCCCAGCTGGGGTACCTCGAAGCTGATCCAAATCTGGATGTCGGCGGCATCGACGCGGCACATAAACTGGCGCTGCTGTCGTCGATTGCCTTCGGCACCAAACCCAACTTCGACGGGATCGAGATTGAGGGCATTCAGCAGATCAGCCTCGATGACATCCACCAGGCCGACGATATGGGCTATCGCATCAAGCTGCTAGGTGTGGCGCAGAAAACCGCGCGTGGGCTGGTCCAACGGATGCAGCCCTGCCTTGTACCCAGCGGCTCGGCGCTGGGACAACTGGAAGGCGGCACCAACATGGTAGTGATCGAGGGCGATGCGGTCGAACAAGTCGTTCTGCGCGGCCCCGGCGCGGGCGAAGGCCCCACGGCAAGCGCCGTGATGGGCGATGTCTGTGATCTGGCGCGCGGGTTGCAAATCCCGACCTTTGGCCGGCCCGCGACCTCGTTGCAGGATGCGGCACCGGCGATCACCGGCCTGCCCGCCCCCTATTACCTGCGTCTTGCGCTGTTCGACAAACCCGGCGCGCTGGCGAAAGTGGCTGCCATTCTGGGCGATGCCGGTGTGTCGATCGACCGGATGCGCCAATATGGCCACTCGGACAGCACCGCGCCGGTCCTGATCGTAACGCATAAAACAACACGGGCCACGCTGGATGTGGCGCTGGACGGGTTCCGCGACACCGATGTGGTATCGGGCGAACCGGTCGCGCTGCGCATTGAAGAGGTTTGACCCTTGCGGCCTACCTAGGCCGCAGGCTATGCCCAAGAAAACGCCTATACTGACCTGAGGATAGTGAAAATGAGTGCTGCCAAGATTGATTTCAACGACCGACTGCTGTCGCTGGGCCTGGCGCGGGTTGCGGAACAGGCTGCTCTGGCCTCTGCCTCGCTGGTGGGACGTGGTGACGAGAAGGCAGCCGATCAGGCAGCGGTCAACGCGATGCGCGAACAGTTGAACCTGCTAGATATCGCAGGCGTCGTGGTCATCGGCGAAGGCGAGCGGGACGAAGCGCCGATGCTTTATATCGGTGAAGAGGTCGGTACCGGTAATGGCCCCGGCGTGGACATCGCGCTGGACCCGCTGGAAGGCACCACCCTGACCGCCAAGGACATGCCCAATGCCCTGACCGTGATCGCCATGGGCCCGCGCGGCTCGATGCTGCATGCGCCCGACGTTTACATGGACAAGCTGGCCGTGGGTCCGGGCTATCCCGAAGGCGTCGTGAATCTGGACATGAGCCCGCGTGAACGGGTCGAGGCTCTGGCCAAAGCCAAGGGCTGCGCGCCCGCTGACATTACAGTTTGCATTCTGGAACGCCCCCGGCACGAGGCGATGATCGCCGAAGTACGCGAGACCGGAGCCTCGATCCGTCTGATCACCGATGGGGACGTGGCCGGTGTGATGCATTGCGCCGAAAGTGAAGAGACCGGCATCGACATGTATATGGGCCAAGGCGGCGCGCCCGAGGGTGTGCTGGCTGCAGCGGCCTTGAAATGCATGGGTGGGCAGATCTTTGGCCGCCTGCTGTTCCGCAACGATGACGAACGTGGCCGTGCCGCCAAGGCGGGCATCACCGATCTGGACCGTATCTACGAACGCGATGAGATGGTGACAGCCGACGTGATCTTCGCCGCAACCGGCGTGACCGGCGGGTCGCTGTTGCCGCGCATCAAGCGCGAGCCGGGTTGGCTGGAAACCACCACCCTGCTGATGCGGTCTAAGACCGGATCGGTTCGGCGCATGTCCTATCGCACCCCTCTGTGGTCGCACGACAACTAGCGGCTTGCGCCGCGGCCTCCGGCGGTCGTATTTTGAACGAAAAGAAGGGCCGGGTCCGGAAGGTATCCGGCCTTGGCATATCAGGGGCGGGTCATGAGCTTTCTTGGGGTTGAACAGTCTTTGTCCGGGCGGCGGTGGGTCGGCCCCTCGGCGGATGTGGAACGCGCAACCGAGATGCTGGTGCAACAGGCTGGGCTGCCGCGTGCTGTTTGCCAAGTGCTGGCGCGCCGTGGAGTTCCCGCGATGGAGGCCCCCGGTTTCCTGGAGCCCAAGCTGAAAGAACTGCTGCCCGATCCGCGTGACATGAAGGATATGGAGGTCGCAGCCACCCGGTTTCTGACGGCGGTGCGAGCCAAGCAGCGGATTGCTGTTTTTGCGGACTATGATGTGGACGGCGGCAGTTCGGCGGCGTTGCTGTTGGTCTGGTTGCGTCAGATGGGGTTGCAGGCGACGCTGTACGTGCCCGACCGGATTGATGAGGGCTACGGTCCCAATGTGCCCGCCATGCAGGAGCTGGCCGCCCGTCACGACCTGATCATCTGCGTCGATTGCGGCACGCTGAGCCATGAACCGATCGCGGCAGCCAAGGGCGCGGATGTAATCGTGCTGGATCACCATTTGGGCGGCGAGACCCTGCCCGAATGCGTGGCCGTGGTGAACCCGAACCGGCAGGATGAAAGCGGCGATCTGGGCTATCTGTGTGCGGCTGGCGTGGTGTTCTTAATGCTGGTCGAGGCCGGGCGGCAACTGCGTGAGGCCGGAGTTAAGGGACCGGACTTGATCTCGCTGCTGGATTTGGTGGCGCTGGCGACCGTGGCAGATGTCGCTCCTCTGATCGGGGCGAACCGCGCGCTGGTGCGTCAGGGGCTGAAGGTGATGGCACAGCGGCAGCGGCCCGGTCTGGTGGCCCTGTCGGACGTGGCGCGGATGGATTCGGCCCCCAACAGCTATCACCTTGGGTTCATGCTGGGACCGCGCGTGAACGCGGGCGGACGCATTGGCCAGGCCGATCTGGGAGCGCGGTTGCTCAGCACCGATTCGATGCACGAGGCCGAGGCCCTGTCGCAGCGCTTGGACGAACTGAATACCGAGCGCCGCGATATCGAAAACACCGTACGCGCAGCCGCCATGGAACAGGCCGAGGAACGTGGAGTGGACGCCCCCCTTGTCTGGGCCGCTGGTGAGGGCTGGCATCCCGGCGTCGTTGGCATCGTTGCGTCGCGTCTGAAAGAGGCCGCGAACCGCCCAGCCATCGTGATCGGCTTTGACGGGGATGAAGGCAAGGGCTCGGGTCGCTCGGTTTCGGGCGTCGATCTGGGGGCTTCGATCCAGCGTCTGGCTGCCGAAGGGCTGCTGCTCAAAGGTGGCGGGCACAAGATGGCTGCAGGGCTAACCGTGATGCGCGATCAGCTAGAACCGGCGATGGCGCGGTTGTCGGAACTATTGGCCAAACAGGGCGCGGGCGAAGGCGGCCCGGCGGACCTGAAACTGGACGGCACATTGATGCCGGGTGCCGCCACAGTGGACCTGATCGAACAGATCGAAAAAGCTGGCCCATTTGGCGCCAGCGCCCCTGCCCCACGCTATGCTCTGCCCGATCTGCAAGTGCGCTTTGCCAAACGCGTAGGCGAGTCACATCTGAAACTGTCCCTGTCCGATGGTGTGGGCAGCGGTCTGGACGCCATCGCGTTCGGTGCGTTCGACGGACCAATCGGGGAAAAACTGTCCAACCACGGTGGCGCTCGGTTCCATTTTGCTGGGCGGCTCGAGGTCAATACGTGGGGCGGACGGCAATCCGTGCAGCTTCGGTTGGAGGACGCAGCCGAGGCAAATTAGGCCCGCGCCCGACCCCGCCAAAAAACTTGTCCCTCCCTGCATTTTTCGGCTTGCGGGGGGTGTAGGTAAACCGTAAAAGGCCCTCCACAAGCAAGCGTGGCCCGTTCGTCTATCGGTTAGGACGCCAGGTTTTCAACCTGGAAAGAGGGGTTCGATTCCCCTACGGGCTGCCACTTGTGCTTGTTCGGCTTAAATGGCCCGTTCGTCTATCGGTTAGGACGCCAGGTTTTCAACCTGGAAAGAGGGGTTCGATTCCCCTACGGGCTGCCATTTTCCCCCTCTTTTTCGCCGTGCAGTCCGCCGGTTTCGCTTTGGATGTCTGGGAATCGATTTCAACAACAAACCCGAACTCACAGTTGCGGCAAACCACCTCTCAGCCTTTTGTCTGTCTTGTGACTGCGCTCGCAATAAATTGAAAAGTGTTTTTTTTCAGCGCATTATACGACGTCAATTTCATTTACTAAAAATTTAGTTTGACACATATGCAAAAAATCGCCGATGCTCCTCGCCATCCGGTTCGCGCCGGAAACCATAATCTTTGGGAGGAGACAGATGCGGAGACATCTACTTTCCGCCGTGGCGGCAGCAGCCGTCATTGCGGGGCACGGTACCGCTTGGGCCGACGAAGCCGCAGCAACACGTTGGATCGACGACGAATTCCAGCCATCGACCCTGTCGAAAGACGAACAGATGGGTGAGATGAAATGGTTCATCGAAGCTGCACAACCCTATGCGGGCATGGAGATCAACGTCCTGTCCGAGGGCATCCCGACCCATTCCTATGAATCCGAGGTGCTGACCAAGGCATTCGAGGAGATCACCGGCATAAAGGTCAACCACCAGATCCTCGGTGAGGGCGAAGTGGTTCAGGCCGTGCAGACCCAGATGCAGACGGGCCGGAACCTGTATGACGGTTACGTCAATGACAGCGACCTGATCGGCACGCATTCGCGCCTGCAACTGGCCTATAACCTGACCGAACAGATGGCAGGTGACTGGGCGGCGACCACATCGCCGACGTTGGATCTGGATGACTTCATGGGAATTCAGTTCACCACTGGCCCGGACGGTAACCTGTACCAGCTGCCCGACCAGCAGTTCGCGAACCTCTACTGGTTCCGCAAGGACTGGTTCGATGATGAGGCCAACAAGGCCGCGTTCAAAGAGAAGTATGGCTACGACCTTGGCGTTCCAGTCAACTGGTCAGCCTATGAGGACATCGCCGAGTTCTTCACCAACGACGTGAAAGAAGTCGATGGTGTGGCGATCTATGGCCACATGGATTACGGCAAACGTGCGCCTGACCTTGGGTGGCGTATGACTGATGCGTGGCTCTCGATGGCCGGCGCAGGCGACGTAGGTGAGCCGAACGGCGTTCCCGTCGACGAATGGGGCATCCGCATGGAAGCGGGCACCTGTAACCCAGTTGGTGCGTCCGTCTCGCGCGGTGGTGCTGCAAACGGCCCGGCTGCGGTTTATGCGATCCGTAAATGGGATGAGTGGCTGCGGAACTACGCGCCTCCGGGTGCGGCGTCCTATGACTTCTACCAGTCGCTGCCGGCGCTCAGCCAAGGCAACGTGGCCCAGCAGATCTTCTGGTACACCGCCTTTACCGCCGACATGGTGAAGCCGAAGTCCGAAGGCAACAACACCGTGGATGACGAAGGCACGCCGCTGTGGCGGATGGCGCCCAGCCCGCACGGCCCCTACTGGGAAGATGGCCAGAAGGTCGGCTATCAGGACGTGGGCTCCTGGACGTTCCTCAAATCGACCCCCTCGGATCGTGCCCAGGCCGCGTGGCTGTACGCTCAGTTCGTGACGTCCAAGACTGTCGATGTGAAGAAGTCCCACGTGGGCCTGACCTTCATCCGCGACAGCTCGGTCAACCACGAGTCCTTCACCGAACGCGCTCCCAAGCTAGGTGGTCTGGTCGAGTTCTACCGCTCGCCTGACCGTGTGGCATGGTCGCCGACCGGCATCAACGTGCCTGACTATCCGAAGCTGGCTCAGATCTGGTGGCAGCAGATCGGTGACGTGAACTCGGGCGCCTTCACCCCGCAAGAGGCGATGGACCGTCTGGCCGAGGAAATGGACATCACCATGTCCCGGATGCAGGCCGCCGATGAGGCTGCCAACGTCTATGGCGGCTGTGGCCCGCGCCTGAACGAGCCGCAGGACCCTGCCTTCTGGCTGGAGAAAGCCGGTTCGCCCAAGGCCAAGTTGGAAAACGAAAAGCCGCAAGGCCAGACCGTCAACTATGACGAGCTGGTTGCGCGCTGGCAGGCCAACTAAGCCAATGCAACCGGGGGTGCCGTGCGCGGCATCCCCACCCCACGACCAGTGCGTCGCACTGAAGGACCGGAACCCACGGACATGATCGAACTTCAAGACGCCACCAAGCGGGTTGGCAACGTTATTCATATCAAGCCTACCAACCTGAAGCTGCAGACCGGCCATTTCAATGTGCTGCTGGGTGCGACAGGATCGGGCAAGACCTCTCTGATCAAGATGATGGCCGGGCTGGATCCGATGGCCTCGGGCAAAGTGCTGATGGACGGGCAGGATGTGACCCGGCTGAACACGCAAAAGCGGCAGATTAGCCTGGTGCACCAGTTCTTCGTGAACTACCCGCATATGACAGTTTTCGACAATATTGCCTCGCCCCTGCGCGTGGCAGGCATGGCGCAATCCGAGATCGAAGGCCGCGTGGAAGAGGCCGCTGACTTGCTGCAATTGCGCCCCATGCTGCATCGCCGCCCACATGAGCTGTCGGGGGGTCAGCAACAGCGTACAGCTCTCGCCCGCGCGATTGCCAAGGAAAGCCGCGCGGTGTTTCTGGACGAGCCGCTGGCAAACCTCGACTACAAGCTGCGCGAAGAATTGCGCGAACAACTGCCCGACTTGTTTGCAGGGCGCGGGGCCGTCGTGGTCTATGCGACCTCGGAACCCGAAGAGGCGCTGCTTCTGGGTGGCTACACCGCCCTGATGGAGGATGGTCGCGTCACGCAATTCGGCCCCACCGCCGATATCTATCGCAATCCTGAAAACATCGCCGCCGCGCGTGTGTTCTCGGACCCGCCGATCAACGTGGCCCAAATCACCGTGTCCGGCGCTCAAGCGCAACTGGCAGGTGGCGGAGGCTGGGCCGTCTCGGACATGGCCGATGGAGACTACATGGTCGCCGTGCGCCCACACCGGGTGACGCCGTTCCGCACATCTGATGCGGATGTGGAACTGACAGGCCGGGTCATTGTGACTGAGCTGTCGGGTTCGGATTCCAGCGCGCATTTTCGACATGGATCGGATGATTGGGTCTCGCTGGCGGCTGGTGTGCATCCCTATCAAGTCGGCGAGGATCACAGTTTCTACATGAACCCGGCGCATTGCCGGTATTTCGGCCAAGACGGCAAAAGGGTGGCCTGACATGGCACAGATCAAACTTTCCAATCTGCGACACAGCTATATGCCCGCGCCGAAAGGCCCCGAAGATTATGCGCTGAAGGAAATCGACGTCACATGGCGCGATGGCGGAGCCTATGCGCTGCTGGGGCCGTCGGGCTGCGGCAAGTCCACCTTGCTGAACATCATCTCGGGCCTTCTGACCCCATCCGAAGGGCAAATCTTGTTCGATGATCGGGATGTGACCGCCCTGCCCCCCGACCAGCGCAACATTGCGCAGGTGTTCCAGTTTCCAGTGATCTACGACACGATGACCGTGGGCGAAAACCTGGCCTTTCCGCTGAAAAACCGAGGCGTTGACCCGGCAACGATCAAGCGCCGTGTCGATGAGATCGCCGAGATGTTGGACGTCACGGATATGCTGAGCACCCGCGCCAGCGGCCTGAGCCCGGACAACAAGCAGAAAATCTCGATGGGGCGCGGGCTGGTGCGCGATGACGTGAACGCAGTGATGTTTGACGAACCGCTGACCGTGATCGACCCGCACCTGAAATGGAAACTGCGGTCCAAGCTGAAAGAGCTGCACCAGCGCGTCAAAGCCACGATGATCTATGTGACCCATGACCAGACCGAGGCCCTTACTTTCGCCGACGAAGTCGTTGTCATGCAAGAAGGCGAAGTGGTGCAGATCGGCACACCGGTTGAACTCTTCGACCGGCCTCAGCATACGTTTGTGGGTCACTTCATCGGCTCACCCGGCATGAATGTCCTGCCCTGCGAAGCCAAAGGCGACCGCGCAGTGTTCGAAGGTCATGAGGTCATGCTGGAAGGTCCCACCCACGGTGACGGAGGCCGCACCGATCTGGGTATCCGGCCCGAATATGTGGGCTTTGGAGATACGGGCATCCCGGCGCATGTGACCAAGGTCTCGGACATTGGTCGCCACTACGTGGTCAGCGCCATGGTTGGCAATACCGCGCTCAAGGCCGTGACGGAACACAGCGTGCCGGAACCCGGTTCGCAGGTCTACCTGCAATTCAAACCCGAACAATCCCGCGTCTACCGTGACGGCTGGATCGCAACCGAGGAGCGCAGCTGATGAGAACGGAAAACCAAAAAGCGTGGTTCTTTGTGTTGCCCGTGCTGGCGCTGGTCGCATTCAACGCGCTGGTGCCGATGATGACGGTGGTCAACTACTCGGTGCAGGAAACCTTTGGCAACAACCAGTTCTTCTGGGAAGGCCTTGGCTGGTTCGAGCAAATCCTGCGCTCGGACCGTTTTCAGGCTGCTTTGGGACGGCAATTCCTGTTTACCTTCCTGATCCTGCTAATCGAGGTGCCCCTCGGCATCATCGTCGCCCTGTCGATGCCGCGCAAAGGCTTCTGGGTGCCGGTCTGTCTGGTCCTGATGGCCCTGCCGATGCTGATCCCGTGGAACGTAGTCGGCTCGATGTGGAACATCTTTACCCTGCCCAAGATCGGCCTGCTGGGGTACTTCCTGAATGATGTTCTGGGCATCAACTATGACATGACGCAACAGCCTCTGTCGGCTTGGATCACGGTCGTCGTCATGGATGTCTGGCACTGGACGTCGCTGGTTGTTCTGCTGTGCTATGCGGGCCTCGTGTCGATCCCCGATGCCTATTATCAGGCCGCCAAAATCGACGGTGCCAGCCCTTGGTCGGTGTTCCGCTATATCCAACTGCCCAAGATGAAAACCGTCCTGACCATCGCCGTCCTGCTGAGGTTCATGGACAGTTTCAACATCTATACCGAGCCCTTCGTTCTGACGGGCGGTGGCCCCGGCAACTCAACCACCTTGCTGTCGATCGACCTTGTGAAGATCGCGCTGGGACAGTTCGACCTCGGCCCTGCAGCCGCGATGAGCCTGATATATTTCGCCATCACGCTGCTGGTCAGCTGGGTCTTCTACACTCTGATGACAAAGGATGACGCGCAATGAAGAAGCGGTCTCTTATCCCGATCCTCTATATCGCGTTCCTGATGCTGCCGATCTATTGGCTGGTGGCGATGTCCTTCAAGACAACGAACGAAATCCTGTCGGGCTTTTCCCTATTCCCCCAGACCTTTACGCTGGAAAATTACATCACCATCTTCACCGATCCGACATGGTATTGGGGTTATATCAACTCGATCATCTACGTAACACTGAACACGGTGCTGTCGGTCTGTGTGGCCCTGCCTGCGGCCTATGCGTTCTCGCGCTATCGGTTTCTGGGTGACAAGCAGCTGTTCTTTTGGCTGCTGACCAACCGGATGGCCCCGGCGGCCGTGTTCGCGCTGCCGTTCTTCCAGCTTTATTCGTCGATCGGGCTGTTTGACACCCATCTGGCCGTGGCGCTGGCGCATACACTGTTCAACGTGCCGCTGGCGGTGTGGATTCTGGAAGGCTTCATGCGCGGCATCCCAAAGGAACTGGATGAAACCGCCTATGTCGACGGCTATTCCTTCCCGCGCTTCTTCGTGACGATTTTCCTACCCAACATCAAGGCGGGCGTCGGCGTGGCGGCGTTCTTCTGCTTCATGTTCTCGTGGGTCGAGATGCTTCTGGCCAAAACCCTTACGGCGGTTGAGGCCAAGCCCATCGCCGCCGTGATGACCCGTACCGCTTCCAGCGCGGGGTATGAGCTGGGCCTGCTGGCGGCTGCCGGGACGCTGACCATCATCCCCGGTGCCATCGTCATCTGGTTTGTCCGCAACTACATCGCGCGCGGGTTCGCGATGGGCCGTGTGTGAGGTTCGATATGCGTAAACTTCTTCTCACCCTCCCCTTTCTACCCTCGATGGCGGCTGCCCAGCAGGCCGGTTGGGGCAGCGTCGGCCAGCAGGAGGAAAAAGGGTTTTCCTGGACCGATCCCTTGTGGCCCGATTTCTGGATGGCTTGGACCCCCGCAACGCTGGCGCTGTTCGTCGGTATCTTTTCGGCCATCGCCCTGATCGGCGTGCTGGAAGGGTTCAAGTTCCGCGACGGGATCGAACGGCGCGGCGTGCTTGGCCTGACCACCACGCTGGGCGACCGGCTGTTCATCACCCTATTGGGATCGGCCTATATCTTCCTTGCTTGGTTGGGATTGGTTGGCCAGCCCGTCTGGGCACCGCTTTTCCTGTCGATCGGCTGGGGATTCTTCGTCTTCTGGAAAGTTTGAGCTTTGCGAAACAGCGAAAGGATGCTTGTCTGTCAGGCATACTAAATATGCGACACGAAAGACCGATGCGAAAGAAAAAGACAACAAACCTTCTGACCGAGGTAGAGCTGGAGTTCATGAATGAGCTCTGGGCACTTGGTCAGGGCTCGGTCCGTGACGTGCTTGATCGTCTGCCTCCAGAACGCAATCTGGCCTATACCTCCGGCGCAACCATCCTTCGGATTCTCGACGAGAAAGGCTTTGTCGAAAGCCGCAAGGACGGCAAGACGCTGATCTATACGCCGCTGCTGGAGAAAGACAAATATCAGGCACGGTCGTTGCAGAACCTCTCGCGTACATTGTTCGATGACACGCCTGCCTCGCTGGTGGCGCGCCTGGTAGACGATGCGGGCCTGAGCGAAGCCGATCTGGAGGAAATTCGAGCACTGGTAGAAAGGAGACTGCACAATGACGGCGGTTAAACCGGTTCTCGACGCGTATCTGGAATGGAATATCGTACTGGCCCTCGCGGCACTGGTGTGGCTGGTCGTGCGGGCCATTATGGGTCGGACGCGGCTGCAATATGGCTTTGTGGCGCAGCTTCAGGCGCTCAAGGCCCTGTGCCTTTGCGTCGTTCTTAGCCCTGTTCTGGCCATTGGGGCATTTGCACTCACCTCAGCCCATGGCACCGTTGCTTTGGGGGACATCGCTGTTGCCGCCTATCTGCGCGGCGACATCGCTATGCCCGCGACCCAATTCGAGGCGCTTTTGAACACACGCGAACGCTGGGTCGAAGTATTTGTTTCCGGTGCATATCCGGTTCTGTCCGCGATCTTCGGTCTGGTGATCGTGATGGCCGCGGCCTATGCCGTGCGCGTCCTGCGCGATGGGCTGGCGATCCGTGAAACGATCCAGACCAGCTTTTTGTGGCGGCATTCGGCCAAGGTCGATATACGCCTCTCCGACCGGATCGCCGTGCCCTTTGCCGTGCGCGGCCTTCGTCGCCGCCATGTTGTCCTGCCCAGCCATCTGCTGGACACGCCGCGCGAATTGCGCTTTGCGCTGGCGCATGAGCTTCAGCACGTGCGTGCGGGCGATGTGGAGTGGGAGCTGGGGTTCGAAATTTTACGCCCATTGCTGTTCTGGAACCCCGCCTATCTGGTGCTGAAATATCAGTTCGACCGTCTGCGCGAGCTGGCCTGCGACCAATCCGTGGTTGCCCGCCGCGGGATCAACGCGCGCGACTATACCGCTTGCCTGCTGGACTATTGCGCCCGCACGGTGCGCAAGGGCAGCCCTCGGGTTCTGAATGTCGCGCTGGTCACGGGAGGCAAAGCAAAGCGCGTGTTGCGCCAACGCGTGATGGCGCTGGCCGAGGCTCCCTCGGTCCGCTCTGGCACTCCGGTGCTGTTTCTGGGCCTGACGCTGGTCTTTGCAACCGTGCTGGGTTTTGGTGCCGCCTCCGTGCAACAGACCGAGGATTGGAGCCACGACCGATTGATGCTGTCGACAGTAGTTAACCTTGAACGGCTCGAGGCTCGAAACAGCGGCAACTGATCCCGCTTACCAACCACGCCGCCCAAACAGCGCATGAAGTCGGTTCTGCCCCGCAAACGGATCCGGCTTTTTCGGCGTGCTGAGCTTTGACACAACGCGGCGCACCATCACCCAGCAGACAACCGCAAAGACAACGCCCCCCAGCGCCTGCCCCATCAGGACACCGGGCGCGCCTGCAAGGATGCCTCCGACCACGGCAAACGGCCAAGTACCCAACGTATGCCGCCCCCAATTGACCCATGTGGAATAGATGGGATGGCCCAGATTGTTAAAGCTGGCATTGGCAACAAAGATTACCCCGTTGAAGAAAGACGCCAGCGCCAGAGGACCGCAGAACAGATAGATCAGCGCCCGCGTTTCCCCCTGCGCCAGAAACAGATCCGCAATTGGGCCTCGAAGGGCAAACAAGACAGCGGCCATCAGCAGAACGTAGATGGCGGTGAATTTGACCCCGGCCAGAAACGTCTCTTTCACCCGATCATACTGCCCCGCACCATAGTTCTGGCCAACGATGGGACCGATCGCGCCTGATAGGGCAAACACAACCGAAAACGCCACCGGCATCAGCCGTGCGATAACCGCCATGCCGGCTACAGCATCGGTTCCGAACTGCGCCACCTCACGGATGACGAGGGCGTTACCGACGGGCGTGGCTATGTTGGTTAATACGGCAGGTACCGCAATGGCACGCACCGGGCGCACATCCTGAACCACTTGTTTAAGCGAAGGGCGCGCGAACCCTCGATGCACCTTTGTCGCAGGTCGCATCACCGCTATCAGCATACAGACCCGCGCGATGACCGAGGCTATCGCCGCCCCGTCCAGCCCAAGCCCAACCGCAAAGATCAGGATCGGATCCAGCACCGCGTTGACCAGCCCACCAAATATCGTCGCCTGCATGGAACGGCGCGCATCCCCATGGGCCCGTAAGACCGCCATCCCGGCCATGGCCAACGCCATCACCCACATGGTCGGAAGAATGATCGAGCTATAGCGCACTGCAAGGTCCAGCACTTCACCTTCGGCCCCCAACAGCGATAACAAGGCCCTAAGATTCCACAGCACTAGCGCGGACAGGATCATGCCGGTGATCGCGCCCAGCACTGCTACGCTGGTGCCAAACCGCCTGGCTTGATCCGGTCGCCCTGCCCCCAGCTCACGCGAGACCAGAGCTCCTGCGGCAATAGAAAGGCCGACATTGACCGAGTTGGTAAAGAACAGCAACGTCCCGGCATATCCCACTGCAGCGGCCAGCGCGTCGTTCCCCAGCATCGAGATGAACACCATATCGACGAAGTCGACAGCGAAGATCGCCATCAGGCCGATACTGGTGGTCAATGACATGCGCGTGACATGGCGCATCAGGCTGCCCGACAGAAAGACTGCCTGACCCGAGCTTTGAGATGTCATGGACGCCCCCCTTGTGCGGGGCTAACCTGCCAGTGGAATACAGAGGGCTTCAACCCCAAAACCCCGTCAGGCAGAAGGCCCAAGCAAATGATCCGCCAGCCGCAGGGACAGTTGTACAATAGTAAACGTGGGGTTGGCGTGGCCGCAGGTCGCAAACACACCTGACCCTGCAACATAGAGGTTCGCGGCCCCATGCACCTTACAGTTGGCATCGACCACACCAGTCTCGGGCGTCTCGGACATGCGCGCGCCGCCCATATGGTGGCTGCCATAGTCCAACGGCAGGTTTTCGAATGCATCGCGGTTCCACAAGGCGGGGTCCATCCGCATCCGGCCCAGCCCGTTTCGGATCAGGAACTTGGCCACTTCAATGGTTGATCCGCGCAGGGTCTCGATATCTTCGGGCATCAGCCGCAGGTCCAGCCCGACAGTATTCAGATCAAACCGATCCCGCTGATCGGTCAGAACAACCCGGCTGGCAGGGTTAGGGCGCTGTTCAGCCGTGACCTGAGAGTTGCTGGTGAAAAAGTAATCCTCATCGAATTTCAAGCCGTTAATAAAGCCCGTGTCCCCCAGCTCTTCGGGCGGCAGTTTTCTGCGTCTTAGTCGCCGCATCCGCACGGCTGAGTTGGTCCAGCCGTTTTTTAGCATCTGGTCCTGGCTGGGACTCAGCACAAGCTCGGGGCGGGAGCGCCTCGTCAGACGTTCGAATTCCCATGTCGGGGAATGAGAATAAAGACGCCGTGTGATGAAGTATGTTTCATGGTCGATTACCGGATGCTCCATGAAACAGCGACCAACCATGTCGTTCTGATTGCCGAACCTGTTGTTTTGCCGGGCGTTCAGATGCAGCAGCATACGGCTGTTTTCCAAACCGCCCATGGCCAGCACAAAGCGTCCGGCAGCCACCGCCCCCTCGCCATCACCATAGTTACGGATCTGCGCCTGCGTGATTTGGCCGGTCTCACCATCGACGTCGAACCCTACCACATTGGCATTCAAGACAAGGTCGATGTTCGGCTCATCCTCCAATTGCCCCTGATAGAATGGACCGAAGCGTACCGGGTCCGTGTTGCCGATATCATAAAACGCCCGGTCAGAGCTGAACCTCTGCTCAACAACATCCAGCGTGCCGCTGTCGTCAACCGGTTTGCGGAAGCCGCCCGAGAACTGTCCTGTTTGCAAAAGTTTAGCTGTTTCCGCCTGATACGGGGCCAGATCCTCGTACCGAATGGGCCATCCGCTGAGGGGTACGTCCGGGCGCGGCAGAAAGTCGGACCGGTCCAGCAAAAGACATTGCCCGCCCCAATGACCGGTCGTCCCCCCAAGCGCGCGCAGCCGGGGCGCAGACAGAGGGTAATATTCCAGGCCCAGATTTTCGCCCTCATAGAGGTCCTGCGAGTCGGGCGTGACCTCACGGTCTCCGGCCTCTAGAAGAACCACTCGACGGCCCGCCTGTGCCAGTTTCAGCGCAAGCGCGATACCAGCCGGCCCCGCGCCTACGATGCAGCAGTCATAGGGCCCCTCTAACGCCGGGATTTCAGCGCGCGCATCCAGGATCATGACAACCCGTCCACATCCAGGTCGCTCGCATCCAACAGCCAGCCATCAGCAAAAACCACTTTCGGATCGGAAATGGGAGGCAGCGGATTATCCCGCGACTTCAAAATTGCAATCCTGGCAACCGGTGGGACAATGACCACCGCGGCAACAGCCCCAAGAAGATGACGTCTTTTCAAAGCAAATTTCAAAGAACACACCAAACAAACAACAACAATTCCGGCAAGGCGACTGCATTGCCGTCTCTTTAACTTTATTGACAAGGGCCTGATTATTGCAAACCATAAAGTGATTGTCTTGCCCCGCCGCAATTCTCGCGTGATCTGGTCGGGTCGGACGGAAGCCTGTAATTTGGTCAACAGGTGAAGATTAATAAGGTTAATGAGTTCTGATGCGCCTATTGTCTCTTGAACAAGCCAGCGCCCGCGATTGGGATGTGGTGATCGCAGGCAGCAGCTTTTCCGCGATGTTTTTCGCCCACGGCTTGCCCGATCATCTTAACATCCTGTTTGTCGAAAAAGGGCAGGACTATTCTCATGCAGACCAAATCGCGCATGGGTGGGCCGTCCGTGAAAAGATCGAGCAACGCAACAGCTCGGGCGCACACAAGGAATGGGTTGCATTCACCTTGTTTGGCGGGAATTCGAACTATTGGTGGGGCAACACTCCGCGTCTGCATCCCGATGATTTCATCCTGAAAAGCAAGTTCGGTATCGGCGAAGATTGGCCCATAACCTACGATGATCTTGAACCTTTCTGGATTCAGGCCGAAGAGATGATTGAAGTCTGCGGTGGGCAATCCGATCACATCCTGCCGCGCAGTGCGCCGTTTCCGTATCCGCCCCACGCGCCATCTCGCTCTGACATAGCTTTGCGTGAAGACAGCCCGCTATGGGTGCCCTTGCCAAGCGCGACCTCGAACGGAGGCTCGCGAGCGCGGTGTTGTGCAAACGGAGTCTGCCGCATCTGCCCAGTGGACGCGAAATTTACAATTCTGAACGGGTTCGAGCGGCTGGAACATCCCGGCGCGCACTACCTGTTGGGCACCGAAGTACGCACGGTGGATATCGAAGGCGGTCAGGCCCGCGCAGTACAGGTCAAGACTGCTGACGGGGCTGAGGCTCGTTTGCGCGGCAACACAATTGCGCTGGGAACGAACGGGATATTCAACGCTGCCATCTTGCTGAGATCAGGAATAAAAAACAAAGCTCTGGGTGCGTACCTTCATGAACAAGGTGAGGTTGACATCATTTTGGACACCGCAAATATCAAAGCCTTCTACGGCGGTGCGTCCGAAACCGGGCATGGTTATCATTTCTACCATGACATTGACCGATCAGAGGCTGGCGCTGTTCTGATCGAAACCGTGAACGCCCCGGTCTCGATCCGGCGAGAACAGGGCAAATGGGCCAACCGACTGCATCTCCGGTTAACCGTCGATGATATTCCAATGGCAGAGAACAGGGTCCTGCTGGAGGACGACGAACCCGTCATCGAATGGGTCGGGTACACCGACTATGCGATGCGCGGCCTGCGACGGGCGATTGACGGCTTGCCGGACATCATCCCCGACACGATCGAGGACCTGATAGTGGACGAAAAAATTCGCACACAGGCGCATATTCAAGGCACGCACCGCATGGGTCCCTCGGCCGAGTCATCGGTGGTTGACGATCGGTTGCGCCTGCATGGGGTTCCAAACCTGTTCGTACTGGGCTCGGGCGCTTTCCCGACCTGCTCGCCTGCCAACCCATCCTTGACCATTTCCGCCCTATCCCTCAGAGCATCGGAGGTTGTCACATGAGCTGGTCGCGCCGTCGCGTTCTTGCCTTGGGGGTTGGTGCCCTTGGCGCAGGTGTTGCCTACCGGCTGATCAAGGGGCACGGCATTGCTGGTCACGCGCTTGACGTCATCAACCGGATCTATGGCCCCCAGATCGCGCGACAGGATGCGGCCACTGAGTTCGCCTATGCTTACGAAGAATTCGTTCTAGAGAAAGGGATTGAAGGGAAGGCTCTGGATTTGGGATATTGGAGCGGGCTGCACCGATTGCCCTATGCAAAAGACGTCCTCGGCAAGATCGACGACAGCGTCATCGACAAATTTGCAACTTCGACTAATGTCATCCGTGCAGCAGAGGACGGACTACCGCTGGAATTTGTCGCCTTGTTCGAACCCTATCACACCCCCTGCCTGAACCAATTGGGGGCGTTTGCAGTGTCGTGATTTGCGGTTTACCCGGATATCTCTCACATTTGAATGACCGCTATTTTCTAAGTCATGAAAGGCCGTTGGGATGCGCCTGCGAGCAGTTTTGATCTGTGCGTTTTCAGTATTGTGTGCGCCCCTCGGGACATGGGCCGCGACGCCATTGCTTTGGTCTGAATTGCCCGACCCATCCGTACAGGATTTTCACGACCCGTTTCGCGCACTCAGCCCGGAACAGTTCGATGATCTTGTTTACGTCCTGCGTTTGCGCAGCCGCTTGCAACAGGATGTAGGCACCGCCGAGGAACGGCAGATGTGGCAACAAAATCTGTTTGAAACCGAAGATGCTCTTGCCGCTGAAAAGATCGACATCGACCGATTGTTGAGTCAGCGCGACAATGTGATCGCGCAGCGCGCGAAAGCCGGTTCCCAAGGCAATCCCGATCTTGAGGGTAAAGCCGCCACAATTCAAGGCTATGCTATCCCGGCTCCTCAAGCTCCTAACGGTGCTTCAATCATATACCTTGTACCGAGGCCAGGCATGTGCAGCCATATACCGCCGCCGCCTCCGAACCAGATGATCCGCGTCGAACTGGAGACGGATTGGATGCCCGAATACATTCACCAAAGTGTAGAGGTCACTGGCCGGCTGACGATTTCCCCGAGCAACACTCAATTTATTGTCGTGGATGGACCTGTCGCAATGCGTGCCACGTTTCTTCTATCTGATGCCATTGTCACGCAGGCTGACGTTGCAGACAGCGCGACCCAGACTTTCAAGGACCGTCTGCGTGCCGCATCCCGCAACAAAACGGGTGGCGCGGTTTTGTCGAACGAAAACTAAATTCATCGCCTGCTCGACCTACGTGACGAGATGAGGCGGCACGCAGGTCGGGCTACTATCTTTCGTTGAAAGCACGGCCCAAAGTCGTCTGGACAGGTTTCAACATATAGGACAACAGCGTTTGCTCCCCTGTCGTCATCTCGGCCACAACCGTCATCCCGGCCTGAAGTGGCCTTTCATAAGGTCCACGTCCCACATTGCCTTCAGCCAAAACAAAGGATGCGCGAAAATAGGTCTCGCCGGTCCTCTCATCGGTAAGCGGCATGGGGTAGACAGTTTGCAATCGCCCTTGGATCTTTCCGAACCTGCGCACATCGAATGTGTCAACGCTGACGGACACTGGCTGACTGGTATCCACATGACCGATATCCGCGTTTGGAATGCGTGCCTCAACCAATAGCGCGTCATGTGTTGGCGACAATTCGAACAGCACCTCACCCGGCGCAATGACCTCTCCCGGATTGGGATAGGCAGCAGCTTGAACGACTCCGCGGGCCGGAGCCACGATGGCCAGGCTCGCGATCTGCGCTCCCACTATCCTGAGAGCGGCAATAAGCTCTGCCCTTTCCTGATCCAGATCAGAAAGTTTCGTCAATACCTCTTCGCGCAGAGCCAGAGTTTCCTCTGCCATAGACGCGCGGGCCAAATTCAACGCATTTTCCGCCTGGGCCAACCGAACCCGCGCGTCCGATGCCGCAATTCGAACCGCTTCAACCTCATCTTCCTCTTCAAGATAGTCGCTCAGGGTTTTCAATCCGCGTGCCCTAAGCTGTGCATATCTTGCCAGAAGATCTTGTTTTCTTTCGACCCGTGCTGCTGACAGTTCGGCTGCATCTTGCAAAATTCGCAGCGTCCCCTCTTGCTGCTGGATCGATACCTGCTGGATCGTCTGGCTTTCGGAATACAGATCCAGCCTAGCCGCGGCATTGGTCAGGCCTCTACTCCTTATCTCATCAAGCGCGCGGTCACTTGGCAAAGTCTCGCTGTCTAGCATGGACAAAACGGTTTTGGCATTTTCGGTCTGACGAATAATTGCTGAAAGCTGACCCGTCATAATGTCCTGCTCACGCGAAAGGTCTGGATGGTCCAATTCCACCAAAAGTTGGCCCGCCTCGACCGTTTGGCCATTGCGCACGTGAACGGCCCGGACCACGCCTCCGTGCAGAGTTTCGATCTGAGCATAGTCCCCGAATGGCAAGATTGTCCCCGGGGCCCGCGTGATTTGAGGAACGTTGGTTTGCCCCGCCAGAACTAGTATCACGCCCAAAAAGCCCGAGATCGTCAGCGCCAAAAACGCGGCCACCCTTGGAGGTCGCATCCGACGACGATTTATTAAACCTGCCGTGGGACCGGAGGTCGAATTTTGTTGTGTCTGCTCTCTCATTTTATTTTTCCATTGCCTGTAAAATGGCCTTCAACTTTCTGCGCCCGACCTCTCCGGTGTCATTCAAAACCACGCGCTCTCCGTTTAGAAACACAAAGCGATCTGCGATCGAAAGGAAGGACCGGTCCGCAGTTGCGATCACAACGGTACTCCGCCTCTTTTGCTGTCGCACCCACTCCTTGAAGGCAGCACGGCGCTGATCTGACAAACCATTGGTCGGTTCCGAAAACAGATAAACCGATGAAGGGCGCGCCATGCTACGCGAAAGGGTCAGAGCCTTGAGGGTTTCATCTGGCAACTGCGCCAGGTGAGCATCGGTCAGACGAGTTTCAAGACCATCTGGCAACAACTCCTGGTCCTGCGACAATCCCATCTGCGACAAGGCCGTTTCGATTTGGCAATCACTCAGTGACACAGACGCCAATCGAAAATTCTGTGCGATCGTGCCGTAGAACAGCTTTTTTTCAAAGGTCGCGTAAGTAACCGAAGTGCGCAGTTCGTCCCTGGCGATTTGCCGCAAGTCAACGTCATCATAAGATACAGTGCCCGCCAAAGGCGTAGCCAACCCGTCCATCAGGTCTAAGACCGCCGTTCGCACGGCTGCATCACTGCTCATGATTAAGGTGACTTCACCGGGATCACAGCTCAAACTCGCCTGCGACAGAAGCGGTGCATTCAGCGGATCTGGGCGAAAAGTGACGGCAGAAAACTGGATCGCGCCCTGAATGTCTTTGCAATGAGAATGCTCCAACCCCAGTTCAAGCTCTTCTGGCAATGAAAGCACCCGATCAGCCTGATTGCGGCTGTGACTGAAAATCAGGATTTGAGCCCAGCAACAATACAATGTCTGTACCGGGGCAAGAATTTTTGACACCAGAGCAATCACGGCGATTAAAGCGCCAAAACTGAGATCGCCATTCACCGCTGCATAAGCGCTGAGAATAATGGCCCCCACCGTGGCCAACGCTGTCACCGATTGGGACAAGGACTGCGTGAATGCCTGAAACACACGTGCACGCCGCGTTGCATCCTCTGCCGCTTCGGACAAAGACAAGCTGCGATCCAGCCATCTCTGTTGCAGTCCCAAGTCGCTCATCATGCGCTGGTGCAATATCGCCTGCTGCATTGCAGATTGACTTTTTGCAGCCGCATCTGAGGCTGCACTGTCCAGTCGCCGCTGTTCGGGGATGGTGACGAAACCGAGTATCACCAAAATAACAACAAGCCCAAGCGTCAACAATCCGACCTGAGGGGCAAGAAAAGTCAGGACGGCAAAGAAAATTAAAACGAAAGGCAAATCGAGCAAGCTGGTCATGATCTGGCCTGTGAACACGTCTCGCAGGGCTTCGAATTGCCTGAAACGAGAGAGCTGTTGGCTGATATCCGACTTCTGCAACTGCTGCAGGGGCAGCGACATCAGTTTGTGAAACAACGCAATCATGAGTTGGTGTTCGCCGCGCGCGCCGATATACGCCAATGCCCGTGTTCGCGCGTGTCGGAAACACATATCCGAGAGGCCGATAACCAAGACCGCAACAACCAATGACGTAAGCATTGCCACCGAACCCGATGGGATAACCTTGTCATAAATCGCCATGATCAAAAGTGGCGCAGCCAAGCCCAATAGATTGATGAGGAATGACGCAAGAAAAAGCCAAGGCAACATCGGCCTAAAGACTCGGAATGCCATACGAACAGTTTGCGGCGTACCATCCTCTTCGCGCCAAGCCTTCGATTCAATTCGGATGACCAAACACTTACGACGTTTTGGTGAGTGGTCTTTCGCGCCAGCCACCCGCAAAGACAAGCCGTTACGCCCCAAGGCGACGTACCACGGCCCGGTTTCGGGAATAACCAAAGCCGGGCAATCCGCGCCCACAATGGTGTCTTCCCGGCATCGAGTTTTGGTATAAGAAATTTTCAGCGTGTCGAGCACATCCAGAATGTCATCCTGATCTAGCCTTTCTGATTGATGTGGGAGTGCTTCCAGCAACGTGTTTAGGCTGCTTCGGCGCCCTTGGTTGTAAAGCAGAGCGTCCAGCAGGCCGGTTGCTTTTTCTACTTCAAGCGTCGTCATGCGGCCCCCTTTTGCATGGCCTCTGATGTCAGCCTTTCAAGATCCGTATCCGCGACCCACGCTGCCATGTCGCGTGACTTGGTTGCATTTAGCCTGACGACCTGTGGCGCAAATTGCTTAAAACGCGGGTCGGGCGATGCCACGATAAGCGTCGGTCGCACTTCTAACTTAGCCAGATAATCTGCCAGCGCCTGTCGCTCAGCCGTATCAAGCACAGCGGTCGGCTCGTTCATTAGCAGGATGTGAGGCTGTAGAGCCAGTGCGCGCACCAATGCGATCAATTGCCGGTTCACCGGGTCGCGTTCGAACGCCGACCCAATTGTCATTGGGGTGTTGTACCCAAGCGGTAGGCGAAAAATCCGGCGTTCCAACCCCAATGCAGCGGCAACCGTCTTGGCGCTTTCGATCCGCTCGTGATCACCAAACGCACTTAGGTTTTCCAGCAAGGTACCTGAAAGGATAACCGGTTCTCTCTCCAGCGCGACCAACGCGTTTTCGCCGCGAAAGGCAACTCTTTTCTTGGCATCCACTCTGTCGAAAAGAATGCTTCCCTGATCCAGGTCGCACTGTCCCGTTAGCGCATCAAAAAGGGCGTCGACCATCCAGCTTTCCTCGGCTTCGATCAAAACGCCTCTATCGGCGCTGGCTGTAAAACTGACCGTTGAAAATGACGCGCCGTTTCCATGCAAACGCCTGACCGAGACGTCCGAGGCCGTAACAACACCCGATAGCTTCCCGTCGCCAGACGTCGCGACCAGATGCGCTTCAAGCTCATTCATCTCTTTCAATCTGGACCAGGCGACAGTGATATTTTCAGCCTGGACCCACATTGCCATCAATTTGGTCAGCGGCTGCACGATCCGCCCATTCAGAAGCATACAGGCCGCCATTTCCGCGATACCAATCTGATTTCGGATCGCCAGATAAGCGCCCAACAAGCCCATTGCGGCCACCGATACCTGAGCAAAAACGGTGCCAAAACTCTGTGCGAAGCCGGCGAAACGTATCATTCGGCCGCTGATGTCGACTGTCTGATCCTCAAGCATCTCAAATCGCCGCGACATTTGCGACTCCATCCGGTTAGCCTTGATTGTCTTCATGTTCGACAAAAGCTCGGACAAAAAGGCGTATCTGCGGGTGTCCAGTGTCTTACGCTGTCGGAACAAGTTCCATTGAGCACGTTTCATTACGGCCGCAAAAATCAGGACGATGCCAAAAGCACCCAATGGAACCAGAACGAGCCAGCCGCCAATCAATCCGATCAAGATTGCAAACATGAGCGTAAACGGCAGATCAATCGAAAGCGTTTGCCCTTGCCCCGCATAATGATCCCGAAGTTGCGCAATCGCAGCGTAGCGCTCGGCATAACTGCTGGGTGGCTCTTTGGCGAAGGTCAGGGTATTTGCCGTCAGAACCTGTCTCATAAAAAGGCTGTAGTTGGCGCGCGCTGCATCCTCTGCGGCGGTCGACAATAGAATGGATCGGCAATGTCGCAAAACAAGTTCAAACCCCGCACTGAACAGTAGAACGCAGGTCAGAACGTGCAGAGTTTCCATGGATTGGAATGGAATGATCCGGTCGAAAATCAACAGGATTGAGATCGGCATCAAAAGTGACAATACGTTCAAAGACAGGGAAGCCACCCAAACCGGAACACCCAACCGTGGCATCAGTTTTCGTCCGATAAATTCGCTCGATCCCATCCTATTGCTCACCCAGTTGCCTCGTCCAATCGGTTTGGCCTGAACCTATTGAAGAAGCGTAAACTCCGATCGAGAACTGTGGATTATTTCGTTTAATTTTTAGATACTTAAGTCGCAATCGCAGCAACAACCTATGTTACTGATGGGCCGGAATCAGAGGAACAAACGGGGATCAGATCAATGCAAAAAGCCGGGCAATATCTTGAGCATCAGATCAATTCCGCACAAACCGAACTGAACGACAAAGCCGAGATCGACTCTCACGTTGCGCGCGGCGTTTCGATCCAAGAGGATCCGACCCGCAGCACTTTGCACACGGGGGAACGGGTCGAAGGAACGATAGACGACAGGCTGCATCAAAACGGTGCACCTGAGAAAGCAGACATGCCTTCTGCGCGCGACGACTTCATCAGCGCCGAACGCTCGCTTCCTCAAGCACAGGCCGTCATTGATGGCCAGAAAACTGTGCAAACGCGGGCTGCTCCAGATGCACCTGAAGCACCCTCTTCTTTTTCAGGATCCGCCAATGAGCCTTTTTCGAAGCTCAACATCTCAAACACGGAGGGCTCTCCGACGGTTACAGAAATTCCGGATGTTCCGCCAAGAATCGCTGCCCCGGTTTCCATTGGTCCCAGCGCAATGCCTCCTCCAGAACAGGAGGTTGACCTTGCGCCTGACGCGCTAAATCTGGACAACGCGACCGTCGCAGAGAATGCGTCTGGTGCAGCGATTGGCACCCTCACCGTCATTGATCCAAATAGCAGCGACGCGCATGAATTTACCGTCTCGGATGATCGGTTTGAAATCATTGATGGAGAGCTGCGAATAAAACCCGAAGTATCGCTGGACCATGAAGATGCAGCCCAGATCGAAGTGGACGTGACGGCCACAAACGCGCACGGGTTCAGCTTGACGCAAACTTTCACCATCGAGGTGCTGGATGTGAACGAAGGGCCCGAGAGCGTTTCGCTCAGCAATTCAACTGTGGCAGAAAATGCAGCCGGTGCCGTGGTTGGAGAGATTTCGGTGATTGATCCAGACAAGAGCGACAGCCACAGCTTCGAAGTCTCGGACGACCGTTTCGAAGTTGTTGATGGAAAGTTACGCCTCAAGCCTGAGGCGGACATTGACTATGAGACCACCCAACAGATCGAGCTTGAGGTGACAGCTATCGACGCCGGCGGGCTGAGTGTTTCTGAAACCTTCGTAGTGGATATCCAAGACATCAACGAAGCCCCGGTCGACTTGTCCATTGGCAATGCAACAGACAATCTGGTCGCAAACGGAAGCTTTGAAGAATTCGACCTCGACCGTGGCAGATGGCGCGGCTTCGACAACGACGATTCTGGCGGATGGACCGATGCTCATGGCCTTGAAATCTGGGATAATCTATGGGGGACCAAGGCTTCACATGGGGACCAATTGTTGGAGTTGGACCACGCAAGGGGCGTCGACAGTATTTCCCAGACGATTGAGACTGAAGACGGGCAGCTTTACGATTTGGGCATTGACCTGCGAGAGCGCCTATCCGGTGGCACCGACACGGTCGAAGTATATTGGAACGGACAGTTGGTCGGCGAACTGGATCCACAATCGTCCGATTGGGAAACGTTCCAGCTTCAGGTGGTCGGCTCTGGCCAGGACACGCTGGAACTCCGTGAACCAGAAAGTCAAAATGACAGCTACGGCGCCCTGGTCGACAACATCGCCTTGACAGAGGCTCAGCTTTCGGTCGCAGAAAATACCGAAGGCGCCATCGTTGGGTATCTGAGTTTCGCTGATCCCGATGCAAATGACATACACCGGTTCGAAGTTTCGGATGATCGGTTCGAAGTGGTCGGCAACCAGTTGCGACTGAAGCCCGGTGTCGCCTTGGACTATGAAGTAGCAGCCTCGATTGACATCGATGTATCAGTGATCGACGCAGGTGGTTTAAGCCGAACCGAGACAATCTCGATCACTGTTGCCGACATGCCCGAGACTGCAATCGCCAGCGGTCTGGCGTCAAAAAACAATTCCGCAAGTCAAAGCTACTCAAAAGCCAAAAACCGTGATCAGGAAGTCCAACGCTCTTTCGATGAAAGCGCGCCGACCACCGCTTTGGAAACAGGTCCAGACAACCGGCCGGAAGGAGAAAGTTCAAACGCGCCCGAAATTCAGGTCAGCGGAATTCTCTCAGCCGAAGAAGGTGGAACTATAGCTCTAAAAATCGACATAGCGGAAGCCAGTGAGCGCGCGACGATTTTGTTGGACGGCGCACCCGAAAACACTCTCTTCGTTAGTGGCGAAGCCTCATTGTTATCGGATGGAGAAGTGGTCAATTTGGATGGCTGGGACCTTTCGAGTTTGGAAATTTCCCCGCCCGCTGGATTCGAAGGTAGTATCAACCTCGAACTCGCAATCTCTGATCGCAACGATCCCGACTTAGTGGACAGAATAGAAATCCCGGTTCAACTCACTGTCGGAGGATCAGAACCAGCGGGCGCGGAGTCCGAAAGAATGGATGCATCTGTACTCGCCGACGCGACGGAAACTGATATGGCCTCTCAACCTTGGGACATGGCACCGGAGGCTCAGGATATAGCCCAAGAAGCAGATGTCCTGTCCGAGACAGTGACACTACCTGACAGCCCGCAAGTTTCGGCACTAGATACACAAGTCTATGAGCGTTTCGACTGGTGAAGTAATTTTGGGCCAAGGCTGATCCAAATGGACGGCCTAGTTGGATCGTATGATTTTCGGCAGATCAGTAAGTCCATGTCCTTTTGCAGGCCTGTTACGCGGTTCCAGGATGGGAAACTCTACGAAAAATTCGGTTCCGACGCCTAGTGTGCTGTAGTAGTCGATCGTGCCACCAAACTGTTCCACGATTTCCTTGGAAATGTTCATTCCAAGACCTGTACCTCCGGCATGGCGTTCATCAGATGAATCAATCTGCGAAAAGCGGTCGAAAACTTTGTCTCGGCTTCCCGCGGGGATACCGATCCCCTGATCCTTTACAAAAATCCGCACGCGGCCGCCGACCTGCTTGTAGCCGACGGTGATCGAGCCACCATCGAAAGAGAACTTGGCAGCATTCGAAATCATATTGGTCAGCACCTGAATCAGGCGCGATGTATCCCCGCGTATTTGCAGATCGGCTTGGCCGTCGACATTCTCTTCAATCACTACGTTATGGGCACTGGCATAACCCAGATTGGCCGCAATGGCTTCTTGCACAAGAGGACGAACATCAATCGCAGTTTGCCGAAAGACCATCTCACCCGCTTCCATCTTCTGAATATCGAGTACGTCATTGATCAGCGACGCCAGCCGCTCACTGTTGCGCGCAGCCAGATCAACAAGTTTTTGCATCTTTTCAGGCACCTCGCCCATCGCGCCTGTGTTGATCAGGTCCAGCGATCCCTTGATAGAGGTCAGCGGCGTGCGCAATTCGTGACTAACCGTAGAAATGAACTGTGTCTTGGCGATATAGGCCGCCTTGGTACGTTCGTGCTCTTCCCTTAGTTTTTCAAGCTGCTCTAGATTTTTTCGATAAAGCTTAAGAAAGACCAACGAACAGTCGATCAAAAAGTACATCACGAAGACGACCGTGAAGAAATGCAGCCAAAGTTCCGACGACAGGTCAGGTTGTTCAATCCAGATATCGGTAACGACGATCACCATGAACGACACGCCATACATGGCCAGCCGCACGATCATGGCCCAGACGAACTGATGGTTGTTCATCGCCGCAAAAAGCGCGGCCGCAAACAGGAAGAACAAGGGGGTGAAGTGCCCCCCCGACGGCTGTTTGAACGCAACTGACACCGCATAGAGGCAGATGGCAGCGGCGCTTAGGATCGTGTTCAGCAATATCCACGCGACCATCATCGCAATCGCGCGCCGTTCATCGCGCCGCAGGCGCGCCACACGTTTAGCAAGATACAGGTCTTGCGCTTCGCATATCAGGATCGTGCCATAGAACAGGATCGCGTTGAGCGAGTCGAAGAAGAAGCCCGTCAGAATGGTCGTCGCCAGAAAAATCGCTTGCCGCTGCCAAAGCAGCGCAAAGCTCATGGCGGTGTAGTCCTTGATGTTCTGTAGCAGCTGATCGACAGGCTCTTCCGAGAGCTCGATCGGCGGTGTCGTTTCTGTGATCGTCATCACGTCGTCTTCAATTGTGGCACTGTTCTCCTTGAACTACAGGCACAATGAGGACGCAGTTGGTCCGAAATTGGTTCACAGTTTGGCAATAATCTCAAAACGCGATGTGTATTGTTAATAGTCACTGTTCTCATATCAGCATCAGTGACGGAGTCTAATATGACACAGTCCGGAAACACATGGCGGTAAGTTAACGATTTCATTGATTCTTTGCGTGTTTTGACACTAAATGTTTCTGCCCAGGGGCCAATGAACCTGAAGGATGAGCAGCATGACCGCAATTGGTATGCAGGAAATGAGGCAGGCCGACGTGACACCGGTTTCGGCCCGACTGGCAGAAAAGCCCGTATCGTTGTTGCAATTCGCCCGATCAGCCGGGCGCAACATGCTTGAGGTTATCCCGATTGAGACGATTCAGCAGACCTATGTGCGTGGTCCGTTGAACATCCATTATATATGCGACCCCGAAATGGTGACCGAATTGCTTGTTGGCAAAGGCCGCCGTTTTCCAAAGGCCAAGTTCACAAAAGACATCATCGGCTCCGCCGTTGGCAATGGTCTGATCCTGTCCGAAGGTGAGAAATGGCGCAAACAACGACAGCGCTACTCGCCGCTTTTCGCGGCCCGGAACTTGCCTGTCTTGTCGCGCCACTTTGCCGAAACTGGCTCCGAGATCGCCGCGTCGTTAGCTGAGAACGAAGGTCCTGTGGACATAGCGCAGGTCGCACCGGCTTCGACGCTGACGAATATCTCTCGTGTGATCTTTTCCGGCAATGAAGAGGTCAGCTCCGAACAAATCCGCGTGGGTTTGATCGCCTATTTTAACTATATTTCCGACATCTCTCTGTTCGACCTGATGGGCCTGCCCAAATGGCTGCCCCGCCGCAAATGGCTGCGCAGCACCGCCCCCGTCACTACGATGCGCGATTTGGCACGCACTGTGATCGAGCAGCGCCGCGCCGAAGGCCGAGAGGAGCCGCAAGATTTCCTAGACCTGATGATCGACGCGCTTAAGGAAGACTTCGAAGATCTGGAAACCACGGTCGACAACCTGCTGACCTTTGTTGTCGCGGGGCATGAGACTTCGGCCAATGCGATGGCTTGGGGATACTACCTGCTGGCGCTCTACCCCGAGATGCAGCACAGAATCCGGGATGAGATTCGAACAGCCTGCCCTGAAGACAAAATCGAATTCTCGCATCTCGAACACATGCCGCTGTTGCGCGCGCATATCAAAGAGACGTTGCGCCTGTATCCTTCGGCTGCGTTTTTTGCGCGGGATGCTGAGGAAACAGTGGAGATCAAAGGGATCAAGATCGAACCAGGTGACGCGTTGTTTTTTCCGGTCTATTCACTTCACCGCAATGAAAAGCTGTGGGAAGAGCCTGATCAGTACAGACCCCAACGCTTTTTGGGTGCTCCGCCTCCGCGTGGGCAATATATCCCCTTCGGTGATGGCCCTCGCATCTGTATTGGCGCGCAATATGCCGAGACCGAGATTATGGTTCTGATGGCGTCGGTTCTGCGAGACATTCATTTCTCGATGTCATCGGCTCCGATGCCCGAGCCGGTCCTGACGTTCACCATGCGCACCAGCGGTCCCATGATGTTGAACGCGGCCCGCGCCTGAGGCCCAAGCCTTACTTGCGGGCCAGATAGGTCTGGCTGCCGTACATCTCCTGCAAAACGGTCTCGAACAGGCTGGTACGTGGCTTGTCCATCTTCACCACGTTAGATTTGCTGGGCAGTTCTGCCTCGGGCGCTTCGACCTTGCGAAGGGCCACTTCCCGTTCCTGCACCTTTCCGATCGCGTTATTCATTGCTGAGAATGCCCCTGACTTGGAAATAGACCGCATGGCAATAGCGGCTCCTTTGACAGCCCGAACCGACCCCGAGACACCTCGGTCCGCCAGCATCGCGCCAAAAAGCTGGTTCAATTCTTCTTCGGCAGGCAGGTCGGATGCGGCCTCGCGGCCATGCACGACGACGAGAAACACGCCGCTGCCCCGGTACGAGAACACTGCTTGCGATAGCTTGGTCGTCTTTTCGATGGAGCGTCCCAAATCGGAAATCGCCCGGCGGAACGCACTGAAATCGTTAAGATCGAACCGGAAGTCAGCGTCCTGAAGTTTGACGGCAACGACCCATGAATCGTACAGACATCCCCGCGAAAGTTGTTCGATGTAATTGTCGAACTCAACATATCGCAGGCACCGTTCGAGCCCGTCGATTGACAATGGATCATCAAAGCTGAACTGCTGTGTACTGTCAAGTTCAGCCCGAAGGCTCTGCACCGAGGCCGAGCTGCGGCGCGCCTTGATACGTTCTTGCATCAAGAGATGCGCCGCGTTCATCCGGCTGCGCAGCTCGAAGAAATCAAACGGTTTGGTAACATAGTCGAACGCGCCTTCCAGAAACGCTTCTTCCACATGTTTTCTATCGCTCATCGCGGTCAGCATGATCGCCGGCGCCTCGGCATGTTCGGGCATTTGTCGAATACGCCGCAGCAATTCGATTCCGTTAATACCGGGCATTTGAATATCCAGCAGGAAACAGTCAAACGGCGTTCCGGTGGCTTCGATCAGCGCCAGGGCTTCAGTGGCCGAGGATGCAGCTGAAATATCACAATTCTCAAACTCGGCCAGCGCGGCCTGCAACAGCTCCAGAATGCTGGGTTCATCATCAACCACCAAGACGCGCAGCTTGGTCTTTTGCAACGCGCGGATTTCCAGTTTCCGCTGGAACTGTTCACTGTCCGGGTTGGAGTGTTTCATGACTGGTAAACCGTTTTCAACTTGTTTAACGGTCCCAACCTATTGAACGACTAGGACAAAACCGCGGCGAAAACGGTAAAAAACGCCGCGAAACGTGTTCATTTCTGGGCCTTATTTTGTCAAAACCGGCCACGGGCCTCGCATCAAGAGACAAGGAACACGCAGGCCAACCCCGTGTTTAACATGCTTTCCAGCACCTTAACCGCGCTCTATGGCGATTGCCGATTGATATTGAACAAGACCGACTGGCTATAGGTCCCTTCGATCGAGAACTTCGCCCCAACCGGCGCGGCCCCTACCCCAAGCCGCCGCGACCAGCGCGCCCAGACTGACGGTACAATTCCAAGAATGCGCGTCGCTCCACCCTCGGCGGCTGTCACAGTCATTTGATAGAACAACTCTTGTTGCACGGCCATACGACGTGAGGACGGCACGCTGTCGGTGATGAAAAACCGCGATGCCTCCCAGACATTGGGGGCAACTGGAGCCTCGAAAAAAAGGACATCCGTTGGCATACCCGGCAAATTCCCCTGCTGCGCATCCCGCAACATATAGGAGTAAATCCCGCAGCGCGCGGTTGTCGGCAAAAGGCGCACGCCGCCCAGAACCTCGCCGAATTCATGCAGAACGACCCAGCGACAGGCGGGTGTGTCGTATTGATCGAACTCCATGCCATCTACCTGCCCGATCTGCCAATTCAGGCGGTCGATGAAAATCGACTTGCGGGTTTCCAGATACTTGGACAGCAGCGTGCCATATTCATGCATGTTGCGAAAACTCATCGTCGTCGCACGAATCTCACCCAGCTTTTCCTGACGGGACGGCTGGCTTCGCTTGAGCGAAAACAACCGTCGCCGCGGCGCAGGCTTGGGCGCAGCCGCAGCGTCATTGGCAGGCTCAAGGTCCGGAAAAACTTTGGACGCCGGGTAGGCCTGCTCGTACTGGAGTGGTCGATCCATATTTTGCTCTTATTTTTGACACACTTATGCCAAGATGCCGAACACCAAGTCTACAACTTAGTGCTGTTCGCCTTATGATTGAAGCCCATGTGTGGCCAAATCACCTCCACCCTTCATTTTTGGCTGCTAAATTTTAGTTTATTCGCCATTTTGTTTGATTTTTTTGTGGATTTCCTGCGCCAGATGCAGACAGTTAGCCGCTCACAACTCTTTGAACAGAAGAGAATTTTCTGGGTTTTCCGACTAACTGGGTGGAACTTGGAGCAGCAAACATGAATTTTTCGCGATCACGACACGTCAACTCCCTTGCAACAGGGTGAAAAAGCTCCTACCCGAGCGGTCGAAATGATTGGCAAATTCCATGTTGATCCTAATGTTCATTAAATCCGCGCTTAATGAAAAAATGATTAATCGGACACATAGGTGCCTCTGACCCGTCAATCTTTTGCCGTTTTTCTCGGACAGCCTGAACGCACCTGAAAATCCACTCGCCTGCCGTCCTTTGCCGGAAGTCTGCAAAGCAAAAGGATGGTTCGGTGGCAAAACCTGGTGATTTGTTATGCGTATACTTGCCGTAGACGACGACCCAAGCATTCTTGAGCTGTTGATCTGTGTATTGGGCGCCTTCGGTTATGAAGACGTGGTAACCGCGCGCAGCGGTCAAGAGGCGATTAAAGTCCTGTCCGAAACGGATCAGGTATTCGACTGTCTGCTGCTTGATGTGCAAATGCCCGAGATGAACGGTATTACTTTGTGCGAAGAAGCGCGCAAACTGCCGGATTATCGCTTTACCCCAATTATCATGGTCACCGCCATGGTGCAGAAACAGTATATCGACGAAGCGTTCGAGGTTGGCGCCACGGACTATGTCACCAAACCTTTCGAGTTTGCCGACCTAAAACAGCGTCTTTCGGATGCGTATCGACTGGCTGCCGAACGGCGCGCCGCGATCGAAGTGCTCGAGGCGGATGTCTACGCGCAAAACGATTCCGAGGTGAATCCGAATTTCCGCCTGAGCGATCCGCTCTATTTCGGCGATCTGCCTGGCTGCATCGGTCTGGCCGAGTTCGAAAATTACGTGGTTCAACTGGCAACCATGCACGCCAGAACGTCCAAAATGCTGGCCATCAAGGTCAACGAAGTCGAAGAGATCTTCAGCCTCAGCACATCAACCGAATTCCGCGAGATCATGGCGGTTGCAGGCGAGGCGCTACTGACATCCTCCAAGGATGGCCGCAACTTCGCGACCTATTGGGGCAATGGTGTGTTCCTTCTGATTCACGACCGCAAAAAGGGCCTGAACGCGCAAGAACTGAGCTTGCGCCTGTCACGTCTGCCTGGCACCGACGCCGGAGAGCTTCTGGCTAATGCGGGTATATCATACCACGTCGGTGAGGACGTCTCGCTGAATGCTTCGTCGAAGATGGAGGCTCTGTTCCTGATCGACAAGGCTGTTGAACTTTCAGAAGTTCAGGATGGCCCTTTGGTCAGGTTCGGCTGAACCCCTTCTTCTGAAACTGAAAAATCTCGCAAGGCCGGGCTGACCACAGGTTTGCCCGGCTTTTCGTCGTTCAATTCGTCCAAGATGTATCATGAGTGGCGGGGAGACAGGGATTCGAACCCTGGGGACGCTCTCACGCCCAACGGTTTTCAAGACCGCCGCATTCGACCACTCTGCCACCTCCCCGCGTGGGGCTGGGTCTAAGGCCAAGCGAAACCGGTGGCAAGTGCAAATAGGGAAAACTTGCTCAAGCCTGTCCAGCAGACTTTCCATGCTCCTTTGCTCGGGTTATGATCAACGGTGAAAAGACCGAAACACGCTGGCCTTTGAGAACCGGCAAACGGCAGTGGGGCATTGTGAACCAAGCCCTTTCAGGCAAGGGATGAGATAATGGATCGAGCGATTGTGACACGCGCAAAACCGCGGGCGTTGGTGGTTTTTGCTGTGGCGCTTACAGTTCTTGTAGGTTGCGACGAAACGCTGTCTTCGGATGAGGCTTCATCGGACGCGGACAGCAGTCCGCGCGGCAGTGACTCGGTAGAGCTGTTTCCCGATGCGACCGGAAACACACGCGAGGATGTCGAAGCCCCCGAGGTTTTCAACGTCACCGAAGCCGGGTTGTGGGATGGACGCCCGTCATTGGGCGGTATCTGGGTCGCGCACCCGGATGTTACCCAGCCCGAACGTGTACGCATAACAAACACCGCAAATAACAAGTCCACTACAGGCGCCCTGTTCCGCCGCGAACGCAACCTTCCTGGTCCCGCGTTGCAGCTTTCTTCCGCTGCCGCCGAGAAGCTGGGTATTTTGGCCGGCGCGCCCACGCGAGTGGACGTTGTCGCCCTGCGTCGCAAACCGGTAGAGCCTGTCGCAGCCGAACCTGAACCCGAAGCTGCGGAAGAACCCGCCGCCGAGCCCGAGCAGGAAGTGGTTGAAAGCGCGGCGGTTGACGTCGCAGCCGATGGCGAGGCGGCGGTTGAAGACAAACCCAAGCGCAAATGGTGGCAAAAGAAGGAAACCGCAGCCGTCGCAGGGGCTGCCGCTGCTGCTGGCGCGGCAACCGCCGATGCCGCAGATACGGCGGTTGATACAACGACCGAAACGGCCGCCGACACAGCCGAGGTCACTGCAGCCGCTGCGGCTGCGCCGTCTCTGACTGACCCCGAAGTGACACCTCCCGCCGATGCCGCGCCAAAACGGAAGTGGTGGCAGAAGAAAGAGGTCGATGAAATCACCGAAACGCCCTTGGATCCGATTGAGGGCGCCGCAGCGGCGATTGAAGCCTCGGACCCGACCCCTGTGGCGGCCGAAGCCCCAGCTTCCGGCCCGCTGTCAAAACCATATGTGCAGGTGGGTACGTTCGGGGTCGAAGCCAATGCCAAAAGCGCCGCCGACAAGATCCGCAGGAACGGTCTGAGCGCCGAGGTGCGCGAATTAAAGACCGATGACAAAACCGTCTGGCGCGTGGTGGTTGGCCCCGCATCCACGCGGGCCGAGCGCAATGCCATTCATCGCGATGTCAAGGATCTAGGCTTTTCAGACGCCTTCACCGTCAAAAACTGAACCCGAAAGGAGGTGCCGCTGTGCTGTCCTCACTACGCTCAACTGTTCTGACCCTTGGACTGGCAGTGTTTGCCCTGCCCGCCCAGGCTTTCGATACGACGGCCAGGGCGGCCTATGTGATGGATCAGACGACCGGCACGGTCCTTTTGTCCAAAGACGCCGATCAGCCCCTGCCCCCGGCGTCGATGTCCAAACTCATGACGCTGTATGTGGCCTTCGAGGCCCTGCGCGACGGACGTCTGACGTTGGATGAGACCCTACCCGTTTCCGAACACGCCATGAGCTATGGTGGCTCGACCATGTTCCTGAACACATTGGATCGCGTCACAGTCGAGGATTTGCTGCGCGGTATCATCGTGCTGTCGGGCAACGATGCCTGCGTGGTGATCGCCGAGGCGCTCAGCCCCGACGGGACCGAGGCCGGGTTTGCCCGCTACATGACGCAGCGCGCGAAACAACTGGGCATGGACAATTCTACCTTTGCCAATTCCAACGGCTGGCCCGCTGCCGGTCACATGATGTCAGTCCACGATCTGGCCGTTCTGGCAGATCGCCTGATCAGTGATTTTCCTGAATACTATCCTCTGTTCGCCGAGGAAGAGTTTGAATTCGATGGCCGCGCGCCCTCAAACAAACGCAACCGCAATCCGCTACTGAAACTGGGGATAGGCGCGGACGGCCTGAAGACGGGCCACACGCAAGAGGCAGGCTATGGCCTTGTCGGCTCGGCCAAACAGGGCGATCGCCGGGTGATCTTCGTGCTCACCGGTCTGGACAGCACCGCCACGCGCGCAGAGGAGGCTGAGTCCGTGGTTAACTGGTCGTTTCGAAATTTTGTCGAGAGGACAATTGCCAACAAAGACGCGCCGATAGCCGAGGCCGAGGTTTGGATGGGGGCGCAAAGGACGGTTGGCCTTGTACCCGAAGACGATCTGAACATCCTACTGCCGGTTCTGGGCGACGAAAACGTGGCTGCCGAGGTCGTCTATGACGGCCCGATCAACGCTCCGATTGCCAAGGGTCAGAAACTGGCCGAACTGGTCATCAAGCCTGAAGGTCTGCCCGAAATTCGGCGTCCTCTGGTCGCGGTACAGGATGTGGCCGCGGGTGGTTTTCTGGTTCGGATGATGACCGTCGGAGGGATCGTTCTGACCGATGTGATCGGCAACCCTCTGGACGCATTTTGACAAGGGCACCGCGTGTTTCTGACATTTGAAGGCATTGATGGGTCGGGCAAGTCCTCGCAGGCGCGTATGCTGGCCGATCACTTGCGCGGATTGGGCCGCGACGTTGTTCTGACCCGCGAACCCGGCGGTTCAGCCGGGGCCGAGGAAATCCGCAGGCTGGTATTGGAAGGTGATCCCGACCGCTGGTCAGCCGAGACAGAGCTGCTGCTGTTCACTGCCGCCCGCCGCGACCATCTGGAACGCACCATTGAACCCGCGCTGGCGGCTGGAAAAGTCGTGATCTGCGACCGGTTCGCCGACAGCACGCGCATGTACCAGGGCATGTCACGTGGCAATCTGCGCCCTGTGGTGGATCAGTTGCACAAGCTGATGATCGGGCGCGAACCCGACCTGACCCTGCTGATCGACATGGACCCCGAAATCGGCCTGTCTCGCGCCAAGGGGCGGCAAGGCACCGAGGAACGGTTCGAGGATTTCGGCCTGGAGTTGCAGCAAAAGATGCGCGCAGGGTTTCTGGCGCTGGCCGATGAGTTCCCGGACCGTTTTCGCGTGATCGATGGCAACCGGGACATGGACAGTGTGGCCCGCGATGTGACAGATATCGTCCTGCAATCCTTGTGACGGACGACCCATGAGTGACGACACCCCGACCCCGGATCAGGCCCCCGGTGCCCCGCATCCGCGCGAAACCGCGACCTTGTTCGGGCAGGCCGAGGCCGAACAGGCCTTTCTGAACGCCTACACCTCGGACCGTCTGCACCACGGCTGGCTGCTGACCGGCCCGCGCGGGGTGGGCAAAGCTACGCTTGCGTGGCAGATCGCGCGGTTCCTGCTGGCGACCCCTCCGGCTGAGGATAACGGGCTGTTCGGCGCGCCCCCGCCCCCTGAGACGCTCGCGATCGACCCCGACCACCCCGTCGCCCACCGCATTCAGGCCGGGGCCGAACCCGGCCTGGCCGCCATTACCCGAACGCTGAACGATCAAGGGCGGCTGCGGAGTGAGATCGTGGTGGATGACATCCGCAAGCTGGGCAAGTTCTTCGGCCTGTCCTCGGCCGATGGCGGGCGGCGCGTGGTCATCGTAGACGCGGCTGATGAGATGAATGTCAGCGCCGCCAACGCCCTGTTGAAAATGCTGGAAGAACCGCCCGCGCGTACGACGCTGCTGTTGATCTCGCACCAGCCCTCGCGCCTGTTGCCAACAATCCGGTCGCGCTGTCGAACCCTGCGCCTATCCCCATTAGGGGCTGACGATATGCAGTCCGCACTGGCCCAAACCGGAGCCGAAATGCCTACGCAACCAGATAATCTGGCCGCCCTCGCCGCTGGCTCTGTCGGGGACGCGGTGCGCCTGATTAACCTGGGCGGGTTAGAGATTTACGCCGAGTTCATCGACATCCTCGGCACCCTGCCCCGCATGGACCGTCAACGCGCCCTGAAACTGGCCGAGGCCGCCGCCCAGCGCGGCGCGGCTGAGAGGTTCGAGCTGCTTTTAACCCTGATCGACGTGGCCCTGTCGCGCCTTGCCCTGACCGGAGCGACCGGCGCAGCCCCCCTGCCCGAAGCCGCCCCGCATGAGGCCGAAATCCTGTCGCGCCTATCCCAATCCCCCCATCAGGCCCGCAAATGGGCTGAGGTGGCTGCGACAATCACAGCCCGCGCACGCCATGGTCAGGCGGTGAACCTTGACCCTGCGGCTCTGGTCCTAGATACGGTGTTCAAGATACAGGAAACCGCCGGTCAGAGCAGATGAGCGACACCCCCCAGATCACCGACAGCCATTGCCATCTGGACTTCCCCGATTTCGAAGGCCAGTTGGACCAGATCGTCGCCAATGCGATTGACGCGGGCGTAACCCGTATGGTCACAATCTGCACCAAGCTGCGCAATGAACCCAGCGTCCGCGCGATAGCCGAGGCCCACGCCCCTGTCTTCTACGCCGCCGGCACCCACCCCATGAGCGCTGCGGATGAGCAGATGGCAACCGTAGACGAACTGGTCGCACTGTCCCAGCACCCGAAATTCGTCGGTATTGGTGAGACCGGGCTGGATTACCATTACACCGCCGACAGCGCCGAAGTGCAAAAACAATCTCTACGTGTCCATATCGAGGCGGCCCAGCGCACCGGCCTACCCCTGATTATTCACGCCCGTGCGGCGGACGAGGACATGGCCCGCATTCTGGCCGAGGAACATCGCAACGCGCCCTATTCCTGCGTGATGCACTGCTTTTCCTCATCGGCGGAACTGGCCAAAGCCGCGCTGGATCTGGGTTTTTACCTGTCCATGTCCGGCATCGCCGCCTTCCCCAAAAGCCAGGAGCTGCGCGATATCTTTGCCACCGCCCCAGTCGATCGCGTTCTGGTCGAAACCGACGCGCCCTATCTGGCCCCGCCCCCGTTCCGCGGCAAACGCAACGAGCCCGCCTATACCGCCCATACCGCCCGCAAAGGGGCCGAGGTGTTCGGTATGGACTATGCCGAGTTCGCCGCTCAGACCCAGCTGAATTTCGAGCGGCTGTTCACCAAAGCCGCAACCTACAAGGCGGCTGCATGACCCAGATACGCTGCACCATTCTGGGCTGCGGGTCATCCGGCGGCGTACCCCGGTTGGGCGGGCATTGGGGCGATTGCGACCCCGAAAACCCCAAGAACATCCGCCGTCGCTGTTCCATGCTGGTAGAGCGCGATGGGCCCGAAGGCACAACCTCGGTCCTGATCGACACCACGCCGGATATGCGCAGCCAGTTGCTGGATACCGGCACCGGGCGTCTGGATGGGGTGGTCTACACCCACAGCCATGCCGACCACGTCCACGGCATAGATGACCTGCGCATGATCGTGTTCAACATGCGCACCCGCATACCTGTCTGGGCGGACGGTGACACGCAAAACGACCTGCTGGGACGGTTCGGATATGCGTTCATCCAGCCTGACAGCTCGCCCTACCCGCCGATCCTTGATCTGAAAACCATCGACGGCCCGTTCGAGATCGACGGCCCCGGTGGCCCGATCCCGTTACAGCCGTTCAAGGTCAATCACGGTTCGATCGACGCGCTGGGTTTTCGGATTGGCGGACTGGTCTATCTGCCTGACGTGGCCGAGATCTATGACGACGCATGGCCTGCACTGCAAGGGCTGGACTGTTTAGTCATCGACGCGCTGCGCCGCACGCCGCATCCCACTCATGCGCATCTGGAAAAGACGCTTGGTTGGATCGAACAGCTCGAACCGAAGCGCGCGGTGCTGACCAATATGCATATCGACATGGACTATGCCACGGTCAAGGCCGAAACCGCCGACCACATCACCCCGGCCTATGATGGCATGGTGATTCATCAGGCGCTGTAAAATGTCGGTGGTGCCTGCCGCAATATCTCACCGGATGGCACCATGCTGCAAAGCCTGATCGACGTTATCCTGCCAGTATTTCTGGTGATCGGCGCGGGATATGCCTCGACCCGGTTGGGGTATTTCAAAGAGGTTCATATCGACGGGCTGATGAAGTTCACCCAGGGCTTCGCCATTCCCTGCTTGCTGTTTCTGGCCATCGCCAATCTGGACCTCAGCGCCAGTTTCGACCCGCGCCTGCTGTTCAGTTTCTACACCGCTGCGGGCCTATGTTTCTGCGCCGGCCTGTTCGGCGCGCGCCTGATCTTCCGGCGCGAGTGGGAGGATTGCGTCGCGATCGGCTTCTGCTGCCTGTTCTCGAACTCGGTCCTGCTGGGCCTGCCGATTACCGAGCGCGCTTATGGCCCTGAAAACCTAGCCGGGAACTATGCTATCATCGCCTTCCATGCGCCGTTTTGCTATGGCATCGGCATCACAGTGATGGAGGTCATTCGCAGTCGCGGCAACGGTAGCACGCGTATGATACGCTCGGTATTGTCCGCGATGTTCCGAAATGCGTTGATCCTGGGGATTGCATCGGGATTCATAATCAACCTGTCCGGGGTTGGCGTGCCCGGAGTGGTCGATGACGCCCTTGGCCTGATCACCCGCGCCGCCCTGCCCGGAGCCTTGTTTGCCCTAGGCGGCGTTCTTGTCAAATACCGGCCCGAAGGCGACTTGCGCACCATCGCCTATGTTTGCGGTGTGTCGCTGCTGCTGCATCCAAGTCTGGTCTGGCTATTCGGATCAAGCGTCGGGCTGCCGAAGGATCTGTTCCGCTCGGGCGTGCTGAACGCGGCCATGGCACCGGGGTTCAACGCCTATATCTTTGCCAATATGTATGGGCGCGCGCGACGGGTCGCGGCCTCATCGGTGCTGATCGGTACTGCCTCGTCGATCCTGACGGTTTGGCTGTGGCTTGCTCTGCTGGGATAGAGCATTTGGTTTCCGGTTGACTTTGGGTTGTACAAACACACCTATCCGGTCACGCAACAAGGATCGTACTTATGCCGCATGCCGTCATCGTCGCCCATGGCCAACCCTCTGACCCGGAACCGGCCGAGGCCGCATTAGCAGACTATGCCCGTAGCGTCGATGCGCTGTGCCCGGATATCACGGTGGTTTCCGCCACGCTGGCCGCACCGGGACAGCTCGAATCCTGCCTGCAAAAGCTACCGGACGATACCGTTCTCTTTCCGCTTTTCATGGCCAAGGGGTGGTTCGTGACCAACGCGTTGCCCAAGCGGTTGGGCGACCGCCCCCTTCATATTCTGGACCCGCTTGGAGTAGACCCCGAATTGCCCAACCTTGTGGCACAGGCTCTGACCGAGGCTCTTGCGCAGCGTCATTGGCAGGCCACTGAGACCGATCTTGTTCTCGCCGCCCACGGGTCCGGCCGCAGCCGCAACCCCTCTGCCGTGGCTTTGCACTTCGCCGAGGCGTTGGGTCAGACTTTACCGTTCAAGTCTCTTCGCGTCGGCTTTGTC
This sequence comes from Ruegeria lacuscaerulensis, assembly GCF_013034685.1. GTDB lineage: Bacteria > Pseudomonadota > Alphaproteobacteria > Rhodobacterales > Rhodobacteraceae > Ruegeria > Ruegeria lacuscaerulensis_B. The sequence continues at coordinate 351,344 of NZ_WQGO01000003.1, read as the reverse complement.
GAGGAACCCCCGTTCATCTCTGACGCCGCATCAAAAGCGGGTGCGCAAGCAATTTGTTTGCCGTTTTTTGCCTGCACTGGCGGACACGTTCTAGAGGACATCCCGCAAGAATTGGAAAAGGCTGCCTTTCAGGGCGACACCCTACCCGTCGTCGGAGAGCTTCCCGGCATTCAACGCCATATCGCCGCGACCCTCAGCAAGGCGTTTCTTTCTACCTGACGCCTGCTATTGCGGAGGCATCGCCTTGTGCGCCAGTGATGAGAACAGGCAGTTACGAGACCTGCCTTTTCGCTTGGCCTCGTACAAGGCCTGATCGGCGGCGTTCAAAATCTCGGCAGGTTTGGGGGAGTGAAATTGCGTGGAAAGCGCGGTTCCGATACTGGCCGATATGCAGCAGGTTGACCCTTCAAAACTTATGGGATGTTGCAACCGCTCAATCAGTCGGGTCGCGATCGCGGACAGTACAGCCTCATTGACCAAGCCTTTGAAAATGATTACGAATTCATCCCCTCCGACGCGCGCGACGGTGTCATCTGCACGCGTCTCTTCCACCATGATGCGCGCGGCCTGTTTCAGAACATAATCCCCAGCGGCATGGCCAAACCGGTCATTGACTGATTTGAAATAGTCCAGATCCAGATGCATTAGCGCAAATGGTCCATTGCCTGAGACCAAATGCCCCAACACCACATCCATCGCACGGCGGTTCTTGAGGCCGGTTAACATATCGGTATAGGCCTGCTCCTCGGCCGCAAGCATCGCGCCCTGCAGGCGCAGGTTTAGTGAACGGGACGCCTCCATCGCGGCGGATTTGGCTTCGACCAGATAGAGCAGTTCAATCGCAAGATCTGTGCCGGAAAAATCGGCACTGGTCAGCGCATAGTCCCGTACCGCATCCAGGATCGAAATTCCGAAGGACAGGTTCACGACCGCCCCCATATCGTTCGGCAAGGGCGCGACCAAGCCTTTAAGGGCCGTACGCGGCCTGTCATGCAGCTTGAGGTGCAGTTTTGCCCCGGCCAGAGAAAGCAAGGCCGACAAGGTTGTCACCTTTCGGGGTCGAACCAGTTCGAAAACGTCCAGGAAAGCCTGCCCACGCATCGGTGTATCCGGCCGAAGTTTTTGAACGGTCGGCCCCACACGCTGAATGCGTCCGTCTCGATCGACGAGAACGAACATCGGGCAAAGCGTGTCCAGCAACCCGGCCAATTCGACATTGCTCATCATGCTTTTCGCGCCCCCAACTCAAACTGACGGCCTTGAGCAAAGGCGCTTTCAACTAGGATGATCGAAATAACTTCGGCGTCCCCCCTTTGCCCCTCATGGGTAAGAATGGCCAATGCACCATAGTCATCCGCAACCGCGCGGAGCACGCCCACCATCACGCTGGAATATCCGGGCAAACCCGGATGACACAGAAGCTGGAACTCGGTTGGCGACATCTCGCGTAGTTCCAGTTCGGGCAAACGCAGGTCCGAGACCGCAAGGCGAACCCGATCAGAAAGGTCATCAAGTGAATGCAGAAATTCGACATACGTCACTCCGCCAAACCGCAGCAGGCGTCGTAGATCTTCCATGTTGGGGTGAGAGACTAGGTAGGTCCCCAAATCCTCTAGCAGTTCGGCGCGCGGGCGATCGAGTTTAGCGCACAATATCTCCAGCATGCGCGCGCTGACGTCGTCGTCATAGACCAACATCGCCTCAAACTCGGAAAAGCCAAGTTCTGCGACTTCGGTCACGTGCAGCCAGCAGGATTGCCCGTATGTCGCGCAAACGAAGGATTGGACCGCTCGATTGATCAGACCATGCATGTCAAAGCCCCAGCTTGGTTTCACACGTAGTCTGACCGACGAATCCTTAACAAATCGCCAAAACGCAGCTTCGGATATGGACAATCCAATCGAGTATCAACCTGGAATCTCTTTCTAAACTGTTAGAAATCGGTCGGTGCTCCGCCCTCGGCCTTTCGGCGTTCAACGAATTCCGCCAGTTCCTGTCGGATACCTTCGTCCATCGGTGGGGGTTCAAAGCTGGTGATGATCTCTTTGAACATGTGATGGGCGCGTTCTGCAGTCCAGATACCACCCGCTACGTTCCACCCTTCGAAATTCTTCCAGTCGCTGAGGAAAGGTTGGTAGAATGCCGTAGTATAACGGTCCTGCGTGTGCTGGATGCCAAAGAAATGCCCGTCATTGCCGACCGCACGGATCGCATCCAACGCAATCTCATCCGGCCCGGTCGCCGTGATCTCGGGCTGCATATACCTTTGGATTTGCTGCAAAACTTCGCAATCCATAATGAACTTTTCCGGGCTGGCGATCAGCCCTCCCTCAAGCCAACCTGCGGCGTGGTAGACTATATTGGTCCCTGACTGCACCGCCGCCCACAGTGAGTTCGACGTTTCCCAAACCGATTGCCCATCTGGCACGTTTGCCGCACACACGCCCGAGGACCGCAAGGGCAGGCCGTAAAACCGTGCCATCTGGCCGGTCATCTGGGTCGAGCGCATATATTCCGGTGTTCCGAACGCCGGCGCGCCAGATTTCATATCCACGTTCGAGGTAAAGGTTCCGATCACGCAGGGAATGCCGGGCCGGACATATTGGAACAGCGCAATCGCGCAGAGCGCCTCGGCCAGAGATTGCGCGACCGCGCCCGCCATTGTAACCGGGGCCATCGCGCCAGCCAGCGTAAAGGGCGTCACCACAATCGCCTGCCCCCGCCGTGCCAGACGTAGGCAGCCGTCAATCATCGGGTGGTCATGTTTCAACGGCGAGGTCGAGTTGATGTTGGTATACATCCGGGGCGTCGCCTCGAATTCCTCATGGCTTAGACCGCCTGCGATCCTCACCATCTCCATCACGTCCTCGACCCGTTCCTTGCCCAGTGAATAGGCGTGCATCGCCTTGTCGGTCAGGGTCAGTTTGTCATAGAGCACATCCAGATGGCGCACGCTGGCGTGGATGTCGACCGGTTCCACCGGATAACCGCCTGCAAAGTGAATGCAGTTGAAATATTGCGTCAGTTTCAAAAGGTTCCGGCACATTTCGCGATTGCCGGGCACTTTCGTGCCGATCTCCATATCCCAATAGTTGGGCGGGGACGAGACATTGCCGAACAGCAGATTGCGCCCACCGATTTCAATCTGGCGTGCCGGATTACGCGGCGTGATGGTAAAGGATGAGGGAGCCTTGCCCACCATCTCCATGACGAAATCGCGCCCCATGCGGACATTGTCGCCGTCGATGGTACAGCCTGCCTGACGCAGTATGCCGATGGCTTCCTCGTTGTAGAATTCAATACCGATCTCTTCGAGAATGCGCATCGCCCCTTCGTGGATCGCTTCAATCCCCTCAGGACCAAGCGGCTCGGTCGGTGCATCCGTATTGACCGGAGGGTTCCACGGCATCTGGTCGATTACGGCCGAGCCTCGGCGTTCAGCGGCCCCTGCGCGCCCTCCACTGCGGCGTCTGCGCTTTGTCGTGTCTGCCATCGGACCGTCCCCTTGTGTTCGCGTTGCCTCAAGCAAGCCCCGAACAGGAAAGACTGGCCGCTCTGTCTGCGACAGGCTATGTCGGATTTAGAACCTGATACGCCGAAATCGAGCCGGATTCGGTCAGCGATCCGCCAGCCAGCCGGGGATGTGCCCGATATCCGGCAAGACCACATCCGCCATAGGCGTAAGCGCTTCGGCCTCGGCCATACCGGTCAGAACACCGATCGTTGTCATCCCTGCCGCGCGTCCGGCCTGAAGGTCATGCAGGCTGTCCCCCACCATCGCAACGCGATCCGGGGTGACGCCCACATGTTTAGCAAAGGCCAAAAGCTGACCCGGACCCGGTTTGAACCCGTGCCCACTGTCATAGCCAGCCACAAAATCAAAGTGATCCCGTATCCCGGCCGAGCTCAGATGCTCGAGCGCGGGCATCTCGCTATCATTCGTCGCCACGCCCAGCCTCAGACCAGACCGCCGCAGCCCATCTAGGAACGGCGCAAGTGGCACTGCGGGGGCTTGTGGTGCATTTGCGGATTCAGTGTTCAGAACGTCGATCAGCCCTGCCTTAGGCAGATCAGGAAAATGCGGCGCCAGAACCTCGGCCACTTCTTCCACCGTTCCCGCAATTACGATGCTGTCCGGCGAATAAGTCAGCGTCTGAAGATCGAAACCAATCACCTTGCCCAGCGTGGCAGCGCGGGCGTGATCCCCCTCCGTCAGATGCAACAGCATATTGCGTCCGAAGGCACCCCAGGTATCGGCAAAATCGAACAGAGTGCCGTCCTTGTCGAACAGAATAGCGTCGATTGGCATGGTGTTCTCCTGTGAGGGTCAGGTCCAGTGAATGTCAGCGCCGCCGGAAAGCGCGGCCTTGGCTTGCGCAGGCAGATCGTAAGGCACGGAATTGGCATCGCAAAACGCCACAACCCACGAATCGTCCAACATCAGAAATTCCAGCACCGAGCCCAGAAACTCGGGTTCGGACGCCCGTTCGCGCAGATCACCTTCGGATGCGCCTGTGGAGCCCAGAAACACCGGCAGGAGCTCGTCATTTCCGACCAGCCAGCCAAGCACATTCAACGCCAGCGTTTCAGCGGATTGCGCGGTTATCGACATAAAGAGTCCCTGAATCTGCTCTTGGAAAGGGTTTGTTAACCAGACTCATAAACACTTTGGTCATACATGCAATCAACGGTGGCAGATATGTCCGTTCACGGTACCATCCTTGTCCTTGACGGGACCTCGACCAATCGGATCATGCTGAAAGTTCAGCTTACGGCAGCATGGTATCACGTTGTTCAGGGCGAAAAGGTTCAGGGGCTGGCCGGGCTGTTGCGACGGGCTCGGCCCGACCTTGTGCTGACCGCACAAACCTTGCCAGATGGCACCGCAGCCGATGTGAAAAAGCTGGTGATGGCCGACCCCGAACTGGCGGATGTGCCGGTTGTCGCAATCGCACCGCAAAACGACAAGGCCGCGCGTCTTCAGGCTTTGTCGGACGGGCTGGATGATGTTCTGGCGCATCCTTTCAAAGACACGCTGCTTTTGGCGCGGGTCCGCAGCCTGATGCGCGTCCGAGCCGAATCGCAGGACCTGCGTCTGGGTGGCTCGCAGCCCATCGGATTTGCCGAACCCGCACCCGCGCTGATCACTCCGCCGAAATCCGGCCATGTTGCCCTGCTGACCCAAACATCAAGCATTGGTGCGAAGTGGCGAAACGCTTTGGCTAACCGGTTGAAGCACAGGTTGACGGCCCATACGTCCTCCAACTTGCAGTGTCTGTTATCCGGCCCCACCCCCGACGCCATCCTGATCGAGATCGGAGCCGACCGGTCTGGTCTGTCCGTTTTGAACGATCTTAAATCGCGCGGCGCCACCCGCCACACGGCGGTTATAGGCATTCTGACGCAAAATGACCCCGGTATTGCAGCAGAAATTCTGGACCGGGGGGGAGATGCAGTCTGCATGAACAGGTTCTGTGCCGACGAAACCGTGCTGCGTTTGGAGAACCTGATCGCGCGCAAGACCCGCTTGGACCAGATGCGTGCATCGCTGCGCCGCGGGATTGCGGAATCCTGGGTTGATCCGCTGACTGGGCTGCACAACAGGCGTTATGCAATGCACGCAATCGACCGCATCGTCGCTCAGTCCAACCAAACCCAGCGCGGCTTTGCGGTAATGTTGGCGGATCTGGATCATTTCAAATCCATCAATGACCGCTTTGGCCATGTGTGTGGTGACCGTGTCTTGACCGAAACCGCAGCCCGGATGCAGCGCGCCATCGGCGCAGCTGGGTTCGTGGCCCGGATCGGAGGAGAGGAATTCATGATTGGCGTACCCGATACCACTCAGGACAATGCGCTGAAACTGGCGCGCACGTTGTGCGATTGTATCTGCAAAACACCCTTCAAGCTGCCGGGCACCTTCGCGCCAGTACCGGTAACGATCAGCATCGGCGTGATTTCGGCGCAACCGGCCCGCTCAAGTGGTGCTCCGGTCGAGACGTTGATTCAATCAGCCGACACCGCGCTCTATGCCGCGAAGCGCGCGGGCCGCAATCAGGTCAGTTTTCGGCAATGCGCTGCCTGACAGATCAGTCCTTTTTGCCCCGTTTATGAGGGCCGCGGCGTACGACCTCATCCAAACGCGCGGCATAGTCCATACGTTCCTCTTCGCTCATTGCAGAGACGCGCGTCAGCCATTCATTCTGCAAGGACATCTGCAACGACACCAGCGACGCGCTCTGATTAGCCAGTATCGCCCGAACGGATTCGGGGTCGAACGGATCGGCGCGCAGGGCTGCGCTGAGCATGGCGAAATCCTCTGACCGCAGCTTTGAGCCTTTGCGGTGCTGTTTCGACAAATCCCCGCGCAGCGCCTTGCGGTCCTCTTTCGGCAACGCGCGATAAAGAGCCGAGCCAAAACCGGGTGGCGCCTTTGCATGGTCACTGCCTTTGACCCGAAGAACCGTTCCGACTGCTACGCCTACAATCAGCAAGTTCACGGCAAGGGAAACCACCAACAAAATGGGCATCCAACGGCGTTTGGGCTTGGGATTGTCGCTCATTCGGCGTCCTCCAGGAATGATGTGTCCAGATCGGCAAGTGCAAATGTGGCCTCCGATCCGTAGAGGTAAGTGGCCGCGTCAGGCAGGAAATCCGGCGCAGCGAACCCGATCCACAGGCCGGCGACACTGGCGGCGGCCAGACCGCTCAGGCCCTGCCAGCCACCGATCCCTTCGACCATGCGGCGAAAAACGGATCGGGGCGCAGACCGCTTGGGTTTGGTAAGGTTCAGCCGCACCGCTTCAGCATCGGTCAGGATGCGAACGGCCAAATCGTCAGGCAGCGCCGGCCGATCCTGACGGGCCTGTGCAAAAAGCTGATCCAGTTGCGTGTCATCATCAGTCATCATCATACCCCAATTCGTCCCGTCGCCCCACCAATATCGCTGTCAGAGCCCGCTTGCCCCGCGCCGTCAAACTTTCCACCGCTTCGACCGAAAGCTCCATGATCCCGGCAATCTCGGGGTTGGGCAATTCCTCGATATGGCGCAGTATCACGGCCTGTCGCTGCCGGTCCGGAAGTTTCGACAAGGCCGCCTGCAACGCGTCCCGGCGGGCTTCGTCCTGCATCTTCTGCGCTGCACTGGCACACCCGTCCTCGGGCTCTGGCACATCCGACAATCGGTCAGGCGTCTGTTTGCGCAGCCGATCCAGACACAGGTTCATCGTCACACGGTACAGCCAGGTCGAGACCTTGGCCTGCCCCGCCACCCAATCCGGCGCGACCTTCCACAGCCGCATCATCGCCTCCTGGGTCATATCCTCGGCCTCGGCCCGGTTACCCAGCATCCGCAGCGCCACCGAATAGCTTCGCGGGCCCAGCCTGTCAGTCAGCACACGCGCAGCCGCCGCATCACCTGCGGCGAACATGGCCAGCAGGACATCATCCGCTGGCGCATCCGCGGCACTGTCAGCGCCGCGGACGATCTGACCTGAGGGCCTCAAGTCCCGCATTCCAAATCAGCTATCGTCGGTATCCGATTTGGCGCGTTTCTTGTGACGCTTGCCCATCCTGTCCTTTGCATCGGCAAATTCCTGTTCCGAAATCGAACCGTTGCTATCAGCGTCGATACGATCAAACATCTTGTCAGCCCGGCGCGGTTTGGGCAACTCATCCTCGCTCAGAAATCCGTCCTGATTGGCATCGTGCTTTTCGAACATTTTGGCGACACGGTCGTTCACCTTCTGCTGCCCCGCCGCCTGCATCTCTTCGACGGTCAGTTGCCCGTCGCCATTGGCATCTGCATCCGTAAAGCGCTTGGCGCGGTGGGCCTGCATTTCATCCTTCGTCACCTGCCCGTCGCCATTGGCATCCAGTTCCTGAAACGTCACAGGTTCGTGATTGCGTGGCCCTGCGGCCAGAGCGGAGGTCGCCGTGATCGCAACGGCCCCAAGGATAATCGCAGGTATGATTTTTGCGCTTTTCATGTCGGTTTCCCTTTGTTTGCACAGCGCTTTTGTCGCTGCCTACATAGGTTCAAACGCAGATTCACCGGGGTTCCGTCGCAAAAATTGAAATTTTTTTCCGTCACCTTTCAGGGCGCAAAGCGACGCACCCCCCTTTTAAGTTGCACAAAAGATGCGCAATATCCGCCCATTGAAACCCGTGAGTCTCGCAATGACAGATCAAACAATAGACACCCAGCCCGATGCGGATCGCGCCACCAAGCCAGCACTGCTGAAAGGCTTTCGCGGCCGCTGCCCGAAATGTGGTGAGGGCAAGCTGCTGAGCGGCTATCTCAAGGTCAATGATAGCTGCTCGAATTGCGGGCAAGAGCTGTTTCATCACCGCGCCGACGATGGCCCTGCCTATCTGACGATCCTGCTGGTCGGCCACCTGCTGGCCCCTGCGCTGCACGTGACTTATGTCGAGTTCCGGCCTGAACCGCTGACCATGTTCCTGATTTTTGCAATCGGTTGTACGGCGTTGTCGCTGTTCTTGCTGCCGCGCCTGAAAGGGGCTGTTGTGGCCTATCAATGGGCACGTCGCATGCACGGATTCGAGAACGCGTAATGCGATTTCCGACCGGATTGATCCGCACATGACACAGGACAAGACCGCCATCCGCAACGCGGCAACGGTCATTGTTCTACGTGACCGTTTGTCAGACCCGTCGATCCTGATGGGGCAACGGGGCGCGAAAGCCGCTTTCATGCCCAACAAGTTTGTCTTTCCGGGCGGCGCGGTTGACGCCGAAGACGCCAACGTTGAATTGGCCACGGCCCTGTCCGACTTGTGCCATGACCGCCTGTCCGAGCGGGCAGAGGCGGGTCTGCAAAATGCGCTTGCCGCCGCAGCCATCCGCGAGTTGTGGGAGGAAACCGGCCTGGTTCTGGGTCAACCCGGAACATGGCCCGGACAGCCACCGGAAGATTGGGCCGAGTTCGCCCAGCTAGGTTATCGCCCAACGGCCCAAGCGCTGCAATTCGTATTTCGCGCGGTGACGCCTCCGGGTCGCCCCCGGCGGTTCGATGCGCGGTTTTTCCTTGTCGATGCTTCGGCGGTTCAGGGCGACCTGGACGACTTCTCGCGCGCCTCGGATGAGCTGTCTCACCTGCAATGGGTGCCGCTGGATCGCGCGCGCGAGTTTGACCTGCCCTTTATCACCGAGGTCGTGCTGGCCGAGATTGCAGCGCGCGTATCAGACCCCGCGCCGCCAACATCGGTCCCCTTCCTGCTGAATCAGGAAGAGGAGAGCTTGTTTCTGAAACTCAAAGGCTATCCGATGCCTCTGACAGACTGAGGTTGCGCCTATTTCATTCGGCTGATCACCGTCGTGACCTCGGGCTTTTTGCCGATCTCGGCCTTGGCGGTCTGGCGCACGATCCGGCGCATGGCCTCTTCCAGCTTGTCGTCGTCGCGCAGCGTTTTGGCGTCGGCGCGCATCAGGAATTGGTTCAGATCCTCTTCCAAAACCTCGGCCAATGCCGCGCGAGAGGACCCAATCTCGGGCAGGCCCATCGTATCGCACCACGGCTCACCCAGCGGTTCATCCTCTTCGTCCAGAATGACCGTGACGGTCACATGACCGTTCAGAGCCATGCGGATACGATCCCGTACAACGCCGTCCAGCGCCCCGACCTTGACAGTGCCGTCCAGATAAGTCCGACCCGTCTCGACATAGTCCACCACTTTCGGTGCGTTGCCGGTCAGATCCAGCATCGTGCCGTTCACGGCCAGAATTCCTGTGCGTCCCCCAGCTTCGGCCAGCTTGGCGTGCTCGCGCAGATGGCGATGTTCACCATGCATCGGGATCACGACCTGAGGGTCGATCAGCGCATGTACCCTCTCAAGATCAGGGCGGTTGGCATGGCCCGACACGTGATATAGCCCCGAGCTGTCATCGACCACGTCCACCCCTTTTTCACTAAGCTGGTTGATGATGAAGATCACGCCCCGCTCATTGCCCGGAATGGTTTTCGACGAAAACAGAAACAGATCGCCCTCTTTCAACTCCAGACCGCGATACTTGCCACGGGCCAGTTGCGCGCTGGCGGCACGGCGTTCGCCTTGGCTGCCAGTCACGATCAACATCAGGTTCTGGCGTGGAACGTCCACCGCCTCTTCTGCGCTGATGACTTTGGGGAAATCCGACAGGATGCCGGTTTCGGTGGCGGCTTCGATCATGCGGCGCATCGCGCGGCCCAGCAACACGACCGAGCGTCCGGCCCGCTGCCCCGCCTCGGCCAGGGTTTTCACCCGTGCGACGTTGGACGCGAAAGTGGTCGCGACAACCATCCCTTCGGCGCTTTCGACCAGTTTGGTGATCTCGGGGCCGACCTCGGATTCCGATCGCCCGTCATGGGGCGAGAATACATTGGTGCTGTCACAAACCAGAGCCTTGACGCCCGGTTTGGCAATCTCGGCCCACAAATCGGCGTCAAAAGGCTCACCTACCACAGGGTTGGTGTCCAGCTTGAAGTCACCCGAATGCACGACCCGGCCCGCAGGCGAGTCGATGATCAAGGCTGCACTTTCCGGGATCGAATGCGAGACCGGCAGGAAACCGACCGAGAACGGCCCCACCTGAACCTGCTCGGGCCATGGCGACACGGTTTGAACGGCGTCCTCGGGATGGCCATGTTCATCCATCTTGCGGCGCGCGATATTGGCGGTGAAGGCACGGGCATAGACCGGCGCGCCCAATGCCTCAAAGCAATGCGCTACGGCCCCCACGTGGTCTTCGTGGGCGTGTGTGACGAAGATGGCGTCAAGACGATCAGCGCGTTCCTGCAGCCACGAGATATCCGCGTGGATCAGATCGACGCCCGGCGTGGTGTCCATATCCGGAAACGTCACCCCAAGATCGACGAGGATCAGACGTTCCTGCCCCGGCTTGCCATAGCCATAGGCATAGGCGTTCATGCCGATTTCGCCTGCACCGCCCAGCGGCAGATAGATCAGTCGTTCACTGCTCATGTTGAGCCATTTTCCTTGTTATAGCGATGGATCACGGTCAGACCGTGCATCGTCAGATCATCCTCGATCACGTCAAAGCCCACATCCGCCTGATCGAACAGAGGTGCAAGCCCTCCGGTTCCAACGACTTTCATCGGCATTCCATATTCCGCCCTGATCCGGGCAATCAGCCCCTCGATCAAACCGGAATAGCCCCAATACACGCCCGATTGGATACAGCCAACCGTATTTGTCCCAATCACTTTTTCCGGGCGCGTGATGTCGATATGAGGCAACGCTGCCGCGCCTTGGTGCAGCGCTTCAAGGCTGAGGTTCACACCCGGTGCAATAATGCCGCCCACGTAAGCCCCGTCCGAGGCAACAACATCGAAATTCGTGGCGGTTCCGAAATCAACCACAACCACATCGCCGCCATGACGATCAAACGCACCAACCGCGTTGGCCAACCTGTCCGGTCCCGGAATAGTGCCTTCGTCGATGCGCGGCGCGACCGGTAAAAGGCATTCCGGCTTGCCCACAACCAGCGGACGGCAGCCAAAGAAACGGTCTGCAAAGATGCGCAGATTGAACACCACACGCGGCACGGTCGACGCGATCACGACATCGGTGATATCCGCCTCTATCCCGTAGTGTTTCACCAGAGTCGAATACCATGTGAAATAGGCATCCGCCGTGCGGGAGTGATGGGTCGAGGTGCGCAAGGTGCACAGAAATTGCGCGCCGTCCCAGATCGAGAACACTGTGTTTGTGTTGCCGCAGTCGATTGCAAGAAGCATCTCAGACCCCTTTAGAAATATACGTCCGCGGCAGGTATGGCCGCGCGGCCTTTGGCGGTGTTTAAGACAAGGTTGCCATTCCCGTCCACCGTTTCAAACGTGCCAACCGTTTCCGACGTTGCGGTCCGCGCCGTGATCACCTCGCCCAGGCGCGCGGCCCGGTCCAACCATGCCGTGCGGATCGGTTCGAACCCGTAGGTCACGAACTGGGTTTCGTAGCGCGCATAGTTGGCGGCCAGCTCGGTCAGAAAATCCTCAGGCATAACGTCGGCCCCGGTCTCGGACAAAAGCGAAACCGGGCGAACCGCTCCTTCCTCAAGCGCGTCAGGCTGCGGGGCTTGTGATAGGTTGACCCCTATGCCAATCGCCAAATGGCTCAGCTCGCGCCCCATGCCCGTGCTTTCAAGCAGGATGCCAGCCAGCTTGCCGCCGTTCAGCAGCACGTCATTGGGCCATTTCAGCGACAATCCGTCAGACCGCCCCGCCACAGCGACACAGGCATCGTACAGCGCAAGCGCTGCGACGAAGCTGCGCAATGCCGCCTGCTCCGGCGCGCCTTGCGGGCGCATCAATAACGTAGCAGCGAGGTTTCCAACCGGGTTTGCCCAGGCCCTGCCCCGCCGCCCGCGCGCCGAGGTTTGATTATAGGCCATGATCCAGACCGGCCCTGCCGCAGTGGGGGCGATACGCGCCGCCTCATTCAGTGTGCTGTCGACCGTTTGCAGCACGTGCAACCCATATCCCTGTGGCCACTGCGTCATCGCAAAAAGGCCCGGTCCAGTGACCGAGCCCTCCTGAATTGAGTGAGCTGGAGATCAGTTAACAAGCGTCGCTGCCGCAGTTGCCGCTGCGCCCTCAACCCCGAACTGATAGAAGATACCTACCAACATCAGAGCAGCCGACCCCATCAACGCAACCCATAGAACGGGCGTGGAATGCGTCTCGATCGGGTCCTCGTTCTCCTCGCCAAAATACATGTAGAACACGATCCGCAGGTAGTAGAACGCACCAATGACCGAGGCGATGGCCGACACGATCACCAGACCGGTCAGGCCCGCGCTGACACCGGCCTGCCAAACGCCGAACTTGGCGAAGAAGCCCAGCATCGGCGGGACGCCCGCAAGGCTGAACATCAGGATCAGAACCGCCAGCGCCTTACCCGGATCACGTTTAGAATATTGCCGCAGCGCATCAATATCGGTGACGGGTTTGCCGTCGCGCTCCATCATCAGGATGAAGGCAAAGGTGCCGATATTCATGGTCACGTAGATCGCCAGATACATCAGCATCGCCTTGACGCCCATTTCAGTACCCGCCGCCAGACCGATCAACGCATAGCCCATATGGGCAATCGACGAAAACGCCATCAGTCGTTTGATGTCGCGCTGGCCAATCGCGGCCACCGCACCCAACAGCATCGACAGGACCGAGAGCAAAACGATCACTTGCTGCCAATCCTTGATCACACCGCCGAACGCGTCATGCAGAAGTCGCGCAAACAATGCCATCGCCGCTACTTTTGGAGCGGTCGCAAAGAACGCGGTGATCGGCGTGGGTGAGCCTTCGTAAACATCCGGTGTCCACATATGGAACGGCACCGCCGAGACCTTGAACGCCAGTCCCGAGATCAGGAAGATCAAACCGAACAGCAGGCCAACCGAGACGTCGCCGTGATGAACCGTCTGGATGATGCCCGAGAACAGCGTGGTGCCCGTGAAGCCGTAAACCAATGATGCACCATACAGCAGCAAGCCCGAGCTGAGCGCGCCCAGAACGAAGTACTTCAAACCGGCCTCAGTCGATTTCGCACTGTCGCGGCGCAGAGCGGCCACGACGTACAGGGCCAGCGATTGCAGTTCCAACCCCATATACAGGGACATCAGGTCGCCCGCGCTGACCATCATCATCATACCCACGGCGGCAAGTGCCACCAGCAAGGGGTATTCGAACCGCAACAACCCACGGCGCGACATGTAATCCTGACTCATCAATAGAACGGCTGCCGCTGACAGCAGGATTGCAACCTTGGCAAAGCGCGAGAAACCGTCATCCACGAACATCCCGTTAAAGGCCACATTCACACCGTCGCCATTGGTGGCAATCCAAATCGCCAGCAGCGCCATCAGGCCCGAGGTCGCCCAGACCAGAACCGGCGCCAGCCCGTCTTTTGTGGTGTAGACAGCCCCGATCAGCGCCGCCATCGCATATACGGCCAGAACGATCTCTGGCAGGATGATTGTCAGATCAGCTTGGATCATCTCCGAAGCTCCCTTAATGCGAAGCGGCTGTCTGGATCACGGCCTCAGCCGCGGCCAGAGCCGTGTCATAGTTCGAAATCAGCGCGGCGGTCGAGTCGCCGATCACATCGGTCACCAGCGATGGGTAGACGCCCAGCAGGATCGTCATGATGATCAGCGGTGCAAAGATCAGCCGCTCGCGCGAGCTCATGTCAGTCATGGCCTTGAGGCTTTCCTTGATCAGATCGCCAAAGACCACGCGACGGTACAGCCACAGCGCATACCCGGCAGAGAAGATCACGCCGGTTGCAGCCACCGCCGTTACCCATGTGTTAACCTGGAAGGCCCCCATCAGGGTCAGGAATTCGCCGATAAACCCGGACGTGCCCGGCAGGCCGACATTCGCCATGGTGAACAGCATGAAGACCAGCGCGTAAGCCGGCATCCGGATGACCAGACCGCCATAAGCGTCGATATCCCGGGTGTGCATCCGGTCATAAATCACGCCCACACACAGAAACAGTGCCGCCGAGATAAACCCGTGGCTCAGCATCTGGAAAATCGCGCCATCAATCCCTTGCTGGTTCGCCGCAAAGATGCCCATGGTCACAAAGCCCATATGCGCGACCGAGGAATAAGCGATCAGCTTTTTCATATCCTCCTGCACCAGCGCCACCAGCGAGGTGTAGACAACCGCAATCGCCGACATCCACAGCACCAGATCGGTCATCACCGCCGAGCCCACTGGGAACATCGGCAAGCTGAACCGCAGGAAACCATAGCCGCCCATCTTCAGCAGGATCGCCGCCAGCACGACCGAACCCGCCGTCGGCGCCTGAACGTGCGCGTCCGGCAGCCAGGTATGAACCGGCCACATCGGCATTTTCACGGCAAATGAGGCAAAGAACGCCAGGAACATCAGCGTCTGCATCCCGCCGACCACATAAATGCCCATCACGCTGAAGCTCTCGGATGAGAAGTGATGGCTCATCAGCGCCTCAATATCCGTCGTGCCCGCATCCGCATACATCGCCACCATCGCCACCAGCATCAGCACCGAGCCGAGGAAGGTATAGAGGAAGAACTTGAAGCTGGCATAGATGCGGTTCGCCCCGCCCCAGATACCGATGATCAGGAACATCGGGATCAGACCAGCCTCAAAGAACAAGTAGAACAGCACCAGGTCCAGTGCCATGAACACGCCCAGCATCAGCGTTTCCAGCAGCAGGAAGGCGATCATGTATTCCTTGACTCGGTCAGTAACCTGCCAACTGGCCAGAATCGTCAGCGGCATGATGAAGGTCGTCAGCAGCACGAACAGCACGCTGATGCCGTCCACGCCCATCTTGTATTTCAGGCCCAGCAGCCACTCACCCTCTTCCACCATCTGAAAGCCGGTGTTGGATGGATCAAAGCCCGTATAGATGCCAATCGAGACAAGGAACGTCACCGTGGTCGCCACCAGCGCGACCCATTTCGCGTTGCGCTGCGCGGCGTCGTCATCTCCGTGCAGGAACAGGGCCAGAATGGCCGCTGCCACAGCGGGGATGAAAGTAACGATCGAGAGGATATTATCCATTAGTGTGCGCCTCCGCCGATCGACATCCAGGTGACAAGGGCTGCTATCCCCAAGACCATCCAGAAGGCATAAGTAAAGATGTAGCCCGTCTGCGCCTTGCCTGCGAGGCGGGTGAAGAAGGGAACAACGCCCATGGCAATCCCGTTTAGGAAGCCGTCAATGGTGTTGCCATCACCGCGTTTCCACAGGAACCGGCCAAGCGCCACGGTGGGTTTGACGAAGATCACGTTGTAGATCTCGTCAAAGTACCATTTGTTCAGCAGGAACAGGTACAGCGGACGCTGGTTCTGTGCCAGACGTCCCGGCAGCGATGGGTTCACGATGTAGAACCAATAGGCCATCGCAAAGCCCAGCAGCATCGCAACAAAGGGCGAAACCTTGACCCACTTAGGCGCCGCATGCGCATCGTCCAGCACATGGTTGTCCGGCGCCATGTACAGCGCGCCCTCGCCCGGCTCACCTGCGAAAACATAGTGATGTTCGCCATGAGCATCCTTTTCACCATGACCGTCATCCGCGTGGTCATCGCCGTGGCTTTCATCAGCGTGGCTATCATCGCCATGCGCGTCCGCCTTGCTGTGATCACCGGCCTCGGCATGTTCCGATGCCTCAGCCACCGGGATGCCATAGAACTTGCCGACCTTGTCCGCGTGGCCGAAGAAATTGCCGTACCAAATCATGCCCGCAAAGACCGCACCAAGAGACAGAACGCCCAGCGGCACCAGCATGACCATCGGGCTTTCATGCGCATGATCATGCGTATGCTTGTCGCCGCGCGGTGTGCCGTAGAAGGTCAGGAAGATCAGACGCCAGCTGTAGAAGGACGTAAACGCCGCCGCTACGACCAGCAGCCAGAAGCCATAGGAAGACCCACCGGCATAGGCGCTCTCGATGATCGCATCCTTCGACAGGAAGCCAGCGAAACCGAAGGTCGTCAGCGGAATGCCAACGCCCGTGATGGCCAGCGTGCCGATCATCATCGCCCAGAACGTATAGGGGATCTTTTTCCGCAATCCACCATACTCAGTCATCTCTTGTTCGTGATGCATGGCGTGGATCACGGACCCCGCGCCAAGGAACAACAGCGCCTTGAAGAACGCGTGCGTGAACAGGTGGAACATCGCCGCCGAATACATGCCGACACCTGCGGCCACAAACATGTAGCCCAGTTGCGAACAGGTCGAATAGGCGATGACGCGCTTGATGTCGGTCTGAACCAGACCCACGGTCGCCGCAAAAAACGCGGTCGTTGCGCCCAGCACGGTGATGAAACCGGTCGCACCCGGCGCGAACTCCATCAACGGCGACATGCGGCATACAAGAAACACACCTGCGGTCACCATGGTTGCGGCGTGGATCAGGGCCGACACAGGCGTCGGGCCTTCCATCGCGTCGGGCAACCATGTGTGCAGGATCAGCTGCGCCGATTTCCCCATCGCGCCGATGAAGAGCAGCACGCAGATGACTTCAACAGCGGTCCATTCGCCCCACAGGAAGTGCAGCTTTTCCTCAGCCAAAGCCGGGGCCGAGGCGAAAATGTCCGAGAAGTTGATGCTATCGGTCAGCAAGAACAGCGCAAAGATACCCAGAGCAAAGCCAAAGTCGCCCACGCGATTCACGATGAAGGCTTTCATCGCCGCCGCATTGGCGCTCGGCTTACGGTAATAGAATCCGATCAGCAGGTAGGATGCGACACCCACGCCCTCCCAACCAAAGAACATCTGCACCAGATTGTCCGCCGTCACCAGCATCAGCATCGCAAAGGTGAAGAAGGACAGATAGGCGAAGAACCTCGGCTTATAGCTTTCGCCCTCACGCCATTGCGGGTCATGGTCCATGTAACCGAAGGAATAGAGGTGAACCAGCGCCGAGACGGTTGTCACCACGATCAGCATGATCGCCGTCAGACGGTCCAGACGAATGGCCCAGCTTGTCGACAATGATCCGCTTTCGATCCAGCGCATGATCTCGATCTGTTGCGTCACCCCGTCGAAGGCAAAGAACACGATCCACGACAGCAGACAGGCCAGAAACAGCAGGCCCGTAGCCGTCCACATGGCAGCTTTCTCACCAATGAACCGCCAGCCGAAACCGCAGATCAACGCGCCCACCAGCGGAGCAAAGAGGATGGTGGTTTCCATAGTTCTCTTAGCCCTTCATAATATTGACGTCTTCAACCGCGATGGTGCCACGGTTGCGGAAGAAGCAGACCAGAATGGCCAGACCAATGGCCGCCTCTGCTGCCGCAACTGTCAGGACAAACAGCGTAAACACCTGCCCGACCAGATCGCCAAGGAAGCTGGAAAACGCCACGAGGTTGATATTCACCGCCAAAAGCATCAACTCGATGCTCATCAGCAGGATGATGACGTTCTTGCGGTTCAGGAAGAGACCGAAGATGCCGATGACGAACAGCGTCGCCGCCACAGTCAGGTAATGTTCAAGTCCGATCATTTTCTTTCGGTCCCATTCGTTTCCTGTTTTTCGCGGCCCTATACCCGATCCAACCAAGTACAACAGGCACCGCAATTAGTATTTTTAGCAGCCAGTACTCCATTGGAAGTACCAGCGGCAATGTCACAACCCCTGCCCCGGTTTCACGTCCTTCAGCTCCATCGCCTTGGCCGGGTCGCGCATCATCTGGCCGATGATGTCCTGACGCTTGATGTCCTGACGGTGGCGTAGGGTCAGCACGATGGCACCGATCATTGCCACCAGCAGGATCAAGCCCGCCAGTTGGAACAGAAGGAAGTATTGATCGTACAGGATGACGCCCAGCGCCTCGGTATTGTGACGGTCCGCCGGGATCGGCTGGGCCAGATTGGCCGCAGCACCCTGCGCGCTGTCCCAGGCCCCAAAGGCCATGACGAACTGCATCAGAATGACCAGACCGATCAGTAGCGCGAGCGGCATATAGCGCGCCATCTCGGCCTTAAGCTCGGCAAAGTCCACGTCGAGCATCATCACCACGAACAGGAACAGAACCGCGACCGCACCGACATAGACGATGATCAACAGCATCGCCACGAACTCGGCACCCAGCAGCACGAACAGCCCCGCCGAGGACAGGAAGGACAGGATCAGCCACAACACTGAGTGCACAGGCTGCCGGCTGATCACCGTGAACAGGCCGCCGGTGATGGCGCTGATCGCAAACAGATAGAAGGCAAAGACGGTCATTGATCCTTATCCTCGTTGTCGCCCAGAACCTCTTGCGCCAGTTCCAGCGCACGGGTCATGGCCGGGATGCCGGCAAAAACCGACATCTGCCCGATCGTTTCGACGATCTCTTGTTTCTTGGCACCAGCCTCCAACGCGTGGCGCACGGTCTGACGTACCGCTGAATCCGCTTGCGCGCCCTGCATGGTCAGCCCGGCCAACGTCAGCAAAAGGCGAGTCTTGGCGTCCAGCCCGTCCTTGTTGACGGTGTTGCCGAACATCATTTCCATGACCTCTTTCGGCATCGTCGGCCAAAGCGCTTCGAACCCTTTGGGCGAAAAGTTCTCCATCGCCGGATTCATCGCCTTCGCCATGTCCTGCGCCTGTTTCATCATCAGTTCAAACGGGTTCGAGCTTTTGTCGTTCATCGGTACGGCGCGTCCATTTCCAGATTACGGGCGATTTCAGCCTCCCAGCGCTCGCCATTCGACAGGAGTTTTTCCTTGTCATAGAAAAGCTCTTCGCGGGTTTCCGTGGCGAATTCGAAATTCGGACCTTCGACGATGGCATCGACCGGGCAGGCCTCTTGGCAGAAGCCGCAATAGATGCATTTGGTCATGTCGATATCGTAGCGGGTGGTGCGGCGACTGCCGTCCTCGCGCGGTTCAGCGTCGATGGTTATGGCCTGGGCCGGGCAGATCGCCTCGCACAGTTTACAGGCGATGCAGCGTTCTTCACCATTCGGATAGCGACGCAGGGCGTGTTCACCGCGAAAGCGCGGGGACAGCGGTCCCTTTTCATGCGGGTAGTTCACGGTGGCCTTAGGGGCGAAGAAATACTTCAGCCCCAGCTTCATGCCGACCCAGAAGTCCTGCAGCAGGAAGTATTTGGCGGCGCGGGTATAGTCGATTTGGGTCATATCAGCCTCCTACGCTCCAACGGGCGAACGCGCCCCAGAACCAGTCGAATTTCGCCGCGAAGGCCACGAAGACCACCCAGACCAGCGAGAACGGCAGGAATACCTTCCAGCCCAACCGCATCAGCTGGTCATAGCGGTAGCGCGGTGTGATTGCCTTGACCATCGCGAAGAGGAAGAAGAAGAACGCCATCTTGGCGACCATCCATAGAACGCCATCGGGCAAGCCCGGGATCGGCGACAGCCAGCCGCCAAAGAACAGCAGCGAGATCAGCGCACACATCAGGAAGATGGCGATGTATTCACCTGCCATGAACAGCAGGAAGGGCGTGGCCGAGTATTCGACCTGATAGCCTGCCACCAGTTCCGATTCTGCCTCGGGCAGGTCAAACGGTGGGCGATTGGTTTCGGCCAGCGCCGAGATAAAGAACAGGAACACCATCGGGAAATGCGGCAGCCAGTACCAGCTGAAGAAGCCAAACCGACCGTCCTGCGCCTCGACGATGTGTCCAAAATTCATCGACCCGGTCGAGATGATCACTCCGATAATGATCAGGCCCAGCGAGACCTCGTACGAAATCATCTGCGCCGCAGACCGCAGCGACCCAAGGAACGGATACTTTGAGTTCGACGCCCAACCGCCCATAATCACGCCATAAACTTCCAACGACGATACGGCAAAGACATACAGGATCGCCACGTTCAGGTCAGACAACACCCAGCCATCGTTGAAGGGGATCACCGCCCAGGCGATCATCGCCAGCACGAAGGAGGTCAGCGGTGCCAGCATGAATACTGTGCGGTCGGCACCTGCCGGAATGACAACCTCTTTCACCACGTATTTCAGCGCATCCGCTACCGATTGCAGCAGGCCATAGACGCCCACCACGTTGGGGCCCCGACGCATCTGGACCGCGGCCCAGATCTTGCGGTCGCCATAAACGAGGAACAAGAGCGAGATCATCACAAAGGCAACGACTGCAAGCACTTGCGCCAGAATGATAATGGCAATTCCGCCTGGGGTGTTAAAGAATTCAGCCATTGGTCCTCACACCGTGGGTATTCCGTTTTCCGCGTGCGATACGAAGGCCATATGCCTGCGCATTTTGCGGTTGGGTCGGCGCGTTGGTGTAAACAGCATCTGCCGCCATTGCGCCACCCTTATTGTTGAATTTCACACGCAATTCGGGCGCGGCGATCTGCCACCCGGCACTCGCCCCTGCCTGCGATATGAAAACTGTCTGGTTCATTCCGCCGCAATCTTTTCGGATTTGCGGGCCTGTGCCTGCGCCGAAAGCTCGGCCATTAGCTGCGAGGCACGTGCGATAGGGTTGGTCAGATAGAAATCCTTGATCGCATATCGGAAGCTGGCATCACCTAGTTTTCCCGATTCCAGCGCTTGAACTTCGTTCTCGACGACTTCGTCGATCTGCGCCAGATGCGGGACCGCCTCGATCAATGCAGTGCGCAGTTGCGCCAGCGAGTCGTAGGGCAGTGTCGCGCCCAACTCGGCCGACAAGGCCCGCAGGATTGCCCAGTTTTCCTTGGCGTCACCCGGTGCAAACCCGGCGCGCATGGCCAGTTGCGGACGGCCTTCGGTGTTCACGAACAGGCCATTTTCCTCGGTATAGGCCGCGCCGGGCAAGATCACGTCGGCACGGTGCGCGCCCCGGTCGCCATGGCTACCCTGATAGATCACAAAGGCACCCTCGCCAATCTCGACCTCATCCGCGCCGAGGTTGTAGATCACGTCAGCGGCACTGATCGCTTCCATGCCGCCTTCGTTGGTAGCATCCACATCCATCGCACCTACACGAGACGCAGCAGTGTGCAGAACAATCAGGCCGCTTTCGGTATTTGCAGCGATGGTTTGCGCTGCGGCCAGAACAGCGGCCCCGTCAGCCTCTTGCAAGGCACCCTGACCCACGATGACCAGCGACGGCTTGGCCTTGATCTCATCATCCCCGCCCATATCCAGCGCAGCTTGCAGCGCCGCGCGGTCGTCGCCCATATGGTGATATTCATAGGTCAGATCAACGGCGGACCCGACCAGAGCAACCTCAGCGCCATGCGCCCACGCCTTGCGGATGCGGGCGTTCAGAACCGGAGCTTCGTCGCGCGGGTTGGTGCCGATCAACAGGATACGTTCAGCGCTGTCGATATCCTCGATCGCAGCGGTGCCAGCATAGGCCGCACGGTTGCCCGCCGGCAGCTTAGCCCCGTCCGTGCGGCATTCGACAACACCGCCCTGCCCCTCGATCATCTGTTTCAATGCAAAGGCGCCCTCAACCGGAACAAGATCACCCACGATCCCGGCCAGCTTCTCGGCGCCTTTAAGCGTCTCGGCGGCCTTGGTCAGCGCCTCGGGCCACGAGGCCGGGCGCAGTTTGCCGTTTTCGCGCACGTAAGGCTTGTCCAGACGCTGACGGCGCAGGCCATCCCAAACAAACCGCGTCTTGTCGCTGATCCATTCCTCGTTCACGCCGTCATGGTTGCGCGGAAGGAACCGCATCACTTCGCGTCCCTTGGTGTCTACGCGAATGTTCGAGCCCAGAGCATCCATGACATCGACGCTTTCGGTCTTGGTCAGCTCCCACGGACGCGCGGTAAAGGCATAAGGCTTCGAGGTCAGCGCCCCAACCGGACATAGGTCGATAATGTTGCCCTGCAGGTTCGAATCCAACGTCTGGTTCAAGTACGAGGTGATCTCGGCATCCTCGCCACGCCCCGTCTGGCCCATCTGAGTAATCCCGGCGACCTCGGTCGTGAAGCGCACGCAACGCGTACAGCTGATGCAACGGGTCATCGCCGTTCCAACCAACGGCCCCAGATCCAGATCATCGACTGCGCGCTTAGCTTCCTTGAAGCGCGTGCCGGACAAACCATAGGCCATCGCCTGATCCTGCAGATCACACTCGCCGCCCTGATCGCAGATCGGGCAGTCCAGAGGGTGGTTGATCAGCAGGAACTCCATCACGCCTTCGCGGGCCTTCTTGACCATGGGAGAGTTCGTCTTGACCACCGGCGGCTGGCCTTCCGGCCCCGGCCGCAAGTCGCGCACCTGCATCGCGCAGGACGCGGCGGGTTTCGGCGGGCCGCCCACAACCTCAACCAGACACATCCGGCAGTTCCCGGCAATCGACAGACGTTCGTGGTAGCAGAAACGCGGCACCTCGACCCCGGCCTCTTCACACGCCTGAATCAGGGTCATCGCACCATCGACTTCGATTTCCTGCCCGTCGATATTGATCTTGCGGAGGTCAGACATGGTCTAGTTCGCCCTCAAATAAACGCCAATGGCGCTGTTTCTTTCGATTTCCTTCTGCCCCAACGAGCAGAATGTTTCAGGAGAGTCATACGTCACCCCCTGCTGCGCCAGATACGCCTCGCCCTTGGCGCGCATCCGGTCTTTTTCAGCATCGGATTCGATATACGCCCGGATTTCCTTGTCCGAGTACCCCAGTTTGTTCGCTTTCGACCGAAGATCCCACAACACGCCAATCGCCTTGAGCCGTCGCCCACTGACGGTGGGGCAAATCTCGGAAATCTCATTTGCGATGGCGATATAGTAAAGCTGATCGTCAATCTCTTTGACCTCGCGCAAAGGCGGTTTGGCATCCGCTGAGACCGGCAGGGTCAGCACGGCGGCCAAGGTCAGCATCTTCATTCCAGACATCACAAATCCTTTCGTCTTGGGAAACCCAAGACGACCGGTGTGCGCTGCGCTATGCAATAACACGTCGCGCAACCCTGCGTGATATGCGGAAAATCGCGTCATGGACGACGGCACCGCCCGATAAAGGTGATCTTGTCATCGCTGACGCGCAGTTTTTCCGTCTCTGTAAACGGCCCCACGGCCCAGTCGATACGGGACGAGCCAAAATTGGCAATGCAGAACTTGATAGCCTCATGCTGTGCTGCCGCGCGCGCGCCGTCCAGCGAGGTCGAGACGTCGTTTACCAGGACGGTAAAATCCGTAGGCGAGGCCTTTTTGTCCACCTGCTTGACCTTGGTTTTGAAGAAGTGACCGTCAAAGGCCACACGCTGTGAGGACGGTGTTATGACGCCGCAGGCCGACACCAGCATCAAAGCGATGATCGCAAAACCCAAGGGGTGGCGCGCGCGTTTTCTTACAGATGAAAAATCTACCTGCTGCATCAGAACGCCGCCACCAGTGCCATCAGGCCTATCACGAACATGCAGACCCACCCCAACACATAAAGAACCGAACGCAACCCACTGTTTGGCTTTCCGATTCCACGAATATGCACTACCAGCATCACAAGTCGCGCAACCAGTGCGATCGACGCCAGTAGGTTCACCCAGAACGGGCTGACCCCCATCAGAACCGCCGCCACGACCACTGCTGCAAAAGCAGGCAGGGTTTCCGTCCCGTTCAAATAGGCTCGGTTCAGTCGATAGGCCTTATCTGCATAGTCTTGCGACGGTGTAGCCCCCGGTGCCAGCCCCTTGGCCGTCTTTGCCAGTGCCGTGAACGGAGCCATGAAAAGCACCACCAGGGTGAAAACCATCACCGAGGCAATTGCGTGGCCGTATTCTGCGAAGACGTCCATGTTTACTCCGCCGCCATCGCGCCGCTGCGACCGGATTTTTGTGCCTTGATGCGATCCTCGATCTCTTCGCGGAAATTGCGGATCAGACCCTGGATCGGCCAAGCAGCCGCGTCGCCCAAGGCGCAGATTGTGTGACCTTCGACCTGTTTGGTCACATCGAACAGCATGTCGATCTCTTCCAGCTCAGCCTCACCGCGCACCAGACGATCCATCACGCGCATCATCCAGCCGGTGCCTTCGCGGCACGGCGTACACTGGCCACAGCTTTCGTGCTTGTAGAACTTCGACAGCCGCCAGATTGCCTTGATGATATCGGTGGATTTGTCCATCACGATCACCGCCGCCGTTCCCAGGCCCGAGCCCAGGTCGTTGCGCAGGTAGTCAAAATCCATGATCGCGTCGCGCATGTTTTCACCGCGCACGCAAGGAACAGACGAGCCACCCGGAATCACCGCCAGCAGATTATCCCAGCCGCCGCGAATACCGCCGCAATGGGTCTCAATCAGTTCCTCAAACGAGATCGACATCGCTTCTTCGACCACACAAGGGTTATTTACATGGCCCGAGATCGCAAATAGCTTGGTGCCCGCGTTGTTCTGACGGCCAAAGCCCGCAAACCAATCCGCCCCTCGGCGCAGGATCGTCGGCACAACGGCGATCGATTCCACATTGTTCACTGTCGTCGGGCAACCATATAGGCCAGCGCCCGCCGGGAACGGAGGCTTCATCCGGGGCATGCCCTTCTTGCCTTCAAGGCTTTCGATCAAGGCGGTTTCTTCACCACAGATATATGCCCCGGCCCCGTGATGCAGGAACAGGTCGAAATCCCAACCCGAACCGGCGGCGTTCTTGCCCAGCAGACCGGCATCGTAGGCTTCATCAATCGCCGCCTGCAGCGCCTCACGCTCGCGGATATATTCGCCGCGCAGGTAGATGTAGCAAGTATGCGCATTCATCGCGAAAGAAGCGATCAGGCAGCCCTCGATCAGCGTGTGCGGGTCATGGCGCATGATCTCTCGGTCTTTGCAGGTGCCGGGCTCGGATTCATCCGCATTCACAACCAGATATGCCGGACGACCGTCGCTTTCCTTGGGCATGAACGACCATTTCAAACCGGTCGGAAAGCCCGCACCGCCACGACCGCGCAGGCCCGAGTCCTTCATCGTCTGGATAATCCAGTCGCGGCCCTTTTCGATCAGGCCAGCCGTGCCGTCCCAATGCCCGCGCGCCTGCGCGCCCCGCAATGTGCGCTCATGCATCCCGTAGATGTTGGTAAAGATCCGGTCCTGATCCTTCAGCATCGCGTGTTACCTTCAGCTGTCCTGACGCATACGCCAGAGTTGAAAAATGTTGACGCCCGCATAGATGAATCCCGCTAGTGCGGCAAAATCAAACAGCAGCGCATATCGGCCCGGCAGCCCCAACTGCGGACCAACAAAAGACATGACAAGCCACAGCACCATCGTCGCAGCGATGACGATGCCGATGTGACGGCCCTTTCGGGCTATGGCCTGTTCCTTGTCTTTGTCCATCTCATCCCGATGCCCCGGATGGGCACCCGCTTAATCCTCGTAAGTGCCGTCTTCCTTGGCACGTTTGGCAAAATCGGTCTCTTCCCCCGCAGCCAGACTGGTTGCCTGCGCAACCCAGCCATCGCGTTCAATCCGGCCCTTGAACTTCAACCGAGCGTCCACCCAGGCAATGTTCGCGGCCGTCCACTTTGCGATCTGGTCATAGTGGTAGACGCCCAGATCGTTCAGCTTTTCTTCCAGCTTCGGCCCGACACCTTTCAGCATCTTCAGATCATCGGCCTTGCCACCGCGCGCTGCGGTTAGCGTTTCGGGCTGGTCCTCATCCGCCGCTTTGGCCTTCGCCTCTTCAGCCTGCTTCACAGCAGGTTTCGGCGTCGCGCCTTCCTTCGGAGGTTTCGGGGCCGATTTGCTTGCCGCCGTCTTGCCATCCTTGCCCAACCACGGGGTCAGGATCGGAACCTCGGTCCCGTCGATGCGCTTGACGGTGTCACCCAAATCGGTCGCCAGCTCAACACTGGCATTGTATTCAGGCTTGCCCGCCTCGTACTCCGCCAGACTGCTGAGTCCGCTGAGCGGTTCCGCTGCATAGCGCCCATTCTGCGGACCCGGAGTCGGAACCTTGCCCGCCACCAGATCATCGATGATCTTGCCAAAGCTCTCTGCGGTCAGGTCTTCGTAGTAATCCTTGCCGATCTGCGCCATCGGCGCGTTAGTGCAAGAGCCGAGGCATTCAACCTCTTCCCAGCTCAGCTTGCCATCGGCGGACAGCGCGTGCGGCTTGGCCGCGATCTTTTCCTTGCAGACCGTGATCAAGTCCTCGGCCCCGCAGATCATGCAGGACGTCGTGCCGCACACCTGAATATGCGCCACCGATCCAACCGGTTGCAGTTGGAACATGAAATAGAACGAGGCGACCTCAAGCACGCGGATATAGGCCATGCCCAGCATGTCGGCGACGGATTCAATCGCCGGACGGGACAGCCACCCCTCCTGCTCTTGCGCGCGCCACAGCAGCGGGATCACCGCGCTGGCCTGGCGACCCTCGGGGTATTTGGTGATCTGTGCTTCGGCCCATTGCTGGTTGGCAGCAGTGAAGGCGAAAGCATCGGGTTGTTCGGGGTGAAGACGGCGGAGCATTAGCGGTCAATCTCTCCAAATACGACATCCATGGTGCCGATGATGGCGGCGACGTCGGCCAGTTGGTGCCCTCCGGCGACGTGGTCCATGGCTTGCAGGTGCAGGAAGCCCGGCGCGCGCAGTTTGGCGCGGTAGGGTTTGTTGGTGCCGTCGGCCACCAGATAGACGCCGAACTCACCTTTAGGGGCTTCGACGGCGGCATAGACCTCGCCTGCAGGGACGTGGAAGCCCTCGGTATAAAGCTTGAAGTGATGGATCAGGCTCTCCATCGAGGTCTTCATGTCCGAGCGTTTCGGCGGGGTGATCTTTCCGCGTGCCAGAACGTCTCCGGGGCATTCGCGGATTGTGGCGATGGCCTGGCGGATGATCAGCAGTGACTGACGCATCTCTTCCATTCGCACCAGATAGCGGTCATAGCAGTCGCCATTCTTGCCGACAGGGATCTGGAACTCGAACTCGTCATAGCATTCATAGGGCTGCGCACGACGCAAATCCCATGCCAGACCCGAGCCGCGCACCATCACGCCCGAGAAACCGTATTTCTGAATGTCATCCTCGGTCACGACGCCAATATCGGCGTTGCGCTGTTTGAAGATGCGGTTTTCGGTCAGCAGCCCGTCAATGTCGTCCAGAACGGCGGGGAATTCGTGGCTCCACGCTTCGATATCATCCAGCAGTTCTGGCGGCAGGTCCTGATGCACACCACCGGGGCGGAAATAAGCGGCATGCAGGCGGGCACCACAGGCACGCTCATAGAACACCATCAGCTTTTCGCGTTCTTCAAATCCCCAGAGCGGCGGCGTCAGCGCGCCCACGTCCATAGCCTGCGTCGTCACGTTCAGCAGGTGGTTCAGGATGCGCCCGATCTCGGAATACAGAACCCGGATCAGCGAGCCACGGCGCGGCACCTCAACCCCGGTTAGTTTTTCAATGGCCAAACACCAGGCATGTTCCTGATTCATCGGCGCCACGTAGTCCAGACGGTCGAAATACGGCAGGTTCTGCAGATACGTCCGGCTTTCCATCAGCTTTTCGGTGCCACGGTGCAGCAGACCGATATGCGGGTCGCAGCGTTCGACAATCTCGCCGTCCAGCTCAAGCACAAGGCGCAAAACTCCGTGCGCCGCTGGGTGTTGCGGACCGAAGTTAATGTTGAAGTTGCGGATCTTCTGTTCTCCGCTCAGCGCGTCCGTGCTGCCGTCATCGTATCTTGAGCCGTCCATCAACGCCCTCGTTTCTTCTTTGCCTCGGCCCGAACCCGGACCTTTTCGGCCTCAGCCGCCTTGGCTGCGGCCCCTGCAAGCAAGACGCCCAAAGCGCCCAAAATGATCAGTTCGCCCATCATGTCAGCGTCGCTCCATCTCTTGCAGCTTCATGGCCATCATCCACAACAGGACAATCACAGCCGGAGAGATGACGCAGGCAAACGCCCAGTTCTTGTTGATCCCGAAATGCGGCAGCAGCTTGATCATCGGTACGATCGTTACGACCACCAGAACTATCCAGATCAGGAACTCAAACATGATGGCTACTCCTGTTTTTCATCCCCTGGCAGAATGTAATTCGCACCTTCCCAAGGGGACATGAAATCGAACTGCCGGTATTCCTGCACCAGACTGACCGGTTCGTATACGACGCGCTTTTCAGCCTCGTCATAGCGAACCTCGGTATAGCCCGTCGTCGGGAAATCCTTGCGCAGCGGATAGCCGCGGAAGCCATAGTCAGTCAGGATCCGCCGCAGGTCGGGGTGACCCGAGAACAGGATGCCGAACATGTCGAACACCTCACGTTCGAACCAGTTGGCCGAGGGGTGAACATCCACGATCGAAGGCACCATATCCTCTTCGCGCACCGAAACCCGCAGGCGAATGCGCTGGTTCTGGTACATCGACAAGAAGTGATAAACCACATCGAACCGCTTGGCCCGTTCGGGGTAATCGACGCCGGTGATATCAACCAGAGACGAGAACTTGCAGTTCTGGTCCGTCCGCAGGAATTCCACGAATTCCACAAGGTTCGATGGGGCCACATCCACGTTCAGTTCGCCATGGGTCACATCCCAGGACAGAACACAATCGGCCCGCTTCAGCTCAAGCTGCGCGCCGAGTTCTTTGAGCGCTTCACTCATCGCGTCCCTCCTGAAGAACTTCGTCATAAAACGTTGCTTCGGCATCGTATGACTTGAAAAACTTCGCCATAAAATCAGGCATGACCGTCTTTTCGGCGTTTTGGCCAGCGTAGGCCACAATAGCCGCCATATCGCGCCATTTTGTCAGCACGACGATGTGGCAAGGGTCCTGCTCGCGTCTGACCAAGAAGGAAACTGACAGGAACCCGTTCAGGGTGCGCATTCCGGGCAAAGCACGAGTACGAAATGTCTCAACCCAGCCCGGAACATCCTCCCGAGCGACAACGGCTTCCCAGCGCCTGACGACAGCAGCACTCATCGGACAATCGTCCCCGTGCGGCGAATTTTGCGTTGCAGCTGCATCAGGCCGTACAGCAGCGCCTCGGCGGTCGGGGGGCAACCGGGCACGTAGATATCCACGGGCACGATCCGGTCACAGCCGCGCACGACAGAATAGGAATAGTGGTAGTACCCGCCCCCATTGGCGCAGGACCCCATCGAGATGACATAACGCGGCTCGGGCATCTGGTCATAGACCTTGCGCAGCGCAGGGGCCATCTTGTTGGTCAGCGTCCCGGCCACGATCATCACGTCGGACTGACGCGGGGAGGCACGCGGTGCGATGCCAAACCGTTCCGCATCATAGCGTGGCATCGAGGTGTGCATCATCTCAACCGCGCAGCAGGCCAGACCGAATGTCATCCAGTGCAAAGACCCGGTACGCGCCCAGTTGATGATGTCCTCGGTTGAGGTCAGCAGGAAACCCTTGTCCTGTAACTCGGCATTCAGGGCCTGGGTGGCGACTTCTTTATCGACGCCGGCGGTGTTTGCGCCCGTCATCACTCCCATTCCAAGGCCCCTTTCTTCCATTCATAGGCAAAGCCTATGGTCAGAACGCCCAAAAACACCATCATGGACCAGAATCCCACATCGCTGATGTCTTTGAAGCCAACGGCCCAGGGGAACAGGAAGGCGATTTCTAGATCGAAGATGATGAATAGGATCGAGACTAGGTAGAACCGGACATCGAACTTCATCCGCGCATCGTCAAAGGCGTTGAAGCCACATTCATATGCGCTGACCTTTTCAGGGTCGGGATTACGGACAGCCAAAACCACAGCGGCCAGAATCAGGACGATCCCAAGGCCTACGGCAACGGCCAGAAACACCAGAATCGGGAGGTACTCCCGCAGCAGGTCTTCCACGAATAGCTCCTTTCCTGCGCATACCCCCAAAGGGTGCGCCGTCAATTGGCGTGTTGACTGGTCATTCTCTATCCCTGCGGGGTCAGAGGGTCAACCGAACACAAACGCGCAGGGCGGGAAATATCCACTTGCCAATACGGGTTGGTTCACCGCGGCGATTCCCGACCCCGCTGGCTTGGGACTATCGGCTAAACCTTATCAATCCATGCAGCTTTTCGTTTCTCGAAAAAGGCGGCGATTCCCTCCTGCGCTTCATCGGTTTCCCACCGATCCACCAAGGCGCGGATGGTCTGGTCGATCACGGTGTCGTCAATCCGCGGCCCCAGATCACGCACCAGCGCTTTGGCCGAGGCGACCGCGCCGGGCGCACAGGACAGATAGGGTGTGACTTCGGCCTCAACCGCATCGGCCAGATCATTTACCGGGACAATCTTGGCCAACAGACCAAGCTGAACGGCTTCGGCGGCATCGAAGAGGCGCGCCGACATGAAGACGCGCCGTGCGCGCGCCGCACCCATACGGGAGATTACATAAGGGCCAATGGTGGCCGGGATCAGACCCAACCGGGTTTCGGTCAGCCCCATCTTCAGCGTATCAACTCCAATGGCGACATCGCAGACCGAGGCCAGCCCCACCCCGCCTCCGAATGCGTTTCCCTGCACCAAGCCGATCAACGGTTTGGGCATCGTGTTCAAGGCCTGCAACATCTCGGCCAGTTTGCGTGCTTCAACGAAACGGGTTGCGGGGTCAGCCGCCATCTGCGCCTGCATCCAGCCCAGATCACCTCCGGCGCAGAAGCTTTTGCCCGCGCCGGTCAGAACAACCGCCCGAACTGCGTCGTCGGCCCCCAACTGCGCAGCCGCCTGCGTGAGTTCGGATATCATTTGCGCCGACATGGCATTGTGTTTTTCCGGGCGGTTCAGCGTCAGGGTGGCAACACCACGCGCATCCGACGCAACCGAGATCGTTTCGAACATCCCTTACTCCGCCCGCATGGCGCGCGCCATCTGCGCGGCTTCTTCTACTGTGGCCATGTCTATGCCCGTCTCATACCCCAATCGTTCCAGATGAGCGACAACCGCTTCGGTCGCGACATTGCCAGCCGCGCCAGGCGCATATGGGCATCCGCCCAAGCCGCCAACAGCCGCATCGAAAGTCCGCATACCCAACGCAAGTGCAGCGTCGATATTATCGATGGCGCGCCCATTGGTGTCATGGAAATGCCCCGCCAGCCGCGTGACCGGCACTCTCTCACGCACCGCCAGCAGCATATGAGCAATGGTATCCGGCGTCCCCTGCCCGATGGTATCGCCCAACGAGATCTCATAACAGCCCAACGCAAACAGCTTGTCCGCCACTTCGGCCACTTTCTCGGGCGCGGTCGGACCGTCATAGGGGCAGTCGGTCACGCAAGACACATAGCCCCGCACTGGCAGGTCGATATGGCGTGCGGCTTCAAGGATCGGGGTAAAGCGTTCGATAGATTCTGCAATCGTCGCGTTGATATTGGCCTTCGAGAACCCCTCGGACGCCGAGGCAAACACTGCAATCTCATCCGCTTTAGCGGCCAACGCGTCCTCATATCCACGCATATTCGGTGTCAGCGCAGCATAGCGGATTCCATCGGCCCGGCTGATCCCGGCCAGCACCTCGGCACTACCTGCCATCTGCGGCACCCATTTGGGCGAGACAAAGCTGGCCACCTCGATCCGGTTGAACCCGGCGCGGCTGAGGCAATCCACCAGAGCGATCTTTTCCGCTACCGGGATTTCCCGCTGTTCATTCTGCAGCCCGTCGCGCGGCCCCACTTCGAATATCTCGACCCGATCGCCCATCTTACTCCTCCGCTAAGCTGTTGATCCAACTGTGCCACGGCTAAGGCGGCAGGAACAGGTCATTCCTCCTCCAGCCGGACCAGTGCGGCCCCGGCCTCGACCTGAGCGCCCGCCTCGACCAGCACTTCGGCCACGACGCCATCGCGGGCTGCCAGCAACGAATGCTCCATCTTCATAGCCTCAAGGATGGCCAACCGGTCGCCCTCGGCCACAGCCTGCCCAGACTGCGCAAAGACCGCCTTGACCAGACCGGGCATCGGAGCCTCGATCACATTTGTATTGCCAATGGCGCTGGTATCGCGGTCCAGCGGGTCGATCATCTCGAACACCTGGCCATAACCCTCGAAAACCGTGATCTTGGAAACAGCGACCGAAACGCGCGGCATAGCTGCACCGCCGATAGTCCAGTCGCCCGCGCTACGTTCGGCCAGAATCGTCTCGTTGCCGATGTGCCAGACCTGCCGGTTCGGACCTTCGACCTGCACATCCAGATCAATCACGTCATCCGCCACAAGCTGAACAGCACGATGCAGAGGCGCCCACAGCGAGAACCCAGTCTCCTCGCATGTGTCCACCAAACCCGCAGCGGTCATGGCCGCCGCAACTGCAGCACGCGTTGAGGTTGCCGAGGTCTGAACCAACCCATCCAGATCACGCCCGATCAGCCCGGTATCCACATCACCCGACGCGAACCCCTGATGGCGCGTCAGCGCGCCAAGAAAGGCAAGGTTGGTTACAGTGCCCGCGACCTCAGTCTGACGCAACGCACGGTGTAACCGTTCCAGCGCAATGTCGCGCGTAGGGCCGTGGACGATGACTTTTGCGATCATTGGGTCATACCAAGGACTGATCGTATCCCCTGCCCGCACACCGCTGTCCGCCCGGCAGAGCGCCGGGAAGTGCAGATGCGTCAACGTCCCCGTGGCAGGCAGGAAGCCTTTGGGCACGTCCTCGGCATACAGCCGCGCCTCGAATGCGTGACCCGAGATAGAAAGGTCACTCTGCTGTTTCGGCAGCGTCTCGCCCGCGGCCACCCGCAACTGCCATTCCACCAGATCAACCCCGGTAATCGCCTCGGTCACGGGATGCTCCACTTGCAGGCGGGTATTCATCTCCATGAACCAGAACCGATCCTGCCGCAGCCCGTCCGAGGCATCAACGATGAATTCAACCGTACCCGCGCCCTTATAGCCAATCGCCTCGGCGGCGCGTACACCGGCCTGCCCCATCGCTTCGCGCATTTCAGCCGTCATACCGGGTGCCGGAGCCTCTTCGATCACCTTCTGGTGCCGCCGCTGCAACGAGCAATCGCGTTCGAACAGATGAACCGCCTGGGTGCCGTCGCCGAAAACCTGCACCTCGATATGGCGCGGTTTGGAGACAAATTTCTCGACCAGAACGGCGTCGTTGCCAAAGGCCGTGCGCGCCTCGCCTCGCGCACTGTGCAGCGCGTCTGCGAAATCTTCGGCACGTTCAACCAGCCGCATACCCTTTCCGCCGCCACCTGCAACAGCTTTGATGAGAACAGGGTAGCCGATTGTGTCCGCGGCACCGGCCAAATGCTCCGGGTCCTGATTGTCGCCATGATAGCCCGGCACCACAGGCACGCCCGCCTGTTCCATCAAGACTTTGGCAGCATCCTTGAGGCCCATCTTGCGGATCGCATCCGCCGAAGGCCCGATGAAGGTAAGGCCTGCCGCCTCGACCGCATCGACGAAATCGGGGTTCTCGGACAGAAACCCGTATCCCGGATGGATCGCCTGCGCTCCGGTGTCGAGCGCCGCCTGAATGATCGTGTCGCCCTTCAGATAACTCTCCGCCGGGGCCGCACCACCGATATGTACTGCCTCGTCCGCCATCTGCACATGCTTGGCCGAGGCGTCCACATCAGAATAGACCGCAACGCAGGCCACACCCATCTTCTGGGCGGTCTCGATCACCCGACAAGCAATCTCACCCCGGTTGGCAATCAGGATTTTGGTGAACATGACTTACCCCTCAACCGTCAGATCTTCGACCAAACGGAACCGCTCGCAGAGCAGCTCCATCTCGGGCTCGAACCCGCCATTTCGTTTAAAGTACCGGCGGTGATCTTCGCGCCACCCCTCAAGCGTCTCATTCTCGCCTTCGGCCAACGCAAACTCCTCGGTCACATCGCAATAGCGGCAGATCGAAACTTCGACCGTTTCGATCACCAGCGCCGGTCGGTCGTCCCATTCCAAAGCGATGTCCCTGCGCCCTACAACCGGCGTGTCCGCACTGCCCTCGGGGTAATCCCGCAACGCGCCGCAGGTCGCGGTTTTCTTTCCTGCGCGCACCAACGCCAACAACTCGGCGCTTAGCGTTGCATTGTCTCCGAACTTGAAGGTCTGCGCGCCGGGGTAGCGTGATTTCAGTTTTTCCAGATCGACCATTTTACATCCTGAACACGCCAAAGCGTGTCTCCTCGATCGGAGCATTCA
Organism: Ruegeria lacuscaerulensis; assembly: GCF_013034685.1. GTDB lineage: Bacteria > Pseudomonadota > Alphaproteobacteria > Rhodobacterales > Rhodobacteraceae > Ruegeria > Ruegeria lacuscaerulensis_B. The sequence goes on along the minus strand of NZ_WQGO01000003.1, from coordinate 316,824 downwards.
ACGCCGCACTCAGCGACAAGGCCAACACATCGCGCGATTTGCGCGGGTCGATGATGCCGTCATCCCAGAGCCGCGCCGAGGCATAGAGCGGGTGCGATTGCTCTTCGAACATGTCTAAGGTCGGGCGTTTGAATTCAGCCTCTTCCTCGGCCGACCAGGTACCGCCCTGCCGCTCGATCCCGTCGCGTTTCACGGTGGCCAGAACGCCTGCGGCCTGCTCGCCGCCCATCACCGAAATCCGGGAATTCGGCCAGATCCACAGAAAACGCGGCTGATACGCCCGCCCTGCCATGCCGTAGTTCCCCGCGCCGAACGAGCCTCCCACCAACATTGTGACCTTCGGCACCGAGGTCGTCGCCACCGCCGTCACCATCTTGGCCCCGTGCCGCGCGATGCCCTCGTTTTCGTATTTGCGACCAACCATGAACCCGGTGATGTTCTGCAGGAACACCAGCGGGATGCGACGCTGAGAACACAGCTCGACAAAATGCGCGCCCTTTTGCGCCGCCTCGGAAAACAGCACGCCGTTATTGGCGATGATCCCAACCGGGCAGCCTTTAACATGAGCAAAGCCGGTTACCAGCGTCTCTCCGAAGCGCGGCTTGAACTCATCGAACCGAGAGCCATCGACCAGCCGCGCAATCACCTCGCGGATGTCATAGGGCGTGCGCAGATCGGCGGGGACAACACCAAGGATTTCCTCGGGGTCATAGGCCGGGTCCTCGGGGCTGGCCCAATCCACCGTCTGCGGTTTGCGCAGGTTCAGCGAGCCTACGGCGCGGCGCGCCAAAGCCAGTGCATGCGCATCATCCTCGGCCAGATAGTCCGCCACGCCGGACAGACGCGTATGTACGTCACCACCGCCCAGATCCTCGGCGCTGACCACCTCGCCCGTTGCGGCCTTGACCAGAGGCGGACCGGCCAGAAAGATCGTGCCCTGTTCCTTGACGATGATCGTCACATCCGACATCGCGGGCACATAAGCCCCGCCTGCCGTGCACGACCCCATCACCACCGCGATCTGAGTAATCCCCTTGGCGCTCATCCGCGCCTGATTGTAGAAGATGCGGCCAAAGTGGTCGCGGTCCGGGAAAACCTCATCCTGATTGGGCAGGTTCGCACCGCCACTATCGACCAGATAGATGCAGGGCAGATGGTTTTCCTCGGCAATCTCCTGTGCCCGCAGGTGTTTCTTGACGCTCATTGGATAGTAGGTGCCGCCCTTCACGGTGGCGTCGTTGCACACCACCATGACCTCGCGCCCCTGCACCCGGCCAATACCCGCGATCACCCCGGCACAGGGCGCGGCATCGCCATACATCCCATGCGCAGCCGTCGCGCCGATTTCCAGAAACGGAGACCCCGCGTCCAGCAGGTTCGCCACCCGGCGTCTGGGGAGCATCTTGCCACGGGCTTCATGCCGCGCGCGGGATTTCTCACCGCCGCCCATTCGGGCGGCCTCTGCAGCGGTTGAGATTTGCGCCAGCGCGTCGAGATGAGCGGTTCGGTTGGCCTTGAAGGCTTCGGACATGGGCATCGCTTTGGATGTGAGTTTCATCTCTGTGCACTCCACTATTGATTGGTTTCGCTCGCCGAGCGTTGAAGAACTCGTAGTGCGTGCCATCCGGCCAAGGCATTCGTGTATTCACACAAAGCTCCTTTAGAAACTCCATCGATCTGGACCGTTTCACAACTTGGCATCATGCTGCTGAGAGAAGCCAGCATTCCGTCATTCACCATTTCTTCTGCAGTAGGAGGCTCAGCGTGGTCGAGACGTATGTCATCGGGGATGAGCGACCATTTCAACGCCACTTCGTTTTGCATCCAACGTGTCACCTCTAACAAACATGTTTCAGGAGGTGCGTCGAAGGCAGCTAACTCACACATTTTGCGGCCCTGAGATATGCATTGAGCATCCATCGGAATGGCCAGAGGAACATCGGGAACAAGTTCCGTGCAAGCTGTCAAAAAGGCGCCGGCCTCAAATTTCGAAGGTCCGACTGTATCTGCCCACGACTGCATTCCGAATACGGTCGTCAAAGCATTAACCCAAAGTGACACCTTAATGCTAAACTTCATTTGGCACACTCATTCGCCGCCCGCGCCTTTAATTCCTTACGAATAACCTTCCCCGTCACCGTCATCGGCAGTTCATCCAGAAACGCCACCTCGCGCGGATAGGAGTATTGCGCCAGACGATCCTTGACCCAATCCTGCAACTCTGCGCCAGACGCTTCGCCCCCCGGCTTCAAAACCACGTAGGCCTTGACGATCTCGGTCCGCAGCTTGTCGGGCTTGCCGACCACGCCCACGGTCGCCACTGCCGGGTGGGTCAGCAGGCAATCCTCGATTTCGGCGGGGCCGATCCGGTATCCGGCCGACGTAATCACGTCATCATCGCGCCCCACGAAGCGCAGATAGTCACCCACCCACACGCCACGGTCGCCGGTGATCAGCCAGTCGCCACGATACTTCTCAGCTGTTGCCTCAGGCCGGTTCCAGTATTCCAAGAGCATCGAGGCCGAGCCGCGCCGGATGGCCACGTCGCCCTCGTCGCTGGTCGGATTGCCAGCCTCGTCGATCACCGCAACCTCATGCCCCGGAACAGGTTTGCCGATACAGCCGGGACGCACCGGGAAATCCTCGGCGCAGGAGGACACGACCATGTTGCATTCGGTCTGCCCATAGAATTCGTTGATCGTCAAACCGAACGCCTGCTGCCCCCAAGACAACATCTCGGCCCCCAGCGGCTCGCCGCCCGAGGCGACCGAACGCAGACCGGGAATGGCCTGATCCGCCGCTTTCAACATCCGCAGCGCGGTGGGCGGAAAGAAAACGTTGCGCACCCCGCCGCGCGCGACCACATCGGCGCAGGCCTCGGGCGTGAACTTCTCAAGCCGCGCAGCGACCACCGGAATGCCCAGCGCCAGACCCGGCATCAGCACGTCAAACAGCCCACCGATCCACGCCCAGTCGGCGGGGGTCCACAGGCAATCGCCGTCGCGCAGATGGTTATGGCTGATCGACACGCCGGGCAGATGGCCGGTCAGCACCCGATGCCCGTGCAGCGCGCCCTTGGGGCTGCCAGTGGTGCCCGAAGTATAGATCAGCACCGCCGGATCCTCGGGGCCGGTATCGGCAAAGGGTAGCGTCTGATCCGACGGCGCGATTTGGTCGACACGCAGCGGATCCGCCAACCCACTCAGCAGCGTCTGCCCCTCGGCATCCGTCAGCACAACCTGCACCCCGGCGTCGCCCGCGCGTGACGCCAGCGCATCGCGTTGGAACAGCTTGAATAAAGGCACCGAGATCGCGCCCAGTTTCCAGATCGCCAGATGCGCCGCCGCACACCAAGGCGACTGACTAAGCAATACACCGACCCGATCACCGGGCCTGATCCGTTGTTGCAACACCTGCCCAATGCCATCCGTCATCCGCGCAAGATCCCGGAACGTTATGTCCTTTCGCGCATCGCGTGTCAGATCAACGACTGCAACCTGATCATGCGGCTGCGCCAGACATTGCGCCGCCATATTGAGTCGGTCTGGCACATCCCAGCCACCCACACCCAGCATACCTGGTATGTTTCTAGCGGGACACATGGCTTGAACCTCCTGATTCAAAGAGATTTTTCCTTTTCGCGCGCACCCCAACTGTCACAGAAACTTGACACAGATCAGAGTTGGCAGGGGTCGGTTGATGCAAAACCGAAGCATCAAAACATTCAGAGGCCATGAAATGACCAAAAAACTCGCCGCTTTGACACTTTCCACTGCGCTTGTGGCGCTTGCTTCTCCTGTTCTTGCTCAGAACCAGGGTGACTGGACCGTTGGTATCGGTGCGGGGTATCTGGAGCCCAAATCCGATAACGGTACGCTGGCCGGGCTGGACGCCGAAGTCGATTCCGACGTCAGCGCAATCTTCACCGTTGAATACTTTGTCCGCGACAATCTGGGCATCGAGCTGCTGGCTGCAACCCCGTTCAGCCATGAAGTCACGCTGGGGGGCAGCGTCGACGCAGGCAGCCTCAAGCATCTGCCGCCCACCCTGTCGTTGAACTACCACTTCGACACAGGCACCGCCTGGAAACCCTATGTCGGTGCCGGCATCAACTACACGATCTTCTTTGATGAAAGCTCTGCCTTGGGCGATCTTGAGCTGGACAACTCGGTCGGCCTCGCGTTGCAAGCCGGTCTGGACTACGCCATCACCGAACAAGGTGCCGTACGTCTGAACGTGCGCTGGTTCGACATCGACTCGGACGTGTCGCTTGATGGTGCCGATATCGGCGAAGCCGAGATCGACCCCTGGCTGATTGGCGTTTCCTACGTCCATCGTTTCTGATCCAACACTTCTGCGCCCCGCATCCTGTTGCGGGGCGTTTTTCGTCACGACATCTCACTCATCAACTCACGGCCAATCAGCATCCTGCGGATTTCGCTGGTGCCTGCACCGATCTCCATCAGCTTCGCATCGCGGAAAATCCGGCTGACGGCAGAATCCGACAGGAACCCTGCCCCGCCCATCGCCTGCACCGCCTGATGCGCCTGCGTCATCGCCGCCTCGGACGCATAGAGGCAACATGCCGCCGCGTCCTGCCGTGTCACATCCCCCCGATCACAGGCTTTGGCGACCTCATAGACATAGGCCCGCGCCGAGTTCATCGCTGTATACATATCGGCGATCTTGCCCTGCATCAGCTGGAACGACCCGATAGGTTTGCCGAATTGCTTGCGCTCGGCCAGATAGGGCATGATCTCATCAAGACAAGCAGCCATGATACCGGTGCCGATCCCGGCCAGCACCACGCGTTCATAATCCAGACCGGACATCAAAACCGCGACGCCCTTGCCCTCCTCGCCCAACACGTTTTCGAACGGAACCTCGACATCTTCAAAGATCAGCTCGGCCGTGTTTGACCCACGCATCCCTAGCTTGTCGAAATGCGGGGATGTCGAAAACCCGGTCATCTCTTTCTCGATCAAAAAAGCGGTGATTCCGCGCGATCCCGCCTCCGGGTCGGTTTTGGCATAGACGACCAGAGTATCCGCGTCCGGCCCATTGGTGATCCAGTATTTGCTGCCATTCAGCCGGTAATGGTCGTTGCGTTTTTCGGCGCGCAGCTTCATTGACACCACATCCGATCCGGCTCCGGCCTCGGACATGGCCAGCGCGCCAACATGTTCACCCGAGACAAGTCGCGGCAGGTATTTTGCTTTCTGGTCGTCCGTCCCATTCAGCTTGATCTGGTTGACGCATAGATTTGAATGCGCCCCATATGACAACGAAACCGAGGCCGAAGCCCGCGCCACCTCTTCAACTGCGACGGTATGGGCCAGATAGGACATCCCCGCTCCGCCATATTCCTCGGGTACGGTAATACCCAACATCCCCAGATCACCCATCTCGCGCCATAAGTCATTGGGAAAGGCGTTGGATTTGTCGACCTCGGCAGCCATCGGTTTGACCCGCTCCTGCGCCCAGCGATGAACCATCTCCCGCAGGGCATTCACATCTTCACCAAGATCGAACTGCATTGTGGCCGTGAACATCCCCGACTTCCTCCAACTGGATTAATGAACACTTGTTCAAATAATTTGACACGGACAAGCGCGGACGTCAAGAACCTGGCGCAATCACTCAAAAAAACCTCGGATTCAGAGTATCTTCACGATTTCAACACATTGTCGTTCCGACGCTGAGCCAATAGGGTCTCGCCGACATGCGTTGAGTCGAAAATCATTTAGAAAGCAGATCCCATGGCCCCGACGAATGTGATTATTAACGGAGATTTCAGCAGCGGCCGCTCGAACTGGTCGGGCACCGACGTGGAAATCAACCCCGAGTTTGCCTTCCTTGGAAATGGTTCAAGGAACCTGGTTTCAGAATTGGATGGCCGCTCGGGTTTCACCACCGTTTTGGAACAGACGTTTACACTGGACGATGCGCATTCGGGTATTTTGGAATTCGATACAGCATTGCGCACAGCCTCGTTGGGTAACGCGGGCACCGATGGGTTCACGGTCGAAATCGTGGACAGCGACGGCGTCGTGATTTCAACCATGACCGTTCTGCCAACTGAGGCCAGCTTCACAACAATCACCATAGACGTCGATTTCCCCGAGGCGGGTGACTACACGCTGCGATTCACCGAAATCGGCGTAGATGACAGCCTTGGCGCGATTGTCGACAACATCTCGCTTCTGATCTGTTTCTGTCAGGGAACGCTGATCGACACAGAACATGGTGAAATCCCCGTCGAACAGTTGAAGGCCGGCGATCTGGTGATGACGCAATCGGGGGCCAAAGCTTTGAAATGGGTCGGGAGGCGACATGTTTCCAAGGCCGAGATGACGGCTGAACCCAAGCTGCTTCCGATCCGCATTGCCAAAGGTGCGCTTGGACAAGGGATGCCGCATACGGATTTGTTGGTGTCACGACAGCACCGGATGCAGGCCTCGTCGCCCGTGGCAAAACGTATGTTTGGCGCGCGCGAGGTTCTGATCTCAGCCATTCGGCTGACCGCCCTGCCAGAGGTAGAAGTCGAGGCGCAGGCGTGTGCGACGACTTATTTCCATCTGCTTTTCGATGACCATGAAATTGTATTTGCGAACGGTGCCCCCAGTGAAAGCATGTTGCTGTCGCCGATGTCTCTGTCAGCCCTATCTGCCGAGGCGTTGGAGGAGCTCCACCTGCTGTTCCCGGGCCTGACAGCCGTCACCCCGTTAACCTCGCAGCAGACCATCCCGCAGATCAAAAAGCAAAAACGGTTTGTCGAGCGTCTGGGCAAAAACAACAAACACCCGCTGGACCAGCGCGCGCATTAGCGTTGGTCAGGACTGATAGACCGCGCCAACCTCGGCCCGGATGATCCGCGCAATAAGGCGGCAATCTTCCAGCGAGAATGTCAGCGGCACCCGCATATCCATGATCCCCGCCAGCACCCGGTCACTGGCAGGCAAAGGCGTGCTGTCCGCATAGCGCCAACTGTCGTATCGCGAGGTAAAACCAGTGGGCTCGGCCCCACCGAACCACTTCAACTCGACCCCACGCGCAGCACAGCGGTGGATCACCTCGGCGATACGCTCGGGCGACCAATCCAGCAACAGGAATTGAATGGATGAGCCCACATAGGTCTCACCTTCGGGCCGTTCGACAATAGTTAGGCCAGGCGTGTCGCGCAGACCATCTTCGATCTCAGCATAGCGTTCGTTCCAGCGCGAAACCTGCTGATCCAGATCCCGCAGTTGAGGTCGCAGGATCGCCGCCCGCAGGTTATCCATCCTGCCCGAGACATTGGGGGTGGTATATTTAATCCGCTCAAACACCTCTGGCCCCGGTGCGGCCAGATGACGTTCGTACAGCATATACGAGCCCGACAACATCGTCGCCTTCGCTGCAAGTTCCTCATCATCGGTGACCAGCAAGCCGCCCTCACCCGAGTTCACATGCTTGTAGGTCTGGCAGGAATAACACCCAATGGCCCCCTGCCGCCCCGACAATTGCCCGCGCCACGCTGCCCCCATCGTATGGGCGCAATCCTCGATCACGGTCACGCCTGCGGCGTCGCACATCTGCATCAGCCGGTCCATGTCGCACAGATGCCCGCGCATATGGCTGAGCATCAGAACGCGCGCCTGATCCAGCTTGGCTTCAAGATCGTCCAGATCAATCACCAACCCTTCGGTCACGCCAACGAACACCGGACGCGCCCCGACCGAGGCGATCGACCCCGGCACAGGGGCCAGCGTAAAGGCATTGGTCAGCACCGGATCGCCCGGCTGCACCCCGACGGCGCGCAGGGCCGTGGCCAGCGCATACCCGCCCGAGGACACGGCCAGACAGTATTTCGCCCCCATCTGCGCCGCGAATTCTTGCTCCAGCAGCGCGGTTTCGCCCAGTTCTCCGGGCACCACGTTATACCGGTGCAGCCGCCCGTGGCGCAGCACGGCCAGAGCGGCCTCGACCGCCTCTTCGGGGATGGGTTCCTGCTGGGTGAAGCTGCCAGTGAATATCTCGGTCATAGCTCTGTTCTGGTCCTCGCGCCCGCTTGGGTCAAGAGACTAAGCCGCCGCACCGATCAACCCCTCGACCACGCGGGGCAGATCATCGAAATGATGCAGCAGCGCCTCGGGCTCCAAAGCGGCCATATCGTCGCCCGACGGGCCGAATGTGACCAGAACCGAGGGCACGCCCGCCGCCTTTGCCGTATTCCGGTCGGTATCAGAATCGCCGATCAGAACACACAGGTCTGGATGGCCACCTGCCCGCCGCGCTGCCTCACGCAACGGTTCGGGGTCGGGTTTACGCACCGGCAGAGTATCGGCCCCGACCAATGAGGCGAACTGATCCCGCACCCCCATCTGTGACAGCAACTGATGCGCCAGCGCCTCGGGCTTGTTGGTGCAGATGCCCACGCCGTAACCGGCCACTTTCAGCGCCTCGACCGCGTCCAACGCGCCGGGATAGAAAGTGGTGTGGGTGTCGATGGCCCGCGCATAGGCCTCCAACAACATCGGGTAATAGTCCGAAATGGTCTCTTCTTCGAAAGCGCCAACACGCTTCAACCCGTGGCTCAGCATCATCCGACCACCCCGAAGTGCCACGCCCGCGTCCTGACCGTGGATCAGCACATCACCATGGCCCATATGACGGAAACAATGGTTCGCGGCCTCTAGTAGATCGCCGGATGTATCCGCCAAAGTTCCGTCCAGATCGAAGATTACGGTACGCATAGAGCCTCCTGCCTCGGCGGGTTTTCGCCACGTCGTGTTGCAAACGGCAATTTAGTTTGATGCCCGAACCGCTTGCGCCTTTGCCCCCAGCGGATAAAACGGTCGCCAACAAAACACAAAGAGAAAACGAATTCATGAGCACCGCCCTTGTCATCCTTGCCGCCGGAAAAGGCACCCGGATGAATTCGGATATCCCCAAAGTTCTGCATCCCATCGCGCAAACCCCGATGCTGGTCCACGCCATGCGTGCCGGGGCCGTGCTGTCGCCCGAACGCACCGTGATCGTCACCGGCCATAGGTCCGAGGCCGTTGCAAAGGTCGCCACAGCCGAGGATGAGACCGCGCAGATCGCCGTGCAGGACGAGCAGTTGGGCACCGCCCATGCTGTCGCCCAAGCCCGCGCCGCGCTGGAAGGGTTCGAGGGCGACGTGGTCGTTTTGTACGGTGACACTCCGTTTCTACAACCCGAAACGCTGGAACGGATGATCGAGGCGCGCACCCAGAATGATCTGGTTATTTTGGGGTTCGAGGCCGCCGATCCCGCCCGCTATGGCCGTCTGGTCATGCAGGGCGATACGCTGGAGCGGATTGTTGAATACAAGGATGCCTCGGATGAGGAACGCGCGTTAAGCTTCTGCAATTCTGGACTTTTAGCTTGTGATGCGCAAACCTTGTTCTCGTTGATCGATGCGGTGGGCAATGACAACGCGTCCGAGGAATACTACCTGACCGACGTGGTCGAGATCGCCCGCAGCCGTGATCTGAAAGTCACCGCCGTTGCCTGTGACGAGGCGCAGACGCTAGGCGTGAATTCACGTGCGGATCTGGCGACCGCCGATGCGGTCTTTCAAGCTCGTGCCCGCGCTGAGCTTCTAGATCTGGGCGTCACGCTGATGGCTCCTGACACCGTCTATCTGGCCGCCGATACGATCATTGGGCGGGACACGACGATCGAGCCCAACGTGGTCTTCGGCCCCGGCGTAACCGTCGAAAGTGGCGCAACGATCCGGGCGTTTTCGCATCTGGAAGGCTGCCATGTCAGCCGCGGAGCTATCGTCGGCCCCTATGCCCGCCTGCGCCCCGGCACTGAACTGGCCGAGAACACGCGCATCGGGAATTTCGTCGAAATCAAGAATGCCGAGGTCGCCGAAGGGGCCAAGGTCAACCACCTCAGCTATATCGGAGACGCCTCGGTTGGCGCCGCAACAAATATCGGAGCAGGCACGATCACCTGTAACTATGATGGCGTGATGAAGCACAGGACGACGATTGGTGAGAATGTCTTCATCGGATCGAATACCATGTTGGTGGCCCCCGTGACCGTGGGCGACGGCGCCATGACGGCGACGGGCACAGTGGTCACGCGCGACGTCGAGCCCGACGCTCTGGCCGTGGCACGGGCCAAGCAGGACAACAAACCCGGCTATGCGCGCAAACTTTTTGAAATGCTCAAGGCGAAAAAGGCTCGCCGCGATAAAGGAGCCTGACCCATGTGTGGTATCGTAGGCGTTTTGGGCGAACACGAGGTTGCCCCCATTCTGGTCGAGGCGCTGAAGCGTCTTGAATATCGCGGCTATGACAGCGCCGGGATTGCGACCGTGAACAACGGAGCGCTAGGACGCAGACGGGCCGTAGGCAAGCTGGTGAACCTCAGCGATTTGCTGGTACATGACCCCCTGCCCGGTAAATCGGGTATCGGCCATACCCGCTGGGCCACACACGGCGTGCCCTCGGTGACCAATGCGCACCCGCATCAGGCGGGCCCCGTGGCTGTGGTGCATAACGGGATCGTCGAAAATTACCGCGAGCTGCGCGCTGAGCTGGCCGAACATGGTGTGGATTTCGTAACCGAAACCGACACTGAAACCGTGGCTCTGATGGCCGAACACCACTTGAAATCCGGCCTGTCCCCTGTTGATGCGGCGAACAAGACCATCGACCGACTTGAGGGTGCTTTTGCGCTGGCGTTCCTTTTTGACGGTCAGGACGATTTGATCGTGGCGGCGCGCAAGGGCTCTCCGCTGGCCGTCGGCCACGGGGATGGCGAGATGTACGTGGGTTCGGACGCCATCGCATTGGCCCCGCTAACCGACCGCATCACCTATCTAGAAGAGGGTGACCGCGCGGTGCTGACCCGCACCTCGCTGGAGATCCGCAACGAAGCCGGTGAGTTGGTCAATCGGGAACTCCGCCAGATCAAGATTGACCAATCCCGCGCCGACAAGGGCGGGCACAAGCATTTCATGGCCAAAGAAATCGCCGAACAGCCCGTTGTGGTGGCCGAGGCGATCCGGTCCTATCTGCGCACCGGCGGGGACGAGATCACCCTGCCCGGCGATCTGGATTTCACCAAGCTGGACCGTCTGACCATGGTCGCATGCGGCACCGCTTTCTACGCCTGTCTGACCGCGAAATACTGGTTTGAACAACTGGCGCAAATCCCCGTCGAGGTCGATATCGCCAGCGAGTTCCGGTATCGCGAACCGCCCATTCCCGGTCGCACAGCGGCGCTGTTCGTCAGCCAGTCGGGTGAGACCGCCGACACGTTGGCCGCGCTGCGCTATTGCGAGGGCAAGGCTGACAAGATCGTATCGGTCGTCAACGTCCCTGAAAGCTCAATCGCGCGGGAAAGCGATATTGCTCTACCGATCCATGCGGGGGTTGAGATCGGCGTCGCCTCGACCAAAGCATTCACCTGCCAGCTGAGCGTGTTGCTGATGCTGGCGCTGAAGGCCTCTGCCGACCGAGGCACCCTGACGCCCGAGGAACTGGCGGATCACGCCGCCGCCTTGCGCGGCCTGCCATCAGTGCTGAACAGCGCGCTGGAGCAAAACGATGCCATCCGCGCCGCTGCCCAACGCCTGTCCGAGGCGCGCGACGTTCTGTTTCTGGGGCGTGGCTTGATGTATCCTCTGGCGATGGAGGGTGCGTTAAAACTTAAAGAAATCAGCTATATACACGCCGAAGGTTATGCATCAGGTGAACTGAAGCACGGCCCCATCGCCTTGATCGACAAACATATGCCCGTGGTGGTGATGGCCCCACGCGATGCGGTTTTCGATAAGACGGTGTCGAACATGCAAGAGGTGATGGCGCGTAAAGGCAAGGTGATCCTCGTTTCCGACGATGACGGCATCGCCGAGGCCAAGGACGGGGTTCAAAGCACCATTCGAATGCCGCACATCCACCCGAGCCTTGCGCCCATCCTCTATTCGGTTCCGGCGCAGTTGCTGGCCTATCACACAGCCGTGGCAAAGGGGACGGATGTGGACCAGCCGCGCAATCTGGCGAAGTCCGTCACCGTCGAATGATGCAAGCCGCCGCATATCTGGACCAGATCAAAACATTTGCGGACACTGAGCGCGCGCAGCAGGCCGCCGCCTATCACAAGGTGGACCGTCCATATCTGGGCGTGCCCAATCCGGTTCTGAATGATCTGACCAAAAGCTGGCGGCAAGAGCTGGATGTGCCGGACCGCGTCGCTCTGGCAGATGCGCTTTGGCAGACGAATATCCACGAGGCCCGCATCGCCGCTGCCAAGCTGCTGACACAGGCACGCATCCGGCCAGATGATGCCGCATGGGATCTGTTGCACAGCTGGCTGCCCGATTTCGACGCTTGGGCCGTTGCCGACCACGCCTGTATGGCAATGCAGAAACGCGTGTCCGCCGATCCTGTGCGGTTGGATCAGGTCGAACGCTGGACGACATCCGACCACATGTGGACCCGTCGCGCGGCTTTGGTCGCTACCCTGCCTTGGACCAAACAGAACCATCCCAAACCAGACGACCTGAAACACCGGGATCGGATTCTGGGCTGGGCTGCGGGCTATGTGCCTGACCGTAATTGGTTCATCCAGAAATCTATCGCGTGGTGGCTGCGCGAATTGTCCAAGCACGACGCACCGCGCGTCATCGCCTTTTTGCAAACGCATGGCTCGGCGATGAAACCCTTTGCCCGCCGCGAGGCAGGCAAGTACCTGAAAGATCAGTTGGAGTAGACTTCTAGCTCGACCAGTTCATCAAAGGGTAACAACAGCTCTCGCATCGCGTCCAGCGACAGGCGGCTCCCCCCGCCTTCGGGCCCCGGTGCGGGAACCAGCGTGATATAAGCCTGCGCGCCAGTACGGGGTACAAGCACCCGCCCGGTAAATTCCGTCTCGACCAGAGGTGTCTGCATCCAGCGCCCCGGCGTCGTCGGATCGCCCAAGCTGGCAATCGTGGTCTTGGCCCCGATCCAACCGGCAGCGGTTGCTGGGGCCGGTTCGGGTTCGCCAACCTCTTCAACCACAGCCTCTTCGGGCTTGGGCGCGGGTTCACCCCGATTAAAGACCCGGTCCGTGGTCGACCGGACCGCATCACAGCCCACGACCAGAACACAACACAGCAAAAGCAAATACCTCATGCCCGAACCCTACTGCCGTGCGCGCATCTGTACCAGCGCAAAGCACAGTTCGCCCTTGTCGCAGCGCGGGTGGCGCTTTACCTATGTCGCATGACTGCTCCACTTATCGACCCGTTTGCCCGCGCCATCACCTATCTCCGCGTCTCCGTCACGGACCGCTGCGACTTCCGCTGTGTCTACTGCATGTCCGAGGACATGAAGTTCCTGCCCAAAAAGGACCTGCTGACGCTGGAAGAGCTGGACCGCATGTGTTCGACCTTTGTGAACATGGGCGTCGAAAAGCTGCGCATCACCGGGGGTGAGCCACTGGTACGCCGAAATATTATGACGTTTTTCAACGCCATGACCCGACATCTGGACAGCGGCGCGCTGAAAGAGCTGACGCTGACCACCAATGGATCGCAGCTGCATCGCTTTGCCGATGACCTCTACGCCGCTGGCGTACGGCGGGTGAATATCTCGCTGGATACGCTGGACGAGGACAAATTCGCTCAGATCACCCGCTGGGGACGTCTCAAGCAAGTTCTGAACGGAATTGATGCGGCGCAAAGGGCCGGGTTGCGGATCAAAATCAATGCGGTTGCGTTGAAAGGCTTCAACGAAGAAGAGCTCCCCACGATCACAAAATGGTGTGCCGAACGCGACATGGACCTGACCTGGATCGAGGTGATGCCCATGGGGGATATCGGCAACGAAGACCGGTTGGACCAATACTGGTCACTGAAAGATGTGCGCAAGGAATACGAAAACCACTACACAGTGTCCGACCTGGCCGAACGCACCGGTGGACCCGCGCGCTATGTCCGTCTGGAAGAGACAGGCCAAAAGATCGGCTTCATCACGCCACTGTCGCACAATTTCTGCGAAAGCTGCAATCGCGTGCGCCTGACCTGCACCGGTGAGCTGTATATGTGCCTCGGGCAAGAGGATATGGCAGACCTGCGCGGTGCGCTGCGCGACCATCCCGACACCGAGCAACCGCTGGAAGAGGCGATCCGAGCCGCAATCGACCTCAAGCCCAGGGGGCATGATTTCGACTATTCCCGCCAGTCGGTGGATGGCAAAATGAGCCGCCACATGAGCCACACAGGCGGCTGACATGGCCGCCCCTTCTGGCCGACCGACGCTGCTTTACCATTTGTATTGCGGCCTGACTGCTGTGGCGGCCCCTTTCGTATGGCGCGCGGTGCGCAAGAAACTTCTGGCGGCAGAAGTCCCAACCCTGCGCCAACATGAGCGACTGGGTCACGCCAGCCAACTGCGCCCCAAAGGCCAACTCATCTGGTTTCACGCCGCCAGTGTGGGCGAGACTCTGTCGGTCATCACTCTGATCAAACGTCTGGGCGAAAGGCTGCCGGATGCCAGCTTCCTGATCACCTCAGGAACGCCCACATCGGCGGCGCTCATCGAAAAGCGGATGCCGCCCCGGACGCGCCATCAATACCCGCCCTTGGACGCAGCTGGTCCTGTCCGGCGCTTTCTGGACCACTGGCGACCCGATGCTGCCATCTTTGTCGAAAGCGAAATCTGGCCGCGGCTTATCACCGAAACCCACAATCGCGACACACCTCTGGCGCTGCTGAATGCACGACTTTCAGATCGATCGGTTGAGGGGTGGAAAAAACGGCCCCAAACAGCGCGTTTCCTTCTGGACCAATTCACCCTTTTCCTGACCCAAAACGACAAAACCGCCCGCAACCTGATTGCTATGGGTGCCCCAGAAACCCGCGTGAAACCGGGCACGAACCTCAAAGCGATGTCCGACCCGCTACCGGTGGACCGCACCACACTTGAGGAAATTCGAACCCAAATCAGTGACCGCCCCATCTGGATCGCCAGTTCGACCCACGCCGGAGAAGAGGAAACCGTACTGTCGGCCCATGCCGAACTGCTGAACCGCTGGCCCGACCTGCTGCTCCTCTTGATCCCTCGCCACCCCGAGCGTCGAGGCGACGTCGCCGCGCTGATCCAACAGTCTCACCTAACGGCAGCCTTCCGCTCTGCGTCGCAACCCATTGCGCAGGATGCACAAATCTATGTCGCCGACACGCTGGGTGAAACCGGCACCTGGTATGCGCTCTGCCCTATTGTGTTCCTCGGCGGGTCCCTCAGGGAAATCGGTGGCCATAATCCGTTCGAACCTGCCCAAGCTGGCGCAGCCGTGATCACCGGTCCCGGCTATTTCAACTTCGCCGAGACCTTCGCCCCTCTGATCGAAACAGGTGGCGCAACCGAGGTACGAACAGCACCAGAGTTAACGAAGGCTGTGACCCAATGGCTGTCTGATCCAACCAAACTGAACGCAGCCCGCGAAGCTGCGAAAACCTGCGTAAACTCTCAAAAAAACGCACTGGACGACATCGTCGAAACACTTTGCGCCCAGCTTAACCTGAAACGTCAGGATCCCACTTCATCTGGCTAAAAATATCCCGGGGGCGTGGGGGCAGAGCCCCCACCGGCCCGCACGTTCAAGCCGCCGGCATCCTCTGTTCAACAATTTCAGCCCACCAGCTACACCCGGCCGGTATCGCTTCATCGTTGAAATTATACTCTGGGTGATGCACCGCTGCCGTGTCCCCGTTGCCCACCAAAATATACGCGCCCGGTCGCTCCTCCAGCATAAACGCAAAATCTTCACCCCCCATGACCAAAGGTGCCTCTTCGCATGCACCGGACACCGACCGCGCCACATCAGCTGCAAACTCGGTTTGCGCCTCGCTGTTCACCATCACAGGATAGCCCCGGTAATAGGTGACATCGACGCGCCCGCCAAAGGTCGCAGCAACACCGTTGCAGATTTCGCCAATCCGCTTCTCGGCCAAGTCGCGCATGGCGGTGCTCATAGTCCGCACAGTGCCGCGCATCTTGACCGTCTGAGGGATCACGTTGAACGCAGTGGAAGAGGTCTCGAACGAAGTGACTGACACCACCACCTGATCCACCGGGTCGGCATTCCGCGCGGCGATGGTCTGCAAGGCCAACACAGCCTGTGCGGCCATCACTGTCGTATCCACCGTTTCATGTGGCTTGGCCGCGTGACCGCCCTTGCCTTCAAACACGATATCAAACTGATCGGTGGCCGCGAAAAACGCACCGGGCCGGATGGCGAAACTGCCAACGGGATGACCCGGCCAGTTGTGCATTCCATAGACCTCTTGAATACCCCATCGGTCCATCATCCCGTCTTCACACATCTCGCGGCCGCCGCCACCGCCTTCTTCGGCCGGTTGAAAGATCACCACAACAGTGCCATCGAAGTTCCGCGTCTCGGACAGGTATTTGGCCGCCCCCAGCAACATTGCCGTATGCCCGTCATGGCCGCACGCATGCATCGCCCCTTCAGTTTTCGAGGCATAGTCCAGCCCTGTCGCCTCAAGGATCGGCAGCGCATCCATATCCGCCCGCAACCCGATGACCTTGCCGCTGGTGTCAGCCTTGCCTTTGATCACCCCAACAACTCCGGTTCGGCCAATGCCCGTCACCACCTCATCACACCCAAACGCCTTCAACTTTTCCGCGACCAGAGCGCTGGTCCGGTGCGTTTCGAACAGGATTTCGGGATGTTCGTGAATGTCACGCCGCCATTCCGTAATTTCCGTCTGCAACTCCGCAAAGCGGTTTTTGATCGGCATATCTCTCTCCCAAATCTATCTGTCTGTCTTCAATGCACCAGATAGCAGCACAATGAACACAGCCAGCGGCAACAGCGCCATGAACGCCAAACGCAATGTAAGCATTTCGGCCAAAAACCCAATAAGCGGAGGTCCGATCAACAACCCGCCATAGCCCAACGTCGCCACGCTGGCGATGGCCTGCCCCGGCGGGATCGTCGCATCATTGGCAGCCCGGCTGAACGCAAGCGGCATAATCACCGCATAGCCGACACCCATCAACGCAAACCCAGCCAGCGCTGGTCCCGGCGCGTTGGCCGCAACAACCCCGATCACGCCCAAAGCCGCACAAACCCCACCGAACCGTGCCGTAGGCACCGCGCCAAACCGAGCGATGACAAACCCGCCTGCCAGCCGGAACGCCACCATCGTAACGGAGAACACCGCATATCCCAACGCAGCGACGCTTTCTGCTGCTCCGGTGACATCACGCAGGAAAATCGCGCTCCAATCTGCGACCGCGCCCTCGCCCAAAGCGCCGCACAGTGCGATGAACCCCACCAGTACCAAGGCCCCCGATGGCAACGCGAAAACCGCCCCACCTGACGTCTCAACCCGCCGCGACGACCATCGCACCCAGGAAAAAGCCAACGCCAGCGCGACCACAACACCGCCCGCCAGCAAGAAGTGCTGTAAGACAGACAAACCCAACTGCACAGCGCCATACCCGCTGAGCGCGCCCAGCCCTGCCCCAAGGCTCCACATCGCGTGAAACGAGGACATGACTGGTTTATCATAGGCCTGCTCGACCTCGGCCGCCCAGGCGTTCATCGCCACATCCATCGAGCCATGAAAGGCCCCGAATACAAACAGAAACGCCGCCAGCGCCCAGAACCCGCCCGCAAAGGCCAGCAGGATCAGGGAAAACGTATAGAGGACGGCAATGACCCGCGTAATCGCAACAGCACCAAACCTGTCGGTCAAACGCCCCGTGACCGGAAAAGAACACACCGCACCTGCCGCCATAAACAGCAGACCATATCCCAAGGCCTCATGCGTCAGATCCAGCCGATCGCGGACCGCCGGAATGCGCGAGGCCCAGATACCGAAAAGCGCACCATTCAAGATGAACATGGCCGCCACGGCCCGCCATGCGGCCAATATTCCGATCACGCTCTAATCCTTCGCACGTCCCTGCCTGTTTCCGTTCTATAGACGCTCCCGGGATTAGCAAATGCGGATTATTCCAACCGCTTGCGTATCTGACGAATCCCGTACCAGACCAAAAACACGACCGGCAGCGTAACAATAGCGGTCAGCATACCTTTGCTGATCCCAGCCTTGGTCAAGGGGTACAGCAAATAACTGGCTAGCGAGACTGCATAATAACTGATCGCAACCACCGACAGCCCTTCGACCGTATGCTGCAACCGCAGCGCCAGATCGGACCGGCGATCCATACTCTCCAGCAACGCCTGGTTTTGTGCGCTGCGCTCCACATCCACCCGCGTTCGCAGCAACTCTCCGGCGCGGATCGCCCGGTCGGACAAGGCTTGCAACCGACGTTCGGTGGATTTCACAGTCCGAATGGCCGGATCATAGCGGCGCATCATGAAGTCCGCGAAACTCTGCCGCCCCGCGAACCGTTCTTCGCGCAACACTTCGATCCGCTGATTGACAATCGCTTCATATGCCCCCGTGGCCCCGAAGCGGAACGAACAGCGGGCAGACAGTGTCTCCAGTTCGATCGAAGTCGACAACAAATCTGGCAATAGCTCATCGGGGTGCGCCGAATTGTCAGTCATCTGCCCCATCAACCGGGTCAGCTGTGCGTCCAACTCACTGATCCGTGGCGTCAGCTGCTTCACCCTTGCAAAGCCTAACATGGACATGGCCTTGTAGGTTTCGATCTCGCACAGGCGTTGAATAATCCGCCCGGTCCTGCGCCGCCCTGTCTGTTCGTCGACAAACAGCGCAAAGCGCATGTGTCCAGCCGGGTCGATGCGAAAGTCACTGGCGCATATGGCCGAATCGTCCAGCACCCGCGCCACAGCCAAGCTTTCAGGTTCAAACCAATCCACCAGCGCAGACTGCACCACATCATCTCCTTCCCGAGGCACCACACGGATCATGGCCGAGGTCACACGCTGACCGGGGCTGGCCATCAACCAATCGGGGGGGAACACCTCGAAATCGGCTGGATTGAAGGCACGATCACTGACATTTTGCGTAATCGCTGTGTAAGTGACAAATTCCGTATGTTGCTCCCATTTCAACCAATGGCGCCCGATCTGTCCGGCATAATGCGTGGCGTCAGGCTGCGGATGCTGTGCGCCATGGCGGTCCAGCAGATTGATCAGATGCGCGATATCTTCATCCCGATCCCGCGCCACCGCTGCTTCGGACTTTTTGATCGCCAGAAACACTACCGTGCAAGGAGAGGACGCCACCGGAAAAGGGCGCGCATGCAATTCATTGGCCAGAGCATAGCGCAAAGGATGATCATCTATGGGGGTCATAACGGGCTCCGAAGTCACCGTCGCACTATACGATGTTCAGGCCTCTCATCAATTCTCTTTTTATTTCTTATAGTTACAAGAATACCTTCGCATACATTCCTGCTATCTTGTTGAAATAACTGCCAACCTGAAACCTAGCAGCCTCAAACACCAAAAAAGCAAACCCCGCATGCTTCATCTGGCCAAAAAATATCCTGGGGGGCTTTGGGGGCAAAGCCCCCCAACATCAAAAAAAGAAGAGGGCGCCGGCAGGCGCCCTCTGCAATTTCTCTGAACCGGATGCTCAGTCGATCATCGGCAGCAGCTTGTCCAGCGACTGCTTGGCGTCGCCATAGAACATGCGGGTGTTCTCTTTGAAGAAAAGCGGGTTTTCGATACCCGAATAGCCGGTGCCCTGACCACGCTTGGACACAAACACCTGCTTGGCCTTCCAGCATTCCAGAACCGGCATCCCGGCGATTGGGCTGTTGGGATCTTCCTGCGCCGCAGGGTTCACGATGTCGTTCGACCCGATCACGATGGCCACATCCGTTTCCGGGAAGTCATCGTTGATCTCGTCCATCTCCAGCACGATGTCATACGGCACTTTGGCTTCAGCCAGCAGCACGTTCATATGACCCGGCAGACGGCCGGCAACGGGGTGGATCGCGAAGCGCACCTCTTTGCCCTTGGCGCGCAGCTTGCGGACCAGTTCGGAAACAGACTGCTGTGCCTGCGCAACCGCCATACCGTAGCCAGGAATGATGATCACGCTGTCAGCGTCGTTCAGAGCTGCGGCAACGCCATCGGCGTCGATGGCCACCTGCTCGCCCTCAACTTCCATCTGCGGGCCCGAGGTGCCGCCGAAGCCGCCCAGGATCACGCTGACAAAGTGACGGTTCATCGCCTTACACATGATGTAGGAGAGGATCGCACCGGACGAGCCAACCAGCGCACCAACCACGATCAGCAGGTCGTTGCCGAGGCTGAAGCCAATGGCCGCTGCGGCCCAACCCGAATACGAGTTCAGCATCGATACAACCACCGGCATGTCCGCGCCACCGATACCCATGATCAGGTGATAGCCGATGAACAGCGCCGCCAGTGTCATCAGGATCAGCGGGAACAGACCACCCGAGGCGGTGTACCAGATCAGGCAGATCAGCGAGAGACCTGCCGCAGCCGCGTTCAGCGCATGACCGCCGGGCAGCTTGGTAGCGGCCGAAGTCACTTTGCCCGCCAGCTTGCCATATGCCACGACAGAACCGGTAAAGGTGATCGCACCGATGAAGATGCCCAGGAACAGTTCCACATGCAGGATGGTCAGTTCCGCAGCTGTCTTCTTGGCGATCAGCTTGGCAAAGGCGCCCAGATCCGACAGGTCCGCTTGGTTCGCCGCATCCGCAATCGCCATGACCTGCGCGACGTTGCCGATCTCAAAATGCGCGTTGAAGCCCACAAACACAGCCGCCAGACCCACGAGGCTGTGCATCGCGGCCACAAGCTGCGGCATCTCGGTCATCTGCACGCGCTTGGCGACGTAAGAGCCAATCAGACCGCCGCCTGCAATCAGCAGCAGCGACAGCAGCCACAGGCCCGAACCGGGACCCACAAGCGTGGCGAACACCGCCAGCGCCATACCAACAATGCCATACCAGACGGCGCGCTTGGCGCTTTCCTGGTTCGACAACCCGCCCAGAGACAGGATGAACAGAACAGCCGCAACAACATAAGCGGCAGTAGTGAAGCCAATCATTTACCCGGCCTCCTTAAGATTTCTGGAACATGGCGAGCATGCGCCGGGTGACGAGAAAGCCGCCGAAGATGTTGATCCCGGCCATAAAGACCGACAGCGCCGCCAGCAGGATCACCAGGAACGAGCCCGATCCGATCTGCATAAGCGCCCCAACAATGATGATCGAAGAGATCGCGTTGGTGATCGCCATCAGCGGGGTGTGTAGGCTATGCGCCACGCCCCAGATCACCTGGAAGCCCACGAACACGGCCAGCACGAACACGATGAAGTGCTGCATGAAGCTGGCCGGAGCGACCAGACCCACCAACAGCATTAGCGCGCCGCCCACACCCAGCAGGGTGAACTGCTGCTTGGTCTGCGCCTTGAATGCCGCAATCTCCTGCGCCTTTTTCTCTTCCGGGGTCAGTTCCTTGACCTCGGGCTTCTTCTGCGCTGCGATGGCCTGCACTTTCGGCGGCGGCGGCGGGAAGGTGATCTCACCCTCAAAGGTCACGGTCGAGCCGCGGATCACGTCATCTTCCATGTCGTGGTTGATTTGACCGTCCTTTTCAGGCGTCAGGTCAGCCATCATGTGACGGATGTTGGTGGCGTACAGAGACGAGGACTGCGCCGCCATCCGGCTGGGGAAGTCGGTATAGCCGATGATGGTCACGCCATTGTCGGTCACGATCTTCTCATCCGCGACAGTCAGCTTGCAGTTACCACCCTTTTCCGCCGCGAGATCGACGATGACCGAGCCCGGTTTCATGCTTTCGACCATATCCTTGGTCCAAAGCTCAGGAGCCTCGCGGTTCGGGATCAGCGCGGTGGTGATCACGATGTCCATCTCGGGGGCAAGTTCACGGAACTTGGCCAACTGCGCGTTGCGGAACTCTTCGGACTGAACCGACGCATACCCGCCAGTGGCCGCGCCATCCTGCTGCTGCTCTTCAAAGTCCAGATAGACGAATTCTGCACCCATCGACTCGACCTGCTCGGCCACTTCGGGGCGCACGTCGAAGGCATAGGTGATCGCGCCCAGCGACGTGGACGTCCCGATCGCGGCCAGACCGGCCACACCGGCCCCCACGATCAGAACTTTCGCAGGAGGTACTTTACCCGCAGCCGTCACCTGACCGGTGAAGAAACGACCGAAGTTGTTACCCGCCTCAATCACGGCACGGTAGCCAGCGATGTTCGCCATCGAGGACAGCGCGTCCATCTTTTGCGCGCGGGAAATACGCGGCACCATTTCCATGGCGATCACGTTCGCGCCTTTGGATTTGGCCAGCTCCATCCCGTCTTCGTTGCCCGCAGGGTTGAAGAACGAGATCAGCGTTTTGCCTTTGGTAAGGCGCTTCAGCTCGGTCTCAGTGGGCTGGCGGACCTTAGCGACGATATCGACCCCTTTCCACAACGCAGCTGCGGTCTTGACGATCTCAACGCCTGCGGCCTCATAGACCGCGTCCGAGAACCCGGCAGCGGCACCCGCCCCGGTCTCAATCGCGCAGTCATAGCCCAGTTTCTGCAACTGCACGGCAGAATCCGGAGTCATGGCGACCCGGTTTTCACCGTCCAGTATTTCCTTTGGTGTACCTATCTTCACCGGCTGTATCCCCCTAATTTTCACTCAGACCCGAGCGGGTGGTCGGTATGGTTCATCAAACATTGATCTATCCTGCGCAATATTATTTCGCAAGCGCAGCATAATTTACGCTGTGTCACAACGCGTCGATCCTCAGACCCAGCGGCGGGTCTGCTGTTCGTAACGGGCGAATTCCGCACGAAATTTTCGGCGTAACCGGTCTTCTTCCGGTACGATAAAGCGGCGCTCCAACAGCCACGTGAAAATCGGGATCAGCACCAGGGACAGCACCGCATCGAACCGCAGGACCAATCCTGTCAGGATCAAAACATCCCCCAGATAGATTGGGTTCCGACTGCGCTTGAAAATGCCAGTCTGCACCATTTGGGTCGGCACCTGATGCGGAAGAACCGTTGTTTTATGCCGTCGAAACTCGACAACAGCCAGCACTGCCAGAATAACACCCCCGCCAATCAGAAGGCCACTGAGAAGATCGGTAAACCAACCGCTGAAGGACAATCCCATGGGCAAGAACTGCGCTTGCAGCCACGCTAGACCGGCAGCTGCTAGCAACCAGATCGGAGGGATATCAATTTTCTGCATTCGCGGCGTCTTTCCAGCTGTCACTCAGGTCCAGAGTGTCGTTTTCGACCGACGGTCTATCGCTTTCTGACCTGAATATCAAAATACCAGATAGTCGCAGCAGTGTAATACGCCGCCCGACTCACAACCTCTTCCGATGGACAGCACTGTGCGCATCCGCTAGCCATCTTCAGGAAACGGAATTTTCATCAGCCCGGAGCATCCATGACCGATTTCAAAGCGACCAAAGCCATGTTCGATCTGCCCAAGGGCGTTGTCTATCTGGACGGCAACTCTCTGGGACCGCTGCCGCGCGCCGCTGGTGACCGGGTGAACGACATGCTGGTCAAGGAATGGGGTCAGATGCTGATCACAGGCTGGAACAAGGCTGGATGGATGGGGCTGCCCGTGGCGCTTGGGGATCGTATCGGACGGTTGATCGGCGCAGAACCCGGCGCGGTGGTAACAGGCGACACGCTGTCCATCAAAGTGTACCAAGCCGTGGCTTCAGCGTTGGAACTGCGCCCGGACCGCAAGGTGGTTCTGTCCGATAGCGGCAATTTCCCATCGGATCTATATATGGTGGATGGTCTTCTACGCTCGTTAGGACCGGACTATGAATTGCGCGCCGTGGCACCCGAGGACGTGGCCGACAACATCACCGAAGACGTCGCCGTCTTGATGCTGACCGAGGTCGACTACCGCTCGGGGCGGATGCATGACATGAAGGCGCTGACCGAACTGGCTCAT
Source organism: Ruegeria lacuscaerulensis (assembly GCF_013034685.1). Taxonomy (GTDB): domain Bacteria; phylum Pseudomonadota; class Alphaproteobacteria; order Rhodobacterales; family Rhodobacteraceae; genus Ruegeria; species Ruegeria lacuscaerulensis_B. Next base: position 292,924 of record NZ_WQGO01000003.1, on the reverse strand, counting down.
GCCAACGGCACGATCACGGTTTGGGATCTGGCGCATTCCGCCGGGGCAATTCCCGTAGACCTGTCGGGCTGCAACGCCGATTTCGCGGTAGGCTGCACCTATAAATATCTCAATGGCGGCCCCGGAGCGCCCGCCTTTATCTATGTCGCCCCGCAGCTGGCCGACCGAGTGCGCCCAGCCCTGTCGGGCTGGCTCGGTCATGAAGCACCCTTTGCCTTTGATCTGGATTACCGCCCCGGCGGTGGGATCGAGCGGATGCGGGTCGGCACCCCTCCGATCATCCAGATGACGGCGCTGTCGGCAGCGATGGACATCTGGGACATGGCGGACATGGCCGATGTACGCGCAAAATCGGTGGAGCTGACGGAATTGTTCATTGCGCGGGTCGAGGCCACCTGCCCCGAACTGGTGCTGGCCAGCCCAGGTGACCCGAACCAACGCGGTAGCCAGGTCTCGTTCCGGTTCACCGAAGGCTATGCGGCTATGCAGGCCCTGATTGCCCGTGGCGTGATCGGTGATTTCCGCGCGCCTGACATCATGCGATTTGGCTTCACGCCGCTTTACATCGACGAACAGGATGTCGCGCGTGCCGTGGAAATTCTGGCCGACATCATGACCAACCGTCTGTGGGATACCCCGGAATACAAGCAACGCCAGCGCGTTACGTGATCGCAAGCGCGGCGCCAAGAAGGGTTGCCAGATTGGCGTTGGAACGGGTGAATTCCTGCGAATCTGCGGCCGAGACCTTGATCCCACGCAAGGCCGACGTGATCATTTTGGCCGTTTCCGACGGCTCATCGAACAAATGCACACGCCCGTTTTCCGCCTCTAGCCCGAGCCAATTCGCGTAAAGCGCGACAAGCTGCGCCTCGCCCTCGGTCACCAGATCGGCAGCGGTCGAGACGCTGACATCCAGCAACTCCAGTCCGTGCGGTGTCGCCAATATTTCGGCCATCCCATCGGTCTGCGCCTCGATCGCGCCGCTGATGATCTGTTGCACTGCCCCCCCGGCTGTCAAAGCCTCGGCGACGGCGGCAATCTTGCGGTCATAATACCGCTGGGTCAGCTTGCGCAGAATCGTCTCTTTGTTCGGGAAATACTGGTACACGGCAGGGCGTGACATTCCCGCACCCTTGGCAATGTCATCCATCGAGGTTTTTCGGAACCCATAGGCCGAAAACGCCTGAAGGGCCGATTCCAGAATGGACTGGCTCTTTTCTCCGGCAACAATATCTTTCAATTCAGCTTCTGACATTTTTAACTCATTTTGTCAGTTGACGATCTGACAGTTTCACCTATTTATGTCAGAAGAACCACGCAGCGACAAGCCGAGAGGAAGCGCAATGGCGACCAATCTGACGATCAACGGAACTTCCCATCAGGTGGACCTTCCCGATGATGTGCCCCTTTTGTGGGTTTTGCGCGACGAATTGGGCATGACCGGCACCAAATACGGATGTGGCGTGGCAGCCTGTGGCGCATGCACCGTCCATATCGACGGCGAGGCGGTTCGCTCCTGCCAGGTTGCCCTGTCCGATGTATGGGGCGACGTCACAACAATCGAAGGCCTGGGAACGCCCGAAGCGATGGCCACCATACAGCAATCCTGGGTGGATCATCAGGTCGCTCAATGCGGTTTTTGCCAGTCGGGCCAGATCATGCAAGCCGCGGCGCTGCTGGCCGAGAACCCCTCGCCCACCGATGCGGATATCGACGACGCGATGCAGGGCAATTTGTGCCGGTGCGGCACCTATCCTCGCATTCGGGCCGCGATCCACGACGCTGCATCCAAACTGAAGGAGGCGTAAGCCATGGCATCTGTTGGTAAAATCCTGCGCCGCACCTTCCTGATCGGATCAGCCGCTATTGTTGGCGGCGTGGCCTTTGGTGCCTATTACGTGAGTCGCCCCGCCGCCAACCCGCTGAAACCCGGCGATGGTGAAACGGCGCTCAGCCCGTTTGTCCTGATCGACCGGCAAGGGGTGACACTGTTCGCGCCGCGCGCCGAGATGGGACAGGGCGTGATGACCACTTGGGCCGCCTTGATCGCAGAAGAGCTGGATGTGGAGCTGGACGATATCCGCGTTCTGCACGGCCCGGCCGCAGCGGCCTATTACAACAACGCTCTGCTGGGCGAAGGGCTGCCGAACAAGGGCTATGACATCTCGGATTTCCAGCACAATCTGGGCGAGGCCTTGGGCGTGATTGGCCGCAGCCTCAGTCTGCAGGTCACGGGCGGATCGACCTCGATGAAGGACGGATTCGACCGGATGCGCGAAGCCGGGGCCACCGCGCGCGAAACGCTGAAACAGGCGGCGGCGGATCGGTTGGGCGTTGATCGCACTCAGCTGAAGACCGAAGATGGTGCGGTGATCGCGCCTGACGGTACGCGCCTGCCGTATACGGAACTGGCCGAAGCTGCCGGGCAGATTGAGCCACGCCATGTCGGTCTGCGCGACCCGTCGGATTGGCGTCTGTTAGGACGAAACCTGCCGCGCGTTGATGTGCTGGGCAAGTCCACCGGCAACGCCGAGTTCGGCATCGACGTGCGCCCTGAGGGTTTGAAATTCGCCTCGGTCCGGATGAACCCGAAACTGGGCGGCGTGATGAACGGCTTTGATGACAGCGCCGCCAAAACCATGCCCGGTGTAGAACAGGTGGTCGATCTGGGCAATGGTGTCGCCGTCATCGCCAACAACACCTGGTTGGCCATTCAAGCGGTCGAGGCCATTGATGTGGATTGGGGCGACGCGCCCTATCCGCCTGAAACTGACGGTTTGTTCGCCAAGATCGCCGAGGCGTTCGACGACGCTCCGAACTCGACAATGCGCGATGATGGCGATGTGGATGTCCTGCCCGAAGGTGCGACGGAAATCAGCGCCGAATACACGGTGCCCTACCTGGCGCATTCCACGATGGAACCGATGAACGCCACAGCGCTGTTCACCGGCACCAAGCTGGATCTGTGGTGTGGCAATCAAGCTCCCACCCTACTGCTGGCGCGTGCAGCAAACACCGCCAACCTGGACAAGGACGCGGTCGAGATCCACACCTCCTATTTGGGCGGCGGCTTTGGCCGGCGCGGAGAGCTGGACTTTGCTGAAATCGCGACCAAGGTTGCGATGGCCATGCCCGGCGTCCCGGTCCAGACCACTTGGAGCCGCGAAGAAGACATGCGCCATGACTACTACCGTCCCGGCGCGATTGCCCGAATGCGCGGCGCGGTCAAGGACGGTCAGGCCGTTCTGATCGACGGCAAGGTCGCCGCGCAGTCCTGCACCCAGCAGGCGGTTGAGCGTTATACCGGCCTGCCCGGTGCCGGACCCGACAAGGTGCTGGTCGAAGGCCTGTTCAACCAGCCCTACGCCGTCCCCAATTACCGCATCAGTGGCCATATTGCGGATCTCAGCGTGCCAGTAGGGTTCTGGCGCTCGGTCGGCAACAGCCATAACGGGTTTTTCCACGAGACATTCATGGACGAAATGGCCCACGCCGCCGGTCGCGACCCACTGGATTTCAGGCTGGAACTGGCGAATGACGAGCACGCCCCCTCGGCCGGTGTACTACAAGCGGTCAAAGAGATGTCGGGTTGGACCGGCAAAACTCCCGACGGTGTCGGGCGTGGTGTCGCGATGACTTACAGCTTTGGCACGCCAGTCGCGCAGGTGATCGAAGTGGTTGACGAAGACGGCACCATCCGCATCGCCAAAGCCTGGATCGCCTGTGACGTCGGCCTTGCGCTGGACCCCGGCACGGTCGAGGCCCAGATGTTCGGCGGCATGATCTATGGTCTGTCGGCCGCCGTGATGGGTGAGATCACCTTTGCCGAGGGCGAGGTCGAGCAATACAACTTCCCCGACTACGACGCCCTGCGGATGCACAACGCGCCCGCGACCGAGGTGCGCATTCTGGAAACCAACCGTCACCTTGGCGGCGTGGGTGAGCCCGGAACGCCCCCTTCAATGCCTGCGCTCGGCAACGCCCTATTCGACCTGACGGGCGAGCGTGCGCGCGCACTACCGCTGATCAATCAGTTCAATCTGCTGGTTTGATCACGATGCGCCGGTCTGGTCCTTCTCTCCCGGACCGGCGTACATTTTATGCGCTTTGTTGAACCAACCGCGCACCTGATCCTTCCGACCATGCATGCACGGCTGCCCCGAACGCCTCGAACAGCGGGCGCGAGACCGGGTCGTTTTCCGCGTCCCACTCCGGATGCCACTGCACCGACAGCGTGAACCCCGGCGCGTCCTGCACATAGATCGCTTCGGGCGTACCATCGGGCGCATACCCATCAACAACGATGCGATGGCCTACGGTTTTGATCCCCTGCCCGTGAAGCGAGTTCGTCATCACTTCATGTGCACCCATCAGGCGGTGAAATACGCCACCTTCAGACAGGGTCACGATATGGCGCAGGGCAAACTTCTCTTCCAACGTGCCATCGGGCGGCATCCGGTGATTCATACGCCCCGGAAGATCGCGGATTTCTGGATAGAGCGTCCCGCCCATCGCCACATTGACCTCCTGAAAGCCGCGGCAAATGCCAAAGAACGGTTGGCCCCGCTCTACGCAGGCCCGCACCAATGGCAGCGCAATTGCATCCCGTGCCCGGTCAAATTCTCCGTGCGCATCCGTCGCGGCTTCGCCGTATTCCTCGGGGTGAACATTGGGACGCGCGCCGGTCAACAGAAACCCGTCACACACCTCCAGCAATTCCTCGACCGACACATAGCGCGGGTCCGCCGGGATTAGCATCGGCAGACAGTCCGAGACATTGGCTACTGCGTCCGAATTCATCGTCCCACCCGTATGGGTCGGGTATTGGTCGTTCATCAAATATGAGTTGCCGATGATACCGACGATGGGTCGAGACATTCTGCTTTCCTGATTTGTTCCGTGTTCAGGGAAAGCTAGCCGCCACGCCCGCCGCGCGCAATGGCACAACCCCTGTGTATCAGCGCAGGCACTTGTTCAGCTATGCACATGGGTGTTGTGATGGGGACAAATGCCCATTTGTCAGGCGCTTCACACACGCCAAAGGGTCAGAGAGCCCGCAGACTCTCTGACCAATGCATCAGATCTCGCCGGTCAGACCAGCAGCCTCGATCCCGGCCATCGCCGCGATCGCATCATTGTCCGAGGTGTCACCGGTCACGCCAACAGCACCGATCACGGCGCCTTTCTTGTCGCGCAGCAACACGCCGCCCGGAACCGGCACAACCTGACCCCCATAGACACCGTTAACAGCAGCCATGAAATAAGCCTGCGCCTCGGCCCGCGCCATCTGCGCGGTGCCTGCCATGCCCAGCATGACCGAGCCATAGGCCTTGCCCTGTGCAATTGCAAAACGACCGGGCGCGGCACCATCTTCGCGTTCAAACGCGATCACATGACCACCGGCGTCCAGAACAACAACCGACAGAGGTTTCAGCTCCAACTCGCGGCCCTTTTCCAAAGCCTTGCGCACAATCGTACGCGCCTTGCGCAATGTAACAGCCATGCCTGATCCCTTTCATCTGGCTAACAATATCCTCGGGGGAGCGGGAGGGGGCAGACAGCCCCCTTGTTCCGACCCTATCCGTTCAACCCAAGCTCGCTTTCAACTCCAAACGGCGGGCGTGCAGAACCGGCTCGGTGTAACCCGAAGGCTGAACCCGACCTTTGAAAACCAGATCGCAAGCTGCTTGGAACGCCACACCATCGAAGCCGGGTGCCATCGGGCGGTAGCTGGGGTCGCCTTCATTTTGACGATCCACCACGGCCGCCATTTTCTGCATCGCAGCCATCACCTGTTCTTCACTGACGACATCATGATGCAGCCAGTTGGCCAGCGCCTGAGATGAAATCCGGCAAGTCGCCCGATCCTCCATCAACCCGATATCGTTGATATCCGGCACTTTCGAACAGCCTACGCCCTGATCGACCCAACGCACGACGTAGCCCAGAATACCCTGCGCGTTGTTCTCGATTTCGCGGGTGATCTCGTCCTCGCTCAGGTTGCGGCCACCCAGCAGCGGCACGGTCAGCAGATCATCCAGTGTACCGCGTGCACCGCCTGCGGCCAGTTCGTCCTGACGGGCCAGAACATCGACCTTGTGGTAATGCGTTGCATGAAGCGTCGCCGCGGTTGGGGACGGCACCCAGGCGCAGGTCGCGCCCGATTTCGGGTGTCCGATCTTCTGATCCAGCATATCCCCCATCCGGTCAGGCATCGCCCACATGCCCTTACCGATCTGCGCCTTGCCTTTCAGACCGCAGGCCAGACCGATATCGACATTGCGGTCCTCATAAGACGCAATCCACGGTGTCACCTTCATGTCACCCTTGGGCAGCATCGGTCCCGCCTCGATCGAGGTATGGATCTCATCGCCCGTACGGTCCAGGAAACCAGTGTTGATAAAGGCCACACGCGATCTCGCAGCACGGATGCATTCCTTGAGGTTGACCGAGGTACGGCGTTCCTCATCCATGATACCCAGCTTGACGGTGTTGCGCGGCAGGCCGAGGATGTCTTCGACCATGTCGAAAATCTCAACCGCGAACGCGACTTCGGCTGGCCCGTGCATCTTGGGCTTGACCACATAGACCGAGCCCTTGACCGAATTCCCGCCCTCGCGCTGCAGGTCATGCATCGCAATCAGCGTGGTAGAGAGCGCATCCATCAGGCCCTCACCGATCTCATTGCCATCACCATCCAGAACGGCCGGGTTGGTCATCAGGTGGCCCACATTGCGGATTAGCATCAGCGAGCGGCCTTTCAGCACATCCTGTTCGCCGCCTGCGGTGGTATAGGTCAGATCATCGGCCAGTTTCCGGGTAAAGGTAGTGCCTCCTTTGGTCACCTCCTCAGCCAGATCGCCTTTCATCAGGCCCAGCCAGTTGCTATAGGCCACGACCTTGTCTTCTCCATCCACACAGGCGACCGAGTCCTCGCAGTCCATAATCGTGGACAGCGCCGATTCCATATGTACATCCGCAATCCCCGCCGGGTCGGTCGCGCCAATATTACTAGAGGCATCGACGACGATTTTCACATGCAGCCCGTTGTTCTTCAGCAGAACGAAATCGGGCTTCCCGGCCTCACCGCCAAAGCCAACAAATGCCGAAGCGTCGGCCAGCGCGGGTACCAGCGCACCATCTTCGACGTGCAGATTGGACACATCGGCCCACGAGCCTGCAGCCAGCGGCACCGCGTCATCCAAAAAGCTTTTGGCCCATGCAATCACACGCGCACCGCGTGCTTCGTCATACCCTCCCGCGGCGGGCAGATCGCCCATTGCGTCCGTGCCGTACAGAGCATCATACAGACTACCCCAACGCGCGTTGGCGGCGTTCAGCGCAAACCGGGCATTGGTTATCGGCACGACCAGTTGCGGGCCGGGGATCGAAGCAATCTCAGGATCGACATTGGCGGTTTCGATTTGAAAGTCATCACCTTCTTCGACCAAATAGCCGATCTCGCGCAGAAACCCCTGATAGGCTTCGGCGTCGTGGTCCTGACCTTTACGGTCAACATGCCATGCGTCCAGTTGGCCCTGAATCTGTTCGCGCTTGGCAAGAAACGCGCGGTTCTTGGGCCCAAGTTCGGACACCATCCGCGACAGACCATCCCAGAATGTCTGAGCGGTGACACCGGTTCCCGGCAGAGCCCTACCTTCGATGAAGTCGGCCAGAACTGGGTCGACTTGAAGCCCGCTGCGTGTCTGTCTGCTGGTCATTTTGTTCCTCCTGCCAATGTACGCCACTGCATACCGCCAGCATTTAGAGCGTAAGTTTCCGATAGGCAACGTCTGCCGTTGCGTTCTGGTAAAAAAATCTTACCAAAATCGCGTTACCTGGGATCCGCCCCATCCGCGACACGGCTTGCAGCCCATTGCCACAGACCATAACGTCGCCTCAAACTCCAACCGATGCGAGGCCCCGATGCGCGACGCTGCCCCTACGACGATCTATCTGAAAGACTACACGCCCTTTGGTTATCTTGTGGACAGCGTGCATCTAACCTTCGATCTGGCAGCGCACGCCACCCGCGTAACATCGCGCATTGCTTTCCGCCCCGACCCCGATGCCACGGATCGCACCTTCTTTTTGCACGGCGAAGAACTGACCCTGATCCGCGCCTGCATTAACGGGGTGCAGATCGCGCCCGAGGTGACCGATAAGGGCCTGACCGCGCCCGCCCCTGACGCGCCCTTCATCTGGGAGGCCGAGGTTGAGATTGACCCCGGCAACAACACCGCGCTTGAGGGGCTCTATATGTCAAACGGGATGTATTGCACCCAGTGCGAGGCGGAAGGGTTCCGCAAGATCACCTATTATCCCGACCGCCCCGATGTGATGTCCACCTTCACCGTGCGCATCAACGGCGATTTGCCCGTGCTGCTGTCCAACGGCAACCCAAGCGGCAAAGGCGAAGGCTGGGCCGAATGGACCGACCCTTGGCCCAAGCCTGCCTATCTGTTCGCTCTGGTCGCGGGCGAGTTGATCTCGCATCCGGGCCAGTTCACCACCATGTCCGGGCGCGATGTCGAGCTAAACCTCTGGGTCCGCCCCGGTGACGAGGGCAAATGCGCCTTTGGCATGGAGGCGCTGAAAAAGTCGATGAAATGGGACGAGGACGTTTATGGCCGCGAATACGATTTGGACGTGTTCAACATTGTGGCCGTGGATGATTTCAACATGGGCGCGATGGAGAATAAGGGGCTGAACATCTTCAACTCCTCCGCGGTGCTGGCCAGCCCCGAGACCTCGACCGATATGAATTTCGAGCGGATAGAAGCGATCATCGCGCATGAGTATTTCCACAACTGGACCGGCAATCGCATCACCTGCCGCGACTGGTTCCAGCTTTGTCTGAAAGAAGGTCTTACGGTCTTCCGCGATGCGCAATTCACATCCGACATGCGCTCGGCCCCGGTGAAACGCATCCACGACGCTATCGACCTGCGCGCGCGGCAATTCCCCGAAGATAACGGTCCGCTCTCGCATCCCGTACGGCCCGAGAGCTTTCAAGAGATCAACAATTTCTATACCGCCACCGTTTATGAAAAAGGTGCCGAAATCATCGGTATGCTGAAGCGGCTGGTGGGTGATGAAGCCTATGCCAAGGCGCTGGACTTGTATTTCGATCGGCATGACGGGCAAGCCTGCACGATCGAAGACTGGATCAAGGTATTCGAGGATACGACCAGCCGCGATCTGAGCCAATTCAAGCGCTGGTACAGTCAATCCGGCACTCCGCGCGTGTCGGTGGCCGAAGAATGGGCAGACGGCACCTACACCCTGACCTTGTCACAGCGCACCGAGCCAACGCCAGGTCAGGACGAAAAACTGCCGCAGGTGATCCCGGTGGCGGTGGGTCTGCTGGGCCCCAACGGCGATGAGGTTCGCGCGACTGAGGTGCTGGAACTGACCGAGGCCAGCCAGAGCTTTACCTTCACCGGGCTGGCAGCCAAACCGACGGCCTCGGTGCTGAGGGATTTCTCCGCCCCGGTTATTCTGGAACAGGATCAAGACAACGCTGAACGCGCCTTTTTGCTGGCCCATGACACAGACGCGTTCAACCGCTGGCAAGCCGGGCGCTCGCTGGCCGAAGACACGCTGTTGAACATGATTCAGTCCGATGCAGCTCCCGATGCGGACTATCTGGATGGCCTTCTGGCTGTGCTGCGCGATGGTGATCTGGACCCGGCCTACCGCGCTTTGGTGTTGGGCCTTCCGACACAATCTGAACTGGCTGCCGCGTTGCACGAGAAAGGCTTAACACCCGATCCAATGGCAATCTGGACCGCCGTCGAGACGCTGCGGCAGGTCACTGCACAGCACGTACAGGACCTGCTGCCGCGTTTGCACAGCGAGACCGTGATTGATGCTCCGTACAGCCCTGATGCCGATCAATCGGGCAAACGCGCCTTGGGCGGGGCCGCTTTGGCGTTGACCTCACGACTGGACGGCGGTGCCAAGGCCGCCGAGGAATACAAAGCCGCTGACAACATGACCCTGCAACTGACCGCCCTGTCCTGCCTTCTGCGGGCAGGTAAGGGACAGGCTGAACTGGCCGCATTCTATGACCAGTGGCAACATGACCGGTTGGTGATGGACAAGTGGTTTGGGCTGCAGGTCTCGATGGCGGCACCAGAGGCGACGGCGGATGTGGCGCGCAACCTGACCGAGCATCCGGATTTCAACTGGAAAAACCCCAACCGCTTCCGCGCGGTCATGGGAGCGTTGGCGATGAACCATGCCGGGTTCCACCGGGCCGATGGTGCGGGCTATGCCCTGCTGGCGGACTGGTTGATCAAACTGGACCCGGTGAACCCGCAGACCACGGCACGGATGTGCTCGGCCTTCCAGACGTGGAAACGCTATGACACCGACCGTCAGGCCCTGATCCGCACGCAGTTAACCCGCATCGCAGAAACACCCGATCTGTCGCGGGACACGACCGAGATGGTCTCGCGCATACTAGGCGCATGACGCCTTACACGTTCACACGTCAGAACAGGACGCCGAGCGTTTTGGCGATCCTGCTCTGCGTGTATGGGGCACTGATTGCCCTGGTGATCCTGTTTGATGCGGCGTGGTGGCTGATGGCGCTGTTGGCGCTGACCACCCTGCCCGCGCTGTGGGATTTTGCCCGCGGCACCAGCGCCGGTCTGACCTTGGGTCCGGACCGGATCAGCTGGTTCACCGGCGCGCGTCAGGCCGAGGTCAATCTGGCCGATATCGACCACGTGCGCATGGACACCCGCTGGGACTTTAGCGTGCGCGTTTCACTTGTGCTTAGGTCCGAGAAAAAGATTCGCCTGCCCGATGAATCGACCCCTCCGCACCGGGAATTCGAGCGGCTTTTGCAGCAAGCGGGGCTTCGGGTAAAGCGTCATCACTTTACGGTTTTCTAGGCATAATCCCCATCTCAAGACCTCATTGTTCCCAAATTATGGGCAAAACAGGCCCAAAATCTTGAATTTGAATCAATTCGCGGCGACAGTTCAGCAGTTGCCAGTTTTTACAGTTACCGAGTTTCACCATGTTGCGGTTTTTCCGATCCACTGCGCCCAGCGCCCTTGTCCCCGAAATGCCAGCAGATTTGCATCTGTCAGCAGATGTCGCATCCGTGTTCCCGAATCGGGGGCAAGTGAACATCCCGCTGGCCGATGCCCGCGAGGACGACATCGCTGGTCGCGATGCGATCGAGCGGGGCCGCCATCTGGCGCGTCAGGGCCTGTGGACGGTTTTGTCGCAGGAAATGAAAGCAGCGGATGAGGCGCGCACCTCTGCCCCTGACGGGATGCCGATTGCGGATCTGCTGGCCTTCGGGGCCCGCGCCGATGTGGTTCTGGCCGTCGAACACGCCCTGTCCGACCTGAAAGAAGTGCGGGACTATGACCTGCTGGGCGGCATCTCAGAGCTGGAAGACGAAATGCGCGAAAACGCCGGTGATCCGATGATCGCGCTGGTGGTTGCGCTGGCGCATATCGACATCGCATGGGCGTGGCGTGGCACGGCCACCGAGGCCAATCTGCCGCCGCTGCATCAATCGCGCTGTGCCGCGCATTTCGACCGGGCTGCGGCTATCTTGCCTGCTTGTCGCGAAGCGGCGCCGGACAGCCCTCTGGTCGCAGCTGCCGATTGCGCTCTGCTGGCGGGACAGCGCAAGACGCGCGTCCGCGTGGCCGACAAATACGAACGTCTGATCACGCTGGACCCGCATAACCAGCGCCACATGCGCGCTATGGGTACGCATCTGCTGCCGCGCTGGTTCGGCAGCTACGAAGAGCTTGAGGTGCAAGCCCTGCGCAATGCCGCCCGCACCCATGATATCTGGGGCGCAGGCGGGTATACCTGGGCCCAATTCGACGCCATCGTCTTGGATGACGAAGCCTGTGCACGGTTGGATGTCGAATATTTCCTGCAAGGTCTTCGCGACATTCTGCGCCACCGCCCCGATCAGGAAATGGTCAACATGCTGGCCGCCTATTGCGCCATCACGATCAAAAAAGGTCAGGGCCAGAACGCCCAAGCCGACGCCGTACGCGCGCAAATCCACGAGGCTGCGAACTGGCTGATCCGTGACCACCTGACTGAGCTGCACCCGCTGGTCTGGGCCCATGCCGCAAACGGGTTCAACAACGCTGTACGCATCAACTCGACCGAGCGGTTTGCCGCACGCGGCCACCGTGACGCGCTGCGTGCGATTGGCAACCTGTTCAGCGAAGAACTGCGCAAGGGCATGGATGTGACCTTCACCCCATCGGGCCCGCGCCTGTCCAGCCACTGATTCCCCCTTGCCCCTTTGGCGTGGCACGCCTAATACGCAGGCTTAGACTTCTGCGGAAATAGAGGCGCGCCATGCTCGACCTGACATATGAAATGCCCGAAATCAAAACCATTGCCGGGGCCAAGCACGATTGGGAACTGGTCATCGGGATGGAGGTGCACGCTCAGGTCTCATCCAACGCCAAGCTTTTCTCGGGCGCATCGACACAATTCGGAGCTGAACCCAATTCAAACGTGGCCTTCGTGGACGCGGCGATGCCTGGAATGCTGCCGGTCATCAACGAATATTGCGTTGAACAAGCGGTGCGCACCGGGCTGGGTCTGAAGGCGGATATCAACCTGAAATCAGCCTTTGACCGCAAGAACTACTTCTACCCTGACCTGCCGCAGGGCTACCAGATTTCCCAGCTGTACCACCCTATCGTGGGCGAAGGCGAAGTGCTGGTGGAAATGGGCGATGGCACCGCGCGCATGGTCCGTATCGAACGCATCCACATGGAGCAAGACGCCGGCAAATCCATCCATGACATGGACCCGCATATGTCCTTTGTCGATCTGAACCGGACGGGCGTCTGCCTGATGGAGATCGTGTCGCGCCCCGACATCCGTGGCCCCGAAGAGGCCGCCGCCTATATCGCAAAGCTGCGCCAGATCATGCGTTACTTGGGCACTTGTGATGGCAACATGCAGAACGGCAACCTGCGGGCGGACGTGAACGTCTCGATCTGTTTGCCAGGAGCGTACGAGAAGTATCAGGAAACGCAGGATTTCTCGCATCTGGGAACACGCTGCGAGATCAAGAACATGAACTCGATGCGGTTCATCCAGCAAGCGATTGAGGTCGAAGCACGGCGTCAGATCGCTATCGTCGAAGGCGGCGGCAAGGTCGAGCAGGAAACGCGCCTGTACGATCCTGACAAGGGTGAGACGCGGTCCATGCGCTCCAAGGAAGAGGCGCATGATTACCGCTATTTCCCCGATCCCGACCTGCTGCCGTTGGAAATTGAACAAGCCTGGGTCGACGACATTGCCGCCAAATTACCCGAACTGCCCGACGCCAAAAAGGCACGGTTCATTGAGGCATTTGGCCTGACCGACTATGATGCCTCGGTCCTGACCGCCGAAGTGGAAAGCGCCGCCTATTTCGAAGAGGTCGCGAAAGGTCGAAACGGCAAGCTGGCCGCGAACTGGGTTATCAACGAATTGTTCGGCCGGTTGAAGAAAGAAGACCACGACATCACCGACAGCCCGGTTTCTCCGGCGCAGTTGGGTGGGATCATCGACCTGATTTCCTCCGATGCTATCTCGGGCAAGATCGCCAAGGATCTTTTCGAGATCGTTTATACCGAAGGCGGCGACCCCGCGCAGATCGTGGAAGAACGCGGTATGAAGCAAGTCACCGACACTGGTGCGATCGAAGCCGCCTTGGACGAGATCATCGCAGCCAACCCCGCGCAGGTGGAAAAAGCCAAGGTGAACCCGAAACTGGCGGGCTGGTTCGTTGGTCAGGTGATGAAAGCCACCGGCGGCAAAGCCAACCCCAAGGCCGTGAACGAGCTGGTTGCCAAGAAGCTGGGCGGTTAAATCTACAGAAATTGATGAAAGGGCGGCAGAGGGCATACCCACTGCCGCCTTTCTTTTGCGCTGTGTCCGGGCAACACAAGCCGGGCACCACGCGAAGGAGACTTTCCCAATGGCCTCAACATGCTAGATTGCCGGGAACGAACAGGTAGGAAGATCCGATGCCGCGCTACGAATACAAAGTCGTCCCCGCCCCGCAGAAAAGCGGCAAGGCCAAAGGGGCCAAAACCGCCGAGGACCGGTTTGCGGCCTCGGTCGAACAGGTGCTCAACCAGATGGGGCAGGACGGCTGGGAATATCAGCGTGCGGAGTTACTGCCCAGCGAGGAACGAACGGGTCTGACTGGCTCAACCGTGAACTGGCGCAATGTTCTGGTGTTCCGGCGCGAAATCGAACCAAGTTTCGTCTCTACCCGCGGCCCGACGGAAACACCCGAAGGCGTACCTTTGGCCCAGCCTGTTCCGGGCCCCGAAATGGTCGTGGCCCCGGCCCCGATTGCGGAAGAGGTGAAAGAGCCCCCGCTGTCGTTGAAAGGCTCGGAAGCCGCCCCAGAACCACAGGAAAAACCCTGAGACACACTTACGCGCAGCAGGAATTGCCCTCTTGGATCGGTGGGCAGGGCACTGTCGCGTAAGAACAAAAGACGCAGCAGTCGCCGTCTAACGGTTTCAGCACGGCCTGACAGGACTTGCATTCATAGAACCACTGGCACGCATCTGTGGGCATGGTTTCCGTTTCGACATGCCCGCAAGACGGGCAGGTCAGAGTGGATTCGAGTGTCACTTTTGTTTGCGATCCGTCCATGTTCACCTCGGTTTCCGCCATCTTGGCGCTTTCACACCCCGATATCCAGCGCCAGCGCATGGATACGCGGCACGATGTCCCCCAGCGCCTTGTGAACGGCGCGGTGGCGGGCGACGCGGGATTGGCCTTCGAACGCGGCGGCGCGGATGCGGACGTTGAAATGGCTCTCGCCGCCTTCCTGAAAGCCCGCATGGCCCCGGTGGCTTTCGCTGTCATCCACCACCTCCAGCTCATGCGGGTCAAAGGCGGATTGCAAGGCGGTGCGGATTTCGTCGGTCACGGTCATTTTTATGCTCAGCGGCAAAAATTTTACCGCCTCCCCTCTTCTACTTTCGGCTGCTTAGACTAAACTGCTGCCTCCGAGTCGAGAAGATGCGTTCTTAAGGATCACAGCATGACGAAATCAGACCCTTTCGGATTCGATATGTCCGTCTCCAGCGCCAAGAAAAAGAACCCGCGCGGGCGTCGGGGGATGTCGGGCGCGTCTGAGACATCGGTGCGAATCTGCGATCATGAAGGCTGTGAAGAGGCGGGCAAGTTCCGCGCACCCAAAGCGCCGGATGTGCTGGACGATTTCTTCTGGTTCTGCCAGCAGCACGTGCGCGAATATAACCAGAAATGGAATTTCTTCGACGGCACGACTGAAGCCGAGATGAATGCGCAACGCTCGAAGGACAAGGTTTGGGAGCGTGAAACCAAACCCATGGGCGACCCCGAGGCGCGTGCCTGGGCCCGTCTGGGTATCGAAGACCCGCATCAGGTTCTGGGCGCCAATGGCACGCAGAACAAGGGCCGCACGGCGGGCACAGGTGGCCGCCGCCTACCCCCGACCGAGCGCCGCGCGATTGAAATCCTTGAAGCCAATGACAGCTGGTCCAAGGCCGAAGTGCGTAAAGCCTACAAGAAACTGATCAAGGTGCTGCACCCCGACATGAATGGTGGTGACCGCAGCCAGGAAGAACAGTTGCAAGAGGTCGTCTGGGCCTGGGATCAGATCAAAGACAGCCGGAACTTCAAGTAACGCCTCTATGCACTTAGAGACGCCTTTAACGCTTGTACTTCCTGACGTTTCAAGCAGCGTATGCGCGTTTGCTTCCATCCGGAAGTATCACTACGGAGTTCGGGGAACAGCGACAGCAGTTCCAGCACGTCTTCACGATCGAATGACATCAAAGCAATTTCGCCCAGAAACAGGCTTTCTGTTGGCAAACCGTTCGATGTCAGGATCGTGTGGCGACTACATGCGACGTGAAAATACGTAACAGGCTCATCCAATTGCACCTGACGTATGGTCTTGTCGTTGACCAGATGAATGGCCGCTGCGAATACCTGAGGTTCTCCGTAAAGCAGTTCAGCACGCCATCCCTCCAAAACAATGCGATGCTGCGGTGAGACGTACAAGTCGCGGTTCGGTAAGCCGTCTCCGAATGATCCTTCTTGAATGCAAACCGGGCGCATATGGGGGGTTCGTTTCAATACTTCTGCGCCAAGGGTTTTTTGGCCAATCCATACTATGGGCAATAGTTCACCGCTTGATGTTCGGACTTTGTCCCCAACAACAAGGTCTTCGACGAGACAAGGACCATGTTCGGTCTCAATCAAAGTGCCTTTTACGAAACAGGGAACTGTACCTGCCGGCAGCGCAACTGTGACAATGAGCGAGTCGTTGTTTCCATTTCCGGGTCCTGTCGAAGCGAATATTTCAAGAGTGAGTGACGTGTTCGGTGGGATAACGGCCCCTTCGGTTAGCTCGACAGTCAAAACTCCGCTTGATGAAATCGAAACGGTGTAATCCATCGGGTCTAATCCACCGGTCCCAGAAACGACCACACTCCAGGATGCTCCAGATTTCGTCGCAAAATATTGCTGCATCACAGTGGACGATCCACTGGGAATCGAAAGCGAAGAAGGGCCGATTATCGAAAGCGCCATCTAGACCTTTACCGCTAAACACAACACCGGACACAAGTTTTGCCCAAACATAAGGTTAGTATGCCAATCATATCACAACATAGCAATGTGATCCTGTATCGAATTGAGGCAAACAAAAACTAGAGAGTAAGGCCCCGATCTTCGGCATTCCAACAGCCGTTCAGCCTGGTGCATGAGCTTGAATCGAAATCTGTGCATTTGGGTATCACGACGTTTTTTGGGGAAAATCCAGCAGGACACACGAACCGAGCGGCTTTTCCTTGCCCTTCCCCGGAATATGT
Organism: Ruegeria lacuscaerulensis; assembly: GCF_013034685.1. Taxonomy (GTDB): domain Bacteria; phylum Pseudomonadota; class Alphaproteobacteria; order Rhodobacterales; family Rhodobacteraceae; genus Ruegeria; species Ruegeria lacuscaerulensis_B. The sequence continues at coordinate 276,044 of NZ_WQGO01000003.1, read as the reverse complement.
TGCACCACACACAGGTTCGAAAGCCCGCGCGAGGCTGAGGTATCAAGATAAGGACGACAGGCATGGATTGGCCGATTGACGCAAATGCACATCCTTCAGAAGAGATTTCGGTCCGCGAAGTGTTCGGCATCGACACCGATATGCAGGTCAAACGCTTTTACGAAACAACCGAACGGGTTCCCGAGATTGACTCGACTTACAAGTTTGATCCCGACACGACCCTCGCGATTTTGGCAGGTTTTACCCATAACCGCCGGGTGATGATCCAAGGCTATCACGGTACAGGTAAGTCGACCCATATTGAACAGGTCGCTGCACGCCTGAACTGGCCTGCAGTGCGGGTCAACCTCGACAGTCACATCAGCCGGATCGACCTGATCGGCAAGGACGCAATCAAACTGCGGGATGGCGTTCAGATCACCGAATTCAGCGAGGGCATCCTGCCCTGGGCTTTGCGCAACCCGGTTGCGATCGTCTTCGACGAATACGATGCCGGGCGAGCCGACGTCATGTTCGTACTTCAGCGTGTGCTTGAGGCAAACGGAAGCCTCACCCTGTTGGACCAGAACGAGATTCTGACACCGCACCGCTATTTCCGCATGTTCGCCACCGCCAACACCGTTGGCCTGGGCGACACCACCGGTCTTTACCACGGCACCCAACAGATCAACCAAGCGCAGATGGACCGCTGGTCTTTGGTCGCAACGCTGAACTACTTGAGCCACGACGCCGAGACGATGATCGTCTTGTCCAAGGCTCCGCATTACAACACCGCCGAAGGCCGCAAGATCGTCAGCCAGATGGTGACTGTGGCTGACCTGACCCGGACCGCTTTCATGAATGGCGATCTGTCCACGGTCATGAGCCCGCGGACAGTGATTAACTGGGCCCAAAACGCCGAGATTTTCCGCAATGTTGGCTACGCGTTCCGCCTTTCGTTCCTGAACAAGTGTGACGAATTGGAACGTCAGACCGTTGCTGAGTTCTACCAGCGTTGTTTTGACGAGGAATTGCCTGAAAGCGCAGCGTCTGCCAGTGTCGGATAAGCTGAGATTTGCGCCCATATCGGGCGCAATGCCTCCGGCGAGGAAATTTTTTGGCCAGATGTAGGTGGATCCCGCTGCGCGTTGAGCCAATGGACCTGCATAGAATAAAGGGCGTCTGAACATGGTGCAGAAGAACGACAATCCTGCTGATCCGTTCAAGAAGGCCTTGGCCGAGGCCACCAAGGTCATGGCCGACGACCCAGAGTTGAGCGTTTCCTACACTGTCGACCCGTCGGGATTGTCGGGCGAATCCATGCGTCTGCCGCAGGTCAGCCGCCGCATGACACGTGAAGAGGTGTTGCTGGCGCGCGGGACGGCGGATGCCTTGGCTTTGCAGCGTCGATATCATGATGACGCGACCCATGCGCGCTATGCGCCTCCGGGGGATATGGCGCGGGATTTGTATGAGGCGATGGAAACCGCCCGGTGCGAGGCGATGGGCGCGCGCGATATGCCAGGCACCGCCAGCAATATCGACGTCAAGATCGGGCATGAGGCGATCCGGCGTGGTTATGACCAATGCAAGCAACCTGCGGACGCGCCCTTGTCGGTTGCGGCAGGGTATCTGATCCGGCATCTGGCCACGGGGCGCGATCTGCCTCCGGCGGCGGAAAACATCATGAACCTGTGGCGCGGGTTCATCGAGGAACAGGCTGGTGGCGTTCTCGAGAACATTGGTGAGGTTCTTTCGGATCAAGCCGAGTTTGCCAAATTCGCGCGTCAAGTGATCAAAGACCTGGGCTATGGTGACCAGCTGGGCGATGACCCGGATGAGTTGGATGACGAGCAGGAAGATCAGGCCGAAGAGGACGCTGAAGAGCAGCCTGACCCCGACAGCACCGGTCAGGATGAACAAGACGAGCAGGACGCTGACGCCACGCCGGAACAGAGCCAGGAAGAGCAGCAGGATCAGTCGCAGGCCCAGGTCTCGATGGATGAGATGGCTGATGAAGAGATGGGCGACGAGGCTGAGATGCCCGAAGGGGAGGCTCCGCTGGAGCCCCCGGCGCCACCGCCAGCTTCGGATGCGGACCCGGATTATAAGGTTTATCTGAACACCCATGACGAGGAGATCGCGGCCGAAGATCTGGCCGAACCGGCCGAATTGGAACGGTTGCGCGCTTATCTGGATCAACAGCTAGAGCCGCTAAAGGGCGCAGTGAGCCGGCTGGCCAACAAGTTGCAGCGCCGCCTTCAGGCGCAACAGAACCGCAGTTGGGAATTCGATCTGGAAGAAGGCATTCTGGACGCCAGTCGTTTGGCTCGGGTGGTGGCGAATCCGACCACGCCGCTGAGCTTCAAGATGGAAAAGGACACCGAGTTCCGCGACACCGTGGTGACGTTGCTGCTGGATAACTCCGGCTCGATGCGCGGGCGTCCGATCTCAATCGCTGCGATCTGTGCCGATGTTCTGGCGCGGACGCTGGAACGCTGCAACGTCAAGGTCGAGATTCTGGGCTTTACCACCCGTGCATGGAAGGGTGGGCAGGCACGTGAGGCGTGGTTGAACGACGGTCGCCCGCAGCAGCCGGGGCGTTTGAACGATCTGCGCCACATCATCTACAAGGGGGCTGATGCGCCCTGGCGGCGAGCGCGCCCAAATCTGGGCCTAATGATGAAAGAAGGCCTGCTGAAGGAAAACATCGACGGCGAAGCGCTGGAATGGGCCCATCGCCGGATGATGATGCGGCGCGAACAGCGCAAGATCCTGATGGTGATCTCGGACGGGGCGCCGGTTGATGATTCAACGCTCAGCGTGAACCCGGCTAACTATCTGGAAAAGCATCTGCGCGACGTCATCGCCATGGTGGAAAAGCGCAATATGGTCGAACTGCTGGCCATCGGGATCGGCCATGACGTGACACGGTATTATGACCGTGCTGTCACGATTACCGATGTCGAACAGCTTGCCGGTGCAATGACCGAACAGCTTGCCGCCCTCTTCGACAATGACCCAAGGGCGCGCGCCCGTGTGATGGGTATGCGCAAGGTCGGTTGAACGCGGCTTTGGCCTGTCGTTGTCATAAATCGAAGGGCGCGGCCCTGAAGTGATGAGGTAATAAATGTTCCAATCCTTTGCCGTAACCGCGCGCCCCGAACAAGGGCCACCCCGGTTGGCCGCTTTGCGCACAGAGATGGCTCAGGCTGGATTGGACGGGTTTTTGGTCCCTCGCTCGGATGCGCATCAGGGCGAATATGTGGCCCCTCGGGATGAGCGTTTGGCGTGGTTGACAGGCTTCACAGGATCGGCCGGGTTTTGTGTTGCGTTGACCGATGTCGCCGGGGTGTTCGTCGATGGGCGCTATCGCACGCAGGTCAAGGCACAGGTCGCGCCGGAATATACTCCGGTCAACTGGCCCGAAACCACCCTGAGCGCGTGGTTGAAGGATCAGTTGCCCCAAGGTGGCAAGGTGGGGTTCGATCCCTGGCTGCACGCGGCGGCTCAGATCGCCGGCGCGCAAAAGGATCTGGCAGGTACCGGGATTGAGCTGGTGCGTTCTGCCAATCTGGTTGACAGCATTTGGGACGATCAGCCTGCCCCGCCGATGAACCCAGTCAAGGAGCACCCGCTTGAATTTGCGGGCGAGACCTCGGACAGCAAGATCGCTCGGTTGGCCGCCGCACTGCGTGACGCGGGATGTGGGGCAGCCGTGATCACTTTACCGGATTCGATCATGTGGCTGCTGAACGTACGTGGCTCGGATATCGGATATAACCCCGTGGCCCATGGGTTTGCCATTTTGCATGCAGATGGAGGTGTCGATCTGTTCATGGCGGCAGAGAAACTGTCTGCGCCCTTGGAGCCTCAGGTTCGGCTACGCGCGCCCGAGGCGTTTCTTGACGCTGTTGCCGCGCTGGAGGGGCCGGTACAGGTCGATTTGGGAACGCTGCCGCAGATCGTGGCAGATACATTGCAGGACAAAGCCATAGATGCTGGCGATCCCTGTGCCTTGCCCAAAGCCTGCAAGAACCCAGCCGAGATCGCGGGCAGCGCCGAGGCGCATTTGCGCGATGCCGTTGCCGTGGTCGAGACATTGTGCTGGCTGGACACGCAGCACCCCGGCAGTGTAACCGAAACGCAGGTGGTGACGCGGCTGGAGGACAACCGCCGCAAGGACAACGCGCTTCAGGATATCTCGTTCGACACCATCGCGGGCACCGGTCCCAATGGGGCGATCATGCATTACCGCGTGACCGAAGAAACCGATACCCTGCTGGAAAACGGCAATATTCTGGTTCTGGACAGCGGCGGTCAGTATCTTGATGGCACCACCGATATCACCCGGACCATCGCCATTGGCGAGGTTGGGAACGAAGAGAAAGCCTGCTTTACCCGCGTTCTGAAAGGCATGATCGACATGTCGATGCTGCGCTGGCCCGTGGGCTTGGCCGGACGAGATATCGAATGCGTGGCGCGAACGCCCTTGTGGGCGGCGGGGCAGGATTTCAACCATGGCGTCGGCCACGGCGTGGGCGCGTATCTAAGCGTGCACGAGGGCCCTCAGCGCCTATCGCGCGTCAGCCATGTGCCGTTGAAGCCGGGCATGATCCTGTCAAACGAGCCGGGCTATTACCGCGAAGGGGCTTTTGGCATCCGCATCGAAAACCTCGTGGTGGTGCAAGAGGCCCCTGCCCTACCCGGTGGCGACGACGAGCGGGCGATGTTGAACTGGCGAACACTCACATTTGTGCCCATCGACCGTCGGTTGATTGTGGTCGAAATGCTCAGCACGGCTGAGCGCGACTGGCTGAACGCCTATCACCGCGACGTTACGGAAAAAATCCGACCCAGGCTGGGCCCAGCCGCGCAACTGTGGTTGGATGCCGCAACCGCGCCGATCTGACACAAGACTGTCACACTCACAGGGCAGAGGAGAGGCCCGAAACAACTTAAGGGGAAGGAATATTTATGACCGAGATCACCATCAGCAAAGCGTCTGGCAAGTGGAGCGTACGTTCGGGCGGTGCCATTTTGGGCGAAACCACCAATGCGCTTGAACTGCTGGAAGGTGATTTGGAACCGGTCATCTATTTCCCCCGCAGCGATATCGCCATGGCCTTTCTGGACCGCACGGACAAAAGCACCCATTGCCCGCATAAGGGCGACGCCACGCATTTCTCGATCGTCAATAAGTCCTCAACTACAGAAAACGCGGCTTGGAGCTATGAGGACCCAATCCAAGCCGTGGCCGAGATCAAGGATCACATCGCGTTCTATCGCCTCGAGTCGGTCAAGGTCGAACAAATCTAGGACGACCGGGCTAAATCGCCCTCCGCATTGCTTGGTTTGCCTGAAGGTCGTGCCGTACCCGTGCAAAAGCTTGTGCCATCGACGTCAATGTATGCGGAGGGCATCCGATCCTTTGCAAACATGAGGCGTCGACAACCCGAACTAAACCGCTAAATGCCGATCGCACCACATCATCGACTGGGTCTTCTTTCGGGCCGAAAGTCAGGTCGTGGTAGTGGAACCCTTGACCCGGTGCAGTTGTCCCAAGCGTGTGGCGCACCCTATGCGCTGACAGCCACTCCAACAGGCGCTGCAGCTGCGTGTCACCGTCAGGGTCAGGTAGTTGAACAGCTTCGACCGTTGTATGGTGCAGATCATAGCGCAATTGAACCTGTGTTCTGGGGGTCCATATCCGAACGGGTTGGACGAAGTCGATCAGGCGACCGATGCGCTTGCCCCTCAGATGCGGCCCCAGTCCGAAAGTGGCCGTCAACAAACTGATCGGCGCCTGTGACACCGCGTAGACTGAGGCGAACATATCACAGCGCCCATCCACCTTGTGTTTCAACGTCAGCGCATTGAAATTCCCCCGATCCGCGTAGCTGCGGGCCGAGCCCAAAGCGCGATCCAGTCGAAAGCAGTTGATCGTATAGGGCGCGTGGTCGCGAAACATTAGTCGGTTGAGTTGCGATACGCTGCGCATCAGCAAGCTGGCTGTGCCCCACACACCTGCCGCCAGAAAGACACAGCGTGCCTGAAGCACATTGCCTCCGTCCAGTTCTATTGAGACCAGCCCCTCGCGGGCCTCAATCCGATGCACCCGCCCATCAATAGGTTCGGCTTGCTCAAGCTCATTCAGACGCGCCTTGAATGCCAGGGCCATGGCATCAAGCCCGGACCCCGGTGCCTGCGCGGTTCCGGTCAACAACCGTGGAGCGCTTTTTTCAAATCCGTTGTCCAAACGCTCTCGCCGGACACCGCCAGTTATTTCGAGGTCGGCCTGCACCGTATCGCAGGCGGCGCAGTAATCCTTCCAGCTTTCAAGAAAAGGGCCGTCGCCCCAGGGATCACCGCTGTCATAGAGCTGCAACTGCTTGCCCCAATAATTGGCCAATCCCCCAATCTCGGCTGAAGAAAACAGTGGTGGTGCTCCCTCGGACACAACGGTGCGTTCCGTCAGGTGCGCAGGTTGTTGGCGCTCATAGGCGACCGAAACAATTTTGGGCGGACCTTCGACATTGGAGCGTTTGGTTGCGCCGGTTATGACCGCTATAGATAAAGCCTGCCCGCGCATTGCGGTCAGCGCGGCGTAGGCGGCGGGTCCCGCCCCTATGACGGCAACATCAAACACGCGCATCTGCTTGCCCCCAGCGGTGCAAACCACAATCACAGCCCGGAACAGAAACCGGGCAACCGCCCAAGATCACAAGCAAATTTCTGCCGATGGGGCTGATCACTGTGGACTTACTCATCGCGCACCAGCAAAGGGACCGGACAACAAGCAGGGGTTGCACACACTATCGCGGAACCAACGCACGTGTGCGTTAGGGGCCACGGGGACCCGCAAAGAGAGGTTCTTCAAATTCATTCGCATATTGCCTCCAACTATATGAGTTTAGGCACAAAATCAGATCAGTCGTATCAGGTGGCGCAAACTTCTGCGTCGTCAATTCACCAAAAACCCGGAAATAATCAGGTTGTATTTCTCAAATCGAAACCGGGTCGCTTTCCGTAATCTTACCGACAAAACCGGTTTTCGATCAAGGAAGCGGCCGCTCACGCCCGGTTCACGCGCCTGTTGAATGCATTTTAGGTCGCGGCAAGGCAGAATACGCTCGATCATCAGCCGGAGGATGCAATGTCAATAACGCGCCGCAATTTTGTAGGATTACTTGGGGCCGCAACGGCCATGCCCGGTGCCCTGTCTGCGCAAACGGACCCTGTGCTGGACGCGGTTCGGTCCACGCTGTACAGCAGTCGCACGGATTTCGAGAAAAGCATGAAATTTCTGGTCGAGCGCGGCAGCCCTGACGTCGTGCCCGCCCTGCTGACCGCCATGCGCTATGGCCGTCGCCGCAGCGATGACATCACCCAGGTCATGCGCACCCTCACCGGCGAAGATATTGGTACCGACTGGTTCGACTGGATGATCTGGCAGGAAAAGAACCCGCAAGTCGTGCCTCACCCCTCGCTAATCCCGTTCAAGCGCGAAGTGTTGCTGGGCATCGACCAGAATTTCGACGAATTCCTGCGGCCCGAATATCTGCAACGCGACAAGATGAAGATCCGGTTGGAAGAAATCACATGGGGCGGTGTTCAAAAGGACGGCATCCCTTCGTTGGACAATCCTACACTGATCTCTGCCTCGGATGCGGATTATCTGAAGGACGGCGATCTGGTCTTTGGTGTTTCGATCAACGGGGATGAGCGCGCCTATCCGCTGCGCATCATGGGCTGGCACGAAATGTTCAACGAAGTGATCGGAGGCGTCCCGGTCGCACTGGCCTATTGTACGCTCTGCGGGTCGGGTATCTTGTTTGAGACCCAGGTTGAAGGACGGCGGAAGCCCTTTGTCTTTGGTTCATCGGGCTTCCTGTACCGTTCGAACAAGCTGATGTTTGACCGCGAGACCCATTCGTTGTGGAACCAATACTCCGGCAAACCGGTCGTCGGCCCTCTGGTCGACAGCGGGATCGAGTTGAAACAGCGCCCTGTGGTCATCACCACATGGCAAAGCTGGAAGGCGTCGCATCCCAAGACCCAGGTTCTGTCGCTCAGCACCGGCCACCGGCGCAACTATGGGTCGGGTGTGGTATATCGCGACTATTTCGCCTCGTCCGAGTTGATGTTTCCGGCGCTGGTCGATCAGTCGCAGCACCGGCAGAAGGACTATGTCTTCGCCATCCGCCAGTTCGGTGCGGCGCGCGCATGGCCGCTGGATGCGTTCAGCAACACGCGGGTGATCAATGACGCGATTGCCAACCGGCCCTTGGTGCTGATCGGCAACCCCGACAAACGCGCCGTTCGCGCCTATGAGCGCAAGTCCAACCGCTTTACCGCGTCAGATGGTGGGCTGGTCGACCAGAAGGGCGGAAAGTGGCGCCTGACCGAAGAGGCGCTGTTCGGGCCAGACGGCACAGAATTGCCGCGCGTGGCCGGACATATCTCGTACTGGTTTGCGTGGGACAATTATCTGGGTGACACAGCGACGGTCTATCGCGGCTAGGAATGTTCCTCGGCCGCCGTGGCAGCCAGCGCGCGGTTATAGGCTTTCAGCGCATCAATGTGGAACAGCGCGCCGACCGGGTTTTCGCAGCCGTCTTCGTCAATGATCACGACCGGGATACAGGGAACGTCGTCCCGGTCGAAATAGGGCATCGCCGCCTCAAGCGTGGCGCTGGCCTTGACACAAAGGCCTTGTTGGATCAGCGCCTGCGCCTCTTCCCTGGTGATCGAGCGCGGATCGCCAATCGGGCGCATCACCGCCCCCGCCCGCAGCATCGCCAGCAGGTAGGCCTGTGGCCCCGCGGCCAGATGCACGTCACGGCGTTCCAACTGTGTCAGGAAGAATGACCGGTCCACAAGGCGCGAGGCCAGTGCGGTGGACATCGAGACCGAGACCATCACCGCCAGTCCGATCTGCCATTCACCGGTCAATTCAAACACAATCAACGTGGTCGAGATCGGCGCGCCCAACACAGCAGCGGCCACTGCGCCCATCCCGGCAAAAGCATAAAGCGACGGTGTCCCCGACACATCCGGCAACACCCCCGTAGCAATCCAGCCAAAGGCCAACCCGGTTAATGCTCCTACCATCAATGAGGGCGAAAAGACCCCTCCACCCATACGTCCGCCCATTGTGATCGCCAAGGCGACAGTTTTGATAACGGCAAACAGGATCGCGGCAGACAGAGTCAGATCCCCGGCCAAAGCGCGGATCGTGGTCTCATATCCAACGCCAATGATATGGGGAAACCAGATCGCAATCAGACCCAGCATCGCCCCGGACACCGCAGGGCGCAGCCATCCCGGAAGGGATAGGCGGTTTTGGATATGGTTGCCGATATCCTCAGCGAAAAAGATCGATCGCATCAGCAGCAACGCCACCAGCCCGCACACAAGGCCCAGGATCAAAAAGGCGGGCAGTTCCACATAGAATTGCAGCGTTCCGGGCGTGTCCAAAGTAAACTCGGTCACGTCGCCATATTCCAACCGGTTGATCACCGTCCCAGCAACCGAAGCAATCACGATGGGTGCAAACGCATGCACAGCAAAGTGCCGCAGCACGACCTCGAGCGCAAACAATGCGCCGGCGATGGGTGAGTTGAAGCTGGCTGAAACCGCCGCCGCCACTGCGCAGCCCAGCAGGTCACGACCGGTGATCCCGTCGGCATGGATACGATTACTGACCCAGGTCGAGATCACCCCGGCCATGTGCACAACTGGGCCTTCTCGCCCCGAGGAACCGCCAGTGCTAAGCGTGATCAGCGAGGCAAAGAACGAAGCGACCCCGGCCTTCCGTTCGACCCGTCCATCGGTCAGCGCCGCCCCTTCGATCACGTCCGCGACCGAGCGCACCCTCCCGTCATCGGTGAACCTGTGCAGGATGATCCCCACGATTAGACCCCCGACAATGGGGGTGATCAGGATCATGAACCAAGGCAACATCTCGGCGTGGCTGTGGAGTAGTAGGATGTTTTCCGTATCATAGACCCAGGCTTGCAAGGCGCGGATCGCCTTGCGAAATCCAAGCGCCATGAACCCGGCTGCGATCCCGATCACAAGCGCGATAAGCCAGAACTGAAACTGGCTGGGTCCGCGCCGCCGCATCACCCGCCATGCATCCTTTATGGCGGCCAAAGCCTGATGCAGCTGGTTGCGCAAAACGGTGCGGGTTGATTGGCTCATGTGCCCTCGGGGGATCAGTACCTACCCCTTACTAAGCTACGGGCGGCACGGATAAAAGCGGGATCGCGCAGGTGAGAAGGTCTATGCGTCCAACAGGGCACGCGCGGCGGCGCGCGCCTCGTCCGTGATGGTGTCGCCTGCAACCATGCGGGCGATCTCATCCACCCGGTCCGGGTCGGCCAACGGGATGACGGTCGACAGAGTTTGCCCCTCGGTGACTTGTTTTTGAACCCGCCAGTGATGTGCCGCACGCGCAGCTACTTGAGGCGAGTGCGTCACGACCAGAACCTGCCCGCCCTGCGCAAGCGAGGCCAGACGGCGGCCCACCGCATCGGCAGTTGCCCCGCCGACACCGCGGTCGATTTCATCGAAGATCATCGTGCGGGCGCTATCTTCGCCGGTCAGACAGACCTTGAGCGCCAGCAGGAAGCGGCTGAGCTCTCCACCCGAGGCGATCTTGTTCAGCGGACCCGAAGGTGCGCCGGGGTTGGTGGCAACGGTAAAGGCCACTGCGTCGGCGCCCTCGGGGCCGGGATCAGTGGGAGATATTTCGGTCTGAAACACCGCTCGTTCCATCTTGAGCGGCGCAAGCTCGGCCATCACAGCCGCATCCAACTGCCCCGCTGCCTGCCGGCGCGCATTACTAAGCGCTGTCGCAGCCCTGTCATAGGCAGCCTGCGCAGCCTCAACCGCAGCACGCTGATCAGCCAGATCGGCATCACCTGCGTCCAGTTTGTGCAGACGCTCACGTAGCGTATCGGCAAACGCGCCCAGATTATCGGGGGCCACGTCATGTTTGCGGCCAAGTGCGCGGATGGCGAACAGACGCTCCTCGGCCTGCTCCAATTCTGCGGGGTTGAAGTCCAAAGCTTGTAGGCAGACATTGACGCCATCCTGCGCCTCGCCCAGTTCGATCAGGGCGCGGCCAAGCGCGGCGATGGGTTCCTCTAACTGACCGCCCGCGTTGTCGGATACGCCTTCCAGCCAACGGACTGCGTCGGACATGGCGCCTTCAGCCCCGTCTCCGCCCAGCAGGTCAAAGGCCCGCGCCACGTCGTCTCGTATGCGCTCGGCTCCCTGCATCATGCGGCGGCGGGCGTCCAGTTCGGCGTCTTCGCCCGGTTGTGGGTCCAGCTTGTCTAACTCTGCCACGGCGTGACGCAAGAATTCCTCTTCCGCGCGCATAGCGGCCAAGGCAGCCTCGGTCTCGGCCAACGCTTTCCGCGCGCGCGACATCCCGTTCCAGGCCGCACGAACCGAGGCCAGATCATCCGCGACCCCGGCATAGTCATCCAGCATCGCCCGATGCCCGCGCGGGTTCAACAGGCCTCGGTCATCATGCTGACCGTGCAACTCAACCAATGTCTCAGACAACGCCCGTAACACCTCGCCCGAGCAGCGGCGGTCATTGACCCACGCGGTCTTGCGCCCCTCGGCGGTGTTCACGCGGCGCAGGATCAATTCCTCGCCGCTGGGCAATCCGGCCTCGGCCAGAATGGCGTGGGCGGGATGATCGTCCGATAGCTCGAACTCGGCCACAACCTCGCCCTGCGCAGCACCCTGACGGACCAATTCGGCGCGACCGCGCCAGCCCAGCACAAAGCCCAGCGAATCCAGAAGAATTGACTTGCCCGCACCGGTTTCACCGGTCAACGCGTTCAGGCCCGGTTGGAAGGTCAGTTCCAACCGGTCGATGATTAGCATGTCGCGGATATCAAGGGCGCGCAGCATCGGGTCTTAGCGTCCCACGCCGTTCGTCATGACGATTACAACCACTCACCTTTGACGGTCTGGCGGTAGATCTGGCTCAGCCAGTTGTTGCCCAGGCTTCTGGGTTTCAGCCCACGCGATGTCAGCAGCTTGTAGCCCGCATCATACCATTCCGACGAGCGGTAGTTGAACCCAAGGATCGCACCGGCCGACTGCGCCTCATCCACCAGCCCCAAGGACAGGTAGGACTCGATCAGACGATAAAGCGCCTCGGCGGTATGAGAGGTGGTCTGGAAATCCTCGACCACAACGCGGAACCTGTTGATTGCCGCCGTATAGTGATCCTGACGCAGATAATAACGCCCGATCTCCATCTCCTTGCCCGCCAGGTGATCAAAGGCCAGATCGAATTTCAGAACGGCAGAGGTTGCGTATTCGCTGTCCGGATAGACTTCGATCACCGTGCGCAGGGATTGCAACGCCTGAAAGGTCAGACCCTGATCGCGCCCAACCTCGTCAATCTGATCATAATAACTAAGCGCCAGAAGGTACTGCGCATAGGCCGCATCTTCATCCGCCGGATAGAAGTCGATGAAGCGCTGCGCAGCTGCGCGGCTTTCTTCGTAGTTCTTGTCAGAGTGATACGAGAACGCCTGCATGATCAGCGCGCGCTTGGCCCAATCCGAATAGGGATAAAGACGCTCGACTTCCGAGAAATACCACGCCGCATCATCCGAGCGATTCTGCGACAGCTCAAACTCACCGCGTGTAAAAATTTGCTCGGGGGTAAACCCCTCAAGGTTCTGGCTGCGGTCGGCCCCTTGGCCGCCACATGCTGACAAAACTGCTGTCAGAAGAATCGCGCCCGCGAATCTGACCGCCGCCCTGGTGCCACCCATTCCGCCTATCCTTGTTGTATTACTTGTCGGAGCGAACCCCGGATTTAGGCTTGGTTTAGCACATATAATTCCGGGGCAAAACGCCTTAGTAAAGCCAGCACCGGAATTGTACGCAGAGTTGATCCAATCAGGCGACAGCCGGGATTTCGTCCCAGATCAGGCCCTGACCGGGCAAACGCGCGGCTTGTTCGGCCGTGCACAGGATCGGTCGCACTGCGCCTGGCGTCTCGAAGAGGGTGCGCAGCAATGTGTTGGTCAACGAGTGGCCGGACTTGTCGCCGGTGAAACGACCCAGAATCGGACCGCCCGCGAGGTAGAGATCCCCCAGCGCGTCCAGCATCTTGTGGCGCACAGCCTCATCTGCGCGACGGAACCCGCCCGGCGTCAGAACCTCGTTCCCCTGAACCACCACGGCGTTTTCTAGCGTGCCACCCAGGGCCAGACCGTTTTCGCGCATCGCTTCAACATCTATGCGACGGCAGAAGGTGCGGCAATCGCTGAGTTCCCGCGCAAACGATCCGTTGCGCATGTCCAGCGTTTTGGTCTGACGGCCAATGGCGCCATCTTCAAAGTCGATGTGGAAGTCAATGATCAGACCGTCCGCAGGCGCAATCGACGCACTGGCCCCCTCACGCGAGGCAGAAACGGGCTTGAGCACCTCATAGGCCAACACCGGGCTGGCCTGACGGCGCACACCTTTGGTCATGATCCCGCGTACAAATTCGATCGAAGACCCATCCATGATCGGCACTTCGGGACCGTCAATCTCGATCAGTGCGTTGTGAACACCACAACCCGCCAGCGCTGCCATGATATGTTCGACCGTCGATACCGACACACCCGCCTCGTTCACCAGACGCGTACACAGCGGGGTCCGCTCCACCACGTCGTAAATCGCAGGGATCAGCGCATTGCCCAGATCAATATCCGTCCGTTTGAACCAGATGCCATGACCGGCGGCTGCCGGTTTGAGAACCATGTTTGCAGGCTTGCCGCTGTGCAGCCCGACACCGGTAAACGTGATCGGAGATTTGAGCGTATGTTGCAATGTGGGCCTCGGTGAGTGGTGTCCGGCCTGCTTTGGCCGTGTTGGGCATTCAGTTAAGGAACGCAGGCGAAAGGCTCAACTCACTCTTTGTAACCGAATGAAACATGAATGTAACAGATCGGCAAAACCCTGCTTACATCGGGGTATATTGTTGTTTTGAAACGAAAAAGGGCCGCCACTAGGCGACCCCTTCTACGTATTTTGTTACCGCGATCAGTTCGCCTGACGGCGCAAGAAGGCCGGAATTTCGATCCGTTCCTGCTCGGGATCGGCCTGATCATGGGCGGGAGCCGTGGCGTCAGACTGGCGCATCACGGGCTGCTGACGCTGCGGTTGGGCCGGGGTATCCGCCGCGTGACCGGTCATCCGGTCAATCAGACGGTTGAAGCCAAACCGCGGGCGATCCGCCTCGGATTGCGGCGCCGGAGCGGGCTGCGGACGCGATGCCATATGGCTGCGATCCCCCGTAGGGACGTTCTGTACAGCGGCTTGCAGACGCTGCAATGCTTCGGGCGACGGAGTGCCTGCTGCAGGCTGAGGCTGCGGCGCATAGCTTTCCGGAGCAGGCTCAACCGGCTCGGGCGTCGGCTCGAATTCGGCGACACGTGGCTGATAAGCCGGAGGCGGCAGGCCATCATCGTCCTGTTCAGCCTGAGGTTGGAAACGGGGCTCGGATGGCTCCTCTGTCGCCTCGAACAGCGACGGTTCACGCACGGGCTCGGCTTCGACCGGTTCGGCAACCGCTGCCGGCGCTTCTTCTTCAGCCGCTTCTTCTTCTGCTGAAACCGTGCGGGTCAGCGGAGCCGACATCGAACGGCGCGCAACCGGCACGTCCTCGGATTTCTCAGTGGCGTCGATGCCAGTGGCCACGACCGACACGCGCATGCCACCTTCCATCGCGGTATCCAGTGTCGAGCCGACGATGATGTTGGCCTCGGGGTCCACTTCCTCGCGGATGCGGTTGGCGGCTTCGTCCAGTTCGAACAGGGTCAGGTCGTGCGAGCCGGTGATGTTGATCAGCACGCCTTTGGCACCCCTGAGGCTGATCTCGTCCAGCAGCGGGTTGGCAATCGCCTTCTCGGCGGCTTGAACCGCGCGATCTTCGCCGGTGGCCTCGCCAGTGCCCATCATCGCCTTGCCCATCTCGTCCATCACGGCGCGCACATCGGCAAAATCGAGGTTGATCAAGCCCGGACGCACCATCAGGTCGGTTACGCCTTTAACGCCCTGATACAGAACGTCATCGGCCATCGAGAATGCCTCGGTGAATGTTGTCTTTTCATTCGCCAGACGGAACAGGTTCTGGTTCGGGATAATGATCAGCGTGTCGACAACCTTTTGCAGCGCCTCAACACCGTCTTCGGCCTGACGCATCCGCTTGGCACCTTCGAACTGGAAGGGCTTGGTCACAACACCCACCGTCAGAACGCCCAGCTCACGCGCGGCCTGCGCAATGATCGGAGCCGCACCCGTACCGGTGCCGCCGCCCATACCGGCGGTGATGAAGCACATATGGGCGCCTGCCAGATGATCGACGATCTGCTCGATGCTCTCTTCGGCGGCGGCTGCGCCAACGGTCGGGCGTGCCCCTGCCCCCAGACCTTCGGTGACTTTCACGCCAAGCTGCACGCGCGCCGAGGATTGGCTTTGCTGCAATGCTTGCGCATCAGTGTTGGCGACGACGAAATCCACGCCATCCAACTCTTTTTCAATCATATTATTGACGGCGTTACCACCTGCGCCGCCTACGCCAAATACCGTAATCCGAGGCTTCAGTTCATCGTGCCCGGGCATCGAAAGATTCAATGTCATGCTTCTGTCCGCCTGTTTATATGCTCCGCCAACGCGGTGTTTTTCTTACCTATCCTTAAACAATCCTACCGACCGAAACCGCAAAGGTCACGCCAAAAATCGCCAGACTCCACAAAATATGGAGGAATTAAGGCATAATCCGCCGGTATTTCGTATTGTTTGCCAGATGTTGCGAAATGAACTCAATCCAACACAAAACATACCACTGCCCGAGGGCCGCAGCCGGTTGCGCAGATTGCGATTCAATCGTTTTTTGGGTGCGGAAACCTGCTCGGGTCCTCGCATAGGGCCTCTGACGTGCCTTGTGGATATCTTGCTGGATTCGACGCCTCTCCGCAAGGGAATTCTTCAACCAATAGGAGTACTTGGACAATTCAGACTGTCGTCCGAGATGCTACGCACCTCTTGAATTTCACCGTTCGTAATTTCCGCCAAACGCACCAACAGACGATCATTGTAGACAAACGGCCACCAACACACCGGGAGACCATCTGGATCGTCGTCATATAGGAAACAAACCTTACCATCAGGGGTAGTAATCTGACCGTAGACACAACCTCTACCTTCCATCCGCCAGACTGATAGAGTCGGACTCAGGAACTCTTCGGTGCCGACCAGGCCACCGCCGGGCAGAAGATGGAATCGGACCGTCTTGCCTTGCACTGTATCCAGAAACGCCTCGGGCGTTATCAGGGTCTGCGCGCGGACAGACGCCGGAATCGCGGCAACCAGCGCCGCGATCAGGAGTTTACCAATTGTCACGGAACCAGCG
This sequence comes from Ruegeria lacuscaerulensis, assembly GCF_013034685.1. Classification (GTDB taxonomy): domain Bacteria; phylum Pseudomonadota; class Alphaproteobacteria; order Rhodobacterales; family Rhodobacteraceae; genus Ruegeria; species Ruegeria lacuscaerulensis_B. The sequence continues at coordinate 259,618 of NZ_WQGO01000003.1, read as the reverse complement.
CACGGCGCGTTTGAACGGGCGTGCGGCATAGGTATCGACGGGAATATCGAAATCCCACCATTCATCCTGCGGATGCGCCGCAAACAGGCTGAGCCCCACCACGGATGAGAATCCTGGCCCCGTCGCCGATTGCGGCAAGCCGTGTACGCGCAATGGACGGCCCAGACGCACGCGCTGGCCCAGAATTCGAGTCGCCAGCCCATCCAGCCCCATGATCTGACTACCTCCACCGGTCAGAACGATCTGTTGGCTGGGCAGATGGTCGAACCCAGCGGCGTCCAGACGAATGCGGACTTCCTCGAGGATTTCTTCGACTCGGGGACGCATGATGCCGATTAACTCGGCGCGGCTGACGGTGCGCCGGTCATGTTCCCAATCGCCGGTATCGCCACCGATGTCGATCAGGTCGCGGTCATCCGCCCCGGTGGCGTGAACGCCGCCGTTGAAGGTCTTGATCCGTTCGGCCACATTCGCAGGCACGCCAAGACCCATCGAGATATCACTGGTCACGTGATCCCCACCCATGCGCACGCAATCGGCGAAAATCATGTGCTTTTTCATAAAGATAGACACGCTGGTGGTACCGCCACCCATGTCAATACAGGCCGCGCCGAGCTCTTGCTCATCCTCGACCAGTGCAGAAATCCCCGACACATAGGCCGAGTTCGCGATCCCTGCCAGTTCCAAGTCACACCGCTTTATGCAGCGCACGATGTTCTGGATCGCAACCGCATCCACGGTCAGCATATGCATATCGACGGCCAGCGACTGCCCCATCTGGCCACGCGGATCAATCAAACCCGAGCGGTTGTCCAAGGCAAAATTCACAGGCTGCGCGTGCAACACTTCACGGCCGGCACCATAGTCGGGGACATCGCAGGCGTTCAGCACCCGACCGACCTCGGCCTCGCTGACCACCTGCCCTTCCAGATCGACCTGCGCATCCAGACCGTAGGACCGAGGATTCGCGCCCGAAAAACAGGCAATGACGTGATCAACACGGATCTCGGCCATTTTCTGCGCCGCTTGCAGGGCGGTTCGAATGGCTCGTTCGGTTTCCTGCATCGCGGTGACTTCACCGAATTGCACCCCACGCGACCGAGTCGTCGCCGCGCCGATCACCCGGAACCCGGTCTGGCCGGCCAGTGACCCGATCCCGCTATCTTCATGCAGACGACCAGCACCGTCGAACCGCAGCACAAGGCAGGAAATCTTCGAGCTGCCAACATCCAGAATGGCCACGACACCGCGCTGCATTGCCTGCCTGCGCATCTGCCGCATGGCCCGTTGGGACTGATAAAGATCGGTCATCATGGTCGTTACTGCCTGCTACTCACATCGGTTTTAGTACCCCACCAGTCGTCGCTGGCGGCTTTGGTCATTCGTATCGTCGGACGCTGGCCGAGGCGCATGTCCACAACGGCCACGTCACGTTCCAACAGGTCCTGCACTTCGTTCACCGCCAACACATGCTCCAGCGCACGCACGGGACGTTCGGTGGGCAACATGATGCGCTGGCCGCGATCCAGAACCAAATCCCAGCGGCGCTCGCCTATGCGTACCAACCCGCGCACACGCGCACCAAGGCTGCGGGCGGTTGTCAGAAGTTGCAGTGCCTCGTCGACATGCCCATCCGCGCCTTTACCTGCAATTAGTGGCAGATGCGCATGATCCTTGCGCGAGGCGATTCGTTCCACATGTGCGCCGGTTTCGTCCAGCAACTCGGTCCCGCTGCGGGTGCGCCAAACCACGACGGGCTGACGCTCGACCACATCCACCTGCAAGATACCGCCGGGGCGGATCCGAACGGTGGCGGATTTAACCGGATCAAGCCCGGTAATCGTGTCGCGGATCTGTTCGGCATCCAGGTCCCAGGAACTGATCGGAAAATCCAGCGGCACGACCTCACGGATATCTTCGGACAGGTTGGTGCCTGCCCCGTCGATCGCCATAAGATTGACCATGAATTCTGGTCGCTGCTGGATCGAGGTCTTGATGTCGTTGACATAGGCCACAACGGCCTCACGCCGATCTTCAGCACTGAAATAGAGCGTAGTGGCCGCGCAGATTGCAAACACAGGCAGGCCGTACTTCAACCCGCGCCGAATACTCGGTGTCAGCATCCAACGTTGTATACGGTAGCTCAGCCGCGATGGCGCCGGATCGAACCTCTGCGATTTACGGCCAAACAGCTTAACCCCGCCCAGCCGCAGCTTGGGCTGCGTATCGTGCCGTTCGCCCGATGCAAAATCAGCATCAGGGCCGGACGGCTGCGTGGTCCGACGAATGACGGGGGCACGGGTGGCTCTTAGCGGTCGCATGAGGCGTCCTCCACCATCCAGGCGCAAAGCTGTCCGAAACTCATGCCGCAATGCTCAGCCTGTTCGGGCACCAGCGAGGTCGGTGTCATGCCCGGCTGGGTGTTGGTTTCCAGCAGGAACAGACCGTCCGCACCCATACTGTCATCCCAGCGGTAGTCGGTGCGGCTGACACCCCGACACCCCAAGGCACTATGGGCCTTCAGTGCATAGTCCATGCAGCGGTCAAAGATATCCTGAGGGATGTCGGCAGGCAGCACATGCCACGAGCCGCCGGGCTTGTACTTGGCGTCATAGTCATACCAGCCGCCATCGGTCATGATCTCGGTCACGGTCAAGGCGCGGTCGCCCATCACGGTAACAGTCAACTCGCGCCCTGCGATGTATTTCTCGACCATCACATGATCTGGCATGTCGTCGGACAGACGAGGCGGGCAATTCGCACCTTCCGAGACAATATAGATCCCAACGCTGGAACCTTCGTTGTTCGGTTTGGCCACATAGGGCGGCTCCATCGCGTGGGATGCCGCGACCTGTTGCTTGGGTAGGATCACGCTGGGAACGATCGGCAAGCCTTCGGTCTGGTAGATCTCTTTGCTGCGTTGTTTGTCCATCGCCAAGGCCGAGGCCAGCACTCCGGAATGCGTGTACGGAAGGCGCATCCATTCCAACAAGCCCTGCACACAGCCGTCTTCGCCCCAGCGCCCATGCAGCGCGTTGAAAACCACATCTGGTTTGATTTCCGACAGGCGCACAGAAAGGTCGGGACCCGCGTCCAGTTCGACCACTTCAAAGCCTTCTCCCCTAAGGGCGGCTGCGCATTCGCGCCCGCTGCTGAGAGACACCTCGCGTTCCGCCGAGGGGCCGCCCATCAATACCGCCACTTTGGGGTGTGTCCTGCTCGACTTACCCACTTAGCGCCTCAATGTCTCCGGACCTTATGTGGTGGTCCGTACTGCGTTTATGCCTTTGATCCGTCGCCTGAATTTGCCTGTTTTGGTCTGACGGTTGGGGCTTTATTCTTTCAACGGATCTCCGACCCGCATGATTTCCCACTCTAGCGTGATGCCGCTTGTTTCGTAAACCTTTTTTCGCACCTCTTCGCCCAGACCTTCAAGGTCAGCGGCAGTGGCACCGCCAGCGTTGATCAGGAAATTGGAGTGCTTCTCGCTCATCTGTGCGCCACCTTTGGTGGCCCCGCGCATTCCGGCATCGTCGATCACTTTCCACGCCTTCAGATCATGCACGTCATCCGCCCGTCCGGTCGAGGAAAACCCAGCTGGGTTGCGAAAGGTCGAACCTGCGCTGCGGTCTTTTGTGGGTTGGGTCTCATCGCGTTTTTGCAATTGCGCCGCCATCCGGTCATGCAGCGCTTGTGGATCACCCGCGGGTCCCTCGAACGTGGCCGAAATCAGCACCGCCCCATCGGGCAAATCCGACTGGCGATAGCGGAAGCTCAGGTCCTGCGGCGTCAGGTCCACGACCTCGCCCTGGCGCGTGACAATGGTGGCTCTGCGCAGCACATCCGCCGTGTAGCTGCCATAGCAGCCCGCGTTCATCCGCACCGCCCCACCGACCGAGCCCGGAATGGTCCGCAAAAACGTGAGGTCCACCCCCGCATCTGCCGCTTTGCGCGCCACATGCGCATCCAGCGCCGCGGCACCTGCTGTAACGGTGTTACCTGCGATCTCGATCCCGTTGAACCCGCGCCCTAGCCGGATCACCACGGCGCGCAAGCCGCCATCCCGGACGATCAAGTTTGACCCAACACCCATGGGGAACACGTCGAAATCTGCGGGCAGGTCGCGCAGAAACCCTTTCAGATCGTCGATATCCGCAGGTTGGAACAAGTAATCTGCTGGACCGCCGACACGAAGCCATGTCAGGTCGTTCAACGCTCGGTTCTGGGTCAGCTTGCCACGGGGTTCTGGAAGAGATGTCATTCGGGTTCCTTCGCGGATTTACTTCCTCCGCGCAAGCCGTATCTGTCACTGAGCCGAACCGAGCATCCGACGTATCCAGCGCCCCAGATAAATCACCGGCCAACGCAGCACGGACATACCCATCGCCAGCACCAACAGTCCGATCCACGGGCCGTTCTGCAAGGTGACATAGCCCAATATCGGAATCCCCACCGCAATCAGGACATAGGCGCGGGTCCAGTGGTTGTCTTTGCTGGGGATCATCGCCAGCACATTCGCGGCGATTCCCCACAACGCAGCCAGAGCGATTGACCAATTCATTCCTGAACCTCCTGCCCGGTCCAACGGTGCCAGTAGTGGCGGATCGGTCTACGGAACATGGATGCAAACCCCGCGAAGGCCAGCACTGAAACGAACCAGCCGAAATCATGGCCCAACCAGACGATCAGCGCAGGGGCACTGACGAACAGCACAACACCCGGCGGAAACTGCAGGCGCAACGGCAACATCGCCACGATGGTCGAGGCAATCACCCAAAGTCCCGCAAACACCACTGAATTTACCATGCGCCCCTCCGAGGACGTTGTTTCGCGGCTGCAAACGCTCAAATCAGTCGAGCGTCAAGTTGGTTCCCTGCGTCACACAGCTTGTTTACGTTGCAAGCGGTCCGGCAAACCGTTGGCCCAGGCGCTGATTGTCCCGGCGCCGAGGCAAACAACCATGTCGCCGGGGCGAGCTTGTTCGCGGACCAGACGCTCCAGATCGTTTTCATCCAGCAGCGCGCGGGCGTGGCGATGGCCGTGGCGGATCAGGCCCTGCACCAGATCATCGCGGGATGCACCCTCGATCGGGTCTTCTCCGGCGGCAAAAATGTCGGCAATGGCGACCACGTCGGCGTCGTTGAAACAGGTGCAGAAATCCTCGAACAGGTTCGACAGGCGCGAATAGCGGTGCGGTTGGTGAACGGCGATCACACGCCCATCGCTGGCTTGGCGCGCGGCTTTCAGCACGGCGGCAATCTCAACCGGGTGGTGGCCATAGTCGTCGACGATGGTAACACCATCGACCTCGCCGACCTTGGTAAAGCGGCGATTGACGCCACCGAAATTGGCCAGCGCATCGCGGATTTCAGCGGTTTTCATGCCCAGATGGCGGGCAACGGCCACGGCGGACAAAGCGTTCGAAACATTGTGGTCGCCGGGCATGGGCAAGGTGCAGCCTTGGATCACCGTGTCCTCGTATTGCAGGTGGATATCGAAATGAGCGACACCGCCCTTATAAGTCAGGTTCACGGCCCGCACATCGGCCTGCGCGTTGAACCCATAGGTGCGCACCCGGCGGTCGCTGATGCGGCCCACCAGCGTCTGCACCTCGGCATGGTCGGTGCAGCACACAGCCAGACCGTAGAAGGGCAGGTTCGAGACGAACTCGTAAAACCCATCCCGCAGCCGGTCGAAATCACCCCAATGCTCCATATGCTCGGGGTCGATATTGGTGACGATGGCAATGGTTGCAGGCAGGCGGTTGAACGAGCCGTCGGATTCGTCGGCCTCGACCACCATCCATTCACCCTGTCCCATCCGCGCGTTGGACCCGTAGGCATGGATGATGCCGCCATTGATCACGGTGGGATCGAAATCACCGGCCACCATCAACTCGGCCATCATGGTGGTCGTGGTGGTCTTGCCATGAGTTCCGGCGATGGCGATGTTGGATTTCAGGCGCATCAACTCGGCCAGCATATCGGCGCGGCGCACCACCGGCAGGCCCTGCGCGCGGGCACCGTCCAATTCAGGGTTACCCGGCTTGATCGCGGTGGAGACCACAACGACGGCTGCGTTTTCAAGGTTTTCGGCGCGCTGGCCCACGAAAATCTCGGCCCCCAGACCGGCCAGACGGTCGGTGATCTTGGAAGCTTTCAGGTCCGAGCCTTGCACCCGGTAGCCCAGATTCAGCAGCACCTCGGCAATGCCCGACATCCCAATTCCGCCGATGCCAACGAAATGGATCGGACCTACGTCTTGCGGCAGTTTGGTGGCTGGATTCATGGGGTCTCCTTCTGCGCCAGCTCTTCGACAAGGTGGACCAGACGCTCGGTCGCGTCCGGGGCTCCGGTCGATAGGGCGGCACGGGCCATCTTTTGTGCGGCCTCGGGGTTTGTCAGAACGGCGGTGATTTGCTCGGTCAGCGCGGCAACGTCAAGCAGGTTTTCGGGGATCATGATCGCGCCACCCGCCTGCACCAGCCCGCGCGCATTGGCGGTTTGATGGTCGCCCGCAGCGGCGGCAAAGGGGACAAGGATCGAGGGTCTCCCGATGACCGAGATATCGGCCACACTGGACGCGCCCGAGCGGCTGATCACCAACTGCGCATCCGACATCCGCCGGGGGACGTCATCGAAAAAGGGCAGAACCTCGGCCCGGATGCCATGGTCAGCGTAAAAGGCGGTGACACGTTCACCATCTTCATCGCGGGCCTGATGGGCCACGCGGATATGGTCGCGCAGGTCTTCCGGCAGCGCCGCAAGCGCGCCGGGCACCACATCACTGAGGATACGCGCACCCTGGCTGCCACCCATCACCAGAACTGACATCGGGTAGTCTCCGGGCGGGATATAGCCTGCCGCGGCACGTTCCAGCACCGCGCCGCGCACCGGGTTGCCGGTATGGACGCCCTTTGCGCCGTCGGGCAAATCCGTGGGCCAGACCCCGCAGGCCACCTGCGCCACGCGCTTGGCAAACAGCTGGTTGACCCGCCCCAACACGCCGTTCTGCTCATGGATCATGCGCGGAACGGTCAACAGCGTCGCTGCCCCCAGCGCCGGGATCGAAGGATAGCCACCGAAGCCAACCACCACATCCGGGCGGTCGCGCATCATTTGCATCGCCATGCTGGTCACGCCGCCCGCAATCTTTGGCCCGACCAGCGCCTTGGCCGCCAGCCCGCCACGCGCGAAGGTGGCCGAAGTCGCCTCGACAATCTCGGTCGAATGGGGAAATCCGCCGGTATAGCGCGCACCGCGCGCATCAGTGGACAGGCGCACGCGCCAGCCTTTCTGCAGCATCGCCTCGGCCAGCGCCTGCGCGGGGAACATGTGCCCCCCGGTGCCGCCTGCCGCGATCAAAAGATAAGGCATCAGCCGCGACCGCGTAGAATGTCACCCAGCTCACCCTGCGGGCGGGTTCGGGTGAAGGCCAGCAACATGCCCACGGCGATGCCGCCCGCAATCAGGGACGAGCCGCCATAGCTGACGAACGGCAGCGTCATGCCCTTGGCGGGCAACAAACGCACCGCCACGCCCATGTTGATCATCGCCTGAACGCCGAACATGCAGGCCAGACCGGTGCCTGCCAGACGGATGAACATGTCACGCTCGCGCATCAACCGCAGCAGCGAGCGCACGACGATCAGCGAATAAAGCGCGATGATGATCAGCACCAGGATCAGCCCATATTCCTCGGCCGCGACAGCGATGATGAAATCGGTATGCGCATCGGGCAAGGACCACTTCACCTGCCCCTCCCCCACGCCAACGCCGAACAGACCGCCTTCGCGGATCGCGTTGGTGGCATAGCCAAGCTGCGTGGTCGGATCGACCTCTTGGTTGAGGAAACCGTCAATGCGGCGGGCAAAGTGCTCCGAGTTGGAATAGGCCAGCATTCCGCCCAGCACTACGGCCCCCGCCATGCCCACCAGAAGCAGCATCGGCGCACCGGCCACGAAATACATCACGCCCCAGCCAAACAGGATAAGGCAGGCCTGCCCGAAATCCGGTTGAAGCACCAGCATCGCCACAATCGCCATACAAAGCGCGAACGACCACAATCGCCCCGGCGGGCCGTTGATCTCTTGCGAAGCCGCCAGCAGCCACGCGGCGACAACGATGAAGCCGGGTTTCAGGAACTCAGAAGGTTGCAGCGAGGCAAATCCCAGCGAATACCAGCGCACCGCGCCCTTGCCGAAATCGGTCCCGAAGACCGGAAGAAAGGCCAGCGCCACAAACGCGCCCAGAAAACCCAGTACCGCCAAACGTCGCACCAGTGTGGGCGACATCATCGAGGTCAACAGCATCGCCACCAGCGCCAACCCGCCAAAGAGCGCCTGCCGTTCGACATAGTGGAACGGATCGAACCCGTTGCGCCCAGCCAGCGGCGGCGATGAAGCCAGCCCCAGCAACAAGCCAATGACAAACAGGATCAAAACGCAGGACATGGTCCAGCGATCAATCGTGCGCCACCACTTTGGTAGAATCGGTTCGCCGCGCGTGTCCTGGACCGCGCCATACACCATCTCAGTCATGAGATACCGCCACTCTCTGCCTCGTTCACGCCCCGTTTTCGGAGTCTGATTGAGACTCTACAGCGGTTTTGCCGTTTGGGCTAGGGAAATAAGGGAAAGATAGGAAAATCTCCGCCTAGCGCGGAGACGCCAGCAGATCGGCAAAACGACCAGTGTCACAGCCTTGGCTTGGGTGCCGCGGGCTGGTCGGAATCGCCCGAATTCGGCTCTCCCTTCGGTTCGATCAGCAGCACCTTGACCTCGCGCTCTGCACGCGGACGGTGCACGACACCTGTGGGAACCACAAAGATCTCTCCGGCCCGCACGGTTTGCGAGGGCTGGCCTTCGATATCCATGATCATCTCACCCTCGAGCACCAGAAAGAAATCATCGGTGGTGTCATGTTTGTGGAACGGAAACTCGCCCTGAAATTTCACCACCATGACGTCATTCTGGTTGTAGTCGGCGACGACATGCGGGTCCCAATGTGTTGAGAATTGCGCCAGCTTTTCTTGCAGGTTGATCGGGTTCATTTCGGTTCCATCGGGTGTGCGGTGACAGGGAAATACCCCATATCATTCGAGAACTCGCAGGCGATTTGCAAGCCTGCACGGATCAACACAGCGTATGGGGCCTTGTCTTTCGCCCTGATCCAAGCCATCCCCCGCGCATGAGCTATCACACGATCATCCTGGGTGCCGGTGCTGCTGGCATGATGTGCGCGGCCAATTGTGGCGGGCGGGTTCTGGTGATCGACCACGCCAAAGCGCCGGGTGAGAAGATCCGCATCTCGGGCGGTGGGCGATGCAATTTCACCAATATGCATGCGGGGCCGGGCAATTTCCTGTCGCAGAACCCGCATTTCTGCAAATCCGCGCTGGCACGGTACACGCAGTGGGATTTCGTTGATCTGGTTGGTCGCCATGGCATCGCATGGCACGAGAAAACGCTGGGGCAGTTGTTTTGCGACGGCTCGTCGAAGCAGATCATCCAGATGTTGCTGGATGAGATGGCGCGCGCCGGGGCCGAGCTGTGGGTGCAAACTAGTCTTCGCGATCTGCGCAAGACCGAAGCTGGGTTCGCGTTGGAGGTCGAGCGGGAAGGCCAGCGTCACGACCTGACCTGCCGCAATCTGGTGCTGGCTACCGGTGGCAAGTCCATCCCCAAGATGGGCGCGACCGGGCTGGCCTATGACATCGCGCGACAATTCGGCCTGCGGGTCACGGATACCAGCGCGGCGCTGGTGCCCTTCACCTTCTCGGATGGCCGGTTCAAAGAGCTGTCAGGCGTGTCCGTACCTGCGCGCCTGTCGAACGTGCGCACCAGCTTTGATGAGGCGTTGTTGTTCACCCATCGTGGCCTCAGCGGACCGTCAGTGCTGCAACTGTCGTCCTATTGGCGTGAAGGCGAGGCGATCTGCGTCAACCTGATCCCGGGCTTGCCCCTGTTCGACCTGCTACGCGATCAGCGTCAGGTCGGAGGGCGCAAGGCCCTGACCACCGAACTGGCACGCCACCTGCCCGCGCGATTGGTGGAGTACCTGAAACACCATCTTCCGATGAATGGAAATCTGGCCGATCAATCCGACGTCGCCCTGACCGATCTAACAGCAGCTCTTTCCGACTGGCAATTGACCCCCTCAGGCACCGAAGGCTATCGCACCGCCGAGGTCACTTTGGGCGGGATCGACACAGATGATCTGTCGTCTAAAACGATGGAGGCCAGGGATGTCCCCGGCCTCTATGCGATTGGTGAAGCAGTGGATGTCACTGGGTGGCTGGGCGGCTATAACTTCCAGTGGGCGTGGTCCTCGGGCCATGCTGCCGGAACCGCCATTGCGGCGCATTAGCCAACACATCCAATGGCGCGGCCCTAGCCGACGACGTTGTACCCGCGTCCACGCATGCAGTTGCGCACGATGACTTCCTGGTTCTGAGTATTGCTGATCGCACTGGCCCCTGCACCGACAATGGCACCAGCAACTGCCGCGCGGCCAAGATCACTGGCGCTGTCGTCGATGATAGCCTTGGTGCCAGCGACACCCGCCGCACCGATCGCCGCAGCCCCTGCCGTGTTACCATCCACTACCGGCTGAGACCGGGCCAACGCCTGACATTGGGCCAGATCCGCGTTGTAGTTCGGACCCACGGGCCCATCGACCACGGGCTGGTAATTGGCACCCACATTGGTGCAGGCCCCCGCAACAAGCAGAGCGGGCAGGATCAAAGAGACTTTACGGTAGGACATAATCTTAACCTCACATTGAATTTGGTGGCACGCAAAACCAAAAATGCTGGTGCGTCAACCAGATGGCACCGCAGCTTGGCGCAACCGGCGGTCTATTGCAAATCCTTAGTCCGCCAGCCGCTTCTGCACCTCTGCCGTGAAGTCGTCGCCTCGTTGTTCAAAATTGTCATATTGGTCGAAGCTGGCCGCCGCCGGGGCCAGCAAGACCGTCTCACCCGGTTGGGCATCGGCGAAGGCCTGCGCCACGGCTGCGCCCATGGTGGTGCAAACCTGCGCCTCGGCCTCAAGCTGCATGGCAAAACCAGCAGCCTCACGCCCGATGACGTAGGCTTTGACAACATGGTCTTTCGCGCCGTTCAGGGCATCGAGCCCGCCCTCTTTCTCAAGCCCGCCGCAAATCCAGCGAATCTTCTTGAACGCGCGCAACGCCTTGAGCGCACTGTCCACATTGGTGGCCTTCGAGTCGTTCACATAGGTCACACCATTCGCTTCGGCGATGATCTGACTACGATGCGGCAAGCCCGGATAGCTGTGTAGCGCATCTTCGATCACGCGCGGGGCCAGCCCCAACGCGCGGCACGCTGCATAGGCGGCACAGGCGTTTTGATGGTTATGGGTACCCGGCAGACCCTTGATCTCACGCAGGTCAATCGCGCCGGTTTGGCGGCCTTTGCGGTATTCCGAAAGAAACCCTTTGCGCGCAAAAACCTGCCACCCCGGCCCCGTCAGCTTGCGCGTGACCGAAATCCGCATGACCCGGTCATCCGCGGGCCCCTCGGCCAGTTGGCCTGCCAGAAACGCACCTTCTTTCTCATCCACTCCGATCACCGCGCGGTCGGGCCCGCCTTCGGCGAACAGGCGGCGCTTGGCGGCGAAATAGCCGCCCATCCCGCCATGCCGATCAAGATGATCGGGCGACAGGTTGGTAAAAACCGCCACATCCGGCGTCAGCGCACGCGCCAGTTCGGTCTGATAGCTCGACAGTTCCAGCACGACGACCGAGCCATCGCCCCCGGGCTCGATATCCAGCACACCGCGTCCGATATTGCCCGCCAGTTGCGTTTCTCGCCCGGCCGCAGTCAGAATATGATGGATCAGCGCGGCGGTCGTTGATTTACCGTTCGACCCGGTGACCGCTATGACCCGCGGAGGGGTGTCGAAATTGTTCCACTCCGGCCCGGCGAAAGACCGAAAAAACAGGCCGATATCATTGTCCACCGGCACCCCGGCCTCCAATGCCGCCGCAACAACCGGGTTCGGCTCGGGGTAGAGATGCGGAATGCCGGGGGAAACGATCAGGCTCGCAATATCGTCAAACGCACCTTGCCGCCGCAGATCAGCGCAAGTGAACCCCTCGGCTTCGGCCTTTTCTCGGGCTGCTGGGTTGTCATCCCAACAGGTCGGTTCAGCCTTCCCGGCCCGCAGGGACCGCGCGGTCGCCAACCCGGATCGCCCCAGCCCCAGAACTGCAATTTTCTGTCCTGAACACCCTTTGACCGGGATCATGCCGCCCACCTTCTTCTGCCGCCAAATGCGCCGCCACACTGCGCAGAAGAAACCAGCATTGGCAAGAGACGCAAAAGGCTCGCGCGTCAGCGCGAGCCGGGCCCAACTGGTGGCAGGCGGGCCGCAGGCCCTCCGAACCAGGCGGGAGCGTTACCGGACCTTCAGCGTCGCCAACCCGATCATCGCCAGGATCAGCGAGATGATCCAGAACCGGATCACAATCGTCGGCTCGGCCCAGCCTTTTTTCTCATAGTGATGATGGATCGGCGCCATCAGGAACACCCGTCGCCCGGTCCGTTTGAAATACAGCACCTGAATGATAACACTCAGCGCCTCGACCACAAACAGGCCGCCAACAACAGCCAGCACCAGTTCGTGCTTCGTGGCCACCGCTATCGCCCCCAAAGCACCGCCCAAGGCCAACGACCCCGTGTCGCCCATGAACACCGCCGCCGGGGGTGCATTGTACCACAGGAACCCAAGTCCCGCGCCGAAGAGCGCCGAGGTAAAGATAAAAATCTCGCCAGTCCCCGGCACATAATGCACGTCCAGATATTCGGTAAAGTCGACCCGCCCAACCGCATAGGCAATCACACCCAAAGTCGAGGCTGCAATCATCGCAGGCATAATCGCCAACCCGTCCAGCCCGTCGGTTAGGTTCACCGCATTCGCAGCCCCCACGATCACAACAATCGCAAACGGGATATAGAAAATACCCAGATTAACCAGCGTATCCTTGAACACCGGCACCGCCAATTGGTTCTGCAACGCCTCTGGGTGGTGCAGCGTTGCCCAGACCGAGGCCAGCACTGCAATCAACACCCCCAAAGCCAAGCGCATCTTCCCTGATACGCCCTTGGTGTTCTGTTTGGAGACCTTGGCGTAATCATCCGCAAAGCCAATCGCCGCATATGCCAAAGTCACGAACAAAACCATCCAAACATAGGGGTTGTCCCACCGCGCCCAGACCAGCGTCGACGTGACCAGAGCACCCACGATCAGCAAGCCCCCCATCGTTGGCGTTCCCGCCTTGGAAAAATGCCCCTCGGGACCATCGTCACGGATCGGCTGACCCTTGCCCTGCTTGCGACGCAGCACATTGATCAGCGGTTTGCCGAAGATAAACCCAAAGATCAGCGCTGTCATAAAGGCACCACCCGCACGGAAGGTGATATAGCGAAAGAGGTTAAAGAAATCCCCGCCATCCGATAGGCCGGTCAACCAATAGAGCATCCTAGTACCTTTCTGATGCGGCGATCATGGCTCAAGCGCGCTCCCTTGCCCCATTTCACGCAGCCCGTCAACAATCCGTGCCAATGCCATACTCAGCGAGCCCTTGGCCAGAACTACATCCCCCGACCGGATCAGGTCAGGCAGCTTGTTGGCCATCTCGGCGCTTGTTTCCGTCCAAAGCCCGCGCTTGTCGTCGGGCAGCGCGTCGTGCAACGATTTCATCAGCGGACCAATGCAATGCACTTGATCGACCTTGGCCATCGCCGCAACATCTGCCATAGCCGCGTGCATTGGCAATTCCTGCGCACCCAGCTCTTTCATGTCACCCAGAAACGCGATGCGGCGGGAACCTTCGGCGGCTGCCAAAACGTCCAACGCCGCTGCCATCGAGGTCGGGTTGGCGTTGTAGCTGTCGTCCAGCAGCTCAATCTGACCACCACCAGCCAACGCGATTTGCTCGCGCACGCCACGGCCTTTGACTGGGGACCAGCGGCGCAGACCGGCAATCGCCTTGTCCAGATCGACCCCCATCTCGACGCAGGCCGCCAGAGCACCCAGGGCATTCATCGCAAAATGCGTGCCCGCCGATTGCACGTCGAAACGGACGGCGTCACCGCCCACCTGAGCTGTCGCGTGAACGGAGTCTGCGCTCTGCTCAACATCCGTGAGAATGTAGTCTGCCGCCGCGCGCCCAAATTCCACAATGCCGGCACCACAGCTTTGCGCTGTCTCACGCAAGATACCTGCATGTTCAATATCAGCATTCACGATGGCCGCCCCACCGGGTTCCAGCCCTTCGAAGATCGCAGCTTTTTCATGAGCGATACCGGCCACCGAGTCGAACGCTTCAAGATGCACGGCCGCTACGGTCGTCACCAGCGCCACATGCGGGCGGGCCTGTTGGGCCAGAGGCGCAATCTCTCCGGGATGGTTCATGCCGATCTCAATCACTGCAAATTCGGTGTCGCGCGGCATCCGCGCCAAGGTCAGCGGCACGCCCCAATGGTTGTTGTAGCTGGCGACGCTGGCGTGGGTTTTGCCCTGCGTTTTTAGAACATTGGCCAGCATTTCCTTGGTCGAAGTCTTGCCCACACTGCCCGTCACACCCACCACGCGCGCATCGGTGCGTGCGCGGCCTGCCCGGCCCAACGCCTCCAACCCGGCCTGTACATCGTCGACGATCAGCAACGGCGCATCCTCGGCCACGCCATCGGGGATGCGGGACACCAAAGCCGCCCTTGCCCCCTTTTCCAACGCCTGAGCCACGAAGTCATGCCCGTCCCGTGCCGCCTTTAGCGCCACGAACAGGTCGCCGGGTTGCAAGGTTCGGGTGTCAATCGACACGCCGTTCACGGACCAGTCACAGGTGACGCGCCCGTCTGTAGCATCAGCGGCCTCAGCCGCAGTCCAGAGCGTCATGCCACCCTCCCGTCCAGCGCGGCCACGCTGATGCTGGCCTGTTCCACATCGTCAAAGGGCAGAACCTGATCGCCGACAATCTGGCCGGTTTCATGCCCTTTGCCCGCAATCAACAAAGCATCCCCCGGTTGCAGCGCGTCTATGCCGCGCAGAATGGCCTCGGCCCGGTCGCCCACCTCAGTCGCCTCAGGCGCGCCCAACAAAACGGCGGCGCGTATGGCGGCCGGATCCTCGCTGCGCGGGTTGTCGTCGGTGACAAAGACCACGTCGGCATGGTTTGCGGCGGCCTGCCCCATCAAAGGCCGCTTGGTCGCATCGCGATCGCCGCCGGCGCCAACAATGGCAATCAGCCGCCCCATCACATGTGGGCGCAACGCCTTGAGCGCAGTGGCCACAGCGTCAGGCGTATGGGCATAGTCGACGAACACCGCCGCTCCATTGTGGCGCGTCGCTGCAAGTTGCATCCGGCCCCGCACGGTTGTCAGATGCGGCAGAGTTTCAAATACGCGCTCAGGCTCTTCCCCGCCCGCGATCACCAGACCACAAGCCAGAAGGATGTTTTCAGCCTGGAACCCGCCGATCAGGTTCAAGCGGGTCTGGAACACTTTGCCTTGCCACGAGAACCGCAAATCCTGCCCGGTCGCGTCAAAACGCTGGTTCATCAGGCACAGATCCGCATCGCCCAGCCCAACGGTCAGAACCTCCTGCCCGCGCGCCTTGGCGATCTTGCGGACTTCGGCCCCTTTGGGGTCGCTCATATTGATCACGACGGTGCCGTCTTGCGGCAGAACCCGGTCGAATAGACCAGCCTTGGCAGCGAAATACGCCTCGAACGTTTCGTGGTAGTCCAGATGGTCCTGCGTGAAGTTCGAGAACCCCGCGGCCGTCAGATGCACCCCGTCCAGACGGCGCTGTTCTAACCCGTGCGAGGACGCCTCCATCGCGGCGTGGGTCACGCCATTTGCGGCCGCCTCAGCCAGACAGCGATGCAGGGTGATCGGCTCGGGCGTGGTGTGGGCCAGAGGGGCAGTCCATGCGCCTTCGACCCCAGTGGTGCCAAGGTTAACGGCGGCGTGGCCCAGCTCCATCCAGATTTGGCGCACGAATGTGGCGACCGAGGTTTTTCCATTGGTTCCAGTTACGGCCACAATGGTCTGGGGCTGCGCGCCAAACCACAGCGCGGCGCATCCAGCAAGCGCCTGACGCGGGTCTTCGGCCACGATCAAAGCTGCATCCGATGCAGCCAGTTCTGCTGCTGCGATCTGCGCCCCTTCGGCATCGGTCAGGATGGCTGCCGCGCCCATGCGCAGGGCGTATTGGATAAACTCACCGCCGTGCACGCGGGTGCCAGGCAAAGCGGCAAACAGGAACCCCTCCTGCACCTCGCGGCTATCCACGGCCAGTCCGTTGATGTCAGGGTTTGCCCCTCCGCGCGCGGTCAGGGCCAGTTGGCTGAGTTTTTTTGTTCTTGTGCCCATGCCCTACCCTTTGCCGGACGGTCTAATTTGAGGTGAGCGTTATAGCAGCGCGTGCCTCAGGCTCAAGCCGGGGACGCAGGCCCAGCAAGGGGGCGACACGTCCGATCAGTTCCGCAGCAACTGGAACGGCTGTCCACCCTGCCGTGCGGCGCTTTTCGCCGTAAGCCACGATTGAAGGTTCATCCAGCGTGACAATCAGCACGTATTTCGGATCATACGCCGGAAAGATCGTCGCAAAGGTCGAGATCACCTTGTCATCATAATAGCCGCCGCGCGGTTTCGGCTTATCTGCAGTGCCGGTCTTGCCCGCCACGTCATAGCCCGCCACATCGCCAAAGCTGGCGGTGCCATCCGTGACCACCTTGCGCAACATCTGCTGCGCCTGACGCGCAGCGCTGTCGGACATGACACGCGGCCCGTACTGAGGCCCGTTTTTGCGCAGGATTGTCGGGCTGACATAGTGCCCACCATTCGCGATCGCCGCATAGCCCGCCGCCAGATGCATCGGGCTGGTCGACAAACCATGACCATAGGAAATGGTCACAGTGCTGAGTTCGCCCCACTTCTTGGGTTTCAGGGGTTCGCCACCTGCGGCCTCGACAATCTCGAACGGGGTGGGCTCGAACATGCCCAACGCCTTGAGGAACTGCTGCTGCCGTTGTGCACCGATCTGCAAAGCCAGCCGTCCGGTGCCCCGGTTCGAGCTGTGGACGATCACATCCGCCACGCTGATCTCGCCATAGTTCTTGCCGTTGAACTCGCCTATCGGGAACCGCCCGATCCGCATCGGACCCGAGGTGTCGATGATCGTGTTGGAATTCACCAAGCCAAGCTGCACCGCCTGAGCCGCCGTGAAAATCTTGAAGACAGAGCCCAGCTCGTACACGCCCTGCACATATCGGTTGAACAGCGGACTGTCCGAAGGATCGAACCCTGAGGTCGGCGGGCGCGGTCGGTCATTGGGATCAAAAGACGGTAGCGATGCAGCTGAGACGACCTCACCCGTATGAGCGTTCATCAGAACAGCGGACGCGCCCTTGGCGTTCATGATCTTCATGCCGCCATACAGAACCTGTTCGACCGCCGCCTGTACCGTCAGGTCCAGCGACAGTTGCAGCGGCTTGTTGCCATTGGCAGGGTTGCGCAGATAGTCGTCGAATTGTTTCTCGACACCAGCCACACCGATCACCTCGGCGGCGCTTACGCCTTCGCGCCCAAAGCCCGAGCCACCCAGAATATGCGCGGCCAGCTTACCGTTTGGATAAAGCCGCATCTCACGCGGGCCGAACAGGATACCAGGATCGCCGATGTCATGCACAGCCTGTTTCTGCTCGGGCGAGATCCGTTTCTTAATCCACAGGAATTTACGGTCGCCTGTGAAGTCCTTGATCAGGCGCTCTTTTTCCAGATCAGGAAAAATCGCCACTAACTGGTCCGCAGCCGCCACCGGGTCAATCATCAAAGGCGGCTGGGCATAGACAGAATAGGTGTCCAGATTGGTCGCCAGAATGCGTCCTTCGCGGTCAACGATATTGGCGCGCTGCATTGCAATGGCGGCACCCGGCGCGCTGGCCAGCGGTTCCTGCGCCTCGGACGTGGCCAACATACCCATGCGGGCGCCAACCACGGCAAACGCACAGAAAAAGAACAGACCCAGCACCAAAAGGCGCCCTTCGGCCCGCGCACGGGCGCGGTCTTTCATGTCTTCGTGACGCTGGCGGATATTCTCGCGCTCGATGGCTTTGGGGTTCTCACCCTTGGCGCGGGCGTCGAGAATACGGGCCAGAGGACGGAGGGGCGTACGTGTCATGGAATCTGCACCTCGCCCAGTGCCTGAATATTGGTGATCGCTTCCAACTCAAAAGGATCAACACCCGGCAAGTCCGGGTCTTCGGCGTAGGAGACCTGGTCGGCGCGCCCAAACTGCTCGGCACGCAAGGGCAACAGGCCCAAGCGCTCAAAGTTCAAGTCAGCCAGTTCGCGAAGGCGGTCCGGACGGTTTAGATAGGCCCATTCGGCGTTCAACACCGCCAGACGTACCTGCGCCATACCGATTTCACGCTGCAATTTCTGCGTTTCCTTTACCACCTGCTGGGTGCGGTAATTTTCTTGATACGCCCAAAGGGCCAGCCCGAACACCGAAAGCGCAGTTAAGACGTACAATATACTTTTCATCTTGCTCTTCCCCCAAGTTGCGGCATCCCAATAGCGCGGGCTTCAATTTCCCCCGCCGGAGCCTCAGTCCGTACCGCCACGCGCAGCTTGGCCGAGCGCGCGCGCGGATTTTCTTGCAATTCCTGCTCGTCCGGCCCCACCGCCTTGCGCGTTTTCAGCGTGAATTGCGGCAGCTCCTGTTCCATCTCGGGCGCATAGCGGTTGGCGCGCCCGGTTTTACCCGCCCGCGACTGAAAGAACCGTTTGACCATGCGATCTTCGATGGAATGAAACGTCACCACGGCCAGTTGCCCGCCGGGCTTTAACGCCCGCTCGGCAGCCATGAGGCCTTGAAACAGTTCCTCATATTCTGCATTCACCGCGATCCGCAGCCCCTGAAAGCTGCGGGTCGCCGGGTGCGACTGCCCCGGTTTGGGGCGCGGCAGGCAGGATTCGATGATCTCGGCCAAACGAAGGGTCGTCGTGATCGCCTCCTCCGTACGCGCCTTGACGATGGCCTTGGAAATGCGGCGGCTTGCGCGTTCTTCGCCATAATGGAACAGGATATCGGCCAGTTGCGCTTCGGTTGCGGTATTGACCAGATCTGCAGCGCTTTCGCCCTCCTGGCTCATCCGCATGTCCAGAGGGCCGTCCTTCATGAAGGAAAAGCCCCGCTCGGCCATATCCAACTGCATGGAAGACACGCCCAAATCCAGCACGACGCCATCCAGATCCTGCGCATATTCATCCATGCGCGAGAATACACCGGCCTGCATCACCAGCCGGTCACCATAGTCGCCCGCCCATTCGGCTGCCATCTCAAAGGCCAGCGGATCACGATCAACGCCGATGACCTTGTCAGCCCCGGCGTCCAGCAGACCGCGCGTATAGCCACCCGCACCGAACGTCCCATCCAGCCAGACGCCCGAAACAGGAGCCACAGCCGCCAGCAATGGGCGCAACAGAACAGGGATATGAGGCTTCTCGGACGAGGGAGTAGCGCCGGCCATGCCGTTACGCGTCCCCGGCGCCGTCTAGGAATTCCAGCGGATCGAAATCGTCCGGCTGATCATCCAACCACTCTTCGGCGGCGGCGAGTTCCTCGGATTCGTATGTTTCCGGCTTCCAGATTTGGAATGTATCGCCCGCGGCGATAAAGAAGGCCTCGCCCTCGAGACCGATTTTGCTGCGCAGCTTGGCCGGCAGCACCAGACGTCCGGTTTCATCCACGGTTGTTGGAAAGGACTGCCCGTGAAACATGCGCTGCAACATCTTCCGCTGCATCGACCCGCGCGGCAAAGCGTCGATCTTGGCATCGACCTCGTCGATCGCCTGCATTGTATAGCATTCCAGAAATTTGCGGCGATGGTCGCCGTAGACGATCACCAGTTCAGGTGTGTCACCGGGCTGCCAGTTCGGATCAGAGGATTCAAGCACGCGGCGAAACGAGGCCGGGATCGAGACCCTGCCTTTCGTATCCACCTTGTGGTGGCTTTCACCTCTAAACCTGCGCGCCAAGACGACTGTCCCTTTCGCTTGCGCCCCACTTGAACTTCACGTTCCCCCCGGATGAAAAACGGCGGGTTGATCTGCTGCCACTGATCAACCCGCCGCATTGGCCCGCTGAGCGGGAAGTCCAGCTGCGCGCGCCACCTGGGGGGATGTCTGCTCGCCCGCGCGCCGGATCTCTTAAATGATGAAAGCGAGATGCCTGTATGAAACCTGTATTTTATTGGTTCGGGGTCGTTTGGTGCCCCATGTGCCTCGTCCTCATCGGATGAATAAGGGATGCCATGGGAATTTATGGAAAGCAATGAAAAATTTCTCTGCAATATTGGCGATTCTAAAGTCAAACCTCAAAATTCGAGATTAAATATAAGATATCACCACAATATGTTGTTACAACAACCCACAACACGCCGATATATACACATTCCGGAGCATTTCCCTGAATTCCCATCAATTCCCAAAAAACTTTCCAATCAAGCAGGAATTCAAGGAAATCGGCATTTAGGCAACAGATTTTCGGGACGAATCGATGGCGATGAATCGCAGGCTTTCCATAAGATCCGTTGGGCAAACAACGCTTCGCCCATGAATTCCCATGCCCTTCTGGGGCAATAGTTCAGCAGCGCGACTACAAAAGCATCGCTAAACGGATGCACAAATTTCGGAAACTCCGCACAAAGATTTCGCAGAAAACCCGCATCAAGGATCAAGCTGACATTTCTTCCGAAAAGTGTAAAAGCTGAAAACCTTTATTTTTAAGGCACTTTCTTCCCTAAAACGCCAACCGGTTGATATCCATGCATTTGCTGCATAGCGGCATTGACGACGCGAACCATTGTGCAATCGCAGCATTTGCCTATTTTCAATCTCAAGCAAACGCCGGAACGCCCGGCAACACGGAAACACACAGGTTTTACTCATGGCCGCAGCAACACATCAAACCGCGCTCAAAAGCTCACCGGCAACCGGCATGGCTTCATTGATCGACGCGGCAAAGATCCGGTTCGCGCGCTATCGCGTCTACCGTCGGACAGTGAATGAACTGTCCGAATTGTCGAACCGAGAGCTGGCTGATTTGGGCCTGCACCGCTCGATGATCCGGCGCCTTGCGCTGCAAGCGGCCGAAGAGCAATTCGCGCGCACTTAAGCGCAACCATATACCGAGATCAGGTCCTTCCTCCTCCCTTTAGGACCTGTATTTCAGCGGCGGCATCTCTCCTCCTCCCTGATGTCGCCGCAGATTATACCGGCCCTGAACGCCGGAACGCGATACACCGGGTTCTCCTCCTCCCTTTCCCGGTGTTGAAAGCGCGCGGCGACGTCTCTCCTCCTCCCTGACGTCGCCGCGACTTAAACATACCGGGATCAGACCCGGACGAAGATACATCAGGGCTCTCCTCCTCCCTGCCCTGATGTTGAAAGCGCGCGGCGACACCTCTCCTCCTCCCTGGTGTCGCCGCGACTTAGACATACCGGGATCAGACCCGGGTTCAGATACATCAGGGCTCTCCTCCTCCCTGCCCTGATGTTGCAAAGAACGGCGGTTCCCCTCCTCCTCCCTGGGGACCGCCGTTTTTCTTTTTTCGGCCCATTTTGTATGGTGATGGAGTGTTGACTTAGTTCAGGAGCATTCCATGGCCGCGTATTTCATCGCTCAGATTTCAATCCACGACCCGGACGGGTACCAGAAATATCTGGAGAGCTTCATGCCCATCTTTGACCGCCACGGAGGGCGCCTGCTGACCGTCTCGTCAAAACCGGTCGAAGTGATTGAGGGGGCATGGGAAAAAGATGGGATCGTTCTGATGGAGTTTCCCAGCCTCGAAGCCGCAAAGGCATGGAAAGACGACCCCGACTATATCGAGCTGGCCAAAATCAGGCAGAATACAGCCTCAGCCAATTTAGTTCTGGTTGACGGATTGTGACCGCTAAAACGGCACGTCGTCCTTGGCGGTCAGGAAACGCGCAACCACCTTTTTGACGCCTGACTTGTCGAAATCGACCTCGACCTTGTCGCCCTCGATACCGATCACCGCGCCGTAGCCGAATTTCTGGTGAAAAACCCGCTCACCCAGCGTGAAACTGGCCACTGCGGTCGCATCAATCACCGTATTGCGGCTTTCGCGAGGCTGCGACATCCCATATTGCCCCTGACGCGCCTGCATCCGCTTCCACCCCGGTGAGTTGTAGACATCCGCCTTTACCGCGCGGGTTTCAATGGTCGCCGCCGGTTGAGCGCCGCCATAAAGCCCCGGAGGCGTCAAAACCTCCACATGATCCTCGGGCAATTCGTCGATGAACCGCGATGGCATCGCATTCTGCCACTGCCCGAACACCCGCCGGTTGGCCGCGAAGGAAATCGTGCAGACCTCTTCGGCGCGCGTGATGCCCACATAGGCCAGTCGCCGCTCTTCCTCCAAACCCTTGAGGCCGGATTCGTCCATCGACCGCTGCGAGGGGAACAGACCATCCTCCCACCCCGGAAGGAATACGGTGGGAAACTCCAATCCCTTGGCCGCGTGCAGCGTCATGATCGAGACTTTGGCCCCGTCGCCGTCCTGCTCATTGTCCATGACCAGACTGACATGCTCCAAGAACCCCTGCAGGTTCTCGAAATTGTCCAACTGGTTGACCAGTTCCTTGAGATTCTCCAACCGTCCTGGTGCCTCAGGCGTCTTTTCATTCTGCCAATGAGCCGTATAGCCGGATTCGTCCAACACGATCTGCGCCAGTTCGATATGCGAGACCTCGGGCTCACCAAACCGCAGCGGCGCGCCGTCGTCGATGACCGAGTCATCCTCGACCTCGATCCGCGGCCCGCGCGTCATCGCATTCCAGCGCGCCAGCCCCTCGATCAATTCGCGCAGCGCCTTGCCGCCTTTACCCTTGATCAGCCCATTGTCGACCGCAATCCGTGCCCCGTCGACCAGCGACACGCCATTTTCGCGCGCGGTCATCTGGATCGTCTGCTGCGCCTTGTCGCCCAAACCACGCTTGGGCGTGTTCACGATCCGCTCGAACGCCAGATCGTCGCCGGGGCTGACCACAAGCCGGAAATAGGCCATGGCATCGCGGATCTCCATCCGCTCATAGAACCGAGGGCCACCGATTACCTGGTAAGGCAACCCGATGGTCAGAAACCGATCCTCGAACGCGCGCATCTGGTGCGAGGCGCGAACAAGAATCGCGATCTCGTCCAGATTCATCGGACGAATCCCACGCGTGCCACCCTGCAGCGCGTCGATTTCCTCGCCAATCCAGCGGGCCTCTTCCTCGCCATCCCAATGACCGATCAGGTTGACCTTGTGGCCGTCTTCTGCATCCGTCCAAAGCTCTTTACCCAAACGGTTTTCATTGCCGCGAATGACGTTCGAGGCGGCGGCCAGAATATGCGGGGTCGAGCGGTAATTCTGCTCTAGCCGCACCACAAACGCGCCGGGAAAGTCCTTTTCGAACCGCAGGATATTGCCCACCTCGGCCCCGCGCCAGCCATAGATCGACTGGTCATCATCGCCCACGCAACAGATATTCTTATGCCCTCCGGCCAGCAGTCGCAGCCATAGATATTGAGCGACGTTGGTGTCCTGATATTCGTCCACGAGGATGTATCGGAACCAGCGTTGGTACTGTTTCAACACATCCTCGTGCTGCTGAAAGATCGTGACCATGTGCAGCAACAGGTCGCCGAAGTCGACGGCGTTCAGCTCCAGCAGTCGGCGCTGATACGCGGCGTAGAGCTCAATGCCTTTGTTGTTATACGCTCCGGCATCTGCAGCGGGCACTTTGTCGGGCGTCAATGCGCGGTTCTTCCAATCGTCGATAATTCCGGCCAACATACGCGCCGGCCAGCGCTTGTCGTCAATATTGGCTGCCTGAATCAATTGCTTGAGAAGACGCAACTGGTCGTCGGTGTCCAGAATGGTGAAGTTCGATTTCAAGTGAAGCGCTCGATCGGCAACTTGCTCTTGTGGACGAGGAACTGGTCCAACATCATAGTTTGAGGCTTCTTGCATCCCCAATGGATCGACAAGCCCATCAGATTTGTCTGCGGCCGGAAGCACCTGACCATCTCCAACCAATTCCGCATGTCGGCGCAGCAGCTTGACGCAAATTGAGTGGAAGGTACCCAGCCAAGGCATTCCCTCGGCCGGCTGGCCCAACAATCGACCCACGCGGTTTTTCATTTCGCGCGCGGCCTTGTTCGTGAATGTCACCGACAGAATCTCATTCGGGCGGACTCGCCCGGTGCTGAGCAGATGCGCGATCCGCGCCGTCAGCGCTTTGGTTTTTCCCGTTCCCGCCCCGGCCAACATCAGAACCGGACCGTCCAAACGCTCCACCGCCTCGCGCTGCGCGGGGTTCAGATCGTCAAGATAGGGGGAAGGTCGCGCAGCCATCGCGCGCGCGGACAGGGATGCGCCCTCGAAGGCGTCCATTTCGTCGGAACTGCTCATACCCGCAAACTACGCCGGATCAGTCCCGAGGGAAAGAGTTTGTTCACCCCTTGTTCGCAAAGAATTTTGTAGAAGGTTCCAATCAATTCTAATCAACTCCTCTGATTTGCGCAGACAAAAGTTAACCTTCCGTCAAAGCTTGCACCTGATGCTTCCAGCCAAAGAAGTGGGAGCGCGAAAATGGAAACTAATACAGAAACAACCGGGGCATCCCGCTTGAAAATGGCCGCCATCATATTGACTCTGATGGCTCTGACTGCGGTGTCCGGCTGGGGAATCTATGCAGTACCAACGCCGGTCGTAGATCGGATGCTGGAAGCAGACCTGCGCAAAGAAGCAACGCAACTGGGCAAACAGGTCACCTCGCATCTTGAGGACGTAGAAGCCACGTTCCAGACGGGATCTATCGGAATTCATGACCAGGAGTTTCTCGAGCTGTTGCCGGCGACTTCGGACATCTACCGATTTAAACTGTTCAATGCGGATGGCGGCGTGTTTTGGTCGACCCGGTCTGCGGATGTGGGGACCTTGAATTCCAAACCCTATTTCCAATCCGTTATCCGGCAGGGAAATATTTACTACAAACACGAAGAAAAACCTCTGACCGAAGTCGACGACTATGAAGGAACGGCCATTCACGCCTCTGGTCCTGAAACCCGTCATGTGGCCGAAATCTATACGCCAATCATCCGCGACGGTGAGTTTCTTGGCGCGATCGAATTCTATTCCGACATCACCGATGTTCGAAATCTGTTCATTGATCGCGTTCGCTTGTCGCTTTTCATTCTAAGTGCTGTTGCGCTTCTGGCCTTCAGTATCGTGACGCTGGTTGTCTATCGCAGCAACCGCCGACAGATGCGTAGCTTGCGCGGGCGTGCGGTGAAAGAGCGCCAATTGATGGATGAACAACTCCGCCTGGCCCGCGAAGTTCGGTTACTGGGCGAATTGAACGAGTGGCTACAATCCAGCCAGTCTCTGGATGAGCTTTTCGACATGGTTTCACGGTTTATGACGCATATCCTGCCCGAAGCCGAGGGGAGCGTATATGTTTATTCGAACTCCCGCGATGTGCTGGATGGCTGCGCCAGTTGGAACGGGGCCGAGCATAAGGCGCATATTCATCCCGAGGGCTGTTGGGGTCTGCGGCGCGGCCGCACCTATGAGTTCGGCGCGTCCGAAATTGATTTCGTCTGCGAGCACGCCGAACCGCATGATGGTCGCCCGTATTTCTGCTTTCCAATCCTCGCACATGGCGAAACCGTCGGATTGCTGCACTTGCGAGCGTTGGAGGGGCGTAAAGATTGCTTCCATTCCAGCAAGAAATTGGCTCAACTTTGCGCCGAACAGATCAGTATGGCGATTGCCAACGTGCGGATGCGTGATCAACTGCATGACCAATCTGTCCGCGACCCGCTGACCGGGCTTTTCAATCGCAGACACATGACAGAGACTTTGCGCAAATCCATCAACCGCAGCCAACAGACCGGTGCCCCGCTGAGCTTGATTGCAGTGGATGTGGACCATTTCAAGAAGTTTAACGACATCCATGGGCATGATGCGGGTGACATGGTTTTGCGGGCGGTTGGCTCGGCGCTGGAGCAAGGATGCGACCGGGACGAGGTCGCCTGCCGGATCGGAGGAGAGGAATTCATGTTGATCCTGCCGGACAATCGCCCAGAGGATGCGGCAACCCGCGCAGAACACTTGCGTCAGGCGGTCGAGGCGGTCACGGTACGCTACGGTGAAAAGGCGTTGCCGCGCATCACGATTTCGGTTGGCGTGGCCCACTATCCGGCCCATGGGGCAATGCCGCAGGATCTGATGCGCGCGGCGGACGACGCCCTATACGCGGCCAAGGATAAAGGGCGCAATCAGGTGCAGGTGGCCGGCGATGCGCAGAACGCACCAGAAGCTCTTCGTCCCGTGAAAACCGCTTTGGGCAAAGCAAAACCTTAAAATCCTTGCCGAATCGCCCGTTTGGTCAGATCAAACGGCATGGATTTACACAGCCTCTACCCCGGCATAGCCGACCTGAAACGCCGTGCGCAGCGTCGTATCCCTCATTTCGTATGGGAATATCTGGACAGTGGCACGGGAGTCGAAGCGACCCTGCGCAGGAATCGTGTCGGATTAGATCGCCTGGGGTTCGCACCTTCGATCCTGCACGGCCCAATCGAATGCGACACACAGGTGGAATTTCTGGGTCGCACCTATCCTATGCCTGTTGGCGTCGCGCCTATCGGGATGGCGGGATTGATCTGGCCGGACGCCGAGGGGCTGCTGGCCCGTGCAGCCGCAGCAGCCAGACTGCCCTTCACGCTGTCGAATGTCGCCGCCCAAAGCCCCGAGGATGTCGCCCCGCATCTGGGCAATGACGCGTGGTTTCAACTGTATCCGCCAAAAGACCCGGATATCCGGCGCGACCTGTTGGACCGAGTTCGGCAAGCCGGGTTCTCAACCCTGGTACTGACCGCAGATGTTCCGGTTGCGTCCAGACGCGAACGGCAGACACGCTCCGGGCTGACCAATCCGCCGAAGCTTACGCCAAAGCTACTGGCTCAGATCGCGCAACGTCCGGCTTGGGCCATGGCCATGGCACGCAGCGGGCCTCCGCGTATGCGGACTTTGGACAAATATACCGACAACTCAAGCAACCTGCCTCCGACGGCGCATGTGGGTTACCTGCTCAGAACTTCGCCGGACATGGAATATGTGCACTGGCTGCGTGATGCGTGGGACGGGCCGCTGATCGTCAAGGGCGTGATGCGCCCCGAAGATGCCGAGCCGTTGAAGCAAGCGGGGGTGGACGCGTTGTGGGTCTCGAATCACGGGGGGCGGCAATTTGATGGCGCGCCAGCCGGAATAGTCGTGCTGCCCACCATCCGCGCGGCAACCGACCTGCCGCTAATCTTCGACAGCGGCGTTGAAGGCGGCCTCGATATCTTGCGTGCGCGCGCCTCCGGAGCGGATTTTGTCATGTTGGGACGGGGCTTTATGTATGCCCTGGCCGCGCTGGGTGCTGCGGGACCAGCGCATGTCATCGACATATTGCGACAGGATCTGAAGGCCAATATGGGACAACTAGGAGCCCGAACGCTGGAAGATATCCCACCAATTTTAACGCTGGATTGATGCTGCGTCGCAGCATGTGTATGAAGAAAGCGCCATAAAAGGGCGTTTGCGAGCGTTAACATGCCGGTTCTACCCAGAACGACTGATATACGCGCACGTATTGTCCGCCTATCAACACGGCCAAACCACAAAGACCGGGACCGACAATGACCGACTTCAAAAAGATCCTGATTGCCAACAGGGGCGAGATTGCCATTCGCGTGATGCGCGCAGCCAACGAGATGGGTAAACGCACCGTTGCCGTCTTTGCAGAAGAAGACAAGCTGGGCTTGCATCGTTTCAAAGCGGATGAGGCATATCGCATCGGCGAAGGGATGGGCCCGGTTGCTGCTTACCTCAGCATTGACGAGATCATCCGCGTTGCCAAGGAATGCGGTGCAGACGCGATCCACCCCGGCTATGGGCTGCTGTCCGAAAATCCGGACTTCGTGGATGCCTGCGTGCAGAACGGCATCACTTTCATCGGCCCCAAGGCCGAAACCATGCGCGCCCTTGGTGACAAAGCGAGTGCCCGCAAGGTTGCCATCGCTGCTGACGTGCCGGTTATCCCCGCCACGGAAGTTCTGGGCGACGATATGGCCGCGATCAAAGCCGAAGCCGCCGAGATCGGGTACCCGTTGATGCTGAAAGCCAGCTGGGGCGGCGGCGGACGCGGGATGCGCCCCATCAACTCGGAAGACGAGTTGGAAGAAAAGGTTCTGGAAGGCCGCCGCGAAGCCGAAGCTGCCTTTGGCAATGGCGAGGGGTATCTGGAAAAGATGATCACCCGCGCCCGCCACGTCGAAGTTCAGATACTGGGCGACAAGCATGGCGAGATTTATCACCTATACGAACGTGACTGTTCAGTTCAGCGCCGCAACCAGAAGGTCGTGGAACGCGCCCCTGCCCCGTATCTGAGTGAAGAACAACGTGCGGAAATCTGCGAGCTGGGTCGCCGCATCTGCGCTCATGTAAACTATGAATGCGCGGGCACGGTTGAATTCCTGATGGATATGAATACCGGCAAGTTCTACTTCATCGAGGTGAACCCGCGCGTACAGGTCGAACACACTGTCACCGAAGAAGTCACCGGCATCGACATCGTCCAGGCTCAGATCCTGATCGCAGAGGGCAAGACACTGGCCGAAGCCACCGGCAAAGCCAACCAAGATGAGGTACAACTGAACGGTCACGCCCTGCAAACGCGCGTAACGACCGAAGATCCGCTGAACAACTTTATCCCGGATTATGGCCGCATCACTGCCTATCGCTCGGCCACTGGTATGGGCATCCGGTTGGATGGCGGCACGGCCTATGCGGGCGGGGTGATCACGCGGTATTATGACTCGCTGCTGACCAAGGTTACTGCCTGGGCGCCAACGCCCGAGAAAGCAATTGCGCGGATGGACCGCGCGCTGCGCGAATTCCGGGTGCGCGGTGTTTCGACCAATATTGCGTTTGTCGAGAATCTGCTGAAACACCCGACCTTCCTGTCGAATGAATACACCACCAAATTCATCGACGAAACACCAGACCTGTTCACCTTCAAGAAACGCCGTGACCGGGGCACCAAGGTTCTGACCTATATCGCGGATATCACCGTGAACGGGCATCCCGAAACCAAAGACCGCCCAATGCCGCGCGCCGATCTGAAAGACGCGCGCCCACCTGCGTTGAAGGGTGAGCCCAAGATGGGCACCCGCAACCTGCTGGAACAGAAAGGTCCGCAGGCTGTTGCCGACTGGATGAAAGCGCAGCGCCAGCTGCTGATCA
Source organism: Ruegeria lacuscaerulensis (assembly GCF_013034685.1). GTDB lineage: Bacteria > Pseudomonadota > Alphaproteobacteria > Rhodobacterales > Rhodobacteraceae > Ruegeria > Ruegeria lacuscaerulensis_B. Next base: position 230,216 of record NZ_WQGO01000003.1, on the reverse strand, counting down.
CCGACACCACCATGCGTGACGGGCATCAGTCGCTGTTGGCCACCCGGATGCGCTCGATCGATATGATCAAAGTGGCCCCGACCTATGCCGCGAACCTGCCGCAGTTGTTCTCGGTCGAATGCTGGGGCGGTGCGACCTTTGATGTAGCCTACCGCTTCTTGCAGGAATGCCCGTGGCAGCGCCTGCGCGACCTGCGCGAAGCGATGCCGAACCTGATGACCCAGATGCTGCTGCGCGGCGCGAACGGTGTTGGCTACACCAACTACCCCGACAACGTGGTGCAGGAATTCGTCCGTCAGGCGTCGCAGAATATCGACGTGTTCCGCGTGTTCGACTCGCTGAATTGGGTCGAGAACATGCGCGTGGCGATGGATGCAGTCGTTGAGAACGGCAAGATCTGTGAGGGCACCGTTTGTTATACCGGTGATATTCTAGACCCGGATCGCTCGAAGTATGACCTGAAATACTATGTCGGCATGGCGAAAGAGCTGCGCGATGCAGGTGCTCATATCCTTGGCCTGAAAGATATGGCGGGTCTGCTGAAACCGGCCTCGGCCAAAATCCTGATCCGCGCGCTGAAAGAAGAGGTCGGTCTGCCGATCCACTTCCACACGCACGACACTGCTGGCATCGCAAGCGCCACCATTCTGGCCGCGTCCGAGGCGGGCGTGGACGCGGTGGATTGCGCGATGGACAGTTTCTCGGGCAACACCTCGCAAGCGACGCTGGGTACCGTGGTCGAGGCGCTGCGCCATACCGAGCGTGATACCGGTCTGGACATCAAAGCCATCCGCGAAATCAGCGATTACTTTGAGGCGGTGCGCGGCCAATACGCCGCCTTCGAATCCAGCCTGCAGGCCCCAGCCTCCGAGGTCTACCTGCACGAAATGCCCGGCGGTCAGTTCACCAACCTCAAAGCGCAGGCGCGCAGCTTGGGGCTGGAGGAACGCTGGCACGAGGTCGCCCAAATGTATGCCGACGTGAACCAGATGTTCGGCGATATCGTCAAGGTGACGCCCTCGTCCAAGGTGGTTGGCGACATGGCGCTGATGATGGTCAGCCAGGGCCTGACCCGCGATGATGTGGAAAGCCCGTCAACGGATGTGGCCTTCCCCGACTCGGTCGTGGACATGATGCGCGGCAACCTGGGCCAGCCTCCGGGCGGGTTCCCGGACACGATCATCAAGAAGGTGCTAAAGGACGAATCGCCCAACACCCAGCGCCCCGGTAAGGACGTGCCTGCGGTCGATCTGGAAGCCACCCGTGCAGATCTGTCCAAGCAGTTGGATGGCAAAGAGGTCGATGACGAGGACCTGAACGGCTACCTGATGTATCCCAAGGTCTTCCTGGATTACATGGGCCGCCACCGCACATATGGTCCAGTCCGTACTCTGCCTACCCGCACCTTCTTCTATGGCATGAATCCGGGTGAAGAAATCACAGCCGAGATCGACCCCGGAAAGACGCTGGAAATCCGGTGTCAGGCCATTGGCGAGACAGATGAGAACGGCGAGGTCAAAGTCTTCTTCGAACTCAACGGGCAACCCCGCGTCATCCGCGTGCCAAACCGATTGGTAACCGCGTCCACACAGGCTCGTCCCAAGGCCGAAGCGGGCAACCCAAACCACGTGGGCGCTCCGATGCCCGGTGTTGTGGCCACTGTCAGCGTCACTTCAGGTCAGGAGGTAAAAGAAGGCGATCTACTGCTCACCATCGAAGCGATGAAGATGGAAACCGGCATCCATGCCGAACGCGACGCTGTGGTGAAGGCCGTCCATGTCCAGCCAGGCGGTCAGATTGACGCTAAGGACCTACTGGTCGAACTGGAATGAACGACCTAGTTTAGCTTCAAACTGGAGGGCCGCCCGGAAATCCGGACGGCCCTTTTCATGTGTCAGGGAGAAAAACATGCTGTCCATCACACCTATCTACGCCGCCGTCCTGGCGCTCATCTACATCGCTCTCAGCGGTTGGGTCATCACTAAACGCCGTGGCCACAAGATCTCTTACGGTGATTCCGGCAATAGCGAGATGCTCAAGGCGATCCGAACCCATTCCAACTTCGTCGAATACACTCCGTTCGCGCTGCTGCTGATCGCCATGGTCGAGCTTCAGGGCGCAAGCGGCCTGCTCGTCAATCTGCTGGGGCTGAGTTTGCTGGCCGGGCGCGTCCTGCATGCCTATGGGTTCGGCAAATCCCCGCAAATCGTTATCTTTCGACAGCTTGGTATGGTGCTGACATTCACGGTTCTTCTGGTCGCCGCTCTCGCGAACCTTGTTCTGGCGCTTTAGCCGCTGTCGCTGGGATCATCCCATCAGAACGCGTGTTTCAATCTTCGGAGCTTTCATAAGCTCCGGTTCCGCCTCGCCCAACCGGTCACCGTCCTGCACGCAAAATGCAGATGTCAAAACAATCAATGCGGCTAACAACGCCATTTTCATGTCTGCTATACGCGTCATATCCTCTGCTCCATCCTGTTGGTTTTGCAACGCTCTATGACTTGAACACGTCAGACCGGCATTTCCGTCGAAACATTTTTCCTTTTTTTTTATTTTTCCGCTTGCAGCCCCGCGTGGGAATTTATACATCCCTCCTCACTCAACGGCGCGGGCGTAGCTCAGGGGTAGAGCATAACCTTGCCAAGGTTAGGGTCGGGCGTTCGAATCGCCTCGCCCGCTCCATTGAGAGGTCTCCGGACCAAAACATATGTATCTGATGCGGGCGTAGCTCAGGGGTAGAGCATAACCTTGCCAAGGTTAGGGTCGGGCGTTCGAATCGCCTCGCCCGCTCCAGATACAGCATTTTTTCAAACTTTACTGGTGTCTTGCGGGATGTTGCGTCATTCTGAGGTCGTTAACGATTGCAGGATGTTATTATGTCCAACTACACCATCCGCCCTCTGACCGAGGCGGAAGTCAAACAAGCCGTGGACTGGGCTGGCCGCGAAGGCTGGAACCCCGGGGTCCACGATGCCGAGTGTTTCAGGCCCACAGACCCCGACGGATTTATGGGCGGGTTTCTGGATGGGGAGATGGTCGCTTCGGTCTCAGCCGTGAATTACGACGATGCGTTTTCCTTTCTGGGGTTCTACATTGTCCGACCGGAATATCGCAGCCATGGTCACGGGCTTGAAATCGCAGGCCACGCGCTGGCCCATTGCGAAGGCCGCAATATGGGGCTGGATGGAGTGGTCGAACAGCAGGACAACTATCGCAAATCCGGCTTCACATTTGCCTACAACAACTACCGCTTCGGCGCGCGGGTTCGGGATGTGCTGCCCAAGCTGGGGCAAGTTCTGGGCAATGGTGTAGCCTCGCTGTCAACCGCCAGCGACGCTCTCAAAGCCTATGACCGCCAACTGTTTCCAGCGGCGCGCGACAACTTCCTGCAAAGCTGGCTGGGGGCCACCAGCCATATCTCTCGGGTTTATACCGAGAGTGGCCAGATCAGGGGCTATGCCACCCTGCGCCCCTGCAAGACGGGCTACAAGGTTGGCCCGCTATTTGCCGACGACGCCGCAATAGCGCAGGCGCTGCTGGCAAGCCTCTTGGCGGCCATTCCCGTGGATCATCGCGATCACGATGTCTTTGTCGACATGCCGCAACCCAATGTGGCAGCATTCGCCATGGCCGATCAACTGGGATTGGACAAAGTGTTCGAAACCGCGCGGATGTATTCCGATCACGAACCGGATATCGACCTGAGCCGGATCTTCGGCGTGACAACGTTTGAACTGGGTTAGAACGCCTTGAACGTCATTGTGGTCAGTGATCGTTCGATGCCGGGAATCACCAGCAGATTTTCGTTGATGAAATGGCCCACATCCTCTGCCTCGGGGATGTAAAGCTTCAGCAACAGATCGTATTCGCCGCTGGTCGAGTACAGCTCGGAGTGGATTTCGCGCAGAGCGATCTCTTCGGCCACTTTGTAAGTGGTGCCGGGTTTGCAGCGGATCTGGATGAAAACGCAGGTGGACATGGGCCGGACCTTGTTGGTTTGAGTTGCTCGCAAGCTTGCACGGGGCGGGCCGGGGTGCAATCCCCTGCAACAGATTGCGGCGAATGCTGCATGCGCTCTGGATATGGCCGCCCTACCCCGTCTATAAGCGCGCCTGTAGCAAAAGGAATTCGCCCATGCGCAGCGCAAAGATCAGCCGTCAGACCGCCGAGACCGAGATCACCGTCGAGGTCAATCTGGATGGCACCGGCACCTATGACAATCAGACCGGTGTGGGGTTCTTCGATCACATGCTGGATCAGCTGGCGCGTCACTCGCTGATCGACATGACCATCCGTGCCAAGGGTGACTATCACATCGACGACCACCACACGGTCGAGGATACCGGCATCGCGCTGGGTCAGGCGCTGACGCAAGCACTGGGCGACAAGAAGGGCATCCGTCGGTACGGCGAATGCCATCTGCCTATGGATGACGCACAGGTGCGTTGCGCGCTGGATCTATCGGGCCGTCCGTTCCTGATCTGGAACGTGGACCTGCCGACAGCCAAGATCGGCACGTTCGACACCGAGTTGGTGCGCGAATTCTTTCAGGCGCTCAGCACCCATGGCGGCGTCACGCTGCATATTGACCAGCTGCACGGTTTCAACAGCCACCACATCGCCGAGGCCGCCTTCAAGGCCGTCGCCCGCGCCCTCCGCCTGGCGGTCGAGACCGACCCGCGTAAGGCGGATGCGATTCCGTCCACGAAAGGCGCGCTGTAAATGCTGACAGCGATCATCGACTACGAAAGCGGCAACCTGCACTCGGCCGAAAAGGCGTTTCAGCGCATGGCGCGGGAATTGGATGCGGGTGAGGTTGTTGTGACCTCGGATGCAGATGTCGTAGCGCGCGCCGACAGGTTAGTCTTGCCCGGTGACGGAGCCTTTCCTGCCTGTGCGGCCGAACTGCGTGGGCACAAGGGTATCCACGACGCTATGGTTGAAGCGGTGGAGCAAAAAGGTCGCCCGTTTCTGGGCATTTGCGTCGGGATGCAGCTGATGGCGTCAACGGGCCACGAATACACTGACACCGACGGACTGGGCTGGGTTGCGGGCGATGTTGTGCGGATTGAACCGTCAGACAGCGCGCTGAAAGTGCCGCACATGGGCTGGAACGATCTGGTGCTGGAAAGCGATCACCCGGTGTTTGACGGAGTGGAATCCGGCGATCACACCTATTTCGTCCATTCCTACCACTTCCGGGTCACCGACCCGGCGCAGCGTCTGGCTTATGTGGACTATGGGCAGGAGGTCACGGCCGTGATTGGCCGTGACACAATGGTTGGAATGCAGTTCCACCCTGAAAAAAGTCAGGATGTGGGGCTGCGCATGATCGGAAACTTCCTAGCCTGGGCCCCATAAGGGCTTACTGAACGCGCGACCAGGTCTGGCCGCGGCAGATCAGACCACCCGCGACACAGCCTTTGACGGTCAACGAGTTGCCGCTCAGCGCCATTTTCGAGTTATACGTCTTGTCGCGGTCCGGTGCCCAGATCTTACCGTTGTCATAGGCTCCGCCACCTTCGGGAATCATGTCCCAGATCATCTGTTTGCCGTCATGCTCGTAGTTCAATACCTGGTTGCCTGACGCATCAAAAGCGCTATCGATGGTGCCGCAGATTGCGCTGCCGCACTCGGCAATCGACACGTGCAGATATTCGCCGTCATCACCGGGCTCAGTTTTCCAGATGCCATCTACAGGATCGGCGGACGCGACGGTTGCCAGTGCCGTCAGGGCTGCTGCCGCAAGGATCGTGTGTTTCATAGAAATCTCCCTTTTACCCCCATAGTCTGTCCCGAATATCGGTCTGTGAGCAACTATGACCCCGCGTCGCGTTGCATCCCCTACCTGCCTTGTGCGATATCCCGCCACAACGACAGTGAAAGAAGGCCCGATATGATCCTTTACCCCGCCATCGACCTCAAAGACGGCCAGGCCGTGCGCCTGTTGCGCGGTGAAATGGACAAGGCAACAGTGTTCAATGACGACCCCGCGGCGCAGGCTAAAGCCTTTGTCGATGCCGGGTGCGAATGGCTGCATCTGGTTGATCTGAACGGTGCTTTTGCCGGTGAGCCGGTCAATGCTGCTCCGGTCGAGGCGATTCTGGCCGCCTGTAAAGTTCCTGCGCAGCTGGGCGGTGGGATTCGTGACCTGAAAACGATCGAAACCTGGATCAGCAAGGGGCTCGCTCGCGTGATTCTGGGCACCGTGGCGGTCGAAAACCCCGATCTGGTCCGCGAAGCGGCGCGCGAATTCCCCGGCAAGGTCGCCGTGGGAATCGACGCACGCAACGGCATGGTCGCCACCAAAGGCTGGGCCGAGGAAACAGACGTGCAGGTCACAGACCTTGCCCGCAGTTTTGAAGACGCAGGCGTCGCGGCCATCATCTATACCGATATCAACCGCGACGGCGCGATGCAGGGCCCGAATATTGAGGCCACCGCCGCCCTCGCCCGCGCCGTATCGATCCCGGTGATCGCTTCGGGTGGTGTCAGTTCGTTGGACGATCTGATCGCCCTGCGCGATTGCGGCGTAGAGCTGAATGGCGCCATCTCGGGCCGTGCACTCTATGATGGCGCGATTGACCTGAACGAGGCCATTCGCGCTCTAAAGTGACTTACTGTGCGGCAGCGGCGGTCAGCTTGGCCAGCGCGCCGCGCATCTTTTCGACGACGGGCGCGTTAGAGACGCCATTCAAATCGTCCAAGGTCTCTTTCGGGTCCTCATAGGCCAGCCAGACCTGCCCCTCGGCGTCCTCATAAGCCTGAACCTTCAGCGGCAGGAACAGCCCGGCGCGCGGATCGATCTGCATGGCGGGCGTGCCCAGCGCAGGGTTGCCGAAGATCAGCACCTGATTGGCTGGAATTGGCGTGCCCACCTTCTCGGCCCCTGCGGCGTGGTCAACGCGGGCAAAGACCGTTGCGCCTGCATTGCCAACGGCAGCCTCGAGCGCGTCCAGCGCCTCGGTCACGGATTTGTCTGTTTCAACTTTGATGATGTCGTCTGCCATGGCGGACAGTGCCCCTCCGAATGTGAGTATTGAAGCCAGAATAAGATGTCGCATCTCGATAATCCTTTTCATGAATTTCATCCTTAATTTCCACGGCTTCGCGGCAGATCACAATCACAAGTCTGGCATCGGCGGGGCTTTGCCGTTACAGGTGCGCCAACAAAGGACATCGCCATGCTGAAAACCCGCATCATTCCCTGTCTGGACGTCGCTGATGGCCGCGTAGTCAAAGGCGTAAACTTCGTGGGTCTGCGCGATGCCGGCGATCCGGTGGAATCGGCCAAGGCCTATGATGAGGCTGGCGCGGATGAGATCTGTTTTCTGGACATCCACGCCACCCATGAAAACCGAGGCACCATGTTCGATGTAGTGCAGCGCACCGCAGAACAGTGTTTTGTCCCCCTGACCGTGGGCGGCGGCGTGCGCACCAAGGATGACGTTCGAGCCTTGCTGCTGGCGGGGGCGGACAAGGTCAGCTTCAACTCGGCCGCCGTGGCCAACCCCGCTGTCATCGCCGAAGCAGCGGACCAGTTCGGCAGCCAGTGCATTGTCTGCGCCATCGACGCAAAAACCGTCAGCCCCGGCAAGTGGGAGATTTTCACGCATGGCGGTCGCAAGCCCACTGGTATTGACGCTGTCGAGTTTGCCAAAACCGTTGTCGCCAAGGGCGCGGGTGAGATTCTGCTAACTTCGATGGACCGCGACGGCACCAAGGCGGGGTTCAACCTGCCCCTGACCCGCGCGATTTCCGATGCGGTGGACGTGCCGGTGATCGCCTCGGGCGGGGTCGGCAATCTGGACCATCTTGTCGAAGGCGTGACCGAAGGCGGGGCCAGCGCCGTCCTGGCAGCCTCGATCTTCCATTTCGGCGAATACACCATCCGCGAGGCCAAGGAACACATGGCCGCCGCAGGCATCCCGATGAGGCTGACATGAGCATCCTGCACGATCTGGCCGCCACGATTGAGGCCCGCAAAGACGCTGACCCTGACAGCAGCTGGACCGCCAAGCTGTTGACGAAGGGCCCCGAGAAATGCGCCGAGAAGTTCGGAGAAGAGGCCATCGAGGCGATCATCGAAGCCACCAAAGGCGACGTGGAAAAGTTGACGTCAGAGGCAGCGGACGTGCTGTATCACTTGCTTGTCATGCTGGCGGCCCGCGACGTGGCGCTGGACGATGTGCTGGCTGAACTGGCTCGCCGTCAGGGCATCAGTGGCATCGCAGAAAAAGCTGCGCGCCCGAAGGGGTGACGCCTGCCCCGTTGCGGCTTTAAGATGGCCGGTATGACCCGTAGATTGACGCGCCCACCGATGATCAGATCCTTGCTGTGCGTTCTGACCCTTGCGGTACTGGGCGCTTGCGCGTCGGCTCCGCCTCCATCGGCCGATGATGTCCAACGCCTGGCCGCGGAAATACGCGGGCTCGGCCCCGGTGTGGACCCTGACGAGGCCAACCGTGCGGCGCAGATCGCCTATGCCTACACCGCGCAGTTGGCGCAGGAATATGAAATCACCGATCCTCCGTTGATCCACAATGCCAAGGTCAACAAGGGCCTGAAGCCACGCGGGCTGTGCTGGCACTGGGCCGAAGACATTGAACGCCGTCTGGATCAGGAACAGTTCCAAACACTTGAGATACACCGCGCCATTGCGAATGCCGACAACCCGTTCCGGATCGACCACAGCACGTCGATTATCAGCCGCAAGGGCGAGACGATGTATGACGGCGTGATTCTGGACCCCTGGCGGTATGGTGGCGTCCTGTTCTGGTCCCCCCTGCCCGAGGACACCCGATATGACTGGGTCCCGCGCGAGACCGTTCTGGAAAAACGACGTGCCGAAGAATACGGCGCGCTGCTGCCCTACGCAGGAGAATAGTTCAAAGCTTGGATGAGATCACTCCGGTGGCAAACCCACCCATACGCAGCTCTCCGAACAGGCGTTGGTATTCGATCTTGGGGCAACGGTTCATCACAACATCAACCCCGCGCGCCTGCGCCTTGGCGGCCGCTTCGGGATGTTCTACGCCGATCTGCATCCAGATCGTGCGCAGGTTCGGGAAGGCGTCCAACGCCGCGTCGACGATCGGGGGAACCGCCTCGGACCGGCGAAAGATATCGACCATATCGACCGGTTCGTCGATTTCAGACAGGGACGCCCGCACCGTATTGCCGAACAAGACTTTGCCCGCATGTCCGGGATTGACCGGAATGACCATGTAGCCTTTCAACGACAGGTAGCGCGCCACGTAGTAGCTGGGGCGCACAGGATTCATCGACACACCAACAACGGCCACTGTCTTGGTACGTTTCAGGATGTCAGTCAGGAAAGCATCGGTATAGTCGGTCATGCGGCCACCTTATGCGCCAAGGACCAAAGAAAAAAGCGCCCAGGTAAAGACCTGGGCGCAAGGTGTTGGAACGAGGGACAGTGAAATGACCCGCGGCAGTTCCGTTCCGCGGTCACTGTGACATTTAAGCATGTCTTGGCTAAAAAAAAGAGGGGGTGCGCATTTTTGTGATGACAGATCACGAAAAGCGGAACTTCGCCTAGTTTTCGTAAAGGACAACGGGCCAATGCGCCTCGGCCATTTCGATGTAACCGGCAGTATCCTGTATCCACATACGCTCAATCTCGCGCGAGTGAGTCAAATAGAGCCGCCCGTCAATCACACGCCACAGCGCTGGGTCTGTACTGACCAGCTCACCCTGTGCCATCGCATAGGCGCAATAGCCGCCGAATTGCGGGGCGTAGGCCCGTGGGTTCATCTCAAAAGCGGCTTGGTTTTCGGCTGTTGCAAAATGCCATTCAGCCCCTTTCCACACGACCGAATACTCTGGCAGACCGCGAACAGGTGCACCATCCCCGAAATAGGACACCACATCATAACCGGCCATAGCTGCACCGTCTGTTTTGTAGAACACGGGCAATTCCTGCGCAAACGCGGCAGGAGCAATCATAGCGGCACAAATTGCACCAAAGAGAAAACGTCGGTTCATCATCATAGCGCGTTCATTAGAAAGTCAGGGTATCAAGATGCAATTCTTTAACGCATCTGAAACCCCAATTAACGCGGATGTGAACGGTCGTGCCCGAATAAACTGAGTTAGTCGAAAATATCCTCTATCACATCCCACGCCTCATCGAACACGCGCGAGAATACGCCCTTTTTCTTCTTTTTGGCTTTCCGTGGCTTTTCGTATCTGCGATCCGGTTTGGGCTCGGACAGTTTACGCTTGGGCACCATTTTCAGGTCGTGCAAGGGGGCGCCGCAGCTTGAGCAACTAAGCTCATGGCGCTGCTTGCCTTTCAGCACCAATGCGGCTCGGGTGCCGCAATAGCAGCAAGTGGCAATTTTCGAAGGGATGGAAATGGCGCGCTCCTGTCTATCTGTGTCTCGATGCATATAGGGCAATCGCCGCCGCATTTGAGACGTTCAGAGACCCAAAACCGCCCGCCGCGTCGATTTTCACCAGATGATCCACGGTTTCCTTGGTCTTTTGCCGCAATCCCGGCCCCTCGGCGCCCAGCACCAATGCGACCGGCTGGTCGAACCGGCCATCCAGTGTCGCCTCAATCGTCTGCTCGGCCTCTCCATCCAGGCCCAGAACCAGAAAACCCATATTCTGCAGCTCGACAATGGTATCGGCCAAGTTGCGCATGCGCAGATAAGGTTGCCGCTCCAGCGCGCCACTGGCCGTTTTGGCCAAAGCGCCGGTTTCCGGGGCCGAATGATGGCGGGTGCCAATCACCGCGCTTGCCCCCAAAACCTCAGCCGAGCGCAGAATCGCCCCCACGTTATGCGGGTCGGTCACACGGTCCAGCAGGATGACACGCGGGTGCTCACGCCCGATACAGTTCTCGGCCAATCCGCCCCAGTCCAGCGGCTTGACCTCAAGCGCCGCGCCCTGATGCACCGAGCCGGGATCGATTGGAGCCGTAAATTTTCGCGGATCGACCATTTCGGCCTCGACCCCTGCAAATTCAATGGCTTCGCTCAACTTGTCACGGGCATTACGGGTTACGATCAGGCGCAGCTTCTGTCGTTTCGGGTTCATCAGGGCATCGCGCACAGCGTGCAGGCCGAACAGCCACACGGTTTCAGAAGCCGCCGCCTTGCGCGCCTGTTCCTTTTCAACGACCCACTTGGGTTTCTTCATTTCTTGGGCCTCCGGGCCGGGAATTCGGTTTCCTGCGCCAAAGCGGTATTTTCCTGTTGACGCTCGTTTAAGGCGCTAGTAATCACGCCTCCACGTCAGGTGCAACGCCTGACAGTGGGCGACAGGCCGCAAGGTGTGGCAGGGGACTGTAACTCCCTCGCGGAGACGCACGCCTGGTTCGATTCCAGGGTCGCCCACCATCTTCCTCAGATGGTGACAAAGCGCAACATGCTGCATTCGGTGCGTCGCGTTTTCTGGCTTTCTCGATCGCCTTTTTGCAAAAAACGCCCTTGGCGGACCAAAGGCGTTTTGTCGACTTACCTGCAAAGGACTTGGCTTAGGCAGCATCAGCCCGCTGAGCGGAAACACGGTTGAACCAGTCGATGATCGCATCCAGATCTGGTGCAATTTCTTCCGCGGCGCCGCCGGTAAAGTCCTGAAATTTCTCTTTGTTCAGGCCATTCACGCCGACCAGAACCGGGATGTCCTGTGCCAGTGCCTCGGCGATGACGGGACGAAAGCCGCGCCCGTCGGCTTCGTGCTTCCCGAATTTGTTGACGATCAGCAACTGCGGCGCATCCTCCAGCGAGGCCGTGACATAGCCCACGGCTTGCTCCAGCGCGGCAGGGTCCAGACGGCAGCCGCGCGACTGCGTTCCCAGCGATTGCGAGATGCGGATAGTCTCACCTTCGGGCAGGACACGCACGTCCATATCGCACTTGGTATTGTCGGCGCATTCGGTGTTGGTTTGCACCACACCCGACAGTCGTGCACCGGATTTCAAGAGCTGTTCTGCGGCCGCGCTTAACAGGCGGTCGGTCGCGCCGCGATCGGTGGTAGTTACATAGGCCAGGTACATTCAGGGACCCTCGTCGTAAAACTGTGACATTCCAGATAGCACGCAAGATGCGGTCCGGCCACTCTTCTGCGCTACGGCAGCGGAGAAAGCCCGATCACAGCTGCGTGCAGGTGAAGCAGAACCGCAAAAGCAGCAAGTGAGGCCAGCCAGACCCAAAGGGGCGGCCAGGGATGCGGGGCGCGCAGGGAAAAGCGCGCGGTGTTACGGGACAGACGGACCCATTCGATGCCCATCTCCCGGGATTTGCGCCGGTCGATCAGAGCCATACCCATCGAGGCAAAACCCCCAAACAGTCCGAACAGGATCACATGCGACAGGCTGCCATTGGCCAGCAGATGCGCCAGCGCCCAAAGCATCAGCGCCGCCAGCACCGGATGGCGCGTGCTGCTCAGGATGCCCGGGTTTTCCGGATCAAACGCGCGCTGACCCAGCCCGCCGAACGAGAACGGGTTCTGGATCGCCATCCCGGAGACGGCCAGCCAGCAAACCACCGGCATGACCAGCAAAGGCACCCAGCGGAAAAGCGCCCAAGGCGGGATTACCTCGACATACGGCGCCCGGGCGGCAGCGATAATCAACCAGCCCAAAACCAGAAGTGACAGCACGGAATAAGCCGCGAAGTACCCCTTGCGCCCCAGCGCCGTGATCAAATGCCCGCGTACGGCGGGACGCGCCGGGATGGCATGTGTCAGCAGAAAGGTGATCAGCGCTGCAAGGAAAAGAACCCAACCGGTCATAAGATGCTCCGAACCTGTTGCGTCCGGTTTAGCCCCGTTGGATGGGGCCGTCTTTGTCCGAAATCAAGTGGCAGGCGGGGCGGTCGCGCCGCCGCCTGCCCTTTGTTACAGGCCCAGCGCCTTGCGGCGTTCCTCGGCAAAGCCCTGCACCATACGGTCTGCAATTAGCGCAAGTATGGCCATGGCCGCGCCTGCCGAGATGCCAAGCCCCACATCTGCTTGACCCAGTGCCAGATAGATAGATTGGCCAAGACCGGTGGTGCCGATCAGCGCCGCGATCACCAGCATCGCAAAAGCATACAGGATGGTCTGGTTAAGCCCCAGCAGGATGGTCGGCGCGGCATAGGGCGCGCGGACGTCGCGCATGATCTGCCACTCGGTCGCGCCGCTGGAAATGGCGGCCTCCATCATCTCAGCTGGGGTGTTGACCAAGCCGTGCCGCGTGTAGCGGATCATCGGCACGATCGCATAAGCGCAGATCGCCAGAAAGGCAGAGAACTCACCGATCTGAAACACCATCAGCACCGGGATCAGGAACACGAACAGAGGGATCGTCTGCAGCATGTCACAGATCGGACGTACGATTTTCCAAACGGGTTCCCAAACCGCGCTGGCCAGACCAATCAGCCCGCCGACCACGGCACAGGAAAACACCGCCGCACCGCTGAGGTAGAGCGACAACAAGGCACGCTCCCACAGGCCCGAGACAAGGATGGTGCAAAGCAGCCCCACTGACAGCGCAGCCAGTCGCCAGCCGCCTGCAACATAGCTGAGGGCAGCGGCACCGGTTAGGACAAACGGCCATGGCAGGTTCGCAATGCCGGTTTCCAACATGCCGATCAGGATCAGCACAACCAGCCCTCCGGTCAGGTGCCCACGCCACGCCATCAGCGCAGCGATGACAGCAGCCGCAGCGAACAGGCCGTAGCTCATGCCCGGTGTCCACTGAAAGCCCCATGTGAACGGCAGCACCGCTTGGTCGAGACCAATCCGCAGTGGCAGCAGCACATAGAACAGCGAGTTGTTCTTGAGCGCATCCAGCCAAGGGCCGTTGGCCTGAGTGAAGGCGGTCAAGCCACTGTCGATGGCCCCGGCTAGCGGGTCCAGCAGGGTGAGTTCAGAGGGGTTCGGCAGCCACAGCCAGAAGGCCGCAGTGAACAGCACAGTAAAGCCCAGCACCGCCCAGACGACTCGCTGGTCATAGCGTTTGCGTTCGGTGGCGAGCATTCCGCTCATCCGGTCAATGACGACAGCAAACACCACGATCACAAGACCGGCCATCAGGGATTCGCCGAACTGCGCCTTGCGCATGGTCAGCAGGACCTCCCACCCGATGTCGTTGAAGCCACCAATCACGGCCGCGATGATCACCATCGACAAGGCCGCCATCAGGCATTGGTTCACACCGACCATGATCTGCGTTGCCGCTGCCGGGATTTCCACCTGAAACAGCTGCTGGAACCGTGTGCCACCGGACATGATGGCGGCCTCTTTGATCTCGGGCTCGACCCGTTCCAAGCCCAGCATCACGTTGCGCGCCATGGGCGGTGCCGCGTAGATGGCCGACGCGATCAAACCCACCACCGGGCCAAAACCAAAGAGCAGCAGCAAAGGCGTCAGATAAGCGAAGGTCGGCACGGTCTGCATGACGTCCAGCACGGCTTGAACAAAGTTTTTCACGCGGGGGATCTCATTGGCCAGAATGCCGATCCCTCCACCCACAACCAGCGCCACTGGGACCGAAACGGCCACCAGCGCCAGAGTGTTCATGCTTTCAGTCCAATAGCCCGAGGCCAGCACGAAGCTGAGGCCGAAGAACCCCAGCGCCGCCATGGGCAGCCCGCCCAGATACCAGCCCAGCGCGGTGACAAGCCCAATCAGGATCGGCCATGGCGTATTTGCCAGAACAAAATTCGCCGCATCCATCGGATAGGTCATCAGGTCGGAAAACAACCGCATCGCCGGTTTGATGCCGTTCAGGAACCAGTCGAGGAAGGCTCCGACCCACTGCGTCGCCGGCAACTCCCATGCGGTGGGCCATTTAACCAGCCACGGGGCAATACCCTCAAGCGCCAGACACAGCGCGCCGACGACAACAGTAATCAGTGCCGCCTTGGCTCCGATCGTCAGGCGCGCCTGTGCAGGGATGTCCGTGATCGCCGTCATGTCTCATCCACCTGCAGCGCCGCAGCCAGATCGGACGGGTGAACCGTGCCGACGATATTGCCCGCCTCATCCCGCACTGGCACCGGTTCGTACAGCTCCATGCAATGCGCCAGCGCAGCGTCCAATGTCATACTGGTTGTCAGACCGGGATCGTCCGGGCCACGCTCGGACTCGTCGCGCATGACCGAGGCGACCTTGGCGTGTTGGCCCTTGGCGACGTCTTTCGAGAATTCGCGTACATAGTCATCAACCGGGCGCAGCACGATATCGGTGGGCGTGCCGATCTGCACGATCTTGCCATCGCGCATGATCGCGATGCGGTCGGCCAGTTTCAGCGCCTCTTGGATATCGTGAGTGATAAAGACGATGGATTTCTTCAACGTCGCCTGTATGCGCAGGAATTCGTCCTGCAACTGACGACGGATCAGGGGATCGAGGGCCGAGAACGGCTCATCCAAAAACCAAATGTCGGGGTTCACGGCAAGACTGCGGGCGATGCCCACACGTTGCCTCTGACCGCCCGATAGCTGCCGTGGGAAGCTGTCTTCGCGCCCCTCAAGGCCGACCAATGAGATCACCTCTTGCGCGCGGGCCAGACGTTCCTTTTTACCAACGCCTTGAACACGCAGCGGATAGGCCACGTTTTCGGCGACGGTCATATGGGGGAACAGGCCGAAATGCTGGAACACCATGCCCAGCTTTTTGCGGCGCAGGTCCGTCAGTACCTTTTTCGAGGCTCCAATAACGTTCTCGCCATCCACGCGGATTTCTCCACCCGTGCCGGGCAGCAATTGCGAGATACAGCGGATCAGCGTCGATTTACCCGAACCCGACAGGCCCATGATAACGAAAAGCTCGCCCTCTTTGACCTCGAAATTGGCATCCTGCACGGCGGGGATGAACCCGCGTTCGCGCAAGTCTGTGGCGGCTTTGTCGGCGTCATTCCCTGACCGAGACAGCGCGTCGGTCAGGGCCTTTTCTGCACCGGGGCCAAAGACCTGCCAGAGATTCTGGCAGGCAATGGCTGGTGTTTGTGCGTCAGTCACTTAGGCAGGCTCACTGAGTTGCCGCGTCAACAACCGG
Organism: Ruegeria lacuscaerulensis; assembly: GCF_013034685.1. Lineage (GTDB taxonomy): Bacteria > Pseudomonadota > Alphaproteobacteria > Rhodobacterales > Rhodobacteraceae > Ruegeria > Ruegeria lacuscaerulensis_B. The sequence continues at coordinate 214,202 of NZ_WQGO01000003.1, read as the reverse complement.
ACGCCACTTGCCTTCGTTTTCTGCCATCCATGCGCCGACGACTTCCTCGACCTTACCGCCGTCGACGTCAATCGCGCCCATCATCGGCTGCTGATCTTCGACTGCCAACTGATAGTTGGTCAGAATTTCATAAGCTGCGGGCCACTTGTCTTCCATGCCGCTCCAACTGGCCTTGAAGATGCGCGAGGGCGAGAAGTCACAATCATTCACCGCGTTGGGGTTCGGACCCCATGCGGGATCGTTGAAACAGGCTTCTTCACCGGCAGGCAGCTCAACGAATTGCACGTCATAGGCGGACATCGCCCAATGCGGTTGCCAGAAGGTGATCAGCAATGGTGATTTCCGCTCGGTCGAGGCACGCAGTTCGGCAATCAAAGCGCCTTCCGACCCGGCAGGAACAGCTTTGAACGGCAGTTCCAAACCGGTCATGCGGTCAGCACCCGGCGTACCCCAATCAGCCGGATAGTCTACCAGACGGCCACCAGGCAGTGTTTCTGCCGTCGCAAAGACCTGCGCGCAGTCTTTTAGAGCTTCCCATGCAGGCAAACCGGGGCACAAATCTGCCACGTGAGCAGGGTATGCGATGCCTTCCTTGGCATCCAGACCCAGATCACCGATCTCAACCACGGTGCCTTCGGAGACTTTCTTGGCGTATTCATCCGATACGTTCGAAGACCAGATCTCTAGCGTTGCGTCGATATCGCCATCGGCCAGCGCCTGGAACTGGTTCATCATGCCCGCGGTAACGTATTCAACGTTATAGCCTGCAGCTTTCAGCATCTCGCCGGCCACATGCGTCGTCACGTGCTGACCGGTCCATTCGTTGATGGCCAGTTTGATCGGCTCATCCACGGCGCCCATATCGGCGGCATAGGCCGATCCGGCGACGGTCATGGCCAAAAGGCTTACACTCAGTTTCTTCATCGACATTCTCCCTGTCTTCTTTGTGTTCGTCCGGCCGCACATGAAAACGGGCCAGAGCGTTTGATTCACGACATTGCCATGCCGCAACATGCACAAAATCAGCCGGAAAAGGGAAGCGAACAGTTGGGCCCGGCGCGGAAATCACGCGTAAGGTCCATCTGCCTGTCCCCCCTGCTGATACGTGCAGGATACCCTCGCCCTTTCTGTCTATCACATTTTTTCGAGCGGGATATTGATTGATCAGTCAATCACAAACCCAAACCACCTGCTTTGTCGAGTATTTCTTTTGCCCAAACGCAACTTTTTTGTCTTTGCCCGTTTTCACACTGCGTTTGTGAGGGCTTGAAACCCATCCATCAAAGCGCGACCTTTGAGTCGGAGGACCCTGATGCGCCATTTCGACGAACTCTTTCAAATCGCCGCAGACCGTCATGGCGGCGCGCGTGCCCTGGGCGAAAAACTCACCAAGCCCAAGCCGTTGGAGGAACTGGCCGCGATGCCCGAAGACCGCTGGCTTGCGGTGATCACCAAGTGCGTCTTTCAGGCCGGGTTTAACTGGAAAGTCATTGAAAACAAATGGGACGGGTTCGAGACCGCCTTTGACGGGTTCGACGTGGGCAGATGCGCCTTCATGGATGATGAGAAATTCGACGCCCTGCTGACCGACACCCGAATCGTCCGAAACGGCACCAAAATCGCAACCGTCCGGGACAACGCGGCGTTTCTTCTGGAACTTCGGCAGGAAGGCGGAGCGGGGCATGTGCTTGGGGGGTGGCCCTCGACGGATTATGTTGGGTTGCTTGCGATGTTGGCCAAACGGGGATCGCGGTTGGGCGGGGCCTCGGCACAATATGCGATGCGATTTGCCGGGCGGGACAGTTTCATCCTGTCGCAGGACGTCACTGCGCGCCTGATTGCCGAAGGGGTGATCGACAAATCACCCACCTCGAAGAAAGCGATGGCAGCAGTGCAAGAGGCGTTTAACACATGGATGGATCAATCAGGCCGGTCCCTGACCGAAATCAGCCGCGTATTGGCAATGAGCGTTTGAAAACAGATTACAGAGCAGAAGCTAAGGATTAAGCTGCGAACATGTTGCGCCTTATTTTGATGACGTCTGCATTATTATTGACCTCATGCGGTCGTCCGTTGACCGATCAGGAGGTCGCATTCGCCAGCGCCATTCAGGGCGATACGCTGGATGTGGGCACAGTCCGTCTGGTCAAAGGGGCACCGGTTGCCCCGATCACATTTTACCGCAAGGAACGTCCGCGACTGGCATGTCGCGAGCGTATCCTGCCCCCGCAGGAAGAAGGCGTGGTGACGGCAAAACCGGCCGCCGTAGCCCTGTTCAACAAGGTTTATTTCACACAGGATTGGTATCTTGAGGACTACATGTCCGATTTCCCCGAAGAGATGAACCTGATCGCTGCCATGCTTCTGGCGCATGAATTGACCCATGTCTGGCAGTGGCAGAACCGCAAGACCACGGGCTATCATCCCCTGCGTGCAGCGGCAGAACATGGCGGTAACAAAGACCCCTACCTTTTCGATCTGGCGACCTCGTCCGATTTCCTGTCCTACGGGTTCGAACAGCAAGGTGCCATTGTCGAGGAATATGTCTGCTGCCGCGCCCTGGACCCAACTGCGCCCCGCACCGAGCGACTGCATGAAATGCTGGGCGCGCATTTCGATCTGGCCCCTCTGCCCAGTGAGCGGGCCGAGCGGGCGGTTGTCATCCCGTGGTCCGAGGCCAAAATCGGAGGAATATGCCGCTAGGCTCAGTTGCCCTGCAATGTCTCAAGATAGGCCACAAGATCCACGATCGGTTGGCTTGTCAGGATCGGCTGCCCCTGTGGCGTTTTCATCGAGGTGTCCTGCCCGTCGAAATACGGCCCATAGACCGGCATCGGGCTGCCATGGCTGACCAGCGGGTCGCGCCCGTCGATCCGTGAAACGACACGAGCGACCGGGAACGTGCCATCATCGCTGGCAAGTGTTGTCAGGTCTGCGGGTTGAATAACTAAAACTCCGGCCATCGGACCATGCCCGGTGGCATCGATCCCGTGACATGTTGCGCAATAATGCTGGTAGAGCTGCGCACCCTCTTCGACATCCTGCGCACCGGCCTGCGACGCCATCATCCCGGCCGCAACGAAAACACCCCCAACAATCGCTCTGATCATCGCATCCTCCTGTCCCGATTGACATTTGCAGGCTTGCCCGAGGCGAGGCTTGGCGCAATGATCCAGATCAACGCAACCAAAGGATACGGGCCATGACACAATATGCAGCCATCATGTTGGCCGCCGGGGTCGGAGTGCCCATTCTAGCCGCGCTAAACGCGGCTTTGGGCAAGATGATCGGCTCACCCACCACGGCGGCGGTGGTTCTGTTTGCCATCGCCTTTGCGGCCTCAGCAGCGGTCATGGTGGTTTTTCCCGGCTTTGGGGCCCTGTCCAAAATCGCCGAAGCCCCCAAACACCTGCTACTGGCCGGTGTGCTGATTGCCTTCTATGTCCTGTCGATCACCCACGTCGCCCCGCATTTTGGCGTGGGCAACGCAGTGTTCTTCGTGCTGATCGGGCAGTTGATCAGCGCCGCTGCCATTGACCATTTCGGCTTGTTCGGAGCGCAGGTCACGCCGCTGACATGGATCCGCGCAGGCGGTATCGCAGTGATGGCCGCCGGGGTGGCGATCACACAACTGGCTTGAGAATACCCCCATCCAGCCGCAGCTTGCGATCCATCCGGGCAGCCAGATCCATGTTGTGCGTGGCGATCAGGGCCGACAGCCCCTCGTCCCGCACCAATGCCATCAGCGCATCGAACACCTGATCCGAGGTCTCGGGGTCCAGATTGCCCGTTGGTTCATCCGCCAACAATACGCGCGGCGCGTTGGCCAGCGCGCGGCAAAAGGCGACCCGCTGTTGCTCGCCCCCAGACAGGGCCGCCGGGCGGTGATCCGCGCGCGCCGCAACGCCCACACGGTCCAGCAGTGCCATCGCCCTGTCCTGTGCGGCCTTCTCGGAGACACCATTGGCCAGTTGCGGCAGGGTGATGTTCTCCAACGCTGTGAACTCGGGCAGCAGATGGTGGAACTGATAGACAAAACCTACATCCTGCCGCCGCAGCGCGGTGCGGGTGCGGTCGCCTTTGCCTGCGATGCTCTGCCCCGCGATCTCAACGGTGCCGCTATCGGGCGTGTCCAGCAACCCGGCAATATGCAGCAACGTCGACTTGCCCGCCCCAGAGGGCGCCACTAGTGCAACTGCTTCGCCCGCGCATAGGTCCAGATCGACGCCGCGCAGCACCTGCACCTCGCCCGGTGTGCCTTGCAGATAGGTTTTGGTCAGGCCGTTCAGCCGCAATGTCACATCACTCATAGCGCAGCGCCTCAACCGGGTTCAGCCGCGCTGCGCGACGGGCCGGGAAATAGGTGACAAAAAAGGACAGGCCCAGCGACAGCCCGACCGCCTTGAGCACATCGGACAGGTGCAATTCAGCAGGCAACGCATAGATGCCCCGGATCGACGGATCCCAGACCCCGCCGCCCATGACAAAATTCACAAAGCTGAAGATCGGGTCGATATAGATCGCAAACAGGCAACCCAGCACCACACCCATCGTGGTGCCGATAATGCCAGTAAATGACCCGCAGATGAAGAACACGCGCAGGACAGACCCCTCGCTGAGGCCAATGGTGCGCAGGATGCCGATATCTCGCCCCTTGTTCTTGACCAGCATGATCAGACCCGAAACGATGTTCATCGCCGCAATCAGTACGAGGATCGACAGGATGATGAACATCACATTGTCCTCGACCTCAAGCGCGCGCAGGAACCCGCCCGAGGCGTCCTGCCAGGTCCAGATCTGACTGCGGTCGCCTGCGGCCTCAAGGATCGGGATCAGTATGGGTGTCAGATTCTCGGGCTCATCCACCATAACCTCGATCTCATCGGCGACACCTTCGCGGTTGAAGAAGGTCTGCGCTTGCTCGAACGGCATATACACGCGGGTGCGGTCGATGTCATAGCGCCCGGCCGAGAACACATAGACCACCCGATAGGCGCTTACGCGGGGCGAGGTTCCAAAAGCCGTCTTTACCCCGTTAGGCGAGGTCAGCTTGACTGTATCCCCTACTGTAGCGCCGATACTGCGCGCCACGCCCGAACCGATCGCAATGACGAATTCCTCGTTCTGGAATTCCGACAGATCGCCCACCGCCTGATCGCTTTCGGCGATGCCCGGCAGGTCCAACAAGTCGTCCGGCTGTATCCCAAAAACTTCGACACCGCTGCTGCGGTCGCGGTTGGTGATCAGCACTTGCCCCTTGACCAAAGGTGCCGCCCGTTGAACGCCCGGCACCTGCCCGATCCTGTCAGCCACCTGATCGTAGTTTTCAATGGTCCGATCTACGCGCCCCTGCGCATCAAAATTCCCAGCCGAAAAAACCGTCACATGCGCGTTGGCCCCCAGAATGGTGCCCACAAACTCGGCACGGAAACCCGATCGAACAGCCAACGTGGCGATCAGAGCGAACACGGCCAAGGTGATCCCGATCAGCGAGATCCAGGTCATTACGCTGACGCCCCCCTCGGCGCGGCGCGCGCGTAGGTATCGCCAGGCGATTTTCCATTCAAAAGGTGCAAAAGGCGGGGGTGTCTTGGCCATACCTGCTCCGGTGTTTTTGTTGGACGTGACCCTTTCGGCATTTGGCCGAATGGTCAAGCCGTGCGTTATCCCGACAGGGCGGCGGTTTGCTGCAATACGGCCTCGGCCCGGTTGCGGTCGCAAATGCTGCGCGCCTCAAGCTCGTGAAAAACACGGTCGCGCAAATCCTGGGGCAGGTTTGCGATGGCACGGTTGTGCAACCCAAGCGTCAATGTGCGCGGGTCATCCAGCCGTCCCAGCAACTGCGTCAGCACTTCGGTCGAATAGGTAGGCCAGAGCCCGATGGCTGTGGACTCGGTTTCTTCGAACCAGGGCGGGTATCCGTCGGGGGATTTCAGGCAAAACGCGTTCATCAGCATGAACTCTGAGGGCCGCCTGCGCGACGCGAACAAGGCCTGAACCGAGCCGTAGCGCGCGTTGATTTCATCCAGCAGAGACAGGACAAGCGACCGGCGCACAGGGTACGGCGTGGCAAAGGTTGTAGTCTTGATCTGCCCTGGATCAGACCGTGGCGCACCTAGGGCATCCAAACTTTGCAGCAGCCAGTTGCGGTGAAAATCACTTTCAATGTCAATGAACGGGATGCGCGCCGCGCCACCGGGCGTAAAGAACTCTGCCTCATCAAACTGGCGCAGAAACAGGTTCTTGGTGTCCAGAATGACCATATTCTCGGAGGCCGCGACCCGCGCCGCGCCCAGTTTCAGAATCTGTTGATTGCGGTAGCCATTGTTGCCACGCCACCCGCCCTTGCGGATCAGCGGAATGCGAAAGCGGTTCTCGATCAGCACACGATCCAGAACCGGACGTCGCGCACAATGACCGGCCCCCAATAAAACATCGTCTCCACTGAGGACGCGCACCTTGTCTTGCAGCGCTCCGTAGGCAGGTAGGATCGGCTCGATCTGATGCCGCAACGTACCTTCATCAACGTCGTTCATGATCACATGGACCGACCCGACCTGCGCCGGGTCAACAAACCGGGCGAAGGATAACGCCTGAAGTTCCAGCAGAGGGAAGTCCTTGGAATATACGACCGTTGCGAAACTCAGCACCAGGTGGACCCTTTCAAGGTTTTCGCCCCTCTATCAGCAATCCCGTTTGGTTCCAACCAACCCAACGCCCGAATCAGCTCTGCCTGCTGAAGGGCTCGATCAATCAGAGCGTAAGTGGACATCCGTCAGACACACCAAGGGTTGTGACACCGTTCACAGACATCGCGCAACTGTTTCAGCTATGTAGTCAATGCTAGGTTTGCGTGATCGACTGAACTCAAAATGCAACATATCGCGCGGAACAAAATTTCGATTTTTGATTATTTTGCGAAACTTTGTCACCCTGACTGTGGGGGAATACATTTGTAGGAGCGGGGGTCGCTCATGAGTATTCGACTAAACAAAGAAGAAGCGGGCGTCATTTCAGCCCGGCAGGCATCAACAGAACTGGATTGTGAAACGGCCGCATTGCTGAGGGCCGCGATCCGACCTTTATTTGCAAGTGCTGCAAGTTGGAACAGCCTCACCGATATTCTGAAAGACAAGGGGTATCAACTGGCCTTCCGACAGGGTCGGCTGTGTGTCACCGAGATCGCCACGGCAAAACGGATTTGCGGGCTGCGGTTTCTGGGGTTGGAGTTTCGCGATCTGGTGCAACGGATGGGACGCCCCATCGTTGTTGCCCGCGACAGTGAAACCGGAGACCTGCTAGCCGCCCGACCTTCGGTGAACGGCGCTTAGAAGCTGCGCCAGAACTGGACTGAACGCCGCGTGGTCTTCCACAGGCTGTGGCGCGCCGCCGCTTTGATACCGGCGCATGTTCCCGGTTCGATCAAGCGCCCAAGGACCAGTTTCGCGGGCATGTGACCGCGATGGTAGAACCGGCAGAAATCATCCTCGGTCAAGTCACGCGCGGCTTTACGCCTGTCGTAATACTTCATCCAGACCCGCGCATAGTCACGGGCCGTCACATCCGTATCACTGCTGGCCCCGCGCCCCCAGAACATCGAGATCGGCTCATCCATCCGTTCGCCCTGATACCCGGCCGTGATCATACGCAGCATCAGGTCATAATCGGCCGCCACGCGGAATTGCGGATCATGGCCGCCCAGCGCCGCAAACACGTCGCGCCGGATCAGGACTGAGTTATGGCAGAACGGCATCCGTTGCAGGATCGCAGTCAGCGACATGCGCTTTTCGCGGCTTTCTGTCCCATCCTCGAACCTGCGCAAGGTCGAACCATACAAAAAATCGGGTTGGCTCGCTATCAGCCGGTCGGCCACAATGTTCAGGACGTTATCCGAGGCCAGCGAGTCATCGGAGTTCAGAAACAGCAGATACTGGCCGCTCGCGGCCCCTGCCCCCTTGTTCATCGCGTCATAGAGGTTGAGGTCCGGTTCGCTGATCACGCGAGTCCGCTGCGCGTCTGCAGTGACCTCTTGCAGAAAGGCAACTGTGCCGTCGGTCGAGGCCCCGTCCTGAATGACATGTTCGGCCCGCCCACATTTCTGGCGAGCCATACAGGTGATCACTTCGCGAAAGCTATCCTGCCGCCCTTGGGACAGCAAGTTATGCGTCGCCGTGATGACCGAGATCAGCGGCGCGTCGGTGTCAGCCGATTTGCTCATAGATCTCGGCGATCTTGGTGACGGCGGCCTCGGGGCTGAGTTCCTCGCTCTCGCCCGAGCGGCGGCAGGTCAGTTCAACCACACCGTTTTTCAACCCGCGCGGGCCAACGGTGATGCGCCATGGCAGACCGATCAGGTCCATGGTGGCAAACTTGCCGCCTGCCCGCTCGTTGCGGTCGTCATAGAGCGGCTCAAGCCCCAACGCAGTCAGCGCACCGTAGAGCTTGTCACAGGCCGCGTCTGCTTCTTCGTCGCCCTGTTTCAGGTTCACGATCCCGCAATGGAACGGGGTTACGCCTTCGGGCCAGATGATGCCTTTGTCGTCATGGCTGGCCTCGATGATGGCGCCGATCAGGCGGCTCACGCCGATGCCGTGGCTGCCCATGTGAACCGGGGTCGGCTTGCCATCCGGGCCTTGAACGGTCGCGCCCATCGCCTCGGAATATTTGGTCCCGAAATAGAAGATCTGCCCCACTTCGATCCCTCGCGCCACGCGGCGGCGCTCTTCCGGCACTTGGTTGAACAGCCCCTCGTCATGGGTTTCGTCGGTGCGTGCGTATTTTGAGGTAAACTCCTCGAGGATTGCCTGACATTGCGCGCGGTCATCATAGTCGATCAAGCGGTCGCCAAAACTCAGGTCGGTGACAGCGCTGTCATAGAAGACCTCGGATTCACCCGTATCGGCCAGCACAAGGAATTCATGCGTGTCATCGCCACCGATGGGGCCGGAATCGGCGCGCATCGGGATGGCTTGCAGGCCCATACGCTCATAGGTGCGCAGGTAGCTGACCAGATGGCGGTTATAAGCGTGCAGCGCCTCCTCTTTGGTCAGGTCGAAATTGTATCCGTCCTTCATGTAGAACTCACGCCCCCGCATAACGCCGAAACGCGGGCGGATTTCGTCGCGGAACTTCCACTGGATCTGGTACAGGGTCAGCGGCAGGTCTTTGTAGCTGTTGACGTGGCCGCGGAAGATATCGGTTACCAGTTCCTCAGCCGTGGGCGTGAACAGCATATCCCGGTCATGCCGGTCCTTCATCCGCAGCATTTCCTGACCGTAGTCATCATAGCGCCCGGATTCGCGCCACAGGTCCGCCGATTGGATGATCGGCATCTGGATCGCAATGTGGCCCGCGCGCGCCTGCTCTTCATGGATGATGTTTTCCAGCTTGCGCAGCACTTTGAAGCCCATCGGCAGCCACGAGTAAATCCCGGCGGATGCCTGTTTGATCATGCCCGCGCGCAGCATCAGCCGGTGGCTGACGATCTGGGCCTCAGACGGGTTTTCCTTGAGAACGGGCAGAAAGTAACGGCTCAGGCGCATGGGAGGACCTTCGAAGGTGAAAATTTCGCTGCAAGGTGATTATGCCAAAGCCTCGCCGGGGGCAATCACGCAATGGCGTTTTTGCGACCCCGGGCCCGTCGCATTTTTTATTGACCCGCCAGTCAGGAATCTCAAATGTGACAGGAATGTAAAAACATGAGGCCCCGATGCAGACAATCTCGGAACCCGCCCGTCAAATTCCTGTTGTTCACCAGACAGATGTTCTGGTCGTGGGCTCTGGCCCCGCCGGGCTGGCCGCCGCTTTGGCCGCCGCGCGCGCCGGGGCCGAGGTGTCACTGGTCGATCGCTTCGGCTGTATGGGTGGCAACATCACCGCCGTGGGGGTCGAAGGGTTCGCCTGGTATCGCCATGAACAAACAGTCGAGGCAGGCGGCATCGGGATGGAGTTCGAGACCCGCGCCAAAGAGATGGGCGCGGCGGTGCCAGAAAGCCAATCGCTCAGCTATGAGTTGGACAGCGAAGGGTTCAAGCTGGTGGCCGACAAGCTGGTCGAAGAGGCCGGCGTGCATCCCATGCTGCACCGTCAGTTCGTGGCCCCGATCATGGACGGCAACCGGATCACCGGCATCATCACCGAATCCAAAGCGGGTCGCGAGGCGATTCTGGCCCGCGTCGTGATCGACGCCACCGGCGACGCCGATGTCGCCCACCGCGCCGGTGCGCCCACCCACAAAACCGCGCGCGAGGATATGATGGCGGCCTCGGTCATGTTCCATCTGGCCGGTGTCGACAAGCGCGCCTTTATGGAAGGCGTCAAGGCCGATCCGCAGACCTACAAGGACTGGGGCGGCGGCGGTGAATGGAACATCGAGACCTCAGGCAAAGAGGACGACATGTTCTCGCCCTTCGTTCACAAACCCTTCCAACAGGCGATAGATGCAGGGATGATCCCGCCGCACCTGAACACCATCGCTGGCACGTGGGGCGCGATGCATGACACTGGTGAGCTGACTTATATGAACCTCATCCATCTGGCCGAAATCGACGGAACAGATCCCGACAGCCTGACACGGGGCGAGATCGAGGGCCGCCGTCAGTCGATGCTGGCCATCGAGGCACTGCGGCGCTTCATGCCGGGCTGCGAAAACGCGCGGCTGCGGAATTTCGGAATGACCATCGGCATCCGCGACACCCGCAAGATCGACGCGATTTACAACATGACCGAGGATGACGCCCGCCATCAGGGCCGGTTCGAAGATACGATCGGCATCTACCCCGAATTCATTGACGGCTATGGCATCCTAATCCTGCCCACCACGGGGCGGTACATGCAGGTGCCCTATCGTTCGATGCTCCCCAAGGGAATCAAAGGGCTACTGGTAGCGGGCCGTTCCCACGGAGCCGACAAAGTGGCCCATGCCGCCACACGCAACATGGCCTGCTGCGCTGTCATGGGCCAAGGCGCAGGCATCGCCGCTGCGCTGTCGCTGAAAAGCAATCAGGAGGTCGACACGATGAACCTCGCCCCCGTCCATAAAGAACTCGACCGTCAGGGCGTGCGGATTCACTGATGCAGCATATCCCGACCATCGACATTTCGCCTCTGCGTGACCCTGCGCACCCGGACTATGCCCGAACCGTTCAGCAAATCATGGACGCCTGCACTGGGATCGGCTTTCTGTCGATCACCGGCACGGGCATTTCCCCCGATACTGTAGACGCCGTGCGCGCTTGCGTGCGCGATATCTTTGCGGTCGAGGAAAGCGCCAAATGGGATCAGGCGATCACGCGCGAGAACTATCGTGGATATATCCCAATGGGGTTCTTCACCCCCAATGACGGATCAGGCAAGGCCGACAAATACGAAGGCTACAAGCTACACTATGACGTGGCCCCCGATGCACCGATCCGGCAGGACTGCGCACTTTATGGCCCTAACCTCTGGCCAAAGGGCGTGGATAGCGCGCGCGACACGATACTTGGCTATTGGTCGAAACTGGATGCGGTGGCCGATCATCTGCTGGGCGCGCTAGAGGTCGGCCTGCCCCTGCCCGCGCGCGCCCTTCGCGATGCCTTTGTCGATCCAATGACCAACATGACTCTGCTGCATTACCCGCCGCAGGCTCCGGATGAAGGCGGCTATGGCATCCACCCGCACAAGGACACCGACGCGCTGACCATCATCGCGCCAGACCCAGTTGGAGGGCTGGAGGTTCAGAACCGCGAAGGTGGCTGGATCACGCCGGACTGCCCGCCGGGCGGGTTTGTCGTGAATATCGGTGACATGCTGGAACTATGGTCCGGTGGGCGCTTGAAATCCACGCCACACCGGGTCGTGAACCGATCTGGACAAGAACGGTACTCGTTTCCCTATTTCGCGGTGCCACGCCATAACGTTGTTGTCTCGCCCTTGTTGGAGCCGCAACCCGGTTTTGACCGCCCGGCTGTTCACTGCGGTCACTGGTCGGCCGAAATATGGCGAACCAACTGGCCCGATGAAATTGCGGATGAGGCGACGCCGGAACTGGGAACGTTGCAAGACTGACAGGCTGAAAATATCCCGTGCATGAAGCACTTGCATCACCGTGCTGCATACGCCAAGAACGATGGCAAGCGCCGCAAAAAGGGGACAGCCATGGCTTTGCCGGTGAAGGATCAGCTTAGGTATTGGGGCATCGTCGCTGCCGTATTTGTGCTGATGTTATGGGCCCTTGGCGATGTCTTGCTTCCATTTGTGATCGGCGGGGCCATTGCCTATTTCCTTGATCCGGTCGCCGACCGTCTTGAAAATTTTGGCCTGTCCCGGATGGCCGCCACCGGGCTTATCACCGTGGTTGGGGTTTTGGGTTTTGTCCTGCTGATCCTGATGGTGGTTCCTGCGCTGGTGACGCAGTTGATTGATCTGATCGAGTTCATGCCAAGCCTCGTCAAACAACTGCGCGGCTTTGTCGAACAAAAATTCCCTTCCCTCCTTGATACCCAATCCAGTTCGCATCAGTTCCTGGTGTCGCTGGGTGAAACGTTGCAATCCAAAACCGGGGATGTTCTTCAGTCCGTCGCCGCCTCGCTCGGGTCGGCGATCAACGTCGTTGTCCTGCTGGTGATCGTGCCCGTTGTGGCCGTCTACCTTCTGCTGGACTGGGATCGCATGATCGCCCGGATCGGAGAGCTGCTGCCCCGTGACCACGCCCCGACCATCAAACGGCTGGCGGGTGAAATCGACGATGTTCTGGCCTCATTTGTGCGCGGCATGGGCACGGTCTGCCTGATATTGGGCACCTACTACGCGGTCGCGCTGATGGCTGTCGGTCTGCAGTTCGGACTAATCGTTGGGTTCATCGCCGGGCTGGTTACGTTCATCCCCTATCTGGGCGCCCTGATCGGAGGATCGCTGGCCATCGGTCTGGCGCTGTTCCAGTTCTGGGGCGATTGGGCGCATATCGCGCTTGTCGCGGGTATTTTTGCGGTCGGTCAGGTGACCGAGGGCAATTTCCTGACTCCAAAGCTGGTCGGCAGCTCGGTCGGGCTGCATCCGGTCTGGCTGTTGTTGGCCCTGTCAGTGTTTGGAGCGCTGTTTGGCTTTGTCGGAATGCTGGTGGCAGTTCCGGTCGCAGCGGCGCTGGGGGTTCTTGCACGGTTCTGCACCTCGGTCTATCTGGACAGCCGACTGTATACCGGCCTGGAAGGCTTGAACCAGAAAGACGACTGAATGGCTCGCCAACTGAACTTCGATCTTCCAGCCAAAACTGCGCTGGGGCGCGAGGATTTTTTCGTCTCGCCCGCAAACGCGCTAGCGGTCGCCATGATCTCGGCAACGTCCTGGCCGGGTAACAAGCTGGTCCTGAGCGGCCCCGCCGGTTCAGGCAAGACGCATCTGGCCCATGTTTGGGCGGCGGAAACCGGCGGGCGTATTCTGCATGCCACCGATCTGCGCCACGAAGATGTTCCCGCACTGGCCCAAACTCCGATTGCCATCGAAGATGTGCCCATGATCGCCGACGATGCCGAACGGCAAAAAACGCTGTTTCACCTGCACAACCTGACTTTGGCCGAAGGTAATGCCCTGCTTATGACCGGGCGTCTGGCTCCGAAATTCTGGGAACTGCCCCTGCCCGATCTGCAAAGCAGGATCGAAGGCGCGCATCACGTTTCGCTGGATCCGCCCGATGATGCCTTACTGGGCGCGGTACTGGCCAAACTATTCGTGGACCGGCAGTTGAACCCCGGCCCCGAGGTGATCTCGTACCTCGTCAAACATATGGACCGTCGGTTTGAAACAGCTGCCGACGTGGTCGCCCAGCTTGATATGCTGGCCCTGACCGAGAAACGCGACATTACCCGCGCGCTGGCTGTACGGGTTCTCAATTCGGACCCCGCCGAAGTCGCATCCGGCGATTGACCCGCAACGAACGATTTCGCATTCTAAGCACGGAATATCTGGAAGAGACATGGATCAGACCGTCGAGACCGACATCCCCGACTGGGGACCTTTCGGAAAGCCGCTATTCGACAACCCCGAGGCCCGCGCTCTGTCGCGCGTCGGCGTTGTCGATGTCGGGTCAAACTCGGTCCGGATGGTGATCTTTGACGGCGCGGCGCGCTCGCCCGCCTATTTCTACAACGAAAAAGTCATGTGTGAGCTGGGCGCAGGTCTGTCCGAGACCGGGCGGCTCAATCCGCGCGGACGAGAGCGCGCCCTGGCCGCCCTGCGCCGCTTTGCCCAACTGGCAGATGATCTGGGTCTGCCCGGCCTGCACGTGGTTGCCACCGCCGCCGTGCGCGAAGCCAAGGATGGCCCAGCCTTCTGCAAGGACGTCCATGCCGAGACCGGCCTGACCGTCTCGGTCATCGATGGCGGGGAAGAGGCGCGCCTGTCTGCCCAAGGCGTCCTGCTAGGCTGGCCCGGTGCCTATGGGTTGATCTGCGACATCGGCGGGTCCTCGATGGAACTGGCCGAAATCGGGGAGGGAGACGTAGGCCGCCGCCTGACATCAGCCCTTGGTCCGCTGAAACTGCGCGACATTAAAGGTGGTCGCCGGGCACGCAAGGCGCATATCAAGGAAACGATGGAGGACCTGCGCGACCGGCTTGGCCCACAGAGGGATCGTTTGTTTCTGGTCGGCGGCAGTTGGCGGGCCTTTGCGCGTCTGGACATGTTGCGTCGGGGCTATCCCCTGAACGTTCTGCATGAATACCGCATGACAACCAAGCAGGTACATGAAACGATCAAGTTCATCGAAAAAGGCGACTCCGAGAAACTGCGCAATCGCGCCGGTGTCTCAAGCTCGCGCATGGCGTTGATCCCTTACGCGATGGACGTGCTCGCGCGGCTGCTGCGCACCTTCAAGCCCAAGGATATTGCGATCTCAAGCTATGGTATCCGCGAGGGGCTGCTGTACGAACAGATGCCCCAAATTCTGCGCGACCGTGATCCGCTGATCGAAGCCAGCCGGTTTTCCGAGGCCAAGGATGCGCGCCTACCCGGTTTCGGCAAACACCTGTTCGACTTCGTGATGCCCCTGTTCAAATCTGCCCCGCCAGCGCGGGTGCGGCTAATCAAGGCGGCCTGTCTGCTGCATGACGTTAGCTGGCGCGCCCATCCCGACTACCGGGCAGAGACTTGCTTCGACTATGTCACCCGCGCCAATCTGGGCGGGCTGAAACACTCGGAACGGGTATTTATCGGGCTGGCTTTGCAGCACCGCTATCGCAACAAGCGCGAGGACACCCGCTTTGCGCCGCTATACGAGTTGCTGGACGAAAACGGCCAGAAACAGGCCGAGATTCTGGGCAAGGCCATGCGCTTTGGTGCAATGTTGTGGATGCAGAACGACGCTACCATGGGCAAGCTGCGCTTTTACCCCAAGAAACGCCAGCTTGAGTTGTTCTTGCCCGAAACCGCTGCCGCCTTGTTCAGCGAAGTGGCCGAGGCACGGCTGAATTCTCTGGCAACTGCGTTGAAATCCGAAACCCGGATCGTGCTTAAAGGCTGAACCTCAGATATCAATCTCACCTTCGGGTGCCTCGGGTGGCGTCTGCGGCGCAACTTCCGGGGGTTCCGGTTTTTTGCGGATGATGATGTCCCCATTGGGCAAGATTTCAGGCACCTCATAGGCGCTCCAATCCTCGATCTCGGCAGCCAGATCGCCCAAAGCCGGACCCATTTCGGCCATAAAGGACTGCATTGCCGGCCCAAACTGGTCGGCCAGCCCTAGCAATTCATCCAACGCCGGTTCCATTTCCTTCCGCAATCCTTCAAAGAACAATTCAGCGCCCTGCTCCATCAGTGATGGGCCGGGCTCGTCCTCGGCAAGAACAGGCGTGCTGAGCGCCGTGGAAATTGCGCAGATCGTGATGAAATGTCTCATGGTGAGAATATAAGGCGAAAATACCGCGCATGTAAGGTCACAGGTCGATATCCAACGTGACCGGAAAGTGGTCAGAGGCCGTAAGAAGCGCGTCGTGTAACTCCTTTGCGGCCAAACATGCCGGGTCATGGAACGGATGCCAAATCCGCCAGCGCGGGTTGAGCGCCCGCAAACCATCGCTGATCATGATGTAGTCCAGCAGGGCCTCAAGAAAACCGCCATCGGCCGGCCGCGCGAAACGGGCCGTTGACGGTGGCGTTTCTGTGTGGGCCGAAACCGCATGGGGATCAAACAATCCCGTTTGCACCAGAATCTCGACCGAGGATCGCCCGAACAGGTTTTCGAATTCGTCCAGTCCCGGCCCGTCGTTGAGATCGCCCAACAGAATGACCGGCTCATTCGCCTCAAGATGCGCCCGAACGCGCCGCGACAGCCACACTGCCTGCGCCAGCTGTTTGCGCCGGTTGGCAATCGATATGCGGATCGCTTCGTCCCGGCTACTTGCTCCGTGGGGGGCTTTGGATTTGAGATGCGCGCCAATAAGGCGAAAACTGGCTCCATCGGACGTCGTCACCGCAAGCTCCATCGGCGGTTTTGAGAACTCGACAAGGTCTTCGGTGGCGTCAATGTCGAGATCAATTCGGAACGCCCCATCAAAACGAGGGGCATCATTTGACCCGGTCCCTTTTGGGTCATGACGAACCGTCAGCACCGCAGGATCATAGAGCAGCGCCAGTTCCTGATGCGTATCGTTGGCAAATCCCATCACCGCATGGCTGGTGCGTAGATTAAACGCCTCTGCAAACCCTTGCAGGGCGCGCACGCTGTTCTGAGTTTTGCCGGTATTTGGCGCCTCGACAATCAACATCGCATCCGCGTCGACCGCAGTCAGGACCTTAGCGATGGCTTCGACCTGTTGAGCTTTGGTAATATTTTGCCTGCCAGACCAACTGTCATCAACAATCAGCCTGTCCTTGCGGTCAAACAGATTGGCGAACCATTCGATATTGTAGGTCGCCAGCCGCATCTCGGTCAGGCTCGCGCGCCGTTGATCTCATCCCAGGCGCGGTTGATGTCGATCATCTTTTTCTCCGCCAACCGGATCGCCTCTTCCGGGACACCACGCGCCATCATCGCATCGGGATGGGTTTCGCGCACCAATTGACGCCAAATCTTGCGGATATCTGGCAAAGGCATATCCCGAGGCACCCCCAGCACCGTGTAAGGGTCATTCGGCGCATCCGGTACAAACCGCGCGCGCAGGGCCAGAAACTGAGCTTCGGTCTGACCGAAAATCCGGCTGACCTCCTCCAGGAACTCGTTTTCGTTGGGGTGATAGAACCCGTCGGCCATGGCGATGTGAAACAGCCCCTCCATCAGGTCGCAGAAGGTGGTGCTGTCATCGGCGAACATCCCGGCGATCTTGCGGGCGTATTCCTGATAGCCGGCAACATCGGTCCGGGCCATGTCGAAAACGCGGGCCGCGTCGGCTTCGTCCTCGCGTGCGATTTGAAAGACGTCGCGAAAGGCCGTGACCTCATCCCGCGTTACCTGACCATCGGCCTTGGCCATCTTGGCCCCGAGCGCGATAACAGCGATCGTAAACGCGACCGAACGCTCTGGCGGCGTGCGCAGCTTTTCGAAAACAGCCGTAAGGCTTTCGCCTTGGGCAAGCGCGCTGAGCGCGTCGGATATGCGGGTCCAGATCGACATGAGGGCACCCTACCCTCTGAATTCGCCCGTGTCAGGTGCGACCAATCACTGCGGTGTCAGAATTTTCTGCATCAGCACAAGATCCAGCCGTTTTCCCCATTTGAAGCCCACCTCGGGCATCCGACCGGTCTCGGCGAACCCCATCGCCGTATGGAACGCCATCGCACCAGGATTGGCCGAGGAAATCCCCGCGACCAGAACATGCACCTGTTGGGTTCTTGCTACTTTTTCCAAAGCATTCATCAGCGCGCGCCCGACACCCTGCCCGCGCGCGGCAGAGGTCAGTTGAATGGAATGCTCGCGGCACTGCGCGTATCCGGGACCAGACCGAAACGGAGCGTAAGTGGCAAAACCCAGCACCTTGTCGTGTTGCTCGGCCACCAAGAAAGCGGGGCCACGCCCGGAGATATCTTCTGTGATGCTCTCGACGTTCCTTTGATCCGTTGTGAAGGTGATCAAAGTGTCTCGGATGATCGCATTAGTGATGTCAGCTATGGCCGCGGCGTCCAAAACCTGCGCAGGGCGAATGATCATTCCAGCACGCGCAGGCCATGCGGCGTCTCAAACTCGGCCTTCAGCGCGGCGGGGCCGGTATCAAACACCACGCGATCCATTTGGCCCACCAGTTTTGCAAGTTCCAACCCTTCGGGATGCATGACCACCAACCGCCTCAGCTGACAACCACTATGTTGCAACATCCGGGCTGGGTGCAGGTCTCCCTGCCACTGGATAAGCGCAGGAAACAGGTTGTCGAACGGCAAACGCCCGCTGGGCGGAACTGCCATCTGCCACCGCAGGGCGCCTCGGGCCAGATCAATGGGTTGCCCGACACCATCGGGGAACATATCCAGTGCCGCTCCGATACTGGGGACGCGGCAAATCCAATTGGACAGGCGCGGGGTTCCCTGAAACCGGTCCAGATCGAACCAACGTGTACGTTCAAGGTTGGGAGCATCGGGATCGACAGCGATTGCTTCCAGATACAGCCCTTCGGCCAAGCCTAGTAGCCGGTTATGCGTTCCAAACGCCTCGTGTTTGCCACCTTCCTGCAGGGCGACGCCAAGCGCTCGTTCAATATAGGCCGTGGCCTCTTCCAAACTCTCGCCCGCCACGGCCAGATGATCCAGTTGCATAGGTGCCCCCTGCTAGAAAGTCTTCATCGAAGACTTTCTAGCATAAGATTTTTCGACGAAAAATCTCAGTCTACGCACGGGTCTCGCCGATCAGACTCAAGATGTCTTGCGCCGCCTCGGGGATATTCGTGCCCGGACCAAAGATCGCCTTAACACCGTTGTCATAGAGGAATTGATAGTCCTGCTGCGGGATCACGCCGCCACAAATAACGATGATGTCCTCGGCCCCGGCTTTCTTCAGTTCCTCGACCAGTTGCGGGGCCAGCGTCTTGTGCCCGGCGGCCTGCGACGAGATACCGACCACATGAACGTCATTGTCCACCGCGTCCTGCGCAGCTTCGGCCGGCGTCTGGAACAGAGGGCCCACGTCCACGTCAAACCCGATATCGGCAAAGGCGGTTGCGATCACTTTGGCACCCCGGTCGTGCCCGTCCTGCCCCATCTTGACCACCAGCAAACGCGGGCGGCGGCCTTCAGCCTCGGCAAAATCTTCGATGGATTTTTGAATGGCGGCGAAGCCTTCATCACCTTCATAGGCCGCGCCATAGACACCGGCCAGCGTCTTTACTTCGGCGCGGTGGCGGCCGAATTCTTTCTCCATAGCCATACTGATCTCTCCTACGGATGCACGGGCGCGGGCGGCCTCAACGGCGGCGGCCAGCAGGTTTCCGCCCTCTTGGGCAGCTTTGGTCAGGGCGTCCAGCGCCTGTTGGCACGCGGCCTCATCGCGCGTGGCGCGGATATTTTCCAAACGCGCCACCTGCGCTTCGCGCACAGCGACGTTGTCAACGTCCAGAATGTCGATCGGGTCTTCCTGCTCCTTGCGGTACTTGTTGACGCCGACGATGACCTCTTCGCCCCGGTCGATCATCGCCTGACGGCGTGCCGCGCTTTCCTCGATCCGCAGCTTGGGCATGCCCGAAGCGACGGCCTTGGTCATACCGCCCATTTCTTCGACCTCTTCCATCAGGGCCCAGGCTTTTTCGACCAGCTCATTGGTCAGGCTCTCGATGTAATATGAGCCCGCAAGTGGATCGACCACATCGGTTACACCGGTCTCTTCCTGCAGCACCAACTGTGTGTTGCGCGCGATGCGAGCCGAGAAATCAGTGGGCAATGCGATTGCCTCGTCCAGCGCGTTAGTGTGCAAGCTTTGCGTGCCACCCAGAACCGCGCTCATAGCCTCATACGCCGTGCGGATCACGTTGTTATAGGGGTCCTGTTCTTGCAACGACACTCCCGAGGTCTGACAATGGGTGCGAAGCATCTTGGACCGCTCGGATTTCGCACCGAAACCGGTCATCACGCGGTGCCAAATGGTGCGTGCCGCGCGCAGTTTGGCGATCTCCATGAAAAAGTTCATGCCAATGGCGAAGAAGAAGGACAAACGGCCTGCGAACTTGTCGACATCCATCCCGGCCTGTGTCGCCGCACGCACATACTCGCGCCCGTCGGCCAGCGTATAGGCCAGCTCTTGCACGAGGTTCGCGCCAGCCTCTTGCATGTGATAGCCCGAGATCGAGATCGAGTTGAACTTGGGCATCTCGTTCGAGGTATAATCGATAATGTCCGAGATGATCTTCATCGACGGTTCAGGCGGATAGATATAGGTGTTGCGCACCATGAACTCTTTCAGAATGTCGTTCTGAATGGTGCCGGACAGGACCGATTTGTCATGCCCCTGCTCTTCGCCCGCCACAATGAAACTGGCCAGAATCGGGATGACCGCGCCGTTCATGGTCATCGAGACTGAAACCTTGTCCAAAGGGATGCCGTCGAACAGGATTTTCATGTCCTCGACACTGTCGATGGCCACACCGGCCTTGCCCACATCGCCGACAACGCGCGGGTGGTCGCTGTCATAGCCGCGGTGTGTGGCCAGATCGAAGGCCACGGACACGCCCTGTTGGCCGGCGGCCAGATTGCGGCGGTAGAAGGCGTTCGATTCCTCAGCTGTTGAAAAACCGGCATATTGGCGGATCGTCCAAGGGCGCCCCGCATACATGGTGGCTTTCACCCCGCGCGTGAACGGGCCGAACCCCGGCAAATTGCCCATATGCGGCAGATCTGCGGTATCTTCAGCCGTGTAAAGCGGTTTGACGTCGATGCCTTCCAGCGTCTCTTTGGTCAGATCATCCAACGGCCGTCCGCGCAACTCTTTTTCCGCCAGCGCCTGCCAGTCCTTGGTGTTGGTCATGTCGATTTCCTCTCGTCAATTCGGATCACGGCGGGCTGAGGCCACCGCGGTGTTGTGCTGCACCCTGCCCCGCCAAGCCGGTCAAAGCGCGAAATTTTGAGCGATCCGGGCAAATCGCCGGTCGCATTCGTCAAAGCAGCAGCTATATTCAATGGAACAGGAGGCCCCATGACACGCACGCTTGCCCTTGTTTTCTCGGCACTAATCCCGCTGGCTGCGATGGCGGCCGATGGGTCCACACCTGCGGAAGATGAGTTTGTTCGACCCGCAGGCGACAGCGAACTGTCCGAGTTTCTGTGGGTCAACCGGCCCATCATCGTCTTTGCCGATACCCCCGCCGATCCGCGATTCCAGCAACAGATCGACATGCTGGTCGAAGGCGAAGCCGCGATGCGTGATCGCGATGTGATTGTCATCACCGACACGGACCCGTCTGACCGGTCCCCGATCCGCTCGCAATTGCGCCCGCGCGGGTTCCAGATGGTGTTTGTCGACAAGGACGGCGTGGTGAAACTGCGCAAACCGTCCCCTTGGAGCGTGCGTGAGATTGGCCGATCCATCGACAAAACCCCCCTGCGCGAACGCGAGATTCGCGAACGGCGCGAGGGCGGTTGAGCGCCTTCGCCACGCCCCAAGTTCCCGGCGCAGAACGCCGGGACGTCATAGGGATATGACAATAGCGCGCTCATGATCATTCGAACTCGATGATCACATCGTCCACGGCAAGGCTGTCACCAGGGCCCGCGTTGATCTTGGCGACCACGCCTTTTTTCTCGGCGCGCAGAATGTTTTCCATCTTCATCGCCTCGACGGTGCACAGCGCCTGACCTTCCTGTACTTCTTGCCCCACTTCGACGTCGATCTTCACGATCAGGCCGGGCATCGGGCAGAGCAGCATTTTCGAAGTATCTGGCGGCAGTTTCTCGGGCATCAACTTGGCCAGTTCCGCCTGACGCGGACGGCGGACATGCACCTTCAGGTCTGCACCCCGGTTGCGGATACGGAACCCACCCGAAATTTTGCCGACCTTCATGACCAGCGACTCTCCGTCGACATCCAAAACAGCCAGTTGGTCGCCCGGTGTCCAATCCGAGGCAATCCGCAGGCTCGTGCCGTCCGAGAAGGCAACCGTCGCGCCCTCTTTATCCGCTTCGATCCTGACGTCGAACTCCTGACCCTGCAGCGCAACATTCCAATGCGCGCCGACCTTGCGCTCGTGGTTGTCCATACGGCCCGAGACGCGGGTGCGACGAATTTCAGCGACACGGTACATGGCCGCGCAAGACGCTGCGATACGGCGCAGGTCTTCTTCTGGCAGGGTGACGCCTTCAAAACCGTCGGGATATTCTTCGGCGATGAAAGCGGTGGTCATGTCGCCACTGATGAATTTGGGATGATCCATCACCGCTGACAGGAATGGCAGGTTGTGACCAATGCCCTCGACCTCGAAACTGTCGAGCGCCACACGCATCGCCTCGATCGCTTGATCACGAGTCGGGGCCCAGGTGCACAGTTTGGCGATCATCGGGTCGTAGTACATGCTGATCTCGCCACCTTCATAGACGCCGGTATCATTACGCACTGCCCACGCCCCTTGGGGTGCATCCCCCTGCCATTTACCGTTCACCAGCATAGGGCCAGCCGCCGTTTCAGCCGGAGGACGATAACGGGTCAACCGCCCAATCGAGGGTAGGAAACCGCGATACGGGTCCTCGGCATACAGGCGGTTTTCAATGGCCCAGCCGGTCAGAGCTACGTCGTCTTGGGTGATCGACAGCTTTTCGCCTGCGGCCACGCGGATCATCTGTTCGACCAGATCGACGCCGGTGATCAACTCGGTCACAGGGTGTTCCACCTGAAGGCGGGTGTTCATCTCAAGGAAGTAGAAATTCTTTTCCCCATCCACGATGAACTCGACGGTCCCGGCGCTGGCATAGTTCACGGCCTTGGCCAATGCGACCGCCTGTTCGCCCATCGCCTTACGCGTTTCCGGGTCAAGGAACGGCGACGGGGCTTCTTCCACAACCTTCTGGTTCCGGCGTTGGATCGAGCATTCACGTTCGCCCAGATAGATACCGTTGCCGTGGCTGTCGCACAGAACCTGAATCTCGATATGGCGCGGCTGGGTCACAAATTTTTCGATGAAAATCCGGTCATCGCCAAAGGAATTCGCAGCCTCGTTCTTGGACGATTGAAAGCCCTCGCGCGCTTCTTCATCATTCCACGCGATGCGCATGCCTTTGCCACCGCCACCAGCGCTGGCCTTGATCATTACTGGATAGCCTATGTCGTTGGAAATCTTCACGGCCTCATCGGCATCCTCGATCAGGCCCATATAACCCGGCACCGTCGACACGCCCGCGTCCTGCGCGATCTTCTTCGAGGTGATCTTGTCACCCATACTTTCAATCGCACCGACCGGAGGGCCGACAAAAGCCACGCCTTCGGCCTCAAGCGCCTCGGCGAACTTGGCGTTTTCAGACAGGAAGCCGTAACCGGGATGCACGGCCTGTGCGCCGCTTTGGCGGATCGCGTCCATCACCTTGTCAATCACGATATAGGACTGGTTCGCGGGGGGCGGGCCGATATGCACGGCCTCATCCGCCATCGACACATGAAGCGCGTTGCGGTCCGCGTCCGAGTAGATGGCGACGGTGCCAATCCCCATTTTGCGCGCGGTCTTAATGACCCGACATGCGATCTCGCCCCGGTTGGCGATCAGGATCTTGTTGAACATGGAACGTCCTTTGTCTTGATGTTTGAGAAACGCAAAACGCCGCCGCGGGGCATAGACCCCACGACGGCGTTTCGCGCGATGACGGTCGAGGCGGCACGCGCCCCGTTGATTTCTTTACCTACAGTTGTTTTGCGTTTTGCAATACAAGACGTTGCCAGCGGCCCCGACGGCTGCGCCCACGATGGGGTCCGCGTTGAGAACGGCGGCACCCAGCGCCCCCGCGCCGCCGCCGAACAGCGCCTGTTCGCCAAAGTTGTCGCCGCAGGCCGACAGGCCCCCGCAGACGGCCAGCGCCAGTGCCAGTTTCGAGAATTGCATGATGTCTGCCCCTTCAGAATTTTTACTGCATTCGAACGCTGATGTCGGATTTGCGGAGTGATATTCAATAACACCAGGGAAAATTGCAGAATATGCGCAGCTTTTTGCCGTCCTAGAACCGATTCATGGACAAAGAAAAACGCGGGCAGGGTTTTGTGTAACTCACAAGCCTGCCCGCGGTAGGAAGGGGTACGGAATAGTAGGTGCATGTGCGACGCAGGCAAAGTAGAGCCGCACGGCCCGCTCAACATGCACGGTGAAGTTGCACGTGAAAACTGCGATCCACGAGGCACACGGTTTCCGGCTGGAATCTGCCCATTCCCGAAAACGCCGCGCAAATAAGCGCCTATACCGATTCTCACGCCTTCATGAAGAACTGGGCCCAAAAGCGTCACAAATTCGTTACGATTTACTATCGAAATGAGATACTTTGCAAGTGCAGCATCACTTTTCGCCACCGCAATGTGAACGTCAAAATCCCTTGTATTCCACGTTTTAAATACAGGCTTCACACGCGTGTGAAATCGAGCGTTTTTCGGAGCACTTTTTCTTGAGAAATTTACGCTCTGCAGTCCCGATCTCGTGATTTCCAAGAATTTCGCAGCCGTGGAAGGTTGCGCGTGCACACTCGCACACAAGGAAACATCCAAATGATTACAAAGAGAAAAACGGCATCTCTGCTCGCTGCCACTGCGCTCAGTGTGACTGGCACGCTTGCTTATGCCCAGGATGCGAATACGCAGGCCGAACTGGAGGAACTGCGCCTTCGGATCGAAGCCTTGGAATCTCAGGGACCGAACGCGACCCCCGGTGAATTCAGGATCGGGAATACGACGCTGGACGTCTACGGCTATGTCAAAGCCGACTTCTTTTATGACTTCGACTTTGATCAAG
The DNA here is from genome assembly GCF_013034685.1 of Ruegeria lacuscaerulensis. GTDB lineage: Bacteria > Pseudomonadota > Alphaproteobacteria > Rhodobacterales > Rhodobacteraceae > Ruegeria > Ruegeria lacuscaerulensis_B. The sequence continues at coordinate 189,339 of NZ_WQGO01000003.1, read as the reverse complement.
GCGACACCGCTTTCGTGAACGTCATCGGTGAACCTTCGACGGCAACCAGCGGCACTTTTGGTGCGACTGTTCGCCAGTCGCGGATTGGACTGCTGACCAGCACGCCCAGCGCCATTGGAGACATTGGCGGGCAGTTGGAACTTGACCTGTTTGCAGGCGGCGGTGCTGCTGAACTGCGCCTGCGTCACGCCAACATCCGCATTGGTGACGCATGGTTGATTGGCCAGTTCTGGACCAACTTCCAGCCGCTGGACACCTATCCGACCTCGGTCGAATTTAACGGTCCCGTCGGTATCGCCTTTGCCCGTGTTCCGCAGATCCGTTATACTGTCACCTCGGTCGAAAACACCGATATCGCTTTCGCAATCGAAGAAAACGTCGGCGGATCGAACTCTGATGATCCGGTCTTCACCGCGTCGGCTGAATACAATGACGGCAAATACATCGGACGCATTGCCGGCCTTTACGGTCGCGCGCAAGACGGCGGCGGCCTCAACGAAGTCGACCAGTGGGGCGTGACCCTGTCTGGTTCTGCTCGTTTGTGGGAAGGCGGTCTGTTCCAGGTCAACTACGTGACTGGTCAGGCGCTGGGTCCGTGGCTGATCGGCTTGGGTGATCCGGTCGTTGGCGGTGAAGCCAACGATGTCGACGGTTTCACCGTTGAACTGCGTCAGCAAGTCAACGACAAGTGGAACGTTGGTATCGCCTACGGTTACGAAGACTATGACCTTGCCACCTCGACTGGCGATCTGGCCTTCACCGAACTGGAGACGATCCACGTCAATGCTTTCTATCAGGCAACCGAGACTCTGACTCTGAGCGCTGAATACATCTACGGCGAGCGGAACGACGTAATCTCGGGTGAGGACTTTGACGGTAGCCGCGTTCAGGTTGCGGCGCAGTTGAACTTCTGATCGCATATCACGACCCTGCCCCCCACTGCGGGGCAGGGTTTTCCCATTGGGAAACACCCGTGAAGGATATGCGACCTCAGCAAGCACGCTTAGCGCAGTCCGTCAAAGATGTCGGGAAAGGACATCTTGGCCACATCCAGATCAATCACCAAAAGCGCATCATAGCTGGCAGGATCAAACGGGTCCTCGGCCGGAACGACCTCGCGTTCGAACAACCAGCTCAGGCGGCCGGCATCCAGATTGCCACGCTCAAATGGTTGATCCCCGAAGTGCTGCCATAGCGCCTCCATAAAACCCGCATCGGCGCGCCGGTCGGCTGGTTTACGATCCCGAAAGCGCTCGCGCCGGGTCAGGGGCGTTACCCCCTTGGGGTTGGCGCGGCGAATGGTGAATTGAAAATCTGTTCCGGCAAGGCGCCCCGGAAATCCGCGATGCTTCAGCATATCGCCACCCCGCTGGCATTAGTGCCTTCCGGGAAAAGAAAATCACATCCGTTGATGGACGAGGTCATATCGCACGCCTCCAAAGCTGCATGGCTGGTCAGAAACGCTCTGTCCGTCTGAAAATCAGCATTCATGGTCAGAGCCCCTCCCAGATACACTGCGATTGCTCCAACCGGTAGGCTTCGAAAAACTGCGTGGCATCAGGCTCGGTCTGCCCAAACTCGGTCGGCCGGTCCGACAGCGAAATCACCACGCGCGCAGGATTCAAATCGTATTCGGCGACATAGGCGACAGCCAGCGTTTGGCACAGATGTTGCATGTCCACCGAGGCGACGTCATACCCAATACGACCAACATCTGATCCGATCTTGGGCGCCACAAAGCGAAAGCGCAGCCACAGTTCGCCCGGATTTTCATCCAACAGAACTTGGGTCAGATGAACGGGTTGACCGGACGGCACGGGCAACTGAGGGGGCGTTTCAGCAACCGCAGGCAAAGTAATATTCAGGAAAAACAGAGTTAAGGCGCAATCCCGGACCCACCAAAGGTGAGCTCCTCTCTCCGGGATTGCGCGCGCATGGCTTTTGGCCCGCGCTTTTCTATTTCTGATAAGGGTATCCATGTATCAGCTTTGCACTCAGAGTCAAACTTGGCCCATTGTAAAAGTTATGTGACATTGGCCGGCAGCGCGTGAATTTCGGCGATTCATCGCGCATACCGAAACCAGCCCTCTGTTACAGAGGGATATTGTCGTGCTTTTTCCACGGGTTCTTAAGCTTCTTGTTCCGCAGGCTTGCGAAGGCGCGCGAAACACGACGTCGCGTCGATTGCGGCATGATCACCTCGTCGATGAAGCCCCGCTCGGCTGCGACAAAGGGATTGGCGAAACGATCTTCGTAATCCTGCGTGTGTTGCGCGATTTTCTCGGCATCACCCAGATCGGCGCGGTGAATGATCTCGGTCGCGCCCTTGGCACCCATCACCGCGATCTCGGCTGTGGGCCAAGCATAGTTGAAGTCGCCGCGCAGGTGTTTGGATGCCATAACGTCATAGGCCCCGCCATAGGCTTTGCGGGTAATCACCGTGACTTTTGGAACGGTGGCCTCGCCATAGGCAAACAACAGCTTTGCACCGTGCTTAATCACGCCACCATATTCCTGGCTGGTACCCGGCAAGAAGCCCGGAACATCGACCAGTGTCAGGATCGGAATTTCAAAGCAATCGCAGAACCGCACGAACCGCGCCGCCTTGCGCGAGCTGTCGATGTCCAGACACCCGGCCAGAACCATCGGCTGGTTGGCGACTACACCTACGGTCTGCCCTTCGAGGCGAATGAAACCGGTGATGATGTTTTTGGCGTAGTCTTCCTGAATTTCGTAGAAGTCGCCCTCATCCGCCACCTTGGTGATCAGTTCCTTCATGTCGTAAGGCGTGTTCGGATTGTCCGGGATCAAGGTATCCAGCGAGGTCTCGATCCGGTCGGGTTCATCAAAGAACGGGCGGACCGGAGGTTTCTCCTGGTTGTTGAGCGGCAGGAAATCGACCAGACGGCGCACTTCAGCCAGCGCCTCAACGTCGTTTTCAAATGCTCCATCAGCGACCGAGGATTTCTTGGTGTGGGTCGATGCGCCGCCCAGTTCTTCGGCGGTAACGACCTCATTGGTGACAGTCTTCACCACGTCAGGGCCAGTTACGAACATGTAGGACGTGTCTTTGACCATAAAGATGAAGTCGGTCATCGCCGGGCTGTACACTGCGCCGCCCGCGCACGGACCCATGATGACACTGATCTGCGGCACCACACCCGAAGCCATAACATTGCGCTGGAACACCTCGGCATAACCCGCCAACGAGGCGACACCTTCCTGAATACGCGCCCCACCCGAGTCGTTGATCCCGATCACCGGTGCACCGTTTTGAATCGCCATATCCATGATCTTGCAGATCTTCTGCGCATGGGTTTCAGACAAAGACCCGCCAAACACGGTAAAATCCTGGCTGAACACATAGACCATACGACCATTGATCGTGCCCCAACCGGTGACCACCCCATCGCCCGCAGGCTTTTGGTTTTCCATCCCGAAATCGGTGCAGCGATGACTGACAAACATGTCGAACTCTTCAAAGCTGTCTTCGTCGAGCAGCAGCTCTATGCGCTCGCGCGCCGTCAGCTTGCCGCGCCCATGCTGCGCGTCGATCCGCTTTTGACCACCCCCCAAGCGGGCATTGTTGCGGCGGTCTTCAAGCTCGGTCAGGATGTCTTTCATGACGATAATCCCCTATGTAATTTGGCGGGACACTATACGGACAAAGCGCCATTCCAAAGCAACTTTCGGCAAATTTGCAAAGTTTTGACTACACAGCTAAAGAATAATGCAAAATTGAAAAGTTACATACTCATGTCAAATGGTAGGTGGCATTCCCGAAATCCCAGATTATACCATTGAACCATGCAGTTCGGACCACCTCCCGCACGGCGTTCGCCTCCGTCTATCGCCACGCTGGTACTTTTATCGGGCCTGTCGGCGCTCAGCCTGAATCTTTATTTGCCCAGCCTGCCCAACATGGCCGTGCATTTCCAAACCGACTACAGGGTTATGCAGTTGTCCATCGCGCTGTACCTGATGGTCAGTGCGATCTTGCAGATTCTCATTGGCCCGATTGCGGACAAGGCCGGTCGCAGACCCGTTTTGCTGTGGGGCATGGCCCTGTTCCTGATCGTAACACTTGGCTGCATCTACGCGCCTAATGCCGAGGTCTTTCTGGCTTTTCGCATGTCGCAGGCGATTATTGTCGTAGGTATGGTCCTCAGCCGGGCAGCTGTGAGAGACCTGTATGATCAGGATCAGGCGGCGTCGATGATCGGCTATGTAACCATGGGCATGGCCGTCGTTCCGATGATCGCCCCGGCAATCGGAGGGCTGTTGGAGGAATCCTTCGGCTGGAAGGCAAATTTCTGGCTGCCTTTCGTATTGGGCACTCTGACACTGATCCTGTGTTTTAAGGATTTCGGTGAAACCTCGGCCAAAAGCGGCAAGACGCTGCTGCAACAGTTCCGCGAATACCCCGAACTCCTCACCTCGCCCCGCTTCTGGGGCTATTCGATGTCGTCCGCCCTGTCATCCGGCGCGTTTTTTGCCTATCTCGGCGGCGCACCTTTCATCGGAACCGAGATCTTCGGCATGTCCGCAGCCGAGGTCGGCGTTTATTTCGGGGCACCCGCTCTGGGCTATTTTGCCGGGAACTTCATCAGCGGGCGGTTTTCCGTCAAATTCGGTGTGAACCGGATGGTCCTGCGCGGCTGCATTCTGAACGCGTGCGGCGTGCTGATTTCCGCGCTGTTGTTCCTGATTGGACTTGGGACACCGCTCAGCTTTTTCGGCTTGATGACGATTGTGGGTATCGGAAATGGCATGACAATTCCCAATGCAACATCCGGTGCCCTGTCGGTGCGCCCGCATCTGGCGGCAACGGCGGCGGGTCTAAGCGGTGCCATCATGCTGGCAGGCGGTGCTGGTCTGAGTGCACTGGCCGGGTTCCTCCTAACCCATGAAACAGGAGCGATGCCGTTGCTTTGGCTGATGCTGATTACCGCTCTGCTTGCCGTAGGCGCGATAGTCTCTGTTATTCGGCGGGAAAGACGGATGGGTCTATAGCGGTACTTGCACAGTTATTTTTGCAAAGTTAGCTTGCCGCAACAGAAAAGTTGCAAAGGCCCGCCATGGCGACCCAGAAACTCTATGCCGGTGCGAAACTACGCGAAATGCGCACGCGCCTGACCCTGACGCAAAAAGAATTCGCTGCCAAACTTGGGGTTTCCCTGCCCTATTTGAACCAGATGGAGAACAACAACCGTCCGATTTCCACCACCGTGGTTCTGGCCTTGGCGCAGGAATTCGGCATGGACGTAACCGAGCTTAGCACTGGTGACAGCGAACGGTTGGTGTCGGATATGCGCGAGGCCCTGGCCGACCCCGTCTTTGATGATGCCACGCCACCTCTTGCCGATCTGCGGCTGGCGGCCTCAAACGCACCGGCATTGGCCCGCGCCTTCATCGCACTGCATCAAACCTACCGCCAAACCCATGAACGGCTAGCCTCACTGGACGAAGCGCTGGGGCGCGAAGACGCGCAGATTCAAGCCAGTCCCTGGGAGGAGGTTCGGGATTTCTTCCATTATTGCGACAACTATATCGACGCCGTCGACCGCGCGGCCGAGCGATTCGCTACCCGCGCACAAGACACTGGCGGCGTGCGTGCCGCCGCGATCAACAGCTTGGCCGAGCGTGACATACGCGTTCAGTTTTCCGATATCGAAGAAACGCGCAAGTATGACGCTGACAGCAAAACTCTTCTGCTGTCCTCCCGCATTGCGCCGCAAACGCAGGTTTTCCAACTCTTGCTGCAAGTAGCGCTGATTCAGCAAAACAAGCTGCTCGAGGCCACATTGGACTTCGCCAAGTTCCAGACGGAAGAGGCCCGCGCGATCGCGAAAATCGGTCTGGCGAACTATTTCGCGGGTGCGTCGCTAATGCCCTATGGCACATTTTTGGAGGCGGCGCAGGACTGTCGTCACGATCTCGAGCTGCTCAGCAACCGGTTTGGGGCGTCGATTGAACAGGTAGCGCACCGATTGTCTACCATGCAGCGGCCCGGTGCCAAAGGTATCCCTTTCTTCTTTGTCCGCGTCGATCAAGCGGGCACCATCACCAAGCGCCATTCTGCAACGCGGCTGCAATTTGCCCGGTTCGGAGGCGCCTGCCCCCTGTGGAACGTCCACCGCGCGTTCGAAACACCGGGCCATTTCCTGCGCCAACTGGCGGAGACACCAGACGGGGTTCAATATATCTCGCTGGCGCGGGATGTCTCGAAATCCGGCGGCTCATTCGGGGCCCCCGTACGTCGTTATGCCATCGCTCTGGGTTGCGAAATCCGTCACGCTGAAGCGTTGGTCTACGCAGACAATCTCGATATCAACAATGCCAGCGCTTACGAGCCTATCGGCATCTCGTGCCGAATCTGCGAGCGGCAAAACTGCCACCAACGCTCAGTCCCGCCTCTGGAAAGACGCCTCACGATTGACGCGCACACACGCGGCACCCTCCCCTACGAAGTGACCTGACCTTCTTCTGTTCAGAATACCTCGGGGGAGTCGCCGAAGGCGACGGGGGCAGAGCCCCCGCCCCTGATGTTCAACCCTTGGATAAGATCGACCAGATCTCGTCCTTCAGCGCCGCACGCTTCTTGCGCAGCTCGCCCTCAGCCAGATCTTCCATCGGCTCGACATTGGTTTCAGCGCGATGAACAACACGGTTGATTTCATGATACTCATCCGCCAACCGCGCAAAATGCGCGTCTGATTGCTTGAGCTGGCTCATCAATTCAACTTTGTCCGGAAATTCTTCGGCCAGTTCATGCGGGGTGTGGGACATTCCTGTTCGCTCCTAGAATATATCGTTGCGAGTCAAGTCTATAGATGTCTTCCACAACCCGCTTTGACGCGGATCAAATCACCGTTGCGCGGTAGCCCATTGCGGATGTATCCACGGGCGATCATTGGCCTTGGGCAAGGCGTCTTTCCCCAGCAGATGGTCCGACATCTTCTCGCCCACCATGATCGAAGGTGCATTGAGGTTGCCATTGGTAATCTGCGGAAAGATCGAGCTGTCGGCGACGCGCAACCCGCCCACACCAATCACGCGCCCTTCAGGGTCCACGACAGCGTGTTTGTCCTCCGCCCGCCCCATCCGACAGGTACCACACGGGTGATAGGCGCTTTCGGCATGTTCGGCGATGAAGCCATTCAATTCCTCGTCGCTCTGCACATCGACCCCCGGCTGGATTTCCTTACCTGCATAAGGTTTGAACGCCTCCTGCCCGAAAATCTCGCGGGTCAGGCGGATACAGGTGCGGAAGTCTTCCCAATCCGTCTCATGACTCATGTAGTTGAACTGGATCACAGGGGCATCCTCGGCCCTTTTGGATCGCAATGTCACAGCACCCCGCGACGGCGACCGCATCGGCCCAACATGCGCCTGGAACCCATGCCCCTCGGCCGCCGCCTGCCCGTCATAACGGACAGCAATCGGCAGGAAATGGTACTGAATATCCGGATATTCGACACCTGGCTTTGATCGGATGAAAGCCGCGCTTTCAAACTGGTTCGACGCCCCCAGCCCGGTTTTCGTGAACAGCCACTGCGCCCCGATCAATCCCTTACTGATCAGGTTCCAGTGTTTATACAGCGTGATCGGTTGCAAGGACGCCTGCTGGATATACAGTTCCAGATGATCCTGCAGGTTCGCGCCAACGCCGGGCCGGTCCGCAACCACTTCGATCCCATGTTCTGCTAAATGCGCCGCCGGGCCAATCCCAGACAGCATCAACAACTTGGGTGAGTTGATTGACGACGCGGCTAAAACCACTTCACGCCGCGCACGGATGATCTCGGTCTTGCCGCCACGGATCAACTCAACACCAATCGCACGCCCGTCTTCGATGACAACGCGCGCGGCAAGCCCCCGCACGATATCGCAATTCTCACGCTTGAGCGCGGGCCTCAGATACGCATTGGCCGCCGACCAGCGCCGTCCTTTCCAGACAGTCTGTTCCATCGGGCCAAAGCCTTCCTGCTTTTCGCCGTTGTAGTCACCTGTGATCTCGTAGCCCGCCTGTTGCCCAGCATCGACAAAAGCTTTGAACAGCGGATTTTCCCGAGGCCCACGCGACACATGCAGCGGACCATCAGTGCCGCGCCACGCCGTGTCGCCCCCGTGCCCACCGTCGTGCCAGGTCTCCATGCGTTTGTAATAAGGCAGCACATCAGAATAGGACCACCCATCCGCCCCCATCTCGGCCCAGGTATCAAAGTCCCGCGCATGGCCGCGCACATAGACCATGCCGTTGATCGAGGAAGACCCTCCGATCACCTTGCCGCGTGGACAGGCCAAACGACGGTTGTTCAGATGCGGCTCGGGCTCGGACTGATAGCCCCAGTCGTAGCGCGACATATTCATCGGATAGCTCAGTGCAGCCGGCATCTGGATGAACGGTCCAGCATCCGTTCCGCCATGCTCGATCACCAGAACCGAGGCCCCTGCCTCGCTCAACCGATATGCCATCGCGCAGCCTGCGGAACCTGCGCCGACGATGACGAAATCTGCTTCCATTTTCGGGTCTCCGTTTCCCACCGGTGCACCAAGATTTTCCATCGAAAAACCTTGGCCGAACCGAAGGGGGTATTACTAAATCAGTCTGTTATTCTCCGCGGGGAAAGCGTTGGCTTTCCTCGACGACATTCAGGTCCATGTGGTTGCGCATGTAACGCTCGGATGCCTTTTGCAGGGGCTGATAATCCCAAGGGTAGTACCCCCCCTGCCGCAGCGCCTCATACACCACCCATCTGCGGGCTTGACTGGCACGTACATCTTCGTCGAACCGGTTTAGATCCCAACGCGCCTCGGACTTGGCACGCAGGGTTTGCAAGGTGCCTGCATGTTCAGGTTTTTCGGCGAGATTTTCCAACTCATGCGGATCGGCCTCAAGGTCGAACAACTGGTCGGGGTCCAACGCGCAACGGTTGTATTTCCACTTGCCATACCGCAGCGAAACCAGCGGCGCGTATGACGCCTCGGCCGCATATTCCATCGCCACGGGCGCAGTCCGCTCGGCGCCTTTAGCCAGCGGCACGAGGTCTTCGCCATCGGTCCATGGTGCGATTTCGGCCATGTCGACACCCGCCAGCGCGCCAAGCGTCGGCGTGACGTCGATGGTCGAGACCGGCGCCTCAATTCGACCCGCTGGTAAATCGGGCGAAGAGATCATCAGCGGCACCCGCGACGAGCCCTCGAAGAAGGTCATCTTGAACCACAGGCCCCGCTCACCCAGCATGTCGCCGTGGTCCGAGACAAACAGGATCGTTGCCTCTTGCCGCGTGGTTTCCAACACTTCGAGGATTTCGCCGATCTTATCGTCCAGATACGAGATATTGGCGAAATAGGCCCGGCGGGACTTGCGGATATCGTCCTCAGAGATGTCAAAGCTACGCCAGTCATTCGCGTCGAAAATCCGTTTCGAATGCGCATCCTGATTGTCATAGCCAAGGTCCGAAACCTCAGGCAGCAGATGCTCGCAATCCTCGTACAGATCCCAGTATTTCCGGCGCGCCACATAGGGATCATGAGGATGTGTAAAGCTGACGGTCACGCACCATGGTCGATCGTCCTTGCCGCGCGCCAGATCATAGAGCTTGACCTTAGCGTTATAGGCAACCTCGTCATCATACTCCATTTGGTTGGAAATCTCGGCCACGCCCGCGCCCGTTACCGACCCCATATTGTGATACCACCAGTCGATCCGCTCGCCCGGTTTGCGATAATCGGGCGTCCAGCCGAAATCGGCGGGATAGATGTCGGTGGTCAGGCGGTCCTCGAACCCGTGCAACTGATCTGGGCCGACGAAATGCATCTTGCCTGACAAGCAGGTATAGTACCCGGCCCGGCGCAAGTGGTGCGCGTAGGTAGGGATATCGCTGCGAAACTCGGCCGCATTGTCATAGACGCCGGTGCGCGAAGGCAACTGCCCGGACATGAAGCTGGCCCGGCCCGGCGCGCAAAGCGGCGAGGCCGTGTAGGCATTGGCAAACCGCGTGGACCGGGCGGCCAGTTTCTTCAGGTTCGGTGCATGCAGCCAATCTGCGGGACCGTCCGGAAAAAGGGTCCCGTTCAGCTGATCCACCATCAGGATCAGAATGTTGGGTTGTGTCATTTTTCAGCCTCAAGAAACGTGTCGAGCACGCGCATTGCGTGGTTAACTGCCAGTTCCGGTTCCTCCGGGGCGTTCAGGGCGGCGTGGATATACAGGCCGTCAATCAGGGCGACCATGTCATTGGCAGCCTCGACCGGGTTGGATAGCATCGGGCGCAGCGCGTGTATCAGATTAGAGCGAATGCGCGCCTGGTATATTTTCCAAAGGCGCAGGGCCTCCTCGTTGGTTTGTGCCAGCACATAAAAGGTCATCCATGCAGCGATCACATCTGGCGTAAAGCACGAGGGCGCAAAGCAGGACCGGATAATCGCCTGCGGGCGTTCATCAGGTGCGGCGGAGCTCAGCTCTTGTCGGGCCTCAGCCCCGAAGTCGGACAGGATACGGCGCATGGCCGCCAGGAAAATCTGATCCTTGCCCCCGAAATAATGGTGCGCCAGTGCGCTGGACATACCGGCTCGCTTGGCAATCTGACTCACAGTGACGTCGAGGGATTTCTTTGCGCCAAGCTCGGCAATCGTCGCCTTGACGATCGCATCCCGACGGATCGGCTCCATTCCGAGTTTTGGCATCTCTCCCCCTTTCACTGCGCAGGATGGAAAAACGCTAGGGTGTTTTTATTGACTCGTCAATCAATAACACCTCTGCCACCTGGAAATCGACTAGAGCTTGGGGGCAATGCTGGGCGTGGTCAGGCTGCTGCGGTTCAAAACCGCCTCGCGCCAGGCGATGAAACTGACAGCGGCCAGAATCAGTGTGCCACCGGCGACAACCCAAAAGTCGACGCTTTCATGAAAGACCAACGCCCCCATAAGCGTCGCCCAGATCAGCTGCAGGAAGGTCACCGGTTGTGTGACGGCCACAGGGGCTGCCTGCAAGGCCAGCGTCATCAAATAGTGCCCCAGCGTGGCGAAGCTGGCGATCAGGAACAGGATGCCCAGATCGTACCAACTGGGCGGCGTCCAGACCGCAATCACAAACGGGATCAGCGCGATGGTTACCCAGATCGACATATGCGCCACCACGACCGAGGGCGGCAAGTCCTGCACCAGCCGCTTGGCCAGTAGATAAGACGCCCCTAATGTCAGCGAGGTCATCAGCATGGCGATATGACCGGGCGAAACCTCTCGAAACCCCGGTCTGAGGATAATGGCAACCCCGATCAGGGCCACGCCAATGGCCGCGATACGCCGAAACGCCAGCGGCTCGCCCAGAAACAGCGCCGCACCAAGCGTGACATAGACCGGGGTCATGTAGTTCATCGCCGTAACCTCGGCCAAGGGGATCTGGGTCATTGCATAGAACCAGAACATCACCGACACCGCATGCACTATCCCGCGTATCCCGAACAGGGTCAGATGCTTGCGCGTCAGCGGCGTGGACACGATTAGTCGCAAAGCAGGCAGCAGAAAGACCAACCCGAACACAAACCGGAAAAACGCGGCCTGTATCGGGTCCAAACTGGATCCCAGCGACTTTACCAGCGCCGTCATGGCCACGAAGGATATCCCGGCCGAGAACATCCAGAACATGCCGGCGACAGGCCGGGAGGGCGCGGTGAGGGTTGTCATGTTAACGGTTCAACACCGAATACCGCCCAAGAGCAAGACCCTCAGAGTGAGACAAGCTTGACCGCAATCGACAGCATCACCACACCGATAATCGCGTCCAGCACCTGCCATGCCCTGGGGCGCGCGAAGATCGGGGACAAGACCCCTGCCCCGTAGCCCAGCGAAAAAAAGAAGACAAAGCTGGAAATCATTGCGCCGGCGGCAAATGCCAGACGATCCTCATATTGCGCCGAGATTGATCCGATCAGAACCACGGTATCCAGATAGACATGCGGATTCAGCCAGGTGAAAGCCAGCACCGTCAGCAGGACAGAGCGCAGGCTGGCACGCTGGCCGCCCGTGACATGCATCACCGCGCCGCCGCGCCACGCGGATCGCAGGCTGCGTAACCCGTACCATGTCAGGAAAATCGCACCACCATAGCGCATCGCGGTCTCAAACCACGGGACCGCCTGCGCCAGCGTTCCGAACCCGGCCACGCCCGCCGCAATCAGAATCGCGTCAGAGACGGCGCAGGTCAGACACAGGGGAAACACATGCTCGCGCCGCAGCCCCTGTCGCAGGACAAAGGCATTCTGGGCCCCGATGGCAAGGATCAGGCTGAAGCCAAGCGCAAAACCGGCGATCAGGGATGTGGACATGGGACCTCCTTACGCGATGCCCCGTTGACTACGACGATCCTGCCGCCCTATCAAATTAAAGATGTTGATCTTGATTAAGTCAGGCTAATGCTGCTCGATCCCAACCACCTGTCGGCTTTGTCAGCCATTCTGCGCCACGGCAGTTTCGAGGCCGCCGCGTCCGAGTTGTCCGTCACGCCTTCGGCCATTTCCCAGCGGATCAAAGCGCTGGAGGATCGGGTCGGCGCAGCCTTGATCCTGCGCGGCACCCCGTGCACGGCCACCCCCGCCGGGCTGCGCATTGCGCAACATGCCGAGGATATTGGACTGCTTGAAGCCCAACTGGCGCGTGAACTGACGCTGGACCGAGAGGCCCCCTTGACCCGCGTGCGCATCGCTGTACCCGCCGATGTTCTGGCGACATGGTTCATTCAAGCCATGGCGCAGGTGGATGGGTTGTTGTTCGACCTTGTACTGGACGATCAAGACCATTCCGCCGACTGGTTGCGCCGGGGCGAGGTCAGCGCCGCTGTCACCATTGGCGGGCAACCTGTAGCGGGATGCGATGCCTTTGCTTTGGGGTCGTTTCGCTATCTCGCGACGGCCAGCCCTGCCTTTATGCAAAAGTGGTTCTCAAACAGCGTCGATACCGCCAGTCTTGGCCGTGCGCCTTGCCTGACCTTTAACCGCAAGGACGGCTTGCAAAAGGCTTGGATCGCTCAGGAATTCGGGCGACGCATCTCACCGCCGTCGCACTTTCTCGCGTCGTCGCATGGCTTTGTCGATGCGGCCATTGCCGGATTGGGATGGGGTATGAACCCGGAAAATCTGGCGAAATCAGCGCTGGAGGATGGCCGACTGACTGTACTAAAACCCGATGCCCCGTTTGACGTGCCACTGACATGGCAGGTCGGGCGCATTCTGGCCCCGGCCCTGCAACCGTTGACCCAAGCCGTGAAACGCAGTGCAAGCCGCACGTTGCGGCCGCTATAGGTCAGGCTGAAGCCGAGCTTTCCGGCATCGGCAAAACAAGACGATAGCAGGCAAAGGCCGCAAAAACGGCCACCACAACGATAAAGGCAATGGCCCAGGCGACCTCGTGCATATGCGCCACCGCGGCCAGCGCGGCGGAAAGGATGACTGCGACTAGGCGGCTGACGCTTTTGATCGCTGCCGCGCCCTTGACGCGCTGATCCTTGGGGGCCACGTCCAGATAATACAGTTTTCGTGCGCTGCTGATGCCTGTCACGGCCACCGTCACGATGAACAGCGCGATGGCGTGTAGATGAACATCATGATCCAAGCGCAAGAAATGAAAGACCAAAAGCACCGACCCGGTGATGGCGACCATCAGGTTCCCCGTCACCATGACTGCCCGGTGGGATTTCATGTTCACCACCTGCCACAACGGCGCGGAAACCAGATAGCCAGACGCCGAGGAAACGATCATGGCCGTCAGACCCTTGGCCGAGGCATGGTGCGCCTCAGCCGCGATCAGGGCGAAAAAGGGCACTGAAAGCGTGGCCGCGACCAGAGGCAAGCGCATGATCATGTAACGCCGGAACCACGCCTCGTTGAACATCGCGATGATGTCGGTGAAATAGGTGATGAACTTGCGTTTCGCCTCAGGCGCGGTATCGCGGGTGCTTTCACCACTGCGCGCGCCTTCGAACATCGCCAGAATGGCCAGGCCCGACAGGATAAAAAAGCCCACGGACACGAAGATGATTGCTGAATGGCGCGAGAAAGGCGGGTTTTCTTTGACGATCTCATGCACCAAAAGCGCCAGACCGATGGCGCCAAGCCCTCCGACCCCTAGTTGCAGGTAGCGCATGATCATGCGGGATTTGGATTGAACGTGATCGCCCAATAAATCCGTATACATCAGCATCTGCGTCTCATCGACCAACCCGATGATGAAGAAAACAAGGACAAACGCCGCCGCGATCAGTGGCACATAACCCGTCGTCGCAACCCCCAATGCGATCAGAAGGCAGAGGCCAACCGCGACCTCGGTCAGCGCAATGCCACGTTTCTTGCGGTCGTGGGCCGAAATCGAACGAGCCAGGAACACATCCGCGATCACGCTGCCCACCATGCGAACCGAGACCAGCGCGCCTGCTATGAACATCGGCAATTCCAGCGAAACAGCAAGAAACGGCAGCACGATGGAGGGGCTGCCTAGCGTCCAGGCGATTTGCGACAGGATGCTTTGCCCGGTCAACACAGGCAGGTTTCGTTTTGCAGGGATCGGGGGACTGTCCGTCATGCTCTCATTGCTGTTTTGCGAACAGCTTACCGAGTTTAACGTGTTCCGCCAAGCACACTGAAAAGGCGCATAAAAAAACCCGGCCAGAGGCCGGGTTTTCCTGATCGATTAACGACAGGATCACAGCTGAGCCATGACCTCATCCGTCGCTTCGAAATTGGTCGTTACGCGCTGCACATCGTCATCATCTTCCAGCGCATCGACCAGCTTCATCAGCTTTTGCATATCTTCCAGACCCAGCTCGGTCGTGGTCGTGGGTTTCCACACCAGCTTGGTGGATTCGGACTCGCCCAAGGCCTCTTCCAGCGCGTTGGATACGTCGTTCAGATCGGTATCGGCGCACCAGATGATGTGACCGTCTTCCGAGCTTTCGACATCTTCGGCACCCGCCTCGATTGCGGCTTCAAAGATCGTGTCCGCGTCGCCCGCGTCCGCCTGATAGACAACCTCTCCCTTTCGGTCGAACATGAACCCGACCGAGCCGGTCTCGCCCAGATTGCCGCCATTCTTCGAGAACGTGGACCGCACGGTCGAGGCAGTCCGGTTGCGGTTGTCGGTCATCGTCTCGACGATCACCGCCACGCCGTTGGGGCCATAGCCCTCGTACCGGATTTCTTCGTATTCGTCGCCTTCGCCAGCCACCGATTTCTTGATCGCGCGGTCGATCACGTCCTTGGGGACCGAGTTCGACTTGGCCTCTTTCACCGCCAGACGCAGGCGCGGGTTCTTGTCTGGATCGGGGTCGCCCATCTTGGCGGCCACAGTGATCTCTTTCGACAGTTTGGAAAACAGTTTGGACCGCGCGGCGTCCTGACGTCCCTTGCGGTGCTGGATGTTGGCCCATTTGGAGTGGCCTGCCATAGTGCGTCCTCGTCATCATGTTTGCGTGTTCGGCGCTCATATAGACGTTTGCGGGGGGCAGGATCAAGAGAGCGGCTTGCCCGATATCCCGTCGCAGGTATGGTGGCGACATGACAAGTGATCAAATTATTCTTTTTGCCCTTTTCGCCACGGTTTTCGGAATGCTTCTATGGGGGCGGTTCCGATATGATCTGGTTGCCTTTTCGGCGCTGATGATTGGTGTTGTGCTGGGCGTCGTGCCCGTGGACAACGCATTCGCCGGGTTCGGCCATCCCGCAACCATTATCGTTGCGTTGGTTCTGGTCGTGTCTGCCGGGCTGGTGCGCTCGGGCGCGGTGTTTCTGATCACTCGCTCGCTCGTCGATGCCTCGCGCGGGCTTGGCGCCCACATCGCGCTGATGGGCGGGATCGGCGCGGTCCTGTCGGCCTTCATGAACAACGTCGCGGCACTTGCGCTTTTGATGCCGGTCGATATCCAGACGGCGCGCAAGGCCGGACGGTCTGTTGGCCTGTCACTGATGCCGCTGAGTTTCGCTACCATTCTGGGTGGCATGGTTACACTGATCGGCACACCGCCCAACATCATCATCGCCTCGATCCGAGCAGAGACGCTGGGTGAGCCGTTCCAAATGTTCGATTTCGCCCCCGTAGGCGGGATTGCGGCCATTGCCGGTCTGGCCTTTGTCGCTCTGATAGGTTGGCGGTTGATCCCAAATCGAGGCCCGCAGACCGAAAGTTCTGAGGCACTGGCCGAATATATCGCTGAACTGACCATCCCGCCCGCGTCGCCCCAAATCGGCAAGCGCGTCAGCGAGTTGTACGAGGTGGCCGAGAAATCCGACGTCGCCATCATCGGCCTGATCCGCGACGGCAAGCGTCGCTATGGGCGTTCAGCCCATGCCACCCTGCACGCGGGCGATGCGCTGGTGCTGGAGGCCAGACCCGAGGCGCTGGACGAATTCCGCTCGGCGCTGAACCTTGATTTCTCGGACACGCGACGGCAGGAATTGCTGACTGCCGAGGGTGACGGGTTAGAGGTGATCGAGGTCGTCGCCACCGAAAACGCCCGTATCACCGGGCGCACCGCCCAAGGGTTGGGGCTGGCATGGCGACAAAGCACAGTGCTTATGGGCATCTCGCGCCAAGGCCGCCAGATCACACAGCAAGTCCGCAAGACCGAGGTTGAGGCGGGCGATATCCTGTTGCTGCTCTGTCCGCGTGACCGCAGCGTGGACGTGACCGAGTGGCTGGGCTGTCTGCCGCTGGCCGAGCGCGGCCTGAACGTGACCGCCAATGACAAGTCTTGGCTGGCGATTGGTCTGTTCGGGGCGGCCGTGCTGGCGGCCAGTATCGGGCTGATCTACCTGCCGATTGCGCTGGGTCTGGTCGTGGTGGCCTATGTGCTGACCAAGATCATGCCTATTAGCGAGATCTACAACCATATCGAATGGCCCGTCGTGGTACTGCTGGGGTCGATGATCCCGCTCGGCAGTGCATTGGAGACTTCTGGCGGGACTGAATTGATCGCAAATGCGCTGATCCAACTGACCGATGGCCTGCCCGCCTGGGCGATCCTGACTGTGTTGATGGTCGTCACCATGACCCTGTCGGATGTGCTGAACAACACCGCCACAGCCATTGTCGCCGCCCCAGTTGGCATCCAGATGGCCCGCACGCTGGAGGTCTCGCCCGATCCGTTCCTGATGACGGTCGCGGTTGCGGCCTCGGCTGCGTTTCTGACGCCGATTGGCCACAAGAACAACACGCTGGTTCTGGGCCCCGGCGGCTATCATTTCGGCGACTACTGGCGCATGGGGCTGCCGCTTGAAATTTTGATCATCGCGGTCTCGATCCCCTCGATCCTTGTGTTCTGGCCGTTGTGACGGGTAAAGGCTGCGTATGAAACGATTTCTGATCCTGCAACTGCGTCCCGAAACCGATGCCTCGGATGCCGAATATGCCTCGATCCTGGACAAAACCGGATTGACGCCCGAGCGAACGCACCGCATCCGGCTGGATTGCGAGAACCTGCCCGAGGGGTTGGACGTGACCGACTATGCCGGTGTGATCGTCGGCGGTGGTCCCGGATGTGTCAGCGATGATCCTGCAACAAAATCGGCGGTCGATGCGCGGGTCGAAGCAGCGATCATGGGACTGATGCCGCAGATTACCGCACAGGACCATCCGTTCATGGGCTGCTGTTATGGTCTTGGAATACTGGCCGCGCATCTGGGCGGTTCGGTCAGCAAGGCGCAGTATGGCGAACCCGTTGGCCCCTCGACCTGTCACATGACTGAGGATGGCGCCCAGGACCCGCTCACCAACGGGTTGGCCGATACGTTCGACGCCTTTGTCGGCCATAAAGAGGCTGTGCAGGCCTTGCCCGATGGCTGCGTGCATCTGCTAGCCTCGGACCCCTGCCCGTTTCAGATGATCCGCTTTGGCCACAACGTTTATGCCACGCAGTTCCACCCCGAGGCCGAGGCAAAGGACTTCGAGGAACGTATAAACATCTACAAGCATCACGGCTATTTCCCGCCCGAAGACGCCCAGCGCCTGATCGACATCTGCCACGCGGCCGACGTCACCCAGCCGGCACTGATCCTGCGCCGTTTTGCGGAACGCTATGGCTGACCCAACGGCGCGGTTGCGCAATTGCGGACCGCTCGCATAGGCTGACCAGAACGGCTTTGGGAGGAGTTGTTCTTGGATCTACTCATATCTGTCGGCTTGCCCCTGTCGCTGGCCATCATCATGCTGTCGTTGGGCATCGGGCTTGAGTTCGCCGATTTCCGCCGCGTCCTGACGCGCGGCTACCCCTTTGCCATCGGCGCGCTGTGTCAGGTCGTGTTACTGCCGGTCGCGGCTTTTGCGACCGTTGCGCTGTTCGCGCTGCCGCCCGAGATTGCCGTGGGGTTCATGATCCTCAGCTTCTGCCCCGGCGGAGTGACCAGCAACATTCTCTCCAAACTGGCCAAGGGCGACGTGGCGCTGTCGGTCAGCCTGACGGCGGTGATCAGCCTATTGTCGATGCTGACCGTACCCTTTCTAGCGGCATGGTCGATCAACTACTTCATGGGCGACGACGCGCCCGAGGTCTCGATCACCGGGCTGGCCATCGCCATGTTCCTGATCACCACCCTTCCCGTCGCCATCGGCGTCAGCATCCGCCATTTTGCAATCGAATTTGCCAATCGGATCGAACCCGGATTGTCCAAGCTGGCGACCACGCTGTTTGTTCTGGTCGTGCTCGCGGCGCTGGCAGGGAATTGGCAACTCTTTGTCGATAACCTTGGGATCATGGGGGCGGGGCTGATCACTCTGAACCTTGGCCTGCTGCTCATCGGGCTGGGGTTGGCGCGGGTCGCGAACCTGTCTTGGAATGAGGCTAAGACTGTCTCAATCGAAACTGGTATTCAGAACTCGACCCTGGGCATCACGCTGGCTGCGCTGATCACCGGGACGGAAAGCGGGTTCAGCCCATTGGCCCTGCCTTCCGCCGTCTACGGGATCACCATGTATGCGGTGGCCCTGCCCTTCATCCTCTGGTTCCGCCGCCGCTGAAAGGACGCTACATGACCAAGAACACAGCAGATGCCATCGTCGTTGGGGCCGGTCTGGCGGGGCTGGCTGCCGCTGCAGAGTTGGGCGACCGGGGCAAAAAGGTGATTATCGTCGATCAGGAACCCGCGCATTTTTTGGGCGGGCAAGCATTCTGGAGCCTAGGTGGCTTGTTCATGATCGACACCCCAGAACAGCGCCGCATGGGCATTCGCGACAGTCATGATCTGGCCTTGCGGGACTGGATGGGCAGTGCGCAGTTCCACCGGGATGAGGACGCATGGCCGCGCAAATGGGCCGAGGCCTATGTGGAATTCGCCGCTGGCGAGATGCGTCCTTGGCTGCATGACATGGGCCTGCGCTGGTTTCCGGTGGTCGGCTGGGCTGAACGCGGCGGGTCCTATGCGGATGGTCACGGCAACTCGGTCCCTCGGTTCCACATCACATGGGGCACCGGGCCGGGCGTGCTGGAACATTTCATCCGCCGCGTACGCGAACATGTAGATAGTGGACTGGTCGAGCTAAAATTCCGCCATCAGGTCAGCCATATCATCATGCAGAACGGCTGCGCCAAGGGGGTCTCGGGCGAGGTTCTGGCCGACGACACCGCCCAGCACGGGGCCAAGACCAACCGCGACGAAGTGGGTGAGTTTGAGGTCTACGCGCCTTCGGTCATTGTCAGCTCTGGCGGCATTGGTGGCAATTTCGAGATGGTGCGCAAGAACTGGCCACGTGATCGGCTGGGGGAGCCGCCCAAGGATATGGTCGCAGGTGTCCCCTTTCACGTCGATGGCCGTATGATTGCCATCAGCGAGAAGGCGGGCGGTCATGTGATCAATGGCGACCGGATGTGGCATTACACCGAAGGCGTGCGGAACTGGAATCCGATCTGGCCTTCGCACGGCATTCGCATCCTGCCCGGCCCTAGTTCGATGTGGTTTGACGCGACCGGCAACCGGATGAAGCCGCCCTGTTTACCGGGGTTTGACACGCTGGGTACGCTAAAGGAAATCCTGAAAACCGGCTATGAATACAGCTGGTTCGTGCTGACCCAGAAGGTGATTAAAAAGGAATTCGCACTATCTGGGTCCGAACAGAACCCCGACATGACCGAAGGCGGTTGGCGCGAAGTGCTGTTTCAGCGCGTGCTGACCGGTTCAAAGGCCACCGCGCCGGTCGAGGCGTTCAAACAGCATGGTGAAGACTTCATCGTCGCCAACACCCTGACCGAACTGGTCAGCGGTATGAACCAGATGGGCGACGCCCCGATTGACGAGGCTCATCTGCGCGCCCAGATAGAGGCGCGGGATTCACAGGTTGATAACCCCTTTACCAAAGATGCCCAGATGGCCGCCGTTCTGGCTGCGCGTAACTATCGTGGCGACCGGCTGATCCGCACAGCCAAGCCGCATAAATTCCTTGACCCGAACAACGGTCCTCTGATCGCGGTCAAGCTGCACGTTCTGACGCGCAAGACGTTGGGCGGGCTGCAGACCAACCTCGACAGCCAGATGATCGGGGCGGATGGTCAGGTCGTCCCCGGCCTGTTCGCGGCCGGAGAAGTCGCAGGTTTTGGCGGTGGCGGCTATCATGGCTACAACGCGCTTGAGGGCACATTTCTAGGCGGCTGCATCTTCTCGGGCCGCAATGCCGGACGGTCGCGCGCTGTGGCCTGATTACTCGGCCCGGACGAATTTCAAAACGGGCTCACCGCCTGCATCCAGCATCACCAGGCTGTCCCCTGCGACCGCATAGCGGGTGACGGTCTGAAGCGCGGCCAGGAATTGATCTTCGACTTCTTCAAGCTCGGGCGGGCATGCCATCAGGGTGGCGGCCATGTTGTCCGGAAAGCTCAGGCTGTCCCCGCTGATTTCAGCCTGACCCGAAAATCTGTTGCACCCGCCTGTACCGCCGAATGCACCGTCTTGTTCGAAGGTGATTTGCGGCGGGCGTTGCGCTTCAATCACATCACCGTTGATGCCGATTGCCGTCCAGTTGGTGTTGTCCAGACTGACGGTTGCCTGCGGAGGAACTTTCACCAGCACAAGATCAGCGGTATCTCCACCACCCCGTGTCAGGACAGGGTTCACCGTATCCGTCGTGAACAGCAATTTGTTGCCGTGATAGATAGAACCTCGGACCGCATAAGTCCTGCCGTCCTGGATCAGCGCATCATCATAGTTCAGCGCGTATTCAGCCGGTACACCTGTCAAGGCATAGCGCTGCGATGCCAGCGTGACAGCGGGGGCATCCGCGAGGGAAATATCTTGCAACTCAACATATAGCGTCGCATCCGGTGCCACCGCGATCCGCTCGCGGTAGGTTGCAGTTCCTGTGACGGTACCTGCATGGCTCTGACTACCTAAAATGGTTAGCGCCACTGCGCCTACGACGATGGCTTGGCCGAGTTTTGGAAAAGGCATGATCCAATCCTTTCACATTCGCATTTGATGAAAAGATTGTTACGGTAACTGTATTTACAAGTGGCGCAAACCCTTGTCGGCAAAATCGCGCCGTTTTTAAAGCGGCCAGATCAACGGAATCAGCAGCGATGCCAGCAAGCCCACTGTCAGGTTCAATGGCACCCCGACCTTAAGGAAATCGGTGAAACGGTACCCTCCGGGGCCATAAACCATCATGTTGGTCTGGTATCCGATGGGCGTCGCAAATGAGGCCGAGGCCGCCACCATCACTGCCACCACCAACGGACGCGGGTCGATGCCCACCGCTTGCGCCAGCCCGATGGCAATCGGGGTCACCACCACGGCCACCGCGTTGTTCGAGACCAGTTCGGTCAGCACCGAGGTCAACAGATACACGGCCCAGATGATCAGGAAAGGCGGCAGGGCGCTGAGGCCCGGTGCGACCGCTTCGACAATCAGCGACACTGCGCCGGATTTGTCTAACGCTGCGCCAATCGCCAGCATCGAGAAGATCAGCGCCAGCAGGCGACCTTCGACAAAGGAAAACGCCTCATCCGCGTCGATACAGCGGGTCAGCAGCACCACCGCGACCGCCAGAATGGAAAGCAGAAGGATCGGTGCAACGCCCAGCGCGGCCAGAGCCACGATCCCGACCAGCGCACCGATGGCAATCGGCGCATGACTACGTCGGAACGCGCGGGCCGAGGGCTGTGAGACGTCGACCATATCCATATCAGCGGCCAGCCTTTGGATGTCTTCGGGTGCGCCCTCCAGCAGCAGCGTATCGCCTACGCGCACCACCAGATCATCCAGTTGGCGCCCGATATTCTGGTTCCGGCGATGCACCGCCAGCACATAGACACCATAACGTCGCCGCAGACGCATTGCGCCCAGTGTCCGGCCAACCATGCGGCAGCCGGGGGTGATCAGAACCTCGACGGTCTTGGTCTCGACCGCCGAAACTTGGTCGACGCGCTTGAGTTCCTTGTTGCTTTGCAGACTCAGCAGTTCCGTCATTTCGGTACGCAGAACCACGCGGTCGCCCAGCTTCAGCTCGACACCTTTAAGGTTGCGGCGCAATGACTCGTCGCCTCGGATCACGTCGATCAGTCGGACGCCGGGGCGTTTGAAGAGCTGTACGCCCGTTACTTCGCGCCCGATCAGGTTGCTTTCGGGAGGGATTACGGCCTCGGTAAAGAATTTCATCTTTGAACGGTCGGACAGAAGCGTCGCCATGCTGTCACGATCCGGCAACAGGCGCGGCGCGATGAAGCGCAGATAAACCATCCCGTAGATCACCACCGCAATACCCAGCGGAGTGACCTCGAAAATCGTGAAGGGGGTCATGCCTTGTGATCGGGCCACACCATCCACCAACAAGTTGGTCGAGGTCCCGATCAGCGTCAGCGTACCCCCAAGAATCGCCGCATAGCTGAGCGGGATCAGCAATTTCGACGCAGGCACGTCCAGCGTGCGGGCGATCTGGACAAAGACCGGGATCATCACAACCACAACCGGCGTGTTCGACACCACGGCCGAGGCCAGCACCACAAACCCCATCAACAGACCAATGGCAATCCTTGGGTTGACCTGCGCCTGTTTCTGCGCGGTTGAGGTGAACGCATCCAGCGCACCCGTGCGCACCAAAGCCCCCATGATGATGAACATCGCAGCAATGGTCCAAGGTGCGGGGTTGGACAGCACGGCCAGCGCGCTTTGATAGGGCAGAATGCCCGTTACCAGCATCACGGCCACGCCGCCGATGGCGACTACCTCGGTCGGATAAACCTCACGCAGGAACATGATGAACATGCCCGCGACAACCAAGAGCGCCAGTATCGCGCTGCCTGTTTCTGAAAGCTGGAGGAGTTGCATTCTTGGTTTATGTCCGAACCCTGACCCGAGCTGCGCGCTCGTCAGGCAGTTTCACGCATTGGAAGGGGCAGAGCAAGCCTTACTGCGGCCCCGCTTGCTGCAAACGCCCGCCAACGCGCACCATTTGCACAGATTTTGCCTCTCCGGTGCGGTCGTCAGTCTCGACAAACACGCCGCTCAGCGTGGCCTCGCCATTGGCGGGCGTAAATCGGGCTTTGGGCATCCCGGTGATAAAGCGGCGCATCGGTTCAACCTTGTCCATGCCGATGACCGAGTCGTAGTCGCCACACATCCCCGCGTCGGTCAGATAGGCGGTTCCATTTGGCAGAATCTGCGCATCTGCCGTCGGCACATGGGTATGCGTGCCGACCACAAGGCTGGCCCGTTTGTCGCAATAGTGACCCATGGCCATCTTCTCGGACGTGGCCTCACAATGCATGTCGACAATGATTGCTTGCGCCTGACCACCGCGCGGGTGGGATTTCAGGATCGGCTCAATGGCCGAAAACGGATCATCAAAGGGCCGTTTCATGAAGACCTGCCCCAGCACCTGCACCACCAGAACCTTGCGCCCGCCCGGCGCGGTATACAGGCGATGCCCCCGCCCCGGCGCGCCTTTGGCGAAATTTACCGGCCGCACGATGCGGGACTCTTTCTCGATGAATTGAAGCATATCTTTCTGGTCGAACGCGTGATCGCCCAGCGTCAGGCAATCGGCGCCGGCATCCAGCAGCAGCTTGGCGTGATCGCCGGTCAGCCCCATCCCGTTCGAGGCATTCTCGCCATTCACCACAACAAAATCCAGCCGCCATTCGTCGCGCAGACGTGGCAGATGCTGTTGGATCGCCGCACGCCCGGCGCGGCCCATGACGTCACCCAGAAAAAGTATCCTCATACGAACCGTCCTAAGTGTGGCAATAGACGAGCACAAGTGGTTAAACTCAGGTCATAAACTGCCAATACCATTCATCGGAGCGTTTCATGACCC
Source organism: Ruegeria lacuscaerulensis (assembly GCF_013034685.1). Taxonomy (GTDB): domain Bacteria; phylum Pseudomonadota; class Alphaproteobacteria; order Rhodobacterales; family Rhodobacteraceae; genus Ruegeria; species Ruegeria lacuscaerulensis_B. The sequence continues at coordinate 165,051 of NZ_WQGO01000003.1, read as the reverse complement.
GCCTGTACCTGCTTGCCCTTCTTCTGATCCCCCTAGCCGCATGCGAACCTGAGTCCGACAACTCGGTACAACTGGCCAACCCTGCGGCGACGTTCTGTGTTGAAAGCGGCGGCGACTATCGCATTGTCGACGGGGCCGACGGCCAAACAGGGCGGTGTACCCTGCCCGATGGGCGCGATTTGGATGCGTGGGAGTATTTCCGCGAAAACCATGCGGGGTGAGCGGCGTTAAAACGTCAGAACCCGGCTTTCCGTGATCACCATGTCCAAGGGCTGATCGGTCGGCTCCAGCGGCAGGCCCTCGGCCTCTTGTGCGTCAAAGGCGAAACCAATGGCCAGTGTCGGGCGTTTGGCGCGCAGTCCCTCCAGCGTGCGGTCATAGAAACCACCGCCATAGCCCAGCCGTCCACCCTGCGCATCAAAGGCCACCAGCGGCACGATCAGGATTTCCGGGTCAAAATAATCGTCGACCTCCGGCACCTTGGCCCCGAAAGGGCCGTCTTTTAGAGCGCCTTCGGGGGTCCAGTGCGAAAACTTCAGCGGCTGCGCGGCAGCTTGGATCACGGGCACGCCGACCGGACCATAGGCCGAAGCCTCGGCCATGGCGGGCAGCGGATCAATCTCGGTGCGGATGGGCATGTAGCCCGAGATCGGCACGCCCCGGTGCCCGGCCAACACTTCGGACAAACGCCCTGCCGCACCGGGAAGTCGCGCGTCAAAGGCAGCCTTTCGACGCGCAAAGGCCGCCTTGCGCGCGGCGGCTTTGATTTCGGTCAGATCGGTCACAGTAGCACCACGCTGGCAAGTCCCAGAAAGATGAAAAACCCCATGACATCCGTTGTCGTCGTCACAAAGGTCCCCGACGCCAGCGCCGGGTCAACGCCCAGACGATCCAGCACCACCGGTACTACCGTACCCGCAAACCCCGCGATGACCATGTTCACGACCAAGGCCGACCCGATCACGACACCCAGCATCGGAGAATCAAACCACATCATCCCAACTGTGCCCAGCACGATGGCAAAACACAGCCCGTTCAGAAGTCCCACCAGCAATTCCCGCCGGATCACCCTCATCACGTTGGCGTTGGTCAGGTCGCGCGTCGCCAGCGCTCGCACCGCGACTGTAAGCGACTGCGTACCTGCATTGCCCCCCATCGAGGCCACGATCGGCATCAGGATCGCCAGCGCCACCAGCTGATCAATTGCTGCCTCGAATTGCGAAATCACCAGCGAGGCACAGATCGCCGTGCACAGATTCACCGCCAACCACGGCAGCCGTCGCTTGCTGGTATCCGCCACACTGTCCGAGATTGAGCTTTCGTCGCTAACCCCAGCCAAACGCAGGATATCTTCCTCGTGCTCTTCATCCAGAACCACCATGGCGTCGTCGATGGTAATGACACCAACCAACCGCCCATCAGCATCCACCACCGGGGCCGAGATCAGGTGGTACTGGTTGAACGCATAGGCCACGTCCTCTTCATCCTGATCGACCGGAATAATGTGCAGCTCTTCATCGGCCAGATCGGCCAGCCGCACTTCGCGGCGCGCCGCCATAAGCTTGCCCAGTGTCACCTGCGCCACAGGTTTCAGGCGCGGATCGACCATGACGACATAGTAGAATTGCTCGGGCAAATCGTCATTGGCGCGCATGAAATCGATGGCCTGACCCACCGTCCAATGTTCGGGCGACATGACCACTTCGCGCTGCATGAGGCGACCGGCCGAGTTCTCGGGGTAAGACAGCGCTTGCTCTGCCGCGATCCGCTCGGAATCCTCCAGCGCGTCCAGAATGGCCTCTTGCTGCGGCTCTTCGAGGTCCTCCAGCAGGTCGACGACATCGTCGCTTTCCATCTCGCGCACGGCGTCGGCGAGAACGTCGGGCTTGAGAATGCCGATGATCTCTTCCCGCACGGCCTCGTCAAGTTCGGACAAGATGTCGCCGTCAAACTCTTTGTCATACAGCCGGATCAGCTGGGCGCGGTCGTACGGGTTGATCTGTTCCAGAAGGTCGGCGATGTCAGCGGCGTGCAGCGGCTCCATAAGCTCAACCAGCTTGTCGCGGTCATCCACATCGACAGCATAAAGAATTGCCGTGATAGCCTTCGGGTCCAGCGCATAAACGTCGTCGTCACCGGTCGACTCGACTTGGGGTTCGTCAATGCCTGTGGTCATGTCTGCCCCCGCTATCCTTCGGTCATTGCCCTTTAAATAGAAGAAGCAGCTACCGGAAAACAATGACAATGCGCCGATTTACCCAGAAGTTTCCCGCGCCTATGCTATTTGACGGTCCCATACAGGCGGAGATGAATGAAAATGGCGCAGAAAACGCTGCTGAAAGGGCGTGTGCTCAGCTTTACCGGTTCCCCGTTCGAGGGCGAGCCAACCGACGCCGTTGAGTTCAGCGAAGCAGTGGTGGTCGAGGGTGGCCATATCGCCGCGGTGGGTGATGCCGATACGCTGCGCTCTGCGCATCCCGACGCGCAGGTGGTCGATCACGGCCAGCACGTGATCATGGCCGGATTTGTGGACGCGCATGTGCACTATCCACAGACCGCGATGATTGCCAGCTGGGGTAAGCGTCTGATCGACTGGTTGAACACCTATACCTTCCCCGAAGAGATGAAGTTCGGCGACCCGACCTATGCCGCCGAAATTGCAAACCGCTATCTGGACCTAACAGCGGCCCATGGCACCACGACGATGTGCAGCTTTTGCACCATTCACCCCGAAAGCGTCGATGCGTTCTTTGCGGCTGCACAAGCACGCAACCAGCGTGTGGTGGCAGGCAAGACCTGCATGGACCGCAACGCGCCCGAGGGGCTGCGGGACACTGCGAAAACGGCCTATGACCAATCGGAGGCATTGCTAGAGAAATGGCATCGTGTTGACCGTTTAACCTATGCTATCACACCGCGGTTTTCACCGACATCCACACCTGAACAGCTTGAGGCGATGGGCGCGCTGTGGGCCGAGCACCCTCATTGTCTAATGCAGACCCATCTGAGTGAACAAACGGATGAAATCGCCTGGGTCCGCGAGTTGTTTCCCGAGGCGCGCGACTATCTGGATACTTACGAGAAATTCGGTCTTCTGGGTTCGCATGGGGTCTATGGCCACGTCATCCATCTGGAGGCGCGCGAGCGCGACCGCCTGCGCGAGGTGGACGCGGCGCTGATCCATTGCCCGACCTCGAACACCTTCATTGGCTCGGGCCTGTTCGATATGACCGGATTGATGCATGACGGGCATCGGGTCGGGTTGGCCACGGATACGGGCGGCGGGTCGAGTTTCTCGATGCTGCACACAATGGCCTCGGCCTATGAGATCGGGCAACTGCGCGGCGCGCCTCTGCATGCGGCGCAACTGTTGTGGTTGGGCACGGTCGGATCGGCGCGGTCGCTGCGGTTGGACGATCGGATTGGCAATATCGCACTGGGGATGGAGGCGGATCTGGTCGTGCTTGATCTGGCCTCGACCCCGGCCATCGCGCAGCGCGAGGCTTGTGCGGATGATATATGGGAGGCGATCTTCCCGACCATCATGATGGGGGATGATCGCGCCATTGCCGAGGTTTGGATCGGTGGGGCCGCTGTCGCGTGAGGGAATGCGCCTTGCGGCGCATGCCTCCGGCGGAGGTATTTTTGAACAGAAGAAGAGTTTCAGCTTTGCAGGGCTCGCGCCAGCGCGTTCTGCCGTTCGATCACACGTGGCAGGTCCAGAGTGGTGATAGCCCCGCCGCGCACGATTTGGCGGCCTTCGACGAACAAATGTTTCACCTTCATCGGCCCGGACAGCAACAGCGCCGCCGGGTCCCAACTGCCTGCGCTTTCGATACCGCCTATGTCCCAGATGGCGATATCTGCGCGTTTGCCCGGCGCTAACCGGCCGCAATCGGGGCGGTTGAGGACATCAGCACCGCCTCGGGTTGCGATTTCAAGCGCCACGCGGGAGGACATCGCATCCGCGCCATTGGCGACCCGTTGGAGGAGCATGGCCTGTCGCGCCTCGAGCACCAAGCTGCCATTGTCATTGCTGGCCGAGCCATCCGCGCCCAGCCCAACTGGCACGCCACAATCGCGCATTTTCCGAACCGGCGCGATCCCTGAGCCCAGCCGACAGTTTGAACAGGGGCAATGGGCAACGCCGGTCTGTGTGCGGGCGAATAGGTCGATCTCGGCCTTATCCAGCTTGACGCAATGGGCGTGCCACACATCGGGGCCGGTCCAGCCCAGATCTTCGGCGTATTGACCGGGGCGGCAGCCGAATTGCGCTTGGGAATAGGCGATATCCTCATCGTTTTCGGCAAGATGAGTGTGCAGCATCACGCCCTTGTCTCGCGCCAGTACGGCTGTGTCGCGCATCAGGTCACGGCTAACCGAAAACGGAGAGCATGGAGCCAGGCCGACCCGGCACATTGCGCCCTCGGACGCGTCATGAAAGGCGTCGACGACGCGGATCATATCGTTGAGGATTGCATCCTCGGTTTCAACCAGCGCATCCGGGGGCAGGCCACCATCGCTTTCACCGATGCTCATCGCGCCGCGGGTCGGGTGGAAACGCAGGCCGACCTCGACGGCGGCGGCGATGGTGTCGTCCAGCCGTGCACCGTTGGGGTAGAGGTACAAGTGGTCCGAGCTAAGTGTACAGCCTGACAGTGCCAATTCGGCCAACCCAATCTGGGCTGAGGTAAACATTTCATCCGGTCCGAACCGTGCCCAGATGGGGTAGAGCGTTTTCAGCCAACCAAAGAGCAGCGCATCCTGCCCGCCAGGTACGGCGCGGGTTAGGGTTTGGTAAAGATGGTGATGTGTATTCACCAAACCAGGTGTCACCACGCATCCTGACGCGTCATGGATTTCTCCGGTCGTGGTCAGGCGCCGCCCGATCTGCGCAATCTGACCGTTTTGGATCAGAATATCGGCCCCGCGCAATTCGCGGCGCGTGTCATCCATCGTGAGGATGGTATCTGCGTGTTTGATAAGGATTTCGGTCATCTCGCCCCTCCGTCGCATCAACCCGTCTCATGCTTGGAGAATGCGGGCTGGCGGAAAACGGGCGTAAGAACCAACCGGTCAGAAAATAACCGACCGGGCAGGTCCGGGCAACCGGATTCAGTATTGGCGCAAGATATCCAGCGCAGCGGCGTGCAGATCGGCATTGGCCGCTGCCAGTGCGCGACCGCCGTTGTGGGCGGGACCACCCTGCCAGTCGGTGACGATGCCGCCAGCCGCCTCGATCACGGCTATGGGTGCCTGGATGTCATAGGCGTGCAAACCGGCCTCGATCACCAGATCCACCTGCCCGGCGGCCAGCAAGGCATAGGCGTAGCAATCCATGCCATATCGCGTGAGGCGCGCGTGCCGCGCCACGGCCTCGAACCCGGCGCGTTCTTCCGGGGTGCCGACCTCGGGGAAAGTGGTAAACACGATGGCCTGAGCCAGCGAGGTTGTCGCCCGCGTGTCCAAAGGCCGGGTTCCCGTGGGTCCGCTGACCTGCGCGATATCGATCGAGCCCACGAACCTCTCACCAATATATGGCTGATCAATGACCCCCATGATCGGCCCGTCAGCGCTGCTGAGCGCAATCAGAACACCCCATGTGGGTGTCCCGCTGATGAACCCGCGCGTGCCGTCGATCGGGTCCAAGACCCAGGTTCTGCCGCTGCTGCCCTGCACCTGACCGAATTCTTCTCCCAAAATTCCGTCATCAGGGCGATGTTTGGCCAGAATGTCGCGCATTACACGCTCGGCCTCACGATCGGCGATCGTCACCGGATCGAACCCCTGTGACAGCTTGTTCGAGGTTTCCAGATTTGCTTGGCGGAAAAACGGAAGAATGGCCGCGCGCGCTGCGTCGGCCATTTCTTCTGCTACGTCCAGATCGGTCAGAATAGGCAGTGTCATGCGCTACCCGTGCGGGGCACACGCATCAAAGTCAACCCGCTTAATCAGGCAACGTCGCTAAGAACACGCGCCAGTTCGAACAGTCGACGGCGCTGGTTTTCCGGGATCGCATAGTAGGACCGAACCAGATCCAACGCCTCTTTGTCTCCCATCAGATCAGCAGGCACCGATTTCTTGCTTGAGGTTTCCTTCTCAGCCTCTTCCAAACCTTCGAAGAAAAAGCTGACCGGAACATCCAGCGCTTCGGCGATGTCCCACAAACGCGACGCACTGATGCGGTTCGCACCCGTTTCGTATTTCTGAATCTGCTGGAACTTGATACCAACTTGCTGCGCCAGTTGCTGCTGGGTCATTCCAATCAGCCAGCGGCGATGCCGGACGCGCTTGCCCACATGGACATCGACGTGATGGGTCATTGGTATTCTCCTCTACTACACAACTACCGGGGACGTGCGATATATTTCATCATCGCATAACTAACGAGCAGTTCTTAACCGCTCACTAAGTTGGAACATGCCCCCAAATCAGCACCATAGCGCACTATTGCCCTATTTGCGTTTTTTTTCAAGAAGGTTGAGTAAGATTTCAAGGGTAAGGATTTGTGGTTGTGCGATGCGCACACATAATACCTCTATGTTTATTGCATTATGTATATATTAGCGTTCGTGCCAGTTTTTTGCGCGCAAGGTCACTGATTGACAATTCAACCAGAAAACGAATCTACTCCGCCCAAAATCACGGAGCACCTCTATGCTGGCCTACAGAATCTCATCGAAAGGCGCGGACGCTCAGCTGTGCGATATCGCGCTCCCTGACCCCGGTCCGGGGCAGATTCGCGTCGCCATCAAGGCCTGCGGTCTGAACTTCGCGGATCTGCTGATGCAGAAGGGCACCTATCAGGACACCCCCTCAGCCCCCTTCACGCAAGGGATGGAAATTTCTGGTGTTGTCGATCAGCTTGGCCCGGATGTGACAACCTTGTCCGTAGGGGATCGTGTGGCTGTCTATTCAGGTCAGGGCGGTTTGGCGGAATTTGGGGTGTTCGACGCAGATCGTGCGATCCCCCTACCCGCTTCGACGAGCTTTGAGGACGCCGCCGCCATCCAAATTGCATATGGAACCAGTCACATTGCGCTGGATCACCGCGCCCGATTGCAGCCGGGTGAAACCTTGCTGGTCACAGGGGCTGCTGGTGGCGTCGGATTGACGGCTGTCGAAATCGGCAAGTTGATGGGGGCCACGGTGATTGCGCAGGCGCGCGGGGCGGAAAAGCTGGAGGTCGCGCGCACCGCAGGAGCCGATCACCTGATTGACGCCTCCGAAGATCTTCGGTCGCGCGTGAAGGAATTGGGTGGCGCCGATGTGGTCTATGACGCCATCGGCGGCGACGTGTTCCAGGCCGCCTTTCGTGCCACTAATCCCGAGGGCCGTCTGCTGCCCATCGGGTTCGCGGGCGGCGACGTGCCACAAATCCCCGCCAATCACCTTCTGGTCAAGAACTTGACTGTCATCGGCTTTTACATCGGCGGCTATCTGAGATTCCGCCCTCAGATCGTGCAGGACAGCTTCGCCACCCTATTTCGCTGGCATTCGGAGGGGAAAATCAAACCCCATATCAGCCATACCCTGCCCCTGACCGAGGCCGCGCAAGGCCTGCAACTGCTGAGGGACCGTGCGGCCACAGGCAAGGTCGTCATCACACCCTAGCCCGCGACAGCCTTCAACGGTGTCCCCGCCATGATGCGGAAATTCTGTCGTACCAGCGCCGCCAGGGCTTCGATGATTTCCCCGCGACCCGAGTCGCCGCCGTAAAGGTTGATCATTTGAACCGGTAGATCGGGAAGTGCGCCGCCCGATTCGATCAGCTCAAGATGGGCGGCCTCAGTGCCTTCCAGCATGGCCGAGACTGCCAGATCGGCGCTGACCGTGGCCTCGATGGTGCGGTCATCTTCGGAATCAACGGCCAGTTCCCAAGGAATATCGGCTCCGTCCAGTGCACTGATGACCTTGGGCCGAAACAGACAGCGTCGCCCCTCAGCCAAGGGGATCGGTCGCTTGCGCCATGCCGACCCACCCGGCGCGCCAACCCAGCGCAGAGGCAATTCGGCAATCGTTTCCGCCCCTTCCGCGGCGTTTGATTCCGTCGTCAGGATCAGATCGCATTCGCCTTTCCTATACATCTCTTTCAGCTGCATCGAAAACGACGAGAACAACTGCACCTTCACGCGTGGGAAATCGGCGTTGAATCGCTTCAGAACCCTTGGAATCGCGGGGTAAACGATGTCATGCGGCACACCCAGAACGACCTCGCCCTCGAACGCCTGATCGGTGAGCTTCGAGATCACCTCGTCATTCAACGCAATCATGCGGCGTGCATAAGCCAGCAGTTGCTCCCCCGATGCCGTCAGCGCAATCGTGCGTCCGCTGCGGTCCAGCAACTCAAGCCCCAGCAGTTCCTCCAGCCGTTTCAACTGCATCGAAACCGCAGATTGCGTCAGGTGCAAAAAACCGGCTGCCCGCGTTACGCCGCCTTGATCGGCAACGGCCACGAATGAGCGCAGAGTGGTGATGTCCAGATTTCGCATCTTCACGATCCCTTATGTGTTCCGTCAAAAATATTCATTTTTAAAATGTGTCACATCGGGACATATAGATCAAGGAAGTTGATGGGAATTCTAAAAACCATCGGAAACAAAAGAAAGGACAATACCTATGACCCAGATTGCACTGACATCCCGCTGCAAACCGCATCGCAGGTTTTCCATTTTGACTCTGTTGGACGCCTTATCCCTGCTTCGCCAGCGCCACAAGCTGGCCCGATTGGACGACCGCGCATTGAAAGACATCGGTATCACCCGCGAACAAGCCGAAGCCGAGGCTGATCGCCCCATTTGGGATGCGCCGGATTTCTGGCAAAAGTGATTTCTGAATGTATCTTTTTCTCATCAATGGCGACCCGCGTCAGCAGGTCGCCATTTTTGTTGCGTGTTTTAGCCAGTTTCCAGCGTTAAACTCTTGAAACACAGCCCCCACTTGCCGATATTTGCGGGGAAGGCGTCTCGCTTGCAGACGCACCAAAGAATTAACGAAGGGAGACCCTTTTATGGCACAATTTGACACGATCCGGACGGCGGCCGGCGCGCGCGCTGCCCAGATTGACGAGGGCCTGCGCGCCCATATGAACAAAGTCTACGGCACCATGTCCGTGGGCATGCTGATTACATTTGCTGCTGCATGGGCGATTGCCGGCATGGCTGTATCCAGCGTTCCGACCGAATATCAGATCAGCGCGAACACGTATCTGACCCAATTCGGCGCGACCTTGTTCACATCGCCCCTGAAATGGGTGATCATGTTTGCCCCGCTGGCTTTTGTGTTCGGCTTTGGCGCAGCAATCAACCGTCTGTCGGCGGCAGCGGCTCAGCTGGTGTTCTACACCTTCGCCGCAGTGATGGGTATTTCGATCAGCTGGATTTTCCTGGTCTTCACAGGTCAGTCGATCATTCAGGTCTTCCTGATCACCTCGATCGCCTTTGCCGGCCTGTCGCTGTATGGCTATACGACCAAAAAAGACCTGTCGGCCATGGGCACATTCCTGATCATGGGCGTGATCGGCCTGATCGTTGCGTCCGTCGTAAACATCTTCATCGCCTCGTCGGCTATCGCCTTCGCAGTTTCCGTTCTGGGTGTCCTGATCTTCGCAGGCCTGACCGCGTATGACACGCAGAACATCAAGACAACCTACCTGCAAATGGCCCATTCGGGCGATCAGGAATGGTTGGGCAAGGCTGCAATCATGGGCGCGCTGAGCCTGTATCTGGACTTCATCAATATGTTCATGTTCCTGCTGCAACTGTTCGGCAACCGCGAATAGGCAACCGATACACATCAAACAAAGGGCGGGTTATTGACCCGCCCTTTTTCATTTTCGCCTGAAGATCCAAGGCCTATCGGGCAAAAGAAAAAGCCCCCACCCAGATGGGCGAGGGCTTTGGAGTTCTCTCAGACCGGGGTCAGCTACAGTTCAACGCAACCGCGAAGCCCGAGCTGCGCGAGGACGAACCTTTGCGGAATACGTCTCCGGCGGGAAGGCATCCGGTGAACTGTTCGGCGTTCCGGCCAAAGGCGGCACCGATTTCGTTGTCCACGCGAGTGCTGTTGTTAGCTGTACGCAGCACGCCATAGGGCGTGCCATTCACATTGACCGTGCTTAGGAACAAGTTGGTACCCGAGCCATTCAGAACAACCGCGTTGCTATCTCCGCGCCCGCCATTGTCGATTGCGACGCGCGCGACTTTCTGGGCTTCAGTCTCGCCTGTCGACACCGAGACCGGCGTCAATTCCGCCAGATCAGCTGGGATGTTCCGCGACTCGGGAACAAATGCGACAGTGCCCGGCACGTCCGAGGATGTCCGGGGCTCTCCGCTAAGGCCAGCAAAGCCGACGCCCTGACGGTTATAGAGATCTTCGCAGCCCGCAAGGGCCAGAACGGTGATTGTGGATAACAAGATTTTTTTCATGACGGCCAACATTTTGGAACGGTTAGCTGAAGCGTATGGGCAAGGTGTCCCAAAAAGCAACCCGCACCTCACTCGAATGCGTAGGTGGCTGATGCGCCGCTGCAACGGACAGGTGCTGACCTCAGCGCAACTGGATGCCGATCGAACATGAAAAAAGGGCTGCGCCGTAGCGCAACCCTTTTAAACTGTCCAAGCGGATCGGCAGATTACTTGATCTTGCCTTCCTTGTACTCGACATGCTTCCGAGCGACCGGATCGTATTTACGAATGGTCATTTTTTCGGTCATGGTGCGCGCGTTCTTTTTGGTCACGTAGAAGTGGCCCGTGCCCGCGGTCGAGTTCAGACGGATCTTGATTGTCGTCGGCTTCGCCATGGTTATCTCCTGCGTCCGGAAAGGCAGGGGCCTTTCGGTTGAATTCCTATGAGCGTGCGCTTTTACCCGGTCGCGCAGCCGAGTCAACCGGAATCGGGCCGAATTGCGCAGTTTTCCAATCGAGTTTCCGACAACAAGCCTGCCCTCGTTTGGCGAGATCACGGTTCCGTGATAGTGTGCATCCAGTTTGTCAAACCAAGACGTCGGAAATCGACGCGACAGTTGAGGCACAGATCTGACGGCAACCCCTGACCGAGTAGTTCTTTTTTGTGCAAATTTACTTGGGGGCAATCATGACAGAATGGACAATTCAGGCTGAAGAGCTGGCCAATTGCAACTGCAATTTCGGCTGCCCGTGCCAGTTCAGCGTTCTTCCCACCCATGGCAACTGTGAAGCTGTTGTCGTCTATGACATTGAGTCCGGCCATTACGGCGACACTGACCTTGCCGGGGTCCGCGCCGCTGGCGTGTACTACTGGCCCGGCCCGATTCACGAAGGCAACGGTCAGATGCAGTTGATCATCGACGAAAGCGCCAGCGACGCGCAACGTGCGGCTCTACAAGCCATCATGACCGGTCAAGACACGGACGAAATGGCGACCTTCTGGTATGTTTACAGCGCCATGGCACCGACCAAACATGAGACGCTGTATCTGCCCATCGAACTGGACTGGTCGCGTGAGGACCGCACAGGCTATGCTAAGGTCAAAGGTATTTTCGACCTAAATGTCAACCCGATCCCCCATATCGTTTCAGGTCAACCGCACCGTGCGGCGATCCAGCTGCCCAACGGGTTCGAATACCGACACGCAGAATCAGCCTCGGGCACGACCACCACCCATGGGGGTGAGATCAGCCTGAGCTTTGATGCGACCCATGCCCATCTGGCGCATCTGAATATCTCGGGCCATGGCGTTCTGGGCGCTTAGATGAAACCCAATCCATCTGCACCCACGCCTGGGGTGGTCGAGCAAGTGCTGCGTCGTGACGGCAGTATCGTGCTGTTCTGCGTTCTGATGATCGTGCTGTTTGCCTGTTGGTATACGGTTGCGGGCATCGGCATGAACATGACGGCGGTTGATATGACCGCGATGGCCGGACCGATCGGCACTCCGATGCAAATGGGCGGTGAGGTTCATTGGTCCCTAAGCTATGGCATTCTGATCTTCCTGATGTGGTGGGTCATGATGGTTGCCATGATGACACCCAGCGCGGCACCAACGGTGCTGCTGTATACGGCGATCAAACGAATGGGATCTGAGCGGGCGCGCTCAACCCGGCTGAGCCTTTTGTTTCTAAGTGGGTATCTCGTCGCATGGGCCGCCTTCAGTATGCTCGCAACCGGCAGCCAATGGGGGTTGGAGCAGATCGGCCTGTCGGACGGGCCGATGATGACGATCCGGTCCGAGGTCTTTGCAGGTACTGTTTTGCTGGCCGCTGGTCTCTATCAGCTTTCCAGCCTCAAGACGGCCTGTCTGCGCCATTGCCGCAGTCCGGCGCGGTTTCTGGCCGACCACAACCGCCCAGGCCCCTATGGCGCGTTTCGGGTCGGCGTGTTGCATGGGCTTTACTGTCTGGGGTGTTGCTGGGCGTTGATGCTGCTGCTGTTCGTTGGCGGCGTGATGAACCTCTATTGGATCGCCGGTATCGCGCTTTATGTCGGGTTGGAGAAACTACTTCCCCAGGCGCGGTGGTTGGTCCCGGCAACCGGGGTTGCGCTGATCATCGCCGGTATCTGGCTGATCGGGCGTGGGGTCTTGCCGCTTGCTTAGAGCGGAATATGCGCGGAGGGCCTGTAAGCCGGATCTTGTTCCGGGGTTGCCCCCTTCGATGACCATTCCTCTAGGCCGTGCATTGCTGCGCGGCTCAAGCTGCCAACCCGGTCCCTCTGGGCCAAGACAGGCTTAGCGGCGGTATCGGCGGACGCCGACCGGCCCGCGCGGGGACCCTATTTGGCATTGCTCCCGGTGGGGCTTGCCGTGCCGCCCCTGTTGCCAGCGGCGCGGTGGGCTCTTACCCCACCGTTTCACCCTTACCACACGCGTGTGGCGGTCTGATTTCTGTGGCGCTTTCCGTCGGGTTGCCCCGCCCGGGCGTTACCCGGCACCGTTGTCTTGTGGAGTCCGGACTTTCCTCTCGGGCCCTTGGGCCCCAGCGGCCATCCGGCCCTCCGCGCGTGGGATGGGTTAGGCGTTGGGCCCAGCGGCGTCAAGAGTTGATCGGTGGGTAGAAGGGGCCAACCCCTTCTTGGCCTGCGGCCAATTCAACCCCGGGATATTTTTGGCCAGATGAAGGGCGGATCATGCGCTAGCGGCAGGCGGCATCAAGGGAATGAAGTCTTCGGAGGTCAGGGGTCCGGTCGCCCAGGGGCGGTATCTGAGGCGGATTGTTGACAGGAGAGTTTTGTCATCCGCGTCTGCGGTGTATCCGGCCGCTTGGGCAAAGGCGCGGAAGGACGCAGGCGAGCTGTCTTGCGGGGGGGCGCTGTTGCCGCGGCGGGTGGCGAGCGCCCGGCGTTCCAACCTCTGCCAGTCGAAGCGGGAGCCGGGGTCGATTTTGCGGCCCGGAGCCATGTCGGAATGACCAATAATGCCGGTTTCGGGGATATTCCAGCGGGTCATGATGGCAGGTAACAGGGCCTCAAGCGAGGTCATCAGCGGATCGGAAAAGGGGTGATCGCCGCGATTATCCAATTCGATCCCAATGGAGCGCGAGTTTATGTCGCTTTGCCCTATCCACTCCCCCGCGCCCGCATGCCACGCACGGTCTGTTTCCTGCACCATGTGCCAGAGCGTTCCGTCTGCGCCGATCAGGTAGTGGGCCGAGACCTCGTATTGCGGATCGCACAGGCGGGTCAGCGCGGCTTGCGCGCTGCTCATCGCTGTATAGTGCAGGACGATCAGGCTGGGTTTCAGGCTATCCCGTCGCGCGCCAAAGTTGGGCGACGGGTGCCAGATCGGGCTCAGCTCAGTTTGCGACGGCACTGCGGAACGGGCTTGGGTCCCAGCTGCATGCATAGCCATCCCCATCCGGGTCCAGACCCTTGCGGTCGCGTTGCGGGCCGCCATTGGACAGGAACTCGATCTGCGCTTGATCCGCCGAGGGGAACTTGGCGCAGTTACGCTGCGCTTTGGCCTGCAGGTTGAACCCCGCCCGGCTGTAGAGCTGTGTTCCGACCGGGTTGGATGTATTCAGCGCATATTGGACGATATTAGGCTGTCCGTCGGTGCCACGCTGCGGGACCGCGGTAGGGGCGACCACTTCGTAGGTCTGGCGGTTTTGCTCGATCCGGGCCGCGTCCGATTCGATCGTGCGTCGGTCGGATACAGCGGCGAAATCCTGTTCGTCAGAGATGGTGTTGTTGCTTGGGATCGCGGTTTGAACCGGGGCCGTCGTGGCCGGATCAAAGCCGCCCACTGGCTGCGCATTGGACGTGCTGGCCAAAGCTGCCGCCGTGGCCGAGGCCAAGTCGGCATTTTCACCTGTCGGGGGCAGCGCGGAGCCCGGCGCACCCAGAGCCTGTTCAGACACATCTACGGGACCGGTCAGCGGGTTGCCCGTATATCCCTGCCCCGTCAGCGCGGCCTCGCGCTGTGCTTGATAGGAGGGTGTGTTGAACCCGGCGCCCTGAATGGGGGCCACCGTATTGCAGGCGGTTACAAGCCCGAGTGCGGGGATCAGAAGCGTGATGCGCATCCTGCTGCTCCGTGTTGCGATGTCTTGCCTTCGTCCAGACCTACCACCATTTGCCCGGCTTGGCCACAAAGCCTGCCGCGTTTTCCAGCGCGTAGGCCGTATTAAGCAGATCACCCTCTTCCCAAGGGCGACCGATCAGTTGCAGACCCAGCGGCAACCCTTGCGCATCCAGTCCGGCGGGGACTGAAACACCCGGAAGACCGGCGAGATTCACGGTGACGGTGAAGACGTCGTTCAGATACATCTGGACCGGATCGGCCTCGGTCATCTCGCCAAGACCAAACGAGGCCGAAGGGGTGGCTGGGGTCAAGATCGCATCGACACCTGCGGCGAAGACGTCTTCAAAGTCTTTCTTGATCAGGGTGCGAACACGACGTGCGCGGTTGTAATAGGCGTCGTAGAAACCAGCCGACAGCACATAAGTGCCGATCATCACGCGGCGCTGTACCTCGTGGCCAAAACCCTCGGCGCGGGTTTTCTCGTACATCTCGGTGATGCCATCGCCTTGCGCCAGATGCGCGCGGCGGCCATAGCGGACACCGTCATAACGGGCGAGGTTCGAGGACGCCTCGGCCGGAGCAATCACGTAATAGGCTGGCAGCGCGTATTTCGTGTGCGGCAGCGAGATGTCAACGATCTCGGCCCCCGCAGCCTTGAGCATCTCGGCGCCATCGGCCCAAAGCTTTTCGATCTCGGCGGGCATTCCGTCCATGCGGTATTCTTTCGGAATACCGATCTTTTTACCTTTGATATCGCCGGTCAGCAGCGCTTCGAAGTTGGGTACGGCCAGCTCGGCGCTGGTTGAATCCTTGGGGTCATGGCCACACATGGTTTCCAGCATGATCGCAGCATCGCGCACGTTCTTGGTCATCGGACCGGCCTGATCCAGCGAGGAGGCAAAGGCCACGATGCCCCAGCGCGAGCAGCGGCCATATGTGGGTTTGATGCCGGTGATGCCAACAAAAGCGGCAGGCTGACGGATCGAGCCGCCGGTATCGGTGCCGGTTGCCGCCAGACAAAGGTCGGCAGCCACAGCAGACGCCGAACCTCCCGACGAGCCGCCAGGTGTCAGTTGCGCGTCGTCATTGCCGCGCCGCCACGGGCTGACCGCATTGCCGTAAACCGAGGTTTCGTTGGACGAGCCCATGGCGAATTCGTCCATGTTCAGCTTGCCCAGCATCACGGCACCGGCATCGGCCAGTTGCTGAGACACAGTGGATTCGTATTCCGGCTTGAAGCCTTCCAGAATCTTCGAGGCCGCCTGCGAGGGCACGCCCTTGGTGCAGAACAGATCCTTGATGCCGATCGGCAGACCACACATGGAAGGCGCGTCGCCTTCCTTGATGCGTGCGTCCGCGGCCTTGGCGCGCTCCAGCGCGATCTCGGGCGTTTTGTGGACAAAAGCGTTCAGCGCGTCGGCGTCATCAATCGCTTTCAGGCAGGATTCGGTCAGCTCGACCGAGGTCACATCACCCTTGCGCAGCGCATCGCGGGCCTCGGCCAGGCCCAGTTTGTTCAGATCGCTCATGTCTTACTCCACCACTTTGGGGACTGCGAAAAAGCCTTCGCGGGCGTCGGGGGCGTTGGCCAGAACCTTGTCCTGCTGGTTTCCGTCGGTGACCACATCCTCGCGCCGTTTCAGGCGCATCGGCTCGACCGAGACCATGGGCTCGACGCCTTCGACATCCACTTCGTTCAGTTGCTCGATGAACCCAAGGATGGTGTTGAACTCGGACGCCAGCGCGGGCAGCGCGTCATCCTCGACCTTGATCCGGGCCAGTTTGGCCACCTTGGCGGCGGTGCTTTGGTCAATCGACATCGGAAAACCTCTTGTGCGTTAGGGGGCATTTACCCGTCTGATGCCCCGGTCGCAAGAGCGGCAGAGGCCTGTTTTCCCCTGTCCCGGCCCAGACGGCGCCCTTGCGCCATCAATTCCGCATAGCTGTCATGCATAAAAGTAAACCAATTAGTTCATTTTTGCCCTTGAAAAACTAAACTGTACTGTTCATTTCATTTACACGGAAACGCTATATCGGAGAAAGACGATGAAAACGTTCATGACCGCCCTTGTACTGGCCTCGACCGTTCTGGCCGCCCAAGCACAGGCATTCGGGCCGACCATGGACAGCCTGACTCGCGACCTGAACTTCCCCGAAACGGTCGCAGAGCCTGTCTCGCAAGACAAAACGAAGGTTGGTAAGTGATGTGACCCCTTCGTCCGGGTCGGGAACTCCTCCTCCCGACCCGGGTTTTTACAATCATGTGCTGCGCTTAGCGTGATGACGCGTTACGATGCTCGAAAGATGTCTCATCCGACGGAGCCCCCGATGACCACCCGCAAGCAAGCCGTTCTGGACGCAATCGACGCGGCCAATACCCAAGACCCTACCCTTGAAGACGGTCAGCCGGCCGCATTGCTTTATGGCCAGCGGATGAGCGCCGAGCTGGACCGGCTGTTCCCTGACGCATCAGACCCGTTGCAGATCGCCGCGCGTGGACAGCATGTCGAACGGTGGAAACTGGCGCGCAGCGAATACCCCGAAGGGCGCGCGGGCTATCTGACCTGGCGCAAGGCGCAAGCCGAACATCATGCCGAGGTGGTGGCCGGTCTCATGGAGCTTGGCGAATATGGTGCAGACGACATCGACGCGGCCCGGCGGATGCTGCGCAAACAAGGCATCAAGCGCGATGCCGAGGTTCAAGCGCTGGAAGATGTGATCTGTTTCGTCTTCCTAAAGTGGTACTTCGCGCCTTTTGCCGAAAAACACTCTGCCGAGAAAATCCTGAGCATCGTCGAAAAGACTGCCCGCAAGATGTCGGCTGAGGGTCGCGCGCGGGTATTGGGCGAATTCGACCTGCCCGCTGACCTTGCCGACGCCTTTCGGGGTTAAGCCGTGCGGGTCATGTGCCTGCTGTAGACCTCGATCATCCAGCCCAGCATGGTGGCGTTCAGGATATGCCACATGAAATGCGTACCCAACGGCAGGTGGCCGCAGATTGGTTCATCCAGCGCGCGGAACGTGATCGAGGCGATCAGGATGGCTGCGCCGATGGCTAGCCCCTTGGCCGTGCCGGGGGCGCGATGGCGCAGCAGATAGGCATAGATCAGAATCAGTAAGGGGACCGGTGCGTAGGCCGATGACGCGCCCAGTCCCGGCACCAGTTGAAACAGTGGCACCGTCGCGGCAGCGTAGGGAATAAAGAGCGCGGTTACGGCTCCGGCAAAAGCAGGTCGCATCTGCCAGACATCACGGTTGATGGCAAAGATATAGACCAGGATATACAGCACGATCGGCAGCACGTCAGCCATGGCGGCCCAGACCTGCGCATGAGTGTGAAACAGATAGCTACCCACGCCGATCGCCGCCAAAATCGCCACCAGCACCATTGCCAGCGCCATCCCCTGCCCACGCACCCGACGCCACATGATGAAAGCGGCAATCAGAAAGGCTGCGTTGGTCACGGCGTTTATGGGCTCGGCCCAATAGGCGGGCGACAAGCGCTCGCAATAGCTGTCAATTTCCTGAAACCAGTCCATAGAATTTTACATAGCCGATGCTAGGGTAAAGCCAACAGTCTGATTGGGAGGAATTATTCATGAATATCATTTGGCTGGGCCACGGCAGTTTCCGCATCGAAACCGGAGGACAAGTGCTGTTGATCGACCCGTGGCTGACCGGTAATCCGGTTCTGCCCGAAGACCAGCACGACGCGGCGCTGGATGGTGCGACACATATCCTTCTGACGCATACGCATTTCGACCATGTGGTTGATGTTGTCTCGCTGGCAAAGCGCCTCAAGATTCCGGTAGTCGGCCAATACGATCTGATGGGGTATTGGAGCGAAGCTGAAGAGATCGAGACCGTTGGCTTCAACAAAGGTGGCACGGTCAACCTGAACGGCGTGATGGTTTCGATGGTTCCGGCCTCGCACAGCTCGACCTTTTCCACGCCCGACGGCCTGCGTACCGGCGGCAGTGAGGTCGGGTTCATGATCGCGGGCGATGGTCACATGCTCTATGTGTCGGGGGATACGGACATCATGGCCGATATGGACTGGATGGGCGATTACTACAAACCCGATATCGGCATCCTGTCAGCGGGCGGACATTTCACCATGGACATGAAAGGCGCGGCGTACGCGGCCAAACGGTATTTCAACTTCAAAACCGTGATTCCCTGCCACTACAAGACCTTCCCTATCCTGGAACAAACTGCCCAGACGCTGATCGAAGGACTGCCGGGCGTTGATGTGATCGAACCCGAGGTGATGAAACCGATCACGCTTTAGGATCACGTCGCGCGGCAAAGAAGGCCTTCAGCAAGTCGGCGGCCTCTTGCCCCGCAATATCATCGTAAACCTCCGGCGCGTGATGCGCCTGAGGATGCGTGAACACACGCGCCCCATGCGCCACCCCGCCCGATTTCGGATCGGCCGCGCCATAGTAAATGCGCCGGATACGCGCCGCAGACAAAGCGGCGGCGCACATCGCGCAAGGCTCCAGCGTGACATAGAGGTCATGATCGGGCAGCCTCTCGGACCCCAACTCAGCACAAGCCGCGCGCAGCGCCAGAATCTCGGCATGCGCCGTTGGGTCGTTCAGCTCACGCGTGCGGTTGCCCGCTGCGGCCACCACGCGGTCGCCCTGCACGATGACAGCGCCCACCGGAACCTCTCCGCGATCGGCAGCTGCGCGGGCCTGTTCCAGCGCGATGTTCATAAAGGACTTGAACGCCATGCCTCTGACTGCATCAGAAACCTGTCTTTCGCAAGCCGGCGGGATGCGCTATGGGCTGCGGATGACCAAAACCCCTCCTCCCGGCGACCGGATCGCCAAAGTGCTTGCCCGCGCGGGCGTCGCCTCGCGCCGCGAAGCCGAACGCATGATCGAAGCCGGTCGTGTGACCGTGAATGGCAAGGCCATCACCAGCCCCGCCTTGAATGTCACCAGCAAGGACCGGATCACTGTGGATGGCAAGCCGGTGTCCGAACCGGAACCCTCGCGCCTGTGGCTGTATCACAAGCCCTCCGGATTGGTGACGACAACGCGCGATGAAAAGGGTCGCGCGACGATCTTCGACAACCTGCCTGAGGACATGCCCCGCGTCATGAGTGTCGGGCGACTGGACTTGAATTCCGAAGGCTTGCTGCTGCTGACCAATGATGGCGGCATCAAGCGCAAGCTGGAACTGCCCTCAACTGGCTGGCTGCGCAAATACCGCGTGCGGGTGAACGGTCGCCCCAAGGACGAAGATTTTGCCCCTTTGCGCAAGGGCTTGGTGATCGACGGTGAGCGCTTCCTGCCCATGGATGTCTCGCTGGACCGCCAGCAGGGCGCCAATGCCTGGCTCACCATCGGGCTGCGCGAAGGCAAGAACCGCGAAATCCGCCGCGCGATGGAAGATATCGGCTATGCCGTGAACCGCTTGCTGCGTGTGTCTTACGGCCCGTTTCAGCTGGGTAATCTAAAGCCGGGCGAGGTCGAGGAAATTCGCCGCCGGGTCATGCGTGACCAGCTTGGACTGGACCCCGCACCCGAAGCCCCAGTCAAACGCCCGACCAGACCTCAGCGAAACAGGCCTCCGGTCGGCAAGAAATCACGCAAGTGACGCGGGTTAGGCAACCTTCCCCCTAGCGCCAAGGCCCCTCATGCCCTAAATTTTCCGTGAGCATTGTCATTGGGGGCTCTCATGTCCGGCACCGGAGTACAGAAACTGGCCTATGCCGCCCTTTTGGCGCTGTTATTTGGTGTTTGCACCGGCCTTCTAGGGGGGCTGTAGACCATGGCCAAAAGATTTGGCGGAAAATACAGCCCGTCAGGTGACGCATCCACGTCCGAGAGCGGGTCGCGCGGGCAGTTCGACGGCGCACGGGTCGAACCTGCCGGTGCGCGCGCCAATCTGTTGTTTCTACCCGCCATCCCATTGGTGTTTTTGTCCCTGAACGATGGTGCCATCGGCATGACCGTCGGGTTGATCGCCGCCGCAACCCTGACCGGAGCTGCCTTCTTACTGCGCGAAGGGCTGCGGGCCGAGGCCGCCTATAACGCGCGCCGCACAGCGCGGCGTCCGGCGATTCCGCGAAAGATCTTTGCCAGCGTCCTGACTGGGCTTGGCACAGCGCTGGCCGCCTACCGCTCGGAACTGGTGGATGCAGCGGCTCAGGCGAGCTTGCTCGCCCCCGTTCTTTTCGGAGCAGCCGCGACAGCACTGCACGCGGTGTCCTTTGGACTTGACCCGCTGAAAGACAAGGGGATGGAGGGGGTCGATACCTTCCAGCAAGATCGCGTGGCGCGGGTTGTGGAAGATGCTGAAAAGCACCTGACCGAGATGACCGACGCCATTAAGCGCGCAGGCGACCGCCGGATCGAGGCGCGGGTCGAGCAATTTCAGGACACCGCCCGCGATCTGTTTCGTACGGTCGAGGATGACCCGCGTGACCTGTCGGGCGCGCGCAAATATCTGACCGTCTATTTGCAAGGCGCACGGGATGCGACCGTCAAATTTGCCGATGTCTATGCCCGCACGCGGGATGCGCAGGCGATGGCCGATTTCACGGCCCTGCTGGACGATCTGGAGCAGAATTTCGCGGCCCGAACCCGCAAGATGCTTTTGGATGACCGCAGCGATCTGACGGTTGAAATTGCCGTGCTGCGCGAACGGTTGCAGCGCGAAGGCGTCCGGTTGAAATGATCAGCCGGATTTTTTGAGAAAGGATTTCCCATGTCCGACGACATTAAGAACAAGGCGGTTGAAGCCGAAACACTGGTACAAGAGGTCACCGCTGTGACCCTACCCGAACCCCAGTCCGAAGTTGTCCCGCTGGAAGAAGCGGACGATCCGGTCAAGGCCGAAATCCGCACCCGAATGGATGAGATCGACATGGACAACACGAACTCGATCGTGTCCTTCGGATCGTCGGCGCAGGCGGAATTGCAAGAGATCAGCCAGGCGATGCTGGCCGACGTGCGCAACAAGGATGTGGGCCCCGCTGGTGACAGTTTGCGCAACATCGTTACCACGATCCGAGGTTTTTCCGTCAGCGAGTTGGACGTGCGCCGCGAACGCAGCTGGTGGGAAAAGCTGATGGGCAAAGCTGCTCCGTTCGCCAAGTTCACCGCCCAGTATGAAGAGGTTCAGGGTCAGATCGACCGCATCACCGACGACCTTTTGGCGCACGAACATACGCTGCTGAAAGACATCAAATCCCTCGATCTACTCTATGAAAAGACACTGGGCTTTTACGACGAGCTGGCGCTTTACATTGCGGCAGGCGAGGAAAAGCTGACCGAGCTGGACAGCCATGACATCCCCGAAAAAGAGGCCGCCGTCCGGGACGCGCCGGAAGACGAACAGGTCATGCGCGCGCAAGAACTGCGCGACCTGCGCGCCGCACGGGATGATCTGGAACGCCGCGTGCATGACCTGAAACTGACCCGGCAGGTAACGATGCAGTCCCTGCCTTCGATCCGGTTGGTGCAAGAAAACGACAAGTCCTTGGTGACTAAGATCAATTCGACCTTGGTGAACACCGTACCGCTGTGGGAAACGCAGTTGGCGCAGGCTGTCACGATCCAACGCAGCGCCGAGGCGGCCTCGGCCGTGCGTGAGGCCAACGACCTGACCAATGAATTGCTTACTTCGAACGCCGCCAATCTGCGCCAGTCGAACAAGATGATCCGCGAAGAGATGGAACGCGGCGTGTTCGACATCGAAGCTGTGAAACAGGCCAATGCCGATCTCATCGGCACCATCAACGAAAGCCTCGCCATCGCGGATGAGGGCAAGGCGAAACGCGCTGCCGCCGAGCAGGAATTGCAGAAGATGGAGACCGAACTGCGCGACACGCTGGCCGCCGCTAAGGCCCGCAAGGATGGGATCGGCGACAATGCCGGTACCGCCGTACCGGGCTGATTCGCGTGACCCTACGCGCCCTGGTCAAACCTGCTCTTGGGCTGGCTGCGTTGCTGGCCCTGGCCAATTGTGACGAGGCCCTAACCACGTCTGTGGCACCGCAAGCCCCTGCGGCACCGGCGCTCCCTGCGGCCAATGCCTATGTGCCGCCCTCAGCGGCCAGTCAGGATCTGGCCCGGTTCTATCAGCGGGTCGAGGGCGATCTGCTGACCCGAGGGATGCTGCGCATTGACGGCGGCGGGCCCGATACGCCCTATGACGCGGACGATCTGGCGCGCAATTTCGAGGCTATTGCCTTTTACAGCGAATATCCCGACCACACGGTGACGATCCGCAGCCCGCAAACGGACGGGCGTCTCAGCCGTTGGGCAGGCCCGGTGCGCATACAGTCTGAATTTGCCCCTTCGGTGGCCCCAGACACACGCGTGGCCGATGCGGCACTGGTCGATGCCTTTGCCACACGGCTGGCGCGGGTGACGGGTCATCCAATTTCGGTCGTGACGCGCAAACCTAACTTTCATGTCTTCTTTGCGGGCAAGGATGACAGTGCCTATGTGGTCAAACGCCTGAAAGAGCTGGTGCCGGGGATCAGCGCGCCGCTGCTGGATCTGGTGGCCAATCCGCGTTCGAATATCGACTGTCTGGTTTTTGCCTCACAAACCCCGAGTGCGCCTTTCAAATTCGTGCGCGCGGTCACGCTGATCCGGGCCGAGCTGCCGGATCTGACCCGGCTTAGCTGCATTCATGAAGAGATCGCGCAAGGTTTGGGTCTGTCTAATGACAGCCCGGCGGCGCGACCGTCGATTTTCAACGACGACGACGAATTCGCGCTGTTGACCAGCCATGACGAGAAACTTTTGACCATGCTTTACGATCCGCGCCTGAAACCCGGCGTGTCCGCCGAAGACGCGCGCCCCGTGGTGCGGATCATTGCGCGTGAATTGATGGGCCAGCCGCTTTAGGCCCAAGAAAAGGAGACCCCAATGGGCATTTTCGATTTTCTGACCGGAGAATTCATTGACGTCATTCACTGGGTCGACGACACCCGCGACACCATGGTCTGGCGGTTCGAGCGTGAAGGCCACGAGATCAAATACGGCGCCAAGCTGACAGTGCGCGAAGGTCAGGCCGCCGTTTTCGTGCATGAGGGGCAGTTGGCAGATGTGTTCACCCCGGGTCTTTATATGCTTGAGACCAACAACATGCCGATCCTGACGACCTTGCAGCATTGGGATCACGGCTTTCAATCTCCGTTCAAGTCCGAGGTCTATTTCGTCAACACGACCCGGTTCAACGACCTGAAATGGGGCACCAAGAACCCGATCATGCTGCGCGATCCCGAGTTCGGACCCACGCGCATTCGGGCTTTCGGTACCTATACGGTTCGGATCAAGGACCCAGCAAAGTTCATGGTCGAGATTGTGGGCACTGATGGCGAATTCACCATGGATGAGATCAGCTTTCAGATCCGCAACATCATCGTGCAGGAATTCAGCCGCGTGATTGCGGGCTCGGGCATTCCGGTTCTGGACATGGCCGCCAACACCGCCGATCTGGGCAAACTGATCGCCGCCGAAGTCTCACCCGTGCTGGATGGCTATGGGCTGGAGATGCCCGAGTTCTATATCGAGAACATCTCACTACCGCCCGCGGTTGAAGCAGCGTTGGATAAGCGCACCTCGATGGGTTTGGCGGGCGATTTGGGCAAGTTCACTCAGTATTCCGCAGCCGAAGCCATGACGGCAGCTGCCAACAACCCTGGTCAGGGCGGCGGCATGGGCGCGGGTCTTGGCATGGGTATGGGAATGGCCATGGCGCAGCAGATGTCAAACATGGCAGCGGGTCAGCCGGGCGGCCCGTGGGGCAGTTCCGCCCCCGCTGCCCCGCAACCCTCGGCGCATGTGACACCCCCGCCTCCGCCGCCGGTCGAGCATGTCTGGCATATCGCCGTGGATGGTCAAACCAGCGGACCGTTTTCCAAAGCCAAGATGGGTCGCATGGCCGCTGACGGAGAGCTAACGCGCGACACGCATGTCTGGACCGCCGGTCAGGATGGCTGGAAAAAGGCCGGTGACGTGCAGGAGCTGGCGCAGCTGTTCACGATCCTGCCGCCTCCACCGCCGGGGGCGTGAATTTTTCGTAGGGCTGTTAAATGACAGAAGAACACCGCTTTCCCTGTGACCAATGCGGCGCGGACTACCGGTTCAATCCCGGCGACGGATCCCTGACCTGCGACCATTGCGGCCATTCCGAGGCCATCGGCGCAGGACCGTGGGGCGGGGCCAGTCTGAAAGAACTGGATTTCGACGCCGCCATCGCCGACCGCTTGCCTGACAGCGAGATCGAGGAAACCCGCGTTCTGTCCTGCCCGAACTGCGCCGCTCAGGTCGAGTTTGATCCAGACACCCACGCGGCGGAATGCCCGTTCTGTGCGACGCCGGTGGTGACGGATACCGGCGTGAACCGACATATCAAGCCGCGCGGCGTTCTGCCCTTTGCACTGGAGGAACGCGCCGCCCACGCTGCCATGACCGAATGGTTGGGCCGGCTGTGGTTTGCGCCCAACGGGTTGAAAGACTATGCCCGCAAGGGGCGTAAGATGCAGGGAATTTATGTACCCTACTGGACCTTTGACGCGGACACCAAATCCTCTTATCGGGGTGAGCGGGGCACGGTTTATTATGAAACCCGAACGGTCATGCGCGACGGCAAGCGCGTGCAGCAGCGGGTGGCCAAGGTGCGGTGGTCGCCGAAATCCGGCCGTGTCGCGCGGTTCTTTGACGATGTGCTGGTTTTGGCGTCTCAATCCTTGCCCAAATCATATACCGACGCCCTGGAACCATGGGATCTGCCCGCGCTTGAACCTTACCAGCCTGAGTATCTGGCTGGATTTCGGGCAGAGGCCTACACGGTCGAGCTGCGTGAAGGCTATGGGCAGGCCCGCGCGCATATGGCCCGCGTGATCGAACGCGACGTGCGGTTTGATATCGGCGGCGACCGTCAGCGCATCCATGCGGTCGACACCGATGTGCACGATGTCACCTTCAAACATATCCTGCTGCCGGTCTGGATGGCCGCGTATAAGTTCCGGGGCAAGACCTATCGGTTTGTCGTGAACGGCCGCACTGGGCGCGTTCAAGGCGAACGCCCCTGGTCTGCGATCAAGGTCACGATTGCTGTTACACTGGGCCTGCTGGTTGCGGCCGGGGTCGGTTACTTGGTGGCAACGGGCCAGCAATAGCAATCAACCGGGTCGGTGTTTTAATCGCTTGAACATCCCAAGCGCAGGCGTCATCTTGCGCGTCGTCAACACCGAAGGGGAGGTCAGTGTGACGCTATCCGATCTGAACAGATTGCTGGACCAGCGCCATTCCTGCCGTGCGTTTCGCTCCGATCCCGTTCCGAAAGAGCAGATCGAACAGATCCTGACCAGCGCAGCCCGCGTGCCCAGCTGGTGCAATGCGCAACCCTGGCAGGTCACTGTCACCAGCGGGGCTGAAACCGACGCCTTCCGCAAGGCGTTGCAAGACGAGGTTCAAACTGCCTCACACGAACCCGACCTGCCGTTCCCGACCTCTTATTCCGGCGTCTATCGGGACCGCCGACGCGAATGTGGCTGGGCGCTGTACGAGGCAGTCGGGGTACAGCGCGGCGACCGCGCCGCATCTGCCGAACAGATGATGCAGAATTTCGCGCTGTTTGGTGCGCCGCATTGCGCGATCATTTCAAGCCCGCTCGAGCTTGGATCTTACGGCGCGCTGGATTGTGGCGGGTTCGTTACCGCATTCGCCCTTGCGGCGCAGGCCTTGGGGGTGGCGACCATTCCACAGGCGGCACTGGCCAGCTATAGCCCGTTCCTGCACCGTTATTTCGATATTGCCGACGACCGCTTGATCCTGTGTGCGATCTCGTTTGGCTATGCCGACACCGATCACCCCGCAAATTGCTTCCGAACCACCCGCGCCGCCCCCGAGGCATTTGTGAACTGGGTCGGGTAATCGCGATACTAATACCTACGGAGAAAAATTTTGCGCGCAGTTCTACAACGGGTCAGTCATGCCAGCGTTTCAGTCGATGGCACTGTCATCGGGCAGTGCGGTCAAGGGATGATGATACTGGTTTGCGCCATGCAGGGCGATGACGAGGCGCGGGCCGGCCAGCTTGCCGCCAAAATCTCGAAACTGCGGATATTCAAGGATGACGCGGGTAAAATGAACCGGTCGTTGTTGGATATCGGTGGCTCGGCCCTTGTGATCAGCCAGTTCACGCTGGCCGCTGATACGTCGCGCGGGAACCGGCCCGGCTTTTCCGAGGCTGCCCCGCCCGAGCTTGGAAAGCACCTGTATGAAACCTTCGCGCAACAACTGAGCGATCACGGCATCCCCGTTGAATCCGGTCAGTTCGGCGCGGATATGGCTGTTGAGCTGGTCAATGACGGGCCGGTCACGATTTGGATGGAAAGCTGATGGAGCGAACAGAAAAAGCCCTGCGGATCTGGAACGCCGGGGTGGAGGCCGTGGGTGGCTATGCCGCGACGCAGGCGGTTCTGGGCGATATCGAAAAGCCTGATCAGATACTAGCCGTGGGCAAACCTGCCGCGTCGATGGCGCTTGCTGCGCTAGAGCATTTTGGCACAGTCCCGACGCTGGTCGTAACCAAGGATGACCATGCAGGCGACCTGCCCGATCACGTGCGGGTCATCGAAGCCTCACACCCCGTGCCCGACGCGCGCAGTCTGGAAGGCGGGCGTGCGCTACGCGAAACGGTCGAGGGTCTGTCGA
This sequence comes from Ruegeria lacuscaerulensis, assembly GCF_013034685.1. GTDB lineage: Bacteria > Pseudomonadota > Alphaproteobacteria > Rhodobacterales > Rhodobacteraceae > Ruegeria > Ruegeria lacuscaerulensis_B. Next base: position 137,860 of record NZ_WQGO01000003.1, on the reverse strand, counting down.
CTGATGCGCATCTGCTGCTGCTGGTCTCGGGCGGTGCGTCCTCATTGGCTGAGGATCTGGTGCCGGGCAAAACGCTGGACGATCTGGCTCAGCTCAACAAACAACTGCTGTCGCAGGGGCTAGACATCACCGCGATGAACGCCCAGCGCCGCAAGCTTTCGCGGATCAAGGGCGGCGGGTTGTTGTCCCATTTCACGGGTCGCAAGGCGACTGTATTGGCGATCTCGGACGTGCCCGGCGACGATCTGAATGTGATCGGCTCGGGGATCGGCGTCTTGCCCGTGACCCGCGATTTTGAAGCAACGGCGCAGATCGTGGCCTCCAACGCCCATGCCCGCGCGGCGGCGGCCAGGCAGGCCGAGGCCGAGGGCGCGCGTGTCATCGCCAATGAAGAATCGCTGCATGACGACTATCAGGCGGTTGCGACAGCTCTTGGCCCTCGCCTGCGCGATATGCCGACAGGCGTGATGGTGTTAGGGGGCGAACCGACCGTCGTCCTGCCCGAAACCCCCGGGCGCGGTGGGCGCAATCAGGCGCTTGCGCTGGCTTTGGCCAAGGAGATCGCGGGGGCCAAGGGGCTGACGGTAATCGTCGGCGGTACCGATGGCACCGATGGCCCGACACAGGCCGCTGGGGGCATCGTCGACGGAACCACATGGGGCGATGACGCGGAACAGGCGCTGCGCGATGCCGACAGCGGCAGCTTTCTGGAAAAGGCCAGAGCGCTGTTGGTGACAGGTCCGACTGGGACGAATGTTATGGACCTGCTTGTCGCAATCCGCGATTGAATTGACGATTTTCATGACACACCCAAAACCCAAGACCCTGACACTCAGACCATGACCAGCCCTTCAAACACGCTGCGCGAGATCGAAGACCTTCCCGATGTTGGCATTCAAATGCCTGATGGCTGCCGCCTCTCGGCGCGGGTCTGGTGTCCGGTGGATGCCCATGATGCACCGGTCCCGGCCATTCTGGAATTCCTTCCCTACCGCAAACGCGACAGCACCGCGACGCGCGATGCGCTGACCCATCCGTGGTTTGCCAAGCGCGGCTATGCCTGCATCCGCGTGGACATGCGCGGCAATGGCGACAGTGAAGGGCTGATAGAGGACGAATACACCCAGCAAGAGCTGGACGACGCGGTTTCGACCATCCAATGGCTGGCCGAACAACCTTGGTGCACCGGCCATGTGGGAATGATGGGGATCAGCTGGGGCGGTTTCAATTCGTTGCAAGTGGCCGCCATGCAGCCCGAGGCGCTGAAGGCGATAATTACCCTCTGCTCGACTGCCGACCGATATGCGGATGACATTCACTATAAGGGCGGTTGCCTGCTGAACGAAAACTTGGGCTGGGGGGCCACCATGTGGTCCTATTCCTCGCGCGCGCCCGACCCGGCGCTGCGCTCAAACTGGCGCGAGCTATGGCTTGAACGGCTTGAGAATGAACCCTTCTTGCCCTCGGTTTGGCTGCGCCATCAGACGCGGGATAGCTATTGGCAGCACGGATCGGTTTGCGAAGATTTCAGCGCCATCCGTGCGGCAACCTTAGCCGTTGGTGGCTGGGGGGATGCCTACAAAAATACGGTACCTCTGCTGGTCGAACAGCTTGCCGCCCCGGTCAAAGGCATCGTCGGCCCCTGGGTGCATAAATACCCTCATTTCGCGGTGCCCGAACCCCGGATCGGGTTCCTGCAAGAGGCGCTGCGGTGGTGGGACCACTGGCTGAGAGGTGCGGATACCGGCGTGGATCAGGACCCTGACTATCGCGCCTATCTGATGGATGGGGTGCGACCGCAACGTTGGTACACCGAGCGCCCCGGCCGCTGGATAACCGAAGACAAAGGCGCAACCACGCATCTGCCGATTCAGACGCTGGACTTGGCGGATAACGGGCTTGGCACCGCAGGCACATTGGACGCACGCATCCGGTCTCCACAAACTTGCGGGATGGAAAGCGGCGAATACTGCGCGATCTGGCTGGGCCCCGACATGCCCGGCGATCAACGCGCGGACGACGCGCTGTCCGCCTGTTTCGACAGTGCCCCGCTGGCCGACGATATGGATGTCGTGGGTGCCCCCCGCCTGCGGCTACGGATAAGCGCAGACCGGCCACACGCCCAGTTGGCGGTGCGACTGAACCATATCCACCCCGACGGTGCCTCGACGCGCATTACCTATGGGGTGCTGAACCTGTCCCATCGAGATAGCCACGCAACGCCGTCGCCGTTGACCCCCGGTGAAACCTATGAGGTCAAGCTGGATTTGGATCACATTGCGTACCGCGTGCCCAAGGGGCACCGGTTGCGGGTTGCGATCTCCAGCGCCTATTGGCCCTTGATTTGGCCCACGCCCGAAGCCGCCGAGTTGCATTTGACTCAAGGTACGATTGACATCCCCATCCGCCCCTCGACCGTTGATGAATGGGTGTTTCAACCGCCCGAATCCGAAACACCGCGCGATGTCACCACTTTACGTCCCGACAACAATGCGCGACGGGTCGAGGTGGACATGAACACCGGCGAAACCCATCTGATCATCGAAGATGATTTCGGCCTGATCACCGACAACCATCACGGCCTGACCCATGGCAGCACGGCCACGGAACGGTGGTCGATCTATCCCGACGACCCACTGTCAGCACGCGGCCATTGCCTTTGGACGCAAGAAATGCAGCGTGATGACATCCTCCTGCGGACAGAGACATCCTGTACGATGTGGTCAGACTCAGAAAACTTCTACCTCCGTGCCGAGCTGAAGGCCTATGAAGGGCAAGACCTGATCTTTTCGAAAGAGCTGGAGGATGAAATTCCGCGCAATCACATGTGACGCGGCACCTGCCGGGGCCAAGATTAACCCTTGCCCGTCAGGACGAATTCCGCCTATTTTGACTCATGCGTCAATAAAAAGCCCTCAAGGGTAAAATCCAATCAACTGGGAGACCATAATGAACGAACAACTCACTCACATGACCAAACAGGTCACTTCGGGCAAACTGACCCGCCGCGAATTCATGGGGAAAGCGGCGGCTCTGGGTGTTTCGGCAGCGATGGCCAGCACCATTTTTGCCGACGCGGCGCGCGCGGCGGGCCCGAAAAAGGGCGGCGATCTGAAGTTTGGCCTGCAAGGCGGCGAATCCACTAACTCGCTAGACCCGGCCACCTATGCCAGCTCGGTTCCGTTCCAAAACGGCAAGCAATTTGGCGACCAACTGGTCGAAGTTGCACCAGATGGCTCGATCGAACCTCGCCTGGCCGAAAGCGTCGAAGGTAGCGCAGACGCCAAGGTCTGGACCTTCAAGCTGCGTCAAGGTGTTGAGTTCCACAATGGCAAGACCATGACCAGCGAAGACGTGCTGAAAACCATGCAACGTCACTCCAATGAAGATTCGAAATCTGGTGCCCTTGGCATCATGAAGGGCATCGAATCGATGAAGGCCGATGGCGACAATTTCCAGGTCACCCTGAGTGAGGGCAACGCCGACCTGCCGTATCTGATGGCTGATTATCACCTGATCATTCAGCCGGACGGAGGCATGGACAACCCTGGCGCAGGCATCGGTACCGGGCCCTACAAAGTCGAAGTCGACGAGCCGGGCGTACGTCACCTCTACACGAAGTTTGAAAACCACTGGAACCCGGATTTCGGTAATTTCGACAGCGTCGAGGTGATCGTAATCAACGACGCAACTGCCCGTACTGCTGCGCTGCAATCAGGTCAGGTCCACGCGATCAACCGTGTCGAACCGAAGGTTGCCGATCTGTTGGGCCGCGCGCCCAACCTGACCGTGCATTCGACTGCCGGTCGCGGACACTACGTGTTCATCATGCATTGCGACACCGCACCATTCGACCAGAACGAACTGCGTCTGGCACTTAAGCATGCGATCAACCGTCAAGAGCTGGTCGACAAGGTTCTTCGCGGCTATGGCACCATTGGCAACGACATGCCCATCAACGCAGCTTATCCGTTGTTCGATGGCTCTATCCCTCAGAGGGAGTTCAGCCTTGAAAAGGCAGCTGAACACTACAAGAAATCCGGCCACGATGGTTCGCCCATCATCCTTCGTGTGGCTGACGGTGCCTTCCCGGGGGCTGTGGATGCTGCTGCGCTGTTCCAGCAAACTGCTGCGCAAGCTGGTATCCCGCTGGAAATCAAGCGTGAACCCAATGATGGCTACTGGTCCGAAGTCTGGAATGTGCAGCCCTTCTGCGCGTCCTACTGGGGCGGCCGCCCGGTACAGGATCAGATGTACTCGACCGCGTATCTGTCAACTGCAGACTGGAACGACACGCGCTTCAAGGTTCCGGCCTTTGATGAGATGCTATTCCAGGCACGTGCCGAACTGGACAACGACAAGCGTAAGAACATCTACAGCCAGATGGGCCAAATGATCCGCGACGAAGGCGGCCTGATCTGCCCGATGTTCAATGACTTCATCGAAGGTGTCAGCAATCAGCTGGCCGGCTGGGAAAGCGATCCCACCCAAGAGATGATGAATGGCAACATGTCCCGCAAGATGTGGTTCGCCTGATAGGGACCACGGATCATGCATCCTATTGTCAAATTGGTTTCCCAGCGCATTGCGCTGGGAATACTCTTGCTGCTCGGCGCTTCGGCCCTGATTTTTGGCCTGACCGAAGCCCTTCCCGGAGACGCCGCGCAAGCCGTCCTGGGGCAGTCCGCAACCCCTGAATCTCTGGCAAACCTGCGCGAGGAAATGGGCCTCAACCGCCCTGCCCTGACCCGTTATTTCGAGTGGCTGGGGGGTATTTTACAGGGCGATCTGGGACAATCACTGACCAACAAGCTGGATATCGCTGAAAGCATCGGCAAACGTTTGGGCAATACCCTGTTTTTGGCCTGTGCCGCCGCAGTCGTGTCGGTTCCGCTTGCGATCTTTTTGGGTCTTCTGGCCGTCCGGTTCCGCAATCGCTGGCCGGATAAACTGATTTCTGCGATCACCCTGACCACGGTTTCGATACCGGAATTCCTGATCGGCTACGTGGTGATCTACTTCGTCTCGGTGAAACTGGGATGGTTCTCATCGCTGGCGATGATTAACGAGTCGATGTCATTCGGTCAAAAACTGAACGCCATCGCCCTGCCGGCCTTCGTGCTGACACTGGTGGTTCTGGCGCAGATGATGCGCATGACCCGCGCCGCGATCCTGAACCTGATGCAATCGGCCTATATCGAAACGGCCGAGTTGAAGGGCCTGTCGAACTTTCAGGTCATTGCGAGGCATGCGTTTCCCAATGCAATTTCACCCATCGTCAACGTCGTGATGCTGAACCTGGCCTATCTGGTCGTGGGCGTCGTCGTGGTTGAGGTGGTGTTCGTTTATCCCGGCATGGGCCAGTATCTGGTCGACTCGGTGACAAAACGTGACGTGCCTGTTGTTCTGGCCTGCGGCGTTGTCTTTGCCGCCGTCTATATCGGGCTGAATATGGTGGCTGACATCGTCTCGATCCTTGCCAACCCAAGACTGAGGCACCCGAAATGATGAAGAATATCCCTATTTCGGCGATGATCGGTCTGTTTTTTACGGGCCTGTATTTCTTCGTCGCCTTCGCCGCCCCGCTGATCGCCCCCTATGGCATGGCCGAGGTCGTCGGCGATGTTTGGGAGCCTTCAAGCTCCGCGCATCTGCTGGGTACCGACAATATCGGGCGCGACCTGCTGACCCGCATGATCTATGGTGGGCGCACGACGATCTTTATCGCCGCGGCCGCAACGATCCTCAGCTTTCTCACCGGCACCTCCCTGGGCCTGCTGGCTGCGGTTCTGGGTGGCTGGGCGGATCAGGTTCTCAGCCGGACGGTTGACCTGATCATGTCGATCCCGACGCTGATCCTGGCGCTGGTCATTCTGGCCATCGTGCCCGTAACCGTTCCGATCCTGATCCTGGTGATGGGCCTGCTGGATGCAACGCGCCCTTACCGCCTGTCACGCTCGGTCGCGGTGGACATCAACGTCATGGATTATGTCGAGGCCGCCAAGCTGCGCGGAGAAGGACGCGCTTGGGTCATCTTCCGCGAGATCCTGCCCAACGCGCTGTCGCCACTGGTGGCCGAGTTCGGGCTGCGGTTCATCTTCATGGTTCTGTTCATCTCGACCCTGTCCTTCCTTGGCCTTGGCGTTCAGCCGCCGCTGGCCGACTGGGGCGGGATCGTGAAGGAAAACAAAGACGGCATCGTCTATGGCATCGGCGCGGCGCTTTATCCCGCTGTGGCCATCGCAACGCTGGCAATCTCGGTCAACCTTGTGGCTGACTGGGTCCTGAACCGTACCACATCGCTGAAAGGAGGCCGGGGATGAGTGAACCGCTTCTCAAAGTCCGTGGCCTCAAGATTGGCGCGACAGTCTATCCGCCGGGCGAAAAGCCCCATGACATCGAAATCGTGCACGGGGTCGATTTCGACCTCGAACGCGGCAAGGTGCTGGGGTTGATCGGTGAATCCGGGGCCGGCAAGTCAACCATTGGTCTGGCTTCGATGGCCTATGGCCGGGGTGGCGTGAAGATCACCGGGGGTGAGGTCTGGGTTAACGGGCGTGATATCCTCAAGTCGTCGCACGGCGATATCCGCAAGTTGCGCGGGGGTGAGGTCACATATGTGTCCCAATCCGCCGCGGCGTCCTTCAACCCAGCCAAGAAGATCATGGATCAGGTGGTTGAAGCCGCAGTTGAGCAGAAAAAGTTCAGCCGGAAAGAGGCCGAAGCCCGCGCGCGAGAGCTGTTCGCCAAGTTGGGTCTGCCGGACCCGGACAATATTGGTAACCGCTACCCGCACCAGGTCTCGGGCGGGCAGTTGCAGCGTTGCATGACGGCACTGGCCCTGTGCCCCGAGCCTGATCTGGTGGTGTTCGACGAACCCACCACGGCGCTGGATGTGACCACGCAGATCGACGTTCTGATGGCCATCAAGGAAGCCATCGCGGATACCGGCGTTGCCGCGCTCTATATCACCCATGACCTTGCCGTCGTTGCGCAGGTGAGCGATGACATCATGGTTTTGCGCATGGGCAACACGGTCGAATACGGCAATACCGACCAGATCATCAACAACCCGCAGGAAGACTATACCAAGGCGCTTGTCTCGGTCCGGTCCATCGAGCATGAGGAGAAACAGCCCACAGCGGAACCGGTGCTGAGCATTGCCGGCATCACTGCGCGCTACAAGGGGCTGAATTTCGACGTGCTGCACAACGTCAATGTTGACCTCCATCCTGGGCAGACACTGGCAGTTGTGGGCGAATCCGGCTCGGGCAAGTCCACGTTGGCGCGGGTGATTACTGGCTTGCTGCCTCCTCGTGAAGGTGAGATCACGTTCAACGGGCGTAAGTTGTCGCCCGACCTCAAGGGACGCACCCGCGAGGACCTGCGCGAGTTGCAGATGATCTACCAGATGGCCGACGTTGCGATGAACCCGCGTCAAACCGTGGGCACCATCATCGGCCGGCCGCTGGAGTTCTACTTCAATATGCGCGGTGCGGAAAAACGCAAGCGGATCGTGGAACTGCTGGATGAAATTGAGCTGGGCGAGAAGTTCATCGACCGCTATCCAGCAGAACTGTCTGGTGGGCAGAAACAGCGTGTCTGCATCGCGCGGTCACTGGCGGCCAAGCCCAAGATGATCATCTGCGACGAGGTCACCTCGGCACTGGACCCGCTGGTGGCGGACGGCATCTTGAAACTGCTTCTGGACCTGCAAAAGATCGAGGACGTGGCCTATCTGTTCATTACCCACGATCTGGCGACAGTCCGTGCGATCAGCGACAGTATCGCGGTGATGTATCAGGGTCGCGTGGTCCGCTACGGCCCGAAATCACAAGTGCTGAGCCCACCGTTCGACGACTACACCGACCTTCTGCTCAGCTCGGTGCCCGAAATGCATCTGGGCTGGCTGGAAGAGGTGGTCGCCCACCGCAAGATGGAAAGCGCCGGGAACTGATCCCGCGCAAAACAATCAAAAAATCCCGGCGCTTGTCATAAACAGGTGTCGGGATTTTGCTATTTGGGGCGTGAACAAGCTGCCCCTGCCCTGCGAATCTCGTAGGGTCGCCGAAAGATCCCATGAAAAGGCCGAACCATGGACCGCAAACTTCTTCTCATCATCCTCGACGGTGTTCCCTGGCGCAATTTCCGCCGTCTGTTCGGCAACCTTGAAGGCTGGGTCGACAGCGGCGAGGCGCGCGTATGGAAGCTGCGCTCGGTGCTGCCATCGACCTCGGCCAGTTGCTATGCCTCGATCCACACCGGGGTGACACCACAGGAACATGGCTGCACCGGTAACGGCAATGTCTTTCGCTTGAGCCACAAAGACGTGTTCAGCCAGGTTCGCGAGGCCGGAGGCGTAACCGGAGCTGTCACCCACAGCTATTGGTCGCAGTTCTTCAACCGCCATCCCTTCGACTATGTGCGGGACGTGGAATATGACGAGCCGGACAGCACCACAATCAATCACGGTCGGTTCCACACAATGACCGGCTACGGCAAGGCGAACCAGATGACGCCGTCCGATGTCGATCTATATGCCACCCTGACCAACCTGTGCCTGCGCTTCGGACTGGATTACGGCATTCTACACGCCTGTACCCTGGACAGCATGGGGCACCGGTTCTTCCATGATTGCGAGGAAATGGACCACGCTTGTTTCGTCGCAGACGAGATGCTGGCTCCATTCATCCCCCGCTGGCGGCAGTTGGGCTATGAAGTGATCGTCACCGCCGACCACGGGCAGGATGAACGAGGTCATCACGGCGGGCGCGGACCACTGCAACAGGAAACAGCACTGTATTATTTCGGCGATGCCAAAGGCCCCGAGGTTGATACGGTGATCGACCAGTTGCAACTGGCACCCACGATCCTGAACCGGATGGGCGCACCAATCGCCGAGACGATGAAAGCCAAGCCGTTCTTGAAGTAATCAGTCGTAGGGCCAGATCTGTTGGCCCAATGCCTCAATAGCGACGGATATCCGCTCAAAACTGTCTGCGGCGCGTTTAACCGAGGTGCGCGCCCGCAGATAGCCATGCACAAGGCCTGGTTCGTTGATGCAATGGGCAAGCCCTCCGGCCTGCGTGATCTGGGCGCAATAGTCGGGCCCGTCATCGCGCAGCGGGTCGCAATCAGCAGTCACAACCACGGTCGGAGGCAGGTTCGAGAAATCGCTGTCCTGCAACGGCGCGTAAGTCGGATCGCTCTGAGGAGGTTCTCCGCTGCACCGCACCTTTTCGTAGAAAACGATATCATCCAGCGTCAAAAGCGGCGCGTGGGCATGTTCCAGGTACGATCCCTTGGTCCGATCACCACCCAAACCGGGATAGATCAGAACCTGCCCCAAAATCGTATCCAACCGACGCCGTGCATGATGGGTGACGGCAGCAGCCAGATTGCCTCCTGCACTGTCCCCCGCCAATACCAGCGCGTTGCCATATTCCTTCGCGGCCCAGTTCACTGCCGTCCATGCGTCCTGAAACTGCGCGGGGTGCACATGTTCAGGGCAAAGGCGATAGTCTACCGCCACCACCCGATATCCCGTCTGCGCACAAATCTCGGCGCAAACGTCGTCATGGCTGTCCAGCCCACCGACAACAAAACCACCGCCATGCAGATAAACCACCGTCCGCGTCGGATCACCGGCAGTATAGACGCGAACAAGCACGCCGTCGGCGTGCTTGTCCTCAGCCTCGACCCCCATCGGGCGCGGCTGCCGAAAGTCACGACACATCGCGTCATAGACCCCGCGCTGATCCTGGATCGAAAGATCGACCGCATCATCGGGATAGCTTTCGGCGGTCCTGCTTATGAACGCCCAAGTTTCTTCATCAATCAGGCGTTCATAATCCATGTCCCCTCCGCGATCAGGCAGCCCATTCCCATGGCCGGGTGAATGCGCCCAGCACTTTGCTGACATCGTCCTCTGAGGAGCCGTTCGCGTCAAGCTGTGCAACAAGCCCACGCTTTTTATCATCGAGCACCGAGACGACCCGCGCATCCACGCCCGCCTTTTCCAGCGCGCCATTGTAGATGCGGGTGATCGCCTGTTTCCGCAGTTCTGGCTTGAACACTTTGCCCACCGCGGTTTTCGGCAATTCATCGAGAATGGTCATATGCTTGGGCTGCGCGGCACGTTCGTGGACGTGAACGTCGCAGTATTCCATCAACTCCTGCTCGGTGACCGAGGCACCGTCAACCAGCTCGACAAAGGCGCAAGGCACCTCGCCTGCGTAGGCATCGGGCTGACCGATGGCCCCAGCGAAGGCGACCGCGTCGTGGCCCAGAAGGGCCTCTTCAATTTCAGCGGGATCGATGTTGTGTCCACCCCGGATGATCAGATCCTTGGCACGTCCGGTGATCCACAGATAGCCATCCTCATCGAACCGCCCCAGATCGCCCGTGCGCAGATATGAGTCAAAGTGGTAGAGGTCGACGTTCTTTTCCGCCTCGGTATAGGTATTGCCCGCATAAACGCCGGGATTGGAAACGCAGATTTCACCGATTTCGTTGGCCGCAGATTCCACTGGTCCATCCGGTCCGTCGGTCAATATTTTGACGTCCGTATAGGGGAACGGAATCCCGATCGAGCCGATCTTTTTCTCACCATCCACCGGGTTGCAAGACACAAGGCATGTCGCTTCGGTCAGGCCGTACCCTTCGACAATGGTGACACCTGTGGCCTCTTCAAATCGACGGAACAGCTCCACAGGCAAGGGGGCTGAGCCCGAGAACGCGGTTTTGACGGTTGAGATATCGGCATCCACCGGGCGCTGCATCTTGGCGGCAATCGCGGTAGGCACGGTGATGATGAACGTCACTTTCCAGCGTTCGATCAGCTTCCAGAAATTGTCAAAGACACCATCACCACGATAGCCCTGCGGCGTTGGGAAGATCACATGCGCGCCCGAAGATACGGCTGCCATCATGATCACATGCACTGCAAATACATGGAACATCGGCAGCGGGCACATGACCACGTCCTCTTCCGAGAACAGCAGCGTGTCGCCCAGCCAACCGTTATAGATCAGGCCCGAGTACTTGTGCTGCGCCACTTTGGGCATGCCCGTTGTGCCGCCGGTATGGAAATAGCAGGCAACGCGGTCTTCCTTGCTGTCTTCGAATGTCAGCGTGGTTGGTTGCTTGGCCAGTTCGGCGTTGAAGCTTTTGTAATCCGCGTGAGCCAGATGTTCCTTGTCGCCCATTTTGGGACGCAGGAAAGGAACGATCCATGACTTGGGCGGCGTCAGATAGCGATTCAGGTCAATCTCAAGGATGGTGTTGACCTTGGGTGCATGGCGCACGGCCTCTTCCACTTTTTGCGCCACATCGGTCTTGGGGAAGGACTTGAGCGTCACAACCACCTTGGCACCGGTTTCCCGTAAAATGGCCGCAATCTGTTCAGGCTCCAGCAGCGGATTGATCGGGTTGACGATCCCCGCAACTGCGCCACCCATCATGGTGATCAGCGTTTCGTTGCAGTTGGGCAGGATATAAGCGACCACATCCTTTTCCCCGACGCCCAGCGACCGAAACAGGTTGGCGGCCTGATTGACCTTGCCCAGCAAACCCGACCATGTCAGCGTCTCGGCCTTGTCCGTAGGGCCGGAAAACAGTTGGAAACTAACCGCGCTGCTATTCGGATACCGGGCCGCTGTACGAGACAGCATCTGGTGGAACGTGACCGGGATATCCCGATCCTCCCACGGCATTTCTTGTTCAAGTTTTACCTTGTCGTCGATCCCCTCAAAGGCCATGCGTCTCCTCCCTATTGTGCCGCACGCTTCGCGCGGATTATTCCACAGTAGGATGGGTGCAAAACCGCGCTGGTTCAAGCAAGGGCTTAGCGGCACAGAGTCAGAAAAACAAAATGACGCTGCGGCGGTTAGGCCTTTCCCTCGCGTCAGCCTATTCAGCCGCGACCCCGTCTGTGAACTGAAGTCGCGCCAGACGTGCATATAGCCCATCTTGTGCTACCAGGTCGTCGTGGGTGCCCTGTGCCACAATTTGGCCTGCCTCCATCACCACGATACGGTCGGCCTTTTTGACGGTGGCCAGACGGTGCGCCACGATCAGAGTGGTTCGTCCGGCGCGCATCTGATCCACGGCCCCCTGCACCGCGCGCTCACTTTCTGCATCCAGCGCCGAGGTCGCCTCGTCCAGCAGCAGAACCGGTGCATCGCGCAGGATGGCGCGCGCGATGGCGATGCGCTGTTTCTGACCGCCCGACAGCATCACCCCGCGCTCGCCGACAAAACTGTCATAGCCTTCTGGCAACGCCGAGATGAAATCATGCGCAGCAGCGGCCCGGGCAGCGGCCTCGACCTCGGCATCTGTTGCGTCCAGACGACCAAAGCGAATGTTCTCGCGGGCCGATGCGGCAAAGATCGTCGGGTCCTGCGGCACCAGCGCCATGTGGCGGCGGAATTCAGCCCGGTGCAGGTTGCGCAGGTCGACACCGTCCAGACTAACGCCACCAGCGTCTGGGTCATAAAACCGCTGGATCATCTGAATGACAGTCGTTTTGCCTGCTCCAGAAGGACCGACAAAGGCAACTGTTTCGCCAGGACTTACGGTCAACGACATCTGGTCCAGCGCAACAACATCGGGGCGCGCAGGATAACGGAAGGTTACGTTTTCAAACCTGATTTCGCCACGCACGGGTGTAGGCAGCGCTTTGGCCGCCGTTGGATCGTTCACCGTGTCTTGTGCATTCAGCAATTCAACCAGGCGTTCGGTCGCCCCCGCGGCGCGCTGAAGTTCGCTCCAGATCTCGGACAGGGCCGCGACCGAGCCTGCCATGATGATTGAATAGATCACGAACTGGATTAAAACGCCCTCGGTCATCACGCCATTACGGACGTCATTCGCCCCCATCCACAAAACGCCCACGATGCCGGAGAAGACCAGAAAAATCACGATCACCGTCAGCACCGCACGAGTCTGGATTCGGCGCAGAGAAACTTCGTACGAAGTTTCTGTCATCTCACCGAACTGAGCGCGGCTTGCCTGTTCGTGGGTAAACGCCTGAACGGTCTGAACCGCACTCAGTGCCTCGCCTGCATTGCCGGATGAGGCGGCGATCCAGTCCTGATTTTCGCGACTGATGACCCGCAGACGGCGACCCAGAACCAGAATCGGTACTACGACCAGCGGGATCAGCAGAAGGACCATCGCTGTCAGCTTGGCCGAGGTCAGCAACATCAGCACCAATCCGCCGACAAACATCAACATGTTGCGCAGCGCAATCGACACGGACGAACCCAGCACCGACTGGATCAACGTGGTGTCTGTGGTGATCCGGCTTAGAACTTCTCCGGTCATAATCCGTTCGTAGAATTCGGGGCTCATCCCGATGACGCGATCGAAGACGGCCTTGCGAATATCGGCCACCACGCGCTCACCCAGCCGCGTCACCAGCGCATAGCGGATGCCTGTACCGATGGCCAAAATTCCAGCAATGCCCAGCGCGGCCAGAAAATACCAATCCAGCAGCTCGCCATCTTCGATGCGGAAATTGTCGACCACTCGGCGCACGGCCAGTGGCAGGGTCAGCGTCATACTGGCCGTGAGGATCAATGCCAGCGTCGCCCCGATCATCAACAGGCGGTACGGCTTCATGAAGGGCCAAAGAGAGGCCAGAACGCCTATTTTCCGGGATCGCGCGCGCTCTCCGCTAGCGCCGGGCGCAGCTTTTGCGGATGGACTGGCTGAGGCGTTTCTTGCCATGACTGGGCCCTACGTCGTGTTCAAACTTACTAATGCGCTTCTTGGCGGTCAGTGCAGGTGGGGTCAAGCTGCACGACAGAAATGCAGCCTCAAACGGGCCTTTTGACGCAGAATGTAAGGGCTGATTTGGAGCGGGCGGCGGGAATCGAACCCGCTTCATCAGCTTGGAAGGCTGAGGTAATAGCCAGTATACGACGCCCGCTCAGCGGAGGTCGGTTTAAGCGATGCGTCAGATGGCGTCAAGCGCCGTTCGGTGCCGGATTTCAAAATCATTCCTGGAAAATAATCTCCCGCCCGGTGCGGCAGAAAAAGGGCGCGACTGCCTACAGCCACGCGCACTTGTCGAGCGTTCCGCTGATGCGGATCATGCTGTCGCGGGTGATGGCAGCGCCCGGCATTCGCCCGATCAACTGTGCAGGATAGGTGGTGGCAGCGGCCAGCGCCGCAGGCAAAGGCACGCCCACTTGCGTGACCAGCACCCGGATGGCAGTCGTCAAATCCAAATCCGCGCCAGCCAGCGTCCCGTCTTCCAGCGTCAGCCGCCCGTCAGTGCGGGTGATCCTGCGACCTTCCAGACGAAACTCGGATTTATCCGTTCCTGCAACCGCCATCGCGTCGCTGACCAGATAGATTTGCCCCGGTCCGGTTTTAGCCGCCCACGCCGCCCGCATGACCTGCGGGTGGACATGGATGCCATCAGCAATCAGCCCGGCCGAAAACCCACCATTCGACAGCGCCGCGCCGACCAATCCGGGTTCGCGGTTGCCCAACTGGCTCATGGCGTTGAACAGATGGGTCACACATCGCGCACCTGCGGCGGCATAGCGCTGGCAGGTGGCGAAATCCGCATCAGTGTGCCCCAACGATACCAGTACACCCGCATCGGTTAGCGCGCGAACCTGCTGCTCTGACACCGATTCGGGCGCCACAGTCACTTTGAGACAGGGCAGATGACCCGCCGCCTCTATCAAGGCAGCGAGGTCTGCATCAGACATCGGACAGATCAGATCGCCATCATGCGCCCCTTTGCGTGCAACCGACAGGTGGGGCCCCTCCAGATGTAACCCGGCGACGCCCGGCACACCCTCATTGACGGCGTGAATGGCAGCATCAATCGCGGCACGGGTCTTATCGGCCGTATCCGTGATCAAAGTCGGCAGCAGCGCGGCGACCCCCATCCGGCGATGGGCCTGCGCGATGCGCCGGATCGTCTCCACCGAAGGGGCGTCATTCAGCATGACCCCATCGCCACCATTCACCTGCAAGTCCACATAACCGGGGCTGACGATGTCTCCGTTCAGATCGACATAGTCACCGGTCGCTATATCCGCATCGGACACAATCCTCCCGGTCGCATCGCCGTCAAAGACCAACGCATGATCATACAGCAACCGCTTACCATCAAAGATTTCCCCGTTTCGAAAGATCACCCTGTTCGTTGTCATACCGTCTCGGTCACTTTCTTGAGGTGGCGTGGCGCGTCAGGGTCGATTCCTCGCATACTGGCAACCGATTCGACCATGCTGTAGAAGGCGGTGATCGCCGTGATCGGATCGGTGATCCAGTGATCCGTGCGCTCGACCGGCAAAGACTGCGCTCGCGTGACCCGATCCGTCGTCGCAAAAACCACCGCGCCTTTTTCAGCCAAAGCATCAGCAGCCTGTGCGGTTGTCTCCTCCGCCGCATCCTGAGCAGCGAAAATGATTGCAGGGAACCCCTCTTCAACGATCGAGACGGGGCCGTGCAGCACTTCGGCAGCCGAATAGCTTTCAGCGTGAATCTGGCAGGTCTCCTTGATCTTTAACGCCGCCTCGCCCGACACCGCAAAGGACGGCCCCCGGCCCAGCGTGAACAGCGACCGCCCCGTGATCGCAGACGCCGCTGCGGACCAGTCGCATCGGGCTGCCCGGTCCAATTGGGCGGGCAGAGCCCGGATAGCCGCCAGCAAGTCGGCATCCCCTTTGACCTCGGCCAGCATCCACAGACCCGCGACAAGCGAGGTTACGAAGGTCTTGGTCGCCGCAACGCTCAGTTCAGGACCGGCGTGCAGCGGCAGCACCGCATTAGCGGTTTCCGCCAGACGCGAGGTTGAATTGTTTGTGATCGCCAGTGCCACAGCGCCCGAAGACCGCAAGGACCGCGTCAACCCCACGATGTCAGGGCTTTGGCCGGACTGCGACACGGACACACAGACCGCCCCCCGCGCCATCAGTTCGGCCCCGTAGATTGAACTGACCGACGGTCCGACCGAGGCCACAGGCAGACCAAGCAGCAACTCACTGGCGTATTTCAGATAGCTGCACGCATGGTCCGACGACCCGCGCGCCACGGTGATCAGGAACCGCGGATCGGCGTCGCGGACCAGCCCAGCGGCGTTTTGAATATTGGCCGCGCCACTGCCCAGCAGCCGGTCGACCGCATCGGGAATTTCCAGAATTTCCTGACGCATCTTGGATGTATGTTCGGACATCGGCCTTTGATCCTTCCGGTTATAGCCGTAGCTCGGCGACGAAATCATAGGCGTCACCGCGATAGAGCGAACGGGTCAGCTCTGCGACCCGACCGTTTTTGAGAAATGAGAGACGTTCGATATTCAGCCCCGCCGCCCCTTCAGGTACGTCCAGCAACTCGGCCTCGCGCGCTGCCAGATTAAGCGCCGAGATCTTCTGAACCGCCCGCACCGGACGATGACCCAACCCATCCAGCACCTCGTAGAGCGAGGTCGTCACCTCGATCGGGTTCGGCAGGATGTCCAAGGGCAAGGCCGCTTTTTCCAACGCCAGCGGGCGGCCATCTGCCTCGCGCAGACGATAGATACGGGCGATTTGCGCGCCGTCCGACAGGTTCAGCGCGGCCACCTCGTGTGGTGTTGCGGCGAACACGCCACGTTCCAGCCATTTAGAGGTGGTCTGCATCCCCCGGCTCGACATATCTTCGGTGAATGATGTCAGATGGGTCAGCGATTGCTCGACCCGAGGCACGCGCTCGCGGATGAATGAGCCCGACCCCTGACGCTGTTCGATCACGCCTTCTTGCACCAGCTCCTGGATAGCTTTGCGTACGGTGACGCGGGACAGGTCAGTGATTTCCACCAATTCCCGTTCTGACGGCAGCGACGCATTGGGGGCCAGCACACCGGTGTCGATCCCCTCTTGCAACCGGCGGCGCAGCTGTACGTATCGAGGGCCGTTTTCAGGGCTTAGCCATGCATCGGCGCGCAGGAATTCAGCGATGCTCATCTGCCACCTCCTTTGCCAAAGCCAACGCACCTGCCAGCGGTTCCCCCTGCGGCGGACGGATTGCCTCTTGCATTTCGCCGGGCAGGTAGTCGGCGTAGTGCGGCGCAATTCCCCCGGTCAGACATAGCGTCAGACCGGGTTTCCAACCCAAACGGGCGGCCATATCCGTAAGGTAATCCGCACCTGTTTGCAGGACTTTCCGGGCAACGATATCTCCATCGACCGCCGCCGACGTAACCTGCGGTGCCAACGTGCCAAACTCTCCCGGCGACGCTTGGCCTGCAAATGCAACAATGCCTGCGGTACCACCCAACCGATCAGACAGGGCCCGGGTCAGGCCCGAGCTTTCCTGAACCCCATCTGCAACATTCAACGCTTCGGCCAAGGCGCGACGTCCGACCCATTGGGCCGAGGCCTCATCTCCAAGGACTGACCCCCATCCCCCAGCAAACCGCATGCGACCACGAGTCTGGAGCGCAAGGAATGAGCCCGTGCCGCAATGCGCGACAAGGCCGTCTGTCGCGCCCAAGGCCCCTCGGACGGCGGCCGGTCGATCATCTTCCACCCGGGCATTCGTCAAGTTCAGAACAGCCTGCAAGCGCCCAGCTACCGCATCCCCAGTCACTCCGGCCAAGCCTACGAAAGCGGGCCAATCGAACAGGTCGGCGGCGGGCCGTCCGAGACGTTCGGCCAAACGCGCGACGCCCGTCCTGATCTGGTCGGCACCACCCTCAAAATCGGTTGAGACATTGGCCGCACCTGTTTCGACCGCATGGACTTCACCATCCACATCACAGGCAACCCGGCATCGGGTTCCACCGCCATCAACGGCCAAAACTGCGTGGTTTTCAGACTCACTCATGACAATACCATTATAATACCTTTTGCCATCAGAAAAGATTAAACCTGCTATGATCAGCAATTTTAGAAAGATTTATGCGAAAAAATCGTTCATCTCGGTCGCAATAAGAAAGTTATGGACAGGTGGTATTAGATAGGTATTGTAAAGGAACTGTAAGGGGGATTCTCTTGACGCTGCCGTCGACTGAACAACTGCACACTGATGCCGCACGACTTGACCCGAGCGATCTGGCAGGCTCCGCCCGCGCCTTGGCCGCCGGTCAAATCGCTGCGGCGCAGGCGATTGAGGGAGCCGTCGACAGCATCGCGCAGGCTGCGCTGGCAATGGCAGAGACTTTGCGTACGGACGGGGTGCTGCACTATGTGGCGGCCGGCTCGTCAGGATTGATGGCCGCCGCAGATGCCCAAGAGCTGGGCGGCACGTTTTCGATCTCACCCGCGCGGTTGCGCATTCACATGGCAGGAGGCCTGCCCACCGGGGTTGAAATGCCCGGCGCAGCAGAAGACGCGGATGCGGGCCTTGCCGACGCGTTGCAAGACTTGCGCCCGCATGACACTGTCATCGCTGTGTCGGCCAGTGGATCGACACCCTACACCCTAATCGCCAGCACCATCGCACAGTCCAAAGGTGCCAAGGTGATCGGCATCGCCAACAATGCAGGCAGCCCCCTGCTGCTGAATGCGGACATCCCGATCCTGCTGGCCACGCCGCCGGAGTTGATCTCGGGCTCGACCCGCATGGGGGCTGGTACGGCGCAGAAGATAGCCCTGAACATGCTGTCATCCCTTATGGCGCTAGAGTTGGGGCATGTGCATGGCGGCATGATGGTCAACCTGCGCGCCGACAATGACAAGTTGCGCGCCCGCGCCGCAGGGATCGTAGCGCGTATCGCAAATGTAGACACCGCTGCCGCGCAATCCGCGCTGGACACAGCCAAGGGTGAGGTCAAACCAGCGATCCTGATCGCGGCGCTCGGCCTGTCATTGCCCGAGGCCATGACCCACCTGGGCAACTCGGGCGGAAACCTCAGCACCGTTCTTACAACAGATAACAACCGCTAACCAACTTGGAGACTGAAATGAAACACAAAAGCCTGAAACTGGCCCTGCTGGGCACAACCTTGGTGGCAACATCGGCCTTGGCCGAAGACGTGACGATCACCATCGAAAGCTGGCGCAATGATGACCTGACCCTGTGGCAAGACCAGATCATCCCCGCATTCGAGGCCGCCAACCCCGGCATCAAGGTCCAGTTCACCCCATCGGCGCCCGCCGAATACAACGCTGTTCTGAACTCGAAACTGGATGCGGGCTCGGCCGGTGATCTGATCACTTGTCGCCCCTTCGATGCTTCGCTGGCGTTGTATGAGGCAGGACACCTGACGGACCTTTCGGGCGTTGAGGCCATGAGCAACTTTTCGGACGTCGCCAAATCCGCGTGGCAGACCGATGACGGCGCGGTCAGCTTCTGCGTTCCGATGGCCTCGGTGATCCACGGCTTCATCTACAACAAGGACGCCTTCAACGAGCTAGGCATCGACGTGCCCACCACCGAGGATGAGTTCTTTGCCGCGCTGGACAAGATCAAGGAAGACGGCACCTATATCCCGATCGCGATGGGCACCAATGACCAGTGGGAAGCCGCCACAATGGGTTACAACAACATCGGCCCGAACTACTGGAAAGGTGAAGAAGGCCGTCAAGCGCTTATCAAAGGTGAGCAGAAGCTGACGGATGAGGCCTGGACCGCACCTTACGCAACACTGGCCCGTTGGGGCGAGTATATGGGCGACGGGTATGAGGCACAGACCTATCCCGACAGCCAGAACATTTTCACGCTAGGCCGCGCCGCGATTTATCCCGCCGGTTCGTGGGAGATTTCGGGTTTTAACACGCAGGCCGATTTCCAGATGGGCGCATTCAAGCCGCCGGTCCGCAACGCGGGCGACACTTGCTATATCTCGGATCACACCGATATCGGCATCGGCATGAACGCCGCCACCGAGAACCCCGAAGCGGCTGAGACGTTCCTGGCCTGGGTCGCAAGCCCCGAGTTCGCGGAAATCTTCGGCAACGCCCTGCCCGGCTTTTTCCCGCTGTCCAGCACCCCGGTCGAGCTGCAAGACCCGCTAGCCAAGGAAATCGTCGGCTGGCGTGATGAGTGTGAATCGACCATCCGCTCGACCTACCAAATCCTGTCGCGCGGCACGCCGAACCTCGAGAATGAGACCTGGGGCGCATCGGTCGCCGCCATCAAGGGCGCCAAATCGCCCGAAGAACTGGGCGCCGAGTTGCAGGAAGGCCTCGCCTCCTGGTACGCGCCGCACCAGTAAACTGACCCATACTCGGGCGGCTCATCCCGCCCGAGTACCCCCTGACACCCCTTTGAAAGCTGACCCATGAACCGCCCCCGCTTCCGCTGGCATATCGTCGTGTTTCTGGCCCCTGCTGTGCTGGTCTATACGGCGGTGATGATCTTCCCGCTGTTCAACACGCTGCGGCTGGCGCTCTATTCCGAAGTGGATCAGAGCCGCGTGTTCGTGGGCTTGCAGAACTTTCAAACGCTGTTTTTCGATCCCATCTGGTCCGAGCAGTTCTGGAACGCTTTGGGCAACAACTTCTGGTTCTTCCTGATCCATATGCTTGTTCAAAACCCCATCGGGATCGCACTGGCAGCCCTGCTCAGCCACCCGCGCCTGCGGTTCTCGGCGCTCTATCGGTCTGCAATCTTCATCCCGACGATCCTGAGTTTCGTGATCGTGGGCTTTGCGTGGAAACTGATCCTGTCGCCGATCTGGGGCATCGCGCCCTCGATGCTGGACGCTGTGGGCCTGAAATCCCTGTTCGCGCCGTGGTTGGGGAAAGAGGAATATGCACTCACCACGCTAGCGCTGATCTCGGTCTGGCAATTCGTGGGCATTCCGATGATGCTGATCTATGCCGCCCTGCTGACCATCCCCGAGGAAATCCTTGAGGCCGGAGAGATTGACGGCATCACCGGGGCCTCGGCCTTCTGGAAGATCAAGCTGCCGCTGATCCTGCCCTCGATCGGGATCATCTCGATCCTGACCTTTGTGGGCAACTTCAACGCGTTCGACCTGATCTATGCCGCCCAAGGCGCGCTGGCGGGGCCGGATTTCTCAACCGATATTCTGGGCACCTTCATGTACCGCACCTTCTTTGGCTTCCAGCTGCAGCTGGGCGACCCGCATATGGGATCGGCCATTGCCGGGGCCATGTTCGCGATCATCCTTGTGGGCGTTTGCATCTACCTTTTTGGCATCCAGACCCGGATGCGTCGGTATCAACTGTGAGGGTCCCGCGATGAACAAAGCACGCCATAACCCGCTGAATACCGCCGCGATGCACGGGGCGCTGATCCTTTACACGCTGATCGCCCTGTTCCCGGTCTTTGTGATCCTGATCAACAGCTTCAAATCCCGCCGCGCGATCTTTCGGGAACCGCTGGCGCTACCGAATGCCGACAGTTTCTCGATGATCGGATATGAGACGGTGATGAAGCAGGGGGATTTCTTCCTTTATTTCCAGAACTCTATGATCGTCACCGTCGCATCGCTGTTTTTCATCTTGCTGTTCGGGGCCATGGCGGCCTATGCGCTGTCGGAATATCAGTTCAAGGGCAACCTGCTGATGGGGCTGTATCTGGCGCTGGGGATCATGATCCCGATACGCATCGGCACTGTGGCGATCCTTGAGATGATGGTGGCCACCGGGCTGGTGAACACGCTTTGGGCGCTGATCCTGGTTTACACCGCGCAAGGGCTGCCGTTGGCCGTGTTCATCCTGTCGGAGTTCATGCGACAGGTCAGTGATGATCTGAAAAACGCGGGCCGTATCGACGGGCTGTCGGAATATACGATCTTTTTCCGGCTGGTTCTGCCTCTGGTCAGGCCCGCGATGGCGACCGTGGCCGTGTTCAACATGATCCCGATCTGGAATGACCTGTGGTTCCCGCTGATCCTCGCCCCGGCTGAAGAAACCAAGACGCTCACGCTGGGCAGTCAGGTCTTTATCGGACAGTTCGTCACCGACTGGAACGCGGTTCTGTCGGCCCTGTCGATGGCGATCCTGCCAGTGCTGGTTCTGTATGTCATCTTCTCGCGCCAACTGATCCGCGGCATCACTTCGGGAGCTGTCAAATGACCAAAGTTCTGATCGCTGGCCTTGGCAATATGGGTCTCAGCCACGCGCTGGCTCATCACAACCACGCGGACGCGCAGATCGTGGGGCTGGTGAACCGCTCGGGTCACGTGGATCACCCCGAGCTGGGCCAATACCCCGCCTATTCGGATTTCCACACCGCGCTGGCCGAGACCAAACCCGATTTGGTGGTCGTCGCCACCTATTCCGACAGCCACGCCGATTTCGCCTGCGCCGCAATGGAGGCTGGCGCGCATGTGTTTGTCGAAAAGCCGCTGGCCACCAACGTGGCCGATGCACGGCGCGTGGTCGAAACCGCCACTCGCCTGAACCGCAAACTGGTCGTGGGCTATATCCTGCGCCACCACCCCTCTTGGATGCGCCTGATTGCCGAGGCGCGGGACCTGGGCGGGCCGTATGTGTTCCGCCTGAACCTGAACCAGCAATCCTCAGGCGCTGAGTGGGAGACACATAAGGCGCTGATGCAGACGACCTCGCCCATCGTGGATTGTGGTGTGCATTATGTGGATGTGATGTGCCAGATCACCGATGCGCAGCCCGTCCGCGTGCATGGCATGGGCCTGCGCCTGTCCGACGAAATCGCCGAGGACATGTACAATTACGGCCAATTTCAGGTGATTTTCGAGGACGGCTCGGTCGGCTGGTATGAGGCCGGGTGGGGCCCGATGATGTCCGAAACCGCGTTCTTCGTGAAAGACATTGTCTCGCCCAATGGCTCGGTCTCGATCACCGATGGCAACAAGGGCGCGTCGGCGGATATCGACGGCCATACCAAGGTTGGTGGTCTGCTGATCCACACTTCGGGCGGTGACCGTACGGTTGAGATGCCCAATGAGCCCGGCCATCAGGAGCTTTGTGACGCCGAGCAGGCGTATATGCTGCGCGCCATTGCTGACGATATCGACCTGACGCGCCATATGAATGACGCCGTCCAATCCCTCGCCATTTGTCTGGCCGCAGATGAAAGCATCCGCACCGGCCAGCCCGTTTCGCTTAAGGAGTCCGCAACATGACTGCTCTGACCTTGACCAATGTGAACAAATCCTTTGGCGAGGTGCATGTCCTCAAAGACATCTCGCTTGAGGTCGAAGAAGGCGAGTTTGTCGTTTTCGTCGGCCCCTCGGGCTGTGGCAAATCCACCCTGCTGCGGGTGATCGCAGGGTTGGAGGATGCGTCCTCGGGTGAGATCAATATCGACGGCCAGACCGTCAATCTGGTGCCGCCGTCGAAACGTGGCATCGCGATGGTATTCCAAAGCTATGCGCTCTATCCCCATCTGAACGTGCGCGGGAACATGACACTGGCGCTGAAACAAGAGAAGCAGCCCAAAGCGGTGATCGAGGAGCGCGTCGCCAGCGCCAGCCGGATGCTGAACCTTGAGGAATATCTGGACCGCTATCCATCTGAGCTGTCCGGCGGTCAGCGCCAACGCGTCGCCATCGGGCGGGCTATCGTGCGTGAGCCGAAACTGTTTCTGTTTGACGAACCGCTTTCGAACCTCGACGCGGCGCTGCGGATGAACACACGTATTGAGATTGCAAACCTTCACCGGGCACTGGATGCCTCGATGATCTATGTCACCCACGACCAGACCGAGGCGATGACACTGGCCGACAAGATCGTAGTTCTGCGCGATGGCCGGGTGGAACAGATCGGCTCACCGATGGAGCTGTATAACAACCCCGCCAACCAGTTTGTTGCGGGATTCCTTGGATCTCCTTCGATGAACTTCCTGCCCGAAAGCCTGCTGGATCAGGGGTCAGACACCCTTGGTATTCGCCCCGAAGACCTATTCCTATCTGACGACGGCCCACTGTCAGCGCAGGTCAGCCATGTCGAAAAGCTGGGCGGTGATACCAACGTCATTGCGACCGTTCAGAACCATTCGGTGACGGCGCGCTTGTTCGGGCAACACGCAATATCCGAAGGCCAAGACCTGCGTCTTGGGTTCGCGCCCGAAAAAGCGTATCGGTTCAATGCTGATGGGCAGCGGCTGCGCTAACCCAATCACGACGATGTGATCAATCCGCTTTGATGACTGAAAACCCTGCTTGCGTCTCGCAGACAGGGCTTTGGCGCGTTTCAGCGCATCAAAAATGAGTCTATTTTCAGGTCGAAATACAGCGGCTTTAATGGCGCTGTTAAGAACCTGTCACAAAGACCTCTTAAATGCCGTTCATCAACTTTCATTTTAGCCAGGAGCCATCCATGAAAGACGTCGACAACACCACACTTTCCGCAGACGACTGGGACGAGCTACACTTCCCCCGCCCCGAGGAAAACGACTTTGACCGCGTGGTCGAAAGCGCCATTTCCCGCCGTGGTTTTCTGGCCGGTGTGGTGGCCTTTGGATCGGGCGCTGCCGCAATGGGCACAGGTCTGTTCAGCTCGACCTCGGCGCAGGCCGCTGACGCGTCGCGCTTTGCCTTTACCCCGATCGCAGCCCAGACCGACGGCACCGTTCACGTCCCCGAAGGGTACGAATGGAAAGTCATGATGCGCTGGGGCGATCCGTTGTTCTCGGATGCCGACGGCTATGACATCGCCGATGGTGGTTCGGTCGAAAAATCCGACCGTATCTTTGGTGAGAACACTGACGGGATGGAAACCTTCTCGTTTCAGGGTCACGAACTGATCGCGATCAACCACGAATACCCCAACCGCAAGATCAACCTGCCGGCCGCTGCGGAAGGTGTTCCGGCAAACGCAGGTGATGTTCTGAAGCTGCAGAACATCCAAGGCGTGACAGTCATGGAAATCACCGAGGGCCCTGAGGGCTGGTCGGTTGTCAAAGACAGCCCCTTCAACCGCCGTATTCATCATAACACTCCGATGAAAATCGTTGGCCCCGCAGCCGGTCATGACCTGCTGAAAACCGAGGCTGATCCGACCGGCACCACCTCGTTGGGCACCATGAACAACTGTGGTGCGGGCAAGACGCCCTGGGGCACCTATCTGACCTGCGAAGAGAATTTCAATGGCTACTTCGGCTCGTCGGATGAAAATGCCGCCTATGACCAGAAGGTCTCGGACGGTATGGCGCGCTACGGTATCAAGGCCGAAAGCTGGAACGGTTACGAGTTCTTTGACCCGCGCTTTGACACCTCGAAGAACCCCAACGAGCCGCATCGCGCAGGCTGGATCGTCGAGATTGACCCAACCAAGCCTGACAGCACCCCTGTCAAACACACTGGTCTGGGTCGTTTCAAGCACGAAAACGCCGAAGTCACCCTGGCTGCCGACGGTCGCGTGGTTGTCTACATGGGCGACGATGAACGTGGTGAATACCTGTACAAGTTCGTCTCGAACGGCACCTATCAGCCCGGTGGTGAAACCGAGAGCCTGCTGAACGACGGCACGCTTTATGTCGCCAAGTTCAACGACGACATGAAGGGTGAATGGCTGGCTCTGACCGCGGAAACCACCGGAATGGACGATGCCGAGATTCGCATCTTTACCCGCATGGCCGCCTCCAAAGCGGGCGGCACCACCATGGACCGCCCCGAATGGGTCGCCTCCAGCCCGGTCGCGGTCGAGGCCTATTGCTGCCTGACCAACAACAAGAACCGCGGCGTCAAGCCAAACGCCGGTGGTGATGATACCTCGGTCAACGCGGCCAACCCGCGTGAAGCCAACAAGTATGGTCAGATCGTTCGCTGGCGTCCGGCCAATGACGACCACGCCGCCCAAGCGTTCGATTGGGACCTGTACGTCATGGCAGGCAACCCCACCGTGCATTCCGATGACCGCGCCGGTTCGCCCAACGTGAACGAGGGCAACCTGTTCAACTCGCCCGACGGTATGGTGATCGATTCGACCGGTCTGATCTGGATCCAGACAGACGGGAATGACGACAACGAGGAAGATTTCGCAGGCAACGGCAACAACCAGATGCTGGTTGGTGATCCCGTGACCGGTGAGATTGCACGCTTCATGACTGGCCCGAACGGCTGTGAGGTGACCGGTCTGGCGTGGTCCACAGACCTGCGGACCATGTTTGTCGGCATCCAGCACCCCGGCAGCAACTGGCCCGACGGCGGCACGCCGCGCTCGTCGGTCATTGCGATCAAACGCGCCGATAACGGTCTTGTCGGCTAAGTCCCAAGATCGAAAACCCCCGGCCTGTTTGGTCGGGGGTTTTGTATTTCAGATGTCTTGGCCTTGTGGTGCCAACGGCCCTCCGGGGTCCATCAAGTGGCGTTCAGAGAGCCACGGGTTCAGCTCCAGCGCCTGTTCCAAAGCCTCGCGAGCTTCGTCGATCCGCCCAAGCCCTAACAAAGTCAGTGCACGCCCACTGATTGCTGCCACATGATTGGGCGACAGTTCGATTGCCCGATCCAGATCCGGCAGAGCGGCCTGATAATCCCGGCCCAGAAAATAGGCGAAGGCGCGCTGGTTATATCCTTCGGCATAAGATGGGCAGTAATCTATCAGCGAGTTGAAGTCTTCGATTGCGCCCAGCAGATCGCTTTGACTACGACGTGTCATCCCCCTGTCCAGCGCGACTTGTGCCTTGCTATCCGGTGCATCTGTCCAAAACTCCCAAAGCTTGCCCGACAAAACCTGCGCGGCGCGCTCGGTCTCGGCCTGTTGAATTTGAGAGATAATCCCGGCCACCCCGTCCGAGTGATCCGGAGCGGCGGGACAGTCCTGTGAATGGGCAGCGATGGTGCCTGCGACCAGCACGACAAAGGCTGAGGCGATGTGTTTCATGTGTCTATGGTGACGCGCAGACAGGCTGCGTCAACCCTTGGGCTCGTTCAAGTCTTCGTCACACACCTCGCCACCATGCCGTATGCTGCGTAAACGTACCTTGACCTTGCCCGCCCGAAAGCCCAGCGTCGCGCCATGTTTCCGATCCGTGACCATAACCCCTCGGGGCGCACCCCATACGTCGTCTATCTGCTGATGGCCGCGAACATTCTGATTTTCCTCAGCTATGTGGGCATCATGGATGATGCGCGGTTGCTCAACCGGCTTTATTTCGACTACGCGGTCATCCCGGCCCGGATCGAAGACGGGGTCGCGTATGAGACGCTGTTCACCTCAATGTTCCTTCACGGCGGCTGGATGCATCTGGCAGGGAACATGCTGTTCCTTTGGATATTCGGCGACAATCTGGAAGACGAGATGGGCCACCTGCCCTTTTTGCTTTTCTATACGATGGCCGGTATCGGAGCAGGCCTGATCCACGTCCTGACGGCCCCGGGATCAGTGGTGCCGACCATCGGGGCCTCTGGTGCAATCGCCGGGGTCATGGGGGGATACCTGTTGATGTTCCCTAAGGCCCGCGTGGATATTCTGCTGATCCTGATCGTCTATGTGCGGGTTTTCACCATCCCGGCCTTCGTCATGCTGGGGGTCTGGCTGGGGATGCAATTCCTGGGCAGCCTTGCCAGCAACCCGGACGAAGGCGGCGTTGCCTATTGGGCTCATACCGGCGGGTTCTTTGTCGGTCTGCTTTTGTGCATCCCGCTTTGGGCGCGGCGGGGCGGTACGCGGTATTGGAACCGAACACATGGCCACCCGCCGCACCCCGAGCATACATACAAACTGTCACAATCCCGCATCCCCCGAATCCCGCGCCGGTAGATGCATATCCTTGCACGACATTGGCGGCCTTGATCGCCTGTGCTGCCGACAACAAAAAAGCGCGCCTCGGACAGGGCGCGCTTGTTCGTCTCAGGGTTCTGCAAGTCAGCCCCGGATCACCTTCGAGAACTGGTCGAAGATCGGTTCATTCGAACAGATAACCTCGCCATCTTCCAAGACGCTACCTTCGGGGTTCAGAGCCTGCACAAAGCCACCGGCTTCTTTCACGATGATGACACCGGCCGCCACGTCCCACGCGTTCAGGCGGCGCTCCCAGAAACCCTCGTAGCGGCCTGCAGCCACATAGGCCATATCCAGCGCTGCCGCGCCCCAGCGGCGCACGCCTGCGCAGGTGGGCATGATCCGCGCCAGATCCTGAAGGGTCGCAGGCAAATCAGAACGTCCGCCAAAGGGCAAACCGGTCGAGAAAATGGACTCGATCATGCGGTGGCGGCCCGAAACGCGGATGCGGGTGTCGTTCATCCACGCGCCCTCACCTTTTTCGGCAAAGAACATCTCATCCTTGGCGGGGTCATAGATCACGCCGGCAACGATCTTGCCCTTGTGTTCCAAAGCGATAGAAATCGCCCAATGCGGCAGCCCGTGCAGGAAGTTGGTGGTGCCGTCCAGCGGGTCAACGATCCAGCGGCGTGTCGGGTCTTCACCGGCCTGCCCGCCGCCTTCTTCACCCAGCCAGCCATAGGTCGGGCGGGCACCCAGCAGTTCCTCTTTCAGGATGTTTTCAGCAGCAATATCGGCCTTGGAGACAAAATCGCCCGCGCCTTTCATCGAGACTTGCAGGTTCTCGACTTCACGAAAGTCCTTGACCAGAGACCGCCCCGCCTTGCGCGCGGCTTTGATCATGATGTTGAGGTTTGCACTGCCTACCATTGTCCCACGGCTCCTGTTCGGTCAAACCGCGCGTATACTGATGCAATGCGCCCTTGCCAAGAGGCTTGATGCGCATAGCAGACCCGCGTTTCACGCCTATTGCGATTGCAGCTTGTGCGCCTCGGTTCCGGCAAGGTCGATCAATTCCTGCACATAGGGTTTTTCAAGGTCGTCAGCCCGCACTGCCGCATACAAGCTACGGGTGATCCCATCCTTGGTCAGCGGGCGGGTCACATAGTCTGAATTGTACTTCACTTCCCGCACCACCCAGTCTGGCAAGACCGAGATCCCCCGGTTAGAAGCGACCAGCAAAAGGATCACCGCCGTCAGTTCCACCTGCCGAATAGCGGCTGGTTCTACCCGCGCCGGGATCAGCAATTGGCTGAATACATCCAACCGGGTGCGCTCGACCGGGTACGTGATTAGGGTCTGGCCGCGAAAATCCTCGGCCTCGATGAAATTCTTCTGCGCCAATGGGTGTGCCGAGGCCGCAACAAACACCGCGTCATAGTCGAACAGTTTTATGAACTCGACCCCCGGCAGGTCCTCAGGGTCGGACGAGACGACCAGATCGACCTCTTCCTTTTGCAGCGCGGGCAAAGCGTCAAAGGCCAGACCGGGGCGGATATCTACATCCACATCGCCCCAGGATTTGCGAAAGGATTCCAGCACCGGAAAAAGCCATTCGAAGCAGGCATGGCACTCGATGGCGATATGCATTCGACCAGTGCGCCCATCGCGCAGCGAGGTGAACTCCTGCTGCGTCGCTTCGACCTGCGGCAGAATCTGTTCGGCCAGCCGCAACAGGCGCAGCCCCGCCGCAGACAGTTTCATCGGTTTGGAGCGGCGCAGGAACAATTCCACGCCGGCCTGATCCTCAAGACCTTTGATCTGATGGCTCAGCGCCGACTGAGTGATATGCAGCTGATCCGCCGCGCGGGCCAACCCGCCGCACTCATGAATCGCCTTGATTGTGCGCAGGTGCCGAAATTCGATATGCATTCAATGGAACTCATGTTGTTCTTGAGGAATATGAGTTTGTCTCACAATGCGTCACATGGCACAAGACCCACAACTGGAATATGCGAGGCCATGATGACCCAACCTGAGATTTCATTCGAGTTCTTCCCGCCCCAAACGCTCGAAGCTTCGTTCCGCCTTTGGGATACGGTTCAAACGCTCGCCCCGCTTGAGCCCCGATTCGTCTCGGTCACCTACGGCGCAGGCGGCACAACACGTGAGCTGACTCGCGACGCGGTCGCCACCTTGCACAAATCATCCGGCCTGCCGGTTGCCGCGCACCTGACCTGTGTGGATGCCACGCGCGAAGAAACCCTGAAAATCGCCGATTCCTTTGCAAAAGCAGGCGTGCGGGACATCGTTGCCTTGCGCGGCGATCCCCCAAAAGGACAGGAAAAGTTCGTGCCTCACCCGGAAGGTTTTGCCAATTCGGTTGAGCTGATCAAGGCACTGGCTGACACTGGAAACTTCAATATCCGCGTGGGTGCCTATCCCGACATCCACCCCGAGGCCCAATGCGCCCGTACGGACATTGACTGGCTGAAAGCCAAGCTGGACGCGGGAGCCGACGAGGCGCTGACACAGTTCTTTTTCGAGGCCGAGACGTTCTTTCGCTTCCGCGATGCGTGCGCCAAGGCGGGCATCGACAAGCCCATCGTGCCGGGCATCCTGCCCATCGAGAACTGGAAGGGCGCGCGCAGTTTTGCCAAACGCTGCGGCACACGTATCCCCGCGTGGGTTGAACAGGCTTTTGACAAGGCTATCCGCGACGACCGCGAAGACTTGCTGGCAACCGCACTGTGCACCGAGCTCTGCTCGGATTTGATCGAGGGCGGTGTGGACAAGCTGCATTTCTACACGCTGAATCGCCCCGAATTGACCCGCGACGTTTGTTTCGCCTTGGGCATTACGCCTAAAGCCGATCTGCAAAACGTGGCCTGAGCGAAAAGTCGGCTCTCACAAGCACATACACCAGAACAATCCCGCAGTGCATGGCGGGATTGTTCTACGTTTAGCCTCAAAAAACCATCAAATTTGACAAAAATGCGGCCATCCCAACACTAAGAGCACGTTGTTGTTTTAACGAGTGTTTTGGGTATGGAAGCTGTTGAAAAGATGAAGGCCCGCGCTGCGGCGCTGGCCGCCCTTGGCCTAGATCAGACCGCCGGTTCTGAGGATATCAGACAAGCGTGGCGCAACATTGCGTTCAATGTGCATTCTGATCGAACCAGGGGCGACAGCTCGGAATTTACCCGTGCGAAAGAAGCCTATGACCTGTTGCGGCTGGAAGGTTTGGTCAGCAAGGGCGCGCAGCCCGGCAAACCACGACGTCCGAAATTGCGCAAGCGGGTCATCTCGCTGGATATTACCGATATCGATGCCTGCCGGACGCTTTTGAACAAAGCGCTTCCGCAAAGTGCCGGCGGCGCAGACGAGACTTGCACCGCTGACCAGATTGGCGATTCCGATCACATCCCCGAGGCGGTCGGCTTTCATGGCCGTAACCTGACCTATTTCGTGTCCTCGCCCGTTCGGCAGGGGCAAAACCGGGTGGCTTTGCCTACTTCGGTTCTGGCTGGTGCACGCCGTACCGAAACCGAAGTGCTGAGCTTTCAGGCCAAGGAAACCGGCGGTGGTGAGGTTGTGGTGCCTGACACGATCCGCGATCGCAAATTCCCCGGCGCCAAAAGCGTGCGTATCCGTTTTGACGCAAGTAAGCAGATACGAGACGAATTCTGCCTGGCAAGCTGATCAAAACGTAAAAAAGCCCGGCAAATGACAGCCGGGCTTTTCTGTGAGTGGACCCTTAGTTCGAGATCGGGCCTTTCGAAGTGAATTTCGGAATGACTGCAGTCGATGCTTTCGCAGGCTCGATCCCCGGCCAGTTGCCTTCGGCCAGGTTGATGTTGCCCGGAATGTCTTCTTCAAAGAACCCAACAACTACATCGGTGATGTTCAGGTACAGCTTGTCATCAACGATGCGCCACAGGTTCGGGTTTGCCGGAACCTTACCGCCGCGCGAAACACCATAGGCACAGTGCCCGTCATATTCCGGTGCGTAATAGGCGGGGTTTTCCAGAAACTTGTCGCGGTTCTCTTCAGTCGAGAACGCCCATGTCGCACCGTTATATTCTGCGGTGATGTCGGAACGGCCACGCACACCTTCTGGCTGGGACTGACCAACCGGGGCCTGATCCAGGCTGCGGTAGGCCACAACATCGTAACCCGATACAGCGAATCCGGTACCGTCTACATACTGATCACCGGCAAAAGCGGGAACAGCGAAAGCCAGGGTCGCTGCAACGGTTAGGGCAAAACGTTTCATATAGGTCGTCCTTTTGTCCTCAGGTTTAAGGGGCACCCGTGTTCCGGGTCTGCTCAGACAATAGGTGATTCCAGCCGACAGAGCAGTCCTGCTCGCGGGGCTGTGACGTCGAATGAAGAAACGTGAGACTATTCCTGCCGAATGTTACAGAAAGAAGCCAACAACCGGGGTTGGACTCGGCGCTTTGCAATATTAGCTGTTGTGACGGACGGACAATTCACCCCAGATTTGCTGAGAAAGGCAAGAGATGAGCGAGCAATCGACCTATACCCCCCCGAAGGTCTGGACATGGGACAGTCAGAATGGCGGGCAGTTTGCCAATATCAACCGCCCCATCGCCGGTGCGACCCACGATAAGGATTTGCCTGTCGGACGCCATCCCCTGCAGCTGTATTCACTGGCCACGCCAAACGGCGTGAAGGTCACGGTACTGCTGGAAGAATTGCTGGCCCTGGGTCATGAAGAAGCCGAGTATAATGCGTGGCTGATCAATATCGGCGAAGGCGATCAGTTCGGGTCGGGCTTTGTCGAAGCCAACCCAAACTCGAAAATCCCTGCGCTGTGGGACCGATCCGGCGACAAGCCAGTGCGCGTCTTCGAAAGCGCCTCGATCCTGTTCCATCTGGCCGAAAAGTTTGACGCCTTCCTGCCCAAGTCAGGACCCGAGCGGACCGAGGTGATGAACTGGGTGTTCTGGCAGATGGGCAGCGCGCCCTATCTGGGCGGCGGATTTGGCCATTTCTACGCCTATGCGCCCGAGAAATTCGAATACCCGATCGACCGCTTTACAATGGAAACCAAGCGTCAGCTTGATGTTCTGGACAAGCAATTGGCCGAGAACACCTATATTGCTGGTGAAGACTATACCATTGCCGACATGGCCATCTGGCCCTGGTATGGGCAACTGGTTCTGGGTCGCCTTTATGATGCGGCCGAATTCCTGGACGTCGAATCCTACAAGAATGTCATGCGTTGGGCCAAAGCGATCGACGCACGCCCAGCCGTTCTGCGCGGACGCATGGTGAACCGCCCGTTTGGCGAAAAGCACTTGCAGCTTCATGAGCGCCACGAAGCCAGCGACTTTGAAACCCGCACGCAGGACAAGCTAGAAGCTGCTGCGGAATAAACCTGTCGGGCCTCGCCGGGATCTGGTGAGGCCCTATTTATCTGAGGATTGGTGGCTTTTCCGGGTCACTGCCCGGCGCGGTCCGCTGGAACTTAGAGGTTTCCGGCTGCGGTAAATCGAACCGTAGCCCCACCCGCGCCAGAGCGGACGCGGCAGCGTCGTGGGCTGCAAAAAAACCCACATCCATTGCGCCCGCCTCGATCCCTGAAAAAGTCAGCGCTTCGGACGCGGCCTTGGCCAAGGCCGCTTCCGCCCCTTCAACCGCGCCGACAAAACCCAGAAGGTGGCCGGTCCCCCCCTCAGATGTCTTGGTGCCGACCAGATAGGCGGATTGCGCCAGACCAACGGCCGTTGCCAGTTTGGCATCCAAAGCCGTCAGTAGATCGTGGGGCAAACCGACTGGGGGCAGGAATTCCGACAAGTGCTGCTGCACCTCTTCCGGCGCGTGCTGCAAGGTGGTCGCCAACCAGCCCAGCGCCTCGGACGGGATCAGCATCGAGGACGGTGCGACCTCAAGGTTCAGGCCCAATCCGATCCCCTGCCCGGCCAGCATGTTCGACAACACCCGCCCTGACAGGGCGACGTAGGGAACAGGGCGTTCAGCAAAGCGCGCCAAACGATCCTCGCGGTCGAACGCCAGAACAAAGCGGCCATCGGCCACGTCAAACAACTCGGGCGAGATGTTTTCGCCCTTTGCCTCTTCGGTCAGAAGCAGGAACAGTTCGCTATCGGCCAGCCGCTCAAAGAACCGCAACCGGGCGGCATCGTCCTGCGGCGCGGCCTCCATCCCGGAATGGGCCGAGTCCAGAGCGGTCATGTCAGTCATTCAGAACCTCTTGCACCCGTGCGCGCAGGACCGGCAGAAGGTCGGCCTCGAACCACGGGTTTTTCTTCATCCATGCCGTATTCCGCCAGGACGGATGAGGCAAGGCAAAGACGCGCGGCGCATGGTCCTGCCAGTTGCGTACCGTCTCGGTCACGGATCTGCGTGCCTTGAGGTGGTATTTATGCGCGTGCCCCCCAACCAGCACGGTCAGCGGTACATAACCCAGCGTCTGCATCACCTTGTCATGCCACGTCTTCCCGCAGATCGGTGGCGGCGGCAGATCGGCCTTGCGCGCATCATAGCCCGGAAAGCAAAAGGCCATCGGCACGATCGAGACACGGGCGCGGTCATAAAACACGTCTTCCCCGATCCCCAACCAGTCGCGCAGACGATCCCCCGAGGGGTCCGTAAACGGACGGCCCGAGGCATGAACCCGCGCGCCCGGCGCCTGCCCTGCGATCAGGATCGGGGCACCCTGCCGGAACCACACGACTGGGCGCGGCTCATGCGCGGTTTCAGTTGCGGCAAACCTGTCGGCACAAATCCGGCAAGCGGTGATGTCTTTTTCAAGTGAATTCATCAGATCGCAAGATTTCCTGAGGCAGATTGGTTGACGCTTGAAGCCAAAGATAGTCAACGCAGGCGCGAGGACCAACAGATGGAAAAGTCACAATAGCAACAGCCCATCGCGGGGTGGATTGATCCTGCCCTGCAAAATTGGACATAATATGGCCAACATGGCCAGTCACGAGTTATGGATCACGGCACGCAAACGCCGCGCCGGAAATGAGCACACAGGCCCGAAATGCTTGAGTTCGAGAATGTCAGTAAGTCCTTTTGGACCGGGACGCGCCGCAAGGTGATCCTGGATCGTGTCTCGTTCCGGGTCGAGCTTGGCACCTCGATCGGCATCCTCGCCCCGAACGGCACCGGCAAGACGACGTTAATCAACATGATGGCGGGGTTGGAGAAACCGGATGAAGGCGTCATCCGCAAATCGTGCCGGGTGTCCTTTCCAATGGGTTTCACAGGTGGTGTCGCCAACAAACTGTCGGCGCTGGAAAACGCGCGCTATATCGCCAAGATCTATGGTATGGACCCCGACTATGTCGAAGCCTATTGCAAGTGGCTATGTGGTCTGGGCGAGTATTTCGATCAACCGATGGCCACCTATTCCTCGGGGATGCGGGGGCGGTTTACTTTTGCGCTGATGCTGGCGCTGGACTTCGACATGTACCTGATTGACGAGGGCATGCCCGCCACGACGGATGTCGAATTTAACAGAAAAGCAGGGGATATCCTGCAAGAAAGGCTTCGGACGACGACATTGGTGATCGTGTCGCACAACCCGACCGTGTTAGAAAAATTTGCACAGAAGGCCGCTGTCCTTGTCGATGGGCAACTGCATGTGTTCGACTCCTTGGAAGAGGCAAAGCAACTGTATGACTACCAAACCCAAGGCTAGAATCTACAACTGGCGGCGCAAACGTCAGGGCCCGGCAGATGCCGAGGCCCGCGCCGACGCGATCTCACGCATTCGCAAAGCGACGCGACCACCCGAGGCGGCCAATGATGCACAGACCTCTGAGTTGGAAAAGATCAAGGCTGAGGGGCTAACCGGTCGGCAGCTTCGCATTGCGCGAAAGCTGGCGCAGAAAAACGGGATCGAGGCGGACTCGGATTATGACGCTGTGCGCTTGTTGCGCAAAAAGGGTATCGACCCATTCGAACGCAGCAGCCTGCTGGACCTTGCCGCCGAGAAAAAGCGTGTCGAAGATGAAACCAAAGACAAGGTGACGATCCAACTGCCTCAGCCCATTCTGCAAGCGCCCGAAACTCTGCCCGGCCCCGAGATGAGCCCCGCGGAAAGGCGCAACTATGAGATCGGGCAAATTCAGAAGGACATCGCGCGCCGCCGCAGACGCAAACTGTTTGCTCTGTTTGCGCGTTTGGCAGTGTTTGTATTGCTGCCGACGCTTGTGGTCGGGACTTATTTCTATCGCTTTGCAACGCCGATGTATGCCAGCGATTCGGCCTTCTCTATACTTCAAGCGGATGGCGGCGGAGCCTCATTCGGAGGTTTCTTGGCGGGCACCCAATACGCAACCGCGCAGGATTCGGTTGCCACGCAGGAATTTCTGGAATCCAAGGACGCTCTGCTACGGCTTGAGCGCGACATGGGGTTTTCCGAGATATTCAAACAGGACTGGATTGATCCGATCCAGCGTCTGTCGCCCGACGCAAGTCTGGAAGAGACCCACAAGCTGTACATGCGGATGATCACCATCGGCTATGACCCCAGCGACGGCATCATCCGCATGGAGGTCGCCGCGCCCACACCTGATATCGCAGTCGCGATCTCGGACAAGTTGCTGTCCTATGCCGAAGACACCATCAACGGACTGTCCGAACTGAAACGCGAAGACCAGATGCGCGACGCCGTGGCCAGTTTCGAACTGGCGCAGGAGGCACGCAACAAAGCGCAGGAAGCCCTGATCGAAGCGCAACTGCAAGGCGCTCTGCTGGACCCGGAAAACGTGCTTGCCGGCCTACGCGGCCGAATAAACACACTTGAGGCGCAATTGCAGGATAAAGAACTGCAACTGGCTTCGCTTTTAGACAATCTGCGGCCCAATCAGGCCAAAGTGGACGGTGTACGCGCCGAAATTGCGCGCTTCGAAGAAGTGCTGGAGGAGCTGAACGCCGAGATGTTGGATGTCTCGGCTGGCGAAAACTCGCTGGTGCGTCTGACCTTGCGAATCCAGACTGCGCAGGCTGATCTGGCCGCACGTGACATGATGCTGCAAGCAGCCATGCAGCAAATGGAAACCACCCGGACCGAGGCCAACCGCAAGGTGCGGTATCTGACCGTCTCAGTGAACCCGGTTCCCAGCCAGGATCCGACCTATCCGAGGAAATTCGAAAATACGATTTTGGCATTCCTGTTGTTTGCTGGTATCTACCTGTTGATCTCGCTTACCGCGTCGGTCCTTCGTGAACAGGTATCCTCGTAAGACACATGAAACATGTAAAAATCTCCGATCTCACGGTCGGCAATGATCTGCCTCTGACAATCATTGCCGGTCCCTGTCAGCTTGAAAGCGCCGATCATGCCCAGATGATCGCCGGCAAAATGAAAGAGGCCTGCGATGCGGCCGGAGCACAGTACGTTTTCAAGGCGTCATATGACAAAGCCAACCGTACTTCCTTGTCTGGTGTCCGTGGCCTGGGTATTGACGCTGGATTGAAAGTTCTGGGCGATATTCGCAACTCGATGGGTATTCCTGTTCTGACTGATGTTCATACCGAATCCCAATGTGCCTTAGCGGCCGAGGCCGTAGACGTCTTACAGATTCCCGCCTTTCTCTGCCGCCAGACGGATATGTTGCTGGCTGCTGGTGAAACCGGGAAAGCCGTTAACGTCAAGAAAGGTCAGTTTCTTGCGCCTTGGGAAATGGGCAACATCGTTGACAAGATCGAAAGCACGGGAAACACGAATATCCTCTTGACGGAACGCGGCACATCTTTTGGATACAACACACTGGTTGCTGATATGCGCGGCCTGCCGCAAATGGCGAAAACGGGCTACCCGGTCGTGATGGACGCAACGCATTCGGTACAGCAACCAGGTGGCAAAGGTGGGTCCTCTGGCGGTCAGCGGGAGTTTGCGCCGGTCATGGCGCGTGCGGCAGTGTCATTGGGTGTCGGAGCTGTGTTCATTGAAACCCATCAGGACCCTGACAATGCGCCATCTGACGGCCCCAATATGATCTATCTTGACCAGATGCCGCAACTTATTGACACTTTGATGCGCTTTGATGCGCTGGCCAAGGCAAACCCCATTCAGATTTAACGATTGAGATTTTCTATGACCAAACCAATCCCCGAGGTGACCCCGAACACCTGGAGCTTTCTGCGCGATGCCATGATCAAACCCACGGGTTTCCGTGAATATGACGCCAGATGGAAATACCCCGAGGAAATCAACCTGCCCGGCATGACCGCGCTGGGTTTGGGGCTTGGGACGCAGATGCGCAGGCGCGGGATTGCACCGGTGATCGCGGTGGGCAACGACTACCGCGACTATTCGCTGGCCATCAAGAACGCGCTGATCCTGGGGCTTATGCAGGCCGGCATTCAGGTCAAGGATATCGGCCCCGCGCTCAGCCCCATGGCCTATTTCGCGCAATTTCATCTGGACGTGCCTGCAGTGGCGATGGTCACAGCCAGCCACAACCCCAATGGCTGGACCGGGGTCAAGATGGGGTTCGAGCGTCCTCTGACCCACGGCCCTGATGAGATGTCCGAGTTGCGCGACATCGTCCTGAATGGCGAGGGTCAGCCGCATGAGGGTGGTTCGTATGAGTTCGTGGATGGTGTAAAAGAGGCTTATATCGACGATCTGGTCGGCGATTTCAAAATGTCCCGCCCGCTGAAAGTGGTCTGCGCCACCGGGAACGGCACCGCCTCGGCCTTTGCGCCCGAGATTTTTGAACGAATGGGGGTCGAGGTTGTGCCCAGCCACAACCGGCTGGACTACACGTTCCCCAACTACAACCCGAACCCCGAAGCGATGGAGATGCTGCACGACATGTCCGACAGCGTGAAATCCAGCGGTGCCGATCTGGCGCTGGGGTTTGACGGCGACGGCGACCGGTGTGGTGTTGTCGATGATGAAGGTGAAGAGATTTTCGCCGACAAGGTCGGTGTGATCATGGCCCGCGATCTGGCCAAGCTGTACCCGAACGCGACCTTTGTGGCTGATGTGAAATCAACCGGTCTGTTCGCAAGTGATCCGCAGTTGCAGGCCCGTGGGGTCAAGGCAGATTACTGGAAAACCGGACACAGCCACATGAAGCGCCGGGTCAAGGAAATCAATGCGCTGGCCGGGTTCGAGAAGTCGGGCCACTACTTTCTGGCTGAACCGATCGGGCGTGGCTATGACTGCGGCATGCGCGTGGCGGTTGAGATCTGCAAACTGATGGACCGCAACCCCGATCAGAGCATGTCTGATCTGCGCAAGGCCCTGCCCAAGACTTGGTCGACTCCCACCATGTCGCCCTATGCGGCAGATACCGAGAAATATGACATCCTCGCCCGTCTGGTCGACAAGCTGGTGGCCAAATCCGAGGCGGGTGATTCCTTCGCCGGGCGCGCGATCAAAGAGGTCGTCACCGTCAATGGCGCTCGGGTCATTCTGGACAATGGCAGCTGGGGTCTGGTGCGGGCATCCTCGAACACGCCCAATCTGGTTGTGGTCTGCGAAAGTAGCGAAAGCGAGGATGAGATGAGAGCGATATTTGCCGATATCGACGCTGTCATCCGTACAGAACCCGGCGTGGGCGACTACGACCAGACAATCTAGGGCCTTTGGGGCGCGTGTTGCGCCCCGCCTGCGCCCCGCCGCTCAATCCGCACCCAGCAGTTTCAGCAGCCCTTTCGTGGCCTCTTCCTGCAACTTGTTCTTCACCGCATCCTCGATGCTTTCGGTGTCTGTCACTGCAGTCCCAAGCTCGTTGCTCACCTTGTCCAGCACCTGTTGTTTGGCGTCTTCCTCAAGCTCTTTGATTTTCCCTTCAGCAGCCGCTTCGATCACTTTGCTGAGGTCGGGTTTGATCGACGGGTTGCTCCACGGTCCGACAATGCGAACCGGCACCGACAGGCCCTGACCAGAATTTGCCCGCAACGCTGTGGGGGTGAACAGATAGTCGATATTGCGCTCGCCCAAGCCGACGCGACCGGCGCCATCGGCACGGAAATTATCCAGTGACATCAGCAGGTCATCATTCCTGAGAACACCCTGATCAATGGTGAAACTAGCGGCAAGACTGTTGAACACAGTAGTGCCGCCTGACCTTTCGCCCCGCCCCATCAGGCGGTCCAGGTCGAACCCGTTGATCACCCCCTGCCCCACATCCACGCGACCCTTGCCGCTGAGTGAACGCATGATCTGATCCTCGCTTTGCCCAACGCCCAGAAACTCGAACGAACCGGTGCCCGTGCCGGACAATCGGTCAATATCGGCCAGCGTCATCAGGGCCTGTTGGATGTCGATCCCGTCTGCCTTCATGTTGCCACCGACAGACAGCCCGTTGCGGTTATTCGCGACGACCTGACCGGTCAACTGACCCGAGAACAAGGTGGCCGGGTTCATCTGCAACACCGCGCGTGACCGGTCCAGATTCAAGGTCAGATCGCTGGGACCGACGGTCAGGTCGGGCACTGCTATCGAATTCGCCTTCAGCCGGATTTGCCCATTCGCCAAAGCCAGCGCCGAGGCGTCAATCGGTGTGGTCGACCAGCCATCGGATTGGCTTGGCGCAGCGCCGCCACCACCGCCCGAGCCTCCATTAGACTCGTTGAATCGGGACAGATCCAAATCGCCCGCGTCAAACCGCGCGGTGATCTGTGGTGGGTCCGAGATCACGATATCCGCCTCGCCGGTCAGGCGGTTGTCGTCCAGTTGCGCCACCAATTCACGCACCGACAGACGCCCGTCTTGCGTATAGGTCATACGACCGGCCAGTTCCGCGCGGCGACCCAGCCCCAAAGGCACGGCTGTACCAGGCTGTCCGAAAGCGGCCAGCAATGTCTCGGTATTTTGGGTTTTAAGGTGCAGGTCGCCGTCCATCTCTCCGGCAAGATTCACGCGACCGTCAAAGTCGACCTCACCCCCGGGCGCGCGCAGCAACAGATCCAACTGGGTGGCCGCGCCAGTTGCATAAGCGGGCAGATCGGGGATTTTCATATCCACCTCAACCGCGCCCCCCGGCACCGCCATTTTCGCCTCTAGCAACAGCGGTGCAGTGACCTCGGGCCAGCTTGCCGACAGGTCGACTTGCGAGAAATCGAACGTCACCGCCCCGTTTTCCAGATAGAGCAGACGCGCATTTGTTAATTCCAACCTATCCAGCGTTACGACACCCGGTTGCCCCTGCGGGGCGGCAGAGGTGCCAGATCCCGAGGACGCCGCCGCAGGAGCTGACGCGCCAAACTCCCAATTGCCGCGCCCGTCAGACAGTTCCAACCGCAGCGTCGGGTTTTCCGCAATCACCCGCCGGATACGCAAATCCCCTGACATCAACGCCGCCGCATCCACACCAACGGCCAGATGATCCGCGCTGAGCATCGGCTCGGACCCGGCCCAAGGGGCATTGCTAAACGTCACAGGCCCGGTCTCCATCCCTAGCACTGGCCAGAATGACAGTTTCACATCTCCTGTCAGGGTCAGATCCCGGCCCGTTTCGGCCTTGACCTGCTCGGCCAGGATACGCGCCAGCTTGTCGCCGGGCATCATCAGCAAGGCCCCGATAACCAGCCCGATCACGGCCACGATGAGAAAGAGAATGCGCACCAGCCACTTCATTTTACCGCTCTTTGCTTTTTGTTATGCGTTGAAATTATCATTCAAAGCCCAGCGGCCATTTGCAAGGGGAAGCGTTCCCCACTATATGCCGCGCCATGACCACGAACCCGCCGAACCTCCGCCCCGACCTGGCGCCTGCCGCCCGGATCACCGACACGCCCCGTCCGAACCAGCCCACCATTGGTATGGTGTCTTTGGGCTGCCCCAAGGCTTTGGTGGATAGTGAGCGTATTCTGACGCGCCTGCGGGCCGAAGGATACGGGATTTCGCCCGATTATTCAGGCGCAGATGCCGTGATCGTGAACACCTGCGGGTTTCTGGATAGCGCCAAGGCCGAGTCGCTGGACGCGATTGGTGAGGCACTAGTGGAAAACGGCAAGGTCATTGTCACCGGCTGTCTGGGTGCCGAACCGGATTACATCCGCGAGCATCACCCCCGCATCATGGCCGTCACCGGGCCGCATCAATACGAACAAGTGCTGGACGCCGTACATCAAGCCGTTCCACCCGATCCCGACCCGTTTGTAGACCTGCTGCCGGCCGCCAGCGTGCAACTGACCCCGCGCCACTACAGCTATCTGAAAATATCCGAGGGCTGTAACCACAAGTGCAAGTTCTGCATCATCCCTGACATGCGCGGCAAACTGGCCAGCCGCCCCGCCCACGCCGTGCTGCGTGAGGCCGAAAAGCTGGTCGACAATGGCGTGCGTGAGCTGCTGGTGATTTCTCAGGACACCTCTGCCTATGGGCTGGATCGCAAATATGACGTGAACCCGTGGAAAGATCGCGAGGTCCGCAGCCACATCACCGATCTGGCGCGCGAGTTGGGTCAGTTCGATGCGTGGGTGCGCCTGCACTACGTCTACCCCTACCCGCATGTGCGCGAGTTGATTCCGCTGATGGCCGATGCGGGCTGCAACGTGCTGCCCTATCTGGATATTCCGTTCCAGCACGCCCACCCAGACGTTTTGAAACGCATGGCTCGCCCGGCGGCGGCTGCCAAAACGCTGGACGAGATCGCCGCATGGCGCGCGAC
Organism: Ruegeria lacuscaerulensis; assembly: GCF_013034685.1. Classification (GTDB taxonomy): domain Bacteria; phylum Pseudomonadota; class Alphaproteobacteria; order Rhodobacterales; family Rhodobacteraceae; genus Ruegeria; species Ruegeria lacuscaerulensis_B. The sequence continues at coordinate 95,664 of NZ_WQGO01000003.1, read as the reverse complement.
CTGCCCCGATATCACCCTGCGCTCGACCTTTATTGTCGGCTATCCCGGCGAGACCGAGTCCGAGTTCCAGACCCTGCTGGATTGGATGGACGAGGCTCAATTGGATCGCGTTGGCTGTTTTCAGTACGAAAACGTGGACGGGGCGCGCTCGAACGACCTGCCCGATCATGTCCCGTCCGAAGTCAAACAGGACCGCTGGGAACGGTTCATGGAAAAAGCGCAGGCGATATCCGAGGCGAAGCTGGCCGCAAAGGTCGGACAAAGGCTAGACGTGATCGTGGATGAGGTCGATGACGAGGCTGCCATCTGCCGCACCAAGGCCGACGCCCCCGAAATTGACGGCAACCTGTTCGTCGACGAAGGGTTCGAAGACCTCAAACCCGGCGACATCGTCTCGGTCGAGGTGGACGAGGCTGGGGAATATGACCTGTGGGGCACGCTGCGCTGAGGCAATGTAACCACCGATAGGGCAAGCGTGAGCCAAGTTTATTGGCGATCCCCCGCATCAGGCCCCAGATTTAGACAGAACCCAAACACGTCCAAAAAGGAGGGTTACCATGTCTAAATTGCGTCCTTTCGCAACGAAATGCGCCGTCGCGCTCCTGGCGGTACAACTATTTGCAGCGCCTGCTTTTGCAGAAGTGCGCTCAAGCAGCACGGCTCAGTTCACGCTGGTCGGAGGGAAATCCTTTGGCATCCACTATCGCGGCAAACATCGTGTCCACAAACACTTCGTTGCGCCCAAAGTGTATAAGAAAAAGGTCCACAAGCCGGTCGCGAAAGCCAAGGTGCATCATGCCAAGCCGGTCAAAAAGCACCACCGGTCGAAGTTCAAACACAGCAAGAAACGTTACCATCGGTACTATGTGCCGAAGAAACACGCGTTCCGGCATCAAAGATCTTATCGAGGAGTCCGGTATCACAGATCTCACCGCGGGTACGGGCGGTATCGAATCAAGTAATGACGACCGTCAGAGCATAGCCACAAGACCCGCCATCCATGCCACCGCAGCGGCAATGGCCGTCAGCGCTACCGCTGCGCTGGCGGCGTCTTTGGCTTGGCCGGCCAAAGTGTTGTGGTCTGTAGATGTGTGATCCACGGCCCGTTCTATCGCCGTGTTGAATAGTTCGGCGACCAGAACCAAAATTCCCATGATGACAATCAACGCGCGCATACCGCCGCTGAGGGGTAGTCCAATTGCCAGCCCCACCGAGATCAGGTTGGCCCATCCCCATACGCGAAACGAGTACTCATCGCGCCACGTCGCGGCCAGCCCTTGCCAGCTCCAGACTGTGCGATGTTTTAGACGGATTAGAAAGTTTTTCATGTGTTCCCTGCACAGCGCTCTCGCAGACAAAAACCCAAACCGGCAATTACAGGCAAGAAAAAACCGCCCAGTGGGCGGCATCTATCTGAAAGCAGGCGGCCCGCGCGCGAGCCGCCTGAAGGTTTGTTATTGCGCGACCGGGTTACAGACAGTCTGGCCTGCCTCAGTCGTGGCCAATGCGGTTCCGGCCGGACAGCTCGGCGTACCAAACTTGTCATATTCGGGTGTAATATAAACCGGAGCTGGTTCTTCCTGCTGAGAACAGGCTGCAACGACCAAAGCAAACGCACCAACGGCGGCAAATCTAAGTTTCATGTCCGTCATTCCTTCTAATAATTTTCTGATTTTGCCCAGAAATTCGGGGCCAGTCTCAAAATACGACTTCGCTGGCATTTTTGCAACAAATCTGATCACGTGAATGTGAAAACGGCAAATCCATGCTGCCATGGCAGAACGGAAATCGGACGCTAAACTGTCTGACCAGCAGACATCAGCAAACTCCGGAGAAGCCACGTGTCAGACGCACCGATCATTTCTCAGAAAGCCCCCTATCCCGTCGAAGTGACCGAAGGGAAAAACTATTTCTGGTGCGCCTGTGGTAAATCCTCGCGTCAGCCTTTTTGTGACGGTTCACATAAGGGAACGGGGATTGAACCGGTCAAATACACCGCAGAGGCAGACAAGAAAGTGTTCTTTTGCGGATGCAAACACAGCGCCAACCCGCCGCTATGTGACGGCTCGCACTCCAGAATTTAGGGTTTCAGCGCGTTCAAAGCCTGCGCGTTCACGCAAAACTCAGGCGCTTTGTCCGCCTTGGCCTGCTGTTCGGCCAACCAAATCGCACATGTCTGGCTGCAATCGGCAGCGCGACATTTCGTGACCATTTCCGCGTAGCGTTCGGCGCTAAGACGCCCTTCGGTCATCGCCTCGGTCAGGGACAGATTCATGCAGCGCGCGACGGACCGCGTCAGCCAGAAGTGTTTTTCGACGTCCCCAAGAATATCTTTCATTCTCAACCCTCTCGAGTTTTCCCGGACCTAAGCGTGGCAAATCTGGCCCGATTCGGGCAGGTTCGAGGTGCCTGGGTCGCGCCCTTGTTTTGATCCAACCAATCGGGGCAGCATCTGGCCCAAGCGCATCCCTGACAGGCCCGTACCATGCTGGCCCAGTCCTCCTGGCTCAAGCGGCCCTGCCGATGCGCTGAAACCACGTCCGCGCCTGTTGCCTGCCCCATACGCAGGACAAGCCGTAGGTGCGTCATGACAGCCCCAAGCGTTTGCATCACCGCCCCTTACGTGGCTTGATCTGGGCGAACAGGCCTTTGTTGCGGCAATATTCCGGCGTGTCCTGCGATACCGCCACTTGCGCCAGCAGCGCTTCGCAATGTCCGGGATTGGCGCATCCTGTGCAGCGCAGAACCGCTTCGGATATCTCATCGATCGAGACATCACCCCGAAGCGCTGCGTCTTCCAGGTCGATGCCTACTCGCGTTGCCATCTGATCGACGAGGCCCGCGTGATGTTTCAGGGTCTCTCTGTTGGACATATGGCACCCTTTCCCTGATGCGTTTCGATCAGGTTAGCGGATGCGGCGGCGCAGGCCCTTGATACAGGTCAAGCCCCGGTGTCGATCTGATCCAGATAGGTTCGCGTTGCGTCCTGCACCCGCCGAAAGCGGTCCCCGCCCAGCTTTTTGCCCCCATACCAGCGGGTGACTATCACGACGTGGTTCTGCACGTCGGCCCGTTCCATCATCCGCAGGATCACCATCCCCGCGCCACTTTCCCCATCATCCGCCTTGAGCGCCCCAGTGGGCAGTACCGCCGCCCATGTATTATGTGTGGCCTTGGCATATGATTTATCCGCCTTAAGCGCATGCAGCACAGCGTCGACCTCGGTCCGCGATGACACGGGCGCACCGGATACTGCGTATTTCGAGCCCCGATCCGTCAGGATCACCCCCAGCTTTTTCACTGCGGTCATTGCGTCAACCCAAGCCCGCGGGCGGTCTGCTTCACCACCTCGACCCGTTTGGCGTTGGGGGGATGGGTGCTGAGGAAACTGTCTTCGGGATCTGGCAGGCGGTCGAAATATTTCGCACCGATCAAAGGGTTATACCCGGCGCGAAAGGTTATGATCGTTCCAAGCTCATCAGCTTCAAGTTCAAAGTCACGCACATAGACCTGCGTCCCCACCCGCGCGCCCAGTTTCTGCGCCTCTTCCACGGCGGCCCCTTCGGCACCGGCCAATCGCGCCAGATCGCCGAAAATCTCGGCACTTTCGCGTGCATTCACCGATTGGCGCGGAATATGACGCAGGATGTGATGGGAGGCTTCGTGCCCCATCACAAAGGCCAACTCATCCGCGTTCTGAGCGGATTCGATCATCGCGCGGGTAAAAATGATCACCGGCTGGTCGTTTTTATCCAGTGTTTGAAATGCGTTGGCAGGGGCTTTCGGGTCCAGATCGACCAATGTGGTAAAGTCGCAATTCTTGACACTGGCACGTCGCAAACATTCGACCCTGGCCTGTTCGCCGACCCTTTGGCTGATCTGCTGAAAAGTGGCGGCTTCGACCCTGAAATCCCCCTCGCCCTGTATCCAGTCCTCGGCAGGTTGAACCCGCAGCGCATCGGCGTCGCAGGCGGCCAGAAACACGGGAAACAACAGGTACATCAAACGGTGCATGGATCATCCTTTAAAACGGTCACGCCGTTTGGCTGACCATAGCGCAGACCCCTTGGGACTGCCACCGGTTGAATGCGATAGTACGGGTTGCCAAGCGGAACATCGCCCTGCACTCTGCCATCATGTTTTCGATTGAGCATGAATTCGACTCGACGGTCATTACGCTGGTGGACGAAGGCGAAAAGCCTTTGCAAGAGGATGTGGTGATCAACAATTTCGCAGAATGCGTGACGCTAGAGCAGTTTGATCCTCGAACCGATCAGGTCCAGAAAATCACGCTGTCGCCGGAACAGGTCCGCGATCTGGCTGCTGCGCTGGATTTGCCCGAGGGGGTGTACCAAATCCACGAAACACCGGATTAAGGATCGTAGACAAAGACCTTGTCCCGCGCCGTATGTCCGCGCTTCAGGCTCAGCGATGACGTGGCCACCCCCATGGCCGCAGCGAGGATGCGGCGCACAGCCTCGTTCGCCTTGCCGTCTTCGGGCGCAGTGGTCACATGGATGCGCATTACACCGCCATCCCGCGTGATCCGGTCCGAGGCTGCCTTTGGCGTCACCTTCACCGCAATCTCGGCCCTCGCATGGGTCAGATCGCTCAGATCCGGCAGATTGCATAGTTTAAGTTTGGCCATCTCATCCTCCGATCCCAAAACACTGTTGCACGGCTGGCCCTGGGATGGAATTGATCCACCAAGCCCAGCCCTTTGCACTTGAAACCCGCCAGAGGCTCAACCAGATACAGAAAGCCCATGTAAAGGAAGTTAACATATGTCCTTGAAGAACCCGGCCGCACTTGAGTTTCTGCTGTCCCGCCGGTCCCGCCCTGCAAAAACCCTGGTCGCTCCCGCGCCGACGCGGGATGAACTAGCCCCCCTACTGACCGCTGCCGCCCGCAGCCCCGATCACGGCAAGCTCGAGCCCTGGCGATTCATCGTTCTGGAAAGCGGCGCGATGCCCCGTTTGTCAGCGCTGACGCAGGAATGCGGTGAACGGCTGGGTAAATCGCCTGAAGAGATCGCCAAAGCATGCAACCAGTTCGACATGGGTCATCTGGCCGTAGCTGTGGTCGAGGTTCAAAAACCGTCCGAAAAAGTCCCCGCGATTGAACAGACCTACTCCGCCGGTGCCGTGTGTCTGGCGTTGCTGAACGCGGCATTGGCGGCGGGTTGGGGTGCGAACTGGCTGTCGGGTTGGCAGTCACATGACGCCGAGTTTTGCCGCACCGCCTTTGGACTGCAAGACAATGAACGGATCGCTGGTCTGATCCACATTGCCACCGAGTCCGCGGCCCCGCCAGAACGTCCCCGCCCGGACGTGGCCGCACTGACCGAATGGGTTCCTGAATGATCATCCTCAACGCATTTTTCGCGGCAATCGGACAGATCGGAGATCCCAAATTCCGTTCGGTTCTGTTCCGGGGCGTGGGCCTGACAATCGTGTTGCTGATCGCAGCCTGCGCAGGCGCGATCTGGTTGATCAACTGGCTGTCCAGCGGCGAAATCACACTGCCCTTCGTCGGAGCCGTTCCGTGGCTGAACGACGTGTTGAATTATTCCGGTATTTTTGCGGTGGTGATTCTGCCGGTCTTCCTGATGATGCCGGTCGCCTCGGCCATCATCTCTCTGTTTCTGGAAGAGGTCGCTCAGGCGGTCGAGGACAAACACTATCCCACCCTGCCAAAGGTGCCCGGAATTGCCATCAGTGACGGGTTGCGCGATGCGCTCAGCTTTATGGGGGTGTTGATCGTCGCCAACTTGCTGGCACTGATCCTCTATGTAATCTTCACGCCGCTGGCCCCGTTCATCTTTTGGGGCATGAACGGGTTTCTACTGGGTCGGGAATATTTCACTTTGGTCGCGATGCGGCGGATCGGGCGCGAAGGCGCGCGCAAGCTACGGGGCAAACATATGGTCACGATCTGGCTGGCGGGCACTTTGATGGCCATTCCTCTGACCGTGCCGCTGGTGAATCTTGTCATCCCGATTGTCGGAGTGGCCACGTTCACCCATATCTACCACAGGCTGTCCGTCTGAGGCTCAACCGCGCGGCTCAAGCTGGTTCAACCAGTCGAAATCCCGCACTGAGATGACGCCCGAAATGATGATCCCCGCGATGATCGCCCAAAGCACCACCGTCAACCCGGTGGTGATCCACAGCTTTTTCTTCATATGATGCACTTCCGGCGCACCCGCATGGGTGCCCGGAACGATCTCGCCCAGATCGCCCTGCGTCTTGATGCAGATCGGCAATACGACCAGCAATGTCAGAAACCAGATAACGGCAAACAGAACCAATGCAGCGGTGATCGTCATGGCAGCCTCGCTTGGGTTAGACCTGTTCTAGCTCGACCAGACAGCCGTTAAAGTCTTTGGGGTGCAAAAACAGCACTGGCTTGCCATGAGCCCCAATCTTGGGTTCACCCGAGCCCAGCACGCGCGCACCGGTTTCCTTCAGATGGTCGCGGGCCGCGATGATATCTTCGACCTCATAGCAGACATGGTGAATGCCACCAGCCGGGTTCTTTTCCAGAAACCCGTTGATCGGGCTATCATCGCCCAATGGGTACAGTAGTTCGATCTTGGTGTTTGGCAGTTCGATGAACACCACGGTTACGCCGTGATCGGGTTCGTCCTGAGGCGCGCCGACCTTGGCTCCCAATGCATTGCGATATTGCGCGGACGCGGCCTCAAGGTCAGGCACGGCGATGGCAACATGGTTCAGGCGACCGATCATAGAACTCTCCTCTATTCTGCGTTGCAGCGGTTATGGGGGCAGTTCAATCAAAGAACAAGTGCGCCAAATTGCCGTTAACGTCGTGTTAGCCAGAAGTTCCTAGCGTGAGGCATCTGCTGATTAGGAGTTCTGCCATGGACGATTCGAGCCCCTTCACCTCAGCCGCACAGCCAACGGCGATGCGGCCTTTGCTGGGACAAACCATTCTGGTTGTCGAAGACAGCCGCTATGCTTGCGACGCGATCCGACTGATGTGCCTGCATTCCGGTGCCCGGATCCGACGCGCGGATTGCCTGAAATCGGCAAGGCGGCATTTGCAGATCTACCGTCCCTCGGTCATCTTGGTCGATATGGGGCTGCCGGATGGCTCAGGGGCCGAGCTGATTGCCGAATTGACCGAAGCATCGCCGCGTATCGGGGCCATTCTGGCGATGTCCAGCGACAGCGACACCGAAAACGCAGCTATGCAGGTCGGGGCTGACGGTTTTCTGGCCAAGCCGCTGAAATCGCTTTCTTACTTTCAATCCATGGTGCTGCAGCACCTGCCCGAGGATCGCCGCCCCAGCAGCTTGAACGCTGTCCGGGATCAGGTCATTAACCCCGATCCGCTGGCCTATCAGGATGACATGGCCCATATCGCCGATGTGCTGGCTGGCCCGAATGATCACCGCACGCTGGACTATGCCGCCCAGTTCCTGCGGGGGGTTGCCCGCGATGCCGATGACAAAGTGCTGGCAGACGCGGCCAAACGCTTGGCCGCGTCCCGTGCCGAAGGGACGCCCGTCACCGCATTGGCCGCTCAGGTCGCCGGGATCGTTCAGGCTCGCCTGGAACAGCGTGAGGCGATCTGAGATGGCAACAGCCTATTTCGCGACGGCTACGCTGCTGAGCCTTTGGATCTATTGCCAGACCCGCGCGGCGGCCCGCAACATTCGCGCCGCCCGTGCCTTAGTCAACGATCCACTGGAGCAAACCGGACAGCTTTGACCTCTTCGCGAAACATTCGACCAAAGAAAAAACCCGCCGCAAGCGTTGCGACGGGTTTTCTTGTCAGTCCTGCGGGATGATCCGCAATCCCAACTCCATCAACTGATCCGAGCTTGGATCGGATGGCGCGTCCATCATCAGATCTTCGGCGCGCTGGTTCATCGGGAACATCATGACCTCGCGGATGTTGGCCTCATCCGCCAGCAGCATCACGATCCGGTCGATGCCGGCAGCACAGCCGCCGTGCGGCGGCGCGCCATAGTGGAACGCATTGAACAAAGCACCAAAGCGAGATTTTACCTCATCCGCGCCATAGCCTGCCAGCTCAAAAGCTTTCAGCATGATCTCGGGCTTATGATTCCGGATCGCGCCCGAGACCAACTCATACCCGTTACAGGCCAGATCGTACTGATAGCCGCGCACGTCCAGAGGGTTGCCGTTTAGCGCCTCCATGCCGCCCTGCGGCATCGAGAACGGGTTATGTTCAAAGTCGATCGCGCCGGTTTCTTCGTCCTGCTCATAGATCGGGAAATCGACGATCCAGGCAAAGGCAAAGCGGTCTTTTTCGGTAAGACCCAGCTCATCACCGATCACGTCACGAGCTTTACCAGCCACCTTTTCAAAGGCCTTCGGCTTGCCACCCAGGAAGAACGCCGCGTCCCCGACACCCAGGCCCAGTTGCTGACGGATCGCCTCGGTGCGCTCGGGGCCTATGTTTTTGGCCAGTGGACCTGCGGCTTCCATCCCATCGCCCTGATCGCGCCAGAAAATGTAGCCCATCCCCGGCAGACCCTCTTTCTGGGCAAAGGCGTTCATACGGTCACAGAACTTGCGGCTGCCGCCGGTCGGCGCCGGGATAGCGCGGATTTCGGTGCCGTCCTGCTCCAACAGCTTTGCGAAAATCGCAAAGCCAGACCCGCGGAAGTGGTCGGAGACCACTTGCATTTTAATAGGGTTCCGCAGGTCTGGCTTGTCGCTGCCGTACCAAAGGGCTGCGTCCTTATAGGAAATCTGCGGCCATTCCTGATCGACCTTGCGGCCACCGCCGAACTCTTCGAACACACCGGTCAGAACCGGTTGGATCGTGTCGAACACGTCCTGCTGCTCAACAAACGACATCTCAAGGTCAAGCTGGTAGAAATCGGTGGGCGAACGGTCGGCGCGCGGGTCTTCATCGCGGAAGCACGGCGCGATCTGGAAATACTTGTCGAAGCCCGACACCATGATCAGCTGTTTGAACTGCTGTGGGGCCTGCGGCAGCGCATAGAACTTGCCCGGATGCAGGCGCGAGGGCACCAAAAAGTCGCGCGCGCCTTCGGGAGAGGACGCCGTGATGATCGGCGTCTGGTATTCGCGGAAGCCCTGATCCCACATGCGGCGGCGCATCGAGGCGACAACGTCCGAGCGCAGGGTCATGTTCTGCTGCATCGCCTCGCGGCGCAGGTCCAGATAGCGATAGCGCAGGCGGGTTTCCTCGGGGTATTCCTGATCGCCGAAAACCATCAACGGCAGTTCGTCGGCTGCGCCCAGCACTTCTAGCTCGCGCACGTAAACCTCGACCTCACCGGTGGGCAGTTTCGGATTCACCAGTTCCGGGTCGCGCGCTTTGACGGTACCGTCGATGCGGATACACCATTCGGAGCGTACTTTTTCCAGCTCGGCAAAGGCGGCGCTGTCGCCGTCGCACAGAACTTGCGTCACACCAAAGTGATCGCGCAGGTCGATGAACAGCACGCCACCGTGGTCGCGGACCCGATGCACCCAGCCAGACAGGCGGACGGTTTCACCGACATTGGCGGCGGTCAGAGCGGCGCAGGTGTGGCTGCGATAGGCGTGCATGGATCATATCCCTTCGGGCGCAGAATTCGTCGCGCCGATACACCCCGTCGGGCCGCGAAAGTCAAGGCAGGTATCCCGCTCAAAACGGCCTTTGCACGTTGCCCGAGTAGAAATAGATGCCCAGACCGACCGCAAAGATGATATTGCCCGCAATCGCATGCAACAGCACCGCATAGAAAAATGAGCCGCGTTTGCGATAGGCCCAAGTGAACAGTAGCCCACCCGCAAATGTCATGACAGCGACGATCCAGCTCCAGTACATCAGATGCGCCAGCGAAAACAGCGCAGCGTTCAGCAGATAGGCCGCGCGCTCGCCCGGCAGGATTGCATGATAGCGGCGGAAGAACAGCGACCGAAACAGAAGCTCTTGCGGTAGGGCCGAGATGAAGGGGTAGAAGACCCAGATCATCAGCAGGATCTCGGGCCGTTCGCGCAGCAGAAAAAAGGCGGCCTCGGGGCGGGCGATCATCACAACCGCCACGCAAAACAGAGTCATCGCAACGGCAAACAGGGCAACTTCGGTCCAGGACCAGTTGCCATGGTTGTATCGCAGTTCGGCCCATTCAAAGCCCGGTGTATAGTGCAGCAGTAAGATGCCAAGCGCCGTGAAGCTGAACAGCGACGGGAACATCCAACTGGGCGGAAAGAACACTGCGATCAGCACCGGGACAGCGATGAAGAACAGCCCAAACTCGACACGCAGCCGCAGCGTTTGAGGCGCGCTCTCGGCCCACTCGGTTTGTTTGCTCACTGTTCTACCAACTCCGCCCGGATCAGGCCGCGTAAGGAATTTCCGACATATACTTCTGTCGCATCGCTCAGGTCGGTCAAGGATAACACCGCGTCAGTCACCTGTTTATTATCCAGCGCCTCTTCGCGCAGTATGCCGGGCAGCACGCCGCAGGACAGCGCGGGCGTCAGGCCGCGTCCATCAGGCATGTGCAGAAACAGATTGCTGATCGTGCCCTCGCACAGTTCGTCGCGTTCATTCAGGAACAGCAGTTCGTCAATTCCCGGTGGCAGCGATGCGCGGGCGTCATCATACAGCGCGCGTTGTGTGGTCTTGTGCTGCAACCACACATCCGAGGCCCGCAAACGCTGATCCGCGATTGCCACACGCCAGAACGGCGGGTTCTCGAGCAGCACACCGGTCGTCACCTCCACAGCGCCTGCCATATCTAGCGTCAGCCGGCAACGCAGAGGGGATGGACCCGCGACATCTTCCAAAGCGGCCACGGCGCGGGCCCGATCAAACGGCACTCCCAACGCCTCAGCCGATCGCGCCATGCGCGCCAGATGGCGATCACGGCGCACAAACCCCTGCCCCGGCCGGAAGGCCAGCGTTTCGATCAGGCGAAAGTTAGGGTCATCTGGCGGGCGAAGCGGGCTTTCCATAGCGCCTCCTCATATTCGGATGGGGCGGTGCTGTCCCAGACCACGCCGCCGCCCACATTCAGGGTGGCTTTGCCGCCCTCGACCATCAGCGTGCGGATGGCCACGTTAAACTCCGACCGCCCATCCGGCGCGGCCCAGCCAATCGCGCCGCAATAGATGTCGCGCGGCCAAGGTTCGAGGTCGGATAGAATCTCCATCGCGCGGATTTTGGGCGCACCCGTGATCGAGCCGCAGGGGAAAAGCGCCATCAGAATGTCCGAAAGCTCGGCCCCCAGATGCAGCTGCGCCTGCACCAGCGAGATCATCTGATGCACGGTCGCATAAGTTTCGACCTTGAACAGTTCGGGCACGTTGACCGAACCGGGCAGCGCCACACGGCTGATATCGTTGCGCAGCAGGTCGACGATCATCAGGTTCTCGGCCCGGTTCTTTGCGTCACTCGACAGGAAATCGCGGCGGCGGGCGTCTTCGGCCAAATCCTCGCTGCGCGGTTGGGTGCCTTTCATCGGGCGCGTTTCGATCAAACGGTCGGCATCGGTACGGAAAAACAGCTCGGGCGAGCGGCTGAGCAAGTCAGGCAAACCGTCCTGCTGCACAAGCGCGCCGTGGCCCACGGGCTGACCCGCCGCCAGCGCGGCATAAAGCGCAGCGCTGGTACCTTCGACCGTCAGATCAATCGGAAAGGTCAGGTTGGCCTGATAGATATCGCCCGCGCCGATCGCCTCATGCACGCGCGCGAAGGCTTGGGTATAGCGCGCCTCGTCCCAGCGAGGCGCGAAACCGGTCACTCCACCCGCAGGCGCAGGCAGGTCGCTTTGGGCTGGCGTGTCAAAGACGCCAAAGCACAGCAATGGCAGGCGGCGGCCCTCGGGCATCCGCGCGGACAACCTCGGCTCCAGCGCATAACCAAGCTCATAGCTGGCATAACCGGCCAACCACGCACCATCCGCGCGCGCGGAATCCAGCGCCTCCAACGCGTGGGGCACGTCCTCCGCGCGGTCGGCGCAGATCACCTGCGTGGGCCGGTCAAAAGTGGTCCCTTGCCCGGCCGGGCCCTGATCGAAACGAATACGCACCTGCATCCTCATTTGCCGTGCTGCGCGGTATAGAGAATACGGTGCCGAGGGAAAGAGGGGAAAGCGGCAATTTCACCCCTGTTTCCGATACCCCTTGAACCTTTTCGCGCTGTCCCTATAACGCAGGACAATTTGGGCGCTTGGGGGTGCCCTGACTCGCGAACAATTGAAGGAACGTGGCCATGCCGAGAAGAACCGACATCAAGTCGATCATGATCATCGGGGCGGGGCCCATTGTCATCGGTCAGGCATGCGAGTTCGACTATTCCGGCGCACAGGCATGTAAAGCGCTGCGCGAAGAAGGCTACCGGGTCATTCTGGTGAACTCGAACCCCGCCACGATCATGACCGACCCAGGTCTGGCCGACGCTACCTATATCGAGCCGATCACCCCCGAAGTTGTTGCCAAGATCATCGAGAAAGAGCGCCCCGACGCCCTGCTTCCTACCATGGGCGGACAGACCGGGCTGAACACTTCGCTGGCGCTGGAAGAGATGGGCGTGCTGGACAAGTTCGGCGTCGAGATGATCGGTGCCAAGCGTGACGCCATCGAGATGGCCGAAGACCGCGCACTGTTCCGCGAGGCGATGGACAGGCTGGGCATCGAAAACCCCAAAGCCGAGATTGTAACCGCGCCCAAGGTCGCGGACGGCAAAAAAGATCTGGACGCGGGCGTAGCGCTGGCGCTTGAGACACTGGAGACCGTCGGTCTGCCCGCCATCATCCGCCCCGCCTTTACATTGGGCGGCACCGGCGGCGGCGTGGCCTATAACCGCGAGGATTACATTCATATCTGCCGCACAGGCATGGATGCGTCCCCCGTGGGTCAGATCCTGATCGACGAAAGCCTGCTGGGCTGGAAAGAATATGAGATGGAGGTGGTGCGCGACACCGCCGACAATGCCATCATCGTCTGTTCCATCGAAAACGTCGATCCGATGGGTGTGCATACGGGTGACTCGATCACCGTGGCCCCTGCCCTGACGCTGACCGACAAAGAATACCAGATCATGCGCAACCACTCGATTGCCGTGCTGCGCGAGATCGGGGTCGAGACCGGCGGATCGAACGTGCAATGGGCGATCAACCCCGTCGATGGCCGCATGGTCGTGATCGAGATGAACCCGCGCGTGTCGCGCTCGTCTGCGCTGGCGTCCAAGGCGACCGGCTTCCCGATTGCGAAAATCGCCGCGAAACTGGCCGTGGGCTACACGCTGGACGAGCTGGACAATGACATCACCAAGGTCACGCCTGCGTCTTTCGAGCCGACCATCGACTATGTCGTCACCAAAATCCCGAAATTCGCGTTCGAGAAATTCCCTGGTTCCGAGCCATACCTGACCACCGCGATGAAGTCGGTGGGTGAGGCCATGTCCATCGGTCGCACCATCCACGAATCGATGCAAAAGGCTCTAGCATCGATGGAATCGGGCCTGACCGGCTTTGATGAGATTGAAATCCCCGGCCTCAACGTGGGTTTGTGGGATGCGGCTGACGACAAGGCTGCCGTGATCAAGGCGATCAGCCAGCAGACACCGGATCGCCTGCGCACAATCGCGCAGGCCATGCGCCATGGTCTGACCGACGACGAGATTTTCGGCGTCACCAAGTTCGACCCGTGGTTCCTGGCCCGCATCCGCGAGATCATCGAAGCCGAGCGTCAGGTGCGCAAAGATGGCCTGCCCGTCACCGAGGACGGTATTCGCAAGCTGAAAATGCTGGGCTTCACCGATGCCCGTCTGGGCAGCCTGACCGGCCGAGATGAGAGCAATGTCCGCCGTGCCCGTCTCAACTTAGGCGTCACCGCCGTGTTTAAGCGTATCGACACCTGCGCCGCCGAGTTCGAAGCGCAGACACCCTACATGTACTCGACCTACGAAGCCCCGATGATGGGTGAGGTCGAGTGTGAGGCGCGCCCGAGCGACCGTAAAAAGGTTGTCATCCTCGGCGGTGGCCCCAACCGGATCGGTCAGGGGATCGAGTTCGACTATTGCTGCTGCCACGCTTGTTTCGCGCTAACCGAACAGGGCTATGAGACCATTATGGTCAACTGCAACCCCGAGACCGTCAGCACCGACTATGACACCTCGGACCGCCTGTACTTTGAGCCGCTGACCTTCGAACACGTCATGGAGATCCTGACGAAAGAGCAGGAAAACGGCACGCTGCACGGTGTGATCGTTCAGTTCGGCGGTCAGACCCCGCTGAAACTAGCCAACGCGCTTGAGGCCGAAGGCATTCCGATCCTCGGCACCACGCCCGACGCCATCGACCTTGCCGAAGACCGCGAACGCTTCCAGGCGCTGGTCAACGAACTAGGCCTGAAACAGCCCAAGAACGGCATCGCCTCGACCGACGAACAGGCGCTTGAGATTGCAGACGAGATCGGCTTCCCGCTGGTCATCCGCCCCTCATACGTTCTGGGCGGGCGCGCCATGGAAATCGTGCGCGATATGGATCAGCTGCGGCGCTATATCAACGAGGCCGTCGTCGTCTCGGGCGACAGCCCCGTTCTTTTGGACAGCTATCTGGCGGGCGCGGTTGAGTTGGACGTGGACGCGCTGTGCGACGGCACCGATGTGCACGTGGCAGGTATCATGCAGCATATCGAAGAGGCCGGCGTGCATTCGGGCGACTCGGCCTGTTCTCTGCCGCCCTACTCGCTGTCCAAGGAGATCCTCGATCAGATCAAGGATCAGGCGTTCAAATTGGCTAAGGCTCTGAACGTGGTCGGTCTGATGAATGTTCAGTTCGCGATCAAAGACGATGAGATCTACCTGATCGAAGTGAACCCGCGCGCCTCACGCACCGTGCCCTTCGTCGCCAAGGCGACCGACAGCGCGATTGCGTCCATCGCAGCGCGTATCATGGCTGGTGAGAAGCTCTCAACCTTCCCGATGCGCCCCGCGTACAAGGAAGGTCAGGACACAAAGATTGCCGACCAGATGACGTTGGCCGACCCGGACATGCCGTGGTTCTCGGTGAAAGAGGCCGTGCTGCCCTTCGCCCGCTTCCCCGGCGTTGATACCATTCTGGGCCCCGAAATGCGCTCGACCGGCGAGGTCATGGGCTGGGACCGCGACTTCCCGCGCGCCTTCCTCAAGGCGCAGATGGGCGCTGGTATGGTGCTGCCGTCCGAGGGCCGCGCATTTATCTCGATCAAGGATGCCGACAAGACACCCGCAATGCTTGAGGCGGCGCAGGTGCTGACCGAACAGGGTTTCTCACTGGTTGCAACGCGCGGCACGCAAGCCTGGCTGGCAGAGCAAGGCGTCGACTGCGACGTGGTAAACAAGGTCTATGAAGGCCGACCCGACGTGGCCGATATGCTCAAGGACGGTCAGGTGCAGCTGCTAATGAACACCACCGAAGGCGCGCAGGCGGTCGAAGACAGCAAGTCCATCCGCTCCATCGCGCTGTATGACAAGATCCCCTATTTCACCACTGCGGCCGCCAGCCATGCCGCAGCTTTGGCAATCAAGGCGCAGGCCGAGGGCGATGTCGAGGTCAAATCCCTGCAGGGTTAACCCCACCGCCCGGTTACAGAAAAAAGCAAAACCCCCGGTCTCTGACCGGGGGTTTTTCATTTAAACAACAGGTTGCGGCGCTGATTTGCGCCGGTATTCCGGCAGGAAGAACACCATGTAGAACACGGGCGCGGCCACCATGGTCAGGATCGTGGCAAAGGCCAACCCCCCCATGATCGTCACCGCCATCGATTTGAAGAACGCATCCGTCAACAGCGGTGCCATCCCCAGAATGGTCGTAATCGCCGCCAGCATCACCGGGCGCAAACGCGAGACCGAGGCTTCGACGATCGACTCGTGCAGTCCCTTACCGGTTGCGCGAACCAGGTCGATCTCTTCCACCAGAACGATGCCGTTTTTGATCAGCATCCCCGACAAGCTCAGCAGCCCAAGCAGCGCCGTAAAGGTAAATGGTAACCCGGTGCCCAGCAACCCGATGACTACCCCATTTACCGACATCGGCACCAGCAGCCAGATGATGATCGGCTGCCGGATCGCGTTGAAGATCAGCACCGAGATCAAGACCATGATCAGCAGGCTCAAGGGCAGTTGCCGTCCAAGGCTTTCATTGGCCTCACCGGCATTTTCAAATTCACCACCCCATTCCATCCGGTATCCGGCGGGCAAATCCATGTCTTCGATGGCCGCCCGGACTTCGGAATGGACCTGAGCCGCCGTGAAACCTGCCGGGATATCTGCACCAACAGTGATGGTCAGGACCCGATCCCGCCGATGTACCAGCGTGTTCAGGGCCTTGTATTCGAACCCGTCCACCATCTGCTCGATCGGAACAAAGCGTTCGGACTGATCGGAATACACCACCTGATCCACGATCGAGTAATCGCCATTCGCAGCGCGGCGCAGGATGATTGGGATCAGGCGATCGCGTTCACGAAACACCCCGCCGGTGATGCCATCGGTTGAAAACTGCAACGTGGCTGCGATGTCTTCGCGGCTGACACCTGCAGTTTGGGCGCGCTCGGTCGCGTAGATCGGTTGAACCGCCAGCTCTTTTTCACGCCAGTTGTGATGCACGTGCAGGGCATTATCGGACGCGGCGCGCATCCGCAGGACCGCCTCCTCTGCCAGTTGCCGTAAAACTACCGGATCGCTGCCCGAGAACCGCGCCTGGATCGGATCGCCGCCACCCGGACCAAAGATCAAACGGCGGGTGCGAAACTCACCCTCAGGGAACTGGGCCGAGCCGAATTCTTCCAGATCCGCGCGCAGTTGCGGGATGTCTTCTAGGGTTTCGGTTCGGATGATCAGGTGACCATAGCTGGGGTTCGGCTTTTCGGCCGAATAGGTCAGCAAAAACCGGGTCGCGCCCTGTCCGACAAAAGTTGCGACCGACACGACTTCATCCCTGTTGGTCAGCCATTCTTCAAACACGGCCATATCATCAGCGGTGCGGGAAATCGGAGTACCTTGCGGCAATTTATAATGCACAAGGAAAAGAGGTGTGTTCGAATCCGGGAAGAATTGCTGCTTGACCAGACCGAACCCGGCGAAACAGGCCACCGTCACCCCCACCAAGGCGGCGATCACCAGCCAGCGGAACCGCAAAGCCCAGCGCAGGACGGTCCCGTAGATACGGAACATCAGTCCGCCATAAGCATCCACCGCGCCTTCTTTACCCTGTTTGAAGAAATAGTGCCCCAGCATGGGCGTCACCGTCAGTGCCAGAATCCAACTCAGCAGCAATGAGATCGCGATGACCGCAAACAGCGAGAACAGGAACTCACCCGATGCGTCCGGGCTGAGACCGATACCAGCAAACGCCATGATACCGATGATCGTCGCGCCCAGCAGCGGGATTTGTGTTTTGGACGCAGCCTCATCCGCCGCATCGCGCGCGTTTTTGCCGCGCAGCATGGCGATCTGCATCCCCTCGGCCACGACGATGGCATTGTCGACCAGCATCCCCATGGCGATGATCAACGCGCCCAGCGAAATCCGCTCCATCTCGATCGAGAAGATGGCCATGAACAGCAGCGTTCCCACCACGGTCAGCAGCAGGGTCGAGCCCACCACAATCGCGGCGCGCCAGCCCATGAAGATGGCCAGAACCGTCACTACAATCGCCACCGACAAAGCCAGGTTCACCAGAAAATCGTTCGAGGCCTGCTCGACCACAACATGTTGCTGATAGATCGGCAGGATTTCCACACCATAGGGAATCTGCCCGTCCAGTTCGGCAAATTTCGCATCGGCGCGCTTGCCGACCTCGACAATGTTCTCGGTCGACAGGCCCGCGATGCCCAGCGTGAACGCCTCGGCGCCGTTAAAGCGGATGATGACCTCGGGGTCGGTTTGGCGCCCGCGATAGACATTGGACATATCAAACAGGTTGATCACCTGCCCTTGCGAGCCAACCGACAACCCCGCGATGGCCGAAACCGTATCGGACCCTTCGGCAGTCAGGACCGTGGTACGGTCATTGTCTGACCGCAGCGAACCCGATGCATTCACCGAATCCGCATTGACGATGGCATCGTTGATCGCCTGCAACGGCACATTCTGATTGACCGAGATGGCTAGGTCGGGCTCCACGAAAATAGCTTCTTCCGGCAGGCCCATCACCTCGACATCCGCTACGCCCTCGACGGTCAGCAATTCGCGCCTCAGAAAGGTCGACAACTCGTGCTTTTCAGCATCCGAGAATCCATCCGCGGTGACCGCATAGAACAGCCCGAAAACATCGCCAAATCCATCATTTACAAGCGGCTGGCTGACACCTGACGGCAACGCGCGAGCCGCATCGCGGACCTTGGCGCGCAGCTTGGTCCAGATTTCGGGCAATTCGGTTCCGTCATAGGTAGACTTCACCTCAACTTCGATCAGCGAGAACCCCGGTTGGTTGACCGAAGTAATGGTTTTGACCTCTCCCATCTGCTGGATCGCCGATTCCAGAGGTTCCGAGACCTCAAGCGCCACTTGTTCGGCAGTGGCACCGGGATATTGCGTGGCGATGACCGCGTTCTTGATCGTAAAGGCCGGGTCTTCCAGCCGACCCAGCGACAGGAACCCCCAGATGCCGCCAAACAGAGCGATCAGAATGATCAGCCACGTATAGATCGGCCGGTCAATGGATGCGCGCGCGATGTTCATGACCCTGCCCTCTTTAATTCGCAAAACCGGCAAAACGGCGCACCGTCTGCCCGTCGGTCAATGCTCCACCGCCTGCGACCACGACCTCATCGCCATTGTTCAGCCCGCTCAGAACGCGCACGTCCCCACTTTCCGTGGGTTCGATCGTCACCGGCACCCGCGTGATCGTGCCTTCATCGGCCCCTGTCGGCGTGAATACGAAAATGCCAAGCGTTCCTTCGGCATCCGCCACAATCGCGGTCGCCGGGACCACGATGCCTGTACGTTGATCCTGTACCTGAACGTTCACCGTCACTGAAGACCCCGGCAGAATCTGCAGCCCTTCCGGCGGGGTCAGGCCGAACTGAATGCGGAAGGTTTGACCAACGCTCGAAGATTCAGCATCAAACTCGCGGATTTGCAGCGGGAACACCTCATCGCTGACAGGGAATTTGGCGGTGATGGTGATGTCATCTTGCTGGCCCGAGCGTTGAAACAGAATTTCGGGCACATCCACTTCGATCCGCAGCTCGGACATGTCGTGGATACGAACGATGGGGGTTCCGGCCGATACGGTTGTAAAGGATTCCACCGCGCGGCTTGAGACCAGCGCGTCAAAGGGCGCGGTTAGCGTCGCCTGTTCCAGATCATAAAGCGCATCGCGCACAGCGATATCGGCTAGTTGTGCCGCTGTTTCGGCGTCATCCACAGCAACCTGACTGGCCGCCGTACCGCGCAAACGGGACAAGCGTGCCAGCGTTCGATCGGCTTGTTCTTTTTGCAACACAGCCCGGTCATAGCGGCGCTGGAACGGCTCACGGTCTAGCTCGGCAATCAACTCGTCCTTGGGGATCACGAACCCCTCGGTCACGGGCATGTCCATGATCTGCCCAGCCACCTGAAACGCTAGATCGACCGTTTGGCGCGCAGCCACACGACCAAAGAACTGACGCGAAAACCCCGGTGTAGTTTCCTGCACAACCATCAGCTTGACTGGTTTGGCCGTCTCTTGCGCCGTGGCAGAGGTGGCCAGCAGGGCAAGGGCAATGCCCAAAACAGAGATCAATTTCATTTCTTCAACCCCTCGGGTATTCCCGTTTTCAATATGTTTTCCCGGATTTTCCGGGCCAGACGCGCAAATTCTGCCGTCTCATCAGCATCCAACCCCGACGCGCGGTGAAACAAAGCCCCCGCTTCGGCCACCAGGGCCTGACGCATTTCAAGCCCCTTGTCGGTCAGCACCAACAACCAGGCGCGGCGATCTTCAGGGTCGCGTTGTCGGGATAGATACCCCGATGCTTCCAACGCGTCCGCCGTAGAGGTGATCGTGGAGGGCACTGTCAACATATCCGACGCCAGAACCCCCATGCGCTTGGGCTGGTCTAGCTTGATCAACATGTGGCATTCCTGATGGGTCAGCTCGATTTCCAACGAGTCAAAGCTTTCTTCAAGCTTCCAGTACAAGGCATACACGCCCATCATGGCCTGCATTTCAGGACTGAGCCGTTTTACCAGCGCACTGTCATCGAATGTCATGGACCGAATCCCTTAGAGACCTCGCGACCGCATATACTTCAAAAAATGAACTATTCAAGAATTGAAGCGCATTTGGACGCCAACTTTGGCATTCCCTTGGGTCAATCTCTCTTGAACTGACCGGGTATTGGCGGCATTTTGAGCAAATCCGAAAAACGCAGGTTCACCTATGCACACGCCAGCAATCACCGGCACCGGTGTATTCACGCCAGAGAACATCATCACCAACGCAGAACTCGTCACCGCCTTCAACGCCTATGCCGACAGGGTCAATGCCGAGCATGCCGACGCGATTGCCGCAGGTGACATGGAACCGCTGCAACATTCCTCGGAAGAATTCATCGTCAAGGCCTCGGGCATCCACAACCGCTATGTGATGGACAAGACCGGCGTACTTGACCCCGACGTGATGCACCCGTTGCTGCGTCAGCGTAGTGATGATGAACCCGGCATCATGACCGAGATGGCCGTAGATGCGTGCAAAAAGGCGCTGGCGCAAGCCGGGCGCGCACCCGAGGACGTGGATCTGGTGATCTGCGCCGCCTCGAACCACGAACGTGCCTATCCAGCGATTGCGATCGAAATCCAGCAGGCGCTGGGGATCAAAGGCTTTGGCTTTGATATGAATGTAGCCTGTTCCTCGGCCACGTTTGGCATTCAGGCGGCGGCGGATATGATCCGATCGGGATCGGTGAAATCCGCGCTGGTGGTGAACCCTGAGATCTGCTCTGGCCATCTAGAGTGGCGCGACCGCGATTGCCATTTCATTTTCGGAGACGTCGCCACCGCCACCCTGATCGAACGCGTCGAGGACGCAAACGGCCCCTATTTCGAGATTCTCTCAACCCGCTGCGCCACCGAATTTTCCAACAATATCCGCAACAATAACGGTTACTTGCGCCGCTCGCGCCCTGATGGCGTGGTCGACCGGCGTGATATGCAGTTCATGCAGAACGGACGCAAAGTCTTCAAGGAAGTGCTGCCGATGGTCAGTAAGCACATCGCCGACCATATGGATTCCGAAGGGCTGAACAGTTCGGACCTGAAACGTCTTTGGTTGCATCAGGCCAACAAGACGATGAACGATTTCATCGGCAAAAAGGTATTGGGCCGCGAACCCGAACCGGGCGAACAGCCCAACATCCTGCAAGATTATGCCAACACATCTTCGGCCGGATCGATCATCGCGTTCTCGAAATACTCGGACGATTTCGCAGATGGCGATGTCGGTCTGATCTGCTCCTTCGGGGCGGGGTATTCCGTGGGTTCAGTGATCGTGAAGCGGTGCGGATAAACATCATCTGCAAGTGGCGACTTTCACAGCAGGGTATTCTTACCTTTAACCCGCAGCTTGACCACATTAGCGCTGAAAACAAACAAGAAGATGAAATGTAAAGCAGATCAAGGTTGCATTTGTGACAAGCCCCAGTTTTCGCCTTCACGACCCGCGCCCAACGCAAAAAGAAAACCCATACACGTTCCATTTACCAAGCGAAGAAGAGCTTGCTGAAGTCGGTATTGGAACAATCGTAAAGCTGATTTTCAGCGCTGTTCCTGAATCCGGACAATACGATGCGGAGAGAATGTGGGTTATCGTAGAACGCCGCGACGGCTCAAATTTGCTAGGTAGGCTCGACAACACCCCAGAAGACATACCCGCATTGACACTCGGCGATCCGGTCGAGTTCAAAATCCACCACATAGTTGGAATAGATTGGGATGACCCGGAATTGCAAATGCGTTTTTCAAACGACTTCAACAAGTGGTTTGGCCGCTGTTTCGTTGATGACGCAGTTTTGGAACGGCGCGCCCGCGTGGGATATGTTTATCGTGAAGATTCCGAACATGAAGAAGAAGACAAGTATCCCGATACCGGCTGGCGCATCCGCGCGGATGTAGAACAACTGTCGCAAGAAGAATACGATGACACGCCATGCAGCTATGTCGCTATTGGTGCGGTGTTAAACCGTGATGACAGTTTTGTTCATCTCCTGTCAGAACCCGTTGGAAGCCGTTTTTTGAGAACGCAGAGCGATAGCTACGAACGCTGTCAGGAAGAGGAATAGCTCAAGTGCAGGCATAGCCGTTCGTAGAACGCGCCGCTCAAGTTTTTTTTGCTCGAAGATATGAGAAGCGCTCAGCTCACGCTTTCCTCTTCCAGATGCAGCTTCATCTCGATCAAAACCTGCTGCAACTGGCTGGTCTCTTTCAACAAACGCTTGGCTTCGTTCACTGTGATGATGCCGTCTTCGATGGCGGCCTGGTATTCGGTCATCAGCATGGCAAAGCGCTGGCTTAGCGCGATAACGTCTGCATTCACCCCTCCGGTTCGGGGCGCGTCCGAGTTGCGACCATCATAGGACAGCGTGATGTTCTTTAGGTCCGCCAAAGCCGAGGTCACATGCGGAAAGTTGGACACGGCCTCAAGCCGGGCAACCGCGTCCACCGGCATGAACCGGTCGGCGTGCTCGGCATTGTCGGAATAATACCGGCCCAGGGTCGCCTTGGATTTCCCGGTAATCTCGCAGGCGGATTCGATGCCCACGTCTTTGACCAATGCCTCGGTATGCTTTTTCAGGTAGGCCCCGATATCTGCCATGTTTCAACCTTTGCTGCCTGGCTTCACCACCACATCTGCCAGTGTGGGGGAAACGGTGCGGAAATTTCCCATACTCGAGTCATAATTGAAATGGCATAAATTGACTATCCCTCAGAATTGAAGGGATTTTGTGAGTGAGTGGCGGCGTTTCCAGCCGGTTATGAGTATCCGCGGGGCGTTTTTCTGGTCCTGCAATGGTTAGGCCGTATGACGGCCGACGGCGTCGCTGTTGTTGAAGCGGGGGTATCCATCCCCAATGAGCTTGCGCTCGACCCTTGCAACGACAACGGCGACGACGCTTTCTTGGTTTATATTGGTCCCTTGCCCGCGCCGTTCAGGCGTTTTAGACCCGGGCGTATGGCAAAGCTATACTTCAATTATTCGACCATGAACGCGGGCAAATCGACCGTGTTACTGCAAGCCTCGCACAACTACCGTGAGCGCGGCATGGATACCTATCTGATGACGGCCCGGCTGGATGGACGTGCAGGGGTGGGCAAGATCGCCTCGCGCATCGGGATTGCGGCGGATGCCGAAACATTCGGGGCGCAGGACGATGTTTTTGCCATGATCAACGCGCGCCTGAAACAGGGCAAGGTGGCCTGCGTGTTCATTGATGAGGCGCAGTTTCTGACCGAGGATCAGGTCTGGCAACTGGCGCGTGCCGTGGATGATCTGAAAATACCGGTTCTGGCCTACGGGTTGCGCGTGGACTTTCAGGGGCGTCTGTTTCCGGGCTCTGCCGCGCTGCTGGCGCTGGCCGATGAAATGCGCGAGGTGCGCACGATCTGCGAATGCGGTCGCAAGGCTACGATGGTCATTCGGCAGGACGAGAACGGCAACACCATCACCGAAGGCGCACAGGTTCAGATTGGCGGGAACGAGACCTATGTCTCGCTTTGCCGCAAGCATTGGCGCGAGGCGATGGGCGACTAAACCGGGTTCGGCAGCGCGCGCCCCGTGACAAAGGCGGCGACATTATCCAGCGCCATGTTGCCCATATCCGTGCGCACTTCCTCCGTCGCGGTACCCAGATGCGGGAACAGGGTCACGTTGTCCATGTCGATCAGAGCTTGTGGGACCTTGGGCTCGAATTCATAGACATCCAGCCCAGCCCCGGCGATCTGCCCCGCCTGAAGGGCTGCGATCAGGGCAGCTTCATCCACGACCTCTCCGCGCGCGATGTTGACCAGCAGGGCGTTGGGGTTCATCGTCTCTAGCACCTGCGCATTGATCAGATGCCGGGTTGCGGCGCCACCGGGAACCGCCAGCACAAGGAAATCGACCGAAGCCGCCAAAGCAGACAGATCGGGAATGAACTCTGCCGCAAAATCCAGATCCTTCGCGCTTCGCGATTGATAGGCCACCTGCATCGAGAACCCATAGTGGCAACGCCGCGCGATGGCCTGACCGATGCGACCCATGCCCACGATACCAACCCGTTTGCCGGTGACGTGGTGGCCCAACATCTGGGTCGGATGCCAGCCTTCCCAAGCACCGGCGCGAACCAGGCGCTCACCCTCGCTCGCGCGACGGGCCGTGGACAACAACAGCGCCATGGCGATATCGGCGGTCGCATCAGTGACTGCGCCGGGGGTGTTGGTGACGGCGATTCCGGCAGCTTGCGCGGCGCTTACGTCGATATGGTTATACCCAACGCCGAAATTGGCCAGCAGCTTGCAACGCGGGTCAGGCACTTGCGCAAAGATATCCGCCGAGAACTGATCCCCCAGCGTCGGAACGACAATGTCGAACGTGTTCAGCGCGTTGATCATTTCTTCCTCAGACATCGGCGCAGTCTCGGGCCGGAATTCAACGTCGAATTCAGCCCTTGCGCGCGCTTCGACCGCTGGCGTCATCGGCCGGGCAATAAATACCTTCATCAGTGCATCCTTCCGCCGATGGGAACGTTGCCATCCGGTCCGATCAGAACGATCTCACCGTTTTCGTCGGGCAGGCCCAGCACCAGGACTTCGGACATGAACTTGCCGATCTGGCGCGGCGGGAAATTCACCACAGCCATCACCTGCTTGCCGACCAGAGTGGCCGGGTCGTAATGCGCGGTGATCTGGGCCGAGGTCTTGCGCTCGCCGATCTCATCGCCGAAGTCGATCCACATCTTGATCGCGGGTTTGCGGGCCTCGGGATACGGCTCAGCGCGGATCACTTCACCTACGCGGATATCGACCTTGAGAAAATCGTCGAAGGTAATCTCACTCACGGGACAGCTCCTTGGATCGGTCGGTGGCGGCTTTGACGGCACGGTGCAGCAGATCGGGGAAACCCTGTTCTTCGTGCATAAGCACCTCTAGCGCGGCCTGCGTGGTGCCATTGGGCGAGGTCACGTTGACCCGCAGCTGCGCGGGGTCTTCGTCGGCGGCCATCGCTAGCGCGCCTGCCCCTGCAACAGTAGATTTGGCCAGCTTCATTGCCAGTTCATGCGGCAAGCCCTGCGCCTGCCCCGCGGCGGCCAGCGTTTCGATCAGGTGGAACACATAGGCCGGGCCCGATCCGCTGAGACCAGTCACTGCGTCCATCTGCGCCTCGTCCACCAGCCGGACAGTTTCACCAATCGCGGACAGCAGGTTTTCGGCCAGGGTCACATCGGCCTCGGAGGCCTGTGCGTTGCCGATCAGCGCCGTGATCCCTTGCCGGATCGCCGCAGGCGTATTTGGCATCGCCCGAACGATCGACGTGCCCGCGCCCAACACGGATTCGAATGTGGAAATCGACGTCCCCGCAGCGACCGAGACGAACAGGCTTCCTCCCCCGCCCAGCGCTTTGATCGCGGGCAATGCTTCGCCCATCATCTGCGGTTTGACGGCCACAAGCACCACGGCGGGCGCTTCGGGCATTGCTGTGTTTATATTGACGCCTTGTGCTTTCAGCCAGTCCGAGGGGTACGGATCAACGACCCAGACCGAAGAGGCAGGAAGGCCGTGTTCCAGCCAGCCCGCCAGCATGGCCGATCCCATCTTGCCGCATCCCAGAAGCACCAGCCCCTGATCCGCGACACGCGACATATCCATGATTGCCCCTCCCCATTATCTGGCTTAGGGCAAAGCTTTACGCGCGGCCGTAAGCCTCTGCAATGGCGACTTGCATCGCATCTTCGGGATCACGATTGCCCCATGTGACCAGTTGGATCGCCGGGTAATAGCGTTCAGCGCTCAGGACAGCCGCAGAGATCATCGTATCAATCTGTTCGGGGCTGGCCATTTGACCCCCCGCCAGAACCAGACCATAGCGATAGACCATCAGCTTTTGGGTGGCCCAATAGGTAAATGCCCCGGCCCAGCACTGATCGTTCATCTTGTTCAGCAGCTCATACAGCTCGCTTTCCCGCTCGGATGGCGGGTCCATTTCGAACGAGCACACCATGCGCAGGGTTTCGTCATAGTTCGACCAGGCCAAAGTGATGGAATAGGTGCGCCACTGTCCTTCGACAGCCATGGCGATCTGATCGTCGCCGATACGATCAAAATCCCAGTCGTGATGTTCGGCCAGGTGTTCAACAATATCAATCGGATGAAGGTCTTCTTCGAGAAACTGCTCGGATAGGGCCATAATGCCACCTCACTTATCTCTAGCAATTTGGGGCTGGCAGCGCCCCAGCGCTAGTTGCCTGCTCTACAAGCCGGGCTTCCCCCATGTGCCTGTACTAAATATGGTGCGCCGCGCGCACCCGTCTGGCAACCCTATTTCTTGGGGATAACAGCAATAAGTTGTGGACGAATGGCCACGGCGATCAAAATATTGGCGCCGGGGACAGCTTTGTCTTGATTAAATTCCGCAAGGC
Organism: Ruegeria lacuscaerulensis; assembly: GCF_013034685.1. GTDB lineage: Bacteria > Pseudomonadota > Alphaproteobacteria > Rhodobacterales > Rhodobacteraceae > Ruegeria > Ruegeria lacuscaerulensis_B. Next base: position 69,067 of record NZ_WQGO01000003.1, on the reverse strand, counting down.
GGCAAGATGCACAACACCGCACAACCCGACTAAGGATTGCGCGGTTCTTTTCTTGTTGTCGATGAATCTCAGCGGACGTTACTTGTCCAGCTTTGCCTCTAGCGCGGCGATACGCTGTTCCAAGGCTGCGTTTTCCTCGCGCGCCTTTTGCGCCATGGCGCGGACGGCATCGAATTCTTCGCGGGTGACGAAATCGCGGTCGGCCAGCCAGCGATCGATCATCGACTTCATCGCGTTCTCGGCCTCTTCCCGTGCACCTTGTGCCACGCCCATGGCGTTGGTCATCAGTTGGGATACATCGTCGAGGATCTTGTTGCGGGTCTGCATAGTTTTTCTCCGAAATCGCGGTTGTTCTCTATATGGGTAAACTTTGCGTCAGGCTCAAGGTTGACTTGCCCTGCAAAGCACGGGCAATGAGACGCACATGCAGGCTGTTCTGAATTTCCCCGATCTGTCGCCCGAGCTGTTCTCGATCTCACTCTTCGGGATGGAGTTCGCGCTGCGTTGGTACGCGCTGGCTTATATCGCGGGCATCCTGATCGCGTGGAGGCTGGGGGCAGCGGCGCTGAAACGCCCCGCGCTTTGGGCAGATAACACGCCGCCGATGAAACCCCAGCAGCTTGAGGATCTGATCACCTGGATCATTCTTGGGGTGATTCTGGGCGGTCGACTAGGGTTCGTGCTGTTTTACCAGCCCGCCTATTACCTTGCGAACCCAGCGGACATTTTGAAAGTCTGGCAGGGCGGCATGGCATTTCACGGCGGTCTGCTGGGGGTGATTGTCGCCTCTTACATCTATGCGCGCCGTCACCAGATATCGGTTCTGCCGCTGGCCGACCTGATCGCCCACACTGTTCCGCCGGGGTTACTGCTGGGACGGTTGGCCAACTTCATCAACGCCGAGCTTTGGGGCCGCCCCAGCGAGGTGCCTTGGGCGGTAATCTTCCCCGGCTCTGCCGCGCAGGACTGTCCCGGCGTACTAGTGGGCATGTGTGCACGCCATCCTTCGCAGCTTTACGAGGCCGCGCTGGAGGGGTTGCTGCTGGGGGTCGCGCTGCTTTGGCTGGTCTACCGCAAGGGCGCGCTGCGCAAACCCGGACTGGTCATGGGCGTGTTTCTGGCCGGGTATGGCGCGTCCCGATTCATTGTTGAGTTCTTTCGGCAACCGGACGCACAGTTCATCTCGGTCGGGAATCCTCTGGGTCTGGCGTGGCATATTGGCGGATATGGCCTGACCATGGGGCAGCTCTTGTCGCTGCCAATGATCGCGCTTGGCCTATGGTTCGCCCTGCGCGCGCGAAACGCGCGATGAGCCTGACCGACCATCTGCTGGAGCGCATCGCGCAAGACGGCCCGATGACCGTGGCCGACTACATGACCGAATGCCTGCTGCACCCGACCTATGGCTATTACACCACCCGCGACCCTTTGGGTGTGCAGGGCGATTTCGTCACCGCGCCTGAGATCAGTCAGATGTTTGGTGAGTTGATCGGCCTAAGTCTGGCGCAAAGCTGGATGGATCAAGGCCACCCCGATCACTTCGTTCTGGCCGAACTTGGGCCGGGGCGCGGAACACTGATGGTGGACATCCTCCGGGCCACACGCGGGGTCCGTGGCTTCCATGACGCGGCTGAGATCGTGTTGTTCGAAGCCTCACCGACCCTGCGCGCCATTCAGGCAGAAACGTTAAAGGAATTTGCGCCGCGCTGGATCACAACGCTCACAGACCTGCCCGACGCGCCCTTGTTTCTGGTCGCCAACGAGTTCTTTGACGCCCTACCCATCCGCCAGTTCCTGCGCGATGGCCCTGCGTGGCGCGAGCGCCTTATCGGGGCCGAGGGCGAATCGCTGACCTTCGGACTGGGTGCTCAGGCGGATCAGGTCGCTCTGACGGACCGATTGCAAGACACGAAAGATGGCAATCTGGTTGAGCTTTGCGCGGCGGCAATCCCCATCCTGACCGTCATCGCGGGTCGAATCGCCAGCCACGGCGGTGCCGGTCTGATCGTGGATTATGGCGACTGGCATTCACTGGGCGACACGTTTCAGGCCCTGCGCGGGCATGAGAGCGTGGATCCGCTAGATACACCCGGTCAGGCCGATCTGACCGCCCATGTAGATTTCGAACCACTCGCATTGGCAGCGCGTGCCGCGGGTTGCGCCCATTCCCGTCTGACCCCTCAGGGCGTGTTTCTGGAACGGCTGGGCATTACCGCCCGTGCACAAGCTTTGGCCAAACCGCTCGGCGGGGCGAAGCTTGAAATGCTGGTGGCTGCACATCGCAGGTTGACGCATCCCGATGAAATGGGAAACCTGTTCAAATTACTGGGTCTCTACCCCTCCTACGCGGCACCTCCACCGGGATTGGAACCATGACACTGGAAATACTGACCTCGGACATGTTGTCAGGCGTGCGCCACGGTTTCTTCAGCCGCCGGGGTGGTGCCTCCTCGGGGATTTTTACCGGACTTAATTGCGGCTACGGGTCCTCGGATCAAACCGAGGTCGTGTCGATCAACCGGGGCCGCGTGGCCGACGCGATGGAGGTCGACCCCGACGCGCTGGTCGGCGTGCATCAGGTGCATTCGCCAACCGTGGTGACCGTTGATGGCCCGCAAACCGGCGACCGGCCAAAAGCGGATGCGATTGTGACGGCGACACCGGGTCTGGCGCTTTCGATTCTGACCGCAGACTGTCAGCCGGTTCTGTTTGCGGATGCTCAAGCCAATGTGATCGGTGCTGCCCATGCCGGGTGGCGCGGGGCCTTGGACGGTGTGCTTGAGGCAACACTGGACGCGATGGAGGCGCTTGGCGCGAACCGCGCGAATACAGTCGCTGTCATCGGCCCGACGATCTCGCAGCGGGCCTACGAGGTCGGTCCGGATTTTCTGGACAGTTTTGTCGCCGAATCACCCGATAACCTGCGTTTCTTTGCCAATGGAGAAGGCGACCGACTGCAATTCGACCTGCCCGCTTTTGGCCTGCACCGTCTGCGACAGGCGGGAATCGGCCAAGCGGAATGGACGCGCCATTGCACCTATTCGGACCCGGACCGGTTTTATTCCTACCGCCGGGCCACCCACGCCAAAGAAGCAGATTATGGCCGCCTGATTTCTGCAATCAAATTATTAACCTAGACCGAATTGTGGCGATATCGCCACCTTTTCGCCACATTCTTTGTGTCTACCTGAGTCGGAAGAAACCAAGTTTTATTGTCCGGTCTCAGGTGCTTATCTGCCGATGCTCCAGCAGTGCAGGACAGCATAAAGAAAGAGGAGCTGCCATCCTTCATTTTGTCCTGAATTGATCCCGGATCAGCCTTATCGCTGCCGCAATATGGCGTCAGATTAGGTCCAAAGGGAATTGAGGCCACGACCTCGACAAGAGCAGGACTACAGGAATGAAGGGAAAATCTCGCTTTCTAAGCGCCGTTATCGCGGCGAGCAGAGAGAAAGGTCTGGACATGCCGTGGAAGGGCGTTTCCAGCCACTCGATCAGGGTTGCCCGCCGCTTGGCGGCACGGCGTTGATCGCGATGTTCAGGGTACCAAGCTGCCGGTTTCCTGGGCCAAGACCGGCGTCAGAGGGGTGCTCCGGCCTGACGCGTACCCTGCCGCAGGTATTTTATGCGGCGCGGGTGAGGGGCATGTGTGCGCAGGCAATTTCCGCCCGCGTTGTTGTGAGTTTGTCTGGGGGGTCAAGATGTTGACCAAAGGGATACGCGATACTGCTGCGATGCGACGTCAGTGCGACGATCGCCCCAAGGTCGCCCTTTCATTCAAAACAAAGAAGAAAACTGGTCAGACGGGCATGGACGGAGGGGTCAACCTGTCTGAGCGGACTTTAGAAGGGACGGAATAACAATGCCTATTCCACATTCGCTCTCGCGGGCGGCCAGAAATGCGGTTGATACGTCAGCGATGCTGCGCGACGCGTCACGTGCACCGAACAAACCCAAGGCGCAGCTGCGGCGCTATGAGGTCAGTGCGCTTCTGCCCAATGGTGACATTGCGCAAACCCGCCATATCGCGCCAGCCCTGCCGATGTTCGAGGATGCCTTTTGCGCCTTTACCCGCGGATCGCTGGTCGACACTGAAACCGGGCCGGTCGCCATCGAAGACCTACTGCCCGGAGACACAGTTCTGACGCAGGATGGCACCTCGCAGATCGTGTTGTGGAAAGGCTCGGTCACGCTGGTACCGGGGCGCGAAGATTCGCGTGGGCGCACCCGTCCGCTGACCCGCATCATGGCCGACACATTCGGCATGCAAAAACCTCTTTCAGGCGTGATCGCGGGGCCATCAGCCCGGATCGTGGGCACTCCGGCGCATCTTCGGCATCTACACGGGAATGAGACGATCCTGACCCCGGTTCACGAATTCCAGGACGGAATGAACGTGATCGAGACATTGCCGCCGACGCCAGTTGAACTGTTTCACATCTGCCTGAAACGTCACGCGGTTATCAAGGTCGACGGACTGCAGTTTGAAACCTATCATCCCGGCGTGAACGCGGTTCGCATGATCAGCCACTCCTTGAGGTCGATCTTTCTGAACCTGTTCGCGCATGCCGATTCGCTGAACGATTTCGGACCGCTGCTGATGCCGCGCGCTGGCGATGGTGAGGTCGACGCGATCACAGCTTAAAAATTACCAGATACTGCAAAGTGGGGGCTTTATGCAGATACTATTGGGTTGGGTACTGTTTTTGTACGTGACGGCCATCTTGCCAAGGTGTTGCGCCGCACATAAACGGACGCGCTTTACGCCGTCCGGTTCATTCGTTCTTCCAGCACGTCAAAAGGCACGCCGGGCTCGTCCTTAGCACCACGAATGACCAGTGATGTTTTAACACTGGCCACGTTCGGCGTCGTCAGCAGCTCTCCGGTTAGGAACTGCTGAAAGCTGCTGAGGTCGGGGGCGACGCATTTCAGGATGAAATCCACCTCACCGTTCAGCATGTGACACTCCCGGACCAAGGGCCATTCGCGGCAGCGTTCCTCAAAGGCGGTCAGTTCCGTTTCGGCCTGACTTTCCAGACCGACGCTGGCAAAGACCTGAACCTCGAACCCCAATTCGCGCGCGTTCACCTCGGCGTGGTACCCGCGAATAAAACCCGATTCCTCAAGCGTGCGAACCCGACGCAGGCAAGGAGGGGCTGAAATCCCGACACGTTTCGCCAATTCGACATTGGTCATGCGACCGTCTGCCTGCAATTCCGCCAAAATCTTGCGGTCAATCTCATCCAGCCGGGTCGTGACCATAAAATGCTCCTGATTTTTTTCAGTTGTTATATCAGCACCCACTTGATGCGCAATAATATTTCGCCCCTGCGCAACATTCTTTGTTTCATTGCCATTCCATAGCCGCAAGGCCGATACCCGTCAGGAAGGGGCTTTAAGCGCCGCCACTGGGTCGCTATATCCAATCGCCAAGGGGCCAAGCGCCCAAGTCAGGCATATCGAGTTGGGGGTACCATGGCCGAAACGAAACACACCAAGGTTCTAATCATCGGATCGGGACCTGCCGGATACACCGCGGGCGTCTACGCCAGCCGCGCGATGCTGAACCCGATTCTGGTTCAGGGCATCGAGCCCGGCGGTCAGCTGACCACCACGACCGAAGTCGAAAACTACCCCGGCTTTACCGAGGTGCAGGGCCCCGATCTGATGATCAAGATGCAGGAACATGCCGCAGCTATGGGGTGTGAGATCATCGGCGACATCATCAGCGATCTGGATGTCAGCAAACGCCCCTTCACCGCCACGGGCGACAGCGGCACGACCTATACGGCCGACGCCGTCATTCTGGCGACAGGCGCGCGCGCCAAATGGCTGGGCCTGCCGTCCGAGGACAAATTTAAGGGCTTTGGCGTCTCGGCCTGCGCCACCTGCGACGGGTTCTTCTATCGCGGGCAAGAGATCGTGGTCATCGGCGGTGGCAACACCGCCGTGGAAGAGGCGCTGTTTCTGACCAACTTCGCCAGCAAGGTCACTCTGATCCACCGCCGCGACGAGTTGCGGGCCGAGAAAATCCTGCAGGACCGGCTGTTCAAAAACGAAAAGATCGAACCCCTTTGGTTTCATGAGTTGGACGAGGTCGTCGGTACTGATGCCCCGCTGGGCGTCGAAGGTGTACGCGTCAAGAACGTCAAAACCGGCGAGATCACCGAGATCCCGTGTAAGGGTGTCTTTGTCGCCATCGGTCATGCCCCCGCCAATGAGCTGGTCAAGGACACGCTGGAAACCCATATGGGCGGCTATGTCGTAACCAAGCCGGGCTCGACCGAAACCTCTATCCCCGGTGTTTTCGCCGCAGGGGACCTGACCGACCACATCTATCGTCAGGCCGTGACCAGCGCCGGTATGGGCTGTATGGCTGCGCTAGACGCCGAACGCTTCCTGGCAGAGCAGGAATAACACTTTGTTGGAATTCTCCGGCCCGGTCTGGAGAATTCTGTTTTTGTCCCAATGCGACGCCCCTCTGGCCCCTGCAAAGGCGCCCGAGGGGCGTTTTCATTTTGCAGGGCAGACAGCGCTTTACGCGTCGCTCAGCGCCGAGGGGGCTGCGGTCGCGATCCGGCGCTATGTCGGCAAGGATGATCCCCCGCGTGTTTTGCAACAAGCCCGGATCACCAAAGCACGCCTTGTCGACCTGCGCGGACAACGCACAGCCTCGGTCGTGTGGCAGGAGATGGACCGCCCCTCGCCCACCTGGCAGTTCTCGGAAGCGGCCCGTGCGCAAGGGGCGGACGGGCTGATTTACAGCTCTCGGTCCCGGCCAGACCTCAGCCATCTCGTGCTGTTCAAAATTTCGGCTGACGTGATCCATGTCGATGCGCCTGCGACCGCTTGGGTTCCGCCTTATTCTTGACCCGTCGCCTCCCCCGTACCAGACTCGGCTTCAGACAAAGCGCGTGCAGGTGATTTGATTGAGTAGCGTTCTATGGCAAGGCGGGTGGGCAACCCGGCTGAGGATCGGCAGCGGCCTGGTCCTGTTTGCCTTCGCCTTTTTTCACTTCATCAACATCGGGTTGGGGTTGTTTCATACCGATTACCTGCACGGGATGCAGGATGGCCGCCACGCAGTGACGCGCCATGACATCGGCAGTGCGTTTCTGTATTTGGCGTTGTTTGTGCACACAGGCTTGGCGCTGTATTCGATCAGCCAGCGCAGGACGCTCAGAATGCCGGTCAGCACGGCGCTGCAGGTGGTTCTGGGCCTGCTGATCCCTCTGCAGCTGATCACTCATATCGTCTATACGCGCTACGCGCACGAGGTCTATGACGTCAATGACGAGATGGGCTATATCATCATCCTGATGTGGAACAGCAGCGCGATCTGGCTGCAAAGCGCATTGCTGCTGATTGTCTGGATTCACAGCTGCATTGGCCTTCACATGTGGCTGCGCCTGACCGATTGGTGGTCAAAAACTGCGCCCTACCTGATCGGGTTGGCGGTGTTTGTCCCGTCGTTCGCGCTGGCCGGATTGCTGACCGAGGGACGGCGCCTCTGGATGGATTTCGCCGATCCGTTTCTGCGTGACCAGTATATCGACCACTATAACTGGCCGTCTCAACAGGACTTTCAGGCACTGTTCAGCATCAAGAGCAATGCTGTCACGGCTTTCTGGATCGCGCTGGGGACCTCATTAACTGTTTTTGCAGTGCGCAAATTGCTGCGGCGCAGGCACTCGGTCCGGGTGAAATACGTGGAAGGCCCCGAAGTCGTCGCCGAAAAAGGCATGACATTGCTGGAGATTTCGCAAGCCAATGGCATCCCGCACACTGCATTGTGCGGGGGTAAAGGACGCTGCACAACTTGTCGGGTGATTGTCGAGGATGGGGCAGACGCCCTCCCCTCGCCTAGCGTGGTAGAGGCGCGCAGCCTTGCAGCCGTGGGTGCTCCAAGAAAAGCGCGCCTGGCCTGTCAGATTCGACCAACAGAACCGTTGACCGCGTTTCGCATGTTCCGCCCCGACGGCGGTCGGCAACGCGCACATTCCAGCCAGGGACAAGAGCGCAAACTGGCCGTTCTGTTTCTGGACATGCGTGGTTTTACCTCTCGGACGACGGGTCAGTTGCCCTATGACATCGTATTCCTGCTGAACCGGTTCTTTGACGCCATCGTGCCCGCCATCACCGCCGAGCGCGGGGTGGTCGATAAATACATGGGGGATGGTCTGCTGGCGGTGTTTGAAACACCCGATACAGAAAGTTCGGCCCGCGCAGGGTTGCAGGCAGCCATAAATGTCAGTCGCGCCCTCGTTCAATTCAATCAGCGGCTAGAAGCGGAAGGCAGCCCACGTATCCGCATCGGAATGGGTCTGCATCTGGGAGATCTGGTTTTGGGTGAAATTGGCGCAGCAGGCACCGCAACGCGCACGATCATCGGCGATGCTGTTAACGTTGCCAGCAGGCTAGAAGGGCAAACCAAGGACCTTGGGGTCGAGCTGCTGGTGTCGTCCGAATTGCTTCAGGCCGCCGGATTCGGCGGAGATCAAAGCGGCTTGAAGTCGTTTGATTTGCGCGGGGTCACGCGACCGATTCCCGCCTTGCCTGTGACCAGCGCTACCGATCTTGCAGCCACCGCCGCAGAATAGAACATACGTACTGAATTCACCTGCGAACCGTAAATCGTCGGGAATTTCGTCCTCAAAACTTCTACCGGTCAAAAAATCCTTCCAAACGCAGTAAAAACTGCGCATATCGTCCTTAATTACCTGAATGTATATGGACTTCGCCCCACAGTCGGGGCAAACGCCCCGCAAAGACACTGAACCACCGGTAAAAAAACCGAACTTCGACAAGAGTATTCCCATGACGATGTTGAGCAATCTGGCTCCGATCCCTGAACTGTATGTTTCCTACGAGTCGGCGCAGAAACTGAAAGTAGAAGCTGCCGACCTGACCAGCTGGGACCTGAGCCCGCGCCAGATCTGCGACCTGGAACTGCTGATGAACGGCGGATTCAACCCGCTCAAAGGTTTCCTGTCCGAGGCCGATTACGACAATGTGGTCGAGAATATGCGTCTGGCTGATGGCACGCTGTGGCCGATGCCGATCACTCTGGATGTCAGCGAAGACTTTGCCGAAAGCATCGAACTGGGTCAGGACATCGCCCTGCGCGACCAGGAAGGTGTCATTCTGGGCACCATGACTGTGACCGACCGCTGGACCCCGGACAAAGCGCGCGAGGCCGGAAAGGTGTTCGGCGCGGATGACGATGCGCACCCTGCGGTGAACTATCTGCACAATGTGGCGGGCAAGGTCTATCTGGGCGGCCCTGTCACCGGCATCCAGCAGCCTGTCCACTATGATTTCCGCGCCCGGCGTGACACTCCGAACGAGTTGCGCTCGTTCTTCCGCAAGCTGGGCTGGCGTCGCATCGTTGCATTCCAAACCCGCAACCCGCTGCACCGCGCCCACCAGGAACTGACCTTCCGCGCCGCCAAGGAAGCGCAGGCCAACCTGCTGATCCACCCGGTTGTCGGCATGACCAAACCGGGCGATGTCGACCACTTTACCCGCGTGCGCTGCTATGAGGCGGTTCTGGACAAGTATCCAGCCTCGACCACCTCAATGTCGCTGCTGAACCTCGCAATGCGTATGGCTGGCCCGCGCGAAGCCGTCTGGCATGGCCTGATCCGTGCCAACCACGGCTGTACCCACTTCATCGTAGGTCGCGACCATGCGGGCCCCGGCAAGAACTCGGCCGGAGAAGATTTCTATGGCCCCTATGACGCGCAAGACCTGTTCCGCCAGCATCAGGATGAAATCGGTGTTGAGATGGTTGATTTCAAACACATGGTCTATGTGCAGGAACGCGCCCAATACGAACCGAATGACGAGATTCTGGACAAGGATGACGTCACCATCCTGAACATCTCGGGTACCGAACTGCGCCGCCGTCTGGCGGAAGGTCTGGAAATCCCCGAATGGTTCAGCTTCCCCGAGGTTGTGGCCGAGTTGCGCAAAACCAAACCGCCGCGCAGCCAGCAAGGTTTTACCGTGTTTTTCACCGGCTTCTCGGGCTCGGGCAAATCCACCATCGCCAACGCGCTTATGGTCAAGCTGATGGAGATGGGCGGCCGCCCTGTAACCCTGCTGGACGGTGACATCGTGCGTAAGAACCTGTCGTCAGAGCTGGGATTCTCGAAGGAACACCGCGACCTGAACATCCGTCGTATCGGGTACGTTGCTTCCGAGATCACCAAGAACGGTGGCATCGCCATCTGTGCGCCCATTGCGCCCTATGCCACCACTCGCCGCGCCGTGCGCGAAGAGGTCGAGCAATTCGGTGCCTTCTGCGAGGTCCACGTTGCCACCAGTATCGAGGAATGCGAGCGCCGCGACCGCAAGGGCCTGTATAAGCTCGCGCGCGAAGGCAAGATCAAGGAATTCACCGGTATCTCGGACCCTTATGATGTGCCGCAGAACCCTGAACTGAGCGTCGAGACCGAGAATGTCGATGTCGACAACTGCGCCCATCAGGTGCTGCTTAAACTGGAGAGTATGGGCCTGATCGCCGCGTCCTAAGCTGCATCCAAACAGTCACAGGCCCTCGCACCGCGGGGGCCTTTTTTCATGTTCGAAGCGCGGCACGGATGGCCGCAACGGCGCGGGATTCGAAATCTCCGAACTCGGTCGCTTTGGGCTGGATCGCCTGAAGATGTGGCAGGCGCGCAGCGTAGTCCTCGGGCGAGGCGTCTTGAATGGCACGGTGAATATCGGCCTCGGATTCGCACAGGATCATGCCCGATGTGTCGAAGAAATCCTCTATATTCGGGCAGCCCCAATAGATCGGAACGGTGGCGCAGAGGATTGCATCGGTCAGTTTTTCCGAGAAATAATTCCGCTCCCGCACATTCTCGATCACCACGGAATAGCGATAAGGCGCCAACCCGTCGGATTTTTGGTCAAACGGCATATAACCACGGCCCATGATATCGACATCCGCGCCCGTTTCGCGCACCCAGTCGATCACCGCATGGCGCAACTGGTGACCTTCCAGATCGCGCTTGGCCGAGGCGATCAGCGAACAGGATTTGGTCTTTGCGACGGGCAACTTCTGCCAGTCCGGCACCATGGTGACGCCATAGGGCAGAAAGACCGCATTCGGGATGCCTTGCAACAGGACGTCATGGAAGGTCAGCACACGAAAGAACCGACGCCATGTCCAGCGCAGCATCCGGTCGTGTTTTGCGTGGATGGCCGAGGGTTCCCCCATCATCAGCGAAATCTGCGCGCGGGTACCCCGGCGCAACCGCAGATGCACGGTGGAATTGGGATACATGATCAGGTGATCGGTAGATTCAAGATCTCTGACGGTTTTACCGATCAGGCGATCCGGGCAACCCTCGGGCCAGATCAGATCGCTGAGGGGAACCGCGGCCAGTTTCGGCCCCAACCGGTGCCCATAGGGCAGAATGGCAATCGCGGGCTCGGACATCAGACCCCCTCGGGCAGGTCGACCTGCCCACGCATCAGCACATGGCCGCGTCCGGCGACCTTGATACCGGTCATTGCCTCTGGTGGGCCAACGCGCGTGACGGTGGCCTGACCCGGACGGCCCATGTCATGGCCCTGTTCGGCGATGAAGCTGTCCTTGTCCATCAGCCGGTATTTCCACAGATAAGCCGCCATCGCACCGGTGGCAGAACCTGTGAACGGATCCTCGGGTGGGCTGGGTGGGGCCAGCAGCAGGCGCGAGAACGTGTCACCCGCCCCGGTCGCGCCTTGCAGCGTCACAAGAAATGGCTCGGCCATGTCCGATCCGGAAAAGCCTGCTTTGGCCGCAACCTCTCGCAATGGACCTTCCACCAGTTTTGCGGCGCGCAACGCCGCGTGATCGCGCAGAACCGTGATGCAGAACGGCAGACCGGTAGACACGAATTGCGGCGGGGAAATGATGGCATCGGTCGGCAGGCCGATCGTTTCGGCCACCAGTTCAACTGGGACCTGCGCGCCGAATTGGGGCGCGATCTGCGTCATCTCGATCTCATCACCATTCAGGCGGATATCGACGATCCCGGCACCGGTCTCAAGCGTCAGGGCATCGCCCTGAAACAGACCACGCGACCGCATGGCCGCGACAGTGGCAATGGTGGGATGTCCGGCAAAGGGAATTTCACGGCTGGCCAGGAAATACCGAACCCGGATGTCGGCCACGTCAGAGGGGCCGGTAAAGGTGCATTCGACCAAAGACGTCTCTTGCACATATGCCATGCAGGTTGCGTCCGACAGATGGGCTGCATCATGCACCACAGCGCATCCATTGCCGCCAAACGCCCGGTCGGTAAAGGCGTCCACCCAGTCAAAATCGAACCAGCTCATTCCCGCGCATCCCTTGCCATTGCAAGGCATATCTGGCCCGGCAGGCAGCGGATGTCACGGGGAAAACGCCTAAGGGGCCGTGTCAGTGCACGGCCACCGGCGAAAAGTCATGCTCGCGCGCGAGGTTGAACGCCAGCTTGCGGTCGGCGACCAGAGCCAGGCGTTGTCCATCGGAATCATGTACCGCATAGAGCGTATCCAGATCACCCGCCTGTTCGCGCACCTCGCGCGGCAGGTCCGTAATCTCGACCTTCTTCACATAGACGATACGGTCGCCATTGGCGTCGATTTGTACCGGTGTATTCATTGCTCTTACCCCTTTCTTATGTTGATCGTTTGCACCACGGTTTCCGGCACGGCGCGGGTCAGATCCACATGCAGCAGACCGTTTTCCATGATCGCCTCGCCCACCTCGACCCCATCGGCCAGCACGAACATGCGCTGGAACTGACGTGCCGCGATGCCGCGATGCAGGAAGATGCGCCCCTCGCTGTCGTCGCGTTGACGGCCCCGGATCACCAGTTGGCGATCCTCGATGGTGATCGACAGATCCTGCTCTGCAAACCCGGCTACCGCCAGTGTGATGCGATAGGAATAGTCCGAGGTCTGTTCGATATTGTAGGGCGGATATCCTTCATTTCCGGCCTTTGCAGACCGTTCCAGAAGGCGTTCCAGTTGCTCGAACCCCAAAAGATGCGGGTATGAGCCTAAGGTAAGTTTAGACACGTATGTTCGTCCTTTATTGCCAAAGCGACGTAAGTTGCGGCCCCGTTCTGGCAACCGCGTAGAATAGAATATGGGAATGTCGCGGGATGTCCACAAGGTCTGGCGATATAAAGCCTGACACACTATCTTGTGTGATACGCACCACATTCTAGCCCGAGTCGCCAATGAACGCCCCCACCGACCTTTCGATGAAAACTGATGACGTTTTGCGGGTTGAACTTGAGGTTTTCCGCCGTCAGCACCGAGACCTGGACGAAGCGATCGAGGCGCTTCAAGGCACCGGAACGGCGGACCAGCTGACCATCAAGCGCTTGAAAAAGCAGAAATTGCGGCTGAAAGACATCATCCGTCTGATCGAAGACCGTCTGACCCCTGACATCATCGCCTGACGCATTGCCACGAAGGCGGATTTGGCTATAGTGCGCGCTCTTTCGGCACGCAGGGAAGTAAACGGATGAGCGACGTGAAAGTGGGGATCATCATGGGCAGCCAGTCGGACTGGCCCACGATGAAAGAGGCCGCCGATATTCTGGACGAGTTGGGCATTGCCTATGAAAAGCGTATCGTGTCCGCCCACCGTACCCCTGACCGTCTGTGGGACTATGGCAAGACCGCCGTGCCGCGTGGCCTGCATGTGATCATCGCAGGGGCCGGAGGGGCAGCGCACCTACCCGGTATGATGGCCTCGAAGACGCGAGTGCCCGTTATTGGGGTGCCAGTACAGACGCGCGCCTTGTCGGGCGTCGATTCCCTTTATTCCATCGTTCAGATGCCCAAGGGGTTTCCTGTGGCGACCATGGCCATCGGGTCGGCAGGCGGGGCCAATGCGGGTCTGATGGCGGCTGGTATTCTGGCCTTGCAGGATGACGCTCTGGCGCAGCGGCTGGATACGTGGCGCGATGCGCTGTCGGCCTCGATCCCCGAAGAGCCACAGGGATGAGCCGTGTCGGGTTCATCGGCACCGGCCACATCGCAGCGCCAATAGCCCGGCTGCTGGCACGTAAAGGGCATGAGATTTTTGTGACGGAGCGTAACGCCACCGTTTCGGCTACACTGAAGGCCGACATCAACGCAACGGTCGGCCGTCCGCAATCGGTGATCGACCAGTCCGAGATTTTGTTTCTGTGCCTGCGTCCGCACATTGCGTCGGATGTGCTGGCCCCCCTGTCCTTTCGGGCCGACCATCGGATCGTGTCGGTGATGGCGGCGGTGTCCGAGACGGATCTCAGATCGCTCTGCGCCCCCGCGGGGGATTTCGTGCAGACGATCCCTCTGGGCTTTTTGGAACAGGGCGGCTGCCCCTTGGCGGCTTATGGGAACGATGATCTGCTGGCGGGTCTGATGGCCCCCGAAAATCCGGTTGTGAAAGTAGCCAATGAGACCTCGCTTAATGCTCATTTTGCTATCTGCGCGATGGTTCCGGGTGTTCTGGATCTGCTGACCACCGGCGTGGATTGGCTAACCGAACAGACCGGCGATGCGGATGGTGCGGAATTCTACACGACCCAATTGATGGCTGGCTTCCTGGCCAGCATGGAAAAGGGTCAGGCTGGTCGGCTTGCCGCCGAACGCGATGCGCTGGCAACCGACGGAACACTGAGCTTGCAAATGACGCGAACCCTGCAAGCGGGCAAGGCCCATGCGGCCCTGCGCGACGCCCTGACTGCAATCGGCAAACGGCTGGAGACCTGAAGAATGACGGACATGCTTGCACCCGGAGCCACGATTGGCATCCTTGGCGGTGGACAACTGGGCCGGATGCTGTCCGTTGCCGCAGCGCGACTGGGCTTTGTGACGCATATATTCGAGCCTGGCGCGAACCCGCCCGCTGGTCAGGTCGCAGACCGCGTGACCACAGCCGCCTATGACGATGCCGACGCCCTGCGCGCCTTTGCCGAGTCGGTCGATGTTATCACCTATGAGTTCGAGAACATCCCGACCGAGGCTCTGGACCTGCTGGAGGCACACCGCCCCATTCGCCCGGGCCGCGAGGCGTTGCGAGTCAGTCAGGATCGGCTGACCGAGAAGAAATTTCTGCAAGGGCTGGGCCTACAAACCGCGCCTTTTGCCGATATCACCGATCTGGGCAGCCTGAAATCCGCGATTGAGGAAATCGGCACGCCCGCGATCCTGAAAACCCGCCGCTTTGGTTACGATGGCAAGGGGCAAGCCCGGTTGCGCGCGCCCGAAGATGCCGAGGCTGCTCTGACCGATATGGCGGGTGCACCAGCGATCCTTGAAGGGTTTGTAGAGTTTAGCCACGAAGTCTCGATCATCGCCGCACGCGGGCTGGATGGTCAGGTCGCCTGTTTCGATCCCGGCGAGAATGTCCACCGCGATGGTATCTTGCATACCACGACTGTCCCGGCCCGACTGCCTCCGGCGCAGCGCACCGATGCGGTGCTGTTGGCAGCCAATATCCTGAACGCGCTGGACTATGTGGGCGTCATGGGGGTCGAGCTGTTCGTGACCGCGCGCGGATTGATCGTGAATGAGATTGCGCCGCGGGTGCATAACTCGGGCCACTGGACGCAGAACGGTTGTGCTGTGGATCAGTTCGAACAGCATATCCGCGCGGTCGCCGGGTGGCCCTTGGGCGACGGTCAGCGCCATAGTGATGTGGTGATGGAGAACCTGATCGGCGATGACATGGATCGGGTGCCTGATTTGGCGAGAGAGCGCGATGTAGCCTTGCATCTTTACGGTAAGGCCGAAGTCAAGGCAGGCCGCAAGATGGGGCATTTCAACCGCATTTCGCGCTAGGAAATCGCGCTGGTGCGCGATGCCTCCGGCGGGGATATTTTTAGCCAGATGAAGTTTGCGGATCAGACAAGGAACCGGGCCGCGATATCCCCGGCCATATAGCTGAAGCGCCCCTCTGCCATGGTCGCGGCAACGCGGTGGGTTTGTTTGTCCAAAATGGTCAGATCCGCGCGTTTTCCGGTGGCCAGCGTGCCCCGGTCATTCAAACCCAGAACGCGCGCAGGGCCCGAAGAGACCAGCGCCCAAGCCTCGGCAAAATCCACCAAACCTGACTTGGCCAGCATCAGTGCCGCGCGGCGGGGGCTTGGGTAATGATAGTCCGAGGCCAACGCATCACAGAACCCCATCGTGATCAGGTCCAACGCGCTGACATTGCCTTTATGCGAGCCCCCGCGCACCACATTGGGCGAGCCGAGAATGATATGGTCGCCTGCGGCGCGGGCGGCTTCGGCAGCTTCGAGCGTTTCGGGGAATTCCGATATCTTCACCCCACGCGCGCGCCAATCTGCGCGGGTTTGGGCTGTGGCATCGTCATGGCTGCCCATGCGCACGTTTTGCTTTTCCAACACCGTGCACAAGCTATCCAATGCCATTGGAACCTCTGATCCCCGCGCGTGCATGGACAGCAGCATTTCGAAATGCATTTCAGGGTTACGCCCAGCCTTCAACGCCTGCCCGGTCAGACGCGGTGGTTTGCGCCCTTCGGCAAGGCGATCATGCGGCAGATGGTCATTGAACACCACATAGGGCACCTGCCACGCCGCAATTCGTTCCGGCAAACCCACATAGTCGTCCAACATATGCGTCTCGAACCGAAGCTGGGGCAACAGATCGGTCACAACGCTGTCTCTGACGGACGCAATTGCATCAAAGACCTGCCCTGCAAATTCGGGACCGCGCACGCCGCCCTCCCAACTGTAAAACTGCGCCAGCACGGCGGTGGTAATGCCATTGGCCGCCAGTTCGGCCTCGGCAGCCAGAATGCCCTCATCCATCTGTTTCATCGCCCCACGGCGCGGCGCGATGTGACGTTCGAACCCGTCCCCGTGCAGGTCGATAATGCCAGGTAAAACGAGAAATCCGTTTAGGTCGACGGCGCGGCCAGCGCGATCGGGCTGAATGACTCCTTTTGCAAGCGACAAATCAGCTAAGGCCAGACCGTCCCCTGGCAACAGAACCTCGGCGCCGGTGAACGTCAGGGCCAGATCGCTCATTCTGAGGGTTCCGATTCTGGTTCTGAGCAATCCCAACCGAGGCAGATCTCATCAATGATGGCTTGCACGCCATCCAGCCATGTAATCTGAGGGTCAAACTGGCCGAATTCGATGAAATGCAGTGCTTGCGCCATCACGCGAGGATTGTTCATCATAAAAGTATGGGTCACGGGCAGAACGATATGGTCCTTCATGCCCTCGACCTTGGTCGTCTCGACCGAGACCTTACCGTCATCTTTGCCCTCGATCAGCGATGAAAAAAGCGGGTTCAGCGAATTTTCACCGGCGATCACCCCAAGTTCGAAGTCCACCGGCGGCAACTTGCGCGGGATACCTTCGGGACCTGTGCCCAACGCCAGCCCGGCAGGGCCGTTCAGGATACCAAAGACCTCGTAGGCGCTTAACTCATCCACCAGTTGGCTACCCTGATTGGGCGGGCCAAGCATGACCACGCGGCCCAGGTTTTCGGGCATGTTGTCCTGCAACCAGAAACGCAACAGGATACCCCCCATGGAATGCGCCACCACGTTGACGGTATCGTCACCACAAGCCGCAAAGGCATCTGGCAGGGTCTGAGCCGCCAATTCGGCAATCGGCAGATCGGTCGAGGGATATCCGGGCCGCACAACAGTGTAGCCATGCGCCTGAAAGAGTTGCTCCATCACCGTAAAGGACGCCTCGGTCCGGGCAAGCCCGTGCAGCAGCACCACACATTTCGCATGGGCCGCGGCGGGCAACAAAAACAGAATAATGGCCAACACATATCTCATAGCGGCCAGATAAGGGCAAAGCGGGCGCGATGAAACCCCTAGCGCCGCGACAGGCGCAGAACAGCCAACGCAATGCCACCCAGAACCAGCGCGGCACCAAGGATCAGACGTAGGCTGGCGGTTTCACCCAACAAGGCAACGCCCCCCACAATGGCAATGATCGGCACGCTCAACTGCACAACGGCGGCGGTCGTCGGGGCCAGCTGCGGCAGAACCCTATACCACAGGGCATAGCCCATCCCAGATGTCACACCGCCAGACAAAGCGGCCAGTACATACCCGGTGGCTGTCATGTTCCACTCTCCTCCAACCAGCAACAACGCTAGCCCTGTGATAGGCAGAGCAACGACGAAATTGGCAGCTGTTCCGGCCAGCGCATCTGGTTCGGACCGGCCAACCAGCGAATAGATTGCCCATCCGACCCCTGCCGCAATCATCAATGCCGCTCCCACCGGGTTCACCTGAATCTCTCCGCTCGGCCACAGAACCCATGCCAGACCAGCCAAAGCGATACCAGCTCCTGCGATCTGCCGTGCGCTAGGTGCCGACCCCGTGACGGATGTCACGGCAAACATGGTGATCTGAACCACTGCGAACAGAATCAAAGCCCCTAACCCCGCATCCAAGGTCAGATAGGCAATAGAAAACCCGATCATATACAGGGATAAGGATCCGGCCCCCGCAATGCGGCGCCTGTTCCGCAAAGGCAACTGCCCCCCTCGGAATGAAACCAGCGCTGCCAACACCACTGCCCCGGCCAACACACGCACGATGGCAAACCCGGCAGGGTCGCTCGCGCCGCTATCAATGGCCAAACGGTTGAGGATCGAATTCGCCGCAAAGGCGCACATAGTCAGGGCAGTCAGCAAAAACAGTCGCATTCCCACCGCATAGCGTGTTCGGACGCATTTGCACACTCACATTCCCGGCGACAAACCGTGCCCGCTCTTCTTCTGTTCAAAAATACCTCCGCCGGAGGCATGTCCGCGCAGCGGGCATTCCTAACGAAACGGGGCCGCCCGAAGGCGACCCCATCTTGATATTGCGGCTTCCCTTTCGACAGCTTGGTCAATAGTGGCCAAGCACCTATCGGGGGGATCGTCAGAATTCGCCTGAGCGAATTCGATGTGCTTACATCATGCCGCCCATGCCGCCCATGTCGGGCATGCCGCCAGCAGCGGGTGCGTCTTTCTGGGGCTTGTCGGCAACCATTGCTTCGGTAGTGACCAGCAGGCCAGCAACCGATGCTGCATCTTCCAGTGCAGTACGGACAACTTTGGCCGGGTCAATCACGCCGAACGAGAACATGTCGCCATATTCTTCGGTCTGCGCGTTGAAGCCGAACGCTGCGTCGCCGCTTTCGCGGACTTTGCCAGCAACAACTGCACCGTCAACGCCTGCGTTTTCAGCGATCTGGCGCAGCGGCGCTTCGATTGCCTTACGAACGATGTTGATGCCTGCGTTCTGGTCAGCGTTTGCACCTTCCAGAGCTTCCAGTGCTTTACCGGCCTGAACCAGAGCAACACCGCCGCCCACAACAACGCCTTCCTGCACAGCAGCGCGGGTCGCGTTCAGAGCGTCGTCCACACGGTCCTTACGCTCTTTCACTTCAACTTCGGTCATGCCGCCGACGCGGATAACAGCAACACCGCCTGCCAGTTTGGCAACGCGCTCTTGCAGCTTCTCACGGTCGTAGTCCGACGAGGTTTCTTCGATCTGAGTGCGGATCTGAGCAACACGTGCTTCGATCTCGGCTTTTTCGCCTGCACCGTCGACGATGGTGGTTTCGTCTTTGGTGATTTCGATCTTCTTGGCGGTGCCCAGCATGTCCATGGTGACGGACTCGAGCTTCATGCCCAGATCTTCGCTGATGACCTGACCGCCGGTCAGGATCGCGATGTCTTGCAGCATGGCTTTGCGGCGATCGCCGAAGCCCGGTGCTTTGACAGCAGCAATTTTCAGGCCGCCGCGCAGTTTGTTGACAACCAGAGTTGCCAGCGCTTCGCCTTCAACATCTTCTGCGATGATCAGCAGCGGCTTCTGCGACTGGATCACCTGCTCCAGCAGCGGAACCATCGGCTGCAGCGAGGACAGTTTCTTTTCGTGCAGCAGGATCATGCAGTCATCGAGCTCTGCAATCATCTTGTCTGCGTTGGTGACGAAGTAAGGCGACAGGTAGCCGCGGTCGAACTGCATACCTTCGACAACATCGGTCTCGGTTTCCAGACCTTTGTTTTCTTCGACGGTGATAACGCCTTCGTTGCCAACTTTCTGCATCGCGTCTGCGATCTGCTGGCCGATTTCGGCTTCGCCGTTGGCCGAGATGGTGCCAACCTGAGCAACTTCTGCCGAGTCTTTGACTTCACGCGAGGCCGACTTAATGCCTTCGACAACCTTGGCAGTTGCCAGGTCGATGCCGCGCTTCAAGTCCATCGGGTTCAGGCCAGCAGCAACCTGCTTCAGACCTTCGCGAACGATTGCTTGAGCCAGAACAGTTGCAGTGGTGGTGCCGTCACCGGCTTCGTCATTGGTGCGGCTGGCGACTTCTTTCACCATCTGCGCGCCCATGTTTTCGAACTTGTCTTCCAGTTCGATTTCCTTGGCAACCGAAACACCGTCTTTGGTGATGCGCGGTGCACCGAAGGATTTGTCCAGAACCACGTTGCGGCCTTTGGGGCCCAGGGTCACTTTAACAGCATCGGCCAGGATGTTTACGCCTGCCAGCATGCGGTTACGGGCATCGGTGTCGAACTTGACGTCCTTTGCAGCCATGTCGTTTCTCCTTGAGAAATAAGTTGTAAATGAAGATCAGAGTGAAGCGCGCGGCTTACTCGATGATCCCCATGATGTCGCTTTCTTTCATCATCAGCAGCTCTTCGCCGTCGACCTGAACCTCGGTGCCCGACCATTTGCCGAACAGGATCTTGTCGCCAGCTTTCACAGCCATTGCGATCAGCTCGCCGCTGTCCTTGCGTGCGCCTTCGCCGGTTGCGACGACTTCGCCTTCGCTGGGCTTTTCTTTTGCGCTGTCAGGAATGATCAGGCCGCCTGCGGTTTTCTCTTCGCTTTCTGTACGGCGAACCAGCACGCGGTCATGAAGCGGTTTCAATGCCATCTTTGCAGCTCCTTGGGCTCAAAGTTGTTAATCCTCCCCTCGCCGGATGGCGGGGCGTTAGCACTCATGCTTGTCGAGTGATAACGACGCATAGCTAGGGGGTGCAATTCCCCGAGTCAACAAGCTGTGAAGGATTTTTTGGACCTCTGCCCCTATTCGGGGTGATCCCAGCTGTAGGCCCAGTGTTTCAGTCCGTCCTGCCCTGCATCCGTCAGGGCATAAACGCCCTTTTCGACCTTGTCGAACCACCCGTAGTGGTTCTCTCGCATAAGTCGGGTGGCTGCGGCCACACCGGTTGCCTTTGCAACCTCGGCCCCTTTGGTGGCGCCGCACTCTGCCAGATGCGCCGCACATTTCAGCGCATCCTGACGATAGGCGGTGACAATCCCATGACGCGTGGCCCCGCCCGCATTAGGGTCGCCCTCCAACCGGTCAAACTCGCGTAACAGACGCGTCTTTCGCGCCTTGTCCTTTCGCGGCGCATATGGACCCGGATCACACTGAACCTCAACCACACCATCCGAACGCACGGTAATCAGACCAAGCCCCAAACGGCGGCACAAAGCCAGATTGTCCTTCAGAGCCCGCCGAGCGCTGCGACCTTTGGGTTTGAGCACACCGATATAAACCTGATCCGTCACCTTCAGTCGCGCAATCGCCTGATGAAACAGGGCCAGCGAGAACCGCAACTTCAGCTCGACAATCACCGGATCTTCCCCAGCGCGCACGGCGACTATATCGGCAGCACCCACCTCACCCTTGACGGTGTAACCTTGACGCTCCAACAACGCTTTGATGGGGGGGTAAAGATCCTGCTCACGCTCCATACGGCCATGCTAGGGGATTTGCTGTGGAATGCCAGACACAGATCGGACCGGCGGCGCTTTGCACCGCTTGATCCCATGCCTTGCGCAATGCATGGTCGCGGCACAAATAAAAAAGTCCGAGGTTTAAAGGGTGGCTCCAATGCGTTTTCTGTTCATCTTCATTTGTCTATTTGTACCGCTGAGCGCTTATGCGGCCTGCGAGGGGCGCG
Source organism: Ruegeria lacuscaerulensis (assembly GCF_013034685.1). Lineage (GTDB taxonomy): Bacteria > Pseudomonadota > Alphaproteobacteria > Rhodobacterales > Rhodobacteraceae > Ruegeria > Ruegeria lacuscaerulensis_B. Next base: position 47,110 of record NZ_WQGO01000003.1, on the reverse strand, counting down.
ACCTGCGCCCAGATTTATCGGCTGAAATGCAGGATCAGATTCAACAGGCGCTTGTTAATTTCCCCTACCCCGAAGGCAATCACTGGATCGCCACCAAGGACGGTGCAACCCTGCATCTGATCGGCACCGTTCACACCAATGACGCCCGCATGGACGCGGTGGTCGAACGGCTAGAGCCAACGCTCAGCCAGGCGGATGCGTTTTATTTCGAAGTCACCAAGGCCGAGATGGACGCCTTTCAAAAAGGTCTGGCCGAGGATCTGAGCCCGGTTCTGATCACCTCGGGTCCGACGCTGATTGACATGATCCCCGCCGAGCAGTGGGAGACCCTGTCACAAGGTCTAGCCGATCGCGGCATCCCAAGCTGGATGGGGGCCAAAATGCGCCCCTGGTTTCTCAGCATGACTTTGGGCGTGCCGCCCTGCATGGTGCACGAACCGAACGCCAGTTACGGGATGGATGCCCGTCTGACCGATTTGGCGGCCGAATACGACATCCCTCAGTTCTCGCTTGAGACAACGGCGGAATTGATGGCGATGTTCAACGAATTCCCGATGGAACAGCAGGTGCAATCCCTCGTCCGAATGGCCGACGCCTTCGAAAGCAGCGAAGACCAGCTGGCCACGATGCTGAACGCCTATCTCGAAGAGAAACACGGCGAAATCCTACAATTCGCGCGGTTGCAGGGGCTTGAGACCTCGGGCCTGACGGAAGAGATTTTCGACGAGGAATGGGACGGGTTCGAAGAACAGCTTCTGATCGGTCGCAACAATAACTGGATGGCGCATATTCTGGACATTCAGGACCAGACTGCCGTGATCGCGGTCGGCGCTGGACACCTTGGAGGAGAACATGGGCTTCTGAACCTGTTGGAACAGGCTGGCTACACTCTGGAGCGCGGGCCGTTCTAAGCCGGTTTTACCTATCGTCGCAGTGTAACCGAGACCGGGTGACAAGTGCGCCTGACCACCCTATAAGGCGCGCAAATTTACCATCCTCAGGACGCTGACATGACAACCCTCGTATTTGGACATAAATCCCCCGACACCGATTCCACCGGCTCCCCGATCCTGTGGTCGTGGTATCTGAACGAAGTCAAAGGTGAACAGGCTGAACCCGTACTGCTGGGTGAACCCAACACCGAGGCCGCCTTTATGCTGCAGCGCTGGGACCTGCCCAAGCCGCGTATTATCGCCGACGTGGACGCGGACGTGCCGGTCGTAATCGTTGACACCAACAACCCCGCCGAACTGCCCGCCAGCGTCAACAGCGCAGACATCCGCGCCATCATCGACCACCACAAGCTGGTCGGCGGGCTGGAAACCAAAGGCCCAATCGACATCACCGTGCGCCCACTGGCCTGCACCGCGACGATCATGGTTGACCTGATGGGCGACGACGCTGCCAAAATGCCTGACGCCGTCAAAGGCGCGGCGTTGACCTGCATCCTGTCGGACACGCTGGAATTCCGCTCGCCCACCACCACCGCCCATGACCGCGCAGTGGCTGAAAAACTGGCGGCTGAACTGGGTCTGGACGTTTCGGCCTATGCGGCTGACATGTTTGCCGCGAAGTCGGACGTATCCTCGTTCTCGGACGCAGAACTGATCCGCATGGATAGCAAGGAATACGAAGTCGACGGCACCAAGTTCCGCGTTTCAGTTCTGGAAACCACCGCTCCGGGCGTCGTTCTGGACCGCAAAGACAGCCTGGCCGCGTCGATGGTGGATGTTGCCAAGGAAGACGGCGTTGATCAGGTATTGCTGTTTGTCGTCGACATCCTCAACGAAGAAGCCACCCTGCTTGTGCCCAATGACCTTGTGAAAGGCGTGGCCGAGAAGAGCTTTGGTGCGTCAGTAAACGGCGACGCTGTGGTTCTGCCCGGAATCATGAGCCGGAAAAAGCAGATCATCCCCAACCTCAAAGTGTGATCTTCGTAGCACCACAAACAAAAGGCGCCTGTATCGGGGCGCCTTTTTTCGTTAAGGCACAAGATTTTGCATAGAGCGTATCCGTTGATAGTCTGGTGCGGATAGTCTTGCTTGGGTCTTGGTCGCAGGAATGAGTAAACGAAAATTCAGCACCACCAGGGACATCCTTCGGTTCGAAGGGCATGACCGAGCGGCCTACTGGCGCAGATTTGCGATGCTTTTGACACTGTCGGTTGTGATCGCGACCATGGGGATGCTTCGCGATTCAGGCGCAGTGGTGATTGCCGCCATGTTGGTCGCACCGTTGATGACACCGATACTGGGCATAGCTGCCTCGATGGTCATGGGGTGGCTGGGACGTGCGTTCAAGCTTGCCCTGATTGTAAGCGGGGCGGCCGTTATCTGCGTCTTTCTGGCCTGGTTTCTTGTCTATATCGCCGATGTTCCCCGCGGAATTCTGATCCCTGATCAGGTTCTGGCGCGTACCGATCCCGGGACTGAAGATCTGATCGTTGCCTTGGCGGCTGGCGTCGCCGGAGCGTATGTGCAGATAAATCGATCAGAAGTTAGCCTGCTGCCAGGTGCTGCGATCGGCGTGTCTTTGGTGCCCCCGTTATCCGCCTCAGGGGTATTGATGTATTTTGAAGAAGCGGCTGAAGCTTATGAGGCCGGCTTGCTGTTCGCAACAAACCTTGGGGCGATCATCCTATCGGCTTGCGCGGTCTACATCGTGTACGCTGCTCGTTCGGTGGTTTTCAGCAAGGGACGTCGCAAGCTGAACTTTACTGCCAGCGTCGTTGTGACCTTGGCGTTCTTGACCTTCGTAGTCATTCAATTGGGCAAGTCGACATATAACCGCTATCTGGAAACCCGGACCGAAGCGCAATTGGCACAGACAATACGCGATTGGGCTGACCCAGTTTCGGTGGAGATTGTTCGCGTCGACGTAAACGCTCAACGCAAGCAAGCCGATATCTGGCTGATCGTTGACCTGCCAATTGAAGCCGCGTTCAAGGTGTCTTCAATTGCAGGCCTCCTGCCGGAAAGCCTGCGCGAGAAACCCCTGGTCGACGTACTGCGCGACGAGTTGGGGCCGGGTTATCTGGTTGTCGTTCGCTTTCAGAACAGGATCGGCGCCCAGGTCATTCTAGGCACCGAAAACGTTCAACAGGCACCGGACGTCGAGGAAATCAGTGAAGACAACTGAACGTATGCGGCTATTCATTCAGAAAAGTTGCAGCTGGGATGGTCAAAAGACCGAAGCTTTGACATAGCTGGCACAACTTCGACTCCAGAGCCCCGGGGGCAGCTCAATGACTCAGATTATTCACAAACTTGATGAAATCTCCGACCGCTACAAAGCGCTGTTTGTCGACCTCTGGGGCTGTGTGCATAACGGCATAACCGCCTATCCCGAAGCCGTGGCAGCGCTTCAAGGTTATCGCGCCAAAGGGGGCATTGTTGTTCTGGTCACCAACTCGCCCAAGCCCCGTGCAGGGGTGGCTGAGCAACTGGAACAATTCAACGTTCCCAACGACGCCTATGATACGATCGCCACAAGCGGAGACTCGGCGCGCTCAGCTATGTTTCGAGGCGCTGTGGGCGAAAAAGTTTACTTCATGGGAGAATGGGCGCGCGATGCTGGCTTTTTCGAGCCGCTGAAGATTTTGCACCACCCAATTCAGATCGAGCGTGTGCCACTGGATCAGGCCGAAGGGATTGTCTGCTGTGGACCATTCGATCCGATGGCCGACCCTGACGTCAACCGCGCGGATTTCCTTTATGCCAAGCAGAAGGGCATGAAACTTCTCTGCGCCAATCCAGATATCGTGGTCGACCGGGGCGAGGTTCGGGAATGGTGCGCGGGCGCTCTGGCCAAGCTTTACACCGAGATGGGGGGCGAGAGCCTTTACTTCGGCAAGCCGCATCCGCCGATCTATGATCTGGCACGTCGGCGACTGCAGGAGTTGGGTCATGATATCCCTGACGGCGATATTCTGGTGATCGGCGACGGCCCGCATACAGACATTCTGGGCGGCATGGGTGAAGGCATTGATTCTCTGTTCATCTCGGGCGGTCTGGCAGCAGCCGAAACCAAAACGTCGCACCATCCGCATCCGGAATCCCTAACCGATTATATCGCAAGGGAAAACATCAACCCCACCTATACAATCGGCCGCCTGCGCTAGTCAGAAAAGACTTGATTTTCTGCAACTGCGAAGTAATAAAGTTACCCAACTTGGGTGACTTTGGTTTTTTTGTTGCCCATTGAAATCGAGTGAGGGTGACATGTTGGACAATCTTCCGCGCGGCACGATCTGTATTGAAGACATCGAAATGGGCATGACCCGCCACCTGCGCAAAGTGGTGACGGACGAAGATATCGAAATGTTCGCGCAGGTCTCGACCGACCGCAACCCGGTGCATCTGGATGACGACTATGCCCGCGACACAATTTTTGAGGGGCGCATCGCCCACGGGATGCTGACGGCCGGGCTGATCTCGGCCGTGATCGGGGAACAACTGCCGGGCCACGGCACAGTTTATATGGGGCAGTCGCTGAAATTCCTGGCCCCCGTTCGCCCCGGTGACATGGTCTACGCCGAGGTCAAGGTGATCGACATCGACTTTGCCAAGCGCCGGGTCAAGCTGGATTGCCACTGTGCGGTAGACGGTAAAAAGGTGTTGATGGGCGAGGCTATGGTGCTGGCACCATCGCGCAAGTTCGACTGACCTCTCAGACCCTTGAACCTGCCTCGCAGTCCCGCTAGGCAGGCGCTATGCGCATTATTCGGGATTTCCAGTTTGTCGAGCCTCAAGACCGTGGTGCCAGTGTCGCCATCGGTAATTTTGACGGCGTGCATATCGGCCACCGCTCGGTGATCGAATTGGCCCGCAACGCCGCGCCAGACGCGCCACTGGGTGTGATGACGTTCGAGCCACACCCGCGAGAGTATTTTGCACCCGACAGCCCCCCATTTCGCCTGATGCGCGGCAATGCCCGCGCGCACCGTTTGCAGAAGCTGGGAGTTCAGAAGCTCTATGAATTACCCTTTAACGCGGCGCTGGCCGGGCTGACGCCCGAAGAATTCGCACGCAATGTAATTTGCGACGGGCTGGGCCTGTCGCATGTGGTGGTCGGGGCGGATTTCTGTTTCGGCAAGGGCCGCAGCGGCACTGCGGATGATCTGGTTCAGTTCGGGGCTCAGATGGGTTTTGGTGTCACCATTGCCCCCTTGATGGAGCGTTCGGAAAACGTCGTGTCCTCGACCGCGATCCGCACTGCGCTGTCCGAAGGCCGCCCTCGGGATGCCGCCGCGATGCTGGGTCACTGGCACCGGATCGAGGGCGAAGTGATCGGCGGCGAACAGCGCGGACGCGAGCTGGGCTATCCCACCGCGAATATGTCGATCGAGGGACTGCACCCGCCGAAATTCGGCGTCTATGCGGTTCTGGTCGATGTGCTGGATGGCCCGCATCAGGGCAGCTATCACGGTGCGGCCTCGGTTGGCACTAGGCCCATGTTCAACGGCGAAGTGCCCAATATCGAGACGTTCCTGTTCGATTTCTCGGGTGATCTTTATGGCGCGACGCTCTCGGTCGGTCTGGTCGAATACCTGCGCCCCGAGATGACCTTTGACGGTCTGGTCGGGCTGATCGCCCAGATGGATACCGATTGCGACAAAGCCCGTGCGCTACTGGCGGCGCTATGACCACCGACCCGATTGACCGCAACGGCCTGTCCGCCCGGTTCTGGGAACGCAAACCGCTGACCAAGATGAACCAGCGTGAGTGGGAGGCGCTGTGCGACGGCTGCGGCAAGTGCTGTCTGAACAAGCTGGAAGACGAAGATACGGGCGAAGTCGCCCTGACTTGCGTTGCCTGCCGTCTGCTGGACGATGAGACCTGCCGTTGCACCCAATACGACATCCGCCACCAATTCGTGCCGGAATGCATCGTGATGACGCCCGACAATATCGATGAACACGCCTATTGGCTGCCCCAGACCTGCGCCTATCGGCTGCTGTGGGAGGGCAAACCCCTTTACGACTGGCACCCTTTGATATCTGGTACGCCTGACAGCGTACACGCCGCCGGGGTCTCGGTTCAGGGGCGCACGGTGTCCGAGTTCGAAACCCCCATGGAAGAGTGGGAAGACTATATCATCGAGGAGCCCAACTGATGTATTTCGCCTCTGACAATTCCGGGCCGGTTCACCCGCAAGTGATGGCCGCGTTGAGCGCCGCGAATGAGGGCTATCAGATGGCCTACGGGGCCGACACGCTGATGAACGAGGTGCGCGACCGTATCCGTGGTATCTTTGAAGCGCCGGGGGCAGCTGTCTATCTGGTGGCGACCGGGACGGCGGCAAATTCGCTGGCTCTGTCGACTCTGGCGAACCCGTGGGACACCGTGTTTTGTTCCCCCGTTGCGCATATCCACGAGGATGAGTGCAACGCGCCGGAATTCTACAGCGGCGCCAAGCTGACGCTGGTGCCCGGCGGCGACAAGATGACCCCGGATGCGCTGCGTGCAACGATTTTGGCCGAAGAGACGCGCGGTGTGCATGGGCCGCAACGCGGACCGGTCTCGATCACGCAGGTGACCGAGAGAGGTTCGGTTTATTCGTTGGAAGAGTTGCAGGCGCTGTGCCGTGTGGCCAAGGATTACGGCCTGCCGGTGCATCTGGACGGCGCGCGGTTCACCAATGCGCTGGTCGCGCTGAACTGTTCCCCCGCCGGGATGACGTGGAAGTCGGGGGTTGATGCGGTCAGCTTTGGCGGCACAAAGAACGGGCTGATGGGGGTCGAGGCGGTGGTCTTTTTCGACGAGGCCAAAGCCTGGGAATTCGAGCTGCGCCGCAAGCGCGGCGCGCATCTGTTTTCGAAACACCGTTATTTGTCGGCGCAGATGGCCGCGTATCTGCAGGATGATCTTTGGTTGAGGATGGCGCGGCAGGCCAATGACAACTGCGCACGTCTGGCGGATGGGTTGCGGGCCAAGGGGGCCTCATTCTTGCATGAACCGCAGGCGAACATGATCTTCGCGGAATTCTCGCGCGCCAGGCACAAACAGCTTCACGAGGCCGGAGCGGTCTATCATCTGTGGGGCGCCGAATTGGAAGGGGTGGATGAGGACGAACGCCTTGCCTGTCGGCTGGTGTGTGACTGGTCACTGCCGCCCGAAGAGGTCGACCGGTTTTTGGGTTTGATCTGAAGCTGGTTGGGGGCTCTGCCCCCAAACCCCCGAGGTATTTTCAAACAGAAGAAGGAGGCAGCCTGTGCCAGAAATTGGTTATCTGGGCGGCGGTTTCCTTAGGGTGCGAGATTGGCAGCATGTGCCCTGCGTCTTCGATAGTGATGATGGACGCGTTGGGCAGGCGTTTTTGCAATCCATGTGAAATTGCAGGCATGACCGGATGAGAGTGTCCGCCGGTCATCAGCAAGGTTGGTCGTTTGACTTCGTTCAGAACACCTGGCGTCAGGAGCCCTTTTGTATCCTGGAACAGAGCTTGTTCCACATCTGGAACGACCCGGATCCCCCGGATCATCGCCGCGCGCGTTTTCTCGGGCATATCCGGCCAGCGGGGGCTTTCCTCGGTGCTCCACATCCGGTTGAACAGGCGGGCCGCCAGCGGCATATCCCCGGTTTCCAGCGCCTCTACATAAGGCTGTGCCGCCGCATCGTGCTGCGCGAGAAGATCGGGCGCATCCAACTTGGCGACGGCGAAGAATACGGGTTCGATCAGGACCACGCTGCGGATCAGTTTCGGGTGATTGACCGCAAGGCGCAGGGCAATCATCGCGCCAAAGGAATGCCCGATCACATCCATCGGCTGGGTCAATTGTGCCGCAGACAAAGTGGTGGTCAGGTCAAAAAAGTCGCTCTGCCCATCCCAATCAGGGCTTTTGCCGTGCGATAGCATGTCGGGCGCAACAAGCGTGGCTTGTGCGCCCAAAGAGGCCGCCAAACCGGCCCAAGCCCCCGAATGTGCAATCGTGCAGTGCAGGGCGAGCACCTGTCGCGCGCCCTGCCCCAGTGATCGAACAAATATGGAAGGTAGAGTCACCCCGTCCTTCACCCTTTCATCTCGGACAGGTGACGGTCGAGGTCTTCGATCCGGTCCTGACCCCAGAACCGCTGTCCGTCCTCGGTGACATAGAAGGGCGCGCCAAAGGCACCGCTGTCCACGGCCTGTTCCAGATAGGCGGCATAGGTTTCGGCACCGTCCAGCAACCCGCTATCCGCGAGGTTCGGGTCGAACCCGGCTGCCGACAGGCAATCGCGGATCACGTCATCCTGCGCGATGTCCTTTTCCTCAGCCCAGCAGGCGCGCAGGAAGGAATGGACCAGCTTGCCCACATCGCCTGAGCCATCTTTGGCCGCCGCGATCACGGCATAGGACGAAGGCGCCATGTTCGTCGGCCAATGTGCGGGTTGAATGTTGAATTCCATCCCCAGATTTTTGGCCTGACGCTGCAATTCCTGTGCTCGGTATTCGGTGCGCGAAATATGCCGGTCCTTGGGTGGGGTGCCTCCGGTCCGGCCAAACAGGGCCATGATATCCAGTGGTTTGTAGTTAATTGTCGCGCCATGTTTCGCGGCCACCTCTTCCAACCGGGTTCCGGCCAAGTAGGTGAAGGGCGAAATTGTCGCAAAATAGTAGTCAATGGTGGCCATGTTCACTTTCTCCGCTGCGTTATCTTTGCGAGACGGTAAGGCCATGCTAAGCGGTGTCAACATCACGAATCTGTCACATTAGCCTTTGCTGCCCGGGGACCTCAGCCGATGCCGACACTCAACGAACCCAAGCTGATCGCTGGGAACGCCAATCTTCCGCTTGCCCAGACCATTGCACGCCGCATGAGCCTGTATCGCGGCGTTGACCAAGGGTTGGTTGACGCGCGGGTCGAACGTTTTAACGACGGCGAGATTTTCGTCGAAGTGTTCGAGAATGTACGCGGCGAGGATATGTTCATCGTCCAGCCGACTTCGAACCCGGCAAACGATAACCTGATGGAACTGCTGATCATCGCCGACGCGCTGCGCCGCTCATCCGCGCAGCGGATCACTGCCGTGATCCCTTATTTCGGCTATGCCCGTCAGGACCGTCGCACCAAGGCGCGCACGCCGATTTCCGCCAAGCTGGTTGCCAACATGCTGACCGGCGCCGGGATCGAGCGGGTTCTGACCATGGACCTGCACGCCGCGCAGATTCAGGGGTTCTTTGATATCCCGGTGGACAACCTTTATGCCTCGCCGATCTTTGCGCTGGATGTGAAAAACCAGTTCAAGGACCAGATGGATGAGATCATGGTGGTCTCACCCGATGTCGGCGGTGTAGCCCGTGCGCGTGAATTGGCCAAGCGGATCGAAGCGCCACTGTCGATCGTGGATAAGCGCCGCGAAAAGGCCGGCGAAGTGGCCGAGATGACTGTCATCGGCGACGTCAAAGACAAGATCTGCCTGATCGTGGACGACATGTGCGACACAGCGGGTACACTCTGCAAGGCCGCGCAAGTGCTGCTGGATAACGGCGCGAAAGAGGTGCATTCCTATATCACCCACGGTGTCATGAGCGGCCCGGCGGTTGAGCGTGTGACAAACTCGGTGATGAAATCTCTGGTTCTGACCGACACAATCCAACCCACCAAAGAAGTCGCCAAAGCCAAAAATATCCGCATTGTTCCGACAGCGCCCATCTTTACGCAGGCGATCCTGAACATTTGGAACGGCACCTCGGTCTCGTCGCTGTTCGAGGACAAGACCCTGACCCCGATCTACGAATCCATGTACCACATGGACTGATCTGAACGGGCGGCCTTGCAGCCGCCCTTTTTCGTGACCCCTCTAAGGCAGGAGCTTTCCGTGACAGCCCCCAAACGCATCGTTCTTTCCAGCGACCACGCCGCCATCGAGCTGCGCCAGGCGGTTGCCAAACATATCGCGGACCAAGGATGGGAGGTCATGGATATCGGCCCTCAAACACCTGAGAGCACGCATTATCCGATCCACGGCAAAGCCGCCGCTGACGCCGTTGCCTCGGGTGATTGCGCACTGGGTATCATCCTTTGCGGCACGGGACAGGGCATCATGATGGCGGCGAACAAGGTCCCCGGCATTCGCTGCGGCGTGTGTTCCGACGCGTTCTCAGCCCGGATGATCCGCCAGCATAACGACGCCAACATGCTGTCCATCGGTGCACGCGTCGTAGGTGAAGGTCAGGCGCTGGATATCGTGGATGCTTTCCTTGGAGCCGATTTCGAAGGCGGCCGTCACGCAACACGGGTGGACATGATCGAATCCTGAAACGTCGGATGGCTAGGAGATGTCCCAGTCATCCTCATGCGCCACCTCTCCGATCGCTGTCCAGGACATCCTGATCCGCGCGATGCGGGTGTCTGACCAAGTGCGGAAAACGGCGCTGAAGCCTTCGGCTGAGATATCCTCTGCCTTGACCTCGGCGCGCAGGGCGGTGGTTGTGTCCACATCCCATAGGGATATGCCAACCTGAACCACTGGCGTGGTCCTGAACGGCTGGCTGAACGTAACAGCCGCGCGCCGTTCTCGGGTTCCGTTGCCTGTCCACATGTCCCCGCCATTGGAAAATTCGGAAAACAGTACAGTCTCGCCTTGGTCGATACCAATCGGGTGGGTGCGAAATGTCTTCATCTTTATCGTCTATAACCATTTACACTGAAAACTTAATCTGAGACTTCAAGCAAATCACGACAAAAAAACGGCCCCGCATTGCGAGGCCGTTTCGAATGATCCATTTGCAACAAGCCGTTACAGGCTCATATGCGTCCCAAGCGCTTCCATGTCGGCCAGCAGTTTGGCTGCATCGTCAACGATGGACTGATCGTCCCCGGCCTTTGCGACCTCGTGCGAGGCGCGGGCTTCAGCGATCAGGTCATCCAGATGCGACCGGGTCACTTCGGCAACCGGTATGGCTTTTTCAGCCAGAACCGACAGGCCGTCGCCGTTGATCTGGGCAAACCCGCCAGTGACCAGGTATTCGCTGGCTCCGGCAGGTGCCTCAACCTTCAGCAGACCGGGGCGTAGCGTGGTGATGGTGGGGGCATGATCGGGCATTGCCGTCATGTCCCCGTCCGCGCCGGGTAGCTGGACCGCGGTGGCCTCAAGCGAAGCAAGGCTCCGCTCTGGGCTGACGAGGTCGAATTGCATCGTGTTTGCCATCAGGGATACTCCTTAGGCGGCTTCTGCGGCCATCTTTTCCGCTTTGGCGATCACTTCGTCGATGCCACCAACCATCAGGAAGGCCGCTTCGGGCAGGTGATCATATTCGCCAGCCACAACGGCTTTGAACGACGAGATGGTGACATCCAGAGGAACCTGAACGCCCGGCGAACCGGTGAAAACCTCGGCCACGTCGAACGGCTGCGACAGGAAGCGCTCGATCTTACGGGCACGGGCAACGGTCAGTTTGTCTTCTTCCGACAGTTCGTCCATACCGAGGATGGCGATGATGTCCTGAAGCGACTTATAGCGCTGGAGGATCTGCTGAACGTCGGTTGCAACCGCGTAGTGCTCTTCACCAACGATGGCCGGGTCCAGCAGACGCGACGACGAGTCGAGCGGGTCAACAGCCGGATAGATACCCTTTTCCGAGATCGCGCGGTTAAGAACGGTAGTCGCATCCAAGTGAGCAAACGAGGTTGCCGGCGCAGGGTCGGTAAGGTCGTCCGCAGGCACGTAGATCGCCTGCACCGAGGTGATCGAGCCCGACTTGGTCGAGGTGATGCGTTCCTGCAGGGCGCCCATGTCGGTGGCCAGCGTCGGCTGGTAGCCCACCGCCGAAGGAATACGACCCAGCAGAGCCGAAACCTCGGAGCCCGCTTGCGTGAAGCGGAAGATGTTGTCGACGAAGAAAAGAACGTCGGTACCGGACTGGTCGCGGAACTGCTCGGCCAGGGTCAGACCGGTCAGAGCAACACGTGCACGCGCTCCCGGAGGTTCGTTCATCTGACCGTAAACCAGCGCAACCTGCGATTCCGACAGGTTGTCGGGTTTAATAACGTTCGATTCGATCATCTCGTGGTACAGGTCGTTCCCTTCACGGGTCCGTTCACCAACACCCGCGAACACCGAGAAGCCCGAGTGCACTTTGGCGATGTTGTTGATCAGTTCCATGATCAGAACGGTTTTACCAACGCCCGCGCCACCGAAGAGGCCAATTTTACCGCCTTTGGCGTAAGGAGCCAGCAGGTCAACAACCTTGATGCCGGTCACAAGGATTTCCGACTCGGTCGACTGTTCCGCGAACTCAGGTGCGGGCTGGTGGATTGCGCGGGTTTCCGACGCAACAACGTCGCCTTTTTCGTCGATCGGCTCGCCGACCACGTTCAGGATGCGGCCCAGGGTGGCGTTGCCAACCGGAACCGAGATCGGTGCGCCGGTGTCGGTCACAACTTCGCCACGGACCAGACCTTCGGTCGCGTCCATCGCGATGGTACGGACGGTGTTTTCACCCAGGTGCTGAGCAACTTCCAACACCAGGCGTTTGCCGTTGTTGGTGGTTTCCAGCGCGTTCAGAATTTCAGGCAGTGCGTCATCGAACTGCACGTCGACGACGGCCCCGATGATCTGTGTGACTTTGCCTTTTGCATTCGCCATGTTTCGTCTCCGGTATGTCTCTACAGCGCTTCGGCGCCGGAAATAATTTCAATCAGCTCGTTGGTGATCACGGCCTGACGCGAGCGGTTGAACTGGATCGTCAGCTTGTCGATCATTTCGCCCGCGTTGCGTGTCGCGTTGTCCATTGCGGACATCCGTGCACCCTGTTCAGACGCTCCGTTTTCGAGCAGAGCCGAGAAGATCGCGGTGGCAACCCCCTTGGGCAGCAGGTCGGCCAGAATGGCCTCTTCGCTGGGCTCGTAGTCGAAGATGGCACCGCTGTCGTCACCTGCCGCGTCGTCCTCGAACGAGGCGGGGATGATTTGCTGTGCCGTCGGGATCTGGGTCACGACGTTGACGAACTTCGAGTAGAAGATCGTGGCAACATCGAACTCAGCCCCGTCAAAGCGGGACAGGATGTCCTTCGCGATGTCCTGCGCGTTGGCATAGCCAATGCGCTTGACCTCGCTCAGGTCGACATGTCCAACGAACAGATCGCCCAAATCGCGCTTGAGCGCGTCGCGGCCTTTCTTGCCAACGGTCAGAACCTTGACCGTCTTGCCTTTGCCGCGCAGCTCTTCCGCCTTTTGGCGGGCCAGCTTGGCGATGTTCGAGTTGAAGCCGCCACACAGGCCGCGTTCAGCTGTCATCACAACCAGCAGATGGACATCATCGCTGCCCGTACCACGGAGCAGCTTGGGGGCGCTGTCGCTGCCCCCGACCGAAGCCGCCAGCCCCGCCATAACGGCATTGAACCGCTCGGCATAGGGGCGTGAGGCTTCAGCAGATTCCTGGGCGCGGCGCAGTTTTGCAGCCGCGACCATCTGCATGGCCTTGGTGATCTTGCGGGTCGATTTGACCGACTCGATCCTGTTTTTAAGGTCCTTCAGACTAGGCATCGGAACCCCCCGTTACGCGAAGGTCGCGGCGTATTCGTCGATCGCTGCCTTGATCTTGTCGGACGCGTCACCTTTGATCTTGGGATCTTCGTCTGTCAGCCATTTCAGCAGGTCGGCGTGCTTGCCGCGCAGGTGCGCCAGCAGACCGGCCTCATAGCGGCCAACGTCCGAGACGTCGATCTTATCGAGGTAACCGTTGGTGCCCGCGAAGATGACGCAGACGATTTCCGCGTTGGTCAGCGGCGAGTACTGCGGCTGTTTCATCAGCTCGGTCAGGCGCGCACCACGGTTCAGCAGCTGCTGGGTCGCGGCGTCGAGGTCCGAACCGAACTGCGCAAACGCAGCCATTTCGCGGTACTGAGCCAGCTCCAGTTTTACCGGTCCAGCGACCGATTTCATCGCGTTGGTTTGGGCCGACGAGCCCACACGCGAAACCGACAGACCGGTGTTCACAGCAGGACGGATGCCCTGGTAGAACAGTTCGGTTTCCAGGAAGATCTGACCGTCGGTGATCGAGATCACGTTGGTCGGAATAAACGCCGAAACGTCGCCACCTTGGGTTTCAATAACCGGCAGAGCGGTCAGCGAGCCTGCGCCGAAATCTTCGTTCAGCTTCGCCGAACGCTCCAGCAGACGGGAGTGGAGGTAGAAAACGTCACCAGGGTAGGCTTCACGTCCGGGCGGACGACGCAGCAGCAGGGACATCTGACGATAGGACACAGCCTGTTTCGACAGGTCATCATAGATAATCAGCGCGTGGCGACCGTTGTCGCGGAAGTATTCGGCCATCGCAGTCGCCGAGTAAGGCGCCAGGAACTGCATCGGCGCCGGGTCGGACGCGGTTGCGGCCACAACGATCGAGTATTCAATCGCGCCGGATTCTTCCAGTTTCTTCACCAGCTGTGCAACGGTCGAACGCTTCTGACCAACCGCCACGTAGATGCAGTACAGTTTCTTCGACTCGTCGTCGCCTGCTGCGTCGTTGTAGACTTTCTGGTTCAGGATGGTGTCCAGAGCAACGGCGGTTTTACCGGTCTGACGGTCGCCAATGATCAGCTCACGCTGGCCACGGCCGATCGGGATCATCGCGTCAACCGATTTCAGGCCAGTTGCCATCGGCTCGTGCACCGATTTACGCGGGATGATGCCGGGGGCCTTAACGTCCGCAACGCCACGCTTGGAAGCGTTGATCGGGCCTTTGCCGTCCAGCGGGTTGCCCAGACCGTCAACAACGCGGCCCAGCAGTTCGTCACCGATCGGAACGTCCACGATCGAGTTGGTGCGCTTGACTGTGTCACCTTCTTTGATGTCACGGTCGGACCCGAAGATAACAACACCCACGTTGTCGCTTTCTAGGTTCAGGGCCATACCCATGATGCCACCGGGGAATTCGACCATCTCACCGGCTTGCACGTTGTCCAGGCCGTATACACGGGCAATCCCGTCACCGACGCTCAGCACGCGGCCGATCTCGGCCACTTCGGCTTCCTGACCAAAATTCTTGATCTGGTCCTTCAGGATTGCAGAAATCTCTGCAGCTTGGATTCCCATTTATCCGACCTCTTTCATTGCATTCTGTAGGGAGTTCAGCTTCGAACGGATCGAACTATCGATCATCTTCGAGCCCACTTTAACGACAAGACCGCCGATGAGGCTTTCATCCACGGTCGCATTGATTGTCACGGTCTTGCCCACACGCTCGGACAGCGTCTTGGACAGTTTTTCCATCTGTGTCTTGGTCAGCGCTTTGGCCGAGGCAACATCGGCAGTCACTTCGCCACGCTCTTCGGCCAGCATGTCGCGCAGAACCTGCACCAGCTGCGGTACGACAAACAGGCGGCGTTTTTGTGCCATCAGGCCCAGCGTGTTGCGCAGGATGGCGTTCAGGCCCATTTTGTCGGCGATTGCGGTAATGGCGCCTTCCTGTTCGGCGCGCGAAACCAGAGGCGAAGCGATCAGGTTACGCAGTTCGGCGCTGTCGCCCAATGCTGCTGCCAGATCGTTAATTCCGGTCTCCAGACCTGCGAGGTCTTTATTCTCTTTCGCGATCTCGAAGATCGCGGTGGCATAGCGCTCGGCGATGCCTGTGGAAATCGAAGCTGGTTCGGACACGTCCACCCTTCCGATATTTGAGGCCCCGATTTCGGGTAGCGGCCGCTACCTTGGGGCGTGAGGAAACCCCGTCCTTTTAGGGCGGGGATCAAAATCACCGGGGATGTAGCAGAGCCGAACCCAGCTAGCAACATATTATCACGGGGGTGACTTTATCCACAAAGTGTTTGATTTCAAATAGTTACACAGGGTGCGACCCTTTTGTCCGGCTGCAAGGTGCGAAAAATGTTACGAAAGTGTAGGTTTTTGCGATTCCTGAGGCGTTTTTGCCGCGTTTTCCCGCTTTGACGTGGCGTAAAAGCAAGCAAGAGCTAGGCGGGCTTCAACAGACCGTCTAGTGCCTTGATCGGACGACGGACAGGATCCTTGGTGACGCTGCCGCTTGGGGGTCGAATATGCTTTGTTGCTTCGACCATCAGAACACCTCCAGCCATGACGGTGGGTATCCGCTGGCCCGTCTTTTCAATCAGATTGCCCGACTTGAGCCAGAACCGCCGGAACGAGGGAGGCAAATACAATGCTGAGCAATGGCTTTCCGGTTCAAAATGATGCGCCCGGAGCTGGTTTTCTAGCTGCGATGCTGAATACGGACGTCCAAAGCCAAACGGCGTCCGATCCGTCCGTGACCACAATCCCGCGCGGTTGGGCACAATAAAGAACGCGCGCCCACCAGGGCCCAGAACCCGCCAGCATTCATTTAACAGTTCGCTTGGCCGCTGCGAGGTCTCAAGCCCGTGCATCACCACCAGCTTGTCCACGTGCCCGGTCTCTATCGGCCACATCGTCTCTTCCGTCAGGACCGAGACATTGGGCATCCCCGCGGGCCACGGCATAACGCCTTGCGGCCCAGGCATCAGCCCAATCACCCGCCGGGCATCTGCCAGGTAAGGGCGCAGCAAGGGTACGGCAAAGCCAAACCCGGCGACTGTCTGGCCTTTGGCTTCGGGCCATTGTTCGATCAACCGGCCCCGGATCGCCGCCTGCGCCGCACGCCCCAATGTGCTGCGGTAGTAGAAATTCCTCAGATCCTGCACATCAAGATGCATTGCGGACACCCGGTCAATCGGCTTAGCTTCGGCGCAGTCTAGCAACGAAAGGGCAAAAGGCCATGCCTCTTGAAATCGTCACCATTCCATGTCTCAGCGATAACTACGCTTTTCTGGCGCATGACGCCGCAAGCGGCAACACCGCTTTGATCGACGCGCCCGAAGCAGGACCCATTCTGGCCGAGCTGGACCGGCGCGGCTGGACGCTCAGCCACGTGTTGTTGACTCATCACCACTATGACCATGTGGACGGCTTGCCGGCCATTCTGGAAAAGCACACCGCCAAAGTGATCGGGGCCGCTGCCGACGCGCACCGCTTGCCACCATTGGATCAACAAGTCAGCGATGGCGATACGTTTGAACTGGGCGGAGAGCAAGTTCAGGTGTTGGATGTCCCAGGCCATACGGTCGGACATATCGCGTTTTACATGCCCCAAAGTGCTGCCGTTTTTACCGCAGACAGCCTGATGGCCCTCGGCTGCGGGCGTCTGTTCGAAGGCACAGCGCCTCAAATGTGGGCCTCCCTGTCGAAATTGGCCGCCCTGCCCGACGATACTGTGGTGTGTTCAGGTCACGAATATACACAATCGAACGCCAAGTTTGCCCTGACGGTGGATCCGGACAATGCGGCGTTGCAGGATCGCGCTGCTGATATCGACCGCGCCCGGGCGGCGAATGAACCAACGGTGCCCTCGACATTGGCTTTGGAAAAGGCGACAAATCCTTTCCTGCGCGCAACAGATCCGGCGATTCAGGCGCATCTGGGCATGGCGGGCGCGGATCCGGCGGCTGTATTTGCGGAAATCCGGGCTAGAAAAGACCGCTTTTGATGCCTATTTCCCCAACTTCACAGCCACGGTCACAATAAATGTGACTGTCAAGTGAAAGAAAACCCTTGAAGCCGGGCCATGATCAACCAAACTCTAATAGTATGAGGACATGGTTGGGATGGGGATCCGGCCGAAAGCCCGCGCCCCTTCCGACCCAAGACAGAGGAGCACCCGCGTGCCTTCATTCTCGAGCACTTTAGAACAAGCCATTCACGCGGCCCTTGCGGCAGCGAACGAACGGCGACACGAATTCGCCACGCTGGAGCATCTGCTTCTGGCGCTGCTGGAAGAACCGGATGCGATCCGCGTCATGAAAGCCTGCAGCGTTGATCTTGAGGACTTGCGTAGCACTCTGGTCGAATTCATTGACGAAGATTTATCCAACCTCGTCACCGACATTGACGGGTCAGAAGCCGTGCCAACAGCCGCTTTCCAGCGCGTGATCCAGCGCGCCGCGATCCACGTGCAAAGCTCGGGCCGGACTGAGGTGACGGGCGCCAATGTTCTGGTCGCCATCTTCGCGGAACGTGAAAGCAACGCAGCCTATTTCCTGCAGGAACAGGACATGACACGCTATGACGCGGTGAATTTCATCGCTCACGGCGTCGCTAAAGACCCTGCTTACGGCGAAAACCGCTCAGTTTCGGGCGCGGATCAGGTTGAAGAGGAACCGCAGTCTGGCACGGGCGAAGGCGAGCAAAAAGAAAGCGCTCTTGGAAAGTACTGTGTCGATCTGAACACCAAATCCCGCGCGGGTGACGTTGATCCGCTGATTGGGCGCTCGGACGAGGTTGAACGCTGTATCCAGGTGCTTTGCCGCCGCCGCAAGAACAATCCGTTGCTGGTTGGCGATCCGGGCGTGGGCAAAACGGCTATTGCCGAAGGTCTTGCGCACAAAATCGTCGCGGGCGAAGCCCCCGATGTGCTGTCCGAGACAACGATTTATTCGCTGGATATGGGCGCGCTGCTGGCCGGTACGCGCTATCGCGGTGATTTCGAGGAACGGCTGAAGGCGGTCGTGACCGAGTTGGAAGAGCATCCCGACGCGGTGCTGTTCATTGACGAAATTCACACGGTCATCGGCGCAGGCGCCACATCGGGAGGCGCGATGGATGCGTCGAACTTGCTGAAACCTGCACTGCAGGGTGGCAAGCTGCGCACCATGGGTTCGACCACGTACAAGGAGTTCCGTCAACATTTTGAAAAGGACCGCGCGCTCAGCCGCAGGTTCCAGAAGATTGATGTGAATGAGCCTTCTGTGGAAGACAGCGTGAAAATCCTGCGCGGCCTCAAACCGTATTTTGAAGAGCATCACGCGATCAAATATACTGCGGACGCGATCAAGACCGCGGTGGAACTGTCTGCGCGCTACATCAATGACCGCAAGCTGCCTGACAAGGCCATCGACGTGATTGATGAGGCCGGGGCCGCACAGCATCTGGTCGCGGAAAGCAAGCGCCGTAAAACCATCGGCGTGAAAGAGATCGAGGCCGTGGTCGCCAAGATCGCGCGTATCCCGCCCAAGAACGTCACCAAGGACGATGCCGAGGTTCTGAAAGACCTTGAGACCTCGTTGAAACGAGTGGTTTTCGGACAGGATGACGCCATTGTGGCACTGTCGAGCGCGATCAAACTGGCGCGCGCGGGCCTTCGTGAACCTGAAAAGCCCATCGGCAATTACCTGTTCGCAGGTCCGACCGGTGTGGGCAAAACCGAAGTGGCGAAACAGTTGGCCGACACGCTGGGTGTTGAACTGCTGCGCTTTGACATGTCGGAATACATGGAGAAGCACGCGGTTTCGCGCTTGATCGGTGCACCTCCGGGCTATGTTGGGTTCGATCAGGGTGGCCTGTTGACCGACGGCGTTGACCAGCATCCGCATTGCGTGCTGCTGCTGGACGAGATCGAGAAGGCGCACCCGGATGTGTTCAACATCCTGTTGCAGGTGATGGACCATGGTGAGCTGACCGATCACAACGGCCGCACTGTGAATTTCCGTAACGTGGTGCTGATCATGACTTCGAACGCGGGGGCGCAGGAACAGGCGAAGGCTGCAATCGGCTTTGGTCGTGATCGCCGCGAAGGCGAAGATACGGCTGCAATTGAACGCACCTTCACGCCGGAATTCCGCAACCGTCTGGACGCGGTGATTTCCTTCGCACCGCTGCCGAAAGAGGTCATCCTGCAAGTGGTCGAGAAATTCGTCCTGCAACTGGAAGCACAGTTGATGGACCGCAATGTGACCTTTGACCTGACACCCAAGGCCGCCGAATGGCTGGCGGACAAGGGGTATGACGACAAGATGGGTGCACGCCCTCTGGGCCGTGTGATCCAGGAACACATCAAGAAGCCTCTGGCTGAAGAGCTATTGTTCGGTAAGTTGGCCAAGGGTGGTGTGGTTCGCGTTTCGGTTAAGAAAGGCGATCTGAACCTGGAAATTCTGGGCCCCGATCAGCCCCGCATTCCGGGCGACAAGCCGCCGCTGCTAACAGCAGACTGATTGCACAAGCGTTTAGAAACATTGATCGCCCGGTTGCACCTGCATCCGGGCGATTTTGCATCAACGCCAGACGATTGCGCGCCCGTTGGCGCGTTTTTCGACGGAACGACTTCTCGCGCACGTTTCACAATCACCGTTGAAGCGAATTGGAGAGTCGAATGCTTAAACCCGCCGTCCTTTGGGGCTCTTCCTTAACCTTTGCCGTGATCGCCACAATAACGACCGCACAACACAGGTTTCGCTATCATGATGAAACGACAACGCGGCCACTAATTCTGCAACCGGCCACGATTGATCCGGGGGTCAGTTACGTTGATCTCACCGAAGCCAAAAATCGCGTAAGCGTTTCCGCAAATGGGATACCGGACCATCTGGTCGGTCGCTTTCCAAACCGAGGCAACCCGCACGGCCTTTCCGAGCAACGAGTCAATCTCAGCGTACCCGCGCATCCAAAACCAAGTCGCACGCCTAAGCCTCTGGAGCTGGGTTGGAATTTCGGCGTGTCGATAGACGGTGTGGTGTTTGATCCGCTGGCGGTAGAATACTGGAATGGAGATCCAAGATCGGGTTGGTCATACAACGCGCTTGGCGGCGCAATTTCGCTGGGACTTGACGAAAACCACGCCCATGTTCAGCCCGGCGGAAAGTACCACTATCACGGTATCCCGACCGGCTTGATCGAACTATTGGAATACACGCCGACCCGACATTCGCCTCTGGTCGGATATGCCGCAGATGGTTTCCCGATCTATGCGATGACTGGTATTGAGGATGGGAACGTGACGCAAATGACCTCATCCTACCAACTGAAGAACGGCAATCGACCCGGCGGCAGCGCGCCAGACGGAAAGTTTGATGGCACCTTCAATGAGGACTATGTTTACCGCGCTGGAACCGGAAATCTGGACGAATGCAACGGAGGCTTCACGGTCTCACCCGAATATCCGTCTGGAACATACGCCTATTTCCTAACTGAAAACTACCCGGTCATCCCACGGTGTTTCACTGGTACGCCAGACGACAGCTTTCGCTTTGGGCGTCGCTGAGCACAAGGCAAAGCGCTGGTTATCGTTCCGTCAGCTTCAGCTCGATGCGCCGGTTCTGGGCCCGTGCTTCGGGTGTGTCGGCCGGATTGACGGGCTGGAACTCTCCAAAGCCGTTTGCCGCAAGCCGGCTGGGCGGAATACCCAGCGCCTCGACCATATACAGAACCACCGACAGGGCGCGGCCCTGGCTCAGCTCCCAGTTGTCGCGATAGCGCCCCGACCCGGCGAGGGGGACATTGTCCGTGTGGCCGTCGACACGAATGACCCAGTTCAGCCCTTCGGGGATTTCAGCGGCCACGGTGCGTAGGATGTTGGCCACTTTGGCGACCTCGAGTTGGCCTTCGGGCGACAGCACGGCCGAGCCGGTGTCAAACAGAACCTCGGACGAAAAGACGAACCGATCCCCTTCGATCCGCACCCCGTCTTGATCCCCTAGAACATCGCGCAATCTGCCGAAGAATTCAGAACGATAGCGCTGCAAATCCTCTGCCTGCGCGGCCAGTTCCTCATTCTGCCCAGACAGAGCCTCGGCTTCAGCTTCCAGACGGGCGCGTTCGGCCTCTTCCAGCAGGCGGCGGCGACGTTCTTCCGAGGCCGCGCGGGCCAAGGCGGCATTCAGATCCTGCCCCAGCGTTTGGATGCGGATATCGGCGGCGGCGTTGCGTTCCTCATAATCGTCCAACAGCGCCTGCAACCCGCCTAGTTGTTGACGCAGCGCAGCGAGTTGCTGGTTCAACAAGGCGGTTTGACGCTGCGCCTGCTCAGATACTTCTTTTTCAGTCGAAATCGCTTCGCGGGCCACGGCCAGCAGGGCAGCGCGCTCCTCGGCCAATATGCGTTGTTCCTGTGCATCCGTCTGCGCCTGAGTTTGCGCGGCAAGGGCAGCCTGCAACTGCGCCTCAAGCTCTTCGGTATTCAGCTCTCCAAATTGACGCTCAAGCTCGGCACGAGCGGCTTGGGCGGCAGCCAAAAGGGTCAGCGTTTCCTCGGCCTCTTTGCGCTGCGCTTCCAACGCCAGTGTCATCGCAGTCAGTTCGGCATCGGCGTTCTGCAATCGGTCGCGCAGGTTTTCAGCCGCCGCCGCCTCAGCCAGTCGCGCGGCCTCTTCAGCGCTAAGTTGATCTTCAAGTTCCGTGATCAGCGCCGCCTGGGCAGTTTCGCTCTGTTCCAGATCGGCAACCAGAGCCTCCAGAGCTTCGCGGCGGGCCGCAGCCAACCGGGCGGCCTCGGCCTGTGCATCAATCTCGGCGCGACTTTGGGCCAGCGCAAGATTCAACGCATCCTGATCCGATAGCAACTGTTCCTGTTGGTCCTGTAACCCCTGCCGTTCCGCTTCAAGCGAGGCTATGACATCTTGCGCGCGATCCTGATCGGCCAGCAATGCCGCAACCTGCGCCTCAAACCCTGTTATCCGCGATTGCGCTTGCGAAAGGCTATCTTCGGCCTGAGCCAACTCGTCTTCGGTTTCAGACAAGGTCGCGTTCAGCGCCCCAAGCCGCGCTTCAAGTCGGCTGTTTTCGCGTTCCTCCAGCCCCAGCGCACCAGCCAGCGCGGCAACTTCGTCAGACAGCGCCGTCAGCTCGTCTTCCTGCCCCGAAATCGTTTCCCGCAGGACGAACTGAACCACCATGAAGATCGTCAGAACGAAGGTCAAAACCATCAAAAGTCCGGTAATCGCATCCACGAAACCGGGCCAGACCGAGCCCTGAAACCGTTGACCTGTGCGACGGGACAGGGCCATCTTTTATTCTCCGCCCGGTGTCGTGCGCACAGCACCGCGCGGCAATGTCAGGGCCTTGACCAGCAGCTCGATATCCTTGCGCATCTCGCTCATGCTTTCCTGACGACCGGCCGAAATTTCTTCGAGGATCCGCAGCAACTGCACATCCATCGACCGCAGGCGCATCCGGCTTTCAGCGTCGATCCCGTCGCCGGTGCCCTGTTCGCGCATGTGATCCAGCAAGGCATCCTGCCCCAGCGCCACACGTTCCAGCGCGGCGGTGACACCTTCGTTGTCGGATTGGCGCAGGTTCATATCGGTGATCACGTCCACCAACTGACCCAGCTTGGCGGATAGCTCGGCCCGATCGCCCTCCTGTGCCGAGAACAGGTCCTGCAAGGCGTCCATCTGTTCTGACATCGTATCCAACACCGGGGACAGTACGGCCAGTTCGGCACTGCTGCCTTCATCACCCAGCGCAAAGCCGACCCGCGTGATCGAGGATAGCCATTCCTCCATCTCGCGGTAGAACCGGTTCTGACCATGGCCCGCAAACAGCTCAAGCAAGCCGACGATCAACGACCCGGCCAGACCCAGCAACGAGGACCCGAAGGCCACGCCCATCCCCTGCAACTGTGCCTCAAGCCCGACCATCAAGCGGTTGAACACGGCCAGACCTTCTTCCCCCTCTTGCGGGTTGAGGCTACGGATCGTGTCGACAATGGCCGGGACCGTGGTGGCGAGCCCGAAGAATGTGCCCAAAAGCCCCAAGTAAATCAAGACGTTGGTGATATATCGCGTGATCTCACGCTCTTCCTCGATCCTCTCGGCCACCGAGTCCAGAATGGACCTGGTTGAACTGGAACTGATCTGAGAACGCGCGCCACGTTCGCGCAGCAACGAGGCCAGCGGCGCCAGCAATTGCGGGGTGCGCGCATCTTCGCGGACGACGCCACCGACAAAAGCTTCGATCCAGCGGACCGAGCCGATTAACTGTGTCACCTGAAGAAAACAGGCCAGAACACCGATCGCAAAGACCAGCAGGATAAACCCATTGAGATACGGGTTGGCATAGAAGACCGGCAAGACATAGGGCAGCGCCATAAACACGCCCGCCCCCGCCAGACCTATAGCGATCAGCATCGTTACGATCTGACGAATGGGTTGCGAGAAATGCGGTCTCGCGCCCTGATGTGCCTGCGCCATGCGCGTGGTTCCCGGTTCTTACCTGCTCTGACAGTGAATCTAGCGAAAATCCGCCGGTGACGCCAAGGGTTTATGCGGCAATGCTACGCACCCGTTGCGCCAACCACTCAAGATCAGGGTCGCGCAGGCCAATCTCGGCCAGATGTTCGGCGGTGTTATAGAGGTATTCGGTGTTCGGCCCGCGCCCGCCCACGGCGTGGGCGATGATCTGAGCCTGTTCCTCAAGCGGCATTCCACCGCAATATTGCACGTGGTCTTTTTCGATCACATAGGTGACAGCCTCGACCGTTTCGCCGCTTTCCAGATGCACGTCCAGCATCTTCTCAACATAGGCTGACGAAATGAGCTCACGCTCGCGCAACTCGTGCAGGGTGCGGTCTTCGTGACCGGGCTCGACCGACAGAGCCAGACCCTTGCATTGGGCGCTGTCCTGTTCGTCCAAAGCCAGCACAAGGCCGGGATGATCCTCGGTCCCGCGATGGTGGATCGAGCTCATGCAGAAGGATCGGGCATAACCGTGCAATGTTGCACGCGTGCTGCGGGCCACGGGAAACCCCGGATTCCACAACAGCGATCCATATCCGAATACCCACATCGTCATAGCACTGGTCCTTGCCCGTTTGCGCCTATAAACATCAATTCAGGTGCGGGAAAAAGGGCGAACTGCCATGCGCGGGCTGATACGGCTAGTCATTGTCATAACTGTGATCTGGAGCGCATATTGGTTTGTCGCCGGTTTTGGCTTGCGCAATGCCATCACTGCGTGGTTCGACGGACAACAGGACCGGGGTTGGCAGGCTGAGTATTCGCAGGTCGCCACCGCAGGGTATCCGTTCAACCATGTCACCCGTCTGGACAATCCCGCGCTGGCCGATCCGGTCAACGGCACCGCCTGGAGCGCGGATTGGATCGAATTCCAAAGCCCCGCCATCTGGCCCGGCCAGCAAATGCTGCGATTTGCCGACACGCCGCAGCGGTTATCGTATTTCGACCAAACCTCGACCATCACGGCGGCGGATTTGGTGGCAGAGTTGCAACTGCAACCCGGTATTGCGCTGGTGCTTGAGAAGATGGCGCTAACTTCCGGGCGGTGGTCAATCGCTGACGACGGAGAAGCGCAAGCGGCGGGCGAAACGCTGCAGCTGATCATGGCGCAGACGGCAAGCCCTGAGACCTATGCCATCAGCGCCCGGATTGACGGTTTCACCCCCGGTGACGACTTGCGCGAGCTCATGCGCTCGGCCACCACTCTGCCGCAATCCTTTGAGACGCTCGAACTGGACATGACGACCGTGTTCGACAAGCCATGGGACCGGTCCGCGCTGGAACAGGGTCGCCCGCAACCCACCAGAATTGATCTGCGGCTGGCCGAGATGAAATGGGGGGCCCTTCGTCTTTTTGCGGCCGGAGAGCTGGACGTGGACGCGCAAGGCATCCCCACCGGAGAGATCGCCATCAAAGCCGAGAACTGGCGCGATATGATCGCCATGGCCAACGCGGCAGGCGCATTGCCTGATCAGGCCGTCGACCCGGTGACGCGCGCGCTGAACTTCATGGCCGGACTTGGAGGCAACCCCAATGCGTTGGACTTGCAGTTGAATTTCCGAGACGGCTTCGTTGCGGTCGGCCCCCTGCCCCTTGGCCCGGCCCCGCGGCTTATTCTACGTTAACGACAATACGGCCCTTTTCTGTGGCGTGCCGTATCCAGATGGAAATGGTCCCGGTGGTAGCGGTCCGAGTTTGGCCCCAACACCGTACCAAACGGCCCGCACGCGCCGCGCCAGATTTTGGTCAGTTGTTTCTTTGACGGATTCTTGCGCCAGCCGTTCAGAACCGTCACCAGCTCTCCGTCCGCCATTCGAAAACCCGAGATATCAATCGCGCGCCCCTTGCCATGCTCGGATATCCGCGCGCCTTTCTGATTGTTTCGTGTTCTGCAGGCATAGTGCGCGGCGACTTGCAGTTCGACCACCGGACCACGGCGTTTGAAGGTTGGCTTGACCGTTTTGTCGACCCATTTGTTCAGCGCAATGGCAGTTCCGCAATCCATCGTAGACGGGCGGCTGAGTTTGACACCGGCGACCGAAGTAATCTGCACCGCGTCCTTGATCCCGCAGGCCTTGATCTTGCCCGGCACCTGCCCCACCGGTTTGCCTTGAATGTCGATATCCCCGCAAACCGAACCCTTGCGCAGCTTGCGTTTCTTGAACAGCGCCTCCTGTTCCAGCGCTTTCGGGCGCAGATAGGGCATCAGGGATGTGTCCGGCCCCAGCAACGGCAGCGCTGTCGGGCGCGCAGCGACGGCCAGAACCTGTGCCGAAACAGGACGCAACACGGGGCGAAGCTTTGTAGGGCCAACAACCTGTTCGACCGATGGACGCGCCACGGGAATCAATGACTGTTCCGGCGCTGCCTGTGCTGTTGAAGCCAAGGCCCCAACAAGCGCAAAAGCAATGGTCCGCCGGATCGCCCTCATGGCTAGGATTTCCCCCGGCCGAAATCCGGCGCATCCGTATCCTGACCTGCGTCGATGATCCCACGCCGGATCGCACGGGTGCGGGTGAAATAGTCGAATAGCTGTTCACCATCGCCGGTTCGGATGGCCCGCTGTAAGGCGAACAATTCCTCGGTGAATCGGCCAAGAATTTCCAACGTCGCGTCCTTGTTGGTCAGAAACACGTCGCGCCACATGGTCGGGTCCGAGGCCGCGATCCGCGTGAAATCCCGGAAACCGGCAGCCGAATATTTGATAACCTCGCTATCCGTCACCCGGCGCAGGTCATCGGCCACACCGACCATCGTGTAAGCGATCAGATGCGGTGCGTGGGACGTAACGGCTAGCACCAGATCGTGGTGGTCGGCGTCCATCTCATCAACGTTCGATCCCATCCCCTCCCAAAGCGTACGCAAGCGCGCGACGGCGGCTGGGTCGGTGCCTTCGACCGGCACCAACAGGCTCCAACGATTGTCGAACAATTCGGCAAACCCGGATTCTGGGCCCGAGTGTTCCGTCCCGGCCAGCGGGTGCGCGGGGATGAAATGCACGCCCTCGGGGATATGTGGCGACACCGCCTCGATCACATGTCGTTTGACCGAGCCCACGTCAGACACTGTTGCGCCCGGTTTCAGCATTGGTGCGATATCTGCAGCCACCGCACCCATCGCGCCGACCGGGACACAGAGAACGATAAGATCGGCGCTCTCGACCGCCTCTTGCGCGGTGTCGCACACCCGGTCGCAAAGACCGATCTTGCGCGCGGTGTCGCGCGTCGCCTTGGACCGCGCGTATCCCGTCACTTCCCCCGCTAGCCCGGCGCGTTTGATGGCCCAGAACATGGACGAGGCGATCAGCCCCAGCCCGATCAGTGCAACACGGTCGTAGATCTGGCTCATGCTGCGCCCTCTTTGAATGCGGTGATGGCCGCAACGACGCGGCGGCAAGCGTCTTCATCGCCAACGGTAATGCGCAGAGCGTTCGGCAGGTTGTACCCCGCCACGCGCCGCACGATCAGGCCTTGGGTTTTCAGGTAGTCATCGCAAGCTTCGGCCTCGGCCTTATCCGAGAAGCGCGCGAGGATGAAGTTGGTGCTGGATGGGTCCGACGGCACACCGATCTTGGCCAGCTCATCGGACAGCCAGACCCGAAGGCGCGCGTTTTCCGTATGGCAGAAGGTCAGATACGCTTCGTCCTTGATTGCGGCTTCCGCTGCTGCCAATGCGCTCAGCGACAGGTTGAAGGGCTGGCGCACGCGGTTCAGCACGTCGATGATCGACTGTGCGGCATAGCCCCAGCCAACCCGCATCCCGCCCAGACCGTAGATCTTGGAGAACGTGCGGGTCATGATCACATTCTCGAACCGGTCCACGATGGATGCGCCCCCATCGAAATCGGCGACGAATTCGGCATAAGCCCCGTCAATCACCATCAGGCAGGTCTGCGGCAAAGCCTCGGCCAGACGGACAAGATCAGCCTCGGGGATCATGGTCGAGGTCGGATTGCCCGGATTGGTCACGAACACGATCCGCGTCTGATCCGTCACAGCGGCAAGGATGTTGTCCACATCCACGTGACGATCCTTTTCAGGCACCATCACAGGTGTCGCGCCAGCCATCCGCGCGATGATCGGGTACATGGAAAAGCCGTGCTCGGTATAGATGACCTCGTCCCCCGGCCCGGCATAGGCCTGCGCCACGAATTGCAGCACCTCATCGCTGCCGACACCACAGATGATCCGCGCTGGGTCCAGTCCGTGCCGTAGACCGATTGCGTCGCGCAGGGGCGCGTGGTCGGTGCTGGGATAGCGATGCAGGTTGGCGGCACTGTCGCGCACAGCCTCGATCGCCTTGGGGCTGGGGCCAAAGGGATTTTCGTTCGAACTGAGCTTGATCACATGCGAAACCCCGGCCACATGCGACTGGCCGCCCTGATACAGCGCGATGTCCATAATGCCGGGTTGCGGGGTGATCTTGGTCATAAGAGGCTCCGTTGATTGGAGCCTCTCATACCTGTCTCAAGGCGTTGAGAAAAGCGGCAATTCCGTCACGCCGCTTTGAAGCGGGCGGTCGCCGGGTCGGCCGTGTAGAATGGTGCGAATTCAGCGGTGCGGCGCGACAAGTCATTGACGCTGTCGATCACGAACTGCACCGTCTGTTCGCTCATCAAATATGAGAAGTTCAACCGCACCCAGCCGGGCTTTTTCATCTCTTCTCCGGCAGACAGCGCCGCGTGCAACGCCTCGGACGTGTCCCGGTCTATGTCCAACAGGCGATGCGCATAAGGCCCAGCACAGGCACAGCCGCCCCGCGCCTGAATACCGTAGATATCGCTGAGCATACGAGTGAACAGTTGCTGATGCACCGGGTGCCCCGCGTTGTCGCGAACGAGGAAGGAGAAGATCGGCAGGCGGTGTGGATTATCCACGCCCAGCAGCGTGAGGTTCGGGTTGTCACGCCACCCTTTCAACGCCATTTGGTTATACTGTACCTCGCGTTTGGCAATGTCTTTTACGCCAACTACATCCTTGACGATAAAAGCCAGCGCCGCGCGGATATCGCCGATAACGTTGGGTGTTCCGGCTTCTTCGCGCGCGGAAAGGTTAGCGCTGTAGTCATGCCGCCATGGCGAAACAAAGCTGACCGTCCCGCCACCGGGCCAACTGGGACAGGTCCGACGCACGGCCTCCGTGTTAACAACCAATACACCCGAAGCCCCCGGACCGCCTGGAAATTTATGCGGAGAGACAACTATCGCGTCCTTACGTGTATCGCCTTCCCCTATATCCATCGGCAGGTAAGGCCCACCCCCGGCATAATCCCAAACTGCCAGCGCACCATGCGCTTTCAGCAAGCGTGTCACCGGATCGGGGTCGGTGATGATGCCGGTCACGTTCGAGGCCGCTGAAAACGACCCGATGATAAGATCGGACGCAGAATGATCGACCAATATACGTTCGAGCACTTGCAGATCGACACCCCCGTCCGATGCTTCGGGGATTTCGATCACCCGCGCCTTGCTTTCGCGCCACGGCAAAATGTTCGAGTGATGCTCATACGGCCCCAACAAAACAACCGGCCGGTCCGCCTCGTTAACACCCATCAGGCTGACCAACCGGTTGAGACCCGCAGTGGCGCCAGAGCCGGTGAAGATCACCGCATCCTCTTCCTGGGCGCCAACGATGCGGGCAATCTCTGCGCGGGCCTCTCCGCGCAAGCGCGTCATATACGCGCCGCAATACGAAGCCTCGGTGTGGCTGTTGGCATAAAACGGCAACACATGCGCAGTCACAAAATCCTCGACCTGCCGCAACGCGCGGCCCGAGGCAACGTAATCCGCATATACAAGCGGCACGTCCCCGCGCAGACCCGGAATCATGACACCTTCTCCGATCAGCCCATCACGAAGGGGGGTTATGCAATCGGCGGATTGGATGGACGCGCGAAATTGGTTCAGGGTCATGGCTAAGGCTCCGTATTACCCTGACAATATGATTGGTATTCTTTGGATAAACTTTACCTTTCTTTGGGTAGTTTTTCTATTTTTTGTGTCGTATATTCAGATATGGCCGCAAAAATAGATCAAATTGACCAAGGCATACTGCGCGAACTGCAAAAAGACGCGACCCTGTCACAGCGAGAACTGGCGGATCGGGTCGGCCTGTCTCAGAACGCGTGCTGGCGCAGGCTGAAGGCGCTGAACGAAAGCGGCGTCGTCACCGGGTCGACCGCCAAGATCGCGCGCGAGAAACTGGGCCTCAGCCTTGTGGTTTTTGTGATGCTACGAACCCGGCATCACTCGGCCGAATGGTTGCAGGCGTTTCGCCGCCATGTGCTGACCATCCCCGAGGTTGTGGATTTTCACCGGATCGGGGGCGATTATGACTATCAGCTCAAGGTCGTGACGCAGGATATGGCATCCTATGACAAGGTCTACCAACGCCTGATCGAAAAGGTCGAACTGGACAGCGTCACGTCCTATTTCGCTATGGAAGCGATCGCCGAGGGGCGACCGCTGCCGATCTGACTGGATCACTCACCAACAATCAGCTGCAAATCCCCGTCTCCGGTCACAAAACCGGTCACGAAGAAATTGCGATTTCCGGACGAAACCCAAGCCCGCGTCGATTCACCCGGGATCGCGGGGGTATAGGCCAACCGCGTGTTCGACGCGAAGGCACGCGCCAACCGGTTGATATCGCCAACCGTCGGCACCGGCCGGGTCGTGCCATATCCACGCACGATAACCTCACAGGACCGATCTCTGGTACTGCCCCCAAGGAATTCCATCCCCCGCTCAAGTTTCGGCTCATTGGCATTGAACCCGGCACGAACCCGCGATTCTTCGAATGTTGGGGCGGTCTCGATACATCCATGTTGAAAACTTTGCAGGATGCCGGTCAAAAGCGGGTCCTCGGACCGCAGCCCACTTGATGTCAGCGGTCTGGTGGCGTCGGAGCAACCGACAAGTAGAACGGCCAGCCCTGCTGCGGTCAGGATTTTCTGAATACGTGCTGTCATAGCGGTCTCAAATTTACTGTGTTATCTCATATGCGCTTGGTCACGGTCCAAAATGTTGAAATTTCAGCGCAATGGCAACAGAACTGTGTAAACGAAAAAACCGCGCCGGATGGCGCGGTTTTCGAAACTTTCCAGATCGGCGAAGATTAGTTCTTCGCGTAGAATTCAACGACCAGGTTCGGCTCCATCATGACCGGGTAAGGCACATCGCTCAGGCCCGGTGCGCGCACGAAGGTTGCGGTCATTTTCGAGTGGTCGGCGTCGATATAGTCAGGCACATCACGCTCGGCCAGCGCAACTGCTTCCAGAACAACGGCCAGTTGCTTGGACTTGTCGCGTACTTCGATCACGTCGCCTTCTTTGACGCGGTAGCTGGGGATGTTCACCCGCTTGCCGTTCACTTTGACGTGGCCGTGGTTCACGAACTGACGTGCGGCAAACACGGTTGGCACGAACTTGGCGCGGTAAACAACAGCGTCCAGACGACGCTCCAGCAGACCGATCAGGTTTTCACCGGTGTCGCCTTTAACACGCTCGGCTTCAGCGTAGATGCGGCGGAACTGCTTCTCGGTCAGGTCGCCATAGTAGCCTTTCAGCTTCTGCTTGGCGCGCAGCTGCAGACCAAAGTCCGACAGTTTGCCCTTGCGGCGTTGACCGTGCTGGCCGGGGCCGTATTCACGACGGTTGATCGGGGATTTCGGACGACCCCAGATGTTTTCGCCCATCCGGCGGTCGATTTTGTACTTGGCAGACGTGCGTTTCGTCACGGCTGATCTCCTTCTTTATGTTCGAAGGCGCTGCTCTGCTACAAGAGTAGGCGCCTACTATGAAGGGCGTTGTCCTCTTGGGGTTTCCCCCATGACAGGCATCCCCTTGCGGGGGCCACCAACACCAATGAAGCCGCGCTTATATCTGCAGTTCCGTCAGAGTCAACAGGTCCTGAAAAAATCCGGTCCGTTGAAACGGATCAATCCACCAACGGTCCCGCATTCGCCGCAGGCAGGCGCGGCACTGCGTGAAGATTGGGGTCCATGCGTGGACGAGTCGGGAACGAGACCACCGTATTCGCGTGGCTGGCCGATTCGCCGCCAGCCTGACGGATTTCGACAAACTCATCGACCCAAAAGTCCTGTTCGCGTGCAGGACATCCTTCTTCGAATACCAAAAGAGGTTCAGCCTGCGTCGCCGAAACATATAACAGGGCCGAGAATTGCTGTGCCCCGTTGGTCAGGATAACAACACCCTGCGCACCGTTGCCCAATTCGTCTTCCGAGATGAAATGATGCAGAACATTCAGCGGTACCTCTCGGCCGTGCGGCAAAGAACCGTCCACAAAGGCGGCATGCCCGCGCCAGGACCACGCAGCCCCAACATTCAAAAAGGACAGAGGCGCCGCCTCAAGCCCATCCAGTTCCGTCTGTTTCCATAAAATGGCTATACGACCGTTTTGCCCGGCTCTCATTATACCCGCCCGCACCTTTCAACGTATCACTGCTTACGCTGGCGTTCTTATCAGGGCAAATTCTGGCAGAAAAGAGACGTTAACATAACGTTCATAAAAATGTTGCTAAAGAGATTCAGCTTCTGGCCTCTGGCGGGAAACGATCCCACCAGCGCCACATGAAGCACCAACCTATTAGAACCCACTCGTAGACAGATCACCGCTCAAAAATAGTGAAAAAACAATGGATGCATAGTATCCGGCTACCGAATGGCCCATACGACAAGGTCATTCCCGCCCACGTGAAAGATCACTTGCAACAAAAAAGACCGCTCAATAGAGCGGTCTAGGTCAAAGATCTGTAGCTTTTGTCGTCAGAGGTCGGAGACCCTGTAGAACTCAGCACCGGCAACCTTTGGATCCCACACTGGCCTGAGACCTTTGGCGACCAATTTTTTGCGTAGACGTTCAGGCTCGCGGTTCCAATAGCCGTCAATGGCTGAGAGTTTTCGAAATCGGCTTTCAAACTTGCGCAGGCTTTCGTAATCCACCAGTTCGCGCATGACCCCCATGTGAAGAACCTGTCCGCTAGCTTCCAAAACGGGATGGCCATCAGTTTCCTTTGCCTGCAAGAGAAATCTCACAGTGTTCGGGAGGACGCTTAGCTCTCGTGAAGCCTCCGAGATTGTAAAGCCAGGTTGACCTGCTTTTACGCCGAGCTTGTTCGCGACTTCTTCGAGATTCACCAACACTGACTGGAACTTGAGGTCAATCGGTAGAAGTTCGACTTTGTTCAGGTGACCGTCGAGCAATAAAGTCAGAATCTCCATGGAGGGCGAATGCAGGGTGATTGCTGTATCACAGATGTTCGACATTCCCTCGCTTGGCTGAGCAACCGAACAACCGGTTTGCCGCATTCTTTCGACCAGACTGCTCAGGTCGTTTGAATCTACGCCCTTGTGTCTCCCGCTAGTGTCACCGTCATCCTGAATGACTGACTTTAAGATACCGCTCTTTAGCAAAAGTTCGGCCTGCGCTCTGCTGCATCCGATAGTTCTTGGGATCTTGGCTACTGGAATAGCTCTACTCAGTTTTTCAAAGAGAGCTTCGGCCTGATCCGCAGGCACGGTTCGCCGTTCATCGTCAATTCGGTCAAACAACGGTAGAAGATCTGATTTGCGAAGCGCGTGAGTGGTCGTCTTAAGATGAAGGCCGTATTGAGCCGACAACGACGCGACCGTGTGCCGTCTCGGTCGGTCCACAGTCTTCCCAAACAATTTCGATCCCGCAGGTACGTAAAACCTGTCGAGAATGTACTCACGAAAGACATCCTGGATGGGTCCTACAGGTTTATCGTTCTTTCTGAACTGAGCCCACTCGTAGAGCTTCCCAAAGATTCCCTTGGGTCCGACCATAGAGGCATTTGTTACCGGACGACTACAGATGATTTCGAACCCCTCAACGATGCCCTTTTCTCCACGGGATGTGAACTCAAAACCCGTTTGACCGGCAACATCCCAATCATCTTCTGAGAGCTTTGACAGTGTAACTTGTGCGCCAAACTCGATACAGGCGCCCAGCATCTCGGTGGCATGACAAGCCAAATCAATCTGCTGCGAGTCCATCCAATGATAGCTACTACACCTTTCAAATCGTGCCTCAGCATAGAGTTGCAGGGCGGACGGGTCTCTTGGTTGAGAAACCTGCAAGCATTCCTCCAATGCGATCCGATTGCCGGCGAATTCAGCATATTTTCCAACGACTCCCCAAGTTTTAGCCACACGTTTCCTTACCAATGGCAACCTGTGGATGGCGCAGGTTCGGATTGGAGCAAACGACCAGTTGATCCGAAAGGTCCCGGCGCGAACACCGTCCGTTTCATCTTCAATGCCCAACAACAGGCAAGTTGGACAAAACTGAATGCAATTCATATCCAGAAACTCACGATGGAACTGTTCATCTTTGAAGCGATAAAGGCGGTGGGAAACGTTTTCGTACGCACCCAAGGCAAGCAACTCAAACGAGACCCCTGTAACCTCGGTTAGGCGTTCCAGCGCACTCCGCTTTCCAGAGATCAACTCCCTCTGACACACACCGATGAGTTTCAAAAACTCCGTTGCGCCGAGACCGCAATGAAGCAATCCAAAACGGTTGACCCACGACACAACACTTTCGCCTGCCGCCAACGGCAGATTGGGACGCATCGCCATTGAGTTACTTCCGCCCGGCCTGAAGATTCTGTCGAGCTGTGCGCGCGGCCTCGAATGCCGCAGCCCCAGCATCAAGTTCAATGGAAGCCCAATTGGGAGACACAAAGACATTTCGCTCCCAATCGCAGCCCTCCTGCATACCCCATGCTTCGGCAAAGTGCATTGTGGTCAAGTTGGGTGCACATTCTTCAACAGCGCACTCAATTGCGTTCAGGATAGTTTCAACCGCTCTTCCAAATCGGCATCGACTCGCGTGAATCAATCGCCCTGCGAGAAGTTTGTCTCTTTCAAATCGAAGACCGATCTCATCGGTGAATGCCTCAATCAGATGCAGCAAATTGGCGTCATCCAAGCCCGGCGCCAGTGGAGCCGGTACGACTTTCGTGAACCTGCGATTCACCTGCGGGTCGTAGCTTGTGATTTCTGCGAGACGCTCCGTCCCGCTAAGGATCGGGATGACAGCGGAATCATTTTGCATCAGAGTTTTTAACATTTTGAGCATGTCGTCGATCTCTCGGGCTGAACCAGAAAGAAACATATCCTGCGCCTCATCGAACCAAAGGACCACGATGTCGAGAAGAGCCAGCCGATGACGTGCAATGCGCCAAATCTCCCACGCGGTGGTACTTGCTGCGACCCGATCCAACCCGGTCGCGGACAAAACGGCACGACCCAGGCTTTTAAGTGTTGCAGGGCTGGGCACTTGAATTCTCAGATAGCGCGGCCAGTCTTCGCCTTGTTTGACTTGAAGCGCGGGGTGTCGTGATAACACACGATTGACAGCAGTAGTTTTCCCGCTGCCCGCAGCTTCGATGATCGTGATGCCACGAGTTTCAAGGTCTCCAGTGAAGCGCCTCGCCCGCGGCAAATAGTTTCCATGTTCATCGCGCATCAAAAGGCGATTGAGGTGTCGTAGAATCTGCTTATCGCGGTCTGTTTCTACGTGGTGCTTCCTCAGCTCCATCAGGGTCGTGTATTTCTCATTTTGGCTGAAATCCGACATCATTCTTCGCCTTTCTTGATTGTCCAGGCTGGGTTCGGTTCCGGTTCTTCCGTACGCGGCGGCACAGTAGTCTTAGGATGCTGAAGATCATCTGGTTCAGCGGGAGAAATGATTTCTCCGTAGCCAGAAGAAGCCTCATTTAGTGAAGTTGATGAAGATGAGACGTTGAACCCGACAAAGAGGGAGTCTTCGAGTTTCTTGACCCGTTCAGGGGACCAGTTTTGCGAAATCAGACCGAATTCCAGCGAGCGCTGTTGGTTCATCATATTGATCGCATCGATTGCTTCGAAGACAACACGATCTCGCCATTTGAGCGCCTTTTGGTCTTTCGTGCGGAGGCTGCGTCGCGCCTCCATCCAAACTTGCGCGTGTACGCCAGAAAACCCAGAATGGCTTGCTTGTACCGTCTCCCAGATGTCACCAAGTCGCACTTCGATGGAACCAATATCGTCTGGTAGCCACCGCACTTCGACTTCAGTGTTACCATACCGAAGGAACCAAGCGGCAAGTCCCTCAAAATGGTAGCGAACACCAAGTACGGTGACACCATTCTTACTGACTTTGCGAGAGAGGCGAGTTCCAAAAGCAAGCCTCTGGTGCTTCTCATGCGGTGCTGCTCGCAAAGGATAATTCCCTGCCTCGTGGTTGGTTCTCCATTGCTCCAGAGGGGTGCGCCCCCCAAGTCCGGAATGGGGCGTATTGTGATAGATATCGACGATCCAACGCACTAGCGCGTAACACAGGTCTTCAGATGTAAGGCAAGCGCGATCTTCAGAGGGATGATCTCCCCGCTCAAGAACTGATGAGAAAGTTCGACCATTCAATCGATGCAGCAGCGTCAGCCCGGCCGTCCGAAACAGACGTTCGACTGTTCCGCGCATACCCGGGATGCCCGCGATTGTTCGTTCCAGAACAATCCAGAGTTCCGCGCAGACATCGGTAAATACGCCGGATTTGAAGGCTGAACCATTGTCGGTAACTACCATTTCTGGTGTCGCGGCCATGTGCCACCCTGACACGGCACCTACACGGTCTGCCCATTCACCTTTGTCGCACATGCTCATTCGAAGGCAATCAATAGCACCAGAGGCCTTTGGGTTGCGTGCCAGCTTCATCCCAACGAAGCAGCGCGTTCGACAATCGATTGCTGCGGTAATCCACCATCGCGCCTTTTCGTTGTTTAGACCAAGCTCCAGGAGTTCATCCGTAGAAAAAAGACCGAGGAGGCCACTGTCGGCCATGAGCGTGATAAGATCGATTTTCCACTCGTCGATTTGAATTTTTTCATATGGGCGCGCAATTTCCAGACCACGGCCAACCGGCTTGAACATCTTCTCTGCTGCCTGTCGGCCTTCCCGGTTCAAGACCACTTCAAATTTGTCGAGGTCATTGATTGTGTTGCGAACAGTTTCCCGGGAAGGAATCCGGAACTCCGACAAGCCCTGCTCGACGCGCTGCTGGTTCTCAAAAAAGAACTTTGCTTTGACGTCTACGTAGGTGTTGGCTTTGGAAGGGCGGTTGGGAGAAAGATAGCTTTCCCTAACGGTTGCGACGAGTAGCGCCCGCTCCTCTGGGGTGAAATAACTGTTACGGTTTCCGCGATTCGACATGTTGTCCGCAAGACCAGCGAGTCCAAATTCGCGATATGCGGCCACCCATTTTCGAAGAGTTCTGGCATGGACCTTATCAAGCACCTCGGTGGCCTTTCCACCGGGACGCCGACGACGCTTGCCCGCACGGATCTCGTTCTCTCTTTGAATCTCGTCCGGGCTTGGCGCCACTTCGCGCAGGTACTCAGATCCTCGCGAACAGATTTCAGTCATGTTCAGCTCGATTGAAGGATCATTCGCAGCAACCAGACCTTCAGCATGCATATCCAGGTAGGCTGAAACATACGCCTGTTTGAAGCGGAGACGAGCCCTCTGCTTTGGCGTAAGGTCCGAGATACGGGACACAGGAGCCACGAGCCGTTGGCGCGCATGCTCTGGCAAAAAATAGTCCGGTTCATGGAAAATCTTTCCGCTTCCATTCAAGCGTGCCAGTTCACCGGACGAAAATGTTTCAGCAAGTCCGACATCGTCTGTTGACCGGAGAATATAGCTATCCCCCGATTGATAGACTAAGCGCATCGCCTTGCCTCCAATGACAACACGGTCATGCTGGTTAATCTGAAATCGGCCGTAGTGAGATGAGTTTGCTTGGGTCATTTTTCACCTCCCACCGCATGCACGAAGGCCTTGGGTGAAAGAACTTCATGACGTGATTGCCGAAGAACGTCCCGCCGAACCAAACACAACAATGCGCGATAGCCACATGCCGCCATGCCGACCTTCGCACTCAAATCACGCAGTGTGACGGAACCGACCAAATTTTCGGAAACTTTCTTAGCTTTATCTGCGGCTTCAGCACTAAACTCGGATGGTCTAACAGCCGCAAGAATAGCTGCGTTCCGAAGATCGACCTGGCAAAAGCTTCTTTCAGTCACCAGGCGAACCTCACAACAGAAGCCCGAGTGGACTGCATAAAATG
Organism: Ruegeria lacuscaerulensis; assembly: GCF_013034685.1. Taxonomy (GTDB): domain Bacteria; phylum Pseudomonadota; class Alphaproteobacteria; order Rhodobacterales; family Rhodobacteraceae; genus Ruegeria; species Ruegeria lacuscaerulensis_B. Next base: position 8,985 of record NZ_WQGO01000003.1, on the reverse strand, counting down.
CAATGACCCTCATTTCGGAAAGAAAGCGTTCGGACGATGCTCGTTTTTCTGGTTTGACGGTATAGGCGACACGTGCGCCTGATTTCAGAAGTGCAAGGACATCGAAATAGTGACGTTTAGTACGTCCACCCTCTTCCCATTCGAACAGTGCCTGTTCCTTGAGGCGCTCGACCTCGCCACTCGCATTCAAAAGTAAAAGATTGCAGAGTTCGAGGTGGGATTCAGCTTGAACCCGATATCCTTCGTTTTCACCAAGGACGGCAAATGCCGTACAATGCCCCTTGGAGGCGTTCGCAATTCTTCTGTCTGCCCTAGAGGCAGCTGGCAACTTAATGCCACCCTTTACATGGTACATGTTTCTTTCTCGCACGCTTTCGACCGCACCCTCAGCAACCCTGAGATGATGCTTGGTCAATTTCGGATAGACGACGAAACCAGCGGGAATGCCGCTGGTTTATCCGGCTATTCGTGCGAAACTGAAGATGTGAAAAATGCCCTTGATCGCAAAGCTATGGCTCACGCCAAAAAATCGGAGCAATCGAACATTTCTTGGAAGGATGACGACCACGACTCTTGCCTCATACCAAACTCTAAACCTTTGAAGGTCGCAGCAATCGTAGTGAATGCAATGACAGACGACCTGAACTTCCCTTACGGAGATTCAGCAGGCTCTTATACGAGCGAAAGTGATATCGTAGCACTTCTTCGTCATTGGACCCTTCAATTCTCACATCTTGCCTTCCGAATCAAGACAAAACTAACGCCTTCCAGAAATTTCTTTCTACTTATTGGTGTAAGATGAGAACAAATTGCGACCCTGCCCTAACCGGGAGATCTTTTACGGCCCCAGCCAGTCAATCTGGCCATTGAGGAATTGAAAACGCTCTGAGTAGCAAAAACCAGCTTGGGTTCTTTAGTGAAAGTAGCTGCCTGACGGCTCTTGCTGTTCCACCCGAATCAGTTTCGCAAGGCAGCGGGTTTATTACATTCTAAGCGCTCCAAGAGGAGAACTTAAAGCGAACAAATTTTGGAGTAAGGTGCCTTCAAAATTTGCTGAGAGAACAACTCTATTCTTTTATGGAAGCAGGTTTATTCTTGGTTTTTCGCTGCGTGAATTAGGCAAAGCCTAATTCAAAGCAGTTTTGCCTATTTCCAGAAGCCATCAAGGATAAATGTTTTAAAACAGCATCTTATTGAGATTTTCCCAAACATCTCGTACGATTTCATCCAGTTTGAAGTCGATCCAATCCCGGAGCGGCACTATTGGGTGAGTGAGAATATTGAGATGACGGATCTGTCATACTTCCAAAACTCCGCAGGCAGCGATGCTTCGGTAAATTGGGATTGGTCGGAGCGAGGCTCTCCGGGCAATACTCACGACCAAAGTCGGTGGTGGCAATGGAAGCTAGTCAATGTCAAAGCGCTACTGCGGGAGGATTCAACCAAGATCGCAACAACAGAAAATGGCAGAATCTGTTGTCGGCAGCTGCGTTTCTTTATGTTGATTAAATTTCTCCAGATGATAACCAAACCGAAGTGGGGGGGGGCTTTTAGTGACTTAAACGCAGGAGGTCGGAAGAGCCCCTGGTTGAGGAGAAATACGCCTTAAAAGTGTGTCCATATTTAAACGGAGTCACACCACAGAAACCTTTGCCAATTGGATCATATGGTCGTTTTCAGCGCTCTACAGCGGCACTGATTTTCACAGCATAATGCTCTCTAGAATGTCAGATCACGCTGACGCGAACAGTTACCTGCCGGCACCTTGCGGGGTGCTTCCAGCGTATCAGGACCACGGCGCTGGGAAAGAGATCTTAGAGGCCAGTTTTGAACATCTCAGTTCCGTCGGCACGGATGCGGTGTTCGTGTTGGGCGTCCCTACGTTTTACCCTCGATATGGGTTTGTCCCAACGGACAAGCAGACGCGATACCCGGACCTGATGTCGACACCAGAGGCTTGGATGGCGCTTGAGTTGACAGAAGGATCTTTACAGAGACTGAGTGGCGAGACCGTGGCCGTCCCACAGTTCATGCAACCTCATTGGTGGGATACTTCGCAACATGGGTGAAATCCATCCGGAATCGTCGCTGAAAAACCGGAGCCGCACTTCAATACTGCTAGTTGAAGGGCGGGTTCATTTCGCGTGGTGTGAGTTAGCGAAGCTCGAGATGGAAAACACGCCCTAGAGCCTTCCGAGTGCCGACGTCCTAGCTGAAGCTTTGGCAACACCACTAGCTTTGGTCTGCTATCCTCACACAAAAAGGTGGATTCGATGACAAAAACAGAGACTGAACGGTTTGAGCACATCCAGTTTCGGATCCCAAAAGCCAAACTGGATGAGTTTAATTCAATGGTCTACGAGCGCTACGGCATGAAACATGGCGGCAAGACCAAGATGTTTCTCGATCTGATTGCGGAACATCAGACATCGCAGCGGATCGCGCTGTTGAAAGCCGAGATAGAACGGTTGGAACAGCAAAGGCAGGAGAAGCACGCGCTTTAGGAAAAACTCACCGCCGGGCAGATAGTTCCTGTGGTCATGGGTGACGAGAAGCATTTGCAAATCCAGCACAAAGAAGCGCGGCTTTCCTGTAGTAATAGATACTACAACTTGCAGTTGATGCCCCAAGCAAAGATCATTTTGTCTACCGAAGTGCTGCCGGAACCCAATCGGAGCTAACCCTCCTACCGGCGGAATTCCAGGAGGGCGCGGCATGTCCGAAACCGAAGCCACCATCAATTTGATCGACTACGACAATATCCAGGCAAGCGTTGAGCATGAGTTGGGAGTTACAGCAAACGGTTGGTCAGGGATCGTGACTGAACTTTTTGAGCAGGTCAAAGCACGCTGTGACGAGATTGGAATCGAGTATCCAAAGGTCCTCCAGATAAAGGAAAAGTTTGGCGAACTCCGGATCTACTTCAGCAAGGCATCCGAGGATGAACGTATCCGCGGCTGGGTCGCAGCTACTATTTTTAGGGCAAACCAAAGTTGCGAGCGATGCGGGAACGCGGCACGCCCGCAGAATTTAGGAAGCTGGATCATAACGTTATGCTGTTGGTGCGCGCATGCGGAAGCGGCCAGGCGGTTCAATGAGCACAAACGCCGCTATTTCCGCCGAACGGACGCGCCCGGGCACCTCGTCTGTACAGTCTGTGGCTACGTTGGACATATCGACCGTTCCGATGACAGGCGGAGGTGCCCCAGTTGCGTGAAAAAAGGCTGGTGAGATCCAGGCAGTTTCCACTTAGACCACGACACTGATCGCCTTGTGTGGAGTGACATAAGAGCTGATAATATGCGCCTTCGGAAAAGACACGGAAACTGCAAACCTGTTCGCGCCGACTAAGAAACCGGACTTCCGGGCGCTTTTTGTGAAATCAGAATCATCCCCCGATTCTCGCCTTGATTGGGGAAATGAGTGTGCCTGATACAGTCGGGAGGCGGCAACTTACACAACCTATGATAGAAAGATCCCGGAACTACGCGGTAAATCACGACGTTTCGCATTCTTCATGTTGACACGATGCCTCGCGCTGGTTCAGCTTCGCCCCATGTCCAACACACGCATCCACTGCCAACGAATATCGACCTGAGTCGATACCCCACGCGAAACACGTGGGAGGCAGCATTGGCATGCGGGCGGGGCTTATACCCCTGTAATAGCTCCAGATCAGAGTGCACGAGCCGGTTCGATTCCGGCGCCTCCTACCACCCTTTGGAGGCATTCCATGTCAAAAGAACCCAATACAAAAGAAGAAAACAAACGCCCGCTCAAGGCTTTCACAAGTGACGATCTTGTGTCGGAAATCAAAGCACGAATTACGACTGGCGAGTTGAGGGCGTTGCTACTGTTCGACGGGAACACAGGGCGCGTATACTCAGACTTGGGAGCCGAAAACCGGCGCTGTTTTTGTCCACGAGACATGCTGCGTATGGTTTTTCCTTTTCAGGACTTCAACACAGACAGTGCCATCCACAAACGAATTGCGGAGTTTCTGTTCGACCTATCGGACGAAGACTTCTTCGCTCTCAAATCGACCGTGGCAGCAGAAAAGGAAGAGGGCATCCGGCGCCTCTTCGCGCGATTGAAGGAGCCTGATGTTGAGGAGGACCTAGGTGAACCAGATACTGGGGATCCGGCAGATGACTAACACCTTCGACTACGATGACATCCGCGGCTCCGTTGAGAAGCACCTCGGGAAAGACAATCTGGGCTGGGTTCGGATTGTCACCGAGTGCTTTGAAGCGATCAAGAAGCACTGCGACCGGCGTGAGGAGAGCTATCCTTCGGTCGACCATATCAAGCAGAAATTCGGCTCGCTTCGGATCTACCTAGATCGTGCGCAGGAAGACACGTTCATTCAACTGCGGTTGCAGCAAGCTATGCAGGAAGCTGAGATGTCCTGTGAGCGGTGCGGTAACGCCTCCACAGCTCAGGTCATCGCTGCCTGGCATGTCAACCTGTGCTGTTGGCACGCGCATGAGGCGGCCACTGAGCGGATGGAGACCTTTCCCACGGTGCGTTTGAATACACGTGCCAAGAACGATGCGCTTCAATGTCGTAGCTGTGGCTATATCGGCCAAATTGCCTGGGACGCATCTGGTCACCGATGCCCCGCCTGTGTGGCGAAAGGTTGGTAATCCGATGAGTGCAACAACCTGGGAAGAAGATGAAATCTTTGCGCTGGCTGGATTCAGCCATGACGAGGCAGAAATCCTCCGCCTTGTTTTGAATGCACTCAACTCCCGTGCGTCCTGGGAAATCGTGAAGCAAAGGATTTTGGAAAGAGCCAGTTCTGGAGACCTCCTCAAGGTGATCAATAAACGATCAGAAGAAACCGCAAGATTTAGCGATGAGCCTGACAACTGGCGGCAGACTGAAATTAACCGTTTGAGGGAAATCGATCCTGCTCTCACCGTCTTCGCCCAGGACATGGTGGAACAGATGACGAGTCTGAAGCGCTGGAAAGAGGTCATGGGCCTCATCTCCGAACGTCATGCTGCCGACATGAATATGGAAGCCTCTCGCGCAGAGAGTGAGAAAGCCACTGCTGCCCGATATCTTCTGGACAAGGTGGACTTTGAGTACCTGCCGCGCACACTCAGAAAAGAGATGCCGGAACATATCAAGCAACTCACAACCTGGAGCAATCAATTCGCCCGACTGGCCTCACTTGATGCGCTGAACGAGCTTCGTGCAGTTTCCCAGAGGTTCCCTCATTGCAACTTCGTCATCGAGGGGATGGCACATGATATCGAATGCCGATGGAGCATCGGATCTGACATCCTTCATATCCAACCCACCCTATTGGTTGGCGAGCCCGGGGTTGGCAAAACGGCTTTTGCAAAGGCAGCCTGTAAAGTTCTCGGCCTATATGTGCAAAGCGCAAACGTCGGCGGCAAATCGGAGAACCATTTGTTTGGTCTTTCGGTAGGTTGGAGTAGCGCGCATGCAGGGATCGTGACGGAGGCCGTGGCAACGGCACGCGTCCTTAACCCAATGATCATCCTCGACGAAATCGACAAGACGCACGCGAGCCGCAACGGAGATATCACCGGCGAACTTCTTGCGTTGCTCGAGCCCTCTGAGGCCAGACGATATCGAGAGAAGTACTTAGCTGCTGATGTGGATGCCTCACATGTGAGCTGGATTCTGACGGCAAATGATCTGAGTGGCGTTCCTGCGCCTCTTCTTAGCCGCTGCACAATTTATGAGATCCCGCCGCCAACGCCGGAGCAACTGCCTGCGATCATTCAGAGCTTGTTGAGCGAATTTGCTGCTGAGTTTGGGTTGAGACCTGAGTTCTTTCGGCTGGATCCCAGCGACATCGAAGCTTTGGTAGGCACCTATGAGCAGCACAGATCAGTGCGAGTTCTGAGGCGGCTGGTACGGGGCCTTCTGCATCAAAAAACCAAAAACCACTCGTGGAACTAAGGCGGGCCCATGAGAGCCAAGTGTGCAGACACACCAAAATAGGAAGAACGAAAATGCTAAGAGTTGTTGTCTATGTAAACCGCGCCCCAATCGCGGAAGCCCGTGCAGGAAACATGTCCGGGCTTGCGGATATTTCTGACTACAAGGTCCGAGTATTCGAAGATGAAGCCCCACATCTCGACATCCCGGCTCAGGATGTCACCGGGTGGATTAAGAGTCACACACGCCGCAGCAGCGTTTGGTATCTGGTTCGAAAAATCGCCGAGTTGGCTGTACGGGAGATTGAAGCAACGTCTGACAATGAACAGGATGTGTCGCCAGATGACACCCAGCAAAACGAGCAATGAAGAGTACCGGAGCCGGTCTCCCGTCCTTCTGCACCATCGCAAACTACTCGCGCTGGAAGACGAGCTTGTTTGCAGAATTACAGCCTCTCCTAAAGAAGCGCTCGCACGCCCGAGAACTGGCTTTCTGAGGGCGATGAAGTATTATGCAAAGTTAGCCAATTGCCCGAAAGCGTCAGATACAGAGGGGAATGGGAATGTCGGAAGAAGGTCCCAATGAGACTGCCGAGGAATTCGAGAAACGCTGCGAGGTAGACGCCATCACGGTGGCCTTTCTCCTACTCAAAGCAGCTCAATTCGCCTCAGAGGATGGGCTAACGCGAAAAAACATGAGCGCGGATGAGTGGGGAGAATTCGGCCCAAAGCAGGTTTAACAAGGGTAAGTGTCGCCGGTTTTTGAAATTGTGCGATAGGCCGCTTACAGCCCAAACCGGACATTCAATCCAGGACTTTGCAATTCCGGCTTAGCGGACCTTCCGGACCTTCACCGCAGTTGCTCGAATGTCCGGTTGCAGCGCTCTCATAACCGCTTCGGTAAGACCAAATGCGCAAGTTCTGGGTCGATTTCAGGTATCTCAGATGCAAGCCTGCAATCGCCACTGAAAGTTGAGGGTATGGAATTGAATATCAGACAAAGCCTGGCTGAGAATGAATGGAAGGGCGAAATCGGCTTCACCATTGAAAGCCGCGAGCCTGAACGCGTGGTTGCCAGAATGCCGGTAACTGAAGCTGCAAAGAACCCGTTTGGAACGATGCACGCGGGCGCTTTGATCTGGTTTGCCGATATCGCAGCAACCTTGTGTGCCATCGGCGATCTGGACAGTATTGGTGAAGACGGGTCAGGCTTTCCGCTCGCCGTTGATCTTCATACCGTGCTGTCGGGCAATGAAAGGGCAGGCGATCTGATTGCAACCTCCACAACGGTCAAACGCGGTGGCAAGCTCATTGTCATTCGCACCGAGGTTCGCGGAGAAACAGGGCGTCTGTTGATCGACATGACAACCACGCATCTGCGCGCCGGTTGACCAACTGGAAAGCACCCGCCCTTCTTGCGGCGGATGCATGTTTCCTTGCCTCAAACCGTCGTCAGAAATTCCGTCAACTGATCAATGGTCGCTTCATCCGTGCGTCCATTGGTAACGCAGGCCCGCAAAACCGGTTTTCCCTCGAACACCGCCTTGGAAATCCAGAACCGGCCATCTTCATGAACTGCATCGACATAACGTTGTACAGCGTCGTTCCCTTCCGGCGGAACCATGCAACTCACCCCCATGAGAGACCGGTTTGCCTCCGTCCAACCTGCCTTTCTAAGGTTTTCCGTGAACCGGTTGGTCAGGCGAATTGAGCGTTCAACATGGTCTCCGTAGCCGTCCCATCCGGCAGCACCAAGGGCGAGGAACAGGCGCAACCCCACGAAGCGGCGTGACCACTGGTTGGAATTCACATAGAAATCCTTGGCCGCCTCGCTTTCCGGCATGTAGCTGGCCGAAATCCGGAAAACTTGGGCGGGTATGTCGGGGCGTGAGGTCAGGAACATGCCAGCCCCCATCGTGGTGGCGAACCATTTATGGGCGTCAATCGTGATTGAATCCGCCTGTTCAATGCCATTCAACACCGACCGTCCTGCCGTACTGGCAATCATCGCGCCACCCCAGGCCGCATCGACGTGAAACCACATGTCATGCTCTTGCGCCAGAGTGCTGCAATCCTTGAGTGGGTCGATCATCCCGGCATTCGTAGTGCCAGCCGTGGCCACGATCAGGACCGGGACGCATCCGCTTTTCAGATCCTCATCAATGGCGGCCGCCAGACAACCCGCGTCCATCTGCCCTTGACCGTCGGTGGCGATCAATCGAACGGCGTTGCGTCCAATGCCCGCTGAATGCGCCATCTTCAACCATGCAAGGTGGCTTTCCTTCGAGACGTAAATCGTCGGCTGACCACCGAACGCATAGATGCCCTTGTCGCTGTACTCCGGGCATTTGCCCTGCAAGGCACATAAAACAGCCGTCGAATTGGCCTCGGCCCCACCACTGGTGAAATGCCCCCCGGCCCCCTTGGGAAGCCCGGCGCGCCGGGCCAGTTCATTGATGACATGTTGTTCAATTTCGACAGCGGCTGGCGCATGAGAATACACACAGATTTGCGGATTAAAGGCTGACGCGATCCGGTCGGCACATTCCGAGGCAAAGGTTGGCGCGGGATTGAACAGACCAAGATATCCCGGATGAGTCATCTGAACGCTGCCGACATCTAGTGCATTAATCACCCAATCCATCAGGGGTTCGAGTTCTTCTGCCTGATCAAACTGTTTGGATTTCAACTCTCCCAACCAGTCAGGCGTTAACTCAGCCGAGGTCGCCTTGCGATTGGCATAGTCGCGGCGTGCCTGGCTCAAGCGCTCGGTCAACGCGTTTTCCGCGTCTGTTATTTGGTCAAAATCCGGGAAGAGTGCGTCGCGTCCGTGCATTGGGAATTCCTGTGGTTGTTTGGTGTGAAACTATCCGTGCTGAATAAGTTCATCGACCCGAAACATGCGGTATTCACGCGGCAATACTGCCAAATTACTATCCCGAACTGGACCAATGACGGCTTTCCTCACATCGCTTCAAAATGAGCGAGGCGCAGCATTGGTCACTAAGGGCTGATGTCGTTGAAAAAGTCGTTCGTTTTTGCGTCTTGGTGTTCTGCGTTGTCTATA